>CANMHG010000004.1 GCA_947497585.1 uncultured Bacillaceae bacterium | reverse complement strand
GTATTAGCTCCGGTTTCCCGAAGTTATCCCAGTCTTATAGGTAGGTTGCCCACGTGTTACTCACCCGTCCGCCGCTATTCTTAGGAAGCAAGCTTCCTAAAAACCGCTCGACTTGCATGTATTAGGCACGCCGCCAGCGTTCGTCCTGAGCCAGGATCAAACTCTCCAATAGAGTTGATTAGCTCATGCTAAAACAATTTTTAAAACAAACATTGACGCTTGTGTTGTGTTCAGTTTTCAAAGAACTTTTTTGTGACAGAATCATAATTTATCAAAATTATAATCTCATGTCAACCACTATTTTTAACTTGTTTGCCTTGTTAAGTAACATCATTTATTCTATCACACTATTTCTTTAAAGTCAACTTCTGTGAAGTAACCTTAGATTAAAAAAGTGTTGAATCCAATGTGTATCAGGCAACACAACTTATCTTACCATCTATTCATTTCATTGTCAACTTCTACGAAGTTGAAATAGTTGGTAAAAGCCTGGCGACGTCCTACTCTCACAGGGGGAAACCCCCAACTACCATCGGCGCTGAAGAGCTTAACTTCCGTGTTCGGCATGGGAACGGGTGTGACCTCTTCGCCTTAATCACCAGACTTGCTAAGAACAAAACTTATTATATACCCTTTGAACGATTAAATACAAGTGGAAATATTTTCTTTTACATATACTCCAAAATATACAACTCTCAATATTATCTAATCAGAAAGAAAATAGTAGTAGTAGTTGGTTAGGTCAATAAATACCTATTGTTTATTAATCTTGCAGGCTACAGCCTAATAATCTTTTTCAAGAAAGTTAGTTCATTGAATATACAAAGTTCATTCTTTTCCTTTATACTAGTATTGAAAAACAACTATTACTACTAAATGGAGGAAAACGGATGGTGAAAGATACTAAACCTAATGAACCAATAGTTACTCATATTTTTACTGCGGATCCTTCTGCACATGTTTTTGAAGGAAAGCTTTATATTTACCCCTCTCATGACCTTGATCATGATGGTCCATCAAATGATAATGGGGACCAATATGCGATGGAAGATTACCATGTTTTATCCATGGAAAATTTAAATGCACCTTGTGTCGATCATGGGGAAGCACTTCACCTAAAAGATATTCCATGGGCAAGTAAACAGCTTTGGGCACCGGATGCTGCTTTTAAAAACAATACTTATTACTTATTTTTCCCCGCAAGAGATAAAGATGGTATTTTTAGAATTGGTGTAGCAACTAGTTCTCATCCTGCTGGGCCATTTAAGGCTGAGGAAACATACATACCTGGTAGTTTCAGCATAGATCCAGCCGTGTTAGTGGATGAAGATGATAAAGCATATGTTTATTTTGGAGGGCTTTGGGGTGGGCAACTGGAGAAATGGCAAACAGGATCTTTTCTTCCTAACGCAGAAGGACCGCATCCATCAGAACCAGCTTTAGGACCACTCGTTGCTGAATTAAGTGAGGATATGTTGACTTTTAAAAGCACCTCAAAAGAAATTTCCATTGTTGATGAAAATAACAATCCAATTCTTGCTGGTGACGAAGACCGTAGATTTTTTGAAGGTCCATGGGTTCATAAATTCAATGGGCTATATTATCTCTCATACTCGACAGGTACTACTCATAAAATTGTTTACGCTGTAAGCGAGAACCATCAGGGACCATTTGTGTTTAAGGGCACCATTCTAACACCTGTTAGCGGTTGGACCACTCATCACTCGATTGTTCAGTTTAATGATAAATGGTATCTATTCTATCATGATTGTTCATTATCAGGTGGCGTAGACCATAAGCGATCTGTGAAATACACTGAGCTTACTTATAATGAAGATGGGACAATTCTAACGATTGATCCTTACAGAGAGAAATAAAGCAAAGGCTGCCTTGTATTATATGAGGGAGCCATTTCTTTTTATCTATAATTCCTTCACCTTTGAAACAGTGAGCCCATCACCTATCGGAATTAGTATAGATTCTAACTGAGGATGCTTAGCCACTGTCTCATTGAACTTCTTCATACTTTCAGTAGAATGTTTAGGTTCTAATTAAAATTAAATAAATATTTTTCTAAACTACTTTCAAAATTTTCACCACCTCCTAGTAAAGTACAAATTGTCCCAACCATCTATAGACCTACAAATGAAATAAATCTTAAAGAATCTAGGAGGAATGTAAAATGAAGAAGATAAAAATGTATACTTATGTTTTGGCAGGAGCAGTATCACTTGGAGTGTTAGGTGTGGCTAGTCTCCCAACCTATGCAGCATCCACATACACTTTTAGGCCAATTTCTACAGTGTTGACCAGGCTGCAAATGTAAAAGCGCATCTCTAGACGAAGCTACAAAAGAGAAAACACAACAAATAATGGATACTCTTGTACAATTTCCAACTAAAGCTAAACTTGAAAAAGGAGGAGGTTACGACCTCTTCCTTACTTCCTTCTAAAAACCATGCACCTTTATTAAATTCACACTTTTACCTCCTCTACCTCTCGCTTTTCCTTCAAAATAAGCACCCCTATCAAGCCAATTAGTGAGAATGTTACTGGAGTCATAAAGCCATAGTAATATCCATTACCTACATTCCCCGTGACTAATTGAAAATGGTCTAAAACTTTTCCAAAGATGCTTGGTAACAAAACCGCACTTAGAAATCCACCAGTGTTCGCAAATCCAGAGACAATACCAGATTCTTTTATAGGAAAGGATTGACGAACGGATGCAAAAGTTAAAGCATTGGCCCCATATAAAAGTCCACTGATAAAGAAAAGCAGAACTAACAAGAAATATGGCGGCTTCCCACTAGATAATAGGAAGATAGACCAACTAATAAATAAAAGTAAGTGAACTAAAATATACGGCCGTTTAATCATTTCTAACTTACTTGAAATCCAGCCAGCTAGTGGCGCCCCAATCAGTGCTCCAATTAAACCTAGCATGATAAGCTGACTTGCATCTATCCGTGACATTCCATAAACATTCATCCCATAAGGTACTCCCCACGAACTGATGAATCCTACATACGTTCCTACAATCCCAAAGTGACACATAAATAAAGCCCATGCTTGGCGACTCGAAAAGATTCTTCGGAGTAAAACAAGGGTTTTCTCGCGTTGTATTTCCCGCTTACTAAATACTGGTTGTTTTGATTTTCTTACAAGTACAAAATAAAGTAGAATGCCACAAAAACAAATCAATACTCCTGATAAAAAAAAGGCTGTTCTCCAACCAAACGAATTAATCATTAAAGAAAATGGAACAGTTGCTAACAGAAAACCAAGGCTTCCTGTCATGGCTGCTACACCAATTAGTCTAGTAAATTCCTTTGCATTAAACCATATACTTAGAATCAATACCATGTTAACCCATATGGTCGCATCACCAATACCGGTCAAAATTCTAGCAAAAAATAACACAAACTCATGTGTCCCAATACTATAAATAATTGTCCCTACACCTGTAAGGATTGCTCCAGTAATTAAGAAAAAATTAGGCCCAAACCGATCAGCCATAATTCCCATTGGAATTTGTAAACTCGTGTACACAAAAAATTGAATACTTGTCAGTAACCCAATGGTGGTTGCTGTTACCTTAAAATCCAACATGACTTGGTCGGTAATCAATCCAGGAGCAGTTCGTTGACTCGAAATGACTAAATACGTAAATAAAACAGAAGCAAAAACAACCCATCTAAATTTACTGTTTTGTTTATCCAAATAAATCTACTCCTGTTAGGTTTTTATTCTATATATATGGTTTTATGTTAATGTTAGGAACTGGTTTTTAATAAACTCCAATTACATGCAAAAGCCCAGATAAAAAATTAATATCTGAGCCGTTTTATACTAAAGACAGCTTTTCACACTCATAAAAAAAGAGCGTTAATCTTTGATTAACACCCTAGCTCTAATTTATTTAACTTTTTAAACTCCAATTTTCATAGTCTCCAAAAATCGAGTTACCCTGTTTCTTCCAGATTGTTTTGATTTGTATAAGGCTTTGTCAGCCATTTCCATCAATTCTTCTGGTGTATTCACTTCAGTAGCAACCATTGTAGAACAACCAAGACTTACTGTTACATTGTCATCGATTTTTGACTTAATATGAGGGATGTTTTCTGCTCTAATATTACTTCTTAAGTGCTCAGCAACAGTCATTGCCCCATCAGGATCTGTTTCAGGAAGAATGACAACGAATTCTTCTCCTCCATATCTGGCGACAAAATCCCTTGGTCTTTTAAGCGTGGTAGTTAATAAGTTTGCTACTTTTCTTAAACAATCGTCACCTTCGAGATGGCCATACTCATCATTGTATTTTTTAAAATAATCAATGTCTAATAAAATAATAGATAATGGAATACCCATTCTTTTACTATTATTCCATTCCTCTGACAGCTTTATATCAAAGTAGCGTCTATTCGGAATTTCTGTCAACCCATCCAACATGGATAATCTCTGTAGCATTTGGTTTGACTCTTCAAGTGCGATTGCTTGTTCTTGTCGGCTTGTTATATCTCTTGTTACAAGCAATATACTTTCTAATTGATTTTCGATTCGAACAGCTTTAGCAACCGTTTCTAGCCAAATATAATCTTTATTTTTTGTTTGGTAACGGTAGGTGATTGAAACAAATTCTTTTTCTAAATTACTAAATTGTTGATGAAGGCTCAATATTTCTCCAACGTCATCTGGATGAATATATTGAAACACGTTTTTCCCAACAAATTCTGCTACTGTATATCCGAACAACATTTCACAAGCTGGTGAAATGTACCTGACAACTCCGTCACCTTCTAATATTGTAATCACATCTTTTGAGTTTTCTGTTATAAAGGTAAAGCGATCATGCGTTTCCTTTAGTTCTCTTTCAAGTCTCCTTTTCTCAGTTACATCTCGAAAGATAACTTGAATTGCCCCTTCATTATTGTAACGGATATATTTACTAGTAGCCTCGATATCTAAATAACGACCTGTAGACGTTTTCATTTTAATTTCCAGGGAATTCGGGTCATGTTTCCCTTCATATAGATCTTTAATATGATCTATTGTTTTTGAATGATACTCTGTTTGAATAAAATCAAAAATTGACTTCCCTACCAATTCTTCAACAGAATATCTCCCTAATTTACTAGCTTGCTCATTAGCAAAAATAATTTTGTTATCTTTGTGCACTATCATTGGATTAGGCATATGTCTAACTAAATTACTAAATCGCTCCTTATTTTCTACTAAAGCATTTTCAATTATCTTTCGCTCTGTAATTTCCCTAGAGACACAAATAATTTCCTTTTGTGAGCCTGGTGAGTTTGTCATTTGTTTTGAAGTAGTTTCTAGCCAAATAATTGAGCCGTCTTTTCGCTTAAAACGATATTCCACTGTAAAAGGAGTTAAAGAGTTACTTACTATTTGAAGAGATTCATTAACCTTGTTGGAATCCTCGGACAAGTAAAAATCATTTGGATTTTTTCCGATTAATTCCTTTTGATTGTATCCTAATATTGCTTCACATGAAGGAGATAAAAATTTAAAGGTTCCATCTATATTGTGCGTTGAAATAATATCGGTTGAATTATCAGCCATCATTTTATAATACTTCATGTTTCGTTGATTTACGTTTGATTTTCGAATATATTCAACGATTGAGTAGGAAAATAAGCCACCGACAATCGAAATTGGAATGTAATATAGTAAGATTTTTTGTGAAATGACCAGGTTATCTATAAGTATAGTTAGTGCAATTGAATTAGTAATAACAAAGGCACTGTTCATTAGTATATATTTATGGTTTTTTCGCATGTTAATTGTAGCAATAAAGCCAATAATCCCACCCATAATAATGGCAATTGAGCACCCAACAATAGACGCATTATTTATCCCAAACAAAAGGATCCTCATTGTACCAATAATAAATCCTGCTACAATAGCAGAAACTGGTCCACCATAAATAGCTACAACTACTATAGCTAAATGCCTTAAGTCTAAGATAACTGTTTCTGTTATTTGTATCGTGCTTACCATTAGTAATGAACCTAAAATTCCTGCCCATAGACCACCATACAATCTAGTTTTTAAAATTGCATCTAACACAAGTGGTCTATTTTCGAAAAACTTCCCCGCTATAAACAAAAGTGCAGCTGTAATTGCAAGGTTGTTTAATAAGTCAATTGCCATATGATCCCTCATTTTTATAACTAAGTAATAATGTCCTACTCTAAAATATAACACAAATCGACAGTTTTCCACTTCAAATTTCATCCAAAATTTGAAAAAAAGACACAAAAAGGTACTAATCCTCAATAGGTTAGTACCTAATCCTTAACTCTTGTATCGACTATACTTTTCCATCTCACCAATAGTTTCTCATAATTTCTGATACCCAACTAGGTTGCTCTACCGATTCCCTTGGTAAGAATTCCTTCATGACCGGTTTAATGTCAATGACTGGAGTACCGTCTACTGCATCCAACCCGCTTACATAGAGAGTATTACCCTCACGTTTAATAATTTTTACAGTAGTTACTCCCAATTGATTCGGTCTATTCTTCCCACGTTGTGCAAAGATCCCCATTTTAGGTAATGTTACATCATTTCTTGGGTGTCTAGAACCATGTTCTATTTTTTCAGCCTTTACTAGATGAAAATAAAAGATAATATCAGCATGGGAAAATAACTCAATTCCATCAAGACTTTCTTGAGGCATGTTATCTTCCAAAGTAATAAGAGACACAACTTTTCCCCAGTTATCATCCTCTGGAGTCTTCCTAGGGCTTTTAATATAGCCAATTGGTTTTAATTGCATCAACATCTTTCTTCCTCCTTAAAAATTAAAAAGCTGTCTAGATAGGTCTTCAAAGCTATCACAATTATTGGCTTCAGGATTTCTAGAAATATAGTACTCTATGTTACTGAAACGATGGAGGAGTGTGTAGGTCATGAGCTTTTTACGAAGGTAATCATTAAGCTCTTCTTTTCTATAGCCGTAGCTAAGTAAAAATGAAGTTGTTAGCTCCTTATTACCGTTAAACATAAAAAGAATTGGGCCTAGTAAATCATATTCAGGATCTCCTAAAAAACAATCAGCAAAATCGATCACTCCTGTTAGCTTCCAATTATCATTATCCTTATTAAAGAGTAAATTAAATGGTGTGTACTCGCCAGTTAACAACCTTAGTGTAGGATGGTAATTTATACAAGACTCCTCTAAATATTCTTCTAAAGTATTTAAAAATTTCTGAGGTAAATTGGCCTTTATTTGTTTATCAACCACAGTAAGATATTGATTTTTTATAAATGACTGCCAATCTACATCTATCGTTTTAAAGCTATCATTTGAGATAGAATGAAACTCACGGATGACTTTACCTAAATCTGTACTGCACTCTATCTTTTCTTCGAATGTAAGTTGATCCCATAAATCAATTAATAGCGATCCTTCAAGTTCACTCATAATAAGATAGTCCCAGCCTTCATATGCACCAACTGAGTGTATCTTTGGTATTTCAACAAACGTAATGTCGTTTTCAATATTTTTTAACACTTCTATTTCACGTTCAAATTCATCCTTAAAATAACTAGGATACAGTTTAATAACTAACTCACCGTTATAACTATAAACAATATTAGAACCGTAAGAAAAACGGGTTAAACTTCCTTCTGGTATGTTTTCCTGTTGGATAATGCCAATCATTTTACGCTCCCAAAAGCTGCTATCCTCATTTATTGATTGAAATTGTTCATACGTTAAATTTGATAAAAGCATATGTTTTTATCCCCTTAATTAAGCAAAGTTATTCTACACAGAAGAATTTATATAAATATGTTCACTGATGTATTTCAACACAAGTAGTTAGTAATCCTTCTGACTACCCTCTATTTCGGTTCTCAACATAATCCCTCTGATACAGAACACACTCTTAAGTAACGTACTAAAACAAATTTCTTTGTTAATACTAAGGTTAATAGACAATAATTTGGGAGGAATTATATGAAACATCAACAAGCTAACGAGAATGTAGATTCAATTCTGAAACCAGAATATGCGGGTACTGATGCCCAAAAAGTAAAACAAGAAATTCAAAAAGATGTTAGTGAAGGTCAAGGTGCCATGACTTCTCGCGAGGCAGGAGCAATGAGAGATTAAACTTCAGAGTTACTTGTATACACTATACAATTATAAAAAAAGAGTATTAATCCTTCATTGACTAACACTCTTAAAGCTATATCTTAGAGCCAGTATGGTAACCAAAATAAAAAATACTTCCAACTAGAATCATATGTGAGATGATCCAGAAGATTGAAGAGTATCTAAATTTGGCCGAATTAATAGGATAGGTGTATTTCGCAGGAACGATTTTCTCGCCTATTAATTGAAATATCAACAAGTAGATCCACCAACTAGTGTAAGAATCCCACGAATCCCATTTATTTAAATATTCTATGAGTGTTGTATTTCGAATAGCCCATATCTCAAAAACCATTCCGGCATGAACAATCGTCCAATAGAATGGTATTTTCCATTTCCATTCTTTTGGACTAAAACATACTGAACCAATAACAATAAAAGGAAAAACTGTTGTTATTGATGTTATTGGCATTAACGAATAGTTAGGCAACAATGTATAAGGGTAATGATAATAACCAAGTTTCACAAAAATATAACAAATAAAATAACCAGCAAAAGAACTCAAAAGAAACAATAGTCCATACCTTTTCCAATTCAGCCTAATAATTAATATAGAGATAATAATGGATATAATGGTAGAAAATATAATAATCAAACCTTCTAAAGAAAATGGTTGATTCAAGCGCTCCCATTCCTCTCCAAAAAAAATTTTATATTCTATTGTTTACTAAATTCCCTATTTTATAATTTAACTTCAGTCTGTTTAAGATGACGTAACACTGTCAATTAAGCTTAGAATAATATTTCAACTCACATAAAAATTAAGAACATTCGCCAAGCTATATCTATAGAAGAGGAACCTTAGGAGGGAATAATCAATGTCACAAGAGCATCTCCAACAAGAAATCCGTAATCTAGATGCTGAACTTATGGATCTAATCTTGGAACATTGGAATCGATATGGACATTTTGGCACGTGGCAATTTTGGACGTCTGTGGGTTTTTTTATCGTTCCTTTACTAGTCACACTCTTCCTTATTCATAAAAAAAAGATATTTCAAATCGCTTTTTATGGTTACTCCTTTCATGTCATTTTTGTTTATTTAGACGTTTTCTTTACCCGTTTTAACTTTTGGTCTCATCCTTACCATATGATTCCTTTTATACCCGTAAGCATTCCTGTCGATGGATCCTTTGTTCCTGTAATTTTTTTGCTCACCTATCAGTATGCTATTAAACATAAAAAGAACTTTTATCTTCTCACCCTTTTTACCGCTGCTATAGTCACTGCCACTGCCTGGTTCTGGCAAAAATTAGAGTTATTGGAGCTTCATAATGGAATGAATCTCTTTCATATCTACCTACTAGATACTGGGATGGCTGTACTAGCTTATTGGTTTACAAATCTCTTCCTAAAATTAAAAAAGTAAGCCTAGCCTGAGGCTAAGGCAGAATACTCTTTAACTGTAAAAAATTAACAAAGAATGTTCCGATAGTACTAAAGGACAGTTATAAAAACTGACTATTATCTACCATAGTGGAATTAGTCCCCTTAACCTGCTTTAACGTCGCTACTATAAGAAAGCTAACAATTACTAATAGAAGCCAAGAACTTACCTTACCTAAATGAACGAGACTCCATGCATCAGTTTGGTTTGGGTATTCCCAAGCCCCAAAGAACGTTGCGATATTTTCAGCTATCCATATAAAAAATCCGATAAGCACAAAAGAAAATACAATTGGCATACGGTAACGTGTTCCACCAACTTCATACGAAACCCATGACTGCCAAAATACAACAATGACTAGCGCAGATAACCACCAACGAATATCTATCCAATAATGGTGAGTAAAAAAATTCAAATAAATAGCAGCAGCAAGAGGTACAACAAACAACATCGGTGGCCACTTAACTAGTTCAACCTTAAGCCTTCTCCATGCCTGACAAAGATAACTTGCTACACTTGCGTACATAAATCCACTATACAAAGGTACTCCAAAAATCTTGGAATAGCCTTCGTCCGGGTAAGACCAGGAACCCATATGAACCTTGAAAAGTTCAAGTGCGAGACCAATAAGGTGGAACAATGTAATCACTTTTAGCTCATCTTTTGTTTCTAACCCAGAACGAATCATCCACCATTGCATCAGAAGACAAATGATGAGTAGCCAATCGTACCGGGGTAAAAAGGGAAGTGGCATAACTTGAGTAATAGCCAAAGAAGCAAATATAACAACCGGAAACACACATGATAAGGCCTGCTCCCAACCAAAACGAACGAGTTGTTTTAGTGCTCTCATAATTTGAACCTCCAAACTTGATTAACCTAGGTAGTCTCATCTTCTCGATATTTCAAAAGGTCTCCAGATTGACAGTCTAATGCTTTACAAAATGCCTCTAAAATGACCGCTTTGAGGCCTAATTTTAATAGAATGTTGTTCCTTGTTCATAAAAAACAACTTTATTAGTATGAATTTACCACACTATTTATTGAATTACAATAAATTTTTATTAAATTTAGTTACTAGTTTATTGTTTATAGTGTATTTTTCGAAAAAAAAGGTCTTAATCTCTTATGGATTAAAACCAATCTTTCCATATTGTCTTTTATAGTAGGATTTGGACCCGTTTCCTCTTGATTCTACTCAACCTGTCCAAATCAGCATAAAATCCAGACTATCTACTCCTCCAAGCTTCCCTTGTTAATTTCATATTAATAGAATCAATCCATTCACCTTCATACTCCAGGTCTTTTTCATCTATACTTTCTACAACAAAGCCTATCTTTTCATACACATACTTTGCTCTTGGATTAAAATCAAATACACTTAATGTTATTTGATTTAAGTCAGTATTATTAAATACATAATCCAGGACAAGCCGTGTCGCTTCACTACCTAACCCCCGGTTTCTTCCTCTAGGACCAATCAGAATCCTAAAATTCATGCTTTGATTTTTTTCATCATACAGATTAAGAACAACTTCTCCCACCAATACACCTTGACTTTGTTCTACAATGGCAAGGTCCAATCGATCGTTTGTTTCATTTCTTGTTCTATACCAATTTAAAAATGTTTCTCTATCAAGATCAGCTGAACTCCCTGTAAGTTTTATTACTTCAGGGTCCTCCAGGCATTCTTCTAAATAAGGAATATCTTCTTCTGTAAACGGTCTAAGTATAACCTTTTCTCCTAAAATAGTTGGCTTCTCAGCTAAATTTATCATTTTCACCACTCCATATTTTCATCTTTACCATGATTACAATACTACTAATTCAACGCAAATAACCATACTTCCTTCTTAAGAAGTATGGCTACCTACTCTAAATGTAAAATATAGGGATTTATTAAATCTCGATATCTACTCCGATACTATCAACACGACCAACTTCACGAATAAATGCCGCAACAGCCTGATGGTCTTCATTAGCAGTATATGCATCCAGTGCTGCCTGGTCCTCGAAGCGTACCATTAGCACCACTTGGAATTCCTTACTTTTTTCAGCTAGATTTAGACCTGCTTGAATTTCTACTATTCCTGTTAATACATTTTCCAGTGCCTTGAAACGGTTAACAACTTCTACAAGCTGCTCCTGAGTCGTGGTTTCCGCAAACTTAACTAATACAGTACGTTGAATCATATACAAACCCTCTATTCTATTATTTTTGACTTCTTTATTTTACTTGTCAGACATTTATTTATCAATTAACGAAGCTCAGGCTGACAACATTATCTGTCCCATCCTATTTTTCACTTCGTAACTTCTATAACAACACTGTTAAACAATTTATTATTAATAAAAACACTTAAGCTCCAAGTTCCTTCTTTTGGAAACGTAATATTATTTTCTTGAATTTCAACCCCTCTGTAGCCATCAACACTAAACGGAACAATAGAGATTTCTTTCCCTTCTAAAAAATCAATTTCCGTGACTGTTTCCTTATGAACTCCAACTATTCTAAAGCGATCTCCATAGTCTATATCAGGGGTTCCAATCTCTTTTAACTCGTGTTCGAATGCTTCAGGATCACCGTACAATCTCCAAACAATAATATGATGCTCACTGTTTACTAAAAATGCATTCGTTTCATCCCAAAAATTAGCCACCCCGATTTCTCCAGGTTTTCCTAAAAAGGTAATACTGCCGTGCTCAAACTCTGAATCTAATGTCCAATCATCCTGTTTAAATTCTTGGAAAGCCAAGCTATTCCCCCCATCTCCACTATTCCATAAATTCGTTGTGCTAATTAACACGACAAATAAAATTACCGCTACAACGCCTGTCACACTAAATGCAATGTTTTTCATAATCGCACCTACCTTTTTCTTTTTTTCATACTGAACTGAAAAATCGATAAGTTGGTTTAACATTCTATTTTGAACATCAGCATCAAATTTCTTGTTATAGTCTGGTTCCGGGAGGGAAGTAATCTCTTTTAGTAAGCTATCAAACTCTTGATCTTTTTCCTTCATTAAGATAACCTCCCTATTTCCTTTTGTAATACTTTTAACGCCCTATGATAGGTGATCCGTACTTTATTTTCATTCCAATTCAGAATACAAGCGGTTTCAGCTACCGTAAGTTCTTTAATTCCTCTTAAAATAATTACATCTCTGTAATTTGTTTTTAACCTTTGAATAGCCTGATATAATTGGTTTGACCTTTCATTTAATTGAAGAATCTTCTCTGGTGAAAAATCATCCTGCAACTCAAGCATTCTGCCAATCATATTTTTATTTAGTAGTCCTAACCTTTTATTCTTGCGAATTTTATCTAGGCCAACATGGCGGGCAATGCCAAATAACCATGTCTTTGGGCTTGAATTTTCTTGAAAGGAATCATAGCCTTTGATTGCTCTTATGAACACTTCTTGCACCATATCCTCTACATCACTTGTTCCGGTGTAATAAATTAAGAAATGATAAATGTCCTTGTTGTATTGATAAAACCATTCAGTTATTTTATTACTGTCCATCGTGTTTCTCCTCTACATTTTTCAGACACTAATTAGTCGTTCCATTTCTTAAATTATTTCACTTTTTTTTACAAAATAAAAAAATACCATATTTTAAACTCTTAACTTCCATAATAAAGAGGCAATCTCCTTCTTTGAGATTTGCCCCTGTATATTGAGAATTTTTGTTGTATATTATTCTTCTTCACTTCTGTACTCTAATAGATCCCCGGGTTGGCAGTCTAGTGCTTTGCAAATTGCCTCTAAAGTCGAAAGCCGAACTGCTTTTGCTTTGCCATTTTTCAATATAGAAAGATTAGCCATTGTTATTCCAACTCTTTCAGAGAGTTCTGTTACACTCATTTTCCTTTTAGCCAGCATCACATCAATATTAATTATAATCGCCATTGTAATCACCTCAGACCGTTAAATCATTTTCTGATTTTATAATAATCGCTTCTTGTAAAAGTCTCTGAAGGACAGCAGCAAAGACTGCGATAACCATTGAAGCTCCAGGGATAACCAATCCGATTAAAGCCAGGCCAGGTGCATCGTCCCACTCTGCTATGATAAAAACCAATGGAAGGGCTAGCACATATAGGCCACTAATTGTAATAGCACAGTATTTAATTTTTTTCAGGGCAATTACAGATAGTTCCGAAAATGCCTGGTTCTTATCAATATAACTTAAAAGTTTAAACGCTTGATACAAGGCAAAGTAAAACGGCACCGTCGATACATACATAACAAGTAAAATGCCAAATACGACATATGCCAAATCTGCACCATTTCTCCATTGTTCAAATGCTTCTACCACTAGGTTAGGTAGTAAAAAGATACATATAGCGAGAACTGGAGCTCCAATAAGAAAAACAGCTATTTTCAAAAAGATTGTTGAACGTTTCATTAAAAAGCACCTCACTAAAATATTGTCATTTTGAATTTAACATATTATTTATCGTTTTACAATAAAATTTTATTAAATAAACAAATCATTTTATCGCTAAACACCTTTTATTTTAAAAAGACACAAAAAAAAGCAAGGAGATATACCTCCTTGCGCATTCGAATCTACTATAATCCTTACTTTTGTTTTAATAAAAGATAAATAAAATAAGGAGCACCAATAAGTGCTGTCATAATCCCTGCAGCTATGCCTTCAGGCTCTAAAATATTTCGACCAATTGTATCGGCGAGTAACAGTAACCAACCTCCAAGCAAGATCGCAATTGGCAGAAAGAGTTGATTTCTTGGACCAACGAGTGCTTTTGCAATGTGAGGTGCCATTAAACCAATAAATGCAATGCCTCCTGTTACAGAGACAGCCGAAGCTGCAAGTGCTACTGCTATCACTAACATAATCAGTCTTTCTCTTTCAAGTTGTACGCCAACTCCAACAGCAACTGGCTCACTTAAAGATAACAAATTTAAGCGATTTGCTTTAAATAAGGTTAACGGAATTAATACGAGTAGCCAAGGTGCAAGTGCAACGATAAACGGCCAATCCGTCCCCCATATATTCCCTGCCAGCCATCTAGCAATGAAGTCTACTTTTTCCCGCTCAGAAGAAGAAATAAGAACAACCATAACCCCTGATAAGGCCATCGAAAAACCGACACCAATCAGAATTAAGCGTATGGGTTGCAAACCCACTTTTCGACTATAAGCAAATAAATAGATGAAAAAGGCAGTTATAAATGCTCCGACAAATGCAATGATTGGGAGCAGATAGATGAATGTTGCTGCATCAATTGGAAAATACAAGAAGAATAATGAAACGCCGACACCAGCACCTGCATTAATACCAATTATCCCTGGGTCAGCAAGGTCATTTCTCGTAACTCCTTGTAAAATTGCCCCTGAAACAGCAAGCGCCATCCCTGCAAGAATCGTAATGAGCATACGAGGCAATCGAATCTCAAAGATAACAAACCTTTCTTTAAACGACCCCTCACCAAACAACGTAGGGAGAATACGGTCGAACGATACTGACGAATAACCTAACCCCATGCTTATGACAGCAGTTCCTATAATTAAAGCTAGCATAACGAGTAGAGTTATTCTTTGTTTGCGAATCAGATTTGGATGTATCATTAGAATGCTTTCCCTCCCTTTCGAACAATGAAGAGAAAGAATGGAAGTCCCATCATCGCAACAATTGCTGGAACAGGTGTTTCAAACGGTGCATTCAAATTCCGCCCGAGTGTATCTGCTATCACTAAGAAGGTTGCTCCACAAACTGCTGACATTGGCAATATGTAACGATAGTCCGTACCAACGATTGTTCGAACAATATGAGGAATCATTAAACCGAGAAAAGCTAAGTTTCCAACTAATGCCACAGACGCCCCAGCTAGCATAATAACAATAATAAATAAAACATATTTTACAACTCTAATATTTTGACCAAGTCCGATAGCAAGCTCTTCATCTAAACTAAGAATCGTAAGCTGCCTTGAAAGAAAAATAGAAATAAGAATGCCGACTACGATAAAAGGAACAATGACTTGAAGCTGCCCCCAGGTAGTACCAATAATACCTCCAGCACTCCACATGGAAACTTCCTTTGTAATTTTAAAATAAAGCCCAATACCTTCTGCAATCGCATATAAAAAGGCTGAAACTGCCGCACCAGCTAAGACAATTCGAAACGGAGAAAAGCCACCTTTTTTTGCTGCACCAATACTTACAACCATAATGGTTCCAATAGCAGCACCAATAAAACAGGCAATCGTAATCGCGAAGTAATTCGCTGTTGGCATAAGAGCTATAACTAAAGCTAAAGCTGCGTTCGCTCCAGCAGTTAGTCCAAGTAAACTTGGATCTGCAAGTGGATTACGAGTAACTCCCTGCATAATGGCTCCAGCCACGGATAGCCCCGCTCCAACAAATACGGCAGCAATTTCTCTTGGCAAGCGTATTTCTCGAAGCATAATGATCGTATCTGTTTTTACGCTCGACGTAAGCGCCAACCAAACCTCATGTATACTTGTATCAGCTGCTCCAAACACCATTGAAATAAAAAAGGTGCAAACAAGAACAATACAGCCAGCTATAAACTTAATCGGAAATGGAATGGAATGGATGTGATTATTCATAAGTCCTCATCTTTTCTGTAACAGATTGAATAGTACATATTAAAAAATACCATAAAAACGGAAGAAGAGGAATTCTTCATAATAAGAATTCCCCTTAAACCTATTAATTACCTAAAAATGAATCAATAAAGAATTGTAATTGAAACTCAAGTGTAATTGGATCATTGAAGTAAAACTCATTAGAGTTAACACTGTACATTTGGTTGTTTTTCACAGCAGGAATGTTCTTAAATGTTTCAGACTCCATGAAAGATGTTTCCGTTTCTGCACCTTTACTCACAATTAGGTAATCTCCAGCAAACTCAGGTAGAACTTCTAGAGATAATGAGTAGAATCCTGGCTCTAATGCCATTTCTTTTACTTTTTCAGGCATATTTAACTTCATTTCTTGATAAAGAATTTCTGTTCCACGTGCCCAGTTGTCTCCAAATACATAGAGCTCTTTGTCAAAGTTCTCGATAACTGATACTGTTGCATCTTCACCGATTTTCGCTTTGATTTGCTCTCCAGCTTCAGCGGAACGCTTCTTGAAATCATCAATCCAGCTTTGAGCTTCTTCTTCTTTATTTAACAGCTTAGCAATCTCTAAGTGTTGTGTTAAGTAATCTAATTTTCCATATGTGTACGTTACTACAGGAGCAATTTCTTTTAATTTATCCACGTTTTTCATTGTTGAAAGACCGATAATTAAATCTGGCTCTAATTCAATAATTTTTTCTAAGCTTTCATCTGTTACTTCTTCAATTCCCTCAAGTTCATAACGAGGATTCATCTTTGACCAAGCATCAACACCAACAAGTGGAACATCTAAAGCCAATACATTTCCTGTGTATGTTGCAAGAACAATTACACGTTGTGGGTTTGTAGGAACTTCAACTGGTCCTGTTTCTGCTTCATATGTTCTTGTCTCTGAAACTGCTTCTTCTTTTTCAGCTACTTCTTCATTTGCATTTTGTTGATCTGTTTCTTTTGTCTCTTCTTTCGCTGCACCACAAGCAGCTAAACTAAGAGCTAGCAAGAGTAGTAGAATAGGTAGGAATATTTTTTTCATGTTTGTCTTCTCCTTTAAGTAAGTTGTACGTCATACACATTGGTTTATGCGTTCTAGGATCTAAACCTATTTGAGCATCAATTTGGAATACTTCCTTAAGTACCTCATGAGTAATAACCTCTTCGGCATTACCTGTTTTAACAATTTGGCCGTACTTAAGTGCGATAATATGATCAGCAAAACGGGCAGCATGATTTAAATCATGTAGCACCATAACTATCGTTCTCTGCTGGTCATGGTTCAACTTTTGCAATAATTCTAAGATTTCAAGCTGATGAGCCATATCTAAGTAAGTTGTTGGTTCATCCAAAAAGATCATCTCAGTTTCTTGTGCTAAGGCCATTGCTATCCACACTCGTTGACGTTGTCCACCCGAAAGTGCGTCAACAGGATGATATTTGAAGAATTCTGTTCCAGTGACCTCAAGTGCCCAGTCAATGACTTCAAGATCCTTCTTTGTTAATCGACCAAATCCCTTTTGATACGGAAAACGTCCATAAGACACTAATTCTCCTACTGTCAATCCACTTGCACTTTCAGGATTCTGTGGAAGAATAGCCATCTTCTTTGCCAACAGTTTCGTATTTTCTTTTGCTATGCTTTCTCCATCAAGAATGATTGTTCCAGACTGATGTGAAATAATACGAGTCATCGCTTTTAAGAGGGTCGATTTCCCACAGCCATTTGATCCAATAATTGTCGTAATCTTTTTATCGGGAATTTCGATACTAAGATTCTTAACGATTAATCGATCGTCATAGCTAACATTTAAATCCTTTGTATAAAGGCGTACCATGACTTTAGCCTCCAGTTTTTAAAAAAATTACGCAAACGGTATTGATAATCGTTATCAAAATAGTGTACTATCATACTATAAAACGACTGATAATGATTGTCAACGTCAATCGGAAAACTTTTTGTAGGATAATATTTACATTCATAATTTAGATATAAACGATAAACAACCTCTAAGGAGTGACTTAACAATGAGCATAAAGGAAGCAGAATGCTTTGATGTAACGATTATTGGCGGTGGACCTGCAGGACTCTATTCGGCTTTTTATAGTGGCCTTAGAGAGATGAAAACAAAGATTATAGAATTTCAACCCCAACTAGGTGGGAAAATTCATATTTATCCAGAAAAAATGATCTGGGATGTTGGCGGATTAACTCCTACCCCAGGAGCAAAGCTAATCGAACAGCTTGTAAAACAAGGCTTAACCTTTAATCCAACAGTTGTCCTAAATGAGCGAGTTACGTCTATTTCAAAGAATGAACAAGGTCTTTTTGAATTGCGTGCGGCTTCTGGTAATGTTCACTTCTCCAAAACAGTAATTGTTGCGGTTGGTAGCGGAATCCTTAAACCTCAAAAGCTACATATAGAAGGTGCTGAGCGTTATGAAGTATCTAACCTGCATTACACCGTTAAGTCACTAAAATATTTTAAAGATAAGACGGTCATTATCTCTGGTGGCGGAAACGCTGCAATTGACTGGGCAAATGAACTAGAGCCTGTTGCGAAAAAAGTATATTTAACACACCGCAGGGAGAACTTAACCGGCCATGAAGCGCAGATTACTCAGCTTTTAAATAGTTCAGTAGAATGTTTATTTAGTACTTCTATTACTAAATTAATAGCTTCAGATAATCAGGAAGTTATTAATAAGGTAGAGTTAACTAATAAAGAAACGGGTGAAGTAAGCCACTTGGAAATGGACGAAGTCGTTATAAATCATGGATTTGAACAAGACACATCTCTACTTGAACAAAGTGAGTGTGATATTCACTTACTAGATAATTACTTTATTGCTGCAACTTCTTCTAGCCAATCTTCTGTAGAAGGACTTTATGCTGCAGGAGATATTGTAAAATATGACGGGAAGGTCAACCTTATAGCAGGAGCATTTCAGGATGCAGCTAATGCAGTTAACAAGGCAAAGCAATACATCCAACCGGATGCTACAGCATCGGGTATGGTCTCTTCTCATAATGAAGTTTTTAAGAAACGAAATCGTGAACTTGTTCAACAACTTATTAGATAAAACGAAAAACAGTAGGCATCGTCTAGCCTACTGTTTTTAATTATTTTAATGTAGGAGATCTATTTCAGTGCTATCTCCAATATTTTTTTCACATTGTTGAGTAAACGGACAACTATTACAGTCATCATTCTTCGCATACTTTCTTTCATAGTCTGTCGGATCAAGAAGTACATTTTTCATATATTTAAGATACGTTAATCCTTTTACTAAGTCATCTACGGAAGGAGAATAGGTAGACGTCTCCCCTTTTAATAAGGTAACTACCTCAATTTTTTCAGGCAGCTTTCCAAATGCCTTATAGGAAAAAACAACTAATATGTGGTTATATAATTTAATCATTTCTTCATCAGCCTCAAGAAGGAACTTTTTAATCGTAAAGGAGTTTTCTGACCACTCTGTTACATCAAGAGTTAATGAAAGCTTCGTTTCTAATTCCTCAATATATGTACTAAGCTTTTCGTATAGAAAAATTGGAGGCGTTTGTGATGCTCTTGCTGATAAAAACTGTAGCAAATGGTCCGTTGTCTTAGCTAAAACTTGAAAATAATGGTATTTCGTATCAAATATGGATGCACTGATTATACTCCACTGATTCTCGATGAGTTTTAAAGCGCTCAGCTTGTGTTGCTCTTCAACTGGCAGCTGATAAAACTTATGAACCACTTGATTAATAATGAATTGAACAGCCTGCCTCCACTTAATTTTACTAGTGTTCACAGATAAAACATGCTGATAATAAAACCGATAAGGACACCTAATAAAAGACTCTAAGTGATAATCTGTCATCGTCTGTATTGAAATTTGGATTTGTTTATTAATCGTCATTTATTCGTTCCCCACCTATTTTGAATCATTTTTTCTATCTCATCATGAAAACCAAAAGTTAGACACTCGTTACACTGAAAGGCATATTCTATATCCATTAACTCACTGTCTTTGATATGACTATTTTAAGTGATAATGATTATCAGTGTCAATGTAAATATTGATGATAAAGTAAACTATCGAGCGAGTTTGATAAAGTTAACAGAATGTTCACATTCCTGACCAAGCGGCCAGTTTTTCTTGTACTATAATTGGCTTAATATCTGAAGAAAGGAAGTGGAAAATGTTAGTTAAAAGTCGTTCTGAATCATTAGAATTAGTGGCAATGCGCTATTTAGCCTCGAGAGTGGATTTTTCCGAACAAGAAAAGTATCAGCACGTAAATCTTGAAAAAGGCTATGAAGGAGAGGTGAAATTTGACCAACTTGCTGAAAGTTTACTTGAGGAAAGGTACGTTATTAATGATCTATTACTAGAAGTCAACAATTCCTATTTTCAAATTGATACTTTACTTATCTCACAAACAGCTATTCATCTTTTAGATATAAAAAACTATCAAGGTGATTACTACATAGAGGGCGACAAGCTTTATTCAGTTACTACCAGACGTGAATGGAAGAATCCTATAGACCAATTAAAAAGAAGTGCAACATTGTTTCGCCAACTACTCCAAAAGCTCGAGATGAACTACCACGTAGAAGCCTCTGTAATCTTCATTAACCCTGAGTTCACCCTATATCAAGCTCCTCTGGAACTGCCTATTGTTTTTCCAACCCAAGTCAATCGCTTTTTAAAAGATCTCAATATCACACCATCTAAGTTAAACAATAAGCATCAACAACTCTCTCAGAAACTACTATCCTTACATCAGATTAACAACCCACACTCTAAGTTTCCTAGGTATACTTATGAGCAGTTGAGAAAGGGAGTTTTTTGTAATAGTTGCAGATCCTTGCTTTTATCAAAAACTCAACAGTATTTTCTATGTACAAAATGTGGCAGCCACGAAAAGATCGAACAGGCTATTTTGAGGAATATAGAAGAATTTAAAGTACTCTTTCCTGAACGATTGATTACTACCCAAAGCATACATGATTGGTGTGAGGTCGATTTGTGTAAGAAAACAATTCGAAGGATTTTGAAGAAACATTATACTCCACATGGGGTTTCGAAGGATACTTATTATATGTAATATTCGAACTAAATTGGAATTCATACTTGTACTCAACCTGGCCTTATCCAACTCTGGATTCGGACTCGTTGTTCCTTGCCACTACACAATGTGTCCGAATCAGCTCTAGATTCGGACTCGTTGCTTCTTGCCACTACTCAACCTGTCCGAATCAGCTCTAGATTCAGACTCGTTGCTTCTTGCCACTACTCAACCTGTCCGAATCAGCTCTAGATTCGGACTCGTTGTTTCTTGCTACTACTCAACCTGTCCGAATCAGCTCTAGATTCGGACTCGTTGCTTCTTGTTACTACTCAACCTGTCCGAATCAACACCGGATTCGGACTCGTTCCTCTTCCCTATTACTCAACCTGTCCTTATCAACTCTAGATTCGGACTCGTTGCTTCTTGCTACTGCTCAACCTGTCCGAATCAACTCTGGATTCGGACTCGTTGCTCCTTCCTCCTACTCAACCTGTCCGAATCAACTCTAGATTCGGACTCGTTGCTCCTTCCTCCTACTCAACCTGTCCGAATCAACTCTGGATTCGGACTCGTTGCTCCTTCCTCCTACTCAACCTGTCCAAATCAGCCGAGCACAAAGCCAATTCCCTACCCTAACAAAAAAAATGAACCCCTCTCTAAAGGGATTCATTTCTATAGTTTATAGCCTAAAACGCTCAATAGTCTTTTGCAATTGTTCAGCGAGACTTGTTAGTGAATTAGATGCAGCATTTACTTCTTCCATTGAAGCTAGTTGTTCTTCGGAAGCTGCTGCTACTTCTAATGTGCTCTTTGAAGCGATTTTTGCAACTTCAGCCATTTCGTTCACACTTATAGCCACTTCTTCAGAACCAGCGCTGATCTCTTGAGACACCCTAGTAATGCCATGAATTTGTTCGTTTACTTTTGTCATGGATAACAAGATTTCTTTAAACTTATCTGATGTGTCTTTTGCCAATGTTAATCCGGCATTTACCTTGTCTTTTACCTCATTAATGGATTGAACGGTATTTCCGGAATCGTCTTGAACATGCTTTACAATCGATGTAATTTCCATCGCCGATTTTCTTGTTTGGTCAGCTAACTTTCGGACCTCTTCAGCTACAACCGCAAATCCTTTACCTGCTTCACCCGCTCTAGCCGCTTCAATCGCTGCATTTAGAGCTAGCAAATTCGTTTGTTCTGCAATCTCAGTAATAAGATGGATAATTTCATTGATTTCTTTCGAGCGTTCATTTAACTTCCTTACATAAAGGTCAGTTTCAGATACGGTAACATGGATTGAATTCATTTGGTTTAAGGTATTCTCTACAAGTAGCGTCCCTTGGTCAGCTTCCTTATTTGTACTTTTTGTTATATCTGCCAGTACTATCGCACTGTCAGCGATTCGAGATATACCAGCCGTCATTTCCTCAGTAGATACTGCTGATTTGTGTCCAATTGCAGTTTGCTGTTCTGCACCAATCGATACTTGTTGGATAGACGAACTGATTTGTTCAGCACCCTTCATTGTTTCATCGGCACTTGCCATAAGTTGCTCAGCAGAAGCAGCCACCTGGCTTGAGCTATTACCTACTTCCGTTATAAGCTCTCGAAGGTTTCCAACCATTTTTGTAAAGGCTTCATTTAAAACAAATACCTCATCTTTTGTTTTAACATTCACCTTCTCGATGATTAAATCACCGTCGGCTATCTTTTCTGCTTGTTGTGTAATTAATCTTATTGGTTTAACCATTCGGTTCGTAAAAAAGAGCGCGGATGCTGAACTCAACAGTAATAACAAAATAACTGCAATAGTAGCAAATGAAACGATGGTGTTTATCTTATTTTCTAACTTAATTTGTAATTCCAAGTATTCATTATTTATCTGAAACTTTAGCTCATAAACATCATTTACGATACCCTTTGTTCGAAGAGATTCTCTCTTAGCTTCAGAAGGATCCTTACTTGCAACAGCCTTCTCGACCTTACCTGTTAAATCTTCGAATTTGGCATTAACTCGTTCAAACTGCTCTATCTGACTGTCATCTGTTATTTCTTTTTCCAGTTTAGAAATAATGTAATCTGTTTCTTCAAGGTTTTGAAGAACATCTCTGGAATTACTATCTGTTAAATTAATAGAAAATGAGCTTAAAGATTTTTCAACCAATTTAATGGAACCGTTCAATTGTTCAACATCAACTAAGAGACCCACAATTTCATCAGAAGATGACTTTACACTCCTTAGCTCAATGATCATATAACCAATAATTAACGCAGAAATAATAAGGGGAATGATCGATAATAGGATAATCTTTTGTTGTAATTTCATGTTACTGTCTCCTCCTTTCTATTAATATTGAATCTTTATTTTTTCGTTTTTTATATCGTCTCTCAATTTATTCAATAATTGTTCTTCGCTCTCTGTTAAGGTCAAGACTCTGATAGGAGCAAGCCCGACACCATCTTCCTTAATCCCAAGGGTAATATCCTTTTGTTCAAGCTTTTTATTTTCAACCAGTTCTTTTGCCACATTATACACAGCTACATCAATGTTCTTTAGCATTGAGCTAACAACCGATTTCTCTGCTAAAAAGTATTGATCACTATCTACACCAAAAGAGTACACACCACTTTTTTGAGTTTCTTGAAGTACCCCAACTCCAGTAAATCCTGCTGCTGGATAAATAAAGTCGGCTTGATTCGTGATCATATTTCTCGCAATCGCAGCACCAAGCTTATCGTCACCAAAGCTTCCTGCAAATTCAGAGATTACGGTCGCTTCTGCATTTACTGTCTTAACTCCTTCAATAAAACCCTTTTCAAACTTTCGGATAAGGGGAACATCCATACCACCCACAAACCCGACAACATTTGTCTGTGTCTTCAAGCCTGCAAGAACTCCAATAAGAAAGGATCCTTCTTCTTCCCTGAAGGTAATTGAATGAACATTTGGAAGTTCTGACACACTGTCAATGATTAAAAACGTTTGCTCAGGGTATTCCTTTGCTACAACATCTACTGCCTCTTGCATAGCAAAGCCTAAGCCAATAACAATTTCGTTCCCCTGTTTAACTAGTTCTTCTAACCCAGCTTCATAGGTTTCGGATTCACTAATCTCTCTGTAGTCAAAAGATATGTTCAGTTCATTTCTAGCTTTTTCTAACCCTTCAAAGCCAGCGTCTGAAAAGGATTGATCTCCAAGACCAACGTCTGATAACATAATCCCAATCTTAAGACGGTCATCAACTTTCTGATTAGTAGTTTCTGAGTTTGAACAGCCTACAATAGAAGTCATCACTGTAAAAATAGTTATTAAAATATAAAACTTTTTGAACATGGTTTCACCTCAGTCTAAATCTAGTTGTTTAAATGTAACTGACATTTATCTCTCATATGAAGTAAGAGATAAATGTCACTTTATCTGATTGAGTTAATTTGCCACTTTGTTTTGTAATTCATATATGTATGGGGATACACTTTCAGAAGTTACTATTTTAAAATACATTTATTCTTAAACAAACATTCGTCAAACTCAAAACAACCTATTAACTCTCTATTTACATCGTCCTTATATATCAAGTTTTAATAGTCAAAATTGAAGTAAACGTTTTCAACTTATAAATAAAAATATTCATAATTGTTCACCATAAAAATTATCTCCATATAATTAAAAATTCATAATCTTTATTTTAAACACCAAAAAAGGTGCTTCCTCATGATGAGGAATGCACCCGTAATCTTATTTCGGGAGGATTGTACACTCTAAGGGTTCACCCAGCCAAAACCTCAGCCGCAATAGGCAGTGTAATGGTGAATGTCGTGCCAACTCCTACATTGCTATCAACTTCAATCGTGCCACCGTAATTTTCAATAATTTGGTAGCAAACCATCAATCCAATTCCTGTTCCTTTTTCTTTTGTTGTATAAAACGGTTCACCAATTTTCTTAATCAATTCTTCAGGAATGCCACTACCCTGATCGATCACTTGAACTTTAACCGTTTCTCTCAGATTTGTGACTCGAATGTTGATATTCCCGCCACTCTCCATTGTATCAATTGCGTTTTTTAGTAGATTGATAAAAACCTGTTTTATCTTTGAATCATCGCAGTTCACAAAAATTTCTTTATCATTAGAATCTAGAAGTAAATTAACATTATTCATATTTGCTTCTGATATAAGCAAAAGCTTAACTTCATCTATTATTTTGATGAGATTATACGTTTTTCGATTTTCTGAATGTGGTTTAGCTAGAGATAATAATTCACTTGAAATTTGTTCAATGCGTGAAAGTTCATCTCCAATGATAGAATAATACATACTCTTTTCTTCACCCGAATTCTTCAACATATGGAAAAAACCTTTAATCGAAGTAAGTGGATTTCGTAATTCGTGTGCAATACTTGCAGCAAGTTCTCCAGCAATATTCATTTTTTCAGAACGAATGAGTAGATTTTCATTTTGCTTCTCTTGGGTTATATCAACAAATGCATGTAGAATAGCTGGAGTATTTTCAAATAAAATATCGATTGATTTAACGATATAGTATTTCTTTTCACCATTATTATGAATAAATTTATGCTCCTGTATTTCTGTAGTCGGGGAATCTAGAAATGCTGAGTCATAACTTTTAAAGAAAGTTTTAAATGAATTTTCTTTCACCCTTTTATACAAATTAAACTGAACTTCCGTTAGTTTGTTGGAAAATAGAATTTTATTCTTATTTCTAATGATGATAGGGATTGGCAATTCATTGATAATCATTCTAAGCTTATTTTCACTTTCTTTGAGTACTTCACTTTTCAACTTAATTAAATGATTCTCGAGTATCAGGTGCGTGGCTTTATTTTGAAGATAATTATTCTGTTCTTCTAATCTATGAAGTCGGTCCGCTTCTTCCGTGGAAATAGATTTATGGTAATCCTTTCTATAAAAGGGTGATCGATTATACTCATCATCAGTAATAAGATGGGTGTGACTTTTTAATAGTTCATTTTGTACATAGGCAGGAGTTGTTAATCCATTATAACAACAAACGGATATAACCCTATTTTCACTAATAAATTCATCACAACTACACTCATGTGAAACCAGTCGCTTAATAGGATCTCCAGATGGGACTGGCACTTGACCCCAGGAACGTATTTGATAACCACTATTTAGATAAGGTTGGATAAGATTTATTAGTTTCCCTCCAGATTCATTGTAGTTAAACAACTCCCCTTTAAAGTAAAATTCATGGTTATTGATATAGATAATAGTATTTAATTGTTCGTCATGTAGATTCTTTTTTGAAAGGTGTTTTTTAATGCTAGTAATCATCTCATCCGATTCAATGACAAATATGGCCTCTTCTCGCTCTATTCCTTCACAAATAAAGCTAATTGCATTTTGTATGTACTGCTTCGTTTCATTAAACATATATAAAATATGTCCTCCGTCTTGAAACATTAAATTATTGTTTATCAGTTTGGTAACGGGATTTTTACTGGTCATACTTGTATCACCTTCCACTATTTTCTAAATTTGTTTACTAATTACCCTATTAAACTAATGCTGAAACATAAAAATAGAAAAAAGATTACTATTTTTTTAGAAGACTAAACGCATTTACCAAATATCAACAATTATTTACCATACATTAACAACCCGTTATTATTTCCTATACAATCCTTTGCTATATTTACCTAGGTTGGACATTTAAATCAATTTAGGGGGATTAATTTATGTTAAGAAAATGGCTAGTCGTTTTTATGATGCTTACAGTAGCTGCAATTATGGCTGCATGTGGGGAAACTGAAGAAACATCAACATCTACTACAGATAACCAAACAGCTTCAGAGACTGCGAAAAACACTGAAAAAGAGGAACCGGCTGACAAAACTACTAAAATTGATGAGCTTAAAGTAAGCTTTGTACCTTCAAAAGATCCTGAACAAATCATTACAACAACTGAACCTCTTAAAGGGTTACTTAAAGAAGAGTTAGCAAAGATGGGATACGATGTTAGTGACGTAACAATTGATGTTGGAACTACATATGAAGCTGTTGGAGAAGCACTAGCAGCTGGTACAACGGATGTAGGTTTAATTCCTGGTGGAACTTATGTTTTATACGATGATGGTGCTGAAGTTATTTTAACAGCAACTCGTGCAGCATTATCAAATGACTCAGACCAAGCAAAAGATTGGAACGATAATAAACCAACTGAAGGTTTAAAAGATAAGCAAGCAACTTATTACCGTAGTATTTTAATCGCTGGTCCTACTGAAAAAGGTCAAGAGTTGGCAGCAAAAGTAAACAACGGTGAAGAGTTAACGTGGGAAGATTTAGATAGCGCTAACTGGGCGGTTATGTCTTCTTCTTCATCTGCAGGTTATATTTACCCAACATTATGGATGCAAGAAAAGTACGGTAAAAGTCTAACTGATCTTTCTAAGGTTGTACAATCAGATTCTTATGGTAGCTCATTTGCTAGACTTGCTGCTGGGCAAGCTGATGTGATCGTAGCTTACGCTGATGCAAGAAGAGATAATGAAGGAAAATGGACAACTGACTTAGGACGCACAACTAGCATTTGGGACGAAACAAATGTGATTGGTGTAACTTCTCCAATTTATAACGATACAGTTAGTGTAAGTAAACACTCAAAAATCATGGACGACAAGTTAAAAGTTGCGATTCAAGAAGCATTTATCAATATTGCACAAACTGAAGAAGGTAAAAATGTTATTGCAATCTATAGCCATGAAGGTTATCAAAAAGCGACATCTGCTGACTATGATGGCGAAAGAAAAGCTCAAGAACTTCTTAAGAGCTTAAAATAATAACTTCATATTTTTGTAGCAAAATGAGAACATCTCTACAAAAAGTGATGTTCTCATTTTACCGTTTATACTAGTCCACTAAGATTGGAGTCATCCACATGATTGAGTTTATTGGTGTAGAAAAAACATATACGAACGGAACGAAAGCATTAGAAAATATTGATTTGAAGATTGAACAAGGTGAATTTGTTGCGGTTATTGGATTATCAGGAGCAGGAAAATCAACCTTAATTCGTTGCATTAATCGAATGCATGAAATTACAGGTGGAAAATTGATTGTCGATAACGTCGATGTGACTACCTTAAAAAGAAAACAAATTCGTGAGCTACGTAGAAGAATCGGAATGATCTTCCAGTCATTTAATCTCGTAACACGAACAACAGTCATTAATAATGTGCTAGTTTCCTTTGTACCGGATAATCCTTTCTGGCGCAAGTTGACTGGAATTTTTAAGAAAGAACAAAAGATAAAAGCTTTAGAAGCTTTAGATAAAGTAGGAATTTTAGATAAGGCATATGTCCGTGTTGACCAACTTTCAGGAGGACAGCAGCAACGTGTCGCTTTAGCCAGAACACTTGCTCAAAATCCAGATATTATCTTAGCGGATGAACCAATTGCATCTTTAGATCCTGTTACCTCACGAATTGTCATGAATGATTTTAAAAAAATCAACAAGGAAATGAATATCTCCGTTATTATGAACATCCATCACGTCGAGGTTGCTCTGGAATATGCAGATCGAATCATTGGCATACGTAAAGGAGAAATTGTGTTTGATGGCTCTTCAAAAAAGGTAACCCAAGAGATCCTTTCAGAGATTTATGGAGGAAAATTAGAAGAGCTTGAATCCGATTTTGTGGAGAAGGTAGCCGCATATGTATGATAAAATCTTCCCTCCTAAACAAATAACATTGCCGAACGGGAAACTAGTGCTAGAAAAAAGATCAGGTACACCTCTTATTACTCTTGTGATTATCCTTGCACTTATCGCATCTATACAGTTTACAGGCTTTAGCATTAAGGTGGTTTTTACACGTATTCATCATTTTTTCTCCATTATTGGTGATATGATCCCCCAAAATTGGAGTTATCTACCCGCTATATGGGGACCTCTTATGGATACGATCAAAATGTCATTACTCGGGTCGATTCTTGGGGCAATCGTTGCTTTGCCAATCGCCGTATTATCGTCAAACAATGTAACTAAAAATAGAGGGATTGTTGGATTTTTTAAAGTATGTCTTAGTCTACTGCGAACTCTGCCTTCACTTGTCACGGCATTAATCGCAACATTTGTATTCGGACTAGGTCCAACAGCCGGTACAGTGGCTATCTTTCTTTTTACCATCTCTTATGTTGGAAAACTATTATATGAACAAATCGAGAATGTTGATATGGGAGCGTTTGAGGCCATGGAATCAGCTGGAATGACAAGAGTCCAAGCGTTTCGATATGCGATTTTCCCTCAAGTTCTTCCTAGCTATCTATCTACCTCACTGTTCTGTTTTGAAGGAAATGTCCGCTATGCCGCCATCCTTGGGTATGTAGGTGCTGGTGGAATCGGTCTTCTTATCAATGAAGGACTTGGCTGGCGTGACTATCAAAATGTTGGAATGATTGTCGTAACACTAGTTATCACAGTCTACATCATCGAAACCGTTAGTGAGCACTTCCGTAAAAAGTTAATATAAAGGAGTCGTACATGTTATGACAACATTAGAAAGGCAGCTTCTCGCTGCACCACGCAACTTTCAATACGTTTCGACGGTTTCGATCATTGTATGTATCCTCTTTGCTTGGTCGTTAACAACGATCAGCATCCAAACGATGGACGAAAATAGCCTTAAGGTTGCTTCTAATATTATTTATGGGTTAATCCACCCAGACTTAAACCTTTTACTCAATGTGTCAAAACAAAGTGTCTTATATCTATTAATTGAAACACTTTGCATTGCATTCCTAGGTACAATTGTCGGATCCATTTTAGCGGTCCCACTCGCTTTTTTAGCCGCATCAAATATTGTCCCAAAGCCAGTTGCTTGGATCATAAGGTTGCTACTTATATTCATTCGTACCATTCCGGCTCTCGTTTATGGGCTTATGTTTATTCGTGTAACTGGGCCTGGACCGTTTGCAGGTGTGCTAACGATTGGATTAACATCAATTGGAATGCTATCAAAATTATACGTGGATGCAATCGAAGAGCTTGATGTAAAAGTTCTTGAATCAATGACATCCATTGGTTGCTCAACATTCGATAAAATACGTTATGGAATCATTCCACAATTATTGTCCATCTTCATGTCAGTTATGATTTACCGATTTGATATGAATATGAGGGATGCCTCAGTTCTAGGCTTAGTAGGCGCAGGCGGTATTGGAGCTCCTCTTATTTTTGCAATGAGAGGATATAAGTGGGACCAGGTTGGCTCAATATTAATCGGTCTGGTTATTCTCATTTTAATCATTGAGTTGTTTTCTACTAAACTACGTTCGAGATTAGTTAGAGGATAAGTAGGGACGTAAAATAACTTAGTTCAACTTGCTCAGCTAATCCGAGCTACCTCTTGATTCGGACTTGTTTGGTGTACGTCTTGCTCAACCTGTCCGAATCACCTCTTGAATCGGACTCGTTTGGCGTGAGTCTTGCTCAACCTGTCCGAATTACCTCTTGATTCGGACTCGTTTGGTTGACGTCCTGCTCAACCTGTCCGAATCACCTCCTGATTCGGACTCGTTTGGTGGACGTCTTGCTCAACCTGTCCGAATCACCTCTTGATTCGGACTCGTTTGGTGGACGTCCTGCTCAACCTGTCCGAATTACCTCTTGATTCGGACTCGTTTGGTTGACGTCCTGCTCAACCTGTCCGAATTACCTCTTGATTCGGACTCGTTTGGTGTACCTCCTGCTCAACCTGTCCGAATCACCTCCTGATTCGGACTCGTTTGGTTGACGTCCTGCTCAACCTGTCCGAATTACCTCTTGATTCAGACTCGTTTGGTTGACGTCCTGCTCAACCTGTCCGAATTACCTCTTGATTCGGACTCGTTTGGTGTATGTCCTGCTCAACCTGTCCGGATCATCTCTTGATTCTGAGGCACGGTTTATATATTAGCGTACAGCTTAAAAAAAATTGATGAATTAGAGAGAAACAAAGAGGAGAGGTTTCATTCACAAGAATAATATACTCTCCTTTGCTTTAGAATTTCTTACAAGATTTAAAGAAAGATACGTTTTCTAACCTCTACAAACTCCGAATAATATCCTGCTTTTCTTTTTGAACTACCTCTAAACGACTCTTATGTTCCATATACTGCTTATTTAATTTTGCAATAATGTCAGTCACTTGTTTGTATTGATATTCAATATCGTATGTGGCCTTATTTATTTTTTCCTTGACCAAAAAGTCAGCGATTAAGCCGTCAAAGAAGAAGTCCGCAAATTTTAACATACCAGAAATATTAATTTCAATATGTGCTTGTTGTTGAACATCTAATAGTTCCTTTTGAAACTGACGCATGCGAGTTTGTGCTCGATGCACATTACGTTCAGCATCATCTATATGTTGATGCTTAATCATATCTGAGATGAAACCGCCACCAAGCAAATCGACAGTTCCCCAGCCTCCCGCTTTTCCAAGTGAATGTATCGCTTCATTAAGCGCACTTTTGACGAGATTTCCAGCATCAATTGCTTCTTTTAATTCTGTTAAGTGATTGTTAAGTTCACCTTCTTGATCACTCAACTCTAACAGTTTTACAGAAGAAGGAGACGAACTCTCTTTAATCATTGCTTCTTTCTGTAATAGTAGCTGTTGGTAGTCATGATCTGTCGATTTTAGAGTAAAGAGTTTATTGCGAATCTCAATCATTGCATCATCAATTTCTCTTTTGGTTTTTTCGGCTTCTGCCAGCTTATGTTGTGCTACAATCAATTCTTGTTTTTCTTTTGATAACTTTTCATTCTTTGTTCCTGCTAATGTTGCTAGAAGATTAGTTAGAGTAACTCGCTCTAACTTTATTACATCTTTCTTTTCCGATTCTAATTGTCTGTGTAATTGCGAGATTGTCATCTCAATGGTTTCTAATTCCTGCTCATAATCCGCAAGCTGAACTCGATATTTCGTAGCCTTCTTTAATTCACCTTGTATCTCAACTAGCTTTGCATTTATTTCTGAAAACATGAAATCCCTCCCATTTGTTATCTATATTTACGAATGAGGGTGAAAAATGTTTCATTTAATATATCCTCTACAAACACAAAAATAGAATGGGAGTTGTCTGTTGCGACAACTCCCATTCTATTTAAATTATTTTTCTTCTTTATGCGCTATGAATGTTTTCAGAAGAATCTTTAACTCTTTTACCTCTTCTTTTAGCTCTTTTATTTCACTTGTATCTTCTTTAATATCTCTTGTTTCTTTCTCTACTTCGTCGGTAATCTTTTGTGCATTATTAACGATTTCTCCGACAATTAAATTAATCATAATAAAGGTTGCAACAACAATAAAAGAAACGAAATATAACCAAGACCATGGTTCCTCTTCGAACAGAGGACGAAAGATACCACTTGCCCATGATTCTAATGTAAATATTTGAAATAGAGTAATGGTTGAAAGTTGTAGGTTTCCAAAGTATTCTGGATTAATATTCGAAAAGAAGGCTGTTCCAATTATAGCGTATACATAGAAAATAATAGTCATTAGTATTAAAACACTACCGATAGTTGGTATCGCCAAAAATAAGGCTTGAACAATACGTCTCAAAGAAGGAAAAAAAGTTATTGTCCGTAGTATTCTTAGTACCCTAAAAATACGTAAAACACTAACAAACGGTGTATTATAAAGTATTATACTTCCAACTATAATCACAAAGTCAAAGTTGTTCCAAGCACTCTTGAAGAAATTGTATCTTTCAACATATAATTTTAAGAGAAGTTCAATTCCAAATATTGCTAAAATAATCCAATCTAAAATGAAGAAAATATCTTTATTTGGTTCATAGATTGAAGGATATGTTTCTAACCCTATTAATACAGCATTTATAATAATTAAGTATGTAATAAAACTCGTAAAGTGTTTGTTATAGACTATATGAGAGATGCCGTTACCTGTAGTTCTCTTTACTGCATTCACTGTTTTTCTCCTTTCCCTAATCGTTAAATCTTTCTCTTTCTTACCCCGGAAATTATACCCTTCATCTCATATAATGTCTACTTTATTTACTGGATTTGTGCTAATCCTATTTTCATATTGCAAATGTCTAACTATTAATATATATAGCCATGTTGCTTCCATAGAGACTTCTATGGCAAATACATCTCCCAAATAAAAACAACTTCCCCTTCTTTTTCAAATAATTGAAGAAAACCTCGATGATTAACAACTTGCTCCCATTCTACTTCCTTTAAGTTTGAAGGATTATCTAATAGAAAAATAGGTACGTTTTTTGATATACTCACTGTTTTTGTTCCTACACTTGTTTCCTCTAAATGAAAACCGTTCGGTGCCTCGTCATCTTGGATTTTATTTGTATATGTAACGTCTAAAAGTAATTTATCATCTTTGATTTCAGCCTTATTTAACATCGCTGTTTTTGATATAGTTGTTCGCTGAATTAATTGAGTCAACATATATACCTTATCGTGAAAATTGACGTTAGACTCCTCCAATCTAGTGAGGTTTTCACTTAGCAACTCTAACTCGTACACCTTTGTTAATTGGTCCTGATGTTCTTCAAGTAATGATTGTTGCTGCTGGACTTTCAATTCAAGTTCTTTCACCTTAGATTCTAGATCGTTAACTAAACCATCTGATTGCGTTACTGCCTCCTTATTGGTACAAGCTACAGTAAATAATAGAAACAGAACACCTATCATTGCTATTCGAATCATTTTAGACAAAATAACTCCCCCTAATCACTTTTAACCTAGTATCATTTTAACAAAATTATCCAAAAGGGTGTTACCTATTTTAAGCTAAACTAGTCCTCTACCTATACAAATATTCTTTTCTTCTCATAGACTATGACAAGTAGGAAAGGGGGAAGATTATAATGCCATTTGGACCTTTTTTTCGTCCAGGACCAGTTTATCGCCGCGGATTTCGTCGTGGTTTTAGAGGCGGATTTGTACCAGGATATGTACGCGGATTTCGTCGAGGATTTAGACGTGGATTTTTTGGACCTTTCTAAAAAAAAGAATAGATTAAAAATCTATTTAGATGACAAATCCTTCTTCTTATAAAAATAGAAGGATTTGTCATTCACCTAATTAGATTGATAGAAACTATTGCTTTCAACACTATACTCTTCATTAGAATTTTTAATGACAATATCAAAATTCTCACGATATGGATGCATGAACACTTCATATTGAATTCTACGTTCTTCATGTGATTTTTTTAAGTAATTGATATCCATTCCTCTTTCATTAATATCCCTTACACTTCTTCTAGAAAACTCGGTTTCACCATCTGTATAAAAGTAAATCCTCAAATCATATAAATCAGGATTCGTAAAAGCAACCGTCATGCCTTCTACTATATTGATTCTGTTTTGAGAAGAAAAGAGTTTACTTTCTGAATAATGGGTACCCATCGTATAGAAATCTAGCCCCTCTCTCATCATATGTACATCTCTTTCTAAAGCATATGAATTATGTGCTGCAGGATGACAAGCAGTCATTTTATCTTGGTGTTGCTCAAGGTTATATTCATAACTGATCGTTGTGTATTGTCTTAGATTTCCTCCGATAATATAGGGGTCCGTATTGAGATAGCACACCTCATCCTGTCCCAAGAGCTCAATAAGTTGCCTCGTAAACGTTGTTTTTCCAGCTGCCCCGTGACCTGATATTCCAATGATCATTCTTTTATTCTCACTCTTTAGTCGATTAGCAATTTCATGTATTACCTTTTCCATGTTACTCCCCCGTAATATGTATTATTTTCCCATTATACATCTTTTGAGCTTCTTGTAATACCAGACTTAAATATCCCCATAATTCGCTTTAGCTCTTTTAACTAACTCATCGATATTTGTCCTTCATTCACGTAATAAATAGCTTTTCTTAAGCGCCTCTTCAATCGAGTAAACGTTATTTTCCACTATTTAGGAATAAACTTTCGAATTCTTCACAACCTATAGGAAGTACTCGATATTGATGGAAAGGTATGTTGATCATGATTACTCAGCAAAAACCACCTTTAGCCAAAATTAGTTCTTCTGGTATCAACTTTATCCAACAACATAATCCCATCATGATTGCATGGTGGTCTGCAGTCTTTCCTGGTATTGGTCATTACTTACTCAATCATTATTTAAGAGGAACCTTATTAACTTTAACGGAAGTGTTTATTAATACATTTGCTCACATTAATGAAGCGATGGTTTATTCATTTTGTGGGCAATTTGACCTTGCAAGAGATGTGCTAAACCCTAATTGGGCATTCGGATATCTAATTATTTACTTAATTACGATTTGGGATAGTTATCGCTCTACCATTTCTCAAAACAAATTATGTCATATCGCTTATTTGGAGAATTATCCTGTTCCTAGGGAAGCAACTAAACCAACAGCACTTCAGTTTCTCGAGAAGAAAAAGCCAATCGTAGCTGCAATTTACTCCTTTTTCTTTCCTGGCTTAGGTCAGCTCTATAATCATCAAACCTTACTTGCCTTTTATGCTATGTTTTGGTGGTGGGTATACATCGTCTTATCTGGTATCCACGTATCTCTTTTGACATTAGTACTTGGCAATCTAAAAGAATCAAGTTCTATGCTTCATCCTCATTGGTTATTATTTATGCCATCTGTTTTAGGCGGTGCCATCTATCAAGCGTATGTTACAACCATTGAACACAATCGGCTTTTTCGAATTTCGCAACGGCAACATCTCATAGAACGTTATGGAAAAAACAAACTAAATATCCTTCAGTAAGCAGGAGTTTCTACTATGATCATTTTGGGGACCTTTAAACAATCAATTGAATTAGAACAAGCATTAGCTGTGCTAGAGAATCAGTTTGTTTCTCGTGAACAAATACTTGTCGTCTTTATGGACGAAAACCCTTCAGACTCTCGATTGAAAGGTAGAACAAAAAGTATACGTTCAAACGGCTTTGAAGTAGGCCTGGCAACTGCTACTGGATTTGCTGTCATTGGAGCAAGTGTTGGTTTTAAACTAACACCCGGCCCTATCCTATGTGGACTAATCGCAACATTAATAGGCTACTTTATTGGATATGGAATTTATTATTTTTTAAACAGAAATAAAGCTTCAAGTCCTTCAGCTAGAACGCTGACTGAGGTCACCGTCATGATTCGCTGTTCAGTGAATGACGCCTCCCTAATTAAGGATGTATTATGGAAGTATCAAGCTCTAACGGTTGGTGTAGTGAATGACACTTAACCTACTAAATTACAGGCAGAAGTTTCTTCTTAATAGTCTAGTACCTAAGTACTAAGCAATAAATAAACAACTAATCCTTTTATAGTCAGTGGGTATTTTGTCCAGACTATACTTACATTAGATTTTACAAGGGGCTTCTGGAATGACTTTGTTCTTATTTGCTACATTAAATTTGATTGTTTTGTTTCTTTTCTTAAGAATGAAGAAAAGGTTACACGTACTAGAGATTATCCTATATTGGCTAATAGCATCCTATTTATTTCAAAACTATTCAGCCTTATTCTACATGAACTTTAAGACTTTGGTTATTCCTGAAAAGCTCAGCTATGAATTTTCACATTTTCTAAACCGGATATTATTGTATCCAGTTGTTATGGTTACTTTCCTTCAAGTTTATCTCACTTCAAAAAGCTATATCACAAAGACATTAACTGTCACATCCTATATTTTACTGTTAGGAATAGTCGAATGGATTGAACATCTTACAGATGTACTTATTCATAAAAACTGGCATCTTTGGTGGTCTCTTGCTTTTTGGACGATCTCTTTACTACTCTTAATTGGAGTAATGAGTATATTTCGTAAAATGCTGTTTAAGGGAGCACATCATCTATGAACGTTACCTTTGATTGGAATGAATGGTTTTTCATCCTTTCCTCTACGGTTATTTTTTGTTTATTTTTACCGATCAGAAAGTATTTTCCTCCAGTAATTGCAACGATGATATGGGTGTACAATATTGTATTGGTTGCAAGTATTGATTACTTTTTGCTTGCCACTCCCTTTAAACTTTATATCTTTGGAGATAACTCGACCTATGAACTTTCCGGAGGACTATTTCATTTTTTTATGTACCCCTGCGCAGCTCTTCTATTTTTATATGGCTATGAGAAGTGGGAGCTATATGGGAGAAAAACCATTTGGTATATTCTGTGTTGGAGCTTATTTTCATTATTTTTTGAATGGCTCAGCGTAAAAAATAATGCCTTGACTTATACCGGTTGGAAGTTAGTTTATTCCATTCCAGTTTACCCTGTAGCTGCGGTCGTCCTGCTTCTTTTTTTTCGATTTATTAAAAAGCAATATCAGAATTTACCCTTACAGGAATTCGTCAGAACAGATAAGGTTTAAAAGAGATAACAGAGTTCTCATTAAACATGGTAAACTCTCTTTGTTTGTAGTACGGTTTATACTCTATTTAAATGCCTATTTGCGCAATTTAAACACGATGAAGTTTGAAAAGTTCAAGTCTTCCTCGAAACTGGGGTACTTCTCAAGCATTTCACCAGTAGGTTTTGGTTCAATTAATTCTTCGAGGATGAGTCCTGCCTTTTGAAAGGCTTTAAAATAACTCGTTAACGTTCGATGATAAAAGACTACCTTATCTTCTGCATCAACAGGAAGCATCTGCTCATATACACCCTCATTAAAATAGTTTTCTAGTCTCCAATACTGTTTTCGACCTTGTGAATCCCTTACCCACCCACTTTTTGGAGTCACAAAACAAGGATGAAGAATGGAGAAAATAAAGTAACCACCATCTTTTAAAAGTCGATACATTTCATTTAGGGCTGCTTCATAATCAGCTAAATCCATCATAACCATATTGGATACGATCATATCAAATGTAGAATTCTTGAGAAATTCAAGTTTCTCACAATTACCATGATGATATTCTATGCTTAAATTACTCACTGTTCTTCGCTTCGCGATCTCAAGCATGTTTTTTGAATAATCAACGGCGGTAACATTTGCACCTCTTTGCGAAAAAATACGGCTTAAGTAACCCTCTCCGCAACCAGCATCTAGAATACTAGCTCCCTCGATATCTTCAACTAATGAAAAGATCGCTGGATTAAGTAGTACTTCGCGATGAATTCCTCCATGCTCATCATACTTTTCCGTAAATACTTCAGCATGTAAATCCCAACGTCTAATTGCTTCTTCACTTGTCATTTGTTTCTTCATTTTACGCCCTCACTTAAATAGAAAGTCGTAACGTTACGCTACCTGTGCACAACCTAATTTTTGCATCTTTTTACAAAAAGAAATAGACTTATATTTTAATTTTTTGTATCATGTAGATAGAGGCATGCCTTCTCTAAATAATAAGTCTAAGCCAGAGATTTTTTGATCTCTGGCTTTGTTTTGTTGAAATAATTATACTCATTTGCTTACCGACTTACTTCTAGACCCTTTTAATAGCAACTTGTTACTAACTATTATGATACTAGCTATACCTAATATAAATAGAAGTAACTGTGAATTCGCTAAAAACAATGAGTGTGCAATATCGAGTGAATAAGCTAAAGAAAAGGAAGTAAATAACTTCGAAACACTTACAATAACTACAAATTTCTTAAAGCTAACTCCACCAATTCCAGCTCCGACACAAATAATTTCATCCGGTAAAATAGGGATAATGAATAAGATCAGTAAAATTCGTATTTCATACTTTGAAACATAACGTTCATACCTTTTAATATGTTTGTCTCCTACGAACTTCCGAACTAACTTTCTTCCACCGACTTTTGCAATAAAATACATGACAATGATCCCAGATAAAGTACCAGCAAAACCGATACAAGCTGCTGGAAGCGCCCCCAATATAGCACTACCAGCTGTAACAGTTGCCGCTTCTGGTATTGGTAGTAAGATTGGTTGTAAGAAGCAGATTAAAAAGAAAATAATAGCTGCAATGAACTCATTTCCATGTAACAAACTTTCCATTCCCAAAAACTTCCTCTCATGACTATTTCCTATGATTATAAAGAATAAATCTTAAGAGTTTGGTGTGCAATTTCTTAAAAGTTTCTTAATTTTTACAGATTTTCTCATTTTCCCAATTATTTTTACTTACTTTAAAATATGGTTTTCAAAGCCAACTAATTGACGAGTAATTCAGTTCCTTGTTACGATAAGGGAATCGAATAATATGATTGGGGTCATATATCTTGTACCTTGGTCATTCAGAGAGGCGAAAAACTACATGAATACACCTACAGGAACAAAACGTTTACAACTTGCATTACTTCTTGGGTCCCTAGGACTCCTTGGTCCATTTACGATTGATATGTATTTACCATCTTTCCCTACGATTGTGGAAGATTATGGGACGACTGCTTCTTTAGTACAAATCAGCTTAACAACCTGCCTATTAGGACTTGGTGTAGGTCAATTATTTATCGGTCCCATGAGTGATGTGTTAGGCCGTCGAAAGCCACTGCTTATTTTCCTCATCATGTATTTATTAGCTTCTGTTATATGCGCCTTTTCGCCATCAATTTATCTCTTTATTGCAGCACGTTTTCTACAAGGATTTGCAGCTGCAGGTGGTCTTGTTATTTCTAAAGCAATTGTTCGAGATATTTATAGTGGAAAAGAATTAACTAAGTTTTTCTCTTTATTAATGTTGGTTGGTAACCTAGGACCTATTGTAGCGCCTATAGTTGGTGGAGGAGTTCTGGCAGTTACTGACTGGAATGGTGTATTTCTTGTATTAAGTGTTGTGGGCATGGTGATATTTTTTACCGTTTTATTTAAACTTGAAGAATCTTTACCTGTAGAGAGACGTGTTCCTAGTAATCTAGCTCAAGTATTAAAGAATTTTGGGTCGTTATTAAAAGACAGAGAGTTTCTTGGATATGCACTTACACAAGGCTTTATGATTGCAGGAATCTTTGCTTACGTATCTGGTGTCCCTTTTGTTTATCAAAATATATATGGGGTGTCTCCTCAAGTTTTTAGTTTTCTATTCGGGGTTAATGGTCTCGCATTAATTATTGGAACTCAGTCAGTTGGCCGTTTAGCAGATAGAATTTCAGAGAAAACCTTCTTGAGATTCGGTTTGTTCCTATCAACAGGAGCAGGCACTGTTTTACTAACAGCTCTTCTTTTAAAAGCACCACTGCTAGCAGTTGCTATACCGATTTTCTTCTTAGTCTGTTCGATTGGGATGATCGCAACATCTTCCTTCGCATTAGCACTTGAGTCACAAGGACACATTGCCGGAAGTGCATCAGCACTCTTAGGTGTTTTACCTTTTGTACTTGGTGCGATTACATCACCTTTAGTAGGAGTTGCTGGAGAATATTCGGCCATTCCAATGGGTGTCGTAATTTTATCAGCAAGTTTACTATCTCTTCTTGCCTATTTTGGGCTTGTTCAAAGAGCATCTTTACATGTACAGCCAGTAAATAAGTCGTTGGGTAGTTAAAAATTAAACACCTCTTATGTTGTACAGATACCACCGTATAACTTCTGAGGTGTTTTTTTCATTTTTGGTATAAACATACACACATTTACCGCCTGAATTAGACAGGAGCTGTCTCACCATTTTGGTAATAGAATACACTATAGTATCACTCTGTAAAGGAGGTTTTATCATGGAATACCTTTTATATACAGTTGTTGCAGGTGATACGTTATGGGGGATTGCAAAAAGTCATGGTGTAACTGTCAATAAAATAAAAGAGTTAAATAATTTAACATCTGATTTGATTTTTCCGGGACAAGTTTTAAAAATTAAAGAAGTAGCAACTTCCTATACGGTTGTTAAAGGAGATACACTATGGGGGATTTCAAAGAAGTTTAATGTGACAGTTGATTCTATTAAACAGTTAAACAAGTTAACATCAGATTTGATTTTTCCTGGCCAGATTTTAAATATAAAAGACAAACCAAGTGAAGACCAAGACTCCCAATATATTTCCTACAAAGTAGTTAAAGGTGATACTCTTTGGGGGATTTCTAACAAATTAAATGTTACAGTCGAGCAGATTAAACAGTTAAACGGACTAACTTCGAACCTTATTTTTCCTGAGCAAATTTTAAAAATTAAACGGAAAGAGACTTCGATCCCTTCACCTTCTGTATTAATTTCCCGTGGTAACTTGCAACGAAAGCAGCTCGCTTTAACCTTTGATGGTGGAAGTGGCATAGAAGGAATTAACATTCTAGATGTGTTAAAGAAGCATAATGTTGCATCTACATTTTTCATTACAGGTAAATTTGCGGAGAATTTTCCTGAGCATGCAAAAAGAATTGTCACTGACGGACATGAGATTGCACACCATTCTCATACTCACCCTAATTTCACAACAATAAGTTATGATGAAATACTAATTGAGATGAGGAATGCAGAAGGTGCGATTGAGCGTGTAACGGGTAAAAACCCTCGTCCTTATTTCCGCTTTCCCTATGGTGCTTCAAACAGTCAAGCTTTAAAGGCTGTTGGTCAAGCAGGTTACCCATATAGTATTCACTGGACAATAGATACACTTGACTGGAAGCAACCACCAACAAATGATATCATCTCAAGAATCAAAGCCGGTGCTAGTAACGGAGACATTGTGCTCATGCATATTGGTGCTAAAAATACACCAGAAGCAGTGGATCAGGTCATTCCTTATCTAAAAGCACAAGGTTATGATTTAGTAACAGTTGGCGATATTTTATCATAACAGGTGTTACCAATAATCTGTATTTGCTAGGTTAAAGCGAGAAAAGCCAGAGATTTTATCTATAATCTCTGGCTTTTTTTAACACCTTACATACTTCCTCTTAAAACCCAATTGCCCTCTATCAATACCCTTTTGAATCGTCTCAGAAGCAAGAAGAATACTGCTTTTTTTATTATCCCGTTTAATTTCGACAGGGCCAATCTCTTCTGCAGTTTTAACTGCTTGCTCATGCAGCGGCAAGTAAGATATCCCGACTGTGTAAACAAAATTATTCATAGAAGATTTTGTTCGTTCTGGACAATCATGAATTGTCTTTTTAACCTGTTCTAACATACTTGAGATCTTGCTCGTGTCAAATTCGTCATCTTTGCGATTTCCTAAAAGCCAGCAGTAACAGCTCCAACCAGCTGACATTTTAAGATCTTCCCCGCTTGCAATCCATTTATCGGCAACGGTTTGCGCAATATCGGATTCAGACAAAGTTACTGCAACAACATAATCAGAAAGCATATAAAAATATGCTCCATCAATCCAATGCTCAAAATCTTCTTCAGTCATTGCCTTTGGGTCTGCAATAATTCCGGCAAAATACATCGCATCATAATTGCCTGTTGCGTAAAGCTCCTCGGCCAAAGGCTGATCTTTTTTTATTTTCTTAGCGATCGGCTTCATGGCACCTGTAGCTACGCCGAAAAGTGGCTCACGTGCTCCGTTACTTATGTACGACTTTTTAGTTCGTTCCTTTCCGAGTGCTTCTAATTCCTGCATAACTGTTTCGAAATCCATTATTTTGCACTTCCTTCCTATATAATCCTATTTGTATAAAATAACACTACCAGGACTTTTTCGAAACCTACTACTTATTTAGTCTCCTCACATTCAGTCTTAGCATGAAAATCCCCGTGGACTGTGCTAAAGTTAATTTAGTTAACCATTTTCACACTAACGAGGGATTATATGTATAAAATAATGATCATTGAAGACGATGAAAAAATTAGAGGAATTGTCGCAGATACGTTAAAAAAATGGCAGTATGATGTAGTTGAAGTGACCCAATTTGATCAGGTGCTTACCGAATTTCAACAGACTGAGCCTCATCTTGTTCTAGTAGATATCAATTTACCTGTTTTTGATGGGTACTATTGGTGCCAGAAAATACGATTCGTTTCTAAGGTGCCGATTATTTTTCTTTCATCTCGAACTCAGAACATGGATATCATTATGGCGATTAATATGGGTGGGGATGATTTTATCCAGAAGCCGTTTGATTTGGATATCCTAGTTACAAAAATCAGTGCGCTTATTCGCCGGAAATATACCTATCAGGAAGATGAGACCATCCGTTTCATCCATCGGGGATTAAAATTAAATGTAACCAATTCTACCATTGAATATAATGGCCAAAATACTGAACTAAGCCGGAATGAATTTATCCTTTTACAATTAATGATGCGCAACACTGGGAAAATTATCTCACGTGATGATCTAATGCAAGCCCTTTGGAACGAAGAACAGTTTATTGATGATAATACACTAACTGTGAACGTGAATCGGTTGCGCAAGAAAATCTCCGCACTAGGACTGGAAGAGTTCATTGTCACTCGGAAAGGAATGGGGTATTTGATCGAATGACCTTTCTTCGCTACCTACACTATGAAAAGCCCTATATTTTTCTATATCTAGCTAGTTTCCTCATCTCAGCCGCGGTATTTTTTACTGATAGCAATGATGGCTTGGAGTGGGGAACCTTCTTCTATGCCTTCACCCTATCATCCATCGTGTTATTCGGATTTTTGTTAATTCGCTACCATCAAAATTCACGTGTAATCCGACAAATGAACGATAGTGAGGAATATAATAGCTTGTCGCTAGAAGGAGAATTCACCAATCAGTACATCGAAGAGCTACATACAAAACATATTCGTGAAATGAATAAGATTCAAGAGCGGCAGAATGAGCACTATGATTTTATCGTCTCTTGGTTCCATGAGATAAAGACGCCGATTGCAGTTCTTCGCTTACTGCAGCAAACCGATATGGACGCGGACAGTTTAAAAGAAGAAATAGCAAAAATTGAAAACTACGTGGATCAAGCACTCTATTACGCGAAACTCGATAGCTTTAACCAAGATTACGATATTCAAAATTGTGACCTTATTAGAATTACGAAAGAAATAGTTAAGGGCCATTCGAAAACATTTTTCACAAAAAAAATCCGTATCCACTTTCAGGTAGAAACACTTACGGTTCAAAGTGATCCCAAATGGCTGCAGTTCATCGTTAACCAATTAATAACAAATAGTCTAAAATATACAGAACCTGGTGGGGAGATTACCATCTCAACATTCGAAAACCCGCAGGAGAAACATCTGAAGATTCAAGACAACGGAATTGGTATAAGTCAAAAAGATTTGCCCCGAATTTTCAACCGAGGGTTTACTGGTGAGACTGGACGGACGTATACGAAGTCTACGGGAATGGGGTTATATTTGGCTCAACAGTTAAGTAACAAATTAGGACATTACATCAGTTGTACGTCGGAAGTTGGAACCTACACCAAGTTCACCATTCACTTCCCGCAAGATAGTGATCCTTATTTACAGCGACAAAAAATACACAATGAGTGATTGACTCATCGTGTATTTCTTTCGTTAATTATTTTGAAATAAATAGATGTTGATGATACGTAAAAAATGAGATACGTTACCACATACAAACCCATGACAGAAAAAATAATCGTCGTTAAGGAAGGTAAGTCTTTTATTACTAGAATAACTGTATAGTATAAAAGGTACCAACTGTGTACTAATCCAAGTAGTAATGGAGGTAAAAAGACAAAAAGTAATTGCTTTCGAATAATCTTTTGTATTTCTTTATTGCAAACACCAATTTTCCGTAAGATGGCATAATGTTCTCGTTCTTCTGTAGCTTCCCGAAGCTGTTTAAAGTAAATCACACTTCCTAGTGCAAATAGAGCAATACCTGCGAAAAACGCAACAGAGAATAAGATTAAAGATGATGACTCAATATCAATAGAATACATGTCAATATAGGCTGAATAGTAGGCTTCATCTGTTTTCATAACGATATCGTATAGTTTTCTTGATACTTCATTTGATGTTTTCGGATCTTCAATTTGATAAATTTCATAAGAAGATAGGATATGATTTTCTTTTAAGCTTTCAAATGCTTCGTCTGAAATAATGAGTACAGATGGTTGAGAAGCAGTACGGCCACCAGGCATCGTCGGCACAGTTAACAAAGGGTATCGGATTTTTTCGACCACACGAAATGTATTATCTTCTACAACGGTCAATTCTGGCTGTGAACTTTTATATTTTGTGGGCTCATCGATGCCTCTCGTTAAGACAATGGCTTCATCGCCTTTCAAATCTACTTTTTCACCAGTTCCCCGTAAATCAACAATTGCATTTAAATGTGACTCAGGGAAAAGGTAAAACTCCTCTGTGTAATATTCAGGAAAGCTAAATAAAATATTTCTATTTTGGATTTTTTCTGTCTCAATACCCGTTATTGTTTCATGATCAATAATTGGATGTGATTCATTCATTATTTTTTCAATTTGCTTTTGTGTTTCATCATCTTGCGTTGAAAAAACAAAATGGTTTGGATACTCTTTTTTTACAACTTCCGCTTTCATGGCATAATCTACTGCAATAAATCCAACTGCAAAGATGACAACTGCACTAATTAATGAATTGAACGTAAAGTTTACTGTGTTTCCTCGAATCGAAAATCGTAGTGAGGAAATCCATAACATTTTGTTACCCTTATAGTAATTTTTACTTTTACTCATTTTTTGTAAAACCCATCCAGAAAACTGGCGGAAGAACAAATAAGTTCCGACAATCAATGCGATGCTTGTTGCCAGTAAGGTTTCTCTAAAATAATTCTTCCATATATCTGTTTCTCCTGCTAAGGTGATCGTGTAGTATGACCCTACAATTAATACGAGCGACAATAGCGCAAATCCAAAAGAAAATCGAATCGGTTTGTCCACTTTTTTCTGTGCATGAAACAATACAACTAACTGAACACGTCGAACCGTAAAATAACTTTGGATTGTAATAACAACGATTAATAAACCAAATAACAGAATGGTTGAGACAATGGCTTCAGGTGGAAAAGCAAAAGAAATGTCATCATTATAGTTCATTAAGTTCATTAATAACTTACCGAAAAATTTTGAGAGTAGACCTCCAATTAAAATTCCGCAAGATACAGCAATCGCGCTCAAGAATAGCGTCTCAAAAAAGACCATTGCGGCCACTTGACTTTCTTTCATCCCATATAATAGATACATGCCAAATTCTTTTTTTCGTTGCTTTATAAAAAAGGAATTAGCATACAAAATAAAAAACACGATAAATAAGAAGACAATTGTCGAGGCAATGAATATACCTGATTGGTAGTTTTCTTTATTTTGGATAGCTGTCACTACATCCTTGTTAAACATTAAACCTGAAAAGGTAAAGTAAATCACGACACCGACAAGCATGGAAATGAAATATATGGTATACAAACGGAAGTTCCGCTTCATATTCCTCCATGATAAATCAATTAAGCCCATCGTTGATCGCCTCCTAACGCACTTTGAATCGTTAGAATGCGGTCGAAGAACTCTTTTTCGGTTTGCTCTCCTTTAAACATTTCATTGACGATTTTTCCATCACGAAGAAAGATGACACGTTGACAATAGCTCGCTGCATATGGGTCATGGGTAATCATTAAAACCGTTGACCTAAATGTTTGATTAAGCAATTGCATTTGCTCAAGCAACTGCGTAGCAGACCTGGAATCAAGTGCCCCCGTTGGCTCATCGGCAAACACAATGGCTGGATTAGTAATAATGGCCCTCGCAGCAGCTGTGCGCTGCATTTGACCTCCTGAAATTTCAGAAGGATAGTGATGTAAAATAGAATCAATATTTAAGGCTTCAATTATTTTTCCTAAACGCTGCTGCATTTCAGCAACAGGTGTTTTTTGTAAGGAAAGCGGCAGCAGGATATTTTCTTGCACCGTTAATGTGTCCAGTAAGTTGTAATCTTGAAAAATAAAGCCCATTCGTTTTTGTCTAAATGCCCGTAAGTCTTTCTTTTTCATATCTAACAGGGAATTCCCCTCAATCCAAACGTCCCCAGCATTAAAACTATCAATTGTAGATAGAGTATTCATTAATGTTGTTTTCCCAGACCCAGACGGTCCCATTATCGCAGTAAATTCCCCTTGTTCAATGGTCATATCGATGTTTTTTAAGACTTGTGTCTTTCCGTAGGATTTAGATAAGTTCTTGGTTTTTATAATATTAGTCATGGTTCGACCTCCTTCACAAGCCTACTATATCGGTTAATTTGCCCTTTAACCATCGATATAACAATATCTAATGTGACATTTTTGTCATATATGTGATGACCGCACCCCTGTCATAAAATCACGTAAGGCAACTCCTCACAGATTCCACTAAAAAAAGAGAAGTCCTTAAATGGCTTCTCTTCTTTTGGAAACATGGGACGAACCTTAATTCTATTTAAACATATACACTTTCATAACCGTTCTTATTAACTATAAATTATTTATGGACTATTGTTTTTTCATAATACCCGCTGCTTGAAGCTTAGCTAAAAGCTCGTTAAAGTCTGCTACTAACTCAGGTAGTGTAGTTGCCGTAGAGTTGCCTTGGTGCTCTATCTGAAAACTAACCTCATCCGGTTGTATCTTAACTATAGTTCCTAATCCTGGGATTAACTTTTTAGCCTCGTGTTCCACCGTTATCACATCCTTTCTAACCGAAAACCAAAATTAAGCACGTAACCATTTCAACATTTCTTTAGGCGATGCATTTTTACCATACATTAAGATTCCAACTTTAAAAATCTTACCTGCAAGCTTCATAAATACCCAAATACTTACTAGTAAAATAGCTATGGAAATTGCGATTTCAACCCATGGCCAACTCTCTAGTAAAGTAAGACGTATCAATAATACTCCCGGTGCACTAAAAGGTATATATGTCCCAACTTGTGCAAGCACTCCACTTGGGTCACTTATTACTGGACCAATAAAGATAAACGGAAGGAAAGGTAGCATCATTACCAGCCCTTGAAAGTTACCTGCAGATGACATATCAGCCATCGTCGCTCCAACTCCAACAAAAATAGCTGCGAAAAGAAAGTATCCCAATATGGCTATTGCTATATATAAGACTAATTCTGGTACTAATAAATACTCAAACAAAGGAATGTCTAGCTTCCAAAGTGCTATCGGCAATCCAAATCCTAGGTAGACAATTGCCTGTATCATTCCAAGTCCAAAATAACCGATGATTTTCCCCTGCATCAATTCACTTGGTGTCAAAGAAGATAAGATAATTTCTGCAACTTTATCTTTCTTTTCCTGGGAAGCACTTTGAAAGATGTACATCCCTGAGAACACAATAGATAATAAAATGATTCCTGCAAATGCTCCAGGAACTACTCGTTCAATTGAATCTATACCTCCAGTTTCAGTACTACCTTCATGAATTTCTCCTTCATGAAGTGATACCTCTTCAAATTCAATTCCTTTTGAAACAGCCATCAATTCTTCTTCGGATAAACCTAACTGCTTCATTTGCACCATCTTGATAGGTGCTGCGAATACCTGAACCTGTCTCATAAAATCAGAATTCATTTCTTCACTCGTATATACAGAAAACACACCACTTTCATAGGAAGATTGATCAAGAAAAATGTATGCGGTATTTTCCAATTGGTCTAATTCTTCCTTGATAACTTCCTTACCTTTATCAGTGTGCTCCAACTCTACATTTAAATCTAGGGCCTGAACCGTTTCTACAAGAGTCTCTAACACCCCGATGTTATCATTAATAAGAACTCGTGTAGCAGATTCTTCCTCCTGTTCTGAATCCCCAAATAAACTTCCAATCAACATAAAGCCTAAGAATAATATGGGTGTTAAAAACAAGCCAATTAGGAAGGATTTATTCTTCATATTTCTTTTAATTTCCCACTTAGCCACTTTCAAGGCATTACGCATTTATTTCAGCCCCTTCCTTTAACATATTTTTATCAGTTGCAATATCAATAAATATCTCATGCAGCGAAACTCTATCGATAGATAATTCATTGATCTCCAATGTCTCTGATAAATTCCTTAACCAGCTAGCTACCTCTACGTCCTTCGATAGGTACAAGATAACAGTATCTTCCCTTTGCTCTACACGTTGAACATTAGGTAACTTTTCAACATCTTCCACTCTATTTCTTCCTTTAATCGTACATTTGAAATTTGCGTATTCCTTTTTTACATTATCCATCGTCCCATATATAACCTTTTCCCCACGATGAATTAAAAATAATCGATCACACATCTCTTCAACTAGATTCATTTGATGAGAGGATAATAGAATCGCAGTTCCACCCGCTGCTAGATTCCTTATTTCCTGTTTAAATAACTCCTGACTCACTGGGTCAAGTCCAGAAAAGGGTTCATCTAGTATTAAAAACTCTGGCTCATGTAAAATGGATGCGATAAACTGAACCTTTTGCCCCATACCCTTTGACAATTCCTCAAGAGAAGATTTATCCTTACCTTCTAAACCAAATTTTTCAAGATACAATAAAGCTCTTTCCCTCGCCTTTTTGATCGGATAATCCTTTAACTCTGCTAAGTAAAGGAGAATATCCATCACCTTTACATTTTTGTAAAGCCCGCGTTCTTCAGGCAAATAACCAATCTTATTTCGAGGTATTTCTTTGTTTCCTTTAAATGTAACTCTACCTTCATCCGGGTACATAATCCCCATAATATTTCGTATAGTTGTAGATTTACCAGCTCCATTAGGTCCAAGAATGGCCATAATTTCTCCCTTATTTACTTCAAACGAAATTCCTTTTAAAACTTGTGTATCTTTAAATGACTTCTTTAAATCCTCTACCTTTAAAAAAGGTTCCATAATATCTCCCCCTTATCTTGTTTGCAACTTCTTTATTTATTACGAATAGATAAACAATACTTTCCGTGTACAAGCAATAAAACACTACCCATTACGATGATTGAGAAAAGTTGGGATTCACCAGATGAAATTGAGTAAATAGTTGATAGTAAAATGCCTAGGACTAAAGCAATACTCATTAAATTGTAGGATTTATAAAAGCCAATTAACATGACGTGCCTTTCACCTTCATCTGACGCTTCTAAAAGTTTTTCTGCATAATTTTTATCTGAAAATCTCGGCAAATTCCGCTCAGGATAAAGCAGTTGGGTTAGATGTGAGATAAGCATTGATAACAGATAACTAAAAAGTAAAAACAGGATAGCTAGAACAGTGAGAAAAACTTGTTCAGTAATCGTAACAGATGTACTTAGAGCTAACAGTGAAAGTGTAAGACTGGACTGTACTAAAAATGAATAATCCGTAAACTTTTTATAAATCAAGGAATCTACTACATCTTCATCGTCTCCGTATACTTCCTTTCTATTTAAATTCCTGATTTGTCTATAAAGCACTACACTTATGACTAACAATATGAAAATAATTACTAAAAAAATGATTGCAATTGTACTCCCATGTTTAGTGAAATCCAATGTAAAATTATTCAGTAATAATGTAACAACAACAAATCCAACCACAGCACTAAAAAAGAGAGGTATCCACTTTTTCATGTTATAATTCATCCTCCTCTATTAAAAATACATTCTCAACAGGTTCATTAAAGATCCGTGAAATCCGAACTGCGATTAATAATGACGGTATAAATTCTTCACGTTCAATTAAACTAATGGTTTGTCTTGATACCTTCGCAAGCTTTGCAAGTTGAGTTTGATTTAACCCTTGCCGTGCACGAAGCTCCTTCAGCCGACTTTTCATATCTGTATCACCTCATACCAAAAGTGTAACTGATACTTATCAATTTGACAACTATATTTGTCATTTTGAAAAATATAACGGTCATTAACCCAACAAAAAAAGCGCTACCTAACTTTGGTCTACGCTCCATTTTGCAATGACTTATTACGAGGCAGAATAATCACTCGTTATAGAAATTTACTACGGGCAGAAATCATACGACTATATCGTTCTACCTTTTTTCTTAGCATCCGCATCCAACCCAGAGCCAATTGCAATACCAATTCCAAATCCAATCGGTAACCCTAATCCAATATTATCAAATACTGTTAATCCGAAAACGACTCCCAGACTCATCCCTATCGACATGTAAATTGCAAGATAATGTCCATCGGTCACTAACTTATGCTTATTTTGCAAGTGAGAAACATTGTGGTCAATTAACTGTTTATGTTTTTTACATACATGCTCATTTATCCCGTCTACGTTAGTTTCAAGCTGATTGAGATAATTCTTTAAATCATATAGTTGATTTTGACATACCTCACAATCCGAAAACGAACCAAGCTTATCTGCTACCCGCTCACATTTATCCAAATCTAACTTTTTCAAAATTGATTCTCTAGCAACACCTCTAATCTTCTTGATGATTAGTTTAATTTGCTCAACTTGATTTTCCATAACCAGTCCTCCTAGATATATCAGTACATTTTTATACGATGTTATGACACAAAGGTTACATAGTTATCCTTCACATAATAGGAAAAATTAGAAAATCAAGTTTCCAATTTAAGTTTTGAAAGGGAATTTCGTTGCAATTAAAACGCATCAAAGTATAGTTCGGATTGATCTACTAACACTTTTTTTCAGGACAGGAAATATCTCTGGGATTACTGAAATTAGTAGAAAGATGGTAGATATGATCCTAACTCTACTCTATACTTGTTATAAAGACATAGATTTTCCAACATGTTTATACATTGATACATAGGATGTGATTTAAATCAGTGCAATCATTTTGTTCCTAGTTGCAGGGCTAGCTGAAATAGGAGGGGGTTATTTAATCTGGTTATGGCTAAGAGAAGGTAAGCCTTTTTACTGGGGATTCGCTGGAGGAATAGCCTTAGCGTTATATGGTGTCATTGCAACTTTTCAAGCCTTTCCTTCATTCGGTAGAGTCTATGCTGCATACGGTGGAGTGTTTATTGTTTTATCTGTGCTGTGGGGTTGGGGAATTGATAAAAAAACACCCGATTTATATGATTGGGTAGGTGCAGGAATATGTTTAATAGGTGTTTCTATTATGTTACTAGCACCACGACAATAACACCTTACTATTAATAGATAAGAGTTAGTTTGCTGCAAACACTGAAAAGCCAGAGTCCACTTAGAATCTGGCAAATTTTATAACTGAGATAATTGTATTATTTAGTGTTTCATCGTCTGCGGTGGCTCTTCCATCCAACCGTGTTTAATTATAATTTTTGCACCTTCATGGGCGTATTCAAAAATATCCTTCATAAGCCCTCCATACGACACTAAACCAGTACAAGTGTAATGATAGTAGCTATACGGATGAGTAAATAATAAGTTTCAATATTGTAATTTTAGTGAATAAAATGCAAAAAAGAGCTTAGGAGTAAGCTCTTTACTATTGGATATAAATATATTATGCCGTTATCAAAACCTAGATGTTCCGTTACTTCCGATATAAAATCGTTTGGGCAACTCCGATAAAATATTCTGATTCAACAATAATATGATGCAAAACAACTTTGGCTGTTGAATTAGTGCTAATCGGTTCACTTTCTTCCATCAGCATTCGGCAAAAATTAATGAATTGTTGACTCTGCTGTAAGCAAAATGTAACAAGCTGCATGATATCTTGATATAGTGCCTGCGAAACTTGTCCATTTGAACGTTTAACTGTTTGAATATACCTTATTACCTGGTGATGTGCCTCTTCAAAAGCTGCTTCCCATTCCTTTAAAGCCTCAACATACTTCTGTTCAAGATTTCCTACTAGCTCTCTAATAACAACCGTATGTTACTCTTCTTGATGCTTCCAAAACTCAGCCTCATCAAGAACACGCAGTGGCATTTGGTGCCCAAAATAATATTGCATAAACCATCCCCCATCCTACTATTCTCGTTTAGTATATATTCTGGGTGATGTAGATGTAGAACGGTTAATATCTCCGGAAGTAAGTTGGGAATTCTGATAAAACACCCAATTTGAAAAATAGCCGGAAGAACTCCGCTTAATAAATAAAATGCACTGTAAACAGCTTAAATAGACGGAAAGATTCCGCCTATTTACTCGAAAAGCATTAAATTTCGGGATTTCGCATCGCATAAGCGGAAAAATTCCGCTTATTTAGCCAAAAACGTCCTCCATACTGAATATAACCGGAAAAAATCCGCTTATTACTTTCGCTAGTTACTTAATTTAGGACAAAACTTCTTTCCCCAAAGAGAACCCGTTAAATATAGTATAAATTAATAAGCTGTTTCTTCATTATTAAGATTCAACTGCCAAATTGTACCGAATTTATCGGTCACTTGGCCATAGAGTTTTGCCCAAAAGGTTTCTTGAAGCTCCATGCCTACCGTTCCACCTTCTTTAAGCAGATTAAAGACAGTTCGAAGCTTGTCCGCATCAAAAGAATGATAAGCTAGACTTATGTTGTTTCCAACCGTAAACGGTGAACCAGGGAACGTATCTGAAAACATTACATTGCTGCCTTCAATATTAATTCGTGCATGCATAACCAAATTCTTCGCTTCATCCGATAGTGGGTATTCTGGATTTGGAGGTGTCTCTCCAAACGTCATAATTTGTGGTTGTTCCGTGCCAAATACTTCAGCATAAAACTCTACTGCTTCACGGCAATTCCCATTAAACGTTAAATACACATCAACAGCCATTTCTTTCACTCCCTATTATTAGTTCACATTAAAAAATGTCCCTCTTTCATTCTAACCAATAAAAATTAAAGACAACAGTTTTCTTTGAATAAACGCGGTGACAAGTGAAGTGTTTATAAATTTAATAGCCAATTCCTTTATTTCTATAGTTTTTATCTACAATCATGTTTTCTAGTACTAAAAAAGGCTTGCAGTCTCCGTATAGTTCCTCACAGAGTATACCCATAACAGAACCGAAAAGTTTGTTATTTTCAATCGCGCTGATAAATATATAATTATCTTTTTTTTGAAGCTTAGTAAACTGCCTATTCATGGTTTCAGCACAAGATTCTGCATTCCAAAATTGTCTATATAGTTGCTCAAGTTGTGGGATGTCATCTGTAATCATTTCCCTTATTATCATCTTGTCCTCCTTTAAACATACATTCATGTTTTACTAACCGATACCCATTAATGTAAAATACATTCTTACAATTAAAAATGAACTTTTTATTGAGAATTAGAATACCCATTTTCGTCCTTTAGAATATAGTAAGTTAGTTAATTAAAAATAAAGGAGTCAACAGCCCATGTTTTTTAGTCCTTTTCACGCTTATTATAGCAGACCACCATTTCCAATGATGCATACCTATTACCCACCAATACATTGGATTGACATCGAATTCCCTGGAAATTTTCAAACATATGTTGAACACTCACCATTATCTAATCCATTTACAACCGTATATGGTCTCCACACGACAGGGGGATTTGTGCCCAGTAGGTGGCTCCAGATTCGTTGAGAAGGAAATTTAAAAACTACAACAAAGCCAGAGATCACTTAACAATCTCTGGCTCTTCTACATTCAAATACATTTCCTTCAACATCTTTTTCGCACGAAGCATCCTTGTCTTAATAGTTGAAAGGTTAATATTCAAATGTTGTTCGATTTCTTTTAACGATTGATTTTTAAAGTAGTAGAGTCTAAGAACCTCTTGATATTTCGCAGGCAGCAGCCTTAATTTATCTAAGACTTCTTCTTGATCACAACGGTCTAACACCTCTGATTCTGGTGTACACTCTTCCTTATCCATAAAAAGCTCGATATCTTCATGCAGCACATCCCGCTTGCGGTAGCCTTTTCGTAAATAGTCTATACAATGGTTGGTAGCAATTCGATACATCCATGTATGAAAAGTGCATTTACCGTTAAATGTTTCATGTGCTAAGTAACATTTGATAAGAATTTCATGGGTAAGATCTTCCGCTACAAACTTATCTTTAACATATGAAAGTGCAATGGAATATACCTTGTGTTTATATTCCATATATAACTCATTTATTTTTTGTTCATCTATTACTTCCGGTTTCACAGTACCCCTCCTCTTTCCCTAGAAAAAGAGATTTACATTCCTGAATAACTTTTCATCCCTCTAAAAGTAGGAAGGAAACTACCGCTCATATATCTACTATTTTACAAATAGTTGATGCAGGTATAATTCAAATTTAGGCTTCTCTTTTGATGAATCTTTGAAAACGACTTGGCCGCTAAACAGTTCTTCACCCGTGGTCACGTCAGCTACAACTACAAACATATTTCCATCTGCATTCATTTGGGATGTAGCAGCATAGAACTTCCCGTCTTTAACAGTCACAATAGGTTGGTATATTGGACCTAATACGCTTGGCAGTTGAATACGAAAAGCTTTATCAGCTTGATTATCTCCTAAATAATATGGTGTGACTACAAGCTCTTGTTCATCTATGCTCGTCTGATAAAGTGTACCATCAAAGGAACTAAGTTGAGTTTGATTCAAACTCAAATCTGATATATTTAATGTTTCTTTTTCTTTTGTTAACAGGTTAAATGAGACGATTTCATGGTTTGCCTCTTCTACTCTGGTAGATTCCATGTCTTCAGTTATTTTTTCTTCCGTAATTTGAAAAATCAGGTTTTCATTCGCTTGTGTAGGGCTTGATTCAATTAACCGAGAATAAGTATAAGTATTATCTTGACTCTTTGGTAATTGAAGAATCGATTCTTTATGGCTAATTTTTTGATTTTCTAGATCGATTGTATAAAGATAATGCTCACCATAAGAATTATGATTATTTCTCTTCATATTATTTCTCGTAATAATAATTAAATTGTCCTCAATCATTTGTACATCTTCCACATGAATATAATTTAGTTCCTCACTATCAGGAACTTCAACCGTGAACGAGTTAGTTCTTTTATTCTCTTTATTTAAGACAGAAATCTCAAATGAAAAATTGCGGGATCTTAATGGACCAACATTTTCTACCATTGCATAAGCAAGAACCTGGTCATCTTCAAAAAACGATTCGACCCATGAACTTTTGCCACGCATGAAGGTACGATATTCTTCTTGTAACTCTTTAATCACAATCGGATAATTTCCTATCACTTGATCTAGGAAAGAACGACTGTTGTAGACAGATCCTTCCGCACTGATTTTCACATTTGAACTTGTATAGTTCATATAGGACATATCTGTATAAGATCCTTCCAACACCAATGACTCTACCTCTTGGGGATTACCGCTTACAGTTTGAATCTCAAACTCTGGGAATTGTTCAGCTGACCAAGCAGAGTTCACATAAAATGCTCCTAAGCTAAGCACGATTACAGCGATGATTGCAGTAGTTTTCCAGTATTTTCTCATGTTCCACACTCCTTAGACGGTAATCTTTTTCCTTAATAAAAATCCACTTAACCAAACAGATGCTGCGAATACAATCACACCCATTAAGACGACAAGTACAAACAATTCAACCGGATAGAAAAATTGATTAAAAACAAACTCGTGTAATAGAATGGGCAAAATTAATACAATGATAGATGCACCACCATATAACACACCTGCAAAGATTCCTTTCCACTTGAAACTTCTTTCTAGTAAAATGGCAGTGAATAGGATTGATACACCCATTAATCCAGCTCCATAAAATAGAATAAGTTCAAGAAAATTACTTGGAATAATAATCGATAATTCAGGCATACTGTTTAAAATTTGAAGAACATTAATGTCGCTTCTGAACTCAGTCGGAACCATTAGTTTCATTATCCACATCTCAATTGGTAGTAGAATGAGTTGAAAGGCAACTAACCCTACTGTCAGGATAAGGATCGTCGTAATCTTTGAAAAAAAGATATTCAATCTTGAAGTCGGTAGCATTAATAATCGGTAAATAAATGTGTTTTTTCCAACCCAATCACGGTACCAGATCAGGAAGATATAAAACCCGACACCAGCCACACATAATGCGATAGGACCCATAAACCACGTACTTCTTACAACTTGTATAAAACTCATTTGGCCATAAGACGCTAGAAACTGAGCACTTGTTAGCATCTGTTCATACATTTGATCATTTGCCATCGATAGATATCTTCTTGATTCAACAACCACGCCTATCATCTGTAAAACAAGCGTTATTCCAAGTAAAACTGCAAATAGTTTAGCAACTCTATTAAATTCAAAATTCACTAACTTCACGTAATTCATCATCTTTGATACACCTCTCTCATCACATCAATGACAGATTTCCCTTCCATTTCACGTGCTTCTTCCGCACTGAACTCTTTTGTTACCATTCCGTCATCAAGTAAGACAACCTTATCTATTAAATGTTCAATATCACCTATTTCATGAGTTGTAATGATAACGCCTCGATTCTCAATCAAGTGACTCGTGAATACATTGGCAATCTCTTCACGACTGAACATGTCAATTCCAGAGAAAGGCTCATCCATTAGTACATAATCAACATCAAGCGCTAGCCCAAGTAGGAGATTAACCTTTGCTTTATTTCCTTTTGAGAGTGACGAAATTCGATCACTTTGATTTAATCTAAAAAAACCGAGTAATTCGTTAGCACGCTCTTGATTCCAACATGTATAAAAATCCTTCATGAACTCCATTGACTCGGCAATCGTCATATGTGGAAGCATTGTAATTGCATCAGGAATAAACGTAATTTTTTCAAACGAATGTTTATCAAGTGGTTGCCCATCAATTAAGATTTGTCCTTTACTAATGGGAGTAAGTGCCATAATTGCATTTAAAATGGTCGTCTTCCCCACTCCATTTATTCCAATTAAACAAGTGATTTCACCCTTGTTTGCAGTAAAAGATACACCCTTTAAAATTTTCTTAAACCCATATTTCTTTTCAACACCTATTACTTCAATCATCGCCTATGCCTCCTTATCATCAACGGATGTATACTTATCTCTAACTAGTTCAAGAAGCTCCTCAACTGGTGCATTAATTGAACGAACAGAAGTAACAAACTGATCAACTGCTTCGATAAGTAGCTCCTCTCTCACCTTACCTAACACCTTACTATCTGTTGTAATTTTACTTGGGTAATTCTTCTCTGTATAAATCAACCCTTGTTCCTCCATTTCCTTATACGCACGTTGCGCTGTATTAGGATTCACTTTCATACGGTTTGCGAGCTCCCGTCTTGACGGAATTTCTACTCCTGGTTCCAATTCTCCAATTGCAATCTTTTCCTTGAAATAGCGAACAATCTGCAAATAGACTGGATCACGGTTATTAAAATTTACATTCATCGAAACAACTCCTATACGACCTATTAGATGCTACTTACCAAGGTGTGTGTATTAAGTGGTTCATACATCATAGGTGTATTATATGGGTAGTACACTTAACTTGTCAATCCTATTTTGTAAAATTCTTACTAGGCTTGAAAGGTAAAAAGCATTGGCTAATACAGCCAATGCTTTTAATTTAATACTTTATCAAAGGATTCTAATAATGTTTCATAATTAATAGGCTTTGTAATATAATCGATACACCCATGATTTAATGCCCTTTCAATTGTTGAAGCCAAAGCATCGGCACTAACAGCCATAACAGGTATATTCATTGTTTTTGAATTTGATTTTAATTTCATTAGTAATTCAAACCCATTGATATCTGGCAAGCTCATATCTAGTAAAATAAGATCTGGTAAAAGTTGAAATGATAAATCTAGCCCTTCTTGACCAGATGTAGCACACATTAACTCAATACCTCCCATTAAGTCGATCATACCAGTCATAACATCTATATTATCTTGATTATCTTCAATATATATAACTTTACTAGTCTTTACTAAATTGGATAATCCTTTATTATGGATTTGATTATCAATTGTTAGGTGTTTATCATATGCTCTTTTAAATGAGACCCAAAATATGGACCCTTCTAGTTCTTCACTGCTTACACCAAATTTACCGTTCATAATTTTTGTAAGTTGTGCAACGATAGCTAATCCCAAGCCATTACCTCTACCTTTGCTATTTCCACTTCTATAAAATGGTTCAAATATTAGGTCAAGTTCTTTTGGATCTACACCCAATCCTGTATCCTTTACATTAATGATTACTTCTTCACTTTTTTCATCTAGCGAGCAGTAAATCTCCACCATTCCTTTTGGTGTATTATACTTAATAGCATTGTTTAATAGGTTCGTAATAATTTGATAAAATCGAACTGGATCTACCTCAATAAAAATATCTTCAGAAATATTCTCCAATTGGATACTTATATCGGATGTATTAATTTCAAATAGTGAGCCAACACAGTCTTCTAAAAATGGCTTTAGTTGGACTTTTCTTATGTCCAGATTTAAACTAGCGGTATCATTTACAGTGAAATCAAGTACTTCTTCAATTAAGTTTAAGAGTTGTTCAGAAGCAGCATAGATTTTATTAATTTTTGTCTTTAGATTATCGTCATTACTTTCATCCATTAGAATTATTTGAGAATATCCTTGTATTGTATTTAAAGGTGTTCTTAAGTCATGACTCATTTGTGATAGAAAAAGACTTTTGGCTCTGTTGGATTTCTCTGCGTTAATCTTATCAAGTTTTAAGTAATCTTCACGCTCTTTTTGACGGGCCTTATCTAAAAGTAGCCTTTGATTCTTTTCAATTAGATGTGTATTTTCTTTTTGTAACGCATGCAACCTTTCTCTATCAAAATTGGAAAAAGAAATATGCTTTTTATGATAAAAAGGGGATTTATCTATTTGATCATCAATCATGAAATACTCATGTACTTTCAATAGTTCATTTTGAAAATAAGATGGAGTCGTTAAAGCATTATATGCACAAACTGATATCATATTTTTTCCGTGCATAAATGTATCACATTCACTTTCATACCTTCTTATTTCGCAAAGTATCGAGTCATCAACTATAACATGTCCCCATGTTCTCGCTCTTTCCCCACTATCTATATGCTCCTTTAGGATATCCTCAAGATTTTTAAGATTTCTATCGGCATTAAATCCCATATTCCCAAGATAAAAGGTACTTGTTGGTACAAAAATAATTGCTCGAACTTCCTCTTCTGAAAAACCGTTATCTCTCAATTTATTTGTGATTGTATAAAAAAAAGTTTGATCTTCAACCAATAATATTTTATCCCCATCTACTAATCCATCACTGATAAAATCATAGGCATTAGCAAAATATCTTTCTTGTTCGTTAAACATATAGATAATATGTGCGCCTTGTTTCCCATTAAAGCTCTTTGTTAATTTTCGTAACGTTAAATGTTCACGATCATTTAATGTAGTTTCTATTCCTCCCATTGTCTCTTCCCCCATCTAGCATACGCCGCAGTATATACATAAATCCTAAATGGAATTTTAGTAATCATAAAGGAAATTCCGATGGTACTATATGAAAATATTCTCATTTTAGGAAATAGAAAAAACTCTATGAGTCTAAGACTTCTTAGAGTTTTTTAATTAGCTGATATCTGTCTTAATAATTGATTTTTTTGAAGCCTTGATACATACGCCTCTCCTGGATAGTTTCTAAAATGAGCGAAATGAGCCTCACCTTCTATAGTAAGATGCGAAATATGATTGATATTTATAATGAAAGATCGATGTGATCGAAAAAAACAATGATTTAGCTTCTTAAAAATACTATCTAAGGTCTCATACGTTTCATAAGTATGTTCTGAAGTGTGAATAATCGTTTTACTACCATCTTTCTGTATATAGATAATATTTACAAATGGAATAAAATAAGAAGTCCTGTCCATTGTAATGGTCAATATTTGTTTCTTGTCTTCCTGATTATGATCAAAAATTAAACTTCTCGCTTTTTCTAATGCTATATATATAAACGCTCTTTTTTCAGAGGTTTCATGACATAATCAACAGCATTTAAATCAAATGCTTTTACAGCATGAATTTCATAAGCTGTTGTAAAGATAAACTTTAATCTTGGATTGATCTCTAAACATGACTTAATAGCAACTAGTCCATCTAGTTTCGGCATATTAATATCGGACAAAATTAAATCGGGCATTTCATTTATTGTTAATTCTAGTAATCTCTCTCCATTGTCTGCTATACCAATTACCTCAAAATGGTTGAGAGGTTCAATGAGGCTCTTCAATATTTCTTGAGCATCTACATTATCCTCAGCAATAATTACCTTTATTTTAGAGTCCATTAAGTTCCCCCCATTCCCACAGCGACTTAGCTCAACAATTATAGCTATTCACTTATGTTGAATTGTTCTTTTATTTTATCATTTATCACTTGCTAATGTTATTAAACCACTAGATATACATATATTACCAACACCATCAATTAAACGTGAATTATGTATAGATTCCAATTGAATTATTTACATACTAGAACATTTTTTCAGATAAACTACAGGATCCTACCTTACTTGCCAATATCTTTTTCTCTCTCTATTCTTTTTAATCTTCTACCGATTTCTTGCTCTATCATTTCTACAAATTCTTTATCCAAGTTTAATCTAATCGCATCCTTATATGCAATTAGTAATTTTTTATGGCTTAATTGCTCCATGTTCAGCACCATCTCAAAAGTAAGCATATAAACATATTCACTATTTTATCGTTTTATTAACTTCGAGAATGGTTAATCTACCTTTGTAGGATGAAATGATGTTGCATTTTACTATCTATATTTGGTATTTCACAATACGAATTCAACATTTAACATTATTTCGCAAACAGTTCAATTTTCAGTAATAGAAACGTTAGTCTCAATGTTTTTGGCACTACGAAAAATAAGGCAAGGAGTATCCATCTCCTTGCCCATTCATTACTCTTGTTTTTCTTTTAACTTTTGTAATTCCACTTCTACTTCATCTGCAATAATGGGTTCACTACTGGCTTATGAGCTTCCAAATTATAACCAAAGATAGTAAAAAAATTGGTGAATATGACGATTTTACCCTTCACCGTAGTATTCAGCAAAATATAAAAAACCAAATCTCCTTACAAGATAATTTCTTAACTCTCCTTGTGTCGCTGTTTCAATTGGTGGTTTTGTTAGGGTATATGCTTTAGCATTTAATTCAGCAAATTTATCTTTATCAACTTCATTATGATATACATCATCAATAATCGCTGATGTTAAAGCCGCTTTTGGATATCCCATAAAAAACACTTTTGTTCTTAGTGCTGTATTTGGTGTTGAGTGTAATAATAAAAAAATTACTGCTACACCTAGTAAAAAGATTACCTCTTTCTTCAAAAACAAGTTTTTGATGGCTTTCATTACTTAAATAAATACCTCCTTACTCAAAATTTTGTATAGCTATCCTGCTTGTTTAATAAGTAATCCCTACGACATTCCCCAGAGTAAGTTGGTTTGAGCTGTAAGGAAGTAAAAAAGCAATCCTATGGAAACCACCTTGATTATTTGTTTTAGAGACTGATATAAAACAAAAATCATAGCTATGCATTCTTTTTGATATTACCTTTTCCACTATTCTCGTAGTTTAAAATATACCTGGTATTATAAAAGCAAAAAATAGTCCATTACCTATGCCATGGATAACTGCGGCCACCCAAGTGCTTTTGTATTTTTGCGCCATATATGAGATAAGGAAGCAGGTTGGAACAAGAACAATATAGTTCCATTTCAAAAAGGCATGAAAAAAGAACAGCCATAATGTGGCATGAATAACCCATGCCCATTTCCCAAAGGCGAGTTCCTGCCTAGGGAGAATATAACCTCTCCACCAAAATTCTTCACCTAAAATATTGCAAGAAAGACAAACTAACCACACTAATAAAATCCACCAATTTCCCTCCAAAGGAATTCCCATAAACTCAGTAAACGGTAGGACGATCGTTTTAGTAGGATCTATAAATTCAGGAAGGATTTTTGGTGGTGAAAACAAAGGAATTGAAGCTAATATTTTACTAGTAAATTTTAATAATTCCTCTAAAACTATTATTAATAGAAAAGTGCCTATTGAGATGAGCCACATTTTTCGATTCATTGCTTGAAGACGAAATCTCTTTACTAATGCCTCAATAGTGAAAGGATTTCCTTCTATCCTGTAAGTAATTAACGATGCAAAGAATAGTAACCCTAACAGCCCGTACAATGCTAAAGGAAAACTTATGATTAAAGGAACACCCATGGAATCTAGATACGGTACACCGAAGTAAATGTTGATATACAGAATAACACTTGGAATTCCAAAATAAAGCAGTGATTCACCCAAATACATTGGTTTTAATTCTTTTACACTCACTTATGCATTCTCCTCTTCTAACTTCTAAGTTGAAGTACATTTCCTTCCAATTATATTACCAGAAATAAACAATTACATCAGTAATAATTTGGTGTGCTCTAATTTTTATATTTTCTTATTGTTCTCATACTTTTGTTTTTTCAAAAACGGTAATTTCTATTAAAATGTTATGTTTGCCTCTATACCTCGTCTACAATCACTCCCGTACGTCATATTCTCCCTAGGAAAACGTAACGTTTATATCACTTTTCACCTGACAAACGTTAACTTTACCAATTGGATAGATTATTAGGATTGAATTATTGTAGTGCTACCGGCGGAATACATGGTAAGCGCGCTTCCTATAAGGAAGATACAATTGGATATTCAGAAAATGTCTTTTGATGAATTAGTAGAAGTTCACAAGCCTCTTATTTTGCATGTTTTAAAGACACTACATATTTATAAGGATCATGAAGTGTATTACCAAGTGGGCCTTGTTGGACTATGGGAGGCACAGTCTCGTTACAATCCGGAAAAAGGGGCTTTCTCAACATTTGCATTTTCGATTATTAGAGGAAGAGTCTTAAGCAGCCTCACGAAAGAAAATCAATTTTACACTCGCTACCAACCTACAGAACACGAAGAGCAACTAGACGCATTAGATGAGAGTTCAGAAATCAAACCAGAAGAAGATATCCTAACCACCTACTGCTTCGACCTTACAGAAAATCAACGAAAATGGGTTATCGGAAAAATCATAGAAGATAAGAAAATCAAAGACATTGCCCTTGAACATGGGGTAACTGAGGATGCAGTTAAAACATGGAGACGTGAAGCATTAAAGAAGTTAAGAAAGACCGTGGCTGGAATGGATATTAGGTAAGCTATAGAAAAACACTGAAAACACTGGGACGGACCTTACGTTTCCTTCATTTAGCGAAGCGAAAGAAACATGAGATCCGTCCCACTGTTTACTCACCGTAGTCGTAATACCAGATCCTATCACCAATTTTTCTAACAGTGCCCTTTTCAATTGCCTTTTTCCATCTACAAATTGAAATTTGATTAAGTGCCTCTCGTTCACCATGACTTCTGCTTCTACTTCTTTTTTTACGCTCATCACTTCTATTATTTATTATTTTTTCGTTTACACTTTTTCTCTTACAATCAATATAATTACTTAATTCGTCTAAATTCATTTTTTTCACGTTCACCACTCCAAACCTATCAACAGTTTTGACAAGTATGGTAGATTTTATGAAATGTTCGTTACGATAAGAACAAAAAAACGAGTAAATTATTGAATTCTACTCGTTTAACCATTCTTTTATGAAGTTAAAAGTTTTAGTACGTTTAGATTGTTCTATAAGATAATTCATATCAATATTATCATCTTGATGAATTAAAAACATTCTCATTGCCCACTCGTAATCCTCATCATCCTTCGGGTAACGCTTATTAGCAATTCCCTCTAACCTGTGAACTATAATATCCTCGATACCAATCACAAAAACCTTACGTTTATTTGGTAGTTGTAATTCAATGACTTTTTCATAACTACCTTCTAAAAAGCTAGCAGGCACCTCTACTGCGATTTCTAAATCTGTGTGATACCATTGCCTTGATACTTTTGTAAAGCCTAATTGTGTAAGAACCTTATTATACTCTTCCCAACCATCACTTACAAAATCTATATCATGAGTTGTGTAATCATTTCGAGTATATATTTCAACTGATAAACCACCTACAATAATAGGTTTAATTCCCTGCCCTTCAAAATATTCAGTGAGCAAAGATGCAAATTCTATCATTTTTGGGAATTTTGGTTTACTTTTAATCTTTTCAAGTTCCTTTGCTAAGTCATTAATTGTAATCATAGTAAAAGACCCTCTCTCCTAATGAAACTATCTTCCCTGAATTAACAGCCTTTTTCCATCTGGAGATTGAAATTTCATTTAGTGCTACAATTTCTCCTTTTGACCTAGTGCGAGATTTTTTTCTTCGGGTGTTAGTAGATGTTAGTTTAATTGTTTCATTTGCCTTCGCTCGATTACATAAAATAGAATTATCTATCAAATCTAATGTTAGGACTTTCAAATCTCTCACCTACCTTCATCCTTACTTAACCAACTATTTCTATCATACATCACATCAATACATGTGGAAAGAATTACTTGGAAAACACTGGGACGGACCTTACGTTTCCTTCGTTTAGCGAAACGAAAGAAACATGAGATCCGTCCCTCTGTTTACCTGTTTACCTAATGCATAGTATCGTTATACTGCGCAACAAAATTCAGTTCCTTAGTCTTTTTATGATTTTTTACCTTTTGAATATCGTATCTTATTAGTATGGTTAGAAAAAGAGCAACGACTAACAATATCGTAAAGACTAAAAAGGCTGGGGTGTAAGTTCCGGTTGAATCATGAATATAAGAAACGACAATTGGTCCGACAACTCCAGCTAAAGACCAAGCAGTTAAAATATATCCGTGTATTGCACCTAGCTCCTTTGTACCAAATATGTCTCCTATAAAAGCTGGAAGGGTAGCAAATCCACCGCCATATACTGTCATAATACTAAAAATTAAAATCTGAAATAAGATAACGTTCGTTACATGCGGTAAGGTTAAAAAGGCGAAAATTTGAATAGAGAAAAATATTAAAAATACCGTAGGACGTTGAATATAATCAGATGCACTTGACCATCCAATTCTTCCGCCACCATTAAAGATGCCCATAAGTCCGACCATAGAGGCTGCAGCAGCTACATTGAGTCCAACCATTTCTTGGGATAAAGGAGAAGCTACCGATATAATCATAATACCGGAGCTAATATTAATAAAAATCATTCCCCAAAGAAGCCAAAATCGTTTAGTTTTTATTGCTTCATTAGCTGTTAGTTGAGCTAAGTCTTCTTTTAGTTTCTTTGTGTTACTTTCTTTTACCACAGCCTGAACATTAGGTGCCCATCCTTGTGGAGGTCTTGTAATATAAGAGGCACCAGATAACATTAGGATAAAGTAACATGTTCCCAAAATATAAAATGTAGTATGAACTCCTACACTTTCAATTAACCTGGCTGCAATTGGGCTAGTGATGAGTGCACCCGCTCCAAATCCAAATACCGCCATTCCTGTAGCTAATCCCCTTCGATCCGGAAACCATTTTACTAAGGTAGATACAGGTGAAATATAACCAATCCCTAATCCGACACCCCCGACTACACCATACATAATATGAAAAAGTGGTAATATCTCGTTAGCAACAGCAAAACCAGCTCCCACTTGACCTGTGCTAAATAGGACAGCTGCTATGGTAGCAGATTTTCTAGGTCCTATTTTTTCGACCATTCTTCCAAACGTTGCAGCTGATAAACCTAAAAATACAATAGCAATAGTAAATGCTAAAGTTACTTCTGTAGCTTTCCAACCTATAGATTCGCCAATTGGTTTTGTATATACACTGTAAGCGTAGGTAGAACCAATAGATATATGGATAGCTATAGCAGATAATGCAATTAACCACCGATTCTTGTTAGTATTCAATGCTCTCACTCTCTTTCTGGTTTCTTTACTTTCGTAATGAAAAAAGTAATTAGTTTTATCTCTATGTTTATAATTTATTACCTTGTGAAGTATTTCACAATAACTTTGTCGATACTTTCACAATCTGTTCATTAGTGTGTGAATCATTTGTGTCTGAAACAATGGGACGGACCTCGTGTTTCCTTCGTTTAGCAAAACGAAAGAAACATGAGATCCGTCCCTCTGTTCTTAACTACTTCCATATATCCATATACTTTTTTTTGTACTTTTTATCATCAACTGTATCAATCAAATCTAAGGCCATTTTTTTGATATCCTCATCATGATAATGATCATATAAATTCCTCATGTTTTGAATAATGTCATTACGAATTAAAGTATAATTTTTCTCATCGGTTCCATTTTTAAAACGTTCTACCATATATTCCATAACCAGTTCTTTTTGGGGTGTACCAGCAATTCCAACCTTCCATATGGACTGGAGGCTATGTCTAGCTGTTACAAACTTTACATCTTTTGTTACCTTCCACAACTTAGGGAAATCTTTCATAATTCTCATTTCCGGGTCACTTTTAGCTAGATTCGCTAAATATTGTGCTGCACGTGAACGTTGATGGTTATCTTTATGAGTTAAGTCCTCTACTAGTTGATTCCACACTTCATATGCCCAATCAACTTTTTGTTCAGTTACATTTAAAATAGTTTGATACGCTTCATAACGCTCATCTTTATCGCCAGTTTTTGATTTTTCAAATTCTAATTTCATTTGATCATCCATTTTACATCACCTGTCTTCCAAACAACTAAGTTCTACTTTGTATCACATTACTGCTGTATTATCTGAATAAGGTTACCGCAAGTATCGTCGAATACCGCTATTGTGATTTCGCCCATCTTTGTCGGCTCCATAGTAAACTGCACGCCTTTTTCCACTAATCTTTTATACTCTCCTTGAATATCTGCAACCCCAAACATCGTTACTGGTATGCCATCTTCAAATAACTTCTGTTGATAGTCTTTTGCCGCTGGGTGTTCATTCGGTTCGAGTAAAAGCTCAGTTCCGTCTTGCTCATCGGGAGAAACAAGCGTTATCCACCTATGCTCTCCTGTAGGAACATCATGCTTTTTAACAAATCCCAATGTTTCTGTGTAAAATTCTAACGCCTTGTCTTGGTCTTCTACGAAAATACTAGTAATAATCACTTTTAACATGTTGGTGCCTCCTCTGAAATTTGCCATGTATGGCTCTTTTAGATACTCATACAGTGGTCATTCGTAATAAATTTAATCTAGCCATCCTTTCAGCAAATTTTTAAGTGGTTCTTTGTTTAAAAAAAGTACTCGATATTTACCTTTTCGTTTTGATATGACAAGCTCAGCAGCTTCTAATACAGAAAGATGTTTTGCTATCGCTTGTCGTGAAATACTAAGGTTGTGCTTCATAATGAGTCGTGCCGTAAGTTCATATAAAGTTAGCTCATTACGTTCAGATAGCTCGTCTAATATAACCCGGCGAGTTGAATCACTCAATGCTTTAAAAATAGCGTCTTTATCCCAATTCATATGTCGATTATATGCAACCTCAGGGTTACTTGTCAAGTATAAGCAACTCAAAGGTTGCATAACAAACATACAGAATCTTATTCAGTTTATTGTAAAGAAAAGTACCAGTTATCAACTCAGATTAATAATAACGAATCCTCTGGTGATAATAAAAAAGACTATCTTTGTTTTCCATTGGTTAGTGAAATTAAAGTGAGGTTAATACTTTGAAGAAAAAATTACTACTATTTATTTTAATGTTGGCTTTATGGTTTGTTTTTACAGGCCGAATAAATATCGAGGTATTTTTGTTGGGTACGATTATATGCTCTATTATTTCACTTATGATGGCAGATATTGTGCTTAGGTCAGTACAAATGAACCTTGGACAGAAAGAAGTTTTTTTAAAAATATATTACATCACTTTAGTAATCTGTGCTCTTATATTTGATGTGTTTTTATCTGCAGTTAGAGTATCCAGACAAGCATTTGCAATAAAGCCTTCATTTTCTCCTCGAATCGGAAGAGTAAAAACATCTCATGAAAATGTAAGCAGTACTGCAATTTCAGCCAATTTTATCACATTACCTCAAGGGTCTCTGGCAATGGATTTCGATATCTCAACTAAAAGCTATACTATTCACTGGATAGATGTTCAAAGTGACAATGAAGCAGAAACAAAGAAAGCAGTTATCCATAAACATGAGAAGTTAATAGCTAAAATAATTGATTAATTCCATATCATTCAATTTGGAGTGTGATTGTAGTGCTCTATTTAATACTAGCAATTGTCTTTTTTGCTATATTAACTTTTTATAGGGTCATTAAAGGTCCTAGGTTACCTGATAGAATTGTTGCTATGAATTCGATAGGTGTGATGTTTTTATTAGTTTTAGTTTTATTAAGTTATTATTTTGAAAGGAAAATTTTTATTGATGTGGCTTTAGTTTATGGGGCTTTATTATTTATCGTTGTTTTAATTATGGCTAAGTATTTAAGAAAGCCAGAGCAAGGAGGAGTTAGTGATTGATTTAATACCTATTTTAAGACAAATCGTTGTTTATGTATTTTTACTAGCAGGTAGTTATTTTTTGTTAAGTACTGCTGTGGGAATGATCCGTTTTCCTGATTTGTATACTCGTTTACATGCTGCCACTAAATGTCTAATAGCCGGAGGTATTTCAGTTTTAATCGGGTGTATTGTTCAGGGAGGAATTAACTTTGATTCTTTAAAACTTATTGTCATCATCCTTTTTTTATTGCTCACAAATCCGATAGCAACTCATGTCATTGCCCGTCTTTCTACTAATTTTGATTTAGTCCCCAAAACAATCTCAGAAAATGATAATGATAAGTAATTGGAGGTTAAAGTCGTGATAGACCTACTACTTAATCTGTTAATGCTATTTTTACTAATTACTACATCTTTTTGTGTTTTTACTAAGGATATTTCAACCTCAGTTATTACACTACCTATTTTTGGTGCAATTCTAGTCGTTATTTTTGTCATCCTCCAGGCACCGGGTGTTGCTCTTGCTGAAGCGGTAATGACTGCTGGCTTAACGACTGTTTTCTTTGTTATTACGATACATAAAACGAGTATTGAACGATGAAAAGTAATATAAATGAATTGTTTAATAACCTCTATAAACTAGTCGTTGTTGCAGCATTGGCCATTTTCTTATTCGTACTGTTTTTTCAAATACATAATCTTGGTAACGATGGTAAAAGATATTTATCTGAACACTATATAACTGAAGGGGTACAAGAAACCGGGGCGATAAATTTAGTTGCTTCAGTTCTACTTGATTACCGGAGTTTTGATACGTTGGGTGAAGCAACTGTGATTTTGACTGCTGCTTCTATTTTAGCTTTTCTAGTTCCAGTTAGTATTGCAACAATGCAGAGTGTTAAATTCACAATGATTGTTGATACAACGATAAAAATGATACTCCCCTTTTTAGCAGTGTTAGGAGCCTACTTAATATTGTTTGGTCATCTAAGTCCTGGTGGAGGATTTGTTGGAGGAGTTGTGCTTGCTACAATACCGGCTCTGCTGATAACTACCTATGGTGTTGAAGTCTCTGAATATAAATTCAAACCTGCCAGAACAAAGTTATTTGAAGATCTAGGAGCTATAGGTTTTATTTTTTTAGGATTACTAGGAATAGTGACTGCTAGCAATTTTCTTGCCAACGGAAGAGCAGGTTTTGGTCCAGGAAATACCGGAGAGTTGATTAGTGGCGGGTTAATACCATACCTAAATTTAATGATTGGTCTAAAAGTAGGAGCGGGTCTGGTTATCATATTTAATAGTTTAATTAAGGAGAAATAATAGTGGAAATACCATTTGCTGTCGTAATCATTTTATTCTGTCTAGGAATGTATGCGATCATAACTCATAAAAACTTAATCAAAATTGCTATTGGATTTGCAATTGTAGAATCTACTTTGATTTTATTATTAATACTCGTAAGTTATAAACCAGGTGGAACTGCGCCTATTTTAGACAAAGGATATGAAACAGTCGTTGATCCTATCCCTCAAGCACTGGCCTTAACATCAATTGTTATTGGGGGAAGTGTTACAGCTGTCATGCTAGCGTTAGTAATTAAGTTATATAAAAGATATGGAACGTTAAACATTGATGAGATTAGAAAATTGCGAGGATAATATTTAGTTTCGGGAGGTTAATAAATGGAAGCGGGTGTCCTTGTTATCATACTACCTTTATTAACCGCATTTTTTCTTGGAATATTTAAGTATTATTTTAAAAAGATATTTTTCCCTCTCGTAACCGGAAGTGCGGTCATTTATCTTATTTTGTTAATTTTAGTTATAACTACTGGTCATCCTCCAAAAGTTTACAGTGTTGGTGGTTGGGGGCTCTTAGGTATTAATTTAATGGTAGATCCTTTTTCCACCATGTTTTTGCTAATCATGGCTCTATTACTACTACCAGTTATTATTTTTTCCTTGAGTTATATCAATATCTCAAATAAACATACATATTTTATTTTTACCTACTTAATGATAGCCGGAATCTCTGGAATGGTTCTTACGGCTGATTTATTTAATCTTTATGTATTTTTAGAAGTGAGTTCTCTAAGCTCTATCGCTTTGACGGCTTTGAAAAATACGGATAAAGGATTAGAAGGAACTTTTAAGTATTTGATAACGTCTACACTGGGGAGTTTTTTTATTTTACTCGCTACAATTTTAACTTACTATTTAACTGGAACTCTAAACATGGCAGAAATCTCTCTAGCCTTTATAGACATTCCTTTTAAAATAAAAAGTATACTAATGACTTTTTTTGTATTTGGTTATAGCACAAAGATAGGGTTAATTCCTTTGCATGCTTGGCTACCAGATGCTTATGAAGATTCTCCTATTCCTTATAATGTATTATCTTCGGGATTAGTGATGAAATCTGCTGTTTATGCATTAATCAGAGTTTTATATATTATGTTTGGAATTGATTTTCTAAAAGATAGTGGAATGTTAAACATTGGTGTTTTCTGGGGAGTCATTACTTTTCTTATTGCTCATTCTTTAGCTTATCAGCAAACAAATTTAGTTCGGCTTCTTGCGTATTCCAGTATTGCTCAGATTGCGTATATCACTGTCGGTTTATTTGTAGGTAGTGAAGCAGGATTAATAGCTGGAAGTTTTCATATTTTGAATCACGCCATCATGAAGGGGACTTTATTTTTAGTGGCAGGCATTTTTTCTTATAGTTTAAGTGCAGTTGATATAAAAGATATTAAAGGACTTGGTTATAAATTCCCCCTACTTTCTTTTACTTTTGTCGTTGCTTCACTTGCAATAGTGGGTCTGCCTCCCTTCAACGGATTTATGAGTAAATGGCTTATTGTTGAAGCAGCTCTAGAAGCAGGGTTTGTTTATGCTGCCTTTTCTATTCTGGTGGGTACGTTTTTATCTCTAACGTATTACCTAAAAGTAATTGTTACATTATATACAAAAAACGAAAAACTACGACCAATGGAAGAACCAGGTTTATCTTTAAAATTACCGACTTTATTTCTGGGCAGTTTATGTATTGTGTTTGGCATCGTGCCTTCATTACCTCTACATCTAATTAATAGAATACCGAACTACTTACTAGATAATGGAGAGTACATAAGGATTTTACTAGGAGGTTGAAGATGATTACGCCAGGTCTTTTATATATACTAGGTGCTTTACTTTTACTTTTACCCATGAATAATAAAATCAAATACTTCATCTCTTTACTTATTTCGGTAGGAGCCCTTATCCTTACTTTTTATTTAATACCTGGTTACAGTTTTCAACTGGATTTTCTTAAGTACTCTCTAGTTCCTTTTAAAGTAGCTAATATCAGTAAATTAACAGGCTTAATTTTTGCAGTAGCTGGTTTGGCTGCTGTTATTTATTCACTGACTATATGTTCTCTAAGTCAGTTAAGGTTAGTATTTTTGTTTATTGGAAGTGCACTGACTGTTGTTTTTGCAGGTGATCTGTTTACTCTCTATATCTTTTGGGAGTTAATGACCATTAGTTCCTCTTTTATTATAATAATGGCAAGTGAGTTTACTAAAAAAACGGGGTATTATTATTTTCTACTGCATGTGGCAGGAAGTTTAAGTTTATTATGGGGAATCTTTTTACAATATTCAGCTACAGGTAGTTTAGCGCTAGATACTATAGAAGCCGCAATCCCCTTTTTTATGATTGCAATAGCCGTTAAGCTCGCCCTTTTCGGTTTCCATACGTGGTTGCCAATGGCTTATAGCAAAGCTCCTTTTTATGTAGCAGTTGTTTTGTCAATTTATACGACAAAAGTTGGAGTCTATGTAATGAGCGTCCTGCTGCCTGGGATAAATATATTATCATATGCTGGTGTTATTTCGGCTTTGTTTGGAATTGTCATGGCCTTAAGAACAAACCAGGTTCTTAAATTTTTAAGCTATTCTATCATAATTCAGGTTGGTTTTATGATTATAGGTATTAGTATTGATACTTCAGAGGGAATGGCAGGAGCTATTTTTCACCTAGTTAATCACGTCTTATATAAGACGGTATTATTTATGGCAGTGGGAGCTGTCATTTATATCACAGGGAAGGATAGTTTTGAAAATTTAGGGGTCATGCGCAGAAAACTTCCTGTAACTTTGATAGCCACAATAGTCGCAATTCTCGGAATAACTGGCGTTCCTTTTTTTAACGGATATATGAGTAAAACCATTATTAAAGATGCTATACATGACCCAGTTTTAACCTGGGGTTTCAACCTGATGAGTTTCGGGACTTCTCTTATGTTTTTTAAATTTATTTATTATGCTTTTTTCAAAAAGAGTACGATTACCTTAGATACTAAACCACCAATCAGCATGCAGGCAGGAATGGGATTGTTAACTGTGTTGATGATAGTGATTGGTATTTATCCTTCCTTGTTAGAAAATGTAACGAATCTGTATGTAGACATTACTTATTTCGATACAAAGCATATGCTAAGTGGAATTAAGCCTTTTCTCTGGGCAGTTGCAGTATTTATATTATTTAAGAAATATCTAGTGAAAAACTATGAAAAACTTCTCCATTTTGATATGTATCGTAAAATAGCTAGACTATTTGTCACTACAGGCAATAAGTTAAGTAACTATCATGATGGAAGGTTAAGTAGATATTTGGTTTGGGCAACTACCACTTTACTGATTTTGTTGTTATTGATGATTTAAAACAGGTGAAACAAAGGGACGGACCTTTTGTTTCACCTGTTTAGCGAAACGAAAGAAACACGAGATCCGTCCCTCTGTATTCCTAAACAAAATCCCTCTATCCCTTTATTTTGTAAAATAGTAAACATCTTGTTCAGTAGCAAATTCCCTACGCCATTCCTTTGATAGTCTGGATGAACAAAAACTGTACCCACCTCCATTAGATCTTTGAAATGATTGTTTGTACAATCTATAATGAGATTACTTGCCGGTCCAAATTCAATCGAACCAATAATCTTACCATTATCAATATCCAAAGCTATCAAAAAAAAGCGTCTTTCACCGTTGCTAGCATAGTCACCCAAATAACCTCCAAATACTAAAATAATTCAATACTCCCTATTAAATGTAGTCTGCTTGATTGGATAGTATCTACTCCCTATTAAATGTAGTCTGCTTGATTGGATAGTATCTTGAATTGTTTACTTATGTAGGTACATCCTTTACTTATATCTTTTTAATATCTCTTCTGGAATATGACAGTAATCATCTGGACATCGAGCTAACCTATCTTGATGTTCTTCTGCACTTCTCACATAGTTCGTAAGAGGTAATACTTCCACAACGATACGCTCATAATCATCTCTCTCACTAAGAAACAGGTTCGCCTCTTTTAAGTGTTCAAGCTTTTCACTATATACCCCTGTTCTGTATTTCTCACCAACATCCGGTCCTTGTTTATTCAAACTGTATGGATCAATGATTTCAAATAAATAACCCATTAATTCCCTGATTGATACAACCGTCGGATCAAATTCCGTTTTTACACATTCAGCATAGCCATCATACTCACCTTCAAGTGTAGGACTTGTTCCATTCGCTCTCCCCGCTTCTGTAAACGTAACACCAGGTAAAGTTTTTACAAAAGCTTGTACTCCCCATAAACATCCACCTGCTAAATATACTACTTCCATATTGACTCTCCTCTTTGTTTAAAAAATACTTTACTGACCATTAAAATTCATAGGTAATCTATATGTATTTACTTCAAATTCCACTATTTCATAATCATACTATGTAAAAAAGAAGTTATCTATTATGTAGATTGTATTATAATAGAACTTGATTCTTATAGAAAGAAGGTAAATCAATGAATAATGATGAGAAGCAATTAGTAAAGAAGAGAAATTACAAACCGTTTATTATTGTTACGACGATTGTGTTAAATAGTGTAATCTTTGTTTTAGCAGGGATACCAGGAGTAGAAGATTTTACAGCTTTTGATCCTACTATTTTACCTTTACTGAATGCCATTTTTAATAGCTTCACGTTTTTATTTCTTGTTGGAGCGCTTATTGCCATCCTAAAGAAAAATGTACTAGTACACCGTCGATTTATTTATGCAGCTTTTACGACTACAGCACTCTTTCTTCTTACTTACACAATGTATCATTATATAGCAGAATCAACACCATACGGTGGTACAGGATTAATGGCCTTTATTTATTATTTTATCTTAATCACACATATTCTATTAGCAGCCATTATTGTTCCACTTGCATTAACCTCGGTTGCAAGAGCTTGGAATATGGAAAACGAGCGTCACAAAAAAATTGCTAGAGTGACAATGCCGTTATGGTTATATGTAAGCTTAACTGGAGTACTTATTTACGTGATGATTTCACCATATTATTAAGTGAATAGTTAGAGAGTGTAAGCGTCCTTTAGGGACGCTTTTTTTATACTTGGCAACTGATAAGAGGTGTTACCTATCAAACAATTAGGTGCAGAATGTTTATCTAAGACCTTTTAGTGGAAATAGATAATAAATCATCATATAGGAGGTATTCAATCTATGATTTATCAAGAAAGAATTGCCAAATTACAAAATTTGATTCTGCAAAAACCAGATAAGATGTTATCGTTATATTTAAACACAGATCGAAGAGATCAAGAACAGCAGGACGGCAAGTGGAAGATTGCCTTGAAAACTGGATTTAATAGATTAGAAGAATATTTGATGGTTAGTAGTGAGGAAGAGCTGAAACGTCTACATTCAATTCGTCAGAAAGTAGAAGATTATATTGAGAACTTAGGAAGAAAACAGCCGCGTGGGTTTGTCATTTTTGCTTCTGAGGATAGTGGTGTTTGGGAAGCCTTTGAATTACAGGTTCCCGTTGAAACTAGGTTTTATTGGGAAGAGAGACCTGTATTAGACCAACTGACTGAATTGCATAAACAATATCCCTTAACAGCTTTAGTACTCATGCAGCAAAATCAAGTAAAAATCCTCAAAACCAACTTTGCCCAATTGGAAGGCTCAGAAACGATTGAAGTTGATCTCGTGTTTGATGATTGGAGAAAGAATGAAGGTCCTTCCCATGTTAATTCAAGCATGGGGAGTAAAGCAGTGAAAAGTGCTAACCAAGTGGATCATTTTGAAGATCGTGTGAAGGAAAATCAATATCGCTGGATAAAAAGTCTTGGTAGTAAGCTGGATAAAAAAATTGCAGATGAAAAATTTGAGAAAGTAATCTTAGTTGGAGATAAAGAAGAAGGAAAAATGCTTGAGAAAAATATGAATAAGCAAGTAGATACGATTATTCAAAAAAATTTATTTAATGAGAATGAACATAAAGTTGTTGAAAAATTGCTTGATGTAAATTAATAAAGAATGCAGAAAATGAAGTCAGTCCTTGTTGTAGGACTGGCTATTATTGTTGTTAAAAGCATAATGAAAAACAGAGTATAACATGGTTAAGAGTTAGAGTTTAAATATTTCATAGAGAGGAATCAGCAAAGGAAAAAAACGTACAAATCTAGAATTATCGTTCAATTTGACCTTTAATTCGCGAGTAGTCCGTTTTTTCTTTATGAACTATGTAATTTTAATTGTGAACCTCTTCTTTTTCTTTTTCTTCTTCTTTTTCTTCTAGTAACATGTTTACAGGTGGTGTATGCCCGGGAAGTGAACGGGTAATTCTACCATCTGTAGAGTTAATCCAAAATGAAAATCGATTGGATGGAGAAAATCTTGCTGCAACAAAGCACGTTCTCGTTAACTGCTTAAATATGATAGAAGAAGACACATTCGTAACTTCGATATAGCTATCATCCTTAAATTTAATAATTGTATTTTCACCATTATTGGCTGGGTAAGCATCAATAAAATTATGAGCAATTATCCAAATGCATTCATATTGCTCTGGCGAATGTGTTGGAACTGCATAGATGTAATCGTGTGTTTTAATTGGTGCAGGAACTTTTTGAGTAATGCCAGTAAATCGCTTAATTGCCTTTCGTCTACCATCGTACGAAGCTCCCCCATTTTGGCAACTATCTTCCACCACCTGAAACGGTTTTCTTGAAGTATAAAAAATCCCATTTAAATCAATGATCATTGTTCTCAGTGTCTCATGCGCAAATGGTAACAAAGCATGTGTTGTCTCCCCTATTAGGTAATTTTCTTTGATTTTCATTTCCTTCTCCTCCAATAGTCATATAGTATAATTTTCCTACAAAAACAACTATACGAAAAATTAAGAAAAATGAGAATAGTAATACTTAAACATTCATTAATTTGTCATATTTTGTCAAATTTTGTGATTTAGGTCACAGAAAATAGGGGGAAATGAAGGTGGTGGTGTGAGTTAGGTCACAAAAAAAACTACCTGGAGAGGTAGTGTCAAAATTTCCTAATAAATAATGGGAAGCAGGAATCAAGCATAAGGATTCCTACTTCCCATTTATTTTTGTGCCCCTGCCAAGAAATATCATTTTAGCATATTTTATTGAAATCGAAAATGATGTTTATAGCAGCCCAACTGAGTTCAACACCACTTTGGCTTTCTAATTACAGTCACAATAGACCATCTCTACCTATCAAATCAGCAACAATAGTCATAAGGATGAAGAGGACGCTGTGCTTTGAATATCCATTTAGGTTTATACTTAGGATCCTTCCAATGCCATGCACCTAACGCAGCTGCACATGCATCAATGGAATGGCTTTCTTCTTCTATTTCAATAGGAATTTGAGTAAGTTTCTGCTCTGTAAACCACTTCTGAATAAAGCTTCTAGCTGAACGTACTTGCTTGTAAGTTAATACAACTTCTATGTTTTGTTTTGATAGTCTCGAGCCAATAACCGCTCCTGGATGAACTTCCACTATAGAAATTGGATACTTGACGTTCAAGTTCTCTATTTCTCTACTAAGTTTAATCCCTCTTAGTGTTAGATACACCATTCTATTTAAGGTAGGCGGCATGATGGACCCAGGTTTCATTCCTAGAGATACAATAAACTTTCTTAACTCACGATCACCTTTCCTATCTCCTCCCCCGTCCTCATAGGATAAGGGGGCATCTATTCCAATCACAACCTCATCTAATTGACCTTGCTCATAAATCTCCGTTAAGATTTCCTGATCACTTATATTACTCATCCACTTAACAAATTGCAGTTCATTTTGCTTTTGTTCAAAAACAGTAAGAACCGTATCCTTATGATTACTTGGCCCAGATAAATCGATTCCGATTACTCTCATATAGATCCTCACTTCCGAAAATCATTAGGCACCTTTCCTTTGTTAAGTAATCGCACCATTTAATGAAAAGCTAGACTCCACGCTTATTACCCCAAATATAGGTATGAAGTTGAGGTAAAACTTTTACGTCTTTAAACTCATGATCTAACATTGTCTTGTTAATCAACCATTCATATTTGTGCAATAACTGTGATACTAGCTTCAGGTTATCACTTGTTTTATTATCATCATTTCCCACCTGAAGGAAGAAAGGAATGTGAGGATAACGATGGTGAACTTTTTTCGCATACTTGTAATCTTCATCATCAAAAACAACCACTTTTAAACTCGTATTCTGTGTTGTTTGGCCTTCAGTTAGATTGTTAACAATCATATCAAGAGCTTCAAAATCTGTTACCATCCCTGAACTAGGCGGCTTAGGAGAAAGCGTTAATTCATCAATTTGTAAAAACCAATCCTGCCACTTACTTCCCTGTGTTTCAAGACCAACTTTTATATTGTTTGATTTTAGTAGTTCTATTAAGAAACTTAAATTTTTCAATAGTGCTGGATTTCCACCTGAAATCGTAACAAATGAAAAACCTTCCCCACCCAGTGCTTTAAGTTCATTCCAAATCTCTTCTGCTTCCATTTGCTTGGTCATCTCTTTACCAGTTCCATCCCACGTAAAGGCAGAATCACACCATGAGCAAGAATAATCACAACCAGCGGTTCTCACAAACATCGTCTTTTGGCCAATAACCATTCCTTCTCCTTGGATCGTTGGACCAAAAATCTCCATAACGGGTACTTTACTCAACTTCCATCCACTCCCGTCTTACCTCTGCATAACTCGTAGGTGTTTCAAATAAACGGACAAATTCAACTCTGACTCCGTTATAATGTTCAGCTCTCTTATTCAAAGACTCCATCATCTTTTCATAGATCCAAACAACCATATTTTCAGCTGTTGTATTCATCTTAGGTAACGTTTCATTTAAATAACGATGATCAAGGTAGATTTCAATTTCCTTTTTCCAAATCTCTTTTATATCACCAAAATCGATGACAAGTCCGATTTCATCTACAAAACCACTAATCCCAAACACAACTTTGTACGTATGCCCATGTAGGTTCTTACATTTCCCCTCATAACAATGAAGATGATGTGCTGCATCGAATGTAAATTCTTTACTTACTAACACGCGCTTTTTATGGTATTGTAGTTCACTTTTTTTGATATCTTCATCCATCTTTTGAAGACCTTCTACAATACGAAAACCGAAGAAATCATTAGCCATTATGATACACTCCCTTCACGTGAAGTAAGGTAGTTATCTAATCCATTTTTCCTTAACTTACATGCAGGGCATTCTCCACAACCATCACCGATTACACCTTCATAACAAGTAAGTGTCTTTTCACGTACAAAATCTAGCGCATCTAAGTCATCTGCTAACTTCCATGTTTCTGCCTTATCTAGCCACATCAGTGGTGTATGAATCACAAACTGTTTATCCATTGAAAGATTAATTGATACATTAAGAGATTTCACAAAAGCATCTCTACAATCTGGATATCCACTAAAGTCCGTCTCACAAACACCCGTAATGATGTGTTTTGCACCAACTTGGCTAGCTAACACAGCCGCAAATGATAAAAAGATCAAATTACGACCTGGAACAAAGGTTGAAGGTAATTCTCCATTTTCCCCTTCTTTAATCTCAATATCGTCACGAGTTAATGCATTGGGAGCAAGCTGATTTAACAGTTGCATATCTAACAGATGGTGCCTAACATTGAGCTCATCTGCAATCGCCTTTGCACACTCTATCTCTTGTTTATGTCGTTGATTATAATTAAACGTCACAACCTCAACTTCTTTAAACGTTTGCAATGCCCAAAATAAGCAAGTCGTACTATCCTGTCCACCACTAAAAACAACAATTGCCTTTTCATCTTTTAACATGTGAAAACTCCTTTTTAAAAAGAAAAAACAGTACTCCTAAGATAGAAGTACTGCTTCTCCTTAGTTTTTTTAGAGAGGGGTGCTAGAACCTCTACCGTAATTACGGATTTATAGTTTGTGGTATTATAATATCATATTTTTTGAGAGGTGTTTATATTTAAAAATATGGTAGGGACGGGATGAATTAAAGTCACATAAAGAAAGAGCCCATAATGTGCTCTTATCAGTTAGATTTACGTTCAAAGTGCTGATGTAATCTATACTCACATATTTCCTGTGTCCATTTAAAAAGTATTTCTTGGTCTTCTACCGTAACGTCACCCAAATCAATCCAAAATTGGTTATCAACAAACTTAACAATCCCCTTAGAACTACCACTCCATTTAGTCATAGGCATTGCCGTTATTAATTTACTGACTTTTTCCTCATTGTACTCCCAGAGTTTCTTTGATCCAGCATCGGAAAAGTCAATTCGTTTACGGTACTCTTTCTCAGTTAAATAGTTATGGAAAGACGGTGCTACTTCTTCTGGTGTAATTGGTTTATACCAATCTTGATGGCCTCGATCTAGCATAGCTAACAAAACGATCATTTTATAGCTCTTACTCATACTTGTACGTTCAGCTTCTATAAACCAATCATTGTACTTTTTATATACCTCATTTTCAGCGTCAGTTAGTTCCTCAGCCCAACTTAGAAATCCAATGTAGGAAGAGAACTCCTGTTTATATTGACTTGTATCGGCAATACCTTTTAAATGAAGATCCAAGTAGCGTGGTCTCCTACCTAGCTCTTGTTTCACTTTAAAATAACTATCATACAACTGTTGTTTCCTAGGTTGCCTTTTCCTAGCCATTTCCTCAAGTAAGTTTACTACTTGTGTTTCTAAATCTATAAAACAGCCTATAGGTACCTCTGGCTGAATTTCACTTACCTTTTTCTTCCTGTCTTTATCTGAAGTGTCAAATAAACTTAGTTTCAAATCCGCATTACGATAGTTTCCAATAAGATCAATAATTACACAGTGACTTTTCTCCGGATGTAAACGGAGTCCACGTCCTACTTGCTGAGTAAAAACTGTTAACGATTCGGTTGGTCGTACAAATAGTAGAGTATCTACTAATGGAATATCCACACCCTCATTAAAAAGGTCTACTGTGAAAATGGCATCAAGCTCTCCCTTAGATAAAAGCTTTATCGCATCCGCACGTCCTACCTCTATTTGCTTAGAATGAAGGCTTACTGTTTTATAGCCTTTAGTATTAAAATAATCCGAAAGAAAAATAGCTTGTTTGATGGATGAACAAAATACAATAGTGCGAGTTTGTTTATGTTTATTCCACGCTTTAACTACCCTTTCTGCAATCTCTTCTCTTAACTGTATTTGAAGTAGTTCTTCTTCAGCATATCTATTACCTAACCAAGTAATTTGACTGTAATCAGTATCATCATAAACTCCATAATATTTAAAAGGAGCAAGCCATTGATGTTGTATGGCCTCCAAAAAATCAATCCGATAAGCAATGTTTCCATCACAAATTGCATACACATCGCGATTATCATTTCTATCTGGTGTAGCAGTGATACCTAGTAAAAACGATGGTTCAAAATATTCTAGAACACGTTGATAAGAGTTTGCCGCTGCATGATGGAATTCGTCAATAATTATTAAGTCAAAGTCAGTTGGATTAAAGAATTCTAAGTGTCTTTTCATACTTAATGTATAAATTGAAGCGAAAACAGTATCTGCTTCTCCATCTTTTTCTTTACCATTGTATATACCATAGACTTTATCAGGTAATATCAACTTAAAAGATTCACGAGCTTGGTGAAGTATCTCCTCTCGATGAGCTATAAACAATATACGTTTAAAACTTTTAGCAAAAAATGCTGCTAAATACGTTTTACCTAGGCCAGTCGCCATTACCACCATTGCCGAAGAATACCCTTCTTCTAAGGTAGTATTCAACTCTTCAAGAGCATCAATTTGAGCAAAGCGTGGTTGAATTTCTACATATGGTGCAGCTGTTTCTTTAACAAATTCGCCTTCCACAGTTTCCACTTCTGCTGTATTTGGAAGTGTTAACTCAATTTCTTCTCGTTCTGTCCACTTTTTTACTAGATTAGGATATGTTTGATGATATTCATCATAGTCTTTCTCATAAGATTTAATTGTTTCTATATTAACTGTTATAGTCTGAGGATGATAAAAAATCTTTGTGAATTGATCCAGAGCCTCTTGGAACGTGTCTCTCTCTATTGATTGATCCATACCAATGTTCCATTCAATTCCTGTTGTTAAAGCGGATCTAGACAGATTGGATGAACCAACTATCAAGCTACCCTCCTCTTGAAACTGAAGAATATAGGCTTTTGGATGAAAGGAAACACCCTTACTTTCCCAAAGACGAACCTCAATTCGTTCATCAATAGCTATTAATTCTCTTAAGGCATCTGGTTGAGTGATAAATAAGTAGTCACCTGTACATACCTTTACATCCGCTCCACGATCTACCGCCTTCTTCAAAGACTCCTTAAGAACTTGAACACCCGACCTCATCACAAAAGACGTCAATATATAAATAGAAGAAGCCTTTTCAATTCCTTGAATTAGCTCCTCTTTTAAATTACTAGTAATTAACTTGATGTTAGTCATCTTGGACCTCAATTAGGAAAACTTTATCCTTGAAGCCTCCGCGTTCATCTGCTTTCTTTTCTCTTATCTTTTCTACCTCATTAATAGATGAACCATTAGCCTCTGCTAGAGCATGCAAAATTTCTAGAAGATCAGCAAGTTCTTCTAGTGCATCTTCTTTATTAGTTGTGTTCATATATTCTTCTAATTCTTCAAAGCTTTTCTTTTTAAGTTCAGTTATGTATTCTTCATCTGATAGGATTTGTGTTATTGGTTTACTCCCTGATTTTTCAATGATTGTTGGGATTAGGTCTCGGACTAGTTTGTTGTAGATTGGCATGGAAAAATCTCCCTCTATTTATTATATTTTGGATTTAGTATATCATTAATTGATTTATTTATTAATTACTTCTTACAATAATACACTTCCATCAAAATCAACAAGTGCTTGGCACCAAAACCGAAGAACGATTCCCTATGTCTGATAGAGTTAAAAACAAACGAAAAAACTATAATTAACTCCTTTTTCTTAACGAACCAAATAATCAGTGCTATTATAATTACCATAAGAAAGGTTCTAGGAGGAAACAATGAAGAAGTTAGTAAAAGTTGTAGCAGCAATCATTGAAAATGACCAAAATGAAATATTATGTGCCTTAAGATCCCCTGACATGGCCATCCCAAACATGTGGGAGTTTCCTGGTGGAAAAGTTGAAAAGGATGAAGACATTTACACTGCCTTAAAAAGAGAAATACACGAGGAATTAAACTGTGAAATTGAAACAATAGATTTGTTTCATGACAATACCCACGAATACGACACTTTTATTATTAATATACTTTGTATTACTTGTAAGATTATAAGTGGGACTCCTGTTCCAAATGAACACTCAATTCTTATTTGGTTAAAGAGAGAAAATCTTGAGTCATTAAAGTGGGCACCAGCTGATATACCTGCTGTAGAAAAGTTAATTAGTCAGGAAAATTAAATAAGAACCAGGAATGTACATTGTTCCTGGTCCTTATTATTATCAAACCTTTTTCACAAACTCGGTATACAATTTAGCAGGGAGTTCATGTTCGAGCTTCATCTTAACAGTAATAGGTTTTTCACCTTCATATTCAACTGTATTACCTTTACCTATATAAATATATGGTTCAACTTTTCCATCAATTTCTTTATACTTTCGAACAAACAAATGGAGATTAACGCCTCTTGCTTCATTAAAAATGATATTTTTCCCACGATCAGTTCCTTGGCTTGTAGTATTAGGGGTCTGCCACTGGAAGTACTTTTCATTAATTAATTTGTCCTTGTAATTAATACTCTCTTTGATCCCTTCCTCTTTATGGAGATCAATATATAAAAAGTACTCATTACCATTCGCTAGAAGACCAGATCCTCTAAATGAACTATGTGTTTTCCGGTAATTCGAAAGCAATGCCGCATCAATCATTTGATATTGCTCATAGAGCTTAAAGTGAGGTACACCATAATATTCAGTCTTATATTCCTTCTCATATCGGAAGATACCATAGTTAATAATATCAACGATATAGTTTCTATATTCACTATTCTCTAGAAGGGCTCTGAAAGCTTCTGTTTTAGTTAAGGTGCCATTCGAGTTTATACACAACTGTAGTTTACCTCTTTTTTGAACACTATCATAGTAGTCTTGATTTAAGCATTCAAAGGCGTGACTTATGCTATCTTCATCCACCATTTTCACATGTTTTAATATTTCACGGTTTGCTTCTTGGATAGTTATGTGGTCATAATCTAATAAATATTTAAGAATAACAAACTCGTAAATCCTTTTAAGTGGAAGTTGTCCAGACAGTTCTTTCAATGCACCTTCAAAGTTTTCGTTACTTAACATCGACCTTAACGGTTCATCTCGTTCAACCTTGGCTACAAATTGTTGATAGATTTTCTCTTTATCGATGAACTTTATTGGATCTGGGGCACCATCGTATTTTAAATAATCTAGAAGTAAATAAGGTGTACGCCCTTGATTTAGTTTCTTAAACTCAAAGTATTCTTCCTTTAAATATTTCATTGAATTAAAGTTCTCTTTATCAATTTGCTCGAGAATTCTCTCCTGTGATATCTTATCCATTTGGATATGCGTCGCTCCAGGAATACTCGCAAAACCAGTGGCGATAGCAACCTTTAAGCTTTCCTTATCATAATATCTGCTACCATTTAATGCGATGGCAATTAAAAATGTTTTACTATGATTTCCAATGAAATCTAGAACGGTTAAAAACTTTTTTTCCTTAAATTTACGAAGCCCTCTTCCCAGTTGTTGAATGAAAACAATTGGAGAATTAGTTGGTCTTAGCATTAGTACTGTATTAACAGAAGGAATATCTACCCCTTCATTAAAGATATCAACGGTAAAAATAAACTCTAATTCGTCTCGATCATCTTCTAACTTTCGGATATAGTAGGAACGGTTTTCAACTGAATCGTCTCCAGATAAGTAGACAGACTTATATCCTCTTTTATTAAATTCGTGAGCCATATATTTTGCATGTTCTCTACTTGCACAGAATCCTAAGCATTTTCTCTTTTCACCATCATGACTATAAAAGGTCATATTCTCGATGATAAAATCCACACGTTCATTTACCTTTAATCGCTTCGTGATCTCTGCTACATCATCAATATCAACATCACTTAAATCAATACCTTCAATATCTGTAATTCCAAAATAGTGGAAAGGTATAATCAGTTCATCATCCAATGCCTCATGGAGACGAACCTCTATTGCGACATTATTATCGAACAAATCAAAAACATTTAAACCGTCGCTCCGTTCGGGTGTTGCAGTCATTCCTAATGTGAACTTAGGTTCAAAGTAATTAAGGACCGTCTGGTAACTAGAACTTGTCGCATGATGAGCTTCATCATAAATAATATAATCAAACTCATCAGACTTAAAATCTGCATAATATCTTGATAAGGTTTGAATCGTTGCAAACAGATAATCAGCATTCATATCCTTATGATTGCCTGTTAGGAAACCGAATGTAACCTCTTGGTTCACAATCAACTTTTCAAAGGTTTCTTTCGCTTTTTTTAATATCTCTTCTCTATGCACAATAAACAGTAGTTTCTTTGGCTGATAATGCTTAACATCAAAAGCAGACATATAGGTTTTACCAGTTCCAGTAGCCGCGATTACTAATGCTTTATTTTCACCAAAAGACCTAAGTCTATTTAAATTCTCCATTGCCCTTTTTTGCATACGATTGGGAACAATGTATTCCACATGTTCATAGATTAATGATTGCTTTGCATTATGGTTAACGAGCTTGCTCAGAAACTCTTCATACCTACTAATAAAAGCATCATCTGCTGCAGTGCTACTATTCCATAGATGATCGTATTCTTCTAATACATTCTCTAAAAACGAATCATCTTTTGAAATCACTTCAACATTCCATTCAATATTACTCTTAAGTGCACTCTGGGTAATATTGGAGGAACCGATAATGACCTTGAAATAATCTTCATATTCAAAGATATAACCCTTCGTATGAAAACCAATTTCTTTATCTGTAACAAATACCTTAAGGTCGATATTATTAAAATCTTTAATCTTTCTTAAGGATTTACTATCCGTGAAATTCAGATATGTTGAGGTAATGATTTGACCTTTTATCCCCCTGGTTTCAGCTTGCTTTAAAGGCTCTAGTAAAAGCTGTAATCCACTAAAATTAATAAAAGCAACACTGAAGTAAAAGCGAGTGCATTCGTTGAGTGATTTGACTAGTTCATTTAAAAAATTGCCTTTTTCTGAGTTTACTATGAGCTTTCTTTGTTCAATCATGATTTTTATACCTCAATTAAAGAGTTTATCTAACTTAGTTTGCATCAAATTTGAAATTTGATTACATTTTTGATTGTATCGTTATTTCTGTTTTACCACTTGTGATTTCATCGTAGGTGTAATAGGAATGACCAGCAGTATTTTTACCTTTGGGTCTAGGATTATGAAATAAAGGCTCTTCCTCTTTTAATATATAAAACATATAATATCCATCTCTTTCAAATCCAAAGCGTGTAGCGTTCCTAGCCTGAATATATCCTAAGATTCGTTCTTTAGAATCTTTATCTAAATGAGTTAACTCTCCTTCTACATCTTGTTTTCTCGGATCAAGCACAATTTCATTTTCAATCGTATACAGCATGTCCATTTTGCCACCTTTCGGGGCACGAAAAGTGACATACTGACTTTTCATATAATTTCGTGGATGTGGATACGCATGTACCATATAAACCTTTATGTTCTGAATGGTTTCACCAGCCGGAATTGATAATACTTCTCTCATTCTTTCATACCTTTCATTAAGAAAATTGAGTTGAACTAAGAAATTACTATTATCTATGTAACGTTAAGCTTAATTCCATGGAACGGTTAAGGATCATGATGAAAAATCGTATTCTTGGTATACAGTAATGTAACGATTTTTTGTTTACGTGAATTTAATAGAATTAGAATTACATCCTTACCTTATATAAAACAAAAAAAAACAATAAGTTCTACGTTCTTTTCCTCTTTCCTTAGTATATTTTACCATATAGGTAGGTAATAATGCTAAGTTACCAGTTTTACTATACTTGATAAGGGAACTACTAGTAAGTGATTTTTTATAATAGTTATTTAGCTTTAACATGAAATCTAACATTAATTATTGATCTGAAAGTACATTACTAAACTTTAAAAATGCAGGTGGTACATGTTCCCCCTGCATTTTTTCTTTAAAACCTAACCGAAAACTATGAATAAAATGGTTACACCACTTGAGTTTGGACAATATCATGATAGTAGTTTAAATACTGTAAAAACAACTCTTTAAGATCCTCCTTCTCTAGCATAGGAGACATTACAATTGGATAGCTTTTGTTAAATTCAAAAATAACTCTTCTACCGACACGTTCATCTTTCCCCAAATCATCTCTGCCAGTTATTTTCGCTTTCAGTACCTTAGAAAGTTTTAGTTCATCAATAATGTCCAAGATATTAATTAAGAACTTATCATTTCTAAAGATTTCATACTTAATAATATAGTTATATAAATCAAGATTTTCGATAATTAATTGGTAGTATCTATTTCGTTCGCTTGCATCAGACACATTATCATTTATATATTGTGCACCCAACACACATTTATAAATATAATTTTCCCAATTAAAATCTTTAAGAACAATATTATTAAAGTGGTTTAAGCCATCCTTGATTTGTTGATATTGATCTAGTAGGTAATCTCTCTTATAAACAGCAAGTAATGAGTGCCAAAATATTTCATCAAAGTGTAAATCTCTGTTTGTGTTTAAATAACTATCTGAAATGACTTCGAAAGCCTGAAGAAATAACTCCTTCTTTTCATCTTCACTTCCATGTGCGATATAGATTGGAAAATCGGGAGATACGTTTATAAATGCAACCTCTTCTGAAAAGTAATCATCATTACTTTGTATCTGATCCTCTAAGAAATCTTTATAAAATTGTTCGTTGTTTTTGTAGCCCTTCTTTAGTAACCTAATTTCCATATGAATTTAGCTCCTTTACTGCAGAAGTAAATCTTTCTAGGATTCTATCAGAAATGGAGTGAATTACCTCGTCAATTGTTTCAAAGCTAATCCCATTAACCATCTTTTTCTTCATAAGGTTGTATAACTTAAAGTCAAGGTTATCTGAGGGTGCATCAATCTGCTCTAGATCTACTTCACCATCTTCTCCGTTGTTTACTACAAATCTATACAGTGCCTTTTGCAGCCCCAGATAGATATACGGATTATTTAATGTATTACTCTTTGGTAAGTCATTTAATTGCAGCTGCTCATTTTTATAATGGATAATAATCGTCTCGGTTCCAAGCTCTATTTTTATATCGGACTTAAGCTCTGGATCGACCTTTTTCTCAAATAATTCTAAAGGCTTTGAACTGCTTCCATCAAAGGTTACAACGTTTGAAAAGCCTAAAATTGAATTTTTAGGGACTACTAATTCATCCTTAAATTGTCGATAGAAAGAACCTAAATCTTCGTTATCCTTAAAACTAATCTCTTCTTTTGATTGGAGATGAAGTTGAATGATTGTCCGATTATTTATTGAAATTCTAGATTTAGGTATCTCTATAAATCTTTCTTCAGGTTTAATATTAAAAAATTTATTATCCTTTGATTGGATAACCAATACCACCTGTGCTTGCCCATTTTTTATAAGGGTATTTACAAAGTCTGAATCGATCTCATACGTGATTTCAAACCTATAGTTATATGAATTCTCATCTAAGTTCACATCTAAGATAAAATTACTACTTTCATAACTTTTGGATGTGTTTGTTAATAACGGATATGGGAAGTTTGCGTCCTTCTTATAGATCATAATTTACACCTCCACATAGTAAACAAATTTTAATGCTCTGTTATAATTTTTCTTTAATTCTAGCTGAAGTTGTGCAACACCTTCGTTTATTTCAATATCTTTTAGAAGGTTATTTTCAATCTTGCATAGTTTACCAGTAGTAGCATCAATGGCAACACTATAGTTATCTGTTATTTTGAATTCGTCTGTATATTCTACACCCATACCATCAATGATCGAAAATGAGATATTACACAATTTCTCATTTCTAATTTCCTTAGAGTCGGTAAAATCAAATTTCACAAACTCTTTATTTCCGACCAGTAAACGTTCAACAATGTCTGGGTGAGCACTATACTTATTAGCTTTTTCACCGTCTCCAATTGGATCTCCTTTTGGTTTTACTTTTTTTAAACGCTTAGGTTTATCCGGATCAACTGGTTTCTTTGGCTTTGGATCTCCTGGCTTTTTATTCTTCTTCTTAGGGGGATCAATTGATACTTTAACCACAGATTTACCCTTATTTATTTTAACTGTGGCCATTGCATCTGAGAGATCTTGTTTGAATTCATTTTCAACTAAGTAAAGAATATCTTTCGTATTTATTAAGCCATCAGTAGGATTATTCTTTTTTATAGCTTCCTCGATCACTTTAATAATTTCTTTTGATAGATTGTTAATGAACTTTTTAGCATTTTTCTGTAGTTGCTGATCTTTAATATGGTCAAAAGCTAACTCAGTATGGGATTCATTCTCTAATGACTTTAGATAACCATCTTCATTTTTACCCGCTACTAAAACAGCATTGTAAGGCCTATTAGCATTATTTTTAATTTTCTTATCTTCAATTTTCATTCCAATTGTTCTTACGACAGCTACTCTTCCTTTTGGAATTCTCTCATCGTATCGGAAATATAAGTTAAACGTAAAATCAGTAAATCCATTTGATACCTTTAGGAGTAATGGTTCTTGATTAAGATAAGAATCTATATATAATGGTGTAAATTCATGCTTCATCTCTGCAATGTCTTGAATATAGTACTCATTATTAAAGACATAGTCTTTGATAGTCTCACTATCAATTAATTTATCGTTCACATTTACAACTAATTTCTTCTCTAGAATCGAAATAAAAAAACTATCACATATACTTTTGATAATTTCTTTTTCATCATTAAATTGATCCCTTAAGAAAGGGATAATAATTTTTAGACCTCTAGTCTTCTTTTCAAATACTTCATGGAAACTATTTTCAAAAGGATAAAACTTTGTTTTATTTTCATCAATATTTTCTATTTTTGTAAAGTATCCTGTAGAGCGAAAACATTGATCACTGTATTTGTGTTCTATTAATTGGATCGTTCCGCCAAGATGTTGGTTCCCTTCTGCATCACAGTTTGCAAAGTACATCATATGAAGATCTGATGCTGCATTGGAAGCAATTTTACCAACACCATGAGAACCACCTCTTGAGCTTTCAACAGCTTCGTCCTCTTCTTCAGAGTGAACACCTTTATTATAGGCATAGATAGCCCAAGTATCTTCTTTAGATTCACTTTGACCGTTCTTTGCTCCTTTTAACCCTTTAGTATTTGAATCTTCGAAAGAAATATAGCTAACTTCCTCTTGATTCATTTTGTTGTGTATATGTTCAATCGTTTCTCTCGTATAAGTGTTGTGGCCTTTTAGTACCCGCAATCTATCTTTAACCTCTTCAATTCCCGGGATAAATTCTCTAGAAATTTTACCAGTCTTTATTGTTACGACTACAGGTTCATTAGATGAAAGCAGCCTACCATCTAATGAGTTTTGCGTATTCTCACGAACTAATCCCGCTATTCCTAGATTATAAAACTTCTCTAGTATCTTATTAAAATTTGACTCTTCTATGTTAGGAATGGGTGAAAATTGCCATAATTGTTGTTCATCTATTAAGTTCATAGTCCTCTCCTTTAATTGCCTTTATATATATCATACCAAATATTTTCCATTTAATCGCAAAACAAGGTATTTACCATACCAAAATCGTTTTCTTATGCTATAGATCATTATATCAAGGAATTTCAGCCTAGAACCTTTTCGGAGATAACTACCAATAAAAGTGTATATGTTACAGATTTTGGTTAATTCCATCTATTCTTTCTACACCAATAAGGTGTATTAGATTAAAATATAAAAAGCCTTTATTCAATGAACAAGGCTTGTTTTTAACAGTTATTTTGATTTATGTAAGGCTCCTAGGAACTCACTCTAATTTAGTCTTACTAGGAGTGTTAACAATTGTTGTAATGCTATTCGTCGCAAAGAAGTAACCGTCCCCCCTCACCAAGGTTAAAGGATAGTTACTTCTTTTTGTAATTTACTTATACACTGGTGGCCGCTCACTATGCGGCTGTAGTTGCTTTGATCGGGTGTTCGAGCACCTGATCTTTTTTATTTATATATATATATTATAGGATAAATTATTCATGTAATGCAACGTTTCAGTGATTTATTGTCATGCAATAAAGCTAATAAATCTCAACGTACTCTTCCTTTTCTTTCTTGCACCCAGGTTTTGTATGTAGGTAACCAACTACGAACTTGCACAAATACCTAGACATAAAACATAAGATAAGTAGGTCGCTAAATAAAAGGAGGACAAACATGAATTCAAATCATTATGGTCCATATTATTACGATTATTATCGTATGCCAAATGACATTCAACTTGTAAATGATATTCAGAAAGCAATTAATGCAGAGTATAGTGCTGTGGATTGTTATAAGAAGTTAGCCAAGATGGCACCTACACAAGATGAAAGGAACAGAATTCTTGAGATACAAAAAGATGAAGTCCGTCATCTCGAAGAATTCAGTAGAATTTATACAAATTTAACAGGAGAAAAGCCATCTTACCAAATCATTGAGGCATGTCCAGATACCTATAGAGCAGGAATAGAATTTACTTTTAAAGATGAACAAGAAGCTGTTGATTTTTATTTAGATATAGCAGATAAAGCAAACGATTCAAGCATTAAAGATAGGTTTCGACGTGCAGCTGCAGACGAGCAAAATCACGCTGTATGGTTTTTGTCTTTTTCTACGAACCCAAGGGTAACACACGTTAATCGGCAAATTAACAATTACGGTGCCAAAGGAGCATTAAGTGCCTCAACATTAACGATACCTCAAATGCTGACGTATGCTCTTCAAGACGAATACCTAGCTCAAGCAAGATATGATACTATTCTAGGGAATTTTGGATATGTACGTACATTTGCACAAATAAAAGAAGCTGAAATGAGACATATCAATGCTTTATTACCACTTTTTGAACGTTATCAAATACCGATTCCTGAAGATAACTCGCAGTCATTTGTTACAACTCCAGCAAGTATTAAGGCAGCATACGCTGCTGGTGTTCAGGGCGAAATAGATAATATATCTATGTACGAAAGATTTCTATCATTTACGATTCCTAATGATATCCGGACCGTTTTCACTCAACTACGCAATGCCTCTCTAAATCATCTTGCCGCCTTTGAAAGAGGTCTTGCAAGAAGCTAACTATGAAGAGACGATCACTTTGAACGTAATCGTCTCTACGTTTAGGTGATACTTATTTGTTTTGAGGAGATCTAAGTTGAAAAATTTAACTGTGTAGAGAGTTAAATGTAGTACCATTAACTAGCTTACTTGCAACCATGTATATAGCTATATAAAAAGGAAAAGATGCAATGTAATGCCAACTTGGATAATCAAAGAAACCTAACCATTTGAAAAAAGGCTCTGCTCCAAAAGATGTTATGAGTGAGAAAAATATAGCTTTATAAACAGGTTTAATAGTTGGCTTTACTTGAATAAAAAACATGATTGTTACTGGCATTAAGGAAAAGTCCCATGCAACAAAATCAGGAATAACGGGCACTGTTTTTACGTTATATCGCCAAAGACCCATTGCAACCCCGATGTAATCAAGCCAAGTAGCTATAAACATGGCCCATATCCCACCTAATAAAAGACGATGAGTACTATCCTTTTTCCGATAAAAGATCCATACTATCCATGGAGCAAAAACTAACATGGTTGCGCCCCACCAACCAAAACTAAATACAATCTCATCCTTCCATAATTCAGCAACCTTGGTGTTAGCCTTATCAATCACGTCGTATTGTTCATTTAATACTTTATTTATATGTGATGGTGGTTTAAACATACTGTAACCATCTCTCCTGGAATAATTATAAAATCATGTCTGTGTTTACTATCTTTCTTTAAAATTCTATATTTATTCCTTATGAACTTTTTTCCCTTGTACTTTATCGAGAAATAAATGAGGCAAGTTTTGTATTTTGAGGCAGTCTGTCTCCCTTTTACATCCAAAAGTTCCATCAATAACGTTAGTTTCATCCAACGCTTATGTACATACTAAATACGTAAGTTTTCTACTAGTAAATCTAAAGGAGATGTTACTTTTGGCGACAGCGACAACAGGTCAAATTTTATCTGTTAAAGATGCAATTGTATCTCGTCACAGTATTAGAAAATTTGTACAGAAACCAATACCAAAAGAAGACATAGATCGAATTTTTGAGCTTGTTCGATTATCTCCTAGTGCTTGGAACTTACAACCTTGGCGATTCCACGTTGTAACTGATGCTGGATTAAAAGAAACTTTACAAAATGCAGCCTACGGTCAACAACAAGTAACATCTGCTCCTGCAGTTGTTATTGTAGTTAGTGATATGGAAGATGTTATCGCAAACTTACCGGAAACGGTACACCCAGGTTTATCTGAAGAACGTAAACAAGAAGAAGTCGCAAATCTTTCATCCTTCTTTAATGGACTGAGTGTTGAAGAAAGAGGGCAATGGGGCCTTACACAAGCGAACATTGCACTTGGGATATTATTAACTGCGTTACAAGGATATGGCTATTCGAGTGTACCAATGCTTGGGTTTGATCAAGAAAAGGTAAAAGAAATTTTAGATCTACCCGAACATGTGAAATTTGCCGCAATGGTACCATTTGGTATTGCAGACGTTGAAGGATACGAGCATCACCGCTTTTCATTAGATAAAATTCTTTCTTATCACTGATATGCAGAAGTAACCTCGTAATGAGGTTGCTTCTGGCTCTATTTTCTAACTTCCATATGAGACATAATACCTTATCCTTTTGGTCATAATTCTATAAATCATATTAAATCAATGTAATACAGCCTAGAACTTTTGAACGCCTTAATATCAAAAATAACATAATTCCAACAAAATATGACAAAAAGGGGCCTGACCCCCGGCGCGTTAAAGCTTTAACGCACTGGGGGTCAGGCCCCTTTTCCTATTATTTATTCTTTTAATTGTCTGAATTATATGAAAGATTCCCTATTGTTGAACAATAGTTAAATTAAATAGAATTAAACTTGCAGGTACTTATTACGTTTGGAGGGATTTTATTGAAGAGGAAAAAGTTACTTATTAGTAGTACATTGGCAGGAGCACTTGCGTTTTCCGTGTTTTTACCAGCTACATATGCTCATGATGCACTTGATGTGTTAGGTGGCTCAAAAGGTGAAGTTGAAGTAATGACGATGGAAGAGTTGCAAGCAATGCAACTTAAACACTCCATCAATGGTAGTAAGAATGTAAAGTTTTTAAAACAAGCTGCAGCTGTACAGATTAATCCGTTAAATGGTAAGCAGAACAATATGGCTGATGTGTATGCACACAAAGGGTTTGCTTACACTGGAACTCATACAGCTAACGGGGCAAATGGTGGAGTGCGTGTATTTGACTTAAAAGATCCTTCTAACCCTAAAGAAGTTGCTGTATTTGCAAATGAAATACCATATACATGGCAAGAAAAGGTGATTGTTAAAACAGTAAATACTCCTTCATTTAAAGGAGATTTAGCAGCAGTGAGTGTACAGCAAACCTCTAGGAATAATGCAAACAGACCAGATAGCGTGGGTGGCGTATTACTCTATGATGTAACGGATCCTTACAACCCTAAGAAGCTTGGATTCTATGGGTTAGACCGTAAAATCACAGGAACCCACGAATTATATTTAACGACGCAAGGTAATCGTGCGCTAGTGTTAACTTCTAGTCCTTATGCTGACTATTATACTCATGGGGCAGAACAGGATTTTCAAATTCTTGATGTTTCTGACCCAACAAGCCCTAAGAAAATTTTTGGTTGGGATCCTCGTGACCTAGAGCAAATTCCAGAAAACTTTAATGGATATCATTGGTTTGCTCAAGATGGAAAAACTCGTCCTGTTTTCAACCACAGTGTAATTACTGACAATAATGCACAGTATGCTTATGTGTCCATGTGGGATTTAGGAACGGTTATCTTTGATATTCGTGATCCTGAAAATCCTGTATATTTAGGAAACACTACTTTCCGTGCAGATCAAAAGGGGTCTGCTCACTCTGCAGCCCTTGCTAAAGGTGGTAACATCCTTATTGAAACACGAGAAGTATCTAACCCTGTTGGAACAGGATATGAAAGTGCATATGGGTATACTCGCATTTTCGATATTAAGGATAAGACAAATCCAGTGTTATTAAGTGAATTTACTACAGATCTAACGTTTGATATTCCACCAACATCAGCTGGAAGATCTACTTTCGCTAAAACAGTTCACGATCCGAAAGTGCAAGGCAATACACTCTATTTATCCTACTATTCTGGTGGAGTTCTTGCTTTAGATATAACTGACCCTAGTAACCCTGTTGAAATTGGCCGTTATACACCAGAAAACGCGGATGTTTGGGGAGTGTTTGTAGATCGAAACTATATCCTAGCCTCCGACATGGGCCAAGGGTTAAAAGTTCTTCTAAAAAATAATAGTGGTGGAAAATCAGAAGCACTACAAAAGTAACTTGTATCATCAAAAATGCCTGTAACCATTGGAGTGATTACAGGCATTTTTATCTCTACCACTAAATACTCAGTCCACTAATTGATGGAGTCGTCAATTTAATCAATATAAGAATTGATAAGCTGAACATACTCGTTATCATCAAATTCGTTCGCATGGTCAATGGCTGACATATCGTCTACATCAACGAGTAGCGGATCTGCACCTGATTCTAGTAACAACTGCCCAACCTTAAGATTCGCTGTCATAACCGCTGACATTAAGGGAGTCCAACCAGAATCATCCTGAATATTCGGATCGGCACCGTTTTCCAATAATAATTGCATTATTTCCAGGTCTTCGTTAACGACTGCTAATAGAAGAGGACTTTCCCCATACACATTAATTTCATTTAGATTTTCCCCAGCACTTATTAATTCACTTACCCTTTCACTGTCTCCATCCATCGAAGCCTCCATTAAAGGAGTATACTCGTATTCAGAGGGATAGGACTCTTCAAAGAAATCGAACTGTTCTATTGCCATGATTCCAGCAAATGTTAGACCTGCTATAATGACTGGAAACAAGAAGAAAATGATAAACAGTATCGCAAATGTCTGCTTTCCTCTTGTTATCAAAGGAACACTTGGAGTTTCATACATTAAACTTTCTATCTCATGTATTCGTTTAGGAATAGGTGGATGGGTGGAAAGTAACTCAGTTAAAGTAACAAATACTCCCTTTTTATCATTATATTGTTCCAGGTATTCCTTCACATTTACCTTTTTATATAAATGTCTTCCAGCTGCTAGTACTAATAACCCATTTACGGCTTCCTCTGGACGTTCAGTGTAATAAGCAGCCATACGATCACACGTGTATTCTGCCATTCTAGAAAAACTAACACCAACAAAAGGAATCCACATTGCTGGAAAGACTAACAACGCCTTAACCACATGGTTCCTTTTAATATGAGCTAGTTCATGGGCAATTACATAATCAATTTCATGGCCATTTGATTCAATTGAAACATCGACAAAATCGGAGTACAGAATGACCATATTTTTACCAAAGAAACCAAAAACCTTCGTTGCAAAAGCATTCAGGATACCTCCCGACTCTACAATATAAACCTCGGGAATCTTGCTTAAGCCCATCTTGGAACTGAGTTCTTCCACTCTTTTATATAAATCTGGAAATTGACTTTCTTTAAGGCGTACACCGTTTACCTGAATATGTGACATGGAAATAGCATGTGTAAACAAAGAAAAAAGGCCAATTACCGTAAAAATAATGGCACCAACGATTGAAACAAGTAAATAAATTGCAACCGTAATACTTACAATTATGCATAGCCCATACATTAAATTTTCATACTTATGAACGAGCAATGGTTTTTCCAATTGTTTATCCCTCCTGTTTACAGAAGGCCTTTCTCCCTACAGAGAAAGGCCACCCTGTCACTATTCAGCTCTAATAACAATCGTTCTGGCTATATAGTCGTGTAATGCTCTTTTTGACTTTCCTGCTGCCATTAGGAATCCAATCAATAAGATAATAGCCGATATTGTCTTACCAATAATCTCACGTAATGCCATCATCCCTATTGATACACGACCACCATCAAGATTAGCCACTCGTATTCCAGTGATTTTCTTTCCAAAGGTTTGACCGTTATTTCTAGATTGGAACCAGACAAAATAGATAAACGTTAATATTAGACTTATTACTGATGACAAGGTTGTCTCAGTCGTTGGATCATCTAATCCTCCGAATACCAATGTGATAATGAATTGCACAACACCTAAAATGATACTATCAATAATCAAGGCTACTAATCGTATCCAAAACCCAGCCCTATTTTCCATTTGATATCACTCCTTATCAATAAAATACCCGTAAAAAATATAGATATTCTATCAAGGAACTATTCCAGATGGTCCCAGCTTTGGAGCAATTCCAAAGGAAACAATTTTCGCTATCAAAAAAAGCAATGGTTTCTCTTTCCGAACTCTTTTTTATTGGTGTACTGTAACCTTCAAGCTCTCAATTTTCTCACTAAGAAAAGTAGTTAAGTCAATAAATGTTTGCTCCTCAAAAGGTGAAGATAGTTGCCCTTCTTCTAGTAATTCAGTAAAGGATTTGCTTCCACCTATTTTACAAAGTCTCACGTACGTATACCAAGCTTCTTTCCAATCTTTAGTTGATCTATCCCATAATTGAATCGCACAAACTTGTGCCAAAGCATAATCAAGGTAATAAAACGGAACCTCATAGATATGTGGGATTTCGTGCCATGATCCACCCTCTTCTAGATGGGTGATATGATCGTTGTCACGGTATGGCATATACTTTTTCTCTAGTCTAGACCACAGCTGTCTTCTTTCCTCTGGAGTTAAAGAAGGATTGGCATACACTTCCTCCTGGAACTCATCACCGACACACATTTTAGGAAGTTTTATAAGCGAGTCTACCAAGTGGAAGAATCGGTGCTTATCGGCATCTTCTTTGAAAAAAAGATGAGACCATGGAAAGACGAATAATTCCATACTCATCGAAAAAATTTCTGAGCCCTCCATTGTTGGGAAAAAGTATTCTGGAATCTCTTGAGATTTGAGTGTTGAATACGCCTGGAAGGCATGACCCACTTCATGAATTAGTACTCGCACATCATTGGATGTTCCATTAAAATTTGCAAAGACAAAGGGAACTTTTTCTTTTGCAAAATACGTACAATAACCAATGTTTGCTTTTCCTTTCTTATTAAGTAAGTCAAACAGCCCTTTTTCCGTCATTTCATTATAAAAATTCTTTGTTTCTTCGGATAGTTCACTGTACAGCTGTCTTCCCTGTTCAACAATCCAGTCAGCATCTCCCTGTGGCACTGGATTTCCACTTTCAAACTGGACTTTTTCATCATAAACCTTAACCTTATCTATACCTAATCGTTGTTTCTGGTCCTCTACTATCTGAGAAACAAGTGGGACTAGATATTTACGAACATTCTCGCGAAAAGCTGCAGCTGATTCTTTATCCCATCCAGAACGAGCCCATCTTAAATAAGCTAAGTCTGTAAAAGAAGTAAAACCAAGCTTTGTAGCAATGTCATGTCTCACCTTTACGAGATCGTCAAATAACTCATCATACACCTCTCTTTTTGAAGCGAAATAGTCGAATTTCGTCTCGATTGCACGTTTTCTAGTATTTCGGTCGTGGCCGAGCACAAACTTTTCAATCTTAGAAAGGGTTTGCTCCTCCCCGTTAAATGAGACTGTAGCTGAAGCAATAAGCTTTTGATATTCACTCGTTAACCGATTTTCTTCTCCTAAAAGCTCCATCACCTCTGGAGAAAATGTTTTAACCTTTGATTCTGCAATTTTGAAGAACTGCTTACCGAATGTAGTTTCTAATTCATTTCGAAAAGGTGTTTCGAGTAATGCTTGAAAAAACTGTGTTTCAGCATCCGTGTAGTGTGGTAGGTTTTGATTAAAAAAACTATATTCCTCTTCATAAAACGGATTCGTGGTATCCAATGTATGACGTACATGTGCAATTGTCTGAACTGAATCAAACTCTAATCTGATGTTATTGATTTTTTTTACAAGTGTACTTTGTGCCTCTGCACTGGTTGCATCCTTAAACTTAGTTAGCAACTCACTAATTTCTGTTGTGACTTTTTCAATACTTGGTCTTTCATAAGGAAATTCAGAAAACCTCATTTTTTCGCCCCCGATATGTAAGTTCTTATTAAACTGACTGTTTAGTTTATTTTAGCATCTAGTTTTAAAACTTTCAATATATTTTTACAATTGAAAACCTTACGGGATTCTTACAACTACTTTTCAATAATTTCTTATCCATTAATTCCCTTTATCTTGAGTAGTAAAAAAAGGATTTTTTAGCCAACCTAATAAATAAACACTATCTATTTCTAAACTGGGAGGTAACCAAATGAGAAGGTCAATTATCACCCTTACTGCTTCTACTTTATTAGTAGTAGGGCTTACAGGATGCGCCGCCACCAACAATAATGTGGATACACAAAATGAGGATAATGCAAGAATTCTAAACCAAGGTAATCATAAAAATGAAAATGATACTAGAAGCTACAATCAAAATGAAATTCTGCATAGAGATCGCGAGTTACTAAATGAAGAGAGAAATTATTATCATGACCGTCTGGACAAAGGAAATCGTCCAACCCACAATAATATAGAGGATATACGTAACCGTAAAAACGGTATCCTAGACATTGGCCCATTGTAGAAAAAACCTATCCAGATTGGATAGGTTTTTTACAATTTGAGTTAAAGGATAAATTTAGGATTTAGTTGGCTTTCCAATGTTATCATTACGCTTATCTATATAAACATTTCCGACTCCATCCATTTGTGCGTAGAAGACATCCTTAATAGTTGAGATGTTATTTTGAGTTAGTATTTGGTTTACCCAATTCATGTCTTTTCCGAGCATATTCAAACTATGTGTAAGAACCTGGCCATCAATTATAAAAGCTTGAGAAATCCCTCTACTCATTTGAATGTTATGTATATCCTTTTGTGTGACATTCATGTATGGTGGTTTGGCCATCGCACTAATCGTTCCGTCTGTCTCAAGGTAAGCAGTCTCAACTTGGTCAATATAAAAGAATCCCTTTTTACGTAGTCCTGTTAATAAACTGTCCATAGTTAGCCTTACTTTCTTTAACCCCTCTTCATAAACCTGTCCATTTTTAATTAGAAATGTAGGCTCATCTTCTAAAATTTTTCTACCTACTAAACTTTTTATAGCCACAATACTACTTAGAAACGTATATAAACAGAACAAAATTAATCCAGTCATTCCGACGTAGATAGGAATATCTTTCATTAACATGGAACTAGCTACAACAGACCCAATTGTAATCCCCGCTACAAAGTCAAAGAAAGTCATTTGTGCGATTAGCTTTTTGTTTAATATACGGCACAGGATGTATAGCGTTATAAACCCGACGGTAGTTCGAATAGCCATCTCTAAAATTGTCATTTGTAGTCACCTTCCTCTATATTATATTTTTTGATAGTATTTCCTAGCATTATTCTTCTAATTCTTTTGTGATTGATTAATGGGGCCTGACCCCCGGCGCGTTAAAGCGTTAACGCACCGGGGGTCAGGCCCCATTTTTCTATTTTTGTATTATATTGGAGTCAATGCTCCGAATGTGTAAGTCCCGTTGTGGAAATGGAATTTCAATTTGATAATCAGCTAATATTTTGTTGATTCGAAAATTGATGTTACTCTTGGTATGAATGACATGGTTTGGATTCGCAATCCAGACAAACAGTTCAAAATCTAGCGAGGAACTTCCAAATCCTACGAAATTTACAAACGGTTCTGGTTCTAGTAGGACCACATCTGAAACAGCTTGCTCATCTCTCGCCACTTGCAATAAAAGCTCCCTTACCTTTTCTACATCAGTTCCATAAGCAACACCAATAGGAATAACTAGACGTAATTTAGGGTCACTATGTGATCGATTGACGACTTGCTCTTCAAGAAAGTATGAGTTCGGAACAATCATATGTTCATTATCTAGTGTTTTTATGATGGTCGCTCTCATGTTAATCTTTTCTACATCTCCAATTACATCGTTTACAATGACACGATCTCCTACTTTGATAGGCCGTTCAAATAGCAAAATAATTCCCGAAATAAAGTTGGAAGCTATATTTTGCAGCCCAAATCCAATCCCTACACCTATTACTCCCGCAAACACAGTTAACGCACTTAAGTTAATTCCAACAGTAGTTAAACTGACGATAAATGCGACAACCATGATACTGTAGTGAAATATTCGGTCGAATGTAAATTGAACACCTCGGTCTAACTGATACCGATCGTAGATACTTGGTAATACATACTTCGTAATCACCTTTGATGCACGATTCGCAAGTGAAATTATCAAGATTGCAATAATCGTTAAAAAGACAGTGACCTGCACTCTCCCAATTGAAACAAACTCTTTAAACATCCAGTCTGATTCTGAAAAATAAAACAGAATAAAAAGTAAGATTCCATAAGTTGTAAGCCAATTTAGGATACTTCGTACCAATGCGTCCATATGGATGATGACTTTGTTATTACTATTCTTCATTTTTTTTGTAACAAACAAAATACACGAACGAATAATTAAAATAACTCCAACATATAAAATGAACATAAGGATGTCCATCCATTCTATCATCTGTAAAGTCTCGTTCCATTCTTTCGTTAATTTACTAGTAGTAATGTTTAGAAGCATGTAAGTCTCCCTTCTGTTGTTTTCTTAATTATAGAACAAATCTCATGTTAGGGTTAAACGATGTGAATCAGGCTACATTTTTAATTATTGTCAAAAACTAATTATTATACGCAAATTCACAGCTCTTATGTAATCAACTTATAAATGGTGTGAAAATTGATAATAATGCATGTAAGAAAGGAGTGAGGAAAGTTGAAGAAGAGTTATATTATGATAGGTGTCATACTCGCATTAGTCATCATTCTAGTTATTACGAATCCAAAACAAGAGGAATATGTAAATTGGGCAACACAACAAATTACAGAAGATAAAGGCATTCTCTTACGTTTAGGCGCAGATCACCTTGCCAAACCAGTCATTCATTCAGCAACAGAAACAACAAACTTTGTACTATTTTCTGTCTACAAAACAGCCATGCCACATAAAGAAGAAAATGTCACAACAATCGGTTTCCTAAACCAATTCATCACAACAAAATAAATGTGACAACCGGGGCCTGACCCCCGGTGCGTTAAAGCTTTAACGCACTGGGGGTCAGGCCCCATTTTTTATTCGAATAGATGTTGTAGGAGTCTATTGCGGTTGTCGAAGAATTGCTTCATGATGGAGTAATGATCGGTCTCTTCTAATTGTAATTCAGACATTCCTTCTTGTGTTAGTTGGATAATCTTTGCATCATGATAGGCCATGATAATGGGCGAGTGGGTTGAGATAATGAACTGTGAGCCTTGGTTTATCAATTCATTAATTCTCGCTAATAGCGACAGCTGCCTTAAAGGCGATAGTGCAGCTTCAGGCTCATCTAAAATGTACAAACCATTCCCGCGAAAGCGTTCTGTAAATGCAGCAAAAAAGGATTCTCCGTGAGATTGTTCATGAAGTGATTTTCCACCAAAGGAATCAATTACTTTCCCTCCACCGAATGGTTCTTTATCCATGTCCTCAATATTTGTAGCAACATTGTAAAATGTTTCGGCTCTAAAGAAAAAACTATCTTGTGCTCTATTAACTCCTTTTATGACGCGAAGATATTGGTCTAAGTCTGAGTGTGAGTCATAGCTTGAAAATCGAAAGTTTAACGATCCTCCCTCAGGATTAAATCCTAATGCGATAGCAATTGCTTCTAGCAAAGTTGATTTCCCCATTCCATTTTCACCGATGATGTATGTAACATTTGGATGAAGCTGGATATCTTCAAAATGTTTGATCACTGGGAGTTTAAATGGAAATTGATTAAGAGAAGGTATTTGGTCTCTTTTCAATTCGATTGCTCTAATATATTGAGAATCTCTATCTAATTTCATGTCTTCATCCCCTTTTATTAACGAGTTTTATTATAGTTACAATATCATAGATCTCTATATAAGATAGTGACTATTTGACTAAAACAGAGTCTAGCAACTTCAAATAATTTACAATTTTTCTTTTCTACTTTATAATGGCTAGAAAATGAGGTGATAGTTAATGGCAATTGTGACAGTAGACTTTGATGGAACCTTATATCAAGGCAACTCATTCAAAGTGATGTTTCAAGTAGGTAAAAAGCAATTTACGGCGAAACAATGGGGCATCCTCTTTTTAGGATTGGCAAAGGCGGGTGCTGTGGGTCTAGCCAATGGCAAAAATGCTTTTCGCCATCAGTTTTTCAAAGCATTTGCAAAGACGTTTCAAGGAAAAACAACAAGTGAATTAGAAGTTTTCTTTCAAGAACTTGTAGAGGTTGGCAAAGCAGACGTTCATCAGTCCCTCGTACTCCAAATTCAGAAACATCAACAAAATGGGGATACGGTCATCCTTTTATCTGGTGCACTCCAACCATTCTTAAAGGCATTTGCCAGAGAACTTCAACTAGATGTACATATTATCAGTACCGAATTATTATTTGACCAAAGAAACTTATGTACTGGAGAAATTGGTCAAATTATTAATGGCGATGAAAAAGTAAACAAATTACAAGAATGGTTAGAAGCGAGATCAATGATGGAAAAGCCATCAAAAGAAATCTGGGCATACGCTGATAGTGAAAGTGACATTCCACTATTAAACTTTGTCACCCATCCAGTTGTGGTCAATCCAAAAGAAGACATGAAAAAAATTGCCCAACAAAACAAATGGACCATTTTCGCATCCTAAATTGTGACAACAGGGGCCTGACCCCCGGCGCGTTAAAGCTTTAACGCACTGGGGGTCAGGCCCCAAAAAGTTGTTAGTGTGAATTTTTTCGTTGTATTGGTTTAAAATATAAACCAAGTTCTTTTTTCTCTTTTGATAATGATCGGTATAGAGAAATCATCATTAATACCATAATAAATGAAAATGGAAATGCTGCGCCAATCAAGGCATTTTGTAGTGCTTTTAATCCACCACTATATAAAAGAATTAAAGCTACAGTCGACTGCGCTATTCCCCATGTAAGTTTTACTGTATTTGGTGGGGTAAGTGATCCGTTTGTTGTCTGCATTCCAAGAACGAATGTTGCAGAGTCTGCAGAAGTGATAAAGAATGTACTAACAAGAACAATTGCAACGATTGATAACAACGTTGACCATGGCAATTCGTTAAAAATAGCAAATAAAACTTCTTCTGTCGCAAATTGGGTTAAGTCAATATTGCCTGCATTTTGAATATCAATGGCAGTAGTCCCAAATACCGTAAACCATATAAAGCTTACAAGCGCCGGAAGTAATAAAACGCCAATGATAAATTCACGGATGGTTCTACCTCTTGAAACACGGGCAATAAATATACCAACGAAAGGTGACCAAGAAATCCACCATGCCCAGTAGAAGATGGTCCAGCCGTTAATCCATGATCTATGATCTTCATTAAGTGGAGCAATTCGGAAACTCATCTGAACTATATTTTGAATATAGCCACCGAGAGTATCAGTAAACATGTTTAATATGAAGATTGTTGGACCAACGATAAATAGCAATGCAAATAAACCAATTGCTAAGACCATATTTGTATTACTCAAATACTTAATCCCCTTGCCTAATCCAGACCATGCAGAAATCATAAATAGAACTGTAACTACCGCAATAATAATGAATTGAACAAAGAAAGTATTTGGAATACCTAATAAATAGGACAACCCACCGTTTATTTGTGCTGCCCCAAATCCTAGAGTAGTCGCAACACCAATAACTGTAGCAAACACAGCTAGAACATCTACTAGTGTTCCTAATGGTCCTTCCATTGATTTTCCTAAGACAGGTTTTAATGTAGCTGAAATTAGACCTGGTTCATCCTTACGAAATTTATAATAAGCTAAAGCTAAAGCAACTAGTGCGTATATCGCCCATGCATGAATGCCCCAGTGGAAAAAAGTGTATCGCATTCCCTCTTTAATCGCCGCATGGCTTCCACCTTCTGCAAGTGGTGGAGCCATGAAATGGGAGAGCGGTTCTGCAGCCCCCCAGAATACAAGTCCAATTCCCATACCTGCGCTAAATAACATGGCAAACCAAGTACCGTTAGAGTACTCCGGTTTTTCATCAGATTTTCCTAGTTTAATAGATCCAACAGGACTAAAAATAAGAAAAACGCAAAAAATAACGATAACTGTGACTAAAATTAAATAATACCATCCAAAAGCTGTTGTAATAAATGATTGTAAGTTGCCGGTTAACTCTTCAAAACGAACAGGTGCCGCAACACCAAATATGACAGCTACGAGGACAATCGCCAACGAGATCCAAAATACGTTAGATATTCTTTTCATCAAATGTTCCTTTCTACCATTAATTTTCCTGCAAAAAATAAATATAAACAAAGAAAGAATACACTACCTCTTTTTACATAGAAGTAGTAGTATTCTTTATACTAGATTAGTAGAGTACTAAGAATTGTTCGTTTACATATTTTTGAGGTCTAGCCTACAAATTTTGAATAAAATTCATTCCCACTTTTTTAGTTTACCATAACTCAACAGACCAAGCATTCCTCGAACCTTATTATTAAGCACAGGGGCCTGACCCCCGGCGCGTTAAAGCTTTAACGCACTGGGGGTCAGGCCCCAAAGTTTAATACACGTCCCTTTTTGTAAACACTGCAAATGATACAATCAACCCAACTAATGCCCATACCAAGAGAACACTCATTGAGAATCCTAAATTCATTCCTTCGATTGGAGGTGCCATTCCTCGAACATAGTCTGTCAGCTTCAGATTGACCATAAAGAAGTATTTTGCAGATTCCCATGAAGATACCATATTTGATAATATAGCTCCTGATATGAGGGCAGCGAGCATGATCCCCATGACAGCTGCAGTACTTCTGATTAACACAGAGAGCATAAAGGTTAATGTTCCTACAACCATACACACAAACCATGCTAGTCCAAACTGCATTAGCAGGTATTGCCATTGTGGAATTAGATGCACATTGTCCGTAACTAGTTCCTCACCCACAACAGAGAATCCTGTTAACACAGGCATAGTCCAGCCACCATATCCCATTATTATCCCAGAAATAAGATAAGAAAGTATCCCCACACCGAGCACTATAAACGACACAGATAACATCATACTTATATACTTGCTCATAAGTATTTTCCATCTTTTTACGGGCCGTGTTAGTAGTAGTTTTATCGTTCCTCCGGCTCCTTCTGAAGAAACAAGGTCTGCAGCAATGACCATGACCATTAATGGGAGAAATAGGTCAATTGAGTTTTCAATAAACATACGCATAAAAGAAGGTGCTCCAGGCGCAGTAGGATTGATATCATGATCCAAATAATACTGCTGCTGACTTAAACGTATCTTTATAAACTTTCGCCATTCATCTGATATACTGCTTGAACTTAATCGGTTTTGCGTATTAATGATTTCCTGTTGAAGCTGTGTTCGCCAATCCGTCGTACCTAATCTTTCTTGCAGTGATTTCACTTCTTTCATTTGTGCATAGGTAAAAAGCGATACAAGTACAGCCACAATTGCAAGAGCGATAAACAACCGTTTTTTTCTTGTTATTTTAATCATTTCGTTATGTACTAAATTAATCAATGGTTTCCCCTCCTGTTAGCTCGATAAATAAATCTTCAAGAGTTGGAAACTTTGTTTGAATTTCACTTACCTGTACACCAGCTTGTACTAATTTTTGATTCCATAAAGACACCTTTTCTTCATCATAAAAAGTAACTAGTAACCCGTCTTCCTCACTAACAACTGTCGTTTCTTCTGATAACAGTGCCTTAGCCTGATCAATTGGACTCACTTTCCATACTAGTCTCTCTTTGTTGGAAAGTAGACTGTGAACAGCATCTATCCTTATAATTTCACCTTTTGATATGATCGCGACCCTATCACACATTAATTGAATCTCACTAAGAAGATGAGAGGATACCAAGATACTAAGACCCTCTTTTTTAGCTAAAAAATCAATAAACTCTCGCATTTCCCTTATTCCCACAGGATCAAGTCCATTTGTTGGTTCATCTAAAATAAGAACTTTTGGTTTACCTAATAAGGCTTGGGCAATACCAAGTCGTTGTCTCATACCTAATGAATACGTACTAACGCGATCATGAATACGATTTTGTAGACCTACAAGTTCAACTACTTCAGCAATACGCTCTTTTGGAATTTCAGGAACCATTCGTACAAAGTGCTGCAAATTTTCATAGCCACTTAAGTAAGGATATAACTCTGGATTTTCAACAATACAGCCTATATTGCTAATTGCATTCTGAAACTCTCGGTGCAAATTATACCCACAAATTGATATCGTTCCTGAAGTTGGTTTAATCAAACCTACGAGCATTCGAATCGTTGTTGTTTTTCCAGAGCCGTTCGGGCCCAAGAAACCAAACACTTCACCTTCATTAAGATCAAATGTTAGTCCCTTAATGATTTCCTTTTTACCTATTGTTTTTCGAAGATCATCAACAACAAGTGTTTTAACCTTACCATTACTACTCATTTTCTGTTTCTCCTTCCTCACTGAAAACGGTAAGTGAGGCCACACGTTCAGCAATTAATTTATATCCTTTTTCGTTTGGATGAAATTTATCATTAAATAGATAATCTTCTACATTTAGTTGAAACAAGTCATAGGTCGGTACTTGAATTATTTCATTAAATTTTGCAGCCACCTCTGCTGAATCAAAATTCCACTCTCGAACAACTTCAGATGTTAAGTCTGCGTTTTCTAGATTTTGAAAAGGATTGTATAAACCAACATGAAATACAACAGCTTCTGGATTTAAGTTTCTTATCGTTGAAAACGTGGACTCTAAATTTTTTATATAAGCTGATTTAGTGATATTGTTTTGTTCCGTATTAAAGTCTATTAGTGCCTCTCCTCGTTGAAACAAATCATTCCCACCAATGGTCATGAGAATAATATCCGCCTGCCTGATCTGTCTTTGAATTTCGGACTGCTCGATTAATCCTACGAGTTGCTCAGACCTGTAACCTCGAATCGCTAAATTTGTCAGCTGTATTTCTTTATCTGATTTCTCCTTTAGCTGATCAACCAAATACCCAATATAACCTTTACCCGACGAATCACCGGTTCCACGGGTTAAGGAATCACCAAGGGCAACGATGCTTAAGGTGTCTTGCTTATCAATCGTTTCAAGCGGAGATTCTTGAATTGGTTTATCTAATGTTTCTGCTGAATAAAAGAGCTGGTCTTTGATTGTCCAAAATAACCCAACAATCAATACCATACTTGCTACTACTGAAATGAAGGTTATTACTTTCACCGTATTTGTTTTCATTTTCTCTACCTTTCTAAAAACGTTCTAACTATCTTCCTCTAAGATTAACAGAATCTACTCTATCTTAAAAATTTTAAGGGTATTTTTTCTAAACATGTATTTCAGGGGCCTGACCCCCGGCGCGTTAAAGCTTTAACGCACTGGGGGTCAGGCCCCAAAGGACATAATTTACTCTTTTCCGGGCTCTCGCTTCATTATCATCCCCATTGGAAGATACGTAATGAAAAATACAATGAGTGCTGCAATTTCGAGATTAATATAATACATAATACCTGTTCCGAAAAAGGACAAGATTGTTTGAGATTCGGTAGGGTTTGCTAGATAAAAGAAGTTGGTGTCGAGAAGATGATTAAGTATGAATATTGGGATGGCGATAATATTGAGCAGGATGAGGCCGGTCCATATGGCTTTCTTCGGGAGACGATATCCCTCATAAACAATGAAATAGAAAACAGCCCAAGTAATTGCAGCATGGTGCAAGAAGTATTTTAGGAAACGAAAATGAGGAAATTGATGGACTAATTCAGGTGTAACCATACTTAAGATGGGTGGAAGCATTCCAGTAAAGAACAGAAAATAGAATACTTTCTTACTAGGCTTCAAGAACAAGAATATGGCCATAAATGTGCTAATTGAACAAAGATGTAAAGGCAGGTTACCTATTTCCCACTGGTTTGTCATGACTAGCCAAAGTTGTTGAGAAACCTCACTTAACAGTAGTATTCCAAAAATCGTCCACTTGATGATGGACTGGTGAGGCTTTAGTTGATACCTGAAATAGATTAAGACAAAGCAGATAGCCACAAAGAATAGTAGAAAGACGATATGCGGAACAGAAAACAACTCGAATGTACGCATTTCTGTTACCGAGAACATGTTGCCACCTCTATTCACTTTGAAATTTGGTGCTTATAGCTACTGTATTCGGTATTTAAGGTGATTAAGCCTGTACTGAAAAATTACACAGCCCTTTTTTAGTTGAGTTGGATCTCTAGTTTCTTTATCTTTGTTTTACGTAGTGAAAGCACTACTCTTCATTTCAGAAATGATGTAATGTAGATATTATGTATAGGACTAATGTTAAAGGTGGGAAAATTTGATGTTAAATCGTGTTATTCAACAATTTGGGTTGCAGGTATTATCCGTAAATGAGGTTGATGACTCCCATAGTTCAACAGTTTATAAATGTACACTGTTGAATGGTGAAGATGTTTATTTGAAGATTCCTTTTACAAAAGTGAAGTTTGAACGAGAGTTAGAAGCCTATGAAATTTTAAAAGGAAGTGTTTCTATTCCTACATTGTTGGATTTTTGGTCTGGTGACGAGGAGTGTCCTGGTGCTTTTTTATTATCTGAATTAAAAGGAAAACCGTTAACATCTAAATCTACACCAGCGGTAGCTTATCAAGTCGGTGTCCTTCATGCTAAAATGCATTCTATTCGTCCTCCTCAACTGTTAACGGCTATACAAAATGAATTTCCGAACTGGTCTACTTTTGTTGAACAACAATTTTATAGTTTTGCTGAAGATGTTAAGGACGTTTTGGATGAACAATTATACAATAAAGCCATAGAAAAGTTTGAAGAAATGAAACAACAGCTCCCTTCTCCAGACGGACCGAGTTTTGTACATATGGATTTTCGTCCAGCAAATATCATTGTTGATAATGATAACGTTTCAGGAGTAATAGATTTTGAGAGCGTAAGATTTGGCTCAACAGATATCGATTTTACTAAACTATATCGCGACTTTTTAAGTTTTGATGTTACCTTGTATAATGCCTATCAAGAAGGCTATAAAAGTGTCAGACCATTAATTGACTTAGAAAAGGTATTACCTTTTTACAGATTTACAGATGCCTTCAATAGTATTGGATGGTGTAAACGACGAGGACTAGAGAAAAATGCCTTATTTTTAGAGGAAAATTTGACGAGATTGAAAGAATGGTTGCTTTAAATTTAGTGTGATTAGGAACAGGGGCCTGACCCCCAGTGCGTTAAAGCTTTAACGCGCCGGGGGTCAGGCCCCAAAAATAGGTTATTTAATTGCCTTGCTAACTTTAAGCTTTTTCCCTTTAACAGTTGTGTTTTCCATTGCCTGCAGAACTAATGATCCTTTTCCATTAAGGATATCTACATAAGACATGGCATCCTGAACAGTGATAATTCCAATATCTTCTGCTGTTACACCTGGAATGTTTGAGATGGTTCCAACCAGGTCCAACGCACGAATCTTCTTCTTTTTACCACCACTAAAATGAAGCTTCATGATGTCTTGATTAATTCGTGCAGTTTTATTATTTTTCACAACACGCCTGCCACCGATTTTCTCTTCGAAATCAGCTTTACCGCTAGATACTTGTTCTTGTGTAGGAGGATCTATTTTCGGTATCTCAAAGCCAATATATCGTTCAATCGCTTTAACGTATTTCTCTTCATATGAAGTGGCAAGTGTAATTGCTTTTCCTTTATTACCCGCACGTCCTGTTCTACCTGTTCTGTGGACATAGCTCTCTTTTTCCATCGGAACATCATAATTGATAACTAGAGTCACATTGTCAACATCTATCCCTCTAGCTGCTACATCTGTTGCGACTAAATAACGGAAGTTCCCCATTTTGAACCCATCCATTACCGCAAAACGGTCAGTTTGTTCTAATCCACCATGAAGTTTTTCACAAGCATAATTAGATTCTTCTAGTTCAGTAAACACATTATCAACATGTTCTTTTGTGTTACAAAAAATGATACAGCTATCTGGATTTTCAACAACTGTAACATCTTTAAGTAGTGAGAGCTTAGCTTCTGCTTTCGCTTCAATTAATTGATGATCTATCGTATCAGTAGTTACTCCAGTCGATTCAATTTCAATATTGATTGGATCTAACATATATTTGTGGCAAAGATTTTCAACATCCTTTGGTAATGTAGCAGAAAACACCATCGTCACCCGGTCGGTTGGTATTTCCTTAATAATCGTTTCCACATCGTCGATGAACCCCATATTTAGCATTTCATCTGCTTCATCAATAATTAAATACTTTACTTTGTCTAATTGCAGCGTTCCTCTATCGATATGGTCCATTACACGACCAGGAGTCCCAACAACAACATGGTTTTTCTGTTTTAATTCTTCTTTTTGTTTCGTAAAAGGTTCTTTCCCGTAGACAGCCATTGCTTTAATTCGTTTAAATCTACCGATGTTCGTTATGTCTTCTCTAACTTGAACTGCAAGCTCTCTTGTAGGAGTTAGGATTAACGCCTGTGGCATTTTCTCTTCCCATTCAATCATCTCACAAAGAGGAATTCCAAAGGCTGCTGTTTTCCCACTTCCCGTTTGGGACTTAACGACAAGATCTTGATTTAACAACGCCTTAGGTATCACTTCTTGCTGAACCTCTGTTGGTGTTTCGTACTTTAACACTGTAAGAGCCCTTCTTATTTCTTCACTTAACTTGTACTCTTCAAAATTCCGTTCACTCATGTAGTTACCTCGTTTTTTCATATTATCTGATTTAGTCATAGCATTCTCGCTGGTGCACGAACATATTCGAAATCTGATTAGATTCATTATACACTATTTTGGGGCCTGACCCCCGGCGCGTTAAAGCTTTAACGCATTGGGGGTCAGGCCCCATAATTACTTCTATAGAAATTCATCAATCTCTTTTAGGAGAAATGAATAGCCAGGTACATCATTGTATTTAGCTTTTACATATTCTAGGGTTTTCTTGTAGGCATATCGGTATGCTTCTTCTTTATCCATTAGAATGTGTGGTTCAACACCCGTTCCTTCCCAGTTGGTGTTTGTAATCGGGTTAATTGCTCTTCCTGTTGGTATAAAGGCTTCAAAGTAATTTGTAATTGGTTGAATGCGACCTGGATGAGCTCCTCCTCTCGTTACTTCTCCAACTACTGTGGCACGGTTTAAGTTCTTTAAGTTATACGTAAATTCTTCTGCAGCTGAAAAAGTAGTATTGCTTGTTAAAATAAAAACTGGCTTATTTACATAATGCTGACCTTGAACATCTGGATCTGTCCATGACTCACTCGTCGTATTTGTTGGACGGAAGTAAAAACTATTTAAATGCACTTTTTCTTCAAATAAATAACTAGAAATAAGAGCAATCATTTCAGGTGAACCACCACCGTTTTTACGTAGATCAAAAATAAGTGCTTCTGTATCTTTGAGAAGATTCATAGCATGAACGGCTGTTTCTCCCGCTTGTGTTGGATGATAAAAGTTACGTAAATCAATATAGCCTATATTTCCATGTAATCTTTCAATCTTATAAAAACCATAGTTATAAATTTTTGCTCTTCTCTCAAACTCATCAACGCTATTCTCTACTAATACTCTTTTATCTTCGGTTTGGAACATCACTCTTAAATGCTTATCTTTTGACACGGCTTGTAAGTCCTCTGTTAATTCCTTTGCAAACTCATCCTCAGCATTAAACGAATCATATGCCCCTGTAGCTAATTTGTTCAAAAGAAGTTTTTCAATTTCTACAGCAACCTCTGGAAAAACATAATCATTATTTAACCGTGTAATTAATTCTGAAATGACTTCGTTTTTAACGACTTGATCAAGATTTTGTCCATTTGTTTTTTGCATTTCGTCCACTCTCCAATTTGTTAACTTCTACTTCTTCGACTTATTTACTACCCAAAAGGTTTGTTTTAAATATTTTTAAATGATTAAGTAGTTCAAAATAATTTGAACTTGATTGTAATTCAATTATATTTTATCATGTATAAAAGTCAATATTTTTTTTGGAAATAATTAGTTATTAGTTTTTTTCAAAATTGGAGGACAAAGAATGACTTATAAAGTAGAAATTGAATTTGTGCCTGTTTACGAAGTTGTCTCTAGTTTGTCTGTATATGTAACTCAAAAGGCAAATTATGATTTGGATAAAAAGTGGTTTAAAAATGTGGAGAATCGTATACAACCTGAATTGGGAGAGTTGTTGAAGGATCAAGAAACTTTACATCTTATAGGATATTTGCTACTTCTTATTAAGAAAAGTCCATATAAAAAATCATTACAAGAATTCCTCTCATGGTTGAAAGGACTATCTATTGGTGAAATTTATGAGTTGCTATATATGTATTTTAGAGATGATCCATTGAAGGATCTTGAATACTTTCGAAACTTTTACGTAACCTTATTACCTTTATGGGACGAGGTTTATAAGGTAGATGAAGATGTGAATAATTACTTAATGAGTGTAGCAAATGAAAAATTATCACAAAAAGCCAACATACCACCTGAAGAAATGGTTGAAGAATGCACCAATGGAATCTATATAGAACCGAGTGAGGAGATCTCAGAAATTATTTTAATCCCTACCTACCATCTGTCTCCTCAAAATAGGATTTATGGTTTTAAAAACACTGCTATCATTCAATTCTCTATCGATATCCCTAAGGGAAGAGAACATGAAGTACCATTAGTCCTTTTAAGAAAAACGAAAGCCCTAGCTGACGAAAAACGGCTGAGAATATTGCAAATCCTTGCTACTGAACCTAAAACCTTTACACAGCTAGTAGAATTAACAAATCTCTCAAAAAGTAATTTACACTATCATTTAGTCTTACTGCGCTCTGCAGGCTTAATTAGGATTACAAACTTTTTATTTACACAAAAACCAGACCTTTACGAAGTACGCCCCAACATCTTCAGGGCACATAATGAAGACCTAGAGGCATACGTCTATTCGGGACTAAACTTATAAAGAAGGTACAAAGTTAGGAGAAATTTATTTTTAAATCCACTACACTTCAAATAGGTGATTAAATGAAAGAAAAGGTAGAGCTTTTAAGAAAAAATGACCCGGTTCTCGGTCAGTTTATAGATATTATTGGTATATTAGAACTAACGAAACGTAACGACCATTATTTGTCACTGGTTAACTCTATCATCGGTCAACAGCTTTCAGTAAAGGCTGCCGGTACGATTTTCAATCGCTTTGTAGAGTTAACCAATCATGAGATCTCACCGGAAAGAGTACTTGGACTATCTGAAGATCAAATGAGGGAAATCGGGATCTCACGACCGAAGATCAGTTATATGAAAGATTTATCACAAAAAGTTGTAGACAAAGAAATTAACTTAGATACTCTTCAAGACCTTAACAATGATGAAGCCATTCTCGCTTTAACTACGATTAAAGGCATTGGAAAATGGACAGCAGAAATGTTTTTAATCTTTTCTCTCGGTCGTGAAAATGTCCTTTCCCACTTAGATGTCGGGTTACATCGTGGTGCAAAATGGTTGTACGACAGTGAAGATGGCAAAAGTACACTTATTGAAAAGGGCGAGAACTGGGACCCCTATCAATCACTAGCCTCTCTCTATCTATGGGAAGTCGTTAACAGGGGCTTTGTAACGCAATACACTTCATTCACTGAGTATCAGAAAAATATATGACAACAGGGGCCTGACCCCCGGCGCGTTAAAGCTTTAACGCATTGGGGGTCAGGCCCTATTTGTCACATTTATCATATTTGTCATCCAACATTAACAAAAGTCATAAAACCTCTCTCCTCTTAAATGTGTCAATAGGCATATTCTAGTATTGTCTACCATTGCTGGTAAAAAAGAACACTTATAGAAACCACACCCAAGTCGGAAAAATCTATTATTTTTCAGTTCTCTGTCGAACTTTCAATAGGTGAAAAGTTTCGAGTTTTTGAGAGTAGGAAATGTCTTCCTGAAATGTTACAAAACTAGCGTGCTATGATGGCGTTGTAGCCAAGGTTACACACAACAAGGAGGACTGAATATGAAAAAGACAGTATTATCAATCGTAGTAGCAGGAGCTTTATTAGTGTCAGGGCCACTAGCTAGTTCTGCAGAACACACAACTGCAGCTAAGCAAACCTATGAAACTCGTTACACTTTAACTGTTAACAATTCAACGAATTGGGATAGCTTTATTAATAGTTTATTAAAAAAATACTATGCTCAATACTATCAAACCCAACCAAAAGTAGAACAAACTACACAACCAGTTGAGCAACCATCAAAGGAAACAACTCAACCTCAACCAACGGAACAACCAGCACAAGAAAGTCCTGTGGTTCAGCAACCTGTACAACAACAACCAGTACAGCAACAACCTAAAGAAAAAACAAATGAAACAACTAATCAGGCTACGAATGCATTAAGTCAGTTTGAGCAACAAGTTGTTTCATTAACAAATAATGAACGTGCAAAATATGGATTACAACCTCTTAAGATTGATTTGAAAGTAAGTGAGGTTGCTAGACTTAAGTCTTCTGATATGAAAAACAATGGGTATTTCTCACATACAAGCCCAACGTACGGATCACCGTTTGATATGATGAAGCAGTTTGGGGTTCAATATCGCGCAGCAGGTGAAAATATTGCAAAAGGGCAGCGCTCACCTCAAGAAGTGGTAAATGCGTGGATGAACAGTGAAGGTCATCGTAAGAATATCTTAAGTTCAAACTTCACTCACATTGGAGTTGGACATGTTGAGGGTAATTATTGGACTCAGATGTTTATTGGGAAGTAATAAAGAGTAAGGTGTTCCTTTATTCAATATGATAAAACTTTTGCAAACTGAGACTTAACTACTGGGCTCAGTTTGTTTTTTATATCGTTGAAGAAAGACAGTTTTGAAGAAATAAATTGTAGATGTATTGGAGTTTTATTAGAAGATTGATTGTAGTAAGCTAAATGTGTTTATAGATATCGCCACGACTATCTATATCCTGAACAAAGATTAATAACCTTTCATCATAAATCTGATAAATCAACCTATATTTACCTACTCTTACCCTATAGGTATCATCAAATCCAGATAGTTTGATCATGCCTGGATAGGAAAAAGGATTTTCAGTTAGAGCATGTATAACGTTAATTATCCTTTCTCTTGTTACCCTATCATTTTTTTGAAGGAACTTTTTAGAACTCCTAGATAATTCAAGTTTGTATCTACTCATTATCCAAGAATTCCTTTCGTAATTCATCAATGGTGTATGAATGAGTTTTACCATTCTTGTATTCCTTTTGGGCTTCTTTAATTGCCTCTACTTCTTTTTCAGAAGGCTCAACCTCTGGTATTGATAAACTCTTAATTAACTTCGCTAGATCCGATAACTTTTCATCTGGTACACTTTCAATTAATTTATAGATATCTTCTCTTTTTATGGCCATTTCTTCATCTCCTTTTACCATTTATTATACCTTAATTTATGAAGGAGGGCATATTCAAATTGTGACAACAAGGGCCTGATACCCAGTGCGTTAAAGCTTTAACGCGCCGGGGGTCAGGCCCCACTTTTTATAAGAATGCTTTAATTTTTGGAAACACTTTTAACGCTGTGTTGTAGAATACATCTTCATGGTATTCTTCTGGGATGATGTCTTTGATAAATTCGATGTATGGTTTGATTGGGGTTAGTGGCCAATCGGTTCCAAATAGGAATTTCTCATAGTTATTTGTAAAGGTTAGGGCATGCAATAGATGATCAAAAAACCTAGTGTCCTGTAGACGTTTGATGTCTCCATCTGCTCCAACTACAAGTCCAGAAAGATCTGCATAGACATTTGAATTCTTGTAAACAACCTCAGCCCCATCAAGTACCCATGGGTCTCCGAAATGAGCCATCATGATTGTCATCTCTCTGTGCTTTACAGCTACTTCATCAATTGCTAGTGGATGTGAGAAACGAAGTCGCCCTCGTTCTGAATACGTGTCGCCAGTATGATAGACAACTGGCACATTGTATTTCTTAGCAATCGCGTATACAGGTTCATACACATCATCATAAGCATAGTAAGGGTAATAACCCAAGTAAATTTTGATTCCGACACAATCTGGTTTTTGAACATCTTTTTCTAATTGTGCTAAGGCTGCCTCATCTAGCTTAAATGGGTTTATCCCTGCACAATATACAATGTTCTTTGGGATTTCAGGTGTTAAATCAATTCCCATTGGAGAAGAGGAAGCTGAGTCAGGAAATCCTTCCCCAGCTGTCTCAGTAACCCCCATCGCAATACCTAAAACGACATTGTTCTCAGCAAACTCCTTCTGAATCCCCTCAAACGAGTAATCTACCTTTGAAATGTCAGTTGCTGTTTGGTGAAAGCTTTTAATATCCGAATAGTGAATATGAGCGTCAATTATTTTCATCTTCAACCTCTTTAAATGTCATTCGTTGTAAGTCTTTTACTTCATCTGAGCTTATAATCTTATCTGAGCCAACAATAAAGGATGGAGCAGATAAGAATTCTGTTCCATTTGCCATTTGTATTTCTCTCCAAATAGCAAATAACATAACCTCTTTGTTCATATAGGATTCGACACCTACTGCTTCACGTTCTGCAACTAATTGTAAAATCTGTTCATCCGTAGTTGAACCAACAATCGTATGGTCTGACAAGCCTGCTTGAAACTCAGTTTTTCCAGCAATATACTTTCTATCACTTTCCGCATTTTGCACCCATCCAAGCCCAAAACTGCACTCTGTAAACCATTTTTTATAATGAAAATAAGTACCTGTATTCTGAGTGATTTTTGTAAAGAATGCCACTACTGGAACACCTGGCAGCATCACGTAGTATTGGTGAATTCCGAGACCTTTATACGTCTCATTTTCAGTAAACACCGTGGAAAGCTTTAGACCCTTCCATACTCTTCCTTCTTGATCCTCAAGTTTTCCTTCACTAACTATTGTCTTTTCTTTTGTAAAAGATTTGTTGTTGATTCCTAGTACACCTGAGCGAATCCCGCCACTCCATGGATTCCACCATGATTTCGGTTTAAGTGCTGGGAACGAAGTATCTAACCATTCTTTGTCGTTCACTTTTAAAGAGAATAATGCAGGGTAAAAGCCTTCCGCAGCAGCAATTGAGATTTCTTCATTACTTGCTGTAAGTACTTCAACTCCGTCTCTCATTTCTTTTTGAACAATGATGGGTAGGTTAGAAGGATTGATGCGTAAAGCTTTTTTACAATCTTTAATCCCATTAATCTCATATTCTGCTACTACTGTTGATAGAGGTGCAGTATCCCTCTCAATCGTAGCATGGACCTCTCGTTTTTCATCCTCTGCCGATACGATTACTGTTTTACCGTTTAGTGCAACTTCTCCATGGATATAGTTCGCTTTTCGATCTACTAACTTCATTTCTAGTTTATTTTTTTGTAAAAATAGGTCATCAACAGTAGCTGCGGTTCTCATCGTTTTTTTCAAAGCAAACTCTCTAAACTCTTCCCAACCTTGGTAGGCACCTAATGAATGATAAACAGGCTTTGTACTAATCTCACCATTTGCTGGGATATTTCCAAGGTTATGCTCTACATAGAAAAACCAAGTTTCAAAGTTTACTTTTGAATCTCTTGGCCATGAGATTCCATGGGCATAGGAATCATGGCGAGAGAATAACCAGTTTTCAGTTAGATTGGCACTATTCCAAACACCATAATCCGAGTAGGCTTGATCTTCCACTTTTACAACCTGACCCTTCATAGGAAGAATTGGCTTATACAACTCATGATAAATTGGCTGGTAAATCCATACTGGATCGGCCGTGTCTGACGTACATTTGTTTCGTACAAGGTAGGATTGCTCCATCAACCCCTCACCATAAAGCTTAGAAACACTTACTAATTCCATATTTGCAAAATCGGATGATTGGTACGTTGCATATAATACCATCGCACCACTTTCTTCCTTATACTCTACGAAACTCGGTTTACGTTTTGATAATTCACTTGAATAAGGCTTCCCAAGTTTAGGGTACATAAACATTGTCGATTGTGATCCCTTTGTTGCTCTACCAGGAATCAGTTTATTGTCAAATTTACTCAAATATAAATGATACAAGCCATTATATATGTGCCAGTAATCATCACATTCTCCTGAAAAACGTGCGCCTAAACCTTTGAAGCCGATACCGATTTGTTTGGTGAATTGTTGACTGACTCCATTTTCCCTTTTTACTGCAACATCAATAACAGGTTCATAAAACCCATGTTGTAAAAGAGTATAAGGCACAGGAATCGATGTCTTTCCTTTTGAAGCAAGTGTTACGCTAAACTCAGATTGCTTTAAGGAAACCAGCTCATTCTCTGGTACAGTCAATGTAAATCTTGCTGATTCACTAAAGTTGTTTTGAAGGTCCAGATAAAAAACAGACTCTTCATTCAAATAACACTGAGATCCTGGGACAACAGCTGTTAGTTTCGCAGGCAATTTCGGCAATATACCCACTGCAAATGTTGCCTCTTTCCCGTTAATCAGCATATTTGTAACAACGGAAGGGTGAGTTCTCCAGTTGCTTTGTTCTTCTACTAGATTTTCAAGGTTAAAATTCGCTTCGAGAACGGTCTCTCCCTCTACCGAAAGAGAATGTTCATAGGAATAACGAACAATCTTATGATCTTCCCCTTTAAGATCAATCTGAAGAGGTTTTCCTGACTTATTTTTTATAAAATAACGAACCGTATAGGCTGAGTCACAAACTAAAGTGAAGTTTTCAACTTCTACGGATATCGAGTAATCATTCGTTTCAATTGATCTAAGTCCACGACCTGTCCGTTCAAATTCTAGTCGAAGCTCGTCACTGTTTGAATCCCACTTGTATTCATAGTAAGTAAAATCATTCTCTTTTTTACCATCAGGAGTTACTTCAATTACTCTCGTACTAGCATCATACCAATCTACGTTTGCAAAATAATCTTTAATTGCTTCCGTATTTAGAACCGTTGGCATAAAGTTCATTAGATGTGTTGTATCGTCACGATCTTCCCAGAAGAATCCGCACTTTTTATACAATGGAACCGCTTTGGAATTACCTGGCCATGTATATAAATCAAGCCTTGGCCAGTTTAGCTCAACCGCACGTTCTAATGCTTTTAAAACTAGCAACTTCCCAATTTTCTTCCCATGATAGTCTGTTCGAACATTTAACAAAGGTATGTAAAGTGCACCCTCGTCTTCACGATATTCACAAAGACCGCAATACCCAACCACCTTGTCTCCGTCCATTGCTAAATAGAGATTTAGATTACTAGAATTCGCTTCTTGAGTACGAACTTTTTCCTCTGTGGTCACATGCGAATCTCCGCCCCAGCCGTCCCGGCTAAGATTCCACATTTCTGCTACACCCGCTGCTAAACCTTCATGATACTCAATAATTTCTATCTTTTGTTTTGTTTGTTCCATTCTATTTTCCTCCAATAACCTTTACTAGGTCTTACAATTCCTACTCTCATCCTTACCATTGTATGCCTTGTTTTGTCCCTTAATCATTAACATCTCCCCCTCTTCTCTGCCGCTACTAGCAGTATTTTTTGAAAATTATGGATAAATATCCACCATTTCACTATACATGAGGATCAACGACCAAGTAAAGAGGGAACATAATATGACAAAAGGGGCCTGACCCCCGGTGCGTTAATGCTTTAACGTACCGGGGGTCAGGCCCCAAAAGACACAATTTCTATAAATGCTTAAGAACTGCTTCAAGCATAATTTTTGTTCCTACAGTAATATCCTCCATATCTGTCCATTCTGCAGGATGGTGGCTGATTCCATCTCGTGAGCGAACAAAGATCATCCCTACCTCTGTTATGTCTGCCATGAACATTGCATCATGTCCTGCTCCACTGACCATTACTGGTGCATCTACGCCATTTTCTTTACAGACTGTTTTCAATGTGTCAATAATACTTTCTGAGCATCGAACTGGAGCTGCATCTACATTTTTCTCAATCTCATATTGAAGTCCTCTATGATGGCATACTTCTTCAATTTTCTTCATAACCTGATTGATTGCTTCATTTCTTCTTGCTAAATCAATGTCACGAATATCCAAAGTAAATTCAACTGAGCTTGGAATAATATTCGTTCCACCAGGCAGACATTGAATACGACCAACAGTTCCAACGGTAGGTGCTGAGGTATCAATTCCACAAACTCTTTCAACCTCAGTTATAATCTCGGCCGCCCCAACCAATGGATCCTTTCTTAAAGACATTGGTACAGTGCCAGCATGCCCCGCTTCTCCAGTAAGTTTAACTTTAAACCATGCCGGCCCTGCAATCCCACTTACAATTCCGACGGGGATGTTTTTACTTTCAAGTAAAGGACCTTGTTCAATATGCATTTCAAAGAAATATTTAATCTCTCCTTGCTTCCTAACTGATTCCTCTATTAGTAAAGGATTAATGCCAAAGCCAAAATAATGCATTGCCTCAAATCTTGTTATGCTGTTATCATCGATTTTTTGTAAGTCCTGTTGAGTAACCTTCCCTACCATCCCTCTGCTACCGAATATACCATCGTTAAATCGTGAGCCCTCTTCCTCGCAAAAGGAGACGACTTCAAAAGGATGTTGGTGTGAGATTCCTGCCTCAGTAATCAAATGAGCAATTTCGATTCCAGCAAGAACCCCAATCACACCGTCAAATTTCCCACCATTTCTTACAGAATCTGTATGTGAGCCAACCATAATGACAGGTAAATTAGGATCTGTCCCTTCTTTTCTACCTATCAAATTACCAAAATGATCATGACGAACCGAAAGTCCAGCTTCCCTCATCCATTCTGACAAAAGCAAATGTCCAACCTTGTCTTCTTCACTTAAGGCAATTCGCTCCACACCATTGTCTTTTGTTCTACCTATTTCACTTAGCTTTTCTATTCGTTCTTGAAGCCTGGATCTATTAATTGTTAAAGCTGCCATGAAATCTTACCCTCCCATACAGTTACTACAACTATTGTATCATCGTCTTTAAAAAGTATTAAGGTTCAAAAAAGCAGACGAACTTAGTCTCGTCTGCTCAAAATTACACCTTAGAATCTTGTGTACCCGGAATTACACAACCATCTGGTCCACAATCTTCACCTTTTCGCTTTGCTTCTTCTGCTTTTTCTATTTCAAGTTGCTTTTGTTGCCATTCAACATCGATAGTTGGAGAAAATTTCTCTGGATGTCGAATATACCAACGTTGTTTTCGAATTAAGAAATTATCACTATCAAATAGTAAGGCTTCATCAAGCTCTTTTAAGGCCTCTTCTTTTTTTCCATTTCTAGAGTATTCCATACCAAGTTTAAACTTCGTTTGAGCTAGTTGGATTTCGATATTGCTTGTTGTAGGTGTTGGATTATAATACTGGTCATCTAAAACAACTTTTTCAGCTTCACCTTTAAGCAGTTGTCTTACCGCTTCTGTATGTTCCTGATTGGAAACATGAAAGCCTTGTTTAATGAGTCTGATGACTCCATTTTTATCAATAAAAATACCATTTGGAACAATTTTAAAACCAAATAAGTTCGCAAAAACATTTTCAGAGTCTATGACTGTTGTAAATGATCTATCTTTTGCATATGGCCTGACGACTTCTGCACCTTGAATATCAACAGACACTGATAAAAATTCAAAGCCTTCATTTTTATACTTTTCATAGAAATCCTGCCATCCAGGCAGTTGATCTCTACAACGTCACCAAGAAGACCACATAAATATTAACGTATTTTTGCCTTTGTAATGATCCAAAGAAACCTGGTTCCCATCCAAATCTGGGAGTTGAATGTTTGGTATTGTTTTTAATAACATACTATATCCCACCTCTCCCCTTGATTCTAACCAATTGTATAAAATAATACAAAAAATTGGATCGTGTAAGTAAGACCTAAAATGTTATTGCATACTCTCAGCTTTATAAAGTAAGTCAGTTGATAATGAGGATATCCCTGTCATGGTATCTTTAATCTCTGTAATGGATTCTACAATGTAATCGAGATCCTTCTTATTTCGTGAAAACATATCAATGTAGTTCTCCATTTCCATTTTAACAGTTTGAAGTCCACCTTTCACGCGGTCAATTTCGTGTTGGGAACTTTCAGATGAAGTGTTCATCACATTCATATGGCTACTTAGGTCATTTATGTGCTGGTTACTTTTTTGAATGGACTGAACAATTTCATTACTCATGCTTTTGGTATTTTCTGCAAGCTTTCTTACTTCTTGAGCCACTACTGCAAATCCCTTACCATGATCACCTGCTCTAGCTGCCTCAATGGATGCATTCAGTGCTAGTAAATTCGTTTGATCTGCAATGCCCTCAATTTGCTTTGTCATTTCAGATATTGTATTCGTAATTTGCTTTACTACATCAGTGACTTCAATTGAATTGCTTATAGTCTTCTTCAATTCTGAAAAAGAGGATGTTAATTTTTCCATTTGCTTTTCGTTTTCATTCGATAAATTGATTAGGTTTTTACTACTTTTTTCAGTGTTTTCTGTTTCAGTCTTAATTTGCTCAGCTTTTTGAGTTGTTTCGTGGATAGAAGCATCTGTTTGTTCTACTGATGCTGCAAGTTCCTGACTCATAGACGTCATTTCTTTCTGCAACTCTATCGTTTTATTGGTTAGCTCCTTCACTTGATTGATTCTACTATTTAAATAGTTTTCAGTAACAAGCTGCGAGTCAAAGTTAATAATGTGTGTTACAGCCAATAGAACATCTGCAAGTTTCTTTGGTTCAGACTGATAACATTCAACAATCTTTGGTATTAAAAGATTTTGCATAGTTTGATAGGTAGCTAAAAACCATCCAATCGGGAGGTCCGCATTATTATGTGTTCCCCCAATACGGTTGCGCATTTCAAGAAATTTTTCATCTATTTTCCCACTAAACACACTACTAAAATAATAAACAAAAACTTTCTTTAATCTTTCTCTAGTCGAATGTGTTGTTGCAATTTGCTCAAGTGGTTTAAATGTATAGAGATGATCAAGTACCTTGTCAAGCACCTCTTCGGCAATTTCCATGATAATAGGCTGAATTTCCACAAGGATATCAAGATGTTTTTGTGTAAACCCCATATAACGGAGTCTCATCTCTAGTAATTCATTTGGCAGATTAATAGATTTATCGTTGTAATTAAACTCGAGAGCAGCTTCAAACTGTTCACTTTTATTTTTATGTAGTTGCAGAAACCGTAGCATCGGTGTCATCATCCTTATTTGTATAATTTTTGTATAACTTATCTCTTCGTATTTTATCCTAATCTTATCATTTATGCAAGTATCAAAGACCTATGAAAATATACCTATACAAAGTTTATATAAAACTGCAAAAAAAGGGGTCTGACCCCCGGCGCGTTAAAGCTTTAACGCACTGGGGGTCAGACCCCTTAAGATACATATTAAGAATACCTTTTCTTTACGGGTTCATAATCAAATAGTTTACCTTCATATACTTGTTCAAATCGAGGATGGTCCCGAAAATCGTCTGGAGTGACTAGCGCTGGGAGTTTATCCCATAGTCGAATACCTGAACGATGAAGAATTTCTGCAACAAATTGTGAGCAGAAATACGAGTTACTGAATTCCACCGGTTCATTAAGTGAGACTCCGACTAGACCTAAAAGGTTATACAGGAATTTGCTTTGATTTCTCTTGAATACATTCAGCACCCGCTTCATTTTTTCAACGTCCCGCTCTGAAACTTCAAGTTTATAAATTACACAAGTTGTATTTGGGTATTTACTATAGGTACCTTTGAACACATCTTCCCTCACAAATCCACCATTAATAGGATTACTCGGTTTTTTTCGGCCGAAACTATATAACTCTTGTAGATTTGAATCGAAGGCAATTGAGGCATGATTATATGGAGCCTTTGTATATTTTTTTATCGATTTTGTAAATAAAGTACCCGTGTCGGTAAGCATTATATAGACACTTCGGTTCATTTCCATCGGATTCCCTCTTTTAAAACTGACATTTTTATCCTATCATTAATTATACATGATGACTTTTACAAATATAAGAATAAAGTTGGTGAGAGGTTGAATAGTACACTCTGGACACAGTTAGTGATTTTTCTTGGTTTACTAGTAATTAGTATATTATTTAGTATTGTAAAAAAGAGCCAGCCTGATAAGGATTTTTCAGCATTATCATTACGCGTAAAAACATGGTGGGGCATGTTTGTTATTTTTGTTTTCGCGACACTTTTTAATCCTATTGTTTCGTTGGTTTCCTTAATGGTGCTCTGCTTTTTCGCACTAAAAGAGTATTTTTCAATGTTCAAAACAAGGAAAGTTGATCGCAGGGCTTTTTTATGGGCCTATCTTTCTATTCCGGTGCAGTTTTATTGGATATACATTGAATGGTATGGCATGTTTATTGTCTTTATCCCAATTTATGTGTTTTTATTTTTGCCATTACCTCGTATCCTAGGAAAAAAAGGAACAGTTGGATTTTTACGTTCGGTAAGCTCGACTCAATGGGGTTTAATGCTCATGGTGTTTGGTTTAAGCCATCTTGCATACTTCCAATTTGCATCTCCCGAATATGGAGCGAATCTTGTCTTATTCCTAGTACTACTCACACAGCTAAATGATGCTGTACACTTTTTAATCTCGCTCTATTTTGGAAAAAGAAAAGTAGCTCCAACAGCCAACGTAAATATATCTTGGGAAGGATTCATTGGTGCAACCATCGTTACTACAACTGTTGCCTATTTCATATTTCCTTACCTAACCCCATTTGATGTCAAATTTGGCATTATTTCGGGTCTACTCATAGCTTTTGGAGGATTTTTTGGAGCACTTACAATATCTGTTTTAAAACGCGATTTACTTATTGGAGACGACGAAAAATTGGCCTCCTCTGGAGAAAGCTACCTCAGTCGAGTCGATAGCCTAACATACACGGCACCTATCTTCTTCCACGTGATAAGGTACTTCTTTGACTTTATGTAAATTGTGTCCGTTGGGGCCTGACCCCCGCCGCGTTAAAGCTTTAACGTGCTGGGGGTCAGGCCCCTCTTTTTTTCATAAAACCTATAAAGAACACTTGTTCGATTTTTGTTTTGTATGGTATAATTTTAGTTGTAAGAGAAATTATTTAAACAAAGGGAGGTGATTATTGTGGATCAAGAACTAAGAGGAATGCTTCAAAGGCTTGAGACAGGTTTCGGTAGGTTGGAAGATGGACAAAAAGAGACAAACAACAGATTAAACCAGATGGAACAAAAATTCGAGGCAAAGTTTGATGCTGTTGACCAGAAGTTCGTTGCTATTGATAAGCGCTTTGATACTGTTGACCAGAAGTTCAGTGCTATTGACAAACGATTTGATGCTGTTGACCATCGATTTGATACTGTCGACAAACGATTTAATTCTGTTGACCAACGATTCGATTTTGTAGAAGCAAGGTTAGGGAACCTAGAAGAAGGACAAGACGAACTTAAGGATTTGTTCAAACATTCTACCACTCTTTTAACTGAAAACTTCACTAGCATTAGACAAGACTTAAGGCGAAACAAGTCCGAGACAGATTCTGATATTAATTTACTCTTTAATAGAACAGAAAAGCATGAACGTGACATTGCAAAAATCAAGCAAAAGTTTGATATATAGAGAGTTTTTATACACTACTTCTAGATACACTACTTGTGCGATACCCTTAAGTCTTTATTTTCCTCAAAATAAAGACTTTGTTTACTATTAGCTTTTTAACTAGCACATAAACCCCATTACCGTTTTAATGGGCAACAGGGTTTACTTTCACTAAAATCTTAACCCCTATACTTAATAGCCAATCCCTTTAAGAAATTACGAGCGAATCTGTCCAGACAAACCTTGTAATTTTTATGTCCAACTTTACGAAGGATGGCACCGAGTTCTCCTTTGGAAACGGCGACTCCTCCCATGTCTAACACTTCAATCATATCCTCACTAGTTAACGAAAGAGCAATTTTCACTTTCTTTAAAAGCATATTATTCACAGGTTCAGGTTGAGACGGTGGTGCAGTAGGTTGTCCTGGTTTAGGTTCCTGCTTTCCTCTTTTAAACGTAATAAAGCCGTTCAAAAATGACTCTAGTTTTTTATTATTAATCTTATAAATCTCTTCATTTTCATCATACTCATCTTCTTCATACGTTTTTTTCAGCATCATTTGAACATCTTCTTTTGTTACCTCTACTCCACCTAATTTAAACATTTCTACCATGTCGATGTCTCTAATATCTAATGCATATCGTAAACGAATTAAAATATCATTGTTAGTCATTACTTTTTCCTCCACTATATTGTTTGGGACTAGACACAAACTTAACATACTGTCCCTCTGTTTCTCATTGTTATTCTTTCCAAATGTTAAGTATATCAGAACATATCTTTCAATGTAGATGTATTTATAGACAAGGCAACTAAAATTTCTTTCCTTCTTGTAAAATATGGTAGAATGAAATAGACCGATTATTTGGTAGTTTGTTGAAAAAGGTTGTGAAACATATGAAACGAATGTTAGCAATAAGTGATATACATGGAGAACTTGATAAATTTAATCGACTTTTGGAGCTTGTAAACTATAACAGTAGTCAGGATCAACTTCTACTATTAGGGGACTTTGTTGATCGTGGACCTCATTCGAGAGCTGTGTTAGATAAGGTGATTGATTTAAAAGCTGAAGGCGCCATTGCTCTTATTGGCAACCATGAAAAAATGATGATGGACGCCTTTCATGGTGATCCAATGAATTTAAAACGTTGGTTTTATAATGGTGGTATCAAAACCCTTCAAAATTATGGGTACGAAATTGAAAAAGACGATGCGAAGTATTGGTTTACGACTGATGAAATCCCTGACCCTCTTTATATGAACAAAGCGATCCAATCACATATTGAGATTTTGAAAACGTTTCCTTACTACTATGAAACAGACTCTCATATTTTTGTTCATGCAGGTGTTCATCCAGAAACACCTCTTGATGAGACAGAAAAACATACATTAGTATGGATTCGTGATGAATTCCATCAGGGATACAATGGAGAAAAGACAGTTGTATTTGGACATACTCCAACGAAACGATTACATAAAAGTGATGAAGTCTATTTTGGCGAGAATAACATCATCGGAATTGATGGTGGTTGCGCTTATGGTGGAAGGCTGTATTGTTTAGAGATTGGTAGTTCAGAGGTTTATTATGTTGAGTAAAAACAAGTGATGCGCACCCGTGTAAAGGGTGCGCATTCTTTGTTCGAGTCACTTCTCCGAAAAATCACTGTGTAAAACTAACATCTCCATCCTCACTTATTTCAACAGTAGAATAACTTTCAACTGTATTGAAATCAGTTATGTGAGGTTTCACTTCACTCGTTAATGACACCATATACTGTGAATATGCATCTGGATTTTTAACGATATGGTAATAATAAACCATTTTACCATTTTGTTCGTCCTGGTTTTTAAAGATAAACTTATCTTCGAAATATTCCTCAAACCACGCTTTTGCATCATCATGATTTTCGAAGTTAGGCATACTTTCAGCAATTGTATTGAAATCAATGTTCATTATATACACTCCTCAATAAGATACTGAACATAGTATGTCCAACTATGAAATATTTTACAATCGGGGGCCTGCCCCCCCGGCGCGTTAAAGCTTTAACGCACTGGGGGTCAGGCCCCAAATTTTAATGGTCCCGATTCACGATATAATTCACTAAATGCTTTAAAAAGGTAGTGTTACGTGGTACTTTTTCTAGCGCTTCCATTGCAAGACAGAAGTGCTCCCATAGCTCTTTTCGTGCATTTTCTATGCCAAGAATTGTTACAAAAGTTGAGTTGTTGTTCTCAGTGTCTTTTCCAACCGATTTTCCTAGAAGTTTTTCGTCACCCTCCGCATCGAGTAAGTCATCTTTTATTTGAAACGCGATTCCTGCGTGGCGGGCAAATTCCTTCAAAGTGTTTAGTTCCTCGTCGGTCGCTTTCCCGAGAATGGCTGGCATAATGATGGAAGCTTCGAATGCAATTCCCGTTTTATAAAATGAAACTGCCTGAAGTTGTTCAAGTGTTAACCGTTTACCTTTACTCTCTAAGTCCATCACCTGACCCTTACACATTTCCCCGGTAATCCTAGTTGAATATTGGATTAATCGCAGCACTGTTTTGGAATCAAAATGAGTAAGTGTTGTTTGTTCTTCTATAGCCTTCTGGGTTAAAAATAAACCTGTGAGTTCTGCTATCGCAACGTTTTTCACCTGATGAAGAGTAGGTCGTCCTCTCCTCATTTTTGCATTATCTTGAGACGGTAGATCATCAAAAATGAGAGACGCAGTATGCATATATTCCAATGACTTCAGAAGCGGCACGATGGAAGATTGCGTCAAACCATAACCATCCACTCCCATAACCCAAGTAATAATGGGCCTTAACCGTTTACCATCTCCCTTTAAACTGTAATTCGCCGCCTCAGTGATTGGATCGACTTTACTACTTGTAGAAATAGGTAACATGTCATTCATTTGCTCTCTTATTGTTTCAACCTTATCTACGAATTCCTCCCGCTCTTTCTTGTCCTTTTTTAAAGTAGCGATGATTCGATCACGAAGCAATTTATCAAAGAAATCCACATCATCTGCTTTTTTCACCATGGTTTGTATTAAATGATTAAATGAAGGATTATCTGTTGCAAAAATCTCCATAACCTCATTGTATACACGGTTTCCCGCTCTTTTTTTAAATCGTTTAAGACCATTGATTGCACGGTCCAATATAACCTCACGCGTTTTCTGATCTGAGTGATACACGTTATGAATGAGGTTGGAAATTACTGTCCAGTACATTTCAAAAGGATTAATGAGGTCGGCTCGTTGATCATGATATTTTAAATAATATGTATAAGGTGTAACTGCGCCGTCCCTCATATCATCAAACATATCGGCAAAGTCATCCGCAAGCTGATTGTAGATTCCATAATAGAATGTTCGGTTATCAATGTCCTCATCTTCAGGGGCTGTGATGACTGTTCTAACAATCAACCGTGATGAAGATGATTTTAAAATAATCGGTATAAAAATCTCTTCATTTGTATAATTTCCATTGGATAGACTCTTATCACGATCTACTTCTTGTGATTGAAAAAAAACATAGGCTTGTTCAAGAAATATTTTTTCAGTCTCAGGTCGCTGATTTGATTTAATATACTGAAATGCTTCTCTTAGCTCTTTATGAATGTAAAAAATGAGATTCTTATTGTTTCCTGACCAGTATCGTAGTTCTGGTACGTAACCTGTTGTCAAAGTAGTTCGAATTAATTCAGTATATTGTTTAGTCTCCTTAGGAGATAAAATGTTAGCATCAAGAAGGTCATCAATGAAAGGATAGGTTAATCCGTAAGAATAGCCGAGCCGAATTGCTTTTTCAAGCCTTCTCTTCCGCTCTTCAGAAGATACATGTTCCCCTATCTCTTCTATTTCTTGCATAAGTACACCCGCAATAATTTTTATCAATTTTCGTTGGGCATGCTCTGCCTCCATTCCCTCTGGAATATTCGAGGCAACATTTTTTAGTTTAGTAATTAGCCAGATGAAAGTTGATTCTATGCCTTCTTTCTGTGCCCATCTATAAATGGCGGCTAAACTATACGAATCTGTGGTACTTGAGGCTGAATCAAGGAGTGATTTTTTCAAATTACCTACTACCTGTTCAATCTTGGTTTGTGTCTCTACCGAATCAAGGGCCCTACCTAAGTCCCTCATATAAAGATAAGAAATGCTCCGGTCCAAATAATCTTCTAGTTTACCAGTATAGTTGAGCCACTGAATATAAGTGTGAAATTCTTTCGTACTTGGTTCTCTATTTTTACGTGAAAATAAAGAAAATAAGGACCAATGATGAATATGGCTCTGCTTCCAAGTTTGTATGTCTTCGGTTAGGACAGGGACATAGGACTTTTCCTTTAGCTGCTTAAAAAGCATGGAAAAATAAGTAGCCGCCTTTTGTTCAGCCAAACGATACCATTCATCAGTCTGATAAACTAACTCCTTTTTCAAAAAAATCATCCCTCTTCCTCAGCGTTTCGTCCGATCAATCTTATTTAACTAGTACTTTATTTAACTATAATCGTAAGCGATTAGTATTATTACTTCAACACTTAACTAAATATGTCAAAAGGGGCCTGACCCCCGGCGCGTTAAAGCTTTAACGCACTGGGGGTCAGGCCCCAATTTCTAATATACAAAATAATCAATCACCCATTTCGAATGAGGGAGATAATAAAAGGTAAAGTGTTTATCCTTTAATTGCTCTGGGTCATCTGTATGGTCTTTAGGAATCACGAATAATTCAAATTCTATTCCATCCATTACAGCATATAAAGTGGTACCACCGCCCTTAGATGCAGTATACTCTTCTATTGATGAAGGAATTCCACTTATTTTTTCGTAGTTTTTGTTTCTATAGTTTGGGAGGTCTCTCCAGTAGGCAGTTGAGTTATATAGCATGATAATGCCTATTATTGCGACAATTCCACTTAATGTGTAAGTTGCTAAGTTTTTATATCTCTTCAACGAGTTTTTAATCCATTCTGATTTTCTTGGAATCGTAATACCCGTTAACACAATAAAAAATGCCACTCCTGTTAAGCCAATCGTATACAGGATAAACATATGGGCAGCAACACCTGCAAAAAGAAAGATTGCCATAAAGAAAGTGAGTCCGAAAAATATACCGGGATGCATTAAATCACCTACTAAAAATTGATATTATATTTTAGTATGGTTACTGTACTTTCCTTTTACACTTAGGACTTTTTTCTTTGAGTGAAATTTCCACTAAATGTATGGGGCCTGACCCCCGGTGCACTAAAACTTTAACGCACCGGGGGTCAGGCCCCAAAATATTATTCTGAGTAGGCTGGAGTATTTGTATAGACAGGTTTGAAAGCTGTCGACTTTTGTTGAACCAAATGAAGAGATTGGGTTGTATCCTCTTGTTCATAAAGTGAGTGCCAAATCATAAATGACAGGATGGTCCAGAGTTTTCGACTATTGTCCACTTTTTCGATTGCATGATCTTCTAGTAATAGCAGTAGTTCTTCGCGATTAAAAATTTGATCAGTTGCCGGGCTGAATTTTATCAAGTCTCTTGCCCAGTCATATAATTCATTTCGGAGCCAGTGACGAATAGGTACTGGGAATCCCAGTTTTCTACGATACAAAACAGAGTCTGGAACAAGACCTTTTACTGCTTCTCTTAACACATATTTCGTTGTTCCATTGGCTATTTTCATATGATCCGGAATTCTCTTTGCAAGATTGAATACGTCTTTATCTAAAAAAGGTACTCGGAGCTCAAGTGAATTAGCCATTGTCATCCGATCTGCTTTTACAAGAATATCTCCAGGTAGCCAAGTATTCAGGTCAATGTATTGCATTTTACTTGAGGCAGTATAAAGCTTAGCATCCTCATACATTGATTTCGTAATCTCAGTAAATGCTTGGTTACTTCTATAGTTCTTGAGTAACATTTTCTTTTCTGCTTCTGAAAAGATAAAGGCATTCCCAATATACCTATCTTCCATTGGGGTTGTGCCTCTTAAAATATAGCTTTTTCCTTTTATCCCCTGCGGTAATAATTTTGCCGAATTATTCATTAGAATTTGTATAGACTTAGGGAGTCGATTAATCCATTTTAACGATAAAGGTTCACGATAAATTGTATAACCCCCGAAAAGTTCATCTGCCCCCTCACCTGACAGCACTACTTTTACATGCTTACTGGCTTCTTTTGCGACAAAGTAAAGGGGAACAGCAGCTGGGTCTGCTACCGGGTCATCCATATGCCAAATGATTTTTTCCAACTCGGTAACAAACTCTTGCGGTGTAATGACTTTATGAATATTTTCGACTCCAAGTTTTTCAGCCGTATCTTTTGCTATATCGATTTCACTGTAACCTTCTGTTTCAAATCCTACAGTAAATGTTTTTAAGGCTGGATTATGTTGTTTTGCTAAAGCCACAATGGTTGTAGAGTCAATTCCACTTGATAAAAATGCTCCTACTGGCACATCACTGCGCATATGCTTCGCTACCGAATCTTCCAGCACTTGTCTTGTTTCTTTTGTAAACTCAGAGAACTGCTTTTCCTCGGGTGAAAAGCTCTTTTTATCATAACGCGTAATACTCGCATTTTGGTTCGGCTTTTTCTCTAAGTAATGTCCTGGCAGCAATTTAAAAATGCCCTTTGACAAGCAACGAGGCTCGGGAACATATTGATAGGTTAAATAGTGTTGTATATTTTCTAGCTGTAACTCATGCTGGCCAGATAAGAGTTTAATGCTTTTTTGCTCCGAAGAGAAAATCAGCCTATCTTTTGTTTCATAATAATAGAAAGGTTTAATTCCAAAGGTGTCGCGGGCAGCAAATAGCGTCTCTTCAACGGTATCCCAAATTGCAAACGAGAACATACCTCTTAAATCCTTTACACATTCCTTCCCTTTATTTGCATACATCGCAACAATTACTTCAGTATCGGACATTGTTCTGAAGTTGACACCATGCTCAATTAGTTGCTCTCTAAGTTCAACATAGTTGTAAATTTCTCCATTAAAAATAATATGATACCGCTCTTGAAAGCTCAGTGGCTGCTCACCATGATCCAAATCTATAATACTTAATCGTTTAAAGCCAAACTCCACTCGCTCGTCACGGTAATTTCCAGTATCGTCTGGTCCTCTGTGATGGATTGATTGCAATGCCTCATTCCACAGATCTAAATCAACGGCTTGGACATTATCATTTCTTAAAATTCCAATAAAACCACACATAACCTTAAATCCCTCCATCAATATTTAAATCAACTTTCTGCACTATGTAACGTTCTATTTCAAGGATTAGTTTCCACCAAAATACAATTTTTACAAATAAAAACGAGAAATTTTTAAAAAAGTGGGGCCTGACCCCCGGCGCGTTAAAGCATTAACGCACTGGGGGTCAGGCCCCACAAGACATAATTCAACCTGAACAAGCAATATAGTGCTTTAGGCAGCATACTATTAGTAGTGCAATTTTTTGTGTGAGATTGAGGTCAAGGAGAGGTGCCATGAGAAAAACGTGGCTGTTGGGGTTTGGTTTCTTTGGGATTAGTATTGGATGGTCTTTGTATAATGGATTTGTTCCATTTTTTCTTGATAATTTTATTACGAGTACTGCATTGATAGGCTTTTTAATGACAATAGATAATTATATCGCTCTCTTTTTGCAGCCCTATATCGGTCAGCTCAGTGACCGGACTCAAACAAAAGTTGGCCGTCGCATGCCCTACCTACTAGTTGGGATACCTCTTGCAGCCTTATTTTATGCTCTACTTCCCTTTCATACTAGTTTAGTTATGTTAATCTTTTTCATGATATGTATGAATCTTTCTATGGCCATTTTTAGATCTCCAACGATTGCATTAATGCCAGATATAACACCTGTAGTGCACCATACAAAAGCAAACGGTATTATTAATTTTATGGGTGGCTGTGGAGCAATCCTTGCTTTTAGCATTGGTTCCTATCTATTTAGCATAAAAGACTATCTCCCTTTTTTAGCTGTCTCTGCGATATTATTACTTGTCCTCTGGGTCGTTTTTACAAATATAAAAGAAAACAAGGACTCGATTACATATACAGAAACACTCGTTCCAAAAATTAATTATAAAGATGAATTAAATCCACCCACCTTGTACTTATTAGCAGCTATCTTTTTTTGGTTTATCTCCATTCAAGGAATGGAAGCTTTGTTTACCCTCTATGGTGTTAATGAACTGAACTTGAGCAAAAGTGCCTCCGCGTTTTCTTTGACCTTTTTCTCTTTAAGCTTTGTGCTGTCAGCAATACCAAGTGGATTACTTGGAGCAAAGTATGGTAAGAAAAAGGTTATCGTAGTTGGGGTTATTGGATTAATTTTTTCGTTTTTGTTATTAAATTGGATTGAGTCAGTAGTCTATTTGAGAATTGTCCTTTTTCTTGGTGGATTGTTCTGGGCATGCGTAAATATTAATGCGTACCCTTTTATCGTTTCTACCGGAAGTACAACTAGTTATGGAACACGTACAGGGCTTTATTATTTAGTTTCGTCCTTAGCCGCCATCATCTCTCCACCAACCTTAGGTCTTTTCATTGACTTCTTCGGCTTTGGTATCTTATTTTGGGTCGCATCAGGCAGTCTGGTTCTTGCCTTAGTCTGCATATTAAGAGTGCATGATAAGGAAATTGTGACAGAAGGGGCCTGACCCCCGGCGCGTTAATGTATTAACGCAGCGGGGGTCAGGCCCCAGTTTTATCCCTTGAATACAGTTTTTTCATCTACAAAGCAGAGTGGATTGCCGAAGGGGTCTTTTGCGTAAAGTGTCTTTTCACCCCATGGTTGGGTGTTAATTGGGTCAACTATGAGATTAGTATCCCAATCTAAGATGTTAGTAAGTATCTCTTCAAGGTTTGCGGTAGATAAATAGATATGATCTGGGTTTGGTCTAGCTTCAAATTCGTCCCCATCTGCTTTTGGGTCAAAACAAGCTAAGATCGTTCCTCCACAATCAAAATAATGTCTTCCTTCAGATACTCTATTCCCTTCCATACTTAAAATCTTTTGATAAAACTTTGTTGCTAGTTCTATATTAGAAACTGGTATAATCACACGATATAATTTCATATTATCCCCCTTAAACTTTTTTACTGTTTATTAAACACGTTTGCCTATATTTGTCTAACAGAGAAGCTAGCCCAGATTGTCATATCTTCCAAAGCCTCTCGCATTTCACAAGCTTAAACATATCATTTAATGTAAGTCTATAGATATCTGGTTTTGTGGTTTTCTGCCAAAACTCAAAGTTGTATTTTGGATCAAAGTAATTCATTGTACAAGTCATGATGTTACCATGAATGCCAATAGCAACTTTTTGACCTTTATGATTGTTAAAAATATCTTTTAACCCTGCAATTCCTCTGTCTTGAACCTCTTGATTTGATTCACCACCAGGAAACTTAAACGTTGTGTGATTAAATACATGAATCATCGCCTCAGTTGGGTTTTCAAACCGGTGGTCCCTTGCCGCCAAATCCCTCTCCCGAAAACGAGAATCTAAGATTACTTCCTTATGTAAAGCCTTTGCTAGCCCTGCTACTGTTTGGAGTGCTCGTACATATGAGCTTGAGTAGATAACATCGATTTCTTCATCAAACAGGATCTCGGTAATTCTTCCGGCATCTTGCCAGCCTTTTTCTGATAACTCCCGTGTTTCTTCGTTTTCTAGGGAGAACACAGAGTGAGCATGTCTAACCATATAAATTTCTGTATACAAATCAAAACACAACCTTTGTTAGTAAAAAGGGGCAGATCTCCTGCCTTTACAACTAGTATATCATCATTCCTTGTCTGTCACTTCTTCTACAATCTGCTGAAATAACAGCACATAAAAACAGGGGCCTGACCCCCAGTGCGTTAAAGCGTTAACGCACCGGGGGTCAGGCCCCATAAATGACAAAAGTTGGTGACCTGTACTTTTAATTTTGGTTCACCAACTCTTTTTTGTTTCATTCAATTGTAAAACCTATATATGTTTAGATAGGGGTCAAACATAATGGTCCTATGTTGTCTATAGCAGGCTACTACTGCTGCTATATTAACAGATTTTCCTTTAGCTAAATTACTAAAGGCTGTAAGTACATTAATAATATATTACGATTCAGTTACAAATGCAACATTTATATAACAAAAAAACAAGATTAGATATATTTTGAGAGATTGGAAGTTTACCAAATACAACCTCTATTTTACCACGTTCACTTCTGATATCGGCATGGATATGACCTTTCCTCCAATTTGGACATGTATATTGTCTTTAAATATAGCTTTTACGATTCCCTTTAAAAGGACGGTTGAATTTATCGTTACTTCCTTTTTTAGTTCCTGTTCTTTTAACATATCAATTACTCCCTTCAACAGGTATAGTAAAAAAATTATATTGGCTTTTTTATTACTTTATGACTACAAATATAAAAACGGGCCTGACTAAGAATAGAAAAATGCAACTTCGTACTTGTCAGGCCTTAAGAATGGTACGGGCATCAACAATTATTCTAAGACCCGTCCACCTCATACCAACTATCTACCAAATAATTTTGTAATCATTGGGGCAAATCCTACTACTTGATTATACACACCTCTTATTTGTCCTGCTGTTGCAGTCATTTTTTGAAAGTCATAAGTCCCATCTTCTTTTCGAAAATACGATAATAAATCCCTGCGTTGTCCAGTTGATGGCCCAATTTGTCTAGGCGGTCTTCCTAAAGGAGATGCAAATGGAACCCTATGTGGTCTGGGTCTAGGTACACCCTGCCCGGGAAAAGGACGTCTATTTAAAGGGTTACCAGCTGCTGCTCTACGTAAGGGAACTTGTCTTGGTGGAAACATATAAAAAACCTCCCTTCATTCTTATTTATTCATATGAGCTTTTTGCTAAGAAGGGAAGGGTACTTAAACTAGTTTAGAGAGGAAAATTAATGAGGTTTGAAAAATCAAAACGAGTACAAAAAGAGCATCCCTCTCCAGTACTTCCCTACTAGATTGGCATGCTCCTTCATCTATTATTTAGCAATGTTAACTTCTGTTATAGGTAAAGAAATAACCTTTCCGCCGATTTGAACATGAATATTATCTTTAAAAATCGCCTTTACAATCCCTTGCAGTAATACTGTGGAATCAACAGTTACCTGCTTTTTCACATCGTAATTTTTTAACATTCGAGTCTCCTCCAAACCGTTATGTTTTTCATCCTATGTTAGTATATTTAGACATTACTTAAGAAATTTCCTTTAATACGTTCAAAAAATGTTTACCTAAATTGTGACAGAGGGGGCCTGACCCCCGGTGCTTTAAAGCTTTAACGCACTGGGGGTCAGGCCCCATATTTTAACGTTTTGCTAGGTGGTTATAGACATCTGATAGAGTGTGAAAGCCGTGTTCTTGAATTAGTTGGATGCTTTTTGTCCAGAGCTTTGCAGTTGCAATGGCATCATGTAGTGCGTGATGTCTATTATCGATCTGTATTCCAAAATGGTTGCAGCATTCGTCTAGACTAACCAAGCTTATTTCAGGCTCCACAATCTTTGTTAAGAAAGATGTGTCGATTAGTCTATGTTGAAAACTCACTTTTAAAGTTGACCAACTAGCATGGTGCATGAAGTTCTTCTCATGAATTGCGTGGTGTGCAATGAGTGGGTCTGTTTGTGCAAATCGATAGAATTCTCGTAGGACGGTTCCTAATTCTGGTGCTTGTTCTAGAACATCCTCACAGATTCCCGTCAACTCTTTTATGGTATCAGGTAGTGGATTTTTATTGTTCACTAACGAGTAAAACATGTCACTATCCTTGAGTTGATCACCAACTACTTTTACAGCACCTATCGATAGTATCCGGTCACCCTTTTGCGGGTAAAAACCTGTTGTCTCTAAATCAAACACAACTACCTTTAATTCTGAAAAAGGTACCTGAAGCACATCTTCTACCTTCATTTCACGCTGTAGTTGTCTAAGAAATGCAATGTTTGCGGCGTTATTTTGAGTAGAAACAGAACTAAAAAAACTTGGGCTCAGCTTTCCAGATAACTGTTTCATAAACTGTACAACCTGATTCCTCATGACCGACACCCTTTAAGGATGATTTCTTTTGTCTCATTAAACAGCTTATAACCTTTTTTCATAATGTGTTTAAGCTCTTGCTTTTCAAATTTTGATAATGAATCGATAGTTACATAATGAACATCCTCATAGTTTGTTGCATTCCTTTTTAATAAAAGTCGCAATTCTAACAGTTTTTCAAAATGAGATTGATAGCTTTTTATGTGTGATAAGTGATGGGGTAATTTTTCAAACCGACCTATTGTTGAAGGATCTAGGATGGCCTCCTTCAACGCGAGCAAACGAATGGAATTTACGTAAGGGAAAAAGATAGCATCCTTACTATTAAGACGACCTAGTCTCTTCCCATAGGTGTCCGGTAAAAACTGACCTAGGACACCAATTCCCTTCTTTACATGACTAATATTATCGAGTAGCCGAGAGTATAAAAAAGACTCTTCATTCAGTCTACGAATCGATGTTTCTTTTAAAATACGCAAATAGCCTTCTTCTCCCAACAAAACACGAGAGTCATAGAATGTAGTAAAATAACGAAGAGATTCCCAGCTAGCCTCATCAAGCCAATCAGTTAGTTGATGCTCCCAGCCACCAATTGAATGACACCATTTCACGTTCGAAGCCATAACATTGCCATCACAGTATTCATAACCAACCTCATGTAACCCTTTAGAAATCTCAGTTCCTAGTTGTAAAAAATAAGGTTTTTCCTGTTCGTTTCCTGCAAAAATTAAACCATGGTCTTGATCACTCCAAATAGATTGTTCTGACCTTGCAGCACTTCCCATTGTAAAAAAAGCAAAGAGAGCTGGGACTGGCCCAAACTCGCTTTCCATTTTCTCTATTGCAAGCTGAACTGTTTTTTTCATAAGGTGATCATGAAAGTGGTTCAGAGTCATGTGATCATGTGAAAACTTAAGAATCTCACTCTCTCGCAATTGTCTTATTTTTTGATAATCATTCTTCTCTTCATCAAGCTCACTGTTCTCAGTATATTTAACAAAGACCATTTTCTAAGCACCTGCTTTTTCATTTGGTGCTGAAATGCTTTCTGGATATCCGTAGCTTCCATGTTCACTTAAATCAAGACCAATGATTTCTTCCTCTTCTGTTACTCGAATTCCACCCAGTGCTTTATCCATTACCTTTAAAATAATGAAGGAAACGACGAATGCATAGACACCTGAAGCAGCTACTCCTAAGATTTGAACTCCTAATTGAGTGAAGCCTCCTCCATAAAATAAACCTGCTTGCCCCCAGCCAATATCTGTTGATAAAGATGGAACGGCGAAAAGTCCGTTAGAAAGAGTTCCCCAAATCCCAACTGTTCCATGAACGGATAGAGCAAAAATCGGATCATCAATCTTTGCATTATCAAACAACTTCATACTATAGAAAACGATAAGTCCGCCAATTAAACCAATCACAACCGCTGCCCACGGTTCAACAAATCCACATGAAGCTGTAATGGCAACAAGACCGGCTAATGCTCCATTTAACGTAGTTGGCACATCTGCTTTCCCACTTACAACCCAGGCGACAAACATTGCAGCAATGGCACCTGCTGCTGCAGCTAACTGTGTGTTTAATCCAACGAATCCAAAGAATCCATCTGCCACACCGAATGTACTTCCTGCATTAAATCCGAACCAACCTACCCATAGAATTAAGACTCCTAATGCTGTATATACTTGATTATGACCAGCAATCTCACTTGAAGAGCCGTCTTTATTGTATTTTCCAATACGTGGTTTTAAGATAACTGTTGCGGCTAAAGCTGCCATTGCACCTGTTAAATGAACCACCGTAGAGCCAGCAAAGTCTTGTTTACCATGTTCACCTAACCAGCCGCCACCCCAGATCCAATGAGCAACAACTGGATAAATTAATGCTGAGAATAACACAGCAAAGATCACATACGCCGAGAGCTTTGCTCGTTCAGCAAATCCTCCAAATGCGATTGTTAATGAAACAAGTGCAAACATCATTTGAAACATAAAATCAACTGCAGGTGTTAAGCCTTCCTCAACAGTTGAAGCATCACCGTAAAAGAAATTGGATAAACCAATAAATGCGTTACCTTCTCCATATATAAATCCGTATCCAACAGCCCAGAAGACCAATGCCCCAATACCAGCTGTGAAAATCGTTTTACCAGCAATATGGCCCGCATTTTTCATTCGAGTAGATCCAGCCTCAAGTAAAATAAATCCACCTAACATAAAAAACACTAAAATCGTGCCAAGCATAACCCACAAATTATCCATCAATACCTGAGTCTCCATTTTTTAATCCTCTCCCTCATCTGTTTGATTTAATGTAGTTCTGATTATATCTGTAGTAAAATCTGACATCTATGAGTCTGTAAGATTATCTAACATATAAATTTGAATATTAAATAATTTGTGAGTTTTCTTAACATTAAGTGTTACCTTTTCGGCATATATCTTGTAAAATGATAGAAAACCAGATTTCTAAACTTCTTTTCGTGAGGTGAGAACGATGACTGGGGAATCCTCTTATAAAGACAAAAAGGTCATTACAATCGGAACAGTATGTGAATTAACCGGTCTTTCAGAGCGACAAATCCGATATTACGAAGAGCGTCAATTAATTTTTCCAGAGCGGTCCAAAGGCAAAAACAGAAAATACTCCTTTAACGATATCGAAACATTAATGAAGATTGCTAACTTAATAGAAGATGGCGTCCAAACTTATGAGATCCGCCAAGAAATGAAACGAGAAAAACAAGACGCAGAACGCGCTGCTCGTGAAGAAATGAGACAAGGACAAATCAATGCACGCTTCGGAGTCCAAAACAATACACTTCGCCACAAACGCTAAATTTATGTCAAAGGGGGCCTGACCCCCAGCGCGTTAATGCATTAACGCACCGGGGGTCAGGCCCCAATTTTAGGCCCCAATTTTATGCTCGGTTTATAACTCCTGGAACTTTTTCAAGCCATTCTTTGTCAATCATAAAGCGTGAGACTTTTTCAGTGAATGTACCAGTTCTTGAGATGTGTGTGGTATAAGTTGTTAGTAAATCATGCTTCATGATAGCGCCTAGTGAGAAACCGTACTGAGATAAAAGAGAGCCAAACAGGCCAGCAACATGAGCAATCATGAGTTGATCGGAAAACACTCGATCCTTCGTATCAGTCATTTCTGCAGAATAACTAGGAGGCGTTGGCAATTTATCTTCCTTTAAAAGATCGATTAAGTCATCGAAAAGCTTCTTAGAAATATCTGCTGCCTTTTTACAAATTTGTGCAACTTCTTCACAATCAGTTGTTTGTGCAAATCCTATACACAGGGTTTCAATCATCATTAACAGACCGATAATTTCATATAAATTAGCAAGTTCCATGCTGTTTAAAGGGCGGATATCACCAAACCATCCATTCAAATAGCTTGCTTTTTGGATGTGCTCTGGCGAGGAAGGTGCTGGTAATGTTGGTGTTCTCCAATATAATCCTTTATTTAATGAGAGAGTAGTTACTTTATCACTTAACCTAGTTGACGATTCCAAGCAATCCTTGAGATAACTTCGAACATCTTCTCTAGTTGCCATTGCCACTGCCCTTGCATGAAACTCAAGACCAACTTGAGCCCCTACATGTAAATAATATAATAGAAATCTGTCTGAATAGAGTTGTACAGCATCAGTATGTATATCTTTTTCTGAAAAACCTACAGGAATTGCATATCCTTCATTACTAAGTAACGTTTTACGGCCATCTAAGATTTTCTTGGTACCTTCTAAGGCAAATGCATATAATTCCTTTATCTCCTCATCTTTTACTTGGTTCATAAACGCTGTTAAATACCACATTGACATTTCATTAATTGAATAACCTGTCCATAGATAACCAAGTTCAGATGCTGTAAGAGAGATTGTATTCTTAACACTCATTACGAGGTCACTCCTCTTTTCAATTTTATATAAGGACGAAGTAAGTAACTCGCTACCCCTAAGGGATTAATCATCGTCGTGTGAAATAACTTCTCTCCCCAGTACCCTTGTAGTCCCTGGACAATTCGATCTAAACCTTCGTTAGATACTTGCTCCATTGCTCTTCTTAATACTAGCGAGTTTTCGTAGCTTTGACGGTGTGATTCCATTAGTTTCTCGTACTTACCAATTCCACAAATGTCATAGGCTGCAAACACTCCACTGACGATTGATGTAAACTGACCAAAGCCTAAAAACGGCATCATACTCCCAAAACAATTGCCCACAAAAAACGTATTACCAACTCGCCCTTTATCACTAATTCCAATTGTGTAGTCAATAATATTAAATTCGTCTGTTACCTTAAGGTCTTGTAAGAGCTCAGATTGCACACTTTTGAAAAAATTGTCCCATAATTTATTTATATCGATGTCCCGATTTTCTGGTAAATCGGGGATTGCAAGAGAAATAGATGCTTCTTTTTCAGAAAATGGAATTAGATAGCAATAGCCAAAGGGTGCAAAATCGTAATTGAGCCACGTCATAACAGTGTAGCGGTCAAAATTCCCCTCAACTGTTACCCCTTTTACCGAAACCGATAAATCCTCCCGATAATTTTTCATCTTTTTTGTATAATCTCCGTCCCCTGTCGCCATAACAACATGGGTATAAGTTCGCTGTAACTCTTCATAGGTTTTTGTAGAATTAAAACAAATTTCGGATTTTGTCTGACGTTGAAGTTGGGATTCGAAAGAATCGTGCTCTCTCCCTCTAACGTTACTAAAACCAAGATGCCCCTCAATTATTGCTTTGTTATGTTTCGAAAAAATTTCCATCTTTTGAATAGGTGCAGACGGCTGAAGATATATCCCATATTCCTCGGATAGCGTTTCGATACAGTCATTAACTGGACGTAAGAAAATAGATAGGAGAGATTCACCACAAACAAAACGGTCTCCTACTCTACTTCTCTTTTCAAAAATAGTTGGAGTAACCCCATTCTTTTCAAGAGTTATTGCACAAGCTAAACCGGACAGACCAGCACCCATAATTGCAACATCCAACACTACCATCTCCAAATAAATTTAGTTACCTATTTCGAGCATTCCCATTACTTTCAAAATAAATGTAAACTAATTTCCAAATTTATGACAAATGGGGCCTACAAATGGGGCCTGACCCCCACCGCTTTAGCGCGGTGAAGGATCAGGCCCCAAAATAATTTATGGTAGTTTGTTTCCTGCTGAGCGATAGAGTTCGTACCATTCTTGTCTTGTTAATTCAATCGTTGAAGCTGCTGCAATGTCCTTAATTCGCTGTGGATTCATTGAGCCGATAACTGGTTGTATTCGAGCAGGATGGCGTAGAATCCATGCTATTGCAATGGCTGAGTTTGTAACCCCTTTTTTCTCTGCCAGCTCTTTTAGCTTTGTATTGATTTCTGGATAATTCTCGTTTCCAATAAAGGTTCCCTCGATCATCCCGTACTGAAAAGGTGACCATGCTTGAATGGTCATATTATGTAGACGACTGTACTCTAGAACGCCACTGTCACGAACTACCGCGGGATCATGCTGCATATTCACATTTAATCCTGCATCAATCATGGGTGTGTGCATTAAACTCATTTGTAGTTGATTCACAATCAAATCATCTTTTAGGTATTTTTTTAGTAGTTCAATCTGCATTGGGTTTTGATTGCTAACCCCAAAGTAACGAACCTTGCCACTTTCCTTCAATATCGTAAATGCTTCAGCAACTTCTTCAGGTTCCATTAAAGCATCCGGACGATGTAGTAATAAAATATCAATATAATCCATTTTTAATCGCTGAAGACTTCCATCGACTGAAGATAATATATGCTCTTTTGAAAAGTCAAAGAAAACTTTGCGTATTCCGCATTTTGTTTGAATGATCATCTGGTCTCTTTTTCTTGATGTCAATTCTAATGCTTGTGCAAATACTTCCTCTGATTTTCCTCCTCCATATATATCAGCATGGTCAAACAAATCCACTCCACTTTCGGAGGCATGTTCTATTACATTTGCCGCTTCGTTTGCTGAAAGACTTGCCATGCGCATGCACCCTAATGCAATTTCGCCTACCTCCATTGAGCTAGTACCTAATCTAAGTTTTTTCAATAGCCTCACTCCATTTCTTTTCGTAAAGTCATTTTACCATTTATGAAGTTAAGTATAAAAACAATATACTGTCCTTGTGTTATGATGGTTTTAGGTTTTGATTTGTTGCTTAAAACGGTGAGGTGAATTTAAATTGAAAGTAATGGAAACAGACAGGTTAATTTTACGTCTGATCACGAAAAATGATGCTCCTTTTATTCTTAAATTGTTGAATGACGAGTCCTGGTTGCGTTTTATAGGTGATAAGGGTGTTAAAACAATAGAAGATGCTGAACATTATATACTTACAGGGCCAATAGATATGTATGAAAAATTAGGATTTGGGCTATACATAGTTGAACTAAAAGAAAACAGTACACCCATTGGTATGTGCGGGTTAATAAAAAGAATCACCCTAGAAGATATAGATATTGGTTTTGCACTACTCTCAGAATATCAGTCTAATGGCTATGCCTATGAAGCCGCGGCCGCAACATTGGTATATGGAAATCAACAACTAGGACTGAAACGTATCGTTGCTATTACTACGATTAATAACACTACATCTTCTGCACTTCTAAAAAAACTAGGGATGACCTATGAACGGAATCTTACTCTTCCACATCAAGCAGAAGACTTAAAATACTTTTCAATAGAATTTTAGGTTCAACGTTATGTTTTGGTTTAAGGATTAACGCTCGTGAGAATTGTCTCGAAGTTTTTATGGGTAAGACTAGCAGGTGGAGGTAAGTTAATATGAATGCAAATTGGGCAAAAGTGTTTGTTGCCGCTCTTTTCGAAGTATGTTGGGTCATTGGTTTAAAGCACTCTGACGACTTTTGGACATGGACTGGTACGTTCATCGCCATTGGTATCAGCTTTTATTTAATGATCATGGCTGGGCGTAACCTTCCCGTTGGAACTGTCTATGCTGTGTTTGTAGGGCTTGGAACAGCAGGAACAGTTTTATCAGAAATACTTTTATTTGGCGAGCCATTTAAAATAGAAAAAGTCTTATTAATCGTTGTGCTCTTAGTTGGAGTTATCGGACTAAAGGTAGTCACAGTTGAACCTTCTCCTAAAGGAGATGAAATATAATGGCCTGGATTTCTTTAATACTAGCAGGAATTTTTGAAATGATTGGGGTGGCAATGATTAACGCGTTTCATAAAAAACGTAATTGGCAAACCCTTGGTTTATTAATACTCAGTTTTGGTGCAAGCTTTCTCTTTCTATCCTTTGCAATGGAAACTCTACCTATGGGAACTGCCTATGCCATTTGGACTGGAATTGGTGCTGCCGGTGGCGCAATACTTGGGATGGTCTTGTACGGAGAATCAAAAGATTGGAAAAGACTTTTCTTTATTGGAATGGTTTTAAGTGCCGCAATTGGACTGAAACTTGTATCATAAAATTTTAAAACAAATACTCAATCGACAGATTTATACATTTTTTTGAAAATAAAGATTGGTAATTCGACACTGGTGTGGTATGCTCTATGTAACCATTTTTTATCTTTTCTAACATGTTTGGCCTAAAGGCGAACTAATGTAAAGGAAGAATCCATTGTTAATGGAGACTTTTTTACGTTAGTCGCCTTTTTTGTGTGTATTTTTCTATTTTAAAAAGCAATAAAAAAAAGAACTCAGATAACTGAGTCCTTTTTATTATGGTTTAAAAATTAGATTTTGTTAACGTTAGTAGCTTGAGGGCCACGTTGACCTTGCTCAACTTCAAACGATACTTTTTGACCTTCGTCTAAAGATTTGAAACCGTCGCCTTGGATAGCTGAGAAATGTACGAATACGTCTTCTCCACCTTGAACTTCGATAAATCCGAAACCTTTTTCTGCGTTAAACCATTTTACTGTACCTTGTTGCATGTTTGTTTCCTCCTGAACGTGGATCTTTTCCACTGTTTATTACTATAATTGCTCAATTAGATATCGAAGTCGAAAAGTAGAAACTTATTCATACCCTATAGAACCGAACAAAAATAATTCTTTCTTAGATTAACACAGAAAAAACTTAAAAGCAATAGGCAGGATTAAAACAGTATAGGAATATCTTCAATCAGTCTTCCCTTTACCCTCACATATAGCCCACTAACCAACCTGATGTTCCTCCTCTATTAGTCTATTTTTCGTTTATTTTCATATAGATATCGATAAGTGTCCAATCTTCTTAGGAAAAACAAACATTCGTATAAACTACTTACTTTTAATAGAAAGGAGTTTATATTCATGTTTCGTAGCAGAAAACCTAGCTTTATATTTTCGTATTCATTCCAAGAATCATACTTGCCCTATTCTTCCAATTCTATTTAATTGTGGGCCTTCTAACCCTTCTGGTACTCCCCTTTAGTCTATTAATATCAGGGCTGATGTATCATCGTCAACGAACTACCTTTAAGTTTCTCAATATCACGATATAGACAATTTGTATGAGGAATCCTATTCCTATTAACCTACCCACTTCTCCAAGCACCAGCTAGCCTAGCTGGTGCTTGGAGAAGAACTACTCTCACTCAAAAAGCGGTGGTAACTCATGTTTGGGGCCTGACCCCCAGTACGTTAAAGCTTTAACGCACTGGGGGTCAGGCCCCTCAAGACATATTTAGGAGGAAAATCTTCCCTTGTTGTCGAACCAAAAGTAGTGAGACATTTTTGGTAAGGGGATAGTTTGTATGTATTTAACAACAGAGCGTTTAGTTATACGTGAATTTGAAGAGAAGGATTGGGAGGCTGTATACGAATATACGTCAGAGCCCACTGTTATGACGTATATTCCAGAGGGTGTCTTTTCGGAGGAGCAAGCCAAGAAGTTTGTTATCGAAAATCAGGGTGAGCAGGCAAAGTACTTTCCAGTTTTCTTGACCGAAACAGAAAAACTTATCGGTCATATCGTCTTTCATAAATATTTCGGTGATCATACGTATGAAATTGGTTGGGTTTTTAATCAAAACTACTATGGGAAGGGCTATGCTTCTGAAGCTGCAAAAGCTGTTTTAGGCTATGCATTTGAAGAGCTACACCTACACCGTGTAGTAGCAACTTGCCAACCAGAAAACATCGGTTCTTATAGAATTATGGAGAAAATCGGAATGCGTAAAGAAGGCTACTTCAAGAAGTGCATACCTGCTGGAGATGGATGGTGGGATGAGTATTACTATGCAGTCTTAAGAGAAGAATGGAATAAATAAAAAATGTGGGGCCTGCCCCCCGCCGCGTTAATGCTTTAACGTAGCGAGGGTCAGGCCCCTCAAGACACAATTAAAATAGCATTCCTAATACTAGCCCACCTAGTGCTCCTGTTACCACGATGATCCAAGGTGGCAATTTCCAGAAGACAAGCATACTAAATAATATAGCTGCAAAGGCGAAGTCGATTGGAGCTAGAATCGAACTTGTCCAGATAGGTAGGTAAAATGCAGAAATTAGTATCCCTACAACCGCAGCGTTCACTCCCATTAAGGCTCCCCTAATTATTTCATTCTTACGTAATGCATCCCAAAAAGGTAGAGTCCCTAGAACTAATAAAAATGCTGGTAAGAATATCGCAATAGTTGCTAGTAATCCCCCTTGCCATCCACTAATTACTGTTCCGAGATAGGCAGCAAATGTAAACAATGGACCTGGAACTGCTTGAGTCGCACCATATCCAGCCAAGAATGCTTCTTCACTCATCCATCCAGTCGGGACAAATTCACGCTCTAGTAAAGGCAACACAACATGCCCTCCACCAAACACAAGAGAACCTGAGCGATAAAAACTATCAAACATAGCTATCCAATTCAAGCTAGTCATTTCTCGTAAAATAGGAAGTAAAATTAGTAATCCAAAAAATAGTGCTAAACATACAGCCCCAAAGGTACGAGAAATCGGAAATTGAACTCTACTTTCATCCTTATCGGTCTGCCCTTTATATAGTAGATACCCAATAAAACCTGCAATTAGTATGACTCCAACTTGTGTAAACGCCGTCTGCCATAATAATGTTCCGACTAAGGCAAATAGCGCAATAGATTTTCGCTTTAAATCTGGTGTTAATTTTTCAGCCATCCCTATGATAGCATGAGCTACAACTGCTACTGCTACTAGTTTTAACCCATGAATCCATCCTGCCGTCCCAACATCAAATCCTTGTAGGACCATGGCAAATAGTATTAAAGCTAGAACAGAAGGTAAGGTAAAACCAATAAATGAGACAATCCCTCCTAGTACACCTGCCCGCATAACACCGATCCCAATTCCCACCTGACTACTAGCAGGTCCTGGAAGGAACTGACACAATGCTACTAAATCTGCATAGCTTTTTTCATCCATCCAATTTCTTCTTCGGATATATTCATTATGAAAATAACCTAAATGAGCAACTGGTCCGCCAAACGACGTAAATCCAAGCCTTGTTGATACGAGTAAAATCTCTATCAGCACTTGTAAACCACTCTTCTTTTCGTGTTGCATCGTCTCACCTTTCTTTCTCAGTCTTTAATTTCTTTGAACAGTTCATACGCTTTTTTTCGGGCTTCAACTAAGACACTATTCCCTTTTTCCGTAGTCGTGTAATACTTTCTTATTTTACCTTCAACATTTCGATCTTCCCGCTGCAATAGTCCATCTGCTTCCATTGAATGAAGAATCGGATAAAGGGTGCCAGAACTAATGTTATATCCATGTTCCCTAAGCTCTTCCACCATCCATACTCCGAAAACAGGATGTTCCTTCGCATGATGTAAAATATGAATATGGATAAACCCAAGAAAGAGTTTTCGTAATACCTTTTCTTCCAAACAAGCACCCCCAATCATATTTATTGATATCGAAAGCTGATATTGAAAACCGATATTGGAAGTATAGCATTGCTTGCTATTGACCCTCAAGGCTTAAATATAAAACTTAATATAATCTTTACATTATTCCCTCTTCCTATCTTAAAATTACAACTTCTCATACTAAAAAAACCCCATGACAGCACTAGTGTCATGGGGTTCAAATTGGTGTTACAATTAAATTTTTACTACCCTGTCACTCTTCTTCTGAACAAAAACAAGTACCGATACCAAATTACTCTTATCAAAAGTTAAATATAAAAGTTCTCAAACTAGCCCGCGCTAAAGCTTTAACGCACCGGGGGTCAGGCCCCAAAAGACATTATTCTGTCACAATAAACGATGGTAGAGGGTCGTTAAAGGATTGCCAATCTTCCTTAAGTTCCTCTGCAGTCAATAGACATGTATCTAATGACTTTTCAATTTCTTTTTGATTCATTTCAATGCCAATCATGACTAACTCGTTCATTCGATCTCCATAAACATCGTCCCATTTTTCTTTTAATACAGGTTCTTCGGCTAAAATCTGCTTCATTTCATGTTCTGGATAAGCAGCTACCCATTCCCCTGCTCCTTGTAGCATGATGGAAGGTCCAGCTTGTGAAAGTAGACCCGCAATATTATTTCTTGTTGCAACCCACATAAATCCCTTTGCCCTAACAACATCGACCGGCCAATTCTCTAACCAATTCATTAGACGCTCAGGGTGAAATGGTTTTCTTCTTCGGTAAACAAACGATGAAATTCCATACTCCTCTGTTTCTGGAATATGTTCATTGTTTAGCTCCTTAATCCATCCCGCACTTTGGCTAGCAATCTCAAAATCAAACATTCTCGTGTCTAGAACTTCCTCGAGAGCCAACCTGGAGTGATCGGTTTCAATGATTTTAGCATCTGGATTTAGCTTTTGAATAACAGCCTTTAACTCAGCAACATCTTCACCTGCAACTAAATCGATTTTATTCAATAAAATCACATTTGCAAACTCAATCTGGTCGATTAAAAGGTCAACAACTTCTCTAGTATCCGTTTCATCAGTTGCTTCTTTTCTGTCTAACAAAGTTTCTCCTGATGCAAAATCGTGCCAAAAACGATTCGCATCCACAACGGTTACCATCGTATCTAGACGACAAAACTCTGATAAATTAATTCCCAGATTCTCATCAACATACGTAAACGTTTGAGCTACTGGCACAGGCTCACTAATACCTGTAGACTCAATGACGATATAATCTATGTCACCTAATTTTGCAAGCTTTTCTACCTCTTTAATTAAGTCTTCTCTCAGCGTACAGCAAATACAGCCATTTTGCATTTCAACAAGCTTTTCTTCCGTGCGAGTAAATCCACCTTGCTTCACGAGGGATGCATCGATATTAATTTCACTCATATCATTCACGATAACGGCTACTTTTTTGTCTTCTCTGTTTTGTAAAATATGATTCAATAAGGTCGTTTTCCCAGAACCTAAATATCCACTTAATACTGTTACAGGTACTTTTTTCATAAAAATGAACTCTCTCCTCAAAACGAAATTATTACGATTTAATAAGTATGTTAAATCTTAGCTTTATCGTAATCTTCATGTAATTCCACATTTTACAAATCGTAACACTTACGATTTGTTATGTTACTTTCGATACAATAACATGAAATTATTCATATGACAATCTATTTTTTCTGACAAGAGTTTATGAATCTAAAACGAAATGGAAAAAGGACCGTCTAGTAACGGTCCTCGTTTGGAAATTTTCATTAAAAAAATAAGAAATAATCCTCCTAGATAGAATCATATCCAAGAGTTTATTTCAATCTACTTAAAGTCTGGCTCTTTATTTAATAATGTTTGATACCACTTTTGTCCTTCTTCCATTGAAGAGACTCGGACTTGCACAGTCATTTCATAAATCATATCATTCAACCCTTATATGAATTGCACAATTTCAATTTCGTTTCCCGCAGGATCCTCAATAACAAAATAACGGCCTGGAGGACATGGTTTCGGCTCATCAAAGAGAATCTTTACCCCTTTGGCTTTCAAATCTGAAAAATCTCTCTCAATATCGTCTGAAAGGAGTCCTAATAATACCCCCTGTCGAGTTCCATCCATTTGATTATCAGTCTCCTCCAAAACAATAGGAACAGCTTCATGTTGTAAACTGACAATCTTTTGACCATAATACTTTGAAACTTTGAAATCCAGGATATTTGTATAAAACTCTACTGCTGCCTGGATATTATCTACTTTCATGGTAACTACACATACTCTGTTTAACATTAGACCAACTCCTTCAACTTAAAAAATACTAAAAAAGAACTCCTCCTCTAATTCTCGTAATATCATCTAAATCCTGCAATTATGTCGAACGATCTGTTACCGTATCGCAGGCAATGCCTGTTAGTTGTTTAAACTTCAATTTGAGAATTTTTCAAGGGCTGAGGAATTTATCAATACAGTAGCCCATCATGTTGCAACTGTGACACATTTTATTTTTTCAAAGCTTAATACCCGATTAAAACTAAAAAGATAATACTCAGGTTAATCAGAGCTTTCTACCCTTTTGACTACACTTTGGTTTACATTCATCGAATAGTGGTAATGTAGTAATAGCACATCAGGAAAGGAGCTACATTATGCGTAAACCAATTGTACTTGTTCTCACTTCTATCTTGCTTGCTTCCTGTTCCTCTAATGAGGAAAGCGCAACATCTAAGCAGGAAAATAATATTGAAGAAGAAAGAGATATCCAAGAAATTAAAGATGAGGAAACAAATAATACAGTTCCTAATCTAGACGCAGAACAAATTATGAGAAGTTATAAAGATTCTTTTATGAAACTTGTTGAAAATAGGGATAAAAAAGGTAGGCTTTCAAATATATCCTCAAAAGACGAGGTAATAACTCACTTTACGTCAACCATGTCTAAAGATTTAGCAGAGTGGTATGCGGAGACTTACTTTAGAGAAGAAGATGGTAAGATTATTTTAAAAGCAATGGATGCACCAACCTGGTTTGTTCAAGACAAAGAATATTCCCTTGATAAGGTAGATGAAAGGAATTATAAACTTATTCAAGAAAGAAACAATGGACTCATAGGTCATGTAAATATGATTTACAATCTATATTATAATGATGAAAAGTGGATTGTTCATTCAATTGATATTGAACAACTCGATGATAAAAACGAGGAAAATCAAGCAAATGTAACAAAAGATGTTGCCGTATCAATAGTCAGACAACAACTTGACATAAGTACCGACTCATCAACAATTGTAGAGTTTGACCATCATGATCAAGATGGTAATTACGTAATACATGTATATGATATCGTCAAAACCGAAAAAGAAAGCCACACAGCAACCATTGGATGGTACATCGTCAATAAACAAAACGGTCAAGTTGAAAATCTGATGTAAATATGTCTTATGGGGCCTGACCCCCGATGCGTTAAAGTATTAACGCAAAGTGGTATCAGGCCCTTTTTGTATGTTTGTTTTTTCTGGAATATCAAGTTGTTTAAGCAGGGTAGTTATACGGTCGAGGTGACTCTTATCTTCAATTACAATGAAACCAGGCTGAAAAAAGTTATTCCTTAGTATAATTGAAAGTTTGTAGGCGTTGTTGATTCTTGAATGCAGTCCATATAGCTCATGCCATTTAATAATTTGCTCTGTTTCAAAGTATTTTATTTGTCTGGTAGAATAGTATTTTCCATTTAGTATCAAGCCTTTGGGAAGAATAAATAGATTACCTCTGTGCCTTATTGCCGTAATAATAGCTATAAATAAATACACAACGGTAAATGCAGATGATTCAAACCAGTCTGTTGTTAAGACCAGCCCTAATAAAACTGCCAATAATAAAAGAGCAACACACGTTCCCCACTTTACATATAGATATGACTTAGTATCTTTCGTAAGAGGTTCCATTTCCTTATACTCGTTAGGCAGGAGTATGCTACTAAATTCATCCTCAGTTATGGGATATAGTGCATTCTTTGAAGTTTCCGCTGCTTTTCTTAAGTTTAAACGATAGTGTAGCAAGTAATAACTTCCCAGTAAAAATAGAATGATGAAGATGATATCCATTGGTTTTAGTTCCTCCCTTCCCAATCTCTCTAATAACTACAATAACACTTAATTTTATTTAGTTCATGTAATTTCCTTCCAATAATAAAAAGGAATTTAACCTACATTTCTTGAACAATAGTACTATCAAGCGATTAAAGGGAGTGTCACAATGTTTCCTACTTTAGAAACTGCTAGACTAGAACTAAGAGAGATAAAACAGGAAGATGCCAAAAATATCTTTGACTGCTTTTCTAATCAAGAAGTTACGCGGTATTATGGGCAAGAACCATTAGTTAATAAGGAACAAGCCCAGCAGTTTGTTGAGTTTTTTGAGAAAAACTACAAAGAGAAACGTGGAATTCGTTGGGGAATACAAATAAAAGGAACTACGACACTCATAGGAACCATCGGCTTTAACGCCTGGTCTCCAAAGCACAAACGAGCAGAAATTGGCTACGAACTTCATCCTGACCACTGGCGTAAAGGCTACGCTACTGAGGTTGTTTCAAAAGTAATTTCATACGGTTTTACAGAATTAGAATTGACTCGTATTGGTGCTATCGTTTTCATTGAAAATAAAGCTTCAAATGAACTACTACTAAAGCTTGGATTCGAAAAAGAAGGCATTCTACGAAACTATATGTATCAAAATGGAATGCCACACGATACCAATGTTTACTCTCTTCTAAAATAAAGTGGGGCCTGACCCCCGGCGTGTTAAAGCGTTAACGCACTGGGGGTCAGGCCCCAAAAATTACATTAGTTTTTTCAAGTCGAGAATCGTTTGCAAATGCATCCCTTCATGGAAGATCGTTCGGACTAATACTTGTTCTACCGTATGCATCCCCATTTCTGTTGGAGCGAACTCTTCTTCAAGTCTATCAGCATATAAATCTTTTATATAAGCAGGTTGAGCTTTTAATAGCTCTAGTAATTCTTCGAATGAAGGTGTTTCGTCTGTAAAATTATCTGGAGATGTTCCATACCCAAACCAGTCATTAAACTGTTCTGGAACAGGCGCTTTCTCTTTTGTAACTGCTTGAATCCACAAAAATTGATCAAGATACATATGACCAAGGTTCCATCTTACATTATTTTTGAAGCCATTAGGGATAATCTCTGCTTGTTCGGCTGTTAAAGTTTCTGCAACCCCTACAACATAGCTACGATAGCTCTCTAATTGATTAAATAAAATCTCATGCCTTTTGTTCATTTGAATTTCCCCTTATTATATAATACCTTTTAATTCGGGAGGCATCTTGAGTTTCCCTTTATTTTTCCATATTTAACTTTTCAATATAAAAAGTCTTAAGTTCCGAGAAGTCTTTAAGCTCGTGCTTTCCTTTATCACTTATCTGATACGTACCTCTTTTAATTCGTTCAAACCACCCATAATAATTCTTCGTTAAAATAGAAGAAGTCTTATCTCCTGTTCCCATCTTTACTAAATCTTTTGGGGCTAACTGCCCAAAGTACTCAAGATAACTTGCAATTTGAATACAATTTTCTTTGTAGGCAGTCATAATTTTAGTCTTCGAGCTGCCACCTATATTATAATCAGCACTTCTCCCACTGATTTCTTTAACGATTAATTCTCTTTTTTTCTTATTCTGCCTCATGCTCTTTGGACGATCAAATGAAGTTGGATGTAAGATTATCTCTGTTTTTTTCCGATTTCCTGAAAAAGAAACAACTATTAAGCCTAGCTCCAACCTTCGGATTAAATGACACAAATCTGTCCAGCGCTTACTTGAAATTCGGTACTTTGGCTTAGGGATTGCAATATACACTTGGTCGGTTAATTTTTGACGTTTCGTAGCTTGTACAAGTAAATCGACACTAAGAGTTAGCTTCAACTCGATTACGACCAATTCTTCACCCTTCTCAGCAACTATATCGCAATCCTTCACCTCACCATACACATTATACCCTTCACTAGAAAAGTACTGCTGCACCGGCTTATACAAATCTACCTCTTTTAACTTCTTCTTCTCCTGCATAAATACACCATCCATAACAAAACTCTACTATTATTCTATCACAAAAAATTGGGGCCTGACCCCCACCACTCTAAAGCGTTAACGCACTGGGGGTCAGGCCCCACATGACACAATTTCCTTATTTATGTTTAGCATTTAAGAAACCGGGTATTTATTATAGTAAGGAGAGTGATATGATCATGGCAGAGAAGAAAAAACAAATTGATGAGATGATTAATGAAGGATTAGGCGCTGGTCAGATCGATGACTACCTTGATAAGGAAAAACTAGAGTCACCATTAACGAAAAAGGACCGTGAAAAAGAAGATAAACACAAGGCTAAAAAGGAAGTTAAGAATGGTAACATGGTGAATAATATGGAAGATGCAAAGGATTTAGCGGCTTCCATCAAACTTATTAAATCCACTGATGTAAAATAGAGTATGCAAAAAGGCCGCGCAACTAACACATTAAAAGGTTAGTTGCGGGGCCTTTACTATTGCACGACCAATCGAATGATATTCCATTGCGTATTGTTCGACCTCTTCTAGACGGTAACAGTTTCTACCATCAAACACAATTGGCAAATTCATTCGTTTTTCATAGTCCTCAAGAGGAAACTCCTTAATCTCATCCCACTCCGTCACGATAAATGCCATATCTGCATGATATAATGCCTCATTTATGCTATTAGCATAACCCACCTGATCCTTCAGCACTTTTCTAGCATTATCCATCGCAACAGGATCATAAACAGTCACCCTTGCACCTTCTTCAAGAAGACGCTCTACTAATACAATCGATGCGGCCTCACGTATATCGTCCGTATTTGGTTTAAATGCTAAACCTAGTAAAGCCACTCGCTTCCCTTTTAAACTACCAAATCGGAGCATTGCTTTTTTAACAAGGATTAACTGTTGTTTGTTGTTGATTCGAATGACAGACTCCAGTAAATCAAATGTATGCTCTACATTTCCTGCAATTTGCACGAGCGCCTTAGTGTCTTTTGGAAAACACGACCCGCCGTAGCCTATTCCGGCTTTCAAGAATTGAGAGCCTATTCTCGAGTCCTGCCCCATCCCATATGCTACATCCTCAATATTTGCCCCAACCTTTTCACAAATGGTTGAGATTTCATTGATAAAACTTATTTTCGTTGCTAAAAATGCATTCGATGCATATTTGATCATTTCAGCACTTCTCACATCAGTGTGAAGGATTGGAATATTAAAAGGTTCATTGATTGATGCAATGACTGCCGCGGCTCTCTCACTAGATGTACCTATTACAATTCTGTCTCCGTGAAACGTATCATAGATGGCGTGGCCTTCCCTTAAAAATTCTGGGTTAGACACAACCTCTACCTTTATTGGCTTCAATGCATTACCCTTAATACATTGTTTAATTTTATCATTCGTTCCAACCGGAACCGTACTCTTTACAACAACAATAATTTCACCTGAAACATGTTCACCTATCTCTCGGGCAGCTTGAAAAATGTAATCTAAATTGGCAGAGCCATCTCTATTCTGTGGAGTACCAACCGCAAGATAAATCACTTCCGCATCGTTAAACGCTTCACAGTGGTTCGTGGTAAATGTCAAACGATTCTCACTCATATTCCTTTCAATATATTCACCCAAACCAGGTTCATAAATCGGTGACTTTTTAGCCAATAAGGTTGCAATTTTTTTTACATCATTATCAATGCAAATAACCTGATGCCCGATCTCAGCAAGACACACTCCGGTAACTAAGCCCACATAGCCTGTTCCAACGATCGCAATTTTCCTCATTTGTCTTCTCGCCTCCACTCACAGATTGGCAACCCTACTCTTCGTTGCCTCGTGTTTTGGTTCAATAACGTCCTTATAGTGAAGTAATAGATTTGAAAAAATTGAATCCCACGACTGTGTCTTAGCATAATTCCTTGCGTTAAGACCCATCTCTTTCATACGAGTAGGGTTCATAATTAACTTACTTATATTTGCAGCAAATTCCTCGACATTGCCTGGTTCGCATAACAAACCCGTTTGGTTGTGTTTAATAATTTCTTGAACACCACCTGCCCTTGCTCCAACAACCGCCGTTCCACTTGCATGTGCTTCTAAAACCACATTTCCGAACGTTTCTGTGCTTGATGGAAAAACAAATAAGTCCGAGACCGAATAAATTTCCGCCAACTCATGACCCTTTAAATAACCAGTGAAAGTCATATTAGGTGGTTTTGTTTTCTGTAACTCTTCATACAACGGGCCGTCTCCAGCAATGAGCCAATGCATTTGATTTTGTACCTCTAAAGGTAAATGCTCTGCAGCATTCATTAATACATCTATATCTTTTTCAGGGGCTAGCCGACCAACGTAACTTACAATGTAAGGAGCTTTTATTTCATACTTTTCCCGAACTCCAATGCTTGAGTAGGATGGCTTAAACTTTACACAATCAACACCCCGGCTCCAAATATGTACATTTGAAAAACCATTCCGCTCAACTTCAGCCTTCGTTTCAAATGAAGGTACAAATGTTTTTTGAAAAGAACGATGAAACCAATTCATATACCGCCATAGCCATTTAGAAAGAAATTGCAAATCATAGTATTTTAAATAGCGATCAAAATGAGTATGATAGGAACCCACAATTGGAATGTTTAACTTTTTGCCTAAAAATAACCCAGTTAACCCCATGTTAAATGGTGTGGCGATGTGAATAAGGTCTGGCTGAAATTGCTCTAATTCTTTTTTTATATGAAAAACATTCGGGAGGGCCAATCTACATTCTGGATATAAAAAGAAAGGTAGACTACTAAACCTAAAGATTTGATTTGAAAAGAGATCCTCTTCTTCAGCTTCTGGAACGAACAAGCGGTACTCAATGTTATTTTGATTTAGGTAGTCAACAAAGCGCTGAAACGTTCGAGCCACACCATTGACCTGAGGAGTAAATGTATCAGTAAAAATAGCAATTTTCATCATATTCCCTCCTATGATTTTTTAGCAATTTTTTATAAAAGAAAGACTACTAAAATACCAAATACTGTTCCTATAATGGAGCCTACCAATACATCAGAGGGATAATGCAATCCTAGAAAAACACGGGATGCCCCCACAAGTAAGGCAAGTGGATATAGAACGATTGCTAAGATTGGCATATGAATGACATAAGGAGTAATTAATGAAAAGATGGCTGTCGTATGGCCTGATGGAAAAGAATGATCTTTTAAAGGATTATCCACCACTTTAGCATGTGTAACTGATAGGTAAGGACGAGACCTCGGATAAAGTTTCTTAATGAAGCTCACTAACATATGGCTTGTGGCAAGAGCGATGGCACTTTCAATTGCCCACAATTTCAAAGGCATAAATGAAATAAGAATAATGGCAAGCGTAATACCAATCGTTAATCTAGCACCACCCAGATGAGTGATTTGACGGAAAAATAAATTGAGGTGTTGACGATCAAAACGACTGTTTAATGATAGAAACAAACCACATTCCCAATGATGCAGATGATTGACCCATTTCGTTATCATTTTAGTAGCTCCTTATCAATTAGTTACTTTTATTGTAAGGAGAGATTGTGATGGAAATATGAATCTTATGTAAAAGTTCTTTTGAAAAGAGTAAATATATTAAAGTGAAAATTTACAAAATTCACTTAGTAATACTTAATGCTCAATTTAACACGGTTGAAAATTTAAATTAGCTTAACGTAGAATTCATATTCGTCCATTATGATAGACCTATATACTTGCAAAAGGAGGATTTGATATGAGTAATTTATATAAAAACTTAGTTGAAATGCCTTTTGTTACTAAAGCGTGGTCAAAGCATCCAAAAATCTGGAAGCATTTAGTGAATGTAGGGCTTTTTATAAAATATAAAACGATTAATTTTGAAAAATTACCATCTTCTATTAAGCTACCTTCATCCTTTGATTTGCATATTAATCCTGAAGAAAACCGAGGAAGAGCACTTCTCATTCGTAATGGTATGATTCAAGAAGGATTAGCCCGTTTTTGGGTAAGTTCTGTTCATTCTTTTTCTCCAACAATCGTACTGGACGTTGGCGTCAATTACGGTGAATATCTGTTTACAGTAAAATATCCGAAATCAACGAAAATATATGGTATTGAAGCAAATGAACAGCTTCTAAGCTATATAAAAAAGTCATTAGAAAACCATCCCAATAAGGCACAATTTAACATCATACACGCATTTGCTACGAATCGGGAACAACAAACACAACCCTTTTACATTGATAAAAATTGGTCAGGCACTTCATCAGGCAATGCCACTAATTATGAAAAAGTAGAGAAAAAAATGGTTCCAACCATTACTGTGGACTCTCTTTTAAGAGAAGCAAATCTGAAGAAAGAACGAATTCTCTTCAAAATTGACGTAGAAGGCTATGAAGCATTTGTACTTGAGGGTATGGAACAAACAATTAAAAAAAGCAAACATCTTCTAGGTATCATTGAATTCGATAGCATCTATCTTCAAAAAGCAGGAACGAACTTACACTTATTCCTAAACAAGCTCAATACTAACTTTTATGTCTACATGTTCAATAAAGATGGACAATTACTAAAAATTGATAACCTATCACTAGAAACACTTCAAAAAACACTAAAATCCAAACACATCCATACAGACCTCATCCTCTCAACAACAGAACTATAAAACTGGGGCCTGACCCCCGGCGCATTAACGTATTAACTTAGTGGGGGTCAGGCCCCCACCACATTAAAGCGTTAGCGCGCCGGGGGTCAGGCCCCGAAAGACAAAATTTATTCTTTTGTGAAATTGATTGTGCTTCGAACTGTGTCAATTGGGCGTACGAGCTTTTCGATTTGTTCACGTTTTGGCTCAAGGAATGGAGGTAGCGATAGCTTTTCTCCTAGTGTTTCATAGGGCTCATCTCCCATGAATCCTGGTCCGTCTGTTGCAAATTCAAATAATATTTGCGGAGCCACTCTCGCGTACAATGACCCGAAGAAATACCGGTCTACGAAACCAGATGTTTGAAAACCAAAGCTTCTTAAACGTTGATCCCACTCGTCAATTACAGAACGATCTTCCACTCGAAATGCCGCGTGGTGAACGGTACCAAAGCCTTGATAGCTTTGTGGAAGTGTAGCATTTTCCTCCACAACAACCTGTGCCCCATTTCCACCTTCACCTACTTCGAACAAATGAAAATCGCCTTCTTGAGCAATCTCCTTAAACTGTAACACCTTTTCCATCATTTCTTTAAAATAGTCAAAGTTTGCAATTCGGATGAAGAGTGGTCCAAGTCCAGTAATCGCATATTCTAGTGGAATCGGTCCCTTTTCCCATGGTATTCCAGATTCGACTCCTTTATTATTTTCATCTGACACCAATTGATATTGCTGGTCATCAAAATCAACAAAAGAGATCGTCTTCACACCAAACTGCTCTTGTACACCAGTATGTTTAACATCTAGGCGATCAAAGCGCTTCTCCCAGTAATCAATCGCTGCATCACTCGGAACGCGGAAAGAAGTCTTGGAAATCTCATTCGTTCCATGCGCCCCCTTTTGAATCCCCGGAAAATCAAAGAATGTCATATCAGTCCCAGGGTTTCCTTTATCATCTGCAAAAAACAAATGATACGTTTGAATGTCATCTTGGTTCACTGTTTTTTTAACTAGCCTCATACCTAACACATATGTGAAAAATTCATAGTTCTTTTCAGCACTGCTTGTAATAGCAGTCACATGATGTAATCCTTTTAATCCGTTCATAGAAGTTCCTCCTGGTTTACCTTATTTACATATATTTATGCCCATTTTAACGAGTTGTAAATTACCTTTATTTAAAGTATCTTTAATTCGAGATAAATATATCACGAATTAAATACCTCTGTCAAATTAAAAAAAGACTGGATCACCTGTCTCGTTCGTTCAACTTTACTAATCGAACCACATTACTTGTAGTACTTTTTATTAGATTGCCCGTTTTTGAAAGAATCTCCTCTAACGAATTCGGTGCATCTATTATACTAAAAATAGCAGTAATCCCCTGGTCATATAATTGATCAGTCCCTTCACCTAGGCTACCAGATATACAAATTGCCAAGACATTGTATTTCTTAGCAACCCTAGCCACACCTACAGGAACCTTTCCAAAAAGAGTTTGTTCATCCGTTCTACCTTCCCCCGTAAGTACAAGATTAGCATCTTTTATATGCTCATCATATCCTAGAGTATTCATTATAATTTCAATACCTGATGAGACTTTTGCATCTAAAAAAGCCATTAAGCCAGCACCAAGTCCTCCTGCTGCTCCACTTCCGGGAACGTGTAAAATATCCTTACCTACGGAGTCTTTGACCTTTTCTGCAAAATTTCTTAGTGCAGTGTCAAGCTCCTCTACATCCTTTGGTGAGGCACCTTTTTGTGGGCCAAAAACATACGATGCCCCTGTTGGTCCACAAAGTGGATTAGTTACATCTGAGGCGATTATGAACTCTATATTTTTTATCCTTGAATCTAATTCTTCGATATCTACCACATCTAAATCTGCTAAGTGAATCCCACCTAATGGGAGACTTTCACCATTTTTATTATAAAATTTAACCCCGAGTGCAGCCGCCATCCCCATGCCACCATCATTCGTTGCACTCCCACCTAATCCTATAATGATCCTAGTACATCCCTTGTCTAAAGCACATTTAATTAATTGGCCTGTTCCATATGTATTTGTTAGCCTGGGATTACGATCCTTTTTCGAAATCAAGGTTAGACCGGATGATTGTGCCATTTCAATTACAGCCGTTTTAGAGTCCCCACCTAATATGCCCCATTTTGCATGAACAGGATTACCCAAAGGACCATTCACAACCTCTTTATAAAAGGTGCCGTTTGTACCATTAATTAAGCATTCAAGCGTCCCTTCTCCACCATCTGCCATAGGCATCTCTATCACAGTTGCATTTGGGAGCGCTTGAAGAACTCCCTCCTTCATAAACTGGCATACCTCTATTGCAGACATACTTCCTTTAAACGAATCTGGAGCTACGACTACTTTCATTATTTCACCATCCTGCTATCGGAGCTAAATTTTATAATATAACTACTTATTAACTTTGCACCTAAATCTTACAACTCAAAATTTCCTTTTGTCTATATAGTCGATTTAAATTAATCCTTCTAAGTATGCCTAGATTTAATTTTGGATAAATTATTAGTACGTACGTTTAAAAGGAGGAATATTCTTATGGAAATGGAATCTACATCAGAATACGTTGAAAGACTACGTGAAAATAAGCAAAAAGACGAAGCAAACAGAAGACGCCAAGGAAATGGTAACCCTAGTAAACGCCTTCCACAAAAAAATAAAAAATAACAAAACCGAGACCGCAAGAATCAGCGGTCTTTTTTACTTCCCCTTCACTTTATCACATTAACTCACCGGCGGTCAGGCCCCAACTGACACAACTGACATATTTCCCTTTAACCAAATGCGATATATACTATATACAAGTCTAATTGGGGAGTGATGTAGTGTGATACATAAGCTTAATCTTGAAACTAGAAATTTACACGGTTCGTTTAATAATGAATATACACCAATTTTAACTGTTGAAAGCGGCGATACAATTCAAGCAACCACACCAGATATTCAGTGGGGATATTCACCTGCTAAGAAGGTTGAACGAGAAATCTATCGTTCAGGGGTAAACGAAGAAAAGCCTGGACATCCAATGGTTGGACCTGTTTTTGTAGAAGGTGCTAAACCTGGTATGGTCCTAGAGGTACGCTTAAATGAAATCATCCCAGGATGGTATGGTCGTAACTGGGCAGGTGGGATTAAAAATTGGCAAAACGAAAAACTAGGAATCACTAACGAAGAAAAGCTAGAAGTTGATTGGGAGCTTGATACAACAACTATGTCTGGTAGCTGCCTATTTGGAGATACAAAATTCCATGTAGGACTATCTCCATTCATGGGTTTATTAGGTGTAGCACCTGCAGAGTCAGGAACTCATTCTACACCACCACCACGTTATTGTGGAGGAAATATAGATTGCAAGGAATTAGTTCGAGGAAGTAGTCTATTCTTACCTATTTCAGTTGAAGGTGCACTGTTTTCCTTCGGTGATGGACATGCATTGCAAGGAGATGGAGAAAGCTCAGGTACGGCCATTGAATGTGCAATGGACTTAGTAGATCTTACAGTAATCGTTCATGATGATATGAAACTTGAGATGCCTAGGGCCAACACTCCAGCTGGTTGGATTACATTTGGGTTTAACGAAGATTTGAACGAAGCAACAGCCGTTGCTCTAGACGAAATGGTAAAACTTATGAGTGAATTTTATGGTATTACAAAAGTAGAAGCTACTGCTCTATCCAGTGTTGCCGTTGATTTACGAGTCACTCAAGTTGTTAATGGAGTTAAAGGTGTACACGCTATTTTACCTCATGGCGTGATTCGAAAATAAAATATGTCTTATTGGGCCTGACCCCCAGTACGTTAAAGTAATAAAGTACTGGGATGTCAGCTCCACTTCTTTATTTAACTGCAAATGTGCTAGGCATTACAACTGCAATTACTTCTCCTCTTGCACAAAGAGTGTCACCAGCAAAAACTTCTGTTTCAACTCTCCACTTTTTCGGATGAATTTCATGTATTGTTCCTACTGCTTTTAAGGGTATTCCTTCTGGAGTTGGTTTTAGAAAGTCGACGTGCAAAGAACCTGTGACAAATCGAGGTGGTTCTGCCCCATCACCAACTTCGTTCCCATTTTTCCTATGTAAAGCAAGAGCTGCTGAACCTGTACCGTGGCAATCAATCAGGGAAGCAAGCAGGCCTCCGTAAACAAATCCTGGAATGGCCTTATGTTCCGGTTTTGGTTTGTAAACGGTTACAGTTCTCTCGTCGAGCCACCCTGTACGAAACTTGTGACCCTCTTCATTCATTCGTCCACAGCCGTAACACCATGCAAATTCCTCAGGATAATCATCCTGTATTGCTTTAGCAACTTCTAATTCCTTCAAAAACATCCCCTCCTTTTTCAGAATATTATAACACATCATCACCTTCGATATAGCATTTTAATGACCTATGGTTACACATTGCCACTTTAAAAGAGTGGGGGTCAGTCCCCCACTCCTTTAAAGCAACGGGGGACTGACCCCCAACGCACTAACGCACTAATTTTTCAAAGCAAGTATATCATTTCCGCTTTGTGAAATTTTGTAAGTTCATTTTCATTGACATTTTTATGACCATATAATAATGTTTATTAGTTCTTAATTGAATTAATGTTACAGTTTATATAGAAAGAGAGGCTGCCAAATGACAGCAGATCAACGAAAAAAGATGATCATTCTTATGATCAATATGTTTATAGCGATTGGTAGTTTCGGGATCATTATTCCAATTTTACCTGCATACTTAGTTTCTATTAACCAAGGTGGAACAGCAGCTGGCTTAATGATTGCCATTTTTGCTGGAGCACAATTCATCTTCTCACCTATAGCCGGAAAATGGGCCGATCAGTATGGCCGTAGAAAAATGATCATATACGGATTAGCCGGGTTAACGCTTTCCATGTTCGTATTCTACGCTGTTGATTCTATTTGGTTGTTGTATGCTTCTCGCGTAATCGGTGGTATTGGAGCAGCATTACTTATCCCTGCTATTTTCGCTTACGTTGCTGATATTACAACTATGGACCAACGTGCGAAAGGAAACAGCTGGGTTTCAGCTTCTATGTCACTAGGAATTGTTGTAGGACCTGGAATCGGAGGCTTTCTAGCAGATTTTGGATTAAAGTTTCCTTTTCTAATCTCAGCAATTGTTTCACTTGTTTCTGTTGTATTCTCTATGTTGGTTCTAAAAGAAACAGAAAGAACGCAAAACGCTCATTCCTTTGCTATGCCACATGCTGATGAACCAATGCTTAAAAAATTAATTCAATCAGTAAAAATGCCATTTTTTATTCCTCTCGTTATCACCTTGGTTATGAGTTTCGGGCTAATGGCTTATGAATCTGTCTTAGGATTGTTTGTTGATAATCAATTTGGAGCTACTCCACAAGACATTGCCTTTATGGTTACATCTACTGGTATCGTTAGTGTAATCGTTCAACTATTTGTCGTTGACCGTATCGTTCGTTCTTATGGAGAGGTCAAGGTTCTGAATCTGTTTATTGCAGTTGCTGCTTTCGGATTCTTCCTATCTCTATTTGCCAATAGTTACGCAATGTTCTTCGTGATTTCACTGATTATCTTCCTAGCAACATCCATTCTTCGCCCAGTGTTGAACACCCTAATCTCGAAATTAGCAGGCGATCAACAAGGTTTTGCAATGGGAATGAACAATGCATATATGAGTATCGGAAACGTATTAGGTCCCACTCTTGCTGGGATGTTATATGATATAAAAATTACGTATCCATTTGTCCTAGGCTTGGTGCTATTGGCAATTACATTCTCGATTACTCTTCTATGGCAAAAGCAAACATATAAAAACAACACACATCTAAAACCAGAAAAAATATAATAAATAACAAAAATGGGGCCTGACCCCCGGCGCGTTACCACTTTAAAGCACCGGGGGTCAGGCCCCCACTACGTTAATGCTTTAAACCGCCGGGGGTCTAGCCCCTTAATGTGACACACTAGTCACACATTCTACCCTTCCAACAGTAAGTCTTCAGGGTCTTCGAGTAGTTGTTTGATTCGTACGAGGAATTGAACTGCGTCTTTTCCATCAACGATTCGGTGGTCGTAGGAAAGAGCAATATACATCATTGGTCTAACCTCGACAGTATCATTGTCATCTACAACAACCGGACGTTTTTGAATTGTGTGCATTCCTAATATTCCAACCTGTGGTGTATTTAAGATCGGTGTTGAGAAGAGCGATCCAAAGATGCCACCATTTGTGATTGTAAAGGTTCCCCCTTGAAGGTCCTGTAGGCCTAACTTATTCGTTTGTGCTTTTTCAGAGAGAGTACCAATTTCCTTTTCGATTCCAGCAAAGCTCAATTTATCAGCATTTCTAACAACTGGAACAACTAATCCTTCTTCAGCAGAAACCGCGATTCCAATATCGTAAAACTTCTTAACTAAGATCTCATCTCCTTGAATTTCTGCGTTCAATAACGGAAACTCCTTAAGAGCTCCTATAACTGCTTTTGTAAAAAACGACATGAATCCTAATTTCACACCATTCTTATTATAAAAAGATTCTTTACGTCTGCTACGCAAATCCATGACCGCTGTCATATCGACTTCATTAAATGTCGTTAACATTGCCGCACTTTGCTGAGCCTCAACTAGCCTTTTAGCAATGGTTTGGCGTCTTCTAGACATTTTAATTCTCTCGATGTTATCGTCCTTATCTTTGACTTGTGATTTCGGCCCTTTATCTTCAGACTTTCCATTTCCTGACGCCGAATCACCCTTCACTCCGTTACCCTTATCTGCGCTCTTTTGATGAGTTTCAACATCCTCAACTCTTAGTCGCCCTAGAGGATCTCGACCAGAAACCTCATGTAAATCAATTCCTAATTCTCTCGCTCTTTTTCTAGCCGCAGGTGATGCAACTGGTTGACTTCGTTTTGTATCCTCTTGTGCTGCTGACTTTTCTTCTGATTGTGATTTTTCTAAAGATTCTACTTCTTCAGTATCATCTGCTTCTTCAGTCGCCTCACCAGATTCACCCTCTGCTAACCTAGCAATCACTTGACCTACCTCCACCGTATCACCGGGTTGGAAAAGGAGTTCCTTAATAACCCCACTATGCTCACTAGTTACCTCTATATTTACTTTATCTGTCTCAAGTTCAAGAATGGCTTCCCCTTTTTCGATAAAGTCACCCTCTTTTTTTAACCATTCACCGATCGTTCCTTCTGTAAGAGATTCAGCTAATTCCGGTACAGTAATTTCAATCATTGATTTTCCCCACCTTTATGAACAGTTAGTGCTTTCTCAACAATCCACGCTTGCTCCTGTTTATGAACCTGTGGATCGCCTGTTGCTGGACTTGATCGATCTGGTCGACCAATATAATCTATCATTAAATCTTCAGGCAATACTTCAGATAAAATTGGCTGAACAAACAGCCATGATCCCATGTTCTTCGGTTCCTCTTGAACCCAAACAACTTCCTTTAGATTCGGAAATCTCTTAATCAACTTTTCTAGCTCTACCCTTGGAAATGGATACAGTTGTTCAACTCGAGCAATATGCACGGAGTCCAATTCCTCAGAGGATTTCTCATCAACCTTTGTAGCAAGATCTACTGCAATTTTTCCGCTGCACAATACTAGTCGCTTCACTTTTTCAGGATTAGAACCTGTTCCTTCCTGCTCTAATATCGATTTAAATCCGCCACTACTAAACTCTGAACCTTTTGATCCTGACTTAGGATGACGTAGCAGACTCTTCGGTGTCATAATAATAAGTGGTCTTGCTTCCTCCATCATCGAAGTCATGGCCTGCCTTCGTAAAATATGAAAATATTGAGCCGCGCTCGTTACGTTCGCGACTGTCCAGTTGTTCTCTGCTGCTGCTTGTAAAAATCGCTCCATCCTTGCACTAGAATGCTCAGGGCCTTGCCCCTCATATCCGTGTGGTAAAAGCATAACTAGACTTGATTTCTGCCCCCACTTTGCTCGACCTGAAGAAATGAACTGGTCAATGATTACTTGACCCACATTGACAAAGTCTCCAAATTGAGCCTCCCAAATAACAAGGGTATCAGGTGCTTGCACACTGTACCCATATTCATAACCGAGTACTGCAACCTCTGATAACGGGCTATTGTGAATTGCAAATGATGCATTGCCCTCTGGAAGATGATGTAACGGGATATATTTTTCATTCGTATCTTGGTCATGCAACACAAGATGACGATGGGCAAAGGTTCCTCGTTCACTGTCCTGACCCGTTACGCGTATCGGTACACCGTCAGATAGGATTGAACCAAATGCAAGTGTTTCTGCTAACGCCCAATCAACCTTACTTCCCTCATCAAATGCATTTTCTCTCTTTTTTAAAATCTTCTCTAACTTTGGATACACATTTAAAGTTTCTGGCCATTTTAAAAGATTAGTATTCATTGATTTTAGTAGTTTTTCAGACACTGTCGTATCAACCTTAGGTAACCCTTCAGCAACAGCTTTAGGTATAGAAGGCTTTTTAAAATCTGTTTCATCTTTTGCTTTTAGATAATCAAAAATCTTTTGTAGCTGCTTCATGTGACCTTCTTCTTTTTCCTTAGCAACATTCTCAGATACGACATTTTCAGAAATTAACTGACTAGCATATTTTTCAGCAATCCTAGGGTGCGTATTAATGATTTCGTATAGTTTCGGTTGTGTTACATTAGGGTCATCCATTTCGTTGTGCCCATAACGACGATAGCCAATTAAATCGACTAAAATATCCTTTTTAAACTTTTTTCGATAGCTGTTTGCAAAAATCATAACAGCAAGACAACTCTCAGGGTCATCTGCATTCACATGGATAATCGGAATCTCAAAGCCTTTCGCCAAATCACTTGCATATTTAGTGGAACGTGAGTCTGCATAATTCGTTGTAAACCCAAGCAAGTTATTGGCAATAATATGAATCGTACCGCCCGTTTCATAACCCTTCAATCTACTTAAATTAAGCGTCTCTGCAACAACCCCTTCCCCAGGAAATGCTGCATCTCCGTGGATTAACACACTAAAAGAGGCTTCTTTATTATGGTCAGGAAATCCAGATGTTTTTCTGTTATCCTGGGACGCACGAGTCACACCCTGAACGACTGGATTAACAAATTCTAAATGACTTGGATTGTTTGCCAGGCTTACGTGAATGGTATTATTTTTTTCACCCTTCACCTTTCTATTAGCTCCTAAGTGGTACTTTACATCTCCAGACCATCCAAAGTTAATGCCACGTGAACCCTCTGATGGGATTAACTCTTTATTAGGAGAATGATGGAATTCAGAAAAGATAAGATCATAGGGCTTTTCAAGTACATGGGCCAAGACGTTTAACCGACCACGATGAGCCATCCCTATCATGATATTTTCCGTCCCATCCTCAATTCCCGCTTGAATCAATTTATCTAGCATCGGGACTAACATATCAATACCTTCTATAGAAAAGCGTTTTTGCCCTACAAACGTTTTGTGTAAAAACTTTTCAAAGTTATCCACTTGATATAATCGCTCTAACAGTGCCTCTTTTTGAGAATTGGAAAGTGCGGTCAACATCCCATTTTTCTCTACATACTGATCTAACCATTTCTTTTCTTCTTCATCATGAATATGGCCAAATTCATAAGCAATCGACTTTGTATAAACATTTTTCAAATGCAGATAGGCTTCCCATGAATTTTTTAAAAAAGAAAGTTTATCCTCCCACACATATTCTGCTGGAATTTGGACTAAGTCTTCTTTCGTTAAGTTAAAATGAGCTGGATCAAGCAATTTGTTGCTGTCTCCAGATTTATTCTCAAACGGATAAATAGTGGCTGCTAAGTGTCCACTTACCCGTATTGATTGGAAAAGCTTCATTGTTGAGATGATTTTTTGAATATTATCACCATTAGTAGTTGGTGGTTCCTCAGGTTCCTGAAACGGAGGAGCACCTAGTTCCTCAAATAATTTTTTCATGGATTCATCTACTGACTCAGGATCTTCTTGATATTGTTCATATACATCATATAAATAGCCCATATTTGGACCATAAAACTCATTCCATCTACTATTATTGTTAAAACGATTCATCGTTTCATGCCTCCAATTTTTCTAAAGGTCAACTACTGACCTAAACTAAAAGGATTGGTATATAATTATTACATTCAACTAACATCCTGAATGTGAGTTACAGGATGATACCATGTAACTTCTATACCCTTATTTGTAACTTTTAAATCTTAGGTTACTTTTATCGTATAAAAAATGAATTGTTAAAACATTGATGCAAATCAAGTTTTCCAAAAATAATATATAATATGGAAATAACGTGTGTCCCTTATTGGACATGGGAGGAATCGAAATGTCCTATCACCATCAATTAAACTGCATAAGTCTTGTTCCGATCTTTCAAGGAATGAGTACTGAAGAAATAGAAGTACTCGAGAAAGTTTGCCATATACGGAAATTTAACAAGGGGGAGTTTGTGTTTAGAGAAGGTGATTCTTCTGAAACCCTGTATATTGTGGGTCAGGGGTTGGTGAAAATCACCAAGATTTCTGAGGATGGAAAAGAACAAATTGTCCGATTGCTTTTCCCTGGAGATTTTTTCGGTCAATCTGCTTTATTAAAAACAGAAAATCATTATGCAAATGCAATAACCTTGGATCAATCAGAGCTATGTACCATCCACAAACAGGATTTTTTAAAGGCAATCCAGCGAAATCCAGATATATCGTTTCGCTACATCCTTGCCTTGAATGAACGGTTGCATCAGGCTGATGAATGGGTAAGTCTCTTAAGCCTGCTCGATGTCGAACAACGCTTGGCCAGTGTTCTACTTCTATTCAGTGAGAAAATGAACATTGCGAGTGGAACATTCACACTTCCAATTTCTAAGAAAGTACTTGCAACACTCATTGGCACTACCCCAGAAAGCATTAGCCGAAAACTAGTTGCCTTCGTAAACGAAAACATTATCACCATGAATGGGCAACGAGAAATCCAAATACTAAACTACGAGGCTCTCAAACGAAAAACAAAATAAAAGACCTGCCCCCCAGCGTCCGCTTTACCACATTAACGTGCTGGGGGTCAGGCCCCCATTACGTTAACGCTTTAAACCACCGGGGGACAGGCCCCTAAACAGATAGTTTGCTAGAGACTAAGGAGTCAATGGCTTCTAGGAATCTGATTACTTCTTCCTCGCTATTGTATGGTGCTAACCCCACTCGTACCCATCCACCCTTTTGATTTATTCCTAATTTGTCAGCTAGAGTCGTAGCATAGAAGTGGCCATCTGCTGCAAAGATAGAATGTTCCTCTGTCAACCATTTACACACATCTGTTGCATGAAACCCATCAATTGTGAAAGCAATCGTTGGTGTTTTACGAGTTTCTTCATCAGCCTGATATAGGGTAACTGAATGATGCTTACTTAGTCCATCTCTAAGCTTTGTTGCCAACTTATCCTCATGCTCCCCAATCGCTTCAAAGCCGCTAACGATCCTTTCGCGTACTGTCGAACCATTGCCAAAGCTAGCAATGAAATCAACAACAGCTGGAATGGCTGCTAACGCCTCATGGTTTTGAGTTCCTGTCTCAAGTTTGTCGGGTATGTACGTAGGTGCTGGGTTTAATTTGTAGACTTGTAGCTTTTCAAACAAATCTCTTTTTATTACCGCTATACCTACATGTGGTCCGAAAAACTTGTATGCTGAACAAAGTAGAATATCTGCTCCAAGTTCATCACGGTTAATAGCAATATGAGGAACTGCATGAACTGCATCAATCACAACGACTGCACCAACCTCTTCAGCTCTTTCTTTAATTTTTCTCATATCCGTTATTGTCCCCACTGCGTTTGAAGCCAAGGTAACGGCTACTAGCTTTGTTCGGGAGGTAATCATTGTATTTAAATTTGATAGATCTAAGGTTAATTTCATTTCATCTACAGGTAAAAAACTCACATCTACTCCTTTATCATTTGCAGCACTCACCCAGCTATCAACATTACAGCGGTGATCCATTTCCGTTACCACTATATTGTCTTCACTTCCCCATGTCTTGCTTAACGAGCGTGCAATTGAAAAAGCAAGACTCGTAGAGTTCTGTCCAAAAGCAACCTCATCAGACCTTGCACCCAATAGGTCAGCAACAGCCTGGCGTGCATTTGCTAGGTGTTCTTCTGTTTCAACGCTTGATGGAAATTGACCGTGCAGATTCGCTCCACCTCTAGTCATGTAACCACTTATTGCATCAATTACAGATTGCAGTACCTGTGAACCACCAGGTCCATCAAAGTAAACAACCTGTTTTCCCTTAAAAGTACGCTTAAGTGCTGGAAACTGACTTCTAACCTTTTCAACTGAAAATTGAGTAGACATTATATTCCCCCTACTTATTTTGACTATCGAAATAAATATATCATATTTACATATAAGTCTAAATATTCTTAAATTATTTCCTGAAACTATGATAGGTCTATTCATAGAAAAATTGGATAGAAAGAAAGATATACAAGCTTACTAAATAAAATTTTAAAAAGGAGGAGTTCAAACCATGATCAACGTCATTGCCGTTACAAATGAGAATCGGATAACTAAAGAGCTTCCTCTACAGCAGTTATTCGCTCCGAACATACGATGGTTCTGGGTAGATTTTGACCAACCCACAGATGAAGAAATTCTAGAGTTAGAAAATGCATTTCATTTTCACCCCCTAGCCATTGAAGACTGTATCCATAAACTTCAGCGCCCCAAACTAGATTATTATGAGGATTTTACTTTTTTTGTCGTACATAGTCTTCATTCAGCAGAAGAAGAAAAAGAAGAAATCAATTTTTTTGTTGGTGCTAATTATTTTGTTTCCTTTCATCATCATGATTCAATGGAAATTTCAGAGGTTTGGGAAAAGCTAATTTCCTCAAAGAATGTAGAAAAATGGAACCAATATTCAATTTTCTATTATGTCCTAGACAAAATTGTGGATAATTACTTTCCGATTATATATAGGTTGGAGGACAATCTAAATGACTTAGAAAATAATGAAAAAAAAGAATCAATGGACAAATTGCTTGATCAACTCTTTGACATTCGACACTCATTCCTACACTTAAGACATACGGTAATACCAATGAGAGACCTATTATACAGACTATTGAATTCAGAAAGATTAGGACAATTACTAGAAAGAAGAGAATACTTTTCAGACATTCATGACCATCTTTTAAAACTATCCGAAATGATTGATTCAAATCGTGAAGTTACAAACGATATTAGGGACAGCTATTTATCCATTAACTCCCACCAAACAAATAGAGTTATGAAAGTTCTTACAGTCATTACCACTATCTTCATGCCACTAACTTTCATTGCGGGTATTTACGGTATGAACTTTGAGTTCATGCCAGAACTTTCATGGCGCTACGGCTACTTCGCTACACTCTCCCTCATGCTAACCATCGGCTTAGGCATGTTCTTCTGGTTCAAAAAGAAAGGCTGGTTCGACTAAAATATGTCCAATGGGGCCTGACCCCCAGCGCGTTAAAGCTTTAACGCACCGGGGGTCAGGCCCCAAATTTTTATCTGAAAAGGAATATTTTGAATTTTGTATAAATAGTACTAGGTAATAGAAACAGTTACTATACATTTTGAAAGGAGAGATATCAATGAAGGCAACGATTGGCTTTTTTAACAGGTTAATGCAACGCTACTTACCAGATCCATTTTTATTCGTTGTTATCCTGAGTTTCCTTGTACTTGTTTTAGGTTTGATTTTCACAGACAGTACCGTTATTAACATGGTGCAGTACTGGGGAGATGGCTTTTGGAGCTTATTAGCATTTTCGATGCAAATGGTGCTCGTATTAGTGACAGGCTATGTTCTTGCAAGTAGCCCCGTATTCAAGAAAGGTTTAGGTGCCTTAGCAAGTACCGCTAAAACACCTGGTCAAGCTATTATTATTGTTACTATTATTTCTGTTATTGCAAGCTGGATTAACTGGGGTTTTGGTCTTGTTATCGGGGCACTTTTTGCAAAGGAATTAGCTAAAAAGGTTGAAGGTGTAGATTATCGTCTGCTTATAGCAAGCGCTTACAGTGGGTTTATTGTATGGCATGGTGGTTTTTCAGGTTCTATCCCATTAACCATAGCAACCGAAGGGCATTTCTCTCAAAATTTAATCGGATTAATCCCGACGAGTGAAACTATATTTGCGACATTTAACGTCGCCATCGTTATTGCACTATTTATCGTTCTACCAATTCTTAATCGTTTAATGATGCCGAATAAAGAGGAAACAGTTACTGTAGATAAAGCATTGCTAGATGATGGGGCAAATCTTCAAGCAGCTACTGTTGAAAAAGATGCACTTACTCCTGCAGATCGATTGGAAAACAGTGTAATTGTATCAATAGTAACAGGGTTACTAGGAATTGCTTTCTTAGTTTACTACTTTACAAATAACGGATTTGCATTAAACTTAAACATCGTTAACTTCTTATTCCTATTTCTAGGTATTCTGTTCCATGGCACTCCTAGAAGATTCCTAGAGTCTGTTATGAATGCCGTTAAGGGTGCAAGTGGGATTATTATTCAGTTCCCTTTCTACGCTGGTATTATGGGAATGATGACGGCTTCCGGATTAGCAGCAGTAATGTCTGAGGCTTTCGTTGGAATATCAAATGATTTCTCCTTCTATTTCTTTGCATTTATTAGTGCCGGTATCGTTAACTTCTTTGTCCCTTCAGGTGGAGGACAGTGGGCTGTTCAAGCACCGATAATGCTAGAAGCAGCACAAACCATGGACCTTTCCATTGCGAAAACTGCCATGGCTGTAGCATGGGGTGATGCGTGGACGAATTTAATTCAACCATTCTGGGCATTACCAGCACTTGCAATTGCTGGACTAAAAGCAAAAGATATCATGGGATTCTGTACAATTGTACTATTCATAAGTGGTATCGTTATTTCTTTAGGATTATTATTCTTATAGAATTTGTGAATTTGGGGCCTGACCCCCGGCGCTTTAAAGCTCTACTGCGCTGGGGGTCAGGCCCCGCTCGTCATAATATATAGTTCTTTTATACTACCTTAATAGTTTTAACCCCCAAATTATATTCCTTTATTTTGAAATGAATAGTATAATAGTCTTACCACTTTTCATTTATAAGGCGGGATTGTATGGAAGTTTTTGTGGCTAAACAGCCTATTTTCAATGAAAAAGAAGAACTAATTGCTTATGAATTACTTTATAGAAATAGCTCACATAATGCCTATTCCCATGTTGATGGTGACCAAGCTACTACTGAGGTGATCGTTAATAGTTTTTTAAACATAGGCTTTGGTGACTTATCAAATGGGAAACCCTGTTTTATAAATTTCACTGAGAACCTACTCAAGCTAAAAGTACCGAACTACTTCACACCTCTCTCAGTTGTCGTTGAAATCCTTGAAAATGTAAAGGCAACTGATGAAATCATTCAGATATGTAAAGATCTAAAATCAAACGGTTATACTATTGCTTTGGACGACTTTTTCCTTTTACATGGAGATGAAAAAGTTCTAGAACTTCTTAACTATGTAGATATTGTGAAAATTGATTTCCGTTCTACCACCAGGGGTGCTAGGAAACAACTTATGGAGTATTTAAAACCATATAAATTGAAATTTCTAGCTGAGAAAGTTGAAACGCGTGAGGAATATGAAACAGCTGTAGAAGATGGCTATTCCTATTTCCAAGGTTACTTTTTCAGCAAACCAGTGATTTTGCAATCACACGATATACCATCTTATTACTATTCATATTTACTCGTTTTAGAAGAATTGGACATGCCTGTGCCAGACATTGACCATATCACCAAGGTCATAGAGAAGGACTTATCTATTTCATATAAACTATTAAAACTAATTAATTCCCCCACCATCCGTCCTAAATACGAAGTGAGTTCGATTAAACAGGCGGTAGTTCTCTTAGGGTTAATTGAGATAAAAAAATGGATCTATGTACTAGCTATCAAAGGCGAAAACAAAGATAAAAATGATTTAACCGCTCAAGAAATTATTCACTTGAGTTTAACGAGAGCAAAGTTTGGTGAGCTTATCGGAAGGGCACTAGGCGAACAAGGAACAAGCTCAACATATTTCTTATTAGGGATGTTCTCATTAATTGATTCTATTTTAAAAGTACCACTAGAAAAAATTCTACTTGAACTACCTCTTGCTAACGATATTAAAGCAGCCTTATCAGGTGAGAAAAACCATTTAAAGGAAATTCTTGATTTGACCATAAGCGTTGAGAAGAATCCACCCGATTCAAACTCTACAAAACCGTTATCATCGTCAATTGATAACTTTGAACTATTTGCACTTTACTCAAAAGCTACACTTTGGGCTAGCAAATTACTTCAAGAAGTGGATGAAGTATAAAAAGCTTTACCTAGCACCTAATTTACGGTGCCAGGTAAAGCTTTTTAATTTTTATATCCAGTATAGATGTGAATCGCATCTCGTAAAAATGCAGCAGTGCCAGGTTGTTCTTTATCGTAGTAGGCTGTAAATCGTTCATCATCTACATACATTTGCGCTAGACCAGCATGTGCTTTTTTACTATATTCAGTCCAATAAAAAGTTAGCCAATTTTTGTGCATTTCCGCTACCTTCTGAGCAAGTTCACCCGCTGGATTTCCCGTTTTAAATGCAGCAGCTAATGTTTCTAAAAGCACTACTTGTAAGCGATTGACTTCCTCATACTCAGCCTGTGACATACTTTTCAATTTTTCATTTGATTTATTTACAGTATCATCACCAAATTTATCACGAATTTCTTTTCCGAATTTCTTCTCATTGTCATCAATTAACTTTTGTTTAAAACCTTCAAACTTTTCTTTATCTGACATTATTGTTCTCCCTTCTTTCATCGCAATCGATTTTTCAACATTTGCAATGAGTGCATCTAACTGTTTTCTCTTGTCAAGAAGCTTTTCACGATGTTCCTTAAGGGCCCTGGAACTATCAAATGAAGGTGACGTAACAATTTCCTTTATGCGATCTAAACTTATATCTAGCTCCCTAAAAAAAAGAATCTGTTGTAATTGCTCTACTTCTGCTTGGCTGTATATTCGATACCCTGATGAATTGATTCTTGCCGGCTTAAGAATCCCAATTTCATCGTAATATCGTAACGTACGTGTACTCACGCCCGCTAAACTTGCCAATTTCTGTACCGTATATTCCACCTCGGGCACCTCCTGACACCTTAACTCTACACCTTAACGCAACGTCAATGTCAACCCCGGGGCCTGACCCCCACTACGTTAAAGTGCTAAACTGCATTACTCTATGTAAAAAGGCTAGCACCATAAAGTGCTAACCTTTTCTGCTTTGACAATGTGTGATTGCTGTTATGCAAATATCCCTACACGCTTACAGGATGTAAAATCCAACCTAGCCTTATATTTAAACGACGAATGAAGATTGAAACTCTTACCATAGCTAAATATAAATTAGGGAAGAAGCGTCTAAGAATATTCAATACATATCCCTCCACATTGTTTTGGTTGGGTGTTAAGCATAACACCACTCTTATGCTTTCCTATCCCTAAACGTAGTATGCGTTTGATTTTGGGGCCTGACACCCGCTGCGTTAATGCGTTACTCCACCGGGGGTCAGGCCCCTTGTTTGTTGGCTTTTTATTTTGTCTGTATGTTTAATAATACCCATTACAACTATTAATTCTGCTAGGAATCCAAGAGATTGGGCAAACGCTCCAATTACACCATTCCATTCAGATGCAAAGGAGATGCCTATAATTAGGAAAATCACAGTTAAAATTAAGTTTGTTGACTGAGATATAATTGTTACTTTCGTTTGTTTTCTAATTAATAGAAGACCATTGAAAAAATCAATAAACGGATAGACCAAAGCCATGATCATGAATACTTGAAGAGACTGTAAGCTTGCCTCTAATAGTCGTCCATTCACACCCATTAAATGCTCCATCGCATATTCCCCTATACCTGAATAACAAAATAACGCAATTAATATAAACGGGAAAAAGCTGATAACCATAGTAAACTTTTTAACTTGGTCTTCATGATCTTTATAAAAATTTATGACAATCTGATGAGTATAAGAAAAGAAGCTAATAAATAAATGCGTGATACTTAGTGCAATGGTATAGCTTGCAATCGCAAGTGTAATATCTGTCGTTTTTCCTAAAAACACATTAATAATCGGGCCAATTAATACTGTAATAAACGATGACATCATTAGAGGACTATAAAACTTAAAAATCTGAGACTTTGAATTTATCTTTTCAAGCTCCAGGTTACTTTCAGGCATCTTACGTACAAGCGTCCTCGCTTCTACCATGCTGATTATACACTCGATCATCATTCCTACTAAAAATATATAAGCACCTGTAACACCTGAAATATTTCCAGTGTTGATAAAGTAAATCGACAATAAATACATGGCAGCAAGGCGAATAGTCATCCCAATGGTTAACCACTTAGTCTGACGACTATAAATGATAATTCCTTGATTCAAGCACCGTAAGCCTGAAAAAATCGTTACATAAATTAATATTTGATAAATTGTTTGAATCTGTTCAACCATATCTTGTTGTTTTACCCCAAATATGTAGGAAAAAACAAAATCTCCAACTTGAGTGTAAGCGATGATTGCTGAAACAATCATGATTACACCAATTGTATAATAGGAGAAATGTGTCATTCTCCTAAAAGACTCACGGTCTCTAACCAAAGTTGAGGTTGTTTGTCTCAGAATAACAGCAAGGCGTTCAGTGATGCCAAATACACTCATCGCAATCGCGTAAGTTGCAATGATCACCTCTGAATCCACAGCTCGTGCTAATGTACTATTTATAATAATGTGAGAAAGTGTCACGAGGCTAGCAGATAACCCTAAGGGAATAAAGAAAAGTAACAATGTCTTCGTTGTAAGCGTCTCATCTTTCATAACAGTCAGCGTCCTTATAATATAGTATGTAAAATATTTCGCGTCACGAAATGATAACCCTTATTTTAATCAACTCTGACCAAAATAACAAGAAGTATTTTTTAGCACTTTAAAGCACCGGGGGCCTGACCCCCGCTACGTTAATGCGTTAACGCGGCGGGGGTCAGGCCCCAAATTTTTATTTGATAAACCAGACTTTTTCGATTTGGTATTCGTTTACTTCGTAGATGGCAACAGCTTCGGATTCGTTTCCGTCTGCTCTGCCTGTAATGTGTTCATGATCGATGACATGATTGCCCTTTACCACTCTATTGACTAGTCTTGCATTTAGGTTAGGATTGGCTTCAAATAGGTTGTTATAGCGTACTTTAAAAGCTTCCTTTCCCTCAAGCGTGATTTTGTTTGTCCCAAAATCCATTACTACAACATCATCAGTATAAACATCACAAAACTCTTCAATTTTCTTTCCATTGTATGCATCTAATTGTCTCTGAGCCAATTGTTCAGGTGTAGATTTTTCCATTATGTATGCCTCCCTAGTAAATTTGACCATTCCTATCTTGCTAAGTATAAAATATCTACCTGTTAGATAAAAGTTTTTCTTCTTTACTGAACAGAAAATCTATGACTATAATCTAATTAATCAGATTTTTAAAACCGAAAGGATCAATTAAATGTTATCACTAACTTCAATATTATTCTTAAGCCTTATCCTCGTACTATTTATTATTCTCTTTAGTAGAAAGATTGCTAGATTTAAAATATTTGATTTAAAAGTAATGGAGCGATTGAGCAAAAAGGATTGGTTTAAGAGTCCATGGAAAACAGGAATTTTCCTATTCTTAGTAAATGCATTTCTTTTTGTAACAACAGCACTACTCTTATATCTCGTTTCCTTACTGTTTATCCCATTTATTCATCTTCTCATTATGTTAGCTGCAATGCTATTCAGCCTTTACGTATGGATATTGATTAGCCGATATTGGGAAGGAACTCGATATGACCGTTATAAACTAGGGCTTGTCGGCAGTAGTTTTTATGGCTTCCTCTCTCTCATTATTTTATATCGTTATGTTAACTTGAAACCAGCTTTCCCAGGAGATGACGTATTCATGGCTGCTCTTGGCTTATTTTTTGCGTTAATTGTTACCACGGTTGCGTTTATCGCTTGCTTTAGCATCACTTCCTTTACAGGTAAAAATATCAAAGCATAACGAAGAAAAACGTTACTCCACTTGAAGTAACGTTTTTCTTTATTCATCTTTCACAACAATTTCAAACTCTTCTGCCTCTTGCTTTAACACAACCAGCCAAGCATCTTTACCAGCCTCGTAACTCACTTCTCTAACTGCGGTAACACCCATGTACTCCGAATCATGTGCTTCAAAGGCTTTTCGAATTGCTTCTGCCTCATTTAAATTTGCACCTTCAGGGCGTTCACTTGGTAAAATAACCACTTTTTTCGCTTCAGATTGACCTGGATACGATTCAGCCACAATATCGAACCACACTTGTACCTTTTGACCAATTTTCATATTCTCAGGAGCCTTTGAAAACCAAATTGCACTATAAAACTCTTCCACTCCACCGGTTGAACTAAAGTCCTGAGCTTTCGACTCAACTACAAGAATTCGGTCGCCTTCAACATTAATTACATAGCCTTCCATTCCCGGTGAATCAGGTTCTGTATTTGAAGCCCCAGAACCGGAGCTTGAACCACAGCCGAATAAGACCATTCCCAGCAAAACAATCCATAGAAAGAAAAGAAACTTCCTCATCTTAATTCCCCCTTTACTACAATAGTCGGTACTACACTTCTTAAAGTTTCATTCCGAACATAACTCCGCTAAAATAAACTAAAAGGAGGGATTAAATTGAATATAACTTTTGATCATATTGTTCATTTCACTCAATTTCCAGAAAAGGCAATGGAAGCTTTTAAAAATGCAGGTTTTCAAGCTTTTACAGGAGGCGACCACCCTAACTGGGGAACTCATAACTGTTTATGTTATTTTCAACACTTACAATACATTGAATGGATAGGAATAAAAGACATCGAAGTTGCTAAGAATTCTGATAATCTATTAATTCAACAAATCTATGCTGATTTTACAAGTATTGGTGAAGGATTTTCTCAACTGGCCTTTCGTACAGATAATATGGATAAACTTGTTAAAAAACTGACAAGCAAGCAATTTAATGTTATTGGCCCTGTCCCAGGAAGTAGAAAACGTAGTGATGGGACGACCCTAACTTGGTCCATGCTTTTTATAAAAGATGAGGAATTAAGGTTCCCCTTTTTCATTCAGTGGGGAGAAACCGATAATGCTCGTCTAACAAACATGGAACAATGGACGAAGCATCCTGCTGGCACAACAAATTTCTCTACGATTCATCTGCATACATCTGATCCAAATTCTACATTAAAAAAATTCGCTGAGATATTTAACGAAGCTGAAGTTAACTTTAAAGAACAATCACTCCCAATTGGTGATGTGCTATTAAAGTTCCACCAAAAAGAGGGGCCTGTCAAACCGTTTCAATGCGATCTTAAAGGTCCTTCACTAGACATGAGCATTGAGGTTTGCTCAGGAAGATATACTTTGTCAAAAACTGTATGATAAAGATGATTGAAATTTTAGATTCTTTATGTTCTAATAAAATAGACTAGTCGGTTTGTTATGAATAACCGTCTAAAGAGAGGAGATAAAAGGGATGTCAAATACAGTTGAAACAGAAAGCATAGAGATGTTAGTAAAACAATTTAGAGAATTAGATCAGAAGATTTCTCACATTAACAGTATTCTTGGTTTACTTAGCTGGGATAAAGATGTAATGGCACCAAAAAAAGGACGTTCCATTTTCGCCAATGCAATTGGTACTCTTTCAACAGAAAACTTCAAGTTAACAGTCTCAGAAGAAATGGGGTCTCTTCTTGAGGAATTGTCGAAACCAGAAGTAAATGCAACACTTGATGAGGTAACAAAAGCAATCGTTCGTGAACGTAAACGTGATTATGATAAATCAAAGAGTATACCAGCTGAGCTTTACAATGAGTTTGTTGTCTTAACAAACAATGCTGGTGTTGCTTGGGCAGAAGCTCGTGAAAAGAATGACTTTTCAATTTACCAACCATTCTTAGAAAAAATTGTAGCTATGAGAAAACAATTTGCTGAGATTGTCGGCTATGAAGGTCACCCTTATAATGCTTTACTAGATGATTTTGAGCCAGGATTAACAGTAGATACACTTACACCGTTATTCGCTCAACTTCGTGAAAAAAGCATTGAATTATTAAATCGTATTCAGGCTTCACCACACCAACCGAGAAAAGATATTTTCTCAAGAGAGTTTGATGTTGAAAAACAAAAAGCGTTCAATCGCTTTCTTCTACCTAAACTAGGTTTTGACATGGACGGCGGTCGTCTAGATGAAACGGTTCATCCATTTGCTCAAAATGTAAACACAGGTGATGTTCGAATTACAACTCGTTACCTTAAAGATAACGTACGTTCTGCAATTTTTGGAACAATTCACGAGGCTGGCCATGGTATGTATGAGCAAAACGTAAATCCTGAATTCAACGGAACGGGTATTGTTGGTGGTACTTCATTCGGTATTCATGAATCACAATCACGTTTCTTCGAAAACACAGTTGGTCGTAGCAGAGAATTCTGGACTCACTTCTATGGTGATTTAAAAGAACATTTCCCTACAGAACTAGCTGATGTGGAATTAGATGAGTTTTACCGTGCAATTAATGCGGTTGAGCCTTCTTACATCCGTGTTGAAGCTGATGAACTTACATATAACCTACACATTATGCTTCGCTTTGAAATTGAAAAAGCTTTAATGGCTGGAGAAATCGAAGTGAAAGATCTTCCTAAGGTGTGGAATGAAAAAATGGAAGAGTACTTAGGAATTACTCCTCCAACTGATACACTTGGTGTATTACAGGATGTTCACTGGTCATTTGGTGGCCTAGGGTACTTCCCTTCTTACTCACTAGGAAATCTATATGCAGCTCAATTGTTCTATAAAATAAAAGAAGAAATGCCTGAGTTTGATACAGTCATTGAGAATGGTGAAGTTCCTAAGATTAAGGATTGGATGAAAGAAAAAATCCACCAACATGGCAAGTTTTATACTCCAGGCGAGCTAATCGTAAGAGTTACTGGAGAAGAACTGAATGCTGATTATTTAGTAAAATATTTAGAAGAGAAATATAGTGAGGTTTATAAATTAAACTAAGCTGAAGAAGGCCTGCTGACTTAAAATCAGTGGGTCTTTTTTGTTTGTTTGTTTGAAGGTTCGTACCTTATTAAGAATAATGCGTTCTTAAGCAAGTATTATCGCCGAATGTGCAAGTATTACCGTAAAATCTGCAAGTATTTGCTCATTCTTGGCAAGTATTTGCTAAAATAAGAAAGTATTTTAAGCTAAACGGCAAGTATTGTAAAATTTCAGGTTGTAAAATTCAGATCCCGACAAAAAAAGCAACAGATACCCCCACCTGTCGCTCACTCAAAGCTAATTAACTCGACTTATTCTCATACTTCAGCATATAAATTGGTTGATTTTCTTTCCATTCTGCGTAGAGTATTTCTTTATAATCCCTAACTTGTTGCTGTGCTAATTGACTTTTTAGCCAATGTTCGTCCTTACCAGCTTCCTTTAAGTTCTTATGGACTACTTCTCCATCAAGTATAAAGGTGTATGGCAAATAAGCTGGTTTAATCGGTAAATTCAAATCGCTGTTTTTAGGCTTATCATACTGTGGTTTCGCCATCACACTCATATTCCCATTCGATTCTAATATGGCATATTCCACTTCTTGAATGGAAAAATACCCTTGTTGTCGGATCAAACTTAACATTTGATTTAAATCCAATTTTGCCTTTTTTAAAGCATCAAATTTGATTTTTCCCTTTTGTACGACTATATTTGGTTCACCTTCTAAAAACTTTCTAGTTCGTTTAAACTTTTGTGTAGCCATTTCAATTCCATAAATCAAAACTCCCCAAACAAGCGTCGCAAAGATAATTTCATAGAATTTCGTATCATGGTCATACACCGCATTTCCAACTAATTCTCCCAAAACTAAAGCAGAAATAAAATCAAAGGGTGTAAGCTGTGAAAACTGTGTTTTTCCTAATATCTTTGTCAGTATATAAAGAAGTACGAGGCCAATCGCTAATTCTGTTGCTGTCTGCAAGTAATGATTCATTTAAACTGACACCTTTCCTTTGTAAACGTCTCCTTGCATTATCTCCAATAAAACCTTTTTTCAAAACCAAAATAAAAAACACCGCACAAATTAGCGGTGTCGTTTATTAATTCTCTCCCTATTTACCTTATGCTCCTGAAACATTCGAATCAACTGCATCTGGATCTATACCTGAAGAAGTACTCACTCCATTATTTGTTACAATCCATTGACCAGTGTTAAATCCGCCTGATCCAGCGACTACTTTACTCGTCGATTTAGGGGATATATAAAACGCATCTCCCGTTACAACTTGACCTTCATTACTATTAAAAACAATTGGACCGACCACTATAGAAGGCACTATATCAACTCCTATTCCCATACTTTCTGTCAGTATATGATAAAAAACACTAAATTGTTTCGGACAGGTAACACCTTTTTAAAAGAATACAAGTCCAAACATATGGTTTCCTTAATATCGACGCTAACAAGAAAACTCAATAAAAAAAAGCTAGAGGTATCAACAATAGTACCCTCTAGCTTACATATTATTCTTCCCGCTCATCATTCGCTAACTTCTCACCCTGACCAGATAAAATTTTCAACTGATCATTTTCATAACCAACTTCATAATCAACACGGTACGCTTGTTGTATAATATCTCCATTTACTCTTTCATCCGCAGTAATCAATACTGTCACGGTCATATTTTTACCTGATTGCGTTGCTGTTAGTTCATCAATTTGAACGGCTAATGTATTGATGTAACCTGTCCGGAAATCCTCATAAGATGTTTCTGTTTGCCAATTGCTCCCTAATGCTGCATAAGCCGTAAGATAATCTCCGTAATTGATGCTTTCATAAAAATAGGTCACAACATAGCCAGCAATGTCTTCATCAGAAATTTCCTCAATCGCCATTCCTTCAATCCCTAAATCAATGGAAGGTAAATCAACCATCGGGTTAGCTGACCACTCTTCAATCATCGGTAAAATTGATGAGATAGGAATACTAAATCCAATCACACCCTCAATAATTCCTGCAGAGTTAATTCCTATCACTTCACCTGTTTTACGGTCAATCAAAGGACCACCACTGTTTCCACGAGCAATTGGAGCTGAGATCTGATACACATCTTCATAATGGAACGGCTCAATATCTAGGTCTCGATTTACACCACTAATAATTCCAGTAGTAACAGTATTTTGAAAGCCTAGTGGGGTTCCAAGAGCTAACACTTCATCACCAATTTCAGCTTTACGTTCTTTGGCAATTGGAAGCGGCTCAATTCCTGCAAGACCTGGTACACGAATTAACGCGATGTCTGTTTCTCCACTAATACCAATAACCGTGCCCTCATATCCTTTTGAATCCGCTGTTGTAATCCGAACATTGGTTGCATTTGCTGCCACGTGAGCATTTGTGATTACATCACCTTTATTATTGTATAAGAACCCCGACCCAATTGAACCGTCATCAAGTTCTACTTTTACAACGAGTTTTTGAGAATCATAAATAATCTCTTTCAACTCTCGCTTACCGCTATCTTCCTTCTTCTTATTACCTTCATTAACAATAAGTTGAGAAGACGCTGTAAGCTTTTTGGGGATAGATTCTTGTATCGTTAAAAAAGCAAAAATCCCAGCTCCCCAAATGATCACAGAAGTGACTATACTTACAATCCATTTCCCCTTCACTCTATTCACCTTCTTCTTTTATCAGAGAGTATTTTTAAAAATAAATTACTCCAAATACCAACTAATATTTTCTACTTCAACATACACATCTTTATTTATGCCATAATGTATATCTTCAAAGTAGCCATTTTCTCCAGGGCTTAATGTGTACGGATAGACTGTACGACTTCCTTCATCATACACATTCCCCATACCATCATAAATCTTGTAAAAAATTGTGATACCATAAATACTTGTTGTTGCTAAGTTCTTTACTTCCCCGGTAATATACAAATCCCCGAATTCATCAACAACAGATTTGAGCTTAAGCACTTCAACTGCAGCTGTTCGGTTAACTAGATCTTCTTTCTCTGCTGCCTCCATTGCCTTTTCAAGTCTTAGTTGTTCTGCTTCCTCAAATTTAAATCTCTCTCTCTCTATTCTTTCTTTAAAAGCAACCAATTCATTATGGTCTCTCGAATAATGTAAAGCCTTATCAATTGTAGCAATTGCTTTTGAAAATTCCTTATTTGCAAGCTGTTCTTCTGCGTCTTTAATTGTTAACTGCACGATTTTTTTTACAATTTGTTGTTGGGTTGCTTTTGCTTCCTCTGAAGTAAGTGATGTTAAGACTGATAGTTTGCTAATTAGTTCCTCAACTGTGTCTAGTTGATCAATCTCAAGCTTAATTTTGCCTACAGTTGCTATCACATCTTTCTCTTTTACTTTCTTGTTAATCACTTCGAATAATGGACCTTGCTCCTTATCTAAATCATTAGCTAATAAAGCAATTTTTTGGGAAGCTTCATTCCACTTTTTCCTTTTAATAAGTATTGAAACTTCATTCAATCTTTCTGAGAATTCATCCGCCTTTATCACTACGGCTTTAGCATCCTTTAAAATTTCATAAGAAGGGCGAAGTTCAATTGCCTTGTTTAGCTCTTGTAATGCTTTATCATAGTCTCCATCAATTGCATATCTTTCTGCAGATGCCTTAAGAGACATAACATTTTCATTCAGGCTACTTTCATGGGTATAAAAGCCATATACACCACCACCTACTAGAAACAGACTAATCGTTGGAATTAGCAACATAACAAGCTTTTTTGTAGATTGATTACGTCTGACTTCTCTAGAATCTAACTCAACTTCTAGGTCTTCTACATCATTTAAATCATTTTCTTGATCCAGCTTTGTGCCACAGTTTGCACAAAAGCGTGAGCCTTCGACTATTTTTGAACCGCATTCATGACAATACACTCATTACCTCTCCCTTACTACCGGACACATAAGGTCTCTAGGATTTTTAATCTATGATTCTACTAGGTTATGTTTTTTTCTCTCATTATTAATTAGGTACTATAGTAATTTAACATTTTTATGACCCTTCGACAAATACTTACAAGAAATTGGTAGTTTTTCCTTAAGTCTAATTACAATCGAAATAGGACTATTTATTCAACCCGGTTTAATTCAAAATGGTATACATATTAATCCTATCCATTTACAATTATAAAATAAATTCAATCTTCAGAGGTGGAAAATTGGAAAAAAATAGTGCTTATGTATTCATTATTATCGGTGCGGCTCTCTGGGGAGTAATTGGCATATTTGTCACAACCTTATATGAATTAGGGTTTTCACCAACTCAAGTAGTAACAATACGTGCAATTACGGCAGCCCTCTTTCTCGTTCTTTATACTCTTGTAAAGAACCGGCAACTTCTTAAGATACATATCTATGATAGTAAATATTTTATAGGTACAGGAATTGTTAGTATTGTATTTTTTAACTGGTGTTTGTTTAGTGCTATTCAAGAAACTTCAATTTCAATTGCTGCCATACTTTTATATACTGCACCAGCATTTGTCACGGTTTTATCAAGAGTGATATTTAAAGAATATTTTACGACCAAAAAAATCCTAGCTCTATTTACCACACTAATAGGATGTGCACTTGTCATCGGAGTACTTCCAACTAACAATAACACGATTTCGTTCTATGGGCTGATCCTTGGACTTGGATCTGGCTTTTTCTATGCACTTTATAGTATTTTTGGTAAATTCGCCTTACAAAAATATGACTCTTTGACAGTGTCTGTTTATACCTTTATTTTTGCAGCGATTGCAATAACACCTTTTAGCGGACTTTGGTCTATTTTACCACTTTTTGTAAATCTAGAGGTGTGGTTAAGTGTCCTTGGACTTGGATTTTTATCAACGATGCTCGCTTATATCTTATATACCAAAGGGTTACAGTATGTTGAAACAAGCCGAGCTTCAATACTCGCCACTGTTGAACCTGTTGTAGCTGCATTATTAAGTTTCATTATTTACCAAGAACAGCTCCTCTTTTGGCAGTATATAGGGATTTTCTTAGTTATCTTAGCTGTAATGATTGTTCAAGAATCAAAAAAACACCCGAATAATTTAAAAACAGGCGGTCTATAATTCCGCCTGTTTTCTCGGTTAATATAAGCGCTACAATTCAACTGGAATTAAAAACACCCTCTACCAATCCAACAAAGCTGTTTTCAACACGGCAGCATACTCTCTTAACCATAACTTCTCCCGAACAATTCTTGGAGTTTCAGCAGCCAGCATATATGGCTCAAATCCCTGCCGGTTTGCAATTAACTTTGCTCGAAACAGATGAAAATCATTACTTACAATAAGTATCTCATCCACTTCCGAACCAAGCAAAGCTTTTGAAAACTTTAAGTTTTCCAATGTTGAGGTAGAACGGTCTTCCTTTATGATTCGCTCATTCTCAATTCCATTCTCCCTAAAAAAACGTGCCATCGCTTCTGCTTCTGTTATATCTTCACCTGGGCCTTGCCCTCCTGACACAACGACATTTGTATCTGGATTGCTCTTAAGATACTCTAAGGCTGCTTGAACGCGATGATACAGTGCAAGTGACATATCCTCCCCATGCAATCTAGCACCAAGTACAATCATGTAATCAACTCCATCTGGAGGCTGCTCTTTTCCAATGGAAGCAATGAGCATATGTACAGATATCACATAACCGAGTCCAATCACCAAAACTAAAACAAGAATTTTCCCCCACATTTTTTTCATTATATTAGAATTCCTCTCATCACAATTTTACAATGTACTTACTGCTATTCTACTAAAATATACCAAAAAACAAAAGGGCATTAAGCATCTAAGCTTAATACCCTTACAATCTATTACTTCCCGGATGGTCCTTTCACTGCCACGACTTCATACTTATCTCCTTCTGAGCTAACAATGTAGTCTGGCTTTGGTTGACCTAACTTTGCTTTATGACCTGCTATATGAGCATCGCTTTTTTCCCATTGTTTCCAGTGGTCTTCTGACTCCCAACGAATCATTACAATAACTTCTTCATCACCACGGCGTACCTTCTTAACCATAACTGACAAGTCAACAAAACCTGGTTGTTTTTCAATAATTCCTTCGCCACTAAAGCGCTCAACAACTTTGTTAGAATGGCCTTCTGTTACAACTGTTTTTCTCATTTGAACAAACATGCACAAAGTACCTCCTTCTTGTATTTCTACTATTCTAAGCTTGCACTAATTTCCTTAATCATTTCTGAAACAGAGATTAATCCTCCGCCAGATAAATACCAGAAATTTGGATCTAAGTATACAATGTTACCTTCTTTAAATGCTTTTGTATTTTCAACTAAACTGTTTTCGATTAATGCTTTTGCAGAAGATTGACCATTTACAGCTGCTCCACGATCGATAACAAATAAGAAGTCTGGATCTTTTTCAACGATATATTCAAAAGAAACATTTTGACCATGTGTAGATACTTCGATGTTCTCATCAGCTGCAGCAAAACCAAATACATCATGAAGAATACCAAAACGTGAACCTGCACCATATGCACTGATATTTCCTTCATTCGCTAATATAATTAGTCCCTTACCTGCAGCAGTTGCTTTTTCTTTTAGTGTTTTAATATCTGCTTCAATTGTAGCTAATTCAGCCTTCACAGCATCTTCTTTCCCAAAAATTTCACCTAATCTAGTCATATTTTCAGTAAAAGATTCCATATATCTTGATGTATCAAGTCCCATAAATATTGTTGGACCAATCTTAGATAACTCTGCATACGCTTCCTGTTGTCTACCAGAAATGATAATTAGATCTGGATTAAGTGAAGCAATCTTTTCGAAATCTGGCTCTTTTAAACTACCAACGTTTTCATACTTCGCGTCTTTAAATTTTTCTAAGTAAGCTGGAATATTCGCTTGTGGTACTCCTGTAACTTCCACACCTAATTTATCTAGTGAATCTAACACACCAAAATCAAATACAACTACCTTGGCTGGATTTGTAGAAACAGTAGTTTTACCTAGTTGGTGAGTAAGTGTTAATTCTTTTGGCTCTTCTTTAGCTTCTACTGTTGAATCAGTTGTTGAACCTGTTTGTGTTGCTTCAGTTGAAGTTGTTGTTTCCTCTGCTCCACCGCAAGCTGCTGTGAATATCGCAAAAAATAATACTAGCATAAGTAACGCTGCTTTTTTCATGTAAAAACACTCCTATATAAATATATTTTTTTATTTAAAATTACTTTGATGTCAATCACACTTTAAAATTCCCACTCTATAGTTGCTAGCAACAGCCTTTTCTTGTAAAGTTAGATTTGTAAGGGCCTTCTAATCTCTCTTGAAATTGGCAGATTTCAGATTAGTGGGTCTTTTTTCCGAGAATTTTTTAGATCGACAAGACATCAAAATAAGTTAAACCGTTTTAAGAAAAATACACACAAATCTTGTTTTCATTGATGCATTGGATTTCAATATCCATGTCATATATATCCTTTAGAACAGCACGGTTAATAATATCGTCTGTCTTTCCTTCTTTAACAACCTTGCCATCCTTAAGAGCAACGATATAATCGGAATAACAGGAAGCAAAGTTAATATCGTGTATAACAATTACAACAGTCTTGCCAAGCTCATCTACTAATCTACGAAGAACCTTCATGATTTGAACTGAGTGCTTCATATCAAGATTATTTAGAGGTTCATCTAACAAAATATACTCAGTGTCTTGGGCAATAACCATTGCAATGAATGCTCTTTGCTTCTGGCCACCACTTAATTGGTCTAGGAATTTATCCTGCATATCTGCTAATTCCATATAATCAATGGCCTCATCAACAAACTTCCAATCTTCTCTCGTTAACCTTCCTTGTGAGTAAGGAAAGCGACCAAAACTCACCAGCTCTCTAACTGTTAAACGTAGATTAACATTGTTCGATTGTTTTAAAATAGAGATCTTCTTTGCTAGCTCATTGCTTTTTGATTTTGTAAGGTCTTTATCATCAATAAATACCTCTCCACTATCAATTGGGATAAGCCGGCTAATCATTGAAAGTAGTGTACTTTTACCAGCACCATTTGGACCAATAAACGAGGTTATCTTTCCTTTTTGAATATTGACAGTAACATCTTCAACTACGTTTTTACTACCATATTTCTTAAAAACACTTTTTACATTTACCATGATTTATTCCCCTTTAACAGAAGATAGATAAAGTACACTCCACCTACAAAGTTTATGATGACACTTAAGGTTGTTGAAAATGTAAACACTCGTTCTACAATGAGCTGTCCACCCACTAATGCAATAATACTTATCAAAACAGAACCAATGATTAAATATTGATGTTTATAGGTTTTGAAAAATTCATGTGCTACGTTTGCCACTAACAGTCCTAAGAAAGTAATTGGACCAACAAGTGCTGTTGCAACTGAAATCAGGATAGCAACAACGACAAGTAATCTTTTAACAACCGCATCGTAATCTACACCAAGATTAATGGCATGTTCCTTCCCTAGTGAAATTACATCTAGGTATTTTGTAAATCTTAAAAAATAAATGACTGTTAACGTAACTAGAATACAAGAGATTAATAGTACATCCGTATTCACATTGTTAAAGCTCGCAAACATTCTGTCTTGAACAATCATGAACTCATTTGGATCAATTAACACTTGCATGAAATCAGAGATACTTCCAAAGAAGGTCCCAAGTATAATCCCTACCAGAAGTAAAAAGTAAATGTTCTGTCCTTCTCTTTTAAAAAGGAACTTGTATAACACCCCAGCGAAAAGTACCATCAGGCCAACAGATAATATGAAATTAAAATTTTTATCTGTTGCAGTTAAACTCATTGAGCCAAAAACGAAGATGATAAAAGTCTGAATTAACAAGTAAAGTGAATCAAGACCGATAATACTTGGTGTTAATATTCGATTATTTGTGATGGTTTGAAAAATAATGGTTGAAAATGCGATAACCCCACCTGTTACTGCAATCGAAAGTATCTTCTTGCCTCTTCTTGGTAAAACATAATCCCAGTTCCCACCTACATCGATGAACATAAAGATGGCAATTAATACAATTGAAATAATGGATAATACAATTATTTTAAAGTTATTACTCATGTGTCTTTCTCCTCAAAAGTAAGTAAAGAAATATTCCGCTTCCGATGACACCGACAGTTACTCCGATTGGAATTTCATATGGGTAGATAATAATACGCCCCAAAATGTCGCAGGCTAAAACGAAAACGGCACCTAGAACTGCGGTGTGAGAAAGACTTTTCTTTAAATGATCTCCTTGATAAATCGTTACAATGTTTGGAATGATTAATCCTAGAAATGGAATCATCCCAACCGTAAGGAGAACAACTGTCGTAACAAGTGCTGATATAACCAGACCAATGTTTACCACCTGCTTATGATTTAAACCTAAGTTAATGGCAAACTCCTCACCCATACCAGCTATCGTAAACTTGTTTGCATAAAGGTATGAAATAATAACTAGTGGGATACTTATGTAAAGCAATTCATACCTTCCTTGGATGCTCATTGAAAAATTTCCTTGCAGCCATGATGACATGTTTTGAATCAGGTCATTTTTATAAGCAAAAAAGGTTGTAATTGAACTAATAATATTACCAAACATTAAGCCTACTAACGGTATAAATATGGCATCTTTGAATTTGACCTTATCTAATATTTTGATAAATACAAAGGTTCCTAGTAAGGCAAATACAAAGGCAACAAGCATCTTCTCAATTGGGCTAGCTGATGTAAACAACATTAAAGCAACTAGTATGCCTAATCTAGCAGAGTCCATCGTTCCAGCTGTTGTTGGTGAAACAAATTTGTTTCTTGTAAGCTGCTGCATGATTAAACCTACAATACTCATACTTAGTCCAGCAATGATAATACTGATCAATCTAGGAAAACGACTGACTAAAAGAATTTGTAATTGATCTTCAGTTAATGAAAAGAGATCTAGTGGTGAAACATCCTTTACCCCGATAAACAATGAGGCAATAGAAAGGATGAATAACGCGATAATTAAGTATCGTAGTTTCATAGAATCTGCCAAACCTTTCTAGAGGTGTATTCAGATAAAGATAATCATTATCAATTGAGATCTAAAAAAAAGATGGCCAGTTCTTTGCCATTTCCTTTACTAATGATTATCATTATCATATGACCAGAAAAAAATTTCTTTTTTTAAATAAATACTTGTTTAAACAAGTACTTATGCAAAAAAAGAACTATTTTAAATTTTTTCTTATCTGATCGAGAATTTCTAAACAGTTCTTTAAGTCTTCCTCTGACATTCCATTTGAAGCTTCTGCAATTGTTTTCTTAGCTAAGCCTTCAAGTGCGCCTTGGATTTTTTTACTTTCTTCAGTTAAAAAGATAAGATTTATTCTTTTATCTTCAGAATGAGGAACTCTTTTTACGAGATTTCGCTTGATCATGTTATCAATTAATCTCGATACACTGGGTTGGTCCCGTTCGTTAAGTATGGCTAATTGGTTCTGTGTTTGCCCATCCTCATCGTATAACCTGCTTAATATTTGCCATTGTTCATAAGTAACAGGATAACCCTGCTCCTTAAAGTTGTGGTTTAGACGATTCATCATCAATCGTGATGCATGAAAAAGCTTGTAACCAAGTGAATGGTCTAAGTGGTATTTATATTCTTCCATTTTTAACCTCATTTCTAATACTATAACGCGATACTTGTTTATGCAAGTATTTTTTGTGAAATATTTTTATGTCTATTATTATGAACTTGTTTATGTACTTTAAATTAAATATTTTACATTCCATCCTATTTTATCACTTTAATCCCTAAGCACATACATATATTTTCTATATCTACCCAAAATAACAGGAGAGTTAAAGGAAGTATTTTTTCCAGTATTAATACTGTTTGGGGTGATAATAATCGATTCGAAACCACCTGTTCGTTTGACAGCAGCAGAACTTGCAAATTTATGGACTCAATATATGAATGATAGTATGGCATACCAATTTCTATCTCATGCCATAAAAAATTGCCAAGATCCAGAAATAAATAATGTATTAGAAAAAGCAGCGGCTATGTCTGAGAGACATCTTAAGAAATTAAAAGACTTTTTTAAAGGGGAGAAATACCCTGTACCACAAGGTTTCACAAAAGCTGATGTTAACGTTAATGCTCCTCCCCTTTTTTCAGATACAGCCATGCTCATCTATATGCAAACAATGACCCTCCATGGTCTAAGTGGTTATGCATTAAGCGTTGGCACATCAGTACGAGAGGATATTAGAAACTTTTATATTGAAGTAAATCAAGGCACGATGGACTTGTACAGTATGACAGTAGACACCATGTTAAAAAAAGGAGTATATGTTCGACCTCCATCTCTTAACCCACCAGAAGAAGTTGACTTTGTAAAAAAACAGAGCTTTTTAAATGGTTGGTTTGGAGATAGAAGGCCTATTAATGCCATTGAGCTAAGCGGAATTTTTTATAACATGCAAAAAAATAATGTTAAGGTTCTTCTTGAAATCGGGTTTAGTCAAGTTGCAACTAGTTCAGAATTACGTGATTACTTCTTACGTGGTTTTAAAGTTTGTGAGAAGCAGAATGAAGTATTAGGATCGATATTGGCTAGTGAGCACTTACCTGAACCGGGGAGTTTGGCATCTGAAGTAACAAACTCCACAATTCCGCCTTTTTCAGATAAGCTGATGCTGTTTCATATTGTTTCTCTTATATCTGTTGCGTTAGGTTACTATGGAGCTGCAGTTTCAGTGTGTCAAAGACGAGATCTGTCTGCTCACTTTTTGAGACTCATGGCGGAAATTGGACAATATGCAGAAGATGGAGCAAATCTACTCATAAAAAACGGTTGGTTGGAACAGCCTCCAACTGTTACAGATCGAGAATCATTAGCGAATAGAAAATAGCCCTTCCATAATTGGTAGGGCTTTCTAATTTTACTACTGCTTTTAATACAGCAATTTACTTTTATATTAACACCTTTTATGCCTCGCTCTTAAAATACCACTTATAAAAGAAGCGTAATAACGCAAATGTAGCAAAAATACTAATCCATGAGATATACCATGTCCAGTTTATATATTCAATTAGGTCTGTGTATTTTTCTACAATGATTTCTGGAATTACTATTCCTGTCGTTAAAGCGGCAGTATAAATAAACTGTTTCCATCTAGTTGAAGATGCAGGATAATACAGATTAAAGAAGACACCAATCACGGGAAAAACAAAGAATTCAAACGTAAAACTCGTTTCGTTAACTGAAGCTAAGAACCTTTTTGGGTACTCAATTAAATCGTATTCAACAACAATAATCCCTAAAAACCATGATACGAAAATCATAAATAAAAAGGATATACTTGCTCTACGATAATAATACTTAGGAATAAAAAACACGGAAATGGCTGTTATCATCCATACATAGTGTTCAATAAACGACTCTATACTCATACAACATCATGCCTTTTTAACGATTTAGTAAATGGCTCTCCTTTTAACATCCACATAATATATTTTCTACAAAGCATAAGTTCAAATAGAAAATTGATTGCACTTGTCTGGGGTTTTGCCTCCATTAAATCAGTTGTTCTCCCTACAATAAATAAGAATATAATAATTCCGCCTACAGTATAAAGATAATGAAGTGCCTGCCTAATCTTCCCTCCGTTTTCTGGATACCATCGTTGAAACAAAACTGCAGCTGTTGGAAAAACGATATATTCAGAAGAAAAATTAATTTTAGTTGCCTCCGGAAATTCACGAATCGGAGCAGATAACACACCAAACTTCGTCATAACGATACTAAACACCCAAGTTAACATTTGAAAAAACAAAAAGACGGCAATCATTTCTCTTACTCGAACACGTGGAACAGCAAAGTATAAGATTAATGGAAAGATAACCCAGATGGCTAAAATAACCGCAAACTCATTCGACATATTTCACCATCCTTTTTTTTGTTAGTATACTTTGTTGGAGCATAAGTATACTTCGAATGGCGAAATAGTAGAAGTATCCAAAAAATTATTTAATTATGTAATCGGTATAAATAAAAAACCTGATACAATCATGTATCAAGCGCAGTTTAATCTTAAGAAAGATCAATCTCTAAAAAATATGCACCATGTCGTCTTGAATTGTCATAGGCTTTGATCATTTCTTCTCGGTTATTTTCCGCATCAATACCTGTTGCCTCTTTACGGTTAATACCTGCAAGTTCATAAATCTCCTCAAGTTCCAGTTCACTTGCTTTATTAAATGTTAACATACTTTTAGTTCCCCTCTAATTTTCATAGTATTCTTATTGTTCTACTTTTTTGTTCAATGAGCAAACCTAAAACAACTATATTACCCAATACTAACACCAGTTGTTTTACTACAGTTAAACTAAAAAAAGCACCCCACTATTCAATAGTAGGGAAGCTTTCAATAAATTTATGGACATCAACAATAAGTGGGTCCACATCTGGATACTCTTGATCATGCTGAAGCATTTTACGTACTATTTTTAGACTCTCTGGTCTTAATGAGAGCTCTTCCATCCAGCTTCTTTCCTTCGCCTTGCCTTCAAAGCTTGAATAAAGCAAAAATAGCACAAAATGACCTAAAGCATAAATATCAGAACGAAAAGCAATTTCACGAAATAACCTTACCTCTTCTGCTTCAATAAATTCTTGTTCAGCTGAATGTTGAATATAACCTGCCAACCCAAAATCAATAATTACAATCTCATTATCTTTAAGTATGATGTTTGGAATTCGTAAATCACGATGTACGATTCCTTTATCATGAATTACCTTAACCACATTAAGGACCTGTAGTAGCACCTCAAAGGACTCTCGCTCATTAAAGGTCTTACCTTCTTGAAAGATTAATTGCTCAAAATTTTTCCCTTTTATCCATTCCATGACAAGAAAATGCTTTTTTCCTTCTTGGAATCGTTCATAAAAGGCCGGTATGGATGAATGTTGGAACAAACACAGGATGTCTTCCTCTTTTTCAAATGTCGCTAACCCTGTACGATACTTTCGCTTACGAAGCTGCTTAACAATAACTTCTTGACCAACTTCCATATCAAGTGCAACATATACTAGACCATAGCCACCTTTGCCTAAAGTGCGGTCAACACGATACTTTCCTTTTAAAACCGTTCCTTTCGGTAAGGTTCTTTCAAATATATTAACAATGAACATGGGGCTCCTTAACTACTAAACGAGCTAAATTTAAATTTTCCTTTTTTCTTATAGTATTTATGACCGTATTTTGAAGGATGACCGAAGTGTTTCATTTTTTTATAATCACTACTAGAGTACTTATGGTGCTTATTTTTGTACAATTGTTGCTTTAAAAACATCTTTAACAGTTTCTTTAACATAATACTCCCCCATTTTTAACATGTAATTAGTTTCATTTATGTTACTTACATTGTAGATATGCCTTTTAAAACATGGCTTTGTTAAACTATGTGTTGATTTTCGTTACAGGACACTCGCTTTCCGCGGGGCGGGCGGTGAGCCTCCTCGGAGCACAGCTCCTGTGGGGTCTCACCTATCCCGCTACTCCCGCAGGAGTCTCGTGTCCTTCCACTACAACCAACACTGATTTGTAAATAAACACTGTCTTATAACTCCGCCAAAACAAAAAACGCTTCTACCCATAATACCTGGTAAAAGCGTTTTACATCATACCTTTACCAAAGCAATTGGCAAAGGTCTCGCTTACAACTAATTGTTGCCAACAAAGCCGAGGAACTATCTTTCCTGAATTGACGACTTTATTGAAGGAAGCTACTCCCCTTTGAATGTAATCTTATTATATCGTAAAAAATTGAACGACATCAACTTATTTTAGTCGACTCATTCCTCCATATTTAGAAAGCGATATCCCACTTCATGAGATATCGCCCCTGCTTTTTTATTGATATAACTTTACAATTTCCTGAAGCTTTAAAGCTAACCCTAGCTTACCCTCAACCTTTAAGCCACCTGTCATAAAGGCCATTGTTGTATTTAGGTCGTCCTTTAAAAGTTTCGAGAAGTTCTTTTCATTTAGAAATAGTGTTACCTCTGACTCATGTGGTGTTCCTTCTACCACTTCAACACGTCCACTATTTAGAACAATTTGTAGAGGACCGCTTTCTTCTAAATTCACTTGATATACTCTGTCTTTTTCATTTTCAATATGTTCCGGATTGGAATTCATTTTTTCAACTAATGCTTGTAATTCATCTCTTACTGACATTGAATCACCCTACCTAATCCTTATGTATTTATTATTCTACTAGACTTTTCTAGTAAAAATATAACATACTATTTTAACGTATTCAAAAGTTTTTTCGAAAAATTCATTTTTTTAAGATAACTCTTAATTAGGTAGGTTAGCATGATTGCTTAAAAGTTGATATGTAAAATTTTACTAATACTAGATTTCTAGGCCTTTATCATTTATAATTAAATTTAGGAGTGTGTTTATTTGAATGTTAAGTCTTTTTTCAGGTGAGGTTATTCACCTGAATTTTTTTTGCAGCTAAAATCTTCTATAGTAATTTAGACATCATGTATTCATTAAAAGGTCTTTCCCCTATTATTAATGAGTTTCTTTTCGTCCCTTCTATCTCAAAACCCATTTTTTTATATAATCCAACTCCAGCTTTGTTTTCTGTAACAACCGTCAGTTCAAGACGTGAAATACCCTGAAGCAAAGCCCACTCTAGAACAGCAACGAAATCGAACTGAACAAATGAAAAGAGACGGCCATTCAACGATTTTTGTTGCTGAACCAGAAAACGAAAAACTAGTAGGATATTTATTTGCTATTAGGGGAAGTGCAAAAAGAACAAAACATTCTGCATACCTGGTTGGTGTTAGCATTCTTTCCCCAGGCTCCATTAACATAAACTGCGATTCAGCTTCGACTTGTTTTATTAAGTCCACAAATTGTTCTGCATCTTCAAATTTTAGCTCTCTAATCATCTAGACCTCTCCTTTATACGATTATTTAAAATCATTCGTTTCAAAATACGAATTTGTCCCCGATGACTAATCTCGTCTTCCATTACGTGATACCATAACCAGTAGTTATTATGTGGAACTCCGTTATCCCATTTTTTCTCTACGGACAACCAGCCATCACCCACCGTTTTAAATAAAGCTACTGTTTTTTCTCGTACTTTTGTCAGTTCATCAATATAGTACTCTATAGGCTGATTCTTAATTTCAGTCTGAGCCTTTTTCCCAAGCCATAATGGTGTCTCCCATTTAAGTAGTTCTGTTTCATTAAAGTCTCTATTTTCAAAAGAAACGACCTGATGTACTGATTCAATTGAAGCAATATGCAGTAAAAGTGCACCAACTGAATTAGAACCTTCATCAACTAGTTGGTCCAACTCCGCCTGCCTTAAATCCTTAATATCTTCCAGTGTTAAAGCCCTAGTGTATTCAAGCATTGAAATAAGTTCACCAATCTTCGGTGTAAATCCTTCAATAGGTCTAACTCTATAATCTAATTTCAAATAATCTCCACCTTTCTTTTCCATTTTATTCTAGCTTTTAAAAAGAAAAGAAAAAGACTGATAATCACTGGATAACAATGGTATAATAAATATGAACATACATAACTAGTAAAACAGCTACACTCCAATGGCGGAGTGTAGCTGTTGTTTTTTAATAAGGGTTCACATAAGCAGGTATTGACTCATCTAATGAACGAAACTCATAACCCTTTTGTTTAAAATAGTTTAATAGAGTAGGTAAATGCTCAACTGTTTCTATATGCTCATGCAATAAAATTACGACTGGTTTATCACTTGATAACTTCTCATATTGTCTAATTACTTCATCAATATACCTTCTATCTCGATACTGCCAATCACGGCTATCGATCGTCCAATCCCACAAAATAAATCCTGCATCCTTCACTGCTTGTTTATACTCTGGCACCATGTAAGGTGAACTACCAAAAGGTGCTCTTATCAAGTTAGACGATATTCCCGTTAATTCATAAAGATAATCTTGACCTTTCGTCATTTCCTCGACAACAGAAGAAGCTGAGCGATAAATGATTTCTTTGTTATGACTGACTCCATGATGACCAATCGCATGGTTTACTGCCACGTCTCTCACTTTGTCGGGAAACTCAATCATATTTGGAACAAGATAGAAAAAAGTAGCCTTGGCATCATAGTCAGCAAGGATTTGTAAAATCTGTTCTGTTTGTTTACTTGGTCCATCATCGAAAGTTAGGTATACAACCTTCTCATCTACATTTTTAATAGGCTCGCTTTCAAGCTCTTCAACAATTTCATCTACGATATCTATGGTAATCCAATCAATAGGAACAGTAAATGGTGTTCTCTCGATTGGAGCTTTTATTATATGAAACCCTGCCGGTGACTGAACAATCGTCTGCTCCTTGCACCCTGTTAGAATGAATATCAACATTAATAGTAAAAGTGAGAATACTTTACTCTTCACAATCTGTCCCCTTTCCATTCAATACTATTATTATACTTTTTTCGGAAACGGAATGGTGTATATTTTTTTTGTTAAAAATAGGGTTCGATAAAAAAGTGTGAGGGTGTATTGGCCCGATTCAAGCTGAGTTTGGCCCGTTTCAAGCTGAGTTTGGCCCGATTAGCAATAATTTCGGCCCGTTTCAAGCTGAGTTTGGCCCGATTTATCGTGAGTTTAGCACAATTGATAGAGAAATCAGCACGGGATAGGGTGAATCTTGCCCATTAACAGTGAATTCAGCTTGTTCAGGGCTGTTTTCACCAAATCACAATTGGTGGTATTATGTAATAGTCCTACTAATTGGAGGTTTGGTTTCATATATGATTGTAAACAATTTTAAAAAAATAACTAAAAAGCAATTCTTGTTATATACCGTATTACTACTCTCATTTACTTGCTCAATACTTTTTGTTAACCACAATTACTCATACTACGACCGCCCTATTGCTGAAGTGATAAATACTGAAATAATAGAAACATCTGAAATCATTGATCAATTCGATAATGAAGATCGTCTATTCACGCAAACATTAGTAGCAGTACTAAAAAATGGTGAAGAAAAAGGGAAACTAATTCATTTAATAAATCAGTTTTCAACTTCTAAAGCCTATGATCATGAATTTAAGGTCGGGCAAAAACTGTTTGTATCAATTCATGATAAAGGAAATAAAGAATTAACTGGCTCTATAGAAGATGTTAAACGGGATGCATATGTAGTACTAACTGCATGGATTTTCATCTTTATTTTAATTATCGTTGGGAAAAAACAAGGATTACTTTCAATTATAAGCTTGGCTGTTAATGCTATTTTATTGTGGTATGCATTGGATATATACATAAATAACGCTGGCATGAATCTCGTATTGATATGTAGCGTAAGTGCAATATTGTTTACCGTCATTTCACTATTACTCGTTAATGGTGTAAATGAAAAAACATATGCAGCTATTTTAGCAACTCTGATCGGGACATTTAGTTCACTATTAATTGCATATCTCGTTTTTTTATTTACTGCAGAGAGTGGTCTGCGATATGAAGAGATGCAATTTTCTACCCGTCCCTACCACATGTTGTTTATGGCTGGGTTACTTGTAGGATCGTTAGGAGCTGTTATGGATGTTGCCATTACCATGTCTTCTTCTATCTTTGGGTTGTATGAAAAGAATAACAACATATCAATACAAGCACTAAAAAAGTCTGGTATGGAAATCGGAAAAGACATTATGGGTACGATGACTAATATTTTGTTTTTTGTCTATATTAGTGGCTCAATTCCACTGATTCTTCTTTATTTAAAAAATGATTCACAGTTTGGCTTTACTTTATCAATGACTCTTTCATTAGAATTGGCGAGGGCTCTCGCTGGCGGAATTGGTATCGTTTTAACGATTCCGATAGGTCTATACACGACTCTATTTTTTGTGAAAAGAAAGAGGGCAAGGGTATGAATACATTATTTTTGCTGTCGGCCATTTTATTTATTTTAATGACCTTAATTGGCGGAAAAAAAGGGGTACGATCCTTTTTAGCAATATTCTTCAATTTTGCAGTGCTCATAGTTATCATTTTCATCATGAATGACCCTGATGTAAATCTAATTATTTTAACTTTAGTTGCATGCACGATTATAAGCTGTATTAATCTTTTTTATATAAATGGATTTAATAGTAAAACAAAGACTGCCTTTATTTCTACAATTATCACCACTAGCATATTACTTTTTTTCATTGTCATTATTACTGAGAAGGCAATGATTCAAGGATTTGGGGAAGAAGAAATTACAGAACTTAGCATGTTTTCCCTTTATATTGGAATAGATTTTGTAAAAATCGCCTCCTCCGTTATAATCATGAGCACAATAGGTGCAATTACGGATACGGCCATTGCCATTTCATCTCCTATGCGAGAAATACATTACCATCATCCAACTATTAGTAGAAAAGATTTATTCGCATCAGGTATAAGCATAGGACGGGATATTCTCGGAACTAGTACGAATACTTTATTTTTCGCCTTCTTTGGAGGGTACTTAGGATTACTAATCTGGTTTAAAATACTAACCTATTCACTAGGTGAAATTGTTAATTCTAAAATATTTAGTGCAGAGATGATCACAATTCTTTGTGCTGGAATCGCCGTAACAATGGTAATTCCAATTACCTCATATATTACTGCCTATTCATTAGTGAAGAAAAGAGAGAAGAAAGCAATTGAATAGTAAAGGAAAACCGGCTTGATATTAACTATCCAAGCCGGTCTTTTAATGTGTTTTTTAGTTAAGTTTAACTTCCCACTGCTCGTCAACCTTAACGAAGCGTGTTACAGATACTAAATGAAGTGTTAGCTCTTCCGGAACTTCCTCCATATTAGTAACCGTTAGCTCTATAGTTCTTTTATAGCGCCCGAATTCATCTTTTTCATCTAATATGGAACCGCTCATTAACGGTTCATACACTTTGCCGTCTTTATCTACCACTAACCAAGACCCAGGGTCAGAAGCAAACTGTTCCTTTCCACCCTCCATCTCAATTGTAAACATCGTCTCTTTCGTGACTGGTGGAAATGACTTCTCTAAAGAGTACTCGTTATGCTTTGCGGCTTTTTGTATCTTTACATAATTCCCTTCATATTCAAAAGAAACTGGATTTTTAGCAATCTCTTTAGGCTTTATTGTGATTGAAAAATCAGATGGTACCGTCTTAATGACACCGTCCACAATAAGCCTTAAATCAGAATCAACATTTTGTGGAACAAATGAATCATTCCAAGACATGTGTCCAATTTGCATCCTATTCTTTCCTGATAATTGAATTAATCCATTGTCACTTCTATGTCCTTGATGACTTGCAAATGTATTATGTGATGCAATGGTCTTATTTGTTGAATCTACAATACGATACTGGATACTCGTATCATACTGTCTATGCAAACGTTCTACTGCATCTTTACCGAATGTCTTTTCAAATTGTTTCATCTCTTTTTTTATCCCAGCTAGTTCTTCTTTCGAAAAAGACGTTTCATACACAATTTCGGTTGAAGATGGTGCAAATCTTGCTTCCTTCATCTCAATCTCTACACCTTGTAGAGTATTTGTTGTTTGATCTAATGGTATCGTTTTAGTGGCCTTAAGACTAGCTGTTAAGTCCACAGGAAACTCTAAATTCCAATTGCCCTTTACACCTTTTAGCTCTGTAACCGCCAAAGTTAACGTAAACTTTTCTAGTTCATTCTTCTCTTGTAGAGAAAACTCAATTAATCCATACTCATTAGCATGTGACCATCCCATCCCCACATTTTCCAAACGGTTACCTTGTTGATCCTTTGCATAAATCTCTGCTTTCCCTAGATCTAGGTAGGTATCTTGGGCCTTTCCATTTTCATCAAGTACTTGATAACTCAGGGCAATTCTCGATGAATCTGCTATTACATCTTCAACTTTTAGCGTAAGTCCTTGGTCTTTAACCTCTTGATTAACACGCTCTATAAAACCAGTATCAGCTGCTCTTCTAAGTCCTTCATCTACCTGTTGTGTTGTAAATAGACCACCTAGCCACTCAGCAAAACCTGAATGTAGGGTTGATCCTAACCCTAAGGCTAATACAAAACCGGCAGCACTAAGCGTGAACTTTTTCCAAATAGTTCTTTTTGGACGAACCATTTTTGATTCATAAGGCTCTAATTCCGCAAGAACCAAATCTGTAAAGTCCGGCGGTAATTCTGGTGTCTCTAATGTATCTTTTAGGAAGCTTATTTCGTTTTTATAAGCCTCTACAATTTCGTTACATTTTGAACAATTATTAAGGTGTGAGTCTACTTCATTCATTTCTTTGTCATCTAACATATGATCTACATACTGAGAAAGCTTATCTGCTGCCCAACATTTCATCATGAAAATAGCCTCCTTCGTGTTTTACTGTATCTCTCATTTTTTTCTTAGCTCGGTGAAGCTTATTTCGAACTTGTGAAATTGGTATCTCCACTAACTCACTAATTTCTTGATAGCCTAATTCATTCACATAACGTAATAGAAGGATCATTCTTTCATCTTCAGGTAAAGTTTGAATCAACTTTTCGAGTTGACGATGTTCCTCTTTTTTCAGAAAAATGACTTCAGGGTGATTATGATTCGAAAGAGTTTCCTCATCTATATCAACCTGCTTCATCTTGTAGCGTTTTTTCCTGAACTCATCCATGCAATAATTAATTGATACTCGGTAAATCCAACTTGAGAAGGAACCTTTTCCTTCAAATTTGCCAAGCTGGTAATATACCTTCACAAGTGCCTCCTGAACTAAATCTTGGGCATCATGTGGATTTCTCGTCATCCTTAAGATGGTGGCATATAATTGGTTTTTGTATTTGTTAATGATGTGTCCGTAGGCTTGCTTGTTTCCATCTAGGACATCCTGAATCCACTTAATTTCCTCTTCCATAGGTACCTCCTTAAACGATCATGCGCATGTCTCGTTTATGTAGCTAGCTTACTAGCTAAGAATTGTGCATTTGTTTGTTTCATCCTGTATAACGAGTCTACTGCTTAAATAATTTCACTTTTTGTAAAAAAAATTTCAAAAAGAAAAGGACCTCATTACCGGTCCTCCTGTTACTCCCTGATTCGCTTCAATTTTCGTTCGTAAAATATGATTAAAACAATGAATCCTCCAACGATAATAAAGGGTACAATCCCCTGTTCGCCACCAAACATACCTTGAAAACCACTTGTTATGCCATATTCACCGATTTTGACAGCTTTTATGTACTTTCCATCAGGTTCCTCAATAGCAATTGCTTCATCAGAACTTACCCCATTAATTGTGTAATACTTCGTACCAACCTCATATGTATTTGAAAAATTTCCAGATAAAGACTCCATATCGGAATAAGCGGTAACCTTTCCGACCTCTAAATCTACATCTGTAACATACTCATCCGTTATCTCGTAGATATAACCTTCCCACACAACGAAATTATAAGCCCAAGAGGTTGCTAATGATTTAGTAGGAAGGATGAGTGCTAGTAATGTGATTAATAATAGTAGTTTATGTAATTTCATGCCTATCCACCCTTTTCTTTCTATCATATCATGATTGAAGTGTATTCAAAATACTCAATCATTTAATGCTAAGCGAATATTTAACAGGTTTGGACGAGCAAATGGATACCTTTAGCGAGAAAACGTTTAGTTACGCGAATAAATCATTATTTACACGAGTATTTCTCAATGTTAGTCGAATATGTAGCCTAAATACCAACCGGAGATAGCAAGACCTTCTCTATCTTAAAAGAAATTATACAATCCAGCCTCAAAATACAGATATTCAACTTCTGTAATGATCTTTTTCCCATAGCCTTCAAAAAATACCTCTCTATCACTCTCGTTTTCAAATGCATTAGGCTTTGGACGAACCGCAAGTGCAGCATCATAGCGCGGATCACCAAAAGCTCCCCCACTCCAGTCAATAACTGCAGAAATCAAACCATCCTTTACTAGTACATTATCAATTGTAAAATCGCCATGAATCAGTGTTTGCTCGACAAACGCTGGCTTTTCATTTTTCAACATCTGCAAAAGCTCAGCACTTCCGTCCGTCTCATAACGATGGAAGTTATATTCAGCGGTTTCTATCATTTGGTCTAACCATACCCGCTCGATCTTTAACTCCGAAGGACAAGGTGTGGAATGTATCTCTTTTAGAATTTTTCCAAACTGAAAAATCACTTTATGACGCTTTTCCTCGTTCTGTTCATTCAACAGATAGTTTCGTAATGTTTGTCCTTCCATAAATTGAGTCAACATCCATGATTCATCAGCAGCCTCAACGAACTTTAAGAGCCTTGGAACCGGTAAACTCGTATCCTTTAGGAGATTCAGTACATATGCCTCCCACTTTAACCAATTACAAAACTGTTCTCCTCTTGTTCTTTTTACAACAAACTTTTCACCATTCAATGCTTTCAATATTCCCACATTCGATGTATATCCCTGTTTGGGAAATGTTATTTCTGTTATCTCACCAACAAAATCAATAACTTGTATAGGTAATTCTTTTAACAAAATTGGCTCCATCTATCTTTCTCCTCATTCATAAACTACCAGTATTATACAATATTTAGTTTAATAGAAGAATGACTCTACTAAATGAAAAAAGACCAACCCCTCAAAAACAGGAGCTGGTCAACTAAAAAACTTACTTCTTAATCAATCCAATTTCAACTAAACGTTGGTATAAGAAATCACCAGCTGTGATTGCAGGGTATTTCTCTGGATTTTCTGCCGACACACAAGAAGGAATTGTTTCTAATAAGTAACTGCTGTAAGGATGTACAAAGAAAGGCATTGAGAAACGTGAAGTATTCTCTCCTTTTGGATTTACTACACGGTGAGTTGTAGCTGGGATAACTTCGTTTGTAATTCGTGAAAGCATGTCCCCAGCGTCAACGATAATTTGACCTTTTTCTGCTTTAACATCCATCCATTCGCCTTCACGTGTAAGTAATTGAAGACCTGATGCAGTTGACTCTACTAAAAGAGTAATTAAGTTAATATCTTCATGCTCACCAGCACGGATTGCATTTGGATCCATAGATTCATCTAATGCAGGGTAGTGAATTGCACGAAGTACGCTGTTTCCGTCTTTGATCATATCAGAGAAGAAATCTAAACGTAGGTCCATCTCGAGAGCCAGTGCTTCTAACATGTTACGAGCAACACGCTCTAACTCACGGTAGAAGTTTAATCCGTTTTTACGTAAATCTTCTACTTCTTCTGGCCAGATGTTTGCTGGATATTCACCTGCTAATGGGTGACCAACAGGTAGTTCTTGTCCAATATGGAAGAATTCTTTTAAATCTCCAACTGTACGGTTTTTTGCATGCTCTTTACCAAAACCAGTATAGCCGCGCGCTCCACCAAGAACACTTTCATACTTTTTCTTAGTCTCTGTGTCTAATGCGTAAAAATTACGCCACATGTCATAGTTCTTTTCAATTAGATTAGGGTCTACTCCGTGCCCTTCTAAAATAATAAAACCAGTTTCTTTTAAACCAGCCACAAATTCTTCAGCAAAGATTTTGCGTTGGTCTGAATTTCCATAAGTGTAATCTTTAAGATTAAGTGTACGAATCATTGTCATTTCGATATTTCCTCCTCAGTTATGTAAAGGCTTTCATAAACACCAAATACTATTATAACTGTTAATATAGTGAAATCTAGTACTTTTTTCACAATACTGGAATATTTTTTAAAATTAATAGAAAACTAATCCTATTTACGAAAAAGCAGTGAATCCCCTAGTAGGACTTCACTGCTTCGTTTTAAACCATTTTTGTAGAAACTTTACCAGATATCTTTGTTCCTTTACGTAGCTTAAAGCGAATCCAAAATTCTATCGCTACTAAATTCCCGATCCAACTTAGCCATATTGCTGTTACATAACCGACTGTAAAATTATCCAATGAATACCCAACAATGGCCGACCACATCCGAAATGTAAGAGCAGCAAATGTCATTGCATAACTTCGATACATCCATTCCTCATGAAGAACTTGTTGTTTATTACGAATATACTTATATGCTTTCCATGTTGTATAAAACCAAAGTATATCTAAGCATAAAAATCCTAGTATGGCTAGAATTCCACCGTGTGCGTAAAATGCTAAGTAAATTCCGACCAGAGAGCTTACTAGAATCATGACCACATACACTTTTCCAGCATTTCGATGAACCTGTAAGTACTTATTACGTATTTTTTTTACAAACAATAATGGTCCGATGACCAATGGTAAAACGGCTGTTACTATATGTATATATAACGCTATGTTCCACAGTTGATAATCCATCTTAAACATTTCCATTCCCTCACGAATAAGAATGGCATTGGTTTCAACTGGGTCTAATATAAAATAACGAACCACTGCTGAAATTGATAAAACACTAGCTAACAATAGAATAATAGCAAGCCCTAATTTTTTTCCCATTTAGTAAGCTTTCCCCTCTCATAACTCCCTTATATTTGTAATGATACCAAATGCTTCTAATTAATGGGAAGCTTTTACTGAGATGTTGGAATAGTTACTACATCAAAGTGAATACCATTACTTTCGTGTATTAATCTGTAAATTTGATAACCATTCTTATAGAATACTTCTATATCTTGAAATTCCATTTGAAAGATCATATCAGTAGAAACATCAGTTAATGTGATGTGATTCTCTTCGCTATATTCTAAGAAATACCTTTTTATTGGGGTTGTAATAAAATACCTTGAAAATAGTCCTGGTTCTTCCTCATAATAAGTCAGTGTTATTTTAGCTCGCAAACTGTTTTCAAAGGACTCAGCAAACTGATGAACTAACTCACTATTTACTTTCGGAACCTCTTCATAAAAGACGACGTCATCATTATTTATTGCCTGAGATGGGGGATAAGGAAATACCCAAGGTTTAGCGACCGCAATATAGATATGATTTATATTAAAAAATGCAAAAAGTGTTATTATTACGATACAACTAGAAACCCACATCTTTTTATACATCCATACACCCCTTCCATGCAATTACCTAATTTTAACATTCCAACAATTCCTTAGAACACTATTTCCAAAATAAATTCTATAAAAATATTTAAAATCATAATGTTTCGTCAACCGAAACATGTTACAATACATTCACACAAAACTACAGGATAGAAGGGAACGTTATGAACAAAAAGGTATGGCTGATTTATGGGATGCTTGCTTTAGCAACATCCACGTGGGGAAGTGCTTTTATTGCGGGAAAATATGCAGTGTTAAGCTTTGAACCAGCAACGGTTGCTTTTTTACGATTCTTTGGGGCTGCTATTCTACTATTTCCTATCATGTGGATCATGGTAAAGAATCGTACGAAACCCTCGCTAAAGGATTTTGGACTGTTTGCAATCCTAGGACTGACGGGTATTACGATTTATAATATTTGTTTCTTTCTGGCCAGCAAGCATGCTCCGGTTATAAAAAGTTCCTTATTTATCGCATCTAATCCAGTATTAATTGTTCTTCTATCTGGTTTATTTTTAAAAGAAAAAATCACAAAGAATAATATAATTGGAATGATCATTGCCTTAACGGGTGTAGTCTTCATTATTACAAATGGGCATCTATTGACCCTTTTTCAACTTGGCTTCGAGCCTATTGATTGGATTTTACTTGGCGCAGTTGTAAGTTGGGCCTTATACAGTGTTGTTGGAAAAATCGTTTTGAAGAAATACACTTCTGTTGAATCAACAACCTATGCAGTTGCTTTTGGTACATTATTCTTACTTCCCTTTGCCTTATTCGAAACGTCCTGGCAGGAAGTTCAGTTGGCTACATGGGATGCCTGGTTAGCCATCGCACATATGAGTGTATTCGTAACTGTCATTTCTTTTATCATGTATTATCAAGGAATTAAAGAAGTCGGTGCAGCAAAGGCTTCAATTTTTATAAATGTAATGCCTGTATCCGCAGTTATTATGGCAACGGTATTTTTAGGAGAAACCTTCACCTTCGCTCATGCGATTGGAGCAGTATGTGTACTTTCCGGAGTGTATGTAGGAACGAATACGAAGAAATGGACACTATTTAAGAGGCAAAATAAATTGCGTATTCAAACCAAGGATAGTGCATAAACGAATATATATTTCACAGCGCTAAGAACTTTATTCTTAGCGCTAATTTATTGTTTATTAATTTACTATTTCATCAAACAAAACATTCCGCAAAATTCGTAGTGGTTTTAGACTATCATCATAAATATCACTCGTAACAGCTATAACCATGTTTGTTTTAGGTAAAACAATTATATATTGTCCACCAAACCCTAGTGCAAAATAAAAGGAATTGCTTTCGCTGAAATCTTCTTTACTATTAATCTTACTAACCCACCAATGCATCCCATAATGGCCGATATTTTCATAGGTTACTAAGTTAGGAGTTGTTGCTTCCTTTATCCAATCTTCTGAAAGTATTCTCTTACCATTGTACTCCCCTTTTTGCAGCATCATTTGGCCAAGCTTCAACATATCCGCTACTTGCAAAACCAGCCCATCTCCACCTTTGTTAATGCCCATACGGTCGGTATACCATTGGTACTTTTCGATGACTAGTGGTTTAAACAAATACTTCTTTGCAAATTCCTCTGTTTTCATTTTCGTCAACTGTTGTAAAATTGCAGATAAAATATGAGATGCTCCCGAACTATAATTCATATGTGTTCCAACAGGATGAATCATCGGACGGTCAATGACAAATTTAACGATATAACGATATCATGGTGATAAACCATTGGAGCAAAACAATTCCACTCCCCGAATTCCGGGAAATCCAAGCCATCTGTCATTGTTAACAGATGATAAATCGTTATATCCATTTTCCGTTTGTCTTCTTGCTCCCTAAACAAATGTGGAAAATATTGATGAACTGGAACATTAACTGACTCTAAGTACTTTTGTTCAATAGCTATTCCAATTAAGATAGACATAACACTTTTGGTACAAGAGTTGATTTTATGTAGCTTATCCTTTTGCTTTGAATTCTTGTAATACTCAAAAACGACATTGTCGTCTTGGCTGATTAAGGTTGTATTAATTTTTTCTTTTTTAAACGATTTTTGAAGCAATTCAAAGTCCACTAACTTTTCCCTCTCCCAAAATTCTCATTTTATTTTCCTTATGATATTCTTTACCAGTTAAAAAATACCTCTACACTTTTCGATAAAACAAATCCTTGAAAGGTACAAATCCAACATTATTTAGAGAGGTGCCCATTAGGTTCTCGTGATGTACAGCCTGTTGATACGTAGAATACAGAGGGACTAGCAATCCACTTTCTACATACTCATTTTCTATTTCTTTTAGTAAACGATATCGTTCTGCTTTTTCATTTGTACTTAAAATCTTACCAATATTGATATTATCTCCCCTCATTATATTGCGAATTATGCTCTTCTTTGAAAGAAAGAGATTTAATAGTCCCACTTCCTCAGCATCTTCTTTTATATACTCACCTAAAACAAAATCTGCACGATTAGATTCAGTTAAGAAGCGTTCAAATGAAACCACTTCAAGTTCCACATTAATTCCATTTTGTTCACATTCCTTTTGTATCCACTGACAATCATCAATATTTGGTGGGAGTTGATAGGTCATTAGCAAAAGTGGTTCCTCTTGTACAAAAGGTTCTGATTCAATCAATACATTATGCTTGGCATCTAAAAATGAATTACTTGGTTTATACCTTGGGTAGCCCAAGTCTTGAATCATTTTATCTTTATTGATCAATGATGCTACTTTTGTCCTTAACGATTGCATCTTCTTATCGTCTCTCTTTATACCATTCCAACAAAGATACTTCATCGTGATATGTGTTCTTTCAATTGAATGATACTCTTTTTCCCTATTTTCCGCTGTAATGAATGGAAGGTAAGCCAGGGGCTCCTGCTCCATTTCATAAACATTTAAAAATTTTTCAATGGATGGTAATACGATTAGCATAATTTCATCAAGGTGAGCTCGTTCTTGGAAGTACTCCTGATGAACGGAAAGATGCAATTGATTAGAGATATGTTCTTTTATTTTGTATGGACCTGTCCCTATTGGTTTTACTGCAAATTCTTCCTTTGTAAGATCTCCATAATGCAATGGAACAATAGAACAACTTGCGGAACACAATAGTAAATCCCAATTGTAAACTGACTCAGCAAAGTTAAACTGTATTACATGTTTTCCAATTGAAATGACTGATTCTAAATGCCAAACCATCCACTGTGTAGAAGATGTTGTTATCTGCTGAAAGGTAAATTCCACATCCTCTGCCTCTAGGTATTTTCCATTATGGAATACTACTCCTTTTCGCAAATAAAAAGTCCATCTTTTTCCAAGTTCGTCTCTCTCCCAATAATGTGATAGACAAGGCTCTACCTTCTGCTTTTCTTCGTTATAAATTACTAACGTATTGAAGATTTGTTGGACCAAATGCTGCTCTAATTGCCTCAGTGCATCAGTAGGAATTAGAGAATAAAGTGAACGGAAATAAGGTATCCGTAAATACTCGAATTCTGCTTGCCCCTCTCTATTTCTAACTCCAAATAAACGCGAAAGAAAGGTTTGAACCAGTGCTTCGTTGCCCTTTAATATAGTTATTATATTTTCAATGTCACTTTGGTTAAGCTCAACTTTGTCGAGTTCCTCAAGCATCTGATCAACCGTTTTAAGAAATGTAATGGTGGATAGATTTCCTCTTCCTCTCCCTGCTTCTCTTTTTATCCAATGATTCTCTTCCATTTTAGTTAAAACAAGAATGGCATTTCGTTCCGTACATTCTAATACTTGACTAACTTGAGTTCGTGTCATTTTAATAGAACGAAAAACTTCTCCATTTGCTGCTGTCATAAACAGTCGTATGTAGTACTCAATTAGTTTCATGATACCCTCCAAATAAAAGGTGAAATAACTACATCTAATTTACACTTTTTATTCCCCTTTTTCTATTTAAAATAAATACTATACAAAACTAAAAGGGGTTTTAACCGTGAGTGATTTACAAAAAGGACATTTATATAATCTCTTATCTGTATTAATGGTGGCGTTAGGCCCACTTTTTTCCAAATTTGGACTTTTAGAAATGCCACCAGCAAAAGCAGCACTAATAAATGCGCTAACCATTATAATTGCCAGTTTTATTTATGGAATTATCACTAGACAACCTGTTACTCTATATTTTGAAAAAAGTATACTTCTTCTTGCAGTTTTTAACTCACTAGGAGTCATCTTTATGTTTCTCAGTATCAATTTTCTTTCACCAGTTGAAATCGGCTTTATCGGGCGCTTTTATACTGTCTTTGCCGTATTATTGTCTGTCTTTCTTTTAAAAGAAAGAATGTCTAAGCGTGAAATGATGTTTATTATTATCGCGATCCTTGGAGTATTTTTATTTGTAGATAAAGGAGGTAACTTTCGAGAGCAGTTACTAGGTACTACATTTGCTGTACTTTATACATTCTTTTTCGCTCTAACGAATGTATTTATCAAGAAAACGATGTCAGCTTCAAAAAGTTCAAATTCAATTCTTTTTACAAATAACTCTATGACGTTCCTTATCATTTTCGGTTATAGCATTGTATCGGGTGAATTAGTAGAAGGTGAGTTTCATTTAGAGGGTGTGGGCTTTATCATACTATCTTCGCTTTTTGCAGGATTTGGTGGGACAATACTATTATACGAGGCCCTAAAATATTTACGTTTTTCTATCGCTAATGTCACAAGAGCATTTAGCCCATTGCTTTTAGCGATCATTTCGTATCCTTTCTTCCCGATTGAAATAACGGTGCAAAATACAGTTGGGGCCATTGTTTTAGTTGTTTCGATTTTTATGCTATCAATGGAAGATAAGCGGAGTAATAGAGCACAAAAACAACCCTCCTCTTCGTAGGTTCTCTTATGAAATGCAAAATGTAAATAGGCGGAGGTTTTCCGCTTATTTTATCAAAGAAGCTCATTTCGGGGTAAATAAGGGAAAATTTTCCGATTATATCATTAAAAATAAATAATTTTAACACTTTTTGAGTAAATAGGCGGAATTTCTCCGTCTATTTTAGCTATTATCAAGGATTTTTACTAAATAGACGGAAATCCTCCGCCTATTTAGTAGTTCCGCGGATGCTTATGTGATCTTGCGGCTAGTGTGTTTCAAATTATCAAGTCCTTGTTTCATAAATACAAAAAAACCCTACACATTAACAGCTGTGTAGGGGTCTAACTCTAATCTAACTTGCTTGTTCCGTTACCTCTTCAGTTGAAACCTTTTCTTTTTTACGTCTTCTTTTCCCAATCTTACCTAAAGAGTCAAAAAGACGATATGATGCTGGAATTAGTACTAGTGTTATTAAGGTTGCAAATAATAACCCCGAAATAATAACCGTTGCCATTGGTGCTTGATAGTTACCTGAAGTTCCTGAAGCTAACGCTAATGGAAGCATTCCACCAACTGTTGTTAGTGTTGTCATTAAAATTGGACGGATACGATTTTCACCAGCTTCAACTAGTGCATCTGCTACTGAATAGCCTTCACGTCTAAGCTGATTTGTTCGATCAATGAGTAGGATGGCATTGTTTAATACAATACCAATTAACATGATAACACCCATTCCTGACATGATGCTTAACTCACGCCCAGTAATAACTAATCCTAAAATAACGCCGACAATTGTCATTGGGATAACAGACATTACAACAATTGGGTGTATTAAGTGATTAAACTGAACTGCCATTACAAAGTAAACTAAGAATATCGCAAGCCCTAAGACTAATAGCATTTCTTTCATTAATTCCTGCTGTTGCTCTAAGTCACCAGCAACAGATACAGTGTAGCCTGATGGAGCATTGAATTCTTCAATCAGTTTTGAAACCTCTCGATTGATGGCTCCTAAGTCTTTCCCTTCAATATCAGCTGAAATGGAAATAAATCGCTCTCCGTCATTATGTGTAATTTGATTTGGTGTATTTACACTTTTTAACTTAATAAATGTTGATAATGACTCTTCACCACTAGCTGTCGGGATTTTCAAGTCTAATAGTTCAGTCTGTTTTTCAATTTTTTCGTCCCATTTAACCATCAAAGGTACATTTTCTTCATCTATTATCATTTCACCTAAAGGCATTGATAAAAAGCTTTGCTCGATAAATTGTTTAATTTGTGGCTCAGTAAGACCTGCTTTTTCAATCTCACTTTTGTTTAATTCAATCACTTGTTCAATCGATGTTCGTTCAATTGAATTAGTTACAGCTACAATCCCTTCAATATCGCTTAATTCAGTTATAAAATCATTAGCGATCGTTTGAAGTTCTTCAAAGCTATCACCGGAGATATTCACTTGAACTGGAGAACCACCTCCAGCTGACATTGCAGCCTGTGCATCTTTAAGTGGATAATTCTCTTTTAAGTCACGTAAAGAACGCATAATTTCCTCGTTCACTTCTTTTTGCTCTCGGGTAATCTCATCACCCTTCGTCATATTAATGATGGTGTAAAGCATTGTTCCCATATCCATAACATAGTTTGTTTCTACATCCTGAACCCGAGATAGCGTTTCATTCATCTCTGAGATTAATTCTTCTTTTTCTTCAGTTGATAAACCTGTTTCTACAGTAACCATTACCTCTGCATAGCGGTTTAACATATCTGGCATAATCGTCATAGGAATTTTCGTAACGAGTGCAAGTGACCCTGCAAACATTAGGAAAAACAGACCAATAACTGCAAAGCTATAACGCTTTTTCTTAACAGTCCAAGAAACAATACCACTATAGTAACGTAATAATGGACCTGCTTTCTTCTCATTCTTTTTCTTTCCAAGCTTTAAAAAGTTTTCTGATAAAGAAGGGATTAATGTAAATGATACAACCACTGAGCTAATTAATGTAATTGCCACAACAGCTGATAGCATGATCATGAAGGTTCCCATTTCCCCACCAAGTAATCCAATTGGAAGGAAAACAACAATAGTTGTTAACATAGAAGCAATAACTGCAGTTGCTACCTCTTTTGTACCTTCAATTACTGCTGCAAATTTATCCAGCCCTTGTTCTTTTTTACGGTAAATCGATTCTAAAATAACAATGGCCGAGTCAACCATCATTCCAATACCTAACCCAAGTCCAATAAGGGTTAATAGATTAAAGCTATAGTCAAAGATCCACATCGCAGAAAACGTTAGTAAAACAGATGTCGGAATTGTTAGACCTACGATAAATGTTGCTCTTATGTTTCTAAGGAATAACAATAAAATCACTACCGCAATAATACCACCAATAAGAATATTACTTGTTACACCGTCAATCGATTCCTTCACATAATCTGCTTGAGCAACCATTTCTGTTAATTCAAAGCCAGTAATAATATTTTCATCACGAATCTGTTGAATCTCAGCACGAATCGCTTCTGCCATTTCAATCTGAGTATACTCTGAGCTACGACCAACTTGAATAAAGACAAAATCCTTTGATCCATTTTTCCAAACAGAAGATGAGCTCTCTAAAGGAATTAGTGAAACTTTCGCTACTTCTTCTAAGTCAATAAAGCCGCTTTGTGTTGGAATTTTAATGTTCTTTACATCATCGATAGTTTCTAGTTTCGAACTCCAACGTAGCGAAGGTGAGTCCTTATCTCCACTTAATTCACCTAATGTTGCTTCACTGTTTCCTTGTTGTATCGCACCGATTACATATGTAATATCAAGACCTTTTTCAAGCATTTTCTCACGACTAAACTCAATTGAAACTTCATGTTCAACTAAGCCTGAAAGTGACACATCACGCACTTCTGGTAATGCTTCAAGTCTTGGTTCAATCACATCTTTTGCAAAAGCTGTCATCTCTTCCATACTTCCGCCAGAAACATCCATAAAGAATTCATAACTTTGACTTGTTCCGATTTGTCCTGCAAATACATCTTTTACCCCAGCCATGTTTGCAGTTGAAGTATTCACAATCGACTCTACTTCTTTAAAAAGCTCTTCTCCACGTCCACGTTCAAACATGACTTGAATCGAGGTTCTACCAATATTTGTTGTAGAGCTAACACCTTCAACTCCCTCAATTGACTGAATTTGACTTTCTAATGGAGTTGTTATTGTTCGCTCTACCTCAATAGCAGACATTTCACCTGCCCCAATTTCTACATAGGCTTCGTCAAATTGTACAGACGGCAATAGCTCTTTATCTAGTTTCAATATTGAGTAGTATCCAAGAATAATAACAAATACAACCATCAAACCTACTAAAATTTTTCTCTTAACAATAAAGTTAAGCCAGTTCATAATATCCTCCTCTTGATAGTTTCTAAGACCTAAGTCTTATATACTATCAACATGTTATAAATTTGCACCCAAGGACTAATTATATACATTTTTCAGGAAAATACACCTATTAATTAGTAATTCTTCCAAAATTTACATAGTATTTACATTTTAGAATTACAAATAAGTCACACCACAAAAAAAAGACACCCCATTGGATGTCTACTACTTACCTTATGCATCAATATAAAAAACAAAATCCGGGTGTATATACATAACCTCAAAATCAGGATTATCTTTTAAATTGGTATATAAATCTTCTGGTGCAAACCATAAATGATCATTCGGAAACTCATAACCGGCTCCATAATAATAACTTAACCAGATTAATTTTGAACAATAGATATAGTTCCATTCATCATCTAAAGGCGTATTGACGGTAAAAAGAAAGATAGGTTTTGCAATTCCTTTTTCCTTGTTCTCGTTAAAGGTTTCTAAATAGTTGATTGCATATTTAGCTGCTTTTTCACCCATCTCTTTGTTTTTCGGACGAAAATGTGAAAACAATTTATGATTATTAAAAAAGTTTTCTATTGGTACCTTACGAATAATCGGGTTGGTAACTACTCCTTCAATAATACTGCTCTCATCTACAACCATAGCAGAGTGACCCATATACCCATAAGGAAGACCATTTAAGTTATCACAGGCAACAAGAATATCGCCGGCTTGGAAATAGGAATCACGTTCCGAAAAACGTAGATCTCCTATATTGTATGTTTCAGAGATTCTCTTTAACTGACCGTCCGCAAGCACATCTGATTGAATAAGCAGCTTTTGAATTGAACGATTTTTCGGATTAATGATAAGGTTATCAACAAATGACATATGTCCAATATGTTGATTATCAATAAATACAGATATATTTAAAATATCAATCTTGTCATCCGCATTAGTGATCCTAATATTCCGGTCTTCCAAAAACACATTAAAATACTGCTGCATACTTTTCCCTCCCACAAAACCTAAACTAGGATATTTTATTCCTAAACTGTGAGAGCGTGATTTATTTTTCTAGGCTCCACTATTTCCCAAAACTAAAATCAAAATCTGGATCAAAGTTTATATATGGGTTTATCTGCCAATCACTGAATAGTTTTGGATTAATCTGAGTTTGCGGGTTTACCTCTAAGCTTGGGTTTACTTGTGTCCATGGATTAACTTGAGTTTGTGGGTTTACCTCTAAGCTTGGATTTACTTGTGTATACGGACTTACATTTACATAAGGATTAATTTGTGTCGTTGGATTCATTTGTAATAATGGCTGTAACATTGAATCATATTGCATGATTTCATTATAGTTTTTGTAGTATTTTGTATAAGCCTCCTGCATTTGAGCTAAACAATGCTGTCTTTTTTTCATAAGTTGTTCATAATTCATAGTCAAATACCTCCTTTTATTAATTCAATTCATGCTATGAATAAAAATGACTATAGGTAACACGTCCATGCAAGTTTGGGCCTTACAAAATAAAAAAACCTAGGAACACACATCCTAGGTAAATTAGAAGTTTTGTTTTTTTAGCTGTGAATCAAGAACAATATTTCCAAACGGAATAAAGGCTACGATGAATGCACTAAAAGCCCATTTTAATGACCAACGTATTTTGTAGGTTGTATAGGCTATAACAAATACATATATAGTGAATAGCCCACCATGAATGGCGCCAACAACACTGACGACTTGAGGCATGTCTAAAAAATACTTTAGTGGCATGGCAATAAAGACAAGAAACAGTAGTGAACCACCTTCAAGAAACCCCATGGTTCTAAAGCGGCCTAGTGGTGTATGTAACATGTTTAAAAGATCCTCCTAGTAATAATTCTACCCTCTTACTATATACTATTTTAATTTTCACCTCTATAAGTATATTATTTTATTTTAGGATTTATAATACAAAAAAACCAACTAGAATAGTTGATTTTTTAATTCTCTAAATTTTGTGTAAGTAGCTGATTTAATCTTTCTTCCGCACGGTCTTTATCCATGTCTAATCCCATTAAAAATTGTAACAATGGATCCTTTTTTGCAAATTGTCTCATAGAATAATATGCTTTAGGCTTACTATATTTAAATACAGTCATCACTTCGATGGTCGGCAGTAATTGCCCCTCATCTACTTTTGTACGTAAAAATTGTTTTATAAAATATGCAAAATCGTACGTTGAACTTGGGCGGTCCGGCATTCTATCTAATAACTGATAGAAATGTTGGATGGTTTCAATTAGCTCGATATTCCTTTCCATAAGTCCCCCTACTTTGTATCAGTGAACGAAATTGGCAATCCGTAAGTCTTGATGATATCCCACCCTTTGACCCGCGGCTTTGCACCATAAGTTTGCCCTAGATTACTAAAATAGTACCATTTACTTATCTTTCAATCAATCTATTTTAGGTAAAAAGTATAGTTTATTCTGAAAATAGAACTGTATTTTTTATCCATTTCCATTTATTATAAAAAAGGAATCTAATTTAAATGGGGGAATAACTTTCATGCTAAAAGCTCAACAATTACAAGACATTGAATCCCTTCAAAAGATTTGTGAATCGCATGAAAATATCAAACTAAAATTAAACTGGGATATGCTACGTACTAGAAGTAGTCAAGAGACTGAAGACTTTTTTATTTATGACTCCTCTTTACTAGTAGGTTTCATCGGAATCTATGGATTCGGTGACAAGGTTGAGCTATGTGGAATGGTTCATCCAAATTTTAGAAACAATGGCATCTTTACTAACCTTTTTCAACAAGCCATACAAGCTTGTAAAAATCAAGGGTTTGAGAGAATCCTACTGAATGCACCGGCTGACTCAGTTTCAGCAAGTGAGTTCCTAAAGAAATTACCCTGTATTTATTCTATATCTGAATATCAAATGAAATACAACCCTTCCCCATTAGAGCGCAGCAATGACATTGTTTTGAGGAAAGCTTCTTCTCTAGAAGACATATTAGCCGCGATTGAGTTAGATGTGAAGTGTTTTGGTATGACTGAAGAAGCTGCAAAATCATTTAATGAAAGAGTACTAGAAGAAGGTACATATTATATTATTGAAGAGGATGAGAAAACGGTTGGAAAAATACGCGTTTACCGTGAACAAGGAGAAAGTTGGATTTATAGTTTCGCTGTATATCCTGAATACCAAGGAAAAGGGATTGGACGTAAAGCGTTAACTAACGTTGTATTAGATGAAGCAAAGCATGTCCAAGATATTTATTTAGAGGTTGAAATAAAAAACGAACGTGCCTTAGGTTTATATGAATCCTGTGGATTTGAGCAATTCCACACTCAGGATTACTATGTGTATAGAGGATAAATTTAAATTGTATAGACGCTGACATCATATGTTGTCAGCGTTTTTTATTTTCCAAACGATAATTGTAAAAATCCTCAACTCTATTGTTTATCGTGATGGCAGCATGGTCTTTAAATATAAGGTTAAATTGTTTTTATTTATTAATCTTTAACTTCTCACAGGTTGTCTTCCACCCATGTAAAAAGAGTTCTTTATCCACAGCCTCAACAATACGAGCCACACATACTTCTAAATCTTCATTAAAAGTATTTACTTCAACATCGTAGACTTCCCCATTTTGATGCACAAAGCCTAACTGATTTTTCGATTGTCCTACCGTTCGATCACCACGTTCTCGTTCACGACGCTCTAATTCTTCTAAATTGCAATGAACCCCAACAAACAGTACTGGATAATCTTCAAGGGTTTTAGTTGCGCTTTTCAAGCTGATATTGTCATGTAAAACATCATCTATTATTAGATTTACACCTTTATCTGAAAACATCTTAATCGTTTGATGATAAAAAACCTCAGTCTCAATTGGAATTAAACGATCATTTTGACGATCTTCCATTTTCTCGATAATATAATCAAAATCATCAACTGAAAAATGAAAATAATTCGGCAAAAGCTTTATCAATTCTCTACTCAAGGTTGTCTTACCCGAACTTGATACTCCATTTAAATAAATAATCTTTCCTTTATTCATCTTTTCTTTATTCCTCCACTTGTGTCTACAATTGTTTGTAACGATTTTACCCCATTAATATATTCTCTATCTATCGCGATCTACCTTTCCACTTTTTATAAAATATTCTTCGAACGAGAAAACTATGGTAAAATACGATTTGTGTGAAATGAAAGGGTGATAGAACTTGCTACTTTATACACTACTAACTGTAACAGCTATTATAATAGAACTAATCCTTGGCATTTTCTTATCATGGATCTTAGAAATGCATTACCATGATGTCTTATTCCTGTTTGGAGCTTTTATGAGTGGAGCTATCTGGTTATCCTCAAACAAGGGTAGGAATGCAGAGGTTGGCCTAAGTTATGATATATACACTGGCCTTGGAGATATGTTAAAGATGAAGTTTATACCAGAAGAAAAATACAATGTATTTGTTAATCCGTTTTTTATTGGCTCACTTTTGGTAATGGTTATCGGAATCGCACTATCTATCATTGTATATCTATAAACACTAAAAACAGCATTCCCTTTGAATGCTGTTTTTTCATTTTTTATGTAGGAGGACTTGGTAGGCCTTTCACCTACAACATGCACAACCATATTCTATGATACGGTTGGCTGCTCTATTAGTTGAGCTACAAATCCTCACAGATAGTATCTACCAACTTTTCGCACTTCATTCCTTCTCGAAAAAAAATAAAAACTTCGTATTGCGAAATAATTTAGAAATCTATAAAATATAGCTATTACAACCTTAAGGAGAACCACATGAGCAAAAAAATAATTCTTTATACAAAAGCCTTCTCTGATTTAGGAACCTTCATGGATTTGATTGTGTTAAATGTTGTGATGTATGCTGCAACAGGCAGTACAGTTTGGCTGGCTGCTACCATGGCTGTTCGTACACTTGGAGGTGTATTATCCAGTCTTTTCTCAGGGATATTAGCAGACAGATATGACCGTCGTAAAATTATGATCTACACAGATATTTTCAGGGCCATTATCATCCTTCTCTTAATTCCGTTTCCTAATCCAATAATGATCTTATCTGTTGCCTTTTTAATCGGCTTATCAAGTACATTTTTTATGGTTAGTTTCAACTCAGAAATACCACAAATTTTTGGCCAAGACAAAGTCCTTGAAACCAATGCACTTATCTCAAGGCTAACATCAATCAGTCTTGTTGCCGGTTTTATTGGTGCGGGAGTAATCACTGATTTCCTCGGTTACAAAGTAACTTTAATGATTGATGCACTAACCTATCTGTTATCAGCCGCGGTTCTTTTTAAAGTAAAATGGGCGTCTGGAAATACAAAAAAAGCAGCCGCTTTGGCTAGTGGTTTCAAACAAAAACTAAAGAGCATAGGAGACGATCTAAAAGAGGTTTATTCCTATATTATGGTTGCCCCAATGCTACTTATGGTTAACATCGTATTCTTAATTGGAGCTTTTGCTGGTAGCTCACACAACCTTGGCATTCCGCTACTCGCTGAAGATATTGATCCTTCTCGTCAAGGATTCTACTATGGGATGATTTGGGGAATATGGGGGATTGGTTCGGTTACTGCGACAATGATTATTCCAAGGATAAAGTGGCTACATGGTGATCGCTTATTTTATAGTTGTTTCATAACAGCTATCCTTATGTCTACCGGATTTATTGTCTTTTTATCAAGTCTTAACCTTTGGATCATCTTTCCGTTTGCTTTCTTTACTGGGGTATTTGATGCTACATTTACAACGCTTCACTCTACCATTTTACAGAAAACTGATAACCATATTAGGGGGAGAATCTTTGGAGTTGGTATGCTATTAAAATCATTAGGTTTTGCTTTAGGATTTGTTGTAGCACCAGTTTTACTAGAAGCTCTTACTCTACCAAAAATGGTTTGGATATTACACGGGACATTAATTACTACAACCATCGTTATTGCCCTGATTGCAATAAATCTTAATACTAAAGCGAAGTCCCTTCCACCAGTTAAACCTAGCGTATGAAATGTCTAATTTTTCAACATATTTCGTCAACCTTTATTGCCTTAAAGAGAATATCGCTATATAATTAATCTATTACTAAATGACTATAGCTAATTTCCTAAAAGTTAAAGGCAAACCCGTCGAAAGTCGGGGACGCAAAGCCACGGATCTTCAGCGTAATGCTATGATGGCCGGGTTGTCAGATGGGATGATGAAAACTCTTTTCTGCTTTGCGTAAATGATGCTTCAAAACTATTTACGTCAAAGAGAAAAGAGTTTTTTTCTTTAAAGAGTTTTATACATAGGAGGTACGCAAATGTTTAAAAAAAGACCAAGCTTTTTAAAGTTTAATAACCTTAAAATAGGCTGGAAGTTTGGGATAGCACTAGGTTTATCAATTGCTTTATTCTGTGCTTCAGCTGTCGTTATTTTTTTCCAGATTCAAGGTGTAAAAGCTGAACTAGCTTCACTAGAAAAAAAGAGTAATAACTCAATCATTATTACTGAAATCGCTTCTCTAATCCGATCAAAGGATGCTCGTATCGCAGATTATATAAGTAGTCCTAAGGAGGCATACATCAAGGAATATAATGAAATTGATGAGTCTCTCACGTTGTTTTTAGTTGAATTAAAGCCACAATTAACTTCAAATGAAGAGATAGTTATCTTAGGTGAGATTGACAAAGCCGATGAAGATATTAATTCACTTTTTTTAAATACAATCTCTCCAGCAATTAAACGGGGAGATCAATCTGTAGCATTGTTAAACCGTGGAAAAACTCAAATACTTCGCAGTGGAGTAGTAAAAAAACTAGAGGATTTACGTAGTATCTTGGATAACCAACGGGATACAGCTATGAAACAAGTTTCAATAAGCTTAAACAGTGCAATTACAAATCTACTAATCGCAATAGCTCTATCTACAGTGCTAGGTATTCTAGTTGTTTATTTGATTAACCGAATCGTTCATAAAAATTTAAACAACGTTATAAAAATGGCCAAGGAAATTTCCGAGGGTAACCTAACAGTTGAAGAAAATAGCTACACAGGTAAGGATGAAATCGGCCAACTAAGCTCTGCAATGAATGTAATGTTAGTTAGCTTGCAGGATATGGTTCAACAGATTTCATCGGTTTCTAGCACAGTTACAAGCCAGAGTGAAGAATTGACACAATCTGCTAATGAAGTGAAAGAAGGAAGCAGACAAGTTGCTGCAACGATGCAAGAGTTATCTGCTGGATCTGAATCTCAAGCCAATGATTCATCTGAACTATCAGAAGCCATGTCTACCTTTATCGATAAAATCACAGTTGCGAATACGAATGGTCAACTGATTCATGATTCATCAAACTTTGTTTTAAAGCTTACTAAAGACGGTAGTCAGTTAATGGAATCCTCTGTCAATCAAATGAGTTTCATCGATGAAATCTTTAATGTTGCGGTGGAAAAAGTAAAAGGTCTTGATAAACATTCTAAAGAAATTTCAACTCTTGTTGGTGTAATTAAAGCAATTGCTGATCAAACAAACCTACTGGCATTAAACGCTGCCATCGAAGCAGCTAGAGCTGGTGAACACGGTAAAGGCTTCGCAGTTGTAGCTGATGAGGTTCGTAAACTAGCTGAACAGGTTTCCGTTTCCGTTTCTGATATCACTGGAATTGTAGCAGGTATTCAAAAGGAATCTGGGGAAGTTGTAACCTCCCTTGAAGAAGGCTATCATCAAGTTGAAAAAGGCTCTGAACAAATTCAAGCTACAGGTAAAACATTTGAGACTATTAATCAGTCTGTATCCGATATGGTAACAAGAATCCAAGATGTTTCTGAGAATCTAAAGGATATTGTCGTACGTAGTGAACAAATGAGTCAATCTATTGAAAACATTGCATCTGTATCAGAGGAATCAGCAGCAGGAGTTGAACAAACCTCTGCCTCTATTCAACAAACAACTAGTTCTATGGAGGAAATTGCGGGTACTGCAGACCAACTTTCAATGTTAGCTGAAGATCTTAACAACCAAGTTCGTAGATTTAAATTAAAGTAACAAATGCAGGGAGCATCATCATGGTGCTCTTTTTTTAATTTGCTAACTTGTGCCCACCTCTTCGCCTTGGGACATCAGCAGATAAGATATTTTCGATTAGAAAGTTCCTTCTTTTTTTACGTAAAAAACAATAAGCAATAACTGTATTTTCCTTAATCTCCATCACTTTAATTAAACGACCAGTTACCATACCACCCTTTGACATATAAATAATCTCTAATGTTGCCTGCTCATGAAATGCTCTTTTTAATATCCCCATCATCGCTTCATCACTCCTTGTTACGATTATTATATACCAAACAGATGTTCTGTATACCTATTATTTTTTGGAAAATAATAGAGTAACCCTTATAGAGTTACTCCATTAAAAGCTATTATACTTCTCTTCTCATTGCTACAAGTTCATCTACAACTCAATCATTTCATGTTAACCCCTTTTTCCTAGTAAAAATCTAGTGCCTAGTAATTTTGAAACAATATAGGTAACAATAAAGGCGAGTAAGAATCCACCAATATGATATGTTATTACGTGCCTGGACTCATTATAGTTGTAGATAAACTCAGGAAAAATAGCCCCACCTAAAAGGTAAAAACAAATGAATACTCCTACTTTAAAAACTGGTTGATACTTATCATAGACAAGAATCTTTCCGTTATTTTCGCTTTTCATTGCTTTTGAAAATTTCATTATCAACGCTAAACTTACAATCGTTACGATAATTGGTACAATTATTGGTTCTACACCTAGCTGGTTTGGTCCATTTATATACTCATGAAGAAATCCATTAATACTTCGATCAAGTAGCAGGAGTTGAATCGGAAAACTTATATACTCAAAAACCGAATAAATTGCAGGTGGAAGATAGAAATGTCCCAGTCCCAAAGCCTCTGAATGGTATGTGAAAAATTGATCAATAAGCATCATTATTCCCATAGGAAATAACAAAAAGATTACACTAAAAACTAATTGAGAAATGACACTAGCACCCATAAATCCTATCAATAGAGCAAATGTGTAAACACCAATTAATACAAAAATTGAGATGAAACCGCTATACCAAATAATTTCAGGGTCCATATAATCTACCAACATCGAATTGCTAAGAAGAATGAGTGCTGCCAAGACTGAAAGTAAGGTTGCTAATACAATGTTAATTACGCCAAGTAACCATTTTGTAAGCAAGATTGTCTGTCTTTTAAAAGGAAGTGACAAAGTGAAATCCATACTTTGATTTGTTCGCTCTAATCCAATTAAGGTACATGCTAATAAAAGCACTACAACAAGTTGGAGAAAAGCCACATCCGTATAGTTCCAAAATAAATGATATTCAAATGGTCCCTTCTCATTAGCCTCATTCCAATATTTAAAAGCAACATTTACATGCTGAATTTCTTTAAATACCTTTATAGGAATATACAAAGATACGAGCCAAAATGCCCATATTATAAACTTAGATTGTTTATAATCCTTTAACCACAAACCCTTAGTTCCCTTCACGGTCTTCCCCTCCTAACGTTGAAATAAACATATCTTCCAAGGTCATCGGTAATTCTTCAAGTAAGATTGGGTGGAACGTGTTTAATTGATTAATCGTTTCTTCAGTATCGCCTATAATGAGAAGGGTATAAACTCGACCAATTTGATTAATCTTTTCAATGTTTGGAAGTTGTCCCAAGGCCTCTGGATATTCCCCTTTGAATACTACCTGAATCTTTTTAAAATGCTCCTTTGCATTGTCCATCGTAATGATTGATTCAAGTTTTCCTTCCTTCATCATCATGATCGTGTCAGCAATCTTCTCTAACTCATCTAAATGATGTGTAGAGATTAGGATTGAAAGTTCATTTTCCGATACCTCACCAATCAATAACTGCAGCACCTGTCTTTTCACAATCGCATCTAAACCATTTGTTGGTTCATCAAGAATGATTAACTTCGCCTTTGTCGAGATTGCCAATATGATGAACATTAATGCCTTCATCCCTTTTGAAAAGCTTCGAACTTTGCGATTTGTAGGCAACTTAAATTCTTGCATGTGATGGTAAAATATTTCCTCCTGAAATTCTGGGTAAATCGCTTTGTATAAGCGGACTAATTCCTTCACGTTGTAGCCATTGAATATTGCGGTTGAATCAGGCACGTAAGCTACCTGGCTTTTCACTTCTGGTTTAACTGCTATATTCTCTTCTTCATATAAAACTTCACCCTGTTCCGGGTCAAGAATTCCAACAAGTGTCCTTAATAATGTTGTCTTACCAACACCATTCCTACCAACGAGGCCAACAATGGAACCCTTTCCGATCGTAAACGATATATCATCAAGGACCTTTTGCCCTTCAATGATTTTACTTAGATTCCTTACCGTTAGCATCTTTGCCTCCTCCTAACTCATCTAAATACGTTTGTACCCACGTTAAAAATGTATCCTTATCAATTCCTAAATAGGATGCTTCCACAATTAGTGTTTTCAGTGATTGTTTCATCGTTTCGATCCTTTCCTCATCCGGTTTTGTCGGGATATTCTCCGACACGAACGTTCCCTTTCCTCTACGCGTTTCAATGATGCCTTGTCTCTCTAATTCTTGATAGGCCTTACTCACTGTGTTTGGATTTACAAGTAACATCGAACTTAACTCACGAACCGACATCAGCTTATCATTCGGCAAAAGAATTCCTTTGAGTATCATCTCTTTTGCCTGATTCACAATCTGTTCCCAAATTGGCGTATTGCTACGTTCATCTAAATTAAAGTACATATTGGCATTACCCTCCTTTCGTTTCCGAGCTTATGTAAAATTCATATTGTATTATGTGTATTACATCAACTAGTACACTTAATACAATAGAGTGTTTCCAATTAAATGTCAATGTCTTTTTGGATAAAAAAAAAGAAAACACCGTTGATCAGTGATTTCTTCACACTTTTTTATAAAATAAAAATAATGAGCACACGAGAAGCACCAATGCTAACGCCCGCTTATAATCGAAAGGAATTTGTCTGCTTCCAAATAATCCAAAGTGGTCAATAACAGCACTCATAATCAGCTGCCCCACAATTACCGCTGTTAACGTAGTAGCTATTCCTACTCGTGGGACCACAAGGACAGCCACAAACACATAAAATGCCCCTAGTAATCCGCCTGTCAACTGCCATTTAGGAACCGTCGTCAGCGTGGTGATATTTCCTTTTCCAAAAAATATCACGATAAACAGCAAGGCGAGGGTTCCAATTAAAAACGAAACGAGGGATCCTTCCAATGTACCCACTTTCTTACCCAATCCTCCATTTATACTCGCCTGAATCGCAACTGCCACCCCACCAAGTAGTGCCAGGATGGGGAATAGCCATTTAATTAGCATAATTTTGCCTCCGAAGGTAGATTTATAGATAGATTATAATGCGAGGTGGAGGGATTTGCTAGTGTAATGGCTTTTGGGATGTATCGATAAGTGTTTTCTCACGATAACTAGTACTTTATTCGGCTTTCTAGCTATATTCTCGTCTAAAGATGTTATATATTCGTCCTTCTCCTTGTTTTCTCGTCGAAATAAACAATTTATTCGTCTATCTCCAATCTTGTCTACTAATTAGCGAATCTAGGTTATACACCCTACCTTTAAAATTTCCAGTAAACTCTAAATCAAGTGATGCTAGTAACTTACTTGCCACATCCTTCGATTCAATTTGTAAGAAGTCACGACACTCTTTATTAGTAATAGAATCGCCCTTTAAAAAATAGTAGTCTATCAATGCATTAATATGAGCATCAACTGAGTATTCATTACACGACGGGCAAAACCATTTCTTTTTACTTCTACTTAGTGGGAGCATGTTACATGAAGAGCAATGAACCCCCGTTAAAAGATCAGATTGTTTAATTTTAAATTTTTCTAGATAGTTGGGGACCAGGGGTGTGTTGTCCTTTATGAGGTGTTTCGAGAGTTTGTTGACTTGTGAAGAGGTTAGAATTTCTTTTTGAAAAGATCTTTCAAATGATTCTAAGATAAAAGGAAAATTAGCACTATGAATAACTACTTTTTGTACGGCTTTAATATGGTGAGAATCAGCTTTTATAATTGATGAAGGATTTGTTATCACAACAAGAGATATTATGGGGACAGGTGAATATTTATTCCTGTTAAGCCAGGACTTTAATTGTAATTCCTGCCTTTTCACCTGTAGGATTGGATCTAAAAATGCTTCCACCTTTCCTTCATGAGTGGTACGAATAAGCTGGTCAAAATCACGGTCAAAAAATAAAGTGCCGGACATATTCTTTGAATCAAGATTTAAAATTAGCTGCTTTGTTAGTATGAGAGTATCCATCTGAAAATATAAATCTTCAAAATGCCTTAAGCGAATTCCCCTTAAAATTTTTGAGTCCTTGCTTGATATGAGCTTCAAATGATAATCTAATGATTGTTCTCCTCTGTCTCCAGCTTTACTAATGGCTAGCTCCTCCTCAATTTTTGGTCTAACCTCATGAAAAGTTGGTACTCTTCTTAAAAGAGCTTCTAATTTGAAAACCTTTTTACTTTTTCTAACCAATGGATGTTTTCCTCCTTTCATACGCCTCTATTTCTACATTAATTAAGATTAATCCTCCTAAACTTTGTGTCAAATTTTCATATTCTCGTCTATCTTAGGTATATATTCGCCTTTCTATTTATTTTCTCGTCAAATCTAGCCCATTTCTCGTCGATTTAGCAAATTTATTCGTCTAAATCAAAAAATACTCGTCTAAGAACATATCACTCCTAAATAACGAACGCCTAGCCTAGCCTTGTCCAACACACAAGTCCCTCATTCCCCTCCCCCCAAACAAATGGTACAATAGTAGGGTGAAAATTCTAAAAAACAAAGGAGCCAATGTATGACAACTTTTAATCAAAACCTTGAAAAATACGCGGATCTTGCTGTTCGTGTAGGTGTAAATATTCAAAAAGGGCAAACACTCGTGGTTAATGCCCCAATTTCAACGGCTGACTTTGTTCGCCAAGTAGCAAAAAGTGCATATGAAGCTGGGGCAAATAACGTTCATGTGGAGTGGAGCGATGATCAACTAACTCGTACGAAGTTTGACCTTGCGCCAGAAGAAGCATTCACAGAATACCCAGTTTGGAAAGCAAAAGGCTTTGAAGAGATGGCTGAAGGTGGAGCAGCGTTCTTATCAATCGTAGCTTCTAACCCAGACTTACTAAAAGGTGTAGATCCTAACCGTATTGCAGCAGCACAAAAAGCGGCTGGGCAGGCAATGGAGAAATACCGTAGCTATGCACAAGCAGATAAAATCAGCTGGTGTGTCATTGCTGTTCCTTCAAAAGAATGGGCTGCTAAGGTATTCCCTGACCTAACTGAAGAAGAGCAAACAACTAAGCTTTGGGATGCCATTTTCCAAGCAACTCGCTCTGACTTAGAAGATCCAGTTCAAGCATGGAGAGAGCATAACGCAACATTACATAGTAAAGTAGATTACTTGAACAATAAAAAATACAAAACACTTCACTACAAAGCACCTGGAACTGACCTAAAAGTAGACTTACCAGAAAAGCATATTTGGATTGGTGGCGGTGGCCAAAACGAGCAAGGTGTACCATTTGTGGCAAATATGCCAACTGAAGAAGTGTTCACAACACCTCAAAAAGATGGAGTAAACGGGGTAGTTACAAGCTCTAAGCCATTAAGCTACGGCGGTAACTTAATTGAAAACTTTACACTTACTTTTGAAAATGGTCGCATCATTGATGTGAAAGCTGAAGCTGGTGAAGACACATTAAAACGTCTAGTGGAAACGGACGAAGGCTCTCACTACTTAGGTGAAGTGGCTCTTGTTCCACACAACTCACCAATCTCAAACACAAACATTATTTTCTTCAACACTTTATTTGATGAAAATGCATCAAACCACTTCGCAATCGGAAATGCTTATGCTTTCTGTATTGAAGGCGGTAAAACAATGTCAAAAGAAGACCTAGCTAAAAACGGTGCAAACTCTAGTATTACTCACGTTGACTTCATGGTTGGCTCTGCTGAAATGGATATCGATGGAATTACAGCTGATGGTAAAGTGGAACCTTTATTCCGAAACGGTAGCTGGGCATTTTAAAATACTAAAAAAGGAGCACACAGACATCACTTCTGCGTGCTCCTCTTATTTCACTACAACTCAACCGGCTCAACCTGATCCAACGGCAAACAAACTTCCTTCAACCGAACAGAAACACATGCTCCCACAACCAATAGGACACTACACACCACCAATGCCACTTTAGGACTCACAAACTCTGAAATCCCACCAGCAAACAAACTACCCACTATGGCCGCTACTCCACTTAGTAAAATACCACTACTCCCAACCCGAGCCAAAAAGTGGTCAGGTGTAATCACTTGACGTGCAGACCCATTCACGACAAATCCCATTGAAAGAGCCCCATCAAATAAGAACATCCCAATTGCTGCTGCAACAAATGTTTCAGAAATCACCATTAAGCCGACTCCTAACCCAGAAACGAACATAATGATTCCAAATAAATAGCCCCATGGTAAATGACTCACTCTACTTAACAAAAACACGCCAACAACATTTCCTACACCAGCTGCTGAAAGTAATAATCCTATTTCTACAGGATTCAACTCCAGGGTTTGCTTAGCAAACACAATGACAGTTAACACAACTGCAGTCGTTGTAAGATTCAACAGCAATTGGTTTGCTGTGACAAAACGTTGGACTTTATTTCCAACCAAGTATCGCAACCCATCCTTTACTTCCTTTAAAGTAGACTTACTTTTTCCTTCTCCCTTAATTCTCGGGCTCTCTTCAAACCGAATCAACAATAAACCAATAAGCGAAATTAAAAAACTCACCGTATCAACAGCCAATGTAATGGCCATTCCGAATACGGTAAACACAACTCCAGCCAGTGCCGGCCCGGTCAATGTACTAATGGCATCGGCTCCTTCGAAATAATTATGAGCTTGTACGAGTCTTCCACGTCCAACAATCCTAGGCACCATTGATTGGAAAGCAATTCGAAATAACACACCAGCTGCTCCCATAACAAGCAGGGTCCCAGCTAAAACCCATACTGTCACCACTTCAAACATAACAGCAAGCACAAGACCTGCCATTGTAATAACACGAACTCCTTCAGACATAATGGCAACTTGTCTTTTTGACCTACCTTCGACCCATGCCCCTGCCGGAATAGATAATAACAATGGTGCCACCTGTGCACATACAGCCACCAGTCCTGCTTGCCAAGGAGATCCTGTCAATCCCAACACAATTAACGGAATTGCAAATTCACTAAAACGACTCCCAAAGATTGAAGCTAATTGTCCAACCCATAAAAACATAAATCTTCTTTCTTTCCATAGTGCCATTTAAAAAAACTCCCTATTATAAACTTTAGATTCATAGGGAAGTATCACATTAACATCGCTCCCTCTCATTACTTACTATTACATACTATTCTCTATTCAACTTGCCTATCCCTTTAATCTATCTACTCCAAAAAGACCAACACGCTATTACGCATTGGCCTTAAAAACTTACATTCCAAAAGGAGAACGGTCGACTTTCCAACCGGTATCTGTCTTTTTAAATACGACTGTAATTACCTCATGTTGTGGCATTCCTCCAAGCGGAACGATACATTCATATTCCTTTATATCTACTGTTTCTCTACTAAGTTTAATTCTTGCTTTTTCCCAGTTCAATAATGAACCACCATCCGCATTAGGTTGAGCAACTTTTCCATTATGCACAATATACCCTGACTGATCCCAAAAGTCCTTTGCCACCTTAGGAGTATATGTCTTTTCTAAAAAAGTGATAAGCTCCTCTTTCGTATCAATGTCTTTACTTACATATCGATACTCCATATTATCTTTCGTAAACGTTTTTAGCTCGCCTTCTTGTTCTCCACCATTCATAACATATTGAAAACGAGATCTAGCCTCAATAACGGATTTAATCACTTGAGTGTCTTCATGCTTTACAATCTGACTCTTTGGAAGGGAAAAACTCGTAAACACACGATCTATATCCTTACTCATTTCCTTAAACTCATTGTGCTCGTCAGTTCCATAAGAATAAGAGTTTGCTGAATTTTTTAATCCTGTAAAAGCCAATCCATTATCTATCATCAATAGTTGATGAGTCGTCTTCCCTTCTAGATCTGACTTCCAATAATCCTCTTGGAACACATGTATAGTAAATAGTGCTCCTCCTACATCATCCGAACCCTTAGAGTGGCGAATAATCATGGCCGGAGTATCTCCAAAAACACGTTCAAATAGTTCCTCAACCATGAACTTCCCTACCCATGATGCAGGAAACTTCATGGTGTAATCAAAATAAGAGTCTGTATGAGTCAACCCTTTATAATAATTCCCGTCGTTATCCATCGCCTCTACAACCTGCAATTTCAATTCTTCAAATTTATCTTTGGCAGGGTATCCGTTTGGAAGTGCCAATCCTTTTTCAATTGACGCAAGTGCCTCCTCATATTGAAGCGACTTTAAATGTGCATCTGCAATATAATACCAATAAAATGCTGCGTTAGGCATCTCAAGCAGGCGGTCTTTATAATAATCTACTACCCACGGAAAATACTGTGGATATGAGGCAGGATCTGGTATTAGTTTGCCATTATCATATTTCAGCACATCAACAGAATAAGCTTCGCCTGTATCCTTTTGCCATAATGCCAAACGTGCTTGTTTGTCATGCTTGTCATGATTTTTCGTAAAAACATCAAGCCTATGATAAGCTGTTCCAGCAATTTTTTCTAACGTATTTTCTCTCCATTGATAGACATCTAGATTATTTCCAGCAGAAGCCCCAATCGTCCAACCAATTAATAACTCTGGCATCGTGTCACCTGTCATGTCTGCAAAGCTTGCATAGCTAATATCATAACCTAAGCCTTCTGTCCTCCACTGTATCTCCCAATCTTTATCCTTCTGTATCAAAAGCATAACCCCGACTTCCCCAGGAGTTCCTTTATGTTTATACGAAACAACCATTTCATTGATACCGTCGAAATTAATATCAATGGACTGGATTGCAGATGCCCCTGTTGGTTGGGAAGGGGTAATAAGACTTGCACCTGGTGGTAGAAATGATTGTACAATCGCGTTTTTATCTTCACCTTGCTTGTTAAAAGTAGCATTAGGTGACTTAGGCGGTTGAATCAAACTTCCTGGTTCCGGTAATACACTGCAACCGCTAACTAAAAGAATAATAATCATTAACAGGTTTACGAATATGTTTCTACGTTTCATATTTTGTTCCTCCAACTCCAACTTCACTATATCCTTACAATAAAGCTTTTTGGAGCATTAATCGTTATGAAAAAGTTAAAAATGGTTACAGAAAGGTTACAGAGGAAGTTGAATTTTGACGGTTGTTCCTCTTCCAATCTCACTAGTAATGGTTAAACTTCCATTGTGTTGTGAGACAATTTCTTGGCAAATGGCTAGTCCCAAGCCACTGCCCCCAGCTTTTGATTTGCCTTTATAAAACTTATTTGTAATTTTTGTAAGATCCTTAGCTTCAATTCCTTGGCCAGAATCCTCAACTTCAATAACATAATTCCTTCCACTCTGGTAGGAGTGAAACTTAATCTCACCTTGTTGTTGTGTAAACTTAAACGCGTTATCAAGCACATTAATAAGCACTTGTTTAATCCTGTTTTTGTCTACTTTTAATAAAATCTCATGATTTTCTGCATGAAAAGAGAAGGATATAAATTGTCTTTTACTACGCGGAAGCATCTGTTGATATACCTGATTCATCAAATCCTGTATATGAACTTCTTCAAAATTAAACTCAACCTTCCCAGAGGATAGACTAGAAAAGTCCAGTAAATCATTTACAAGGCCATTTAGTCGTTCACTTTCATTAATCATGATTTCAAGGCCTTCTTTCATATGTTCATCTTCAGACATGGAATGAAGAGTAATACCCCAGCCTTTTATCGATGTTAAAGGAGTCCTTAGTTCATGAGAAACAGAAGCAATGAACTCTCTCTTTACTTGTTCTAGCTGTTCAAGCTCACTCGCCATGTAATTCATTGTTTCTGCAAGTTTTCCTAGTTCATCATCATATACCTTTTCGGCCCGAGCACTCATATTTCCACTCGCCATTTCATGTGCGACCTCTGTTATTTTTTTCACAGGTTTAGTAACCGTGTTTGCTAAAAAGTAACTTAGAAGAGTAATTACTAGTAGAACAAAAACACCAATTATAACCAAATACAAAATAACTGTTTGAAATACTTCTTTAACTGGCTCAATTGAAGATATAAACCTAACTACCCCAACCTGTTCATTGTTTGCTATTAACGGATAAGCAACAGCCATCACTTCTTCATTTGTATCTCCAAGAGTTCCAGTAAACTGGGTTATTTTGCCTTCTAATGCTGTTTGAACATCTATAAATGGTTTCATCTGGGTCTGCGAATTGCCCATTGTGTCAGCTAATAATCGACCGTCCATACTAATGATTTGAATTTGAGCTGGTGCATAAGTTGTATACTCGTCGATAATGAATTCTGCATGCTCCTCGAGTGAATTATCCTCAAGATATTCTTTATAAAAAGAAGAAAAAATCGCTGCATGATTCGTTAGGTTTTCTTCAATTGTATTGTAGTAATAGTAACGAATTGAGAATAAAAGGATTACTTCAAATAAGATAACAGTTAATAAAATCATAAAAAAGTAACTTAAAACAAGTCTTCGTTTTATTCCTTTTTTCATACACTGCCCTCGTAAAAACGGTAGCCATGCCCCCAGACAGTTTCAATATATATAGGGTTAGAAGGATCATCCTCTACCTTTTCTCGTAATCTACGAATATGTACATCTACTGTTTTAATATCACCGAAATAATCTTTCCCCCATATAGCATCTAGTAGGTCATGGCGACTGATGGATATATTTTTATGTTCAATAAAGTATTCCATAATTTGAAATTCACGTAATGTTAACTTTAACAGTTGTCCAGACTTTACAATTTGTTTAGATAAGGAATCTAGCTGAAACGGTCCTGAAATCATTTTATGATCATGAACTTCAACTACATTTACCTTAGTTCTCCTCAAAACAGATCGAATTCTTGCTACAAGCTCCAATGGATTGAAAGGTTTAACCATATAATCATCTGCACCTAATTCTAAACCCATGACGCGATCCAGATCTTCACCTTTTGCGGATAATATAATAATTGGGATACTTGGATACGACTTTCGGATTTCCTCACACAATTGGAATCCATCAATATCAGGTAACATTAGGTCTAATATCACAAAGTCAATAGTATCGCCTGCCAAAGCTACTCTTGCATCCGCTCCACTTGCAGCTTCGACCACTTCAAATTGATTTCTTTCTAAATTAATGGCTACAAACCTACGTATAGAAGCCTCATCTTCAACTAATAACACTCTCACCATACACTTCACCTATTCGTTATCAATTATTTTCCATTTCATTATAAATCATTTCTCACTAGAAGATGGAAATTTTTAATAGTTACGATTAATTAATCATTTCCGAGTTAAAACTAGGAATAAATGAAATAAAGGAGCATTGATTATGGAAAACAATCAGCAGCCAGAAGCATGTGAAGTCATTCCATTTCTTGATGTAAACAACAGTAAAAAGAACCTCTTCCAAACATTGCAAAAACATCTTGAGGTTTTGCATACTGAATTTACAAATGATTATCCGTATGAAGTGAGACAAGCAATCAAAAGTAGAATTGCTGAACTAGAAAGAACGCAAGACTCTTTGAAAAATGATTTCGACAATGTTCGCGACTAAAACTTGGGGCCTGACCCCCAGCGCGCTAAAGCTTTAAAGCGCCGGGGGTCAGGCCCCTTAAGACACATTTAATTAACTTATTTCCCTTTTCCGTTTCATTAGTGCTGCCAACTTCTGGTCAATTTCACTATACTTCGGATCTTCTCTTGTTAATAAGGAAATCTCCCCTAGCAAGGCAGTTATTTTATTTTGTAATACTAACAAATCTTCTTTACTCTCACTAACAGGCTCTGGTTTTTTCAGATACTCTGTAAGGCTCTTTTCCAAACGCTTTATTTTCTTATCCTCAAAAACCAGGAGTTTGTCACATAACTTGTTCATAAAGTAAACGTCATGTGAGATAACCAAGATCGTCCCTGCAAATTCTTCTAGGGTTTTCTCAAGGCTTTCTCTACTTGCAAGGTCTAAGTGGTTTGTTGGTTCATCTAAAATTAATAAATCAAGATTTCTTAGAAGCATCCCAAGGAGTTTTACTCGTGTGCGTTCACCTAAGCTAAGAGTCGAGATTGGTTTCGTAATTTTATCTTCTTTTAGACCAAGGTTAGCAAAAATCGTTCGCACTCTACTAATTTCATCACGGTCATAGATGCCCAAACTTTCTAAAGCGGACATGTCAGCATTTAATTCCTCCACATCCTGGCTTAGATAGCCTATTTTCAATGAATCACTTTTCCAAAGTTCTCCCTTTGATAAGACAATCTGATCAAGGATGATTTTTATGAGGGTTGTTTTACCACAGCCATTTTCTCCAAAAATCCCAATTCTCTCACCATGTTTAATGTAAAAGTGACTAGCATCAAATAGTACTCGATTCCCAAAGTTTTTTGTAATTCCTCTCGCCTCAAGGATACTATGGCCACGTTTGCCATTCGCTCCAAACTGAAAGTGTACCTTACTCTCTTCTAAAGGCTTCTCCACCTTATTTTTTTCAAGTTCTTTTTCGAGTCTTTTCCTTTTAGACTTCACTTGAACATCCATTTTCTTAGCCTTCACCCGATAATATTCCTTATATCCATCCTGCTTTGTTGATTGTTTATGTGCCTTATCTGACCAGTTCTGAAGATTGTCTATTTGTTGCTCAACTTTCGCCTTATACTTTTGTTGAACAGTAAAATGATGCAATTGTTCTTGATAGCGCCTTTCTTTTTCTTCTCGGTACTCAGAATAATTCCCTTTATATACTGTAGATTTGCCAAATTCCAATTCCAGTACTTGATTCACAGTCTGATCTAGGAAATACCTGTCATGTGAAATGATGATTACCGCACCCGCAAATTGCTTGATTTCCTCTACTAGCCACTCCATTCCATGATAATCAAGATGATTTGTCGGCTCATCTAAAATAAGCACATCAGGTTTTGCTGCCCATATATTCGCAAGCGAAAGTTTTAGCTTCTCTCCACCACTTAAATGTTGAACTCTTTCTTCATCCCATTCTTGAACCTTTTTTAAACCTAATTGACTTGAATGCATGAGCAATTCACTCTCATGATTCGTACTCATAACATCTTTAAAATCAGTCACTGTGTATTCAGTTGATTGCAGTAAGAAACCAATCTTCATACCTTGCCCACTTATGTTCACAGACCCCGAATCAGGTTGGATTTTCCCATAAATAATATTCGCTAACGTCGTTTTCCCTGCTCCATTATTCCCTACCAACCCAATACGGTCTCCTTTTTTTATATCTGCATTCACTTTTTCTAAAACCACTTTATCTCCAAAACTTTTCTTTATATCTCTAATTTTCATAACAGTCATAAAAAAACACCTCTAGTTAAAATCTCCTAAAGAGGTAAATAAAAAAGCCCCTCTAGGGAAGTAACCTAGAGAGGGCTGTCATGGCATTTTTATTCATATCAAAAAAGTAGATAGCATGAAATCAAGTCAAAACAATAACAACGTTTCAACCCATCTACTCATGTATCCCTGTTTAATTGAAATGGTAAAAATAGACAGACTTATCCTATTCTCTAAGCTACAAATTTTTCTTTAATTGAAAAATGAGTAAGAAAATAAGATTATAACTTCATCGGTCCTTTTTTCCATTCCCTTCAACTATTAGTAAATAAAGTATATGTTCTTTATTTCCATTTTGTCAATACTTATTGTCTAGGCACGCCACCTGGGCTTGTTTGACGGATATGGTCTCCTTCAAAGTTATTTTCTCTTGCCTTTTCTACCTTTTCATTTAATAACGCTTTTTGATCAACTTGATTCGATGGTGTTTGGTCTTTTTTTGTCATGGAAATTCCTCCTCTTCATTATCTTCCTCGTTAGTATGGTTAAACCTCAATCTTTCATTCATAATTGGTATATACTAAAAAGAGATATGTACATCAAAGAGGTGAATTAGTTGAAAAAAAACTTCGAAGAAAATCAAGAACAAAAAAGACTTGTTGGTGAAAAAGCGGCTGAATACATAAAAGATGGTATGACAGTCGGTTTAGGCTCAGGTTCTACTGTTTACTGGACATTAAAAAAATTAGGTGAAATGATTCAACAAGGGATGAAAGTGAGTGGGATACCATCATCTAAGCGAACAGAAGGCTGGGCAAATGAATTTGGTATTCCTTTAATTGACTTTAAGGATGTAGACTATTTAGACATTGCCGTTGATGGAGCAGATGAAGTAGATACTAACCTTAACCTATCAAAAGGTGGCGGTGGATCACTCTTACGTGAAAAACTAGTGGATGATTATGCTCACAAATTAATCATTGTGGTGGATCAATCAAAAGTGGTCAATGAACTTGGAAGGTTTCCTCTTCCTGTTGAAATTGTTCCTTTTGGCTGGGAGGTTACTGCTGAACGAATTGCAAAACTAGGCTGTGTTCCAAAATTAAGAATGTATGAAAATGAGATCTTCATTACAAATAACGGTAACTATATCGTTGACTGTCAATTTAAAAGCATCTCGAACCCTGCTGAGTTACATAACCAGCTAAAACTATTACTTGGCGTAGTTGAAACAGGTCTATTTGTAAATATGACAGATGTTGTAATCGTTGGTGGAGATGATGAGATTCGTGTGATAGAAAAAAACAAGACCTTCTAATCATGAAGGTCTTTTGTATTGAATAAATGACTTATCTATCAGCCGGATACACTATACCTGTTTGCTTTCTAGCGACCTCAATGATTTCCGCAGTGGTTCTAGAATGTTGATGTGAGTTAACTTCAGATTCAAGTTTTCCTAGTTTAATTAGGTCAATAAATTCCTTCAATTCATAATACATGGATGGCATTTCATCTACCACTGCAATCTTTTCAGTAGATCCATCTTTATAGCGAATTTCTACCTCGGTCGGTTCAGAAATATTATCAATAATCATGCTTCCATCTTCACCTATTATTTCTGAAGGTGAGTACGAATTAGAAATTTTCGAATGCATAATGACTGCATCCATTTCATCATACTCTATTAACAAACTTCCCTCTCCATCTACCTGTGTTTCAAGTAGGTAGCTTGAAGCTTTTATACTGTTTGGTTGGCCGAATAACAATACCATTGGATAGATACAGTACACACCAAGATCCATTAATGAGCCATTCGAAAACTCTGGTTTAAAAGCATTTAGAATTGTACCTTCTTTATATGCATCATATCTCGATGAATACTTGCTAAAATTACCGACATATCTACGTATTTTACCAAGTTTATGTAAGTTCTGTTGAATGCTTTTGAAGTTAGGTAAAAGCGTGGTTTTCATCGCTTCCATTAATAAAACTTGGTTTGCCTTTGCTGCTTCTATCATCAAGTCAATTTCATAAGTGTTTGAAGCTAGTGGCTTTTCGCATAGGACGTGCTTCCCATGATTCATAAATGTTATAGCTTGAATAGCGTGTAACGAATTAGGACTTGCAATATAAACTGCATCAATTTTGTCACTCTTAGCCATTTCATTAAGATTTGTAAACGTCTCACTAATCCCATACTTAGCCGCAAAGTCTTTTGCATTTTCCTTTGACCTTGAATAAACAGCTGCAACTTGAAAATCATCTTGTTCTGTACCTGCATCAATTAAACGGTCCGTAATCCAATTGGTTCCTATGATTCCAAAACGTATCAAGATTTCTCCACCTCTGTTTTTATCTACTGATATAGTACCTCATTTTATAGATTCACTTTACTTATGTCTATCTATAGATATATCTTTTATCTTTCCAAATAATCCCATCTAGAGTCGGAATACTTCTAATAAAACTTAATAAAACTTGATGGTGTAGCCATGTGAACCTGACTCACTAATATATTCTTTGAATGAATCTCCTACTTATGAATCATGCTATAGGTAGGAGTGTGACCCCAATGAACTCATCTTTTCTAATCATGTTACATACGGCCACAATTGAATATCAGAAGGTTTTAGATGCAGAATCTACTTTTTATAAACTATTACGGGAGTATTGGTATGAATACAACTTTCTAACACCTACTTGGTGGATGTTACTTTTATTAACGATCATTACACCTATTATCTGGTGGATTTTACTAGATAAAACAAAAATCTTTGAAGTAATAACATATGGACTATTTTTAGGGACAATTGCAACCATCTTAGACTCAATAGGAACAAAAATGATGTTGTGGACATATCCAATTCGTTTATCACCTTATTTATTCCCACAGTTTTATCCATACGATGTTGCCCTAGTCATTATCCCATATATGTTCATCTACCAATGGGTTACACATATAAAACGATTTATAGTAGTTGCCACACTTTTGGCGGCATTTATCGCCTATGTAGCCGAGCCATTTTTCCAATGGACAGGAGCTTACCAAACAATTACATGGAAACACATTTACTCTTTCGCTATCTATCCTCTAATTGCTATTTTCACAAAGTTTATTATGATTTATTTAAGCAAAAAGAGTGTTAGGAATCACTCCTAACACTCTTACTTTTTCAAGATGCTTCCACCATGTGGTTCATCTCAACTTTAATTTTTGTAATACGCTTTTCGTCTACTTGCTCTACATTGAATACAATTCCGTTAAATTCAATAAATGATTTATCTTCTACAACTGGAATATTTCCAAGCTGACCAATGACAAATCCACTTAACGTATCATAATCCGATACAGGAAGATCAATTTTAAGAGTATCTCTAACATCATATAAGCTTACCGTACCATCCATTAAGAATGTGTTATCATCAAGCTTATTAATTTCATTCTCTTCCTCGTGTTCATCGTATTCATCAAAGATATTTCCGACAATTTCTTCAATCAAGTCTTCGATTGTGACAATCCCATCTGTCCCACCATATTCATCAATAACAACTGCCATATGAACTTTGCTCTTCTGTAAATCCAAAAACAAATCATCTGTTTTTCTAGATCCAAGAACAAAATACGGTGTTCTCATCATTTCCTTAAGGCTAAATGACTGTCCATCTCCACTTTCCATGAATTGAAGAATATCTTTAACATGGAGAATACCAACAATGTTATCCATTCCATCTGAATAAACAGGATATCGTGTATACTTTTCAGTGTTAATTAGTTTAACAACATCACTGAACTCGGTTTCAAGTGATATACCAACCACGTTTGTACGGTGAGTCATAATATCGGAAACTAGTTTATTATCGAACTCTAATATATTATTAATCATTACTTTTTCACTTGATTGAATTGATCCATTTTCCTCACCAACGTCAACCATCATTCTGATTTCTTCCTCAGTAACGTTGTCAGCATCCTTGTGAGGGTCAATACCAAAAATACGCAGAATTCCATTAGTTGAAATTGTTAATAACGCAACAAAAGGTGCTGATATTTTTGAAAGTATTGTTAATGGAACTGCTGCAAACATGGAAATTGCTTCTGCTTTTTGCATAGCTATACGTTTTGGTACTAATTCACCTACCACTAGCGTAAAGAAAGAAAGGAATACGGTAATTAGTACAACAGAAATCGTTTCAAGCACCTTTTCTGATAAAGGCACTCCAAGATTAAATAGATAGTTAGCTAATTGTCCAGCAAAGCTTCCTGCAGCGAAAGCACTCGCTAAAAAGCCGGCAAGTGTAATCCCAATTTGAATCGTGGCTAAGAAGCGACTAGGTTCGTTCAAAAGGTTGTGTAACAATTTAGCTCTTTTATTACCAGTTTCAGCCATCGCCTTTATTTTATTATCATTTAACGAAATTAAAGCAATCTCTGATGCTGCAAAAAAGGCATTCAGCACTATGAGAATAAATAAAACCATTAATTCAGTAAACAAAACAATTCATCCTCCATGTTTTTTAATCAATTTTTAATCGTTTGATTGATTAGTGGATTAATAGAGAATATCATTGCCGTCTATAATAAATTGAATTAATGTACACTCTGGTTTTTATTTTTATCCATAGTGTTGTTACATTGTTACTCGTACCCTCAGATTCGTCATCGTCCAATTCCTATCCACCTCCTTTAAGATTAACTTAAATTATATCTTTTTTTTGCTAAAATGTATAGATTATAGTTTCTTTCACAAAGAGTACTAATCTAACAGGTTCTTTACTTTATTTTTAAAATAGAATACTGTCCCTCATCAAAACGATACGTAATTGTATAATTTTGTCCTAATTGAAATTGAGAACAAAAATTTTTAACCTTTTCTTCATTCTCTTCTGCATACTTATATGTTACCCCCAAAAATTCATCGGTTACGTTACAAGATGCCTTTCCATTTGAATTAGTTAGCTCAATTTTATCAGCTGTTATTAAAATATCTCCTTTAGCTGCTGGCCTGAACTCAATGATGACCATGGCTAAAATAAACATTGCTACACCTGAACCTAATGTTTTTATAACCTTCTCCTTGTCACTTCTGATAAGCATTAAAAATAACCCAAACCCTATAAATCCAATTGCTACTGCATATAGTACGAGAACGCCTGTATATAACATCCCATTCTCACCTCACAGACCTTATAAGAATTTATACGAATTACATAGAAAAATGTTCCAATTTTTTATAACTTTGCTAAATTAATACCTATTATGTTGTTTTTCCGTAAAAGGGTTAGTGGGGATTAGAATCGATAAAAAAAGTGGGCAACCATAAAATGGCTGCCTCCTTTTTTAAGCTAAAAGTGATTTACCCAATTATAATTCTTTCCTTTGGATAGTGGTAATTAGGTTCACTATTTCTTTTACCGATTATGAAAATAAAAGATAAAATTCCTATTCTTCCTATGAACATTAATAATATAATTATTATCTTCCCTAGTGCCGTAAGATCTGGGGTAATTCCCATTGATAAACCAGTGGTCCCAAAAGCAGAACATACTTCGAACAAAATTTGTATGGTTGTAAAGTTTTTTTCTGTCATAGTAAGAGCAATAACTGCTGTAAAACAGAGCAAAATAGCAATCATGGTAACTGCTAGCGATTTTAAAATATCATCAGGGTGCAGTTCTCGTTTAAATATCTTAATAGATTTAGAGCCTCTCGCGAAACTATATATAAATAAAAGATTTAGTGCAAATGTTGTTGTTCTAACTCCGCCTCCAACTGAGCTAGGGGAAGCCCCTATGAACATTAAAAAACATATAATGAACAGAGTTGGTTTAGAAAATTGACTCACATCCATAGTTGCTAATCCTCCATTCCTAGTTGTTGAGGATTGAAAGAATGCATAGAAAAAGGATTCGTGCCAAGACTTATCCATAAAAAAATAGTTAGCCTCAAGAATTAAAATGGCTATTGTACCAAAGATCATTAGGCCAAAAAAGGTACTAGTAGTTATTTTTGTATACAATGAAAAATGCACTCGAATTCTTGGGTTTTTATGTGTTAAATAATCTTTTATTTCTATTAATACAGGAAATCCTATTGCCCCTAAAGTAAGCAGTACGATAGTAATAAACTGTACAAAATAGTCATTAGCAAAAGGAATCAAAGACTCACCTGTAATATCAAAGCCAGCATTCGTCGTTGCACTAACAGATGCAAATATTCCTTGTAAGTAAGCTTCCTCCCATGTCGGATAGTAGTTCAAAAAGTAAGTACCTAATATCAAAGCCCCCACAAATTCAATAGCTATGATTAAGGTTAATATTTGTTTCATAAGATTAACTAGCCCTGAAAAGTTGGATTGATTTTGGTCAGTCATAATAAGTTGTCGCTCTTTCAATCCTATTTTCTTCCCTACAATTAAATAGAAAAAGGTTCCTAGTGTCATTATGCCTATACCGCCAAATTGAAGGATAAATATAAGGATTAAAATTCCTGGGACACTGAATGTATCAGCTGTTGTAACTACCCCTAAACCTGTTACACTAACCGCGCTTACTGCAGTAAAAAGAAGATCGATAAAAGACCATTCTACTCCAGGCTTTAAAGCAATCGGTAAGCTAAGTAAACAGACAGATATTAAAACAGCCACAACATAAAATAGTACTATGATTTGTGCTGGAGATAAATTATTGATGAACTTTTTTACTCTTTGCATCCTTAATGCCCTTCTTTCCATTTCTTTAAGGTGTGTAAGGAATCCTACACTCCCTCTTCTTCAAACCGATGTAAATCCTTGTTATGACCAATAACTATTAAGATATCACCTTTTTCTAAACCTTCATCAGCATCAGGTGATACTAAGACTTGTTTCCCCCTTTGTATCCCTACTAAATTACAGCCATACCTTGCCCTTAAATCTAAGTCCGTTAACGTTTTTCTATGTAACTTATCGGTAGCTACTACTTCAACAATACTATATTCATCTGATAACTCGATATAATCTATCAGTTTTTCAGAACTGATATGATGAGCAATACGTTTAGCCATATCCCTTTCAGGATGTATTACACGATCCACTCCAATTTTCTCAAGTACTTTATGGTGATAATCATTTTGAGCCTTAGCCCATACTTTCTTTAACCCGAGCTCTTTTAATAATAATGAAGTTAAAATACTGGCCTCGATATCATCTCCGAACGAAACAAATGCAATATCAAAGTTACGAACGCCAAGCTGCTTTAACATCGTTTCATCTATTGCGTTTGCCTGGATTGCATGGGTAGCATATCTAGAAAATTCATTAACCTTGTCTAAATCCTTGTCAATGGCTAAAACTTCGAGATCTAGCTGGTATAACTCTTTTACAAGACTGCCTCCAAAGCGTCCTAATCCAAAGACTGCAAAATTCTTCTTTTCCATATTCTACATCCTCCTGTAAAGAACCTCTTGCAATCAAATATGTACTTTAGTCATTCCCTTGGAAAAGTAAAACCATTCGGATTTAGAACCATATAACAATACTAGCATAAAAATCCTTCCATTTTTTTTAAAATTATCTATAATATTCTAAAGGGAGAGGAAGAAATATGTTAGAAACAAGCCGTTTATTGATAAGAGGATTAATAGCCGAAGATGCTGAAACCGTTGAAAAACTTGCGGGAGTTTATGAAATTGCCAAAACCACACTTTCAATTCCACATCCCTACCCTAAAGGTGGAGCAATCGGTTGGATTAACTCTTTAAAGGAAAGTGAACAAGCCAAGCGACAAGTTACATTTGCCATCATAAGTAAAGAAAGTAACTCACTTATTGGAGTTATCGGGTTTAATTTGTCAATGTCCTTTAATCGAGGGGAAATTAACTACTGGATTGGTAAACCCTATTGGGGTAAAGGCTATGCAACAGAAGCCGCTCAAGAAATGTTTCGTTACGGATTTAATGAACTCGGATTAAACCGAATCTATGCTGCGTCATTCACCTCCAATCCAGGCTCATGGAAGGTAATGGAGAAGTTAGGCATGAAGCATGAAGGAACATTTAAGCAACACGTAAAAAAAGGCGACGAATACATAGACCTTACATACTATGGAATGGTTAAAGAAGATTATGTAATGTAAGAGTTATGAAGGATCTTTTAATTAAGATCCTTTTTTGCATATTTCCGTGTTATGATTGCTCTAAATGGTTAAATTTAAGAGTGGATTGGAGCGAAAGGCACTTGACTCCTGCGGGAAGTAGAGGAAAGGTCGAGAACCCACAGACGGAACGTCGAGGAGGCTCGACTTCCTCCCCGCGGAAAGCAAGTGCCTGCAGCGCAAAGGAACGGCCCATATATCGACTGATAACAACAACCAAATTGACGCTACCCTCTTACTTGAGATACGATAGAACCAAATAATTTTTTAGGAGATTGCAGCAATGAAAAAGGTTGAAGTTTACATATTAGCTGGTTTTTTAGGAAGTGGTAAAACAACATTACTAAAAAACCTTCTAACAGAAGAAAAAGAACAAGGACGAAAAGTAGCAGTTGTAATGAACGAGCTCGGTGAAACCTCCATCGATTCTAATGCGGTTTCTGAAGACATTCCATTAAAAGAACTTTTAAATGGCTGTGTATGTTGTACAATTCAAGGCCAGCTTGAAGTCCATCTACAAGGATTATTAATTGATCATGAACTTGACTCAATTTATATTGAAACAACTGGAGTTGCGCACCCTATCGAAGTGTTGGATGCGTGTCTTTCACCATTATTTGCTGATAAGTTAGAGGTTCAATCTATCGTTACAGTAGTTGACGCAAACCGCTGGAAAGATCGAAAAAACATGAGTATTAGATTACAAAAGCTACTTCAAGAGCAAGTACATCATGCAGATGTAGTATTAGTAAATAAAGCGGATCAACTTTCTGAATCAGAGCAGGCTAGTCTCGTTTTTGATATTCAATCGGTGAATTCAAAAGCAAAATGCCTATTAACCACGTATTCTTCAGTAAAACGTGAAGACTTAATGATTAATGGACAAAAACAGATGCCAACTACTCATGAAAAGACTCATGTTCATCAAGATCTTAAAGTTAAAACCTTTGTCCACCAATTCCAAACTCCACTTAATATAGATGTATTTGAAAACTGGCTTCGTGCCATGCCAGATACCATTTATCGTATTAAAGGATATTTACGCTTCACACATTCAGATAGTACGTTCTTGTTTCAGTATTCGTATGGCATGCCTCTATATATGAAAGAGCTCATGAAGTACCCAATGACACTTGTTTTTATTGGCGAGGATTTAGATAAACAGTGGATGAAGTCAGAAATGGAAAAAATTGAAATAGATTCACAACTTGAAGAGCTCTAATTGGATTAAACTGTTATCACCTTCTATGCATTTCATAGCATATAACGGTTATCTTAAAAAAGAGTAATCATTTTTGGTTACTCAAAAAACTTCGTACGGGAGTGATGTATCATGGCACGAAACAAACTTTTAGTTCCAGGTGCTTCAAATGCGCTTGATCAAATGAAAGAAGAAATTGCTAATGAGTTTGGAGTTCAGCTAGGTGCAGATACGACCGCACGTGCAAATGGTTCTGTTGGTGGCGAAATGACAAAACGTATGATAAAAATGGCTGAACAACAGCTTCAAAACCAACAGCAGTTTTAACTTAATGAAAAAGCTCATATCAGCCTGCCTGATATGAGCTTTTCTTGATTATTTCAGAAGCTGCCCACTAATTTCTTCTGTTTGGTTTTCTTTTGCCTCTATTAGACTTACTCCAAAAAAGATTAAAAAGACAATTAAACAACTAAATATGGTTACAATCATCACATTTTTCTTAAATACCATCATTTGAATCACCCTACAATACAGACGCTATTCCAGAGAAGAAGTTTCAGGATTTTATGCCTATTTAGCAAGAATGAATTACCCATTTTGTTATATAGACAGTGTTTAGGGTTAAACTAACAAAAAAGCAAAAGTGAGGTAAACGTAAATGCATTCAGATAGGACTGCAATTCCTTTAACTTCCGCAGAAATTTCACAGCTGTGGACCAATTATCAAGTAGATTCGTTATCCATAATTGGACTTAAGCATTTCTTACTACATGTAGAAGATCATGAGATAAGAGAGATTTTGGATTTTGCTTTAGATATATCAAAGGATCATATCCATAAACTTCATAACATTTTCCAGCGAGAAAATTATCCAATTCCCCGCGGTTTTACAGACCAGGACCTTAACGAAAACGCACCTCGATTATTTTCAGACACACTTTACCTTCACTACATGCTTCTGATGTCTGATTATAGTCTAAGTACATATGGTCTTGCTCTAGCTACTTCTGCAAGAGTCGATATCGTAGACTATTTTACGGCTTGTCTCAAACAAGCAAAGCAGCTTCACTTAAGAATTAAACAAGCTATGCTCTCCAAGGGGTTACTAGAAAGGTTTCCTATACTCCCTATCCCTGAAAAAATTGATTTTGTTAAAAAGCAAAACTACCTCGCGGGTTGGTTCGGCAACAGAAGACCCCTTACAGGCGTGGAGATCTCTAATATTTTTTACAATATGAAAAGACACTCGCTGGGGAAAGCACTAACCCTTGGATTTATCCAAGTAACAACATCAAAGGAAGTAAAAAAATATCTAGAACGAGGTTTACAACTCTCTACAAAACATTATGATGTCTTTCAATCGATTCTAAAGGAAGATTATTTGCCTTCTCCTAGTGCACTAGATGATGAAATCACATCATCTACTGATTCACCCTTCTCTGATAAATTAATTATGTTTCATCAAGGCCTCCTTGTAGGAGCAGGAGTTTCCCAATATGGAGTATCAGTAGCTATAAGTCCACGACATGATGTTGGTGCACATTATTCTCGCTTAATGGCAGAGCTTCTCCACTACAGTGAAGATGGTCTAAACATAATGATTAATAATGGCTGGCTCGAACAACTTCCAATGGCTGGAGACAGAAAAAATGAAAATTTATAATAAAAAACTGGTACCAGATTCCTGACACCAGTTTTTTTATTCTTATGCGTACATTGCTTTTACTTGTTTTTGAAGCTCTTCATTTGCAAGATACTCATCATATGTCATTTGCTTATCGACCAACCCAGTTGGTGTAACCTCAATAATACGATTTGCAATCGTTTCGATGAACTGATGGTCATGTGATGTAAATAGCATTGAACCTTTAAAAGCAATTAAACCATTATTTAAAGCAGTAATTGATTCTAAGTCAAGGTGGTTCGTAGGATCATCTAGTATTAACACGTTTGATCCACTTAGCATCATCTTCGATAGCATACAACGTACCTTTTCTCCCCCAGATAATACGCTAGCTTTCTTCAACACATCTTCACCTGAAAACAGCATTCTTCCTAGGAACCCACGTAAGAAGCTCTCACTTTGATCATTTGGTGAGAACTGACGTAACCAATCTACAAGGTTAAGATCTGAACCCTCAAAGTACTTTGAGTTATCTCTTGGGAAGTATGCTTGAGAAGTCGTGATTCCCCATTTAAATGAACCACTATCTGCGTCCATTTCACCCATTAAAATTTTGAATAAAGTTGTTGTAGCAATTTCATCTTTACCAACAAAGGCAATTTTGTCCCCTTTATTCATAATAAAGTTAACATTATCTAATACTTTTACACCGTCAATCGTTTTTGATAAACCTTCAACACGTAATAGGTCGTTCCCAATCTCACGCTCTGGTGTAAACCCAACGAATGGATAACGACGAGAAGATGGTTGGATATCATCTAGTGTGATCTTATCAAGTAATTTTTTACGAGAAGTAGCTTGTTTTGATTTAGAAGCATTTGCACTAAATCTCGCGATAAATGCTTGTAATTCTTTAATTTTCTCTTCCTTCTTCTTGTTTGCATCAGAACCTAACCTTTGAGCAAGCTGACTAGATTCATACCAGAAATCATAGTTACCCACATAGATTTTGATTTTACCAAAATCAAGGTCTGCCATATGCGTACATACTTTATTCAAGAAGTGACGGTCATGGGATACAACAATAACTGTGTTTTCAAAGTTGATTAAGAACTCTTCCAACCATTGAATAGCTTGGATGTCTAAGTGGTTGGTAGGCTCATCTAGTAATAGAATATCCGGCTTTCCGAACAACGCTTGAGCAAGTAATACCTTTACCTTTTCTCCACCTGTTAGATCAGCCATCTTTTTCGTATGAAGATCTTCAGAGATACCTAGACCTTTTAGTAGAATCGCCGCTTCTGATTCAGCTTCCCAACCGTTCAGCTCTGCAAATTCACCCTCAAGCTCTGCAGCTTTCATTCCATCTTCATCTGTAAAATCTGCTTTCATATAGATTGCATCTTTTTCTTGCATTACTTGGTAAAGACGAGCGTGTCCCATAATAACAACCTTCATTACTTCATGCTCTTCATATTCAAAGTGATTTTGCTTTAAGACAGCCAGACGTTCACCCGGAGTCATATGAACATCACCAGTTTGTGCTTCAATCTCACCAGAAAGAATTTTTAAGAAAGTTGATTTCCCAGCACCATTCGCACCAATTAATCCGTAACAATTACCTGGTGTAAACTTAATATTTACATCTTCAAATAATTTGCGATCACCATAACGTAAGCTTACGTTTGAAACAGTTATCATAAAAAGTAAATCCTCCATTTCTATTAAAAAAGCCTGCAATTTAAATTGCTAGCATGATTTTTACAAAATACTTATATTATGCCCAACTGATTATACCATTAACCATCGTTTAACTCCACTTCCGAAGAAAATTTCCATAATAAAAAGGACTACTTTTAAGTAGCCCTTTTGACAGTGCTCTGCGTCATAATATTTACGAAATCCTGCATAAATAGTTGATAGTTTAGTTGCATTCCGATTCGATCAAGTGTTGGAAATGGCTCTAGATCAGGTTTTGGGCGAAAATCTGCAATTGACTCACCCTTAGCCTTACCAAACAACTCAATTGTGACTCTTCTAGAGGTATATTCAAGCATTGTAGGATTAACAATCGCACTTAATGTCACCACATCATGTAGTGGTGCTCCTTTAATACCAGGGACATTTTTCTTGTATGCTTCAAAATAATAGTCAAAAATTGGCTCAATTAATGGAGCGAATGGATTATCACTATTTCTACTTATATAATCTATAACTTCAGGAGTAGCAATCGCATCGTTAGTGACGTTTAAAGGAATAATTGTAACATTTCTACCCCGCTCTACAACTAAATTTGTTGCAATGGGATCACCATGAAAATTAGCTTCAGCCTTGGCTGTCACATTTCCAGGTACCAAAAAGGCTCCACCCATTAGATAAAATGCCTTAACCTTATTCATAATGTCTCCACCAAGAATAAAGGCAATGGCTAAGGAAGATGACCGACCTACATCAACTATGATGAGTTCATTCTCATACTTTTCAATAATCGTAAACACTTCATCAAAGTTGACTATATTAGGAACGATATTATCTGGTGGACGAATTGGCCCTAACCCTTCTGGACCGTGTATTTCTGGATAAAAAGTAACACTCTCTCCACTTAAAGGATACTTGGCACCTGAAATTAATGGAATATCTTCTCTGCCCGCTAACGAAAGTAAGTATGCTGCATTTTGCTCCGTTTGCTTTTGATCTACGTTTCCATAGCTAGTAACTATTCCTACAATATCAATGTTTGGATGCAATAACCCGTATATAATAGCTAATGAATCATCAATCCCCGGATCGCCGAATAGAAGAATTTTCTGCATGTTTCTCCTCCATTAAAATGTACTTCTATAGTATATGCTAGAACGACGAGTACATTAGTGAAGAATTCTATAATTACTCTTCATAAATCATTTTCCTTGTCATACCACCGTCAATAATCATATTTTCACCAGTAATAAAATTATTTTCTGGATTGGTTAAAAACAGGCAGGCTCTTGCAATATCATCTGGTTGCCCCACTCTTCTTGATGGATGTTGTTTATGATCTTCATCTCGTAATGATTTATAATCCACAACCTCAATCCAACCTGGGCTAATGGAGTTAACCGTAATGTTGTATTCACCCAGAGAAATGGCTAATGCATGTGTTAACGCAACAATTCCACCCTTAGATGCAGCATAGGCTTCGGAATTCTTTTCGGACATAAAAGCACGTGTAGATGCCATATTTACAATCGAACCACCACTAGCATTGTTTTTCATATATTTTGCAGCTTCTCTTGAACATAAGAAAACACTTCGAAGGTTTGTGTTTAGTATCGTATCCCATTCCTCGACATCAAGCTCAAACAATGACTTCCATCGTGAAATTCCAGTATTATTGATTAAAATATCGATTGTTCCATAAGTATTTATCGTTTGTGTCATTAGTTCAACAATCTCATCTTGTTTTGAAACATCTGTTTTTATGTAGGTAGCATCTCGATTCATCTTTTTAATTTCAGAAATGACTTGGTGCCCACCTGTCTCATCTATATCCGCTACAATAACTTTCGCACCTTGGTTTGCATATTCAAGAGCAATTCCTCTTCCAATTCCATTTCCTGCTCCTGTAATGACGACAACTTGATTTTCAAATTTCATTTAATCCACTCCTTTAAAATAAGCGTTGTCACGATGACAACGCTATTTTTTCATTCTTTTAATTATAATACGATGTAAGAATATAAGTACAAGATAACAGCCAGCGACAATAATACTAATCATCACTCTTTCTTTCATGACTCCATCTGCAAGTAAAACTGGTCCTACTCCAAAGAAAGTGACCACTAAATAAAAAAAAGTGAATATTACATGTACAAGCCACTTCATTATTTTTCCCCATTTCCTTCTATTTACTTAAATAGACGTGATTTACACTATAACTGTTACATGAATGAATCTCTTTACATTTTGTAAAATAAAAAAGCATCCACTCTATAAATAGAGATGAATGCTTTTACACTAATTTATTTTGCAAATACGTGGTTTCCAATTACAACAGTAGTTTGTCTTGATAAGATCCACTTGTTTGTAATTTTTGCTGGATTGTAAAAATAAATTGAGCCTGCGCCTTGTCCACGAAATGCGATTGCTTCTTCAACAGCACGTTTTGCTTCTGCATCAGCTGGTTGTTTAATAGAACCTGTAGCATATGGAGTAAATGCAAAGCTGCCACTAGGTGTGCGCTCAGTAATTACCCCATGAATTGTGTTTGGAAATTCGGCATGTGCCACACGGTTAAATACAACAGTAGCAACCGCTACTTTACCTGCGTATGATTCACCTTTTGCTTCAGCGTGAACTAATCTAGCTAATAAGTCTTTTTCATATGCTGTAATAGTTTGAGGGATTACTAGTTTTTGACCTGGATAAATGACGTTGTTTGTACGCTTATTGATTGCTTTTAATTGGGTTACTGGTACACCATATGCTACTCCGATTTTCCATAGTGTATCTCCACTTTTGACTGTATGAGTTGTAGTTGTAGTTGCAGCTTCAGTTGGTGTGTTATCTGCAGAAAAAGCAAATAATGATAATCCAAGAGTTGAAGCGATTACTAGTTTTTTTAGTTTTTTCATTGTTTGTTACCTCCTAGTAGTTTGCTTGGCTCCTTAATAGGCTAACAAGATATTATGAGACTAGCATTAACTAAAATATGGTAACAAAAAAACCGAGGAATAATCCTTGATTTCATCATGTTTGATTCACCTTTGGTAAATTTAACTAGTACTATAATTTTTGTGGATTTTGCCGAAGAAGATGGTTTTTATAACCTGCTCTCGGTTTAAGAAACCATTTTGCTGGCACAAAAATATGTTTATGTGACCTCGTTTTGCTCGAAACCCCAGTTTGAGGGTGCATAAATCCATTTATGTGACCTCAAGTTTTTCGGAACCCCAATTTGAGGGCGCATAAATTCGTTTATGTGACCTCGTTTTGCTTAAAACCCCAGTTTGAGGGCGCATAAATCCATTTATGTGACTTCATTTTGTTCTGAGCCCAGTTTGAGGGCACATAAATCCATTTATGTCACCTGTTTCGGTAAAATTCTGGTTTTCAAGTAACATAAACCACCATAAAGTCAACTCCTCGGTTCAGCCAAATATTTATAAAGAACAGATCCACCGCGCTGGGCAATACCTCTAAAATGTTTAAAGTCCTCTCTTTTTACAATAAATTCACGGAAAGCTAAAAACTGTTCATTCGTCACATGGTACTCACTAAGTTCCCCATCACGTAACTTATCTAAAATTTCATTCACAAATTCTTCATTCATATGTATCACCTCTTAAAAATAGAGTTCGCAAAGGACTTTCTTATTATAATTATTTTATCTGTAGGTAACAAGGCGAAAACCCATTTATCTAGGGATTTAACACAAAAAACAAATATGGTCCATAGTATATGGTGGATATGTCAGTTAGGCATATTACATTACTTATTAACTGAGAGAGGACGATTCACTTGTTTAAAAGAAATACTCCAATGAATAATCCATACATGGCTAACCAGCCTTTACCAATGAATCAATTTGGCCCTACAAATTTTCCACAACAAGGATTCACACCAGATGTTCCAAATGCGCAGTTTCAAGCTCCGATGACACTACCATATGGACCATATGAAACAGGACCTTCAGCACCTACTGGACCAGTATATGGTGGTATGACACCAGCAATGCCAACTCAAGACTTCGACTATGATGAAGATATGGACTTTGGACCATCTCCAATGATGGGGCAACAACAGCCTCCTATGGGATATGGCCAGGGCATGACTCCAACTCCTGGCATGGGCTTCAATCCAGGCATGACACAAAACCCTAGCATGGGCTTCAACCCTGCTATGACACAAAACCCTACCATGGGCTTCAACCCTGCTATGACACAAAACCCTGGCATGGGCTTCAATCCTGCTATGACACAAAATCCTGGCATGGGCTTCAATCCTGCTATGACACAAAATCCTGGCATGGGCTTCAATCCTGCTATGACACAAAACCCTGGCATGGGCTTTAACCCTGCTATGACACAAAATCCTGGCATGGGCGCTGGACCAGGCATGGGCTATGGTCCAACTGGTAGCTGTGGCTGCGGCTGCGGCAGATAATAAATTGTGTCAACAGGGGCCTGACCCCCACTGCTTTAAAGCGGTGGAGTTAGGCCCTTTTTTTATGTATTTAACCAATTTTGCAACTCTTCAAATTGGTGTTCAGCTTGGTTGTACCCTTCTTCATAGAGTGCAGCAAGCTTGAGTGGGTTTCGTTCTACTCGGCCAACTGCATGGATGGATTCTGGCCTAAATACGAATACATTACCTTTTTCTTCTTGTTCTTCGATGTAGTCTAGCGTTTCATTATATATTTTGTAGCGGTTACTCATCACATGACCGATTTGTGGATAATCTCGTAAGCTTCTTTTGAGTAACCACTCCATTTTCGGCTTACTCTTTCGATATCCCTTTTCCTGTGTTAACACTATGACATTTTTAGTATTGTTTTCAGACTGAGCTTTTTTGATCGGGATAGGATCAGATAACCCACCATCTAAAAGCTTTTTATCCCTAAATTCAACCACCGGTGCAACAAAGGGTAACGAGCTGGAAGCCCTGATGGCCATTAATATATCTTCTTGATAGTCTTCTTTAGATAGGTATACAGGTTCACCTGTTACACAATCAGTAGTACCAACAACAAAATGTTCAGCTGCTTGATTAAACGTTTCAAAATCAAACGGAACTAACTTAGTGGGTAATTCATTGAATATGAAGTCCATGCCAAATAATTGTCTTTCCTTTAAAAGCTTCTTATAAGATATATATTCAGGGTGTTTCACATAATCAATATTGACCTTTCGATTTCGACCTTTTTGCCTAGATATGTAGGATGCTGCATTACATGCTCCTGCTGATACGCCAATTATATAAGGAAAGAATAGATTTTGTTCTAAAAAGTATTCTAATATACCCGCAGTATATACCCCTCTCATCCCTCCGCCTTCTAACACCAATCCTATTTTCTTCAAAACGATACTCCCCTTCACTTTTAATAATAACTATATTAAAATATGTCATAATTAATCCATTTTTATAAAATATTCTACCAAAAAGACTTTACGTTTTGGAAATAATAAGGCAAAATAAGAATAATTGAATTTTCTTAAAATTAAGGAGGGACTAACGATGAAAGTTGCATCGATCGGTAATATTATTGAGTTCAAGGATGGACTTCAAGGTATTGTTGAAAAGGTCAATGAAAATTCTGTAATCGTTGATTTAACTTATATGGATAATTATAGAGACTTGGATTTAGATAGACGAACGGTTGTTAATCACAAGAATTATAAAATCATTGAAGCATAGTTTCCTAGAAAAATAAGCCTAATAACAAAAATGCTTGGACAAGAATTCTCTTATCCAAGCATTTTTCGTTCCATTTTATCGATTATCAATTGTCTCAGGATATAAATCGTGATTCATCATTCGGTATTCTGCCATTTGCTCATATTTAGTGCCTGGCTTTCCATAGTTCGTATAAGGATCGATTGAGATTCCACCACGCGGTGTGAATTTCCCCCAAACCTCGATATATCGAGGGTCCATTAATTCAATTAAGTCATTCATGATAATGTTCATGCAGTCCTCATGGAAATCACCATGATTACGGAAACTAAATAAATAAAGCTTTAAGGACTTACTTTCAACCATTTTCACTTCTGGTATATAGCTAATGTAGATTGTCGCAAAATCAGGCTGTCCTGTTTTCGGGCAAAGGCTTGTAAACTCAGGACAGTTAAATTTTACAAAGTAGTCTCGGTTTTGGTGTTTATTATCAAACGTTTCAAGAATATCAGGTGAATATTCAAAAAGATACTTTGTACCTTGGTTTCCTAATAATGTAACATCTGTTAATTCTTCGTCTCTTCTTCCTGACATATTGTTTCCTCACTTTCATCTATATCTTTTGATAGTTAACATTAAATTAACAAAAAAAAACAACATCCCAAGGATATCGTTTGTCCTTAGTTTTTTATAGAGGGTATTTACTAGAACCTCTCCCGACATCATCGGATTGTATTTTTACACTTTCCTACTATATCATGATTTAAAAAATCTCTCTATAGTGAATATTTTCTAACGAATCCGACAGGAAAATTGCCTGCCGAATTCCTTATGCACTAAAAGTTTTCCCTTTACGAAACTTTTGTTCTGCACTGACTAATAACTTCGTTTTCGATAATGAATAGATTACTAGTGCTGTCCAGATTAGAGAAAAAGTCACCATATGAATTTTAGTAAAGTGCTCATGATACAGAAACACTCCAAGGAACAAGCTAATGGATGGGGCAATATATTGTAAGATTCCAATCATCGATAAAGGAATTCGTTTTGCTCCGTTCGCAAACCAAAGCAATGGCATAGCTGTAGCAATACCTGCGCCTACTAATATTAATTTAGTGGATATGGACGCGGAAAAAAATGTAGCCATTCCATCTGACTCTAAGAAAAATAAATAGCCTATTGCAATAGGAACAACAATCATTGTTTCGAATGTCAGCCCTATTAATGAATCCAATTTCGTTAACTTTTTCGTTAATCCATACAATCCAAAGCTTATGGCTAAAGTTAATGCCACCCATGGAAATTGACCATATTGGATAGCTAGAATTAGAACTCCAATCCCTGCGAGAATAAATGCAATGACTTGCCAATAGTTTAACTTTTCTTTTAGAACGATAGTTGCTAAGAGAACACTAACAAGTGGGTTTATATAATAACCAAGACTTGCTTCGATAATGTGATCATGGTTAACAGCCCATATATAAACGAACCAATTACAACTAATTAATACGGCTGAAGCTGTTACCCCAAAGAGTGCTTTCTTAGTGTTAAAAACATTTTTACATTCTGTTATAAATTTCTTACCCTTATTAGCAACTACTAAAATCATCACGACAAAAATAAAAGACCATAAAATTCGGTGTGCTAATATCTCTGCAGACGGTACATGATCCAGTAGTTTCCAATATAACGGAAGGAATCCCCACAGGATATAGGCACCAGCAGTATATAACACACCAACACGATGGTCGGTCCAATACTCGTTCCTCATTCTCTTTACCCTCGTTTCAATACATCTGAATAGATACATTATAGTGAGTTATGTTTTTCTACACAATCAATTTGTTTTGGAACTTTCTTACTTTTTCAAAAAACTTGCATGTACTAACTATTTGTCATACAGTAATTACTTAGAGGTTAAATAAATATGATTTATTTTGGTGATTATATGCTGCTGTCTTGGAAAAGAAAAATCAAATTTATGTTATTAAAATTATTTAGATTAAGAGACAATGCTCATAGCGTAGCTATTGGTTTTACAGTTGGATTACTATTGAACTTTATTCCAACTTTTGGAGTAGGACCACTTGCTTCTGCAGCATTACCTAAGTTGTTTCGAGGTAATTCAGTTGCTGGCTTGGTTGGGGGAATTCTCCTCATTTGGGCTTTTCCTTTATTGTTTTATCTAAATATAGTAACCGGTCATATCCTTTTTCCAATAGAAATTGAGGAGATAATAATTGAACAGGGTATCGAGGAAACAGAAGAAGTTATAGAAGTTGGGATTACCATAGGTAAAGCCTTTATTGTGGGTATGATAGTTAACATGCTAGTAGCTGGACTATTATCTTACATAACCGTTTACTTTATTTTTAAAAGAAGTAGAAGGAAGGTTTTATTGCTTATATATAAAAAATGGAACATACAAAAAAAGAAAAGTGTTAGATAACAACTAACACCTTTTTTTTTTATTGCTGTGGTTGGCCAGGAGGATAATAATATGGTGGCACCTTAATCCAGCCACGTTTTATCAAGAGTGTCTTTAATGATGTTCCAAATAAAAGCTTTTCACTTAAGAAATCAACCCATATTGTACCTAAATCCGTTCTTATTGATTGTGAAGCACCAGTCGCACATGCAATAATCGCAGATGCCGTTTTGATTGACACCCCATTTGCAATCTCCTCATCTGTTAACTTTACGCCTAATGGGACTGAATTAGGATCAGAATTAGGTCTAGGTTCTGAAACATTTGGTAAATGAACACCTTCCGTTTTCATAAAATCCTTCAATTTTTTTGACTGTTTATCACATTGCTCTATACTATCCTTTAACATATGAAGTAATTCATCGTCTGAAGTCATGTTCACGCCAGCTTGCATAAAAATAGACGCTTCATCCATCATTGCTACATACACCCAACAACTCATGACTTCTCCTACATGCAAAGGTGATTTTGGCTCATTGTCTAGTTTGACTTTTAATGTATTGGCCACCGCCTCAAAGAGATTCGTCATCACACAGTCCCCCTTTACTTTCAAAAAATAAGATAAGCTTATTTTACCAACTTAATAAGAAAATATTCCTATTATGGTTACTATGTGTAAAGACATTTGTCTTGTTAATCAAACTTTTTAAAAGCAAAAAAAAACGGACAACGAATGCCCGCTTCCTTCTATTATATAGAGCCCTAATTTAAGATGGAATCTCCTCTAGCTCATCTACTCGTTTTTCAAGGTATTGTGTATCCTTCCTTGCATTGAATCGATCTGCTTTCTCAAGGGTAACTGTTATGTTGTAATCTGGGATTCCAGCATATTTTTCATATCGACCTCTCGGTAATAGGAAATTACCTTCTGGGAAATGGACCTCTACATTGCCTCTTGCAATGTCTACAAATTTTGCTCTACCTTGGAAAACACCGAAGCCATTGTATAAAACAATCCCTTCACCTTCAGCAATACTTGCATCATGTGCATCTTCAGGGTTCATTAGAACATCATAACGACCAGCATCGTTAAAAGGATCCACTTCGCTATAAACCATAGAATTAAATTGTTTACCACGCCTTGATGTTACGATAAATTGCCCCTCTTTTTTTCCAAGATCGGGAATATCAACTGTAACTAAATTCCCCTTACCATCTGACGTTGGGCAAATTCCACCTTCACATAACCATGCTCCACCCCATTGGAATACATCACCTGCTTTGCTTAAGTGTTGAATTCCATCATAGTTAAGATTAGCTTTCGCAATTTCAGCACGGATTTCAACAGCATCTTTAAAATCAACAAGATGAGCTGATTCAGGTTTTACTCGTTTAGCCAAATCAATATAGATTTTCCACTCTGCACGCGCTTCTTCTACCATATTTTTATTTCCTTTTATTTCAGGACTAAAATAAACCATACGCTCTGTTGAAGTGGAAGTACCGCCACCTTCTTGCTCATAACGTGTTTTAGCTGGTAAAACAATTACTGCCTCTTTTGCGTCAACAAGTGTAGAAGTATTTAAAATAATATCTTGATGTACTCGAATATCTAGTTCTGACAATGCTTTTTTAATGAAATCAGGATCTGGCATCGTCTCAAGGAAATTACCACCTGATAAATAGTAAAGCTTAATTTTACGTTCATGATCTTCAGGAAGCAAAATATTTTCGAGCGTCATACCAACAATATCACCTTGCCACTCAGGAAGCTTAAAGCCCCAGAGCTCTTCAATACGCTGAATATTTTCACCATAGAAATCTCCACCAGGTAACACGAATGGATCAGCACCCATTTCACCACTACCTTGTACAGAAGAGTGACCACGGAATGGCATTAGACCAGCATGTTCACGTCCTAAATGTCCACGTAGCAATGCAAGATTAGCAACTTGTGAAATATTATCGGTCGCGAAAGAATGCATCGTTAAACCAAGAGCCCAAGCATAAACTGCATTTTTACTAGCAGCAAGAAGCTCTGCTAATTCGATAATACGTTCCTTTGTAACACCTGATGATTCAACAATATGCTCCCACGATTGTTCCTGAACTTTTGCTTGTAACTCTTCATAACCATTTACATGTTTTCCTACGTAATCATGATTAATTGCTGAGCCAACAGCCTTCTCCTCCATCTCAAACCAATGCTTCATAATTCCATGCATGAAAGCAATATCTCCACCAATATTTACTTGATAAAAATCATCTGCGATTTTCGTACCAAATAAGGCTGACTCTGGATTTGATGGAATCCAGTATTTATCCATTGCCGGTTCTTTATATGGATTAACAACAATAATCTTTGTTCCTTTTTTCTTCGCTTCTAACATGTATTTCGTTGAAACTGGTGAACTATTTGACGCAACACTACCCCAGAAAAGAAGCACATCTGTTCCAATCCAGTCTAAATAGTTAACGGTAGAGGCACCCACACCTATTGAGCGCTTTAACGCTGTTTTCGAAGGTGAGTGACAAATACGACTGGCATTATCAATGTTGTTCGTACCTAAGAAACGAGATACTTTTCCTGCTACATAATAGGACTCATTCGTTATACCACGACTTGTAAGATAAAATGCATATTGCTTAGGATCTAGCTTTTTCATTTTAGCTGAAATAAGATCCATTGCCTCGTCCCATGTCAGGCGTGAAAACTTCCTTTCACCTTTTCGACGAATCATCGGATAAGGAATACGCCCTAGCTTGCGAAGCTCTGTACTGTCATATTTTCGCAATTCATCAATATCAGCATGTAGAATTTCAGGTTTCACCGCAGGCATTGTATTTAAACGAAGTACATTTAGGCGTGTTGTACACACGTGAGGTCCTGTTAATGTCTGGTCATATAACCCAGAGACACCTAATGCACAGCCGTCACATACACCTTTTGTAATAATATTCGTTGCATACCCTAAGTTATCTTTGTTTTCCCATAAAACGTTAAAACCATCTCGTATATGCTTTGGTTTTACTTTTCCTAATCCAAATGGAATTGGACTTACCCAATGCTTTGGGTCTGGCAATATTGCCTTTTTTTGTGGTCCTGGATGTAATGTTTTACCCAAAGGTATCACTCCTTTTTTTTATAACTCAATACTTACCTGTTGATTTCCGCTGCAGGCACTCGCTTTCCGCGGGCGGTCCGTGAGCCTCCTCGGCGCAAGCGCCTGTGGGGTCTCACTTTGACGCGCTTCTCCCGCAGGAGTCTCGTGCCTTCCGCGGAAATCAACGTAGTATTCAAATCAACGGTAGCTTACACATAGCAAAAATAAAAAACCACCGTACCGCAATCCTATTTAGAAGGACTGAGGATAACGGTGGTTAAGTCTTGAGCAGGGTCGCTACCAAGTGCCAAACCAATCTATTTACAAAACTTTTGTTGTAAGTCTTCGTCAAACACAAAAATAGACATTCCAAAATCTCGATCAAGGTCTATATCTACAAAGAGTTCAAGGAACTTACATTGTAGGAATTCTTCCATCTCTACTGGAGGATTTTTTCGATACATTTCCTTCACCATTTCCGTTCTTGCAGCACGTAAGGCTTGCTTACCTTCATCTGCACTTGCAATAAACTTCTCGACTGGAGATAGGTTTCCTTCCATTTCACATATGGCCCAATTTTTGCAAAAGGTCGTCGTAATTTTACTTGGCCCTTTTCCCATATGCTTTTTTCTGAAAGAACGTACTATATTACTAAACTCGGCTTCATACTTATTCATAATTTCCTCCTACCTCTAAGAGGTTAAAACTGTTTAAAATTTTACCACAAAAAGATAGACTATGAAAAGCTTTTAACCTGCCAATGTTTTACTCTCTTTTTTCAATGCATTTTCCTTACGTAATCTTGTAATATCTCGACGAATGATTAAAGAAATAGCGAGTGCAATGACAAACATACCCGCAAAGAAGGTTAAGCTGCCTGCGTAGCTTCCTGTTGTATCCTTCATCCAAGCTGCGAACATTGGTCCCGCTAAACCAGCTGCAGCCCAGGCTGTTAAAATATAGCCATGAATTGCACCAAGTTGTTTTGTTCCAAATAAATCTCCGATATAAGCTGGAATCGAAGCAAATCCACCACCATAACATGTATAAACAATTGCTAACATCACTTGGAAAAGAATTGCTTCTGTTGTAAATGGTAAAAGGGCAAAAAGTACAATTTGTAATGCAAAGAACGTAGTATACGTATTAGGTCTTCCAATATAATCAGATACAGATGCCCATCCAAGTCGACCTAAACCATTAAAAATTCCTAATACTCCAACAAGGGCAGCTGCTTCAGCAGTTGATAAACCAATGCTTTCTTCTGCTAATGGTTTTGCTGCAGAAAGAATCGCGATACCACATGTTACATTAATGAATAACATAATCCATAGGTAGTAGAATCTTGATGTTTTGATAGCTTCGTTTGCTGTTAATTGAGACAAATCTTCTTTGAGTTTTGTTTTACCAGCTTGTACTTTCTCTTTAAAACCTTCTGGTAACCAACCTTCAGCTGGTTTTTCTAAATAGAGCGAAGATAATGTCATAATAACTAAGTAGGAAACTCCTAGTATATAAAATGTATTCGCAGTTCCAACAGAGTTAAGTAACACTTCCATCACTGGACTAGCAATTGCTGCTGAAAAACCAAATCCCATGATTGCTAAACCAGTAGCAAGACCACGACGGTCTGGGAACCATTTAACCAAAGTTGATACTGGGGCAATGTACCCTACTCCTAATCCTATACCACCTAACACTCCATATGTAATATACAATAGTGGTAGTGAACCGATACTTACTGCAAACCCGGCTCCAATGACACCTGCACCGAAAAAGCCTGATGCCAATAAACCAGCACTTCTAGGACCATATTTTTCTACAAAGTGGCCTAAAAATGCAGCAGATAACCCTAAAAATAGGATTGCTAAACTAAATGTGAACTGTACCTGTTTTGCACTCCAACCAAACTCATTGATTAGTGGATTGGTAAAATTACTCCATGCATATACAGAACCAATCGAAATATGGATACCAACAGCAGATGCTGCGATAAGCCAGCGATTTTTTGATTTCTTCATAATTTCCTCCTAGACACATTGGCTTTAGTGCCATTTCTTTTAAAACATTAAAAACAACAAAACCGCCAATCTCGTATAATGTGCATCAAAATGCACGTTAATAGAGGATTGACGGTTAATATCAAGCAGGTTTCGCTACTATCGGACCAACAGTTAATCATTTAAATTAATCTGTACACATCTTAAATCGTAGACAGGTTCGCTATCACGCATTCAAAATGTTACAAATTTATGAACTTTATTCTAAGATACTACCATTATCTTTCGAGTTCCGCAACAAAAATTTCTCATATAGTCACTATGTCTTTAACGCTAATTTATACCAAAGGAAAATCTTTAAACTTGTCTAGCAAAAAAGAATATGTTTATATTTTATTAATCTAATAGATAGTCAGGTGAAGAAACATGAGTCATAAAATGACAATAAAACGTGAAATTAAAAAGTTCGAGAATGGTCGACTTGCAACGATAGAAGATGAAATTGTCACAGAATTTCCTTTAACTTTGTTTGTAAACGATACTGAATTTGCTACAATGGTATGTACACCCACTCATTTAGACGAGCTAGTCATTGGCTTTCTTGCGTCTGAAGGTGTGATTCGTTTCAAGGACGATATTAAAGAAATGTCCATTGATGAATCAAAGGGTTATGCATATATTACACTGCATACTGAAATGACAACAAGTCAACAATTGCACTCAAAGCGTTTTATTGGATCATGCTGTGGAAAAAGTAGACAATTCTATTTTCATAATGATGCGCGCACTGCAAAAACCTCTACAGCCCAAACGACACTCACACCGAATCAGTGTATCTTGCTTATGAAAAAAATGCAGGAAGAGAGTATCGTATTTCAGGAAACTGGAGGCGTCCATAATGCTGCCCTTTGTACACCTGAAGAAATTATAGTTAGTCGTACGGATATTGGCAGACATAATGCCCTTGATAAATTATATGGCCATAGCCTGCTTCATTCGTTTTCAGTTCGAGATAAAATTATTGTCTTTAGTGGCCGAATTTCCTCAGAGGTTTTGTTAAAAGCAGCAAAACTTGGAGTAGGAATTGTTCTTTCTAAATCGGCTCCTACTGAGCTGGCAATCAAACTGGCTGAGGATTTAAATATAACAACAGTTGGATTCATTCGTGGAGAATCATTTAATGTTTATACACATCCTGATCGAATAATATCTAATTAATTGAAGGAGGGATATACTTGGAAAATGAGCAAACAGTATTAGATCAGTTACAACGCCCCCTTCGTGATTTAAGAATATCAGTAACAGATAAATGTAATTTTCGCTGCACATACTGTATGCCAGCTGAGATCTTTGGTCCCGATTATCCTTTTTTAAAAAGGGCAGAGTTACTTTCGTTTGAAGAATTAGAGCGACTAACAAAGATTTTCGTTCATTCTCTTGGTGTGAAAAAAATTCGTATTACAGGTGGTGAACCTCTAATGCGAAAGGACATTCCACAATTAATCGAGAAAATCAGTCTAATTGATGGAGTCGAGGACATTGCCATGACAACAAACGGATCTCTTCTACCTAAATATGCAACGGACTTAAAGAAAGCTGGACTACAGCGTGTATCCGTTAGCCTAGATTCCTTAAAAGACGAAGTGTTCGGAAAAATCAATGGTAAAGGTGTTACAGTTCAAACAGTGTTAGACGGTATTGATGCTGCCGCAAAAGCTGGTCTTAAAGTAAAAATCAACATGGTTGTAAAACGTGGAATGAACGAGCAGGACATTGTTCCAATGGCAAAGTACTTCCGTGAAAAAGGACATATCTTGCGCTATATTGAGTATATGGATGTTGGAAACAGTAATCAGTGGAAGCTTGATGATGTTTATTCAAAAAAACAAATCATTGAGGATATCCATGCAGTCATGCCTTTAGAAGCGGTTGCTCCTAATTATACTGGTGAAACCGCAAGTAGGTTTAAATATATAGGATCAGAGGATGAAATCGGTGTTATTTCTTCCGTTTCCGATGCCTTCTGCTCAACATGTAATCGTGCTAGGCTGTCTGCTGAAGGAAAGTTGTACACTTGTTTATTTGCTTCAAACGGTCATGACCTTCGCGAACCAGTTCGTTCAGAGCTAACAGATGATCAATTATCTTCACATATCTCAGATATATGGCACGGCCGAAAAGACCGCTACTCACTTGATCGTAGTAAGTTATCTGGAACTCGAAGTAAAATTGAAATGTCACATATAGGAGGATAGAGCAACGAGACTCTATCCTATTTTTAGGTCTACTTATTCTTTTTACGTAACTCGTTATGTTTACCTTCTGCTAAATCATTTCCGAAGTCTTTGTCAGTACCAATGGCATCTGATGCTTTTTTCATTTTCTTCTGTTGGTTTTTATGGCTATCACGAAGTACCATGTTACTCACCTCTTCTTTCTTTTTTTACATCTGGAGTAATGTCTTCTCCAAGCTCTTCAAATGATTTAACTTTTCCATGTGGATTTTGTTGACGTTTTCTTACATTCCATTGTCTTTCTTTTTCATGTTGTGATTTCGTCATTTTTTTCTCTCCTTTAAGCAAATAATAAGAATGAATTCATTGTTACGTTTTATTATGCTACCCATAAAATAGTCTGATACACTAGAAGTACACGTAACTCTTGAAAGGAAATTTTGGAAATGACCGATAAAAAAAACACCCTACTGGCGATCCTATTAGCACATCTTTTACTACTACTTAGTTTTACGAAAATACTGCCTTTCTGGCCAATGTTCACAGTTGCACTGTTTATATTAAGTGCACTAGCCATTTATAAAAAACGTTTTAATCATATTATAAATGCAAAGTCGATTGGCTTAGGTATTCTAACAGGTATTGTACTCTATCTCATATTTGCAATCGGAAAACAAATCCTACTAGCCATTGGATTACCTGTTGAAGAAGACCTGAAAGAATTGTACTCTTTTGTATCCCCAACTCAAATTTGGCATTATATTGTTCTTACACTCATCATTATCCCTGGAGAAGAACTTTTTTGGAGAGGCCACATTCAGCCGTCCTTTTCAGAGAAATCACCATCAAAAGGTATTATCTTTGCAACCCTACTATATGCCTCTGCCCACATCTACTCAGGCAGCATTATGCTCATCCTAGCAGCAATCGTCGGCGGCCTATACTGGGGACTGATTTATGCTTGGAAAAAGAATATTGTTATTAATATTGTATCTCACTTTACATTTAACCTACTTTTAATAGTGATTTGGCCATTAAATTAAATTGAAAACACCGACATCCAATGCCGGTGTTTTTGACTTTAACTATTTCGAAAAGGAATCCGATTCAGCACAGATTCTGGTAAAACTAATAAAAATAAAACTGTCAAACTCATATAACCAAAAATTGGATATAAAATTGAAATTAATGAACCATACCCAAATAAACTAATGAAAAAAGCAACAGTAAGGATACAGATAACAATAACTATTGACGGTAAACGTATAGCCGTCTTAATCTGCCGCTCTAACCCAAAAACATCTCCAATAACTGACGTGAAAATTTCCCCATAAATCACTAATACATATAGCCAATAAAAAGAGAACATTAGTTTCTTCATTACCTCAGCCATCGGAATCTCAAATTGCCCAACATTAGGTAAGGAAGAAAGGGAAATGTGATTCGTAATTAAAATAAGACAGAGAATGCCTCCCCCAATGATGCCTCCCCATTTTACAATAGATCGATCTTTCACTTCATTTGCTAATGGTACAAGAACTGCCTGTGCCATTGCCAAATTAAAGGCTGTATATATAAAAGGTGAAACAATCCATCGTAGGCTAGTATCTGGAGCAAAAGTACCGAGTACCTGTCCCTCTCCTCCCATTAACACCTTGCTTGCTAAAATCAAACTAAATAACACCATTATTGGAACAACAACTAAGTTAACCCCAAATAACCCCTTGACTCCAAAGAACATAACTCCAACCGTTAATACTATTGTAATTCCGATACCCACTAAGTAGGATAGTCCAAGCTGCTCGTGGAATACAGCTCCGGCCCCTGAAAGCATAACAGAAGTTACTCCTACTAGTACGAGCAGCATTAGTATGTTTACAATTGTCCCAATTTTATTTCCAAATAAATACTCGTTAAATTCCTTATAAGATTTAGCACCAATCTCCTGAGAAACAATCATCATTTTGGCGCCAATCCACATAAATAAACATCCGCTTAACATTATTCCGATAAGTCCATAAAGCCCATACTGTGTAAAAAATTCAACGATTTCCTTACCCGTTGCAAAACCTGCACCGACTACTGTACCAACATAAACAGCAGCTACCTGAAAAGCGGACAACCATTTCCCCCGCAACAATATCACCTCACAAACTAAGCATTTGTACAAGTATATGAGGTGATATCAAAATAAAGACGAGCAATTTGCTTATCTGAATGAAGGCTTTGTTAATGTACAAGGAGGAAACACAATATCTGGTGCATAGTAAGTTAGCTTATTTAAGAAATAACAGGCTTCAGGAAAGTGATGTTCAAGAAACCTCAACGTAGTTTGATTTAACACTTGGTCATTTTTATATAAACGAACGATTTTTTCTACTAATTGAGTAAGGCCATTAACAGATTGCGAAACATCTCTTGCAAATTGAAGCTGAATCGGAAATCCTTCTGGAGTAAATCGTAAATAGCCTTTGATCGCTTCATTTTTAATAATATATGCCTGAAATAGTTGCATATATGTTCTTGTTTCGTTAACAAGTGTTGCCTCCACCCCGTCTAGAGCTCTAACTAGTAAGGCTGCATGACCCACTTGATCCTCAAGCCACAGGTCCATTATATCTACTAATGCTGGCACAGGTGGTACCTGGCCATTAACATAGTATCCCAATAACCTTAAATACTCTAAATTCTCACCAAGGGTTCCATTAAAATAGCTAGGTGTTAAATTGACGTTTACTTTATTTTCAATACGCAGCCGCTGTATGTACCCTTCAAATTGGTAATAGCCATAAGCAACTGGATACGCCTCCCTGGCTAAAGCAATCATTTGGGGTGAATCCTCATTTAAATTAGGAGGAATAGACGCAAGTCTTTTTCTTAATTGCTGAAACTGATAAATATATTGCGCTGCTTGTTCTACTATTTGAGTTTCACTTGGAGATGAAAAATCATGTACAAAATACCCATGATCCTCTAACACCTCTAACCAAAAACTATGCTCCTGCCAGACTGAAATTTTCTGATATGCCACTCAGGTCGCCCCCAATATTATTATTTATTCTACCTTATGATGTATTTCTCTTTATCAGACCTGGGTTTTATCCCTCTCTTAATTTCCATGATTTTCTTCAAGCATAATACTTGAAAGTCAAAATAGGTCAAATTATAATAATACCAAAGGTCAAAGTAAGTCAAACTCACTTTATCTTCATTACTGCTTACTAATTACCCATCCGTTTAAACAGCGGATTTTCAAATAAATTAAAAGTCAAACTTAGTCAAATTAACCAAGGAGGTTTAAAACCATGACATGCCAGGTATGTAATTCGAAGAAAGCAAATTATCAACTAAACATCAAAATGAACAATGAGCAAAAACGTCTGCAGCTTTGCAATGACTGCTACACAGATCAAATGAACAATCTTCAAATTCCTTCAGGGTTTAACGGGTTTCCAAACTTCCCTTTTGAAGATATGTTTAAGAGTTTTTCAGCACAACAACATCAACAACAAACTGATAATCACCAATCAAAACAACAAGGTATTGGCGGGTTCCTCGACCAATTTGGACGAAACCTAACACACCTTGCCAAAGCCGGTCTTATTGATCCAGTCATTGGACGCGAGGAAGAAGTTAAACGAATCATTGAAATACTAAACCGAAGAAACAAAAACAACCCAGTTCTCGTTGGTGAGCCTGGTGTAGGAAAAACTGCAGTAGTTGAAGGTCTTGCCCTAAGTATTGCAAAAGGTGATGTTCCATCAAAACTACTTAACAAAGAAGTTTACCTATTAGATGTGGCCTCTCTTGTTTCAAATACTGGGATTCGCGGTCAATTTGAAGAACGCATGAAGCAACTGATTGCCGAGCTTCAAAAACGCAAAAATATTATTCTATTTATTGATGAAATCCATCAGATAGTAGGTGCTGGCTCTGCAGAAGGCTCCATGGATGCAGGAAACATTTTAAAACCAGCCCTTGCGCGTGGTGAGCTTCAGTTAGTTGGTGCAACAACACTTAAAGAGTATCGCAAAATTGAGAAGGACGCTGCATTAGAACGTCGTTTCCAGCCTGTGACAGTAAGTGAACCAACTCCTGAAAAGGCAATTGAAATACTTAAAGGCATTCAATCAAAATATGAAGCATTTCATGGGGTAACTTATTCAGAGGAAGCCATTAAAGCTTGTGTCACATTATCACACCGTTATATTCAAGACCGATTCTTACCTGATAAAGCAATTGACTTATTAGATGAAGCTGGTTCAAAAGCAAATCTACGTCTTAAACTTGTCGATACAACAGCAATTCAAGATCGACTAAAGAACATTGCAATTGAAAAGGAAAAAGCAGCGAAAGAAGAAAACTATGAGTTTGCTGCCCAACTACGTGATGAAGAGCAAAAACTTGAAAAACAACTTGAAAAAGATCAAACTCAAACCATTTCCATTGTTGAGGTAAGTGATATTCAAAAAATCATCGAGAAGAAAACTGGCATTCCTGTCGGCAAACTTCAGGAAGATGAACAAGCAAAAATGAAGCACTTAGTGGAAAATTTAAATAAAAAAGTGATCGGCCAGGATGAAGCTGTTTCAAAAGTAGCTAAAGCCATTCGTCGAAGCCGTGCAGGCTTAAAAGCTAAATCTCGTCCAATTGGGTCCTTCCTCTTTGTAGGTCCAACGGGTGTTGGTAAAACGGAGTTAACAAAAACTCTCGCTGAAGAACTCTTTGGTTCAAAGGATGCAATGATTCGTCTTGATATGAGTGAATATATGGAAAAGCACTCCGTTTCTAAAATTATTGGGTCTCCTCCAGGATATGTTGGACATGATGAGGCTGGTCAATTAACTGAAAAAGTACGTCGTAATCCATATAGCATTATCTTATTAGACGAAATTGAGAAAGCTCACCCAGACGTTCAGCACATGTTCCTTCAAATTTTAGAAGACGGCCGTCTAACTGATAGCCAAGGCAGAACTGTGAGTTTTAAAGATACAGTTATTATTATGACAAGTAACGCAGGCGTAGGCTTTAAAAAGGTTTCAGTTGGTTTTGAAAATATGGGTACAGATGCCGTCAAAGAATCTACGATATTAGAATCACTTGGATCACATTTTAAACCAGAGTTTCTAAATCGATTTGATAGCATTATTGAATTTAAACAATTAGAGAAAGAGAACTTACTTCAAATTGTGGAATTAATGCTTGAAGAACTTCAAGGTACATTATTAGAACAAAATATCACATTACAGGTATCACCTGAAGTAAGAGAAAAGCTTGCCGAACTTGGCTACCATCCTGCATTTGGTGCACGTCCACTTCGTCGTGTAATTCAAGAACAGATTGAAGACCAGATTGCGGATGTTATATTGGAAAAGGAATCAACTTCAACATTAGTGGCAACATTAAAAGAGAATATGATTGTTGTGAAATAAGGGGAGACTTCTCCCCTTTTTTTTTATAAATACATATCTAAAATCAATAATTTTCTGATTATAAGACTTCTCAATAGCATGTTACATAATTATTAGATATAATATAGTTATGTAACATAAAGTATTGGATGAGGTGTTATATTGAGAACGGTCGAGGCAATAAAAGATGATAAATTATTAAAAGCAATGAAGACATTTTTACTTCCCCGTTCCTCTCGTGACTATTGTTTATTTATGCTAGGAATTAACACTGGCATTCGTATTCAAGACCTTCTTAAGTTACATGTTAGCAATGTAGTAACTGATGAGAATATTGTCTCATCCTACCTAATTACTTCTAAAAATGTTAACCCTCCTATTTACTTAAATAAATTCGTTCGAAAATCCATCGAAAAATGGATTGAGGAAGGCGAACTAAATCATAATGATTTTCTTTTTAAATCTAGAAAAACGAATGAACCTATAACGAGACAACAAGCCTACCGGATTATTAATGAAGCTGCTAAGCAGGCCGGTGTTGAAGGATCAGTTGGTACTCATACCCTTCGTAAAACCTTTGGTTATCATGCATACCTCAAAGGAATTGCAATATCACTTATCCAAAAAAGGCTACAACACCAAACAAAAGCCGAAACGTATCAGTACATAGGCATTACAGATGAAAAAAAACTGCCTATTGTACTAGATGTTAATTTATAAAGGGGGTAAGAATGATGTTAATAGAAATTCTCCAAACTGATCGGATGGTTTTATTAGCTGGTATCTTGTTTATTGCCGGTGTCATTACTACAAAGTTCTCTTCTAGACTAGGCGTGCCTTCCTTGGTACTGTTCATGTTTGTTGGAATGATTATGGGTTCTGATATCCTTGGGATTATTCATTTTGATGATGCCAAAACAGCTCAAATGATAGGGGTATTAGCACTAGTTATCATCCTTTTTGAAGGTGGAATGCAAACACAATGGAAGACGTTGAAACCAGTTATTGCCCCCTCCCTTTCATTAGCTACAATTGGTGTTATACTAACGTCTGGAATTGTTGCTATAGCAGCTAAGTTTATATTGGACATTGGTTGGTTAGAAGCGACACTTTTCGGAGCGATTGTTGGTTCAACAGATGCTGCAGCAGTATTCGCCGTACTAAAAGGGCAAAACATCAAGCCTAGAATTAGTGCGACACTTGAGGCTGAATCGGGATCCAATGACCCTATGGCTGTTTTCCTCACTGTAGCCATGATTGAAATCATTACCCTCCCAGAAGCTAGTATTATCTCAATGATTGGTTCATTTTTTGTTCAAATGGTTGTTGGTGTCCTACTAGGATTACTTTTTGGTAAGCTTGCCGTATGGGCTCTTAATCAAATTAATTTAGACTCTAGTGGATTATATCCAGTATTTGCTACTGCTTTCGCGTTATTAACTTATGGTATTACCGCTGCATTAAGTGGTAGTGGATTACTTGCTGTGTACATTGCTGCGATTATTATCGGGAATGCCGATATTTCTTATCGACACTCTATTTTCCGATTTTCAGAAGGTTTTGCCTGGATGATGCAGATTTCGATGTTCGTTATTCTAGGTTTACTTGTATTCCCTTCTGAATTGTTTACACTAGATATTATGGCAAAAGGATTCCTACTATCAGTTATTCTTATCATAGTTGCAAGACCTATCGCGGTTTACTTGTCAACTCTTTCTATGAAATACAATTACAAAGAAGTCATCTTCCTATCATGGGCGGGATTAAAAGGAGCCGTACCAATTGTTTTAGCTACGTTCCCTTTACTTGCAAATGTCGAAGGAAGCCACCTTCTCTTTAATGTCGTCTTTTTCGTAGTATTAACTAGCTGTTTAGTACAAGGGTCAACTATCACAATCCTAGCTGAAAAATTAGGTCTGACAGGTCCAAAAAAGACAGAACCTATTCACTCACTGGAGCTTGTTTCTTTAGGAAAAGCAGATGCAGAAATGTTTGAATATGAATTGGAAGAAGATGCTGCTATTGTCGGGAAATCTCTCATAGAAATTCCTTTTCCAGAAGGCGCACTAGTCAATGCAATTATTCGAAATGATGAATTAATTACTCCAACAGGACGAACAGTTATTGAACCAGGTGATTTCCTCTATATCCTTTCTGCCAGGAAAAACAAACAACTACTAAAAGAACTGTTAGAGGAGAAAAATACAGAGATATTAGAAGAAAGTGTTTAATCCGATAGTTAGTTTAAAAAGGTGTAATCGTCTGATTACACCTTTTGCTTGTTTATATAGACTTCACCTTACCACTTGTTAGAACAATCTTCTGCTTTGATGCAAAGCTATGAAAAATCATTCCTATGATGATCACAAACATCCCAACAATTGATTGGTAATTAGGTAATGACTCAGACAGGATAAGCATTTCTCCAAATAGGACAAACATGATTTGACTTGATTGAGTAGCTTCAACTGCAGCAAGCTTACTTTGATCTTCTTTTACTAAATCTGTTGCATAAAAGAACAGTACCGTTGCTATGACACCTGAAGACAAGGCTACGACCATTGATTGAAGTACTTGACTACTACTAGGCAAGCCCACGGTAAAATATCCATAGCTTGCAATCGCAATCCATAATGGCATAGATGCCAGAGTCATACCAAGTACACGTTGAAATGTATCAACACTTCCCTTACAATGCTCCATCATCTTTCGATTTCCTAACGGATAGGCGAAAGCTGCTAAAACCACTGGTAAGATACCAACATACAGCATTTGCACAGTAAATCCACCACTTGCTTGGTCTAATTGGATAATGACAATACCGATGAAGATTATGCTCGAAAAAAGAAGACCCTTCCAAGGAAGTTTCTGCCTTACCCTTATGATTCCTTGATCAGACTGAACCTTATTATAGAAAAGTGGCACGAGCAACAATCCAGCTATGATTGTAAACTGCCATGTACCTGCCACTAACCACCCTGGTCCGCTTGAAGCCGCAAATGTAATTGGACCATAAAACAGCCCAAAACCGACAATGCTCCATACTAGCCATGTGGAGGGACTTTTCCGCATTTCCTTTAATAGAGCTCCAAAATTGCCCCTTAGATAAACAATTAGAACTAAAAAAGGAACCATAAAGAAATACCGAAGTGAAGAGCTCCATAGCCAACTTCCACCTGAAAGCTCCATCGAACGGTTCAATATAAACGTAACAGCGAAAAATACAGATGAAAGTATTCCGATTAAAATTGCCTTCACTTCATTCATTCCTCCTCATTTCGTCTCTTAATCTATTCAGATATGAACCTATCAATAGCCTCGAACACAACCTTCAAATTATCAATAGAAGGGAGAACCTCTTTATCCTCTAAACTATGATCTGCACCTTTTATAAGAACACAGTTATTGTGATCCTCTCTAGCTAATTCATCAAATCGGTCATTCATGTAGCACGGATCTTTGTCTCCAATCACATAAAGTGATGGATGCTGACACTGCTTCATTCTGCCAAAGAGTGAAGCATTATGAAGTAACGGAGTTAACCATATCGCCTTAGCATCTTTAAATTCGTTTCTTGTTCGTAATTCATTTGAAATAGGTATGGTTCCTATAGACTTAGCAACTAGGACATACTCTTTGTATTGTTTTTCATTAAGCACAATATCAATTACCTTTTTTACTTCCTGTTCGATACACTCAACTTTCTCTTCATCAGATAACCCTTTATAAACTTCACTTGCAAGGTAGTTGTAATTCATATGTAGCACATTATACTTATTTTTAATAAAGAGATTCGTTGCGAAATGAAGTAAAGGCCTTTGGACATTATATCCCATCCCTGGAAAAATAATAGCTAGAGTGTTACTCACTTCCTTTTGTTTTATCATTGTATAAGAAATTTTCGATTGTTGATACCCATCAATCTCATAGTTAGTTAATATTACTTGATTCATTCTAAACACTTCTCCCTTTTTGTAATTCATCCCATTCTACTCGTAGGATTCCCATTCTTATAGAATCATAGTATTCTCCATTGTAATAACGACATTTTCTCATACGGCCTTCAAGCTGCAACCCAAGCTTTTCTGCCACTCGCATCATTCGTTCATTTCCAGACCAAGTTGTTATACCAACTCTAGCAATCTCTTGTGTTGCGAATAAATGACCAATCCATAATTTCAACGCCTCAGTCCCATATCCACCATGCCAATATTGCGAATTATTAATGACTATCCCCGCTTCTAGCCATCGGGTATTTTGGTCTTCCCAATAATAACTAACCGTTCCCATGATATCTCTATTTAATGTTTGAATAACCATCATTGAATCAGTTCCATCGTTTATTCTCTTTTGCATTCTCTCACTGAACGTGGAAAAGTCTTCATGTTCAAATGGAAAATAAGGAGCATTCCACTTTCTCCATTCTGTATCTTCTTCACCATATATTAAATGCCAAAGTGGCTCTAAATCCTGTTCACCAATTGTTCGTACAATTACTTTTTCACCTGTTAATATAGTCGACATATCTTCAACACCCTTTTAAAAATTCTCTTTACATCATTTTGATACAAAATCTTCAGGAGTTCAATCACTTTTTGAAGATATTACCAACTAATCGAAACTGAAAACAAATTTTGACATAAGAGACAAATCAAAAAGGTTCAAGCGACATCTTCTCACTCGAACCTTTCCAATACGCCCTTATTTACTTTAAAAGCAACCCTCTACATTTCTTTCAGCATATAAACTTGCTCTACTTTAACACTAAACCCACACTCTTTTAAACTAGTAATAACGGTTTCATTTCCAACCGGCATATTAATTACAGTTCTTTGAATATCCATCGCTGGTGTGTAAAGCTCATTTAGCATTGTACGAACTATCTCACCTTCGTCCTCACGCCCAGGAACCACTTCACACTGTATCAAGACAATCGCAATTTGTTTTGCTTCTTCATTAAAAGCCCTTCTATAAAGGGCATACCCCACTTTGTTACCCTCTGAATCACTGACAATTATTGATTCCCCGTCACGTCCATTGTTCCAATGAGTTTGCCATGAAGCCATGCTTTTATAAAACGGAAGGTCAATCACATCAACTGGTAACTTGCGTTCAGTCGTGTAGCCTCCACTGCCAGCAAACGCATCGGCAGGAAGTGGACCATTTTGATGAAGGTGTACCAACTGATCAATTACCTTATACCCATAATTTGTATAAAGCTTGATAGCTCTTTCATTTTGGCTAATAGCCTCCAACAAAGCAATATCTGTATCTTCTTCTTTGTAAATGGAGATAGCTGCTTCCATTAGTAGTTGTGCTACACCTTTTCCACGATAGTCTGTAGCAACACCAGTTCCACCATTCCATGATACTTTCTTTCCATTAATCATACGTATTCCACTTAGAATAAAACCGACTGGTTCATCTCCATCAAAGGCAACAATTGATAGATTAGGAGATAAACCATCAAGTACAAACCGTCTTGTAAACTGATCAAGAGTAAACGTCATATTAGAGAAATACCCTTCAAATCCTCTATTCCAAGCTACCACTGCTTGATCAAATGTACATTCAGATAAACGTTTAATTGTTATCATAACTCTCACTATCCTCTCTTAATTAACTTAGATTCTGTTAAAACGCAGTCATACAAATTGGTTTTTCGTGTGTTTTAAATAAAGCATCTAATCTCTTCAAATAGGTTTCATCTGATATGTTTACAGCTCCGTAGCGATATAAGCTACTTATCTCAGTAGCACACATGACAACAGATGAAAAATCAGAGATATCCATGGTAACTTCCACTTCATATGGTCCGTTTACCTCTGTAGCTTTACCATCTATAAACTCAACAACTAAGGTTTGCTCATTTTCTGGTAAAAATGAGTCCTTAACATGAAACTTTACTATGCAATCAACCATACCAAATCGATGTTCCTCCAAAAATCTTGCAACATCAACAACTCGATACATTAGCCCTACACCAGAAGTATGGCTCTCATGATACACACTTGGAATTAATTCATTTGATCCATTAGACGGATCATTTAGTAGAAAATGAAAATTCTCATCATGCGTATTGAAAACAATTCGATTAAATTGATCAGCCTGGCTATGTAGAAATGTTAGAAGTTGGGATAGAGCCTCTTTGTTTTCAAATACAAGTTCTTTTACATGAATATCATTGAAAACAAAATTAGTTTCACTTTCTTTCTTAATCGAGAAAGATAAGTATCCTTCAACTTTACCGTTTTGAACATATCCAACCATTAACTGATTCGGATTGGCAAACAGAGCTTCAGCACCGAAAGCAGTTTTATCCATCATCCCATGAGTTTTTACTGTATATCTCTGATAGCATTCAACTACCAAGTCCTTGTGCTCTTTGCTTAAAAATTGGATATGGTTTTTGCTAGATAAAAGGTCTTTCCTAAAACCCTCTGGCTTAACTTTATACTGGTTCATTTTAGTCCCATATCCAAAGCCCATTTGCCTATAAAAATCAGGACGAAACGGATAAAGGACAACTAAGGAGACTTGATTTTCACGGAAGTGTCTTACAAAGTATTCTAGCATTTCCTTTGCTACTTTTTCTTTCTTATGAAGTAAATCTACAGCCACTGAACCTATCCCTCCGACAGGTACCTTAGAAGACAAAACATTTGCTGTGTAGTGGTGAATTCTCATCCCACCCACTAATTTGGTATCTCGAAAAATTCCGTAATAGTCAGCACTCTCGTCCTCGAGTTGCGTTTTTGTAATACTTTTTTTGATTCTTTCCTGTACGTCAGGTGAATGGTTATAAACACCTGGGTAAGCATTCGTGTCAATTCTTATAAACTCATCAAGTTCTTCAAGAGATAACTTTTTTATGAGACTCATAGTAATCACTCCTTTATCGTTTCATTAAATAATGAAAGATGATTTCTTCGGCTTTATTTATAATCTCCTTGTACGCGTAATGCTCACCAATAACAGAATAATGTAAGCAAACTCCATCAATGATTCCCCAAAATAAGGAAGCCACTAAGCGTGGGTCACAGTTTTCATGAAACTCGCCTCGATTTATACCGTCTTGTAATACATTCTCTAGATAAGATAAATACTTTTGGTTGTAACGATCAATCATCAATTTCTGCAACTCTTCTTGTCTTGAAGAAGTAATCCAAAACTCAATATGAACACGAATGCTATTCTGCCATTTCGGATTGCTTTGTGCCTTAGTATAAACACTAAACAAATACGTTAGCTTTTCAGTCGCTGTTTTCATACCTTCAAACTGTTTATCAATCTTGGCAAAATCTTGATCTGTTCTCATATTCATAAGTTGAAGATAGATATCTTCCTTACTCTCAAAATAATTATAAATTGCCCCCTTACTCATTCCTGATATTGAGACAATGTCATCTATAGTTGAAATTTGAAAACCCTTTTCACCAAACGCTTCAAATGCACTTTCTAGGATTTCTTTTCGCTTCTTCTCTTTATATTCATCTGATACAACTGGTGGCATATGTGTGGACTCCTTGTTCGTTATACTAAAATGACTATTCGGTTTATTTAAATAAAGATTATCACCATTTTACTTATTTGACAACAAGTTTATGGAGAATATTTGAAAAACTAAAAAAACTCCAGCTGTAAGCTAGAGCTTATGTTAAATGTTATTATTTATACCAGCTAGGATTGAATTCTAAGCCAAGTTTTCTACCAAATGCTACTGCAAAACCGATAAAATAGGAACCTCTTGCTGTAATAATATTTCTATCCTGCACAAGTGGACCATCAATATAATTATCAACTTCAAAGAATCCAGACTCTGATAAAAATTCCATCGATACCCCAACTGTATAGTTGTGACCACTAAGAACACCCGCTTTAGCTAGAACAATCGGAGCACTCGAAATAGCAGCTATAATCGCATTCTGCTCTGCCACTTTACGTACAAACGTAAAGAGTTCCTCTGCCTCTACTAAATGTTTAAAGTCATCTACTCCTGGCAATACAAGACTATCAATCTCAGAAATGTCAACTTGATCAATGGTTGTCTCTGGAATACAAGTTAAACCAGCTTCTCCTTTTACAGGATTCGGATTCCAACCAATAAATACTTTCTCCTTATTACCTTGAGTTAATACAGATAAAACAACAGATAGTTCATACTCACTAAATCTATCATACAAAAGAATGCCTGTTTTCATGTCTATCTACCCCACACTTGGAAATATATTCTAAAGGTATAATATAACTCTAGTCTAAAACTGGCAATATAAATCTTTGATGGCAAATGTTAAAGGTGTCTTTCTTCCTAAAGCATTATATAAGCATAAAGATGCATTTCCATTTTTTAGGTTATTCAGCCATTTGTATACACATATAGATAGCTGAGGTGTTTATATGTCGATAACTTCTAGATTTTACATAAGTATTTCATTCCTCATACTGCTCTTTAATGGTTCATCGATTGGCTTTATCTTATGTCTAGAGCGATTAGGCTCCCTTTTTGGTACAGCATTATTTTGTTTTACATCGTTATTAGGTATCTTATTTGCCTCCATGACTGAGGAGAGTACACATCGGTTCTATAGTAGATTTTGCATGATCTCAAATTTACTTATCCTCTTTTACCCACTATACCTTACACTTCTAGCTAACAGAGTCATTCCAGAACTTATTGATGCCCTAGGATGACTGCTCTCCGTCTTAGGTCGTATTCAAGTATCAGTCTAAGTTCAAGGTAAAGTTCAACCTTCAACCTGATTAAATTGGAACACTTTCCCATTAAAATAAAGGTGTAATCAAAAATAACCAAATCGGGAGAGTGAACTCAATGTTATTAAACGACCTTTTATATAAAATGATCTGGGATCTTGAGCGTACAGAAATGGAACAAAATCAAAGAATTATCGTGAAACATGATTACTTACTTCCAGAGCCAAAACAAACTTTAACAAAAAAAGGCTTTGGTCAAAAGCTAAAGTATCTTCTGTTTTAAAACCAAAAGGGCTACTAAACTCGTGAGTATAGTAGCCCCTTTCATATTATCTAATAATAACCAATGTGCCTTCAGATACTTGATCAAACAGCCACTCAACCTTTTTGTTCTCCAATCGGATACATCCAATAGATGCATTAGACCCAATGGAAGAAGGATTATTTGTACCATGAATTCCATAGGTCCTACCCTCGGTACCATTTATATTTAAGCCTATCCATCTTGTACCTAGAGGATTATTTGCAGCACCACCTGCAATTTTTTTAGGTGTGTAGGTCGGGTTTTTTAGCTTTAATACAATCTCAAATGTACCCTTTGGGGTAAGATTATTCTTTCCTGTCGCAACCTTTGTTTTTAGAACTTCCTTATTGTTCTTATAATAGGTCAGTAGATTCGTAGTGGTATCTATTTCAATTCGCTCATTCTTATCAAGCATTTGAATATGATATAGGTTAGGTACTTTAAGATCCATACCTACCTTTAGGTCTGTTGAAGGATCATGGATGTCGTTATGATCTGCTAATTGTTTCTGATAGCTAGCGAGTTCATAATAGGTAGACATCATTCCATATAAAGTTTCTTTTTCCTTGACTGTATGAAGAACCAACTGTTCACGGGCTGGAATTAGTATTTTCATTCCTACTTTTATGTCTGTTGAAGGGTCCTTGATTTTATTCGCATTCTTAATATAGTCAGTTATGTTTGTTCTTGAAAAATAAAGATTTGAAATACTAAATAAAGTTTCTCCCTTTTTCACATTATGGATTGCTAAAAACTCTGGGTTTGGAATGGAAAGAATCATCCCCTGTTTCACTTGCTCCTCAGGTTTCGTTATTCCATTATAGGAAAGTATTTTATCTGTATGATTACTATTATAATATCTCTTACTTATGCTAAAGATTGTTTCGCCTTTAGACACCTTATGGTCAATCACCATTTCGCCATTACTTCGAGTGCTAGTTCGTTGAATTTGCTTGGTGCTTTGATGTGATTCGGCGGCTACCAATTGCTCACTTTGAAGCAACTTAGGCTTATGTAGGGTAATTGTATCCGGTAGAAGTGCAAATAGACACATCCCAAGCACTAGAGTAATAACAATTACTGGTTTTAAGCTTAGGGTGACTTTCCTACCTTTTTTCATTTTTTGATATCTCTGTTTTCGTGTTTCCTGCTGTCCCTGCTCCATAACCGACTTCCCCTCAATATTTGTCGAATTTCCACTATAAATTTTACTAATCAAGGGGTATTTTTCCAATGGGTGAAAACACTTATCTTTTTCTATCAAACTAGTGACTTAGTCGGGTTTTTTCGGGGTGGCTATTTACCTAGTCTAGTATTTATGCGAGCTCCTTTTTCCAAAGAAAACGATATAGTGGACTCGTTAAACAGTTTATCGGCTGTTGTTTTTGGAGAATACCTTATCTATAGGCTGATAAATAGTTTTATCGGCTATGTTTTTCGAATTTCCCTCATCTGTATGCCGATAAACAACTTTATCGGCTTATATTTTCCGAACTTCCCTCATCTATAGACCGATAAAAAGTTTTATCGGCAGATTTTTTCTGCATATACCCCAACTATACGTCGATAAACCAGTTTATCGGCTTATATTTCCCAAATACCCTCAACTTTAGGTCAATAAATCGATATAGCACAACTCAAGTTATTTTCCTGATGCCTTAGTCGTTTCAGCAAAATAAAAAACTGCATCACCCTTCGACGCAGTTTTTCCTCCGAATTCACGATCTCAATCCCTCAGCAATCGCACGCCCTGCTACACGACCACTAAACAAACATCCACCTACAAACGTTCCTTCCAGGGCACGATATCCATGGACTCCACCACCACCAAAGCCTGCAACCTCACCAGCCGCATATAAACCTGGGACCACTTCTCCCACAGAATTTAACACCTGCCCTGACAAATTCGTCTGTAAGCCACCTAACGTTTTCCGGCTTACAATATTTAACCGAACCGCAATAAGAGGACCATTTTTCGGATCAAGGATTTTATGCGGAGGTGCCACACGAATAAGTTTATCTCCAAGATAATTTCTTGCTCCTCTAATCGCTGTTATCTGCAAATCCTTCGTAAACGTATTATCAATCTCACGGTCACGCGCTTTAATCTGACGTTCAATTTCTTCAAAACTCAATAACGTCTCATCCGTTAACTTGTTCATTCCCTCAACAAGCTCTGCAAGATTACTAGCAATGACAAAGTCTTCTCCTTTGTCCATAAATGCCTGAACCGGACCAGGAGCACCTGGTAGAGCACGCTTCAATACTTTGCGAATACTCTTACCTGTTAAATCTGGGTTTTGTTCAGAGCCCGAAAGTGCAAACTCTTTTTCGATAATCTTTTGCGTTAAAATAAACCAAGAATAGTCATAGCCCGTTTTTTGGATCGCATCCAGTGTTCCCAACGTATCAAATCCAGGGAAATTCGGAGCAGGAAAACGGCGACCACGAGCATCTAACCATATCGAAGACGGTCCTGGTAAAATCCGGATTCCATGCTTATTCCAAACAGGATCATAGTTTTTAATTCCTTCCGTATAATGCCACATCCGATCACGGTTAACGATACGTCCTCCTGCTTCTTCCGTAATCGCAAGCATTCTTCCATCTACATGGTCCGGCACACCTGATAACATATTCTTAGGAGGCTCTCCTAATCGGCTTGGCCAGTTTTTTCGAATTAGTTCATGATTCGCTCCAATGCCACCACTCGTAACTGCAACAGCTTGGGCATGGTATTCAAAATCACCAATTACTTCCCTTGAGCTTGCTTCACCCCGTCCAGCCGAACTTGGTATTAGTACAGAACCACTCACACCAACAACCGCTCCATTACTTGTCAAAAGCTTGTTTACACGATGACGAGGCTTGTAATCTACCAATCCATTTTTCATATGCTCTCGAACTCTTTTTTCAAAAGGAGCCACAATCCCTGGACCTGTTCCCCAAACGATATGAAAGCGAGGTACTGAATTTCCATGCCCTTCAGCTAGATAGCCACCTCTTTCTGCCCAGCCGACCACTGGAAAAAAGCGTACTCCCATCTCATAAAGCCAAGCTCTTTTTTCTCCTGATGCAAATTCAACATAGGCCTCTGCCCACTTCTTTGCCCAGTAGTCTTCATCCTCTTCACGATCAAAACTAGCTGTTCCCATCCAATCCTGTAATGCTAATTCTTTTGAATCTTTAATTCCCATTCGTCTCTGCTCAGGAGAATCTACTAAAAACAATCCTCCAAACGACCACCATGCTTGCCCACCAAATGAGCTTTCAGGTTCTTGGTCTAAGAGAAGTACTTTTTTACCCGCATCTGCAATTTCTGCTGTTGCAACTAAACCAGCAAGACCGGCTCCAACTACAATCACATCATAATTCATAACGTTCATCCCCTCTCGTTATACAATATCCTCTTCCTTAGCTTTTAAAGCAGCTTGATACCGATCTTTTACATCTAGTTTATGATAAATACTAGATATATAGTTTTTCACCGTTCCTTCTGATAGAAAAAGTCTTTCTGAAATCTGTTTATTACTTAGCCCTTGTGCAAGACACTTAAGAATTTGCTCTTCACGTTCTGTAAGTCCATAATTTGATAATTTCACGGTTTTATCAATAGCTTCCTTTGGATGTTGGATTTGCTCCACCAAGGCTCTAGCTAGATTCTGCGAAAGAAGTGTTCCATTATTATGAACTTGCTTTATCCCTGAGATTAAGTCCTTCGGGTGAATCGCCTTAAGTAAATATCCTTCTGCACCAATTGCTAAGGCTTCAACCACATGTTCTACTTCTTGAAAAGTTGTTAAGATCATAACCTTCGTTTCAGGCCACTGTTGTTTAATCTGCTTCGTAGCTTCAATCCCATTCAAAACAGGCATCTGAATATCCATTAACACAATCGTTGGCCTCAACTTCTCACAAAGATTAATGGCTTCCTGACCATTTCCTGCTAAACCGACTACTTCTATTTCTTCATCTGTATTTAAGACAAAAGCTAGACTTTCTCTAATCAGCTCTTGGTCATCAACAAGCAGTAACTTAATGTGCTTCATCGCTTCCCTCCTACTGGCAAACTACAAATGACTGTTACCCCTTCTATTCCATTACTTTCAATCGTTAGTAGTCCGTTTTTTTCCTCTAATCGATTTTTCATCATTGTTAGTCCAAACCCAAACTTTTCCGTATCCATTCCTTTACCATTGTTGAATACCACCAACTGAACATCCTTCTCTAAAAAAAGGACAGCTACACTGATAAACAAAGCATCACCATGTCTTTTCGCGTTGGTCATACATTCCTGAAGACATCGCACGAATAATAGCTTCGAGTGCGGTGATAAGTCTGGTTCATCCCCTTCAACCTTAAACTTTACCTCAGTATTCGTATGCTCTCCAAATTCGTTCACTAGTTTTTCTAGTTGAGTTGTAAGGAGCTCATTCTCTTCTGAAGGAGCAATTTGATGAATTGTTCTCCTCACTTCTGTCAAACCCGTTCTCGCCACCTCCGCAAGGCCTCTCACTTTTTCAGCAGCTAACTTAGGCTGACTTTCAATCATATAGGAAATCGCGTCAAGTCCAACTGTGACTGATGTAAAATGATGGCCAATTGAATCATGAAGATCCCGTGCCATTCGATTTCTCTCCTCAACCAGTGCTAGTTTTTCAACTTCAGCCGAATATTGTTCAAGGGCCCTGTTCTGCTGCTCAATCAATTCAAGCTGTTTCACATTTTCTTCTAATAAAAACTTATATTTCTTTTGGGACTTGGTGATCAGATTAAAGCCCAAACCGATGACAAAAAAGATAAGAACATCTATGTATTGCAAGTAAAATGCAAACTGATTGTCGATGGTCCAGTAACGGTTTGCTGGTAAAAGAATGACAAAGACAGGTATTACCCATGGTGCTGTTTTTTTCGTCATCAAATACCCAACCATTAATATCGGCATCAAAATAATAGAAGAACTTAAATTAATTCCTAAATATATATTTAGATAAATAGAAAATCCACCTGATACGAAAAGTTCAGCTATGGCATAAAGAGTAGGATTTCGATACCCTGGACGCCAAAATAACAAAGGTATGAAAAAACCAATCGATACAATTGCGGCAAATTCTATGTATGAAAGCTCACCTAACCTCTCCATATACACGTAATAATACGTTAATCCAGTTCCGTACCACCCACATCTTAATGAAAAAATAAGCCAATCAATCCACATCCATCGTGCTCGATTCAATCAACAACACAACCAATCTTTACTGTTTAGTTATTTACTATATTACTAGATATCAGAAAATTGGTACAGTTAACCATTATAAAAAGTCATGACCATCTTCACTACGGTCATATGACTTTTTCTTTATAAGATGAGTATAGAAAGAAACAAAGGAGAGCTGATAAAAATGCAAATCGTCTTAAATAAACCATTTCGAATCTTTAGTTCTATTCTTTTAACAAATGTTCTTATCATAGCCATGGTCGGTGTCTTAATTTACTTAAACCTCTTTGAAAATTTAAAAACTGATTTTCTTTTTGCTCACTCTATGTACTTTACCTTGGGAGTCTTGAATACCGTTTTACTTTTCATTTTGATTCGAGTGGTTGATAAAAAGAATCCTTGGCAGCTAGGCTTTGGGCTTACTAAAAAAGATGTAGTTTTTTCACTACTAGCAACTGCACTTTCACTACTCTGTGTGTTGAGCTTTATTTTCATATTAGATCAGCTGAACATTGTAGTGGCACAATTTACGTTTAAAAAAATCTTAACCATAGATTTTTATCGGTTACTAGGAATTGCAATGATTGGCTGGTTCTTCGCAGCACTGAAAGAGGAAGTCTTGGCTCGTGGATACTTCATGATGAATCTTACTAGATTTAACATTGTGAACATGATTCTAATTTCAGCGGTATTGTTTATGGCACTACACTTTGTGATGGGTGATTTTGACCCATTTAAAGCTGCAAGCTGGTTTAAAGGTGGCATTGTTTATGCCTATATCTATCTAAAAAGCGGTTCACTAACAGTTGCAACGATTGTTCATGCAGCTCATAACCTTGTAAATGATTTAGTCATACACGGTTCAGAAGGAGCATTAGTCCTATTAAACACTAAGGTTACTACAGCAGATAAGCTATTCTATGAAATTGGCTTAAGCATAGTACTCTTGATCCTTACCTATTTATTTTATGGGAAAAACGGGATTTTAACTCCTGCTGAAAATCTCAAGAAGTTTTGGAATTCTAAAAATTAAAAGGAGAAAACATATAATGAAATATATTGGATATGGATTATTGTTTATGTTAGTTGTTCTATTATCTGGTGCTAGCTTTATTTATTACACAGAAGGTGCAGAGGCATTTTCAACTGAACTAAATGAACTTAATGAAAACCATTCCATCGATGGGCACGATATTAAAAACATTGAAATCACTTCTGGACCTACAGATATAGAAGTCATCCCTCATTCTAAAGATGTTGTTACCATTGAACTCAATGGTGAAGTTAGCGAAAAAATGAAAGATGCTTATGAGTTGGACATTTTTGAAAAAGGTGAAACACTACAAGTTAAGCTTACTCGAGTAAAACATCCATCCTTTACTGTATTTGCTATTAATAAAGGCACATTACTAACTGTCAAAGTCCCTACCAAGATGTATGAGGAATTAGAAATAGCTACATCATCTGGAGATATCACAACTACTAACCTTTCAACCAAGAATCTCTTTCTAACAGCTACTTCTGGAGATATCGTGACTGACAACCTAAAAGTAACCTCAGACTTTTTGATTGAAACAACGAGTGGTGATATTGTTTCTTCCAACAGCAATGGAGGTAACATGGAGTTAAATGCGACAAGCGGAGATGTAACTCTATCTATGGATATAGACTCATTTAAACTAGAATTCTCAGGGAAATCTGGGGAAGGAAAGGTTGAAACGAGCGGGTTTCAATATGAGCACTCTACAGAGAGTTTCATATTAGGGAAAAAAGGAGATGGATTAGGTACCTCAATAAAAGTCGAAACAACATCTGGTGATTTTTATCTTAATTAAACAGACTAGGTGAGTTCTATCAAATGAACTCACCATCTTTTATTTTCCACACTCTTCAACCAACTCCTAATTCCTCTTCCCGCATAAGGCTCGTCCGCAAATCTAGGGATAACATGAAGATGTGCATGAAATATATGCTGACCTCCAACCTCACCACAATTCCAGCCTACATTGTATCCTTTTGGATTAAGCTGTTCGTCAAGGAGTTGTTTCACATCATGCAAAATCTCATAAGTTGCATCCCACTCTTGCTTTGTTAACTCAAATAAAGTTTCTCTATGTGCTCTCGGCACAATAAGACCTGACCCAATTAATACTTCCTGAGGCATTTGAAGAAATAAGCAATAATCATTTTCAAATACAACTTTTTGACCTTCGAACGACTCAACATTACACAACGGACAATTTTTCAACGTATATTACCTCCTATGTAAAAAAGGCTGTTAACACAAGATTAACAGCCTCCACCTTACTTATAGTTTTTTATCATCCACACTGTTTAACCAGTCTTCAATAACACCAACCACTGATTGTACGCAACCATCTTCAAATGGTGATTTGAGATTAGCAACCTCAACAAGCTCTAGGAATGGTTTGCTTCCACCTTGTTTACATAGGTTTAAGTAATCCTGCCATGCAGCTTCACTTTCTTCTCTTGAACGCTTCCAGAATTGGAACGCACAAATTTGCGCTAACGTGTAATCAATATAGTAGAAAGGTGTTGAGTAGATATGACCTTGGCGTTGCCAGAAACCACCATTTTCTAGGTACTCATTTCCATCATAATCTTTACCAGGCATATACTTGTTCTCGATGTCTCTCCATGCTTGCTTACGTTCCTGTGGAGTTGCCTCTGGATTGTCATAAACAAAATGTTGGAACTCATCAACTGCTACACCATAAGGTAAGAACTGAAGTGCTTCACTTAAGTGTGAGAACTTATATTTATCTGTGTCTTCTTTAAAGAATAATTCCATCCAAGGCCATGTAAAGAATTCCATACTCATAGAATGAATTTCACATGCCTCATACGTTGGCCAGTTATACTCTGGTACTTCAAAATGTCTGCTTTCATATACTTGGAACGCGTGACCCGCTTCATGAGTTAATACATCAATGTCTCCAGATGTACCATTAAAGTTAGAGAAAATATAAGGAGACTTGTAGTCTTGGATATATGTACAATATCCACCACTCGCTTTACCTTTTTTCGCAACAAGATCCATTAAATTATTATCAATCATGAAATCAAAGAATTCACTTGTTTCAATTGATAACTCGTCATACATCTTTTTCCCGTTTTCAATGATCCATTCTGGGCTACCTTTTGGAGTTGCATTCCCTGTCTTGAATTTAAAGCCTTCATCGTAATATTTTAATGTATCTACTCCGATACGCTCACGTTGACGCTCTTTTAGTTTAGTAGATAGAGGTACAATGAATTCCTTAACTTGGTTACGGAAATTTGCTACCATGTCTGCATTGTAGTCTGTTCTGTTAAGACGTAAATAAGCTAATTCAGTAAAGTTATTATACCCTAGTTTCTTCGCAATTTTTGTACGTACTTTCACTAGCTTGTCATAGATTTCATCAAATTTCGCTTCATTTTCTTTAAAGAAATTAAATCGTACCTCGTTCGCTTTTTTACGCATTTCGCGATCTGTTGACTCAGCAAAAGGCTGTAATTGAGCTAACGTTCTTTCTTCACCTTCAAAGAAGATCTTTGCTGAAGCTACTAACTTAGTATATTCAGAAGATAGCTTATTCTCTTGTTGAAGGTCTTCTACTACTTCTGGTGAGAAAGATTTTAATTGTGCATCTGCAAGGTCAAATAATTGATGCCCCCACTTTTCTTCTAACTCTACTCTGAATTTAGAATTAACCAATGCATTGTAATATTTCGTTACTAACCCTTGAGCAATTGGTTGAATTTCATCTAAGAAGTCATTTTCTTCTTTATAGAATTCATCATTTGTATCAATGGTATGGCGAACATAACAAATATTGAACATTGTATCTACTGTGTTACGAAGTTCATTTACGTCTTTCATTGCTAGATCTTGTTCTTCCAATGTAGCAGCATTTGTAAACTTCTCTAAAACACTAGTAAACTTTGCTTCTACTTCTTCCATATTGGGACGTACATACTTAAAATCATTAAAATTCATACTGGACCCACCCTTTTCTCTATTTTCAAAATTACTATAAATACTATATTCTCCAAAAAGAAACATTATCCTTTTTCGTAGAAAATTTTAAAGTTTTTGCTGATTTTGTCGATATAGATAGTATATAGAAATTAAATTGGATTATTTTTAGTCATTTTTAGGAATAATTTGTCGTAGTATACTAAAACAAGACAACTAGATTTATAGAAAGTTTAGGTGAGATTATGGATAAAACATCATTAATAGGGGTTTTACTTGGAATAATTGCAGTAGGTGTAGGTATGGCCTATAAAGGGGTAAGTCCAGCAGCGCTCGTGAATCCTGCTGCGATTTTAATTATTCTCTTAGGAACTATTGCTGCTGTTACAATTGCCTTTCCAACAAAAGAAATTAAACGTATCCCTAAGTTATTCGGAGTACTTTTCAAAGAACAAAAGATGATTACAATTGAAGAGCTTATCCCAATGTTCTCAGAATGGGCTACCATTGCACGAAAAGAAGGGTTACTTGCTCTTGAGGCAAAGGTAAATGAGGTAGACGACCAGTTTTTAAAGAATGGATTAAGTATGGCTGTTGATGGTCAAAGTGCCGAGTTTATTCGTGATGTGATGACTGAGGAAATTGAAGCTATGGAAGATAGACACCAAGGTGGTGCCTTAATCTTTACACAGGCTGGTACGTATGCACCGACTCTTGGGGTATTAGGAGCAGTTATTGGTCTTATTGCAGCGTTAGGTTATATGGATGATACTAAAGCACTTGGAGAAGCGATTGCCGCTGCCTTCATTGCGACACTTCTTGGGATTTTTACTGGTTATGTATTATGGCATCCATTTGCAAACAAGCTTAAACGTAAATCAAAAGATGAAGTTACAGTAAAATATGTAATGATTGAAGGTGTCTTATCAGTTCTTGAAGGACAAGCACCGAGAGCAATAGAACAAAAACTTTCTACTTATCTGTCAATCAAAGATCGACAAAAAATCATGCCAGAGGGTGAGAGCCTAGATGTCTAGAAAGAAAAAACATAAGCATCATGAGGAACATATAGATGAATCTTGGCTAATTCCCTATGCGGATTTACTAACACTGCTCCTCGCACTCTTTATTGTACTATTTGCAGCAAGCTCCGTTGACGTCGTTAAATTTAAGCAAATTGCCTATTCATTAAATAGTGCTTTTAATGGTGGTACTGGAGTAATGAAGTATCCAAGTGCTGTCCAGCAAAGCCCTGAAGATATTCCGAGTGATGAGGAAGAAGAGGGAAATCAGGGCGAGGAAGAGAACCAAGAAGAAATTGATGAAGAAGCCTACGAGGAATTAGAGCAAAAAGAACTGAAAGAGCTTCAGGAAAAAATTAATGGCTATATCCTCGATAATAAGTTGAATGAGCACCTTGAGACGAAGCTTACTGATGAAGGCCTACTAGTGACAATCTTAAACGACACATTCTTTAACTCAGGAAGTGCGGCTGTCCGCCCTGCTGATCAGCAGTTAGCGAAGGAGATCTCAGAACTGTTAGTTATGAATCCACCAAGAAATATTATCGTAAGTGGTCATACTGACAATATCCCTATTAAAAATAGCCAATTTGATAACAACTGGCATCTTAGTGTAATGAGGGCTATTAACTTTATGAAAATCCTACTTGAAAATGAAAAGTTAGACCACAAGTCCTTCAGTGCAAAAGGATTTGGAGAATACAGCCCGGTAGCACCAAACAATACTGCTGACGGTAGAAAGAAAAATAGACGTGTAGAAATATTAATACTACCGAACGTTATTAATTAAAATTAAAAAACGGCATGAATTCATAATCTGGATTCATGCCGTTTTTATATTAAGCAGATAAAACTTGCTCATTAATCAACTCGTAAAATCGATTACGATCGTCTACCGTTAAATAGACTTTTGTAATCTCTTTCTTAAAACCAAATACATAATGCGCTGTTACCGGTTGTTTTAATTTAATTTCTATCTGTGGAGATTCTTCTATAAAATCAGGAAGTGTCACAAAATATGAGCCTTTCTCTTTACGTTGTTCTTTGCTAAATTCAGTAACATACTCGATTGATTGAATATTCTTAAGCTCCACCTCAAGTGAGCTTCTCACACCTATTTGTACCTTCATAGTTGTTTTATCCACTAACACTGGAGAAAGTCGTATAGCGTGGTAGTCCGCTATTATGCAAAACAACAAGTAAAAGTCTAAAGCTGTTACAATCCACGCTGCTGTTGTATTCCATTGGGCAACCAATGCATGCACTGCAATTACCTCTATAGCCATAGCATGAACTAGCATAATAAATAACCCAAAATATCCAGAGTTTTTATGATAACTAAATGCTTGTACTCCAGGCACATCTGTCCACTTTTTTCTCCAGTTAAGCAAACCGTAGTAAAAAACTGAAATATCCGTAATTAACATTCCAATTACCCTACTACTACCAAAGGTTTCAACTAATGACTTTCTTAGTTTTGATGGAAAGTGTACTTCCGTTTGACTATACTCTAGATAGTTCCTTCTGAAAACTCTTGCTTTCTTCAGTAAAAGAATTAATAAATAGAGTTCTATTGCTACAAATAATGCCTCAAGTCCATAAATAACGTAAAGCATTTCTCTAAAGTAGTTAAAACGCTCATGTGGAACGATTAAGTAAGCTAACCAGAATCCAACAATAATTACTGGTAATACTGTAACAGGTGATAATCTATTCCTAACTATAAAAAAGTAAAAGGCAAAAGGCACACAGATTGTTAAATCAACTACGGTTGCTAGAGCCATTACTTCTGTTATAGGTTTAACGGAGTCAAGGTTCATTAAGGTCAAATTCGATGCTAATATTAGCAATACCAAAATGAGAAAAATATATGTTGACTTACTTCTAACTAAAGAAACCGTCATACCAAACCCTCCTATGTAAAAAACTGTAAGAGTCCTTACGTTTTCATTATATACATAGTGTTAATTGCGAGTCTGTGACAAAATTGGTACAAAATAGTAAAGTCTTATTTGAATATAGTAAAGAATGGCATAACTCCAATCATGCAAGCAACCCAGAATACTCCTAATGCACCTATCTTATTTTTTTCCTTCCATAAAGTAATGGCATAACCAACTGTGTAGGCAAACATACCGAAAACCATTAGTCCATATAAGATATTCATGTTAATCCCTCAATTCTTCAAGGTATGGTACTTTGGCTTGTTTTCCAAATTCACCAAATTCGATATCAACGCTTACTTCAATATCCATGTCGGGATATGATTTCATCCAATCAAACTGATTAAATTCAGGAATCGTTAAAAAATGCTTTCTTCCATGTAAGGAAATAGAAAACGGTGACCCACCATACTCATCCTGTGTCTTTTTTATAAACTTCTCAATATTGAAAGCAATTGTTTTTTCAATATGATTTCTTAATATTTCCTGTTTCTCCCTATCCCTAGCATAATTAGTCATTGCTGGATCTGATAGTACTTCTACAATTAATGACACATAGATATTGACTGTGGGTGGTGAGCTACTTATGTTGACCTTATAATCTACTGGACGTTCTTTAATTAGGCGAGTAGCTATTCGATAATCCTCGTTTATAGGATCTTGGTAGGTAGTTAAGACATCACTCATTTCGGATGTTTCATCTAATAAAATAGCAATTCTGGTTTCTTGTCCATTCATTTTTCCAATCATCTTGCCTTCTTTAAAAACAGCAGAACCCATAAATTGCGTACGATTAATATCCCCTTCTATATTAATTTGACCTGCCAGGAATTCGTCTTCATTATGTTTTTTGTCATCTTCACTGCTTTCTGTTGTGGTATACATAGCAATAAAAAGGTCAGCATCATGCTCCGTTATTCGAAAGAACCGATGTAAATCTGATTCCGGGATCAATCCAGCTTGAATTCCTCTGTTTATCATAAATTGAAAATACTTATGTGGTCTCGTCTCTTGCTTAGGATCATTTTCTTCGAGGTATTTACTTGCATCTTCCTTAGAAACAGCCAAGAATACATCTCTTCGAATCTCCCTATCTTTTGCAGTTTCATAAATATAGCGAATAAAATCTTTTTCCTTTGCAAACTCCTCAGAAATAACAATTACCTTTAGTAAATCATAGGTTACTTCCTTCGATACGAGCGCATTCAGTGTATTTCTTGCAGAAATAAAATCATTCACCGTAACTGTTACAACTTCGTGTGGAGGCTCATTAGATCCTGCTCCACCTTGCAAACTCCCTACCTCTGGATTTGCGATTTGAAAACTAACTTTCATTTTGTTTTTATCTTCAGCCTTATCAAGCCCTAATGCAATTACATAGGCTTTTTCCTCAACCTCTGTTTTATCAAAGCAACCTGTTAACAACAAGCAACAACTTACAACAAGAAGACTAATTGCTTTTTTCATTATTAAATTCACCTTTTACCTTTGCCATCACCCAGAGTAAGATTGGTAATCCAATAAATACAGGGCTTGAGATGTTAAGCAAATACTCTCTCAGAAAAAAAGTAGTAAATGTAGCAGTTTCTGGTATTAAGCCGAACAATAAATAGACGGTTGCCAATGAAGGAATAACATATTCAAATTTTTTAATCTTAAAAATTCCACCGAATATAACTCCATTTAAATATAAGTAAACAGAAAATCTCACAAATGTGGCCAATAACCAAATTGGAAAAAAGAACGTTTCAATATTCGTTAAGAATTTCCCTAATCGTATATATCGTATCATCTCATGAAAGGGATAATTCATCATCTGAACAGACATGTAATCAAAAATGAATAAATAAAGCATCATTGAAATTGTTAATTCTACTATAAGGATAATTAATGATATCCAAACACCCTTCTTAAATGCTTTTTTATCAGTAAGAAAAGGAGCTATTAAACCTAAAAACAGAATGTCAGCAAAAATAGAAGTCTTTAGGACACTCTCTTTAAGAATTCCTTCTATTCCAGGCCCGAAAAATGGAAATATACTGTAAATATGTCCTTCCTGTAAAGCCAGAACGAAAGCCATAATTAAGGCAACTTTAATATAAAAAAGAACTAGCCATGCTACACTTCCAATATTCTTTATTCCTCTTTTTGCTCCATATACGCAAACAATCATTAATAATAAATAGACGATTGGTAGAGGTGTCTTTGGAAAATATAATGAGCCAATAATATCTACATACCCTTTTGTATCAATCACCATTGCTGCAGACCCTACCATGAATAAAAGAAAAGAAACAATACTGCCAACTATCTTCCCTAGAAGATGTATATTAAGATCATGAAGATTTTTATCCTCATAATTACCTATCACCTTTAAAAAAAAATAAATTGGGATGATTGCTATTAGTCCTGAAAAAAGAGGAGCCATCCAAGCTGCACTTCTTAAATCCTCTAATAATAAATCCGGCGTATCATCAGATAACTTTACACCAATGACGATGATGGTGATTGCTATAAACTCTCGAATTCCTACTTTATCGTTTTGCTGCATTGACTATTCATTACCCTTCTTGACAATATCTTTTGGCTTTAAGTATCCTGGGCGATATGTTTCATTTTGAAGCAACTTTCTAAATATTGTATCCTTTGATGATTTATACCTCGGTGACATAGGTGCCAAATAAGGAATACCAAATGATTTCATGGAAACTAGATAAAATAACCCCACTGTAAATATAGCGGTCATACCATAGATTCCAAATAATCCAGACGAGATGATAAAGAAAAATCGTATTATTCTTATTGCGTAATTTAAGCTTATGTCACTTACTGCAAATGAGCTAACTCCACCTAAGGCTACAACAATTATTACAATCGGACTTATGATATTTGCTTCTACAGCTGCTTGACCCAGAATTAAAGCACCTACGATACCAATAGTCGGACCAATTGGGCTAGGAACCCTTAGACCCGCCTCCCGGATTAACTCAAAAGCAACTTCCATTAGTAAAATTTCTAGTAAAACTGGAAAAGGTACTTTTTCTCTTGTTGCTGCAATCGCTAACAAAAGATCAGGAGGAATCATTTGAGCATGGTAATTAGTAACTGCCACATAGATTGCAGATGTAAATAAAGCAATAAAAACTGCTGCAATACGAAGTATTCTAGTAAAATTTCCATATATAAAACGCAAATAATGTTCCTCTGGTGAATGGTAGAATGACCAAAAAGTTGCCGGAAGGATTAAACAGGCTGGCGAACTATCCATTAATAATACAAAATAACCGTCTTCTAAGAATGCTGCAGCTCTATCTGGACGTTCTGTATAAACTAGGGTTGGAAAAAGAGATAATTTACGCTCTTCAATATGCTGTTCTAACAATCCTAAATTTTGTATAGCATCAGTGTCTAGTGAACCTAGTCTATTTTTAATATTAGCTAGTAATTTGTCATTCGCTAAATCCTTAACATATAATAAGAACACATCATTTTTTGACCGTTTAGAAACAGTAGTTGTTTCAACCATCAAATTTTCATTTAATATTTTTTTCCGGATAAGCGAGATATTTGTCTCCGCGTTTTCGTTAAAGGACTCCTTAGGACCTCGTAACACATTTTCATTATCCGTTTTTTCTACTGCCCTTGATTCAAATTTCGTTGTATCGAATGCGTAAGCCACTGAAGAGTTATCAATAAATAAGACAGTATTACCGTGATTAATTTCATTTATTATATCTTTAATAGTAGAAGCAGTATTAATTTTCTTGATTGTTACAATATCAGATATCTCTTTACTCTCACTGTTATTAGTAAGTAAAGGCAGTAGTACTCGTTCTTCAATGTCCTCACCATTAGAGATTGTTTTTACAAATAGAAGTGCCGCTTTCCTATTTACTTTACCAATTGTAAACTCTCTTAATGTGACATCCGTGTTTTGCGGGATAGAATAGATTGATTTGAATATAGTTTTAACCTCTTCTAATCCCCTAGGGATGTTCTGTTCCTTTAATTCGATCTCCTTTGTTGAAGGCACTTCTTTTATTTCTTCTTCTTTGGGCTTTAAACTTTTCACCCACTTATCCCAATTCATATAAATTTCCCCTTAGTTTTTAAATTAGTTTGTACCATTAAGGGAAAATTATTACAGAATTACGAGCTTCTATAATACAAAAAAGCACTTAGCAGGATTTCCATACCAAGTGCTTTTGCATTCTTTTTTACCATATAACCTTCCAATTATGATTTACAGTTGCCTCAATCGTTCCTTTTGAGAGAATATAGTTTGCTATAACCTCTGACATATCAAGAGGTATATCTTTAATAACCGGTTTGTTTCTAAACATGCTATACTCTCCACCACCACCTGCACGATAATTATTCATAACAACATGATATTCTCCACGAGGATCTATTGGTTTCCCCTCGTAGGTTAACTGTGTCACTCGTTCCCCAAACGGTTTTGATATATCTAAAATATACTCAATTCCTTCCCACATATCATAGTTATAATGCTGTGGTTTTGGTGTTGTAAAGGCAGGATTAACTTTTACTTGGCCATTGTCGAGTTCAAAATAACTCGCGCATCTTTCAAGTGCTTCTTTCATATCCTCACCTGAAATGCGTATAACCTTGAGTGTATTTGGATAAATGTAGTTCGAGACAACATCTCTCATAGTAATACATTCCGGAAAACCTTTTGATGTGTTATTAAAGAGGGCTGTATTTGAAATAGATACTTCTGCAATATCCATTTGAACTTTATTAATAAATTCGACCAATGCATTATCCTTTAGTCGGGTTTCAAACGGGTCCTTTATCGTCATATCCCCTAGCAGTGTTCCCATTGGCTGGTCTAGCCATGTTTGTGTTGAATTCTCATAGTCTTTGATTAATTTAGTTATATATACATCTTCATCAATTGACTCTACTGTGAGAAGTTGGGAGTCTGAGCTATCAATTTTCCACAAACCGTTCTCGTTTGTTAGACCTAATGTTATTTTCCCCAGCATTTGCGCATTAAAGCTTGGTTGAATAACAGTAACACCATTAATGCTTCCAGTAATCGATCTGTGCTGATGACCGGTGATTAAAACATCCATCCCCTCAATCTCGTGACACATACGATATCCCTGATTTTCACCTGTAGGAGTTTCAGTAGGCTCACCTGTTTCAGGGTCACACTCAAATCCACCATGATAAGAGACAACCATAATATCAGGTTTCTCCTCTAATTGTATTTTCTTAACCCATGTCTTAGCTGTTTCTAGCGCATCCTCAAATTTAAGACCAGCAATATGTGATGGGTTCTCCCAGTTTGGTATATAATGAGTAGTTACACCCAAAATAGCTACTTTTAATCCACTCGGGAAGTCTTTAATAATATATGGTTTACCAAAGCTCGGTTCATTTGATTTAGAATCAATAATATTCGCAGACAGCCAAGGAAAGGTTGATTCGTTAACCGCTTGATTTAATACATCCATTCCATAATTAAATTCGTGATTACCAATAATAGCCGCGTCATAATGTAACTCATTTAGAATCTTAATCATAGGATTCATTTCTTGACCCATAGAACGAACAAAATGATAAGTAAGAGGTGTTCCTTGAATTAAATCCCCGTTATCAAGTAGTAATAGATTAGCAGCTTTCTTTCGTTCATCATTTATAATTGTTGCAATTTTTGATAGTCCTAACTCAGTGTAAGAATTATTGCCATAATTTATAGGCAACACATTACCGTGGACGTCACTTGTTACTAAGATGGTTAACTCATTCTGGTTACTCATTTCTTTAACTCCTTTCTTTTTGAAAGGCTCTTTTCGTAAAGATTGTTGCTTCTAAATGTATTTTTAACTTGAGTGGATTGGAGCGGAAGGCACTTGACTCCTGCGGGAAGTAGAGGAAAGGTCGAGACCCCACAGGCGTATGCGCCGAGGAGGCTCGACTTCCTCCCCGATGGGAATTCGCCCTTGAAAAAGCCGGTAGTTGGGCTTTTTCATAATTCCCCGCGGAAAGCAAGTGCCTGCAGCGCAAAGGAACGGTCAAAGTTCAAAGTGAAAACAACAATCTTTTAGAAAAGAGCCTTTTGAAAATAACTATGTAAAAAAAGCACTTTCTGTCAAACAGGAAGTGCTAAAATTTATTACTATTTCCTTAAACGATTCGTTGACGAATCTTACCACTGATCAGGTCAATAATTGTTACAACAACGATGATGATAATTAACATCATCCCTACTTGCTCCCAGTTACGTTGCATAGATGCAATGATAAGTGGTGCTCCGATTCCACCCGCACCTACAACACCTAAGATTGTAGATGAACGAACGTCTACTTCAAAACGGTACATCGCATAGTTAGAAAATTGTGGAATTACCTGTGGGATAACTCCGTACCACATAACTTGAAGGCGGTTTGCACCGTTAGCTTTAAGAGCCTCTAATACTTTCATATCAATAGACTCAATTACCTCAGCATAAAGCTTACCTAACATTCCAATTGAATGGATACCAACTGCTAGTACCCCTGCATAAGGACCCATACCTACTGCAGCAACGAAGATGATTGCTAGCATAATTTCAGGGAAAGCACGGATTCCATTTAGTATCCATTTTCCTAAGTTCGCAAGCTTGGACATATTTCTTGCAGCTAAAAACCCAAAAGGGATTGCTAATATAGCAGCAATTAATGTTCCAGCGTAAGCGATTAAGAGTGTTTCAAACATATAGTATGCATATTCTGGAATTTTAGCCCGAACATCTGCCATGAAGAATGGGTCCCAGAATAAACGTTTAAAGATAGCGGCAGGACTTAAAGATGATCCTCTATAAGACAAATCCGTCATAGTTAATGCAATATAATACAAATAGAATAATACAAGTCCGATGAGAACATATGCCCATCGATTCTTTTTAACTGGTGGTTTAATTGTTTCTATTGTCTTACTCATTAAATAAATCGCTCCCTTATTCGGTTACTCACAAAGTCAATAATTGTAACCGCGATAAAAGTCATGATGACAATCGTAGAAACATTACCGAAATTAAATAGCGCCAGTTGATGTTTCAAGATTAATCCGATACCACCTGCACCTACAAACCCTAAAACTACAGAAGCACGAACATTGATTTCTAGCACGTATAACGAATAAGAAGTAAAGTGCGGTAAAATTTGTGGCATAACACCATACCAAATAACTTGAATGATGTTTCCACCAGTTGCACGAATCGCCTCTAAAGGATTTGGGTCGATGGCTTCAATCGTCTCACTAATTAACTTTGCTAAGATTCCTAGAGAAAATATAAAAAGTGCTCCAATACCAGCAAGGGCACCAATACCCATTAATGCTACTAAGATAACTGCTAAGATAAGTTCTGGAATTGTACGTAAGATATTCAAAAGAAAACGAACAGTTCTATAGAAACCTTTACTTTTATTGATATTTGAAGCAGCTAAGAAGCTGATTGGTAGTGCAAAAATAGCGGAAAGTGTTGTAGCTAAAAGTGCCATGTTCCACGTTTCAATCAACTTTACTAAAACCTTGTCCATATAACCTAAGTTTGGAGGAAAAAGGTCATGTATAATGAAATCAATAACGATTGGCATTCCTTCAATAATTCGATCTGGATAGGCTTTTGTAAAATAAGCCGAACCAAGGTATAGTCCAAATACAATTACCAAAATACTTGTAAAAGTCGCCTTCGTTCTTGCAGGAACAACAGGTATCTTTTTAGTTGGTTCAGCAAGCTTACTCATTATTATCTACACTCCCGCGTAAATCATCTTCCTTAATAGGACGTCCATAAATTTGCTCGAAAGTTTTTTCTGTAACTGTAGAAGCAGGACCATCAAAAACAATTTCTCCTGCACGCATACCGATAATTCGATCTGCATACTCCATCGCCATATCAATGAAATGCAGGTTAACAATCGTAGTGATTCCATCTTCTTTGTTAATTTTCTTTAAGTCCTTCATTACAATATGAGATGTTGGAGGATCAAGACTCGCAACTGGCTCATCTGCTAGGATATATTTAGGTTGTTGTGTTAAAGCTCGAGCAATACTTACACGTTGTTGTTGTCCACCACTAAGTTGATCAGCTCTAGAGTAAGCTTTTTCTTCAATTCCAACTCTTTTTAAGCTATTAAGAGCTAACTGTTTATCTTCTTCTGAAAATAGTCCAAGAATGCTTTTAAGCGTTCCAGTATGTCCTAATCGTCCAGTTAATACATTTCGTAAAACAGACATTCTATTAACTAGGTTATAGTTTTGGAAAATCATCCCAATGTTTTTTCTTAGACCTTTAAGTTCTCTTTCTTTAAATACCAGTGTGTTTTTCCCATCTATTAACAACTCTCCATCAGTAGGTTTAACCAGTTGGTTAATACTTCTGATAAAAGTGGATTTTCCAGCTCCAGATAAACCAACTACAACAATAAACTCGCCTGGGTTTATTGTTACGTTTACGTTCTTTAGCCCCTGGTGCCCATTTGGGTATGTTAGAGAAACATTTTTAAATTCAATCATCTTGTGTTGCTCCTTTACTCTCATTTAGAAACCTAGCTTCACCAGGCTATTTTACTATCAAGTATTTCCTAAAAATCCTATCACAATGATTTCAAATAATTATAGCGATAAAAAAGAGAGGAAGAATGTTAATCTCCTCTCTTTATTTTTGAGATTGTTTTAAAATTATTGACCTAATTGCTCTTTAAATTGCTCATAAACTGCACGAACAACATCATATTCTTCATCAGTAGATTCTGCAATTCCATCCCAAGTATATACTTCGTTCATAACTGATAATACTTCAGGGTTATCATTAATTGCTAAAAATGCTTCTTTAATTTTGTTAACCCACTCTTCAGATAAACCTTTACGAACAGAAACTCCATCATTAGGAATGTCTTCTGTGTGACCGATTACTACTACTTCTTCCATAACATTTGGATGATCTTTTGCAATAACTGTACGTGCATCATCAAAAGTAGTAGCAAAATCTGCTTGTCCTTCAAGAACTGCTAATACAGCATTGTCATGTCCACCAACAGCAGTTTGCTTAAAGAATGTGTTAATATCTGCAACACCTTTTTGAGTTAATAATGATGCCGGGAATAAATATCCAGAAGTTGAAAGTGTATCACCAAACGCCCAAGTTAAACCTTCTTTTGCAACTAAATCATCAATAGATTTAAGTCCTGAATCAGCTCTAGCAATGAATTGTGCTTTGTATGTATCAGATCCACGACGAATTGCCTTAACAACAGGCTGAACTTCTGCACGCTCTACTGCTTGAACATAACCAAATGGGTTTGTAAAACCAATATCGATTTGACCAGTTCTCATACCTTCAACTAAACCAACAAAGTCAATCATAACTTCAGCTTTTACAGGAACACCCAGCTTCTCAGTTAAGTACTCTTCTAACGGCTTAACGTTATCAGCAATTTGGTCAGCTTCCTGTGAAGGAATGAATCCCATAGTTAATTCTTTAATTTCTTCTTCTTTTTTCTCGCCAGTACCTTCGTTGTTCGAACCACATGCAGCAAGAGCTAAAAGCATCGTTAGAGCAGTTAGCAGAGTTAAAAACTTTTTCATTCTTTTGCCTCCTAAGATAATTAAAGATTAGAAAAGTTGAATCGATTTCATTATATATTAAAGCGTTCAATTTTTCGACACAAAATTTAATTTATTTACAAAAAATTTACTTATGAGAAACATTGCAATATTTTATAACATTAAATATTCCGAATTTCGGCCTCAAAAATTGAATCTATTAAATGTACCTGTCAACCTATTTTATTATTCAAATTTTGATAAACTTCATCTAATACATGTTTATTTGAAAAGAAGGTAGTACCAGGATTAAAAACATTAATGCCCTTATTATCATCTGTTCTCATTAACCCATCAACCTCCCCTAAGATAACCATTCCTCCAGCAATATCCCATGATGAAAGACGAAAATCAATATACGTATCTAATCTACCACATGCAACATAAGCAATCTCTAGAGCTGCAGAACCTATATAACGAGTTCCTCTCGCTTTCTGAATCATACTAGTAAAAATTGTGTAATCAACATATGTATTTGGTACAAGCCAAAGTTGATTTATACTAATATTTGCTTCTTCTAATGTTTTCTTTGGTAATTTCGGTAATAATTGATTATTTAAATAAGCACCTTGTCCAACTTGTGCAGAAAAAAGTTCATCTGCCACCGGGTCATACACAAATCCTATTTTCGGCCTTCCATATTCATAAATACCAACAGAGATTGCAAAATTTCTCTTTTGATGAACAAAATTTGTTGTTCCATCAATCGGGTCGACTATCCAAACGATTTCTTGAATTGGATCATATTCTTGTTCACTCGCTAGACCTTCTTCTCCTAATAGGAAGTGTTCTGGGTAATTCTTCGCAATCCGATCAATAAAAAATTGCTCTATTTCCTTATCCTTTTGAGTAACTAAGTCTGCTGCAGAAGTCTTATACTCTACTTTTACAGTTTCCTTTGTAGCTCTTCTTAAAATTTCTCCTGCCTCAAGTGTCCAAGCTTTTGCTGTCTCATAGATTTCATTCCAGTTCATACTCTCTACCTCCTTGGTACTATCCTTAAAAGTTATATAAAAATTACGATGTGGTCAACTATTATTCCCACATTTACTTTAAAACACCACTATACTATAGTTGATATATGAAGATACTATTTTTAAGGGGTAACAACTTTGAAGCTAAATACAGTATTTAAGAATCTATTAATCTACTTAGCAATTGTTTTACTACCGACCAGTATTGCTAGTTACGTACTAATCCAAAACGAGTATGATTCTCTTGAAAAAGAACTTATGGATACTACCGATTGGACATTACAGTTTTATAAAAGCCATTTTGATCGATTTATTGGAGAAACCATTGCTACAACAGAGGCTCTTGCTCTTGTGATTAACCCTGGGCAAAATGCAATAGCAGAGATAGAGGATGTCCTTAGCAAAGCCCATAGTCAAGATTCAAGATACTCAGGGCTCTACTACGTTAATGAGCAAGGCGATATTTTAGCCTCATCTGTAAACTTACAATCTCCTGTTAATTTAGCGGACCGTGAATATTTTCAGGATGTTGTTCGCTCTAAAAAAACAGTTATTTCCAAAGCCCATACAGGAAGAGTAACTAACAGATATATCATATCTATCGCTACACCTGTCACCCAAAAAGATGACTATAATGGTTATTTACTTCTAAGTCTTCGTTTAGACTATATCGAAAATGAAATGAGGGTCTTAACGCCGAACACTTTTATTCGAGTAACTGAAATGGATGGAACTGAAATTCTTAGCACAGCTTCTAAATTTACAGATTCTAAGGGTGAAGCTATCTCAACTGCTCTTACACATACACCTTGGACACTAGAGGGCAAACCAAATTTTTCTTTATTTCCAAAGGAAGAGTTGCTTAACGCTTCTTTTTCCTACATTGTTACTACTTTTATTTTCACTAACATCTTACTGATATTAGTGAAATATGTACTTTTACGTAGAAAAACTGCGTTTGAAATTGCCCAAAATGAAGCTCAAAAGCTAGAACTTGTTGGAACGTTAGCTGCAAGTACTGCCCATGAAATTAGGAATCCCCTCACTGGAATAAAAGGGCTCATTCAATTATTAAGTGAGAAATACACAGACAAGGAAGACCAATTCTATTTTTCTGTAATCGATGAAGAAATAAAACGAATAAATGAGATCATTAGTGAATTTCTAGTACTTGGAAAACCTACTGCAGAAAAAACCGAGGATAATGACATAAGAAAAATTATAAGTGAGCTTGATCCACTTATTCTCTCCGAAGCGAACCTTTACAATATTAAGTATCGTGTCGTAAACGATGGTGAACATCCATTACTAGTTAAATGTACAAAGGATCATATTAAACAAGTAATTCTAAACCTGACAAAAAATGCTTTTCAGGCAATGCCTTCAAATGGAACGCTTGTCATTCAACTCCAAGAAAGTGCAAGTAATTGCCTAATAACCATCACAGATAATGGTCGAGGAATTCCTAAAGAAGCCCAATCAAAAATATTTGAACCATTTTTCACAATGAAAGATACAGGGACAGGACTAGGTTTAGTTGTTTGTAGGCGAATTATCACTCTATATGGAGGGACAATTGATATTGAGAGTGAAGTGAATGTTGGAACAAAAGTGAAAATTTTATTACCACTTTCCATAAAGAAAACAGGCTATGAAGCGTAGCCTGTTTTCTTTTAGATTAAATTGTTAAAACGGTTTCAATTTTTTCGATTGTCTCAAAACTCAAGACAACATCTGCCGCCCTGGCATTTGCCTCGATTTGTTCAGGATTGGAAGCACCTACTAGAGTACTAGCAACATTAGGTTGGCGTAAAATCCATGCTAGAGCTAACTCTGGCAAAGTGATTTCAAGATCCCCCGCAATTTCTTCTAAGCGGTCTAACTTTGTTAAAACAATATCATTAATAATTTGTTTTACCCAAGTGTTAACCTGCTCATTAGCACCCCTACTACCAGTTGGGAATTGTCCTCCCTTATATTTACCTGTTAGAACACCCTGAGCAAGTGGTGAAAACACGACCTGAGAGATACCGTTCTTTTCACTTACAGGAATTATCTCATCTTCGATATCTCTATGAAACATATTATATTGTGGCTGATTTACTATAATTCTATCTAACAAGTATTTATCTGCGATAGATACAGCCTCCTGGATTTGTGCTGCAGACCACTCACTAACTCCTGCGTAAAGAATTTTCCCTTGACGAACAAGATCATCAATTGCCCTTAAAGTTTCATCAACCGGTGTATCATGGTCATATCGGTGACAGTAGAAAACATCAATATAGTCTAAGTCCATCCTTTTTAAGCTAGCATGTACTTGTTCAATTATATGTTTTCTTGACAGTCCTCTATCATTCGGACCTTCTCCCATCGGCCAAAATGCTTTTGTAGTTATTACATAAGATTCTCTACGATAATCTTTAAGAGACTTTGCTAGTATTCTCTCGCCTTCTCCTCGTTCGTAAACATTAGCTGAATCAAAAAAATTAATACCTAATTCATATGCTTTATGTATAGTTTCAGAGGCTACCTTTTCATCAACTGTTTTTCCAAATGTAAGCCAACTTCCTAAACTTATTTCACTTACCTTAAGTCCAGATCGTCCTAAACGACGATATCTCATACGATGAATCCTCCTCTAATAACTTAAAATAATATTTAAAACCTACCTCTAATTTATCAGAAAATTTAAAAACCGTAAAGTTCATCTTTCCTATCACCCAGGAAATAATTCGTCGAATAATGTAGGTTTTTAGAAAGGATTAATAATAAAAATACCTTTACAATTCCTTAGAAAAGGTTTTTTATTGAAGGTGTATATAACATTATAAAAGGAGCATCTCCGCCTATGCTTGCTACTAGTAAAATAACATCATCTAAACCAAATTCAGAACAAAGAACTGCCTACAGTATCTTATTTATGATTGGATTATGTCATTTATTAAATGATTCCATTCAAGCAGTTATACCTGCAATGTTTCCTATTTTACAGAAATCAATGGGTTTAACCTTTACACAAATTGGTTTAATTGGTTTCTCATTAAATGTGGTCTCTTCAGTCTTACAGCCGGCTGTTGGTTGGTACACTGATAAGAAACCATTACCATATGCCTTACCATTTGGTTTAACTCTAACGTTTTTTGGCATTATCGGTTTAGCCTTTGCTCCGACATTTTTAACCATCATCATAGCAGTACTTTGTATCGGTTTTGGTTCAGCTATTTTCCATCCAGAAGGATCTCGGGTTGCATATATGGCTGCCGGAAATCGTAGAGGGTTAGCACAATCTATTTACCAGGTTGGTGGGAACTCAGGTTCTGCATTAGGACCAATTATTACTGCATTAATACTTGTTCCACTAGGACAGTTTGGTGCTATTTGGTTTTCTATTGTAGCTGCAATAGCTATTGGACTATTAACCTATATTGCAAGGTGGTATTCAACTACCTTAACATTGCTTTCAGCTAAGCCGAAACTGAAATCTGGTGGTTTAGAGACAAGGTTGTCCTTCTCAAAAGCAATAAAACTTGCCTTATTAATTATCGTAATTCTTGTTTTTGCTCGATCTTGGTATATATCATCTATAACAAATTTTTATGCATTTTATGTTATTGAAGTGTATGGCTATACAATCTCACAATCTCAACTTTTTATTTTCATATTCTTGGCAGCAGGTGCCGTTGGTACATTTTTTGGAGGTCCTTTGGCAGACCGTTTCGGTAAGAAAAGAATTATCTTTTTATCTATGATTAGTGCTACACCTTTGGCTATTCTATTACCTTTTGTTAACCCATTGATTGCTTATGGACTTGTTGGATTAATTGGTTTTATTCTTATGTCGAGTTTTTCAGTAACGGTAGTCTATGCTCAAGAATTACTACCAGGTAAAATAGGTACGATGTCTGGATTAATAGTCGGCCTAGCTTTTGGAATGGGAGCAATTGGCTCAATTGCAGTGGGGTCATTGGCAGATATTTTTGGCTTAACCTCTACAATTATTGCTATTGGATTTCTACCCCTTCTTGGTCTATTGACCTATTTGCTTCCTTCTGATGAAGAAGTAGAAACTTGGAATAAGTAATTTAAAAAGACTGTCGAAAAGTATTTTTCGGCAGTCTAACTATTTTCCATTTATTTCATTTCATTTATTCTTACTTCAAGCTCTTGTTTCTCTTCATCAGACAACATCTTCTCAGCCATTGGAAACAATACATTTTCTTCTTTCATAAAATGATCAGTTAAAATTAAATAGGCTTCACTTACAAAGGTAGCTAACCTTTTAGCATCATCTTTTAATAAATTGTCAGAGAGATGTTCTGTCTCTATTAAAAACTTACCTATGTTAGACTTTGCCTGATCATGTTCATATTCCATAACTGCAATTGGCCCTGAATTTCTTCCAATATACTTTTCCATCATCTCAAAAAGAACACCTTCTTCTCTTTGTGAATGTGGTTCTAACACGGCAACAAAGCTTTCTACTTTCTCTCGCAACTTCATTATAACTTCTAGCCACTCTGCTTCTTCCGTTTTCTCTATATTTGACGAAATATCGTATAATTCTTTTTTCATTTCATTTAAGGGACCATGCTCATCTTTTAATTGTTGCAAAGGACTACATAGATTCATTACTTCCCCCTGAAACATACTACTCATACAACCAGACATTTTTTCATACCCCCTATATATTTATAAATAAACTATACTTTATCCAAGTTTTAAAATAGGTGATACAAATCACATTACCCTTTATTTCTAGGGAAGAAAACCATTTTGTGAACTTTTTCTGAAAACTTAAAATATTTTAACATTAGGATAACGTTTTCACATATAATAAAGATAAACAAAATTACATTGATTCTGAAGGGAGTGTTTTATAATGAATTATCAGGAATTTTATCAAAAGCCCTTAGTGCAGATTGGCAACAACGATGCACAAGCTTTACTAAGTGAAGAAGAGTCTCACTGGTTAATTGCCGTTGAAGGCACAGAAATTGAAAAAGGAAATAAAAGATATCATTGGAAGCTTTTTGTTTTCACTGCAAATAAAGATGGCACCTTTGATTACTCATCACCTTATTTTAGCACCCCACAAATTTCTTGTATCCACGATGCATTTAGAATGGCAACAGAAATAGAATGCCAATGCAAATCTGATAACTTCTCCTCCTACCCCCTTGCAGCTCAAATCGGCTAACCCTCCTTAAAGCTTTTCCTTTCTTTTTACACCCATTTGTGAAATAATGTACACTCTATAAGTATAGTATTAATACATAAATCAACCAGTATTAACTTTCAATATAAAAAGAGCATTCGGAATATCTCCGAATGCTCTTTTTTGACAATTATTATATTAGGCTAATCTAAACACAATTCCATGGCCACCCTTTGGATACTCCCACTTAATATTTTGATAAGGACACCCTATCCGACAGCTTCCACATTCATGACATCCTTCATAACCTACATGCATCCTTATATCTTCCCACTTATAAACTTCAGCTGGGCAAAAAATCGTACATATCTTATCTGGACATTGTGTCATACATACATCATGATCCAAAACAGTTAAATGTGAATTTTTATCAGCCTTAAAGCGAACCAAGTACTGCTTTTCCTCAATATTCTTGGACATTATTTCATCACCTTCCATGCTCTATACATGTCTTGAATGACCTTAACGGCACCCTTCTCTTTTGTGAAAGAGCGAATAATATCTTTCTGTTTATCCCTTTTAGCCGTTCCATCTACAGTGAAAAACTTACTGGCTGCCTGATTCATCATCGGTAAATATTCTTTAAAATATTGTGGATATTCTTCAAAAGTATGTGCAGCATCCTTATATTTCTTAAGGTCCTTACCAATAAAGCTGCTATAAAGATTCACCCGATAATAATCTAGAGTTTCTTCATCAAAGCGATTTCTTTCCTTTGCACGAATAATTGTCTCTGCGGCCATTTTTCCAGAACTCATCGCCATATTAGACCCTTCGCGGTGAATTGCATTTACAAGTTGTGCTGCATCACCAACGACGATTACACCATTTCCAACTAACTTAGGAATTGAATTATATCCACCTTCAGGTATTAAATGGGCAAGATATTCTAGTGGCTCTCCCCCTTCTAAATATGGCTTTACCATCGGATGGCTTTTCACATAATCTAGTAAATCATAAGGCTTCATTTTTGCTTTAATCATGCTTGAAAGAGTCGTTCCAACACCAATATTTAAGCTATCTTTGTTTGTATAAAGAAAGGCGGTTCCTAAATTCCCCTTCGTTGAATCTCCAAATATTTCAACTGTACAGCCTTGATTGTCCTCAAGATTAAACCGTTCATTGATTTTATCTTTTGGTAGATTAATAACCTCCATGACCGTTAAGGCCACTTCATGAGGCTTAAACTCTTTATGAAATCCTAATTGTTTACCTAGAAGGGAATTCACTCCATCTGCTAAGACAACAACATCAGCATACACATCGCCATCAGGTCGGTCTGTGCGAACACCAATAACCCTTCCATCTTTTACAATGCACTCTGTTACTACAGTTTCATTAATGAGAAGGGCTCCTTGTTCTACCGCTTTATTTGCAAACCACTGATCAAACTTTGCGCGCAAGACAGTGAAGTTATTATAGGGTTCTCTTCCCCACTCTAGACCTTTGTACCCAAAACTCACCATTGATTCTTTATCCATCATCCAAAACCTTTGTTCAATAACTGGCCGTTCTAGTGGGGCTTCTTTCCAAAACTCAGGAATGATCTCCTCCATTTGTTTACGGTATAAGACTCCCCCCATTACGTTCTTGCTACCAGGATATTCCCCACGCTCAATCAACAAGACATTTAATCCATTTTTTGCACAGGTATAGGCACAGGAGGTTCCGGCAGGACCTGCACCGACTACGATTACATCAAATTTCTCAGACATAACTTACCTCATCCCCTTTTTCTTTCTGTGCATTTTTAAACTGCTCGATTAGCTTTGGTAAAATTTCTAGTGCATCCCCAATAATTCCATAGGTTGCAACATCAAAGATTGTTGCATTTGGATCTTTGTTAATCGCAATAATCATCTCACTATTCTTCATCCCTACAACGTGTTGAATGGCTCCTGAAATTCCAATTGCAAAATAAAGCTTTGGAGTTACTGTTTCACCTGTTTGACCAACTTGATATTCGTGTCCAATCCAGCCTGCTTCAACTACATCTCTACTTGCACCTACCGTCGCACCTAAAACATCAGCCAATTCATGAATAAGGGCAAACCCCTTTTCATCCCCCAAACCTTTTCCACCAGCTACAATAACATGGGCATCTGCGAGGTTTACTTTCTTATTTACATCTCGGACAATTTTCATAACCTTAGTACGCACATCTTCTTCTTTTATTCCAATTTTTTCTTCAATCACTCTACCAGTTCTACTTGTATCAGGTGATAGCGCTTTCATCACCTTCGGACGAACTGTAGCCATCTGTGGTCGATGTTTTTTGCAAAGGATGGTCGCCATGATGTTCCCACCAAATGCAGGACGACTGGCTTCTAGTAATCTACTTTCTGGTTCTACATCTAACATTGTTGTATCAGCTGTGAGCCCAGTGCTCAAATCTGTTGCCACTGCACTTGCAAGGTCTTTTCCATTTGGAGTTGCCCCATAAAGGAAAATTTCCGGTTTATACATTTGACATAGCTTGTAAACACCAGCCATGTAGGTTTCCGTACGATAGTTTTTTAATACTGGGTCATCAATTACGTATACCTCATCTGCACCGTATTCGATTACCGTGTTACAAAGACCTTTCACTCCGTCCCCTAGTAACACTCCAGCTAGAGGTACTTCCAGTTTATCTGCTAACTTTCTCCCCGCTCCTAATAGTTCTAATGAAACACCAGCAATCTGGTTATCATTTTGCTCAATGAATACCCAAACTCCTCTATTGTCTAGCATGTCGGTATCCCTCCAAGATTCAAATATAATTCTACCTACTAATCTTTGTAGTAAAGAGTTCTTTTTTCTCAGCTAACACTTCTAGTAATTTTGCCACCTGCTCATCAACTGTACCTTCAATTTTTTTTCCACCTTCTTCTTTTGGTGGTGAAAACATTTTACCTACAATTGTTGGTGACCCCTTTAAACCTAGTTGTTTACGATCAACTTCTCCTAAATCATCTACACTCCAAATAATCGGCTCATATCTGGCTGCCCTAATCATATTTGGTAATGGAGAGTACTCCACTTCATTAACTTCCTTTTCTACCGTCAACAAACACGGCATAGAAGACTGGATTAGCTCATATCCATCTGATAGTTTTCTTTTTAAAAGCACTGTTTTCTCCTGTTCATTTACTTCAACTATTTCGATGACATTTGTAACAGGAGGAATATCAAGTCTTCTTGCAATACCAGGTCCTACTTGTCCTGTGTCACCATCAATCGCATGCTTTCCACAGATAATGATATCAATTGGTTTATATTCCTTAATCTTTTCTAATGCTTTGGATAGTGCGTAGCTAGTTGCAAGTGTATCAGCCCCTGCAAAAGCACGGTCAGTAATTAAATAACCCCGATCTGCTCCAATTTCAACACTCTTTTTTATAACTGCGGTTGCTTGAGGAGGGCCCATCGACAAAACGGACACAGTATCACTTGAAACATTCTTCATACTAACTGCCGCTTGAACGGCATGTGAATCGTACGGATTTAATATAGCTGGTGCACTTCTTCGATCTAGAGTATTCGTTTTGGGATTAATCTTGATTATCTTTGTATCTGGAACTTGCTTCACACATACTACTATGTGCATAACGACTTCACTCCTCTTTCTAAAAGTTTTCAAGTAAAGACTCTACTTTGTTCAATTCTTCACAAGCTAAGTTATATTACAAATTATATGAATAGTCATTTGAAGTTAGCACACTTTAAAAATAATTTTTTGACTATTCAAACATTAGTAATAATAAAAAAAAGCAGACCAAACAAATAATTGTTATCCCCGCTGCCTTAACTTGGTGCTTTGATCATATAAGCTATGAATATAAGTACTTCTTTTCTTCAAAGTAATATAAAAAGCCACCTCTTGTCTGTGATGTTTATCACACATTTGACGATTTTTTAAAAAATAAAAAAGCCTATGAAAATGGCTTTTTAAAATTTATTACAAATTATGAAGTTTATATTTAGATCCATAGAAAAATAGAATCGATTGTCTCAAAAATTGCCGAAAACGCACCTTTTTACATGATTGTATTTTAAGACGTTGGTATTGGTTTAATAACTGATCTAACTCCTGACTAAATTTAATAGTCCGATCACTTGTATACCCCGAGGTATTAGCTTCCGCTATCATTTCTGCTCTCTTTTTTGAAATGTTTACTAAAAGTCTACCTACCTCATCCACATCTCCATTTGCCAACTTACACAACCCCTTTAATCCTATCAATTACTCACTTAATGAATTATTACAAAATCTTCTATATCTGTAAATAGATTCGCAATATTAGACAAATTTTTTATGTATTTTTTTGTAATATCTTGACTAAAGCCTCATATATTAATAGTTTGAAGGATTGACGATTATATAATTCGACATTTTTTTCAAACTCTCTTTACAATTAAGAACGATCTAAATTTAAATACACAAAATAAGGAAAAACTTTCATTAAAAATAAAAGATTACGAGTGGTTTACGTACCTATCTTCATTATGCTATGATTTCTTCGTATTAATTAAGCTACCAATTACAACACAAAGGCCATGGTGAATCACATGCAAATAAAATATTATTTTTTATTACTTTTCACTAGTTTCTTATGGGCTGGAAACTTCGTCGCAGGTAAATTTTTGGTTAACCATGGGTCAGCTCTTCTACTTACAGAAATAAGGTGGCTAATTGCTGTTCTTTGTTTGCTTCCTTTCGTTTGGTGGAAGGAAAAGAAGATCACCTTCCCTAAAAAAGCTCTTATCCCCCTCTTATTAATGGGGTTAACTGGAGTACTACTTTTCAATTTTCTAATGTTTTTAGCTTTAGAATATACATCCGCCGATAATGTCGGTTTACTATCAACATTAAATCCTATCTCTATTGCAGTTGCTTCATTTTTCTTTTATCGAGAGAAATTGAACCTTCGCCAGATGTCAGCAATGCTAATTTCATTGTTCGGGATATTAATTGTAATTTCACATGGTTATTTAAGTAATCTATTATCCTTCCATTTTAATATTGGAGACATGTTTATGCTTGGTGCAGTTGCCATTTGGGGATTATATTCCGTATCTGCACGAAAAGCTATGACGCAAGTTTCACCATATAATGCCACGCTTTGGGCAGGGATATTTGGGTCACTTCTAAATCTTCCATTTGTACTCGTTACCTCGGATGGAATAGTTGACCCTACTGCTTCCTTCTGGTGGGCCATTCTCTATTCATCCATTGGTGCGACCGTGTTGGCAATGATTTTTTGGAACATAGGAATTCAGAAAGTTGGTAGTGTCAAGTCTGGTATGTTCTTAAACTTTAATCCTATCTTCACTGCATTATTAGCATTTTTCTTTTTAGGAGAAAAACTTACGATTCCTCAAACAGCAGGAAGTATTATCGTCATTCTTGGAGTCTACTTCTTTACGGCTCCCAAAAAGAAGTTCAATCCTTCAATCTCAAAACATAAAAAAAGATCCCGGATAGCCTAGGCTAACGGGATCTTCTATGTTTATTATTTATCAATTTGGTCTACGTGGGTCACACGGAATTCTTTTTCCTCAATTTTAGCAACAAGCGCCTTAACTTTTTCAGGTGAAAGTTCACCAGGTAAATTCACGATAATACGACGTAAGTATTTCTCTCCATTATCAAGAGTAAGCATACCATCGATATTAATATCCCTTAATAAGGTAACAAGGTCTTTTATTGCACCTTTATGTTCAATCGTAGCAATTGTAAGAGTGTAGCCACCTGTTTTCATTCCAAACGAATCCTCAAGTACATCCATCACGTTTGCATGTGTGATAATTCCCAGAAATTGCTCGTTTTCATTTAATACTGCAATAAAAGGTAAGCGACGGATCGTTAAAAATGTTTTAAAGAACGAATCTTCTTCATATATAAATGCATCTTGATTCTTTACTAATGAATCGATTGATGCTTCAGGAGAACCCTTCTCTTCATATAGATAGTCTAGAAGATGAACTTTATAAATAAGACCTTCGAACTTTTTACCACCTTCAGATAGTACCGGAACAGAACGATAGCCAGTTTCTTTTAGATATTCATAAGCTTCTTTTACTGTGTAAGTTGATTCACAATATTTTACTTCATTTTTTGCTACATAGTTATAACGAATTTTCATGTCATTCCACTCCTTGTGGTAGAATCGTCTTCCACCCTAATCATATAATAAAAGTAATCATAAAAGTACATATGATATCAAATGTAACACAATATTCACAAGCAGTAAAGAATATTCTTAATTTTTAATTTTATTACAATTCGTTATCATACTTTTCAATATTATATACTATTAAAACAGCTGATTTCCATATATTTCTTTTTAAATTATAATTGGGCTAGGTTAAGTATATATAGGCGGGGATGTTAGTTGAATATTAAAGGAATAAATCATTTTTTATTTTCTGTTTCAAACCTTGATCAATCAATCGAATTTTATAAGAACGTCTTTGGTGCGAAACTTATTGTCAAAGGAAATACATCTGCTTACTTTGACTTAGGTGGACTTTGGCTTGCCTTGAATGTAGAGGATTCAATCCCAAGAAATGAGATACATCTTTCCTACACACATATTGCTTTTACTGTGGATGAGAAGGACTTTGACGAAATGGAGTTGAGACTCCATTCTTTAGGTGTTAATGTTCTAGAGGGTAGTACTAGAGATGAGCGTGACAAACGATCGGTTTATTTTACAGACCCAGATGGTCATAAATTTGAGTTTCATACAGGGACACTGCAAGATCGGATTGATTATTATAAGCAAGAAAAACCGTATATGTATTTTAGGGATTTACTAGACTAGTTTTCTTATTTTTCAAGGTTTACATTTCGGAAAATTGCTTTATCCGGAAATCGGACACGTAAATCAGGAATATGTTTCGGGAAATTGCTTTATTTGGGAAATACGGGCACGTAAATCGGTTTACGTTTCGGGAAATTGCTTGATCCGGGAAATACAGGCACGTAAATCCGGTTACGTTTCGGGAAATTGCCTTATTTGGGAAATACGGACACGTAAATCGGTTTACGTTTCGGGAAATTGCTTGATCCGGGAAATTCAGGCACGTAAATCCGGTTACGTTTCGGGAAATTGCCTTATTTGGGAAATACGGACACGTAAATCGGTTTACGTTTC
>CANMHG010000003.1 GCA_947497585.1 uncultured Bacillaceae bacterium | reverse complement strand
GGAACCATCTACTCCTTTTGGTTACCCTTGTTTCCAATTTATTACATACAGAGGAACCATTTACTCCTTTTGGTTACTCTGTATTCCAAATTATTACATTCCGAGGAACCATCCACCCTTTTTGGTTACTCCAGTTTCCAACTTCTTACATACAAAGGAACCATTTACTCCTTTTGGTTACCCCGATTTCCAGATACTAACATTCAGAGGAACCATCCACCCTTTTTGGTTACTCCAGTTGCCACTTCATACATACATAGGAATCATATATTAAGGATTTTCCAAAAAACAAAAAAACTCGTTCGAGAATCCCCTCGAACGAGTGTTATAACATTACCCGATTGAACCTTCCATCTCGAACTTAATCAAACGATTCATCTCAACCGCATATTCCATTGGAAGTTCTTTTGTAAATGGCTCAATGAAGCCCATAACGATCATTTCAGTAGCTTCTTGCTCAGAGATACCACGGCTCATTAGGTAGAATAATTGCTCTTCTGATACCTTCGATACTTTCGCTTCATGCTCTAATGAAATGTTGTCATTTAAGATTTCATTGTATGGAATTGTATCTGAAGTAGATTGATTATCCATAATTAGTGTATCACATTCGATGTTTGCACGAGCACCATCAGCTTTACGTCCGAAGTGAACGATACCACGGTACGTTACTTTACCACCATGTTTAGAAATAGACTTCGAAACAATCGTAGATGAAGTATTTGGTGCTAAGTGAATCATCTTAGCTCCTGCATCTTGGTGCTGACCTTTTCCTGCAATCGCAATAGAAAGAGTCATACCACGAGCTCCTGCACCTTTAAGGATAACTGCTGGGTACTTCATAGTTAATTTAGAACCGATATTACCATCAATCCATTCCATTGTTGCATTTTCTTCAGCAACGGCACGCTTCGTAACTAGGTTAAATACGTTGTTAGCCCAGTTTTGAATCGTTGTGTAACGGCAATAAGCGTCTTTTTTAATGATAATTTCAACTACCGCACTGTGTAGTGAGTTTGTTGTGTATACTGGCGCTGTACAGCCTTCAACATAGTGTACATGTGCACCTTCATCAACGATGATAAGTGTACGCTCGAACTGACCCATGTTTTCAGAGTTAATACGGAAGTATGCTTGAAGTGGTGTATCTACCTTGATTCCTTTTGGAACGTAGATGAATGAACCACCAGACCATACTGCTGAATTAAGAGCAGAGAACTTGTTATCAGTGTTAGGAATAACTTTTCCGAAATGCTCACGGAAGATATCTTCGTTTTCCTTTAAAGCTGTATCTGTATCTTTAAATACGATACCTAATTCTTCAAGGTCTTCCTTCATGTTATGGTAAACAACCTCTGATTCATATTGTGCAGAAACTCCTGCAAGATACTTTTGCTCAGCTTCAGGGATACCTAATTTATCAAAAGTAGCTTTGATTTCTTCAGGTACTTCATCCCAAGAACGCTCAGATTTTTCAGATGGTTTTACATAATACGTAATTTCATCGAAGTTTAAGCTCGCCATATCGCCACCCCATTGCGGCATTGGCATGTTGTAGAAATGCTCTAACGATTTTAGACGGTATTCTAACATCCATTGTGGCTCGTTTTTCATACGAGAGATTTCTTCAACAATCTCTTTTGTTAGACCACGTTTTGAACGGAAAATCGAAACGTCTTTATCTGCAAATCCATACTTGTAATCGCCAATATCAGGCATCTTTTTAGCCATCTGTTTCACTCCTTCAGAGGGAGAATGTGAACGATAAGAAGTTCTTTTTCTACCCTTTATTGTTTTTGGCTGTTTAAGCCTTTTTCCATGGCCTTCCATGCAAGTGTTGCACATTTGATGCGGGCTGGAAACTTAGCTACGCCTTGAAGTGCCTCTATATCACCTAAATCAATGCTATCATCATAGTCTTTACCTTGCATCATATCTGAGAAAATTTGAGAAAGTTTTAGAGCAATGTCAATCGGTTGCCCTTTGATTGCTTGTGTCATCATAGAAGCAGATGACATCGAAATCGAACAGCCTTCGCCTTCAAACTTCGCATCAGTTACTTTCCCATCTTCTACGATCATTGTTAATTGTATACGATCACCACATGTTGGATTATTCATATCAATTGTCAATGATTCGTTATCTAACACACCACGATTTCGCGGATTTTTATAATGATCCATAATCACTTGTCGATACAATGTGTCTAAATTGTTATTAAAAGCCATTGCTGAAATACTCCTTTGTTTTAATGAGTCCTTCAACTAGTTTATCAATTTCTTCTTCGGTATTGTAGAGGTAAAAACTTGCACGTGCTGTGGCAGATGCTTTTAACCATTTCATCAACGGCTGTGCACAATGGTGACCTGCTCTCACTGCAATACCTTCTGCATCTAATACAGTTGCTACATCGTGTGGATGTACATCTGATATATTAAAAGTCACAAGACCTGCTCGCTCTTTTGGACCATAAATCGTTAATCCATCAATTTGAGACATTCGATTCATCGCATATTCTGCAAGCTTATGTTCATGTGCTTCAATGTTTTCTAGTCCAACTTCGCTAAGAAAATCAATCGCAGCTCCGAGCCCAATTGCTCCTGCAATGATAGGTGTACCTGCTTCAAACTTCCAAGGCAGGTCTTTCCACGATGATTCGTATAAGCCTACAAAATCAATCATTTCCCCACCAGTTTCAACAGGCTCCATGTTTTCAAGCAATTGTTTTTTGCCGTAAAGAACACCGATTCCAGTAGGACCACACATTTTATGTCCAGAAAATGCAAGGAAATCACAATTTAAGTCCTGTACATCTATTTTCATATGTGGGGCAGCTTGTGCTCCGTCAACCATCATTATCGCACCATGTTTGTGAGCAATTTCAGCAATTTCTTTTACCGGATTAATGGCACCTAGAACGTTTGAAACCTGCATTACTGAAACAATTTTTGTATTTTCCGTAATTGTCTCTTCTGCATCCTTAAGTGAAATTGACCCATCTTCCCCAAGAGGAATATACTTTAAGGTTGCTCCTGTTTGTTTTGCAAGTTGTTGCCAAGGAATGATATTTGCATGATGCTCCATGTAAGTAATAACGATTTCGTCACCCTGTTTTACATTGTCACGACCATAGCTTGCAGCTACTGTATTAATAGCTGTAGTCGTGCCTCTTGTAAAGATAACTTCCTCAATCGAATGGGCATTGATGAATTTACGGACCTTTTCACGAGCACCTTCGTACCCGTCAGTTGCTTTTGTTCCAAGTGTGTGAACACCGCGGTGAACATTTGAATTGTATTCTCTATAATATTTATCTAAAGCTTCAATAACTTTAATTGGCTTCTGTGATGTTGCAGCACTGTCAAGGTAGACAAGTTGTCTACCATTGACCTCTTGGTGAAGGATAGGAAACTGTTCACGAATATCTTGGATATTCATTATTTTACTTTCCTTTCAATAACCTCAATTAGCTGCTTTTTAACACCTTCAATTGGAAGCTCATTAACAACAGGTGCTAAGAAACCATGAATTACTAAACGCTCTGCTTCTTTCCTAGAAATACCACGGCTCATTAAATAGTAAAGTTGAATAGGATCTACTCGACCTACTGAAGCAGCATGACCAGCCGTAACATCATCTTCATCAATCAATAGAATCGGATTTGCATCTCCACGTGCTTTTTCACTTAACATAAGAACACGAGATTCTTGTACAGCGTTTGATTTCGAAGCGCCATGCTCGATTTTACCAATTCCATTAAAAATTGAACTTGCACTGTCTTTCATTACACCGTGCTTTAAGATAAATCCTTCAGAGTTTTTACCGAAATGCACAACACTTGTTGTAAAGTTTTGCTTTTGCTCACCACGACCTACAACAACTGTTTTTGTGTCTCCAAAAGAACCGTCGCCCATTAGGTTCGTGATATTCTCAGAGATTGTATCTCCATCATTCATAAGGCCTAATGCCCATTCGATCTTACTATCGCGACCAGCAACACCACGACGATTTACATAAGTAGTAACACCTTTTGCTAAGGTATCTACTGCACCATATGTGATTTTTGCGTTATTGTTCGCAATCACTTCAGAAATAATATTTACAACTGAATCTTTCACTTCAGAAGTAGAAATATAGTTTTCTACATATGTTACAGAACTATTGTCATCCGCGACAACAATAACATGATTGAATAGTGTTGCATCTGCATTTTCATGAATATAAATTGCTTGGATTGGTGCTTTTACTTCTACGTTTTTCGGAACGTATAAGAATGCCCCACCATTAACCAATGCAGCATGTAAAGCTGTTAATCTGTGCTCATCTACTTTTACGCCATTTTGCATAAAGTACTTTTGTAAAAGATCACCATGCTTAGCTGCAGCAGTATGAATGTCAGTGAAAATGACACCTTGCTCTTTTAATTCGTCTGATAAGACAAGAAAAGCTGGTGTGTTATCACGTTGGATATATAAATTTTTATTTTCTTCGTTTAAATCGACCAAAGATTTAACTTCTTCTGGAAGTTCTTCTAAAGATGTAAAAGGAGCACTTTTCACAACATGATTTTTAAATTGTGTAAAGTTCCATTTATCAATTTTCGTTTTATCTGGTTTAGGCATAGGTAATTCTTCTACTTTAGCAAGAGCTTGTAAGCGAAGGTCTAGTAGCCATCCAGGTTCTCCTAGTTCTTTAGAAAAGTTGCTGACATAATCCTGATCGAATGATTTCGTATCAATTGTCATGTTAATCCCCCTAACGCTTATGCTTCTTGCCCAACAGTTTCATCTTCAATACCTAGTTCTTTCTTAATCCAGTCATATCCTTCTGCCTCTAGACGTTGTGCTAGTTCAGGACCACCAGATTTAACAACTCGTCCTTGCATCATAACATGTACCTTATCAGGAGTAATGTAGTTAAGTAAACGTTGGTAGTGAGTGATGATTAAGCAACCAAAGTCTTCTCCACGTTTTTCATTAATTCCTTTAGATACAACCTTTAGCGCATCTATATCTAGTCCTGAATCGATTTCATCTAAAATAGCAATTTTAGGATCGATCATCATTAATTGTAGGATTTCATTACGTTTCTTTTCTCCACCTGAAAATCCTTCATTTAGGTAACGTTGTGCCATATCTGGATCCATTTCAAGGAATTCCATGTTTTTATCCATTGTACGGATAAATTTCATAAGTGAGATTTCATCGCCTTCTTCGCGTCTTGCATTCATTGCCGAACGCAAGAAATCTGCATTTGTTACCCCACTAATTTCACTTGGATATTGCATTGCAAGGAATAGACCTGCACGTGCACGCTCATCTACTTCCATTTCTAGAACGTCTTCTCCGTCAAGTGTAATTGTGCCACTTGTAACTTCATATTTTGGATGTCCCATGATCGCTGATGATAAAGTTGATTTACCTGTACCATTTGGTCCCATGATTGCGTGAATTTCTCCACCCTTAACCTCAAGGTTTACACCCTTAAGGATCTCTTTACCATCAATTGATACATGAAGATCTTTAATTGTTAAAGTTGAACCTGCCATTACAATACCTCCATTTTTACAAAAAAAAATTTTGTATAGGGTGACTTATCGTCATTGCCCTTATTCTCATTTTATTCTCATTCTAATCTTATAACAAATTAAAAGTGATAGCAACCTTTTGAGCTTTCTACAATAATTTTAGAATCTTGTGTATTCTATTCTTTTATTGTGCTATTTTTTCCCCTAGCTCCAGATTTATATTCTTTCTATTTTTACACTTAAAGTTAAAAACCATTCTGTTTTTTAGTAATACTATTTAAATAGGAAAAAACCAGAAATTGTTTTCTGGTTTTTTCACAAATATATTAAATTGAATGAACTTTGCTGTCCAATCGTGCAATTAACATTTTCCCTTTTACATAATCCTGTTCACGTTTCTGTTCAACTTTCATTCTTGCTTCGACATTGGAGCTGTATACCTCATAACTAATACCATGAGCTTGGTGCATAGCTTTCTCCATTTCGCTTGTGTAATTCAAATTCAGTTTTTCACTGATAATGAATCATTCCTTTCATTTTTTTAAAAATTAATTTAACCATATGGCAATACTAACACCATGCATCTTATCCTAACAAATTCCATAAATCAGTAAATAATAATCTACACCTTTATTTATAGCCACACTATAAATCAGGCATGATAATTGATTAAAATTGGAATAAAATACTCTCATTTCCTCGCTTTTATTCAAAATCAACAAAAAAAGGTGCCTGAACTGTGTCAGACACCTACAAATGATTATTCACTTACTGGGACAACTGCCCCTTCATATTTTTCCAAAATGAAGTTTTGAATTTGTTCAGAACGAAGCACTTCAACTAGAGTTTGAATTTCAGAACGGTTTTCATCACCTGTTCTTACTGTAATAATGTTAACATATGGTGATTCTGAACCTTCAAGTGCAATTGAGTCTTCTTTAGGATTCAATCCAGCATCAATCGCATAGTTTGTGTTAATCAATACTGCGTCACCCTCATCATTATTATAAACCTGTGGAAGATATCCCGCATCCACATCCGCTTTAAACTCAAGGTTTTTCGGATTGTCAACAATATCATCGATTGTAGCAGTCGTTGTATCAATTCCTTCTTTTAACGTAATTAAACCTTCTGTTTGAAGCATAGTTAAAATACGACCATGGTCAGCTACTGAGTTACTCATAATAATTAAAGCACCTTCAGGTAATTCATCTAGACTTTTGTATTTTTTCGAATAAACACCAATTGGCTCAATGTGAATTCCACCAGCATTTACAAAATCATAACCATTATCAGCAATTTGTGCTTCTAAATACGGAATATGTTGAAAGTAGTTCGCATCAATTTCTTTATCTGCTAATGCTCTGTTTGGCAAAATATAATCTTGGAATGGAACAATCTCAAGTTCAATCCCCTTTTCAGCTAATAATGGTATTGCTTCTTCTAAAATCTCAGCATGTGGAACATTTGAAGCACCTACAACTAATTTAACTGCTTCAGCTTCATCACCTGCAGTATTATTATCGTTGGTTGCTGTGCCGCAAGCTGCTAGAGCTAAAAGTAAAATAAATAATGATAGTGTATATAACGTTTTTTTCATGGTAAATCTCTCCTTATCTTTTATCTAATTTTGAAGTGACAATGTCACCGATAAACTGAAGTATAAAAACAATGATTAAAATTAAAATAGTGGCGATAAATGTTACATCATTATTGCCTCTTTGAAACCCTTCTAAATAAGCAAGGTTTCCTAGACCACCAGCTCCGATAACACCTGCCATAGCTGTATATCCTACTAGTGCTATAGCTGTTACAGTAATTCCCGATACTAAAGCTGGCATAGATTCAGGTAGTAGCACCTTCGTTATAATCGTAGTTGTTGTGGCACCCATTGATTTGGCTGCTTCAATAACTCCTTTATCTATTTCTCTAAGAGCAATTTCAACCATTCTCGCATAGAACGGAGCTGCACCAATTATAAGTGCAGGAAGGGCAGCATTTGCACCTAGTATTGTACCAACTATTGTTTTTGTAAAAGGAATCAGCAAAATAATTAAAATAATAAATGGAATAGAACGGAAAATATTTACGACTGCTGCAATGAATGAATTCAAAGCCTTACTTTCCCATATGTTTCCTTTTGAAGTAAGGAACAATAACAAGCCTAAGATAATGCCTAAGATAAATGTCGCTATGACCGAGATTCCAGTCATATATAACGTTTCATTGGTAGCCGTAATAACTTTTTCCCACTTAACATTTGGTAATAGCTCCTCAAGCATTTGCTATCACCTCCACTTCAACTAGCTCACTATTAATGTAGTCAATAGCTTTATTAATTTCAGTTGTATCACCATCGACGTGAATGAAGAGTGTGCCATATGAGCCACTTTGAGTTTGTGAAATCTTCCCTTGAAGAATGTTCACGTTTAAATTAAAATTTCGGATCAAATTCGTAATGAGTGGACGTTCTGCCGCATCTCCTACAAAAGTAAGCTGAATCACTTTGCCATTAGGATATTGATCAAGTAAGTGCTCTATGGTTTCTTTCGTTTCTTCTGGCTCAGTCACTTGTTTTACGAATCTTTGGGTGATTGGCATCTTAGGTTTCCTAAATACCTCTAAAACCTGACCCTGCTCAACTATCTTTCCATTTTCCATAACCGCAACGCGATGGCAAATTTTTCTGATAACATGCATCTCATGAGTGATAAGCACAATTGTTAGTCCTAAGCGCTCATTTATATCTACCAACAAATCTAAGATTGAGTCCGTGGTTTGTGGGTCAAGCGCCGAGGTAGCCTCGTCACAAAGTAATACTTTGGGATTGCTTGCTAGTGCCCTAGCAATTCCTACTCTTTGCTTCTGTCCTCCACTAAGCTGTGAAGGATAGGCTTTTTCTCTTCCCTCAAGTCCAACTAACTTTACTAATTCATCTACGCGTCTAAGTCTTTCTTTCTTTGGCACTCCAATAATCTCTAAAGGAAACTCGATATTCTCGCTAACTGTGCGTGACCACAGTAAGTTAAAATGCTGAAAAATCATGCTTATTTCCTGTCGTGCTTTTCTTAACTTGCTTGCTTTAGCACTAGTAATTTGATGACCTGCTACAGATATAGAGCCTTCTGTTGGAATCTCAAGTCCGTTTAATAATCTTATTAATGAGCTTTTCCCAGCTCCACTGTAACCAATGATTCCGAAGATTTCTCCTTGTTGAATGTCCAGGTTAACTCCATCAACAGCTGTAACTGATCCCGATTTGGATTTATAAATCTTTTTAACATTTTGTAATGTAATCATGAGTACTTCACCTTCTTTTGAAAACTACTTCTCTTTAGTTTGTTCTTCAAGCGTAGGATAATGTAAATATTCTTTAATTTAGACAGGACGTACGAAATTTTATCAAAAGGCTCCTTGCTCAAATATTGTTGCTCTCACACTGAACATTGACCGCTCCTTTGCGCTGCAGGCATTTGCTTTCCGCGGGGAGGGATGCGAGCCTCTACATCCCGCAGGAGTCAAACACCTTTCGCTCCAATACACTATTAAATAATTATCTAAATAAGCAACTTTCATTGCGTAAAGAGCCTAACAAAAAAACAAAAAGCCTTTCTACTCAAATGAGCAGAAAGGCATACGTAATATGGTCCTTCCTCTCATTTCCCAAAGCATTAGCTTTGTGTGAATTGGCACCATTTCAACATTGTTGACGGTTGCCGGGCTTCATAGGGCACATCCCTCCACCTCTCTCAATAAGAGTTACACTTTATTCAATTATCGCTTTAAAACAGTTAAGTATTAATTGAGTACGAAAGTGAGTATATCATGGGTGAGAAATCAGTGTCAACAAAAATTATATTTTACTATTTTACTATTTTTAAATAGCACTCACTGACTTTTTAGAAGAAAGTCCTGTTGCCTTTTCTATTGCTTGTTCTAAGTCTTCAAGAAGATCTTCACAATGTTCAATTCCAACTGAAAGCCTGATTAAATCATCAGTTACTCCAGATTTTTTTAAATCCTCGGCTCCTAATTGCTGATGAGTGGTGCTTGCAGGATGGATAATCAAGCTCTTTGCATCCCCTACATTCGCTACATGAGACCAAAGAGTAACATTATTAATCACTTTTGCTCCGGCTTCTCTGCCACCTTTTATTCCAAATACAACAACTGCACCAGCACCTTTTGGTAAGTACTTCTTCGCTAATTCCTTTCCAGGATGTTCATCATGCTCTGGGTACAATACCCACTCTACACCAGGATGTTCATCTAAGTAGGAGACAATTTTTCTCGTATTTTCAATGTGTTCTTTCATGCGAACATGAAGTGTTTCAAGCCCTAAGTTAAACTGAAACGCATTAAATGGACTTATCGCCGGACCTAAATCCCTTAATAACTGAACTCTAGCCTTCACAATAAAAGCAACTTGCCCTAACGCTTCTGAATACACTAAATTATGATAACTCGGATCTGGAGTAGTAAACCCAGGAAACTTCGGTGAGTTCCAATCGAATTTTCCACCATCTACAATTATTCCTCCAAGAGTAGTTCCATTCCCAAGCAACCATTTTGTTGCTGAGTGGATTACTATATCTGCACCATGTTCGATTGGCCTACATAGATACGGTGTTGCAAATGTATTATCGATAATTAATGGAATTCCTGCTTCATGTGCAATTTCAGCAACTGCTTCGATATTTAGAACATCCAAACTAGGATTTCCTATTGTTTCAGCAAAGAGGGCTTTTGTGTTAGGTGTGATTGCTTTTTTAAAATTAGCAGGATCAGACGGATCTACAAAATGTGTATTGATTCCGTACTTTGGTAATGTGTTTGCAAATAGGTTATACGTTCCACCATATAAGGTAGACGCAGAGACAACTTCATCACCTGAACTGGCAATATTCAAAATGGCTGTTGTAATAGCTGCCATTCCACTTGCAACAGCTAAACTGCCAACCCCACCCTCTAATTGAGCAACTCTTTCTTCAAAAACAGTTACTGTAGGATTATGAATACGAGAATAGATATACCCTGATTCCTTTAAAGCAAATAAATTTGCAGCATGTTCTGTACTCTCAAACTTAAACGCATTTGATTGATAAATCGGAACAGCACGTGCACCAGTCACTGGATCAGCTTGTAAACCTCCATGTACCCCGATTGTTTCCAGACGGTACTTCTTCTCATTTCCACTCATTTTTCATCTCTCCCTCACTTATTTGTGAAATAAAAAAATCCCCTTCATAAGAAGAGGATGAGTTCCATAAGACTCTTCTTATCTTTCAGGCATAAATATACCTGCAGGATTTAGCACCGTGTATCTAACCGGTTGCCGGGTTTCTAAGGGCCAGTCCCTCCACCACTCTTGATAAGTAAACTATTAAATTAATATTATTCTGAATTTTAACACCGCAATAACTTACTGTCAATTCCTATTTATCCAATTTTTCTCATATCTTTCTCACGACATAAGTAGAATATGGATTCGATTAGTAATGTATTTCTCAAACTACCAATAACCTCAATATTCTCTTGATATATAAGGTCAGTTAGTTTACTAGTCCCGTTTATAACATCCGTTATCCCATTTCCCATTATTGTTATATGTTCTTCAAGACCGTTAGTCACCGAGCTTTTTGTACTTGAAAGATATAAACAAGCATTTTCCATGCCAGAAATTTCAAACTTAATTACGAGTGGTTCATTTGGTAATAGTAAGACAACATGTTCTAATTCGTAGAGTCTTTCTAAGAAATTGGTTAGTACATTTTCTAAATCCACATTGAATCCTCCTCGTACTGTTAACTTATATACAAATTCAATTAAGTAGTACCATTTTCCTCTATATATCGTTCGACAAAAAGAATTATATGTAAAGCACAAAAGCGCAAGCGCCTTGATCAGCCCCGACAAGCAAATGTTCTGTCACAGGTTATTTGACCTCGATGGGCTAGGCGCTGGAGCTGGACGGAGTACGCTTTATGGCTTAAATATACATAATCTGACTTTATATTAGTTTTCTAGACTATAAAAAAGAACAATTTGCTGCAATATTACCAACAAATTGTTCATTTCCCGAGAAATATGTCAATATTATGATGTTTTTGCGACTGTCTTCTGAATTTTGACGAAAGGTGCACCCTTAAAAACAAAGTAAAAGTACGTAGAACTCACTAAGTAAAGAGCTGCAGTTATGCTAAATACGTAAGCATAACCCCAATAAGAACCATAAATTAACACAAAAGATGTCGACACAGGTCCCATCATTGCCCAGCCTAATGAAAATACCATCTGATTTACTGAGTTAGCAAGACCTTTCATTGAATCATTAACCCTTTCCATCACTAATGATGCTTGGATTGGATTTCCCGCATTCATTAATGCCTGACGGAATAAAAATCCGATGATCGCTATAATAAGATTTTCTGTGTAAGCTGTCAGCAGTAAGAATGGCAAGGATGCTAACTGTAAAAACACAACAGCCTTCACTTCTCCAACCTTTTTCACAACAATAGGACCTATAATCATGGCGACTGCCGTTGCCGCTTGACCTAAAGATAAAACAATACCAATAACACTATTACTAGCCTCAAATCGATCGGCAAAATATAGATTTAAGTAAGGAACGACCAATCCTGAACCAAATCCAATTAATAATTGCGCAAAAGCAAATAGTACAATTAGTTTTAATTGTCCCTTCTGATTTTTAAACACTGTTTTGAAAGGGACTTTCTCTTTCTTTTTTGAATCTTTCTCTTTTTTAACTTCTTCCATTTTAAAAATAGGTAATATTCCTAATAGAAATATTACACTCGCTATCAAGAGTGTAATTCTTACACTAATCAAAGGAGTTAATCCGAATAAGAAAACAAAAGCATCACTTATGATTCCACCCATCAAATTTCCGACAACATTGGCTACCATCATTAGTGCAAAGTGAAAGCTAAACAAATGAACTCTTTGTGCTTGAGTTGAATTTTCAGCTAACCAAGGAATTGCTGACACTTGTAAAAATGCCATTGATAAACCCATTAGAAATGCTGTTACCACCAAGAAATGTTCTAACTCAAACAAGCTTCGTGAAAATAATAACAGGGTGGTAAAGAATATGCCGTATATCATTACTTTTTTCCGCCCTAGCTTATCGCTTATAATACCTGCTGGAATTAATATAATTGCGGACGCTAACGCAGTCATAGAAATGATTGTACCATTAACTTGCTCTGTATAACCTAGTTCTCTTATATAGAAATTATACATAATCATAAAGATACCCATTGCAATTTGAGTACAAATATTTGTGATAATGAAGAGTTTTACGTTTCGATTATAAGTTAAATATTGATGCTTCCAATCCGCTATGATTGTTGTCATTATGCTTTACACCTCAGAATATTTCGCTACCCTAAATAATCATACTTCATTTACAAAAAAATGCAAGGAAAAACACTACCAATTAATGATAGTGTCTACTTTAGGGTGTTATATAAATGTTCTACAGATTTAAACGCATAAATCCTGGCATCTGTTAATTTTCCATTTTCGAATTGTAACAAACAAGGTACACTTTCAATTTCCCAGTCTATTGCTTTTAGAGGGATGTAGTTTAAATCACATTTTCCTATTGTGGTATTCGGTAATAACTCCTGTACCACCATCAACATTCGGCTTGCAACTTGGCATGTACCACACATCGGAGCATAAAGGTATAAACAAAAGGATTGTTCCTCTTGAATTAAATTATTTATTTGTTGCTCAGTCCATTCATTTAACATTTTCTATGCCTTTCTATAATAAAAACTCTGCATGCACATCAAAATTTGCACCTAATAAGACGGTTGCTAAGTGCTGCTCTGGGGCTGTAGCTACTTCTCGGTACATTTTATCAATATAAATGTGTTCAGCTTCTGGAAATTCTCTCATAAATTGTTTTCTTAACTTTTCACCAGCATCGTCTGCATCAACTAAGATATAGACATCCTTATTATATAAATGTTCAATTAATTCGTCTAGTTTTGAAACACTAATCGTACCATTTGTACAAATTATCTCAATTTCTTCATTTATAACATTTAATACTTTTTTCTTATCTGACTTTCCTTCAACAATGATTACTTTTTCAAAATAGTCTAATGTCATTCCCCATCACCTTAGTTTCATTGTACAATAGATTTCTTACTATTATTCGTATTTTTTACGAATATCCCTCTATTATTGTATGGAAAAAGGGATAAGATTGTTTATGTTATTGGTAATAAACAGAAAAAGCAGTGGAAAGTAACCCACCGCTCTATACTTTATTAGCACCAGCCATTTTCATAATCACAATCTACATATTTTTGATCAGGACCTGTGGTAACATCCACATATTTATATATTTTGTTATCGCCTTGTTCGTATCCTTCCATAAGCTCATACTGATTCCCTTGAGCATTAAGAACAATTCGTCCAACAAGAGTCGTTTCATCATATAAATTCACTTGGTTATCAGACAACTTTCCAACGATGCGATCAGTAATGTCCATTCTCTTATTTTCCAGTACCAAATCAAGCACCCTTTCTTTACTTACTTATCGTTAGGTTGTCCATGTAGAAAGATGTTACTCAAAAAAAATAGGAATTAGCGATTGCTAATTCCTGTTTTTTTTAGTCTTCTTTAATCATTGCCTCATATTCTTCAGCTGTCATAAGCTTATCAATTTCGCCTAGGTCACTTGCTTCTACTACGATCATCCATGCTTTTTCATATGGAGATTCATTCACAAACTCTGGGCTGTCATCTAGGTCTTCGTTAATTGCAATTACTTTACCACTAATTGGAGCATATAGTTCAGATACAGTTTTTACTGATTCTACACTTCCGAAAGGCTCATCAGCTGTAATTTCATCTCCAACTTCAGGAAGCTCAACGAATACGATATCACCTAATTCAGATTGCGCAAAATCTGTAATTCCGATTCGTACTTCATTGCCTTCAACTTTAACCCACTCATGCTCTTCTGAATAACGTAATTCCTTTGGTGTGTTCATCATTTATTCCCTCCATAAACTAAAAATCTATTTTAAAGAATTCCCAAATAGGGTTCTTCTAACCCAAAATCCACTTCTCTTCAAACACTTGCTCATTAAAGCCTACAGTTACTTTTGATCCATCTGTTACAAGTGGTCTTTTGATAAGCATACCATCTGAAGCTAATAATGTAAGTAGTTCATCTTCTGATGCAGTTTTCATTTTGTCTTTAATACCAAGTTCACGGTATTTTTGACCGCTAGTGTTAAAAAACTTTTTTAACTCTAGTCCACTTTTTTGATACATATTTTTTAATTCTTCTTTTGATGGCGGTTGTTCAACAATATGTACTTCTTCAAACGAGATATTATGTTGTTCTAACCATTTTTTTGCATTTCTGCAAGTACCGCATTTCGGATACCAATAAAAAGTTAGTGCCAAACTGTACTCACCACCGTTCTTTTGCTTGTTTTCTTTATCACTTTAGAAATAAAATCCTACAATACTGTATTTTACCATAAAGGAACAAAGAAATACTAATTGATTCTCTTCCAAAATAGATTTCGACTTCTTCGCCTTAATTCCTGCTAACTGGTTAAATAAATTCGACAAAATTCAAGAAACTTTTTAAAAACATTCAAAAGAAAAAGCCCCTATAGGAGCTCTTTCTTATTTAAGTTAAACTGTATAACGCTCTGCATCAATAATTGAAGCTGCAATTTCACGTTTCTTCGCAATTACATTAATTGGAGTGTAACGAGTGAATTTGCGTAGTGCTGATAACATCATACGTAAAGTATCTCCTGTTTCTGCTGCAATAAGAGTTTCTTTAGCATGTGCCTCAATTTCATTGAAAGCTTCTTGGCAGAATACTTGCGTATAAAGAACCTTTTGATTGTTCTTTTCAAGGCCAGTTTTGTTAATTGCTTTCTCAGTACGTAGAAGAGCAGATTCCATTGCGTACACATTACTGATAATGTCAGCAATATTAGCAAGAATTTCTTGTTCTTTTTCTAATGCTTTACCAAATTTCTGAGCAGCTAAGCCAGCAATTAGTAAACCAATTTTCTTTGCATTACGTACTAAATATTTTTCTTGCTCAAGTACACCATCGCCAACTTCTTCAGGCATAAGCATCATTAACTCTTCTTGAAGAGCCATTGCTTTTTGGAATAGTGGAAGTTCACCTTTCATTGCCTTACGTACATAAGTGCCTGGTACTAATAGGCGGTTGATTTCATTTGTACCTTCGAAGATTCTGTTAATACGAGAGTTTCTATATGCTTTTTCAACTTCGTACTCAGCCATGAAGCCATATCCGCCGTGGATTTGTACAGCTTCATCAACTGTATAATCAAGTACTTCTGAAGCAAATACTTTATTTAATGAACACTCAATTGCGTATTCTGCAATAGCATTAGCGACAGATTTTCCATCTTTTAATTCTTCGTCAGTTAGCTTACCTTGGCGATCTTCATATAGTCCTACTGTACGATAAACTGAACTCTCAACTGCATATGTCTTAGTAGCCATGTTCGCTAATTTTTCTTGAATTAGAGAGAAATTTGAAATTGGTGTTTTAAATTGTTGTCGTTGGTTAGCGTATTGTACAGCTACATCAACCATACGTTTAGATCCACCAATTGTTCCAACTGCTAATTTATAACGACCAATATTTAAGATATTAAATGCAATTACATGTCCTTTACCAAGTTCACCAAGTAGGTTTTCTTTTGGTACTAGTACATCTTCAAGAATTAATGTACGAGTTGAAGAACCTTTAATACCCATTTTCTTTTCTTCTGGGCCTGTTGATACTCCTGTGAATTCACGCTCTACGATAAATGCAGAGAAGTGCTCTCCATCAACTTTAGCATAAACAACGAATACATCAGCAAAACCAGCGTTTGTAATCCATTGCTTTTCGCCGTTTAATACATAGTGAGTGCCTTCTGCATTTAATTTAGCAGTTGTTTTAGCACCTAGTGCATCTGAACCTGAACCAGGCTCTGTTAATGCATAAGCAGCTAATTTTTCACCACTAGCTAAACCTGGAAGATACTTTTGTTTTTGCTCTTCGTTTCCGAATAATACGATTGGTAAAGACCCAATTCCAACGTGTGCGCCGTAAGATAGTGAAAAGCTTCCTGCTCTTGAGAACTTCTCTGTAATTACAGATGAACTGATTTTATCAAGACCTAGCCCGCCGTACTCTTCAGGTACATCTACAGCTAACAAACCAAGTTCACCAGCTTGTTTTAGTAAGGCAACTGATTTTTCAAAATCATGCTCTTCAATATCTTCGATTACTGGTAACACTTCGTTAACTACAAACTCTTCCGTTGTTTTTGCCATTAATTTATGTTCTTCAGTAAAATCCTCAGGTGTAAAAATACGTTCAGCTTCTATATCTTCGATTAAAAACGCTCCACCTTTAATCAAGCTATCTGTTGCTTTTGTCATTTTCCGTTTCCCCCTTATTTTCTAGTAATTAGATACTTCTATAAAAATCTCTGTTTTATAACATTTCAAATACGCCAGCTGCGCCCATTCCGCCACCGATACACATTGTTACCATACCAAATTGTTGGTTACGACGTTGTAACTCATGTAATAACGTTAATGTAAGTTTAGCTCCAGAGCATCCTAGTGGATGTCCTAGTGCAATTGCACCACCATTTACGTTTACTTTGTCTTCATCCATCCCTAACTCACGAATAACCTGAATAGATTGTGAAGCAAATGCTTCGTTTAACTCAAATAAATCGATATCAGAAAGTTCAAGACCTGCAATTTTTAATGCTTTAGGAATTGCTGCAACAGGACCAATACCCATAATTTCCGGTGGTACTCCTGCTACTGCAAATGAACGGAATCTTGCAATTGGCTTTAACCCAAGTGATTCTGCTTTCTCACGATCCATAACCATTACTGCAGCAGCTCCATCACTTGTTTGTGAAGAGTTACCAGCTGTTACCGTACCTTTTACATTGAATGCTGGTCGAAGCTTTGATAATACTTCAACAGTTGTGCCCGCACGAACTCCTTCGTCTTGAGAGAATAATAGCTTTTGTTCTCTTACCTTCATGTCGTCACCAACAAAACGGTTGGTAACTTCCACTGGCACAATCTCATCAACAAAATGACCTGCCGCAATTGCTGCTGCTGCACGTTCATGACTTCGAACTGCAAATGCATCTTGGTCTTCACGGGAAATTCCATATTTTAATGCAACCTGCTCAGCAGTGTGTCCCATTCCCATATAGTATTGTGGTTGTGTTTCAGCAAGTCTTAAATTTGGTCTTACTGTGTGCCCCATCATTGGGATTAAACTCATCGATTCAGCTCCACCAGCTATAATCGTATCTGAATGACCTAACATAATACGTTCTGCTCCATAGGCAATGGCTTGTAAGCCTGATGAACAATAACGATTAATTGTAATGGCTGGCACTGAGTGATCTAATCCAGCTAAAGCACCAATATTCCTTGCCATATTTAAACCTTGCTCTGCTTCTGGCATTGAACATCCAATGATTAAATCATCAATATTACCTTCATAGTTACCCGCACGTTTTAAAGTCTCTTTAACAACTAGAGCTCCTAAATCATCTGGACGTACGTTTGCAAGTGTTCCTTTTTTAGATCTTCCAACGGGTGTTCTAGCTCCTGCTACGATGACCGCTTCTCTCACGATATTCCCCCCATTTCAAATGTTAACAATATTCTATGAGTATACTGTTATAGTAGGAGGCCATTAGGTAATGACCTCTAAATATTAGTTACGTAGTGGTTTTCCTTTTACAAGCATATGCTGCATTCTTTGTTGAGATTTTGGTTCAGCGATTAAACTTAAGAATGCTTCTCTCTCTAAATCTAGTAAGTACTGCTCATCAACTTCTGTTCCGAATGGTACTTTACCACCTGCAATCACATATGCTACCTTTTTAGCAATTTTCAAATCATGCTCAGAAATATAGCCAGAGTAGAGCATTGTTTGAGCACCTAGTAAAAGGGTTGCATATCCTGTTTCCCCAACTACAGGAATCTTTTTACGAACAGGTGCATGGTAGCCATTTTCGTGTAGTCTTAAAACTGCTTGTTTTGCGTCATAAATTAGGTGATCGCCATTAAAACTTACACCATCAGCATTATTTAAGAAGTTATTTTCACGTGCTTCATGAGCAGATGTTGAAACTTTTGCCATAGCAATTGATTCAAACACTTTGTTTGCTACATTTTGAAGGTTAAATTCTACACCATTCGGCATGTTTTCAAGATGCTTAATATAAAGCTCCTTGTTTCCTCCACCGCCTGGTAGTAATCCGACACCTACCTCAACTAAGCCCATATATGTTTCACTTGATGCTTGAATGTGTGCTGCTGGTAAACAAACCTCAGCTCCGCCACCAAGTGTCATTCCAAATGGAGCAGCTACAACTGGTTTCGGACTATACTTGATATTCATCATTGCTTTTTGGAATTGGCGTATAACCATATCTAGTTCAAAGATGTTGTCATCCTGTGCTTCCATTAACATCATGGCAAGGTTTGCACCTACACAGAAATTTTTACCCTGATTACCGATAACAAGACCTCTAAAGTTACGGTTAACTTCTTCAATAGCAAAGTTAATCATTTGAACGATGTCGAGTCCTATAGCATTACTTTGAGAGTGGAATTCAAGTAGTGCAACTCCATCACCGATATCTATTAAGCTAGCACCACTGTTCTTTTTAATAACACCATTCTTTTCTTTGATACTTTTTAGATTAATATTTTTAGGGTTTTCTTCAATTAGTTTGTATTCACCATTGTTATAGAAGAAACGTGAACCGTTTTCATTTTTATAAAAACTTGTATGACCATTTGCAAGCATTTCTTTAATCCATGTAGGAACTACTGCCCCTTGTGCTTCTAGCTTATTCACAGAGTTTTCTAAGCCAATTGCATCCCAAACCTCAAATGGTCCTAGTTCCCAACCAAAGCCCCACTTCATTGCTTGGTCAATTGCAAGAATGTCATCAGCAATTTCACCAAGTAAATTTGCAGAATAAAGTAGTGCAGGTGTTGTGATATTCCATAGTAATTGGCCAGCACGATCATCAGCATAAACAAGTGTTTGCAGTTTTTCTGGTAACTTCTTCGCTTGTTTGCTTAATTCAATAGATGCTGTTTTTAATTTCTTTCTTGGCTCATACTCTAGGGTTTCAGGGTTTAATTCTAAAATTTCTTTACCTTGTTTAAGGAAGAATCCCTGACCTGATTTACTTCCTAACCAGCCTTTTTCTAGCATTGTTTTCATGAATGCAGGCACTTCAAATACCTTTTTCTCATCGCCTTCAACTAATTCATACACGTTGTTAGCAACATGAACAAATGTATCTAGACCTACAACATCAAGAGTACGGAATGTTGCGCTTTTCGGACGACCAATCGTTGGGCCAGTTACTGAATCAACTTCCCCAACACTATATCCACCTTTAAGCATTTCTTGTACTGTTACAAGAAGTCCGTATGTACCGATACGGTTTGCTATAAAGTTTGGAGTATCCTTCGCCTCTACAACACCTTTCCCTAGAACATCTTCACCAAATGTCTTCATAAATGAAAGAACATCCGGGCTTGTGTTCTTAGTAGGTATGACTTCTAATAATTTTAAATAGCGTGGTGGGTTAAAGAAGTGTGTTCCCAAGAAATTCTTTTGGAAGTCTTCTGAACGTCCCTCAGCCATTGCTTCTACTGAAATTCCTGAAGTATTTGAGCTAACAATACTTCCCGGTTTTCTAACTTCATCAACTCGTGCAAAAACTTTTTTCTTAATATCAAGGTTTTCTACAACAACCTCAATAATCCAGTCAACGTCAGCTAATCGCTCCATATCGTCTTCCATATTACCTGCTTCAAGTAACGCAAGATTTGATTTAGATGTTAGTGGTGCTGGTTTTTGTTTAAGCAGTTTCTGTAGAGCACTGTTGCTCATACGGTTACGAACTTGCTTATCTTCTAATGTAAGCCCTTTCTTAACCTCGTCTGCTGTTAGTTCACGTGGAACGATATCTAATAATAAAGTTGGTATCCCAATGTTCGCTAAGTGTGCTGCGATACCTGATCCCATTACTCCTGAACCAAGAACTGCCGCCTTTTTAATACTTTGGACCATTCATTGCTTCCCCCTTTACAACTTTTGAATGAACACTCATTCATTTTTTTATCAAAAAAAATCCGGTAAATGAATAAGTTCTTACTTCCTAATATATAGGATATTTATAATTTTCGCAATATATAAGTAACATAATTTCGAATTTTTCGGAAAGCTTTTTATTCTTCACCTGACCTGAATGGTTCAAGTCAAGATAGGTGAATCTAAGCAATGGAGGTGATGAAAACGATGGCTAGAAAACAAAAGGACCCATCTAAACGTGGAGTTAGTGCTGCAAGCGTAAAAGGCAATGCTGGCCCTAAGTTCGATAAAAGAAGTGGAAGAACCCAAACAACGAATCAACAGTATGGTGCTGATAATACGCAGGGCGAATTATAGTTTTTTAAAAAAAGGAGAAGACCAACGTCTTCTCCCTTCACATATTATTTCTTTAAGATACCTTTTAAAACAAACGCCACGTTTGCAGGTCTTTCAGCTAATCTGCGCATGAAGTAGCCATACCAGTCGTTACCGTATGGAACGTAGACACGCATTTTGTAGCCTTCTTTAACCAATTCCTCTTGTCTTTCTGGACGAATGCCATAAAGCATTTGGAACTCAAATTGATCTTTTGGTATACCGTGTTCTTTAACAACCTCAATTGTATAGTCAATCATAGCGTCGTCATGTGTTGCAACAGCTGTGTAATTTCCATTTAAAAGATGCATTTTAATAATCTTTTTAAAGTTATCATCTACATCCTTTTTATCAGGAAATGCGACTTCTGGAGACTCTTTATAAGCACCTTTCACAAGACGAAGGTTTGGATTATAATGGTTCAAATCCTCCATATCTTGAACGGTTCTATATAAATATGCCTGGATAACTGTGCCAATATTATCGTATTCGGACTTTAGCTGTTTAAAGATATCAAGCGTCTTTTGACAACGTGAATAGTCTTCCATGTCAATGGTTACAAACACACCATTTTCTTTTGCAGCCTCTAAAATACGACGCATGTTGTGCAAGACAACTTCATCTGAAATATCTAAACCCATTGAGGTCATTTTTAATGATAATTGAGAATCTAATTTCTCTCTCCCAATTGCCTTAATGGCTTCAATTGAGTTATCAGCCATTTCATTTGCTTCCGCTTCATTATCCACGAATTCCCCAAGGTAGTCGATTGTTACAGACAGGTTCTTTTGGTTTAATCCTTTAATGGCATCTACTGCTAGTTTGATAGTTTCGCCGGCAACAAAACGAGCAGCACCAAAACGCAAACCGTACTTCTTCGCTAACTTAGTTAGCATTTTATTTTTTGACAGGAACAAGAAGAAATTACGCATTAGTTGTTCCATGTTGATTCCCCCCTGTAAACGGATACATAGTATTTAAATCTTGCTTAAATCCTTCATCATTTTATCATCTTTATTCGGTTTTGAATATGATTACATCAAACTTTTGTCGATAATTTGTAAACTTTGTCGGTTAATTTTAGTATAGTTTCAAAATCAAGTGGAAAAATATTGTCTGTATTGCATATTTGAACCAGTTTTTTTCTAAAGATTATTCACCTAGGAGGTATTTGAATGCAACAACAACCGATGAATCAGAATCAACAAGTAATGTCACAGGCTCCTAATGTCATCACTACGAAAGATCTGCTTTACTTATCTGACATGATGTCTTGGAATTTAATGGCTCTTAAGAAAGCACATTTCTTAGCTGGTCAATGTCAGATTCCAGAGCTAAGTCAAGCATTAGACAAAGCAGGTCAAATGCATCAGCGTCACTACGAAAAAATCCTTGGGCACCTTCAAAATACAAATCAGCCAACACAAGGGATGATGCAACAACAACAGCAACAGCAAAATCAACAACAAAACCAACAGATGCAGTAAGGAGGCCAATCAGAATGAACCAACAAAATCAAAGTCCGAATCAAATCAAGAATCCTAAGACACAGGTACCAAAAACCCCACAAATGAATGATCGAGATTTTATGAATGATATGCTAGCTACTGAGAAATACATGACAGATGCATACTGTACTGCATTGAATGAAGCTAGCCACGAAGCATTGTATCAGGATCTCCGTACTATATTTAATGAAACACAGGATTGTCAACGTGAATTATATAATTTAATGTTTAAGCATGGTTGGTATAAACTTGAAGCAGAAGAACAACAAAAAGTTCAGCAAAAACACCAGCAGTTCTACAATTATACAACTACCCAATTCCCATACGGCTCTAACGGGATGATGCAATAATTTTTTTATTGGACACAGGAACGAAGGTCAATTATGACTTTGATTCTGTGTTTTTTTAATTGTTTCATGAGTACGGGTATTAGGGCAAGTGATTGGACTATTGTTTAGGGAGGCAGTATTCCCTGGCTTTATTTACTCCGGAGTAAGGGAGTTGCATTGATTTGAGTAGCTTTTTTGCGGTTGTATCTGAGGATATATGAAGAAATCTTCGTATTTGATTATTTGTTATGGTCGAACCAATTAATAGTGAGTAGTCTTTTAATGCAGGTAAATGAGCTTCCTTAGAAGTAATGGTACATGAGATACAATACCATGCCCCTCTCCTCCAAACCATAGACAGAGTCCGACACTTAGGACAAAAAACACCTGTTAGAATATCACTCTCAAGTATTTGATATTGTTCCAGGATATCGATATTGTATGGGGTATTATTCTTAATTAATAGTTTTGATAGTTTCTTACTATCTTTCATTGATAATAGTTCCTGAGGGTACTCTTTTTTAATAGATTTTATTTTTTCAGCAAGCATTGTATTTCGAATAACGTTTTTCGGAAGTGGTGCATTTAGTGGGATTGTTTTAAGGATAGTAGATGGATTGGTAATTACCACTATTGTTTCAATGGGTATATTTTGGTAGTTAAAGCTATTCAACCAATTATGGAGTTGAAGTTTATGACGACTAACTTGTATTAACGGACAAGGGTATCCTTTTTCAGTTTCCTCAATTGTTTGGATAAGTTGCTTTCCTTTTTGATCAAAGGTAAGCATACTTCTAAAGTTTTTCGCCTCTATTACTATGATTACACTTGGATAAATTAGTAGGGTGTCCATTTGAAAGAATCTGTTATTTTCGGATAATCTGAGATTATAAAAAACAGCAAATTCGTTTTCGGGAAGGAAACTTAAGTGATACTCTAAGGATTGCTCTCCTTTGAAACCGGCAAGGCGTTTAGCATAGTCTCCTTCTATTGTATGTCTGCTCGGATGATGCTGATTGACTCTACGTACCAAGGCTTCTAACTTTTCAAGATGAATCGATTTAATACATCGTTTTATTATCATAAAATTAACTCCTTTCATTTTTTGAACAAATTCGATACTTAAGGTTCTGATTCCTGCAAATAATTTGGTTAATTTGTGCTACTTTGTTTTTTTGATCGTTAATATTTTCCTTTTTCTGGTTGATTCTACTTTCGTTGTAGTTTTTCGGTCTATTTGGACAAGATATCGGTCAAACATGACTATTTATCGGTCCATGATAGCTAGTTTTCGGTCCAGCGCTAACTTTATCGGTCTACGCAAAAAAACTAACTGAAAGATAGTCATTTTTAACTAAAATCTTATTTTAGGCTGGTCCTTGGATGAATTCTAGTCATTTTCATAGCTTAATAATGAATATGAGCTCCTCCCGTTGTAGTTTTTCGGTCTAATCGAGCATGATATCGGTCAAACATGACTATTTATCGGTCCATGATAGCTAGTTTTCGGTCCAACACTAATTTTATCGGTCTCTCCAGAAAAGCACACTTTTCATTGCACATAAATAGTGTCTGGTCTAATCAATGTAACAACCTCCATAATAAAAGACCGCCACACCCTTGTGACGGTCCCAGAATCATTTCTTCTGCATATTTGCTCGATGTTCTTCATTTAACTTTTTAATATCGCCAATTAGTTCTTTTAGATTTTCCTTTGCATCTGGATAGGTGTCATTCCAGTGTTTAGCTAAGGCTGGCATTGATTTCGCGATATATGTATACAATGCCCACATTTGTACTTTTTGTTTTAGCTCAGGGGTATTTTCACCAACCATGAGTTCAGTGTATTTCTCTAGCAGTCCTTCGAATTGCTCTACAAACTTTTGATCCATTCCGTTCTCTCCCTTCGATATTATTTAGTATACCCTACAACAAAGTACAAAAAAAGAAATTGACTAAGGAGCCAATTTCTTTACTTTTTTTTACATATGATAGGACATGTTAAACAATGGTCATCCTGAGATTCTGTGGTTTGATAATAGAAGCAGCATGTCTTTCTTACTCGGATTTCTTTATCCTGCTCTGGAAAAAACGTCTTTTGCGTAAAATATCTTGAAAGTGGATTCTTATTATAAGGTCCAAACAAGTGGCCAGGCGCCTTTTCCACTACATATAAATAATCCTCTTTAATTCGACCTGCGATGTTTGAAAAGCGCTCATCCTCCAACAGCATGTCATATAACCAAAAGATATAGATTGCGATGTTTTCCCAGAGCACCAGTTTCGAAATCTTAGTCTCTTTTGCAAGAACAGTCACAATCTCAAAAATGTGTTCTGAAAATAACCTTTTTAAATAGTCGTCTCGCCAGCTCATGCGGTCAGGCCCCGGCTCAGACACCTCTAAATCTTCTAGTCGAAAATTTGGTAACCATACAGATAGTTCTTTCTCTTCGTTGTTTTGTAGTGAAAGGTTATCTACACTAACATTTAGTCCCTTGTTTAAAATCGTCATAGAATACAAGGATAATACAGCAAAGAATCCGTACCTTTTTACAAACATAGATGCTGTAACCTTGTGGTCTGGTGAATGTAGAACATCCTCCAATTTTTGTAGGTATTGATGTAACTCTGTCTCTTTAAACAGTTCTTTAACAGATATAGATAATTCAGAAGAGTAAGCTTCTTCAGTAAGACGAAAATTCTTTAATTGTTCCAATTCGTCATGTTGAAGTTCATTAATCATGTTACACTCCTACCTTCTGGACCTTCTGTAAAATACACCTTCCTTTTCCATGAGGGATACATAAAGGTGTTCCAAATAAAGGATCGATTGTTACTTCACAGTTCATAGCAAAGACATCCTTCACCAGATTACAGTTAATTACATGCTCCGGCTTACCTTGAGCATAAATTTTCTTATCTTTAATCGCCACAATATGATGCGCATATCGACAGGCAAGGTTTAAGTCATGCAAAACCATAACAATCGTGCGTTTTTCTTTTTCATTTAACTCAAATAATAAATCCAAAATTTCTATCTGATGGGTCATATCTAAATAAGTAGTTGGCTCATCTAGTAAAATAACATCTGTTTCTTGGGCTAGAGTCATAGCGATCCAGGCACGTTGTCTTTGTCCTCCAGAAAGGGAATCCACTGGGCGCTCGGCGAATTCCTTCATTCCTGTTGCTTCAAGTGCATCGTTGACCATTTTTTCATCATGCTCTGTCCATTGCTTAAACCAGTTTTGATAAGGATAGCGACCTTGTTTTACAAGCTGAAGAACAGTTAACCCTTCAGGAGCAACAGGACCTTGTGGTAAGATTGCTAACTTCTTAGCAACTTCTTTAGTTGCTAGCTTAGCAATTGCTTCACCTTCTAACAGAATTGAACCTTGTTGTGGTTTAAGTAAGCGTGCCATTGAACGAAGTAGTGTAGATTTTCCACAACCATTTCCTCCAATAAATACTGTAATTTCCCCTTGAGGTATTTGTAGATGTAAATCATCTATTATTAAAGTTTCACCATATGAAAGCGATAATCCATTCGTTTCTAGAGCATGCATATAAGTTGCCCCTTCCTTATGAGTTTCGACTCTTGTATAAAAGGTAGATAAAATAAGGTGCTCCAATCGCGGCTGTGAACACACCCGCCGGTACCTCTAAAGGAGAAAACAAGGTTCTTCCAATCAAATCAGCTAGCATAACCAGCAATGCTCCTACAAGCGCAGCTACCGGAATCAAGGCACCAAAGGCAGAACCAACAAGTTTTCTTGCAATATGTGGTGCCATTAAACCAACAAATCCAATTCCTCCTGCAAATGCAACAGCACTTCCAGTTAGTGCTGTACCCACAAGAAGCAGAATGAGTCTTTGTTTTTGTACAGAACTGCCAACTCCTGTCGCTAGTTCATCACCTAACTCTTGGACATTGAGATTTCGAGCTAAAATAATTGTTACCGTTATTAATACGAGAACAATCGGTGTTAATACAGCAACATTTTCCCATGTTGATCCGTAAACCGTACCTGTAAGCCAAATGTTTGCTTGGCTAGCACGATAAATCGGTCCCATAACCATAAATAGCGTTGTAAAGGCCTGCATCAAAGCCGAAATCCCAATTCCTATTAAAACAAGTCGAATGGGTGATACACCATTTTTCCAAGCTAATAAATAGACTAAGAGTGCAACGACTGTTGCCCCAATAAATGCAGCAACCGGCATCCATTTGATACTTACAGTAAGAGAATTGTTCGTATCACTGAAGAATGCTAAGAAAGCAACAACAGCTACCGCTGCTCCACCCGTCAACCCGATAATATCGGGTGATGCTAGTGGGTTTCTAATTATCCCTTGTAGAATACTTCCTGCTACAGCCAGACTTATACCAACTAATAAGGCAATGATGATTCTTGGTAAACGAAACGATTTTACGACAAGAGTTTCCATTTGTTCACCATATCCGAACAGAACCTTAACGACCGTTAGAGGAGCAATTTTCATTTCTCCCATTCCTGTGCTTATTAAAAATAATGCAATGACTAGTGCAAAAAGAACAGAAAATATGGTAACTGACTTTTTATCTATTAAAAAGGAGATATTTTTCCCAAATCTTACTGAAGTGTATTTGCTCATTATTTATGAAACCCCCTACGAGCAATATAGATGAAGAATGGAGTCCCAATGATTGCCGTCATAACACCAACAGGTACTTCCTCTGGCATGACAACATAGCGAGCACCAATATCAGCTATTACTAGCAAGATCCCACCTAAGAAAGCACAATAAGGAATGATCCAACGATGATCAATGCCAACAAGTGAACGAGCTATATGTGGAACAACGATTCCGATAAAGCCTATAGGACCTGCAACAGCAACAGAGCCTCCTGCTAATAGAATGATAGCCACTGCAGCCATTAGCTTAACTGTGCCGGTTCGTTGTCCTAATCCCTTCGCAACATCCTCTCCCATGGTTAAAACATTAATTTTATTAGCCATTACTAAGGAAATACCCCAAGCAGCTGCTAAATAAGGGAGTACACTCCATAACAAATCTAGCTTCCTACCAGCAACCGAGCCTGCTAACCAAAATAACACTTGTTCGAGTGCCATTTCATCTATAACTAATAGACCTTGTGTAAAAGAAGCAAACATAGCTGCCATGGCAGAACCAGCAAGAGTCAACTTCATTGGAGTAAGACCCTCTCTACCTAATGCACCTATAAAGTAAACCAAGAAAGCTGCTACAGCTGCACCTAAAAATGCAATCCATGCAAAAGCCTGTAATGAAGTTATTGAAAAAAATGAAACAGCAACGACAATAAAAAATCCTGCACCTGCATTAACACCAAAAATTCCAGGAGAAGCAAGTGGATTTTTAGTTAATGCTTGCATCAAAGCTCCCGCTATCGCTAGGCTTGCCCCAACAGCAGCTGCAATTAATGCGCGGGGTAAGCGAACGGATTCGATAATAATATGTTCATTTGATCCATCAAACTGGGTAAATGCATCATATGCGATTTTCCATGTTGTATTTGCATAACCATAAACGATGCTTAGACACATGCTTATAATTAGAAGCAAAATACCTAATAATAGACCAAGCACTCTTGATTGTGTTGTCTTTAATATCATACTAAATCTCCTGTTTTCACTATAGAAAAAGTGGTAGTAGGAATAAGTCTCTTTTATTATAAAGTGAACCTCTTTTTATCCCTGTGAGAAAAATCACTTTCAAAATCAATTTCATCATATATAGTCTATTTGAAGTGAGAATAACTGTCAATGATTATGAAAACCATTTTCAATTAATTGTTGACAGATTGTTTATTCGCTATTATCATCATTATTGTGAATGAAAATCATTATCAGACAAACGGGAGGCAATTACATGAAAAACAAATGGATGCTAGCACTTATTACTCTATTGCTATCTTTCTCATTAATATTAACTGGTTGTGGTGCGGATAAAGAAGAAACAAAAGAAGCAGCACCCCAAACTGAAGAAAAAGCAGATTCTACAGAACAAGCAGAGTCAACTACATACACTGTTGAACACGCAATGGGGACAACTGAAGTACCAGCTACTCCTGAGAAAGTTGTTATCTTAACAAACGAAGGAACTGAAGCATTACTAGCTATGGGAGTAACACCTGTAGGAGCTGTTAAATCATGGTTACCAGCTGAAGGCTCAGACTATTATGCGCATATAATGGATCAAATGGAAGGCGTTCAAGTGGTAGGTACTGAGAGTGAAGTAAACGTTGAAGCAATTGCGGCTCTTCAACCAGATCTAATCATTGGTAACAAAATGCGTCAAGAAGCGATTTACGACCAACTAAAGGCAATTGCACCAACTGTTTTCGCTGAAACGTTAAGAGGCGACTGGAAAGAAAACTTTAAGCTTTATTCAAAAGCAATTAATAAAGAAGAAGAAGGTACAAAAGTACTTGCAGACTTCGATGCACGTATTGATACAATTGCAGCAAAAGCTGATTTAGAAACTGAAATCTCAGTAGTTCGTTTCATGGCTGATCACACTCGTATATACTACACAGATACATTCTCTGGTGTAATCTTTGATCAAATTGGATTCAAACGTCCTGCAAACTTAGAAGCTTTATTTGCAGATAAACCTGAGGATAAATTCATGAGAAAAGTTGGTAAAGAAGGAATCCCTGAAATGGATGGAGATATCATCTTCTACTTCACTTATGAGCCAGGAGACGGTAAAGCAACTACTAATGAAACTGAAATGATTAATGATCCACTATGGCAAAACCTAAGTGCAGTTCAAGCTGGCAATGTTCACAAAGTAGACGATGCTATTTGGAACACAGCTGGTGGAGTTTTAGCTGCTAACCTTTTATTAGATGACTTAGAAAAATTCTTTGTAAAAGAATAGTACAAAAAAGAGGCTGACAATGACTGTCGCCTCGTTTTTTTGTTTAATTACCTCTTAGCTTTTCCAAAATAACCTGAGCTTCATATCCAGCATTAAAATCGTAAAGTTTAGCTTCTTCCCCATTTAAAGCTCTTACAAGGTTATCAATTAAAGATGACGAATCAACTTCAATAGGTTCAATTTTGGCAATCGATTCACCCACTTTACCACCTTCAAGTACTCCCCAATTGACTATGGATAGTGTTCCTTCTGTTCCATAAGCAGTAAACGCAATACGCTCATCACCTGCAATATCACTCAAACCATTGATGATAAATGGTGTACCATCTTCTAGCTCAAGATTTGCGTATACTCCTATTTCACTCTTTGTAGAATCTTCTGGTAACTCAAGCTGGCCATTTTTATATGCTATTGAACCAAAAATTCGCTGAGCTTGCTGGATAAAATGAACCCCTACTTCGAGGACAAATCCACCTTGTTCCCTGCTAGCAACCCAATCATTTTGTTGCCATGAACGAGGCCATTGTGGAAAGTGCATCGTAAGTTCCAGCCTGCGTAATGTACCTACATATTTTTCTTCAATTAACTTAGCAAATGTATTTGCTGCTTGGCCATAGTTTAGTGGGAAATTCATTGCATGAACAATCCCGGCTTCACCTGCTCTATTTTTCATATCCAATGCTTCTTCTACTGAATTAGCAAGTGGCTTTTCACATAATAGATGGATTCCTTTGTTTATTACATCAACGGCTATGGCATGATGAAATTTAGGAGGTACCGCTATGTATACTAAGTCTAAGTCTACTTCATCGAGCATTTGCTGATGATTTGTGTATGAGTGAATACCACCTAGTTTTTCAGCAACAGATACTACCCGCTCATTTAATTGGTCACTTACAGCCACCACTTCAGTACTTGGGTGTTGAACAAATGATTGGATAAGTCTTTCACCTATAGCGCCTAGACCTATGACACCAACCTTATATATTTTGGTCATAATCCTTACCTCCATGTTAATTTCAAACTATTATAACAAATAAATTATAACAGGTTATTCTTTTAAACACGAAAAAACAGACCTCATAGAAGTCTGTTTTTTGAAGCATTTATTTTTTTAAGCTTTGCGCACATTTGTCGCTTGAGGTCCACGTTGGCCTTCTTCAATTTCAAAAGTAACCTCTTGGCCTTCATCTAGTGATTTGAACCCCTCTGATTGAATAGCTGAGAAGTGAACGAATACGTCTTCTCCACCTTCACGCTCAATAAATCCAAATCCTTTTTCACTGTTAAACCATTTTACTTTACCATGTTCCATTTTTTGTTGCCTCCTAGTATGTAAAAATAACAAAATTAAATGTTTCAAATTTAATCTTGCTCGATTATTATTACTCATACAAAACACTTTTATACATTTCCTCGAAAAAAAATTATATAAGCGTCTTAATATCGTAGACTTGACCGTTTTCTAACTGCTCACTGATCATCAGTTTGGTTAATGCTTCCGCGACGAATTCTGGGGTTCTAAGCATTCCACTTTCATTATACTGTTTAAAGGTCTCAACATCAGCAAAATCGTCCTTTGCAGAACTTCTTATGGTTTTTTGCATATCCGTATCCATTATACCGGGTGAGAAGGATATAACCTTTGTAGGATAGGTACTATTCGATTGTTCAAGCCCCGCTGCTTTTGTAAACATATCTAATCCAGCCTTTGTGCTGCAGTAGACACTCCAACCAAAGACCTGTCGATTGGCTGCACCCGAAGATATATTTACCACTACCTTTTTGGCTTGTATCTCTTCTGTACTTTGAATGAAGCTAGACGTTAAGACCATTGGGGCTAATAAATTAACACGGATACTTGCTTCCATTTCTTTATTTGATGCTTTTCCAACAGGCTTTATCGGTTCAACCATACCTGCATTATTAATTAGATAGACTCCTTCGGCTTTCTCTCTGTCTATTGATCCAAGGATTTTCTCCATCATTTTTTCAACTTCTTCAAGCTTTTGTAAGTCACATGAAAAATAATACAGATTCACATTCTTATCCTGAGCTAGTTGTTTTAATTCATTATTTTGCTTTCTTGACACACAAAATAGTGTATTATTTTCATGCAAAAGTTGTTTTACAATAGATTCTCCTAATCCCTTCGAAGTACCAGTGACAATAAAATAGTTCAAAAAAACTACACTCCTCTATAAAATCCTAATAATTTCAGTTAACTAACATGATAACAGGAAATGCTCGGCTTGGATAACTTTAGTTATTCAATCACACCTGTTTCAGTTAAAGTTACATCTGCCTTAATATCAACTTGTAACCTTCCATAATCGTCTTTCCACTTTTTAGGGTCGAAATCACGAATCGCATTTTCTACTGAGAATCCTATTCCAACAGGATCAGTACCTTTTTCCTGAAAGCGTTTGATTAAAGTATAAGATCTTTCTTCTATTAACTCTTCCATCTCTTTAACAATTTTTTTCACGACGTCAACCTCTGCTTTTCTACCAGAATACTCACTGAGAATTCCATCAAGACTCACTTTTATTAATACCCTTGTACCTACATTGCTTTCTTCTACATTTATTATTCTAGTCGACTTAATTCTTTTTATGGCAGCATACTCATCTGTACCCTTTAAATTAAGGGTATATGAACCAGCACCAAAATTCTCAACTAATGCTTTAAAGAAAAACATATCTACCTCTTTAATTTTATCTACTAACTTATCTTCTTTAAAAATTCCAATTCCCGTCATTCTAACCTTGTTTCCTTCTAATTTTAACATAGGAAGGTATGGGTCCATCCCTTGTGCAAAATAGCGATACATAAAAGTGTGCAATATACTTTCAGGGAGATCACGATTTTTAGTATTATGTTCAATCAGTGTTGCGATATAATTTCCAGTCCCAAGGTTACCTAAGTCTTCAGTTAGCATTTCTGTTGTTTCACCTTCAACAATTCCCATATACATTTTGGATCCTATACTAGCATCTCGCTGAAGTGCATCTACATATTCAATAATACCGTCTTTTGCTAGAGCTTCACTATATATACCAGCCCTAATTCCTCCAGTTACTAATGGGTCTGCAGATTTCTTTTGTAAAACATTTATTACCTCTTTAGCCAAGTAAGACTCTTCTGTAAATTGCTCATTTTCGACACTCTTATCTGCTTTAAAAACGGGAATGACACAGGTACCTCTTATCTTCCCTTCGTCAGCACGATCAAACCCAATTGCAGTTACTATATTTATTTCGTCGATAATTTCGGTACGAACCGAACCGAATACTAAGGTTATTACAAGTAATATGAAAGCACTACTTATGATTAGAAGTTTTTTCATTTTTTCCCCTCATTTTCGTACGAATGACTAATAGCACAAAGAGTAGTGGGATATACAAGAAATTAAAGTAAAATCCAACCTGCGCTAAGATATCATTTGCTATGTTAATAACTTGTCTTGAGTTTAATAAAGAAATAACAACAAGGGCTACTATCATTTGTACAATTAATGTTGGTTTTTGTTTTATCGAAAAAATGCGTTTTATACCTCGGCTAGATGCCCAAAACGCTAAACAGATGTTTGGTAAAATAATTAATATATACGATGCTATTCCAATGTATTCAAACCTTGCAACAAAGGGGAGTTCTACAATTTTCCACATTGATAGAGTTGCCCAAATTTGTTTTTCAAGCTGAGCTTCTGAAAAAAACATAAACGCAGTAAGAGCATACGCTAAGTAAATAAAGGTAACATATGATACTCCTAAGTATGCCCATTTTTTTGATTTTTTTGGATTTTTTACAAATGGATAGAATATAAGTAATACCTCGAACCCCATCATACTTAATGTCATACCTTTTGTTGCATTCGCTAACTCTAATAAAGAATGGTCCATTATAGGGAGTAGATTCCCAAAATCACCATACTCCAAAGGAAAAATAATTGTAAAAATTAAATAGGATGGAAGAACAATACTAAACAAACTAATTCCAGTTACTGTTCTAAACCCACCAGAAATAACATAATAACTTAAAATTAAAAAATAGATTGTAAAAACCGTTACATTAAACTCAGGAAAAAGCCATACTTGGATAACCTCTATGAATGTACGTAGGACAATGATACTAAACAAAACTAAGTATATTGTAAAAAGTACAGATAAAAAGTTACCAATCCACTTGCCGAAGACAATTTGATGAACCGAGATAATATCTCCGTCATCTGACTTCTCAAGCATGCGATACATCAGTGAAATAATAAAAATTACTAAAACTCCTGAGATTATTATTGAAATCCAACTATCATAACCAGCAGCTTTAGCAATAATCCGTTGAAATCCTAATATGCCAACACCAATCTGAATTGAAGAAATTAGAAAAAAAACAAGAAATGGTGATACAAGAAAACGCTCTTCAATTTTCTTCATTCCTTCAACCCCTCTTTATTTATTCATCTATATCCTTTTTCTGCTGAGCATTACTTTTATTAAATCTCGTAGGGTTATTTGACCTTATAAATTGTGGTCTTTTCGCTAGGCTACTAAATGGTAATCTTACAAGTGCGTCTTTCAAATCATGTATTCTTAAAGGATAAATCGGCTCTAAAAATGGTCTTCCTAGTGATGTCAGCCTTAGTAAATGAGTTAATAATAAACAGAAAGCATAAACAACTCCTAATAACCCCCAAAGTTGTGCAAAAAGTAAAAAAGGAAAGCGAAGTAAACGAATGGTATTACTCATGTTATAGACTGGTGTCGTGAATGAAGCTAATGCTGAGAGTGCAACAATGATTAATAATACATTACTAGTTAAGCCTGCCTCCACTGCTGCAGTCCCTATTACAATACCTCCAACGATACCAATCGTCTGGCCAACCTTAGTTGGTAACCTAGCCCCTGCTTCTCTAAGTAGCTCAATGGTTAACTCTAAAAAGATAGCTTCTAAAATAGGTGGTAATGGAACAACCCTTCTTGAAGTAATCAGATTCCCCATAAGTTCACGTGGGACTAGCTCGTAATGAAAGGTAAGCACCGCCACATAGATTGGAGTAACTAAAATAGAAAATATAACCGCGAAAAAACGAAGGAGCCTCAAGAAAGTTGCAACATACCAATTTAAAAAGTAATCCTCAAAGGATGAGAAAAATTCTACTAATGTCGTTGGTCCGATTAAAGCATGAGGTGATCCGTCTACGAATACAACCGTCTTACCTTCTGATAAAACAGCGGCTACACGGTCCGGCCTTTCTGTATCCAATAGCTGAGGAAAGGGCGACATTTGATTATCTGCGATGATTTGTGCAACATATGAACTATCAACAAGTTGATCAAATTCAATATCCTTAAGTCGTTGTAATACAGTTCTAACATTTGTTTTATCCGCAATACCATCAATATATAAAACTGCAACTCGCGTTTGAGACAATTCTCCTACGGTTACTTCTTTCACCTTCAAATCAATAATCGGAAGTCTCTTTCTAACTAGGTTTAAGTTAGTATCTATAGATTCTGTAAATGCTTCCTTCGGCCCAACTACACTAAACTCTACTTCTGGAGCAGCAATACTGCGATTATTATGTAGTGGAGCTCTTAATAATGCACACCTTTCGTCCTTCTTATGAAACTGAACCATTATATATCCAGAAAGCAGCTTTGTTTTAATTTCATCAACATCTTTTGTAAGAATAATATCTTCAATTGGGACTGATTCTTTAATGTCAATTATTCCTTCTACTGACTCTTTATTTATATAAGGTAATATCAACTCATGGAGAGTTTTGGAATCCACTAAATTCTTTTGATAACAAATCCAGTAAGGATTAATGGCATACTCATTAAAATATACGAGGAAATCACCTTGTTTTTGAAAGGCTGTTACAATTGCTTCGACTAATTTTGGTTTTTTTGGCTCTGTTTTTCTAAATAAGCTAAACATGTATCATCACCATTCACCCTTTTATTTCGAATTATGTCTTTAGCCCTTCAAGCTTTTCATTCAAACGTATCCTTGTGTTAGTTATTCCATGAAATGTTAGGTAATTATGCAATATTTTTTTATTATTAACAGTAAAAAAGCAGCATATCTTTTATATGCTGCTTAGCCAACTGCTATTTCTCTCTTTTATTTAGATCGTGTAAATCGTGTTCCTCGGCAAGTTCTGTTTGAAATTTATTCTGGAAGCTTGTCATATTAAATGTCATGTTATTAAGACCTTTAGCCAATACCTTATTTTCCATGTAAGCATGAAAGAGAGCCTCAGATAACATGATAAATATAGCCGCGAATAAAGAAGCAAGAGCAAGTCGATCTGGGGGGGCAATCAATAGTAAACTTAGTCCCCATATCGATAAAAAAGCAAGCCCCATGTCTGCTAGTGATGCAACGATATTTCCAAGTCTCGGGAGAATGAATAAATCACCAATTAGATAGGCTACGCCTGTTACGAGTGCACTAATCATAAGAATTTCTAACACAGTCGAATTGTAGTAGATCCCAAAAACGGATAAGAGAATAATCGAAGTAAAAATAAACTTTATTCCTAAAGCCTTAAGATGCTTCATAAAGCATAATCTTCCTTTCATATTTAGGATAGATTTTAGTGTTTGCTAAAATCCTCTAAATCATAAATAAGGTTAATTGGTAAACCTAAGTGCAATTAACATTTTTAGAATGTTCTTCTAAATCCGCATGAAATTTACCAATTATGAGAATGCTTTATTTGTCGATTAAAATTACACGAGGTGTTTTTTAAAATGAAGGAAAGAAGATTTGCTTGGTTGATTATCCCTCTATTTATCGCTTTGTTTTTTATATCGGTGATGACACCTTTTGGTGATCAGAATAACAGTGAAAACATTCATCAGGGACCAACCGTACAAAAAATCCAAAGTTTATACCATAAGGATGATAAAATCCTTAAGCACTCAAGAGAGGATGATTCAAAAAAAGGTCATCCTAAGATTTTTACAGTTAATTCTCTACAAATGGGAGAAGAAATTGTCCAACGTTTAGATAACAGTCCTAAGGTAACACATGTTCACCACAATCCAAACGAAACGAGTCACTTCTATGAAAATCAAATCATTGTTAAGTTTCATGAAGATCTTACTGAAGACCAACTTAACACTTATTTAACGGATATTAATGGTCAAGTGCTAAAAAAGTTTGACTCGATTTACACCTTTGAATCAACAAGTGAAACAACAGTAGATCTTATTCAGTTTTTCGCTCCAATTGATAATGTTGCTTATGCAGAGCCGAACTACATCATGATGCAAAATGAAACAACTCCAAATGATATCTATTACCAAAGGTACCAGTGGAATTTGCCCTTAATTGAAGCAGAAGCAGGCTGGCAAATTACTCAGGGTAATGAGGAAGTTAAAATAGCTGTTGTTGATACTGGTGTAGACCTTGAACATCCAGATCTAGTTGAGCGTCTAACTGATGGCTATAATGCCCTAACAGATTCGAATGATGCAGATGATGATAATGGTCATGGTACACATGTAGCCGGAATTATTGCATCTAAAGTTAACAATCATGAAGGCATCGCCGGGCTAACCTGGTATAACCCCATTATCCCCATAAAGGTCATGGGTGAAGAAGGGTATGGTTCCACTTTCGATATTGCAAAAGGAATTATTTGGGCAACTAATCAAGGCGCAGAGGTTATCAATTTAAGTCTCGGAAATTATCAACATTCAGATATGTTAAAGGATGCAATAGATTATGCCTTTAAAAGAGACGTGGTCTTAATCGCTGCATCTGGCAATGACAATACGAATCAGCCTAGCTTCCCAGCTGCATACCCACAGGTACTAAGTGTAGCAGCAGTTGATTATTACGGTGATCGTGCCAACTTCTCCAACTACGGAGACTACATTGATGTATCTGCTCCAGGAGTACAAATTGCTAGTACCTATTTCAATAGGCAGTATGCAGCTTTATCTGGTACATCGATGGCTGCCCCTCACGTTTCGGCTTTAGCAGGATTAATTAGGTCCATCAATCCTAATTTACGAAATACAGAAGTAATGGAAATTATTAAAAATACTACCGTCGACCTTGGAGATAGAGGGAAGGACATTTACTTCGGAGAAGGGCTTATTGATGTTGTTAACGCACTCGAGGTCGCATCCGGGAGGTAATGATTCGATTTAAACGCTGACCAATATTTAACCATATTGGGGGGATAAAATGTTTCATCAGTTGCGAGCTAATTCATTAGAAAGAAAGCTTTTCTTTCTTGCTATTGTAGTATTATTTCTCTTTGTTTCACCCTACTATATTCTTGGGGAAGATGCCCATTTACGAGTTCATGATAATCTAGATTCTAATATCGCATGGTATAAGGTTTTAAAGGAAAGCGGAGAAATATTTGGACCGGTCGATGCAGTCATACCACAAATTATTAATGGAAATCTTTCAAGAAATGCATTTGGAACAGAGTACAGTGTGATTGTATGGCTACATGCTTTATTTCCTTCCATGCTAGCGTATGCACTTAGTCAAACAATCACACGAATACTTGCTTTTATTGGCATGTACTTATTATTAAAGAAACACTTTGTTCAGGATGAAAAGTATAGTTGGATTCGAATTGGAGTTTCTCTTGCCTTTGCGATGACTCCCTTTTGGCCTTCAGGAATGTTAAGCACACTTGGGATGCCACTTGCTCTTTGGGCATTATTAAATATTCGAAACGGGGAACGAGGTTGGGCTAATTGGATTGTACTAGCTCTCCTCCCTTTGTTCTCAAGTATTGTATTAGGATTTTTCTTTTTTCTATCAGCAATGGGTATCTTCTGGTTAGTAGATGTGCTCCGAGGAAAAGGGATGAATGGTCGATTTTTAGTAGCCATACTATTTATGACGCTTATGTTTCTATTAGTAGAATATCGACTGGTGTATTCCTTTATCTTTGATCATGAGCCAAATAGTCGTGATGAATATTTTCATGCTAGATTAACCTTTCTCCATTCTTTAAAACTAACCTTTAAAAATTATGTTCTAGGACACACCCATGTTATGACCGTACATGGCTTGGTCATTTTACCAGTAACCATTCTTGCCATATATGCTGTTATTTTGCAAAAGGCATGGAAGCGAGAAAAGGTATTTGTTTTTCTGCATGTTCTAAACCTAGCCCTTTCTGCTTGGTATGCATTCTGGTTTTATAAGGGATGGCTACCACTCACTGAGAGTTTTCATTTTTTAGATACATTTAATTTTGCTCGCTATCATTTTTTAAGACCGCTAGTTATTTATACATTGTTTGCACTTTCTTTAAAAATCCTATGGGATTACGGTTCAAAACTAACAAGTAAGAATAACTGGTGGAAACATGCATGTATTTTTTTCATAGTTTCTCAGGTACTTGTTCTAACTGCTTTTAATGAGGAGTTTGTCCATCAAAAAAAGCCTTCATTTAAAGAGTTTTATGCTGAGGAACAATTTGAAGATATTAAAACCTATATTGGAATGCCACCAGAGGATTATCGGGTAGTTAGTATTGGTATCCATCCAGCAATTGCCCAATATAATGGCTTTTACACACTTGATACGTACAACAATTTCTATCCGTTGACGTATAAGTACAGATTCCGTCAAATCATTGAAAATGAATTAGAAAAAGATAAAAAACTAAAGCAGTACTTCGATGAATGGGGTGGACGGTGCTATATTTTCATAGATGAAGTTGGTAAGCATTATATGTTTAAAAAGAGGACGAAGAAAGAGATTAATAAAATGGAATTAAACCTAAAGCCGTTTTACGATATGGGAGGTCGGTATGTCTTATCGGCTATTCCAATAAATAACGCAGTTGAAAATGGGTTAATTCTTGAAAAAATATTTGAATCAAACGAATCCGCCTGGAAAATTCACCTATATAGCACTTCTTATGCACCTTAGGAGGGATAAAGTTGATTGAACCTAAGCTAACAATCGTAGTACCGTGTTATAACGAAGAAGAAATGCTTCCCGAAACATTTATTTGTTTGGGGGATTTTTTAGAAGATATGATATCCTCAAAACTGATATCAGAACAGAGCAAACTTTTATTTGTTGATGATGGTAGTAAAGATAAGACATGGACACTTATTTACAAAGCAGGCTTATCTAACCCATTGATAAAAGGGTTAAAGCTTTCAAAAAATGTCGGCCATCAAAATGCGTTACTAGCAGGACTGTTCACTGCAAAAGAGCATTCTGATTGCATGGTTTCGATTGATGCAGATCTACAAGATGACGTTAATGTTATCAAAGAGTTTATTCAGAAATATACAGAAGGTTATGAGATTGTGTATGGTGTTCGTAGAGAACGTAGCACAGACACTTTCTTCAAGCGAAATACTGCGCTCGGATTTTATAGACTTATGCAAAAAATGGGTGTTGACCTTATTTATAATCATGCGGATTTTCGACTTATGAGCAAACGAGCAGTTGAGGAATTAGAAAAGTTCGGAGAGACGAACCTTTTTCTCAGAGGAATTGTACCGCTCATTGGCTTTCAATCGACAGAGGTGTTCTATAACCGTAAAGAACGCTTCGCAGGAGAAACGAAATATCCCTTACGAAAAATGTTATCTTTTGCACTAGATGGAATCACTTCTTTCAGTGTGACTCCAATTCGTTTTATTTCACTAGTTGGCTTTCTGTCGTTTTTCATTAGTTTATTATTCGGATGCTACTTCTTACTGTTAAAGTTTACTGGCAATACAACTACCGGCTGGACTTCATTAATCACATCCATTTGGTTAATCGGGGGATTGCAATTAATTGGTGTTGGATTAATAGGAGAATATGTAGGTAAAATTTATAAAGAAGCGAAACGAAGACCTAAGTATATCGTTGATATCAACACCTTTAGTTTAGCTCTTAAGTCTGGACAAGCACTTTCTGTAGATAAGGAGCAAGAACAGCTTGGTTTTACTAGCCTACCTAAAACAAATTAATCCGTTTTTCCGTTTTCTATTGGTAGGGGTGGTGAACACACTAATCGGTCTCTCTTCTATTTTTTTCATGATGCATCTGCTTGGGATTAATTATTGGGGAGCCACTTTTATTGGAAACACACTTGGTGCGACTGTTAGCTATTTTTTAAATAGAACCTTTACTTTTCAAAGTAAGGTGACGATTTCATCTAGTTCTGTCCAATTTGCTATTGTGATTGTAAGCTGTTATATGTTTTCGTATTATGCTGGTGATATCATTGCAGGTTATGTCCATCAAGTAGTTGGATTAATTATCTTAGATAATCGTGACTTGGCGGTGTTTATTGGAACTGGGATTTATACGATAACTAATTATTTTGGTCAAAAGCTTATTGTGTTTAGAAAACTTTAAATTTTGTCCGTTCCTTTCCACTGCAGGCACTTGCTTTCCGCGGGGAGGGATGTGAGCCTCCTCGGCTTCGCCTGTGGGGTCTCATCGGATGTCCCTCTACATCCCGCAGGAGTCAAGTGCCTTCCATTCCAATACACTCACCACTTACTATAAGGTGAGTAGAAATAATATAGACCCCTTAATTAGAGGGGTCTCTTTGTCTTTTAGTTTTTTTAGAATAAATAAATATGCCTAATAAGCCACCAGTTACGATAATGAAAGAGACTAATAGTATAAGACTAAGACTCTTTGATTCTTCCTGTTCTTTTTCTATGGTCGTGGCGGCTAGAGTGGCTACGGGGCGGTCACTTAGTTTGGCAACAGGATTGAGCTTTGTTGCAGCAAGAACCTTGTTGTCCTCCCCAGTGATTACTAATTCGCCTTTGGGTGTAACCTTTTGTTTTGTAATTTCATTTATCTTATGAGTAAAATAAACAGAGTTAGTTGGGAAATAGTTATTATTCTGTTTATCTTTAAATACTTTGGTTGATGGAATGACTGTTGTTTTATAATTTTCAAACCCATAGTCCAGAAGTGCTGCTGTATCCTTGTAAATGATACTTTTAAGGTTTGTTTTCATGGCGACTGCTATTAGAGTCAAATTTGCTCTCTGGGCAACAGTTGCCAAGGTATGTCCTGATTTTTGAACATAGCCATTTTTACCACCTACTATTCCTTCATAAGGGCGATGAGTAAGCATCTCATGATGATTATAAATAACTGTGTCCCAGCTTTCGCCTTTCCATTCAAGCTCATTTGTGCTAAATATCTCTTTAAAGATATCATTTTTTAAAGCATAGCTTGTTAGAATGGCAACATCATGCGCCGTCGTATAATGCTGATCATGATAAAGACCATGTGGATTAACAAAATTCGTATTATGAATGCCTACTTTTTCCTTCAAGAATTGATTCATCCTCTTTGAAAAACCCTCTACTGTACCATCCATATGTTCGGCAATAGCCACACCAGCATCATTTCCAGAATTAATTAACAAACCTTGAACTAGCTTTAATAAAGATACTTGTTCCCCAGGCTCTAGATAAACACGTGTTCCCTCAACATACCTAGCATTTTCGCTGACTGTCACAATGTCATCTAAGTTACCTTCTTCAATTGCAACAATTGCCGTGGCTATTTTTGTCACACTTGCAGGATACATTCTTGCATTACTATCCTTTTCATATAAAATAGACCCAGTTTTTGCATCCATCAATACAGCGCTTTCACTTTGTACTAAAGGAGAATTATCTTCCGCAAAATGATAAGCTGGAAAGAAAAAAAACACTGAAATAGTGAGGATAAGGAATATACTATAATATTTCATTATCGTTCTCCATATTTATGATTTTATTTTCTTAAAAGTTTTAACGTAAAATCATCCTAATTTATTTTATCAGATAGGTTGTCAAATTATTATCAAGAAATAAAACTGTAACTAAAAGATAATATTTATGTATTATAGGCTGACACAATATTAAAAGCCCCTATTTAGTAACAGGGGCTTTCATTGGGGATAAGGGTATAAATGAGTCTACCTCACCTCCAACTAGAGGTGAAGAGATACATTTTTTGTATCTACAATTGTTTTAGTAGATTACATTTTAGTAACCATAACCAACGTATGCTGCTCCTACAATGATAAGCAGAATGAATAATACTACGATTAACGCGAATCCGCCACCATATCCTGCTCCTGCAACTGTTCCACTCATTCAAAAACACCTCCATTTCGTCTACGTTTACAATATATGTATGGAAGATAAATATGAAAGGGCGTTTACCCAGTTTTTTGTATTTTTTATTTATTAGTGTAAAAAACAGAGCCAAAATAAAAAGCACTGCAACCTATTTCCTCTTTAGAAATTAGGATGCAGCACCTTATAACGATTACTTAACTTCGATTACAAATGGATAGATTACTACCTCTCCATTGATTTTGAACTCACCCCAAAGTTTATATATTCCGGATTGAGGGAATTGAGCTTCAAAGATTGTTTCTTTTTCGTTTTTAGGATGAACATGAATATAGTCTACTCCCGCTTCATCAAGTATAACAACATGACCCATAGCTCCTAAATATGGTTCTATTGTGACATTAGGGAGATCAAATGATAGAACAACTGTTTTCTCCGCCGCTAACTCTGTCGTTGTTAAGGTAGCAGTTTGGTTATTAACTGTTTTTGTAAGCGTTTTGTCTACAATAAGAGATTCATGGCTATGACTAGCTTTTGACTCTCCAATCTCTAGGTTAATAGGACTAACAACATAGTCTAAATCTGCAGGTTTAATATCTACAAATGCTTTGTATAACCCTGGTGAAAGTTGTTTTGTGACCTCGAATACCCCTTTGTCTAATTGTTCAGGGTGGAGGTGATAGTATTGTTCTAAATGCTCATCCACGATAATGAGATGTAGTAACTTTTCGTGATTTAATTTAAGATTCTCAACTGGGTTACCTGTTAAATCATTAACATTGATTGTAAGCTTATCACCAGCCACATTAATTTCAACATCTACCTCACTAGATGTTGGCTGGCTACCATGGTCTCCATGAGATTCATGACCATCATCTGACCCATGATGATCACTTGTATCATCATGTTCTCCCTCAGAATGTGCGGTATCATTTTCAGAATGTTGATGGTCTGTATCTTCTATACTACTATTATGATTTTCAGACTCAGTACCTATCGTAAAGGCATATACATTGTAACCGACCACAACGATTGCAAGATAGGCGATTGCTGAAATAATCCATTTCTTCATAAATCATACCCCCTGGGCTTACTTATTTAATTTGACCTTTTGTAGCCTTAATGCATTAAGTACTACTGATACTGAGCTGAAAGCCATTGCAGCTCCCGCTAACCATGGAGCAAGGAGTCCAACTGCCGCTACAGGAATACCAAGAGTATTGTAACCAAATGCCCAGAATAGGTTTTGTTTAATATTTCGAATCGTCTTTTTACTCATATAGATTGCGTCTGCAATACTGTTAAGATCTCCACGAATTAATGTAATATCGGCTGCCTCCATTGCTACATCTGTCCCTGTACCAATAGCCATACCGATATCAGCAGTCGCTAAGGCAGGTGCATCATTAATTCCGTCTCCAACCATCGCTACTTTTTTACCTTGTTGCTGCAGCTTTTTCACTTCTTCTGCTTTTCCTTCCGGTAAAACTTCAGCAATAACGTGGTCTATGCCTGCCTCTTTTGCAATTGCTTCTGCTGTTCTTTGGTTATCTCCAGTAATCATAATCACTTCAATTCCCATGTTTTTCAGACGAGCAACTGCTGCTTGAGAGGTTTCTTTGATTGTATCGGCTACAGCAACAATCCCTGTATAGATTCCATCAATGGCTACTAGCATCGCTGTTTTTCCACTTTCCTCTAGTCGTTCCATTGTTTTCAGTGCATCACCGAGTTCAATTTGATGTTGAGCCATCAGTTTTCGTGTTCCAATCACTACTTCTTTTCCTTCAATAACTGCTTTAATTCCGAAGCCCGGAATTGCTTCAAAGCTTTCGGTTTCTTTTAAATCAATTCCTTTTTCTTTTATACCAGCAACAATTGCCTCGGCCAATGGATGCTCCGATTGCTTTTCTGCTGTTCCAATTAACTGAAGAAGTTCAGTTTCATTTTGATTTGACGTTAAAAGAACATCAGTTAGTGTTGGCATTCCTTTTGTCACTGTCCCTGTTTTATCAAGGATTACTGTTGTGATTTTGTGTGTCATTTCTAGGTGTTCTCCACCTTTAAACAAAATACCAAATTCTGCTGAACGACCTGAACCTGCCATAATTGAAGTTGGAGTCGCTAACCCCAAAGCACATGGACATGCAATAACTAGTACAGCAATCATTTTTTCCAGTGCACCTGCAAAGTCGCCAGGACTCACGATAAAGAACCACACAAGGAATGTTACGATCGCAATTCCTACTACGATTGGTACAAAAATACCAGAAATTTGATCCGCCATTCGTTGGATTGGCGCTTTTGAACCTTGAGCTTCTTCGACTACCTTGATTATTTGTGCTAACGCTGTGTCTCTACCAACCTTTGTTGCTTTAACTTTTAAAAATCCATTTTTATTAATTGTTGCACCGATAACATGGTCCCCAATTGTCTTATCAACTGGTACACTTTCTCCAGTTAACATGGATTCATCTAGTGCAGATCGTCCTTCTACGATTTCACCGTCAACAGGAACTTTTTCTCCTGGTTTCACATAGATGATATCCCCTACAATTACATCCTCTAGCTCAACCTCTACTTCAATGCCATCACGGAAAACTGTGGCTTTTTTAGCTTGTAATCCCATTAACTTCTTAATAGCTTCAGAGGATTTCCCTTTTGCACGGGCCTCAAATAGTTTCCCTAAAATAATGAGAGTGATCAAAATCGCACTTGTTTCATAGTAAAGTTCAACCATATGGGCGTTAGAACCAATTGATACAAATGATAAATATACACTATAAAAATAAGCTGCTGACGTACCAAGTGCTACTAGTACATCCATGTTTGCACTCTTATTACGAAGTGCTTTGTACGCTCCGACATAAAATTGCTTACCGACAATAAATTGGACAGGTGTAGCTAGTGCTAACTGTACCCAGGGATTCATGAACATATCAGGTACATAGATAAAAGCTGTAAAGCTAAAGTGACCAACCATTGCCCAAAGAAGCGGTAGGGAAAGGATTAATGAAAAGATGAATTTCCCCGTCTGGACTTCAATTTCTTTTGCTCTGTGGTCTTCGGTCTCTTGAGCTTTTTCATCCTTAACGGCTGCTCCATACCCTAACTTTTCAACACGCTTAACAATATCCGTTTTATTTAATAGTGATGGATTATATTCAACTGAGGCTGTTTCTAAGGCTAGATTGACAGTTGCTTTTGTCACACCCTCAAGTTTATTTAAGCCCTTTTCAATTCGTGCTGAACAAGCAGCACATGTCATTCCTGTAACATTAAAGTCGGCTTTTTCCGTTACAACATCAAAGCCAAGAGACTGGATTTTCTTTTGGAATGCTTCAATGTTAGTAACATCTGGATTATATTTTATTTGAGAACGTTCTAAAGCAAAGTTAACGTTTGCCTCTTCTACACCCTCAAGCTTTTTAAGTCCTTTTTCAATTCGGTTTGCACAGGCTGCACATGTCATACCTGTTATTTGCAAACTTGTATCTTTTGTTTTTGTTGTACTCATCTAGCAACCCTCCGATATACCGTGTAGGGGTATATTAATTTGTAAAAGAGAACGTGCTATTAGATTAGCACGGCTCATTTTATTTATTCTACGTCGTAACCTTGATCATCAATCGTTTCTTTAATTGCCTCTAGAGAAACTTCGCTAGCATTAAATTCTACATCTACAGTACCTTCGTTTAAGTTAACTGTTACAGTGCTAACTCCAGACAGTTCACCAACACTTCCTTCAACTGCCTTTACACAATGTCCACAAGACATACCACTTACTTTTAATGTTACCTTTTCCATAATAAATCGCTCCTTTTACTTTTTCATTAATTTATGAACGGTTACTAATACTTCGTCTAAGACTTCTACATCGCCTTCTTGAATTCGCTCTAATACACAGCTTTTCAAATGGCCTTCTAGTAATAACTTACTTACACCATTTAAGGCTGATTGAATGGCTGAGATTTGAGTGATTACATCATCGCAGTAAGTATCCTTTTCGATGAGTCCCTTCACTCCTCTAATTTGACCTTCAATTCGATTTAGGCGGCTAACAAGACTTTTTTTCGTCTTATCAGAATGGTGACTTTTTCTTTCACTGTGGGGAGAACAACAATTATCTAACTCTTCAGGGTCGAATTGCTCCTCTTTGATTTCTTCCATCATTTCCCCTCCTTGAATATAAGTTACCATACCCCCCTATCCTATGTAAAGAGAAAAGTTTTGATAATATAAATTCTTTTTTAGTTTAACCTAAAAAGTTTTGATAGACCAATGAACTGTTTGTGAACAAGTCTGGACTTATAACTTTGGCTTATCCCTATTATAACAGTCACACGTCACGATATGATCATTTACCATACCAACTGCTTGCATGAAGGCATAACAGATTGTTGATCCTACGAATTTAAAACCTCGTTTCTTTAGGTCCTTACTCAATTTATCACTAATATCTGATGTAGCTGGTACATCTTTCATCTCTTTAAAATGATTTTGGATAGGTGCTCCATCCACAAATGACCATATGTATTTACTAAAAGATCCAAATTCATCTACCACTTTAAAATAGGCGTGAGCATTTGTAATGACTGCGTTTACCTTAAGTCTATTACGAACTATTCCTGAGTTTTGCAAAAGTTCTTCCACTTTGTGATGATCATATTGAACAATTTTCTCAGGTTGAAATTGATCAAAAGCAGCTCGATAGTTCTCACGTTTTTTCAAAATCGTGTACCAGCTTAATCCTGCTTGTGCTCCTTCTAAGTTTAAATACTCGAATAGTAACTGATCATCATAAACAGGTACACCCCACTCATGGTCATGATAGTCAATATATAAAGGATCCTGATTGACCCAACCACATCTGTTCATTTTTTTCCCTCCATCAACAATCTTCTACATACTACACTAAAACATGGATAGGAAAAAAGCCACTCCTTTTCGGAATGACTTATACTATTTACAGCAATTATGGTTTTAAAATAACCTTTATGCAATCATCTTCATGGCCATTAAAAATTTGATATCCTTTACTAGCTTCTTCGAGAGACATACTATGTGTAATGATCTCTTTTGGATCAAATTTTTTATCAACAATCATATCATACAATTTCGGCATAATTGGAATCACTGGGGCCTGCCCCATCTTTAATGTAATGTTTCTTGAAAAGAAAGCACCTAATGGGAAGAGATTGTAGTTACCACCATACACTCCTGTTAGTTGTACAGTTCCACCTTTTCTAACTGCTTTCGTTGAAATTTGGATTGGTCCAAGTGTACCACCTTGAAGCTTTAACTTTTGTTCTATAAATTCAAGAGGTGATTTCTTGCCATCCATGCCCACACAATCGATTACTACATCTGCTCCACCACTTGTTATCTCTTTTAAATGTTCACCCATGTCAGGATAGTCTGTAAATTCAAAGACTTCAACATTGTTTATTTGTTTTGCACGATTCATACGATAATCTAAATAATCGACAGCTATAACTCGTTTTGCACCTTTCATCCATGCAAATTTTTGAGCCATGAGCCCAACAGGACCACATCCTAGCACAATTACGGTATCATCCTTCTTCACTCCCGCATGTTCTACACTCCAATATGCAGTTGGTAAGACATCAGATAGAAAAAGAAGAGACTCATCTTCCAACTCACATGATTCTGGTACAACAAATGGTGTAAAGTTACCAAAAGGTACTTTTAAATACTCTGCCTGTCCCCCAGGATGATTGCCAAACTTCTCTGTGTAACCAAAGTACCCGCCTGAATCATAATGTGGGTTTGAATTATCACATTGACTTGTTAAATCATGATTACAATAATAACAATGACCACATGAAACATTAAAAGGAACAACGACTCGGTCTCCCTTTTTAACCTTTGTTACTTCGGGTCCTACTTCCTCTACAATCCCCATCGGCTCGTGACCTATCACATAGCCAATTGGTAGTGGCATGTTGCCTTGATACAAGTGCAGATCAGATCCACATATAGCAGTTGAGGTAATTTTTACGATAATATCGTCTTTCTTCTCTAATTTTGCATCTTCAACTTCTTTTACTGCTACACTATACTTCCCTTGATATGTAACTGCCTTCATTACCTACTCACTCCAATTCGTCATTCATTGTATGAGTAGCATTCCCCGAATTCTTGCCATTTATTTTCCATGAAAAAAGGCATCCAAGTTCTATTGGAGAAGAGATGGTTATTCTAACAGGTTGAGTATGGGCTTTTGAACGAGTCTGAATTCCTTGTTGATACGGACAGGTTGAGCGCTGGACCTTCTGAACTTGTCCGAATTCCTTGATGATTCGGACAGGTTGAGCGCCGGACTTTCTGAACTTGTCCGAATTCCTTGATGATTCGGACAGGTCGAGCGCTGGATCTGCTGAACTTGTCCGAATTCCTTGATGATTCGGACAGGTTGAGCATGGGACCTGCTGAACTTGTCCGAATACCTTGATGATTCGGACAGGTTGAGCATGGGACCTTCTGAACTTGTCCGAATACCTTGTTGATTCGGACAGGTTGAGCGCCGGACTTTCTGAACTTGTCCGAATTCCTTGCTGATTCGGACAGGTTGAGCATGGGACCTGCTGAACTTGTCCGAATTCCTTGATGATTCGGACAGGTTGAGCGCCGGACTTTCTGAACTTGTCCGAATTCCTTGATGATTCGGACAGGTTGAGCATGGGACCTGCTGAACTTGTCCGAATACCTTGATGATTCGGACAGGTTGAGCATGGGACCTGCTGAACTTGTCCGAATACCTTGTTGATTCGGACAGGTTGAGCGCCGGACTTTCTGAACTTGTCCGAATTCCTTGCTGATTCGGACAGGTTGAGCGCTGGACCTGCTGAACTTGTCCGAATTCCTTGCTGATTAGGACAGGTTGAGCGCGGGAACTTCTGAACCTGTCCGAATACTTTGCTGATTCGGACAGGTTGAGCGCGGGAACTTCTGAACCTGTCCGAATACCTTGATGATTCGGACAGGTTAAGCGCTGGACCTGCTGAACTTGTCCGAATTCTTTGCTGATTCGGACAGGTTGAGCTTGGGACCTTCTGAACTTGTCTGAATTCCTTGCTGTTTCGGACAGGTTGAGCATGGGACCTTCTGAACTTGTCCGAATCCTTGATGATTCTGACAGGTTGAGCTATTCTTTTCTCATAAAAACAATAGCCCCAATCATCATGTGATTAGGGCTATAAATTAAATTAGTTATTCACTCGCTTAAACGGCCACCAGTTCGCCTCACCGAAGTTTTTAACCATGACTGGTATAAATAAAGGTAATATGACGAATGCATATAGCAGTAACCCTATTAATACAATTGAAGCAATTTGTAACAATGAAAGCATTCCAGAAGGCATCATTGCAGCAAATGTTCCACCTAAGATAATAACTGCTGAGATAATAACTGTTCCCATCTTTTTCATTGCCATTAACATGGCCTCTCCCACTGACAGATCTTTGTATTCATTAAATCGATCCATTAGGAAAATACTGTAGTCTACACCTAAAGCGACTAGGATTACGAAGCCAAAGAATGGAACTGCCCAGCTAATACCACTATAGCCGAGAAGATTAACGAATATTACCTCATTAATAGCAATCGTAGTATAATACGTCAAAATCAATGATCCAATAATATAGACCGGCATAATAAGAGATCTAAATAAAAAGATTAGAATGATTGAAATTCCAATTAGCATTAAGACAACTGTTCTGGAATAATCATTTCCGGACATCGTATCTAAGTCGGCATTCGTACTTGTAATTCCCCCGACAGCAACTACGGCATTTTCAAGCTTCGTATTTTTTGTTGCCCGTTCAACTGCCTCTTTTATTTCTTCAACTTGCTGCATCGATTCGTTTGAGTATGGACTTTCTGTAAAAATAATGTCCATCGTCATGATTTTTCGATCCTTAGACATATACACATCTAATGCTTGCTCGAACTCTTCACTTTCAAGTACCTCAGCTGGTAAATAGAAACCATTCAATTTGCCAGTACTTGAGAGACCTGCTAAATATTCTTGAGCTGACCCTAAACCTGTTGATACTTGTATTAAACCATCTGCACTTTGTTCAAGTCCTTCTGTTAACTGTGATAATTGTCCACCCAGTGAACCAAAGCCTTCAAGAAGCTGCTGCTGGCCATCTGTAATTCCTGCTAAGCCATTTTTTAATTTAGGGAAACTATTAACAATCTGTCCTTGACCATTTGCTAATTGTTCAAGGCCTGCTTGTTGGGCTTCAATCCCCTGAATTATTTGCTCAAGACCAACTATTAACTGTTGTTGACCACCAAGAGCTTGCTCAAATCCAGCATTTGCTGATGTCATTCCACCATTGATCTGACCAAGTCCAACATTTAAGTCAGTTAGTCCTTGAGATAAAACAGGTAATTGTTTTTGCACTTCCTGAATAGTGCCTTTAATTACAAGGTAGTTCATATCAGAAGCTAAGCCTTCATAATTACTTTCTAGATTTGTAAAATTATCTGTTTCAATTTTACCTAAAGCATCAGAAATACCAGTTAACCCACCACTGACCTCTTGATATTTAGTGGTTAGAGCTGAAAGATTTACTTCCATACCTTTATATCCGTTTAATAACTCTTTATAGCCATCTAAAAGCTCTTCTGTACCAACTTTTGATTGTGCTAAACCAGCTTTAATTTCATTTGAACCCATGGATCCTTGACGAATCCCATTTTCAATTTTAGCTAAGTTCAATTGAATGTCAGATAAGCCTGTTTTGATTTGGGTTGTACCTGTTATTAGCTCACTGATCCCATCTGTTGCACTTGCTAACTCTGGTTCAGATTTTGATAGTTCACTGCTTGCTTCCTGTAAACCTTCACTAATTTGATCTAACCCTTCTTTCCCTTCACCTAAGCCTTCTTCTAGTGATTCAGCCTGCTTAGAAACAAAGAAGTCCTCGATAGATTCACCTGTAGGTCTTGTTACAGATCGAACAGTCCCTACTAAGTCAACTTTGTCTAACTCCTGGCTAATCTTCTCAGCTAAACCTATATAGTCAACTGAATCCATTTCCTCATCATTTTTAATAACCACCTTTGTTGGCATCGACTCTCCAGGACCAAAGCTTCCTGCAATCGCATTAAAAGCACTAATGGAATTTACCTCACCACTGATCTCTTCTAATGAATCGTAGGATAAATCACCATCATAAGTTACTAAAAAAGGAACGCAAATGACTGCTACAATAGCAAGGGAAACAAGTGGGCGTCCCAATGAAAATCTTCCTGCAAATGCCCATAGCTTGCTATCACCATGTTCAAGCTTACCTTTGGATGGCCAAAAAATCTTTCTCCCTAATACAGCCATGAAAAATGGAACAATTGTAAACAAAGCAATTAACAAGATTGCTACACCTACTGCGACAGCTGCTGCAGATTGATATAGTATGAATTGGGAAAAACCAATCGCAGCAAATCCAATCATCACTGCGACACCACTGAAGAAAACTGTTCTTCCAGCATTTCGGTACGTTTCAATAATTGCGTCTGTTACACTTTCCTTTTGTATTAATTCTTCCTTAAATCGGCTAAGTAACAGGATACAATAATCAGTCCCAATTCCAAATAAAATGGCCACTAAGAAGATCTGAGTGTACGTTGATATCGGGAAATCAAACAAATCTACTAAAAACGATACAATAGACTGTGAGGCTAAGTAAGTAAATCCTACCGTTAACAATGGGATTATCGGTGAAATTATAGATCTAAAAACTAGTAATAAAACGACTAGAATGAATACAACTGTGATTCCTTCTGTTTTTTTCAGACCTTCCTGAGAACTTTGTATTAAATCCTCACCGATTAACCATTCACTCGTATAAAAATGTTCTACATTAATATGTTCAACTGCTTGATACATGTCATCTCGTAACTCACTTGGTTCTCTTTCATTCCAACTGAACTTAATCGATGCAAGGATCGACTTACCATCCTCAGACACAAGTTGAGTCTTCAAGGTCTCTTCATTAAAATGGGTCAGTATCTCTGTAACACCCAGTTCATCTTTATTTTCCTCTAAAGCCCGAATCGCTTTTTCAGCTTCACTGATTTCTTCAGAGGTTAATGTATTCTCATTATGAAACACAAGAGCAACCTGTGTTTCATCTCCCCCACCTTCTTGATGCTGAACTTCCTTCATAATTTGACCAGCAAGGTTTGATGAATATCCTTCAGGAACACTAATCTGCCCCTTCTCACGAACAAGGTCTGCCATGTTTGGGGCAATTAAAAATAACCCTACAACTACAGCAAGCCAAGTTATCATGACTAACCACTTCTGTTTAATAATAAAATTCACGGCTATTCCTCCACTTTATCGTTACTTTCTTGTAATAGTTGATTGAGTTTTTCAAATGTCTTGATGAATTGTTCAATCTCAGTTTGTTCAAATTTAGTAATCAACGACTCTACTAATTTATGAATTCGTTGTTCAGTTTTCAGAAATAATTCATTACCTTTATCCGTTAGCGTTAAGTAAACCACTCTTCGATCATTATCATCACGTGTTCTTTCAATGAATCCTTTTTCCCACATACGATTAATCATGGCTGTTATTGCACTTTTTTTCACATTAAATACTTCAGCTAATTCAGAGGAAGTACAAGTACCAACCTTATGCATATATCTTAATGTGTAGTGCTGGTCATTCGTTAAATCACTGCTAATTTGTTCTTTCACTAGAGATTCGGCTTTACTATTTACTGAAAAAGATACTTCGATATAGCGATCGACTAGCTCTTTAATATTGTTTACCGTCATTTTATCTTTTCACCTCACCTATTTTTGTTCTATAATTTAATTGTTCAACTGTTTAACTATTAACAAGTTTAACTATAATTACACATGATTAGCGTGTCAATTTTTTGCGATCATAACAAGAAAAATTTTTGTGGGTTAAAACTACTATATATACATATTTTGCTAATAGTTTTCCTGTGATATACTATAGTTATAGGATTAGATTTAAGGAATGGATGGGTGAAAAGATGGATATTAAGGGATTTTTTTATAATAACTCTTCTATTTCTACTATTAAAAGAAAAATTTATTTAGTAGTTTTTCCTATTTTTATTGTGACTTTTTTATTTCTAACTTACTTAATATATTCAGCTGGAAACTTAAATCTAATAAATATTGTAACTTTCGGTTCACTCTCCATTGGTCTCATGGTATGTTACCTATTTCTCTTTATTCATAAAAATTCCTTACAATTTGTTGATATTCTTCTTTGTCTAATTACAGCATTCATAACACTCATAAGAACATATTATACGATTTTCTATCATTTAGGACGAGACGGAGATATGCACTTAGGGACATTTTCATACTGGATGCCATTAGTTTATTTAATGATTTTCTTTACGTTTAGAGGTAAAACAGCATTACTCTTTTCTTTCACAAACTTTGTGCTTAGTTTGATACCAGGTCTTTATCATATTTTTTTCAGTGAACATGTATTAACTCAAACAGTAGATACTTTACTGCAATATTATGTTTCAATTTTAGGTCTTATCATCTGTTTATACTTTGTACAGCATATGTTCGAAATTTTTATGCAGGCGGATGCGGCTAAAAGATTGGCTAACACAGACTATCTTACGTCGATTTATAATAGGAGAAAAATGGACACGGTACTTAATGCTGAAATTACTAGAGTTGCAAAAACAAAGGAAGCTTTATCAGCTATTCTATTTGATGTTGATAATTTCAAAAAAATTAATGATCAATACGGACATGATGTGGGTGATAGTGTTTTAAAAGAGTTAACAGAAATCATTCACAAACAATTGCCGAAAAATACTTACTTTGGTAGGTGGGGTGGCGAAGAGTTCCTTTTAATTACAAGTGGAAGTTCTACTAGTGAATTAGCTGAACAGGTTAGGATGACCATTTCACAGCACCATTTTAACGGAATCGACAAGTCAGTAACATGTAGCTTTGGAGTTGCGTTTTTACTAGAAAACGAGTTAACAAAGGACATAATCAGCCGTGCTGATGAAGCATTATATAAAGCGAAAGATAATGGCAAAAATCAAGTATGTATAGCGAGTTAAAAGCAGTTTAATTCTAATACAATAATAGGTGGAGTATGTCTTATGACAAGTTACTTTTTCTATACCAATCATGCATTAACACAACTTAAGCGTCGAATTTACCTGGCATTGATTCCAATTTTCATTTTATCTTTCGGAACGGTGTGTCTGCTCGTGCTTACCAGTGGCAACAGTAACATAGGTAAATATGTGTCTTTACTATCACAAATAGCTGTGTTAATTCTTTGTATGATTTTATTATGGGCAAATAAACGCAATACCAATGTGATTGATATACTATTATTCTTATCCACTACACTTATATATAACTCAAATCTTAGCCTTAATATTTTGACTGAGCTTGGTTATAACGGAAATGTCCACTTAGGCCCCATTGCCTACTGGATGGCAACTACCTATCTTCTCTATTTCTTTATATTCAAAAGAAAGGTTGCCCTCATTTTTTCTTTGTTGGCATTTTCTTATAGTGTGATTCTTAGTAGTATCCATACTATTACAAGCCCATTTTCAGACAGTAATACAATTGATACATTAATCCAATTTAATATGGCAACAATCGGATTCATTATCTGTTTGTATTTTACTCAGTATATATTTGAAGGCTTCTTAGAAGTTGAAGTAAACAAAAGAAATGCTGTCACAGATTATTTAACAGGCTTACCTAACCGAAGAAACCTCGATAATGTGCTTCAGGATAAAATACTGACGGTACAAAATAGTAAACAGCCGCTTTCTATTATCTTGTTTGATGTAGATAACTTTAAGAGAATAAATGATATTTATGGTCATGAAATCGGGGATGAAGTCTTAGTTGAATTAACTTCCTACTTAACAATGCAGCTCCCAACTAATGCTCATTTTGGCAGATGGGGTGGCGAAGAATTTCTGATTATTGCAGAGAACCACAACAAAATAGAATCTATAAAGCTTGGGGAAACACTGAGAGAGATGATTTCGAACCATCACTTCAAAGATGTAGGAAGCATCACTTGTAGCTTTGGTATCGCAGAACTTCAATCAATGGACCAACCAAAAGATCTATTAAAACGTGCTGACGAAGCACTTTATCTCGCAAAAGAATATGGAAAAAATCAAGTTCAATATATAGCATAAAAAGGCTAACCAACTTACGTTAGCCTTTTAATTATGTCTTCTGGGGCCTGACCCCCGGTGCGTTAAAGTGATAAAGTAGGGGTGTTTAAAATTGGTTGTTAGAGTCATTTGGAGTAAGATATAGCTAGAGTAAATACATAATGACAGGAGTTATCCTACATGATGGAAAAACAAGAGTATAAACTAAAGCCTTTTTTATCTCTTATCTTATCAACGAATATTCCTAAAGTGGCTCTCATCATTGGGCTATTCGCTAGTATTCTTACAACAATTACAGGATTGATCGTTCCTCTGTTAACAAAGAATTTAGTAGACAATTTTTCGGTAGAAGCACTTAGTGTCTCTCTTATGATTATGATTGGAGTTGCGTTTATCCTCCAAGCAATTATTAGTGGTATTTCGATTTATTTACTAAGCCTAGTTGGGCAAAAGATAGTCGCTAGCCTTCGCGATCGCATGTGGTCGAAACTGATTCGATTGCATGTTCCGTTTTTTGATAAACAATCAAGCGGTGAAACTGTGAGCCGGGTTGTTAATGATACAAGTATTGTAAAAGAACTTATATCAACACACTTTCCTCAGTTTATTACAGGAATCATTTCTATCATTGGAGCAGTTATCATATTGCTGATCATGGACTGGAAAATGACCTTAGTTATGTTGATTTCCGTTCCACTTACAATGGCAATCATGATTCCCCTCGGAAAGAAAATGGCTAAAATCTCACGTGGACTTCAAGATGAAACAGCAACATTCACCGGAGACATTCAACAGACGTTAAGTGAAATTCGCTTAATGAAATCATCAACAGCTGAAAAAACTGAAGAAGCAAATGGTATGCTAGGTATCTCAAAGCTTTTGCATTACGGCTTAAAGGAAGCAAGGATTTTTGCACTCATTGGTCCCATCATGCATCTTGTAATTATGGCTGTTATCGTAATGATTATTGCTTATGGAGGTATGCGTGTTGCAAATGGAACGATGTCTACTGGGTCTCTAATCGCTTTTTTACTTTACCTATTCCAAATCATTATGCCTATCACCTCGTTTGCGATGTTTTTTACGCAGCTTCAAAAAGCAAAAGGAGCAACTGAACGAATTATTGAGATACTTGAACTCCCTTTAGAAGAGGAGAAAGCTGGAGTAGAACTTGATATCGGCGGCCTTCCAATTATTATTTCAGATGTCTCTTTTTCTTATAGTGAAGATGAGCCCGTGATTCAGCAAGTATCTTTAGATGCTCAGCCAGGCCAGATGATTGCTTTTGCTGGTCCAAGTGGTGGAGGTAAAACAACCATGTTTGGCTTAATCGAACGTTTTTATGAACCAACATCTGGTCAAATTCTTGTTGGGTCCACTCCTATTCAGGAACTTTCTATCCATTTATGGCGTAGTCAAATCGGTTATGTTTCTCAGGAAAGTGCGATGATGGCAGGTACAATAAGAGAAAACTTATGTTATGGCTTAGACAAGGATGAACTACCAGCCGATGACCAGCTGTGGAAGGTTGCAGAAATGGCCTACGCGGATCAGTTCATCAAAGGATTCCCTAAAGGACTTGATACTGAGGTTGGGGAGCGTGGGGTAAAATTATCAGGCGGCCAAAGACAACGCATTGCAATTGCCCGTGCTTTTTTACGTAATCCTAAAATTCTAATGATGGATGAAGCAACTGCGAGTTTAGACAGCCAATCAGAAAGTGTGGTGCAACAAGCTTTAGCCCGCTTAATGGAAGGACGTACTACTTTTGTCATCGCGCATCGATTATCAACCATTGTTAATGCAGATAAAATTGTTTTTATAGAAAGTGGTAAAGTTACAGGCTGCGGGACTCACAAAGAGTTGGTAGAGTCACATCCTTTGTACCGAGAATATGCGGAACAACAATTGGCATAGCTTGATGTTCAAGGAATACTTCATGGAAAGTAAGTAAACATTATTATTGAATAATTCAGTAGGAGGTTTACGGATGAACAAACAAAGAGCACAAGAAATTGCAGCGTCACCTGTTATGGCAAATGTTACATATAATGAGGTACCTGTCTATATTCAACATGTTGATGATACGAGTGAAATGGCACGTATTTATCCCCTTGATGAGCCACAACAAGAACAAGATGTTCCTGTAAATAGCTTAATTGAACATTAAAGGAAGTATAAAAAGTCCAAAGGTGTTATTTACACTTTTGGACTTTCTTATTAAAATCTATTCTCTAAGTCCTTCGCTGTTTTACTAGTTTCCACATTCTTTTCATCTTTTAATGTTCCAAATAGAACGTCTACAAAAGGAGTAGAAACTCCATACCAATAGTTTTCGTTTTTATAATGGTGTAATACATGGGTTTTCTTTAACCATTTCCCAAATCTAGTTTTAGGTTTAAATGGACGGTGGGCTACATAGTGCTTCCACTCATACACAAAGAACATAAAGAGAATACCCACTGTAAATGACAAGGTTGCAACCAATGAGCCAGTAATTACGAAGAAAATTAGTGATAAGGTAAATAGACTTGGTAGGCTATACCAGATAGGTAAAAAAAGTAACTTCAAATCATTTGGTTTCTTATGGTGGTCATAATGCAAACGTTTAATTAATTTTAGTAATAATGCATTTTTAGGTGCTTTTACATGGAAAACAAATCGATGCGTTAAATACTCACTAAACATATATGTGATGATTCCGACTACAAAAAACAACAAAACTGACATAGTAAGGTCCATTGTTAATAAAAATCCTACTACACCTATGAAGATGAAACCCATAATTAAAATATCAAAATGAAAAAAGAAGTCTCGATAAATCCCCTTACTTTTCATCTTATTTCCCCTCCTTCACTTTATCACTCCAAAGAATTAAACTTGCTTCCATCATTTTTCTTGTTATAGTTTCTGTTGCCTCTACATCACCCTTTAATACGGCATCTAGCAGTTCAGCATAGTAATGGTAAGATTTTCTTCGATGTTCTGGATTCCAAAAGTATTTCTCAGCCATTTTCTTATAAATGTCTTTAAAGCTATTAAGTATCAGTAGATAGATTGGATTTGATGATAATTTTGCAATGCCCAGCTGCAAGTTCCAATCAAAATCTGCATAACTGCCTGCATCATTTAACAGCTCATCGAGAGGCACAAATAGTGAAATAACCCTAACTCGATTATGAACAACCGCATCTTTTACATAGGTTGGAGATAAGGAAATTCTCAATTCAAGCATATATTTTATGAATTCATCTGGGACTTCTTCATGATATTGAAGGATATTTACGATTGTCATTAGGTTACCTTGCTTCCAATAATCATTTACGATTGCAGGCAACCCTTTTCTTATTGTAATCCAACCATCTCTCTCCAACCTTTGTAGCGCTTCTCTAATCGTTGGTCTTCCCACATTGAATAGGGTGGCAAGATCTCTTTCTGGTTGAAGTTGTTCATTAATGCTAAATTCCCCTTCTAATATAGACTGGATAATCTTTTTTCCAATCATCTCTGAAGAGCGTTCTTTCATATATCTATCACACCTCATCTTTGGTAATACCAATTTACACTGTGGTAATACCATTATATGTTGATATGAGTGCTAATTGTCAATATTTTCTGTAAAAATAAAAAAAAGCAGAAAACAAGCTCTGCTTTTCCTTTAATTAATTTTCTCTAACCATTCATGTAAATAAATCACTTTTTCACTTTTTATACGCTGTTTTGTTAAAACACGTCTCGCTTCTAGCTGCCCTAAATCAATGACTTCTGATAATGATTTAGTTTCAAATCTACCGATGTCCTTAAGGTCGATATCAATTAACACATCTGTATATTGAGTAAGACACCGTTCTGTATTTTTTTGACTCGCAATATCGATATAGCGATTTATAAAGGATAGAATATTGGTTGGTTGAGGACTATTGGAGCTTCTAACTCTAACAGAGGTGACATTTTCAGCGCCCATGCTTCTAACAATATCTGCGGGGTTGTTGTTTAAGATATAGCCATCTACTAATAATTTATTTTCCATCTCAACTGGTGAGAATAAGCCAGGTATGGCTGAACTTGCTCTAATGGCCAATGCTACCTCACCTGAATCAATAACAACCATTTCTCCTGAAAGTAAGTCAACACAAACGACTGCAAAAGGAATGTCTAAATCTGAGAAATGTTTACCCTCCGTTAGCTTTAGTAACGTTTGATAAATCCGATCTCCTTTTATCCATCCTTTCCGATTAATCCCTATATCAACATGACGACGAATAGATAAATCATCTAAGACAGTAATCATTTTGTCTGGATGCATACCACTGGCAAACAATCCACCCACTACTGACCCGGCACTCGTCCCAGCGATATGGGTAATATCTATTTCATTTCTAACCAATTCCTTTAAAGCACCTATATGTGCAACTCCTCTTAAACTGCCACCACCGAGTGAAACCCCAGTTCGGTTCATACATTTCCCCTTCTCCCTACAACTGATTTTTCTTTGTTCTTAAATCTTCTATAGTAAAACGCACATAATAAACTAACTACCAACAATACAGCTACGTAGGCATATATACTATACGAGCTGAAAAAAGCCTGCACCGCTTCAATGTTTCCATTAAAGTAATTACCCAAAAAGAGCATTATGAATGACCATGGGTAAATTCCTAGAAAGGTTAAAGTCAAATATTGAAGCAAGCGAACTTTACTAATACCTGCCACATACGAAATGTAGTTCCCGATACCAAAGGGACGTGAAATGGCAATACTCCACTTACCATACCTATTAAAAAATTGTTTCCCTCTAGTAATGCCTTTTTCAAATCTTTTAGGAAGCAAGTCTCCTGATTTCATACCAATAAAATATGGAATGAGACTTGCGATACTATAACAAGCTGCCATTACAGTAGCAATGAGAGACACACTTAAAAGGTCTGGCGATAATATATAACCAAATGACAAAACTAAAATAATTCCTGGAAACGGTAAGGACGAACCTTCTAAAGCCATTACAATAAACAAGCCTGGAAGCCCGATTAACTCTAACCATTCCACTATCTGTTGAATCATAGCTTCCTCCCACTTTCCCATTTATGATCAGTTAAAGGATGCATCTTCCATTTAATGATGCATTAGGTGTATCCATTAATGAGTGAATAAAACTCGAGACTGTTATCGGATGACCTGAACTTACTTCCACCAAATATTGTTGTAAAGCATGACTAAATCCATCTACTAATGTTGGATCACTAAAATGGTTATTTAGTTGTTCCCCAATCGATTGCTTTTCTTCAAGTATTTTTACGAGCCCTATTTCTACCAGTAACTTTAAATTAATCTCCTCTTGACCTGGAAGAGCCGAATGAACGAAGATGGGAAGCTCCTTTTTTAGGGCTTCGCTAATTGTGACTCCGCCAGGCTTTGTAATGACTGCATCAACAGTATCATACAAATCATTCATTCTTTCACGAGATGAAATATAGGATAAAGGATGAATGTTATTACAATTAAGATTTACGATTTTCTCATATAGATTCTTATTTTTTCCACAAAGAACGAAATATTCAATATCATCATTCCTCGTTTGCGTTAGCAATCCAAAAATATTACCTAGACCCACACTTCCTCCTGACACAAGTACTCTTATTTTATTCCGTTTCTTCTCAGTAGCTTTATTAGATCGATAAAATTGCCTACTAACAGGTATCCCAGTAACCAAAACACGTGCTTCAGATAAATGATGCTTCTTTACTAACTCTTTCTTGGCTGCTTCCGTTGGAACGAAGTGATAGTCAATTTTACTTTTCCCCCATACATCATTTATAAAAAAGTCAGTATAAACATTAATAACCGGGATATCACATTCTTTATGGTTTTTAAGCTGATTTAAAATATATGAAGGAAATCCGTGCGTACAAATGATGAGATCTGGATTCTCTTCGGCTACGATCTTTCTCATCTTTTTTAAAAATAAGAATTCATAATACTTATATGAACGGTTTGTTTTAGATTTACATGCCATTTGCTTATAAACCCAAGCATATGTTTCAGGCATATAATGAATCCACTCTAGATAGGTTTTAGTCACGACACTTTCCAATAGGGGATTCCATTCACTAAGCAAATCAATTTTTTTACATTCAATACCCTCTCCTAGATATTCAGCGATTGTATCAGCAACCTGATGATGGCCCGATGGCATTCTTAGTAAAGGGAGAAATAATACCTTTTTCATCTTCATCAACCTTTCAAACAGTATGTATATTAAGAATACATAATGCGAAGGGTTCTCCACACCAACCTCAGGCTAATTATCGTATAAGTCTTGAGTCTTATTTTTCCAGCAAATAGAAAAGAGACCTCCACTTGGAAGGCCTCTACTCACTTAAAAATATACAATATAGATAATTCCCGCTAACACAATACGATAAATCGCAAAAGGTACGAGCTTGATCTTGTTAATTAACTTTAAAAAGAAACGAATTGAAATGAGTGCAAACACAAAGGCACTGATAAAGCCTACGATGAAAAACGGCAATGCATCAAGTGTAAAGTACTCAATGTTTTTTATAAATGAAATGCCACTTGCTCCAACCATGATTGGAACTGCCATAATAAATGTAAAGTCTGCTGCCGCACGATGACTAAGTCCTAAGAGAACACCACCAGATATCGTTGCTCCAGATCTTGAAAAGCCTGGCCATAGTGATAAACATTGAATTGCACCAATCGATAATGCTTGCTTGTAAGTAATCTGATCTACTGTTTCAACAACTTCTTTTTTTCTTCCACTTATTCGGTCAGCAATAATCATAAATATTGCCCCAATGACTAAACCAATTAAAACCGTTTCTGTTGTAAACAAATATTCATCAATCATATCTTCAAAAAGCAAACCTAACACACCTGCTGGTAGTAGACCTACAATTACATGTGATAATTTTAGCTTATTTTCGGATGCTCCATTAACTTTACGCCCTCGTAACCCTAACATTTCAATAAAGCGTTCCCTAAAGATGACAACAACTGCTAAAATCGAGCCTAATTGGATGACAACCTTGAATGTATTGGCTACATATTTAGTTAAGAATTCCTCAGACTGAAGCCACATGTCATCAACAATGACCATATGACCTGTTGAGGAAACAGGAGCGAATTCTGTTAATCCTTCGACAATTCCTAGAATGAGTGCTTTAAGTAATTCAATTAAGTTAATATCCATCATTGTTTTCTCCTATTTTTAAAAAACTAAAATCTATTCAATGTATTTTAGCACGTGGTTGAAAAAAAGTATTTAAAAATAATATGGTATGTAAATGCAAAAAAAGACACCTAGCTTGGTGTCTTTTGCAACATTATTTTTAATCAACAACAGACTTTAAATCATACAATCCTCATAAGCCGTGTTTTGTTCATCGAGTGCTGCAAGCGAAGTGTTACTTCTCGCACATGATGGAGAATCATCTATCTCATAACATTAAAGTTATGGCGTCAGTTGGTTAATAGTTCCCTTCTGACACTTCCCCTACCTAATTTGGGTTTCTCGCTCGTGGGGTTTACCTCGTTCCACCTTTAAGGTTTCCCTCAAAGCTCCGTCACTGTGGCACTTTCAAGGTATTCATACCATATCCAAGGACTTAGGTATTTTCCCTGCCGTCAGTCCAGCAAAACTGCCAGACTGCCCTAGCTTATTGTTTCGCTAGGCACGAACACTACAGGCATCTCAGCCTGTGCGAGCACGGACTTTCCTCACAGACAATGTCTGCGCGATTCTCTCTGGTTGTATGAAGTTGTTGTCTACGTTTATTATCATACACTTTTATTTCGCAGAAGTCAACACTCGTGAAATGAAGTATCTTAAGTTTCCTTAAAATTGTTTTACAGTAGATGTTCAATTTTTTTTCTGACATCAACTGGTAAAGGTTGTTGAATGGCTTTTTCAAGAAGATAAGGATGCTTAATGCCATTTTCTAAAAAGTAATTTTCCAGCAGTGTTACCTTTTCATGTTTATTAGGCATTAACTGATATAGGACGAACCAATCTTCAAGAGCTGTCAATGGAATCTTACTTTTATCAATTGTTATGTAATCCACAACTGACATTTCATCAAATAATAATTTGTATTCTCCCAATGGATGTTCTATGCAAAATCCACCCATAACATCAATTTCATTTGTATTTACGATAGATGTAGAAAAATACGTAGTACAGAACGGATACATGCTATATGCTTCTCTTGAAGAACCCAATTCATTTAGTGTTTTTATTAAGGTCAATGCATCTTTTTCACTAACCAGTAAATCTATATCATTCGGATCCTTCACTAGTTGATGAAAGTACAGTAATAAAGAACCCCCAACTCCCCAATTGATGTTCTTCTTATTAATACTATTCGCGATATAGGCTAATGTCTCTAACATAATGCCTCCTCTTTCATTAAAAAAGAGTGCACTACGGCACCCTTATGCACTTACTGCATCCTGTATATTTTCGAAACCAAAGCGGTTAATGAATTTCCAAAAAGCTTCTCGTTTTTTAGCGTTACTTTTGTACACTTCTAACAGTTTTTCAACTGTTTCAAATAATTCTTCTGGAGTTAAAGCCTCTTTGAATTTAAATGCAGTTCTAGCATTTTCACCTGTGGCTTTTCCACCGATGTATAAGTCATACCCTTCATTTCTTTTAATTACTCCGATATCGTTTACTAATGGTTCACCACAAGCGTTAGGGCAGCCAGTATAAGCCGGTTTAAGAGGCCATGGTACCTCTATTCCTGCAATTCGCTTGTTCAATTCTATAGCAACAGGCATTCCCTCTTCTTCTGCACCTTTACAGAACCCACAAGTACGAAGACTCTTTACATATGGCCCTACCGGATAAACGGATAATCCTACATTTTCAAACTCTTCCTTAACTATACTTACCTGACTTTCTAACACTTCAATATAAAGTTGTTGGAAGGTTGTAAGCTCAATTTCACTGTCTTCTTTTATATACTTTGCAAGTGCAAATAGCTGTTTTGCATTTAATTTTGCTCCAAATCCAATTCCACCGTTAACTGCCAGTTTAATCGTTTTTTCTTGGTTGTCCAATATACCCACCCCAATATTTCTAAAAATTGATTCTTTCTATAATAGTTAAACAAATGTGGGCAAAGTTCGCAATACTTTCGCCACCTTAGAAATGATCTATATCAATTATTATTACAGTACCTCTTCCATAATGACTATCTACAAACACTTGACCACCATGTGCTTCAACAATTTCCTTTACAATGGATAGCCCAAGGCCAGTTCCTCCACTTTCTCGTGACCTAGACTTTTCAACACGGTAAAATCGATTGAAGATGAATGGAATTTCTGATTCGGGTATACCTATTCCCTCATCACTAACCGAAATCGTTAGCTTATTTGTAGCTTCGTTTACTTTAACTTCTAGAGCAACCGTACTCTCACTACTTGAATATTTTAGAGCATTATCTAAGAGATTGATCATGACTTGTTCAAATCTTGAGCGATCTATATTTGCATAAACCCCAGTCGGGCATGTTATCGATAAATGAATCTTCTTTTTTTGGAAGGCTGGCTCTATTTTATTTAAAAGGTTCTTCATAAATTCACACATACTTACTTTTTCCTTGTGAATCACAAACGAATGCTGATCTATCTTTGCTAATTCAAATAGATCTTTAACTAAACTCGATAGATGTTCAGATTCTTCGTAGATGATGTGTAAATATTTATTTCTCTCTTCTTCATTAACACCTTCTCTCCTAGCAATATCTGCATAACCTTTTACATACGTTAGTGGAGTCCTAAGTTCATGAGAGATACTTGCAAGGAATTCATTCCGTTCTTTTTTTAAATGATTTAGATCATTTGCTAATGTCTGAATGCTATTTGCAAGCTCTCCTAGTTCATCCTTGCTTGTATGGTTCACGCTAACTGAAAAGTCACCTTTACTAAGTCTTTCAGTTGCTTTTTTCATTCGAATCAATGGCTGGGTAATGGCTTGGGACAGGAAGAAGACTGTTATAATTGTGAAAATAACAAGAAGACTCCCAACTAACATGAAATGATGCTGGAGTTTTGAAATCATATTTTGAATGGACGATGTATCTTTAAACATATAAACATGACCTATTAACTGCTCATTAATCATTATCGGGCTAACTGAAGCAATGTAAGATTGTGTTTCCCATCGACTTTCGACAATCATTCCCTCAAATGGGACATGTCCTCTTTCAGTTTTCATTAATGATTGAATGACCGGCGTTAGTTCAGTCGATTTTGCAAGGACTTCTCCTTCATGTGTCATAATAACTACATCTGTATCCGTTTCAGACTCCATTAAAGCGACATGTTCAATTGTCATATCATCTAAACTTTTCTCCAAAACATGGCGATGACTTTCTCCTCTTGCTCTTAATGCTGACAGCTCTTCCTCAATACGAGAATCTACTAATCCCGAATATAAGAAGTAAAAAAGGATCACCTCAACAAGAATGATAAAAGAAAAAAACAATAATCCTAATTTATATGAAATTTTATTCATTATATCGCTCCTTACTTATTCACATGAGCGTTTCTATACGAATGCAATCTTCATCAACTTTTCAAAAACTCTGCATAATTTCTGCATCACCTTCATGTAAGCTTAACTTATAAAAAGAAAGGAGATGGTTTAGATGAAGAAGTTGTTACTAAGTATGTTAACTGCGTCACTGATTATTGGTATTGCCACAGCAGCGATGGCTCAACAGGACAAAGAAGTCGATACATTCAACTTTGAAGAGATGAAGCCATTCATGGAAAAAATGCACCCTAATTTCTCAACTGACGAGCTAAAGAAGATGTTTGAGTCTTGTCATGGGGAAAACGGGATGATGAAAAACATGAATTCTAATCATATGCACGATTTGCATGACTCTCACATGAAAGATCACCTATAAACTCTACATCTATTCTAGCTTTAAAAGGGTTGGCTCTTAATGAGGCAACCCTTTGTTTAGTGTTAACTGAAAAAATTAATGTCCCCCATGGCCTCCATGACCGTTACCGGTTTCAGGGATAATCTCAAGCATGATATCAAGTGCACCTTGTTCCTTCATTGAGACAGAATCACCTGAGCCAATAAGGTATCCATGGTTGTATGGCCCTGTTGTCGGATCATCTTTAAAAGTAGGTTGTAACTGTCCCAGGAGATCATGAACATCTCCTAATATTTTACCATTTTCAAGCCAGATTAACGGCGCATGCTTCCCTAAGTGTGCAAAAGGTGCAGCTGCAATTGCATACTCTGCATTGTCAGTAGAGACAAATGAAAAGCCATGACCAGGCTCAGTTAACCCCCAACCAAATCCAGTTTTCTCATCTTTAAATTTTGCAAACTCAATTGAAGTTGTAATAGGATCATTACCTGCAATTCTAGTAATGTCCCCAAATTCCTGTAATTGTTTTTCGATATCCTTTGAAATAATACTTTCTGGTCCTAAGATATAGATTGAAGATCCTTCTTCCCTAAGTTCTAATGCACTTTTAGTGGATTGTGGAACCTCATCTTTTGTTACATAAAGAATAGGTTCAGGCATATGGCTAATCCAGTTCCCTGCTAATATTGAATATAACTTTGCATCTTCTTCTGATGAGACAATAATAACACCTTTAGGGTATTCTCCTGATACCTCAGCATATTTTTTATCGATTTCCCTTGCAAAATCCGCTGCATCAGTTCCACTTATTTTCTCTACCTTATAATCCTTTAGCTGGTCCTCCATGTTAGCATCCGTATTACCTACTAAAAAGATTTGCGTACCATCATCAATTCCAAGGGGGGCTAAGCGGTTTATTTCCTCTATTGTTTGCTGTGGTAGTTCATCATTTTCATAAAATAAAATAGGTCCATTATTGGGGTGATGTATTAGGTTTGCTGATGCCAAAGCTATTTGCCAATTCTCAGATGGAGCTAAGATAATTGCACCTGGTTTGTTTTCGTTATGAGTAGCTGGCCATATTGTTCTAGAGACTTGTACTGCTGTATCAATTAAGTTTGCTGTATCTAGCCTTGTAATATTTTTTGTACTATAAACGTCAGTTCCCTCTTTAATATCGTTACCTTGCTCTTTATTTTCTGTTGATTCTTTTTGATCTGTAGCTTGGTTCTCCTCTTCATTTGATGAACAAGCTGCTAAAGTCATTGCTACTAATAGAAGTAAAAGAATTATTATTTTTCTCATAGATGTTTCCCCTCTCCTCAATATAAGGATAGTCTATCTAAAAAGTTTGCAGAAATTATGAAGAGATTGTTTACTCCATTATCATCATTCCCACTTATAGCCAAGTCCCCAAACAGTTTTTAAATGGTTTTCAATGGGGAATCCTACCTTGCGCAGCTTATCTCGTATATTTCGAATGTGGGAATCGACAGTTCGATCCTCAATGTCCGCAGCTATGCCCCAAACAGTCTCTAGCAACTTTTCACGACTAAAGACCATGTACTTATTTTTTAAAAGAAGACCAAGCATTTCAAATTCCTTAGGAGTCAGTAAAATCGAATGATTATTAAAGGAAATTGTGTGATTGTCCTTATCCCAGAGCAAACCATTCATTTCAATTGCAGTTGGCTGTTTGGTCCTTCTTAAGACTGCTTGAATTCGCGCAACCAGCACATCCTCATCAAACGGCTTGGTAATATAGTCATCTGCTCCGATTTGTAAGCCTCTTACCATATCTGTATTGGTATCCCTAGCTGTAAGCATAATGATAGGAACATCAGAAAACTTTCGAATCTCTGAAGCAGTTTCCCACCCATCTATTGACGGCATCATAACATCTAATAAAACTAAATCAACTTTATGATCCTCTAGAAAACTGATCCCTTTTTCACCAGAATTAACTGCAGTGCATTTAAAACCATGGTGTTCTAAATATAAGGTTACTAACTGAAGCATCCTTATCTCATCATCAATCAATAATAATCGACTCATTTTTCTCTTCCTTTTAGTTATTATTGAAGTGCCCCGCTTTTGACCAATTGTTTCCATGAACTAGCTCCATCTGTTGAAATAAAGATATCACCATTAAAGCTTGAGAAAACTACCTCTAGTGGATTTTGGGGATTTTGAGCCAAGTACATAACTGCATCATTCTTTAATTCAGGAAGTTGCATCTCTAGCTCACTTCCATCTTTGAGTGATTTCTTTATTAATTTAGGATTCCCATCAAATCCTCCGTACCATAAGTTCTCTGGATCAAAGTAGACAGAGGTTCCTTGAATTCCTTCAGTTATTAGTTCAAAGCTTTGTCCTTTGTTTTTTGAAAAATAAATACCTTGTTCTCCCGCTATTGCGACAAGACTTGAATTAGTAGGGTGAGTTGCAATTAAGAATAGATTTTCACCTAGATCCTTGGCTTCTACCCTCTCCCATGTCTCAGTAAGATTTTCACTTACATATAGTTCTCCCGCTTTCATTTTCGAGTTATTGTTTGGAGGTAAAGCATAAATTACATTTGATTTATAACCTACTCCAAGTAGGTGGAAATCGGTTTCCCCTAATAAGCCCAGACTCTCTAATGTTTCACCATTATCAAAGCTCTTCAATACACCAAATGGATTAGGTAGATCAGAATCTTTTCCAGGGTGACCACTTGTGAAGAATCCTTGTTCTACGGCATTAAATCCCATATAGTCATTATTCTCTGTTTTTGTTTTTAGCCAGCTACCGTTTGTATACACCTTTATACCTTCATGAGTAGCAAAGAAGATGGCATTTTGATTTCCAGCATAGCCTAAGCCATGAATATGATCTAATTTCCCATCAAATGGTTCAAAGTTTGGATGCTGTTCAAATGGATTAATCTTAGATGGTTCACTAGACTCTGATTCATCATCTAGCTGATTAGTCTCTTCCTGCGGCTTCTCTTCTTGATTATTTAAAGGCTCTTTTGCAAGATTATCTTTCTGTTCACTATCTCCACAAGCAGTTAGAAATCCTGCTATAACTATTAAACTAATTAACACTAAGACACTTTTCACTAATTCCCACTCCTTATCAAAGCTATACATCATTTATACCATCACTACCTGTTTATTTTACGTAAAAAGTATGCAGAAATTATGAAATTTGAGAAATTCCTTACTAAGAAAAAAATGTGGCGGTTTTACCCAGACCACATTTAACAATATTAATTCATGATACTTATCCCATTAGGAATTTCACCAACATCAATGGTTGCAATCACTTTATTTTCTGCTACATCTATGACAGTAACAGTGTTTTCGAACATGTTCGTTACATACAAACGCTTACTATCCCCACTAGTGACTAGCCCGTGTGCTCCTTTACCGGTTTGAATGGTTGCTGTTACCATTCTTGATGTTAAATCAACAACAGAAACAGAACTGGATGGGTTGTCTTTCGATCCTTGGTTTGCAACATAGGCTATATTACTTTTACTATCAACATATACCTGTGCTGGCCCAATTCCAACCTCCACCTTTTCAACTTGCTCATTAGCTAAGTCAACAATGGCTAACATATTTTCTACATGTAAGGTTGCTACTAGTAGTTTCCCATCTGAAGTAACACCTGTGGTAACTGGAGTATGACCAACTTCTACCCTACTTTCCTCAGTCATTGTTTGTAAATTTATTATACTGACCGTATCCTCGTTCATATTTGCAATGTATGCATACTGGCTATCTGCTGAAATTCTAAAACCATGTGGTCCTTTTCCTGTTTCAATTGATTTTATAATAGAGAAACTATCAGCTTCAATAACCTTCACGTTGTTTTCCTCAGTATTTGTCACTAATACGTATCTTCCGTCATGAGTAAAATCAATATGGGCAGGGTGGCTTCCAACATCAAGTGATTTTACTACTTCATCGGTTTCCAAATCGTAAAATATGACTTTTCCCGCTTCTGCATCTTCATCTCCATGAACGTGGCTATGTTTATCTTCTCCATCTTCTTTATGATGGTCACTCATTGGAACGACTGTTGCTCCAAGCATCTTATTATCAGGTGATACTTGTACGTTATGTACCATTCCATCAACTTGAATTGTTTTTACTACTTCATCAGTAGATGCATCCACTTTTGTGATGCTACCACCTTCATTGGCTGTATAGTAGAACACTACTCTTTCTGCAGAGTCTTCTATAGCATTTGATTCAGTAGAAGTACTCTCCGTTGAGTGTTCAATACTTTCTGTAGTTGATTCTGATTCAGAATTACATCCTACTAAAATTAATCCTAAAAGAATAAATAAAGTGATGATTCTTATTTTCATATTCCCGTTTCCTCCCTTTATACTTTTATTCATAGCATAAAAGGAGTTCTCCCCTGTTGGGTGTGATGAGCTTCACTATCAAAAATAAACACTTTAAAATAGCAACATTTTGTGAAAATCCATAAAAACTGCACAATATTTGACTAAACTAAATAAATTTTTCAATTTGCTTTCGCCGTATTCTTCTGTTTTTTCTTCATAGATTTTAGTAAATAGCCACCCATAAACTTCCGAGGTTCATAAGAAATGATAAAAGCATGGGGATCTGCTTGGTTAATCATGTCTATAACTTTTTCTTCTAAGCTTCTCCTCGTCAGAATCTGAAGCTGATAGCGAATACTATCCCTACCCATCCCTTCAAATACAGTTACACCAAATCCTTCGTTTCTAAGGTTAGTAACAAGATCAGTATTCTTTTCGAGCAGATTAACTGTAAGTGTGGTGTACCCTATTGCTAGTTTTTGTTCAACATAACCTCCTAGATATATGCCAAGTCCAAATCCTAAAGCGTAAACTAGCATTTCAGCTATACTTTGCTCTCCACTGAAAACGATGGATAAACCGAAAACATAAATTAAAGCCTCTAGGAATCCAAAAATAGACGCAAGAACACTAAGATTTTTAACTACAAAAATAATCCGAAGAGATAAAATCGGAACTAGTACAAGTTGAAGTAAAAAAATGAGGATGATATCGTACAAAATAAAAGTCTCCTTTCATAACTTCACCAATATACCGGTATTATTTACTATTCCTTATAAAAGTAATTACATTACTAGGATAAATTCTACTAAACAAAAGACTCTTGATTTAGGGTTTAGTTTTTTATATTTTTTTAAAAAGAAATAGAACTTTCTATGTAGTAGAAGTACTGAGCGCCATAAGGATTCCTTCACTTTGACTATTAAGAATAAAGAAATGGTGTTATATATTCTTAAAGATACATCCACCTATCTTAGAGTTGATAAAAAGAGGAATAGAGCATTGTGGATATTGGGGAATTATGAGCAGGTTACTCCTCGGAACGGAAATTATAATTCTGAGCAATTAAAGAATAAACTAATATTTGAAGATAAATTTTTCCAAATCTAAAAAAGACAAAATAAAAACCACCAAATATGTATTTGGTGGAGACGGTGGGACGTGCTATTCCAGATTTTCATCATGGCACTGACTATATCTTGAACCTATTGTAGTTTGTTAGGTCCTTCGGCGTGTTATGCAAAATATATATTTACCTTTTAAGGTAGGATTTTGCATCCTAGTACTACCAGGTAAGTGGTAGCCTATAAGTCGATACACGGCTGTTGAATTGCTCCACATACCGCTCGGCATTGCCATATCGCAATATGATGCGACTTAGGTTTCACCGATAAAGCCGAATTTTCACTTATGTGTTACCACATAAGGCGACTAATAACTAATCGAACCCACGTCCAAAAGCATCGGCACTTAAGCATCTACGAGTGTAGTCGATATATTAGCATTTCGCTAACCCTTCAGCCTATCGACAGGCTTCCAAGCAGCTAGTCTGGTTGTTCTCTTCCTTTGTCCTCAGACGGCGAACTCCGGCGTAGCCCACTTAGAGTGAGTCCCTGATCCTACCACATGGGCGATGGAGGGAGGAACCGCTATAGACTGTTATTAAGCAGCTAAAGCGAAGTTGTTGTTTTCTTTGCCAGTTATAGGCGTTGACGTTTTAACGAGGCCGATCCCCTCGACTCGCAACCCAAGCTCGAACTACCCCTGTCGAATCCGTAGCGTCCCCATATAATAAAAGGGTGTATCGGATAAGAGGAACATGTCCTCAGTGAATAACTCTTACTCGTCGCTATTCAATTACCTTACAACGTTATTATAACATACTCATGTACAATTTCAATTGTAAATAACTGTAAGCTATTCCTTCATACGATCTCTAAATGCTCTCTCGATATCACGTTTAGCTTCTTTTTGCTTAAGATCCTCACGTTTATCGTATTGCTTTTTACCTTTACCAAGGCCAAGCAAAAGCTTTGCATACCCATTTTTCAGGTAGATTTTTAAAGGAACTAATGTATAACCAGTTTCTTTTGTGTATCCAATTAGTTTACTGATTTCACGTTTATGAAGCAACAATTTACGTGTACGAAGTGGATCGTGATTGTAGCGATTTCCTTGCTCATATGGACTAATGTGCATGTTGTGTAGGAACACTTCACCATTTTGCACCTTTGCATAGGAATCCTTCATGTTCGCACGACCTGCTCTTAGCGACTTAATTTCAGTCCCCTGTAGAACAATCCCTGTTTCATACGTTTCTTCAATAAAAAAGTCGTGATTCGCTTTTTTGTTTTGAGCAATGACCTTACCTGTCCCTTTTGGCATCGCACTTCCCCCTTCAAACGGTACCTATCATTTTAACAAAAATAACCTCTTATTTCAAACGACGTGTTCAAAACCCTTTAATTTTAAGGAATAAATAGGAATGAATAGATACATATTATAAAAAACCAAACTAGGTGGTTATTATGTCTTTAGTGATCTATATAGTGATAATGTGGTTTGTACTAGGGTTAGTAATAGTTGATAAAAAGGTAATTGGAAATAGAGAAATCATTTTTGTCTTTATGCTGGTGTCTACGGTGAACACACATAGTTATTTACTTGTTTCAGAGACATTTAATCTTGTCAGTATCTCTCACGAACTATCCAGATACAGTAGTTATATACTACATAGAAGTTTTCTAAATCCACTACTTGTTTCCTACTGTTTAAATAAGATTTTTAAAAGGGATGCAGGAAAAGGGCAGATAATCGCTTTATTACTATCACTAGGTATATTAATGGCTCTTGAAGCTCTAAACTTAAAACTTGAGATTATTAGCTATAAGACTTGGAATTTTTTCTTTACAATATGCTATCTGTTTGGTCTTTTAATAGTATCTTATGGTTGTCTGAGATTGTTTAAAAAGATAGGGTGGACGTGATGATAGCGAATGCAATACCTTTTGTAGAAAATAGTTTTGGGAGAAACGATTTCTTTATTATTGCTGCAGTAGTTGTATTTTATGGTGTTATTCTAATTTTGCCTAAATTGTTTTCAAATCGTTTTGTGAGCTTCTTATTAATCTTTATCGGAATTTTATTTGCAAGTCTATTTGATAGCACAATTGGGGCAGCACCTTTTGACTTTTATGATATTATGGATGGACCTAAGTATACGGTGATGGATTTATTTGCTTATTTAGTATATGGCCCATTTGGATACTTATTTATCTACTATTATGTCAAATGGGATATTACTGGGATAAAGACAATCTTCTATATCGCACTTTGGACGTTAGCTGGTATATTGTTTGAGTGGATTAATGTTAAATTTGATGTGTTTACATATAAAGCAGGGTATAAACTTATTTATTCCATACCAATTTATCTAGTAGTTCAAACGGTTTTGGTCTATTTTTATGAATATATAAGGGAGTAAAATACCTGTCTAGATAACTTATGACAGGCAATTTTACTTAACCCCCTACTTTGCCCACTTATTAATGGAGTTCATCTCTTGATTCGACATTTTCTCAAGAATTGATTCTGAATCATCCGAGATTACAAGCGAATCAACGTATTCTTTCTTTAGGAATCCTTCCCTAATCATATGATTAAATGTATCTACAAGCCCATCATAAAAACCATTTACATTATAAATCCCAATTGGTTTTTGATGGTATCCAATTTGATACCAAGTCATCACTTCAGCCAATTCCTCTAGTGTTCCAATGCCGCCTGGTAATGCGATAAACCCATCAGACAGCTCATACATCTTCGCTTTCCTCTCATGCATATCCTTAACAACGAATAGTTCTGTAAGCTCAATATGTTCAACATTTTGATAAATAATTTCTGGGATAACTCCTGTTACACGTCCTCCGTGAGCAAGAACTGACCTGGAAATCTCCCCCATTAAACCGACATTCCCACCACCATAGACTAACTCTATGTTTTTTTTGGCTAAAATTGTTCCTAATTCACTTACTTTTTCTCGATAGATAGAGGAATTTCCAAAACTCGATCCACAGAATATACAAATTTTCTTTAAGGGTTTCATCACAATCCCCCGTCCCTTTTAGTAGTTGTTAGGTAGAGTATATCCTGATTAACATGAACAATAAACTACTTTTAATTTAAGTAAGCAAAATTATTGATTTTATTACCAGTTTGAATATAATAAAAAATATAAATAAGTTCTATGCAAATAGAACAAATTACACAAAAAGGATTTTAGGAGGAAGAGATAGATGATAAAGACCATGAAAGAGGATATAAACATGGTATTTGAGCAAGCCCCCTCTGCTAAAAGTGTTCTAGAAGTTATATTGACCTACTCTGGTATACATGCAATCTGGTCTCACCGTATTGCTCATAAATTTTATAAAAATAGGTTTTACTTTATAGCACGATTGATTTCTCAAATTTCTCGTTTCTTTACAGGTATTGAAATTCATCCTGGTGCTAAAATTGGTAAGCGATTCTTTATCGATCACGGAATGGGTGTTGTTATTGGGGAAACCTGTGAAATAGGAAATGATGTTACCATATATCAAGGTGTTACACTTGGAGGCACAGGGAAGGAAAAAGGAAAGCGACATCCAACAATTATGGACAATGTTCTAATTGCTTCTGGTGCAAAAGTTCTCGGTTCAATTACAGTAGGTGAGAATTCAAAAATTGGAGCTGGCTCAGTCGTACTTCACGAAGTACCTTCTAACTCCACCGTTGTTGGCATACCTGGACGAGTCGTTATACAAAATGGTATCAAAGTACAAAAAGACTTGAACCACTGCAATCTACCTGATCCAATAGGAGAACAACTGACAGGAATTGAGTTAGAACTAGAAAAAATACTTTTACAACATAGTCATCAGTCTAGTCAGAAGATAAAAAGAGTGATGTAATCTTAGGAATAACAGGTTCTATTTCGGAGTGCAAAACGTGAAAAACAACTTTATGAAGGACATTTCCCTTGCATGTTCTTTTGCTTTTGTCCTTCATCATCTTAATAACGTTTGGAAGCGAAAAAGCATGATGCTTTTTACTACGACTTTTTATTTTTTGCACTTTAAAGGAGAACCAGGTAGGAAGGCTGTCCTTATTATTTTTATTTCATAGATAGGGCTGCCCTCAAAGTCACTTAATCTTGACCTTTGGGCAGCCCCTTTACACTTTATTTTCTCTTACGCTTTCTACTCTTTTGTTTTGGTACATTATCATAAAACTTTTTCTTTTTCTTTGGTGGTTTATTAGGATCACCTTGTTTTTCAGGAGAAGTCTTGGTGTCTGTCTTTTTACGACGACTTGGTCCTCTATCCGCTCTAATTACTTTTGGAGCTTCTTTTGAGAGTGGACGGCGTGACCCTTTCATGCCTACCACTTCAAAGTCAATAGAACGCTCATCTTTATTGACATTTACCACACGAACGGTAATTTCGTCTCCGATTCTAAATACATTTCCAGTTCGCTCACCAATCATCGCTAAGTGGCGCTCATCATAACGATAGTAGTCATCCGTTAAATAACTAACATGGACTAAGCCTTCAATTGTATTTGGAAGCTCAACAAACATTCCAAAGTTTGTAACAGAGCTTATGATTCCATCGTATTCTTCACCAATTTTATCAAGCATGTACTCTGCTTTCTTCATGCTATCTGTTTCACGCTCTGCCTCAACTGCACGACGCTCCATATTTGAAGAGTGCTCTGCGATACCTGCTAATTTATCTTTCCATTTTGCTTGCGTACCACTATCAAGTTCACCATTTATTAAGTACGTTCTAATCAAACGGTGAACAATTAAGTCTGGGTAACGTCGGATCGGTGATGTGAAATGTGTATAATAATCTGTTGATAATCCAAAGTGACCTAAGCTCTCTGGGTCATATTTTGCTTGTTTCATCGAGCGAAGCATAATGGTTGATACAACCATTTCTTCTGGCTGCCCTTGAACGGATTCAATGATTTCCTGTAATGCACGAGGGTGAATTGAGTTCCCAGTTCCTTTTACAACATAACCAAAGTTTGTAATGAACTCTAAGAATCTTCTTAGTTTCTCTTCATTAGGATCTTCATGGATACGGTAAATGAACGGAACATTCATCCAATGGAAATGCTCAGCTACTGTTTCATTAGCAGCTAACATGAATTCTTCAATAAGCTTTTCAGCCACTGAACGCTCACGAAGTACAACTTCTGTTGGCTTTCCTTCATCATCTACTAGTACTTTTGCTTCTTTAAAATCAAAATCAATTGCACCACGCTTCATCCTTTTTTCACGAAGGATTTGAGCGAGTACTTCCATTTCCTCAAACATCGGAACGAGTGAATCATAACGACCTCTGACTTCTTCATCTTTATCAACAAGAATTTTGTTCACATCTGAATAAGTCATACGTTCAGTCGTTTTAATCACACTTTGGAAGATTTCATGTTTTACAACGGCACCTTCACTATTAATTTCCATATCACAAGATAGTGTTAATCGATCAACTTTGGGATTTAACGAACAAATACCATTTGATAGACGGTGTGGAATCATCGGAATTACTCGGTCAACTAAGTAAATACTTGTTCCACGGTCACTCGCTTCTTTGTCAATCGGAGAGCCCTCAGTAACATAATGAGTAACGTCAGCAATATGAACACCTAATTTATAGTTACCGTTTTCTAGTTTGGTAACAGTAACGGCATCATCTAAGTCCTTTGCATCTGCTCCATCAATGGTTACAATAACTTGGTCACGGAGGTCTTTTCGGTTTTTAATTTCATCCTCATTAATTGTATCAGGTACACTTATTGCTTGATCTAATGCCTCTTTTGGGAATTCCTGAGGTAAACCGTGCTTATGTATAACAGAAATGATATCTACACCCGGGTCATTTTTATGACCAAGAATTTGGATTACTTCACCCTCAGCACTCATTCGGCCTTCAGGATAAGTTGTTAGCTTTACAACTACCTTATGCCCCTCTGCTGCACCATTTGTTGCTTCCTTTGGGATAAAAATATCATTGGCAATCTTCTTGTCATCTGGGATTACAAACCCAAAGTTTCTACTCTCAGTATACGTTCCTACAATTTCTGTTACACCACGTTCAATGATTCTAACAATGGTTCCTTCTTTACGTGCGCCCGAAGCCTCAGTGTTAATTCGAACGAGTACGATATCACCATGCATGGCATTGTTCATATCAGGTGGTGGTACAAACACATCGTCCATTGTTTTATCTTCAGGTATAACAAATGCAAACCCTTTAGCATGTCCAGTTAACTTCCCGCGGACAAGATTCATTTTTTCAGGTAGTCCATAACGGTTGCTTCTTGTTCTAACGACGTACCCCTTTTCTTCCATTACAACAAGCGCTTTAACAAACTCTTTAAACTCTGATGAATCTTGAATACCAAATGCCTCTTCTAATTCCTGAACAGTCAATGGCTTGTATGCCTCTTCTTTCATAAAAGAAAGTAACTTATCTATATGTTGCTGAATTTCTTGATCCATTGTATCCCTCCTTACCAGTCTAGTGATTCTAAAAATTGAAATACATCTTCATGTAATTGTTCACGCTCTTTATCAAGAGTAATAACATGACCTGATTCTTCATACCATTTGATCGATTTCTGATCTGACTCTACTTCGTTATAAATTATATTTGCACTATCCGTATTAATCATATGATCATGTCTTGCCTGTACAACAAACGTTGGTGAATAAATATGGTCTACATGATTACGAACGTCAGAGATTAGCTCTTGTAGGGCTTTTAACGTATTCATTGGTGTTTTTTGAAATTCAATCATTTCGGTTTCAATGTCTTCAGGTGATTTACCTTCATACTTTTTGTATTCTCTAGCATAATCGAGAATTCCGTTATACATAACCTCTTCACTTTTGATATACATAGGTGCACACATTGGTACAATTCCCTTTATAGGTACAGTGTAACCCAATTTCAAAGAAAATACCCCACCTAGAGACAATCCAACTGCCGCGATATTTTCATAACCTTTTTCTTTTAAAAATTCATAGCCTTTTATTACATCCTGCCACCAATCTTCAGGACCTGTATGGACAAGTTCTTCTGGGGGAACACCATGTCCTTTGTATTGAGGCGCATGACATGTATATCCTTTTCCTTCTAAAAAGCGACCTAGCATCCGAACGTCAGCCGAGTTTCCGGTAAACCCGTGTAAAAGCAAGACTGCCTTTTCTCCTCCTTCAAAAAAGAAAGGCTTTGGTACAACTCTTTTCATAAAACGATTACTCCTTCGTGATAGTATAGTTTCATTATTATCATATGGTTATAAACGATGCAATTAAGAGGAATCTGATTAAGTGTCTTTCTAAACAAACGTTTGATTGAAATGAGGAGTATTTTAAACAAACGTTTGATTGAAATACTTCTATTTTTAAACAACCGTTTGAAAAATAACCCCTAATTACAGAAAAAAGGGCCAGACCTACAATGTGGTCAGACCCTTTTAAAGTTTATGTGATTATAAACCTACATATGAAACTGCAATTGTTAGTACAAAGAATAGTACTGAAAGAACGATCGTAGCTTTGTGTAAAACTGCATCAAGACCACGAGCCTTTTGTTTTCCAAATAGTTGTTCAGCTCCACCTGAAATCGCTCCAGAAAGACCAGCACTTTTTCCTGATTGAAGTAGAACAGATACAATTAGACCAAGACTTACAATAACAAGTAATGTAATAAGTAATGTGTGTAGCATTAAGTCAACACCTCCTGATAAGACATGGGCTTGTGAAAACCCTAGGCGTGGGTATTCACCGTGTATAAGAATAGATTGGTTCTTAAACACATTTAGCAGTAGTTTAAATGTACCACAAATTAGGTTTGTGGACAATAGCTTTAATTTACAGTGATTTTAGGCATTCCGGTGTTAGGTAGACGGTGGGTTAAACTACCATCTTTGTTCTCTTTTTTTCTGAGCAAATTATGAAGGGGGTGAACAAATATGATTAATGAGGATTATGATGAGTTACTTGAGACTTCAAAGAAATATCAGCGCATTTACTTAGGTGGAAATGAACCGAAAGTAAAAGGACATGAAAAAGAGGTAAAAGGTAAGAAAAGTAAGAATGAACGTGGAGTTTACTAACAATATTTAGTGAAGTGAAGCGAGGCCAAATCAAGCTAATCGTTACTTGATTTGGCCTTTTCTCGCTTTTATGTGTGGTTTATTCGTCTACCTTTTCATTTATTCGCTAAACTATCGACTTTACTCGCGTAAGTCCTACCTTTTCTCGTCTAACTTCAAATTTACTCGCGCATCCTCAAAAAAAGAGTATCAAGCATATAGCCTGATACTCTTCAAACTCACTTATTTTAGGTTATAAAACGCTTTTGCTCCAGCGTATTGTGCTGTGTTTGCTAGTTGATCTTCGATACGTAGTAATTGGTTGTATTTAGCTACACGGTCTGTACGAGATGGTGCACCTGTTTTGATTTGACCAGCGTTTGTTGCAACAGCGATATCAGCAATTGTGTTATCTTCTGTTTCACCTGAACGGTGAGAGATAACTGCAGTATAACCTGCACGCTTCGCCATTTCAATTGCATCAAATGTTTCAGTTAAAGTACCAATTTGGTTTACTTTGATTAGAATTGAGTTAGCAATTCCTTTTTCAATACCTTGGCTTAACTTTTCAGTGTTTGTAACGAATAAGTCGTCACCAACTAATTGAACGCGATTACCGATACGCTCAGTTAGTAATTTATGACCTTCCCAGTCGTTTTCATCTAAACCATCTTCAATTGAGATGATTGGATATTTGTTAACAAGATCTTCGTAGAAAGATACCATTTCTTCTGAAGTGAATACTTTGCCTTCACCTTTTAAGTGATATTTGCCGTCTTCTCTGTTATAAAACTCAGAAGAAGCAGCATCCATTGCAAGCTTCACTTGTTCACCTGGTTTGTAGCCTGCTTTTTCAATTGCAGTCATAATTGTTTGAAGAGCTTCTTCATTTGAACCTAAGTTTGGAGCGAATCCACCTTCATCACCAACAGCTGTGTTTAATCCTTTTTCTTTTAAAACAGCTTTTAAAGCGTGGAAGATTTCAGTTCCCATACGTAAAGCTTCTTTAAAAGACTCAGCTCCTACAGGCATTACCATGAATTCTTGGATGTCCACGTTGTTATCCGCATGCTCTCCACCGTTGATGATATTCATCATTGGAGTTGGAAGAGTTTTTGAGTTGAAACCACCAAGGTATTGGTATAATGGAATTTCTAAGAAATCAGCAGCAGCATGTGCAACAGCCATTGAAACACCTAGAATTGCATTTGCACCAAGGTTTCCTTTGTTTGGAGTGCCATCAAGCTCGATTAACGCTTTGTCGATTGCCACTTGCTCTGTTACGTCAAAGCCAACAATTTCAGGAGCAATCTTCTCATTTACATTATGTACTGCATTTAGTACACCTTTTCCTAAATAACGGCTTTTATCACCATCACGTAATTCTACTGCTTCGTGCTCACCTGTAGAAGCACCACTTGGAACGATAGCTCGACCAAATGCACCTGACTCTGTATAAACTTCTACTTCAACAGTTGGATTTCCACGTGAATCTAATACTTCGCGAGCATATACATCAACAATAATTGACATGAATAATCTCTCCTTATGTAAATTAATTTTTAATTAAACTTATGCCTGTCATTTCTGAAGGCTTACTTACTTTTAATAAATCCAAAACAGTCGGAGCTAAATCTCCAAGTATTCCATCCTGTCGTAATTCGACTCCATCTTGCGTAACGATAACTGGAACAGGATTGGTCGTATGAGCTGTCATTGGAGTTCCTTCTAACGTGATTACTTCATCTGCGTTACCATGGTCAGCAGTAATTATAGCCGTTCCACCTTTTGCAATGATAGCATCCACAATCTGACCTAAGCATTCATCTACCACTTCGATTGCTTTAACTGTAGGTTCGAGCATTCCTGAATGTCCAACCATATCCGGGTTTGCAAAGTTTAAAATGATTGCATCATGCTTGTCAGCTTCAATTTCTTTTAAAAGAGCATCCTTCACTTCATATGCACTCATTTCAGGCTGCAAATCATACGTTGCCACCTTTGGAGAGTCAATTAATATTCTCTCTTCTCCAGGAAACTCAGCTTCACGCCCTCCGCTCATAAAGAAAGTTACATGCGGATACTTTTCAGTCTCTGCAATTCGAAGCTGCTTTAGTCCATTTTGAGCTAAAACTTCACCAAGAGTATTATCCAAATTGGTTGGTTTGAATGCCACATAACCTTGAACCGTTTCACTAAAGTGAGTTAAACAAACAAAGTTTAAGTTCTTAGGATGTTTTTCACCACGGTCAAATGACCTAAAATCTTCGTTAGTAAATGTATTTGAGATTTGAATCGCTCGATCTGGACGGAAGTTATAAAAAATAACAGCGTCGTTATCCTCAATCGTAGCAACTGGAGAACCATCTTGTTTTAAAATGACAGATGGTAAAACGAATTCATCAAAAATTCCGTTCTCATATGAATCATTAACACATTCTAGTGCACTTTGGTATGTTGGTCCTTCACCATAAACCATTGCTCGGTATGCTTTTTCAACACGTTCCCAGCGCTTATCACGGTCCATTGAGTAATATCGACCTGAAATAGTAGCGATTTCACCAACACCTATTTTTGCCATCTGTTCATTCAATTCTTCGATATATTGTTTAGCTGTTTGAGGACCAACGTCCCTACCATCTAAAAAGCCATGTACATACACATTCTTCACACCTTCTGCAGCTGCTAGTTTTAGCAATGCATAAAGATGCTGAATATGACTATGTACACCTCCATCAGATAGCAAGCCAAAAACATGAAGGTTGGAATTCTTCTCTTTGGCATGAGTCATCGCTTGAAGGAAAGTTTCATTTTGTTCAAACTCACCCTCACGAATAGCCACATTCACTCTAGTTAAACTTTGGTAAACCACTCGGCCAGCACCAATGTTTAAATGTCCAACTTCTGAATTACCCATTTGCCCTTCTGGTAAACCAACAGCTTCCCCACTAGCAACTAATGAAGCATGAGGATATTGATTCCAATAACGGTCAAAGTTTGGCTTATTTGCTTGGGTTACAGCATTTCCTTTTGTTTCATCACGTAGAGCAAATCCATCTAAAATGATGAGTGCAACTGGCTTTTTACTCATTATTACCTGCCTCCAACAATTGTAGGAAACTCGCAGCCTCTAAGCTTGCACCACCAACTAATGCACCATCGATATCTGGTTGAGATAGATATTCTTTAATATTCGTTGGTTTAACACTTCCACCATACTGAATACGAACATCATCAGCTACAGCGCTTGAGAATTGCTCAGCTACAATTTTACGGATATAGCCACAAGTCTCATTAGCCTCTTCTGCTGAAGAAGACTTTCCTGTGCCGATTGCCCAAATTGGTTCATAGGCAATAACTACATTTCTAGCTTGCTCTTCTGTTAAACCAGTTAGTGCCTTTTGGATTTGTGAGCCCACAATTTCATTTGTCTGGCCTGCTTCACGTTGTTCTAATGTTTCACCACAACAAACAATTGGTGTTAACCCGTGCCCGAAAGCAGCAAGAGTTTTCTTGTTTACTGTTTCATCAGTTTCTGCAAACATTTCGCGACGCTCAGAATGACCGATAATTACGTAGCTTACGCCTACATCCTTTAAGGCAACAGGGCTTACTTCGCCTGTAAACGCGCCACTTTCTTCAAAGTGCATATTTTGAGCACCGATTTTTAATTCTGTACCCTTTGTACTTAATACTAATTGTGCTAAAAATAGTGAAGGTGCACATACGACTGAATCTACAACTTGTGATGATGGAATAAGACCTTTTACTTCATCAACAAATGAAGTAGCTTCTGAAAGAACTTTGTGCATTTTCCAGTTTCCTGCGATAATTGGCTTTCTCATGCTACACCTCTTTAGTACGTATTTTTAATCTTATTTATCGTTTAAAGCAACCACACCTGGAAGTGCTTTGCCTTCCATGAATTCTAGGGATGCTCCTCCGCCTGTTGAGATATGATCCATTTTTTCTGCAAAATCAAATTTCTCAACAGCTGCTGCAGAATCTCCACCACCAATGACAGTGTATGTATTTTCTGCCTTAGCAAGAGCTTGTGCTACAGACTTCGTACCATTTGCGAATGATTCTAGCTCAAACACTCCCATTGGACCGTTCCAAATAACTAGTTTAGAATTAGCAATCACATCACTATATAATTTGCTAGTTTCAGGTCCGATATCCAAGGCTTCCCAATCAGCTGGAATTGAATCGATAGCAACTACTTTTGTGTTTGCATCATTTGAAAAGTCATCTGCAACAACAGCATCAACCGGCATGTAGAATTTAACGCCTTTTTCTTTTGCTTTTTCCATAAAGGACTTCGCTAAATCAACTTTATCTTCTTCTAGAAGTGACTTACCTACTTCATGACCTTGTGCTTTTACAAAAGTGTAAGCTAATCCACCACCGATAATTAAGTTATCGACTTTTTCTAGTAAGTTTTCGATCACTCCGATTTTATCTTTAACCTTTGCTCCACCAATGATTGCTGTAAATGGTCTATCTGGGTTCGAAAGAGCTTTACCTAATACCTCTAGCTCTTTTTCCATCAATAAACCTGAAACAGCTGGAAGGTAATTCGCAATTCCTTCTGTTGATGCATGAGCTCGGTGTGCTGCACCAAACGCATCGTTTACATAAATGTCTGCTAACTCTGCAAAAGACTTAGCTAATTCTGAATCGTTCTTTTCTTCTCCAGGATAAAAACGTACATTTTCAAGTAGTAAAACATCACCTTGATTCAATTCCTCAATCTTCTGCTTTACTGAATCTCCATACGCTTCATCTGTTTTATGTACTTCTTTTCCTAACAATTCACTCAAACGTCCAGCCACTGCTGTTAAGCGCATTTCCTCAACAACTGTACCTTTGGGACGTCCTAGGTGACTAGCTAATATTACCTTCGCACCTTTTTCAGCTAAAAACTGAATCGTAGGAAGCGCTGCTCGGATCCTTGTATCATCAGATACTGAGCCATCTTTCATCGGAACATTAAAATCAACACGGCAAAAAACTCGTTTTCCATTTACATCGATATCTCTAACCGACTTTTTGTTCATTTAATACCCTCCGTATCTAATACTTAAAATAGGAGAGGGGTATTTGCCCCTCTCCCCATTGTTTAACACCAACATCTATTATAGTATTAGTTTGGTTAATATACCAAGAAAATCCAAGGCTATTTTTCGACAGTCTTATAAACCTTTTGAAGCGATATAGTCAACAAGGTCAACTACACGGTGAGAATATCCACTTTCATTATCATACCAAGAAATAACTTTAACCATGCTTCCTTCCATTACCATTGTAGATAATGCATCGATTGTTGAAGAAGCTGGGCTACCGTTGTAGTCACTTGATACTAAAGGTTCTTCGCTATAGTAAAGAATTCCTTTTAACTCATTTTCAGAAGCTGCTTTAAAAGCTGCATTCACATCTTCAGCTGTAACATCCGTGTTAAGCTCAGCAACAAGGTCAACTAATGAAACGTTAGGAGTTGGTACACGCATTGCTCCACCATTTAGTTTTCCTTTTAATTCTGGAAGAACTAATGAAACTGCTTTTGCTGCACCAGTTGAAGTTGGGATAATGTTTTCTGCAGCTGCACGAGCACGACGATAGTCTTTATGTGGTAAGTCTAGAATTTGTTGATCATTTGTGTATGAGTGAACAGTAGTCATCATTCCACGCTTAATACCGAATTTATCATTAAGTACTTTTGCAAATGGTGCTAAACAGTTAGTAGTACAAGATGCATTAGAGATTACGTGATGGTTAGCAGCATCATAATTTTCATGGTTTACACCCATAACAATTGTGATATCTTCATCTGATGCAGGAGCTGAGATGATTACCTTTTTAGCACCAGCTTCTAAGTGTTTAGCTGCATCTGAACGCTTTGTAAAACGACCAGTTGATTCAATAACTACTTCAACTCCAAGTTCTCCCCAACCTAATAAAGCTGGATCACGTTCTGCTTTAACTAAAATTTCTTTCCCATTTACCACTAGGTTCGTTCCATTTACAGAAACTTCACCATCAAGTCTGCCATGAACTGTATCATATTTTAATAGATGCGCTAACATGTTAGCATCTGTTAAATCATTTACTGCCACAATATCAATGTTTGGATTGTTTAAAGCTGCACGTAATACGTTACGACCAATACGACCAAAACCGTTAATTCCTACTTTAATTGCCATTTTAAAATTTCCTCCTTTAATTGACTAAACATAAATAATTTTAAGTATGTGATTCTACCAATTGATTGGCAGCACCTTCATCTGTAATTAAAATGGAATGAGGCGCTTGCTTCATGTATGATTCAATCGCTTTAGCCTTTGAAGCACCACCCGCAACCGCAATAACATGTTCAATTTTATCTAAATGCTCAAGCTGAATACCAATCGTTTGAACCTTATGAACAACAATACCCTCTTGGTTAAAATAATAACCAAATGCCTCGGCAACTCCATGTGATGCTATGATTTTCTGTACATCTTCTGGAGAGGTTTTTCTACGTTCTGCCATTGTTATAGCATCTCCAATACCGTGTACAACAATACTTGAGGACTTAATAAGATTAAGGACCTCTTGAATGGAGGGTTCTGCTACAAAAGATTGATAGGCATCAGGACTTACAACATCTGGTACATGTAGTAGTCGGTAGTTTCCTACTGCCTTTTCAGCCATTTTTGCGCAGATTGTATTTGCTTGATTTTCAACATGTTCACCTAAACCACCACGGGCTGGCACGAAGAGCATATCGCGATTTTTAAAATCGGCAGTCATCATCTCAGCTACAGCAGCCAGGGTTGTTCCACCTGTTACAGCAATGATATTTCTATCTGTTAGGTACTCCTTCATCTTTGTAGTAGTAGCTCTTCCCATTTCTTTTTTTACCCAAGGGAAAACATCACTATCTCCTGAAACAACGATTACATCTCTTAGTTTTAATTTTTTCTTCAGTTTTGATTCCAAAACTTTTAAACCAGATACTTCTTTCATCATTTCCTCTAATTGAAGAAACAATGTTGTACCTTCTTTTGTTAGACTCATTCCAGATGAACCTATATCGATAAGGTCTTGATCTTTCAAGAATTGAACTTCTGCACGAAGAATTCGTTCACTAAGTCCAAGACTTGTAGATAAGCTTCTTCTTCCAATAGGTTGCATTAACCGAATGTATTTCAGGATATTGTAACGCTTTTGCATAACCTCAAGTAAATCAGGTAACAATTTACTTTGAATATCAAGAATTGACTTCACTGCGATTTCCCCTTTTTACCAGTTGGGACGTTTTATGTCCCTATATGACATATTGTGTCCCACCAGTCGTAAAAAAAATCACTGAAGGCTACTTCATCAATGATTTCTGACTTTACAAGTATATTCTAACAGTAGTAAAACCGTTATTCAATAGGCGTTTTATCAAGTAAACGCTTTCTTATTGAAACTTTATCGACAATTCCATAAGTAATCTCTTCACCATCAATCTCAACGACTGGAATCATGATTTGATATTTTTCTAACAGAGCATCATCCTGATATATATCAACTTCTTCAATGGTTATAGGAAATTCTTCTCCCAATTTCTCAAGAACTACTTTTGCTTTCATACAAAGAGGGCAATCTAGTTTTGAATACATGATGATTTTTGTTTTTTCCAAGTGAAACACATCCTAACATTAATCATATCTTTTTCTTTGTGAAGAGGATAGAATCCCAAGTTGATCACGATATTTTGCGATGGTACGTCTTGAAACCACTATGTTATGCTCATCTTTTAAAATTTCTACAATTTTCTGGTCGGATAATGGTTTCTTTTTATTTTCTTCTGAAACGATTTTTTCAATCATTTCCTTAACCCCTGCTGAAGATGTTTCTTCACCTAAATTAGCTGTTTGGATTGCACTGCTAAAAAAAGACTTCATTTCAAATACGCCATAAGGAGTCTGAACATACTTATCACGACATGTACGACTAACAGTTGATTCATGTACATCAATCGCGTCAGCAACCTCCTTCATCGTAAGTGGTCTTAAATAAGTCGTGCCTTTTAAAAAATAATCGGGTTGTCTTTGAATGATTTCATTCATAACAAGTAAAATTGTCTGTTTTCGTTGCTCTAGACTTTTTATAATCCATTGACATTGCTGTGCCTTTTCTTTTAAGTATGAACGGGCTTGTGCATCGTTTACTGTTTCTAACGATTTGTAATACTGAAGATTAAGTGAAACCTTAGGTAAAAATTCATCATGTAAGTTAATTTCAATATTACCATTTTCTACAGTAACAGATAGGTCAGGGGTAATGTAATCTTGTTTCCCATCATAAAAGGCATTACCCGGCCGAGGGTTCAGTGTAACGATAAGATCACTAACCTCCTGGATTGCTTTTAAATCATATGAAGTTTGTTTCGAAAGCTCCCTCCATGATTTGGAGGCGAATAAGTCAAAATAATTACTAATTATATCTTCGGCCGATCGATGTCTATTAGGAAGTCTTTCAAGCTGAAGAAGTAAAGATTCCTTCACACTTCTAGCACCAACTCCAGCAGGATCTAAATTTTTTATTAAATTTAATGAATTCTCCACTAACTCCTCAGTAATGGAAAGATTTGCAGCAATCTCATTACTGTCCATTGTTAGATAACCATTATGGTCTAATAGATCAATGATATACTCAGTGATTTTACGCTGATATGGCTCTAGTTTAATTAAAGACACCTGTTCACTTAAGTGTTGATGTAAGGTTTTTTGGTGTAAGTCAACAAAATCTAAGGGATTCATTTTTTCTGCTCTTTTTAATGGTGCTTTTTTCTTACTATAAAAGTGGGCTTCTGCGCCAGAAATTTCGATTAGTGGGTTTTCAAGGGTCTGCTCCTGTAAAAATTCAGACAGCTCGAGTGAAGAATATTGTAGTAACGTAATAGCTTGTGTTAATTCTTTTGTCATCGCTAACTTTAGTGACTGTTGTTGAAATAACCCTACTCTCATATTCATTCACACCCTCCTCACTGTATGCCCTTACAAAAACCATTTGTATCTTATTTTACATCATCCTTCTTGTATGGTGAATGGCAAATTGTTGGGAATGACTTTTCGAATGTATTTTTTAAAAACGAGAGAAGGATGCTAATTGTAAGGGGGGATGTAACCATGAGAAAAAATGAAGTTATTTATGCCGGTCCATTGACAGGAACACTGGCAGAGGCTAATGAAAAAGGATTTAGCGAAGAATTCGGTGAGGAATTTGACCCGATTCAACAAATGTGGCGTGTGAACCCAGTTGATGAAGCAGACTACGATGGTACAATTGGATATAAAGATGCATAAAAAACAAAAACCGTCTTACCTTTAAAAGGTAAAACGGTTATTTTTACGCCCTCGACAGGATTCGAACCCACCCTAAGAGAACCGGAATCTCTTGTGCTATCCACTACACTACGAGGGCATTACAATAAATGTAAACACTGCATTCATCATTATAAGTTAGATTTATTTCCAATGCAAGACATTTTAAAGGGTTAAAAACTCACAATCAAGGGTATCATGGTGATTGTGGTTTTACTTTTTACATATAATTACTAAGGTCCCTGATCGGTAGTGATTTTTTATCCTATGTAATTTTGATTAGTGGATTGGAGCGGAAGGCACTTGACTCCTGCGGGAGTTGAGGGAAGTGTGAGACCCCACAGACGCATAGCGTCGAGGAGGCTCACATCCCTCCCCGCGGAAAGCAAGTGCCTGCAGCGTAAAGGAACGGGCAAGTTACAATTTGCAGCTTAAAAAGAGGTAATAACTACCCCTCAGTAGAAATAGGATAGTAATAGCAAGACCTTTCGTTTGACCTTAGTTGACCTTAGTTGTATGATAAACATATACATATTGAAGAACTAATTAAAGGAGGAACAATTTACATGAACTTAATTCCTACAGTCATTGAACAAACAAACCGTGGCGAACGCGCATACGATATCTACTCACGTCTTTTAAAAGACCGTATTATTATGTTAGGTAGCGCAATCGACGATAATGTTGCAAACTCAATCGTTTCTCAATTATTATTCCTTGCTGCAGAAGATCCAGAAAAAGATATCTCACTTTACATTAACAGCCCAGGTGGTTCTATCACAGCTGGTATGGCTATTTATGACACAATGCAGTTCATCAAGCCAAAAGTATCTACAATTTGTATCGGTATGGCGGCTTCAATGGGAGCATTCCTATTAGCAGCTGGTGAAAAAGGAAAACGTTTTGCACTTCCTAACAGTGAAGTTATGATTCACCAACCACTTGGTGGAGCACAAGGGCAAGCAACTGAAATTGAAATTGCTGCTAAACGTATTCTTTTCTTACGTGATAAGCTTAATACAATCCTTTCAGAGCGTACAGGTCAGCCACTAGAAGTGATTGAGCGTGATACAGAGCGCGATAACTTTATGACTGCTGAGAAAGCTCTTGATTACGGACTAATTGATCAAGTGTTAACAAGAAAACCTGATGAAGGTCCTGCTAGTAAGTAAAAGTAGAAGATGTGGAAGGTGTCCCTAAGTAATGTAGGGACACCTTTTTTGTGGGGATTGGGATTGGAACTCGTTACTGTACTACCTCTTTCAACCTGTCCCTATCTGCCTCGGATTCGGACTCGTTCCTGTACTACCTCACTCAACCTGTCCCTATCTGCCCTGGATTCGGACTCGTTCCTGAAGTCACACACTCAACCTGTCCCTATCTGCCTCGGTTTCGGACTCGTTCCTTAAGTCACACACTCAACCTGTCCCTATCAACCCCGGATTCGGACTCGTTCCTGTACTACCTCACTCAACCTGTCCCTATCTGCCTCGGATTCGGACTCGTTCCTGCACTACCTCACTCAACCTGTCCCTATCTGCCTCGGATTCGGACTCGTTTCTGTACTACCTCACTCAACCTGTCCCTATTTGCCCCGGATTCGGACTCGTTTCTGTACTACCTCACTCAACCTGTCCCTATCTGCCTCGGATTCGGACTCGTTTCTGTACTACCTCACTCAACCTGTCCCTATCAACCTTGGATTCGGACTCGTTTCTGCAGTACCTCACTCAACCCGTCCCTATCAGCCCCCGCGATTCGCACTCGTTCCTGTACTCCCTCATTCAGCTTGTCTGAATCAACCAGAGAACAGAATCCCTTCTAACATTTTACCTAAACAAAAAAAGGCCCTCTCACTAAAATAGTGATCGGCCTTCCCTCATTTATCCTTCTTGCTGTACAAATGTTGCTAAAGCTTCTAAAGCTTCTGCTTCATCATTACCATCAGCAGCTAACGTAATTGTAGCTCCAGAGCCTACTGCTAAGCTCATTAGACCCATGATACTTTTTGCATTTACCTTTTTGCCATCTTTCTCTAAGAAGATATCTGAAGAATATTTATTTGCCTCTTGAACGAAAAGGGCAGCTGGACGCGCCTGTAAACCTGTTTTTAATAATACCTCTACTTGTTTTTCAACCATTGTGAATTCCTCCTCTATTTTTTTGTTTTTAGTTATCTGAAATCGGATGTCCGGCACGTATTTTATCTGCTATTTCGTCAATCTTCCGCAAGCGGTGATTGATGCCTGATTTACTGATTTTTCCTGTTGAAACCATTTCTCCGAGTTCTTTTAAAGTAACATCAGCATACTTCACACGAAGCTCTGCAATTTCACGAAGCTTCTCTGGCAATGCAGTTAGACCAACAGTTGATTCTATGAATCGAATATTTTCAACCTGTCGCAGTGCAGCACCAATCGTTTTATTTAAATTGGCTGTCTCACAGTTTACAAGTCGGTTCACGGAATTTCTCATATCGCGAACAATCCTTATATCTTCAAAACGAAGCAAAGCACTATGAGCCCCAATTATATTCAAAAATTCAGTAATTCTTTCTGCTTCTTTAAGATAAGTAATAAACCCTTTTTTGCGCTCTAGTGTTTTTGCATTTAAGCCAAACGAATTCATTAATTCACATAAGGATTCAATATGTTCTTTGTAAAGTGAAAAAATCTCTAGATGATAAGACGATGTTTCTGGGTTATTAACAGAACCACCTGCTAAAAATGCACCTCGTAAATAGGAACGTTTACAGCACTTTTTAGTAATGAGCTCCTTTGAAATATCATATAAAAAGGAAAAGCCCTCATCACTGTTAACGATCTTTAAATCTTCTAGAATTTCCTGTGCACGCTCTACAAGTCGAACGATATAAACATTATTTTTCTTCAGTCTCATCTTTTTACGAACTAGTAGCTCAATAGTTACATTGTATTCTGTTTTTAATAATGTATAAATTCTACGGGCAATCGCTGCATTTTCCGTTTGAATATCTAGGACTAGTTTTCTATTCGAAAAGGAGAGTGAGCCATTCATTCGAATTAAAGCAGATAGTTCAGAATGAACACAGCAAGGCTTTAATTGTATATTTGTAAGTTCTTTCTTCGTCTCTGATGCAAATGACACAACATCACCCCCGTGTAGATGGTTAGAAAGTGCATCCGTTTGCACTTTTTATTATAAATGATTTCTTGAATTAATTCCCCTCTAAAACACGGGCTGAATCAACTAATTTATATAAGATTGAAGCTACTTTAGACGTATCATGACGTATCACTTCGTCTTCGTAACTAATAATATTTCCATGGATGATTTCAAGACCTAGTTCAGAAAGGCGCTGCAGGTCATAATCAACGGATTGTGCAAGCTCTTTAGCATATTTTGCTTTTATCTTATCAGGAATTCCTTCATCATTCACTAAAATCATATCAAGAAATGATGTATTCATATGTCGATATAAGGCTCTTACATGATCACTTGCTGTGTAATTTAAGGTCTCACCAGCCTGAGTCATCACGTTACATATATAAACCTTTTTTGCTTTAGCTTTTATAACTTCTTCTCCGATTTTTGGCACTAGTAAGTTTGGAAGAATACTTGTATACAGACTACCAGGCCCAATTATTATTAAGTCAGCTTCGCGGATTGCTGACAAGGTTTCATTCACTGGTTCAATGTCATGAGGTGTTAAAAAGACTCGCTTAATTTCCTTACCTGAGTATGGAATTTTTGATTCTCCAGAAACAACTGTTCCATCTTCCATTTCCGCATGTAATATAACACTACGGTTTGCAGCAGGTAAAACTCGTCCTCGTACGTTTAACACCTTGCTCATCTCACTAATAGCATGTACGAAATCACCTGTAATTGTTGTCATTGCCGCTAGAATTAGATTGCCAAGTGAATGCCCAGACAACCCACTTCCATTTTTAAATCGATGCTGAAACAACTCTTCTACTAAGGGTTCTACATCTGACAATGCTGCTATTACATTGCGTATATCCCCTGGCGGTGGAATATCCATCTCATCACGAAGTCTACCAGAGCTACCACCATCATCCGCAACGGTTACAATTGCAGTAATATCAAGAGGATGCTTTTTTAACCCTCTAAGTAAAACGGAAAGCCCTGTTCCCCCACCAATTATGACAATTCTAGGTTGTTTTGCTTTCTTCATAGCTATTCCTTCCTCTTATCAATATCGCGATGAGAGACAATGGTTTTGTATTCATTCGAAAAATATTTACCAAGATATTCAGCAAGTGTCACAGAACGATGCTGCCCACCAGTGCAACCAATTGCGATCACTAACTGACTCTTTCCTTCTCGCTTGTAGTAAGGAAGCATAAAGGCCAATAAATCAATTAATTTTTCAGCGAATTTTTGAGTTTCTCCCCATTTTAAAACATAGGATGATACTTCTTCATCAAGACCTGTTTTTGGTCTGAGTGTATCGATGTAGTGAGGATTCGGTAAAAATCTCACATCAAAAACTAAGTCAGCATCAATAGGAATGCCATATTTAAATCCAAATGAAAAGACGTTAACCGAGAAAGTCTGAGAAGAATGTGTTGAGAACTGCTTAAGTATCTTTTCACGTAGCTCCCTTGGTTTTAGGTTAGACGTATCATATATTAATTGTGCTCTTCCCTTTAGCTCCTCAAGAACTTCTCTCTCATTCTCAATTCCTGTTAGTGGGGAACCGTTATTTGCAAGCGGGTGAGAGCGGCGAGTTTCTTTATAACGACTTACTAAAATAGAGTCTTTTGCATCCAAAAATAAAATTTGTGGTGTAATCCATGATTTTTCAATGATATCATCCAGTGCTTCGAAAAGACTCTCAAAGAACTCTCTTCCACGCAAGTCCATCACTAATGCTACTTTATTCATTTTACTTCCTGACTCTTTCATAAGCTCTAAAAACTTAGGAAGTAAAGAAGGTGGTAAATTATCTACACAAAAGTAGCCAAGGTCTTCAAAACTTTGAATAGCAACTGTTTTTCCAGCCCCGGACATTCCTGTGATTATCACTAATTGAATATCACTTGTAGAACCTGTACTCATTGTTTTACCTCCAATATACAAGATATGTTAACTAGGATCTAAGCGATAGGCTAGTAGTTCAAAATTGGGAGTATAGGTAAAGGTTCCGTAAATCGTACCACTCCCCTTAATTAAGTAGTCAATGATATGAAAATCACCTGGTGCCATCGGAAGATCGCTCACCTTATCAATTTCATGCCAAGCAACCTTTCCCTCTTCAGATTCATCCACATTTTCCCCATCATATTCTGATGCATAGAAAGTGAACATCATCCACTCGGAAACGATTTCCTCTTGGTCTTTAATAATAAAAGTAAAAATCCCCTTTATTGTAGGATTTTTTAAATATATTCCTGTTTCTTCTCGATATTCTCTTACACACGAATCTTTAACAGATTCTCCTTGCTCCATTTTCCCACCCGGTGCAACCCACCAGCCTCTGCTTGGTTTTTGAAGTAGAAGAACTTTATTGTCTTTCACAAGAACGCAGTTAGTCACCCTTTGCACACATTTCACCCCGAGTCGAACAGCTAGGTGCTGTATATATATGTATTTGCCTATCCCGCTGCATGTAAATGAAAGCATTATCATTTATTATACTATTTAAAGTAATGTGTAACAATGAACAAGATATGTATAAAAAATTTTTGTAATGTAATATTCTAAAAGTATATTACGATTTAGTTTTTATAAGGTTTCACGTTTCATAGCGTTTTCATGAAAAACATGTCCATTGTCCTATTTTTCAGTACTTTTTATATAAAAAAGGGGCACAGGAAAGGGAACCTGTGCCTAACAAGTATCTAATATATAAAAGGGGGTCAATTACTTAACCACATCATACTAGAAAAATATTTCATACGTGTTACAACAGAGTTAAATAGTAGTTACTTTTTATGAAGGACGAGTTTACAAATATGGGCTTGTATAAATTCATGGGGCGTTATTCGCTAAAATCCACTCGCTTTCCGCGGGAGTCTCGTGGATTTTAGCGAATAACTGAAACTTTTTACATAGTATGAATAGTTCCCTTTGTTTATAAAAAGAGTGCATTGGAGCGGAAGGCACTTGACTCCTGCGGGAGGAAGAGGGAAGTGCGAGACCCCGCAGGCAAAGCCGAGGAGGCTCGCATCCCTCCCCGCGGAAAGCAAGTGCCTGCAGCGGAAAGGAACGGACTAGATTCAAGTTGTTTAAAAAAAGAAAAAGTGCCAGGATCCCCGACACTTTAAATGTTATTGACGCTCTTTAAGTTTTTCCATTAATGATTCGATATAGTGCTGGGCGCTTTGGGCTGCGATGCTTCCGTCGCCTGTTGCGGTTACAATTTGGCGAAGTGTTTTTTCGCGGATGTCTCCTGCTGCAAAAATCCCCTCGACTCTTGTTTCCATTTGATCGTTAGTTTCGATATAACCGTTGGCATTTGTAATACCAAGTCCTTCGAATGGCTTAGAAAGTGGAACCATTCCAACGTAAATGAATACACCATCTGCGCTAAATTCTCTTTCTTCTCCAGTTTTAGCATCTGTTAGAATAACGCTTCCGACTTTGCCATCTTTATCTTTGATTTCTTTCACTGTTGTATTCCAAATAAAATCAACTTTTTCATTGTCAAATGCTCGTTTTTGAAGAATTTTTTGTGCACGTAGCTCGTCACGGCGGTGAACAATTGTTACTTTTGTAGCGAAACGAGTTAAGTATACACCTTCCTCAACTGCGGAATCTCCTCCACCAACAACGACTAGTTCTTTTCCTTTAAAGAATGCACCATCACAAACCGCACAGTAAGATACGCCTCGTCCGCCAAGTTCTTTTTCACCTGGTGCACCTAGCTTTTTATACTCAGCACCTGTTGTGATAATTACAGCGCGTGCTTTATATTGTTTACTGCCAGCAATAACTGTTTTATATTCTTCACCATCTATAACTTCCTTAATATCTCCATATGCATATTCAGCACCAAATTTCTTCGCATGCTCGAACATTTTTGTAGAAAGATCAGGACCTAAGATATGATCAAACCCAGGGTAGTTTTCAACTTCCTCTGTATTCGCCATTTGTCCACCAGGTACTCCACGCTCAAGCATTAGGGTAGAAAGATTAGCACGAGATGTATAAACAGCAGCAGTCATACCAGCCGGGCCAGCTCCTGCAATAATGACATCATAAATTTTTTCTTCAGACATTGTATTGACACTCCTTCAATGCAAATAATAACGTAAATTGTTGTTCTCGATTCATATATACAAAATATAGTGTATCCAACTACTATCCTATAAAAACAAGTAATAAAACGCCACAAATTTGCTCACACAAAAGCGTAAGTGCCTTGATCAGCCCCGACAAGCAAATGTTCTGTGCCAGAAAATGTCTGCACTTCGACTTTTTATGGCACAGGTGACCTCGAGGGGCTAGGCGCTGGAGCTGGACGTAGACATAAGAAAAACCCCTTTAACAGGGGATACTATACCTCAAATAAGCTTTGCACAATTTTAACATACTTACTTAAGGTTGATTGAGAGATCTCATATTTTTCGCTTATGTGTTTTTTTGTAGTGGATTGTTGTTGTAGTGTTCTCCACACAAACTCTGTAGCTGCTGCCCAAGCTAGGGTATTCGATAATGAATATTCCTCATTCATTAACTGATCGTAGAGCATGAACCAAGTTAGATATAATTCTTCAAGAAATTCATCTGTACCTTGATTATGTTTAAAAAGGGAGTCTGCTACCTTGTATCCCTCTTCTATATATACTGGTCCTTTGAAGGTTGATTTTTTGTTAAAGGAATGCCAAACATATTCTGCAAATTCTTTTTCAAGAGTAGAGTAAAGCTGGTTTTCCTTTAAATCAATGCATGAGACTGGGCTATTAGACTTACTTGCAAGAAACAATCCATAAAGACGTTCTTCAATAAAGTCACCCTGTAACCATTTATCGTGTGGATGACTGATGGTTAGTAGAGAATTTGGTCGGTCCCCAGACCAAGGCTCTGTTCCTTTTTTATCAGGATTATCCTCAATCACTCGCTTCCATGCATTTTCAGCGATTGAAATGTTCCCTGTAAAGTATGCAGAATAAGCAAGCCAATAATAAAACGTTTCGTCTCCATCAAACCCTTGTCTTTGCAGCGTTCTTAACCATTTAAAAGCCAAATCATAACGGCCAATTAGACCAAAGGTTGCACCTAATTTATAACGATGTTCAACTAAGATTGGATAAATGCACTCAAGTTTTTTAGTAAGCTCTTTTACCTTCCTGTTCTTTCTTTGATAGTAAAGGAAGACAAGCATATTACAAAGTGCGTGAAGATTTCCTGGATTTTTAGCCAACACTTCTTCTAACAAGCGCGATGCAGTAGCAATTTCTCCTGTATAAAAATGCGCTAGTGCCAGGTTGTTATATGCTGACCAGAATTCAGGATACTCTTGTGTGATTTCATTTAATAGCTCAATCGCCTCTTGGAGATTACCTGTCTCCAAAAGTTCACGAGCTTGCTCTTGTTTAATAATCAATTCATCTTCTACTTCGAAATCTATATCGTCATCTGCTGATTCAATCGATAGTAAGTCTAGCAGGTCTTCTGTATCTTCGACAAATTCACCATCTGGATCGTGTTTCAAGTACATTGTTGCATATTTGTTTGATTCTTGAAACAAGCCTAAATGGGCATAGTTATTCGCCATAAAGTACATACACTCTGTCATATCACTATCAATCTCATTAAGTATGGTTGCATGTAGTTTATTAGATTGTTGATAATTTCCAAGGTCCGTAAGAACAACTGCTAATTGGCATAGAAACATGGGGTCTCTAGGCTCTAACTGAATGGCTCTTTGTAAGTATTTTCTGGCACTATTCAAGTCGCGTTTGCGATACGCTTTTAGGCCTTTATTAAAATAATACTCACCAGTTTGCACAAACGGTAATATTAGGGCAGTCTGTTGAACTTCAGTATATGTGCGTTTTCCCATTTGTTCCTCCAGTTTCTATAATCTCACCGAAGGTAGTATAACACATAGCTAAGGCGATACATAGTAGTAGATTGGAATTGGTGGTTAGTTTTATAAAAAGATAATTTGGTAGTTTACACTTTATGTTGAATTCAGTAGGATGAAATAGGGTGATAGAAAATGAAGAAAATAGGAATTGGATTTCTCATCTTACTAGGTATCGGTTTCTTTGCAGTACAGTATGTATGGAAAGAAACTTCTGTCAAAATAATGGATACAGCGCTTGCTCAAACAAAAACCCTGCCCGAAATGAAGGAGTTATTGAATGACCCAAGTATACAGGCGCTCCTTAAAGACGAAAAACTTCTTGAAGAAAGCAACCTTCCCTTCACAACAAAAGAAGAAGCCATTAAGGTTGTAACAGGTGCTTTTTCCGCACTGGAAATTGCAAGCATCACCACGAGTGTTGCAAATGGTGTTTCTGAAGAAGAGATAGCTGAATTAAAAGAAATGGTCCTGAATAGATTAACACCAGAAGAACTTAACGCACTGATGATACTAGCACTAAAAGAACAACAAAAAGAGCAGTAGCTAAGTTAAAACAAAATAATAGCAGACTAAATCATTAATGATTTGGACTGCTATTTTAAATTACTGACTAATTAACGTCTCTTCTGCAACGCATAGAGCACTTCATCAAGCGGTAGCTTCTGTTCACGCAGTAATACTAAGAGATGATAAAGTAGATCTGCTACTTCCCATTTTAATTCTTCTGAGTCACGATTTTTAGCTGCAATGATTACTTCTGCACTTTCTTCGCCGACCTTTTTCAAGATTTTATCTACGCCTTGTTCAAACAAGTATGTTGTATAAGAACCCTCAGGCATTTCTGCTTCACGTTTGGCAATCAGGGCTTCCAGTTCATTGATGATCGCGAAACGGTCATTTTCCTTTTGGATCGGTTCCTGTTCTAGTAAGCTATCACTAAAACAAGTGTAGTCCCCTTTATGACAAGCTGGACCAGCAGGCTTAACCAATACTAAGATCGCATCTTGATCACAATCATAGCGAAGGTCTAGAATTTGTTGCGTGTTTCCTGACGTTGCACCTTTATGCCAAAGCTCTTGTCTTGACCGGCTATAAAACCACGTTTCTCTTGTTTCAATCGATTTTTTCAATGATTCTTCATTCATATAAGCAAGAGTGAGGACCTCTTTACTGTTCGCATCTTGAACGATTGCTGGAACGAGACCTTTTCCATCAAATTTTATAGAAGCTGTATTCATCTCACAATCATTCCCTTCTCTTTTAAATAGTCCTTTACTTCCTTAACAGATGTTTCTTTATAGTGGAAAATGCTCGCCGCTAAGGCTGCATCTGCTTTTCCTTCAGTAAATGCATCGAAAAAGTGTTCCTTGTTTCCAGCCCCACCTGAAGCAATAACAGGAACCGTAACAGCAGAACTTACCGCTGAAGTTAATGGTAAGTTGAACCCATCTTTTTCACCGTCACTATCCATACTCGTTAGTAAAATTTCACCTGCACCACGTTGAACAGCTTCCTTAGCCCATGCAACAACTTCCCACTCGGTTGCATTACGACCACCATGTGTATAAACACGCCATGAACCCAGTTCAGCATCGTATTTTGCATCAATTGCAACAACAATACATTGTGAGCCAAAAAAGCGTGAGCCTTCGTTGATCAAGTCCGGATTTAATAATGCAGCCGTATTAAGGGAAACTTTATCTGCACCAGCACGTAGGATTCGTTTCATATCTTCGAGTGAGTTAATTCCACCACCTACTGTAAATGGAATCGCTAATTGTGCTGCAACCTGTTCAATGACCTCTACCATTGTTTTACGTCCTTCATGTGAGGCAGATATATCTAAGAATACTAGCTCATCTGCTCTTTCTTCATCATAAAACTTAGCCAGTTCAACCGGATCTCCAGCATCACGAAGTCCAACGAATTGAACTCCTTTTACCACTCTACCGTCTTTAACATCTAAACACGGAATAATTCGTTTTGTAATCATACAGATGACACCTCACGAATTGCCTCGCTTACTGTGAACTTGTTCGTATAAAGGGCCTTGCCAACAATCGCTCCACCTACACCTGATTGTGCAAATTTAGCCAGCTGTACTAAGTCCTCAACTGAACTTACTCCTCCAGAAGCAATCACTTCTTTACCAGTTGCTTGAGCCATTGTTACGACAGCATCAATATTTGGTCCTGAAAGCATTCCATCTGTAGCAATATCTGTAAAAATAAACGTCTCCGCACCCGCTTGAGCTAGTTCTACACCTAAGTCTGTAGCCTTAATTGAAGAGGTATTTAACCAACCTTCTGTTGCTACATAGCCATCTTTTGCATCAATGCCAATAGCGATTTTAGCTCCATATCTCTTTAGCATCTCTTTTACAAAGTCGGGATTTGAAATTGCAGCGCTCCCTAAAATAACACGGTCTACACCATTATCAATGTAGTAAGCCACATCTTCAGCAGTCCGAATTCCACCACCGATTTGTACCTTAACATTCAATTTTTTAGCTACCTCAAGTACATATTGATCATTTACACGTTGCCCTTGTTTCGCACCATCAAGGTCAACCATATGTATCCATTCAGCTCCATCGTTTGCAAACAGTTGTGCCATTTCAAAAGGAGAGTCACCGTAAACGGTCTCTTGATTATAGTCCCCTTGAATCAACCGAACACATTTGCCACCTCTCATATCAATCGCTGGATAAATTGAAAATGAACTCATACTGTTTCCCTCCCTTCAACGATACCTGCAAAATTCTTTAATATTGATAAGCCAATTTCACTTGATTTTTCCGGGTGAAATTGTGTTCCAAACACATTTCCTCTTCCAACAACGGCCGGAACCTCAACATCATATGAACTACTAGCTAAAATAACATCGTTGTCTTCTGTTTTTACATAATAAGAATGTACAAAGTAGACATGTCCTTGTTCAACACTATCTAATAGAGGTGATTCATTTTTGAATAAAAGTTGGTTCCAGCCCATATGTGGAACCTTGTAAGCTTCTCCGTTTTCAGTCATTCCCGGAATACGAGTCACTTGTCCTGGCAGCAAAGAAAGACCTTTCGTTAGGCCATTCTCTTCACTTTCTTCAAAAAGTAATTGCATGCCTAGACATATGCCAAGTAAAGGTTTTCCTTCGTTAACGTAGTCTTTTATAAATCCGGCTAAGCCAGTGTTCTGTAAAATCTCCATTGCATCTTTAAACGAACCTACCCCTGGTAAAATGAGGCCCTTCATTTGTTTTAAAACGCTAGGATCTTCAGAAATCACATACTCATAATTCATTCGCTCTAGTGCTTTACTAACACTGAACAAATTCCCCATTCCATAATCGATAATTCCTAGCATTCTATAACATTCCCTTCGTTGATGGGACCCCCTTAATTCGTGGGTCAACCGTCGTTGCTTCATCTAATGCACGACCTAATGCTTTAAACACAGCCTCAATCATATGATGAGTGTTATGACCATAGTGAACAATCACATGTAAGTTCATTCTCGCTTCAAGAGCAAGCTTCCATAGGAATTCATGAACAAGCTCTGTATCGAATGTACCAACCTGCTTACTTGGGAATTCCGCTCTAAACTCAAGATGTGGACGGTTACTTAAGTCAATTACAACTTGAGCCAAAGCCTCATCCATTGGAACAAAGGCATTGCCGTAACGTTTAATACCCTTTTTGTCACCTAAAGCTTCTCTTAACGCTTGACCGATACAAATTCCAATATCTTCTGTTGTATGGTGACCATCAACCTCAATATCACCATCTGCATTTACGATTAAATCAAACTGTCCATGCTTTGCAAAAAGATCAAGCATATGACTTAAAAACGGGACACCTGTCTCTAACTCAGTTCTTCCCTCTCCATCAATTGAAAATCCTAACTCTATATCTGTTTCATTTGTTTTCCGTTGAATTGTTGCTTGACGTGACATGAACATTCCTCCAATTGGTGAGTTTACTTTTTCAAACGCTCCTCGACTGCGCGTGCGTGTGCTTCTAGGCCTTCTAGTCGTGCAAAGGCTGCGATTTTTGCTCCGTTTTGTTGGAGTGCTTTTTCGCTATATGATATGATACTGGATTTTTTTGTGAAATCGTCTACGTTTAATGGACTTGAGAATCGTGCTGTTCCGTTTGTTGGAAGCACATGGTTTGGACCAGCAAAGTAATCTCCGACCGGCTCCGAGCTAAATCTTCCTACGAAAATAGCTCCTGCATGCTTTATTTTCCCAACCTGTTCCATCGCATCTTCAGTGATAATCTCTAAGTGCTCTGGTGCCAATTCATTAACAACTTTAATTGCCTCATCAAGAGTTGATGTCACATAAATAGCACCATAATCACGGATAGAAGCTTCTGCAATCTGCCTTTTTGGAAGCGTTGTGAGCTGCCTCTCTACTTCTAATGCTACTTGTTCAGCAAGCTGGGATGAAGGTGTAACAAGAATGCTAGACGCACGTTCATCATGTTCGGCTTGAGATAATAGGTCTGCTGCGACCTCATTTGGTAATGCTGTTTCATCTGCTAAAACAACAATCTCACTCGGTCCAGCAATCATATCAATGTCTACATCACCAAACACCTCGCGTTTTGCTAACGCAACATAGATATTGCCGGGTCCAATGATTTTATCAACAGGTAAAACGGACTCTGTACCATAAGCAAGTGCTGCCACAGCCTGCGCTCCGCCAACCTTATAAATTTCTTTTACACCTAATTCACTCGCAGCAACTAGAACTGCTGCTGGAAGACGTCCATCTTTTCCAACAGGTGAGGTCATTACGATTCGCTCAACACCAGCTACCTGTGCAGGAATGACATTCATGAGTACAGATGATGGATAAGCTGCCTTTCCACCCGGCACGTACACACCTACTGCATCAATGGGTGTGACTTTTTGACCAAGAATAGTTCCGTCTTCCTTCATCGTTACCCACGATTCTCTCACTTGACGTGAATGGAAATCACGAATATTCTCTGCTGCTTCACGGATCACATTTATGGTTTCAGTATCAACCTGTTTGAAAGCTAGTTCTACCTCTTCCTCTGTTACCCTAAGAGAAGATAAAGCAACTCCATCAAATTTTTCTGTATAGTTTAACAGTGCTGTATCTCCATTCTTTTTAACATCCTCAATAATAGATAGAACGGTCTGTCTCTGTTCTTCTGTACCGTTATCCAAGGAACGTTTTAAAGAAACTGAAGATGTGACATTCTGAATTTTCATTTTCTCCAATCCCTTCTGTAAAAGACTACTAGAGTCCCTCAACTACATTGGACAGTCTTTCAACTAAATCGTCTATTCGTTGGTCTTTTAAACGATAGCTTACTGGATTGACAATGATTCGAGACGTAATGTCTGTAATTCTCTCTAATTCAACAAGACCATTTTCCTTAAGAGTACGACCGGTTGACACGATGTCTACGATTCTGTCAGCTAGGCCAATTAGTGGCGCTAACTCTATTGAACCATTTAATTTAATAATCTCCACCTGTTCACCTTGTTCTCGAAAATAACTAGAAGCAACATTCGGATATTTTGTTGCTACTTTCGGTGCAACTCCTTCTATTTTTGCACCTGGTATACCCGCTACAGCAAGATAGCAATGGCTAATTTTTAGGTCAAGTACCTCATACACATCACGCTCTTCTTCGAGCATAACATCCTTCCCTGCTATTCCTAAGTCTGCTACACCATGCTCAACATATGTAGTTACATCCATCGGCTTTGCCAGGATAAAACGAATCTTTTCTTCTGGAACATCAATGATTAATTTACGTGAATCCTCGAATTCTGGTGGGAGCTGATAACCCGCTTTACGTAATAACTCAGCAGCCTCTTCAAATATTCTACCTTTTGGCATTGCAATTGTTAAAAGTTCTCCCATTACTTTGCCTCCGTTTTTGACTTATTACCAATAAAATACGTCACTTCAGAAAATGAACTTGTACAAGCATCGATATCTTTTACGCCTGAGATATCCTGTAGTACCACACGTTCACCTTGCTCTCTTTTTTCATCCGCATAACGAATCGCTTCTTTTCGATTTTCCGGGCTGAAAATTACACATTGAATGGCGTTAGCCTTTTCATCAAGATCTAATGCTTCAATCATTCGATCAATGTGGATACCAAAACCGGTTGCAGATTCAGGACGATTAAACTTATTAAATAGTTGATCATAGCGACCACCATTTCCTAATAGAAAACCAACCTTTGGTCCGTAAACTTCAAATAGAATACCTGTGTAATAACTCATGTGACTTACTAAATTAAAATCTATTTTTATATACTCAGCTACCCCATAGGCTTCTAAACTTTGCCAGAGTTGTTCTAATTCATCGACCAGCTCTCTACCACTCGTACTTTCTAAAAGCTCTCTTGCTGCAGAGATTTTCGTCATGTCTCCTCTTAATTTAAGAAGTTGTAGTAAACGCTGTTTATCAATTGATGAAAGAGATAGACTTTTTACATGCTCGCGGTAGCCAACATAGTTTTTCTCATATAGATAACGTCGCAGCACATTGGCTCTTTCTTCATTTCCAACAATCTCTAAGAAAAGAGTATTCACGTATCCGATATGACCGATAGCAACCGTGAAATGTTCTAGCCCTGACTTTTTTAAAGAGGATATCATTAAAGCAATTGCCTCAGCATCCGCACTTATGGTCCCATCCCCTATACACTCTACCCCGATCTGTTCAAATTCGGCAGGTCTTCCACCCTCCCGCTGCTGTGCACGAAAAACATTGGCAGCATAGGCTAGTCTTAGTGGATAGCCTTCTTTGTATAGCTTAGATGCAGCAACCCTCGCAATCGGTGCTGTCATATCTGGTCTTAAAACCAATGAATGTCCTTGTTGATCAAGCAGTTTAAATAATTGTTGATCTAATATTGCCGAAGCATTTCCAATCGTTTCATAGTATTCAAGTGTTGGTGTTTCAATAAATTGATAGCCCCAGTTTTCAATTTCTGCAGACATTCTATTTCGAACCAGCTTCTTTGTTTCATATAAAGCTGGCAGTGTATCACGCATTCCGAGTGGCTTTTCAAACATGAATAACTTAGACACAGTTACACTTCCTTTTTGTGCTAGATTTATATGTTAGCCAGTTTGGCCATTGTAAGAACATTATAAAATACTTTAGTTCGCTAATAAGATAAAGTTATTTTAAAGTTTACACTGCTATTGTATGTTCGTCAACCATTGTGTAAAAAAACGTTCAAACTTTGTTCACCACTTCACAATCTTTCGCAACTAAATTGTGTTACTCTTAATTCGAGAACTTAGATAGGGGTGATAATCATGATGTTATGTGAATGGAAAAACTTCTCCTCGGATACAGAATCTTATACATTAGAAAGCTTCGAAGATCTAATTGGAGATGAGTTTGAATCTATGATGTTTAAAGATGATGAAACTATACCTGCTTTTATTTGGACTGTAAACTATGTAGTTATTGTTAAAAGGGCTTCAAAGTTGTATACAGATATATCCTTCGAAAAAATCCCAAGAAACCCAGTGTGTGAATAATTTTTTTGTGAGTATTTGTGAAATGTTTCACAATATTAAATCTTTGTTTATTAAACGGAGGTCTTTAACATGGTAGTACAAGATAAAGTAACAATAGAAAACCAATCTGTATCTAAAACGATCGACAAATTAGTTGAAAATGGTTTAAAAGCATTAAAAGAATTTAGTGGTTTTACCCAAGAAATGATCGATGAAGTTGTAAAGCAAATGGCCCTAGCTGGTCTTGACCAACATATGCCTCTTGCAAAGTTAGCTGTAGAAGAAACGAAGCGTGGGGTTTATGAAGATAAGATCATAAAAAACATGTTTGCTACTGAATATGTATACCACAATATCAAATACAATAAAACCGTTGGAATTATTAGTGAAAACGAACATGAAGGTATGTATGAGATTGCTGAGCCTGTTGGGGTCATTGCAGGTGTTACTCCTGTTACTAACCCAACTTCAACTACCATGTTTAAAGCACTTATTTCCATTAAAACAAGAAACCCGATTATCTTTGCGTTTCACCCTTCTGCTCAAAAATCAAGTAGTGAAGCAGCAAGAGTTCTTCGTGATGCAGCTATTATGGCTGGTGCTCCAGAAAACTGTATCCAATGGATTGAACAGCCATCACTAGAAGCAACTCGTTTGCTAATGAATCACCCAAATATTTCATTAATTTTAGCAACTGGTGGATCTGGTATGGTTAAATCTGCTTATAGTTCCGGAAAACCTGCATTGGGCGTAGGTCCAGGTAACGTCCCTTGTTATATTGAAAAATCAGCAAACATTAAACGCTCTGTAAACGACTTAATTTTATCGAAAACATTTGATAATGGTATGATTTGTGCATCTGAACAAGCCGTGATTATTGATAAAGAGATTTACTCAGAAGTAAAAAATGAAATGACTGCTAACAACTGCTATTTTCTTAATGAAAAAGAACGCACAAAAGTTGAGAAGCTAGTCATTAACGAAAAATCTTGTGCCGTTAATGCTGATATAGTAGGAATGCCAGCATATGAAATTGCAAGAATGGCTGGTGTTTCAGTACCAGAAGAGACTAAGATTCTAGTGGCCGAGCTTCAAGGAGTAGGACCTGAGTATCCACTTTCTCGTGAAAAATTAAGTCCAGTATTAGCTTGCTATAAAGTAAATAGTCTAGAAGAAGGTTTAACAAGAGCTGAAGAAATGCTTGAGTTCGGCGGACTAGGACACTCTGCTGTTATTCATACAACAAATCAAGAAGTAATGAATGCTTTTGGAATTCGAATGAAGGCAGGACGTATTATCGTAAACGCTCCTTCTTCTCAAGGTGCTATAGGGGATATATATAATGCGTATATGCCATCACTTACTCTTGGATGTGGTACTTTTGGTGGAAATTCTATCTCAACTAACGTAGGAGCCATTCACTTAGTTAATATTAAAAAGATGGCAAAAAGGAATGTAAATATGCAGTGGTTTAAAGTTCCACCTAAAATTTATTTTGAAAAGAACTCAACTCAGTATTTAGCAAAAATGCCTAACATCTCAAAAGCCCTTATAGTTACAGATGAAGGAATGGTAAAGCTCGGATATGTAGATAAAGTTCTTTACTATTTGAGAAAAAGACCAGACTATGTACACTGTGAAATTTTCTCTGATGTAGAGCCTGACCCTTCTATTGAAACAGTGATGAAGGGTGCTGAAATGATGGCGAACTTCCAACCTGACGTTATTATTGCTCTTGGTGGTGGTTCTGCAATGGATGCTGCAAAAGGAATGTGGTTATTTTATGAACACCCAGAAACAGAGTTCAATGGCTTAAAACAGAAGTTCTTAGATATCCGAAAACGTATTGTTAAATATCCGAAGCTTGGGGGTAAAGCTCAGTTTGTAGCCATTCCAACAACTTCAGGAACTGGCTCTGAAGTCACTTCCTTCTCTGTTATTACAGATAAAAAAGCCAATATTAAGTATCCATTAGCTGATTATGAGTTAACACCAGACGTTGCTATTATAGATCCACAATTCGTTATGACTGTTCCAAAACATGTAACGGCTGACACTGGGATGGATGTATTGACTCATGCTATTGAAGCTTACGTATCCGTCATGGCAAATGACTATACTGACGGATTAGCTATAAAAGCAATTCAACTTGTATTTGAATATTTACCAACTGCATATCGCAATGGTAGTGATGAGCTGGCACGTGAGAAAATGCATAATGCATCCACAATTGCTGGGATGGCTTTTGCCAATGCATTCCTAGGCATTAACCACAGTTTAGCACATAAATTAGGAGCTGAATTCCACATCGCTCATGGACGCTCTAATACAATCTTAATGCCACATGTTATTCGTTATAATGCAACAAAGCCGAAGAAGTTTACGGCATTCCCGAAATACGAGAACTTTATTGCAGACCAACGTTATGCAGAAATTGCAAAAGCACTGGGCTTACCGGCTCGCACAACGGAAGAAGGTGTTGAGAGCTTAATACAAGCTGTGATTAAACTAGCAAAAGAACTTAATATACCTATGAGTATTGAAGCAAACGGCGTAGACAAGGCAACTTTTGAAAGTAGAGTCGATTTCCTAGCTGAACGTGCATTTGAAGATCAATGTACTACAGCAAATCCGAAACTACCATTAGTTTCAGAACTGGCCAGCATCTATCGCTCTGCCTTCAAAGGTGTATAAAAATCAGTATGCGTGACGTACTTGAAGGAATCACCGTCTTCACATCAACAGGAGAGTCCACTTTTTTGGAGATACTATGTCCATAACGAAAGAACCGTTTCGATAAGCCGAAACGGTTTTTTGCTGTTTGAAAACCTCTTTATTCTAATGAAATCCAATCGCTAAATACTTCGTTATCTTCTATCTGTAAATATGCCTTTGTGAAGCGGAGCCATTCGTAACTGTCGACTTCCTGATAGCTATAAAATTCTACGTATTTCCTTAAATAAGCAAATGCATCCTCTATAGAACCAGTAAGCTCCCAAAGCTTGATTGATGGCATTTCGTAGTTTGCAACCATAAACCAAAATCCTGCATACTCATGCAAAGGTATGCCCGCTTTTTGTTGTTTACCTTCAGCCATTTTTAGATGCTCATGTGCAATTTCAAATGCCCCTTCAGGTGATCTTCCATCATGGCCTATAAAGTAGAGATATGTTGCAAAGTTCGTTAATCCTTCATCAATATACGTATCATAATAAGGATCATTACTCACCAGACCATAAAACCACTGATGGGCAATTTCATGGACAATAACATGAGAATGTCCACTCTCAGCAGATGTTACCGTAACAATTCCAGGATACTCCATCCCACCTTCATCCATAATCACGTCAATCTGCTTATGAGGTAATGGTGCGATCATCTCAGATAAATAGTTTACAGCATTCACTGAAAGTGTAAGTACACGGTCCATATTTTCACTAGATGGAAGTCCTATTGCTCTTACCTCAACATCCCCTGCCATACCTTCAAAAACCTTCATATCCTTTGTAATAGCCATGTAAAAATCCTTGATGTTTCTTTTAACTAACACCCCAGTCATTGTTGCTTCCTTTGGATCCTCATCGGAGGAACTAAAGATCATATACTCTTCAGGTATATTATAGGAAACGGTGAAATCACTAAAGTCTGTGTGATAGGATTCTCCTCTTGAATTATAGTCCTCTTTTTTCCATCCAGAAGAGTAGGTTGCTAGCATCGGATACCACTGTGCTAAATAGTAGTTATTGTTTCTTTTTGAAAAACGAATGCCTGGTTCAGGAACAACAAAGGAGTACTTCACATTTACTACCCTTTCTGCACCAGGCTCAACCCCATCTTCTGCTGGTATATATAAGGTATCTTTTTTTAATAGAAAACTTGCATTCAAGCCATTAACCGAAACACTATCTACCGTCAATTCCCCTACACCCTCCATATGTGTTGGCTTATTTTCTTTGATGAAGGCATTTGGGATTAAATAGAATATCATTTCATTCCATGTATCGTTTGAGTGATTTTCAACCTTTATTTTTGCATTCACCGTAAAACGATCAGCATCATCAAGGGTTAATTCTAAATCATAGGTTGCTTTATTTTCATTTAAAATTGGGTCTGGTTGAAAACTTGCGATGTCTTCAAAACCTGTAGTAACAGGTATGGTCCGTTTAGTTGCCTTCGTAAATGTTGGAATTTCAACTGGTAGTGATGTTTCTTCGGGAACTTCCTCATTTGCTTCTTCTTTCTCAACATTCTCAGTTTGCTTGGGTATTTCTTGAGTTTCGTCATCAACCTTATCACTACACGCAGATAGCAATAGAAGGATGAGTACGCCAATCACCCACTTTTTCATTTAATTGCCCCCTTTTTATTTAACAAGTGTGAGGAAGGTCCCCCCTTGTTTTATATCTCTATTAATTCACCGGGCTACCAAAATATTCCTACAAAGAAATAAAAAAATCCACAACCAGTTCTATAACTGATTGTAGATTTCATCATCTTTCATTCGTTTTTCCATTTCTTCTTTCGTGTAAATAACGCGCATTGGGTTTCCCCCGACAAATGCTCCTTCTGGAACATCTTTATGTACGAGGGTGCCTGCTGAAACGATGGCTCGGTCCCCAATCGTAATTCCCGGTAATATTGTAGAATTAGCACCAATCATTACTTCGTCACCGATTTCAACGTCTCCAAGGCGATATTCCTTTATAAGATATTCATGCGCTAGAATCGTCGTATTGTAACCAATGACAGTGTTCCTACCAACGCTAATTTTTTCTGGGAACATAATATCCAACATTACCATTAGCGCAAATGAGGTTTGGTCACCAACCTTCATTTTTAAAAAAGTACGGTATAACCAGTTTTTAAAAGATAATACGGGTGTATATCTTGCCAACTGAATGACAATAAAATTTTTCATCACTTTTAAAAAAGGGACGGTTTTATAAATGTGCCAAAGTGAATTCCCACCTGACACAGGGTACCTTGTCGTATTTCTCAACTTACTTTAGCTCCAATAATTTTAAACAAATCTCCCATATGCTGTAGCATATAATCAGGTTTAAATGACGCTAGATAGTCCTCACCCTTAGCTGTCCATACAACCCCAGCTGTCAACGTACCCGCGTTTTTACCCGCTAACACATCGTGATGATTATCACCAACCATGATTGCAGTTTCTGGAGCTGAATCTAGTTGTTTCAATGCTAATAAAACTGGCTCTGGATCTGGCTTTGCATGCTTAACATCATCGAGTGTAACAACTACATCAAAAAATTGATCTAATTTAGTCAGTTTAAGACCCATGTCCACTACATTTCTTACCTTTGTCGTTACGACACCTAGCTTATATCCCTTTTCATGAAGAGTTTGAATGGTTTCAAACACTCCCTCGAATTCAGTTACAAGCTCATCGTGCTTTCCAATATTATAAGCACGGTATGTTGCAATCATCTCTTCATATCTTTCTTCATCAACTGAAGTAAATGTTTCAGTTAGGGTTGGACCCATATATTTCAAAACATCTTCACGTTTGTATTGACCTGGATAATAGGTTTCAAATGTGTGTAGAAATGAAGAAATAATTAGTTCATTTGTGTCAATTAATGTTCCATCTAAATCAAAAAGAAGAGTATCAATTTTCATAGGTAGCTTCCTTTCTACTTGTATGTTCTACTCTGTTCCAAATATAGGCGACAGTAATTGTTAGTAATATGGCAACTACTAGACGAATAATTAATAATGGCAAAACCGGAATGCCGAGTGGGATAAAGATTAAGGTATCTTCTACCACAGCATGACAGGCTACAAGGAAGATAAAAGCAAGTGTAACATCCCTCTTACTTACATTATCCTCTTTTACAGCTTGTATCATTACACCTGCACCATATGCTAATCCAAAGAATAATCCGGCAGCTAGTGTAGTTGATGTATTTTCCTTCATTCCGAGTAATTTAGTAACCGGAGACATCCATTTCGAAAACACAGATAACCACTGTAAATCCTTCATCACTTGGATCGCCACCATTAGCGGAATAACAATAATAGCTAATTGGAAAACTCCGATTGAGGCTTTTTCTAAGCCTTCGACTAAAATATTGAACCATCCTGTAACCACTTCATCTGAGCGAGTGATAAATCCATATTGAGCTAACTCGCCACCGCCTTGCCAGGTAAGGTTAATAATGAATGCTGAAAAAAAGGCTAGGCCTAGACGAACAGCCACAACAACCCATACCTTAATTCCAACCTTAGCAGCAACTGTTGACTCAATAATCAGGTTATGTGAGAAGGAAAGCATTACTGCTAAAATAAATACCTCTTTCACCGTTAAATCTAGTGTTAGAATTGCCCCTATTGCAGCATACAAATTCAAAAAATTTCCGATAACAAATGGAATAGCTGCTTCACCTGATAATCCAAACCAGCCCATAATAGGGGTAATTAAATTGATAATCCATCCTAGGACCGGTGTATATTGTAACAAGGTGACAATCAGCGTGACAGGAAAAATAACTTTACCTAGTGTCCAGGTTGTTTTTAGACCTACGACAAATCCCCTTTTTAGTGTATCAACCAATGTGACTCTCTCCCCTATTTTTCTAGCTGTCTAAATATCTCTGTTTCGAATAACCCTTCATTCTTCTATAGACAATCGTTACAATGGCTAAAGCAATTAGAACAAGTGAGATGACTTGAGCAATACGAAGTGTTTCCGTAAGCATTAAACTATCTGTACGTAAGCCCTCAATGTAAAAACGTCCAACAGAATACCAAATAACATAGGTTAAGAAGGACTCACCACGGCGAAGGTTCACTTTACGAAGAAGAATTAAAATAATAACCCCGGCAAAATTCCAAAGCGACTCATATAAGAAAGTCGGGATATAATACGTTCCGTTTATAAACATTTGATCCATTATAAAATCTGGTAGCAAATTGTAATAGGTTTGTATTTGATCCTCAGGAATTGGTCCACCATGAGCTTCTTGGTTCATGAAATTTCCCCAACGTCCTATCGCTTGCCCTAAGAGTATGCTCGGTGCAGCAATGTCTGCAAGCTTCCAAAAGGAGATCTTTTTTATTCTTGCAAATACATATCCAGTAACGATGGCTCCTATTAATCCACCATGAATCGCTAGGCCACCTTCCCAAATTTTAATAATATCAGCAGGATTTTGAGAGTAATAATCCCATTTAAAAATCACATAATATGCTCTTGCACAGATAATCGCAATTGGAATTGCAAATAAAACTAAGTCTACAAATGTATCTTTATGTAGCCCTCTTCGTTCTGATTCTCTCACTACTAATAGTAATGCAAGCATTGCACCTAGACCAATAATTAATCCGTACCAGTGAATTGCCAGTGGACCTAACTCCAAAAACACTGGATTCAACGGTTGAATATCTCTTTCCATCCCCTAGTCTCCCTTCAACTTCTATCTATTTTACATATCTTCATGATCATTATCTTCAATGACATCTGTTAAACGATTGGAAAATTGCTCAGCTGCATTCACACCCATTCGTTTTAACCGAATATTCATCGCTGCAACTTCAATAATAACAGCTAAGTTTCGTCCAGGTCGAACAGGAACGGTTAGCTTCGTAACATCTGTATCAATAATTTTCATTGTTTCTTCTTCAAGACCTAAACGATCGTATTGCTTGTTCTGATCCCAAAGCTCTAGATTAATGACAAGTGTGATGCGCTTAAAATTCCTTACAGCGCCAGCACCAAAAAGGGTCATAACATTGATAATTCCCAAGCCTCGAATCTCTAGTAAATGTTTTATTAAATCAGGGGCAGTACCAACTAAAGTATCCTGGTCTTCTTGGCGAATTTCAACACAATCATCCGCAATAAGACGATGGCCACGTTTTACAAGTTCTAGTGCAGTTTCACTTTTACCAACACCGCTTTTACCTGTAATTAATACGCCTACTCCGTAAATATCAACAAGTACTCCGTGAACTGCTGTTGTTGGTGCTAGTTTACTTTCTAAATAGTTGGTCACTCTACTTGAAAGTCTCGTTGTTTTCATTTCCGTTCTAATAACCGGAACTGATTCTCTCTCAGAAGCATCTATCAGTTCCTGAGGAATTTCCATACCTCTTGAAACTAAAATTCCTGGGGTGATATCAGTACAAAGCTTTTCCATCCGAATCACTTTTTCTTCTGAACTTAGACGTTCAAAAAAAGTAAGTTCGGTTTTTCCTAATATTTGAATTCGTTCAGCTGGATAATAGGTAAAATAGCCTGCCATTTCTAGACCTGGTCTAGAAATATCGCTTGTCGTAATAGGGCGATTAATTCCTTCTTCCCCACTGACTAACTCCAAATTGAACTTTTCTATTAAATCCTTTGTACGAACTTTAGGCAATTTCATAACCCCTTTCAAAGGTAAACATTAGTTTCATTTTAGCACTTTTTTCTAGTAACCAAAAATAAATAGGAAAATATTTTTCAGGTGATTTCCCTTTGCTATAGAATGTCGAAAATTTTTTAAGAATAAATGTAAAAATAATGTAACATTATTCCAGAATATGTCGACTATCAATTTGAGAAGAGTTAATTGTATTTAGTCCGTTCCTTTCCGCTGCAGGCACTTGCTTTCCGCGGGGAGGGTAGGAAGGTTATTTTCACTGACGTGAAAAAACCCACTCCTCGGTGCTTCGCACCTGTGGGGTCTCGAACTTCCCTCAATTCCCGCAGGAGTCAAGTGCCTTCCGCTCCAATACACTCTTAAATGTAACTATATTAAAATGCAACACTTTTGTATAAGAAGAGCTTAATTATAAGTAGGAAATGCCTGGAGGATATAAAATGGTAGTGAGTCGGAATTTACTATATATATTGATCATGATAATCACTTTAATATTAACGGCTTGTAGTATTAATGGGGCTGAATCGACAAGTGCGAACGTTCATGTAGTAATAGAGGAAGATGCAATTAGTGAGGATGATGAGGTTATTCTTCTTTATGAGCAAGAAATCGTGTATTTTATAGATGGACTGGAGAATTCGGAGATTGGCTTTTTGAATAGCAGTATAAATCAGCCGTACTCCATCTATCTTTTTAAAGACTTTCAGTTAGAGGCAGAGACACCACATAAAGATGTATTAATACATAGAGAAAATCGCGATATACATATGGAAATTGAGTTAATGCCAGAGAATATTAATTTTTTTCAGCTAGAATATGACACATATAAAATGTTAAACAACATCGTAGGTCAAACTGTTCATCGGGAGGTATGGGATCAGCCAGATCCTTTATTAAAGGGAGCGGTTATGTTGCAAGCAGAAAATGAAGAAAAGTCTGTACAAGTCATTTTAATAAAAGATAGAGCGGATTTTCCTAACATGAAATTAACCATTCACGCAGAGGAAGAGATGACAATCAACCGACTGTTAGCTATGGCTAAAACAATCGTTAAGACGAAAATGAGCAGATAAAACTATAGAGGATTAGCCTACATGGGCTAATCCTCTATTCTATTTAGTTAGAGTTCGCTAATTATATCAGCAACTTGAACTCTATTTCGTCCTTGTCTTTTTGCCTCGTATAAGGCAGTATCGGTTAACTCGACAAACTTGTCGTGAGTCAATCCCCTCGTGGTAGGATAGTAGGTAGATACACCAACACTGATTGTTACATATGGGACAACAGTTGATTTCTCATTAGGAATTTTTAGAGCTTCGATACTTCTTCTAAGTTCCTCTGCGATTATTCTTCCACCATTTTGGTCTGTATCTGGGAGTATGACTGCGAACTCCTCACCACCGTATCTAGCAACAAGGTCTCCTGTACGAGTTGCTGTTGCCTCTAGCACCCTTGCAACCTGTTTTAAACATTCGTCTCCTTGTTGGTGTCCATATGTATCATTGAATCTTTTAAAGTAGTCTATGTCTACCATAACCAATGAAAGTGGGCTCTTGGATCGTCTAGACCGTTTCCATTCATATTTCAACTTTTCATTAAAGGCCCGTCTGTTTGCTATACTAGTTAACCCGTCCAAATTAGTTAGTTTACTTAATGATTCATTGACTTCAACTAGTTCCTTTTCTATCTTTTTCAATTCAGTGATGTCTGAGAATACAGCTACATAATTTTCAACTTTCCCATTTTCATCTCTAATGGCTGTAATGTTTAACCATTCTGGATACGGAACACCTAGATTATTTTTATTCCATATTTCACCTTGCCAATACCCTTTCGTTTTCAAGCTCGTCCAAAGGTGACGATAGAAAGACGCCTTGTGTAGACCAGACTTAAGAATACGGGGATTCTGTCCAATTACTTCTTTTTCAGAAAAGCCTGTAATATCCTGAAAGGCTTTGTTCACATATAAAATTGTACCTTCAGCATTTGTAATCGTTACACCCTGTGTTGTTGCATCGATTACTTTACCTAACAATTGATTTCTTTCATCAATTCCTAACATAAGACATCCCCCCTATCCTACTATATAGGTCAATATTACTATAAATAACTTATTATATCTGTGTCTAAAATGGTAATTTATAGTATTCTATTCTGAGTGAATTGGAGCGTAAGGCAGTTGACTCCTGCGGGAGTTGAGGGAAGTGTGAGACCCCACAGGCGTTCACGCCGAGGAGGCTCACATCCCTCCCCGCGGAAAGCAACTGCCTGCAGCGGAAATGAACGGCCAAGCTTCAAATTGACATATGAAAAAAGAACGCCCTAATAGAGCGTTCCGGATGATCTACTTTTTCTTCTCTTGCAGAGGTTTAATAATAACCATTTCAATGAGCAGATTCAGAATTGAAATAACGATAGCAGCCAGAATAGCAGTACCAAAACTATCAATAACAAAAGAATCTCCCATTAGCGCTTGAGTTAAATACAGCGTAATTGCATTGATCACAAATAAAAACAATCCTAAAGTAAAGAAAGTAACTGGTAAAGTTAATACCACGAGAATTGGCTTAACAATCACATTCAATATAGAAAGAATAAAGCTTGCTAAAATGGCTGCACCAATTCCTTCAAGGTGGAATGATTCTAAGTATCCAGCTACTACAATTAATACTAGACTGTTAACTAATATGCTAGCAAGCCATCTCATTTCTAGATTACATCCTCTCTATTTGGGACAACAAAGATCCAAATGATATATACCAGACCAAGTGTACCTACACCTAAAATAAATGCTAACGCGAATAGTACTCGTAATAGTGAAGCATCGATACCTGAATATTCAGCTAAGCCCCCAAGGACTCCTCCGAGCATTCGGTTTGAGCGTGAGCGATATAACTTTTTCACGAATTAAGCACCTCCTGACGGCTTTACAATAACAGAGCCGGTTTTTGTTTCAGCAAATACATGTAGTACATTTTCACTTTGTTTATTCGATTGAAAGCGAAGTGATTTTTGCACAACCTCACTCTTCTCTTCAACAATTTCAATATTCGGCATTTCACACTTAAAGCTTCCTAGATTTGTTTTCAACTCACCATCAATTGAAACGTGAGTAGGAACAAACAAATCGATATTCCCAGTTGTAGTCTTCATATGAGCAGTGTGAGGTTCTCCATCTTGCAATGCACATATGATGTTACCATTAAAGCTTTGCAAATCTACTTTTCCAAATTTACCATTGACCGAAAGTGTACCATTAATTGTTTCTGCCTCGAGCTCCTGACCTGAACACCCTTCTGCCTTTATATGACCATTAGCTGTTTCAAGCTCTAATTCTACTGAAGAAATATTCTTCACATCAATCGAACCATTTGCAGTCTTTGCCTTAAACTCGTTCACTTGTAGATTTTCCCCTGAAATCGGCCCATTAAACATTCGAACCTTAATTTTTTCATAATCTGTTTGAGGAATATATAATACTGCATTTACTTTCATCTGTTTTTTCTGTACTGAGAAAATTAAGCGGTTCCTTTCAATTGAAAAAAGTACATCATGAAGAAATGCTTTTCGTGCCTCATCTTGAGTATCTACTCGGTACACCTTAGCATTACACTCAACTCTAACATCATCTTCATTCCAAGGTACTAATTTTACGCTTCCATTTGCCACATCCAGATCAATTTCATTGATAATTGAGTTTGAGTTCTGGAAGATATGTTGAATTTCAACAGCATTACCAAAATTGAAATCTAGGTCAATATCTTTTATTTTCTTTAACGCACTATCTATAAAGTCTAAAAATTTCACTTTTGTAGAAGATTGTTTGTAGGATGCATTCTCCTTTTTACTATACTGACTGCCCTCACTATTTACATTTGTTGATAGCTCTGTAACGACTTGTTCTTGAAAAGCACCCTGACTTTCACCTGTGAAAGACTTTTCTTCTAGTTTTTCAATTAATAGAAGTGCTTCTTCTGCTGTAAGTTTTCCTTCTTCAACTAGCTTTAAAATGCGTTTACGCTCTTCAATCATGTTAATACCCCCTTACAGTGTTTATATTTATTTTGCTAAAACTTGAATCCCTTTTACAACATTCCAAATAACAACAATGAAGCTTATTAAACTAAAAAGAGCAAAGAAGATTAACGTTCCACCTACTGCTGCTTCTGTTGAACCCACAACGAACATTGGTAAGACGAAGAAAATGATAGTTATAAAGGGAATAAGATGTGAAATGAATGCTTTTTTTGCATGGTCTCTAACCTCTTGGTCCTGTACTATAAAATAAACTGCGATTGGTAGTAAAAATCCCGCAAAGAAAATGCTGAAATAACATAGTGAAGAAATGATTTTATTTGTTTCCATATTTATCAACTCCTTATACATACATATACGGAGATGATGTCAATTAGTTTCAAATTTTTATAAAAGGTAGAAAAAAAGATTTTATGGCTAAACAAACGTTTGATTGAATTTTTCAAGTGCTTGTGTAGCAAGGGCTCAACCCTATTCATCAAACGTTTGTTTAATTTTTGGTCGTTTTTAATCAAACGTTTGTTTAGTGATATTCTAATTTGAATGTTGACCGTTCCTTTGCGCTACAGACACTCTGTAATAAAACTAAGAAAACAATCCTAACTAAATGAATATAAAAAAAGATCAACCAACAAGTGATTGATCATTTAAAAATCTATTTTGTTACTGTTTCTTTTTCTTTGATTAGTTCTTTCATTCGTTTTTTGTCTCGTTCTAGGATTGGTTTTAGGTAGTGGCCTGTGTGGGATTTTGGGTTGTTGGCAAGGTCTTCGGGTGTGCCTGTGCCTACGATTTGTCCGCCTTTGTCTCCGCCTTCTGGGCCTAGGTCCACTAAATAATCAGCTGCCTTTATTACGTCAAGGTTATGTTCAATTACTAAAACCGTATCTCCGTTTTCTACAAGTCTTTGCAGGACTTTTAAGAGTCGAGCGATATCATCTACGTGCAGTCCGGTTGTTGGCTCATCTAGGATGTAGAATGATCGACCTGTTGAGCGTCGGTGTAATTCAGAGGCTAGCTTAACACGCTGCGCCTCTCCTCCTGAAAGTGTTGTTGCTGGTTGGCCAAGTGTGATATACCCTAGTCCTACATCGTAAATGGTTTGTAGCTTTCGCTTAATTTTTGGTATGTTTTCAAAGAAAGTTAGTGCATCTTCGACTGTCATGTTTAAGATATCTGAGATATTTTTGTCCTTATACTTAACTTCTAAAGTTTCACGGTTGTATCTTTTTCCATGACAGACCTCACATGGAACATAGACATCAGGGAGGAAATGCATTTCAATCTTGATAATTCCGTCACCACGGCAAGCCTCACATCTTCCACCCTTTACATTAAAGCTAAAGCGACCTTTTTTATATCCGCGTACTTTTGCTTCATTTGTCGTTGCAAACACATCACGAACATCATCAAACACACCTGTGTAGGTTGCTGGATTTGAACGAGGTGTTCGACCAATTGGTGATTGATCAATATCAATTACTTTTTCAAGGTACTCAATTCCCTTAACTTCTTTGTGCTCGCCCGGCCTACTTTTTGAACTGTATAGACGTTGTGCCAATGATTTATGAAGGATTTCGTTAACCAATGTACTTTTTCCTGAACCAGAAACACCTGTTACAGCAATAAACATCCCTAGGGGAAAACGCACACTTACATTTTTTAGATTATTTTCAGTTGCACCAAGGACTTCGATAAAGCGATCATCTGGTTGACGACGATCAATTGGTAATGGGATGAACTTCTTTCCTGATAAGTATTGACCAGTCAATGAATTTGGGTCATTCATTACTTCTTCGGGAGATCCAGCAGAAATAATTTGACCTCCATGAACACCTGCACCTGGTCCAATATCAATTAAATAATCTGCAGCCATCATTGTATCTTCATCGTGTTCAACGACAATTAGTGTATTACCAATGTCTCGCATACTTTGTAGGGTTGAAATCAAACGATCATTGTCTCTTTGATGTAACCCTATGGATGGCTCATCAAGGATATACAAAACTCCCGTAAGACGTGAACCAATCTGTGTGGCAAGACGAATCCGCTGGGCCTCTCCTCCAGAAAGAGTTCCTGCAGCACGATTTAAAGTTAAATAATCTAATCCTACATTAATTAAGAATCCTAATCGCTCTTCAATTTCACGGAAAATCATTCGAGCAATTTGCATTTCCTTTTCACTAAGTTCTAGAGCTGAGAAAAACTCATGTGCCTCATTAATTGAAAAAGACGTGACTTCTCCAACATGCTTTCCAGATATAAGAACAGCAAGACTTTCTTGCTTTAATCTGTATCCTTTACAGCCTGGGCAAGGCTGCTGCGCCATGTACTTTTCCATTTGTTCACGAATATAGTCAGAGCTTGTGTCATGATAGCGACGTTCAACATTTTTAATGATACCTTCAAAGGCTACATAGTTTTCACGAACTTGTCCAAAATCATTTTCATAGCGGAAATAGATTTCTTCTCCGTTACTTCCGTGCAAGATTTTATCCATTAAGTGCTTTGGTATATCCCTTGCTGGTATATCCATATCAATTCCATAATGGTTGCAGACCGATTCTAATAGCTGTGGATAATATTGTGAGCTAGTTGGTTCCCACGGGGCAATTGCATGCTGACGCAATGTAAGGTCCCAGTTAGGAATTACTAGATCTACATCTACCTCCAGTTTTGAACCAAGACCATCACATTCTGGGCATGCTCCAAACGGACTGTTAAAAGAGAACATTTTCGGCTCTAATTCACCAATTGAAAAACCACATTGTGGACATGCATGCAATTCTGAGAACAGCAATTCTTCTTGGTCGATAACATCTATAATGACTCTTCCCTCACCAAGCTTCAACGCAGCCTCTAATGAGTCCGCTAAACGTGACTCTACCCCATCTTTAACTACAATACGGTCAATAACGACTTCTATAGAATGTTTCTTATTCTTTTCTAGTTCAATATCATCAGAGAGTTCCTGCATTTCTCCATTCACTCGAACACGTACATAGCCTTGCTTTTTAACATCTTCTAATACTTTTACATGTGTACCTTTACGTCCAGATACTACAGGTGCCAATACCTGAAGCTTCGTACGCTCAGGATATTCCATAATCCGATCTACCATCTGCTCAATTGTTTGTGAGGTGATTTCGATATGGTGCTTAGGACAAGTTGGTCTTCCTACTCTTGCAAACAATAACCTTAAGTAATCATAAATTTCAGTAACCGTACCAACAGTTGATCTAGGGTTACGGCTTGTTGTTTTTTGGTCAATCGAGATTGCAGGTGATAAGCCCTCAATTGCATCTACATCGGGCTTATCCATTTGCCCTAGAAATTGACGAGCATAGGCTGAAAGTGATTCAACATAGCGGCGTTGACCTTCTGCATAAATCGTATCAAATGCGAGTGAGGATTTACCAGAACCAGATAAGCCAGTTAGCACAACTAGCTTATCTCTAGGTATCGTTACATCGACATTTTTAAGATTATGAGCCCTTGCCCCTTTTACGATAATTTTATCCATTGCCATACTACTGTCATCCTTCCGCCTTTAGCTCTAATAGAAGATCACGAAGCTCTGCTGCTCGTTCAAAATCAAGCGCTTTGGCTGCCTCTTTCATTTCTATCTCTAAATCCTTCATTACTTTTTCTCGTTCTTTTTTCGTTAAATTTGATAGCTTTGGAGCTGCATCATAGTCTTCTGTAACCTCAGCAGCATGAGTAGCTTTAATGAGATTATGAATATCTTTCTTAATGGTCTGTGGTGTGATTCCGTGCTTTCTGTTGTATTCTTCTTGTATTTCTCGACGACGCTGTGTTTCTCTAATCGCAATCTCCATTGAGTTGGTCATTTTATCTGCATACATAATAACCCTTCCGTTCGCATTACGCGCTGCGCGGCCAATGGTTTGTATAAGTGATCTTTCAGAGCGTAGGAAGCCTTCTTTGTCTGCATCTAAAATAGCTACAAGTGAAACCTCAGGGATATCTAATCCTTCTCTTAATAAGTTGATTCCAACTAAAACATCATATTTTCCTAAACGCAGATCTCGAATGATTTCAATACGTTCTAATGTTTTAATTTCTGAGTGCAAATAGTTTACCTTAATTCCAATGTCTTTTAAGTAATTCGTTAAATCCTCAGACATTTTTTTCGTCAAGGTCGTTATTAACACACGTTCGTTTTTCTCAACCCTTTCCTGAATTTCACCCAATAAATCATCAATTTGACCTTGAATTGGACGAACATCAATAGGCGGATCAAGTAATCCAGTTGGTCGAATGATTTGCTGTACAACCTCAGGTGTATGCTCAAGCTCATATGGTCCTGGTGTTGCTGATACATAGACAATCTGATTAATATGGTTTTCAAATTCTTCAAATCGCAGTGGACGGTTGTCCATGGCAGAGGGTAACCGGAAGCCATGATCAACAAGAACCTGTTTCCTTGCTTGGTCACCGTTAAACATCCCACGGATTTGCGGGATTGTTACGTGTGATTCATCAATGACGATTAAGAGATCTCTAGGGAAAAAGTCCATAAGTGTATATGGAGTAGAACCTGATGGTCTTAATGTCAGATGACGTGAATAGTTCTCGATTCCTGAGCAAAAGCCCATTTCACGCATCATCTCAAGGTCATACTTTGTACGTTGCTCTATCCGTTGCGCTTCGAGTAATTTTCCATTATCTCGAAATTCTTTTAAACGTTCCTCTAGCTCCACTTCAATATTTTTAATGGCAATTTGCATTTTTTCCTCACGGGTAACGAAGTGGGATGCCGGGAAAATGGCAACATGATCACGGTCTCCGAGAATTTCACCAGTTAGTGCATCAACTTCTCGAATTCTCTCAATTTCATCTCCGAAAAATTCAACTCGAATGCAGTGCTCATCACGAGAAGCAGGGAATATTTCCACCACGTCACCTCGTACACGGAAAGTCCCACGACGGAAATCAATATCATTTCGTTCATATTGAACATCTACTAACTTATGTAATAGTTGATTGCGCTCCAGTTCCATTCCGACTCTTAGCGAAACAACTAACTCTTTGTATTCTTCCGGTGACCCTAAGCCATAAATACAGGAAACACTCGCAATGATGATGACATCTCGACGCTCGAATAAGGCAGAAGTAGCAGAGTGACGAAGTTTATCAATCTCATCATTAACACTCGAATCTTTTTCAATAAATGTATCAGACGATGGAACATAAGCCTCAGGTTGATAGTAATCATAGTAACTAACAAAGTATTCAACCGCATTATTTGGGAAGAATTCTTTGAACTCACTATAAAGCTGACCAGCTAAAGTTTTGTTATGGGCGATGATGAGGGTTGGTCTATTAAGTTCCTTGATTACATTTGAAATGGTGAATGTCTTTCCAGTTCCTGTAGCTCCTAATAAGGTTTGATGTTTCTTTCCTGCATTGATTCCTTCGATAATTTGTTTGATTGCTCTTGGCTGATCGCCTTGTGGTGAATACTTTGAGACTAACTCAAATTGATCCTTCACAAAAAAGCCTCCATTCGGAAATGTTGATCTATTATTAGTATTAGTTTCAATTTAGATTTACATTTGATACCTTTTCTAGGGTGAAAAATAAGGTCCGATCTTGTTGTAAAAATATTGTACCACATATTGACTAAAAATCACCAAAAATACGAACTTATATTCGATTTAAGCTAAAATTTGTTATTTTAGTTTCCAATAGTATATTATCCGTTGATTTCCGGTCCAGGCATTTGCTTTCCGCGGGGAATTATGAAAAAGCCCAACTACCGGCTTTTTCAAGGGCGAATTCCCATCGGGGAGGAAGTCGAGCCTCCTCAACGTTCCGTCTGCGGGGTCTCGACCTTTCCTCTACTTCCCGCAGGAGTCAAATGCCTTCCCCTCCAATCAACTCACTACTCTATATTAAAAGAAGTAACAAACTAAATTCTAATTTTTATTAAGTTTCCTCAAACCATATAAAACAGCGGCATTTCCACTTAGGAAGCCGCTGCTTTATTTATCCTTTATATCCTTCTACCATTTTTTTCGAATAGATATATCCCGCTGCTAATGAAATCACATCAACTACACCAATTATGATTGAGTCAGTGTAGCCCTGATATACGGAAGCTACAAGTAGCAAGATTGTTAGTAGAGTTCCTACATATAAGCTATAGGTTACTCTCGTAAACAGAATGACTAATAAGCATGGAAGAATCAATGCTAGTACTAATTTTATCAACATATGGATAACCCTCTCCCTAATTCCATATCTCTACTATACAATAAGTTCGTTTTAAAAAGGAAGATTAATATAAGAACAGTTCCTCTGTATGTAAGAAGTTGGATACTGGAGTAACCAGAAGGAGTCGAAGGTTCCTCTGTATGTAAGTATTTGGAAACTGGAGTAACCAAATTGAGGGGATGGTTCCTCCGCATGTAAGTATTTGGAAACTAGAGTAACCAAATTGAGGGGATGGTTCCTCCGTATGTAAGTATTTGGAAACTGAAGTAACCAAATTGAGGGGATGGTTTCTCCGTATGTAAGTATTTGGAAACTGGAGTAACCAAATTGAGGGGATGGTTCCTCTGTATGTAAGTATTTGGAAACTGGAGTAACCAAATTAAGGGGATGGTTCCTCTGTTTGTGAGTATTTGGAAACTGGAGTAACCAAAAGGAGTCGGTGATTCCTCTGTATGTAAGAAGTTGGATACTGGAGTAACCAAAAGGTGGGGATGGTTTCTCTGTATGTAAGTATTTGGAAACCGGAGTAACCAAATTGAGGGGATGGTTCCTCTGTATGTAAGCATTTGGAAACCGGAGTAACCAAAAGGAACAGAAGAAGTCAGATAAATTGTTTTTTCCATTATTTTATAATTTCTATTTACATTTTCACCCAAACCATTTAAATTAAGGGAATCTTGAATAAACAATTTAGGGGGGTTACTTTGCAAATACTTCAGACAGAAAGACTGATTTTAAGAAATTGGGAACAAAATGATGCAGAAAAAGCATTTCTCTTTTGGGGAAACAATGAAACGATGCACTATTGTGCAGGTGGAATGACTAAGGAGGAAGTGGAGCAGACAGTCTCATCATACATTCGATTTCAAGACACCTTTGGATATACGACACTTTTTCCTGTAGTTGAAAAAGAAACTAAAGACTTAATTGGTATTTGCGGTTTTCAAAAAACAGGTGAAGAAGATGTCCTAGAATTTTTATATCACTACCGCCACGATACTTGGGGGAAAGGCTATGCCTATGAAGCAGCTAGATCTATTTTTCCATATATCATTGAGAAGCATAAACCTAAAAAAGTGATAGCAAGTGCTGCAGTAGAAAATATTGGTTCATGGAAAATTCTTGAGAAACTTAACTTCTCATATATCGAGGAAAAATTGTGTGAAGATACGCAAATGATTGAAAGATATTATGAGTATATCGTGTAAAAATAAAGAGTAAGCACCTACTATTGCTTACTCTATCTTTATATTAATTATTGAGCTACATCTCCATATTGTCCATCACAATTTTGATGATCTCCATAAATCATAGACAGCATTTGATTTGATGCATCAGAATTCACACTTTTGTAATCCTTTGCGAAGTGCTTTAGCGTATCGCAAATTCCGACATTGTCCTCGCCAACACTTTCAGACCAACTGGCGAAGTTTTGATAATCTTGCAATGGGTCATAGGATTCAAACGATGCAACAACATCATTTGAATCTCCAAGTGTGGTTACTTCAATGCCATGATATGTATCAGGGTGTGACTCATCGTATTTGACACAAGCGTAGAAAATCATGTTTCCTTACCCAACTCCTCAATTGAAATTTACTAAGGTTAGTTTGAGCAAGAAGTGAAAAAATATGTTAGTTGTTTATTTTATCCAATAAAGTAGAAAGTGGCATTTCATTCATAGAAGAAAGTCTGTAGCTATAGGAAGTAAAGGCTAACTGTTCTGTTACTGGATTTGGAACAATCACACATGATATTCCCGCTATAATTGCTGCTGTAGAGCCGTTAACTGAATCTTCAAAGGCAATAGCTTCTTCAGGAGCTACACCAAGAGCTTCTAGTGCTTGAATGTATAGTTCAGGGTCTGGTTTAACTTTTGCTACATTATCCTTTGTTCTAATTACTTCAAAATAATCAAGAATCTTGTATTTTTCGAGGTAGCTTGTAACCCAAGCCCGGCTAGAGCTAGATGCGAGTCCTATTTTCAACCCTAACTGCTTTGCTTCCTTAAGATAGTCTTCTACACCTTCCCTAAGGGTAAGTGTGTCTATTTTCGTTTTATATAGTTCGTGGGCAGCTTTTTCAATGTCATCTCTAGTAAATGGCTTTGTTGCATGTTTTTGAAGATACTCATAAAGAACTTCATCCGTTGTTCCAATTACTTTAGCAAACTCCTCTAGTGCTAACTCAACTCCGTATTCTAGTACGGTCTCTTTATAAACCTCATACCAAATTGATTCTGTATCAACAATTAATCCATCAAAATCAAAAATGACTGCTTTGATTGACATGCGTACCTTCTCCCCCTACTTACCTCTTCTCGATTAAATTCATACCCTCTAATAAAGCTTTTGCATCGGCATTTAAGTAATCTATTACCTGTTTCTTTAGCAAAAGGTGTTCTCGTTTCGATATTGTAAGTTTGACACCTCTAATATCGAATTTCGATGCATACGTATTTACTGCAAGTATCATAGACTTCTCTTCTCTTGTTAAAGGCTGATGTTCTGGGTTATTTTTCTGAGCAATAAGAAAATCTAGAAGTTCTCGTGCATTCCTTTTTAATAACCTTTTATTATCATACTCTGATAGAAGTTGTTCATTCTCTTCAATGTATTTACGGGCTGTAATTAAATCCAAATCATCCATACATTTATTAATTCGTTCGATTAGCTCATTAAGCTTCATGGACTATTCACTCCTATCTAGGTGATTTATTAAGTTAGAATTGTTAAAGTAGAAAAAACTAGCCTTTGGACTAGTTTTTAACTAACTTTACTATCCGACTGTAAGTAGGATTCAAAATCTTCTTTTGTAAGTGGTCTTGAGATGTAATAGCCTTGAATTTCGTCAGCACCAATTGATTTGACGAATTCTAACTCTTCATCCTTTTCGACACCTTCTGCCACAACACTCATTCCAAGTCCATGAGCAAGCTGGGTGATTGCTTCTGTAATTGCAGCACGGTCGTGGTGCTCATGTAAGTCTTGAATAAAGGATCTGTCTACTTTTAATGAATGAAGTCTGAACTGCTTTAAGTATTGCATAGATGAATAACCTGTTCCGAAATCATCTAGTGCAATAATGACACCTAACTCTTTAAGTCTTGTTATTGAACGAATCGTAAATTCATCTTGTACCATTAATGTACCCTCAGTTATTTCGATTTCTAGCCATTGAGGTTCAAGACCTGTTTCTATTAATATTCTTTCAACAATTTCATCCATTTTGGAGCGTTGAAATTGTACAGCAGAGACATTGACTGCAATACGAATTGGTGTAAAGCCAGCATCTTGCCACTGCTTATTTTGTTCACATGCCCTTCTAATGACCCATTCGCCAAGAGGTACAATGAATCCTGTCTCCTCTGCTAGAGGGATAAAATCGGCAGGTGAAATCATTTCCTGATTGTTTTTATTCCAACGGAGTAAGGCTTCTACTCCAGATATAGTCCCTGTATTTGCATTTACTTTTGGCTGATAAACTAAGTAAAATTCCTCTTCCTGTAGAGCACGTTGGAAATCACTTTGTAAAGCAAAACGGTAGCTATTTGCTCGTTCCATTGTTTCCTCATAGATACGGTAGTTCCCGCCACCACTCTTTTTCACAACATAAAGTGCTTTATCTGCCTCGCGTAGCAATGCTTGTACATCCTGTGCTTCACCAGGATAGATGGCAACTCCGATGCTCGTGTTTCCAGGGACAATTTGCCCGCCTATTAGGAATGGTTCAGAGAAGATGTGTAATATTTCTTGTGCAATGCTTTCAGCTTCTTCTTTTGAGACAGATGGCAACAGAAGTGCAAACTCATCACCGCCAAATCTCGAAATTAAGCCTTTACCTTTAACAAAGTTCTTTAAACGAACACTCGCTTCTTTTAAATACATATCCCCAATTTGATGACCTAGATTATCATTAATAATTTTCACTCGATCCAAGTCTAAATAAAATAATGCGAGGGAGTCCATATGTGTATCACAATAGTTCATTTTAAGTTCTAACTGATCAATAAAATAATGTCGATTTGGCAAGCTAGTCATTGAATCATGATAGGCTAACCATTTTATTAACTCATTAGACTTTCGTTGTTCAGTAACATCACGTGCTAAACAAAAGATTCCTTTTATCTTTTCTTCAACAATGATTGGTACAATGCTCACATCGTACAAATACTTTTTATCTTTTATGACCACATTGAATTCATGGTTCAGTGGTTGTCCTTGTAAGACATACTTAAATTTTTCCGATGCCATTTCTGAATCGGATGCTGCAATGTATTGAATAAAAGGCTTACCTTTGATTTCGTCTTCTGTCATTCTAGTCATTTCAAGTGCTCTTGAATTAGCTTCAATCACAAGCCCTTTATTATCAATTACAAAGGCCGCATCCATATTATTTTCAAATAGCGATTTATATTTATATTCATTTTCTCTCTTTTGCTTTCCAATTAAAACTTTTTCCGTTACATCAACAAGTGTACCAATTGTAACTGGTTGTCCTTTAAAAAGGGACCAAGTAGGACGCAATTCAAGAATGATATCTGTTCCGTCCTTTCGTATGGCCGGAATATTATAAGCTTGAGGAACATCCTCATTAATCGCACGCTTCTTACGATTTTCGAGCAGTAAATTTACAGTTTCTTTGTTTAAAAATGGAATCTCACCAAAAGTTTTTCCTATAACCTCATCTGGTTCATACCCAAGAGTAGAACAAAAGGTAGGACTTATGTAGATAAAACCCTTATCGCCATAGATAAACGCTGCAGACGGCGAATTCTCTAAAATCATTTTATATGTAGCATACTCATCTAACAGTGTCTCATCTTCTGCCTTCCTGTTTTGTAAATCCTTAAAAACCATGAAGTAGAAAAAGGGAATACTGACTGCTATAAAAAGTAAAAACTCAATTGTCAGCTCTAATAAAATAGGTAATCCTAGGCTATGGATCGCGTCCTCGAATAATTCATGAGAAACTACGAAACCAATGAGAATTGCTAATATCATTAAAAGCATTGTTTTTTTCATATTAAATGAAAAGCCTGGCTTCCCCATTTTTCCCCCACCTTAATTTAAGCTAAATCTAGAAGTTATTACATAATTCTATCTTATATGGAACTAATTTCACTGGCAATACAAATGTGGGATATAAGTCATAAAAACAGGTATATTGTCCTAATAGATCGAAGATTATCAAATGCAGTCGATAAAAATTTATGAATAATGACTAGTTTTTTACAAAACTTAAAGTTATTGAGGTGAAATACATGGAAAACGAGGAATCGAAAAATAAAGGCCAAGTCGAATTAAGTCGTTCGATCAGTACAAGTGGTTTCTTACAATTTTTTATCCCATCTATTATTGGTATTATCCTGTTTGTTATACCCTTTCCCTATGAGGAAGGCGTAACAATTCCTGTTGCAATTTTAGCCAAGCAGGTTCAAACTATCCTTTCAGATGCATTGCCTTATATCGCGACAGCTTTTGTTGTTCTTGCAGGTTTTCTTTCTCTCTTCACAACTTTAGTAAAACCCAAACTTATAACGAATTCGATTTTCTTTAGTAAACTCTTTAAGGTCTCAACCTTTTGGTTAATCGCAAGACTTATTGGAATGGTTTTTTCGATAATGGCCTTATTTCAAGTTGGGCCTGAATGGATCTGGTCAGATGTAACTGGAGGATTATTACTTTACGAACTAATTCCTGTTTTGTTCTCCGTATTTTTATTTGCAGGTTTGCTTTTACCGTTATTACTTGACTTTGGCTTACTGGATTTATGTGGTGCAATGCTTAAAAAAATTATGCGTCCTCTTTTCACTTTGCCTGGTAGGTCATCCATTGACTGCTTAGCATCCTGGTTAGGAGATGGAACAATTGGTGTCCTTCTAACGACAAAGCAGTATGAGGAAGGATATTATACAAAACGAGAGGCAGCTGTGATTGGAACAACTTTCTCTGTCGTTTCCATTACCTTTACAATTGTAATCATTGCCTATATGGAACTTGAGCATATGTTCGGTCCTTTTTATTTATCTATTGTGGTTGCAGGACTGGTAGCGGCAATCATCTGCCCAAGAATTCCTCCCTTGTCACGAAAACCTGACACATACTATGAAGAGGCAGAAAAAAGACTTGATGAAACTATCCCTGAAGGCTTGACTCCATTTAGATGGGGCCTCCTTAAAGCAGTATCACATGCTGAAAGAAATAATAATTATGGTGCTGTCGTTAAAGGTGGTATCGGAAATGTTCTCGATATGTGGCTTGGCGTCATACCAATAGTTATGGCCATTGGTACAGTTGCTTTAGTCATTGCTGAATTCACACCTGTTTTCACATACTTGGGTGCTCCCTTTGTACCGATTTTAAATTTACTACAAGTACCTGAGGCAAGTGAAGCCGCACAAACAATGGTTATCGGATTTGCAGATATGTTTCTACCCGCAATCATCGGAAGTAGTATTGAAAGTGAACTAACTAGATTTGTGATTGGAGCAGTTTCAGTGACACAGTTGATTTATATGTCAGAGGTAGGAGGACTGTTACTAGGGTCAAAATTACCTGTAACTTTCACTGATTTAGTCATTATCTTTCTACAAAGGACATTTATTACATTGCCAATTATCGTGCTTTTTGCACATCTATTTTTTTAAGCTATTTTTAACTTTTTACTATTATTTGTCCACCCTTCGAATAGACTAAGTGTAAAAAGAGAACGGAGTGGAGTTACGTTGAAAACCTCTAGAATTTTAAAATGGGTAACAGGCGGTCTAGAAACATTTTTAGGAATCCCCATCATTGGTGGTTCAATCGTTATCAGTTTTCTCTGGACGCCATTAGTACTCATGCTTATTCTTCATATTGTTGCCCTTGTTTTCTCTGTGAGGGAAAATGAAAAGCGACATGGAAATATCTTAGGAATTGTTACATCTTGTCTTGCATGGATTCCATTTTTAGGGATGATTATGCATATCGTAACAGCTATTGTGCTTATGATTGATGCAAGTAAAAGTGAGACTTCAATAAATAGCAGTGAAGATGAGCTTTAACAGCAAAAAAAGACCTACAATACAGAGTAGGTCTTTCTTTACGCCTAAGAAACTACTTTTGATTTTGATTTGAAGAATTTATCCAATAAATCATCGAGGTTACTTGACATATGCTCCAGTTTTTCATTCATAGATAATAATTGATACATATTTTGTTGTTGTTGTTCTATGGATGAAACAACTAAACTAATCCCTTGTTTACTTTCATTTATAATTGAAGAAGTATTTGTAATCGAATCATTGATTTGCTCACTACTTCGTGCCTGATCTTTTATGGCTTCAGTAATTTCTTCGATTTGTTTTTTTATATAGTGAGATGCTGAATTAATCTCTTTAATAGCCGCTTGTGTTTCATTTACCCCTTGAACCATTAGTTCTACTTCATCGCCACTTACTTTTGTTTCCTCTACAACATTCTTTATACCTAATTGGATATCGTTAATCAACTCTTGTATTTTTATAGTTGAATCCTTTGATTGGTTAGCAAGCTTTCTTACTTCATCAGCAACCACCGCAAAGCCTTTTCCACTTTCCCCTGCTCTTGCTGCTTCAATTGCAGCATTTAAAGCTAATAGATTTGTTTGCTCGGAAATTTCATTAATTATATCGATAATATTATTAATTGCAGCAGATTGACGATATAGCTGGGTTGCATTTTGAATAGTTGCCTGTACCTTTTCCTTCGTAACTTCAGCACTATTTTTGGAATTACCAATAAGCTCATTCCCAGTCTTTACAATCCCAACTATCTGCGTGGATGTATGATCAACCTGTTCAATACTAGCAGCAACCTGCTGTAAGGATGCAACCATTATATTTACTTCATCAACAATTTGATTTGTATCTTCTGAAATCTTAATAGAACCAGTTGAGATTTGTTCACTACTTGCTGCAGTTTGCTCCGAATATTCCTTCATATCCTTTACTGAACTATTAATCTCTCTAATCTGCCTATTAAGTACTTTATTAGTACTCTGAATTTCTTCTAGTATTTGCTCCATCTGCTCAGCGGTTAAGTTAAATACATTTCCAAGTTGCTCGAACTCGTCACCTGTTTTTATATGAATACGCTGAGAATAGTCATTCTCCAAAAAAGAATTTGCCAAGGTTGATAATTGGTCAAGAGGTTTTTTTATAATCATTCGAATTATGATAAATGCACCTAGCGCACCTAGGATGATACTAATAACCCCTGATAAAATATCTAATAACAAAATATTGTTTACAAAGTTCTGTGCAATTCCCATAGCTGTTGTTTTTAGCGAAATAATAACAAACATCAGAGCAACTATTAAAATCGTAAGCTTCACTTGAAGGGATAATTTAATATTCATCTTGTTCGTCCTATTCTCTTTTTTACTCATAATTACCAATCCTTATTAGTTAGTTGTCTATTAAAAGTATTAAATGTAAATTCTCCTATTTAAGGGTATACCTTAAAGATATTTCTCCCCTGCTCCTTCGCCTGATACAACGCTATGTCTGAATTTTTCATTAACTCATCATAACTAAGATCATACGATGAAAAAAAGGCAATCCCTATGCTAGATGTAGTTGTAAACTTATAGCTCTCGATTTCCCATTCATGTTGTAATTTTACAAGAATATTCTTTGCTATATCAGTTGCGCATTTCTCCCTATCAATATCTGGTAGTAATATAGCAAATTCGTCCCCACCGAATCGGGCAATAACGTCTTCTTCTCTTAAGCAAGTTTGTACCCTTTTAACAAATTCAACGAGCAATTGATCTCCTACATCATGGCCCATCGTATCATTTACCTGCTTAAATTTATCTAAATCAAAAAACATGACACTTAACAATTTATTTGAACGTTGGGCATGACTCATTGCTTTCCGCACTAATGTTTGGAAATACATGCGATTTGGGATGCTTGTTAGATGGTCATATAATGCGAGCTTCTTTAACTTTTCTTCGTACTGCTTTCTTTCAGTTATATCTCGTCCTTGTATAATAATGCCTATTACTTCTCCGTTTTCACTTAATACAGGAGAACCAGCAGTATCAATCCAAACCCATTCTCCACTTTTTTTCATTGCTCTTATTTCTACGGCATTTGATTGGCCAGATTGAATAATTTTTTCGATTAATGACTGAGCTTCATACATATCATTTTGATGAATAAAAGTCAGTATTGATTTATTTATATAATAGTCTGGTTCCATACCTAATACTGTAAAATGAGAAGGTGAAGCATATTGAACATTTCCCTTTACATCAATCACCTTTATTAAATCAGAAGAATGTTCAGCAATTATACGGTATCTTTCTTCGCTTTGTTGAAGTTGGTTATAATACTCAACCTGCTGTGAAATATCTTTGTACATTCCTACAGCCCCAACCCACTCACCATCTGCATTATAGATTGGGGAATACGATGCTAAGACATCAATAACTGTCCCTTTTTTTGTCAATCTTTGAACTTTATTATAGGGAATTACCTCACCCTTCTTTATGTTTTCAAGAACAACATTTATATCATCACGGTAATTAGCTGGTATGATTGATATACTTTTATCTTCCAATAACTCATCAATCGTCCATCCTAATAAATTTGTGAACGCCTTATTAACCTCTACAAAATGAGAATCCTTGTCTACTGTAAAGACAGCATCTGCTGCACTATTCCATACTAACTCTAAACGTTGTTTCACCTGTTTTATTTCTCTCTCTCTCAATCTTCTCTCTGTTACATCTCGTACTACAGCTAGAATGTGTGTACAAATTCCACTATCATCAAAAACAGGGGTAATAGTTGATTCATAATAACAAATAGAGCTTTGATTCTTCCTAAACAACTCAGAATTCATTAATTCGGAATGAGCAGGAACCTTATTCTCATAGATAATAGCCCCATTACGTTCAATTGCTTCGGAGTATTTACTTTTTATAAATTTTGAATCTTCCCGAGACAATACATCATCCAATGATTTACCGATGATACCATCAGCCACCCCTAAGAGTTTAATAGCTGGTTCATTCGCAAACATGTATTGATAGTTACCTTCCTTCTCCACTTTCATAAGATAAATCATATCTTTAATACCATTAAAGAACTTAAGAAATAAATTAATATTATTTAAGATCTCCATATTTAGAGTTGTCATCTCTTAAACTCCTCGGAAAGGTAACATAACAGATACACATGTACCAACATTTTTTTCACTTTTTATTATAATTGTCCCGTTATGTTCCTTTATAATTTGATTAGCAAGCATTAGACCTAATCCTGTACCCTTCTCTTTATTACTGAAGAAGGGTTCACCTAGCTTTTGAAGACGTTCCTCACTAATTCCAATGCCATTATCGATTACATCTAGTATGATATCGTTGGCTTTTTTATAAACTTGTATTTTAACAAATCCAGTAGTTTGTATTGCATCAATACTATTTTTAATTAAATTAAGGAGAACCTGTTTTATTTGAAGCGGATCACATAATACTTCGAAATTGATATCAACAAGTTCAAAACTAATCTTTTTGTTCCTTACTTCTTCTTCAGTTTTTATATGCTTAATTACATCATTAACAACACTCATTACACTTACCCTTTTTAAGTCTACATCCTTTGGATTAGCTAGAAAAAGGAACTCTTTCAGAATCTCTTCGATTTGATCAAACTCCCTATGGATTACATCAAAGTAGTTATTAATCACTTTCCCCTGTTCAAGTAGTTGAATAAATCCTTTAATAGAGGTAATTGGATTCCTAATTTCATGAGCAATACCTGCAGCCAATTCCCCAACAACTGCGAGCTTTTCAGATCTTTTTACTGACTCTTCTTCTTGTCTTTTTGCTGTAATATCTCTTCCAACGAAAACAAATTGCCTGATATCACCATTTTCTTCTTTAATTGGCGTCCCATATGTCTCTATAAGTACCCAATTCCCATTTCTATGCCGATATCTGAATTCCAATTGAAAGGGAGAAAAAGCTTCAACCATTTGCTCACATTTTTCATACAAAGCTGGAATATCTTCTGGATGAATCAATTCAAGTGCACTCTTTCCTAAAAATCTAGCTGATTCATATCCTAAAATGGTTTCATGTGATGGTGAGGCATATAATATCTCACCTTTAATATCCATTAACCCTATTAAATCAGTCATATTTTCAGCTATTAATCGATAGTTTCTTTCGCTTGTCCGTAAAGCTTCTTCGACTTTTTTTCGCTCTGTTATATCTGTACAGGAAACAATGACTTCGACTACCTCCCCGCCCCTGAAAATGGGTCGAAGCATGGCAAGATAATAAATACCATTTAGCTCTGCCTCAAATGAAACATTATCCTCCCTATTCCAGGCTCTTTCATAATATATTTCCTTTGATTGAGCATCAGACAAAGGCAAGAAATCTTTCAACTCTTTTCCTATAATTTGATGGGGGATGAAACCAAGCTTATATAGTAAAGCACCATCGCAAAGTGTATGAATAAATCGACCATCTATTTTTTTAAATTTAACTGTCATTCCTTGTTGTAAACGTAGTGTTTCTTGTAATTCCTTTCTTGCTAATAAAACCAATTCTTCTGCCCAAATCCGTTCCTTTAGGTCTTGGGAAATTCCATTGTTTTTAACACTATTTTGAATATCTTTCATATTCTCTTCTAACTCTTTAGGAGACAATGGTTTACTAAAAAAATAACCTTGACCATCATTACACAGATGTTGCTGTAAAAAAACAAGCTGTTCTCTTGTTTCAATTCCCTCAGCTACGACGTTTAAGTTAAGGTTATGAGCCATCGCTATAATGGTTTTAACAATGGTTTCATCATGCGGGTTATTAGACAACTCCGAAACAAACGATTGATCAATTTTTAGAGTATCGACTGGAAATAGCTTTAAATAGTTAAGCGAACTAAATCCTATTCCAAAATCATCAATACTTATTTTAATTCCTAGCTTTTTAAGCTCCTGTAAAGTAACAGTTGTCCGAGCGATATCAGCTGTCATACTTTCAGTTATTTCGACTTCTAATAAATGTGGTTCTAACCCTGTTTTCTCAAGAACTTTAGCAATTGTATCGGTTAAATTTGTTTGAGTGAATTGTCTAGGTGATAAATTTACCGATACAGCTGACTTAAAACCTTGTTCGTGCCATTTTTTATTTTGGTAGCACGCCTCATGTAAGGCCCACTCACCAATAGGAATGATTAAACCTGATTCTTCAGCAATTGGTATAAAAGTGCCTGGTGAAACCATTCCAAATTCGGGATGATTCCATCGAATTAGCGCTTCTAATCCAATAATATTCCCTGTCTTAAGGCTTACCTTTGGCTGATAATGTAAGAGAAATTCATTACGCTCCAAAGCCTTATGAAGATCGATTTCCATTTTCAAAGGGTTGATTTTATTATCATTTACACTGGATGAAAAGAACGCAAATGTATTACTTGAGTTCTTCTTTGCTTGATACATCGCGAAATCGGCATGCTTAATCAACTGCTCTACGGTTGTTCCGTCATCCGGAAATACACTAATCCCAATACTTGGAGATGTATAAACATCAAATTGATTTATTGTAAAATTTGTTGCTAGAGCTTGTATAATTCTTTCAGAGATAGTCGTTGCAATCTCTCGATCAACATTAGACAGAATTATAATAAACTCGTCTCCACCAGTTCTAAAGAGAATATCATCCTTACGAATAGCTGTTTTCAACCGTACAGCTACTTCTTTTAATAGTAAATCTCCTACTGTATGACCTAGACTATCATTAATGACTTTAAATCGATCCAGATCAATGAATAAAACGGCAATTTTTTCAGACCTTTTAATTGAGGATGTAATTAGATCTTCTAATTGCTTTTCAAGCATATAACGGTTCGGAAGTCCTGTAAGAAAATCATGGTAAGCAATATATTGGATATCCTGCTCATGTTTCTTCCTTTCGGTAATATCACGATAGTTCACAACGATACCGTTTACATTTTCATCTTCTAACAGATTAGTCGCATGAGCGTCACAATATATAAATGTTCCGTCAGATTTGACGACCCTTACTTCAGCCTTACTTGTGGATCCTGGGTTTTGTAAAACTTTGCTTAAAGTACTTGATGCAGTTTCGATATCTTCATTTAGGATATACTTGAATACGCTAGTTCCTTCCATATTGCTTGGTTCATATCCTAAAACTTGTTTTACAGAAGAGCTTTGATACCTTATCGTTCCATCACTTTCTAGTATTGCAATTACGTCAGTTGAATTTTGTATTAAAGATTCAAATCGAAGCTCATTATTTTTTACCACTGATTGGAGTAACTTTTTTTCAGTGATATCTTTGGCTAAACCATAAACTCCAATAACTTCATCTTCTATTTTGGCAGCGACACCTGTTATACCTACATACCTAATCTCACCTGATTTGTGAACAATCCTGAATTCTTTCTCAAGAGTAGTCCCTAGTAAAGCTTCGTAGAAATAACCCTTTACGTCATTTAGATCTTCTTCAAAAATGTAATTAGCAAAGGGGGTTCCTAGCAATTCTTTTTTTGAGTATCCAGTAAGAGTCTCAAGCCCTATATTCACATCAATAAACTCTTCACTTAAGTTGATTACAAATAAAGAGTCTGGATAATTATTAAAAAGGTTTTTGTAAATTTCAGCCTGGTTTACATCTAATAACGTTTTTCCATTAGTAAAATTATTTCGCTTGCTCATGAACTTCCCCCTAATAAAATAAAATCAAAAAAGCCATAGTTATTAATCCCGCTGCATATGAATTTCTGACTCTAGTGGCCTCACATAAAAATACAATGGAGCTCCATTCAATAGTATTACCTTTACCAAATCCTGATGAATTACTTTACTTAGTGGCTGTTGAATATTCTCAGTACCTTCTGAGAGGGTTTTACTGTTTATTAGGAGTAAAATGTAATGGGTAGCCAAATAAAGTTCTAATGTGTTAGTTTTCAATACCAGTAGTCCTTCCAGTTTTTATCGAAGCTTGTAGATTTATTGTCCTTTATTTTTACCCCTTCGTATATCACCGTTAACTCTTATTTTTATACTCGCTGAATAGGAAATGGGTATAGGAATAATCTCCTATTAGAAATAGGAACTTAGTAGGATAGGAATAAAAAAACCCGCATTTGCGGGTAGCTGAGAATTAATCTATAGGAGTGTACCCCATTTGATAGACCTTTGCTATCGCTTGGGAACGATCAGTGGCACCTAGCTTTTGTAAAATTTTAGTCATATGATTCTTCACAGTATGATCACTTATATATAACTTAGTTGCAATTTCTTGATTACTATATCCTTTTAAAACGAGATTTAAGACTTCGATTTCTCTCGAGGAGATATTGAGCTCATTCTTTAAATAGGCTGTTTCTCTTTTTAGTGATTCAGTGTTGTGGTTAACCGATTTATCAATGAGTGAAACCTGGCTTTCAACGATTGTTTGTTTAGTAAGATAAGATCGAAATTGGTTTCTTAGATTATCTGATATAGCGTTAAGTGTAGTAAGAGATTCAGGACTCTCCCCATGATCGACATAATGGCAAATAACCGCCAGTATTTCTCCACTAATATTATTCGTTTTTGTATTATTTAATACTGCCTTACAATCGTGTAAAAGAGAAATTATGCTAGTATCTATCAAGAACTTTTCTATAATTTCGATTTCATATAAGGCAACGAAACTTGCCTTTGATAGTTGCTCCATTTGCTCAGGATAATAAAAACGTGAAAATTCTTCAACCAACTTCCTTATTTTAACTGTTTGTTGATATTTTTCTGGAGCCAACTGTTCTAACATAGCATGTAATACCTGCAATATAGAATCTTCATTCTCTTTTCCATTTTTCATTTGTTGTAAATGAATGGCTATGGCGCCCGAAACGGATAAACTGGATAAATACGAAATATATTTATCGGGATCGTCTTTCGGATAATAGCCCACACATAACATTCCGTACAAATGATTATTAAACATTAAAGGAAATTCTAAGGCCTCTGGTCCCCAATTTGTTGAGGTTCTTTTCGGCTGTTTAACATTGTCAATAATTGAGTTGGAAAATGACCTAATAGAAACATCATGACAATAGTCATTAATTTGGTCTTTGGTTAGTCCTCTTGATACAATTTCAACCTTCGATTCACGGCTATCCGGTCTAAACACAATACATGTGAAAGGTCCCCGAATAAGGTTTAAACTTATATCGACTAGAATATAAAGCACTCTTTTTATATCTTCAACAGAAGTAATAACATGAAAGATCTCATTAAATGTGGATAGTTCCATTAAATGATTTTGTAGATCCTCATTTAATGATTGCTTTGTTAACAATGCACTAAGCAAGCTTGAAAAAAGCTTTGCATCTTCGTCAACATCAGAAGTATCTAATTCCCTCTGCAAACTTCCGCCAAATAGTACACCCTTTACCGTCTTTTCCGCGTATACAGGAATAGAAAATAGACTTTGTGAATCCATGCCTTTTTGAACAAATAAATTACTTCTAGGATCGATACTACTATTCTTCCAAAATTGAAGACTATTCACTGCGATTGTATGTCCAAAAAAGCCTTCACCAAGTAAAAAAGTATAGCCTTTAAGGTTTTCTGCCCCATTACCTAGAACAACTTTCACACAGTATTGGTCATTATCTTCTTGAAGTGCTAACCCTACATAATCAACACTTTTGTTGACGGACATAAACTCTCCTACTATGTCTTCGTAGGTTACACTATCGTTTCTGATTGACTCCAAATTTTTGTGTAGAATAGAAAGCGTTTGTGAATCCTGTTGTTCCTTAGCTTCGACCGATAAATAGGTTGAAATAATCGTTGATAATTTTTCAATATGTTTTAGTTTTTCTCCAATTTCATCCTCAGAATGAACTGTTAGGGTATCTAAAACACCTAAAATGCGATTAGATTCATTTACATTTTCTAGAATAAATTGATAAACAAAATCTTTAGATCCTTGTTCTAAAATATAGCCGGCAAATATATAAAACTTCAAATCATTGTGAACAAGAATTGGAGCGAGAATTAATTTTAACCCTATTCTCGAATCTAGTAAAATTGGGTTCCGTATGGAATCTAGTGGTTTAATGATTTCACGAAGGTTATCACTTTCACCAAATTTGTTAAGGATCATATCAGTAAAATCATTTTCATTCGAAACATTTGTAATCATTTTTCCATGCTTATCTGTCATTAAAATGGTCAAGTCCGATATGACTGAATACGCATCCTGCATATCCTGTAGAAAGGCTACATTCCGTCCCATGCTTCCCCCTCTCCAATATCCATTAGCTGAGGCTGGATATATCGATAAATGGCTCTCTCTCCAGTGCCAATTATCTCTAATATAGAATTACTTACCAAGTTTTCTAAAACAGGACGTAAATCCTCTTGATTCCTTCCTAGTCGAATGGAAAGACCATCTAGGGTCTCAAACGTATAGGGGTTTTCCTGAAAAAACATTGTACACTCAATTTGTAACGTACTTAAGTGAAATAACACCATAGTTATTTAAAATCCTCCTATACAAGCCTAACAAAAGGCTTAGCCTGAATATTTTCAACAATTAAAGGCTGAGACATATTTCCTTGAGGAGATTTTTTCAACTGAAAATATTGGTAATTACCATCTACCCATGTTTGAAATACCCCATTACTTGTCCGTTCTAAGAAGCTAGATGTTTCAGGTCCAATTTCCGTAAAATTACAAAGTGCAACAATTGTTATGTTAGTTGAACTAGTCTTAGCAACTTCTTCAGTAAAGTAACTGTTCATAAACTCTTTCCCTCTTAAAGATACAAGAGTGTTAATATCTTGGTAGATAAACCAGTCCTCTCCTCGCTTAAGAGTTTCCTCCACGATTGGCCCAAGCTTATCCTGAATGACATTTCTAAATTCATCATTGCTTAGATGTCCTACCTTTATTACTGCTGAATCATAGCCATTAGGAATCGGGCGATCATAGTGTTCAATAAAATAAACTTTCTCTTGGATTACTAATTCATGTAAGTCTATACCATATAAACGATAGATATGTTCAAGGTCCAAGATAGTCGTCAAACTTGATAATAATACTATTATTTTATCGCCAGCAGCTATTCTACTGGTTACAATTGAAGCTCCGAAATATTTATAGTTCGCCTTACTATTTGTGTCTAGTATAAAGGTTGAACCACGCGGGATACCTCCATATAATAAGCGATCTATAGCACTAATACCAGTTGGTATGTTCTCATGATTTTGGGTTACCGCCCGATCTTCAATCATCGTAAGAGCTGGAATTAAATTAATCCCTGTTTCATTAATTCGATAAATATGCTCCCCTTCACTTATTTTGCAACCTCTCATCTTTAGAACTTCAAGAGTTCTTTTACGGTAGATATGATTGTGTTTTTGAAGTGAAAGTCTAATTACTCCATCAACAACATAACTCTCAAACGGTATTTCATCACGAATGTTAGTCGTTTGTTCATGGATAAGTAATGTTGTTAAGGTATATTTGCGCAATATATTTCTAAGTGTATAAATAGTCTTTCGCTTTTCTATTAGATCATCCATTCCAAAATGGAACAGGTTTAAACTATCAATTACGATTCGCTTACAATTTATTTCCTTGATAATCTGTTCGAATAGACCATTAGGACTTTTCATTTGCTCCAATAATATATCAGGTGATAAGCAAATGACACGCATCTTATTTTCTTTTTCTAAAGCTTTTATATTCCAACCAAAATCAAGCATTTCACGATAAATCTGTTCTGGGAACTCTTCAAACGTAATGTATACTCCTGGTTCATTATTCTGAATTACACCTTGATACAAGAATTGCATACCTAGGATCGTCTTTCCAGTACCTGGTGCGCCCTCTAATAAAATTGTAGATTCAACAGGAAAACCACCGTTAAGTACGCAATCTAAACCATCTATTCCTGTTGTTGTTATATTTTTCACCTATGGACCTCCTAATCTATAACTTCATAATTAATTAGTCATAGTCGTATAGTAATGTTCTTATTAAACATTATGACAAAGTTTTTAACCAAGGTGTACATTTTCGACAAAATTAGACAAATTGCATGTTGAATAAATACGACCAATCAAGGAAGTATTTTACAGTCTATCTTGCGCAATAACTGGGCATTTGTTTTATTTTGATATCATTTGGTACATCAGCCTAACCTAAAATTAGACCCATACATAAGGTAAAGTGTAAGAATAAACGAATACCTACGTAGGAGGAAATGATATGTATAGAAATGCCCATCCAAACGATTCAAGATTTCTAGGCGGCTCAGGGTTCGGTCCATTAACAACTGGCTTAATAGGTGCTGGACTTGGCTATTTAGGTGGCGAGCTCTTAAATGGACCTGATTATCCTGGTTATGGTTATCCAGGATATGGTGCTGGCTATGGACCTGGCTTTGGTGGATATGGCCCTGGTGCAGGTGCCGGATTTGGACCTGGCTATAGTGGTTATGGCGCAGGAGTTGGAGCAGGTTATGGACCTGGTTTTGGTGGTTATGGACCTGGCTATGGTTCTGGATTCGGACCTGGTTTTGGCAGTTATGGACCTGGAGTTGGATTTAGAAGAAGATTTTAATTTCATAGTAGAAAAGGGATAGGGAAGATCACCTATCCCTTTTATGTTTTTTGATGATTCAACTATTGTTGAAAAGGTGTTTGAAAATGAGTTGTTGATTGGTATTGTTGGTGCTGTGGTTGTTGCTGGTATTGTTGCCCTGAAGTTGTAAAGCCAGTAGGATTGCTTGATAATTCATTACTCATTTGATTACAAAGATTTACAACCTCTTGGCAGCGTTGGATAGCTACATCATGTGAATGAATGCTTTGTTGTATCAATTGTGCAGCTTGCTTTTCACGCTGTAGCATTTGCTCAAGCATTTGAATGTTTTGTTGCTCTTGTTGAAGCATCATACGATATTGCTGAGTTCCTTGTTGTGTTTGTGTAATTAATTGCTGTGCAATTTGACGAGCCTGATTTACCTGTTGAGTTCCGTGAAATGGTGTATGCAAATGAATTCCCCCTCAAAAATGTTGTGGTATCAAGTACCTCTCCTAGTTTGCTCTGAGCATTTTAAAACAATCACAGGAAAGATAGCCCTATTAAGGTGAAAAAAATCCAACAGAGAATGTTGGATTTTTGTGTATAAGTGTTTAGTTTGAAGGTAAACTATTATTCGTTAAACCGCTTTATTTTCCCACTTTTTCTGGTCAAATACGAACAATATACCTAATTCATGGTGTTCACCGTCGTAAAGTGCACGTTGTACGAAACGGACTTCACCATTCGTATCGACAATTTCCAGTTTACAATATGCCCTGTTTTTTTGAAGAGCTTCGTAAAATCCACCTTCAGATTTTACCGGAATGCTATTTACTTTTGTAACAATCTCACCCACTTGCAAGCCCATTTTTTCTGCAGGAGTCTTCGGAATGATTCCGAGTATCATCAAACCATGGTCCTTTCTTGAAAAAAAGAACGGCATTGAATCGTCTGTTAATCGGTGGTGAATGGATATAAGTTCCCGACCGATAAGGGCTAAGGAAGCGCCAACAATGGCGAGTAACGGATACCAAATGTTCCCTACTGCTAAGGCAGCAATTACGATTCCATGAGCAATTATGCGTTTTCCAATAAACCGAATACCATCAGAGGGAAGCATACCTAGTGTTTTATTTTGAAATCCTATTGCAAAAGGAACAAGTGTAAGTGCATATTGGCCATCATTTATTGAAAAAAGTGGCCACCATTGAAATTGTGTTTGAAGTACCTCACCAGGAAGTACTAGAAAAACAGGAACCATCCACAAACGTCTTGTAAGGTGTGAGCCTACCGGTAAGCCGCGCTTACTTTGTTCAATATGAGGTGATGTTCCCTTAGTACCATTCTTTAGTACGAGTATCCCCTCTGAAATCACTAGTAATGCTAGTAACATCACGACTGCTGTTAAAGATGTATTTTTAAAATCTTCTATTAAACCTTGTAAAAAGCTAGACTCACTACTGAGCGTTGATAGAAAGATGATGCCAAACATTGAAAAGCCAATAACATAGGACGGTGATAACCACCGTAGACTAAAGGTTAAGCTCAATAGAATAGTAATAACCCCAATTAAAACAATTGTTCCGAATGGAATCACCACTCCTGAACCAATGGTTATAATAGATAGCACTAAACCTATAACGCCCCCCATTGGTAGAAGCGAACGTAATTCATAGAACCCATCATGCAGCCTTGTATGAAACACTTTTCTCTCCCGTTTCACTCGTAAATAACCAAGGAAAACCGCCATACCAAAGAGTCCATAAAAAAGTGGATGAAGAAAAAGCCGACCAATTCCTTTTAAAAACTCAACTAACCACAACTCTATCAATGCTTATCACCGCCCTTTATCCATTACTCACTACGATTCTAGTAAACTTATCCTTTATTTTACCAAAACCTCTTACGAAAGCATACGGATTTTATTGGAAAATTTAGAATGGGGGTTATATGCTGGACATTTCAATCATTTACGTGTGATATATCAGTCAGGTAGGACTGTATATCTGTTGGTTTCTTTACATTTTCCGGATTTTCAATATTTATCGGTCGAATTAGATACAATATCGGTCCATTTCGACTTCTTATCGGTCAATCTGAGATTTTATCGGTCGATTATGACATCATATCGGTCAATTGGAGAGAAATATCGGTTTAACAGGATATCCCATTCTGAAAAAAACTCATATAAAAACCCCCTCCAGGCCCTGGAGGGGATTTTCACATTACTTATTGAAACAACACTTTCATCGCTGTTTGCAGCTGGATATCATTTGCTTCTTCACGTACTTTTTCAAGTAATTGTGTTTGAATGAGTTCAGCTGTCGCTTTGTCTATTTTGCCTGTAGGATTTACGTTATTGGTTTGTTGGAAAGCTTTAACGGCTGTTTCTGTTGCTTTACTATAGTAACCATCAGCGCGTCCTGTTTCAAATCCAAGTCCTTTTAGCATAAGCTGAGCATTTTTCACTTGCTCATTGTTCATATCAAGTACTAAATCATTTTCTAACTGAATTGGATTACTGTAGAAGTAGTCAGGTTGTTTTACATCAATCGTTGGCTCTACTCCTGTTTTATGAATCCAATTGCCATCTGGCGTAAGCCATTTAAACATCGTTAGTTTAATATTGCTTCCATCCCCCATTGGGACAGCTTGCTGAACGGTGCCTTTACCAAATGAAGATTCACCAACAACATTATAGCCTCCTGCTTCTTTCAGTGCACCTGCTAAAATCTCTGATGCTGAAGCACTACCACGATCGATCAGTACATTAATTGGATAGCCCTTCTTCTCTTTTAATGTAGAGAAAAAGCGTTGTTTATTACCTGTACGATCCTGAATTTGCACATAAGGTTTTTCCTCTGTAATTAGGTGCTTAAGGATTTCCTCAACACTTTCAAGGTAACCACCAGGATTTCCACGAACATCTATTACTAGTCCATCAATTTTTTGCTTTTCCAGCTCATCTAAACTTACAACAAAATCCTTTGCAGTGTCTTCTGCAAACGAAGTAATTTCAATATAACCCACTTTTTTACCATTGCTTTCTTTAACAGAGCTATAAACGGTTTCGATTGGGATTTCATCTCGTGTCACATCAATTTTTATAATCTCAGTAACGCCAGGACGGATAACATCTAGCTTAACAACCGTTCCTTTTTCACCACGAATCTTCAAAACGGCTTCATATAAATCTAAGCCCTCGACATTCTCACCGTCTACTGCGAGAATTTGATCATTTGGCTTTAAACCAGCTTTTTCAGCTGGAGAATCTTTGAATGGAGCAACAATGGTTACCTTTCCATCGATCATACTCACTTCGGCACCGATTCCCTCAAAAGAAGAATCAAGTGACTGGTTAAATTGTTCGGCAGTATCTTTATCCATATAAACGGAATAAGGATCTTCTAATGTGTTGACCATCCCCTGAATAGCGCCTTCAATTAACTCATTTTCATCCATTTCCTCAACATATCTAGACTTAATTAAGTCATATGCTTGCCCAATCTTCTTTAACTGTTCCTGTGCATCTTCGCTCGGTTCAGGCTGTGAAGCATGATTTTCCGAGGCTGTATCATTATCCGCTACTAATGGTGTACCATCTAATACCTCTGTAGCTACATACGTTCCCCCTGCACCAATTAGCATTGATAGTGCCATGTACATTGCAAGAATTTTACGACTCAAACGACTCATCCTCCTATCCCTTTACCAATCGCTGTTTTTACTAATGTATAAATTGTCTTAGGTAGCCATTTCTTAAAAAACAGCCTTCTAAATAGAACAAGTGCAATATCATTAGTGTATGATTATGGAAATTTCTTATTCTATTTCTTTTTCTTCCATTACACTTGCAGGAAAAGGCACCACACATGCGTTGTGCGATGCCTTTGGTTAACTATATGAAAAGCTTGTTCATTTTATGAATTTTTAAATAATGTAGACTACTATTAATTATAGGTTAATTTTAAATGATGTAAAGTAAAACCTTTTCTAAAAATTGAAGTTAATCGCAAATATGTTAAGACAATGAGAAATAATTGTTCGACGTATAAATGGCCCAAAAGGTTCATATACATTGATATACCTGTTGGCACTACAGCTAGAAACTTCATCATACGTACATGATTAGGTAAAAAGGTACGCGTGGTATCACATAATTTTTAAAGGAGGTCCTTATGAGTAAACAACAAAAGTATTCTATACAGTATCCTAGCAAGGTTGTAAGCATGCAATCACAGGATCGAGTGCGTTTTTTAGAAAGAAATTATCAGCTTACAGATTTGCGCCATTCTACTCACTGGAATATCAGGGTGGCAGCTCCTCAAAAAGCTGATGGCTTCAAAGTATTCATATTTGCGTCAAGTATGGAAGGCTATACACAAGGCTATGATTTACCTATCTTTGAAACGGTCAAAACATATCCACTTGATGATGCGATGAAATTAGTAGAATTCTACACTAACCTTGCAACTGAAGATAAAATGTACGAAGAGCCAACACTTAAGCAAAATAAGCTTCTTATTAATTCATTAAGACGTAAGCGTATCTTGCTTTTACGTGTTCCTAAAAAACGCTTGAGAACACAAACAACTGAGGAATAATCATTGCAATCCACACCGATAAAATTTTGGTGTGGATTTTTACTTTTTTATATATAATTTATCATATTGATAGATTCTAATTATCGAGGAGAATGTGGGATGGTCGCATTTAAAGAGCTTACGACAAAACAAGACTTTATTGAAGCATTTAAGGTTATGCATGAATTACGCACTCATCTAGATGAAGAAGGTTACTTACAATTACTAGAACCAATGTTAGAGGAAGGGTATCGTATGTTGGTTGCTATAGAGGAGGAAGAGATTGTGGCCGCAACAGGCATTATCCAGCTTACAAACTTCTATAATGGCAAACATATCTATGTCTATGATTTAGTAACAGCTGAAGCTCACCGTTCAAAGGGATATGGTGAAAAGTTACTCTCTCACATTCATACCCTAGCAGAGCAAGAAGGCTGTTCGTCCGTAGCCCTCTCGTCAGGACTTCAACGTACAGATGCACACCGTTTTTATGAAGAGAAAATGGGGTATGCAAAAACGAGCTATGCGTTTGTAAAAACACTATAAAAATAAAATGCGCCAGAGATTATCTCGGCGCATTTATTTTTTTAAACAAACGTTTGATGAATTGGGTTAAGCCCAGTGGTATCAATGGGTTGAAAAATCCAATCAAACGTTTGATTGGATTTTAGGTAATGCCTATTTAACTTGAAGTACGATTTTTCCTATCGCTCTTTTTGACTCACTAAGCAAGTGTGCTTCTTTTACATCGGATAAAGAGAAGATAGACCCAACTACTGGGTGAATCTTTCCTTTAGATAGTAAGGTAGAAAGTTGGTCTAAGCTTTCACAATCAGGGCTACTAAATATCAAGTTATAGTATATACCTTTTACATCTACTAGTTGTTGACTCGCTGGTGAAAGTCGACTTGTAATTGAAATAATTCTTCCATTCTCTTTTGTAGCACCAACTAATTCTTTAATCTGATATCCCCCAACTGTATCAAAAATGACATCGTATTCTGAAGCCGGAAGATTTTCTTTTGTATAATCAAGGACAAAGTCTGATCCTAACTTTTTCACGAATCCACTATTTTTTGTGCTTGTCGTGGCTGAAATAATGGCTCCCTGTGCTTTTGCCAACTGTACTGCAAAGCTTCCAACACCACCAGATCCACCTAACACTAGGACTTTTTGACCCTCATTCAGTTTCGCCTCTTTAACTAGTGCATGCCAAGCCGTAATTCCAACTAAAGGCACAGAAGCAGCTTCAACAAATGAGAGATTACTAGGTTTTAGAGCAACAAAACCTTCATTTACTGCACAAAATTCTGCATATGTCCCATTTCTATCTAAGGAAGTATAACTGTATACCTCATCTCCCACTTGAAACTTGCTCACATCTGAACCAACTGCTGCTACTACTCCAGCAACATCATATCCCAATACAAGAGGAAATTTGTGAGCTACTCGTTCTTTAAAGTAACCCTCTCGAATTGCTAAATCAACAGGATTTACCGCTGAGGCATGTACCTCTATTAAAATATCATTGGGTCCAACTTCAGGTAGAGGTGCTTCAATTTCTTTTAACTGTTCAATACCACCATAGTTTTCAATAACAATTGCTCTCATTTTTCCCACTCCTTATGAATATTTTGATTCTTTTAATTTGCCATTTTCATAGTCAGATACTGGTCTAAACGGAATAACAGGTTCACTTTCTAAATGAATGAGTCGTTCTTCAAACTGTTCAAAAAGTTCCTTTTTTCCTTGTTCGTCAATTCCCGCTGTAAAGACAAATGGTTCAATAACATCCATTCCGACAAAATACAGCTTTTCATGCTGGATATTAAATAATCGTTCAGATAGTTCACCCTTCAAATGATTTTTGCCAAAATTACGTAAATCTTTACCTCCAGTTGTAAACGAAAGCATAGCTTTTTTCCCTCGTAAGTTTCCTTGGTCATAGGCGCCAGGCCCATAGGCAAATCCATAAGCAAACACCCTATCAAACCAGCCTTTTAAAATTGCAGGAGCTTCTGTCCACCACATCGGGAATTGAAAAATAACAATGTCAGCCCAAGTAAGTTTATCCTGCTCTTCTAAAATATCTTTTGAGAATGTTCGATTTTGTGATGCGTGAAATTGCTCACTAATGTAACTAAACTTATCTGAGTTCTTTAATACTGTAAAATCATCCTGATCAGCAATTGCCTTGAATTTCATCTCGTACAAATCAGATATCTTTACCTTGTGTCCTTGATTTACTAAAACTGCAACGGCCGTGTCTTTTAAAGCTGCATTTAATGAAGTTGGACTTGGATGTGAATAGACGATTAAAACATTCATAAATTCCTCTCCGTTCTAGATTATCAAGACATTTGTACTTGTTCTATTTTTATAGAACTTACTAGATAATCTTATTATAATCGAATAATTAACAATTTCAACCAAAAAATATAAAAATTTAATTGTAATTTGTTTAATTGTTAATGATTGATTGTTTTGTTATTATCTAAACAAGAGTATTGTTCGTTGGAGGTAGAAACATGACATATAAAGTTAAGGTTGATTATTCACCTATTTATGAGTTGATAAATAGTCTTGAATTATTTGTCTCGAAGAAGTTTGTGAAAAGCCTAGATTTAGGCATTGATTGGGTAAAGTCAGTTGAAGAACAGATTGAACCAGGTTTACTAGAGGAATTACGTTCAAAGGATGTTCCATGTCTTTCTTACTTAAATGTTCTTTTATATCTATCACCACAAAAAGAAGAGATTACTGGATTTATAAACTGGCTACAAGAGCTAACACCTGGCAATTTATATGAACTACTTTCACCAATAATTGCTGATAATCTACCTAATGATTTAGGAACGATTCGAGATAGCTATGTTTATTATCTATCACTTTGGAACGAAGCTTATTTTTCTACCTTTGATCCGCAAATATTAGAGGAACTTCAGAAATCAAAGATTTATTATGAAAGATTATCAACCACTAAATATTCAATGGACTTAGTTGAAAAGGCTTCAGGTGGGATTCGAATTGAGCCATTCGAAGGGCTTAAGGAGGTTGTACTTGTTCCGGGTTATCATAACACACCTCTAACGGTATATTGGAAATTCAAGAACACGTATATCATTCGCTATCCTGTAGATATAGGTAGTGAGGACTCTACTCAACCCTCTAAGCAATTAGTGAGGTTAACGAAGGCTTTGGCGGATGAAAATCGTCTGCGCATTTTACAATATGTTGCAAATGAGCCGAGAACATTTACCGATATTTTGAATTACATTAATGTTTCTAAAAGTACGGTACATCATCATATCATGGCACTTCGTTCTGCTGGGTTAATTAGTGTTTATCATACTGATCAATGTTGTGCAGAGTTATATCGCTATCGCGCGAGTGGTTTTAGTGAGTTAGCAGATAGTTTTCAAGAGTTTGTACATAGGGTGATAAGACCTTCTCAGTAGAGGAGGTGGGTTGTTTCACGACAGTGAAAATAACCTTTTTTGTTCCCCTCATTCTTTAAAAAACGCCTGGATTGTAAACCAATCCAGGCGTTTTTATTATTTATTTAATTCCCAAAACAACATATTATCCTGTTTACCAGTTTGTTTCATGCCAATTTTTCCGAGTACTTTTATTGATGGTATGTTATCCTCTAGGCAATCGGCTTTAATTGTTGTGACCTTGTTTGTAGAAAAGGCCCAGTTGATTAAGGCTTTTACTGCTTCTGTTGCGTATCCTTTGTTCTGTGCAGTTGATGATATACCGTAGCCTACTTCAACAGCTCCATCAGAGTCTGGCTTTCCTTTAAAACCAATGTCTCCAATGGTTTCTCCTGTATCTACTATTTGAACAAACCATACACCCCAGCCTAGGGTAGATTGATCTTTTTCATATTCCTCCAAAGAAGAGTGGATATGGTCAAAGATTTGATAGTTCTCAGATACAGTTGAGATGCTCTCTTTTGTACATGGAATTAGCTTTAATCTTGTTGTTGAAATTTCCATAGTGGACTCCATTTCGAAGTAAGATATATTTAATATTTCTTTATAAGCTTTATACTCGCTATAGGAGAATCTTCCTGTTCAGTCTGATTATAAACCCAAAGCTCTTTTAAACCTTCTAAGTGATAAAGTACGAAATATCTTCCATTTACATCACTTATTTCTGATATCTCTGGTTCTCCAAGTAGTGCAGTTAGATCTGCTAGATAATACTCTTTTTCAGGTGCATATTCAATTACATAAATTGTATCGTCTTCTTCTAAGTAAGAGTACCCATACACATAATTTCCATACTGAAGTATGTTTGCACCGTCCCATACATCCTCAAGATCAGGTTCACCTAGAGTTTCTTTTATTTCTGAGGCTGTTGAACCTATGCCGAAATCTGCATTTGCTAACTTACCCTCATTTAGTAAGGCTTTGAAATCTTCATTGAAAAACTCATGTGATTGCTTTTCAGCTGTTTCTTCGTTCTGAGGAGCCGTTTCCTTAGATTCTGTAGTCTCATTCGTAACTTCAGACTTCTCATCCTGCGCACAACCAGCTAACACCATGGTAAGAATAAATAATAAGATAAAATACTTCATATGTCCCTCCTCATGCTACTTCTATAACGACAACCATAAGATATGTATATCTTACCATTTTTTCACGATAAATGTCGAAGTATGGTAAGTATGTGTTTTGAAAAGGTTTTACGATATGGTTCGTGGGAAGGACATGTTTTGTGAGGAGATACAACAAAACCACATCTATCCAAAGATGTGGCTTCATAGGTTAAAAGTTTATATATTTACGTGGGTCAACTGAGTTCGATTTGGAATTATTCCAAGGTCCTTTATGGATTTCAAAGTGTAGATGCTTTCCATAAGATCTGCCAGTGTTCCCCATATAACCAATTCTTGTTCCTTTATCAACAGATTGCCCTTCACTTACATTACGTGATTCTAAGTGTGCATACACCGTTGTGTAAATTTGTCCATTAATATTATGAGTTATAAACACAACATTCCCATAACTACTTGAGTAATAAGAACGGAAAACTGTACCTGCTGCCGCTGCGACAACTGGAACATTCGCAGAGCGATTGGCAATGTCTACCCCTGCATGCAATGATCCCCAACGATGACCATAGCCTGAAGTTAGTCTTCCGGTTGTTGGATTCATAAAGTTTCCATCTGTCACTTTAGGAGTTTGTCCTTTTTTTCTAGCTTCTTCTATTTCACGTTGTCTCTTTTCCCATGCTTTGATTTCTTTTTTAATCGCAGCTTCCTGTGCAGCTAGAAGTTTTTCTTCGTCTTCAAGCTCTTCTAGGTGGGAGTGAACTTCTTCCTCTTGTTTCTTTAACTGAGACATAATCTCGTTTTTTTCTGTGATATGTTTATTTAATTTAACTTTCATTTCTTCGAGTGACGTTAACTGCACTTCTAAATTGGCTAAGTGGTTTGTAACTTCTACCTCTTTTTGCTCTTTTAAAAGCTTGTCCTCTTGATGTGTTTTGATAATATCTTTGTCTGCCTGAACGAAGGTAGATAAAGCACTAAGTCTATCAATAAAGTCGCCAAAGTTTTGGGCACCTAATAAAACATCAATATAACTTACAACTCCACCACTTTCTTGAATAGAACGCATTCTTTCTTCAAGCAAAGCATCACGCTTTTTAATTCGTTCACCAACTTCCACAATTTGTGCCTGCAACAGTTGGATTTCTTCTTGTGTAACTGCAATTTCAGCTTCTTTTTCACGCATTTTTGCGTTTGTTTCAGCAACTGAGATATCTAGTCGTTTAATATCGGCTTGTAATTTTGCTTGTTCTCCCTGAAGTGAAGAAATCTCATATTCTTTTTCATTCATTTCAGATTTTACGTCAGAACGTTTCTCCTGAACCTTCTTTTTTTCATTTTCAAGCTGTGTATTCTTTCCAACAGCCCATGCAGTGTCAATAGATGAGGTTGATAGGAATGTACCGAATGCAACCATTGCTCCTATACTGATAAGTAAAAAACGTCTTCTCATTTATCCTGTTACTCCCTTCTATTTTCGGGTGGTCATGGTAACGAATGCTTGAGGTTAAGTGACTTCATGAAGTGCAGATACCATATATTTTTTAAAAAACTATTAAACTCTTAAAAATTTACGAACTGACATTAAGCTTCCCCAAACTCCGATAATCGAACCAATTGATACTAGAAGGATTGCAACATGGATGGCAAATGGTTGGAATGGCAGTAATTGAAAAAATGTTCCTGCTAATTTGGGTTGTATCAAATCTAAAAGATAGTTATAAGAACCTAGAATCACTGAAATTGGAATAATTGAACCTAAGGCCCCTAAAAATAAACCTTCTAAGAAAAACGGCCAGCGAATAAATGAATTCGTAGCTCCTACTAGTTTCATAATTTCAATTTCTTTTCTTCTGGCAACAATCGTTATTTTAATAGTGTTAGAGATTAAGAACATCGCTGTAAATATTAGTCCCATAATTAATGCAAGTCCAATATTACGAGAGATTTCTACTGCACTAAATAACTTTTCAATTTCACCTTGTCCATATTTAGCTGATGCTACGTTTGAAAAACGTTCAATTTTTTTGGCAACTACAGAAATATCATTTGGGATGGTTGTTTTAACAACAAAAACATCATGTAGTGGATTATTTTGTTCAACTAGTGCAAAGATTGAGCCTTCGTCACCTAAGCTCTTTTTCAAGTTTTCAAGCTCTTCATCTTTGGATGAAAACACGATTTCTGATACCTGTGGTATTTTTCCGATTTGTTTTCTGAGCTCTTCCTGGTCCTCAGGTGTAGCTGTAAGGTCGATGTGTACACGTATGCGCACATCTTCTTCAATGGAAGTAGCCATGCTATTTAGGTTCATCATTATGACGATAAAGACACCTACTAATAATAGGGTTACGGTCACAGCACTAACCGAGGCAAATGTCATCCAGCCATTACGACCAAGGTTCTTGAAGCTCTCACGTATATGACGAAGTAAGGTACTAAACTTCATAACCATAATCACCCCTAACTTCATCACGTGCGATTTTTCCATTCTCAACAGCAATTACACGCTTCTTGATTGTATTAACAATTTCACGGTTGTGTGTAGCCATAACAATGGTTGTACCACGGTTATTAATTTCTTCAAAAATTCTCATGATTTCCCATGACGTTTCAGGGTCAAGGTTTCCTGTAGGCTCATCCGCAATCATTACGCCTGGTGCATTAACAATTGATCTAGCAATTGAAACACGTTGTTGCTCTCCACCTGACAGCTCGTCTGGTAAAAATCTTGCTTTATGTTTTAACTTAACTAGGTCTAAAACATCCATGACACGCTTTTTAATATGACGTGGATTTTCTTCGATGACCTCTAAGGCAAAGGCAACATTTTCATATACTGATAGTTTTGGTAATAGTTTAAAATCTTGAAACACGACTCCAATATTTCTTCGTAAAAGTGGAACCTTCTTTTCCTTCAACTTTGAAAGGTTGATTCCATTAATCATAATGACACCTTTTGTTGGTTTTTCCTCACGGTACATCATTTTGATAAACGTTGATTTACCTGCACCACTTGGTCCAACAACATATACAAATTCACCTTGTTTTATCTTTATACTAATCCCATTAACTGCGAGGACGCCGTTAGGGTATTTTTTATATACATCTAGCATTTCTATCATGATTATTCACCTGATTGTTAGTTTATAGTCAAACCCTTATGTTTTTGACGACATTCTTCTATCAGAAATGCCGAATCTAATATTATACTTTTCTACAAAATAGTATATTCTTTCTCACCTTTTTCATTATACCATCATATTTCGCCAAAATCAGACCCAAAATTATTACATTTTTATTTCATGGGGGGATTTTTGTCATATGTTGGCATTTTAGACAAATAAAAAAGAGTCTCTGTCAAATAACAGAAACCCTTTCGATTGGTTACCTTATTGTTTACCCGCTAACCATGCTGCAACAGCAGTTGCTTCTTCGCCTTTAATGATACCACCTTGCATGATACCTTGGCCTTTTTCGATGATTGATGCGATTTCTTCTTGAGAGTACTTAGATCCTACAGCATTTAATGCAGGTCCAGCTCCTCCAGTTAAATCTCCACCGTGACAAGCTGCACAGCTTTGTTGATAGATTTTTTCGGCGTTTGCAGTTGTAGCGCCTGCATCCCCAGTATCAGCCGGTTCAGCTGCATTATCGCCTCCACCGCCGCATGCTGCCAGCACAAGCGATGTTCCGAATAGTAAAGCAAGTAGCTTTTTCTTCACACAATACTCCCCCTAGAGTAATATTTGGAAATACATCTCTATTATAACCAATTTACGCTCTTTTAAAACCCTCCCCCAACACCTCAGAAGCGTCCATAACCACGACAAACGCAGACGCATCAATGCTTTTAACCAATTGTTTCAATTTAGTGAATTCTGTTTGATCGACTACACACATGAGGATTGGACGCTCATCATCGGTATAACCGCCTACTGCTGATAGTCTTGTAACCCCTCTATCAATTTTTTCAAAGATTCCCTTACTTACTTCATCTTGTTTATTCGTTATAATAATAGCCATTTTCGAGTATCCAAAGCCTACTTGAACTAAATCAATTGTTTTACTCGTTGCAAACAACCCGATTAAAGCATAAAGACCACCTTCAAGGTCGAAAACAAAAGCCGCTGCTATAACAATCATTCCATCGATAATTGCAACACATGTACCAAGAGATAAGCCCGTGAACTTATTCACAATTTGCGCTGCTAAGTCCGTACCACCTGTTGAAGCATTCCCTCTAAATGCTAATCCTAAGCCAATACCTACCACTACTCCACCGAATAAGGCACCTAATAGTGGATCTAATGTCGCAGGCTCCATGTCTCTTGTAAGGAAAACAACGAATGGTAAAAAAAGCGTTCCAATTAATGTTTTAACTCCGTATTGTCTTCCTAGAAAAATTACCCCTGCTATAAATAGTGGAATGTTAAAAGCCCACTGAACAAAGGCAGGTTCCCACCCAAATAATGAATCAAAAATTGTACTAATCCCACTTACTCCACCTGAAGCAACTCTGTTTGGTAATAGAAATAAGTTGAATCCAATCCCAACAATCGCTGAGCCGATTAATATGTAAATATACTCCTTGAGTAATTGAATCTTAGGATTAAAAGTATTATTTCTACGTCTTTGTTTTGCTGACATCATCATAATTTATTTCCCCCAACTACTACGAATACTAACGGTTGTTCATACAACCTTTGAGAGTATAGCACGGGTGTGTGAATGTGTAAACGCCATTGGTATAACGTGTTAAAGCGACAAAATTCTTGTCTGCTTAATGAGACAAATTTTGATTGATTTATGCTTTTGTGTATAGTTTGTGTCAATGTGGGTGGATGCATGCGGAGGATTCGGCAAATGCCACGCATATGTCGAATTCATCCCCAAACAAAAAACCTCTGAATACAATCAGAGGTTCAATGGTTATTCTTTTACTAATTCCACCAATTTAGCTGTAGCATTGTCTGTGTTTTGGATGAAGGAGACAAGCTGACTGTTTTGGTTGTTATGGTTTTCAAGTGATGCTGAGATTTCTTCTAATGATGCTGTTGTTTCTTCAATGATAGCTGCGAAGTCACCAACCGATGTTTCAATTGCTTTTGATGATGAGCCAATGACAGACGTAATTTCTTCAAAGTGTTCTACTGTGCTGTTCAAGTCATTCACTGTTTTATCAATACGTGAGAAGGCATCCATTGTTTGTTTAGTAAGATCAACGCTCTCTACCATTTTCTTTGCATTTTCTTCCATTTGTATTTTAGAAATTTTCGTACTTTCATTTACTTGTGAAAGGTTTGTAGAGATACGGTCTGCCGCTTTTGACGTTACTGCTGATAGTTTTCGAATTTCCTCCGCAACTACTGCAAAGCCTTTGCCACTTTCACCTGCACGTGCTGCTTCAATCGATGCATTAAGTGCAAGTAAGTTAGTTTGTGATGCAATCTCCTGGATATTGTCTGTAAATCCAGTTGTTTCATGAATCTTTTCAACTAATTGGTTCATCGTTGTTGACATGCTATCAATTGATTTTTGGAACTCAGAAATCTTTGATAGTAATGTATCTACTGTTTCGCTACCTGCTTTTGAAGCTTCATTCGCTTCGTCCGTTTGGGAACCTAAATTACTAGCAGCGTTTACTAGCTTAACAACAGTCTGGTTAAGGCTCTCAATTGATTCAGTAATCGTGCTAGCTGCTTCATTTTGAGTAGCCATTCCTGAAGAGATTTCTCCAACTGCAATACTCATTTCATTGAAGGAATGAAGTTGTTCTTCACTTTGAACACGAACTTTACCAATGTTTTCGCTAATTGTTTTGGTACCTTCAATCAACTGTTCTCCATGCTTAGTCTGTTGATCAAATAGCAATTGAGTTTTTTGTTGTAATTCATTCATATCACTCTGCATTTTGAGTGATACTCGGTTTAAGAAAATAAGAGTTAACGTGATAACTGTGAAAATTAAGTAGTATACAACATAGATACGTGAATCAAATCCCAGTGCTTCTCCAAAAGAATAGAGATATCCACCACTAAGTAACAAGGCAAAACCTACACTAGTGATTAACGTAGATCGCATATTATATATAGCAGCAGTTGTTAATAGGTAAAACGGCATTAGTATCATTGTAAGTGATTGGCTAGCAAACATGATTAAATAAATGACTACACTTAGACCAAGAATTGCAAGATAAGGGGTTTTAGTGATCCATATTTTCTTATAGTTTAATAAAAATAAGCTTAAGACAAATAGTCCTCCACCAATTGCAATCGTTAAAATCATTGATAACGGTTGCTTAATGGCAATGTCTACTACAACAGCTAAAATAACTGAAATTAATGTTACGATTGTTACTAGCTTATTTTTACGTGAAATGTCTAGTAAACGTAACTGTTTAAGTGAATCGACTTGTTCTGACATAGAGAATTCCCCCAATGGTTGATGATAGTACAATTTTACAATATTTTTATGCCAAAAGAAATAAATTGTCGAAAATAGTTGGAATTTATACAAAAATAAGATAACAACATTACTATATGGTAAATAGTGTAAAACTAAGTTTTGTACTTAAGGTACTTTTTTTACTATCCTAATATATCATTTAAAGTATCTTGAAACTAAGGTTTTTCTATCATATATATCGGCAGTTTAACTGACTATATATACTGGTAAATAAATACAAAAAAACCATCGAGTTGATAGGTTCGATGGTTTCCAGTATTTAATTTAATTTTGAACGCAGATAAGCATCAATAAATGGATCCAAGTCACCATCCATTACACTTTGTGTATTACCAACCTCAGTGTTTGTACGGTGATCTTTAACTAGCGAATATGGGTGGAAGACGTAAGAACGAATTTGGCTTCCCCAACCGATATCCTTTTGTTCTCCACGAATTTCAGCTAATTCAGCTTCTTGCTCTTCTATTTTCAATTGGTAAAGCTTAGCTTGAAGCATTTTCATTGCACGTTCACGGTTTTTAATTTGAGACCGTTCTGTTTGACAGGTTACAACTGTGTTTGTTGGAGTATGGGTTATACGGACAGCTGAGTCGGTTGTATTGATATGCTGACCACCTGCACCACTTGCACGGTACGTATCAATTTTCAAATCTTCCGTACGAATCTCGATATCTATTTCATCATTGAATTCCGGCATAACCTCACAAGATACAAAGGATGTATGTCGACGGCCTGATGCATCGAAAGGAGAAATACGAACAAGTCGATGAACTCCTTTTTCTGCTTTTAAGTATCCATAAGCATTGTGCCCTTTAATTAATAAAGTGACACTTTTGATACCCGCTTCATCTCCAGGTAAGTAATCTAGTGTCTCTACCTTATAACCTTTTTTCTCAGCCCAGCGTGTGTACATACGAAGTAGCATTGAACCCCAATCTTGAGACTCTGTACCACCTGCACCTGGGTGAAGTTCTAAGATGGCATTGTTTTTATCATGCTCACCACTTAATAATAACTGAAGTTCAAAATCATTAAGTTGTTTTGATAGGGCTTTAATTTCTGTGATTAGTTCACCCAATAGTTCTTCGTCTGGTTCTTCTTTTACAAGCTCATAGGTAAGTTGAAGGTTTTCATAGGTTTCTGATAGCTCTGTGAACTGATCAACTGATTCTTTTAAAGCATTCGATTCATTAATTACATTCTGAGCAGCAGATTGACTGTCCCAAAAGTTCGGCATTGTCATTTGTTCTTCAAGTTCAGTGATACGAGCTTGCTTAGCCTCTAAGTCAAAGAGACCCCCTAAAGTCATTTAAACGTTTATCCATTTTTTCAAGTTCTTGTTTTATCTCTACTAATTCCATACGTTCACCTCATAGAATGATGTCAATCTTAAAAGGTGAGAGAATAGCCTCTCACCTTGATTTCTTTATTGACCACAACAGTTTTTATACTTCTTGCCACTTCCACAAATACAAGCATCATTTCGTCCAACATCTAGAGACTTTTTAACCGGTTTTTTCTTCGGCTTTTCGTCACCATCTTTCGGATGAACTGCTTGACCTTTTGCAACCTCTTGACGTTCTAGGTTGTTGCGGATTTGTGCTTTCATGATATATTTTGCAACATCTTCTTCAATTGATGCAATCATTGTTTCAAACATTGCAAATCCTTCAAATTGGTATTCACGTAAAGGATCTGTTTGACCGTAAGCACGTAGGTGAATTCCTTGACGTAGCTGATCCATTGCGTCAATATGATCCATCCATTTACTATCAACGGCACGAAGAACAACAACTCTCTCAAACTCACGCATTTGTTCAGAAGATAGCTCATTTTCTTTTTCATCATAACGCTCTTTCACTTGTGCAAGGATAAGCTCAGTGATTTCTTCTGGCTCTTTACCTTTTAACTGCTGTTCAGTTATATCACCTTCGTTTAGGAGGTTACCATTTACAAACTCAGCAATCGCTTTTAATTCCCACTCTTCAGGTACATCGCTGCTTGTATGAATGCCTACATTCTTCTCAACAGTAGATTGAATCATACGCTCAACTACTTCACGAAGGTTATCTGAATCTAGCACTTCAAAGCGCTGTTTGTAAATAACCTCACGTTGTTGACGAAGTACATCATCATATTGTAAAAGCTGCTTACGAGCATCGAAGTTATTACCCTCAACTCGTTTTTGTGCAGACTCAACAGCTTTTGATACCATTTTACTTTGGATTGGCTGTGTATCGTCCATTCCTAGACGCTCCATCATGCCTCTCATATTGTCTGAACCGAAGCGGCGCATCAGTTCATCTTCCATTGAAAGATAGAACTGAGTAATACCTGGGTCACCTTGACGTCCAGAACGTCCACGTAGCTGGTTATCAATACGTCTACTTTCATGACGCTCTGTACCAATGACCGCAAGTCCACCTACTTCTTTTACACCTTCACCAAGCTTGATGTCAGTACCACGACCAGCCATGTTCGTTGCGATCGTTACCGCACCGTATTGACCAGCATTTTCAATGATTTCAGCTTCTTTTTCATGATTTTTCGCATTTAAGACATGGTGCTTAATGCCTTTTTTCGTTAAATATCTAGATATTAACTCAGATGTCTCAATTGCAACTGTACCAACAAGTACTGGTTGTCCTTTACCATGACGTTCTGCAATGTCCTCACATACAGCCTTGAACTTACCATCAATTGATTTAAAAATTAAATCCGGACGGTCATCACGTGCGATTGGACGATTCGTTGGTATCGAAACAACGTACATATTGTAAATATTACGGAACTCTTCTTCCTCTGTTTTCGCAGTACCCGTCATACCAGATAACTTTTCATACATACGGAAGTAGTTCTGGAACGTAATAGTTGCGAGTGTCATACTTTCGTTTTGAATTTCCAAGCCTTCTTTTGCTTCAATCGCTTGGTGTAACCCATCACTATAACGACGACCCTTCATTAAACGACCGGTAAATTGGTCAACGATAACAACTGCACCTTCATCGACAACATAATCAACATCACGGTGCATACTTGAATTCGCTCTTAGAGCCTGGTTAATGTGGTGAATTAAAGTAACGTGGCTAATATCAAACAGATTTTCGATACCGAAAGCCTTCTCAGCCTTCTCTATCCCTTTATCCGTTAATTGAACACCTTTTGATTTTTCATCATACGTATAATCTTCTTCTTTTGTAAGCGTACGAACGAATCCGTTAGCTTGAATATAAAGAGAAGTCGATTTTTGTGCTGAACCTGAAATGATTAACGGTGTACGTGCTTCATCGATTAATACGGAGTCAACCTCATCGATTACTGCATAATGAAGTGGACGTTGAACCATTTGTTCCTTGTACAGGACCATGTTGTCACGAAGGTAATCGAAGCCGAACTCATTATTTGTTCCATATGTAATATCAGCGCGGTATGCTTCAATTTTTTCCTCACGAGAAAGAGCATTTAAGTTCAACCCTACTGTTAAACCTAAGAAATTATATAGCTCGCCCATCTCTCTCGCATCACGGCTTGCTAAGTATTCGTTGACCGTGATAACGTGAACACCTTTACCAGTTAGCGCGTTTAAATAAACAGGCATTGTGGAAGTTAATGTTTTACCTTCCCCTGTTTTCATCTCAGCAATATTACCTTCATGAAGGGCAGCTCCCCCCATTAACTGAACATGGTATGGATGTAAGCCTAATACACGTTTTGCAGCTTCACGGACAACCGCAAATGCTTCTACTAAAAGGCTATCTAGAGCTTCACCTTTTTCATAGCGACCTTTAAATTCAGCTGTTTTTAAAGGAAAATCAGTATCAGCCAGCTTCTCCATCTCTGGACGCAGCTCTTCAATTTTAGCTGCTAGAGCATCTAGTTTCTTTAAGCTACGTTTATTCGGATCGAACACTTTATTTAAAATTCCAAGCATCAAAAACGCTCCTCTGTTTTCATTTAGATAGTTTTTTTATGTAAAAAAATAACCTGTCTACGTTCTTTTATGTTGATGGAACGTAAATATGTGGTGGTTGTATCTTATAAAATTAAATCAACTTTAATTTTAACATTAATAGGGAATGGGAACAACATTTAACGGGAAAAGGAAGTAGAAAGGGTGTAGCCAGTATGACTACACCCTTACCTATTAATTCGGTTCAATAATTCCGTACTTGCCATCACGGCGTTTGTAAACCACATTTGTGTTGTTAGTAGATGCGTTTGTGAATACGAAGAAGTTATGGCCTAGCATGTTCATTTGTAGGATTGCTTCTTCACTGTCCATTGGCTTCAGGTTAAAACGCTTTGTTCTTACTAATTCAAAGTCTTCATCGTCCAGATCAGGAGCAGCCACAGCAGTTGTTGTTCCATTTGCCTCGAAGAATGCACGAGTGCCGCCTTGATCACGGAACTTACGATTTACTTTTGTTTTATGTTTACGAATTTGACGCTCTAGTTTATCAACTACGAGGTCAATCGCTGCATACATATCATCATGAGATTCCTCTGCACGTAACACCAATTGAGTCATTGGAATCGTAACCTCTATTTTAGATTGCTTATCATTGTAGACTTTTAGACTTACATTTACATTGGCATTCGGAGTACCGTCAAAATAGCGTTCTAATTTGCCTAATTTTTTCTCAACATACTCTCGTAATGCTGGAGTTACCTCAATGTTTTCACCGCGAACGTTGTAATTCATACATGAACTCCTCCTTTTAAATCGACCAGACTGTCTAGTCATTAGGGATTACTAGCACCTATAAAAGTGCCTAGCCTTCGACATAACCTGAGTTAACAAGTTATTTCTTGTGGCTATATTACTACAATTCTACATTACCCTCTCCTATTCCTGCTTAAACCTAAAAATATTTTGTGAATGTTTTGTGAATTCAAATAATTTTAAGTATAAGAGTATATGACTTGAATTCACCGGTTATGACAGGTGCTAGGAATGTATCTGTTTTTCATTGGATAAGCTAAGGAGTTTAGTAGAACTGTACTACTCTCCCTACCTTTATTTTACCCTATATTTATGGTGGTAAAACATGGTGGGTGTGACAGAATTGTTAATTAATGTCGCTAAAATTCGACAGCCCATATAACATCTATTTTTAAAATTTAAATAGTCAAAAAATACTGTCGAATATGGTAAAAGTTTGATAAAATTTAATTAAAAAGGTTGGAATGTAAAGACAAGTAAAAGATACATGAAATGACATAGAGTTAGGGGAGTATTATGAAAACAAAGAGCATGAAAGTTTCATTCGAATTAGTTGGAGAAACACTTTCAGATGACATCTATTCTGACCAAGGAATTTTACTGTTAAAAAAAGGAACCATTCTTAATGAAACGCATATTTTACAACTTAAAAACTATCAAAATCGTGCATATATTAATGTTAATGAAGAAGAAAATGTCTCATCAAAACCCTTAGAAACTTTTCAAGATTTGTATAATAAAAACCTAAAGAAGATGAAATCTATTTTTACGAATCATCACCCTGAAAATCCAATGCCAATTCATGAAATTATTGAGGATTTCATGCCTTTATTTGAAAAATCACTTGAGAATACAAGCTTTATAAATCAAATTAATAATTATAAAAACTTTTATGAATATACATACCGTCATTGTTTGAACGTAGGGATAATTGCAGCTATTATTGGAAAACTTTTAGGTTTAAAGAGAAAAGATATTATAAAGCTTGGTCAGATGGGCTTGCTCCATGATATTGGTAAAATGACAATACACCCTACATTATTAAACAAACCTAATAAATTGAACGAGTACGAATGGAAAGAGATTTCACAGCATACAGTCAAAGGCTTTGAAATACTAAAAAAGGCAAAAAATGTAGATCTTAATGTGACAATTGCTGCCTTACTTCATCACGAACGCCTTGATGGGTCTGGTTACCCTAATAAGTTGAAGCAAAAAGAGATACCATTTCTTGTCCAAATAATTTCTGTCGCAGATGCTTATGATGCCATCACTTCCGAAAGAGTTTATCAACCGAAGAAGAGTGTATTTGTGGCTGTAAACGAGTTAATGAAGGAAGCAAATAATAATAAACTAAATCCGGCTATTGTTGTTCCTTTTGTGAAATATATAATGAGGCAATATTTACGGGAAGAAGTTCTTTTAAGTAATGGGGAAGTTGCTGAAATTGTATTTATTCATGAGAATGAGCCGAATCAGCCTTTGGTGAGGGTCGGCGATGAGTATATGGATTTGAGGAAGGTTAGTAAGGTGGAGATTGTGGATCATGGCAACAAAGTAGAAGTTATTGGAGCTCCCTAACGACTGAGGGAGCTTTTATTTATTCTCGGGATTAAAAGGAAAATTAAAATGACACCTTCTTGTAATTGAAAGTGTCATTTGTAGAGCTATTTTACCTTTACAACTGCTTTACCAACAATATCATGGTCCCCTAGAGAAGCTCTAAATTCCAAAGTAACTTCCCCCGGTTCTAAGTCAAAATCCTCACGTTTAAACTTAAACTGCCCTAACTCAGCCTGTTCTTGCAACCCTTCAGTACCTGATTTAGCTGAAACACCATTTAATTTTACACTGTTTAAATCTATATCTTTCATAGTAAGAACATCTGGAAGGTAAACTTTTACGGTGAAAAGACCATTATTATCTTTTAATATACCTGGAGTTACTTCTAGACGCACTGGGATATGAACACTAACCTTTTTTTCATAAGTTGATTTCCAGCCAGCGTGGTCTTCAGCTTCAATTTTAACCAAATATTCACCTGGTTGGTCAAACTTAAAACTTCCACCATTCTCTATCACCTGACCGTTAACCGTCATTTCTTCAGAAGAAATACCTGATACTTTATCATCAGCATGATAAGTAAGAACAACCTCTTCACCTAATGAATAAACATCTTGCAACTCCATAAAAAGTTCAGGTTGTGTTTTATCAATTTTAACCTCTTCGGTTTGTATTTTTTCTATATTTCCCACTTTATCAACTGAATAGAAAGATACGTTATTTATCCCCTCTTCAGTTAGTGTAAAGACTGAACCTTCTCTAAAAGTCCCTTCATTAATTGAGTAATATGTATTTGCTACTCCGCTTTCATTATCTGTTGCAAACAACTCTATGACTGTATCCTGTAATAGCCAATTGTTAGTTGCAGTACTTCTAGTAACTGGAGCTTCAGTATCTTTGTTGGATACATTTGTTACAATTTTTGAAGGACCAGATTCTCCTAAACTACTACTATAAGAGTGAACAGTATAGCTATACTCTCCTGGAGGCATATTCGAAAATAAAGCTGCTATTCCTGTTGTTGTCCTCACCAAAACAGCTTGTCCATCAATAATTTGATAGATTTTATAACCTGTAGCGTAAAGAACTGGAGACCAACGGAGCACAATGTCGTTTTCATTTTCGATACTTAGCGTAACGATACTAGGCGGCTGGAGAGTATTCATCGTTTCTGCAACCGTTTTGCTAGCTGGAATTATGGATGCTTGAGATAACATGACCAGCATTACTACAAAAGTCCACATTCGAAAAGCTTGTCTTTTCATTACATAGTCCCACCTTTAATTTATTTTTCCAAATAAAAAAACCTTAACAAGGTTCATAGACTAGGACTATGACTCCTTGTGGCAACCGGCTGCCATCCACTAAAAAACACTTTAGTGGTTCAGGCCCTTGGCTTTGCGTCTCACAGTTTCCCGTGATTTGCCTTTTTCACTCAGAATTTTCTAAAAACTATAAGACTATCATATGTCGAAATGTGGTTGTAAGGAATAGGGCATAGAGACCAAATCGTATTGGGGCTATTGAACTAAAAGTGTGAATTTCTGTTAAACTTACTAGAAAATAAAAAGGCTCCCTATTTCGGGAGCCATTAATTATTGACTAGTATATTTAGATAAGGATTTCTGAATGGAAAGTTTCCACGCCTGATAAGCAGGAAAAATTGATTGAGTAATTAATTGTTGTTTTAGCGTCTGGTTATCATAAGCACCTTCTAGCTTCTCAACCTCTTTAATCACTCCCCTGAATTGATCTAAGTGTTGAAGTATCATCAATTCCCCTGAGAAAAGTGCCACCAGATTTTCATTCGTACTCGCAATTTGAGAAAAAGCAGAGAAAATATCAGCAAGTACTTGATCTCCTTGAGTACGTTCATAGTTTTCAAAGCCTTCAACCACATACTCAAAAGCTTCTTCTACTGTATCTAGTAAAGCGATATACCGTTCGACCATATCATATTGGAAAACACTAAGTTGTAACATTCCTTCACCTATTTTCGTTTATCAAAAAACATCCCGTCTGAAGAAACAGACTCATAAGGGTTCGTGTACTTATTCGTTGATGTTTTTGTTTTTTTTAGTTGGTTGAGATCTAGTTGTATTTCTTGTTTTAGTTGGGCAAGTTTTTCATCGATGACTTTATTAAGTTTAACTACTTCTGCCCCTAGTTGCTTTTCTCCATCGGTATAAGGAGGACTCACCTTCTCTATGATGTTTTGTCTGGATTCTAGTAACTCTTCGATGGTAGGTATCACTGAATCCCGTTCTTCACTAGTAAACGGCTTTTGTAAAAGGTCATAGAGTTTCTTTGTTACAAGATAGAGAGCCTTTACTGCACTCACTAGGCTTGGCCACCTTGTGAATGTTGCTGTTGGCGGTTAAGTTGAACTACTTGTTTCCAAGTGTCTCGGAACTCAGTAACATAGCCTTCTACTTCGGATAGAATCTCTAAATCGTTTTTGATGTTAACTTCCATTAATTGACGATTAATGTAATCGTACATAGACATTAAGTTTTTTGATACTTCTAGGTCCATGTTCAATGTAACCATTAGCTCACTAATGATGTTTTGAGCCTTTTGAAGATTTGTATTTTTAAGCTCGATATTTTTTTCTTCAATTCCTTTTCGAGCGAGTTTCATAAATTTCAAACATCCATTATAAAGCATTAATGTAAGCTCACCGGGTGATGCTGTTGTCACCGAGTTTGTTTGATAGGATGCATATGGGTTGGTAGTCGCCATGGTTGAATCACTCCTTTTCTTACATTCCTCCGCCGAATTGGTTCATCAGGAACATTGCCTGCTCATTTGAGCGCTGCACTGCTTTTTCCATTGCTGTGAACTGTTTCCAATAGCGGTCTTCGACTTGGATTAATCGGTCTTCAAACCGGTCGATTTGTCGATCCACATTGAGCAAGTTTCTTCCAATTGTAAATTGTTGATTTGTACGAAGACTGTTCCCAGCCTTTGCTTCGATCTTTTTAACAGTCGAGTCAATGGATTCCTGTAATCTTCTTGCAAGCCCCTTGGTTTCAGTGGTATCGCCATTCGCACCAAACAATTTCCAAACAGCTTCGGGATTTTCTTTTAGTTTGTTTCTAAGCACTGTTTCGTTAATCGATAGTTTACCACCATCACGATAGTTTGAACTTGTTGTAATACCTAGTTCACTTAACTGAGAGAAACCAGCAACTGCACCAGAAAGTGGTGTGTAGAAATGGGTACGCATTTGGTTTAATCCACTAGATAAAACCGAATCGTTACGAAGTAAGCCACTTTTCGCACGTTCTTCCCACATCTCAACCTGCTTCTCGCTCATTGCTTCTTTTTCTTCATCGGTAAGTGGTTGATAACTACGATATTTTGTTTCACTTAGTTTCCCATTTAATTTTTCAATTACTTCATTGTATTTATTAACAAACTGAACGATTTTATCAAACGCTTTGTCTGAATCACCAGATACTGTAATTGTGGATTCACCTACTTGAGAAAGGTTAAAAGTCAGATTATTAATGGTATATTGATTCGATGTTGGTTCAACTGTAAGGACATCATTATAGGTAAGCTTTGCATTTTCGCCACCTGTTTCACGCTTTTCCCACTCATTTTGAGAATTAAGCTTACCTGCTTTTATTTGTAAAGTATTAGCAAGAAACGGAGCCGTTGTTCCGTTATAACCAATTTCAGCACCTAAAAATTCAGTAGTCTGATTGAAGTTACCAGTTTTAGTTCGCTCCATAACGACCTTGTCTGCGTTGGAATCATAAAAAGCTCTGACACCTAATGACGAATCGTTGATCTGTTTAAAAACATCATTTAAAGAGACATCAGCTGGGTTAAAGTTAAAGTTTACTGTATTCTTAGATCCATTTTCATTATAGGTTACTATAGAAAACTCAATTGGATCTTGAGGAGCCACTTTAAACTTAGCGGCTTGAGTTGAAAGTTTAGCATTCGGGTCAATTTTAGCTGCAGGGTCAGCAGAAATTGTTTCCTGACTAGCGTTTACCGCAGCAGTAGCTAAACGTTGAACATTCACCTTATAAGTTCCCTCTGCAGTGGAAGAATTTGCTGTTGCAGATACCCCAGTGGAAGAGCTAGATGTCTTCTTAGAAAAATAAGTACCTTGTAATCTCATATCAAGTGACATATTCCTAAGTTCTGTTAAAAGTTTATTTGCATTACGGTACTCATCACGCTGCCATTCGAGCGTTTGTTTTTTCTTAGTTAGCTTGTCAAGCGGCATACGCTCCGCCTTCATCAAATCTTTTACAAGCGAATCTATATCCATACCACTTGCCAATCCACCAATTCTCATCGTGATGCACCACCTTTATATCTTTTTATCTACCATTAGTCCAACGAATTCTGTCATAGCAGCATACACATCTAATAGTTTCTTAGATGGAATCTCTCGGACTACCTCTTTTGTTTTATCATCTACAATAGTTACATAGTATTCTTGTAGCTTTTCATGCAGTTGAAACTTTAACGACGTATGTGTCGGTTGCAAGAAGTCATTCATACTATTTACAATCTCTTGCATATCCTGTTTTGATGTTTTGTGTTGTCCTTTGTCCTGACTAGTTAATTCTTCAGTTTGTTCGTTCATTTTAGTTTCTAGTGGTTGTTGATTCCTAACTTGCTCTAAGTTGATTGTCATTGTTGTTTGGTTAGGAGAGATACGTTCAATGGACATAGTCCCATCCTCCCTGGGTAATAGCCTTTAGTAGTTATATCGGAATAAACGATTAATTATTAATACCTTTTCATAGATTTTGAATTAATAGTTAATGTTAAATTTTTATAATTGTGATAAAATTAATAAGAACGTACGTTCCTTGTAATTTCAGAAGAGGAGGCTAGCATTTTATGAGTTCTTGTGAAATAACAGAAAAACTCTTACAAACTTATCCCTTAAAACTCTTAGAGATGGTCTGTGGGAAACTCCTTGGGGATGGTAACCTTTCTATTGAAGAAAAAAGGTCTCCTAGGTTAAGGTTTGCTCACGCGAATAAAGATAAAGAGTGGTGTATTCACTGTTATAATGAATTAAGAGATTATCTATCCTTAGCTACTCCTAAATATAGGAGATTAGAGGATAAAAGATTAGACTTTGGATATTCTGAACAGTACTATGTCCAATCAAAGACAAACGTGTTTTACCACCTAATGAAACAACTTTGGTATGTAGGACGGAAAAAGGTTTTACCTATCAACTTTCTAAAAGCAGTAATGTCTCCACTTTGCCTGGCTTGGTGGTATCTAGATGATGGTCATTTAAAATGTAAAAAGGACAAACCTCAAAAGATTATCTTATCAACGGAATCATTTAGTCTTGCCGAGTTAATTGAATTACAAATACTAATTCATAACACTTTTTCTTTAAAGTTTTTGATCGATGGCCAGAGAAGACTAATCTTATATGACTCAGCTTCTATTCTACTTTTTTTAAGAATAATTCGCCCGTATCTGGTACCTAGTATGACAAGAAAGGATGTAAATTCCAAACAGTTGAACATTGAAGATCTCCCAGAAAAACATCGAACATCAATCTACCTTCCTAGATTCTTCAACTTTATAAAACCAACTGCAGAGATCAAAGAAATCCTTACTGAATACCCACTTGTAGAGAGTAAAATTAATCAGATCCAGAATCTACAGAGATATATTCAATTAGCTAGAACAAGTAATAGAGTGTGTTCATCTTATCAAATTACACTAACGAGGGTAGACCTTTTTCATTTAAAACAAATGTCTACATCAACAGGGTTCACTAAAGGTGAGTGTATCGAGTATATATATCTATTAAAAAATGGTCACCTATAATAGGTGACCATTTTTGTAAAAAGATTAACGAAGAAGTTGTAAAACTCCTTGCGGTTGTTGGTTTGCTTGAGCTAGCATAGCTTGAGCAGCTTGAGAAAGAATAGAATTCTTCGTTTGGTTCATCATTTCTTTCGCCATCGTGCGAACATTTACTTTCATAAATGACCAGACTATATCTTCACCCTCTAGCAATCTAGTAGGGGTCGGGCACTTCGGATTCACAATGCTGATGACCATTGTTTCACCTATGGATTTCATCATCATAGCTTTCGCCTTAGATGGTCTATCCTAGTCGTTGAACCTTCTCCACTCTTTCAAGTAAGGAGCTTGGCTGCTGATTGCCCAATCTTTTCTTTTTTCAAACCTTCACGCCTGTCGTTTCCAACTACGTTGTGGTAAGAAAAGCTCTAAGGGGTTTCCAGCAATTCACCCGATTATGATCTCTAGCCGTTACCAGCTAGGACGACTGTGCTTGTTACTGCTTATGCAGCTAAAGCATAATCTACGTCACGGATACGAGATTCCGCAGCAGTTAGGTTTTCAGAAGATGTGTTTAAGTTGTTAATTGTGTGTTCTAAGCGGTTTTGATTTGCTCCTAGTTTAGAACGTTCAGCAGATACTTTTTCTATAGCGCTATTAATAGCAGTTACTGCATTTCCAGCGGTTGTAGAAGTAGAAACATCCAAAGCATTTTCATTTGCTTCATTATTTGTACCATCCGTAACTGTTGCTGTCCCAGTAAAGTTTGCCCCAGTTCCAGTAATTCCAAGAGCTGCTGCACGCATATCTGTGAAATCAAGTGTCATTGTTTGATTTTCATTAGCACCGATTTGTGTTGAGAATGAAGATTTAGCTGCTTGAGCTGCAACTGCTGTTACACCTGCTGTAGTCTCACCTACAGTTGCACCAGTTGCACCAGTTGCACCAGATGCATCTGCTGTTAAACCAGTATCATTACCCGTTTTTTGTGTGAATGTTAAAGTAGCGCCAGTTCCAGTAATATCATATTTATCAGCTAAAGTAGCATCAGCTTTAATAGCTGCTTCTGTAGTGGCTAAGTCAGTATCAAAAGCAATAGTTTGCCCGTCAATTACAACGCTACCACCTGTCATACCACTTAGGTCAAGAGTGTACTCACCCTTTACTTCTGCTACTGCAACTACAGCATCCGTTTTTACGCCTGCACTAGCATTTAATAATTTTTGATTATTAAATTCAGTAGTATTACCAATTCTATTGATTTCAGAAGTTAATTGGTTAATTTCTTTTTGGATTTCACCACGGTCTGTTCCTGTGTTTGTATCATTACCTGCTTGAACTGCAAGTTCACGCATACGTTGAAGGATATCGTGTGTTTCGTTTAAAGCACCTTCAGCAGTTTGAATCATAGAGATAGAATCTTGTGCGTTACGTCCAGCTTGGTCTAAACCGCGAATTTGTCCACGCATTTTTTCAGAGATTGCTAGACCTGCTGCATCATCACCAGCACGGTTGATACGAAGACCAGAAGATAATTTTTCCATTGATTTAGACTGTGCATTAGAAGCACTGTTTAACTTGTTGTAAGTGTTAAGTGCAGCAATATTAGAATTAATTCTCATTTTAATTTCCTCCTTGAATTTTTGCTATACCCACATCCTTGTGGTAGCAAGTTATATTAGTAGATAGTAGGAGTAAAGTCGGCCGCCTTTAGTCTCTACTAGCTTTACATACTTTATATCGACATGATTCCACAATGTTTTAATAGTTTAATAAAATATTTTTAAAAATAAAAAACACTCCTTATTTAGAGTGTTTTATCGATGCATTTAATTTTGCTAGGAGGTCAGTACTTCCTGTTGATGCGTTATTATTTTCTTCCTGAATTGCAACATATATCTCTTTTCGGTGAATATCAATATGTCTTGGGGCTGTTATTCCTAGTTTTATTTGCTCACCATCAATGCCCAGCACAGTTATTTCAATGTCATCACCAATTTTTATCGATTCATTCAGTTTCCTAGTTAATACTAGCATTTTATTTTACCTCCTGCTCGACAGAGGTTTTTTTAGAAAATAACAAGTGTCTTGTTATGTACGAACGATCACTTAACACCACTTGTTTACCTAGTTGTTTTTTCATGTTAATGATAATGGGGGCTTGTAGATTTGCAGTCGATTCTTCAAACGGATCTTTTACTGTTATTATAGATAATACAATTAGGTCCTGCTCGTTTTGTATCTTCAACTGCTCAATAACACTTTCTGTAAGTTCAAAATCATATTCCTTAAAAAAGGTGAAAGGGTTGGTAGTAACAAATGCTAACTCTGGAGTTTCTACTGATTGTAAAATATGTAAAGGACTATCATCTTCTGCAAGTGGAATAACAGTAAATTTTTTCTCCTCTAAAAATCCAGGAATTCCACCTTCGAACTGAATAACGTCTTTTTCTTCAACCTCTACTTCACCATGATACTTTGTATTTATCTTCATATATTCACAACCTAACCATCCTTAAATTTCCTGTTCATAGTTTATCCCAACAAACCTGAGGTTATCAAAATCAATTTTTAATGAGTTTCTTTGAGCTAATTCTATATTTACCTTTGCCGGAGTATAATTCATAGTTGGTTTATTTACGTTACTATGAATAATTGGTTTATTTACATTAACATTAATATTTACCTTTGCTGGTGTGTAATTCAGTTTCACACTTCCATGTGACGGTATCCAGCCAATATTAAACTCATAAATAGGACTCTCACTATTATATTGAGCTTGGTCAGCTATAGGGTTTCCGCCATTTTCAATTCTCATTAACTGATCCCCGTCTTGAGCCCTTCTTGCTATTCCTTCAAGCCAGTCTTGATAACCTCTGTCCGCTGCTTCTTCAATACGCCTAGAAATATGTTTTAAATCCATATCCTCCCAAGCTTGCGTTTGATTTATATCTAGCTTACCTGGAGTTGTTTCTATATTTAATGTAGCTTTTGGTTGTTCGATTAAAAGATCAGCTTTTTGTTGTTGAATTTCTTGAACAGATGGAGTTGTAGTCATTTGGATTTTAGCTTGGGTACTCTCTAGACGAATTTGTGGTATTTGCAATTTCCACACCTCCTAGTAAAAAAGCTATCTTTTAATAAGATAGCTTAACGTAAAAAGTCTAATAAAGATGGTTGAATAATTCTTGCACCCACACCTAGTGCCGCACGATGTACAGTTTCTTGTATTTTTAAGTCTGTAATTACTTTTTCGATATCTGCATCTTCATTATCTGACATGATTTTAGATGCAATTACCGTCTGGCCATCTATTCTTGATTCAATTAATTCTAAGCGATTGTAACGAGCACCTAATTCGGAACGCTCAGCAGATAAACTATCCTGATGACCACTTAATTTTTTTAACAGGTCATCCATATTTGTGATATTATCTGTATCGAATCCTTCTTGTATCTGTTGAAGTGTAGTAAATAGTTCTTGCGAAAATACATTACTTGGATCTATGTTTGTTTTCAACCTAACGCCTTTTGACACCTCAACTTCAAAAGGTTGCACATTTTGAGCAACTGTCATTGCAGTATCCCCAGAAACTGGAGCCTCGTTGATGTTTATGCCGTTAAAAATATATTTACCAGCAACCTGAGTATTCGCAACATTTTTCATATCTTGTTTTAATTGTTCAATTTCTCGCGCAATTGCTTTACGATCATCCGGACTGTTTGTACCGTTTTTCCCTTGGATAACAAGCTCATTTACACGATGTAGAATTGTATTGGCGTGATCCATACTAGAATCTGAGTTCTCGATCCATGCATATGCCTCGGATAAGTTTCTCTTGTATTGCTCAATCTCGGTTAAGTTTGTACGATAGTACATTCCCTTCATCGCAACAACAGGGTCGTCAGATGGTCGGTTGATTTTCTTTCCAGTTGCTAACTGGTCTTGGTAAATGCCCATGCGTTCATAGCTTTTACTAAGGTGACGAAGAGAATTATTCGCTAACATACTTTGAGTTACTCGCATTGTTTATCTACCTACCTTCCTCCAACACCCATACCGTTTATTATTTTATCTAGCATTTCATCCATAACTGTAATTGTTCGAGCAGATGCATTATAGGCATGCTGATATTTGATCATATTTGTCATTTCTTCATCTAGTGATACACCACTAACAGATTGACGGCGATTTTCCACAGATTCTCTCAACACTATGCTATTGTTGTTTATCCGTCGTGCTTCTTGGGCAAGGACTGCCATTTCACCGATCATACCTTCATAATAGTTTTGTAAATTAGTAGTGTTACCATCTAGTGTTAATGGTTTATTTTTAACTTCAGCTAAGGCAATCGCATTACTACCATCTCCGAGATAAGCTTTTCCACCTGCTGGAGGTGCTGATGCTGCAGCGATGTTATCAAGAGAGTTCTTAATATCATCACTTAGTATAAGAGATGAAGCTGCACCTTTTTTATTTGCATCAGATGGTGAAGCAACTGTAGTGTCATACGCAAAGAAGTTACTTCTTGTATGAGTTTGCGGGTCCGAATTAATACTTGTAATATTCCAACCATCACTGTGAACTCTATTAAACTCTTTCGCAAATTCAAATGCCATTTCATCTAAGTCACGTAGCATTTCTGGGTATAAGCCGACTTCAGTTCCATCTTTAATGTACCCGTAAGAGTGTATCAAGCTATTTAAACTACCTGTCTTGCTATCAATCTGAATGTCTGTAGTACCAACTGTTACTTTATCTACTAATCCATTGTAACTGACCTTTAATTCGTTAATATCAGTTGCAGTTGGATCTACTAGTGTTGCTATAGATGCACCTGAAGAATCAACAATATCAACTTTAAACTTCCCTTCAGCTATGGCTAGTGCATTTCCACCACTTTGAGTTGGAGTAACTTTGATATTCACTAATTTAGATAAACTATCCAATAGACGATCACGTTCATCATATAGGTCGTTTGGAAGGTAGCCGTGTGGTTCAATATCACCTATTTGATTGTTGATGCTATGAATTTGACGAGCAATAGAGTTAATCTCTTTTTCCATAACATTAATTTCGTTTTTCAAGTCCGTTTGAATGCCACTTAATGAACTAGATAGAAAGTTGAATGTTTCTGCAACAGCTATCCCACGCTGACGTACAACTGAGCGCGCTCCAGAGTTAGAAGGGTTAACAGCTAAATCTTGAAGTGACTGCCAGAAACGGTCTAAAGTTACTGATAGTCCTGCATCTGATGGTTCATTCATAATTTCTTCCATTTTTTGAAGTGCACTTGAACGAGATTCATAATAGCCGGCTTTATTGTTTTCATTACGATACTGAACATCTAAGAAACTCTCTCGGATACGTTGGACTGTTCCCGCTTCTACCCCGGTTCCTACTTGACCTGGAATTTGTGGTCGATTCATAGCAGCAGAAGGATATGGCGTTGTTTGTTGGAAGTTTACTCGTTGACGAGTATATCCAGGTGTATTCGCATTTGCAATGTTATGTCCTGTTGTGTGTAATGCACCTTGCTGTGTAAACATCCCTCTTCGGGCGGTTTCTAAACCATGAAAGGTTGAACGCATTTTATATCCTCCTTATGCCTTTGAATCAAACATTGACCTGTTTGTTTGCTCTTCTTTTGCTTTTTTATCTGGATGACCATAATTAGTCGCTATCGGTTCTGGTCTTAGCATATCTAAAGTCATATTTACAAACTGTAGTGATTGATGTGTTAATTGTTGATTTAATGCATTTACTTGCTTCAACTCTTCAACTATATTAATTAATTTTGACTGTATATCTTTTAACTTCTGTTTAGAAGGTTCATTAGATATGTCAATAACTTTTGATAGAGTATACTCGTCGTCCCTAAGTCTATAGTTTGATAAAATATGTTGAACTTGTTTAATCCGCTCAGTTTCTATCTGCTTAATTGCTAAGATATACTTCTGTTCTTCATTCATATGTTGATTCAGGGTATCTATATCACCTGTTTTAAGAATGTCTGATTTTTGCTTTGCTAGTCTTAATAATTGCTCGTGTAAAACAGTAAGCTTCTGTAATGTTTGGATTAATGGTTCAGCTGACATGATATCCCCTCCTCAATGAACAGAATGAAATCAGTATTTAGATAAATACTGATTTCTTATTTTGTGTAAAAATCATATACACTTTTTGCGATTGCATTTGAATCTATTTTATAGCTACCGTTTTTAACTCGGTTAGCTAATGCTTCTACCTTTTCTTGTCTAGCTGTAGTTACAGGTGATGTTTCTAGCAGTTGTTTCGCTTCTGCAGAGATTTCTACTTTATCGGCTTTAGAAGCTTTGCTTTCAACTGCTGCCATTTTGTTTATCTGTTTTTTATATGGATTGATTCCCGTTGGGCCAAGATTGTTGATTTTCATGGTAATCCCTCACTTTCATAACCGTATCAAGTTCTATCTATCTTTATTATCGGTTATGAATGATAAAAGTTTACATGTATTTTTAAAAATCAGCTAAAGTAGGTAGCATTTCTATTTCGCTCTTTTAGTGTACGTTCTCTTTCTTCCTCTTTCTGTAGTTCAGAAAGTTGTGAACGGATATCTTTAGAACATTCATCACATAGTTTATTTTCTCTAATTAATTTTCCACATTTTTGACATGGATAGCCTAAATTAGGGAAATTAGCTAATTTCAAACGACCTGTTCTAATAAATTTTAGAATTAGTTCTTCTTCTACCTCTGTAGATTCAACCACTTGTAACATAGTTGCTGTTCGGTTTTCACGTTTACGAATGAATTGGTATACCGTTTCAAATTGTTTTTCTTCTTCTTTATAGCATGCTTCACATACATCACGGATATTTGTTTTTACAAATAAAGCATTACAGTTTGGGCAATTTGTTAGTGCCATTTTTCCGGTTCCCCCTAAAAATATCTCTATACGTATTATATCGGTAAATTGATATATATATAAAGAAGAAATTTGTTGGGAATTGTCGAATGGTAAAAGTTTAACCTCTAGCTAATGTAAGGGAGGATACAGATAGGGCTCCAGCTTTTTTCAATAACTCTGCAGCGTGACGGAGTGTCGTTCCAGTTGTATAAATGTCATCAATCAATACAATCTCTGCCCCTACTAAATGAATTTCATTTTTTAAGTGGAATATGTTAGTTGTTTGAAGTCTTTCACTACGGGATTTTTTTGATTGTTTTTCAATGTGAATTCGAGTTAAAAGTTCGTAAGTGGGTAAGTGAAGTAATTCCGCAATCACTTTTGCCTGGTTAAAACCTCGTTCATATAATCGTTCGTCACTAAGAGGGATAGGAACAATGATGGATTTTTTATTGAAGTGTTTTTTGAAAGTTCTTTGAAAATCTTGCTTGAAAATTTGAGAGATGGCGTGGTCACCACGAAATTTAAAGAGGGATATGGTTTCTTTTAAGAAGGGATTATAGGTGTAGACAGATCGGTTTTTAATGAGAACATCCTGCCACCGGAGTTCATCATGCCATTTAGTACAATCAGTGCATTTATTACCTACACGGTATTCAGGGGCTAAATTAGAAAAAGGACGGTCACAAATAATGCAGGTTTCACCTTTAATCTTTTCAATTTTATTAGAGCATGTCTCACAAAGTTGAGGGGAATTAGACAGGGATAGCAGCTTCCCCCAGTTATCAGTATAGATCAAGGGAACAATACATATAAGGCAACTAGGCATTAACACCCTCCTTAGTGTAGTTATCGCATTGTGGTTGTTCTGAAACTTTTCTAGTAGCTTCACCGACTTTAACTAGAATATTAGCATGCATTTGCTTGTCAAAATACTGAGCCTTCACGTACGCGTATCCATTTGCTTTTGACACATAACGAGGTGGAATTAAATTCAATGCTAGTGCGAAGACATCATTTTTGCATTGTTCGCATTTACATGGCATATTAATTAATTGCCAATTATCATTTAAAACCTCTGCTACTAATGGTTCCATCGCATTTTTCACCAACATCATCACTCTACCACCTTAAAGTAAATATGATTACATTATGCCACAGAATAACAGAAAGTGGAAATACTAATTTAGTAGATTTCGCTTTAGCGCTTCTTTGTTCATATTTTGTATCTGACGTTTTGCAGCTAGCATTGATTTTGTTTTTCCATAATGATAAAAAATGATGTCTCCTGTAGGGTAGTTTGCACTCCTTCCTACTCTTCCTGAAATCTGAACAAGTGCGCTTTCTGTGAATATTTGATCTTCTGCTCCTAGTACTGCAACATCAATATTTGGGACGGTTACGCCTCTTTCTAAAATAGTCGTTGTTACTAGGATTGGGATTTCTCCCTTTCTAAAAGCAGTGACTTTCTCTTTTCTTTGGTGGTCTTCTGCGTGGACACCTTCTACTCTATTATTTAATGTCTTTAAAACCCTTACTATTTGTTCTAGTAAATCGATTCTTGGTACAAATAGAAATGCTTGCTTATTTATAGATAGATGATGATTAATCCAACCTAACAAGTTAGGTGGAAGCTTGTCTTTTTTCAAGTGCTTCCGCCAGTTTCCACACCATTTAAATTGTGGCTCAGGTAGAGGGTGACGGTGGTACCTTGCAGGTATGGTAACTGTTGGTCGGAGTCCTTTCTTTATTTCTCTTTGCCATTTCTGATTAGGTGTTGCTGTAAGGTTGATAGTGGTTGAAGTAGTCTTCTTTGCTTGTTCTACAGCGAACTGAAGCATCGGCTCAACTGAGTAAGGAAAAGCATCTACTTCATCAATGATGATGACGTCAAAAGCCTTGTAATATCGGAGAAGCTGGTGGGTGGTGGCAATCGTTATTGGGGCTGTTTTTGTGCAGTCTTCACTGCCTCCGTATAGGGCAATTACCTCTACGTTGAAGGCATCTTTAATTCGAGGAGCCAATTCAATGACAACATCAGTTCTTGGCGTTGCTATACATACGTTCTTTTTGGAACGGATTGCCGTTTCTATTCCATAAAAAAGAACTTCTGTTTTCCCAGCACCACATACAGCCCAAACAAGTAGATTAGAGTTATTTTGAATTGCTACAACGACCTTATCAGAAGCTGTTTGTTGACCTTGAGAAAGAGTACCTAACCAGGTTAGGATTTGTTCTGGAGGATGAAATAATGAGTCTGGTCCAGTCCATGAAATTAAAGGTGTACATTCACTAATTCTGCCCATCGTTATACATTTTCGACAATAACTACAATGAGTGTGACAGCGAGCGCAATCAAAGGAAGCAAACAGGGCTGGGTCGTCGTTTCCGCACCTTGTACAATTTAGTCTTTTACTTTTGTGTACAATCCCTTTTCTAAAGGAAATATATCCATTTAAGTAATGTTCATGAAGTTGTGGGAGAGAAAATGGTAGTTCATCAAAGAGTAGTTGTTTTCCATGGAGATGAGTTTGAAGTTCATGAGAGAATGAATATTTCTGGTTTAGATGTGGAGTTAGTATTTGTGGAATTTTGCTAATTTTAACGGGGTCTTGTGTGGTAGTAGCTAATAGTGGCTCTGGTGTAAGTATTCCATTTGTTTCTATAAATCTCATTTTTGTCCTCCTTTTGTTTTAAAAATAACGCCTTGCCTAAAAAAATGACAAGGCGTCAGATATTTTATCGTTTATACCAGCCTAATCCAATTGCACCTTCTCCAAGGTGCGTACCAATAACTGGACCAAAGTAGCTTATTAAGAATTCTACGTTCGGATATTGCCCAGCAAGTTCAGTTTTAAGCTCCTCTGCTTCTTCTGGACGATTCGCATGAATAAGTACTGCACGCATTGGTTCATTTGAACTTGCCACTTCATCAAACAATTCAAACAAGCGTTTCAGGGCTTTTTTACGAGTACGAATTTTTTCAAAAGGAACAATCACTTTATCTTGGAAGTGAAGGATTGGTTTCACCTGTAATAAACTACCTACAAATGCTTGTGCACCACTTAAGCGACCGCCACGTTGAAGATTCGTTAAGTCATCTACCATAAAGTAGGCTTTCATAGTCGTTTTCATTTCTTCAAGACGTGCCATAATTTCTTCAGCCGTCCTACCTTCTTGAGCCAACTCAGCCCCCTCTAATGCATAGAAGCCTTGAACCATACAGCTGATCTCAGAATCAAATGTAAACACCTTTACATTCTCAACCATTTCTCCAGCTGAAACTGCTCCTTGATACGTTCCACTAATCCCGCTAGATAAATGGATGCTTATTACCGCATCGTGGTCCTGTCCTAGCTTTTCAAAAAGCTCAACAAATTCACCAACAGGTGGCTGTGAAGTTGTTGGGAGCTCACTCTTTGCTTTGATTTCCTCGAAAAATTGATCTGCTGTGATATCAACTTCTTCACGGTAGGACTCTACTCCGAAATTTACACTAAGAGGGATCATATGTATATTATATTTTTCACGCAATTCCTTTGGGATGTAAGCTGTACTATCGGTAACTATTGCCGTTTTCATAGTAGAAACCTTCCTCACTTTTTTTATTTCCGAATTAACTACCTTACATTTTATATGATAGAAATGGAAAAAGCATTACTTTTTAAAAGGAAAAGCTCTTGTTATGACAGTTTTACACTACTTCCATAGTAAAAACTATTAAGTATTACTATGAGTTTTTACTAAAGTGGTAAATCTAACAAAAAATGCACCAACCTGGTGCAAATATTACTACTATATTCCTTCCATTATCAACCTCTTCAAAGCAATTGTATCAACAGAGGTTTTATCTTGTTCAACTTTCCCTAACGCAAATCCAATCATAAAAACCTTTTGCTGAAAAGGTGCAAGTTGTTGGCCATAATTTGCCTCAAAATGCTGTAATGATAGCTGGGATTGTTGTACTAACTCTTGAATGTTATTATTCCTATCCATTTGCCACCTCCTAGATTCCTTAAGTTAAATTCGACGTATTAAAGCTTTCACCTTCAAAATAATTCCAGTTTTAGTAAAGTTTTTACCGACATTTTACGACATTAATGTCGAATCCCCACCAACAAAAAAACGAAACACCCACTCACCAGGCATTTCGTTTCCTCATAATATTTTTATTTAACTTCAACCCAACCATTCTTAATAGCCACAACAACAGCTTGGGTACGATCATTCACATTCATTTTTTGCAGAATATTACTTACATGGTTTTTAACCGTTTTTTCACTAATGTATAATGCGTCACCGATTCCGCGGTTGCTTTTTCCGTCCGCAAGCAGTTGAAGAACTTCACATTCACGGCGTGTAAGGATATGCAATGGTCTGCGAATTTCAATAGTTTGAATTCCACCAACACCATTAGCTTGTCCATCTGCTGAAAGGCGACGGAATTCTTTCACTAGGTTGTGTGTAACTTTAGGGTGTAGATACGATCCTCCATCAGCTACTACTTTTACTGCTTCAACTAGAGAGTCTGCATCCATTTCCTTTAATAGATACCCATTTGCACCGGATTTCAATGCGTGTGTTACGTAGCTTTCATCATCATGTATGGATAAGATAATTACCTTTGTATTCGGGTTTGCATCGATCAGTTGTCTAGTTGCTTCCACACCATTAATATTTGGCATATTAATGTCCATGATAACAACATCTGGGTTATGAGCCTGAACTAGCGCTAACGCTTCATCACCGTCATCGCCTTCAGCAACTACTTCAAAGCTAGATTCAAAATCTAGAATACGTTTTACCCCTTCTCTGAACAATTGGTGATCATCAATAATTACAATGCTAGTTTTCATGCCTTCTCCTCCCCCTATCATTCTGACAATTGTCAGAAAACTGGTCAATATGACTTAAGTATGGTTTTTTTGCTAAAATTTTACTCTTTTAATGGGACTTGTATCATAATAATTGTACCTGCACCTTTTTTAGAGTCGAAGGTAATTTCTCCTTCTAACAACTCCACACGTTCCTTCATACCTAGAATTCCGAAAGAACTTTCTGGCTTTTCTACTGGATCGAAACCTTTTCCATTGTCTTTTACGACTACCGTTACATGTTCTTTCCCTAGTTCCACCTTCACCAAAATTTCCTTAGCATCCGCATGCTTAATTGCGTTACTAACAGCTTCTTGAACCAAGCGGAATAATGCAACCTCGAACTTAGAAGGTAATCTTTTTTCAGGACCTAGATTCTTGAAAGAAATAGTAGGTTCGCCCCCGTTATATTCTTCGATAGTAGATAGGTATTTTTTGAGGGTAGGAATTAAACCTAAATCATCTAGTGCCATTGGACGGAGGTCATAAATGATTCGCCTGACCTCATACAGCGCGGAATGGACCATTTTCCTAAGGTCTTTAATTTCTTTAAAACCGTCTTCAGCACCTTTTTCACGGAACACTCGATCAATTAATTGTGATCTCATCATCACGTTAGCGAGCATTTGGGCTGGGCCATCATGAATTTCACGTGATAGCCTGCGACGCTCTTCTTCCTGGGCTTCAATAATTTTAAAGCCAAAATCCTGCTTTTGCTTTGCATCCTCTAGCATCTCACCAACTTGTCGCATGTCACTTGTCAGATAGTTTAATACCACACTGATTTGACCAACTAGGTGCTCTGCTCTTTGGATGGTTTCCTGTAGTGCAAGCAATCTTCGTTCAAGTTCGTCACGTCGTTCTCGTAGTTGCTTTTCTTTTTCCCTGACAATCGTAAGTTGCATTTGAAGATTATGTGCTTTTTCATAAGCTTCACGAATTTCAGATTCTGAAAACTTATTAAATGCACCACTTACTTCAGATAAGCGATTCCGGGCAAAACGGGCATATACCTCTAGCTTGTCCCCTTCATTTATAACCTCAAGCACCTTATCCTTAATATCCTTTAGCTCTTCAGTTAGGCTCGTATATTGCTTACGCGTTTGTTCACCTATTTTAAAAACTTCACTTTTACTATGATTAACTGTTGTTACCATTTTTTCTAAAATTTTATCTAGCATTTTACTGTCAATTTTTTTGGTGGACATGTCCCCACCTCCAGATTAGAAATATTTCTTTACAAGGCTATTTCGACAAATTGTTATTTTTTATATAGATACTTTAATACTAATTTATTTGATGTAAAAAATTTGTCGTTCTATAATAAAAGAATACGACAATTTTCTTGTTTTTAAAAGGGAGTACCTAAAATTTGGGAGGTGACCCTGTGCTTACATATTATTATACAGTAAAAGGCTATGGGGAACATGAAATAATTATTGAAAAATCAAGATTTATTGCTTATATAAATCGTGCGACAACAGAGGAAGAAGCACAGAATTTCATTTTAGAAATTAAAAAGAAGCATAGGGACGCAAACCATAATTGCTCAGCGTATATTATCGGTGAAAACGATCACATTCAAAAAGCAAATGATGATGGAGAACCTAGCGGAACCGCCGGTGTGCCTATTTTAGAAGTGCTGAAAAAAAAGAAGTTAAAAGATACGGTTGTAGTCATAACTCGCTATTTCGGTGGAATAAAATTAGGTGCAGGTGGATTAATTCGTGCATATGGAAAGTCAACCTCTGAGGGTTTAAATGCTACAAAAATCGTTGAGCGCACACTGATGAGAGTCGTTCATACAAAGTTTGATTATACGTGGCTTGGGAAAGTAGAAAACGAATTGAGATCTTCTGTTTATAAAATTAAAGAAATAAAGTATTTAGACTCAGTTGAAGTAGAAACCTATGTAGAAGAAGGACAAAAACAGCAGTTTATAGACTGGATGATTGAGCTCACAAATGGGAAAAGCGAGATATTTGAGGGTGAGGTTACCTACCTAGAAGAAGTGGTAAATTAATCTTTTTTAAACAACCTAAATTTTTCTTATTTACTGTTTGTCGAATTTTAGATAAAATTAGAAGTTGTTCTATTAACTATTTTGCCACTTAAAAAGAAACGAGGGCTTTTATGAAAGATTCAAGAACCCGTAGAAGGATGAGTAAAAGAAAAAGGACTAGTAAAACAAAGAAGTTCTTCATCACATCCTTTATTATTATGCTAGTTGCTGCCGGCACATATGCCGCATATATTTTATACACAGCAAATTCTATTGCGAATAAAACATATGAAGAAATAGATCGTGATAAGCTCCCAAGTCACCGCACTGAAAAGATTAAACTTAAAGAGGACCCTGTTACAATCCTACTGATCGGACTCGAAAATCAAGAGGGCGGGAAACCACGTTCTGATGTTTTAATGTTGATAACGATGAATCCAAAAACAAAAGAAACATATCTAGTGAGTATCCCTCGTGATACTCGAACATATATACCTGAACTTGGAAAGAACGATAAAATAACTCACTCATATTACGGCGGGGTTAGTAGTACTGTAGGGGCTGTTCAAGAACTATTTGATATTCCAATTGATTACTATGTAACTACAAACTTTCAAGGTTTTGAAGACATTGTCGATTCACTAAATGGAATTACAGTTGACGTTCCATTTACTTTTAAGGCTCAGTTAACAGGTTCACTTGCATGGAAAACCTATACCGAGGGTGAAATGGAGCTAAATGGAAATGAAGCCCTTGCATATGTCAGAATGAGAAAATCAGATCCACGTGGTGACATGGGTCGTAACGATAGACAAAAACAAGTAATTAAAGCAATTGTGGATAAAGGGACATCTGTTGGTTCAATTACTAAGGTTGACGATGTACTTCGTGATGTTGGCGAAAACGTTAAAACAAACTTACCAACAAAAGATATCCTATCATTTGTTCAACTTTATAACAAAATGAAGAGCACCGAAGTACAAACTATACAACTTGAAGGATATGATGATTATATAAATAGCGTCTATTACTTCATTCCTAAAGAAGAGTCCATCAAGAATATTAACACTATTCTTAAGGCTGTACTTGAAAATGACAGTACAAGCTCAAGCATAGATACTGAAAAAGCAAATGAAAATGTTTCAATGAAATAACGTTTTAGAGAACCTACCTTAGGTTCTCTAAGCGTTATTTTTTTTAGGTTATTACTTTATACCGATTGGATTATTGTCTATTATCAGATATTATTATACTTAATGATAAATTTCTACAAAATATGGAGGGAAAAGTGTGAAAAAACTTCTTGTTTCGACAATCCTTGCCACTAGCACATTCTTACCTTTATTTGTCCAGGCAAATGAAACAAATGCACAAGTAAACTACCCGATTGAATTAAAGGCTATCAATAAGCTAACTGTTCATAAAGGTGCTACCACTGCTTATGCGAAAGTACGTGAAATTTCTGCAGGACAAAAAGTAACAGTAATTGACGAATTTACTAATGCCTTTGGTGAAAAATGGTATCGGATTGATCTTGGTTCAATAAAAGGATGGGCTGAATCTTCTAATATCGAAAAAAAGGAAACTATTTCTAGTAATCAACAACTAATACAAGTTACAAACGCTTCAGTAAGAAAAGGTGCTACTACTTCTTACCCGATAGTTTCCACTTTAAAACAAGGTTCTAAGGTTACAGTCATTGATGAATTTACCAATTCAACCGGTCAAAAATGGCTTCGAATCGACCTTGGCTCTGTTAAGGGGTGGACTGAAGCATCTAATCTAGTAACTCAACAAACTACTAATCAAAAACAAATACAGATTGGGAATGCACCTGTTCATAAAGGTGCAACTACTTCTTACCCTATTGTAACCTTTTTAAAACAGGATCAAATGGTATCAGTGATTGATGAATTTACAAATGCTTCAGGTGATTTATGGTATCGTGTTGACCTTGGTTCAGTAAAAGGTTGGGTTCACAGCACAGCATTTGTTAAAAATCCACTTTCAGAAAACGTATCAGTACCTGAAGAGGAAACAATTGAACCTACTGCCCCTCCAATTACTGAAGAAAACCCTGCCCAGGAGAAGATTCCTGAACCTACTGTGAAAGCAGTTCCAAACGGGACAATCATGTACAGTACATCATTGTCTGAGTCTGTTAGAAAAGGTGCTTCGCATACCTATGCATCAGTAACTACCCTAACACTTGGTCAAAAAGTGACAGTTGTTGATCATTTTATTGATCCTACTTCAGTCTTATGGTACCGAGTCGAATACTCTCTAGGGAAAATGGGATGGGTTAAGGCAGAAATCCTACAACAAAAAGCAATAGTAAATAAAACATTTTATATTAGTGTGGATGTAGCAAACGTAAGAAAAGGACCTGCCTTAACAGAGCCCAAGTTGATAACTTTAAGAAAAGGAACTGCACTAAAAGTAATTGACCAAAGCATAGACACTAATCGCCAGATCTGGTACAAATTTATATCTGAAGATAATACCCAAGCCTGGGTGCATGAATCTGTTGTTACTGACAAGGTTGTCCCAGTTCAACGTCTAATGGCTATTGGTACACGACATGCGAAGTTATACAAGGGAGCAACTCTACAATATAGTACCATAGAAAATCTAACTTACTTTTCAAAAGTAACGGTGTTACAAGAGTTTATAAATGCCTCTAACCAAAGGTGGCTTAGAGTAAAGACTCCTTCCGGAAAAATAGGTTGGATTCCAAGTTGGGAAGCTATTATTTCAGTCCAAGATTATAAGTATGTGTATCCTTTTAACGATGGATCGATTAGAAAGGGCGCTGCAGATAGCTATGCAGTTGCAGGAACGTTCAGAGCAGGAGATGAACTTATCCGTCTATGGCAGCATGGAAACTGGCTAAATGTCGAAACAAAGGATGGCAAACGAGGTTGGGTGAAACAAAGTGATACGTCTCCTACTTCAATTAAGAAACTACTATCACCTAGCTTCGAATTAATAAATGGTGAAAGCCATCTAATCTGGAAAAAACCTAATGGATTCAGTTTCCCATACAAAATGTTATCTAATAACAGGTTGGAACTAGCTGGACTAACACAGATTGATATACCTAACACCCTGATTCCAGGTATCACTAGATATGAATTAAATAAAATTAGTCCTACTAACCATTCACTAATCATCCATTTTCAACCTGGATACACATTTACTATTAGAAATCATGCAGACTCCTTATCCTTAAAGGTGATGCAAGTTGGCTTGGTTGGTAAGAAGATACTCATCGATGCTGGCCATGGTGGATCAGACCCAGGAGCGATTGGTCGTTCTGGGTTATATGAAAAAGTAGTGACGCTAGATACCGCACTATTACTAAAAGCAGAATTAGAAAAAGCAGGTGCTATCGTTCAACTCACTAGAAGTGATGATAAATTCTTAACACTTCAAGATAGAACTCTACTTTCAAATCTATCAGACTATGATGCTTTTATTAGTTTACACACAGATTCATTTACAAATAGGGATGCAAAAGGAACAACAACTTTTTATAATACTTCATTAAATTTTAATGGCACTAAGAGCTACCAATTAGGACAAACAGTTCAAAAGCACTTGATAGCGAACCTAGGCACATCTAATAGAGGGGTAAAAAATCAAGAATTTTACGTGAATAAAAGAAATGAACTTCCTAGTATTCTAATAGAATTAGCTTTTCTATCGAACCCAACGGAAGAAGCATTATTAAAGACGACCGAATTTCGTTACAAAGCAGCATTAGCTATCAAAAATGCGCTAGAAGAATATTTCTCTACTTTTTAAATCTAACTACTATATAAACAGGGGGAAACTAATATGAAGAAAAAGCATTTATTTATCACTGGAACATTAGCAGTAGGAATTGGAATTGCCGCTTTTGTACCTAGTTCAATTACAGCTTCCAATAACGTTATTCTTGCGAGTGTTGATTGGGTGAACTCACAGATAAACCCTATGAAATCTCAAATCACGGCTCTTGAAACAAGAATCAATCAGCAACAACAAGAGATTAATACATTAAAACAACAAATTGCAAATGGAGTAGGAAGTGGAACATATACACCACCTGTAGTGACATCTCCAGCACCATCTGCGCCTTCAACATCACTGCCGTCAACAGTATATGTATCTACGGCTTCGGCAACACTTCACTCAGGAGCTACAGCTAGCTACAAAGTAATTGCTACAAGAACATCTGGTGCAGCGTTAAAGGTAATTGATCAACATGTATCATCCAATGGTACTTGGTATCGTATTGAACTTTCATCAACCCTTAAAGGTTGGATTTTCTCTGGAAATGTATCTAGCACAAAAGGAGATGTTGCAACTAAAACTCCTTCACAAGTTGTAACAGTTGGTGAAGTCCATCTTAGAAAAGGTGCTACCACTTCTTATGGCGTAATTGAAACATTAAAAAAGGGTACAACCTTAAAGTATATTTCAGTCTTTACTAATAGTGCTGGTGAAACATGGTATAACGTAGAAACATCTATAGGAAAACGTGGGTGGATCTTCGGAAAATTAGGCGAGGTGAGGTAAGTAATGAACAAATTACTTTTCTCAGTGCTGACTATTGCTCTATTTCTCGTGTTACCTGGGAATTCAAAAGCACAAAATCTAGTTTACCCGAATCCTGTTACTGTATTAATCTTTGAAAATAGCACTGGTTACACAGCTACCCTTAATGGCAACTATCAGTTGGTTAATAAACAGACTGGAGCAACAACTGTTTTACAATCCAATCCATTAGGTATATCAAAGTCAGGTACTAATGTTGTTATTACAAATGGACAAACTGTTCACACTTCAGCTAATGGATTTTTAATACAAGAGATCATTGGAAGAGTAGCAACATTCTCACAAGATACGATTGTAAGAAAAGGAGCAACCACTGGTTATGAACAACTAACAGTTGCAACAGCTGGATCAACTGCTACTTACAATGACATTTTTATAAACGGATCTGGAGAAACTTGGTACAATGTAACACTATCAAACAAAATGACTGGCTGGGTACAAAGCACAACCACATCCCTTATCGAAGCCAACTCTCTATCTCTTATTACAATTAACGGTGTACGATACCGTGGAAGTTTTGATATTCGTTTAAAAAGCGATAAAATTCAAGCAATCAATGTTTTAGATATGGAAGATTATTTAAAAGGTGTTGTTCCTAGTGAGATGCCTGCATCTTGGCATATGGAAGCTTTAAAGGCCCAAGCGATTGCAGCTAGAAGCTTTGCTCAAAATTCAATGATTCTATCGAACACAGCAACAAGCCAAGTATATCGTGGTTTTACAGGAGAACACCCTCGAACAAACGAGGCAATCGCAGCAACTAGCGGTTTACTTGTCAAATTTAATGGAAGGCCTATTCAAACCTTTTTCCATTCAACAAGTGGAGGAAGAACAGCAAACGTTGGAGACGTCTGGAATTCAAACCAAGCGAACTTCCCTTATTTAGTAAGTGTAGAGGATCGATTTGAAAACTCTCCACATAGTGTATGGTCACATACCTTTTCTGCATTAACAATCTTAAAATCCTTTGGCTTTTCAGAGTCAACAATTTTGTATGATGTAATCACTGAACAAAAAGGTGCGAATGGAGAAGTCGGTGGTGTAACTGTCAAAACAAGTGATGGTGAAAAAACCATTCGTGGTAATGAAAGTGTTATAAGAAAGCTGTTCCCACTAAATGACACACGTGTTTACAATCAACTTCTATCAAACTGGTTTTCTATTGAACTAAGTAAAGAAGTAAGAAGTTTCTTAGTACAAACGACCTCTAACCTGCTAAATATAAACTCGGTTAAGGGACATGTTGTTCAAACTACTTCAGGTACCCAAACCATTTCTACTGATAATATGTCAGTTCAAACAGCAAACGGTACAATTTCAACTACTGGTGGAGTTGAATCAGTAAAGGTAAACGGAAAAGGTTGGGGTCATCGTATTGGAATGAGCCAATATGGTGCAAAAGGATACGCTGAAAACGGATGGACTGCGGAACAAATACTAACTCATTATTTTAAAGGTACAACTGTTTCTAAATAATTCGTTTCATGCTAGGAGACCAAGGTCCCCTAGCTTTTTTGTTGGAAGTCAGAAGACTCATTGATTGTAGCTTCCAACGGATTCTAAGAGCTTAGCCACAGAAAGTTTCCTATAAAAGAGGCATTAAAAAAACTGTGTGCCCACTGCACACAGTTTAATTACTAGCTTTGATGACACGAATCATATAATCAACATCTGCACTCGATTCAGTTCTTTCAGTTCGTAAAGCCCATTCCATGAATATTGAATACTCTAAATCCGTTAATCTCGGATGTTGATTTGTATATGGTGGAGGTGGCTCATTATCTATACTAGCATGTGTAAATGGCTTGCCTGTAATTACCGCAATAATGTGTAGTCCATCCTCTCTCGTCTCTACCTTATTTGTTGAGAGCATCCACTCAACAAGAATGTTGCGCTGTTTCTGAGATAAAGAAGAGAGGTCCTCATCTGTTAATTTAGAAATAACAATTACGTCTTCCTTTACAGGTGCTGGTTTTTCCTCCTCTTTTTTTGGTTCCTCTACAACTGTATATTGATCACCATCATAAGTTACAATCTTCCCCTTTTTCTCCATTTCCTTTAACATATTAATTGAGGCATCATTTAGCTGATTATCTTCTGCACCAATGAATGTTAGTTCAGGAAAGTCTTTAAACCTCGTTATGTCTTTAATTTTATTATTTTGGATTAAGAGGTATATCAATTTCTTACTATTACGTAACGGAGATAAATCTGTAACATTATTATTCGCTATATCTATTGAGACAAGATTTGTGGCGTATTCTAACCCAGTTAGGTCAGATATATTCCCTTTTGGGAATCCCCATAGTTGAAGCTCTTTAACATTTTGTAATTGCTGCTTTGTGATTGTTTTTGTTCCAAATATACTCTGTAATTTTTTCTTTAAATAAGGATCAGGAATCGTAACTTCCTCTACTACTTTCTGTTTCACTGGTGATGTAGCTGACGTGGGCTTTGATGATTGTTCCCTCGATTCAGTAGTAGTTGTTGTTATTTTTGAGGAAGTATCCTTTTCTATATCATTTGCTACCTCTTCTACTGCTTCATTCTCAGGTTTACTTTCAATATCAATAACTGGCACTGTTGATTCTGTGTGATTTTCTACTATTTCTTCACTATATGTAGCATTATCTGGTACACTAGCATTTTCAGTTTCATCTAATGTGTCATTTTTCCCTTGAAACAAGAAAAAAGAAACAACTATAATTCCGATAAAAAGCACGTTAGAAAGGATATAACCAATCTTTTTCATAGAAAAACTCCTTAGTATGTATTCTAGATGACAAGCCTTATTATAAGGGAGGTATGTTCCTATTTCTAACTGTAAAATATTCCAAGTTTTCCTTCTAGAAAAAATTCTAGTAGAATCCTAGATGGATTTCTACTAAAATTGGATTGTACGAAATAATGAAAAAAAGGATGTGGACTATGGTCTATAAAGAAAGAACAATGAACCAAGAGTTACAGTTTTTAAGTTATTTAAGCAAACGTATGAGGCTTTCTGAAAACGAAGTTCAGTACCACTTCACTCAAAAAAAAGGATTTGAAGGAGAGAAAAAGTTTGACTCTTTAACCGAAGAACTTACTTGTGAATGCATAGTTTTAAATGATCTACTATTAAAAACAAACAAAACCCATTTCCAAATTGATACTATGATACTGCTTTCAGATACTATTTACGTATTTGAAGTAAAAAATTATGAAGGTGATTATTATTACGAATCAGATCGGTTATATAAAAATAACAAATCTGAAATAAGTAATCCTTTAAACCAGCTAACTCGATCAATATCCCTATTACGTCAATTACTCCATCTCCTGGGATTTAATTTTCTCATCGATGCCTCAGTTGTTTTCATCAATTCCGAATTCACTTTATACCAATCACCACCCAATAAGCCCTTTATATTCCCGAGCCAGATTAATCGATATTTAAGAAAACTTAGTGCTGTCCCTTCTAAAGTAACTGAAAGACAAAAAAATCTTGCCGACAAACTAATTTCACTACATATTAAAGAATCACCATTTATGCAGTTACCCTCCTATGATTTTGAACAATTACGAAAAGGCATCACATGTTTGGCTTGCAACTCATTTTCAATATCCATTATAGGAAAGCAATGTTCATGTCTAGACTGTGGGCATAAAGAAATCATAGAAAATGCAGTAATTCGAAGTGTAGAAGAATTTAGGTTTCTATTTCCAAATGAAAAGATAACCACTAATATAATTCACGAGTGGTGTAGGATTGTACCCTCTAAAAAGAGGATTAAAAGAATACTAGATAAAACTTTTACGATTGTAAGTGTTAATCGCTGGACCTATTATGAGTAAAGTATGGTACTTTTTATTTTTGTGAGTAGTGCTCGGAGACAGTTTGGGTTCTGGGGCGGTGGGTTTTGGCTTTGATAACGGTCGTCGTGGACAGTTTGGGATGTTGAGGGCCCGGGTTTTGTCTTTGATAGCGGTCGTCGTGGACAGTTTGGATGTTGAGGGCGGGGGGTTTTGTCTTTGATCACCATGCTCGGAGACAGTTTGTGTGTTGCTGCCTCGCTTTTTGTCTTTGATACCCGCCATCGGAGACAGTTTGGGTGTTGGGTGCGGGGGTTTTGTCTTTGATACCTGCCATCGGAGACAGCTTGACTGTTGCTGCCTCGCTTTTTGTCTTTGATAACCGTCGTCGTAGACAGTTCAGATGTTGATATCTTACTCTCGTCTCTGATCACTAGTGTGTTTGAGCCTCTCTTTCCTCACCACCCGAAAGATATTTTCAAATACTCGCACTACCCTTTGGATATGATAACCCAAACATATTCAACACAAAAAGGAGTGTCCTTCAGCTAACCAGCTAAGACACTCCTACAATCTTAATGTTCAATATTCCGTAACAAATCATCCACAATACTCGACCACGAATATTCAGCTATAGCCAGTTTCCGGCCATTTTCAGATAGTTGCTTGTATTCCTCTTCAGAAAGCTCAACTAGCTTGCGTATTTCATTCGCAATCCCCTCAGGGTTTTCAGGTGGGGCAATCTTTCCGCAATTATGTTCTTCCAAGATACTAGCACTCTCGCCATCTCCACAATACAACACAGGAGTACCTGTAGAAATCGCAGGGAATATCTTCGAAGGTCGTGCCCCTTTAAAAAGCTCAATATTACGTAGAGAAACAATACTATAATCCGAAACCGAAAAGATCTCAGGCATTCTAGAAACCGGAACAGATCCATAGAACGTCACATTCGAAAGCTCCAGTTCTTCCTTCAGCTTCAACAATTTATCCTTTTCCTGTCCATCTCCTACAAACAGAAAGTGGACATTTGGATACTCCTCTTTTAAAAGAGCTGCCGTCTGTAAAATGGAATCAAGTGCTTGAGCATATCCAAGTGCACCTGCATAAGTAAATACCTTCTTACCTTCTAACCCAAGCTCTTGAATAAGTCCTTCATGCTTTGGCATTGGCACAAAGAAGTCAGTATTTACCCCATTTGGTAAGAGGAATACATCTTCCTCCTTTTTGCCATGCTTAATCATATAGTCTTTAATACCGTCTGTCGCAGTAGCAATTTTCCAAGACTTTCGGTATAAAAAGTGCTCGAGCCAAGTTGCCAGTTTTATAAATGTTTTATTTTTAAGGATTCCCAACTCTACTGCTGATTCAGGCCAGATGTCTGCAATGTTAAAAACAAACTTAGCGCGTTTGAACTTAGCTGCAACATAGCCTGTTATTCCCAAAAACAAGGGGGGAGAATTACAGATAATCACATCCGTTGGTTTTGCTTTCCACATAGAATAGAACGAACTAAATGTAAATGAGAAATATGAGGCTAGCCTTTTCCAAAAGCTTCCCTTTGGTGATGGATAGATCCATGATCGATGAACAGGAATTCCATCGTATTCCTCGAACTTGTAACACATCCCTTTGTATTCTTCTGGAATAATACCGTGTGGATGATGTGGGAACGCGGTTAGCACCTCAATTTGATGACCTCGTTTAAGAAGCTCTTTACTTACTTCATATACCCGTATTTGTGGTGCTCCCGTTTCTGGCGGAAAGTGTTGACATAGATAAATTACTCTCATTGTCTTACTCCAATCACAATTAGCTATTTCAATATTTGTTTTAAGTATTGCTCTAGTTTATCTTTTAAATCATCTCTTTTTAGTGCGAAGTCAATAGATGCTTGTAAAAAGCCAAACTTATCACCAACGTCATAGCGGTTACCCTTAATAACATAAGAGTATATGGATTGTTCTTTTAATAGAGCATCAATCGCATCCGTTAGCTGTATTTCACCTTTTTTATCAGGCTGACCCTTCTCTAACAAATCAAATATTTCTGGTGTTAACACATATCGACCAATAATTGCTTGAGTAGAAGGTGCTACTTCTACATCCGGTTTTTCTATAAGACTGTTTACTTTAAACAGTTCATCTTGTTGTACTGAATAGTCTACAATTCCGTATTTATTTACTTCAGAACGAGGAACTTCATGTACACCTAAAATGCTTGATCCTACTTCGTTATATTGATCAATCATTTGCTTTAGTGCAGGTACTTCACTATCGATAATGTCGTCTCCTAGTAAGACCGCAAAAGGTTCATTACCGATAAACTTTTTCGCACATAGTACTGCATGGCCAAGTCCTAGAGGCTCTTTCTGACGAACATAATGAATGTCGACCAAATTAGAAATGGATTCGACCACTTCAAGCATTTCTTTCTTCCCTGTCTTTTCAAGTAAAAGTTCAAGCTCTACTGATTTATCAAAGTGATCTTCTATCGCCCTTTTATTACGTCCAGTCACAATGATAATATCTTCGATTCCAGACTTAACCGCTTCTTCAATGATAAATTGAATAGTTGGTTTATCAACAATTGGAAGCATTTCTTTTGGTTGTGCTTTTGTGGCAGGTAAAAAACGTGTTCCTAGACCTGCTGCAGGTATGACTGCTTTTCTTACCTTTTTCATATCTTATACCCCTTTCAGAGTTCGTCCGTATAACTCTAACATTCCATTTGCGTTGTCCGTCCAATTGTAGTTTTCCTTAACATGCTCGATTCCTGCTTCACCCATACGCCTTCGTAAATCTGAATCCTCAATTAAGGTATTGAATTTTACGGCTAATGCCTCCGGATCCTCTTTAGGAACAACAAATCCTGTTTTACCTTCTAACACAACCTCAGGTAATCCACCGACATTTGATACTACCGCTGGCACACCACAAGCCATAGATTCAACAGCAGCTACACCAAAGCTCTCACTATTTTCAGTTGAAGGAACTGCAAAAATGTCGATTTTATTTATATAGGTTGGTACTTCATCATTAGGAACTCTACCTGTAAAGGTTGTTACTTCCTTAAGACCCAATTGTTCTACCATCTGTTCGTATTCCTCACGCTGTGGTCCGTCTCCTACGATTAAAAGCTTGGTATTGTTGTTACTAGCGTGGACAAGGGAAAAAGCTTTTATTAAGTCAGCAATTCCATATTTATCAGATAAAGCCTTTACCGTTCCTATTGTAACGGTTTCGTTATCATTATTTACGCTCTGTATTGGTTTGAACTTCTGTAGGTCCACACCAAAAGGAGTAACCTCTATCGGAACATTAATATATTTTCTCGTTTCACCAGCCATCACGTGACTTGTTGAGCAAATTACATCGGCTTTTCGTAATGTAAATTCAACAATTTGTTTATTAACAGGGTTTTGTTGGGGGAACTGATAAATGTCTCTTCCCCAAACAGAAACGTAAAATGGATGATAATTAGCTAAAGCACCGACGAAGCCATAACTCGACACATAATGAGCATGAAGGATATCAGGTTTGAATGTCGCAAGCTGCTTTTTTAGAGCAAATAAGCTCGAAATATACGATAATTTCCCGGGAAAAAGTTTTGGTAAAACCACTGTTTCGACTTCTTTCGCATTCTCCTCTGAGTAATGATCCGCAAATGTTACAACTTTGACTTCAATCCCTTGATTTTTATAAAACAATGCCCATTTATGTGTATGAATTGATCTACTAGGAGCTAGTAATAATACCCTCATAGTACCTCCTTGATAAGCGTGTTTTTCACTTTTTCAACTCGAGCAAGCCAAGAATGTTTCTCCATGAATGTTTCTTTTATATTTTTGGCATACTGTTCTTTGTTAGTAATCATATTGTTGATGGCTTCTGCCATAGACTCTTTCTCATCCTTACAAATAGTTCCATACTGGCCGGATTCTATGAAGTTCTTTTGAGATGTACAGTCTGTTGCCACAATTGGCAATCCTGCAGATAAGTATTCAACTAGCTTAACAGGGACTGAAAAATCGTAATATTCATTGCGGTAGCGCGGAATAAATGCAAAATCCATTTCCTTATATAAGTCATCCAACTTTGCCCCACTAATATGCTTAACAGTAACTTTCAACTGTTCTATTCGGCTCCGCTTGTCTTGTGGCAATGATTGATACTCATCTTCACGACATACTACAGTCAGGTTACAAAGTTGTTCAGACTGGTTTACTTTTTCGATTGCATCTAATAATAGATAGAGGCCATAATCCTCATTATTGATTCCACCTACATATAGGCCTTGGTAAGGTTTTTTTGAGGCATAATTATGATACTCCCCAGTATTCTTACCCCCAGGTGGCAGTTCAGTCATCGGGCGATTAATATCTACATAAGCCCCCATCTCATCACTTGGTAAAAAGATGGTATCCATGTATTTTTCATAAAACTTTTCTTCAAATCGATAGATGGATTTCATTATGAACTTTTTAATGCCTTTTAGAGGATAAAGCTCATCGAATTTCCAATAGACATCTCTATAAAAAATACCAACAGGTACTTTTTTTCTTTTTAAAAAGGATAGAATCTCTCGGTCGACAAACGGTCTGGCAGGTTTATGACCCGGGTCAGTTAACCACAGTGGAATTGTTTGATTTTCCATATAACAAAACCACAATTCATCCAAAACACCCTGTTGAGAAAGTTGCTTGAATTGCTTCTCTCTCTCAACAGTATTTCCATGTATGCAAATGATTTCAACCCTTTCCTTTTCGCCCCATTGCTTGAATGCTTTAAGCATTTCATGCGGGCGAACCTTTGAACCACTATTTGCATTTTCAGCTAACTGAAATGGATAATATACGAGAACTTTTTTCATATTAATTCTCCCTAACTCTTTTAAAATAAGCTGTTAAATCTAGTCGGAAACGAATAAATAATAGCATTCCTGTAAATAGGACGATTAGAATAAACCAGATTGGATTAAATAAAAAGTCTGCAAACCCGCCAACTAATGTACGAGGTAAATTGATTGAAAAATATATAAATAAACTAACAAACACTGGGTTTTTAGGTAGTCTTAAAAACGCGATATAAACAGCTTGAATGACCAGGCCAATGTAAATGGTCGCCATTACAATTCCTACATATCCAAAGTTTGCGTAAGCTTCCGCAACATACAGGGTATTTAACACTCCGCCTGTACCATCTGCAACACGTTGTGGGAACGCCTGCTCCATTACTAATCTTGCTGATCGAACCTGTTCGACATCAAATAAGCCAACTAACATTCCTGGTAAGCTTCTCCCCTGTAAAAACGGTAGAGATTCTCCAAAGATATTTAGATGGAGGAAGGTAGGTGAAATCTGCGCAAAAATTAGACGGCCAATTGGACCAGTTGAGATTGATAAATATGATTCTATATTTGTAACACCTTGAATAAAAACATACATAATTAGTAGTAAAGCAGTTGCCAAAGAACCAATTATAAACACTTTCATCGGTGTAAATTTCGTTTTTCCAATATAAATACTTACTAACAAGAACATAATGACATAAAAGAAAATCGGCGATTTCGCAAGGTCGTATACACTAATCAAAACTGAGCAACCAAACAAGCCTAGAAATAATATCTTCCATTTAAAATGTTCTGTTTTTACACTATATACATAAGCAATTAAAGATAAAAGTGGTGTAAGGGCAATAGCAAAAATGTTACGAACAAGTACATTGCCTGTGAAATTCCGTGCTGCTTCGATACGTAGCTTTGCTAGTTCTGCTGTATTACCTTTTAGTAGTTCTAAAAGTGGAATTTGATTTGTTTTTAACATGGTATAAGCAACGGCTAACATACTAATGATTGATAGGGTCGCAAAGAAAAAGTAAAATTCTGTCCTAACTCCAAAAGTCGGCTCAACCGGCTTTTTTAAGTAGTCATTAAATTCATGTTTTGCATTAAAGCCTATCAATTTACTTAAGATGTACATTGTTAATGGTAAAAACACCATGACAAAACAAATAACTAAGAAACCAATCACACGATATTGCTCGTGTGCTAGTTTATTGATCATATAGTAATTGTCCTTACCTAAGACAATAAAGATTGGCCCAATAAATGATGAGACCAATAAGGAATAATAGAAAATAATTGAGTTTAAATTCGGTTTTAGTATAGAGAGACTTCCAGATACTTTTTTAAAGAGTATCACGGAAGTCATCAATACGATAAACCAGATTAAGATATAAAGCATAGTCATCACCTAGCTTATTTTCGGATAGCTTCTACAATTTTTCGGGACGCATTTCCATCTCCGAAAACTAATTTGTAAGAAGGAGAAACCTCTTTATTTACAGCTTCAATAATTTTATCAACATCTGTGCCGACAAGGATATTTGCTTCACCTTCTAGTGTTTCCACCCATTCTGTTTGCTCACGAACAGTGACACATGGAACTTCCATAAAGTAAGCTTCTTTTTGAACGCCACCTGAATCTGTAATGATTTTTTTGGCATTGCTCTCAAGTGTAAGCATATCTAAATAGCCAACTGGCTCGATAACTTTTAAGTTAGCTATTTCATCTAGTTTTAATCCATAGCTTTCAAGCTTATGTTTTGTACGTGGATGAATTGGCCAAACTTTAAGCTCGTCAATTTTGCTAAATGCTTCTAAAATATTGTTAATTTTTTGCTCATCATCTGTATTTTCGGCACGGTGAATTGTAATTAAATGATATTGCTTTGACTCTACACCATGCTTTGCTAAAATTTCAGAACCTTCATTAGCAAGTTTTTTATTATAAACAACAGCGTCATACATTACATCTCCAACGTTGATCACATTGTGAGTAATGTTTTCATTCGTAAGGTTTTCAATCGCCGTGTCCGTTGGACAGAATAAATACTCTGAAACATGGTCTGTCATAATACGATTGATTTCTTCTGGCATTTTTTTATTAAAGCTTCGTAAACCAGCTTCAATGTGAACAACTGGGATGTGTAACTTAGCAGCCGCAAGAGCACCTGCCAATGTTGAGTTCGTATCACCATACACAAGAAGATAATCTGGCTTTTCTGCTAGTAAGATTTCCTCAATCTGAGCTAACATATCGCCAGTTTGCTTCCCGTGCGATCCTGAACCTACACCAAGGTGGAAATCAGGTTTTGGGATATGTAATTCTTCAAAGAAGATGTCTGACATATTTGCATCATAGTGTTGACCAGTATGAATAATCAGCTCTTCATGCTCTTTACGTAGTTCACGAGAAACAGGAGCTGCTTTAATAAATTGAGGTCTTGCACCTAAAACCGTAATGAATTTCATTACATTCATCCTTTCAAGTTGTGAATATAATCTTTTGCTAAAAATGAATTAATATTATAAGGATTCTCGAACCTTACCTTTTCGTATTTAAAGGATATATTTCGAAGATAGTTGACATATCCACCATAGATCCCAAACCACTCCATTGGATCTTTGTAATACTGCTGGTAAACCCGTTTTTTATTATAAGCCTTCTTTAGGATTGGGTAGAGGGCTCCATACTTGTTTTTCAAGGAAGTAGCAATTCCACTTTTTTGTATAGGTTTCTCAAAAAAGGTAGGATACATGTGATGTAACGTCATATCGTATAAATATTTCTTGAAACGATATTCAGTTGGCACCTTTAGGAAGAAATTCATTAGCTCATCATCCCATAATGGAATCTCCCACTCTTGATTGTAATACTCATACACCCGTAAAGAGTTAATGATGAATTTCGCTTGTCTTTCTTTCCAATCCCAATATTCAAATAAAGCACTTGCTTGTTCCTTATTATCATAATCTAACCCTTTAAGAGAAGACTTAATTTCATTGATCACATCCGACACAGCTGCCTGATTACTTGTCTCCCATAGTCTATGATGCTTTTTCATGATTTGCTCAACTACATCATCGAGAGTATAAGATTTGTCTTGGATGATTTCATAGGATAAGTGACTTCCTGCTATAAAATCGCCTGAATGTCCAGGCATAAACACATAATCCTTATCTGCCTTTTTAATAATCTCTGTAACGGCCGGCCAATCCTGTAAATGGGCCATTGATGAGGCATTAGTAGCAAACTGAAGATAGTTTTTCCAATCACTTGAGTGATACCAGCGTTGCCAATCCTCTCTAGAATAAGGGATAAAGGTCCATGGAATCCCAAGTTTATCTGCAATTTCTTTGCTTTTTTTTGCTTCTTGATTACCTGGACGACCGTAGGTAAAGCCTTCAACACTTTTTACACCATATTCTTTTAAAAGCAGTGCAATAATCCGTGAATCATAGCCACCACTTAATGGAATCATTACATGCTTATCTTTCACTCTGTCATAGAGCTTTTGAAATACGTTGTGAAAGCTTTTTGTTAACTCTTCAACACCCGTTTCGATATCCATGTTTTCAGGATTGTGATAATAACGGTAGTATTGTAACTTTTCTATTTTATCTTGGCGAATTATAATTGATTGCCCCGCTTCTATTTGAAAAACATCGTCAAACAATGTTCGATCGTTCGCTACAAATCCTGTAAGGAGAAATTCTACAGCTGAAGTACGGTTCAATGAAGTGCCTTGGGTTTCATCAACCAACCTATCCGTTACAACCACTTCATCCCCTTTTTTATAATAAAACAAAGGAATACTTCTTTTTCGGTCACATGCTGCAAACGTATAGTTAGAAGTTTGATAAATTACTGCAAATTCTCCAGACCAATCGGTAATGAGTTTTTCAGTAAATTCGACCTGTGAAAGGTAATCAGTGATTGTATGGTTGGTATACAAAGTATTACCTATATAGATATATCCACTGAAATAAAATGTAGCATCACCACGGGTGCCTTGTTTCCAACGTTGTTCATTTTGAAGTAAGATTTTTGTACCGTTCAATTACATCACCTTTATCTTTTAAGTTTCAGCGGTTACAGGCTTTTTACGGAAATCACGATCAACTCGACTCACGACAGTTATCACAATGAAATACCCCCATGCCGCTAGGATATAAATGCCTGGTAAGCTACTTTCTTGAATGTAAATAATCGCAAACACAGCAAGTAGCATATTACTAAACAAAAATGCCATTTTAAAAAATGACACAGGGACATAATATGCTTTTTGGCTTTTGAAAAAGATTAGTATTATAGCAACAATATAAGATAGTAAATAGGCTGCAACTGTACCCCAAATGGCGTATAAGGGGATTAGAACTAAATTCAATCCAACGTTAATAATAGCCGCAATTCCAAATGCAATTGATATATACTTCGTTTGTTTCGAGAAGAATATGCCCACTGAAATAATCATGTAAAAGAAATTCAAAAATGTTACAGCAGCGATTGGAGCAACATATTTATAGGCCTCATAATAGTTTTGGTCTAATAACTTGATGACCCATGGCATAATTGTAGCAACAAATAATACCCCTACTGTCCCAAGTAATAAAATCGCCATGTACAGTTTAGAAAAAACATGCTCACTACCCTTTTTATCTTTTAACGACATTGAGTAAGGTCTCCATGCCATTTGAACACCGCTTGTTAGAAGAGTAATAAGTGCTGCAAATTTCATAGCCGTTCCGTAAATGCCGACCTCTGTGAATGATGTGAACTCTTTTAAGAAAAATACATTCGCATTTACAATGACCCAAAATGCAATCGAAGCAGGGACAAGTGGTGCAGCGTATTTCAGGATTTCTTTTAAAACCTGCTTATCAATTGAAAAACGAAGATATGAGAATAGATACTTACTTATTAACAAGAGAACAACAACTGCACTAATAATTCTTCCGATTAAAATCCCTTCAACTGATGTTAAAAAGTATCGTAGAATCGCATAGGATAGCACAGCAACTAAAAGCATTTTTAATACTGTATAAATAACTACTTTTAATGTCTTAAATTCATAACGTAACACTGTCAATATAAGTGCGACGACCGTGTCTAAAAGCAAAATACCTATGCTTAAATACAGAAAATGTGCGTAGTTCGGATTATCTAATAAAACGTTAGATAACCATTGCCCTCCAACTAGGATAGCTAAGAAACACACTGCAACTATTCCTAATCTAAAGAGCATAACGTTCTGAACATATCTCTTCCGCTTCGCTTCGTCCTTCGTATCAAAGTAGTAGAACGCCAACGCAGAGTCAGTACCAAAGATAACTAAAAAAGTTAACATCGCAGTAATACGGTCTAAGTAATCTAGTACACCGTATTCCGCCGGATTTGGCAGGTAATGTGTATAGATCGGCAACATGATAAAAGCGATCAGCTTTGTACCTACATTCATTAACGCATAAAGGAGGGAATCCCCTCCTAATCGTTTTAACTGAGCTAGCAACCTACAACAACTCCCGCTCGTCTACATTCTTACTGAACTTTGCAGGAATCCCCTTCACCACTGTTTTTGGTTCTGTGTCTTTTGTTACAAGAGCACCAGCTGCAACAAATGTTTCTTCAGCAATCGTAATTCCAGGAAGAATGATGGAAGCTCCACCAACACGTGCGCCACGCTTTACAATTGCACCTTTAATTTTATCAAAGCGCTCTTCTGTTCTTCCCATAAAATTATCGTTTGTTGTTGTTACACAAGGTGCGATAAAGACATGTTCCTCAAGTGTTGTATATGCAGTTATATATGAATTTGATTGAATTTTTGTTCTTGTACCGATGTTTACGTAATTCTCTACAGTTACACCGCGTCCAACTATGACATAGTCGCCAATGTTAACATTTTCACGAACACTAGCTAAGTCAGCAATTAAAGTATTTGCACCGATTGTTGCTCCACGATAAATTACACAGTTAGCACCAACCGTTACATCTTCACCTAATTGTAAAGCTGGAATATCTCCTGATAGCTTAACTGTACTTGTTTTAGCCGGCTTTGGCGGTTTTCCGAGTACTGCACCATCAGCGATTGTCGTGTTGTCACCAACAACCGTTCCTTCATGAATGGTCACTCGGTTACCAATGATGACATTTTTTCCGATCTTTGCATCTTTTTCAATGACTGTAAAATAACCTACTTGTACGGAATCATCTAGGGTTACGCTTGAATCAATAAAGTTCATTAAAATTCTCCCTTGTTATTACAATTTAATGTATTTGTTTGGTTTTTCTACACCTTTTAATGCATTACGTGTATCAAAAATCACCGCGCTATGCTTTGCGATTAATTCATAATCAAAATCAGAGTGGTCAGTTGTTACCATCACTAGATCTGAGTTTTTCAGAAGTTCTTCAGTTAGTTCAACTGTTTCTACAACACGGTTGCAAGAACGGAATGATGTAACATAAGGATCTACTACTGAGAATTCAGCACCTTGTTTATCTAAAATATCAAGGATGTTTAACACCGGGGACTCCCTTACATCATCAATATCTTTCTTATAAGCTACACCTAGTAGTGTAATTTTTGCACCACGTAATGCTTTGCCATCTTCGTTTAAGATGTGCATTGCACGGTTTACTACAAACTCAGGCATACCATTGTTAATTTCTCCAGCAAGCTCGATTAAACGAGTGTGGTAGTTATATTCACGTGCTTTCCATGTTAAGTAGAATGGATCGATTGGAATACAGTGACCGCCTAGACCAGGACCTGGGTAAAATGCCATGAATCCATAAGGCTTTGATTTAGCTGCATCGATTACTTCCCATACATCAATTCCCATCTTGTCACAAAGAATTGCCATTTCGTTAGCTAATGCAATGTTAATATGACGGAAAGTGTTTTCGAAGATTTTTTCCATTTCAGCTACAGCTGGACTTGAAACTTCGTGTACATCTCCCTCTAATACACTACGATATAGAGATGCTGCCACTTTTGTACAATTATCAGTAATACCACCAACAACCTTTGGTGTATTTTTTGTTTTAAATTGTTTGTTACCCGGATCTACACGCTCTGGTGAGTAGGCAACGAATACAGATTCACCAGTCACTAACCCTTTAGCTTCTAATGCTGGACGTACGATTTCTTCAGTAGTACCAGGGTAAGTTGTAGATTCTAAAACAACAAGCATTCCCTCATGTGCATACTTTGCAATTTCAGTTGCAGAGCTTTTTACATAAGAAGTATCTGGTTGTTGATAAATATCAAGTGGTGTTGGTACACAAATTGCTACTGCATCAACATCAGCAATACGAGCATAATCAGTTGTTGCAACAAGCTGACCACTTTTAATCATTTGGCTTAAATCTTCATTTACAACATCGCCAATATAGTTAATACCCATATTTACTTGCTCAACACGGCTTTCTTGAACGTCAAAACCGATTACTTTATATCCCGCTTTTGCTTTTTCAACAGCTAATGGTAGACCTACATAACCTAGTCCTACTACCCCGATAACTGCTTCTTTATTTTCAATTTTAGATTGTAATTGTTCAAATAAACTCATTGGTACGTTCACTCCTGTTTTTAAGATAATGTAATTTGTGTACCTTTTTCAGATGATTCTATGATTGCTAAAATTAATTTAATTGGAGCCATTCCATCCTCACCGGATACAATTGGTTCACGGTCTTCCTTGATTGCATCTACCATATCTTCTATAATCCATTGATGCCCTGGCTTACCAAATGGATCAGCCTTTATTTCTTCAACCGTACTATTTATTTCTTCATCTGTAACACCCTCTATCTCCCAAGTCTCAATATAGTTCGCATTACGACCTCCAATTTTGACCGAAGCCGTTTCACCAAATATCGAAATCGATTCTTCTAGGTTTTTAGGGAAGATTGTTGTTGCAGCTTCAATAACCCCAAGTGCACCATTTTTAAAGCGTACAACACTAGTGGCCACGTCTTCTGTTTCAATATCACGTAAACGAGTTGCAACCATTGATTGAACAGACTCAACTGGCCCCATTAGCCATAACATTAGATCTAGGTTATGAATGGCTTGGTTCATTAAAACCCCACCATCAAACTCTTTCGTTCCACGCCATGGAGCTTGATCATAATACTCTTGGTTACGATTCCATCTTACCGTAGCATTAGCATGGCTCAGTTTGCCAAACACACCAGACTCCACTTTTTCTTTTAACTTTTGAATCGCTGGGCGGAAACGGTTAGGGTGAACAACCGCAAGTTTAACCTCGTTTTCTTTAGCAACTTTAATCATTTCCTCAGCATCTTCAAGTTTAAGTGACATTGGTTTTTCTACGATAATATGGCGTTTATGTTCTGCTACAATTTTAGTTAAACGTGCATGTAGGCCAGAAGGCACACATATATTGACAACAGAAATGTCGTTATTTTCCTCTAACATTACTGATAAATCTGTATAAGTCTTTACCCCAGTTGGGACTTCTTTTAAACGTTCAGCGTTATTATCACAAATCGCAACTAACTCTGCACCTTCTGCTTTTTCAATTGCATCAATATGCTTACTAGCAATATGCCCCATACCAACGATAGCAAATTTAATCATGCTCGTAGTACCTCCTTGCATCAAATAAATACTTCCATAATATTAATAAAGCAACTGTGGCTAATAAGCCTAAGATAGCACCTAATGCCATGCTTTCTATTAAGTGTGTATTTGTTTTACCAACAGTAGATGAAACCAAAACTGGTTTCTCAAAGAAAAGTAAGTCACCTCTAACTCGGTTAAGAGTAGCATTCGTTTCTGCAATTTGAGCTTTTGTCCAAACTGCAAGTTCGCGATAGTTGTTCTGCTCATCTAATTCCAAATCAACTCTTGCTAATTGTGTTTCATAAATGGCTTGCGCCTTTTCTAAGGCCCCTGCTCTTTCCTCTAAAATTGTAACGTATTTAGATGAATTATTTAATCGGTTCTCAGCCTGTATTTGTAGATCATTCAATAAAGATTCTGCAACTTTAGTAAGTTCACTCTCAATTGTTTTTGCATTATCACCATTGATTGTTAATCTAATATAGCTGTCTCTCGCCACATAAGCATCAAATCCACCCGTAACAAATTCCCTATACTTACTTTCAACGATTTCAGGATCTGTTACCCCTTTTGATTTAATCGAACCCGTGAACACGGTAGCTTTTCCTTCATATGGCGTTTCTTTTAAAAATATCTGTGATGCTAACGCACCAAGGGCAATCATAATAACAGGGATAATAACGAACGCCCATTTTTTTCTCCAGAAAAATAATAAATACTCGTATAAGACAAAACGTTTTTCTTGTGTAGACAATTCTGCACCAACTTTCAAATATATATGCAAGAAAGAAAACGTCCCCAAATCATCTAGGCGACGTTCTCTTTTCTTAACTCATTATTTCTTAAAAAACTCCACAATTTTAGAAACAACGTATTCTTGTTGTTCTTGCTTTAATTCTGGGAACATTGGGAGTGAAATTGCTTCACTTGCTGCTTTTTCAGATTCAGGGAAATCGCCCTCTTTATAACCTAAATCCTTGAACACTGGTTGCACGTGTAATGGTAGTGGGTAATATACCATTGTTTGCACACCTTGCTCATTTAAATATTTTTGTAATTCATCACGTTGTGGCACACGAATTGTGTACTGATGGAATACGTGATAATTTCCTTCAACTTCAACTGGTGTTACCACCTTTTCGCCAAGTGCCTCATTTAGTAATTGAGTATACGTTTCTGCTTTTTCACGACGAAGAGTGCTCCACTTATCTAGGTGGGGGAACTTCACATTCAAAACTGCAGCTTGGAGCTCATCAAGACGACTGTTGTAACCTAGTACATGATGATAATATTTAGGCTTACTTCCGTGTACACGGATAACTGACATTTTCTCAGCAAGTTCATCATCATTTGTAACGATCATACCACCGTCACCATACGCACCTAAGTTTTTAGTTGGGAAGAAACTATATGTAGCAGCAGTTCCTAACTCACCAACACTTTTACCTTTATATTTCGCACCAATTGCTTGGGCAGCATCTTCTACAATCACAAGATTATGTTTTTTAGCAATTTCAACAATTGGATCCATATCAGCCATTTGACCATATAAATGAACAGGAATAATTGCTTTTGTATTTGGTGTAATCGCCGCTTCTATTTTTGAAGGGTCAATATTAAATGTCACAGGATCAATATCAACATAAACAGGTTTAGCACCAGCACGTGCTACAGCACCACCTGTTGCAAAGAATGTAAATGGAGTTGTAATAACTTCATCACCAGGTCCTACCCCAGCGGCTTGTAGTGCAATATGTATAGCATCACTACCATTTCCACATCCAATACCATGTTTCACATTACTATATGTAGCAACATCAGTTTCTAATTTTTTTACATGATCACCTAAAATAAAGCGAGAAGAGCTCATAACCTCATCAAGGGCAGCTAATACCTCAGATTTTAGTTCTTGATACTGTTCGCTTAGGTCTAACATAGGTACTTTCATTTGAAAATTCCTCCAATAAAGTTTGAGAGTTAATAACACGTATAGTTTAACACAAATTGTCAAATATATAGTTATCTTTTTTGACAATCTTCGATAATCATTATAACAGTTTACGCGTACTATGTAATAATATGACGTATGAAATTATGTTACAGTTTTAAGACATTAAAAAAACCGTTTGTAACAGTATGTCACAAACGGTTACTAATCATTTATTAGGTAAGACATTGATTTTAATTTTGTCTTCCAGAGACTTTTCGTACTCCTACAACTTTTCTATAAAGGCCTAGGACTGGTCGATATTTCTCATGAACAAGTCCAATCATTTCTGCAACAACTTCAGTAATTAGTAATAAACCGAAAATAATTATGATTGATCCCCATAGTGTAGATTCTGAGAAGACAATTGCACTTACACTAAACAGAATACCTAAAGCATAGATCACAAGTACTGTGTTACGGTGTGAAAGGCCTAATGCAAGTAATCTGTGATGTAAATGTGATTTATCTGGTGAAGATATTGGTCTTTTGTTCACTAATCGACGAATGATTGCATAGGTTGTATCAAATATCGGTACTCCTAGTATAATGATTGGTACGATAAAACTGAATAAAGTAACACTTTTATATAGTCCTAACAGAGATAAAATTGAAATTGCATAACCTAAGAAAAGTGCACCTGTATCACCCATAAAGATTTTAGCTGGGTGGAAATTATAAAATAAGAAACCAATAATAGCTCCTAGTAAGATCAATGAAAGTGTTAAGATAAGACCTTTACCAGCTAATGCCGCCATAACAGCAATTGTTGCGATACTGATTGCTGAAATTCCAGCTGATAAGCCATCTAGACCATCAATTAAGTTAATTGCATTTGTAATCGCTACAATCCAGAAGATCGTGATTGGATAAGTCCATAATCCTAAATCAAATGTTCCAACAAACGGAATCGTTAAAAATTCAATCGTTAGTCCACTACCTACAACTAAACCTGCAACAATTATTTGACCAGCAAATTTTACTTTTGCTGAAAGTTCATATTTATCATCAAGGATACCAATAACAATAATTAATAGTGCTCCAACTGTAATTCCAGTTACTTTCTCGTTGTATACCCCACCTGCAAAGTAACCTGCAATAACACCCATAAAAATGGCTAAACCACCTAGGCGAGGCATTAATTTCTCATGTACCTTACGCTCGTTCGGTTTGTCTACTGCACCAATTTTAATAGCAAGCTTTATCACAATTGGTGTAACTACCAATACAGTTAGTAAAGCAGCAAAAAATGCGAATATCATTTGTGTATTCATTAGTTATCACCTTTTTCGTGTAAATTTAATAGCTTACCCACAACATTCATATCTTAACACATAAGTGTAGGAAATCAATGATTTTTTTTGTGAAATTCGTGTCGCACCATGTAAAACAATGAAGTTTCAACGAGGATATTGTTTAACCTTCCCGAATTAGAACATAATCAACAATAAGATAGAAATATACATCTTTTTTTCCTTTCCATTCACCCCTAATTTTTCCTGCTACAATAAAAACAGTCGTAATTTATATTCAATAAGTTACGTTGGCTAACTGGTTCCGAAATTATTTCTTACTATGTAAATAGTACGTTTCAATTTGTGAATTATGGGGATACTTAAAAAACAAAAAAAGAAGAACGGGATTCCCATTCTTCAATCACTGACTCAAAACATTATAGTGATAGCTTTGCTCTCTTATGTTTCCAGCGTCATCAGTTATCTTTATTTTTAGAGATAAGCTATCAAGCTGTTGGCTTAACACTGAGTTCTTGAATTCATTTAGATTAATCGTTATATCGTAGTTATTAAAGTCTTTTACTGTAAATTCACTTTGTGTTAAACCACTCCTTACTACTACTTCTGAAAATGCTGCCCTTTCAAATAACCGAATAACAATTTCATCTGCTTCATTTAATATTTCAGATGATGTATTTGTATAATTTCTTCCTTTATATATTTCACTAAAGTTTACTCCTGAGTCCTTATCAATTAACGAAAACATCATGAACATTGGGATCTCATTGACCAAAAGCTTATAACGCGTTTCAAGATGTCCTTGTATACTTATAGGAGCTGGATTTCTCTCAAGAAAACCTCTTATTATTCCAGTTCTCATTAATTCAGATGCACTTTTAAGATTATCAGAAGCTTGTCTAAAATCCTTCATTTCAGTGAAATTGGATGCGTTATCTAAACTCATTTTTATTGATATAGGATAAAGCAATTTGGTTTTAACCGCTTCAGCCGAATACTTATATTGATCACGAATAAAATCTCTTGTCGTTTTTCCATATACACGATCTAATAAATAGGCTTGCTTTTTAATCTCATTAGATAAGGAATGATATAAACGTTCAGCTTCATCATCCAATATATTATTCGATAACTTCCCCTCAAGCGCTACCCTTGCCTTATCAATCTTAAGACCTGCACTTACAGCATCAATATACGCTACTGCACGCCCAACATTTCCTTTTTCAGTACTAATTAGGGTGTATACATTTGCCTCTAGTCTATTAATTAATTGCTCTTTCTCAGGGCTATTAGGGAGCAGAGTCAGTGCTTGTTTTGCCGCTTTATAAGAAGTTACTGCTCCATTATAAAAACCCCACGGAATCGTCCTTCCATCAGCAGTTCCCTCTATAGATATTGCCCATCTTAATGAACCCGCGAAACTCTCTGCTTGTAAAACCAGTGCGTGAGCATCCATTAATAATTTTTCTTCTTCATAAATATTTTCTGATGTTGCATAGGTAGCTTGGGGTAACACTCCTATTAATACAACTAATAAAACTATTACTATACCTTTTTGAAACATTTACTATAAGTCTCCTCTCACCTAGTTGTAAGTATTTATGTACATTCGCTATATTACCATTATACCTAATATTGGTAAGTTTACTAGATTTCCGTAGTATTTTTGGAAAATTAGTAGAAATGTAGCACTTTCTGGAAACAAAATGTTTGTTTTATGTTATGATTGTTATTGGTAAATAATATAAATCTAATTAATAAACACGAGGTACAGACATATGAAAAAACTAGTAGTGTTTCTTTTTATTTCAATCTTTATTTTTTCTAGTAATAGTACATTCGCTTTTGAAAACAACAACGATACGATTGTCAACGATTCAAAGTTTACAAAAATTGGCCCTCAGGTTTTCACATCCTCGGCCTTAACTGCAACTACTGGTTCTGACTCGAAAGGTACGCCACTTATGTACGTTATCCTTCACGGTACTCCAACTGTAGTAGCAGTCATTGATTTAAACACAGAGAAGCTTGTAAGGTCTTTAACCCTTGAAGAATCTACAAGCGCTACGGGTCTTGATGTTGATGAAAATCAAGTACTATGGGTTGGTGGAACAAATAACGGTTCTGTTTATAGCTATGACCCAAATACTGATGTCTTCAAAAACCATGGGAATAAATTAGAGAATCCAAAAGATACAGCAATTTTAGATATCGATGTAGAGGACAATATACTTTTCGCAGGTTCCGCATACGGAGGAGCAGTTTTTGGACTTTCAACAACAACAGATGAACTAATTAACTATGGACAGATTATAGACAAGAAAGAATTTGTAAAGTCAGTTAAATATTTTAAACCAAGAAATAGTGTTTATCTTGGGGTTGGATCTAATGCAGAATTAGTAGAAATGGATCTCATCACAGGACTAAAACGTAATTTCTTGCCTAAAAAATATGCAAATGAAAAATTTATTTCGGACTTAGATATAGCAGGTAACAAGTTATTTGCACGTATGTATCCTAGTAATAAAATTGCTGTATTTGATACGACTACAAATACATTAGTTGATGAATTTCCAGCTGATTCTAGAGGAGTTTCTCCAGTATCTCCTAATGGTCAAAGTGTTTATTATTCATTTAAAGGATCACTTTATGATTATAATCTACTTACCCAAAAATCGAATGAACTTGGCGCAAAAATCCCCGAGGGGACTTCAGCTTTGTCCCTAAATTTTGTTCAATTCAAAGATGGGCTGTCATTAGTAGGTCTTCTTGATAATCACGGTAATTACTTTATATACAATATATCTTCTGGAAATCATACCGTAAAAAAATTAGCCTTACCTGGTCAGCCAATCACTCTGCACACAATGATTGAAAGTCTAGATGGTGGTCAAATTTTCGTTAATGGTTATATGTCCGGGGGCTTAGGGATTTACGATACAATAACGGGGAACTCACAGGATTTAAAAGGAATAAGCCAAGTGGAATCTATGGCCTTTCTTAATGGTAAATTATACTTTGGTGGATATCCGAAAGCTCGTATACTTGAATATGATTTAGAACAACCTTGGGACTTTTCAAATCCTATAGAATTATTTAGATTAGAACAAGTCGGCCAAGAACGACCAACTGCCATGATTGCTGATGAGGCTTCTAATCAATTATTTGTTGGTACATTCCCTGGCAATAAAACTAATTCAGGAGTTCTAGCGATATACAATCCTATTTCAAAAGAACACAAAGTGATTAAAAATTATATACCTGAACAAAGTATTATTTCATTTGCAAAGCATAACGGATATATCTACGGAGGCACATCTATTTTCTCTAATCACAGTGCTTCAAAGTATACAGCTAAATTATTCAGATTTCCTATTGATAATCCTTCAAAGAAAGAGATTATCCCACTCCCTGTCAATTCTAGTCTAGTGACAGGATTGATACATGGACCGTACGAAACAATTTGGGGATGGGCAAACGGGACGCTCTTTGTTTATAATCCACAAGACGATAGTATTAGATGGAAAGAGATTCTCTCTACAATCTCAGGACGCCTAAAAAATGCTAATATGCTCGTTGGAAAAGATGGTTATGTGTATGCAACAGTGGAAGGTAGACTTCTTCAGATTGACCCTATAAGTTTAAACCATACTATATTAAAAGAAAGTGAAGCGTATGACCTGGCTCAGGATCATAACGGCGACCTTTATTTTAGAAATCAGGCAGACCTTTGGAAGTATTCGACAAATTAAGAACTTGATTAAGGCACCATATTTACATGGTGTCTTTTTTAGCAGGATTTAACATATTAATAGACTGACAAAAAATGATAAAATTAGATGACTATGTTATAATTTGACGAGAATCTATAGGTAGGAGCGAGCTTAATGTTAGCGATGATGAAACGTATCTTTGATGAAGGTTCTAGAGAGGTTCATAAATTAACAAAACATGTTGAAAAAATAAATGCGTTAGAGGAAGAAATCTCAAGGCTATCAGATGAGGAACTAATGAGCTCTACTGCTCATTTTAAGCAAAAGTTGCAAGAAGGTAAAACCCTGGATGATATTAAGGAAGTTGCGTTTGCGGTGGTACGGGAAGCATCGAAAAGGGTACTCGGTCTGCGTCACTATGACGTCCAGATGATTGGTGGCCTAGTACTACATAACGGTGACATTGCTGAGATGCAAACCGGGGAAGGGAAAACATTGGTAGCCACTTTACCAAGCTACTTACATGCCCTTCAAGGAAAAGGTGTTCATATCATAACTGCTAATGAATATTTAGCAAGACGTGACTATGAAACAATGGGAAAAATACATGAATTCCTTGGCCTTAAAGTTGGCCTAAATATTTCTCAAATCTCCCCTTTCGAAAAAGTAGAGGCCTATAACGCTGACATTACTTATGGTACAGGGACAGAATTTGGGTTTGATTACTTAAGAGATAATATGGTTCATAATGCGGAAGAAAAAGTTCAACGCTCACTTCATTATGCGATTGTTGATGAAATCGACTCTATCCTTATTGATGAAGCAAGAACACCATTAATTATTGCAAACAAATCAAATCTATCAACTGAACTTTTTTATGTAACAGCAGAAATTGTAAAAACATTTACAAAAGATGTGGACTATGAATTTTATCCAGAAACAAAGCAAATTGTTTTAGCTGAAGCAGGCGCTAAGTCTGTTGAAGACGCGTTTGGATTGGAAAATCTTTATGACGCAGAACATAGAGAATTACTTCATCATTTAATGCAATCTCTTCGTGCTGCTGTAGTAATGAGAAAAGATGTAGATTATATTGTTCGTGGCAATGATATTCTGTTAGTTGACCAATTTACTGGTCGTATCATGGAAGGACGTACATTTAGCGAAGGTCTACACCAAGCAATTGAAGCAAAAGAGGGTGTAGTAGTTAAAGAGGAAAACGACACTCAAGCTACAATTACTGTTCAGAACTATTTCAGAATGTATCAAACTTTATGTGGAATGACTGGAAGTGCAACACCTGCTAAGAGAGAATTTTTAGACACGTACGGAATTAACGTTGTAACAATTCCAACAAACAAACCACGTATTCGTATTGATTTGGAAGATATCGTTTATGCAAAAAAAGAGGACAAAGTAAAACGAATTGTCCAAGAAGTTGCCCAACATCATAAAAATGGACGCCCAGTATTAATTGGGACTACCTCAATTGAACAATCTGAAAAACTCTCTGAGCATCTAAAGAAAGCTAAGATTGAGCATCGAATACTTAATGCTAAAACAGTTGAAGATGAAGCAAAACTTATAGCAACTGCAGGACAAAAAGGACAAGTGATGCTCGCTACTAACATGGCTGGTCGTGGAACAGATATCACGTTAGGTGAAGGCGTAGCTGAGTTGGGTGGTCTTCATATAATTGGCACAGAAAAACATGAAAGTGCACGTATCGATATGCAATTACGAGGACGTACCGGTAGACAAGGCGATCCAGGTTCTACTCAATTCATTATCTCATTAGAAGATGACTTATTTAATGCATATGACCTTGAAGAGTTAGATAGATGGAAGAAGAAACTGAAAGCAAATGAAGAAGGATTAGTTATATCTCCAGATCCTATTAAATTTGTTCGTAAGGTTCAAGAAACAGTCGAAGGAGCTCACTTCTCTGCTCGATCACACCTTCTTAAATTGGATGATGTGGTAGATCAACAAAGGAAAGTCATTTATAAAAAACGTAATGTACTGCTAGAAACAGAAATTGTCCTTCCTGATGTCCTTGAACATATTAAAAAACACTTAAACGACCTGGTTGAAAAGTATTGCCTTGAAGAAGAATTGTTTGAAGAATGGAATATTGCCGGATTATATGAGGAATTGACCCTATCTATCCATAATTTAGATGTGAAGCAAGAGGACCTTACCGGTATCGAAAAAGAAGCAATTCAAAAAATAATTACGGATGCTTATGATAAATACGTTAATGAACTTAAAGATATTGAAAAAGACCTAGACTTCCAGAAGCAAATTAAAAGCATGATGCTACGTGAACTAGACTCTAAGTGGATTCCTCATATTGAAGTAATGAACGTACTAAAAGAAGGAATAAGCATGAGAAGTTACGGGCAAGAAGACCCATATCGCTTATATGAATTTGATGCATTTGAGGAGTTCAATCATTTATTAAGAGACTTGGACTCTACTATTAGCAGATCCTTCCTAGCATATGTTAAGCATTGGGAAATCCAAATGCAAGAAATGGAGGAACATAAAGAATAATGGGACAATCTAACGATAATCAAAAAGAACTAGATCAAAATAATGAACACAACACATCACAAGAGGAGTCAACCCAAGTTAAGACGACTCTTAGCTTCCATCCAGAGTGGGACTTACCCGCTTCTGAAAAGTATGTTTATCAATTCAAACATCAAAAGTTAGAGCCTTTGCAACCAAATCAAATTTCGGTTTCAGGTATTAACTTAATTGAATATGATGAAGGCTTTGTCGTTACAGCCTTCTTAAGGAATACACTTGCTAAGGGAATAGAATTTGAAACAATCGATCTTTTAGTAATTGATAATGAAGGAAATGCTCTAGCTAGAAAAACTTTTGAAATGGATTTATTGGGTGCGGTTCCTTCAATGGGTTGTAGACCATGGAGATTTTTATTCCAAAATGAAAATAAATTAGTCGATGGTCCACTACCTAAAGATGGTGATTGGAATCTAGCGTTTGAACTTAAACAAAGCGTTCCTATGAAATTAACACTAGACTTAGAAGAGTCCTGGAAAAATTCCCTAGCTGAAGAAAAAGTTCAACAGCTAAGAGAAATGGTAGAAAAACTACCAGCATTAAAACCTGGTGAAGTCAATTTCATGGGAATACAGGCTACTAAGAATGAAAATGGCGAGCTTTTAACTACCATTCTTATTCGTAATGCTAGTAACCAAAATATCAACCTAGAGCAAGTACCACTTGTGATCGAAGACGCGACAAATTCAGTCGTAGCCAAAGGACTGTTTAAACTTGAAAACTTCGAGGTAAAAGCTAACACATGTAAGCCATGGACATTCATTTTTCCTGCTTCTTTACAGACAGAGAATGAAATCGATCTTTCAAGATGGAAGGCGTACGTGCCTCAACAATAATAGATAGAATAAAAGAGTGCTAATAAGTAGCACTCTTTTATTCATGTATTAAGTTATTGTAGATTTAATGATGCGATATAACCCTCTGCTCCTGTATCATTCACTCTCACTTTATACCAAGAGAATAAATTCACAAAATTGGAATCTTGGAACGGTCCTTCTAAAATGGATACAGTAGTAGTTGCAGGTAAGACAGTATAGGCTACCCCTGTACGCGGTTCGATGCGAAGGTTGGAGTTACCTGAAAGGACAACCTGATCTCCAGCAACATACATCTGAGTGCTTTTCGTTTTTATCGTAGTTGTATAATTCATCTTATTTGTAAATAACATTCTATTGTCAACATAAGTGGTTAAAACTTCATTACCAGGAATAATTGCAGGTCTAACCCCAGCATAACGGTCCATCAAGCCAAACACCTTTAATTGATAAGGGTTATTTCCTGCGATAGAAGGGTCATTCTTTTTCGAAAGACCATTGTAGGCCATGATTGCAAAATACCAATTTTCAATTGTACCTTTATCATTGTCATTTACAGTTGGTGTTCTTTTTCCACCATAGTTCCATTTATCTAAAAGGATGTCAGCACCAGCCTGGATGTTATAAACAGTGTCCCATTTTAAACGTTCACGGTCATAGCTGTTATCAGTAGGTCCTAATGTTACCTGCATGATACCAATACCGCCATCCCAACTCATATATGGTGTTTTATCATCATTGAACTGTTTTAGTTCACTATTTTCTGCCGCTGCTATCGACTTTAATACTTCAGGTGGAATCCCTCTTTTAATAGCTTCAAGGGTAAGAGTTTGTTTAATTTCCGGAATCGTTAACTCTACCTTTTTATAAAGACCTGGTACAACTTGCCCCGTAACACTTTGGACATAGTTAGCTATTGTAGTATACTGGCTAGACAATTGCTGGAATAATAGCTCATTTGTAACCATTGGAGCTAGGGCTCTACTAGACTCTAAAAGACTAAGAACTTCGGATATTTTAGTAGGGTCCAATTTGGTCTCTGCATCATCTAATGAAATTTTAATAGATACAGGGTGCATCATATCGTTTCTCAAGGCTTCAGCAGTCTTTTTATAGTTATCGCGGATTAGATCCCTTGTAGACTGACCATATACGCGGTCTAGTAAAATTGCTTGCTTACGAATTTCAGTGGATAATTCATGATAAGCAGATACTGTTTCTGCATCTAAAATATTCGCATCTTTCTTTGCCTGAAGTACTGCTTTTTTTGCATTGATTTTTTCTCCAGCAGTAATTGCATCAATATAAGCCATCGCTCTAGTAATATGTAATAGCGATTTTTCCTCTAATTGTGCCGTTAAAACTTGTTTCTGATCTGTAGGCAGTTTGTCTACCGCTGTTTTTGCTTTCGAATAAGCATCTTTAGCAGCATTATATTGATTCCAAGGACGTGTTTTTCCATCACCTGAGCCTTCAATGGATATAGCCCATTTCAAAACAGTTCCAGCATTAACTGCTTTTTCTACTAAACTATTTGCCGTTTGTGCTGCAGATGCATTGCTAGGTGCGAGCATTGTAATTCCTGTTGCAGCAATAAGTGATGTGACCATCATGTGTTTCATCCGTTTTGAACTCATGTTGTACCTCCTAGTTATATCCCTAATAATCTATGGTTTCTACTATTATTCTATCACAAATAAAAATTCCTAAAATAGGAAATCTACTTTAGGAATTTTTTACCACTCTATCTTTTGTTAGTTAACTCTGAATATACTATATGTGAATCTATATTCGTAACGTATAGCCCTCCACCAAGATCGTATTGGCCGCCAAATTTATCATCATATCCATACACACGATATTTTTCACCTTTTTGGAGAACACGAACTTCTTGTAATTGATTATCATCTGTTCTCTTCCAAAGGTTGATAGATTCATTAATTGTAACTACACCAATTTGTCCGTCTTTTACAGTTAGATCAGTACTAGAAGTGATAAATCTTCTTGCGCCAAGATATCTTGTTTTCCAGTAGCGCTCGTCTAAACTAGATATCATAATACCTTTACTTGAACTTGCGTGAATAAATTTATTATCGCCCACGTAAATTCCTGCATGTGAAGCACCGGACTTATATGTAGTAAAAAATACTAAATCTCCGACAACTATGTCTTTGTTACTCACCTTTTCACCAGCTTGATATTGATCTGCTGCTGTACGTGGTAGTGAAATATTAAATTTGTTAAAAACATAGGTCAAATATCCCGAACAATCAAAGCCTGATGACGGAGTAGTTCCACCGAACTTATAAGAAACTCCTAGGAACTCTTTCCCATAAGTTGCAATTTCTTCACCGTGGCTTTCGGCAGCTGCGGCATTATTTCCAAATAATACTGTTGGAAAACTGATGATTATAGTTAGCACAAAGATTGACAAAAATTTTCTCATTTTTTTCCTCCAGATAATTATAGTAAACAAGCAATCTGCTATTTCTGTCCTAATTTTACAATATTTTCAGACAATGTAACATTTCAATTCTATTAAAATTACCCTCATATGTTACATTTTGGTAACAATTGAGAGATTTGCCTTGACATAAAACTACAGGCTTGTCTAATTTTGGTGGAATTTAATATTATTCTCGTACGAGCTTTAGAATTATTTACCATGGTAACAAAAAGCTAAAATAAATAGAATAAAAGGAGGTTTTTTATAGATTTTATTAATGGGGGAATTTAGGTTGAAAAGGTTTAGTTCCATTTTACTAGTAGTTGTCCTATTAGCTTCTACATTATTGTCCGTCGGGAAACCAGTTTCAGCTGTTGATAGGTATAAAGAAGCTGAACAATTAGTACAAGCAGCTGAAAGATACGCTGGAGCACTAAAATGGGAAATTTCGTTAGAATATCGTAAAACTAAATATTCTAAAGATCCAATCTCCTATCCAAATATGACTTTATTTAATCAAACCAAGTTAGCCAAAATTAATGCTGAAAACGCAATAAAATACTTATCTTCTAGCCAAAAAGTAACGTTAGAAAAAAGGCTACAAGAAAATGTAACGATTCATTTTACTAGAACTCAGGCTTATATTGATGCAATAACGTCTGGTAGGAAAATAATTGATAAGACCCAGGCATATTATAGCTTATTTGGTTTAAATCCTGCAGACGATCAAACCGAGCTAGCCTATCATGACTTATCTAGTGAAATTAGAAAGCAGGCAATCTTACTTTACAGAGTGTATGGAAAGTCTACACGCGATGCTATTTTAGAAAAATTTAAGACTCCTGGTGAGAATGCACGACAAGCAACGAAATTTGCTATTAGTACAAAAATTGAGATAGATAAATTAAGTAAGTTACTTGATAGTAATGCTAGTTCGTCGAATATTGAAGAACAAGTAACTATCATTAAGAATCTATTAAACAGGATAGATAATAAACAGGTACTATCTAGTCTAAATACTAGATTTATGAGCGTTTATAAAGACTCTACTCTTGCACCATCCTCTATACCAACGTTAACACTTAAAGATATTATTAAATTCGAAAAAAGTGTAGTTATGATTGAAGCTTATGATGAAAATGATGAGTACCTAGGTCAAGGTAGTGGGTTTGTTGTTGGAAAAAGTCTTATTGCTACTAACTATCATGTGATAGAAGGTGCAAAGTATATTGAAGTCATAACTCATACCGGTGAAGTGATTGCGATTGAAGGAGTTGCCCATTATGACTATGATAAAGATCTTGCACTATTAAAAACTAGTAATGTAATGAGTTTAACACCTCTATCATTGGGAACAGCAGCTACACTTGAAAAAGGAGACTCTATTGTAACAATTGGTAGTCCAGAAGGTTTAATGAATACTGTATCTACTGGAATTATAAGTGGATTAAGAGACTATGAGTATGATGGATTCACACAAAAGTTTATCCAATTTTCCGCTCCAATAACTTATGGAAGCTCTGGTGGACCATTATTTACGATGGATGGACTGGTGGTTGGGATTAATACGTTTGGGTATGGTGATGGTAACCTTAACTTCGCCGTTGTAATTGATGAGATTAAAAACATGGTCATTGAACTTAATAAATTGGCGCATTCTTCTATTGTTGTTATTCCATATTCGAATTTACCTGTATATCAGGAAGAATATCCTGCAACAGAGGAAACACCTGTGACTGATGAGACAGGAGCTTTTGATCCTGGGAAAATGTACCTTGAAGACCTTGTCAGAGATTCAGTTATACACCCTACTCTACCAATCATCTATTTTCTAAATGAAAACAAAGATTTAGTAGAATTAAATTTTGAAACTGGTGAGGAAAGAAGAATTACCTTTAACCTTGTTCCTGAACGGTTATACTTTGCTAATAACGAGATTTATGTAACCCTCTTAAAAGGAGTGCATGACTCGACCTGGTGGGACGAAGATCAAGAAGGTGGGGTTGCGATCGTTGACGCAGAAAGCTTCTTATTGTCAGATCAATTTAATATCGATCTAGATCCCTATGATATTGTAGCTGATTCGCAGAGCATTTATGTAACTTCTGGTTCTGGTCAATGGACAAGCATGAAGAGCTATGATCGTGAAACATTACTAGAAACATCAAGGGTTAATATTAGACAACAATCATTTTTAGAATTACATCCTAATGAAGATAAGTTATACGCGATAACAACTGACTCAAGCCCTAGAAACATGGAAATGTTTAGAATAGTTAATGGAGCGTTTTCCGGTGGATCGACTCGTTCACCATACCATGGAACGTATCCACAAAATGTTAACTATGCTATTTCCCCAGACGGAAAATATATTTTTAATGGGTCTGGTGTTGTGTTTTATGCGTCTGATTCGAATGAAACGAATATGCATTACGTAACAAAGCTTTATCACTCATTTTCAGAAATTACGTTTGGTCTTGAGAATAATCAATTCTTTACTAGTACGAATAATAGTTTAGATATTTATAATTACACTACGATGCAGCGAGTGAAACGTTACGAAATGGATAGTGACATTCATCGAATGTTCCACCGTAATGGACAATTAATTGTGATATCTAAAGAAACCGTTTTTAACTTACCGAAGTATGCTGTGAGTGTGTATGATGTAGTGGGGAATGAGATTTATTAGGTATCAGAAGCCAAAGTCTGGAAGGACTTTGGCTTTATTTAGATTGGAGCATTTGAAGATTTGGATTTGGCCGATAAAATTGGAGTTAAGGTCGATATAATGTTGTTATGGCCGATATATTTTTTATAAGGCCGAAATCCCTTCGTTAAGGCCGATAAACATCAAGTAAGCACTCTTTTTACTCAGAAAAAAGACGTCAGGATTATCCCTGACGCCTTTTTCATCATTTTTTCACTGAAACTTCTACATAACTACCCTTCCACATTGCTTTTCCATTACTACCTGTCCATTTTGGATTGATAACGAGGAAATAGGTGCTGCCCTTTTTCAAATTTCCCTTTGGTGTTGCTATCACTTTATTTGTTCCACTAGCACTAAGCGTTATCTCAACCTCTTTTCCGCCTACCTCAAAAAGTTGAACATCTGTTTTACCGAACTGTCCCCACTTCATTGTATGAGACATTTCTATTGTAAATGTCTTATCAACTGGAACACTTGTTAATGAAGCTAATTTTGTATACTTGCTTAGATTTCCACGTAGCATATCGTAGTGTGAGGTTAGTAACTCCGCTCCGGTTACTGTTGTTTTATCTGGTTTTACACCAACACTATCAATTTTTGTACCTTTTGGTGAGAAAAACTCTGAAGTGGTAAGTTTCACCGCACTTCCATCTGAAAGCTCAAAAAATTGCTGCATCGTGCCTTTTCCGTATGTTGTTTGCCCATAGAGTACTGCAGCCTTTTCCTCTTTTACAGCTGCGGCAACCATTTCAGATGCACTAGCACTATACCCATTTACTAATAAATGGACTGGACCTTCAAACACCTTATTTGGTTTTATAGTTGGATAAACAGTTGGTAAGCTTACTCGATTTTTCAATAAATAAGCTTTATTTACATTTTTAAAAAATCCCCCTACTTCTTGGGCAGTTGTAACTAAACCTCCGCCATTATCTCGAAAGTCAACAATCCACCCATTCACATTGCCTAATTTATTCATAGCGTCTATCATTTCAGCTTTAGATTTTTCATTAAAGCTATAAAGTCTAATATATCCTATGTTCCCACTTAAACGTTCAAAATCTACTGTAGGAAAGGTAATTACTTCGCGTGTAATAGTTACTTGAAGTGTACTATTGGTTGCTTGTCTTAGAACTTTTAATGTCGTTTGTGTACCTGCTTTTCCCTTAATAAGGTTGATTCCCTCTTCTACAGGTTTTCCGACAACTGATGTTCCATCAACTTCGGTTATAATGTCACCTGCTTGTAACCCTACTTTTTCAGCTGGGCTGCCCTTATAAATGGAAACTAGTAAAATACCTTTTTCATGTTTTTCAACAGCTACCCCTATTCCAACAAACGTCCGATTTAGATTGTCAAAAAACTGTTGGAATTCTTCAGGTGTAAAATAAGAAGAATGTTGATCTAGATGCTTTAATATTGCTTCTGGGGTGCTTTCATTTAAAACCGAGTCAGATACCTCTTTAATATAATAATTATCGATAAAATGCCTAAGCTCATCTATTGGTTCTTCTGCTTGAACAGTAGTTTCAAATAAAAGTGAAATACTTAGTAAAAAACCTAGTAATGCTCTTCTAGTAAACTTGGTAAGCAACTCTATCACTCCTAAATACTTCTATTATTTAACATTATAACAGAGTCAGAGGATAAATTTACTAGATTTAGTTAATAAATAATACCTAAGGATTCGACATATATTTTTCAAAGGATAGATAGTATTCTCTACCTTTTTTAATACCGGAGTAAGGAGATGGTAGAGATCTGACGAGCTTTTTTGTCGTTGAGTCTGAAGCTAAATTCAGAAATTTTCTAGCTTTTTGATTGGTAATGGTTGGACCTATGAGGAGGGAGTAATCATACAGCGAGAAAATATGAGCATCCTGGGATTCTGTTGCACACACCGGACACACCCACTTTCCTCGCTTCTTCATTATTTGAAGAGCGAAGCAACTTGGACAATGGACACCTGATAGGAGATCCTGCTCTGATAGATGGTACACTTCGAGTATATCTTGGTCTAGAGGCGTGTTAAGCTTGATTAGTCCTTTTGAAAGTTTCTTAATTTCGTTCTTTGAAAGTATATCTTCTTTGTATTTTAGTTTTATATCCTCTATTTTTTCTGGAAGTAAAGAGCTACGGATAACCATTGAAGGGAGTTTGGATGCACTTTGGGATGGCTTAAGTAGTGAGTATGAGTTTGTAATCACAACCAGTGGGATGATTGGAAGAGGAGGGATATTGAATCTTTCCAACAAGCCTTGTAGCTTGATCCTATGACTTTTTGCTTGCTGAATGGGATCCGGATAGGCCTCCTCCTTATCATCTAATATACGAATCATTTGGCTGAAGGCTTGATCAAAAATGAGAGTCCCATTAAAATTTTTCACTTCGAGAATACTAATAAATGAGGATGTAACTAGTAGTGTGTCCATCTGAAAGTGATGATTTTTATATGGAAGTCGTAGATCGTGGATAATGTGGATGTCCTGATCTGGTAGGAGGTTAAGAAAAAAATCTAGGGATTGTTCACCCCTATATCCAGCTAACCTTTTAGCAAAGTCCTCTTCAATTTTAGGACGCTTGGGATGAGTTTGGGGTAATCTCCTTAGTAAAGCCTCTAATTTCAACAGCGATAGTGGTTTTGTTCGGGGTTTTATAATCAAAAGTACACTTCCTTTCTATATTTTTAGTTTGTATTCGATTAGTTCAGGGGAAAATCCTGCTCATGGAGGCTAATTTTTATCATGGGGTTATAGTGAATGAGTGTTTTTTGGTCTCATCTCAGATTTATCGGCCTGTTCTCCTTCTTTTTCGGCCCGTCCATCTATTTATCGACATTAACTCATCTTTTTTCGGCCTTAACCGAAATACCACCCTTACACTTATTCACAACGATCATCTCCTCATGAATAATTCCACACAAAAAGACGCCCTTTCCAAAGCGTCTCTGTCACACAACTATGAAAAATCAGGCCAGTTTACTTGGAACTGGTCACCTTCAATTTTCTCAAGTGTCTTATATCTAAATGGCATTAAATCAGATGGATCTTTTCCGATAAAATCTTGTGCAATCTGTAATGGAATTAAATCAAACTGGTCGTCGTTTTCCGATAAGAAAAACGCATCAACAATTTGACCTTTTTGTTTTGTATTTAATGTAAGAAAGGCAGGATAAAAAGTGCCATCCTTTGCTTCTAATATCGCCTTTGCAGTAACTAAACCACCTTTTTCGATTTCTAAATCAGCATTACTCGTTTTTTCAAGTGCTTTTACTGCCCATCCCTGTCTTTTATAGCCTCCAATGATGGTAGGAGGGTTCTCCTTAAGATTACTAGTTACTTCATTGATTTTTGTATTTTGATTTTTTTTAGACATGATCATCCCTCCAGTAAAAAAGGCAAGGCTCGAAATTTTAAAATTCTATATTAATGTAATATTAGATATCACTTACTTATATATGCATACAGGTATCTACATAGTTCGTCAATTTTAGCGTACTGCATTTTTTAGCGTACCATAACTTTTATTACAAATCAAATATTCTAGTGTAAATTTTTTAGAAAAGTCAGTAAATCAAGCCAAAAAGGGGCACTTTAAATAAATGCCCCTTAAATGTTTATTTATAAATGGCTTGAATATGGTCAATATAAATTGTACCAGCGTTTTTATTTGCGTCGTTTGTTTCCATGTATCTTACTGGCATTTCCAAACTTACTGGGTAAGCAACAGTTGTAGGAATCACTGCCTCTACATACTTCCAACCAACCCAATCTAGATTCTTTGTAAAATCAAGATGAACCTCTTGGCCATTTTTATCTCGTAATTGTGATCGTAGCCAGTGGCCCTGACCATCACCGTATACCCACATTCCAATTTTCTTAGGTTGTCCACTTATAGCAATTGCTTGAGACGGACCTGCATAAATACCTGAAGTTCCAGTTGTTCCTGTGAAGTCATAGTTTACTTTTAATGAATTCACACCAAACTTCACTTGATCAGTTGCTAATTCAATTGTTGCAGTGTTATAGCGTGCACCAGAAGCCGTCCAATTACCGATTCCTTTTTCAAAATCAGCCAATACGACATTTTCCGGGACTCCAACTGTAACATTAATAGTAGACGTCACGCCACCAGCAGTAGCTGTAATCGTACCAATACCATCCTTTGCTCCAGCAGTAAAGACACCCGCTTTACTTACTGTTCCAATGTTATTACTAACATTCCATGTATAAATAGTTGGGTCAGTTACGATTACTTTGCCTCCAACTATTCCGTTTGGCGTTAATGTAATTGTTTCATTTTGATTTATCATAATATCTGGTTGTTTAAAATCAATTTTCTCTAGTGTGTTCACAACTTTGACTTTAGCTGTACTAGTTATTGAACCAGATTTTGCAGTAATTTGAGCCTCTGTTGGAGTATTTACTATTTTATAAGTTCCATTTGTTACCGATGCAAATACAGGAGATGTAATTGTTGCTGGATTTGTTAGAGCAACTGGATTATACGCAACATCTACACCTTTCACTGATAGATTAAGATTATTATAGGTTGCACCTGCAAATAGGGTTACTTCACTAGGGTTTACAATTAATTCATGCAGTGGTCCAACTGCCCACTTACTAATGAAAAGTAAGGAATTTGCTACAGAACGCTCAAAGCCATCAGAAGGTTTGTTAACGACACTCACATTCTGTTCACCAGCTTGACGTGCAACAAGAGTTGATGATCCACCACCATCAAACGTCATTGCATCAACTGCTCCAAGATCTTTCATCAACACCGCAAGCTCAGATAATGTCATCCCAACACTTGTTGTGCTTCTTCCGTCCACAACAAGTGTGAAGATTTTCCCATCCCTTTTAATACCGATTGCAGTTCTCGGATGAGCTCCTGTTATATCCCACCTTACAACATTACCATTATTAACAAGTCTATATCTTCCAGCGATGGCTTCTTTCACATCATGCCATTTCGGGTCTGTAAAAGAAGATGATATTTCAATTTGATCACCAGGCTTTGCCGTCTTTAAATAATCACTAGCAAGATGGTGGCCAGAAAGAATGACTTGTCCACTCGAAAGGACCGCACTACCTTTACCAATTTGAATTTCAGCTACAGTTCCTGTTAATTTCCCATTACCACTAATACTACCTGATAAATTGGTTAAAATAACCTCAGTACCAAGTTGATTGGTTCTAGTTGTAGTTGAAAAATGAGGTGTGTACACGACCAAATGATTTGCACTTCTGATCCGATTAATTGAATCTATTTTATAAGGGGTTTGTCCATTAATGCTAACATTAAGGGAAACTTCCGGACTACCAATGATTCCGTAGCCATTCGCTCTCACGCCAAAAACAGCTAATTGATCTAATGGAGTACGACTTGTTGCCAAAATCTCGCCATTTTGCATCATTAAATCAATTGGTGTACCATTGCTATCAAAATAGTCCCCATTTACCCCACCAATAACTGTGTGTGCTGTACTACTGTTATTTTTTGCTTGACTAGTCACGGTTTCTAAGCCAAATAACTGTCCTCTAGCTAGTGAAGTTTGCATGCTCATATTTTGAATAGATGGATTAAAGTCTAACACATGAATTTGTTGTTTACCTCGTGAATGATTCACGGCTAATGATGTTTCAGTCACACCTGGAGCAACCTTTTTCGATATCTGAGAAGTCACTTCACCATTTGATAATGTCACTTTCCCAGGCATTGTAGGATATAACGCCTCTAGTTCAGCTAACTTTCGTTTTGAAGGAGTCTTATATTCTATGAACCCAGCCATATTGGTTATGTAATAACCGCCACCTAAACCATATTGTCCTCCAAATTTATTATCATATCGATATACACGATACTGTTCACCAGGTTTTAAGATTCTTGAAAATACTAATTTGTCACCAACACGTTGCCATAGATTAATAGGTTTAATGACTTTAACTTTTCCTACTTGTCCTTTAACCATTAACAGTCCATCCCAATAAACACCTTTAACATGTGCCGCTTGGGAGATTGTAGGTGTTCCAATTAAAAGTCCTACAATCATTAAACTAACGACTATCTTTCTCCACATGAAGCTTCCTCTCCCTTATGTAAAATTTCTTCTGTCTGTCTCTCTATCTATTATTATATGACAATATTAAACCTTTTTCGCTAGTTTTTACCAAATTCCCTCAAAAAACATCTTTTGACCTAAAAGAAAAGTGTCAGACTATAGTCTGACACTAACGAACCATTCCAGATCCTGCAGCTGTTCTTATTTGTTCTTGATGTGCGACATCAATTTTCCCATCAATGTGCCTTGTACTGTTATTAAAGTGGATATCAAAATGTCCGTTAAAGTTATTATCTGTAATGTATTGAACATCATGCGGCATAAAGCTCATAGAAGCTGCTAATTTTCGTCCGTTTACCTCTACAATTACAGCCCGTTCTTTCCAGCTAAAACCACCCCAGACCCCTTTTGCAATCTCGGTATCAGCTGCAGTTAAGGGCTCACAATCCGCATGATTTGCACCAACTGTTCTTTTCACCTTAAAAGATACACCTGTTTGAAAATCAGTAACGGTTGCAATCGCTCCTATTGGAAAAAGATACTGAGCCTCAGTCCACCAATCTACATACTCTCCGTGACTTCTGGTTGGTGTTTCTTTTACGGCTATTTGATATTGTGGGATACGAAGCTGTTGACCGATTCGAAGGACAGACTGCGTTGTTAAGTTGTTATCCTTTAATAATTCACTTTGTGGGATTCCATACTTAACAGACAATCCCCAAATCGTGTCTCCCTGGCTAACTGTATGTGTTATATACGTTTTACTACTAAGAGAAGTTGTATCTCCCTCCATCTTTAACCTTTGCCCTACGTAAATAACATCTGTAGTCAAACCATTCAGTTCTTTAATTTTCTGAACAGTTGTTCTAAATTTTAAAGCAATTCCTGATAAAGTATCATTTGTTTGGACTGTGTAAAAACTTCCGACTGTTTCCTGAGTAACTTGAGTAACTTGTTTTAATGGACGAAAATCGACAAAACCACTCATATTTGTAATGAAGTGATTGCTCCCAACATCAAACTGCCCACCAAAACGATCATCCATCCGGTATACCCGATACACCTCTCCTGGATTCAGCACTCTAACATATTCAAGCTTTCCATTGACACGCTTCCAAAGATTAATTCGTTTTTTTATATGAATATGACCAATTTCCCCACGTGGGCCTCTCACATCAGTATCAGGAGTAGGCATACTTGTTTGAGTTGGTTCTTTCACTATTGTATTTGCTACTCCCTCAAACTCTAAGTAGCCTGCCATTTTGGTTATGTAGTGCCGGGCACCTACATCATATTGTCCACCATACTTCTGGTCTTCACCATAAACTCGATACCGTTCTCCTGGATTTAGTACTCGGACAAATTCGAGTTTACCGTTAACATCCCTTTTCCATAGATTAATACGTTTAACCACTTTCACATAACCAATTTCTCCTTTAGGTCCTTTGAGAACAACTGAAGTGTCAGATGATTTTTGGTCAACAGTTGGTACTTTTAACACTTGTCCCTCATGGATTATGTCGCTTGTTAAGTTGTTTGCCTGTTTTAACGAGTCAACTGAAATACCAAGTTGTTTACCGATTAAATATAATGAATCCCCCGGTTTGACTATATATGTATTTGCGGCGTTAACATTAACAGCTGTTGCAGTTGGTTCATTAGCTGAAACTTTATCTGCGGAAAATGGAATAACCGTTACTAAAATAGAACCGGCCATAATTCGGATTGCAGTTGCTTTCACCGATGGTAAATGGGTCTGTACATATTGAAAAACACTATATTTAAAACTTTGCTCTTCTTTTTTATCTAAAAATTCATCAGCATATTCCGTAAGTTTAGGATCTAAATATAAGGTAACAATTGTTTCTTCTTCTAATTCAGTTACTTTATGAGATAGGAACATGTTCAACCTCCTTACTCATAAGGTTTGAATTTCCTTTAAAAAACATACAAACTTTATGTTAAAAAGGGCCAAAAAGAAAGAACTTACCCACTGGCAAGTTCTTCTCTAACTTATTCCAAATAGTCAATTGCAAGAATCTCGACTTGATCGGTTAATACCCATTTACCATTTTCTTTCTTTACTACCTGAACAAATTCAACAACATTGTCTTTAAAATCTGATTCTACTAAGGAAGTAGTCTGTAGCACAATGCGAACCGAGGCAGTATCTTCAGTTATTTCGAGAATGTCTATTTCAAATAACTCAGCTAGTAAATCATACGTAGCAAAGGTTCCTTCAATTGTTGCTTTAGTCTGTGCTAAATTTGGATAATCAGAAGCCAAGTCAGCCATGTATCCGTCAACGTCTTCTTTATTAAAAACATCTACATTACGTTCAATTAATGCGAAAACTGCCATTTCTTCTTCTGTAAAAAAATACTCTGATAATATATCGTTAATTGCTGAAACAACAAGTTCATCTGTTATTTTAGTTAAATAACTGTCAAGCAGCTCAAATTGTTTAGTAATTAGTGCTTCATCTGCATTAGTCTCAATTTGGTTAATCAGTTTGTCTAAAGTCATCTTTGCAGAAATAACAAGCACAGAGTCATTTTTAGCTTTTTCTGCTGGACCCTTATATTTTACAAGAATTGCATCTCGAGTAGATTTACCATATACTCTGTATGGCAGTTTGGCTTGTTTTCTGATCTCAGATGTTAACGCATGATAAGCAACTTCTGTTTGATCCGCTAACGGATTATCTGCATATAATGCATTAAACTGTTTTGTTTTTGCTACGATCTTATTACCCGAAACCATGGCATCAATATATGCTTGTGCACGTAAGTAGTGAATCTCAACATTGTCCTTTAAACGTTTTTCATATGATTGCTTTTGAGATCCACTCAGATTACTCACTTCTGCCATTGCCTTATGTAATGAAACTTTAGTAGCATTATAGAGCTTTTGATCAGGAATCTTTACTTCTTTAGTGTATTCTACTGAGATTTCCTTTTTCAGTTTAACTCCATTTGCTTCTGCTTGCTTTACTAACTTTTCAACCGTAGTTACACCAGCTTCAGCTGTATCAACTGGTAAGAATACTATAGAAAAAAGAAATAACATACTAGATAAAACAAGGATTTGTTTTTTCATTTTAATCTACTCTCCTATTACTATAGTAAGTTCACAAATGAGATAATACCATATGAAGGGTTTATTTAACTAGTAATAAATTGTAAGTTTTTAGTAAATATTAGAAATAATTTACTTGACAATTACACTTTATTCTAAAGATTTATAGGTAATATCTCTTATGTGTAAAGTTAAATAAAATCTCACTTGTTTTGAGGTTACAGTTTAGAAAAGGTTACAAATTTAGTGGTTACTTTTAACAATTCTTATTAAAACGGGATAGTAATAGTGAAAGAAAAACGTAGTGGGGAGAACTGATTGAGGAAGAGTAATTCTATTTAAAAAATCTATCGGTCACTTTTTCACAGTTTTTTTCTAAATTTGTTTATTTATATCCACTTTTACCATAAATTCCACATATTCTTTCTAGCAATCTTAGTTTAAAATAGAATTGTACACTAGTATATGAATTGAAGGTTTATATCTTGTGTGCTTACCTAACTTATAGAGTCAGTCATCGTTTGATGGCTGATTCTTTTTTAATGTTTTCTTAAAATCTAGACAATTTAATTTTTATATTTTAATTGTCTATAACTTTTTTTTAATCAGATGCAAGAATTTTTTTAAAAAAGAGCTATCACTATAATATAGTGATAGCTCTTTCTGTAAATATAGACCGTAGCCTAATTTATTTATTTGGAATTACTTAGCAACAGTAAGAGTTGTGTTAGCTGTTAGAGTATTTCCAGCTTTGTCAGTAATATCTGCTGTAGAAAGTGTTTTAACAGTAATTGCACTGTTTAACAATTGGTCAGCAGTAACTCGGTTTGTTAAAGTAACACGAACTTTATTGTCACCAACTGTACCATCTGTTACAGCTGTAATAACGTTCTTAGTTCCACCAACGTGTACTTCGAAGTCATTAGTAGCAGTCGAGAATCCAGTAGTACCTAATAATTCAGAGAATGATAATTCGATAGTCATATCATCAACTAATGAAGCTGAAGTTAATACAGGCTTAACATTCTCGTTGAACGATTTAACAGCAGCATAATATTTAAGAGCTACATTATTCTCACCTTTAACAGCAGTGCTGATAGCAAAATTACGTGCACCAGATACAGTAATTACTGAATCTTTAATAGTTAATTTAACTAAAGTTTTGTCTCCAACAAATATTGGATTAGTAAACACTGTGCTACCATCAACTGTGTAGTTATCTGCATTTAATGCAGAAGCAGCCATTGGCTTGTCATATTTTACATAAACAGCTCCAGCCTCTACTGTTGATCCTGAAGGTAAAGTGTCTCCTGGTAAGAATACAGTTGCAACTTCAGGAACTGAAGTATCAGTGCTAGTTCCAACATTAAATTTAACTTGAACTGTGTTAGAATTAGAAGTTACTCCATCGCTAAGTTTACCAGCAGCAAAGTTCACTGTATAAGCACCAGCTTCTTGACCAGTTACTTCTAATTTAACTTGTTTCTTATCTGTATCTACAGTTGCTGGTAAAGTAGTAGTTTTGTAAATACTGTCAAAAGTTACATATGAAGCAGCAAAAGTTGAATCAATTGCAGCTACAGCTTTATCAAATGTAAGGACAGCAAATGTTTTTGTACCTTCTTTAACAACTTGTGTAGATTGAAGAGCAGGAGCAGCTGTAGAGAATGCAATAACTTTAGTAACAGCATTACCAGCGTTGTTAGCTAAGTCTGTAAAACCTTTAACAGTAATAGATTTAACTGTTCCACTAGCAATTCCTGCAATACCTGAAACTGTTAATGTATTAGTTTTAGCATCAAAAGTTTGGCTTAATGTGCCTGTTGCAGAAGATCCATTTACATCGATTGAAGCGTAAACTCCACCAACTTGTTGAATTGCTTCTGAGAATTGAACTTTTACTGTATCAATTCCTTGAGAAGAAATTGAACTTACTACAGGTTTTACAGTGTCAGAAACGTCACTCTTAACTGTAACTTGGATTGGAGCAGCGATTAGGTTACCAGATTGGTCGGCAGCACCAGTGATAACAACTCTGTACTCTTTATTTAAAGCTAAAGCTCCTAGTGTTAATTTTCCACCAGATAATGATTTAGTTACTGTTGTTGATTCTACTAAACCATCGTATACTGTTACGTTACCAGCAGTACTTAATTCTTCACTGAAGTTTAATTCAGCAACACCCGGTCTAGGGTAAGTAACGTTTGATAGTGATGGACGTACAGTGTCGCTAAACGTTAATGTTTGAGTGTATTTAGAAGTTTTAACGTTCGCATCAGCTTTAGTAGCAATTCCGTCTACAGTAACAACAAAAGTAGTACCGTTAGGAATAGCAGTTGCTGAAGTTAATACAACAGTTTTACCATCAGCTTGTAGAGTTGGAGTCCCAAACCCTGTAACACCAACTAATGTATAATTAGCTAGAGTTTCTGCTTGTGTTTCAGAAACTTCTTTATTAAATTTAACTTCGATTTTCTTAGCGTTGATTGCAGTCACACTAGTAACCATAGGAGTTACAGTCGCAGCGACTGCTGCTGTTTTATTAGTTAAAACAGTTTTGAAAGTTGTAGAAACTTGAGATAAGAAGTTATTAGCTTCAGTTAAATATGCCTCAGCTTTAACATAATCTCCAGCAGTTACAAACGCTTCAGCTTTGTCTAATGCCATTTTAACAGTTACATCGTAAAGTACAGAAGCTTGAACTTTTTCTGCAGCTACTTTGTAGTTAGTACGGATTAGATCACGAGTTGATTGACCGTAAACGCGGTCTAATAATTTGTTTTGTTTACGAGCTTCAGCAGTCATACCGTGGTATGCTGTTTCAACTGCGTTTAAGTTACCACTAGCGATAGCAGTTTCAAGAGCTAATCTAGCTGTAGTGATTTTCTCACCAGCAGTGATAGCATCGATATAAGCTTGCGCTCTAGAGATTTGTAGTTTAGTAGCTTCTAATTTTGCTGTAGCAACTGCTTTGTCAGCAGCTGAAAGACCAGCAACTGCAGCCTCTGCTTTAGCTAATTTAGCTTTTGCGTCATTGTAAGCATCCCAAGGACGAGTTTGACCGTCACCAGTTCCCTCGATTGAGATAGCCCATTTTAATACTGTTCCAGCATCTACTGCTGCTTTTACTTGTGCATCAACGTTAGTTGCTGCTTGAGTTGGCGCTGCTGCTACGAATGCTGATGCAGCGATCGCTGTTGAAGTAGCGATTTTGATAGCTTTTTTCTTCATAAGATTAGTATTCTCCCTTCAGATATGTAAAATATCCTTTTTATTCTAGCAATGAATGAGGTCATTTTTTTCTATTTATCATGTCTCTCATCGCTTACCTAACTATTAAAATAGTATACTAGAACTTTCCTGCCAATGCAATACTTACCAAAAAAGTTTAGTATATTTACCAATTGAGTGTTTTATTCCCATATTGGTTATATACCTTATAATATACTATTTCATCTTAGAAATAAAGCCATTTCTAAGTTTTTTTGTAACAATATGGGGCTATTTGACGAATTTTTAAACTATTCAATCAATCTTCTCCCATATTCTTACTATATCTTTTATATCGACCTTTAACAATATGTTATTAGCAAATTATATATTCCAATTTTTTCTTAAATACTGTGGTCTAATTTATAGACAAGTAGTAAAATTGTAATAACTACGAGAAAGGACGAACACAAATGACTATAAAAGCTTACCCTAAGATTGTTTCTATTTTACTATTAATTTCATTTACTCTTCTTTTTATTAAAGACGTACAAGCTATAAGTTACCCAGCAATCGTTTCTTCGACACCTTCTCCAAATAATCTACATACACCGATAGATTCTGTTATAACGGTTACATATAATGATAAGGTGAAAAATGTGTACTCTAGTTTGGTAAAGTTATATGAAAAAACAAATCTTGGTTATACGAAAGAAGTTTTTCTTCAAGACGTGAAAAAAGACAATAATTCGATAAAACTAATAACATTGAATGAGTTGAAGCTAAATAAAGAATACAAGGTTGTAGTGCCTGCATATGTTGTCGAACTAAATAATGGATATTACCCACATGAATATACGTTTACGTTTTCCACGAACTATATGGAGTTTTATGAGTTAATGGTATTAAATGAAGCAAAGTTAACACAGGTCTTGTCAATTTACTCACCTCGTCAGCTTAAAGTATTTGCTCCAAAGCGACATATTGAAGAGGTTCACATTTTACATAAAAACAAAGGTAAATTTGAAGATAACCAAATAGCTACTGATGGTGTTACAAATATTGACATTAAAACAACCGGTACAGAAGTGAAGAATGTACATGTCGATATAAAAAAAGATGGAAGACTCGTTAATAAGGGTTTTGCTAGAGAATTCAATTACGATCCCAAAACTGAATCGCTCAGCTTTGATATAGGCTTTTCTAAAATGCCTGGTTATTATGATGTAATTGTTCGAGTTTTCGATTCAAATAATTTAGAGATTGATTCTAAAACTATTAAGTTTGGAGCTACAGATGGAAAATTAATTACTGACATTAAAGAAACGTATAAATATGAGACAGCAGGTAAGTCCTTTACTTTACAACAGCTCCTTTCAGATGAAAAATTGTTTAATACACTGATGAAAGAAAATGCAATTCGCAAATTAAAAGTACAAGTGAATTCAAGGCCATGATAAAAAGATTTAACAAGACTATAATCATTACGCCTATTGCACTTTTATTTGCACTCGTTTTTTTTACACCTTCTATTCTTTCATTAACAGAACATCAACTACAACTACAGGTTACGAGTGATCCGAATAAGGAATGGACGGTTACATTTAATATGGCAGTTTCACCAGCAACCGTTTCTGCCAACACCATCTATATAATAGATGAAAATGATAAAAAGGTTCCTTCAAAATTATTAGTCGGAAGAGATGGGTTGAGTGTTACAGTTTCTCCTCAATCTTCTTATAAGGAAGATACTCGATATTATCTCACTGTAGAAGATTCATTAAGATCTACTAAAAAATTGTTTTTATGGGCTGATACTGTTATGCCCTTTGAATATAAAAGAAGTGTAAGTTCAACAGGGACTTCGGGTAAATCGAATGAGGATAAAAAACCTATAGAACAGAGCTCTGGCCTTATCGTCAAAGTTAAACATTTTACTTATTTATCTGAGTTCACGGTACAAACATCAAATAATTCTATTGTAAAAATCGTAATTGATGGTACTGAGATGCAGTATGAAGGTAATAATACATTTACTGTCAACCTAGCTGGTATAAAATCAGGCAAAAAGCTATCTATTAAAGGATATAATGTTGAAAATAAAGTTGTGGAAAGCTTATCTTATGAAGTGGATTGAGGTGCTCTATGTTTAAAAAAATCATACTAAGCACAGTACTAACATTTATAATTATCACGAATCTCATTTTATGGCCCTATTTGTATAAAGAGTTCAAGGCTGAAAATACGATTTCTGGGTCAGTTGAACAAAGGGTTGCTACTGAAACATCTGTTAGTGAGGAAACTGTTTTACCAAATGATGATGAAGTCGAAGGCCAAGATAATCTGAGTGATGATCAAAAGGAAGAAGTTGCATCCGAGGATTCTAAGGAAGAGTTTAGAGTTATCAACATTAAATAATTTTTTTAAAAAATATGAAACTATTTTAATCCTGAAACGTCTAATAAGTACACACACTAGCATAATGGGTGAATTTATTTTCCATGATCAGTGTGCTTACCTAACTTTTGAGAGTGCCTATAGCAACTCTCTTTTTTTATACATAAAAAATATCCCCGTCTGACTTAGATCAGGCGGGGTGTATCTTTATTTATGGACATAACTTTTTGCTGCTGTAGGAAAACTAGCTTTCTTCCAAACATGTGTTTTTTCCATTATCTCATCGGATACTAAGAAATAATCATAGCGGACCAACCCTTTTCGATCCGGTACGGGATCATTCCAGGTTGCGTCTACATGATACCACTGTCCATCCAACTTAACCATATTCCAAGAGTGTGGAATCCCATCTCCCATTCCTGAGATATATTTCGCTTCAATTCCTAATTTCGAAAGTAGTAAATTCATCGTTTTCGAATACCCATCGCATACCGCGACATTCTTCACTAAAACCCCATAGATGCTATAGGATTCACTTGGAATTGTATTTGAAAGTAAGTTTTGATAGTCATATTCAGAAGTTAAGACAATATAATCATGTACTTTTTTAACTTTTTCATAGTTTGATAAGTTTGTATCAATGCTTTCTATAATTGTCTTAATTTTACTATCTAGTTCCTGCCTCATTTTTTGAACATCAGACGGTGTATGTGAGTAGGTAAATGTAAGTTCGCCATTTGATTTATAGTGTGTTCCCTTATAATAAAAAATGTCTGGATTCTCGGCATTAATTTGCTCAAGTGTTTTTGATAGTTCAATAAAGTTTTTACTAAATTGTTCATCTAAAATAGCCCGATCATTAGTTTTTATAGCTAGAGACTGTATAGTAACCTTATCTTTAACATTTTGAATTGTATCAAGTAGGACGGTATACAAATCCTTTTCCTTTGTAACTACAGAGGGTTGATTTGCTCCAGAACTCACATTTCGCACTTTTTGTTTACATGCGAGGAGTTCAATTTTTTTCTTAGAAGGGGTTGTATAAGTTATGTTTACGGGGTTTTTCGTAACCCATAGATTCGCCCCTAAACCATATTGACCTCCAAACTTCTCATCATAGCGGTAGACTGAGTATTCTTCTCCTGGTTGCAATATACGAGAGAATACAAGCTTATTATTTTCACGGGTCCAAAGGTTGATAGCTTGTTTAACAGTTACTTTTCCTATTTGCCCATCTCGAAGCTTTAGTTTCCCCCACCAAATAGGAGTGTCTGGCCCTACTCCTTCACAAGAACTTGTTGCCATTACACCTGAATTGCCTACTAACAAAAAAGATAGAGTTGCTAATACCATAATAAGTTTTTTCATTGATGTATCCTCCGTATCTCTGCAGTTTATTAATTATTCCACAGAAAGAAGGAATTTTCCTCTTTGAACGCAAAAAATCCCTTCTCTACTAAGAGAGAAGGGAGAATACTAACGTAATTAAATGTTTATTACTTAAGATAAATAGATTATAACACATAATTTAACGGTTGTGGGTAATTTTACTAAAAAAATTTTCAGTTACCTTTATAAAAAGATTCCCCCTGCTTAAAATATCAGGGAGAATACTAATCTTACCTATAGTATAGTCCAATTTTTCAATCTTATTCGTATTTTTGTAAATTGATGGGTAGATAAGGAGTTTGTGTTAATACCGATAATTATTATATTCGGGCCGATAAATCTCAGTTAAGGCCGATATATTTAAGATAAGACCGATATCCCCTAAGTTAAAGCCGATAACCTATGTATTTTTGTCCTCGCCCCAAAATTGGGACATAAAAAAAGCCCTATTCTAAGTATGGAATAGGGAGAAATGTTACTAATCTTATAACCTTATTATAAATAATATGTCGAACCTTGTCGATATATGTATTTTTTCCTCTAGAGTATAAAAATGGAAAGAGCCAGACATCCCAAAGATGACTGACTCTCTATTTTTAATAATAGTATCCTTGTCTTTTTTCACTCATTTTCTGAGCTAGTGTTGTAATTGATACTGCAATTTCTGCAAGAGTTACATTTGATGTTGCATGGTACATGTTAGACTTATTAGCTTCTAATAAACCTAATTTATCCGCTAGAGCAATATATCCAGTATATTCTTTTTGAATTTTATTAGCGTCTTTGAATGATAGCTTGAAAATATCATGGTGCTTAGCTGCTTCATCGAGTCCTAGTGCACGGACATACCAATAGGCTAATTCTTGTTTCGTTATATTGTATTCTACCGGGAACGATTTTTTACTTTTGTCTATAATGTTTTGTTGTGCTGCTAGTTCTATTACATTATATAGTTCATGTTCTTTATTAATGTTAACAAAGGTGCCTTCTTTTTTCTCATCAATTCGATCAAACTCATAATAGTTTACAATCGACTTCATAAGAATTTCTAGTGCTTCTCCTCTTGAAACAGGTTGATCAGCGTTAAAAGTACTTGGATCATCCACTTTAATGATTCCCATTTGAATTAAGTAGTTTAATTCTTTTTCTGCTGTTGGGTGTTTCACTTCTACTCCTGGTGATTCAGGTTGAGTAGGATAATGACTTGGTCTTTCCCATTTACCTGTCACAGCATTATAATGATTAAACGCATTCTTGAATTCAGTGTGGTACATTAACATATAATCTTTGCTATCATACTTGATTTTTGAGTATGATAGTTTAACATTTAACTCTTCTAAATAAGCATTTAATGCCTTGTCTTTTGATACTGCTTTATCAACATTTGGCCATTCTTTAATAATCGGAGAGTGGACGTTGTAATGTGAAATCGCTCCCTCTTTATCAATTCCAATATTAATTGAGTCTCCCTGAACAATGATACCATTCTTGATTCTAGGGAATGAGAAATGGTAACGTCCCTCATAGGATTCTTGTTTTTCACTATAAGTAGGGTATGAATACTCATGCATAATTGAAGGTGTATACTTTCTTACTGCTTCAACTGCAGCAGCTAAGGCTTTTTCATACGATACTCCCTCTTTTTTCTCTTCCTCTTTTTTTGCTTCTTCTTTTGTAGCTTCGACTTTAGTTTCATAATGCATATCTCTTGTAATATCGTGGAAGCTGATAACTTCTCCAGTATTTTTGTCTATTTCTATTGAGGAACCATAGCCTGAGTTCTTACTTTGGTATTGATAGTGTACAGAATATACTGTTTTACCTAGCATTTTGTTCTCGTGTTCGTATATCTCTTCAATTCTTAGTTTCGTATTTTCATCACCTGGTTTTAATAGTTTCTCTGCAATTGCCTTGGCTTCTTTTTCATTAATCGGCTTTGTTGTTCCAGTAAGTGCAGTGGAAGATAGCATCTTGATTGCGTTCATTCCAGGTAGTGCATCTACAAACTCTTGTCCAACTAGCCATTTACCATTTTTCGCACTCATGCCAAAAATAGGAGGTTCTACTCCATATATTAATTTAACCTTCGCTTCTTCGTTACGATAATCAAAATCAATCATGTATTGTAAAGACACACCAAGATTTGACTTGATCTTATCTTTGGCCGCATCACTTGAGATAATATTTGCCTTATTTTCATAATTTGACTTTTCTCTATAATATTGCCCACTATACAACTCAACCATTTCACCGTTACCTAAGATCGTTATATTCATGTTTTGTCCACTTACTGGTATACCATTTTCTAATCTATCAAAGTTAAAGCGATATTGAATTGGTTCCGTTAAGCTTCTTGGCATTGGATAATACATATCCTGATTATCACTTAATTGATAGTTTTCGTTTGGATATTGTCCCTCAATAAATGATGTAGCCATTTCAAGAGCCTCTTTTTGACTAACTTTTGCAGGGAATAAGGCATCTTTTACATCAAAGGGTCTGTAGTAAAATGACTGAATCGTTAATTCTTTTCCTACAAACTCAACACTACCGTGTAAGTGCTTCCCATTCATTTCTTTGTTAAAAGATAGACTATAACGAATAATTGCCTCATCATCTTCCGGATAGCGGTGGCCTGTATTAAAGTGAAAGTCTTTTGAAGTTAGAAAATCAAATTTATTTGGAAATAGTTTTTTAAACTGTTTAATAAGTTCTTCCTTAGAAATCTGTGAATCTACATTTGCAATAGTGATAATCTGTTTTTGTTCAGTTTGGTTCGTTACATTTGCGGCAGCAGTGCTCGAAAAAACACTCAATGAAAGAGCAGCTGATAAAGATAATAGTCCTACTTTTTTAATTTTCAACTAAATATCCCCCTTTTATTTTAGTACCTATTAGATAGTAACACACATTTACCAAAATAAACCAATGGCTTTGTGGCTAGTTTTACCAATTTAGTTAAATAGTACTTTAGTACTATTTCTATATGCTTGTACATTTTATGTAGCAACTATTTATAGTAGACTATTTATTTATAAAAAAATGGTCTATCTGATAATAATTTATCAAATAGACCATTCGTTTTAATAAACCTTTTTGACCACTGGTGCATTCGGATCTTCTACAGCTGGGGTATCTGTTTCAGTATTGTTCTCAACCTCAGAGTTTAATGGAATCGAATCAATTACTTCTAAATTAAATACTTTCCAGTCTCCGTTAGAAAGTTTTAGCTCATACAGTACCTCATGTAACATCTGTTCGTGCTCTATATCACCTTCGTTTATTTCAGTTTCCACCACACGAACAATTGCGGTATCCCCTAGGATAGCAATTACTTCTATTGAGATACTTTCAAATTTCATATCATAAATCGGAAACATTTCAATTGCTAATTCAATATCCCCTTCTCTGAAGGGATAATCTTCATGCAGAACCAATTTCACTTTTTCAATATCTTCAGTGTTATAAGCATCATTATATCTTTCAAAGAAAGCCCTCACTTCAATTTCCATTTGCACGAAGTATGGATCTTTTCGAATTACTTCAGCATATTTTCCATAAAAAGCTTCATAAAACTCGTCACTATAAATAAATTCAAATAAACCAAAGATTTCTTCTACCTTAGCACTTATTTTTTCCTGTGAAGACTTTAATTCTATTAGATCACCTAGTTTATCAATTTCCATTTTTGTTGTAATCGGATAAATTGTTTGGTTTAAAGCTGCTTGTCCAGGCTGTTTGTATTTATCAAGTATCGCACTACGCGTTGACTGTCCATACACTCTGTAAAGTAAAGAAGCTTGTTTTCGTATTTCCGCCGATAGTGTGTGGTAAGCCGCTTCCGTTTGATCACTCGTTGGGTCACTTTTAAATAGGGATTTATATCTTTGTGTTTTTTCTGTTATTTTTCGACCAGAAGTAATTGCATCAATATAACCCATCGCCCGAACATAATGCACCTCAACATTAATTGCTAGACGTTCTTCTAATTGTTTCCTCTGAGTTGCATTCAGTTTTGCTGCGGCGCCTTTGGCATTCATATAAGCTTCCTTCGTTGCATTAAATATCTTCATATCGGGATATTTAATTTCTTTTGTATGCTCAACTGATATTTGCCATTTTAGTGAACCTGCATGTTTTTCAGCTTCGCTGACTAACTTTTCCGCTTCAGTATATGTTGATGCTTCAGCTTGTACTATTGGATATAGCAAGGTTAAACCCGCTGTTAATGCAAGTACTCTTCCAAATTTACGCATTGTATCGATCCTCCAAATTCTATACTAGCAAACTAGTAACTATACATTACCTTATATTTACAACGTTATCAACTGGTCTAAATATATTGGTTTTGACGTATTTTGTGATAATTTGTCGGAATTATAAGTATTATAAAAGTTGTTTAGTCTAATAGAACTATAGTATCCTAATTTTGTAAAATAAATAGAAGATGGAGGGAAGAAATGTCTAAATTCTTTATAAAGCTGTCAGTGGTTTTTTCTTTATTATTAATGCTGGTACTTCAACCACTAATTGGATTTGCTGAATCGAATGGTGAGGTAGTTTATGTTAGTTTAGGAGACTCTTTAGCTGCTGGGCGAACTCCTTTTGGAGAGAATGCGAAGGGATATCCAGACTTTATTGCTGAAAAATTTGAAGAAGTTGATGTGCTCAAGCTTTTTGTAAGAGACTATGCCGTTAATGGATACACTTCTAAACATGTACTTGACGACATTACAAACAATGTAACAAAAGGAAATAACGGAAGCATTCAAGAGGTCATTGGTATCGCGACTCATATTACACTTGATGTTGGTGCCAATGATTTGCTAGCTAACCTAAATCGTACCACTGGTACAATCGATCAAATTGGTGTTCTAAATTCTTTAAAGTCGGTTACTGACAACTTAGTCGGAACGCTAACTGCCATTAGAACATTAAATCCAACAGCAAAAATATACTTAATGGGATACTATAACGCACTCCCTCACCTACCAGCAGAAGCTCAAGGTCCTATTCTTACAGGACTACAGCAGTTAAATAAGGTCATTGAAGGGGTTGCAAAACAATCTGGCTCTACTTATGTTGCTACAGAAGAAACAATCGGCGCTAATATTGGATTCCTTCCAAATCCTCAGGATATTCATTTAAGTGAAGAAGGATATAGAGCAGTAGCTGAGCTATTTTGGAATGAAATGAAGCCTGAGGTAAGAGAAGAACCAGCACCCGCTCCAGTTCCTTCACCTCAACCAGTTGAAAATAAACCTGTTCCTGTTGTTTATTGGGATGGATTACTTTTGAAAAAAGGGCAAATTGGTAAAGTAGAAGTAACTAAGCCTATTAATTTATGGAAACGTGTTGATGGAAAGCTGGTATTTGAAAGAGTTTTACAGCCTGGTGAACAATATCGCGTCTATAGATATGACGGATTATTTGGTGGACAATACGGATTAGGTGATGGGTATTATGTGACAAAGATTGATGGGTTTATTAATTATCAAACACCTTCTAAAGCTAAATTACAGTTATTAAATAACTAGAACAGATTGCATATAGAATCGAAGTCCAAATCTTTTAGTGATTTGGGCTTTTTTATTTATTACGTAGTTCTAAAGTTCATGTAGAGTAGCATCAATCTTCAAGAACAAAAGGCTCGATGATTTGAGTGAGATTGTCTACGACTACTCCCTTCAGAGACATTCTGGTGGTTAAATTGAGTGAAATTGTCTTTGATAACGCTCCTCATGGACATTTCGCTGGATAACTTGATAGAAATTATCTATGATAACGCTCCTCATAGACATTTTGCTGGATAACTTGATGGAAATTGTCTTTGATAGTGCTCCTCACGGAAATTACGCTTGATAATTTAATATAAGGTATCACTCATCTTTTTATTTCACTTTTGTATAATCTCTTTTAGGGCCGTCAACAATGGTTCTAGGAGGTGATTATATGATACGAAATCTCTTGTTTATTGGAATTGTTTTAGAGCTTATTTTATTTTCTACGATTATCATATTAGATTCCGATACGAAGACAGCAGCTCATTCTCCATATAAGGAAATGTCTCCTTATGAGGCAAAAGCTGTATCTGGTGAATTTTTAAATAAACAAGCTTTGCCTGTTATTCAGAATTCTGTAACACTTGTTGAGATAAAGTCTACGTACGAAGAACGGTTTAAAAAGTTAGAAGATAAAACAAACAATGAAATGCAGAAAATCGCAGATCAGGCATATGAAGAATACGTACTGGGCGACCAGAATCTCGTAAGTTTGTTATCTATGACAAAATACGTAAACGAACTGAAGGCACTGGAAAGTGAAACAGACGAAGCCTTTTATTATATTTACGATGAGTTATCGAGAGAACTTGTGAGTAACGGATATCCTGATTCGGAGGCTGTTGAGTTTAAAACAGAGTATGAAGCGAAGAAGAAGGAACAAGTTAAAGAGATATTGAAAATGGCTACTTCTGAATTAAATAGTAATTAGAAATGGTACCTGCTACTCTACGTGGTTTTAGGTACCTTTCTTACTTACTCGGCTTCATTTTTGTTTACTTTTCGGTCAAGAGGGTCTAACCAAAGTGATATTTTAGTCGGAGAAGACCAACGTCTTTGAGTGGTCATTTTATGAATTTGGTCTTTTATTATATCTGCCGGTACGTAAATCCTCAGTACCACATAGTTCCCAAAGATTATTAGTGTGTAGTTTGATCTTATTGAATAAACTTTCTTGATATGATGAAAACTTATCCATACACACTCCCTGTTGAATGGATTATGGGATGGTATAATATATAGGTTTTCGTGGGGCTTAATGGGTATTGGGGCCCTTTGTGAGAAAGAAGGTATTTCCAGAATTGCTGTTTTTCTATATTCAGAAAAATCATTACCATGAAAATATGATTCATTAATGATATCAATTGTGGATTTGGTGCAATATAGTTCGTCATTAATTTTCACTATTTTTGTAAAACCATTTTCAATTGGAATTAGTGCAATTGTTTGATTACAGATTATGTAAGATGTGACTTTTCTCATTATTCCTCCACCGTATTAGTTTTTCTGATACGGGACTATTATACTAATTAGAAAATATAGAAAAGTGTGATATTTACCTCAATTAATTATTAAATTATGTCTATTCTGTGACAAAACTTTTTGAGGTATGAATAGGAAGAAGTACCTTTTTATATTTAATTACCATTTTTAATTATTCATACTTTACCCCGAAAACAGCCAAAATATCTATGTCTTCTAAGAAAAGAAGGTGAAATTTTGAAAAACAATACGATTAGGAGGCTGTTTATGGGAATATTGAGTGGTAATCCAAAAGAAGAGCCAATGCATTATGGTGAGGTATTTACAGTTTGGTCTCACCTTCTTGCAGCAAAAAGTATGGTTTCAGGGTATCAAACTTTTCACAATCACGCTGGTGACGACGACTTAAAAAAACTTATATTAGATATTATTGAAAATGGAATTAGACCGGAGATCAAGGAACTTGAAACTGTTTTAAAGGATAATGGAGTAGCACTTCCTCCGGCCCCACCTGAGCGCCCTGATGCTTGTGTAGACCATATCCCTCCAGGGGCACGAGTAACAGACCCAGAGATTGCGGCTACACTTGCTGCTGATAACGCGGCTGGGCTTTTAGGTTGCAGTGCAGCTATGGGAAAATGTATCCGTGAAGACATTGCAGCAATGTTCGGACAGTTCCATATGCAAAAAGCACAATTTGGTTTACGTATTCTAAGAATGAACAAAGAAAAAGGCTGGTTAATACCGCCACCACTACATTTAAATACTGCAGATCATTGTTAACTTTTAAGCGCCTAGTTGGCGCTTTTTTGTATATTATCTTACACTTTATGGAACGTTAGTACTAAAAACGTGGTGAATGTTATGCTCTTTCAAAAACATCAAGTTGTAACAAAGCACGGACTATTGATGGCTATTTTAACGATTAATAAAAAAGTGTTTGCAGAAGAGTTTTCTTTAGAAATCGGAAATATACCTAGTGAAAATGCTCAAATAAAAAGTGCTGCCATGGAATTTATTAGAAATAACTATCCGAATCTACAAATAAATGTGGTAAGAATAATGGTCGGGAAAGTCCCTTTTGTTACTTTTCATATAAAAACTAGTTAATTGCATTCACTCCTTTAATAACCAATTAAATTCACTTTAAAAAAGTCCCTCTGATTGATAGTATATAGATAGTAAATCAATGTTGAGGGGTAGAGCAATGGTAGATTTAAAGAATCTTATTAAAAATAATCTCGAAAATAGCCCTCATATTGCTAATGAGCTTTTAAAGTTAACAACGATACGCAACAAGGCTAGGTTATATCGATTCCTTCAAAGCCCTGATTGCGAGATCGACTGTTTTGATAGTATCTTAAAAATGGTTAGGCACCTGTTTCCAGATCAGGAGTTCGAAATCATGGATGCTTACATTCGAACCCTAGATCCTAATCAAGTCCTTGCTCGACATAGTTTGGAGTACGCTGATTGTAATCGATTAGATGGGTTATACGAATATATGATGGGTAAATTAAGTAATAGTAAACATCGAGAAAGTCTGGACTGGGCTAGACTACACGAGGTTGAATTAAAAAGAGCCAGAGGGGAAATTGCAAACGATGAATTTCCTGATATTGTAAATAAAATGAAGTTTAAATCCCCGGAAATGAAAGTATATAGTCAGATTGTTCTTATGTATTGTTATTATGACTTGAGAAAAGTCCAAACAATGAAAGAAGCTGCTCCAGCTATTCAAAAACAAATTGGTAAACTAAAATCTCCGTTTATTCGAGCTAGCTTCATGCTGAGAATGGCACTCACTATGACAGGTGTAAGCTACCATTTGGGTGAAATGGAGAATATACGATTATATGGGGAAAAGATACTTGATCAACCAGGTGGAAATCGTTTAAAAGGGCTAGTTCATCAGTTTATAGGTAATTCCTATATTTTTTCAAATTATGATCGCTCTTTATATCATTTAACTCTTTCGGAAAAATATTGTAATAACGAAAATTTATCTCTTGCTATTAAAAGAAGCAGAAACTTTTTGGCAAATTATTGGGGGAAAATTCCGCCTTATTTGGACTATGATAGTAAGGAGATATCAGATATACATGAGGTTGTCTTTCACCATATCAGGTCTGGAAGAATAATTGATGCTTTAAATCTATTAAAATCAACTGATTGGGAGAGTTTAACCTTAAGTCAAAAAGGCTTTCATATGTTTTATAAGGGAATTGCCTTAAATGATCGAGATTGTTTATTTGAATCTATCTCATATTTCACACAAGCAAATGAGAGGTATTATATACATTTACCACTGCTAGAGCTTGAGAGGATTGGAGAGGATCCAGAGATTGTAAGAGCTTTACGGCTCAAGTAAAAATAGGTATCAAGCGCATATATACTTGCGCCTGATACCTTTTTCTATTTTCCAAAAGATGATAGGAACTTAACACGATCCCCCATTGGTGGAACATTATTATCTACTAGTGAGATTTCAAGGACAGCTGGACCGTTTAGGTTTGTAAGTTGACTTATAGAGTTTAGATTAATATCTTCTAATGAATTCACACGATAGCTTGGGATTCCCATGGCGTTTGCCATTGCAGCGATATTGACTTGTTCTTGTTCGAAGCTTGGATGTGACCTTTTGTATTGTAAAGAATGTCCATGATACACCATTCCAAGACGTGCATTGTTCATGACAATGAATAGGATCGGTAGTTGATATTCTTTTGCCGTTAAAATCTCCATCCCATGCATGAAGAAGCAGCCGTCACCAGTAATACACGCAACCGGTCGATTTGGTTCAGCAAGCTTCGAGCCTATTGCAGCTCCTATCCCGCTCCCCATTGCTCCGAAATGTACGTTGATATCAAATGTATCGGAATCTAGTACATTCATATGGTGTATGACATAGGACATAAACTCTCCGATATCAATGGTGTAACGGGTTGATGTTGGTAAGTATTCTTGCAGTTTAAGAAGTACGTTTTGGGTGTTGTATTCTTGGGTTGTGTTTTTTTTGTTTGTTTCTGCTTTTGCTGGAAGTTCTCTCGTTAATCCCAGTGATTTTAGTTCTTCATTTAGGAAAAGAAGACTTAAGTTCACGTCACCATGAATCGGAAGGTCGATATCGTACTTTCGGTTGAAAACTGTATTATCAATGTCTACTTGAATAGTAAAGCGGTCTTTTGTTAGATTAGGATTCCAGTTGTTTGTTGCTGTTTCGCCTAGGCTTGAACCTAAGATGAGTAGTGCGTCGCTTTTGGTGTCATTAATGAGTTCTGATGCTTTTTCATGACCGGCAAATCCGAATACACCAGCAAGCAATGGGTGTTTTTGTGGGATGAGCCCCTTCGCCTGTGGAGTCGTGATGATTGGCCAGTTTAATAGTTCTGCTAATTCTAGTACTTGATCAACTGCCAGGCGTGCACCTTGGCCGACAAAGATATACCCATTTCGCTTTACTAACTCTTGAGCAGTTTTAGCAATTGTTGACGCATCTGGGACAATTAGTTTGTGCTTTGAAAATTTAGGTATGTTTGTTTTGGCGATTTGGGTAAGCTGTACATCAATAGGCATAGCGATATGTACTGGGCCTGGGACGCCAGAGAGTGCTATTTCAGTTGCTTTGACAACTTCGTTTAATAGGTCTTCAGCTTTTGTTACAGTTGTGCTATATTTTGTGACTGGTCGGAATACTGGATCTGCGTCTAGCTCCTGTGACGCGTTGAGCCCAACAGTATTGACGGGCACTGCTCCTGTGATGAAAAGAATAGGTAAGTGCTCACGCATGGCATTTGCTGCTCCTGTAACTAGGTTTGTTCCTCCAGGACCACTGCAGCCGATACATACAGCTAGCTGATTTGCGTATTTTGCGTAGGAAGCAGCCATGTATGAGGCCGCTCCTTCATGCTTTGTGATGATGGGTGTAATTTCTCTCATGTCGTATAATTCATCAAAAAAGGCGTTCACAGAGCCTGCCGGTATCCCGAAAATCTTTGTGACTCCACCACTTTTTAAGTATTCAAGTACCGCACGTACAGCTTTCATGGGTTTTCCTCCTTTGAGTTTTAGTAAGTTTGAGTTTATGTGATCCTTATTTGGTTGTTTTGGGCTTTTGAGGGGGCATAAATTGGTTTATGTGACCTCGGGTTGGCTTTTTTGTAATTTTGAGGGCGCATAAATAAGTTTATGCGACCTCTCTTTGGCTATTTTGTAATTTTGAGGGCTCATAAATCAGTTTATGGGACCTCTCTTTGGCTCTTTTGAGATTTTGAGGGCGCATAAATCAGTTTATGCGACCTCTCTTTGGCTATTTTGAGATTTTGAGGGCGCATAAATCAGTTTATACGACCTCTCTTTGGCTATTTTGAGATTTTGAGGGCGCATAAATCAGTTTATGTGACCTCTCTTTGGCTATTTTGAGATTTTGAGGGCGCATAAATCAGTTTATGCGACCTCTCTTTGGCTATTTTGAGATTTTGAGGGAGCATAAATCAGTTTATGCGACCTCTCTTTGGCTATTTTGGAATTTTGAGGGCGCATAAATCAGTTTATGCGACCTCTCTTTGGCTATTTTGGGATCTTGAGGGCTCATAAATCAGTTTATGTGACCTCATTTCCCGAATTCCGCAATTTCCCAGAACGCAAACCCGATTATATGCCCTAACTACCTAAACTTTTAGAATCTAAGGGCACATAAATCTCTAATTCTTTTAAACTAGCATCTAGATTCACACAATTAATATCTACTAAAAGCCACTTCTTTTTTACTCAAATATTTCTCAACCAAATCTTCCGCCTTTAAAGGTGGACTAAAGAAATAGCCTTGAACGAGTTGGCAGCCTTTAGATGAAAGAAACTCAACTTGTTCTTTTGTCTCTACGCCTTCCGCTATGACGTGTAGATTCATATTTTGCCCTAACGTAATAATCGTGTTTGTTATCGCAGCATTATTAGAATCAGTCATCACATCATCTATAAAAGACTTATCAATTTTCAATGTCTTGATAGGGAAGTTTTTGAGATACCCTAATGATGAATAACCTGTCCCAAAATCATCAATTGAAATATTGATTCCTAAGTCCTTAAGGTGATCCATTGTCTTCATCGTCGCTTCTGTATTTTTCACAATGATGTTTTCGGTTAATTCTAGCTCTAGAAGTTCTGGTGAAAGCCCCGTTTCTTCTAAAACATGTTGCACCATTGAAACAAGGTTACGTTGTTCAAACTGTCGTACTGATAGATTTACTGAGAGACTTAACTCACTGTGTCCTTGTTGCTGCCATTGTTTCACTTGTTTGCTTGCATGGCGAAGGACCCATTCACCAATCGGTACAATTAAGCCTGTTTCTTCTGCCATCGGGATGAACTCGGATGGAGAAACGATTCCTCTTGTTGGATGATTCCAACGTAACAATGCCTCAACACCAAACATTTTTCCGGTTTCCGTATTTACCTGTGGTTGATAGTAAATACTGAATTCCTCATTTTCTAAAGCACGGTAGAGGTCATTTTCCAGTTTGACACTTTCGAATGTACGATTTCCCATGCCGTTCGTGTAAAATTGAAAGTTGTTTCCGCCGAGTTCCTTCGCTTTATACATAGCAGTATCTGCATTTTTTAAAAGGTCATCAGTATTGGCACCTTCACCCGGATACAAAGCAATACCAATGCTTGTTTTTATAAAAACTTCTTCTTCATTCAATGTAAATGGTTTTACAAAAGCATCGAGAACCTGCTCAGCATAGGAAATCACTTGGTCATCATAGTCAATCGATGGCAGGATGATTGTAAACTCATCTCCACCTTGTCTCGATACCGTATCTCCGATTTGACTGCATGCTGTTAATCGGCGCGCTACCTCTTGGAGCAGTTGGTCTCCAACATTATGACCTAAGGTATCATTGATCACTTTAAAACGATCTAAGTCCAGTACCAGGACTGCTAGTTTTTTACTATTACGACTCGCATATGTTAACCCTTGGTTTAAGCGATCTTTAAACAGAATACGATTTGGTAACTCTGTTAAGGTATCGTAGTAGGCATGATACTTTATCTTTTCTTCCATATTTTTGCGAGATGAAACATCTTTAAAAGTAACAACATATCCTACAATTTGATTTTCTTCTTTAATGGATGCGATGACATATTCAACCGGAATATGGGTACCGTCCTTTTTGTAAAACTTCTCATCCATATCAAACTTTTTAAGATTTTTTTGCAGGTAATTTTCAAATGTGTCTTCACAACTACTTTTGCCTATTTTCTTTCTTGAAAAAATCGTGTCATAACACAGACCTTTCAATTCTTCCATTTGATAACCTAGCATTTTTGCTCCTGAAGGATTACAGAAGGTGATTTTGCCATCTAGATTTAAGCCAAAGATTCCTTCTCCTGCTGAGTTTAGGATTAACTCTTTTTCACGGCTTAAGCGCTGTAATTCATTTACAATACTCTTTAACTCTTCGTTTTTATTAGTAATTTCTGATGTTCTTTCTGCAATTATCAATTCTTGTTTTTCCATATATAACATGCTTGAAAGTGTTAATGCAGTTGCATCAGCAATTGATTGTGCAAGCTGCATGGAGGCTTCAGAATAAACCTGACCTGGTTCTACTAAGTTAACTACAGGAATGGTTCCGAGAACTTCTCCCATTGCAACAAGTGGAATCATGTAAATTCCCTTAATACCGAAATTTTTGCACGCCTCATGATTCGGCCTTGGGTCAAGTGACACATCAGGTACCAAAACAGCCTTTTTGGTTCGAATAACCTCTTGGAATAAGGCATCTTCACGATAGTCAATACTAATTTCATCGTGAATCTTCTTCCAGTCATCTTCCTTCCAGTCACTATCTTTACTTAACTTTGCTGGCTCTAAGCCTCGTTTGGCTACTGGGTCAAGTAAGTGAGCCCCTATATTAGGATTTTTCAGGACATTTCCAATGTAGCGGAAACAAGTATCCATTACCTCCTGTAAAGTGGAGCACAGTGATAATTCACGAGTCACATCAAGCAGTAACTGTTTATCTGAAAGGAGGTTCTCTTTCCGAGTAAGATTATTCGCATTTCGAATCGCAACAGCAGCCATATTCACATAGGCTTCTACTGTTTTAATTTCTTGGATAGTTAGATTCATAGGGATGCCATAGTCAAATAGGAAGACAAGTCCATATAATTCATTCTCGTAGGAAATAGGTAACCCTAGTAATGATTTTATTTGAAATGCTTCAATAGCCCTTTGATCAGGTCGATTATCCCTTGATGTATCAGAGATATAGATGGCCTCTTGAGTTTCAATTACTTCTTTTGCTAAAAAGTCAATGGAAGGATCCACAACATGCATATCAATGGTCATTCCATTAATCACTTCTGGCTTGCTTACATAGCCTCTATAAGTACCATCAGATTGAGGTAGGTAAATGCCAACGGAGTCACATTGTACAATTTCTTCAGAAATAGCTGTCACCACATGTTGTAATACTTCCTTCAAATCTAGCTTTGTATTAATTAATTTCGTAATCGTTGCGAGTCGTGAATACCTCGTTTGCTCTCCCGACATTTTCCTTACCTCCTCCAACCGAATAGACTATATTTTGCTATAAATTATTTGAAGTACTACTTTTTCACCATAATTCGACAATTTTAGGTTAAAAAAAAATTAGTAAGTATATGATTTAGAGTTTATTTTTCCAGTAGAGTAAAATATTGTATTATATCTTATAAGTATACATTTAAACGAATCTAGTAATTTTGCAAGTGCTTTTCTAGGATTTTAAAATAAATGAATCTAAAGGACCAGCTTTTCGCTAAATTTATAGGTAAAAAGTATCATGTAATTAGTAGGACTTTTTATGCAATAAGTATACAGTTATTGTTTTTCTACTATACCTTTACTTCGATAAAAGAAAGGCGTCTACAGTGTAGACGCTAATTCTGGGTAGTCGTTAAGAACTCAATTGCTTTTATATTTTGTTTGATATTATTTTTAATTCTATTAATCTCTTTCTGGTTATGAGATAACTCACATTCCTTTGTTGCTAGATACGCCAAAGAGTTTATATCTTCATAAATAACACTAAAAGCCTCTTGCATTGTATTATTAAGTTTCAATCTCTTATATGCCATACTGCAACACATCCTTTTTATAATTCTAAAGATTAGACATTAAAAGACGAAGTTGGTTTGTAGATTGGTGGTAACTCTGCTACTAGTCCTAATGAACTTGGTCTGTAAATTGGTGGTAACTCTGCTACTAGTCCTAATGAACTTGGTCTGTAGATTGGTGGTAACTCTGCTACTAATCCTAATGAGCTTGGTCTGTAGATTGGTGGTAACTCTGCTACTAATCCTAATGAGCTTGGTCTATAGATTGGTGGCAGTTCTGCTACTTCTACAGCTTTCGGTTGGTAAATCGGTGGTAACTCTGCTACATTTTTATTAACGGCACTTGCTCCAAAAGAAAAACCGACAGCCAAAACAGTTAGTGATAGACCTGTAAATAGTAATTTTTTCATAGTAACACTCCATTTCTTTTTACCCATCTAAGGGATAAGATAGTAGTTAATTGATTTAACTGTATTATATAAGAACTATTTAAAACGTGTTTTCCTTGTTTATAAGGTTTTGTATGACTAGACTAATAGTAATCTTTCAATTTCTCTTCTAAACGAGAAAAAATATTGATGTATCAATAATGGGGTGAAAAAGTTGGATTTCACAAAAATCGGTGAAGAAATACGAAATTTACGTAAATCATTAGGGATGTCACAGGTTGAGTTAGCAAAAGGGATTTGTACACAATCACAGATTAGCGTAATTGAGAAGGGTGAAGTTTATCCCCTTGCCTCTACACTCTATTTAATTTCTCAAAAGCTAGGGGTTGATATCAATTATTTCTATGAAATTGCTAGTACACCAAAGGTTGACTATGTAAACGAAGTAGCGCACCAGTTTAGGCAAGCAAGACGAGAGATGAAATATGACTTGATTAGAGATATTGTAAGAGCCGAAAAAAACAATCCTCTATTTAAAAATATACGAAAGAACAAACAGCTTATCTTATGGCATGAAGGAATTTGTGAATATGAGATGAATAAGAATCCAGAGTTAGCGAAGGAATTACTATTTGAAGCTATACAGTTAACTCACTCAACTGATAAGGTATTTAATGAACGTGAAATTGAAATCTATAGTTCAATTGCAGTGATCCATTTTAATAGTCATGAAAATGAAAAAGTAATTGAGATTTATGACATGGTACTTCCACATTTAGAACGGATTCCTTATCCGCATGACGTTACCATTAAATCTAGGATCTTATATAACAAAGCAAAAGCTTTAACGCGGCTTTCAAGATTTGAGGAATCCAATCATTCCTGTAAGCAGGCTATTGATTGGTGTTTAAGAACAGACAATATGTATGTGTTTGCGGACTTATATTATCATACAGGTTACAATTATGAAATGCTCGAAAATTACATTACTGCTTTAAGGTATATGGAAAATGCGAAGAAAATTTTTGAACTGAGGCTTGAGGACAGACATATTCCGTATATCGAGCAGCGGATTAAGAATATAAGAGAGAAACTTGGGAGTCAAACGGAGGTTTGACTCTTTTGTTTTCCCTATTCCATCTTATCTAAATTAGCTTCATCCTTATAACCATGTTCACCCGTTACTTCATACGTTTCTTTAATAAGTCCCATTCTAGGCGCAAAATAGCGAGTGTAGATGGTATCAGCCCCTGCGACTTCATCTGTTGTTTTTTGAATAGCTATTACGTTTGTAAAAGTTCCACTGGGTACGGTGATGGTTGAATTTTCAGCAATTACCTTCCACTCTGCTTGTCCACCTTCTAAATCTAAAAATAGTTCTGGGAACTCCATCGGAACAAATGCTTCAATTAACTCAGGGCTTTGCCTTCCTGCAGCTTCATGTACAAGGGAGTACTCTTCATTCGTCCATCTATAGATTTGTGTAGTGGGTGCCCCGCTCAGAGATACGATGACCTGAATATACTCTTCGTTTTCAGCAACAATTTCATGAACATAAATTTCTTCGCCTGCATTTGTATACGTTCGTTTCTCTCCTACCTTTGGCCGATACTCTTTAAAATTTCCCTGTTTTATTTTTACGACTTCCTTTGTTTCCTTAGGTTGCTCTTTCGGGGGAGTTTCAGCTTTTTCCTCAACCTGCTGATTAGGACCTGAAGAACACCCGATAAGTAGAAGTAAGGATACTAAAATGCAATATTTAAGTTTCATTGAATTCTCCCTCCCTCTACCAAGGCTTTAGTACATATCGAAAACTATCTTTTATATAAATGGTTTTTTGACGGTTTTTATCTAATACAGATATTGCTGATTTCACTGTATAGGCATAGCTTAATGCATCTATTTCGTCGGAAAATGTAGCTAACCGCTCATTATTACTTCCATACACTTCAAAAACAGCAAAGTAAGCTTCAATTCCTTTAGCTAGTGCTGCTGCTGCTGCTTTTTGATAGCTCGCTGTTTTAATTAATTTTTCTTCATGTCGATTTATCATATAGCCTAGCTCCACTAATATAGAAGGCATTTGTGCATTTCGGATAACATAAAAGCTTTGATCAGAGTGTATTTTCCGGTCCGGAAGACGCAATGAATCTACTAGTATTGGATGAATTACCTCAGCAAGTCGTTTATTTTCGGACAAATACTTTATTTGTAATGGATCGTGTGGGTATTCAGCCTTTCCGTGATTTACTCCATCGTAATAGTAGGTTTCAATCCCTCTCCTGAATGGATTAGTTGGGTGAGCATTGTGATGGACTGAAATGAAAATACTGTTGTTGTTATTATTTACAGCAAATGCATTCGCCTTTTTCATCCGCACATCGAAATCTCCTCCATCCGTGGTCCCGTCAGCGCTTTTCAAGAAAGGTGCAAATTCCATGTCTGTCGTGCGAGTTAGATGAACTTTAATATCAGTCGGCTTTAATATCTCTTGGAGTTTTAACGCAACCAACAGGTTCGCATCCTTTTCACAAAATCCTGTTGCCGATCCCGAATAGCCACAAGTCCCACTATACTTACCGCCGTGACCAACATCGATAATTACCGTTTTTTCAGCATAATATGTAAACGGAAATAGAAAAAATAACAATAGTACTAGCAAAAACCATTTTCTAAACAACCCTTCCACCCCCATACTACAAGTCTCTATCTTTTCTATCATTTTAAACATAACAACATAAAATTAAAAGCACAGATAAAAATCGGGGGCCTGACCCCCGGTGCGTTAATACGTTAACGCATTGGGGGTCAGGCCCCCAATGGTTTAAAGCGTTAAACCGAGTAAATTTATAAACAAACTTGTTGACTCATTTGTTTTATGGTGGTAATATTTTCATCATCAGTTAAATAGTTGTTTTTTTTCTTATCACGAGAGGTGGAGGGAATGGCCCTAGGAAACCTCGGCAGCGGACTCAATTCAAAGAGTACTGTGCCAATTCCAGCAAGCGATAGCTTGATAGATAAGAAGAGCGCACGTTTTCAATGTGAATTCATGACCTCTTCTTTCTTGAAGGGGTTTTTTGTTTCTGGTGAATCTCATTGATGAGTGAATAACACTTTTAACCAAAACCAAGTAAATCTATAGAAAAGGATGGTATAACACCAATGAAAAAACTTTCATTATTGCTTTTTATATTAACGATTGGATTTGTTTTAACTGCTTGTGGGACTGAGGAAGCAGGAACTAAAAATTCAAACACTGCTTCTGAAGAGAAAAGCTCTTGGGATCGAATCAAGGAATCTGGAAAACTAGTGGTTGGCACGGAAGGATTGTATTTTCCAGTTACATATTTTGATGAAGATACAAAAGAGCTTACTGGATTTGACGTTGAGGTTGTTAGAGAGTTAGGTAAAAGATTAGGGCTAGAAATTGAATTTAAGACAATGGAGTTTGATGGATTACTTCCTGCTCTACGAAATGGTCAGATTGATGTGGCTGCGAATGATTTTACAATCACAGAAGAACGACTAGAGAAGTTTGATTTTACAATTCCTATTAAACACTCATTTGGGTCTGCAATTGTGCGTGAAGATGGTAGCTCGAATATTGAAACTGTTGAAGATTTAACAGGGAAAAAAGTAGGAGGTTCAGCTACTAGTAACTATTCTGAATTTGCACGTAGCCAAGGTGCTGAAGTTGTTGTTTACACAGGTTCGGACACTGTTTTACCGGAAATCGTTAATGGTCGTGTGGACGCTACTTTAAATGACTATCTTGTTTTAATCCAACATTTAAAACAGTTTAATAAGCCTGGATTAAAACTAGCTGAAAATGTAAAGTTCGAGCCTAACGTTGGAGCGATTGTCATGCAAAAAGATAGCCCAGAGTTAAAAGAACAATTAGATACTGTTTTACAAGAGATGATTGATGATGGAACGGTTAAAGAAATTGCACTTGAATTCTTTGGTGCAGATGTTTCACAACCTGTCACTCTTGACTAGTGCGTGTTAGAGAGGAATCTTTGTGATTCCTTTCTTTTTGTACGCATGAGAAACATATAAAATTTTTCATAAAGGAGGTTTGTGAAGATGGAGAATTTCAAATGGGAATATCTATTTAATATAGAAATTGCGTTAGACTCACTTCCCTTTATATTGGAGGGGGCCTGGTATACGGTTATGATTGCTGTTGTGAGTATGGGCATGTCCTTAGCATTAGGATTGTTTATTGCGCTGGCTAGAATGAGTAAATATTGGATTAACAGTATTCCTGCTCGAATTTTCATATCGTTTATGAGAGGAACACCTCTTCTCGTCATTTTATTTATTTTATATTTTGGCTTGCCGATGCTTGGTATTGAGCTGAAGCCTCTTACTGCAGCAATTATCGGAATTAGTGTACATTTTTCCGCATACAGTGCAGAGATTATTCGCTCAGCCATATCTTCTGTTTCAAAAGGTCAATGGGAGGCTGCTGAGACACTTCGGATGACCTATTGGCAAACAATGCGTCGTATCATTTTGCCTCAGGCTACTCGGATTGCACTTCCTCCTCTATCAAGTGTGTTCATGGATATCATTAAAGGAACTTCTCTAGCCATGGTCATTACGGTATCTGAAATGTTTTACCGGGCAAAAGTAGTTGTGGGCCAAACTTATGAGAGCTTAACACTCTATATACTTGTTGCTTTGATCTACTGGGGATTATGTACAATCGTAACATTGTTACAAGATTACCTCGAGAAAAAAGCAAACCGTTATGTTTCATCATGATAGGAGGTTGTGAAAGTGATACATATAGATTCATTAAGTAAAAGCTTTAAAGATAATGAAGTATTAAAATCGATTTCCTTACAAATAGAAAAAGGTGAAGTAGTTAGTATCATTGGACCATCAGGGTCTGGAAAGACAACTTTACTGCGTTGTTTGAATTTATTAGACGTCCCAACTGGAGGCACACTTTCGATAGGTGATGTTCAAGTAAGTTTTCATGGGAAGTCTCCTACTAAGCTACAAAAGAGAAATGTTCAGAAGTTCTCAGGAATGGTGTTCCAGCACTTTCATCTATTCCCACATAAAACCGTTTTAGAGAATATCATCGAAGCACCGTTGGTTGTACAAAAAAGGCGAAGAGCCGAAGGGGTATTGGAGGGTGAGGAGCTACTAAGAAAGGTTGGTTTACTGGGGCATAAAGACCATTACCCTGAACAATTATCTGGAGGACAAAAACAACGTGCTGCCATTGCTAGAATGCTAGCCTTAAAACCTGAAATTCTATTGTTTGATGAACCTACTTCGGCTCTCGACCCTGAATTAGTAGGAGAAGTTCTAACAGTTATTAAAGAACTAGCGAAAGAAGGACTGACGATGATTATCGTTACACATGAAATGGGATTTGCACGTGATGTATCCGACCGTGTGATCTTTATAGCAGATGGTTACATCGTTGAACAAGGAAAACCAGAAGAAATCTTCACAACTCCAAAAGAAGAACGGACACAACAGTTTCTACAAAAAGTCCTAGCAAGATAAAAAATGGGGCCTGACCCCCACGGCGTTAACGCGTTAACGCACCGGGGGTCAGGCCCCTTCTGTCATTGTTTGTTCACAGTTAGGACAATTGTTTTTGTGTTTTTAGCTATTGCTCCACTATCGTTATTAAAGATGTTCTTCTTGCTGTCTTCTGATGGTTTAATGGAGATATTGATGTCGTTTTTACCCTCAGCCAGAGTAACTGTATGACTGAACGACATATCATCATTAATAGTAACTTGTTCCCCATTAATGGTGAGGACTCCACCTTTAATTGCTGTACCTTTTAGTTCGATTGTTTTAGTTGTTACCGTAGCATTGTTTTCGTGAGAGGTTACGACAACAGGCATATCAATCCAACGTAAAATGTAATCTTGAACTACCATTTTATTATTGCCCTGATTCTGTACGACAACTTTCATATCGGTTCCAATCGCACCATAACCATAGTAACTGATATCATCATCTGTACGATCATTCGGTGTGTGGTCCGCAAGGCCTTCTTGATCCCATGAATTACCCTTTACATACTTATAGGTAATTTCAGTTCCTTCTTGAACTTCGACTGTATACTCCCAATCAGGTGTAACAGCTCCGTTACGTGTCATTGACCACGCCCCAGCATTCCAGCCATTTAAACTGTTTGGCATGTTAACACTTGTCGTTAGCGGTGTATAATCGGGTGCATTTACTTTAAAAGTTACCTGAACCATAACAATATCAGGAGTGACTGTAACTATGTTAGAATCCACAAAATTACCCGCTTTATCATAAACACGAACTTGATATTGATACGTTTTCCCGTTTTCAACCTGGTAGTCACGGTAAGATGTTAACGAGCCATCAACCACCTGTTCGATTACAATACCATCACGTAAAATCGTATATAGGTATGGGTCATCTGAGTCTACACGTGTCCAACTTAAGTTAACCTGACCAGAATCTTGCATCGGCTGTGCTAGCTCGACTGCGGTTGCTGGTGCTGTTTGGTCTGATTCATCTTTTATAAAAGTGACGGTATTGGTTGTTTCAGTATACTTCCACTCACGACCTAAGTCTGAAGAGACACCAATTCTGTACTCATAGGTTCCTACTTCTAAAGGTAAGAAGCTACCTGAAAAGACATTATTGTTCCCAGTTTGACCGGCGTAACCTGCTTTTAGAATACTCCACTGAGTTTCACTGTCCTTTTTAACTTCTAATCTAGCTATAACACCTTCAGCTTGCTCAGTTTCGGTTGCACCTTCAACATATAATTCTGCGCTAATTACCTGCGCAGCCGATAAATCTAGTGTACTATTTTCTAATGTAGTTAAATTCCCTACCCAAGCTGCTGTTAGATCATAATGAGGGATAACAGCACTTGTAGCAACCTTTTCAGACTCATTTCCATTTTCATCAACGGAAACCACTACGAAGAAATATTGACGTCCATTTTGAAGGTTTTCGACTGTAAAAGTTTTATCAGACGTTGTGCCAATCCTTTGATAGAGTGCTCCTTCAACTGTTGTTTGATAAACCGCATATTCAACACCATTACCTTCCCAGTTTAACTGAGCCGTTTTTGAACCTTCTGTTGCAGTTAAAGAAGTAATAGGCTCTACTTTCGTAGGCAGCTTATCTGATACTAACATTCTGCCTGACATAGCAGGTATTGTAAGTTCAATAACTCCATTGCGTGTAGTAGCTCGGTAGTCTGTTTTTAATTGGTCAGTAAATTCTACTCCGTTTGCTACCAGATCCTTGACTTGCAGCTCAATTGTCTTTGCTTCACTACCTCTATTTACCGCAACAATCGCTGCCTTTTCATCATTCGTTCGAACATACGCTAACACATCATCTTTCGCATAAGCATGATGAAGTTCACCATATGCAAAGAGATTAGCATTGTCTTCACGGACTGCTCCAATTTTTTTATAATGAGAGATTAGATCCTGGTCCTCTTTGCCCCATGGATACGTACGCCTATCATCCGGATCCTTCGAGCCTGTTACACCCGCTTCATCTCCATAGTAAATAGTTGGTGCACCGGCATAGCCCATTTGGATAATCGACGCTAACTTTAGGCGCTGAATACCGAGTTTATGATTATAATTCGTGTCAAACTCTGCACGCTCAAATGAATCAGTTCCACCGCCTAGTAAATAAACTGCTCTTGGCGTGTCATGTGAACCTAATAAGTTCATTAACGCGTAAAACGCTTCCTCTGGGTAATCTTCTTGAACTGCTTTTAACTGTTTTTCAGCTTGCCCGGCATTTCCATTTTCTAAGTAACCTAAGATCGCACGCTCAAAACGATAGTTCATGACCGAATCATATTGGTCTCCAAGGAAATATTTAGAGGCATCATCCCAGATTTCACCAAGGATTAATGGCTGTTCGCCATCCTTAAGTGTTGCTCCGCGCTTGTAATTACCGTTTTTCAACTCTTTACGGAACTCTCTCCAAAACTCCATATCAACCTCATTGGCTACGTCTAAACGCCAACCAGATCCACCGTTAGTTAACCAGCTTTTTGCAACCGAATCTCTTTCATAGAAAATATAGTTTGCGAACTGCTTGTTATTTAGCTCACTATCATAGTTTACTGCTTCACCTGGAATTGACTTAATTTCTGGCAAACTATCAAAGCCCCACCAAGCTTGGTATTTATAACGCTCTGTTGGCTTGCCTTCATCAATAATTTCATTTTCGATATTAAACCAGTTATGAAAGCCATAGCGACTGAATTTTTGTTTATCCTTTTTAAAATAAACATGGGCTTCCTGCTCGGCTTTCTTTTGCGTCAATCCTTTTTCGTTCATTAAATCATAAATTTTTGCCCAATATTCATATGCTCCAACCGTTTCATATTTTCCATAACGGTCAAAGTAAATTGAATCATCGGCAACGTGATTAAATACCCCATCCAAAATTAAATGCATATCACGTTTTGCTAATTCGTCTGTGAACGCCTTAAACTCCTTAGGTGAACCGAACATTGGATCAACCTCTTTAAAATCGGTTGCATCATACTTATGGTTTGATGCAGCCTTTGCGACTGGATTTAAATATAGAGTATTAACACCAAGTGATTGTATATAATCTAATTTTTGCTGGATTCCGGCAATGTCTCCTCCGAAGAAATCATTACTCCAGATCCCATCTCCAGTATAGTTGGCTGGATCCTTTTCACCAATACGCGGATTATCAGGTAGGGCATCCCAACTATCTGGGCGCTCAATTGGCTCTTCACCACGTGCATTTTTCTTTGCTGTGTCATTTTTAGGATTTCCATTGAAAAAACGATCCGGGAAAATTTGATAAACAACGGCTTCTTTCATCCAATCTGGTGTTTGATAGCTAGGGTCATAGACCGTTAGTTGGAACAATCCAGCATTACTAGTTGCCGCACTACCAACTTCTCCTTCAAGCGTATCTTCACCATATTCAGCTACAGCCATTCCATCTCCCGCGATAAACTTATAACCATGAACACCTTTATTTTCAGGTGTAAAGGTCGCTTCCCAAAATTCTAAATTTCCTTGGTTTTGAACATCTGTCCAGCCCACGTACTCCATATTTATCATTTTGGTGTTGCCTGTTAAATAGTTTCTAACATACAGAGTAGCTCTTGTTAAATCATCCTTTTTCGCAGCCAAACGCAAAGTGACAGTTTCATCTGAAGCAATGGCTCCAAATGGCTGACGAAAAGCGTTATTCCAGGTATTGTGATATAGCTTACCTTGATCAACTGTTCCATCAGAACCACTAGGCTTGTAATCTGTTAAAACTTCTTTTGTTAGATTATTAAAGGTAAAGGTAACCTCTGTTGCCTCTAGTACATTTAACTTAAAATTGTCCCCAGGATATGCTTCACTCCAGTCATTTCCTAGTACGACCTTAAATTCATGATTCCCTTTTGGTACTAGGGTTCTATATTCATAGCTATTGTTAAAATCATAGTCTGTCAAAAATGCATTTGATGTTGCAGGACTCCACTCTTCACCAGCATTAATGTCTGGTTGAATATCCCCAACTATTCGAGGTGTTTTCTTGATTGAAATAGGGGTGTAAAATGTTGAATTGGCAATTGCATGAGTTTGATCATGATAATAAAACGTAACCTCTGTGTTTTCTAACAGTGTTAGAGATATATCTCCGCCACCTCTTCCTCCTGCACCATAGTTTTCATCCCAGTTACCACCAATTGCAATTTTATAAGCATATTGACCTGCCGGCAAGGTACCAGTAAATGTATAAAGATCATTTCCGACATGTCTCATTTTTGTTGCGGTAGCCTCCGGATCCCACTCTTTACTGTGGCCAAGCTCATCTTGCAAACTACCAACCAAAACAACATTTCGCCCCGGAATCTCTTCTCCAGGTGGTGGAGTTTCAGTTTCTACTACTTTGGCTGTCACTTCTTTTGTATCATTATTAAATGTAAAAGTAACAAGTGCATCATTTGAAATACTTACTGTTGCATTTTGATTTGGATACGCCACATCATCCCATGTAGAGCCAAGAACAATCTTATAATCGTAAGTCCCTGCTGGCACATTTACAGATTCTATGTAAACGTTATCAAAATTATCATCTAGTAAAAATAGGTTTGATTCAGCTGGACTCCACTCAGACCCTGCTCCTACTTCATCCTGCAAGCTTCCCACAACTCTTGGCTGTTTATCAGCAGCAATTGCTGTATATTTAACTGAGTCAGTCACAGCATGTGTTTCATCATGATAGTAAAAAGTAACTTCTGATTCTTCTGTTAGATTAATAGATATATTATTCCCATTGTCTCCGTAGCTTTCATCCCAGCTTCCATTAATGGCAACCTTGTATTCATAGGTACCTGCAGGAAGTGTTCCTGTGAATGTGTAAAAGTTGTTTCCCTTGTGGGTCATTTTAGTTGCTTCTGATTTAGGATCCCAATCTTCAGCAGCTTCTAGTTCTGTTTGAAGATCTCCTACTAGAGTAACAGTACGTTCATCTAGTGTTTCCGCGCTTACTTTCTCAAAGTAAAAAGCACTAGAAAATAGCTGGACAATTAATGAAAAAATCATGAGTAAAGAGAGGGCTTTCATGTTTTTCCTTTTCACTTGTTCCTACCTCCTTGTAAAGTATGTTTGGCGTGGAACCGATTGCGCAAAATAGTTGGGGGACCTTTTGTGCAATCGCTTCCATATAATTAAATTCTCGCATAGAGTAGGCTTACTACTCAAGATAATTTGTCCGACAGAAAAACTGGTTATCGGTTTATAAAATCTGGTTTTTTGTTCGAATTTAAGGAATAATGTTTAACTTTGTAGATTTATAGCTACTTAGAAAAAAGTGCTAGACATTGATTGCCTAGCACTCTTAATTGTTTTATCTGTCGTCTTCGTCGTCATCATTGCCCTTATTCTTCTTACCTTTGTCTGCATTTTCACGAGCTTTCTCAGCTTTCTCTTTAGCTTTTTCACGCTGTTCTTCTGCCTTTTCACGTGCTTTTTCAGCTTCTTCTTCAGCCTTCTCTCGTGCCTCTTCTTCTTTTTCACGTGCTTTTTCAGCTTCTTTTTGAGCTTTCTCACGTGCCTTTTCTGCCTTTTCATTTTCTTTTTCTAGGTGGCCTTTATCTTCTTCCGACTTTTTACTAAATTTTGTTTCAACCTTTTCTGTCTTCTTCGCTTCTTTTACAAGAGCCTTTTCAGTTTTCTTTTCTGCTTTTTCAATCGCTTTTGTTACTTCTTTCGTTGCTTCAGCGATCGTTTCTTCTTGCTCTTCATTATACTCTTCCAATAATTCAGCTTTTTCCTCTTCAGCCTCTTCTTCTGTTATCTCACCATTTACTAACTCTTCTTCTATTTCGATTAATTCGTCCAGGTACTCTTCTTCCTCTTCTAGATATTTAGCAATCTTCTTCTCTAGCTTTTTCTCAGCCTTTTCAATATTTTTAGCAAGTGCAGCTTTTGCTTGAGGATTTTGGACTTTTTCCATAGCAGCAGTCAATGCAATAATATTTCGGGAAAGTTTCTCTCTTAATTCTGCTAGTGGATCAACTGTAGTTTCCGTGCTTTCATCAGAGGCCACAACTTCTTCCGTTGTCTCTTCACCGGTTACTTCGGAGTCTTCTCCTTCAACAGATGTTTCCTCTGTTTCCTCTGTATTCTCTGAATCATCTGCAGCATCTGTATCTTCCGAAGATGTATCATCTGTAGTTTCACCCGTTGGATCAGCATCTGGTGTTAATTCCAATACTAACTCCATTTGCTCAATTGCCTTTTGAAGTGTTTCTTCTGCAAGCTTCTCATCACCTGCTGCTAACAGAGCTTCTGCTTCTTTAATTCGTTCTTCCATTATTTCTGTTATTGCTTCTGCTTTTTTTGCATCATCAAATATAAAAGCTAACTTAAGTTTTTCAGTAAATGTCTTTAAAAAGTAAAAGAATTCACCAGGTAGTAGAGAAATCTCCTCCTCTAAAGATTGCTCACCATCCTCAAGAGTTGATGTAACAGACTCTGTTGTTTCAGGAGTCTGAGTGGTTGTTGGTGATGTAGCCTCACTATTTTCTTCTGTTGTTACAGGTGGTGTTGTAGTAGTTTCATTCGCAAATACACTGCTTGTCCCTAATGAAAAAGTTAAAGCTGTAGCAATTGCACTCGTTGCCAATACATTTCTAATCTTCTTGTCGAAAAACATGTAGAATTCCTCCTAATTTGTAATAGCTTGTACTAAAGGTATTCGAGCCCAGTTTTCCGTTTATGTCGCTAAATTTAAAAAATTCTTACATTCTATTAAAAGATAATTAATAGATTGCAAGAATATAAAGAAATAACATATTAATACGTTACTCCTCATTCTTAGCAACCCAGCCGCCATGGTAATACTACTTTAGGCCTGTGGCTTTGCGTCACCGCTTTTCAACGATTTTGCCTTTATTTGAATGGGACGAAATACTTTGATTACAGTTTACTGAAAATATTGTCGAATCTCTATAAGCAAATGTTACTAATTTTTATATTAAAAGCTTTTTATATTTTTGGGCCTGACCCCCGGGGCGTTAAAGCTTTAACGCACTGGGGGTCAGGCCCCGTCTGTCATAATTCGGTTTTTATTTTTTCTATTAGTTTTTTTGTTTGTTCTGCTATTTTTATGATTGTTGAATCTATTTTCTCTTTCCATTTTGGTGCTTCTTCTTTTAGGGTTTCTTCAATTTTATCGACCGTTTCTATTATTTCTTTTTTTCGGTCTACTGTTTTTTGTTCTTTTCCCGCTAGTCGGTCATTCACTGATAGAACCGTGAATTCAGCAGGTTCCACATGTTGTAGTGATTGTTCCATGATAACTCGGAATAAAGGAACGACACCTTCTGAGGTACTATTTGGAAGATAGTGCTCTCTGTCAGTCTTGTCATAGCCAAGCCATACGGATCCAACTAGATTTGGTGTATAGCCCACGAACCATTGATCTTTTGTACCTTTAATATCATTATATGGTAGCTGGGTGGATCCCGTTTTTCCTGCTAATTTAACTCCCTTAAGCTTTGTTCCTGTGCCAGTTCCTGTTTCTACCACATTTAATAACATTGAAGTAATTTCATTAGAAACCGGTTTAGAGGTTACCCTGGTTGACTTAGGTTTATGTTCAGCAATGACATTTCCCGTAGGTCCAACAATTCGAGTAATCAGGTGACCTTCATATCTTTTACCTTCATTAGGAAATGTTGAATAAGCTTCAGCTAATTGTAGAGGAGAGAGGCCCTTGTGCATTCCACCTAGAGCTAATCCAAGGTATCTATCTTCATCTTCTATCCCAATACCAAACCGCTGTAAAGAATCTACACCCTTTTCCATCCCAATTTGGTCTAATAGCCAAACGGTTGGTACATTTAAAGACTTTTCTAAAGCCTGGTACATCTGTACTTCTCCACTATATTTTCGCGAAGAATTTTGAGGTGAATAGTCACCAAATGTCATAGGTTCATCTTTTAATACCGATGTAACTGTATACCCATTTTCTAAGGCAGGGGTATAAACTACCAATGGTTTCATTGTAGAGCCTGGCTGTGCTTTTATATGAGTTGCTCGATTAAATCCGCGGAATACATATTCTCCTCGGCCACCGATTAAGCCAAGAACACCGCCACTCGTAGGATCCATCAACACTGCACCACTTTGCACTAGTGTACTCTTTTTCCCTTTTGGAAAGTACTTTTTGTTTTCATACACTTTCTCCAAGGATAATTGGATATTTTGGTCTAATTGTGTGTAGATTCGATACCCTCTTGTTAGTAACTCTTCTTGAGTCAATCCATACTTAGAAATGGCTTCATCTAACACAGCATCAACATAATAAGGGTACTTTCTTTCTATAAAGCTACCCTTCCCCTCAACAAGAGTAAGTTTAGCTTCCTTAGCTCGGTTCCATTCGTCTTCGGTTATCATACCTAATTCATGCATTTTGGCTAAAACGACATTTCGACGATTAAATGCTCTATCATAATTTTTATAAGGATTATAGGCTGAAGGTGCCTGTAACAAGCCCGCTAATGTTGCCGCCTCACTAATCGTTACCTTCTGAATATCTTTATTAAAGTATTTACTAGCGGCCTGTTCAATTCCCCAAGCACCACTACCAAAATACACTTGGTTCAGGTACATTTGAAGAATTTCATCTTTTTCGTAGTGTTTTTCAATTTCAACTGCTAAAAAGAGTTCCTCAATTTTACGTTTATAAGTCTTTTCTGGTGAGAGCAAGGCATTCTTCGTTAACTGCTGCGTAATCGTACTGCCGCCACCGGTGATTCTTCCAGCAAACAAGTTCTTAAAAAAGGCCCTAGTTATACCGAGAATATCAAAACCATTATGTTCATAAAATCGATGATCTTCTATTGCAATAACCGCATTCTTCACATGATCTGGTAATTCATCAACTACAACACCACTTGTTCTGTTCGTTACAACAGAAGTCGCTTCCTCACCATTCTTATCTATAATAATTGTCGATTGTCTTAACCCTTCCTTTAACGACTGTACATTAGCTGTGGTCGCCATAAAAGCAAAAAAGAGCATCGATAAAAGTATGAAAACCAATAAGAGTAATAGGAAAATTTTCGTAATATGCTTTTCTCTCCAAAAATGAACGATCTTTTCCCAATAAGGCTGTAAACGCTCCATAATAACTCCTCTTCATATTAAATATTCACCTTATTATATAGGAAAAAAGCAAAAATACGAACATAAAATGTCAAACGGGGCCTGACCCCCGGTGCGTTAAAGCTTTAACGCGCTGGGGGTCAGGCCCCAAAGTTTTATGCTACGACGTTGCGTGTGTTTTCGTAGTTTTTGTATTGTTCGGTTTTCATGATTTGTTTGAGGATTGTGATGGTTTGCCAGATTTCTTCGTAGGTGTTGTAGAGTGCCATTGGTGCAAGGCGGATGACGTTTGGTGCACGGAAATCTGGGATGACGTTGTTATCTTTTAATGCTTTACAGATGCGTGCCGCTTCGTGATGCTCTAAGCAGACATGGCCTCCGCGGCGGTTGTCTTCTCGCGGGTTGCCAATACTGAACCCATACTCCCCTAGTTCATGCTCGATTAAATACATCATATATTCTGTCATGTGAAGCGATTTTTCACGCAGATTGTCAATTCCAGCATCGGCGAACATTTCTAAAGAACCTAATAATGGCGCAATACTCAACACATGTGGAGTTCCAATTTGGAAAGCCCCCGCAGTTTCTGCATGAGCCAGCTCATGCTCCATATCAAATTGCTTTTCTTTTTTCGAGCTAAACCAACCTGCTAGACCTGGTGCAATACCATGGTGATTTTTATGAACGAACATTCCACCAACTCCACCTGGTCCACTGTTTAAGTATTTATAATTGCACCACACCGCAAAGTCCACACCCCAGTCATGGAGGGAATGAGGAAGCGCACCGATTGAATGAGCTAAGTCAAATCCGATTAAAATACCTCGTTTATGTGCTTCTGCTGTTAAACGTTTCATATCAAGAAGCTGTCCACTTCTATATAAAACAGATGGAAGCCAAACAATCGCTACATCGTCCGTCATTGCTGCAATGACATCACCTTCATTAATGGTTCGACCATCCTGGGATTTTACTAATACAAGATGCTCCTCAGGATCTAATCCATGTAATTTTAACTGAGCCTTTATTGCATAAATGTCTGAAGGAAAATCAAGTTCATCTGCAACAATTTTTGTACGTTTACCATCTGGCTTATAAAAGGTCGCCAAAACTTGGTGAAGGTTCGCTGTAATTGAACCTGTTACAATCGTTTCTTCCGGACTAGCACCTATCAATGGTGCTGTTAGCATCCCAAGTCTTTCTGAAAACTCAAACCAAGGCTGTTTCCCTGACATCCACCCATCAATCCCAAGTTCTTTCCAATCTTCCAATGAGTTTAGTAGTGTTCTCTCAGCACGTTTGGATAGCAATCCTAAAGAATTCCCATCCATATAATAGATTTCTTCTTTTATGTAAAATTCATCTCGAAAGGTTGTCGCTTCTTTGTCTAGTTGTCTTGCAAATTCAACTGTTGGTAAAAATGTATTCGTTTTCACTATTCTCTGCCTCCCTGCTTCTCTTCACTAATAACAGTATCTCATATATCCACACTGTTAACTATTAGATTTTCGGAATAGTTAGGTAAGTTACGAATCACTAAATTTCCATTAATTAACCAAATGTCCTAGACCCTTCTATTCAACGTTGTTCCCACCGTATTTTCACCATGTAAAGCCCGCCTGAAACCTTAAAACCCAGTCAATTCCTGTTGTATTACATATAGGTATTTGTTGTAATAAACTATGTACAATTTGATAAAAGGAGACACTCCTATGGTTTTCGATGGCTTTATCATCGCCTTAATTGTGGCCTTGATTCGCGGAGGAAAGATTACAAACCTTTCTGAAATGAAGTTAAAAATGGGATGGGTCTTCCCAATCCTTTTACTCGTTCAAATCATTGTGTTTTCACTACAAAATAAAATATCCTGGGTTGGTGGCTATAGTAATATAGCATTTATTTTTGTATATATTATTGGGCTTTTCTTTCTATTGATGAATCGTAACCTCCCTGGATTTTTCATGATCATAGTAGGAGTAGGTTTAAACTTTATCGTTATGTCAGTAAATGGTGGCAGGATGCCTGTTTCTCCGGAAGCGGCTCTTGTATTAGATCCTTCATATATAGATGCACTAAAACACGGACTTTATGCAAAACACGAGTTAATTACGAACTCTACGCACCTTCCTTTTTTAGGAGATATCGTCCCACTATCTGCTCCGTATCCCAAGGAACAAGTAATTAGTATCGGGGATATCATTATGAATATTGGTGTTTTTATCTTTATACAAAAAGTATTAGTAAAAGGAGATAAAAAAGCATGAGTAAGAAAACGAAAAGAACCATTATAAATTTATTCATATTAGGTTCTGTTATCGTTGCCCTAACTTCTGGGTTTAAATTTCATTAAACATCAGGGACTGCTTCTAGAGTGCTCCCTTAAACTTTTTAGAGAAAGAGCGTGGATAACTAATGAAAAAATTGAAATTAGATTCTCTCTACGCAACTTTACTCTGCGTAATAGGAATCCTCTCCTTTGTGGGGAATTATAATCCTGCCTTTTCAAACTGGGAATTAATCGGTGTATTAACAGCTGTACTGATATTATTGAACTTTTTTAATATAGTTCTTCCTCCTTCCGGAAATTCGTTATCAATGGATTCTGCGATTTATCTAGCCAGTCTCTTTTTGTTTGGTTTAGACATTACACTAAGTATTTTATTGGTAACAACGTTAGTCTGGTTTATCTATTACAGGAAAATTGCAGTGTGGAAACACCTATTCAACTTTGCTAGTTATTCTCTAACGATTGTGTGTACCTACTTTGTTTTCACACTAATCAATGGAGTTCCTGGTGTTGTGGATTTCTATACAATCATTCCATATATCTTTTCACTAGCAACCTATTTTTTATTAAATGTCTTTATTTTTTGGGGCTATTTTGCAATCGCCTCTCCATCTCAAGTTACAAGTGTGATTAAAGGTGCCATTACTAAGGCCGTACTTAAAGAGTCATTTTCGAGCTATTTTAGCTTGCTCGTATTATCACTCATATTAACTATTTTAATAAAGGAAGCACTTTACTTTGGATTGTTCTTGTTTACTGTTTTAGCTGTATTTCTATCCTCTGCTTTTAAAAACTTCTTTCATTTATATAAAGATACAGAAGAAAAGTCAAAAATAGATTTCTTAACAAAACTTTATAATCATGGCTTTTTTAAACTGAAACTAGATGAAATTTTTGCAAAGAGTGAGGATTATAATGGATTTACAGTTGCTCTCTTAGATGTCGATGACTTTAAAAAATACAATGATACAAACGGTCACTTACAGGGTGACGAATTATTAAAGTTCTTCGGTAAGTTCATAAAAGAAAAAACGGAGAATTACTCTGAAATGATATCTGCTCGTTATGGTGGCGAAGAATTTGCGATATTAATGCCTGATATATCAACAAATGAGGCAGTTTCCATTTTGAATAAAATACGAAAAGAACTAAATGATACCCACTTTAAAGGAGTTGAGTATCTCCCTCTCGGTTGTATCTCTTTTTCTGCTGGTGTTGTTGAGTTTGCAAAAGGTACCTATGGATCTTCTGAACTGTTAAGAAAAGCTGACAAAGCTTTATATTTTGCAAAAGCACAAGGGAAGAATTGTGTACAAGTGTATCACGCGGAAAACAATGTGTACGATAATGACTTGTATTTATTAAAAGAAGTAGAAAAGCTTGAGCAACAGTTACAAATCTTTTTAGCAAAGGACATATACACTTACCAACATAGTAAACGAGTGTTCACCTATGCTACAGACCTTAGCAGCAAACTAGAACTTAGCAGCGAAGAAAAACGAAACCTTATCCTAGGGGCTTTAATTCATGACATTGGAAAACTAGAAATCCCTAGGGATGTTATAAATAAAAAGGGTAAGCTAGATTCACATGAGTGGGAAATGATGAAAAAGCACGTGACTTGGGGGAAAGAAATTATTTCTTCTACCAAAAAGTATAATGACCTGATTCCATTAATTGAACTACATCATGAACGTTTTGATGGAAAAGGATACCCTTTTGGTTTGAAAGAAGATAATATCCCGAAGCTTGCGAGGATTTTATGTGTGATTGATTCGTTTGATGCAATGACCACTGAACGTCCATACCAAACGACCAAAAGCTTTGGTGAAGCTATTATTGAACTGAGAAAATGTGCTGGCCAACAATTTGATCCAGTATTCGTGGAACCATTTATTGAGATGATTGAAGAAAAGTATCCTCAGATGCTATAAAGAAGTGGTGTGAGTTAAGAGCTGACTGGTTTTCTTTTGGAGTGCAAAACGTGAAAAAATAACTCAAATAACATGCAAAAAAATTAGATGCACCCTGGATAAGGAGTCCTGTCCTTAATTAACGAAGTGAAATAAGCGGAGGTTTTCCGGTTATATTCCGAATGGAGCACAGTTTTGGCTAAATAAGCGGAGTTTTTCCGCTTATGCCAAGCAAAATGCCACATTTTCACGGTTTTCTCTTCAATAAGCGGAAATTCTCCTTCTATTTTAGCTGTTTTTTATAAAAATTACTAATTAAGCGGAATTTATCCGTCTATTTATCAGATCGGGTGTTTATCTGAGCTTACACCCTTTATTTATCCAAAAAAGGATGCTAGGAGACTCCCCCTAACATCCTTACCCTTTATTTTGTTAACGCATTGTAAGCATTAACCAAACCATGACCATAGTGTTTGTCATAGCCTTTTTTACCAATATCCTCAGCTGTTTGTTGAAGATGTGTTTGAACTTGCTTTGGAGATGGTTTTTTACCAGTTGTTTTAAATACGTGATCAATGTAAGCTGCTGCTACACCAGCAACTTGTGGTGTTGCCATTGACGTTCCAGCTTTCCAGCCGTAGCCACCTTCTCCAAAAGCTTTTACAGCCGTTGAAGATTGGCTAATATATGTTGGAATCGTACTTAATACTAAGAATACATGGTCACCAGCAACACGTTTTCCTGTTGTTGGATAGTCTGGGCCAACGTCTCCACCTGGAGCAGCTAAGTCAATTTTGCCATTACCGTAGTTTGAGAAGAACGCTAAACGATCCTCTGTGCCAAAGCCACCACCTGTTGCAGATACAGAGATTACTCCTGGAATACCTGCTGGTACGTTAATAGTAGCACCCTGGATGTCATACTGAGTATAACCTAGAGATCTTAGGTAACCATTGTACCAATCAGTAAGTTTTGCTGGATTAGACAGATCTTGAGCATCATTACCTGCAGCAGCTACAACAGTAACACCTTTGTTAACAGCGTAACGAATTGCACGATTGTATGCAACGATATCAGCAGAGTCTCCACCTAATTTAATTCTCTCACCAGTCGTTGGGTCAGTATAATTCCATTGACCATTCGTTCTAAAACCACCTAAGCTCATATTGATAACATCAACATTGTCATCAGCAGCTGCTAAGATTGCATTCGTAATCCAAATTTGCTGTGCTCCACCTGTTGCTCCAAATACACGATATGCTCGTAAACCAACTTCAGGTGCAATACCTTTCATACGTCCGTTTGCACCAATGGTTCCTGCCACGTGTGTACCATGGCTATTATAATCCATTGCATCAGTCGTACCAGGCACAAACGTTTTCGAACCTGGAACAATGTTATTTACTAAATCAGGATGATTAAGGTCAAAACCACTATCAATAACTGCGACTACTGTATCTTTAGATCCCGAAGAAATTTCGTGGCTCGCACCATTGTTTGTTACACGTTGAATATCCCACTGGTAATCAGTGCCCCAGATACTGTCTTCTTTTGCTAGAGTAGGTAATTCTGGCATAGCAGTTCCTACTGTTCCCATTTCCTCTGCTTCAACATCTGGCAAATCTAGAGGTATTTCAATAGAAGGAGTGACTGTTAAAACCTCTTTATGAGATAAAGTAGACTTTAGGAATTTTGACGGATTCCCATCAACCTCAACTTGAACAACTCCAATTGAGTTCAGCTCAGTCTCTACTTTAGCACCTAAGCTATTCATAAATGCTTTAAAATCACTAGGTACACTTTCAGATTTAAAGGCAATTGTAAAATCTTGACTACCAAATTCATAGTTCGTCGTTTGGGCAGATGCTCCTGAAAAAGCCAAGGAAGATGCCAATAATGCCGTCGTAATCGTGCCTGTTACTGTTTTAAATAATCTACTTCGTTTCTTAGAAACCATTCTTCTTTTCCTCCTAAAATATTTTCTAGTTGCATCAAAAAGCTAGTTTTTCAAATCTACTAGCTGCTACTTGCCACTACTATACTGACAATTCTAATTATTTTCAAATTTCATATTTTTACAGTTTGTCGTTTTATAGTTAGGTAATTCTAATGTCATAGGATAATGGTTTCTGTTTAGTGATGATCACTTTTGTGAGGATAGGAATAGAGTTGTAAAGAAGTTACATATTAATGGTAATATTCTGAATATTTAGTAGGACAAGCGTTTTTTAAAGAAAAAAATTTTCGACAAAGTTCGCCAAATTTAACACATAAAAAAGAGGGGCAATGTTATCAATCACACCATCCCTCTACTCTAACAATCCATATTTTCTTTTAAATCGAGTTAATATTTTTAGCCATACTCCGCCAAATAATAATAGAAATACAACATTTGAAACGGCATGCATTGTGTCAAATAAGGCACTACCAGCAAAATAGGTAATTAGTAGCTTTGTATCAATTCCTGTTCCAGATTGTATAAAGGCTGCCAAGCCCCAGAAGTTCATGATTGCACCGAATATAAAGCCCCATACAATGCCAAAGAGTGCCTTACCCCAGGTAGCTTGCATAAACTTTCTGTTCCTAAGTAGCCCTGCAGTTAGTCCCACTAAGCCCCATGCAACCATTTGAAAAGGGGTCCACGGACCTTGTCCGAGTATCATATTAGAGGCTAAAGCTGCAACTGCACCAATCATAAATCCACTCTCCGCACCAAACACAAAGCCAGCCATCATAATTACAAAGGTTGTTGGTTGCACACTTGGAATGCTTGCGAAAGGCACACGGCTAACTGCTGCTATGGCTGCGAGAACTGCTAGTAAAACTAACTCACTCGCTTCTACCTTTCTAGCTTCAAATCTTACTAGAAGTAGTAGAATGGCTGCACCAATAACACCAAAGCTCAAATATAAGTAATAATCTTCCCATATAATAGCTAGTGCTAACAACGTAACAATTCCAACTATGAGGCCAACAATTCCTATCTTTTGTTTAAGGTACATGCTCTAACAGCCTCCTCAAACGTTACGATCGAAGCATCAGGTGCCAAGCGGAATAGACGCTGTAGCATGGTTGTGTAAAAGAAATTTCCTCTGAAGAAGTTCCTTGGTATATCTTCAGCTGTAATCTTACCTTGAAACATCATCCCACATTTCGTTGCATATTGGGCGGCAAACTCCACATCATGTGTGGACATCATAATGGTCATGCCTTCCTGATTTAGTCTCCTTAAAATCTGCACTAGTTGTCCTTTTGAAAGAGGGTCTAATCCTTTTGTTGGTTCGTCTAAAATAAGAATCTCAGGTTTTCGTAAAAGCAAACAAGCAAGAGCCGCTTTCTGTAGTTCCCCCCCACTTAAATCATATGGATGACTTTTACAGAGATGAGAGATGCCTAAATCTAGTAATATTTGTTCAACCTCATCACGATCTGTAATGCCCCATTGTTCCATGGTTGCCTGAATCTCGCCCTCCACTGTATCTTGGATAAAGAAGAGTTTTGGATTTTGAGGCAGATATCCGATTTTTGCCTCTTTCTTTTTCATAGATTTTAACGGCTTTTCTTCAAAAAGCACCTTTCCCCGCTGTGGTTCATATATACCTGCGAGCACCTTTAATAAGGTTGATTTTCCAGATCCATTCCCACCAAGGAGTGCGTAGATTTCTCCTTTGTTTATCGTAAAGTCAACTTCCTTTAATACGAGTTCACTTTTTTTGTCATATTGATAAAAGACATGACTTAATTTCATTAATTCGTTTTGGAGGTGTACTTCCGTTTCGGAATAAGCGAGTTTAGTTGTTGATACCTGCTGCTGTGCCCAGCTTCTTCCGTCTTTCACCGTCATAGGAAGTTCGCCAATTCCTTTTAGCTTTAAAAATAAGGAAGGGATACTTGGTACATATTCCGCATGTAAAGGTGAATTCCAAAGCTCTTTTAACACGTCTTTAGGATTTCCTTCATGTGCAACCTGTCCATTGTCCATCATCACAATCTTATCTGCGACTGTAAAAACTTCCTCTAACCTATGTTCTGCAAGGATAATCGTCATTCCGAACTCTTCATTAAGTCGCATGAGCATGTCTAAAAATGCTCGCGCACTAACTGGATCTAGCTGAGCGGTTGGTTCATCTAATAGCAAAACATCCGGCTGCATTAAAAGAACGGATGCTAAGTTCATTTGCTGCTTTTGTCCACCAGAAAGTTCATGGGTTTTACGATGTAGTAATGGTTCTGCATCAAAAAAATGAACCATTTCCGCTACTCGGTTTCTCATTTCATTTGTAGAAAGACCACGGTTTTCTAGACCAAAAACGAGTTCATGGAGTACTTGGTCTGCAACGACTTGATTTTCTGGGTCCTGAAACACGAAGCCAACATCTGTTGGTTCCACTTCGGTATGAATGGTTCCAGACAAGCTGCCATGTGGTTGAATTTCTTTCTTTAATAATCGTAAAAGTGTACTTTTCCCGCTGCCCGAAGCACCAAATAACACTACAAATTGGCCTTTTTCTACAGTTAAAGAAACATCTCGAAGAGCTTGAGATGGCGCATCAGGATATGAAAAAGAAACTTTGTTTAGTTCAATATACGCCATCTAACATACCCCCATCCTTTAACGAGTAGTGGAAAGCTTACGAAAATAAGGTAACCTACAAGACTTAAAATCTCTAGGTCTGATAATTGAAATGCCTCCATCCTTGGGTAAATTGTTAAAAAACCATACCCACTATGAAGTCTCCAAAAGAAGATTATGATAAAAATTAAAACTAAGAAAGCAATGGCTAACATATCTGCTTTTTTAACATTAAAATGCTCATACGTTGATCTTTTGCCACTTCCATAGCCTCTTGCTTTCATGGAATCAGCCGTTTGAATAGCTTCCTCTAAGGAATAAGTGAGCAACACTTGAACATAAAGCAATCCATTTTTCGCCTTATCCTTTAACCGACCTTGTAGCAGGGATATCCCTTTACTACTTTGGACTGCAGATATTTCTACTAACCTCCTTCTCATCAGAGGAATAAATCGGAGTGTAAGCATAAGCAGGATCGCAAACTGTGGTAGGAATTTAGAGAATAAAAATAGTAATTTATTCGGTGTCATAGTTTCATTGTATGAAATGAATATTGCAATTACACTAATAATGGAGATGGCGGTCATTCCTCCATAAGTCACTGCCTCAAGAGTGACACGATGGTTACCGATTTCAAATAATACATGTCTTCCTCGTTCATTAAAAAGAGGGGTTAGTATCAAGATGAAGACGAACATTGAAAGCATTAAGAAGCCCCATCTTTTTAAACCCTCTAAGTGACCTTGGACTACATTAATTAACAGTACTATGATAAATCCCCCTGCTAAAAACAGAGGGTGCAGCATGAGCATTAAAAGGGATAGTGCTCCGACATAATATAGAAAAATAACAGCTGGATGAAATTGTTCAAAGCGGTGTTCCATTACTTATCGTTCGAATAATCTTCTGTATAAATCCAGTCAATTCGATCTCCTTCTTTAACTTTGATTGCATCTGAGCTTTTTGACAAGGTTGAGCCGTTTAACTTACAAGTCCAGCCACTTTTTGGGCCATAATCAAACTCGTAATAATTATCGATTCCTACGACATAGCCCATAGCACCACTACCCGTATAATCAACATGGATACCTTCTTTTTTTGCAATTTGTAAAAGTACATCTAAAATCGTGTCACCATCTTTGAAGGCAACCTCTGTTGTACTTATAAGTGTGCCCACATCTGCTGGACCTATCACTGTGATTGTTGCTTTGGTAGCTGGAGGCTCTGTAGCTTTAGGTTTTGTTTCTGTTGTTTTGGGCTTTGTTTCTGTCGTTTTGGGTTTTGTTTCTTCTTTTTTAGGCTGACTGGTTGTTTCTTGTTTAGGTGTTTCTTTTTTTGCCGTATTGGTTGATTCTGTTGTATTTTTTGATTCAGATGTAGAATCGGTATCGTTCGGTTTTGTTGTGTCGGTTGGTTTTTCAGTACTTTTTTCAACAACTTCAGTTTCAGGCTTAGAATCGGAAGACTCTGTTTCAACCTCTGAATCTACTTTGTCTTCAACTACTTCATTTGTTCCTTCTATACCTGTATCTTCTACTAATGATTTAGTGGTGTCTGAAGTATTTCCACAACCACTTACTAACATAGCTATTATTAAAATAAGGGTAGGTAGTTTAACTAGTTTTGTCATTTTCATTGTGTCCTCCTACTCTTTTCGTTTTGCATTGACAATATAACGTTGTGGAGCATTTCCGACAAAATTAAATGGGTAACAGGTTGTAATGGTGAGTACCTCGTTTGGAGCTGTTGACTTAATCACTGTTCGATCATCTGCTTCCACAATGAAGGTTTCTTCAATCACATAAGTGAAGGTTCCATAGTTCATTTGAACCGTAATTTCGTCGCCAACTTTTAACTCTCCAAGTCTCTTAAACACAGTATCTCGGTGGCCTGATAAAACAACTTGATCGTTTTGATCTGGTAAAGCCGTTCCCGTGTAATGGCCAACTCCTTTTTCAAGGTCATCATCTGACACGCCAGCTACAATCGGTAAGGTTGATCCAATGGTAGGGAGGTTGAGTACTCCGAGAATGTCGTGATTTTCGATCCTTACTGTTCGATCAACCTTATGTAAAGGTTGTGTCGATGCAACATGTTCGGTTGCCTTGAGGAGTGTTTCTGTTTGAACTTTGGATGTGGTGTATAGTTTACTGCCTGCAAGTATGATAAAAAAGAGCCCTCCTGCTATGAACAAGAGGGATAATTTTGTTTTCATTGTGTGTTAAGCCTTCTTTCTTCTCTCATTAACGTAAAGAACAGCTCCGATTAGTAACAGGATAATACCGAATGTTAAATAGTTGTACATATCAGTTGCAGTGTTAGGTAATGGTTTTCCATCGCCCTTAGTTGCTGGTGCTTCTTCTTTTGGTTGGTTTTGATCAGCCGTAGGAGCTGAGAAGTTATAAAGTGAGCCTGCTCCGTTTACAAATAACTGGTATGCAACGATTGCTTGGAAGCCTTGGGCTGTTGAGAATACATCACTCTCATCTCCACCTTGCCAGTCAAATCCACCGTCTGCATTTTGGAAGGATAATAAGAAGCCGATTAAGCTGCTTCCGTCTTTTGCAAATAGCTTACCGTTTGCATCAACGCCTAGAGCTGATAATGCGATAACAACTTGTGCTGCAGTTGAGCTGTTGTCTATTTTTCCAGCTAGGTATTTTGATGATAAAAATTCAACTGCAATGTCGATGTGAACTTTTACTTCAGCTTGGTCTTGGTAACCTGCAAGTGCAGTTAAAACCATGGCTGTAGTGTCAATATCACTTGTTGCACTACCATCCCATGACCAGCCGCCATCTTCATTTTGATTTTCAAGAAGGTGATTTACAAGTTTTTCACGTGTCCATGTTGCATTTTCAGGAACCTCAAAGCTCGCACTATCTAATGCCAGTAATCCATAAACAACACCATTTAGGCCTTGCTTTGTTAAGTCACCATTGTAAATTGCTTCTATTAAGTTATATCCTTCAAAGTTTGTTGGATTTTCACCCGCTGCTAAAATACCAAGTGCATAGCGCTCTGTATCTGTGATTCTAGCAAACTTTCCTTGCTTTTCATTTACGACTTTTTTTACATTTTCTAAATAAGAAGCTGGTAACGTTTTACCCGCTTGTTTTAAAGCGATTGCTTCCCATTCGCCTACTTGATTTGCTAGTACATAAGCTACTGCAGTTTCAACTGAAGTGCCTAGTGCATTTTTATCAAAAGGAGTAACAGGTGTTTCTACTGTGTCCTCTGTTGTTTCTTCTGTTGCTGATTCCCATGATTCATACTTAAACGTGATTTGATCTCCCGCTTTAAGTTTGTAGCTATCTGCTCCCACAGAAGCCATTTTACCGTTTACATAAAAAGCCCAGTAGTATGTGCCTTCAGATGCAATACCAGAGATACCATTGATCATCGTTCCATATTCAGAAACAGATGTCTCAAGTTTGTCATGACCAAGCACGACTGTTAATAAGTCAAGCGCAGTTGGATTATTAATAAAGCCAACTTCTGCTGCCTCTTTTAATGGAGTAGTTTCTTTCCCATTAACTGTTAGAGAAGCTTTATTGCTAGTTGACACTGTCCAGTCTTGATAGACAAAACTTAGTTGATCGCCATCTTGCAGGATGTAGCTATCTGCACCAACTTGGGCGCCTACACCATTTACATAGAATGCCCAGAAGAAAGTCCCCTCAGCTTTTACACCTTGAATTGAGGTGATCATTTTTCCATATTGGCTTTCCGTGAATTCAATATTCGCTTCACCGACTGCTTTTACAAGCGCATCAAAAGCCGATGAGCCTTCAGCATCCGCAACAGCTTTTAAATCAACGAGTGTTTCTTTACTACCAATAACTGTTACGCTTTCTTCTTTATTTTCCTGTGCAAAAGCTGTTGTATGGAAGCTACCAAACAAAAGAGTAAAGGCTACAAGAACTGACAAGAATGAGTTGAATTTTTTCATCTGAATCTCTCCTATCTGTATTTTTTTCCATAAAAAAAATCTCCTATGGAGGAGATTTGATGTTAAGTATCACGGACTCATGAGTTGCGATCCGTCTTAACACCCTCCTATCCGCGTAGGTTTTGGTGCAAAAAAAACAGGCAGGTTTCCTGGCTAATGATCATCGCTTCCTATGTCTTCCCATCCTTTTAAGACAGTGACGTAATATAGGTTGCTCTCACTTACAGTGGCGGGACCGCGTTGGATTTACACCAACTTCCCTATTAAGCTATCTATCTAGTACATCAAAAGATAAATAGCACCTATTTTTTGCTAATTCAATTTTTTATGTCGAATCTTATTATACAAATGTTGGGAGGGTTTGTATAGTGATTATTTTTGCAAGCTTAATCCTGGTTGTTCTTATAGAATAGGATTGATTTTGTATATTGCCTAAAGTCATCTAAATGATTTTCAACGATGCTTTGCAAAATGCTTAGATTTAAGTTTTGGTAATCATGAACTGCAATATTGCGGAAACCCACCATTGCTTTCATTCGTTTCGATAGCTCATCAGTTATAATGTTTTGCTGAGTTAAAAGTTCAAAACTCTCACGACTTGACTGTGGTAAACCAAGCTTTTCTTCAGCAACAATATGCATAGCTAAATCGATACTCGCCTCACAAGCTCTTTGAATGTTTAAAATGATTGAATCTTGCTTTGTGCAGTTCTTTAAATGATCTGGATTACAATCATATTCCGCGTTTATCCTCTTTAAACAACGTTCTATGACACTGATCTTATTCAAAATCACATCATTTTTCATGATATACAGACCCACTTTCAGTAATGGTATCAATAATTACTTTTCGCTCTTCATTTAATTTTGCATACAATTTTAATGTTAACATTTCGAATGCCATTCTTTTTTGATGGTCTGTACAATGTAGAATCTTTCCAGTTGTAATAATCTGGGCTTGAAAAACAGTTGAAGCCTTTTTTAAATCTATAAAATCAACATCTTTATTAAGTATAGAAGCCAGTTCTTCTTTTAGTAAAAAAAGTTCATAATCTGAGTATTGGTTGTCACTTAGAAAGGCTATATCGACATCACTTGAAGGATGAGTTAAACCCTTAGCAGTTGAGCCAAATAGGATAATAAGGTAGGCATTCAGTTTTTCAGTTATGTAACGAACAATACTTTCATTCAATTTAAAAAGCCCCCTCACCGTTAATTAAGCTAAATTATACCAAATGAATTCATATTATGTGAGTGATATAATCTCTCCTCACTATTTATTTCCAAGAAATGTAGTGTTTAACATCGCTTGTCCAAAGATACTGACCTGATTCATTGATAAACCATTTGCCATGATTTAGTAAGAGAACCATAGGAGTACCACAGCAAAAAAGCCAGGTAGCCTTACCTGACAAATTTATTCGTCCTCTGTTAACCTCTGAATGGTTTTAGCCAATAACAAGGTTCGCTCAATAAGTGTTGGAATTTCTAAATATTCATCTTCACTATGAGCATTTCCACCCACTGGGCCCATCCCGTCGACAGTAGCGACCCCATTCGCCGCTGTAAAGGATGCATCGGAACCACCACCCGTTGACGTGTCATGGACATCAATTCCGATTTCTTTACCCACCTCTTGAATGACTTGTAAAAGTGACTCTGACTGCTCTGTTTTTTCCATAGGTGGTCGGTTTATTTTCCCTTTCATCGTCACTTGTGTACCTGAAACCTCTGAAGTCGAACAGATTTCTTCTATTTTTTGCTGTAAAATTTCGGCCTGCTCCATTTCTGAAATTCGAATATCTACGTGGGCAACTGCATTTGGTGAGACTGTGTTGACTGCTGAGCCACCTTCTATCAAGCCAACATTCACACTTATCCCTTTTTCGTGATCTGTAAGACCGTGGAGTTGAATAATTTTATGGGCTAATTCTTCGATTGCACTTCTGCCTTTTTGTGGTTCAATTCCTGAGTGCGCTGCTTTTCCTTTAACAACTAACTTATAGCGTCCCCCGCCTCGTCTGGAAGAAACAAGCGAGCCATCTTTCCGTGCTGGTTCAACAATCAAAGCATATTCTTTTCCCTGAGACTTTTCTTCGATTAGCGCACGTGATGTTGGTGAACCAATTTCCTCATCACTATTTAAAATAATCTGGACATTCTCATATCCTGGCGTTCCTGTTGTCACCAATGCTTTTAACGCATATAAAAGCTCAACCTGACTGGATTTCATATCAACTACTCCAGGTCCATAAGCACGGTCGCCTTCTATACTAAATGGTCTTTTAGCTACCGTTCCTTTTGGAAACACAGTATCCATATGAGCAACAAGGATAATTTTCGGATCGACTGCTTCTTTATGTTGAATTACAAGGTGATTTCCTTGCTTTTCTTCTTCCCTAACCTCAACAGCACAGCCTATTTCTTCATATTTTTCTTTTAAAATAGCACCGATTTTATCGACACCTTCTTTATCATCCGATCCACTGTCTATGTTAACGAGCTTCTCAATTAATTGAAGCATTTCTTCCTGTTTATTTTGCAAAAACGTATTCATTTTTTTGACCACTCCCGAACCATTTTAAAACATAGGGTTCGACTAATAATGATAACTGTTAAAACAGTTTAGTGAATAAACTCGGTCTTAATAAAGAGTTGTCACCTATTAGTCGAATTGTTTTATCCTTTACTAATATACCATGCTATCCTTTCAAAATTGACGTAAAATGTAATTTCTAATACAAAATGAGCTAAGGAAAATAATCCTAAGCTCATTTTTAACTAATATGAAAATGGTTCATATAAAACGTAGCCCTGAATATTTGTAATCCAGTGGTTTGCTCCGACATCGTATTGACCGCCGTATTTTGAATCTGTACCGTAAACACGGTACCTTTCTCTAGGATTTAACACCCTCACATACTGAAGCTTACTATTTGGATCACGCTTCCATAGGTTAATTCGTTTCGTAATTGTAACATAGCCAATTTCGCCCCGCGGCCCCTTCATAACATCCTTTTTCTCTGTGTAGGCCTCGAACTGAACAAAGGTCGCCATATTGGTAATCCAATGGTTACCTCCAACTCCATACTGCCCGCCATATTTATCATCAATACTATAAACTCTGTAGCGTTCTCCGGGATTGAGAACTCTAGAATATACTAATTTCCCATTCTCATCCCTGGTCCAAAGGTTAATTCTTTTTAGGATATTTATTGTACCAATTTCACCTCGTGGGCCTCTAAGTTGCTCTTTTATGTTAGTAGGCATTTGGATAGTAGGAATCTGAACCATTCCATACCCATAAAGTGAGTCTCTACCTACAGGGCCTAAATCCTTAGAAGATTCCTGTAGAATGGTTCGTAATTTACTCGCAGAAACACCAGCATTTGCTTCCTTAATAAGTGCTAACACCCCTGTAACGTAAGCAGTAGACATACTTGTACCACTAAGGATAGCATAGTCATTATTTAGATATGTACTTAAGATATCCACTCCTGGTGCTACAACTTCTAATAATGGGCCAGTCGCAGAAAAACCAGCTCGGACAGAATCTTTATCAACAGCACCGACTGCTATTGTTTCCTGGTAGCGACCAGGGTAATCTATTGTATCTGTATCCCCGTTAGGATCTCCGTCATTACCAGCCGATGCTACTACAAAAACACCACTATTATATGCCTTTTTTATGATACTAGATAAAGTTATTGAATCTTCATTAGTCCCAATACTAAGGTTAATGATATCTATATTATTATTAATTGCCCAATCAATTCCCGCCGCTATTTCAGAAAGGAACCCAAACCCTTCAGCATCTAACACTTTAACAACATAGATTGTCGCATCGGGTGCAATTCCATTTATGCCAATTGAGTTATGTTGTGCCCCAATGATTCCTGTAACGTGGGTTCCATGTCCATTTTTATCAATATAATCATTACTACCTTGGACAAAAGAGACTCCACCCGCAATTTTCAAATCTGGATGGTTAGGTACAACCCCACTGTCTAGTACAGCGATTTTAATTCCTTTTCCCGTTAGACCAGTACTAAAAATCTTAGGGGAATGGTTTTCTACCACCTGTTTATCAACTTCTTCTGGACTGATATTATAAACCTTATTCTTTTCAATTGTTTCAATTAAAGGACTTTCTCTTAAGACTTGTACATTTTCAGGAGGTATCATGGCAGTAACGAGTGGGAGGTTCTCCATTTGATTAACAATTGCCCCCCCCAATCTAGTAATAACAGACGTATCAATCTCTTTTTTAAAAAGGACCATATAAGTTTCAGTTAATGCCTTATGTTCAATATTCACTTCGGAGATTGAAAAAACTTCAGGCTCGTCACTTCGCTGACATGAGACTAAAATAATCAATATTATGAAAAGAAGAAACCATTTCACTATTTCATTACTTGTTTTGAAGTGGCTCATAGGAAACATATCCCTTCATATTTGTAATCCAATGATTTCCTCCTACTCCAAATTGACCTCCGTACATTTCATCTTTACTGTATACACGATATTTTTCTCCTGGTCTTAACACTCTTGAGTATTGTAATTTTCCATTCACATCTCTTTGCCAAAGGTTAATTGGTTTTAGTATTGTTATATGTCCGATTTCACCACGTGGGCCTCTTACAACTGTGATGTCATTTTGAGTGGTTTGTGTTATTGGCAGGTAAGTAACATGATCGGGCATATTGGTAATCCAATGATTTCCCCCAACATCATATTGTCCTCCATACTTACTATCAATTTTATAAACTCGGTATGATTCTCCTGGATTTAAAATCCTCACGAATTCTAACTTCCCGTTAGCATCTCTTTTCCATAGATTAATCCGTTTTTTTACTTGAACATGACCAATTTCACCTCTTGGTCCTCTAACTATATCTGGCGTTGTATCATTTGTTGGTGTAGTGGTACCCGCTGCTTGTGGATTCGGTACTTTTAGTGTTTGACCAATTTTTATTAGGTCACTCGTTAAGCCATTTACTTCTTTTATTTTCGCTACAGTGGTGCCATGTCGTAAAGCGATAGCAGATAAACTGTCACCTGACTTCACGATATAGTTGATATAATTAGGTTCGTTAACCTCGGGTGTCTTTTGTTCATTGGTATAGCTAGGTTGGTTAATCACGGGTGTCTTTTGTTCAGTTGTAGTTGTATGTCCCTTCAGCCACTCTCCGTAATTTTGCCAGATCAAATTATTCTCTTGACCAAGTGCCCAGCTGCCTGTACCCTTGATTTCGTATTCATGAACTAAGTCTACTTTCGCTTTAATCGATCGTTCATTTTCAAACCAAATATGGTACGTTCCTGGACCTAATATTCTACCAGCCAAATTATAGGTTGGGTCTGTATCCTTAATAATGATCGTGGCTTTCGGTGATTGAGCCTTCTCATCATAGGTCACAGTTGACTCATATAGATTTATTAGCTCTTCCACACGGTTATGTGAGATTCCATAGCCACCAAAAGATTGTCCATCAACCCAATAGCGCCCAAAAAAAGGAATTCCAAGTACTATTTTATCCTTAGGCACACCTTTGTTTATGGCATATTCAATGGACCTTTTCACCCACGGCAAACTTGCTACCGGTCCTTCTGGGCCTCCTGTATAACTCTCATCATAAGCCATAATCATTAGATAATCTGCGTATTGAGAGAGTGCAAGATAATCATAAGAGCCATGCCACCCTGCATTCCATCCATTTGGATTTGCAGCAACAGCTACTGAAACTTCTTTGTGAGCAGGTATTTTTCCCCTTAAAAGTCGCACAAGGTCTGTGTAGTTCTCTCGATCAACATCTGTAACATTTTCTATATCAACATTTACACCGTCAAGGTTATATGCTTCAATTGCATTTGCAATGTCCTGTGCAAGCTTTTCTCGATTCTCAAGAGCTGCCCTTCCTGAAGCTCGGTCCCAATGGTTACTTAAAAACGGTACAACTTTAACACCCTTACCATGCATCTCTTCTATAAATGCACTGTTTACCAATCGGGTTAATTTAAGCGACCCATCAGGGTTTATATCAAAATAACTAGGTGATATTACCTGTAAATTTCCTTGTGTTCTTTCTACATAGCTCACATGTGTATTTGGACTACCAAAATAGACATATGACATATTGAAATTTTCTACATTATGAGCACTAGCTTTTTCGGTATATAGAGGTATTGTCGTGACGATCATGGAACCGACCACTACTTTAACAGCAGATGCTTTCACTCCAGGTAGTTTCTGCTTTAAAAGCTCGTTCACTTTTCCCTCTAAATTTTCTTTTTGATTTTTAATGGATGCTAAAAACTCTGTTGAAAACTCCGTTGTTTCAGGTTTTAAATATAATATTATTGTGGAGCGATCGTTTTCTTGTCGTATTTCAAACCGATTTAAAAATTCTGTCATGTTAGAATGCTCCCCTCGAAGTGATTTCCTTTCTTAGTATTTAGGAAAAACGGGATTATTATTTATAATGAGGATAATCGAGGGAAAAAGAAAAAACGTTAGGGCTTTTTAGCTCTAACGTTTCGTTTTGCTTAGCTATTTAATGAGTGTTCCTTCACATAACGGTTCCAATCATGCTCTTTGCATTCAGTACTGCATGAACGGTAGTGCTCATGCTCACATTCTTCACACATGATGATATGTTTGTTACATTCAGGGTTTCCACATTTTACGACTCTTTCTTCAGCGTGGTCACAGTAATAGCATTTTCCTACTACAGTTGCTTCTTCTGTGCGATTCACCGGAACAGAGATGCGGTCATCAAACACATACATTTTCCCATCCCATAGACGACCTTTCACTTCTGGATCATAGCCATAAGAGATAATTCCACCTTCAAGCTGAGATACATCCTTAAAGCCTTCATTCACTAAAAATCCTGAAAACTTCTCACAACGGATACCGCCAGTACAGTAGGTTAAAACCTTCTTATCTTTGTATTGGCTGAAGTTTTTGCGAATCCAATCTGGAAGTTCACGGAATGTCTCGATATCTGGTCTAATGGCATTTCGGAAGTGTCCGAGATCATATTCATACGTATTTCGAGCATCTAGAATAACAACATCCTCATCTTGGAGTGCTTCGTAAAACTCCTTTGGAGAGAGATGTTTTCCTGTGGTTTGATTAGGGTTTACATCATCTTCTAGGCTTAGGTGAACAATCTCAGGTTTTACCTTTACCTTCATTTTTCGGAACGCATGACCTTCAGATTCTTCTATTTTAAAAATCATATCAGAGAAGCGTTGGTCTTTACGCATTGCTTCTATATATTGATTCGTTTGCTCAACTGTTCCAGAAACGGTACCATTAATTCCCTCATGAGCAACGAGAATGCGCCCCATTAGGCCTATTTCATCACACATCGCCTTATGCTCGACCATAAAGCTTTCTGGGTCTTCAATTTGTACATATTTATAATAAAGTAAAACTCGATAATTCATTTATTTCACACCTTCTATAAAAGTAATATTCAAAATTTAGTTTCTGCAGTATTATAAGAGGTATAGATAGGGGGAGTTTTCAATAAAACAGGATAAGGTACTATGATTCAGTTAAGACATAACTATTTATATCTACTTTTTCTAGTCCCTGCAATTATTTTAACATATTTATATATTACCCCTCCAGAGAAGTGGAATTTGCAGTGGAATATCATTTTATTTCTATGTATTATGGTTATTTTTGATCAGATTAATCGTAAAGTATTTTCTGGATTTGGTTATTCCTTTTTTCACGTAATTTTATCATTGATCATTTTTGATGAATTCTCAATTGTATACGGAATAATCTATCTTACGTTTGATTTTGTCTATACACTTTTCTTTAAAAAAAGAGGTAGTGTACAAACGATGATATCGATGCTATCAATCTATATTATCATCATCGTTATTTGCAATGAATTCTATAATGTTCATCTAGATCAACAGTCTTATGCGACCAGATATGTGACACTATTACTTATGTTAGGCTTAAGTTTACTACTTAAATATGTATATGTTTTTCTTGAAACTGGGTATATTTCGACTAAACTATTTTTAGATCAATTTGCACCAATGGTCTTTGAGTTAGTAATTATTTTTCCGATTCTGGCTTTCTTTACGGATATTAATGTTAATCTCATACTCCTTCTATTCCTTTCTTATTATACTTTTATAGGATTTTTCCATAAGAAATTTATGTCAATTGAGTACTCGCATATTTCAAAGTTTGTCAAAAAGCTTTCAAATAAATACAACATTCAAATTCTATTTATGGACCTAAAGGAAATCAAGGGGATGTATCACTCTAAAAAACAGATTATTTTTATTAATGAAAATCTTGATTATCCTGAACAACTTCAGACCATCATACATGAATTACTTCATTTCCATTTACGAAAACAATATCATCTTCCAAGAAAAGTTGAGGAGATGCTCATCACTCTTTTTGAAGCTATCATTAGCTGGTACTACATCATTACGATAAAAAAGACGTAGCAGGAATTGCATTCTTTTAGTAAATTATCAAATGCCAAGCCAAAAGTATTAATTAAAGGTATAGAAAGGACGATTTGCATGTCTACTCCATTAGGTCAAGAGTTACGAAGATTAAGGATGGAACGGGATTTAAGGCTTGAAGATGTAGCTAAGGGAACAGGAATTACTCTTCAATATTTAAGCATGCTAGAAAAAGGTGTACGTAAATCGGTATCATTTGAAATTATGGCTGATATCTCTAGATTTTATGGTGTTCCACTAGATTACTTTGCCGCTTTTATAAAAGAGGAAGAATCCAGACAACTTTCAGAGATGGAAATCATGCTTTGGAATGCGATCAATGATAAAGTTCGAGACGAAATTTATTTTAAAAAGGGGAACTCAATAAAGAATATGTTCTCTAAGTTGTTTAGATAAGAGTAAAGCCCATTTAAAAAAGATGAAGATTTAATCTTCATCTTTTATATTTTCATCATATAGTTAATTGCTACTCTTTCATGATAGGATGCTTTTGACTGAAGCAGATGCTTTACACTCTCATTCAAACAGTCACTACTAAGTACTTGATTCTGTTTCCATTGAGTATAATGCCATAGATATTTTACTTTATAGATTACTCGAACCACATAGATTCCCCCTCGATAATAGACCATAAATCGACGGAGTCGCTTTCGGAAACTGGCTGGCATAATTATAGTTAATCTTAGCCCCTGTAGTTTTGCGTCACCACTTTTCAATGGCTTTGCCTTTTCGTACGATTTACGTTTGATAAATTAAGTATATAGTAACTATTATTCCTTGTTAAAGGGTCTAAACTACCAGAGTTGATGTAGCCCTATTTAACTAGTTAATTTATCTATATGACTTTAGTTCATGTACTAGGTCAAGAGTATTGTTTTTGTGTTAAACACAATGAACATTTTTCACTATAATAAAATAAATCTCGGTTTTCTTTCTCTATAAGTTGTTACATAGTTGAAGCCAGCTTCTCGTAGTAAAGCATATCCTTCCTCTAGCTGCTTACCTACGAAGTGTTTCGTATGTGCATCTGTTCCAACAGTGATAATTTCTCCCCCAACATCCTTATATAACTTAACAAATGGAAGATTAGGTAGTGAACAATCAATACGGTAACGGTAGCCGGACATATTAACTTCAATCCCTCGATTAGATTGCACTAACGTTTTAAATGTATCCTCTAGTATATCAAAGTACTTTTCCCATTTAACACTGTTCCAGTCCGATTTAACAAAATGCAAATAACGTTTAATCAGTGTAAGGTGTCCTAATACATCAAAGTTTTCATATTTCCTCACATATTCATTAATAGTCTTAAAATAAATTTCTAGTGAATTTTCTAATGACTTACCTTCAAAATAATCTCCATTATGAAGGTCGAGATCATCAACGATATGTGCAGAGCCAATTACAAAATCAAAATAGTTATTCGAGATAAACTGATTGCTTCGTTCAAAAGTAGATGGATGTAGTCCCATCTCAACAGCTTTAAGAATAGTTAATTGGTCACCAAATTGAGACCTCATTGCGTCTACTTGACTAGCATACTCTTGATAGTCAAACTCGAAAGTTAGATCGCAATTAGGATAGAAATAATCCATATGCTCAGTAAAGGCAATTTCTTTCACACCGTTCTTTATTGCCGTTTCACACGCCACCTTCATTAGCATCTTTGAATCTGCAGAGAAACTTGTATGAACATGATAATCAAACATTGTAAACTTCCTCTCTAGAGGCTCGGAAGTCCTCATAAGCGATAATAAGATACTAGTAAGTATACCACAAATCTCACTACACGTTAACGCGTTACCGCACTGGGGGTCAGGCCCCAAGCACAGAAAGTAATAGAGCCTGCAAAATCGCAGGCTCTTAGTTTTTTATTTAGTTTCGCTAAGGAAGAGAAACGACTTCTTCGACCACAGGTTCTCCAATTTGCAACTTATATCCAATTCCCCAAACAGTTTTTATCGTTAAATTAATATTATACTGCTTTAGTTTCTTTCGCATTCTATTAAGATGTGTGTCAATCATTCTATCATCATCAAAATGATCATAACTCCAAACTACCTTTAAAAGCTCAGCTCTTGTGACAATTTCATCTTGATGTTTTACTAATGTCCATAATATAGAAAACTCTTTTTTCGTAAAAGCATATTCCACTTTATTGTAATAAGTCTTATAGGTATTTCTATTCAGAGTGAAATTTCCATACTTTATAATATTATCGACTTGCTCTTCTTTAGGTTGAGTTAAATGAGACCGGCTTAATTTAGATTTTATTTTATATAATAAGATTTTATAATTAATCGGAAATACGATAACATCATCAGCACCAGCTTCATAATACTCTATAATTCTTTCTTCCGTTATCGTTTTCCCAATAACCATAATGATAGCATTAACACTTTGTCTTATTTGACGACATAAATCAAGGCTATCTATATTTAATAGAGAGTTGTCGAGAATGATAACTTCAGGTTTTAATTCTATTGTTTTTACAAGGCCTTGTAAGCCGTTATTAAAACTGCTCACGCTAAAAAAAGAATCGAAAAATTGTTCTAAGTGAATACTTACTTGGCAATCTTGTTCCATAATCAATAGTTTCTTTTCCAAAAAGATTCCTCCAACACCACTATTTGCCTAGTATTATATTACCAAATATTATTAAATAAATTAAACATTTTTTTACGACAAAGGAAAATGACAAGCAACAAACTGACCATCATTTCCAGAGTCTACAAATTCCGGAGTTACCTCTCTGCATTTTTGCTCTGCATATGGGCATCTTGTATGGAACGCACAACCTGATGGAGGATTTATAGGACTTGGCACATCGCCTTCTAAAATAATCTTCGGTTTATCTCTTAATCTTGGATTTGCAATTGGATTTGCAGAAATTAAGGCTTGTGTGTAAGGATGTTTTGGAGATTCAAATAAATCATCAGTAGTTCCTACCTCCACTAATTTACCTAAATACATTACTCCCACACGCTTGCTTATATGACGTACTACATTAAGACCATGAGAAACAAACAAATACGTTAGTCCCAATTCCTCTTGAAGCTCTTCTAGCAAATTTACAACCTGTGATTGAATCGAAACATCTAATGCAGAAACAGGCTCATCTAAAACAATAAGTTTAGGATTTAATGCAAGAGCTCTTGCGATTCCGATCCTTTGACGTTGCCCACCACTAAACTCATGTGGAAAGCGTCTCATATGGAAACTATTTAAACCTACTAATTGTAGCAATTCTTTAACTCTATCTTCTCTTTCTTTCTTTGACTCCATTCCATGTATCTGTAATACACGTGAAATAGTATCACCAACAGTTAAACGAGGATTTAATGATGAAAATGGGTCTTGAAAAATAAGTTGCATGTCTTTTCTTTTCTGACGTAGCTCTTTATCTGACAACGTAAAAAGGTTTTCACCATCAAACTCAACCTCACCACTGGTTGCCTCTAGTAATCGAAGTAGAACTCTTCCTGTTGTTGATTTACCACAGCCACTTTCTCCTACTAATCCTAATGTTTCACCTTTTATTATGTCAAAACTAACTCCATCCACCGCTTTTACATAACCTTGCGTTCTGCCCAAAAGGCCTCCCTTAATTGGGAAATGCATTTTTATATCATTTACTTTCACAAGAATCTCTTGTGAATTTTCATATTGTTTTACTAATTGTTTTTCACTTACAGTTATCATTTATTACGCCTCCCAACGATCTGTATTCTTCCAGCATCGGACAACTTCATCTTCACCAAGTATAGTAAGTTCTGGCATTTCTTGTCGGCAAAGGTCTTTTGCATATTCACATCTTGGAGCGAAGCGACATCCTTGTGGAAGGTGTAAAGGGTTGGGAACTGTTCCTTCTATTGTATAAAGCTTTCCTTCTCTCTTGGTAGCACCTGGCATAGACTTCAGTAGTCCCTCTGTATAAGGATGCTTTGGATTTTCAAATATAGTAAAAACATCACCTTGTTCAACTACCTGTCCAGAATACATAACAACTACACGATCAGCCATTTCTGCTACTACCCCTAAGTCATGAGTAATAAGTACAATGGAGGTATTTATCTTTGCTTTAAGTTCTTTCATCAATTGAAGGATTTGATTTTGAATTGTTACATCTAATGCTGTTGTTGGTTCATCAGCAATTAATAGTTCCGGGTGACAAGCTAATGCCATTGCAATCATGACACGTTGTCTCATTCCTCCACTTAATTCATGTGGATACTGATTTACTCGACGTTCTGCTTCTGGTATACCTACCAGCTTTAACATACTTATAGCTAATTCATGTGCTTCTTTTTTTGACAATCCTTGGTGTAAAATAATAGATTCTGAGATTTGATCTCCAACTTTATACACAGGATTAAGAGATGTCATAGGCTCTTGGAAAATCATAGAGATTTTATTTCCTCTTATTTCTCTCATCTCTTTGTCTGTTTTTTCTAGTAAGCTCTCATTATGGAAAACAATATCTCCATCAATAATTTTTCCAGGAGGGTAAGGTATTAGACGCATGATTGAAAGGGAAGTAACACTTTTTCCACTTCCTGATTCCCCTACGATCGCAAGTGTTTCTCCAACTCTTACGTCAAAGCTTACACCATCGATTGCTGGCACAACGCCGTCTTCCGTATAAAAATATGTTTTTAAATTTTGTACAGATACAATTGTTTCTTTTTTTGTTACAGTCGTTGTCATATTTTTACCTCCCTACTTCTGTCTTGGGTCTAATGCATCTCGAAGACCATCTCCGATAAAGTTAACAGCTAATACAGTAATGATAATGAATAGGCCTGGGAAAATAGCTTGCCATGGATAATATTGAATAATTGACAGATCTTGTGCAGATGTCAGCATGTTCCCCCAGCTTGGTGTTGGTTGTTGTACCCCTAGTCCTAAAAAGCTTAAAGAAGCTTCTGCCAAAATGTTATTTGCAATATCCAGTGTTGCTATAACAGTAATAGGGGCAATTGCGTTAGGAAGTATATGATAGAAGATTGTACTTCTATGCGTCTCTCCAGTTGCTTTCGCTGCCTCTACATAATCGCGTTTTTTTAGTGTAAGAATTTCTCCACGAACAATCCTCGCCATACCTGTCCATCCCACTACACTAAGTACAAAAACAGTTGTCCAAATAGATGGTACGATAAGTGATGCAACAATCAGTAATAAGAAAAATGTTGGAATAGATTGAATAGCATCTACAATTCTCATCATGATATTGTCAATAATACCGCCAAAAAATCCTGAAACAGCTCCATATATAATTCCAATTGTTACAGTACATATCATTGCAAGAATAGATACCATTAGAGATACTCGTGCTCCAAAAAACACACGTGTCATAACATCTCCACCCATGCTGTCCGTACCAAATGGGTGTTCTAAGCTTGGAGCTAAATTTGAATCTAAAATATCATAAACATCTGGCTTATGTGGTGACAGTAATGGTGCAAAAATGGCGATAAATACAATCGTTGCAAAAACAATCAGACCCGCTACAGCAAGCTTATTTCTTTTATATCGCTTCCATATAACAGCCCTCCTGCTTTCAATCTTCATCTCTTTTTCTTGTAAAAGTATATTATCTTGAACCTCATTATTCGTTGATAGGTTTGGAAGACTCATGTTGATACACTCTCCTCACTTGACTAATTCTTACCATATTGAATTCTTGGATCTACAATTGCATATAAAATATCTGCTACTAGGTTTGCAACAACTACCATAACAGAAACAATCATTGTCGTTCCCATAATGACTTGGTAATCACGAATGAAAATCGCATTAATTGTTAACCTTCCTAGTCCCGGCCATGCAAACAGCTGCTCGATAAACAATGCACCACCTAATAGTGCCGGTAATTGTAATGCAAGGATTGTGATGATTGGTAGAAGTGAATTACGTAAAGCATGTTTAAATATTACTTTATTTTCCGTTAACCCTTTCGCTCTTGCTGTTCTAATAAAGTCCTGTTTAATAACCTCAAGCATACTCGATCTCATAAAACGAGTTTTTGTTGCAATTAAACCGAATGCAAGTGTTAGTGCTGGTAATGTTAAGTGATAAAGTCGGTCCCATAAGTCAAATGCATCATAGTTTTCCCTCATTCCAGACGCGGGGAACCAGCCTAAGTGCAGAGAAAATACGAGTATAACAATTAATGCAATAAAAAATTGTGGGACTGCAATTCCTAAAAATGCGTATCCAGTAAAAAAGTAATCTACTTTTGAATATTGTTTTACTGCAGAATAAACACCAATTGGGATAGCGATAATGGTTGATAATAAAATAGCAGTTCCAACTAACGTCATAGTTGCTGGTGCTCTTTCAAAAATCTTCTCCATAACAGGACGTCCATCTTCAAATGAATACCCCATATTTCCTTCAAGTACCAATAATTTAAGCCACTTATAATATTGAATATAGATTGGTTGGTCGAGACCTAATTGTTCTCTTATTACGGATAAGTCTTGCGTGGAATCGGCTTCTGGGTTCTCATACATCGCTGTTGGATCTCCTGGAGCTAGTGACATTAGCAAGAATGTAATAATTGAGATGATGATTAATAGAGGAATGGCTTGCAATATTCTTCGTATTATGTATTTCGTCATGTATACCCCCACTTTCTTTTTACAAAGAAAGCCGTAGCGACCGTAATCGCTGACGGCTATCTCATAAACTATTATTTACCTTTTCTTTTCTTAGCGTCTGTCCAGTACCAATCAACGATGTTGAAGTACGGATCAGAAATTGACATTTTGATATTTGCTAAACCTTTATTAACTCCAGCTGTAAGCTTTGGATGATAAGTGAAGATTAGAGTAGTGTTATCAGCCATATGCTTGTGCAGATCTTGATACATCTTAATACGCTTGTTACGATCTTCCTCTTGTTTGTATTGGTCTAAAATTTTATCAATTGTAGGATCGTCTATACGGTTTCTGTTGTTTCCTGGTTTGTTTTTAGCAGGATCAGGAATGTTGCTTGAATGGAAGAACCCAGAGTGTTCAACGTTTGCATCATATCCACCCCAACCTAATGGGAAAATATCCAGTTCACCTTTTGCATATTTATCAAGGAATATAGACCACTCATAAGAGCGTGGTGTAACTTTAATTCCTAATTGAGCCCAGTTTTGTTGAGCTAGAAGTGCAATCTTCTCACGTACTTTGTTACCATTGTTATATGCAAACTCAAATTCCATTTTCTTTCCATTTTTCTGACGAACGCCATCTTTTAAAGTCCAACCAGCTTCATCTAATAACTTAGCTGCTTGTTTTATATCAAATGGAAGAGCTTTTACATTTGGATTATTTTGTGGGATCTTTGGATGCATTGGACCGCTCGCTAAATAAGCACGACCTAGCTGAACTTTTGATACGATTGATTGACGGTCTAATCCAAGAGCTAATGCTTTACGAACCTTCTCGTCATCAAATGGTGCAACCTTTGAATTGAATCCAAGGAAATCAAAGCGTCCATAGTCATAAGAAATTGTTTTTAACGCTTTATTTTTAGACACCTGTGGTAATTGAGCTGCATCTAACGCTTCAACAAAGTCAACACTACCTTTTAATAGGTTAATTGCTTCAACGTTTGAATCTGGAAGAATACGTGTAATAACTTGGTCAAGGTAAGGACGGCCGTTCCAGTACTCTTTGTTAGCAACTACAACGATACGCTCTGCCGCTTTCCACTCTTTAAATTTGAATGGACCTGTTCCAATTGGATTACGGTGAATCTTGTTGTTACTGTTGTAATCCGTTACACCATTAGGGAACTGGTGACTCGCTAATACCGCCGCTCCAGTTACAACGTTTGTTAAGAATAAAACATCTTTTTCTTTTAGTTTAATAACTACAGTATGATCACCATTTGCTGTTACACTCTCAATCGACTCAAAGTCACCTTTGTAACTGTTAATTGATTTTGGATCCATATACATTTTGTATGAGAATACAACGTCTTTTGCAGTCATAGGTTTTCCATCATGGAATTTAACACCTTTACGAAGTGTAAATGTATATGTGTTCTTCGCTTTATCAAATGTGTATTTTTCCGCAAGATTTGGAATTGGTGCACCATTAATATCTTGAGATAATAGAGCATCAAAGATTAGACCTTGAATATCATTTGAAGCAGAATCGGATGTTGTAAATGGGATTAAACGAACAGCATCAGCGAATGATGTTAATACAACTGTTCCCCCTACTTTACTCTGATCAAAACCCGAACGAGCTGCATCAGCTTGAAGTGGATTCACTAATCCTATACCAGAGAATGCAATTGTTGCTGCTAATGTAGTTGCAGCTAATTTTTGTTTGAAATTTTTCATTCATTATTCCTCCTTGCCTATTTATAATTTATAGTTAGTTCTTTGCAGGTGGTGTAGTTGCAGTTGCAGTGATCGTTTTAACAACGCCCTCAGCTGAAATTTCCAAAGTACCTGACAATACTTTTCCGCTTGTTTGAAGAGCTACTAACTCTTTAAGTGTTACATCCTTCTTTGTTTCTCCTTCAGTTACACTAACTTTTACAGTATCATCAACAGTGAAAGTTTGATTAGGAAGTGCATTACCAGAGAAGTCTACTTCTACGTTTGAACCAGTAACTTTAAATGGCTTCTTATCAACTTTAGAAACCGAAGCAGTAATTACTGTAACCTCATCATTCGCTACACTTGTTAAAACAGTTCCAAAGAATTGAACCCCGTTCTTCATATAATTACTTAAAATAGTGAATGAAAAATCTCCTTCTGGGTTATTTGGAAGTGGCGTTACATATGCATTTAAATTGACATTTAATGATTTTGTATCGTTCACTTTAATTTTCCCAGCATCATAAGCAAGTGTACCTTCGAATTGATCAAGTCCAATTCCCTCTGCATATGCAACTTCATTATTATTATTTAATGTAAGAGTAACCATTGTTCCAAGCCCTAGTGAAGATGCTTCACTTGCTTGGTCATCTAAGAATAGTGATGCGTTTGAATGGAAGTTATACGTCTCTTCACCTAATTCATTTTTAATGGTAATATGTGTATCCCTTACATCAATGACAACACCTGAAACATTGTTGTAAAAATCTTTTACCTTTAAGTACTTGTCAATTGCTACAGCAAGATCTTCTCTCGTAATTTCCGCATCTAAATCAGTATCAATATCTAAAACCCCTTTTCGGTCTAAGAAGTATAGATAGTCAACTGGATCTTTTGTCCACGAAGCTTTAAACCCTAAACCTAAAGCTAATGCTTTACTTAGCTCAAAGTATGTAACCATTTTTCCAGGACGGAATTGACCGTTTTTATTTAATTTGAATACTCCTAAATTTAACATCTTTAATGCTGCATTATTTTTACCATTCGTAACATCAAGGTCTGTTACTTTTACTACATTTGGGTTACCCTGAGATACTACTCTATTAATTACTGCACTAAACTCAGATCTTTTTACTGAGTCACTAGGGTTAAAAATAGTTGTATTATTTCTCATAATTCCTAAAGATACTAACTTTGTAATCGATTGTTCACTCGCAAAACCAGTAACATCATCGAAGCTTGCTGCATGTACTGCCGAATAACTGCTGAATGCCAGTGAAGTCACTAATGCACTCGTAATGGCCACCTTTTTAATCCTCTTCATCTAAAGTCCTCCTTACTAAATCCTTTTTTAAATTCGCTGGAGATTTTTTTCTATACCCCGTCACAGAAAATAGATCTTTCTACCCCTCACCTTCTTGTACAGTTATAAAGTGCAAGAATTTAAAATTCTTAATCACATTTATAACATAATAGATTCAGAAAATTTTCAACTTTAAGTTAACGAATTGTTATCTAAAAGTTAAAAAATTCAGACATTAAACTATAGTTTAAACCGTCCGCATTTTTTGAACCTTTTTATTTTAAAATCCTTGCTTCTTTACATTTTGGCGGTGTTAGTTGAATTACAATCACTTTTTCAAAAATACAAATCATACAAAAGTCTAACAAACCCTTTACCTTTTTCTAACTATTTCACTATACGAAGTAAGCAATTCTAGCTCTTTAGTACTATCCAATTTTGAAAATCACCTAAAACTTCACAAAAATATCTCATTAAAAATAATTATTAAACTAGTAAGAGATTGGTACGAATAATTAAACTTAGGTGGAAATCTTGATCTCGGGGGCCTGACCCCCAGCGCTTTAAATGGATAAAGCTTTTTTTCTGTAATAATTCTTTTGTCCCACATATATTGTGTATAAGGGAGATATAGGGGGCAGTAGTATGACTAAATTAACGGGATTTCTATCATTTTTATTGTGTTTTTTTGTATGGGGTTCAATTGTTAATGCTGAAACCGTGAATCAGCTTATTATTATTAATAAGAAGACGAATGAGCTGGCCTTTTATGAGAATGGAGAACTTGTAAGGGTATTTAAAGTTGCAACAGGAAGGAGTGAGAGCCTTACTCCAGAAGGTACATTTCGGATTGTTAATAAAATAAAGAATCGACCTTATTATAAGGACAAAATTCCAGGTGGAGATCCTCGAAATCCACTTGGAGATCGGTGGTTAGGTCTAGATGCAAGAGGAACATACGGTACAACGTACGCCATTCATGGTAATAACAACCCTAAATCTATCGGTACGTATGCCAGCGCTGGGTGTGTGAGAATGCTTAATGACGAGGTTCGTTGGCTTTTTGAACGGATAGAAAAGTTTACAGCCGTCATTATTACGAACACAACAAAATCCTTTGATACCATTGCCGCAAGTCATGGGTTTGAGCCTTATAGTAAGTTAGCAAATGTCAACATTGACAAATTGAGTCCTCAGCCAGAAAATACAGAGGTCACTATTAAGGCTTCAACTACTAACAAAAATCCTTCCTTATTTAGGTTCTCAGTCTTTGATGGAGCCACCTGGACAACATTACAGGACTTTTCGACCAATAACCAATTGCTATGGCAGCCTCTTATAGCTGGGTCTTATCAAGTTAAGGTGCAAGTGAAAAGCACTTCTTCTGAAAAACCTTTCGATGACGAAAAAATCGTTCCTTTTGAAGTCTTTGTATCTGCTAATATCAACTCAGTTTCATTTAATAGTGAGAGTCCACAATCAACAAATACTCAAATAGAAGTAACCGCTATTACTAATGATACATCCCAAAATATGTTGAAGTTTTCTATTTATGATGGAGAAGAATGGATTACAGTAAAGGATTATTCCTTTGAAGCAAATTTCACATGGATTCCAACGGAACCTGGTACGTATAAAATAAAAGTGGAAACGAAAAACAAGCTTTCCAGTAAAGGTGCTGATGATGAGAAAGAAATAACCTATACCGTTTTTGAGCCTGCTCAATTTATTTCACTTTCCTCAAGTAAACATAGTCCACAGCCAATTGGAACTACACTGTCTTTTACTAGTTCAACAAATGATGAAACTGCTAACCTAGTAAGATTTTTAATATATGATGGGGAGAAATGGACCACTCTACAAGACTTTTCAAAAATGAAGGAGTTTACCTGGCAACCCGGGGCTCCCGGTTCGTTTCAAATAAAGATGCAAACAAAACATGAGTTTAGTAAAGAAGAGTTTGATGATGAGGAAACATTAGAATATACAATTTTTACACCTGCAACTTTTCAAGGTATAACATCTGATAAGGAAAAATTTGTTCAATCTGGGGAAAGTGTAAACATCGAATTTGAGGATTTAGATCAGTTGGAGTATCTCATTTCAGTTTTTAATGGAAAAGAATGGAGTATTCTAAGGGAGTATAATGCAGAAAGTAAGTTTGAATGGAAACCGAAATCCCCAGGAATCTATCGGTTAAAAATTGCAGTTAAACACCAGCTGTCGAATCAAGAATATGATGACCAGAATGAGTTTTTATTCATCGTTTATGCATCATCACCTTTTCAAGCCATACTTGAACCCCGAACAAAAATAAGAAGAATACTAGCTGGGGCCTGACCCCCGACACGTTAAAGCGCTAAATAAATATAGTGGGTGCTCCCCAATTTTTTATATTTGGAGAGTACCCACTATCTATATTGAATAGTATTATCCGAACGGAATCTAATGAGGATACTTCGAAGAAAGTTATACTTCAAGTAGTTTCTTTAGTTTTGCGATTTCTCTTTCGTTTTGAGAAGTTTTTTCCCATGTGATGTCTTGATCGATGGCTGTCAAATTAAATTTGTCCATTATTTCTTTATGTCGGATTTCGTTTAGTTCTTTCATTTTCTGTTGCTCTTCTTTTACTCCTTTTAGGTCGTTCTTTACTCCTTGTAGGTCGTCCTTAACTCCCTGTAAATCTTCTTTTACATCTTGTAAATCACTCTTGACTCCTTTTAATTCTTCCTTTACTCCTTTTAGGTCATCCTTAACTCCCTGTAAATCGGTCTTTACTTCTTGCAGATCGTTTTTTACTTCTTGTAGATCGTTTTTTATTAAACAGATTTCTTCTTTAACTCCTAGTAAATCCTCTCTCATGTTTCCTACCATACCAATTAATTGAGAAAGCATTCCTTCCATTTTCTTCTCTTCCAAACTTATATCACCTCCTTTCATAATTGTACTACTACCATATCCTGATATCTAGTTGGTAATGTTTCCTTTATTAAACAGTTGGTGCAGATTAATCGCTTCTAATATAGAGTCTTCATTAATCTTCTCGATTCCTTTTAAATCAGCTATCGTTCTGGCTAAACGTAAAATCTTTATTTGTGCTCGGCTACTCCATTTATTTTTAAAAGTAACATGTTTTAGAAAGTCTTGTATCTGGTCCGGTATAGTACCCGAATGGACTAATAATTCAAAAGAGACCCTACTGTTTGTAATGCCTTGACCATATCTTTCGTATTGTCGATACCGAGCAGCTGTAACACGTTTTCGAATTGATTCTGAAGTCTCATTATCTGAAGGATTCCGACTACTCATTATGACCGGCTAAATAGAAAGGTTAATATCAAAACGATCTCTCATTGGGCCAGAAAGCTTATTTCGATATGACTGGACTTGTTTAGGTGAACATGTGCAATAATGAGATGTAGATCCCTCGTATCCACATGGGCATGGATTCATAGCTCCTATTAGCAAAAATGCCGCAGGATACTTAACAATTGTCCGAACTCTACTAATTGTTATGACTCCACTCTCTATTGGTTGTCGCAACATATCAAGAGTCTTCTTAGAAAACTCTGCAATTTCATCTAAAAATAACACTCCACGACCTCACTATAGGGCATATACAAGGTTGATATTCCAATTCTCTTTGCAGCCAAAATAGCAGGTAACATGCCTTCCACTGCTAAAACTGTTCCATCTAGGGATAAGGCACCTAGGAATCCAGTATTACTATCGATTTTCGATTCAATTACATTCATACTTTTTAAAATGCCAATGGCAATTGGCAATTCAAATAACGGACCATTTTTCTTTTGTTCCGAGGGGGAAAGATTCACTATTGTTTTTTGGTCTATCAGATAGTTTTCTAGTGAATGTAAGGCAGCAGAAACTCGTTGTTTAGATTCTCGTACAGAGGCGTCGGGGAGGCCTACTATTTTAAAAGCCTCCATTCCACAGGTTGTCTGCACTTCCACCTGTACACGATACCCATCAACCCCTTTTAAGCCAATGGTTGTGACTTTTGCAATCATTTCCCAGCCTCCCTCACATGTTTGTCTTCTTTTTCAACGTATTCTTTATAGGTCATATATCTTGGATTTTGAAAATAACTTAATGTCTTTGTAGTGTTTATGAGTGGATGTTGAACTTTAGATAAATAGGCGGGGTAACTGCTCCAGTGATATTTCTCAGGGTCTAGTACAAGGTTTGCCTCGAGTGGATTTCGATGAATATAGCGCGTGACTTCTAGGAAGTATGTAACAGAATCAATTAATTTTGCTCCGTACCTTCCTTGAAATACATGGCCCACAAGATCATATTTCCTATTAAAATAAATTGCGTACCGTGCATGGAGCTCTTTCATAAATAGTGAGATTGGTAAATTATCTGTTTCAATTAGGAGATGTACATGATTAGGCATGAGGCAATATGAGTGTAAAGTAATGGGGTGAGTACTTTGGACTTTCTCAAATATTGTTAAATACTTCTGATAATCCTCTCTTTCTAGGAAAATTTCTGCTTTTCGATTTCCCCGAGCTGTAATATGATAAGTTGCTCCCGGAAAACATATCCGATGCTTTCTTGACATTTAATCACTCCTATTCAATTATTTCAATTTACACCTTTCGACAAAGGACAACATAATCCTCTTTACAAAATTGTGAACAGAATATGACATTTGGGGCCTGACCCCCGGCGCGTTAATGCGTTAACGGGCTGGGGGTCAGGCCCCTTTAGAAGGCCCCTTTCGTCACACTTTTGAATTTTTATGCAATAAAATTTATATTTTTTCTTTCCATTTACGAAATAATTTGGTATAGTTTTTCTTGTATTCTAGTAAATTACAATATTGAGACTTTTTAGTTTGAAGGGAGATAGGTTATGAGAAAGTATTTAGCGTCATTTTTAACGCTTCTTTTGGTTTTATCTTTAGTAGCACCGACTACTTTAGCAAACCAAACGAGTGCGCAAAGTACTGTTCAGGCTCAAAGCACAATAGAGCTTGAGGTTAGTCAAGCGTTACTTTCACTTACTGAGGTTAGAAAAGTGGATGTAAAGGTTGATTTTGGTAAAAAGGTAAGTTTAGATGATTTACAGTGGAAATTTGGAGATAAAAGTTTGGAAGAATGGAAGAAATGGAATGCTGATGCAAAAACGTTTAGTGGGGAATCTTTTATTAAGGTAATCAAAGAACCTCACTTTACAAGTGGAACTGTCATCGAAGCAACTTTAGAATTCGGGCTACCATTTGATACAGATAACCTTGCACCACGTTCAATTCGTGTGTTATACCCAGACTTAATGGGCGACTACGAGCTAACACTTTCAGCAACTGAAGCGTTAACAGCTTCAACAACTGTTACTTTAAATGTATATGATGAATTTTTAAAGTATGATGAAATTAAACCAGCAATTGACAAAGTTTTCACAGATGCTGAAGCAAAGACTGATCGCTACTTAGAATATAAGAACTTAGGAAAATCCGTACAAGGTCGTGATATTCCTTTTGTTGTTCTTGCAAAAGACAAAGCAGCAGTAGATAAATACCTTAACGAAACGTTACCTAATGCATTGGAAAATCCTGATACATTACTTAAGAAGCTTGAAAACGGAACAATTGGTGATTATCAGGTTCCAATCTGGCTTAACAATATTCACCCTGATGAAGTTGAAGGTGTTGACTTCCAAGTTGAATTACTAAAAAAGTTTGCAATTGAAGATGTAGTTACATTTAAAACAACAGATGACAATGGTACAGAATCAACTGTCACATTAAATGTAAACGATGTTTTAGATCATGTTATTTTCTTATTCAATTTTGTTAGTAACCCTGACGGTCGTGTGGCAAACACGCGTGCAAATGCAAATGGATTTGACTTAAACCGTGACAATGCATATCAAACACAATCTGAAATTATTGCTATTAACGAGGAATTAGCAAAGTGGACACCACTTTCTTTCCTTGATGGCCATGGTTATGTAAATGGCTTCTTAATTGAACCAGCAACACCACCACATAACCCGAACTTTGAATATGATTTACTAATTGATTCTATGATGGATCAGGCACACGCAATGGGTCGTGCAGGAGTTGCAAACTCTAAATTGGATTCATACTTTATCCCATTAACTGACTGGGGTAATGGTTGGGACGATATGACACCTGCATACTCAGCAATTTTTGCAATGCTACATGGTTCTCTTGGCCATACAATTGAGGTTCCAACATTAAGCCAAGATTCTTTACGTGCTTTGTTACATTCAGGTCTTGGTGCAACAAAATATGTTATTGAAAATAAGGATCTACTTTTCAAAAATCAATTAACACTATTCAAACGTGGCGTAGACGGTGAAGATAACCGTGCTGTTGACCAGTACTATGTAAACCAAGCCGGTGAACAGATTGGACGTATTCGTGGAGATATGGAGAACTTCTTCCCTGAGTACTATGTTATTCCTGTTGATGAAAATCAAAAGAATGTCTTAGAAGCAAAAAATATGGTTAAATATTTAATTCGTAACGGCATTAAAGTAGAAGAAACACTTCAGGCAGTTACTATTGCTGGAAAGGTTTACGCTAAAGGTACATATGTTGTACCAATGAAACAAGCAAAACGTGGCCTTGCAAATGCAATGCTTTATAAAGGAGACAACGTTTCTGACTGGGATGCAATGTATGACCCTATCGTTGTAAACTTTTCAGCACTTAGAGGATTTGATATTGCAGAAGTTCGCGTTGAAGATGCATTTACTCGTAAAACAATTCCTATTAAAAATGTTAACCATGTGATTCTTGTTGAAAATAATTTAGACACTACTGTTCCAAAACAGGTTCTTAAGAACTCAAATAATGACGTGGTGAAAGTTGTAAATAATCTTCTTGCAAAAGGAAAGAAGGTTGAATACATCATAGAAGATAATTATGGTTTCAGTAAGGGAGATTTTGTTGTTATGACAAAAGATTTACAACCTTACCGATTTAAATATGTTTTTGATTCTATACCAGCAACAAAAACGCCAAAAACAGTAAAGCTTGAACAACCTAAAGTTGCTGTTATTGGATCAAGTCAAAGTACGTTCTCTGTAAAAGAATTAGGATTTAAAATTGTAAATATTGAAGAAGCAGATGTTATCATTGATGACTCAGGTGCATTTAAAGCAGAGGAGTTAGAAGGAAAAACCTATGTAGGTATTGGCGGAAGAGCTTTAGCAGCTGTTAAAAAAGCTGAACTACTTTCAGGCTTTGACTATAAGACTACTAAGCTTTCACATGAAGGTCTACTAAAGGCTAATGTTACGAACCATTTATTAACCTCCGGTTATGAAAGTGAAGAACTGTTATACACAGCTTCTGGTTCATGGATAACATCAGTACCAAGTGGAGCACAGGTTCTTGCAAAAATCTCAAATGAAGATGACTTTTATGTAGCTGGTTGGTGGCCTGGTCATGAAAGTGCTAAAGGTCAAACGCTAGCCTTTACTACAACAGTAAATGATACTACCTTCAGCCTATTCGCAAATGACTTAGTGTTTAGAGGTCATACTCAACATAGCTACCGATTATTAGCGAACAGTATCTTTGCTGCAGCAACAAAACAACCAAACAAAATTAAATAGGTAAAAGACAAAAAACTTGCCGAAAAATTGGCAAGTTTTTTTGTCTTTTGGGGCCTGACCCCCGGTGCGTTAAAGCTTTAGCGCACTGGGGGTCAGGCCCCTTCTGTCACAATTTCACTGGAGTAATAGGATCTTCTCCATTTAATACCTTAACGATATTATCTGCTACCAAATGGGCCATCGTCATTCTTGTTTTCACACTCGCACTTCCAATGTGAGGAAGAGTTACTACATTCGGTAAGGTAAGTAATGGATGATCAACAGGTATTGGTTCTTTTTCAAACACATCCAGTCCCGCTGCCCAAATATCGCGGTTTTTCAATGCGTGATATAAAGCATCTTCATTGACAATACCGCCTCGTGCTGTGTTTATTAAGATTCCAGTTTTTTTCATAAGTGATAATTCCTCTTTGCCGATGAGATGGTGAACTTCAGGGCTATATGGGAGGAGGAGACATACGTAATCAGACTGTTGTAGTAACTCTTTTAATTCGGCATAATGGACACCAAGTTCTGCTTCTGTTTCTGGCTTGCGTGTTCTATTATGGTAAAGCACCTTCATATCAAAGCCTTTTGCTCTTCTAACAAGTGCTTCCCCAATTCGTCCCATTCCTACAATTCCGATGGTTGCTCCGTAAATGTCTTGACCCGTTAATTCCATTGGAGACCATGCACCCCACTCACCGCTTCGAAGGAAATCAGAAGCTTCTACAACTCTTCGTGCGGTAGCCATTACTAAGGCAAATGTTAAATCTGCAGTTGTCTCTGTTAATACGCCAGGAGTATTAGTTACGATTATCCCGCGATGATTAGCTTCTTTTACATCAATGTTGTTATACCCTACTGCAAGAGTGCTAATTACCTTTAACTTTTGTGCTTGGTCTAACACCTCTTTATCAATAGCATCTGTTAACATACAAAATAGACCCTCTGCGTTTTTAATTTCATTTAATAGTACTTCTCTAGGTACTGGAATATTTTCTTCTTCCCACATTGTAATTTGGAAATGCTTTGAAAGTTGATCAATGATTTCAGCTGGTAGCTTTCTGGTAATGTATATCTTCTTCATAAAAATCTCCTTATATATATTCTAATGTGGAATCCACACGCTTTATAAACAAAATCCTCACTTTATTTAACCATATGCTTATTTTTGAAACAATAAACAGGGCCTGACCCCCAGCACGTTAAAGCTTTAACGCGCCGGGGGTCAGGCCCCAAAGGACATATTTAACCACAGCATGATTCAGTTTTCTTTTCAGTTGTTTTGCAACAATTAACTTCACTTTTCTCAACCTGAACTTCCTCATTGACTTCTTTAATCTCAATTCCACAACAATCTGCATCTTTCTTACTTTGACCTACCATCTTTTTAATAAAATTCATCATTTTGCGTCATCTCCTTATTATTAATCAATATTTTTTGATTTAAACTACACCATATAAAAGATAAACCCTGAAATGGTTGACATAACTACGACTGAACCTACGAATGTAAACACTAATTCTTTCTTGAAGATTGATTTAAGTAAAACGACTTCAGGTAAACTAGCACCGACAGAGCTGATCATCATTGCCATGACTGGACCCAGTGCCATTCCTTTCATAATAAGAATTTGCGATATTGGAATCATAGTAGACAATCTAATATATAATGGAATCCCGATAATTGCTGCTACAGGCACTAACCACCAACGTTCTTCTCCGAATAATCCTGAAATAAATTCGGTTGGAACAAGTCCTTGAATAATTGCACCAACTGCTGCACCGATTAAAAGGTAAGGATATACACTTTTCATTAATGCAAGTGTCTCTTTTAATGCACCTTTAACATCAAATTTTTTCTCATTTTCTTCATTAAATCCTGTCATCACTACCTTTTTCACTGAACGTTCAAAGCCAAGTGCTTCCAGGGTAAATCCGATTATTACTGAAAATATAGCTGTTACGATTGTATAAATAATGGCTACCTTCCAGCCTAAGTATACTCCCATAATAGTTACTATCGTTGGATCTAGTAACGGTGAGGCAAATAGAAAAACCATAATGAGCCCAAATGGTAGTTTTTTATTTAGCATGTTCACTACAACCGGAATCGTTGAACATGAGCAAAATGGTGTAATGAAGGCAAATATCAGTGCGAACAGTGCCCCTACTATTTTGTTTTTACCTACTAGGATTTTTTCGATTTTCTTGTAAGGGATAAACCCTTGCACCAAGCTAATTAAAAACGAGATTCCGATAAATAAGACTGTTAATTCTAAAGCAATTCCAATGAAACTCTTAAAAGTTTCTATAATCATCGTTCATTCTCCATTCACTATTTAATTGCTCCACAACAGCTAGGTTCTAGATTTACACTTTTTTCTTTCTTCCCTAAAAATAAACTACTAAAGCTGAATGATATCCTTGGTCTGTTGCTAAAGGCTCTTAATGCATTAGACTCACTAATTAACTCATTTCTTTTTGACTCCACCATGTGTGATAATAAATGTGGGTGATTATACATAATTCAATCTCTCCTTTAAAACAATTTTTTTTGATTAATCACTTAAAAAAATTTACCTCTTAACCTACACAATTATGGTTACCAACGCGTTATTGTACTTTTAATCAATTATTTTTGATTAACTAACGCTATTATATTACCAATATTTTCATTATGCAATACCTTTATCAAAAAAAATTGATTTTTTATTTTCGACATAAAAAATGTGACAAGAGGGGCCTGACCCCCGGCGCGTTAAAGCTTTAGCGCAGTGGGGGTCAGGCACCTTTATTTATTTTGTCTTAAATTGATAGGGTTGCATATCTTCAGTTAGAGGAGCAAGTGTATAGCCAAGCTGGTCTAAAGCTTCTAGTAGTTTTGGCAAGTTATCAATAGTTGCCTTCCTGTCATGAATGAGAATAATTGGTGACTGCCCTGCACTATCAACTCTTCTTACTTGTTCAAGGGTGTAATCCACATATCTCGAACTATTAAACTTCCAATCTAGGCTATCTACATTCCAATCCCACATAATAAACTGTTCATTGGCAGCCGCATGACGATAATTCTTTTTCATATAGGGTACGCTACCATATGGCACTCTCATTAAATTAGATTTTAGTCCGGCAATTCGTTTAATTGTTTCTCGAGCAATCCGCAATTCACTTACTGCCGATGCTGGTGAATGATAAAAAATGTGCTTATCATGTGTAACACCATGGGAACCGAGTGCATGCCCCTCCGCAACCATCCTTTTAACATCACTGCCGTATGTTTTCATTGGTTCGTCTAGCATAAAAAATGTCGCTTTTGCATTATATTCTTTAAGAATATCTAATAGTTTACCTGTGTAGCTAGTTGGGCCATCGTCTATTGTTAAGTAGGCAACTTTTTCTTTTTCTATGGTGCTAACAGCGTTTTTCTTAACATTGTAAGGTGTTAAAGCTATTCCTAGAATCCATCCTGCTTTTCCATTCTCTAGCTTTACTCGATACCATTTTTCATTTTTCCCATTAATGAACACAGAAGTAACTTGAACTTTTTGTCCAGTAGGTAGTTGTGAAACTATATCATAACTAACATCAGCTCCCTTACGAATAGGAGCAGCTTCTTTCCCTACCTTAAAGTCTTGAGCCAGTGTAAGCTCATTTGTTAGATCATTGTGATGAACCCAACCACTTTTTTCTTCAGCTTGTATTCTAAACCAGGTTTCATTATTTATAATGATAGTACTTTTGATTACAACTTGTTTTTCTTTATCTATTACGTGGACAGTTCGGGCACCATAAAGAGCCTCTCTCCTTAAGGTAGCATCCGTTTTCGTGAAAAGATTTTTATTCAAATAGTTTGTCTCTCCATTAAATACTTCCAAACTAGTTAAAGGTACCCAGCCTGTGACTTTTCCGTTATCGATTTGGATCCATGTTTCACCAACACTATTTATAAACCTATCTATAGCAATTACGATATGACCTCTTTCTAAGAATCCTACCTGTTTATATGTATTATGAGCACCTCTCCGAATTAGTATTTTAGGAGTAGAGCTAGTGAAAAATTGACCTTTTATATCTGTAACAGTTTCATTTGTTGAACTTGTCCAGCCAGCAACCTGATTATTTTCAGCATATAACCATCTACCATAATCACTGTTAGAATGTTCGTTATAGTTCACTTTTGCACTTTTTGTTTGAATATCCGTTACAGCTTGTACGTGGACTAATTCATTTCCATATAAAAGATACTGAATAAAGTCATGCATAGCTACACTGTTTTGCTGTGGATAAGAGGTTACGAATAATAATAAAAATGATAAAAATAATAGTTTCCTAGCCATAATTTCCTCCATACACTTTTATTCCTTCAGCGCGATGACTCTAGTGCGTCTATTAATCTACTGCTGCTGTATTAAAAGTCTATGAATGAATGTTTCCGAAAATTCTATTTTTTTAATTAAATTGCTTAATTTACTAGATTAAAAGCATGTAACCTTCTTTTTTGTCGCATTTTTTGGTCAAAACAAAAAAGAACCAGCTCAGCAACTGGTATAGTGTTTTAGAGTATTCATTTTTTACACATTAATATGTTAATAGAGTTAACTTTTATAAATATAGTTCTAAAGGCACTTTCACTCAAAAAACTAGGTACTATATACTTTATTTAAACACGTAAATCGTACGAAAAGGCAAAGCCATTGAAAAATGGTGACGCAAAACTATAGGGGCTTCCGTCACTTGACATGCCAGCCAGTTATCGAACACGCCATACCTTCGACGGTTTGTGTATTAATTCCTTTGGAGGTTCTGTTTATGTGGTTATTTTTATTTATGCTTTTAGTAGCAGTAGTTCTTTATAGCATGTAATGAATTAATACATAAAAAAAGAAGGAGATTGGGTTCATCGACCTTTCTCCTTCTTTTCTATTTCTTTTTATTCACCACTAATAAAATAATTCACCAAAAACTCCGCCCAAAGCTTATGACCTTCTTCATTTGGCTCAGCACTATCTCCTGTTAAATAGCCTAATAAATCCCTTGAAGTTTGTTCTGGCCAAGCTGTCCAATGGTCTAAGTAAGTAATTTCATTTTCTTCAGCGTAGTTCTTTAACTCATTAACTTCTCTCGGATAAAATTTAGCATTATATAACGGGTGTGCCGGCTGCAACAATATAAACATATTTGGATTTTCAGACTTGAAAGCATCTAACATGAATGTTAGGTTCTCTAATCGATCTTCCATTCTTACTTTTCCGTTATCTGTTAAAATAAAGGGCTCAAAAAGAAGAATATCCGGTTTGCTATCTACAACTGGTTGATAGAGGTCTTCATTCACAACCTCCATTGATGTTTTATCACTAATTTCTTCTATAGTAATATTAAAAATGCCTCCATACGTTTCTTCTAACTTTTGCTTAAGTAGAGTTGGCCAGCCATAAGTATCAGAGGATGTTGATTTTGAACCAAGGATGACCAAGTGTACAGGCACATTACTACCCACTGAAGCATTTATTTTAGAAACGATTTCTTCAGGAAGATTTTTCGTGAATTCTGTAAAATCAACGATCTCTTCTGGAGACACTTCTACTTCGTTATTTTTTACTTCTGTGGTATCGACTTGGACCTTATTTTCAATCGTGGTGTTAGCATGCGCTGCTATCTTATTATCATAATGTATTTTGCCAAAAACTAATGAACCAAATGATAAAAAAGTAATGATGATGACGATAAATGATTTCATAATGAATAGCCTCCAACCTTTGAAACGATACTAAAATTATACTACAAAACTAGCGTAATTTATCATAAATAGTTAAATTTAATCACTTTTTGTAAATTTATCCCTTGAATTACTGTATTATTCTATTGTGGAATTTGTCGAATCCCACTATAATTTAAATGTTAATTAACTTATAAAAGGGCGATGATAATGACAGACATAACTCGTACAAAACAAACCAATAAGAAAAAGTGGATTTGGATTAGTCTAAGTATAATTGGGGTATTAGTCCTTGGTCTAGGGGCATATATCTATTCAATATATTCATCTTTGCAAGATACAGTAACAGTCATGCATGAACCTATCGAACGAGAACACTCAGAGAAACGAATTGAAAAAGTAATTTTTGAAGAGCAAGATCCGATTGCAGTTTTATTAATGGGTGTAGATGAACGCGGAAATGATCGTGGTCGTTCTGACTCACTTATTGTTATAACTGTCAATCCAAAAACAAATTCAATGCAAATGGTGAGCATTCCTCGTGACACGCGTACTGAAATCATCGGAAAAGGATTTCAGGATAAAATCAATCATGCATACGCTTTTGGTGGAACAGAAATGGCAATGGCAACGATTGAAAACTTTTTAGACATTCCAATTGATTACTTTGTAAAAGTAAATATGGAAAGTTTTAAAGAAATTGTAGATGCAGTGGGTGGCGTTACCGTTAACAATACATTTGAATTTGACTATGAAGGTGAACACTTTGCGAAGGGTGAAATTTTCCTTACTGGTGAAACAGCATTAAAATACTCGCGAATGAGGTATGATGACCCTCGTGGAGATTTTGGACGTCAAGATCGTCAAAAACAGATTATTAAATCTGTTATAGATGAAGGAGCAAGCTTCTCTTCATTAGCGAACTATGGAAGCATCCTTAATGTTATTGGCAGTAATATTAAAACAAACTTAAGCTTCAGTGAAATGATGGATATTCAAAAAAACTATAAAGATGCGCGTCATAACCTTGAACAATTCCAAATCAATGGAAAAGGTGCTAAAATTAACGGCATTTATTATTATGTAGTTTCTGAAGAAGATCGAAAAGCCTTATCCACTAAACTAAAAGAACACCTAGAAATCGGTGGGGAAAATGTAACAAAGCGATAAACCTTGAGTTTATCGCTTTTTTCCTTTTAATTCAAGCCTTCAAAGGAATGGATATCATAAATGTAGTCCCTTTTTCCGAACTAGAAAATAGCTCAATTGTCCCATGATGGTTTTCAATAATCCTATGGACAATGGTCAATCCTAATCCTGTTCCCGTCTCTTTTGAGGTAAGAAAAGGTTCGAATACTTTCTCTCGAATTTCTTCAGGTATTCCTACACCGTTGTCTTTAATAAATAGACGATACATATTTCCCACAACATCAGAATAGAGGGATATCTCTCCTCTCTCCCCCATTGATTCGTAACTATTTCTGATGAGATTATGAAGAACCTGTTTGAATTGCCTTGTATCTAGTAACAAAGGTATTCTTTTAACATTTACGTTAAATTGGATACTTCTCGTTTCTGGAGACTCGCAGTAAAAGGGTAAAATCTCATTAAGGATATCCTCTATATAAGCTTCCTTCAATTTCGGGACACCTGGTTTAGCCATCATTAGCATGTCTTCTACAATCGAATTAATTCGATCTAGTTCCTTTAACATAAGGGGAAGTTGTAATCTTTTTGATTCTTCTTCTGAGTTGAATTTCATCAAAGATAAAAAACCATGAATAACCGTTAACGGATTTCGAATTTCATGAGCTGCTCTAGCTGATGCCGAACCAAGAACAGCTAACTTTTCCGACTGTTGTATTCGTTTTTCGAGCTCTTCTTCTTTGGTTATATCAATAAAATGAAAGATCCTACCTGTTAAGTGGTCGTAGGAATCATTCAAAGGAGATTGAGAAACTAGTAAAACACAGTCGGTATCACCATTATTTTTAACATGTATTTTTTCATTCTGAAGAGATTTTCCTGAGGATAAAATCTGCCAAAACGGGTCTTTCTCATCTATACCGTTCACAATCCTACTCACTTCTTGATTATCCATTTTAAGGAATTCTTCTGCAGGAGCATTGAGAGAAATCTCAGAGTTTTTATCATCAAATGTGATAATTCCAATGGGTAAGGAATTCAATATTTGTTCTCTTGTATTTTTATCATTAACAACCTCTTCATATAACTTAAAATACCTAGCAAAAACAAGTGATAGCATAACGATAATAAATGTAAAAACAATGGTTCCCAAAATAGGGTTGGAACCTAAAAGCATCGTGAAAATGATTGCCAAAGCTAGCGAAATAACATAATTAGATAAGGAGTCCTTAAGGATCATTTTTATAATCGATAGTGAGCTTTTAAAAGAGTCCACTACAAAATACATCCCTACCAAAAATACATTGATGAGTAAATAACTAAATAAAGCTAAACAATAAGCAATTAAACTTCCATTATTAACTAAACCTATATTTCCACCTAGAATAATAAAGGTATAATACGCACCCGTTATCATGACAGTATACATAGCCATGTTAAACAAATGCTTCCATAATGCCGTTTTTTTATAAAAGAAAATAGTTATAAGGATGCTACTGAACAATAAGAGTGTTAGAGGTAGTTCTAATCCAAATAAAAAAATCGTAGCTAGGTAGATGGAAGAGTCCATGGAAAGACAATTCCCTTTAGGGGCAAGAAAAATCATATAGTGATTGAGAAGGATAATAGAGCCAATTAATAGCGATAGAACGACCCAATTTGTCTGCGGTTGAAAAGTAATATTAGATAGAAGAAGGATGGAAGCGATTAGCATTAAAATTGATAAATATAATTTCGTACCTTTGAAAAATGATAGTAGGTTCATAGTTGGGTTCTTCCTAATCAGATTTTTATGATTCTATCTTTCTTTGGATAATCTAATTTTAGATTATTTACACCTTTTGCGCAAGATGATATAGGTATTATGAACTATTAAACAAAAGAAAAAATCACCCATATAACATAGTTTGGTTTATACAAGATTATTAATGTTAATACTGATAATAACAATACTTAACTATTTTTTTAAGAGACTTACTCTAACCCTAGTAATCCAATTCTTGTTAATCAATATTAATAAAACAGCATACTTATGAATATATCTAAAACGAGACCATTCTAAATTTCAATTTCTAGGAGGAATCAATTGCAATTGTTACTTGAAAAAATACGACAACCACTCTCAAACCTTAACTTTAACCTAAACATAGAGCTAAAATTATTCGAAAGTAGTGATCACTTACATACCTTTTTCTCTTCATTCCGAATTCAGTGTTATATATTTCTTCTTTTTTGTCCTATTGGACTAGCAGCACCCGCTTATTTAACTTCTTCTTCATTTGAGGTCATCTCCGTCGGAATTTCAATTGGACTATTCCTACTGGGGTTATTTCTTTTATTACCGTGGACACTAGTACCGTTATTGTTTTTATTTACAAACTTCGGTCCTACTACTTTACAACGGAAATTATCGTGGGTTTATGTTTGTTTACTAGTCATCTCATTCATAATATGGCTATTTATCTTTTAAAAATAACCTGGGCCTGAATTGATTAATTTCACTAAACTCTATAAACTATGATGCAGAGTTCTTTTTTACACATAAATGGAGGAGGCAAATTAATTGAAAAACAAAGTCATATTAGTCAGTTCAGATCAACTCGGTAAAGGAGATAAAGACCTTGGTGAAACTGTTTTGGAAACCTTTTTCACTATGTTAAAACAACGCGAGGAAAAGCCTGTAGCAATCTTCTTAATGAATCGGGGAGTGTTTACATTAACTGAACAATCCTTGGTCTCGGTCCATCTTCAAGAGATTGAAAAATCAGGTGTTCCAGTATTAGCTTGTAAAACATGTGTCGATTATTACAATGTTGAAGACAAGCTAGTTGGTGGAGAAATTAGCGGTATGGGGCACTTCATTGAGTTGGCAAGTAAGCATGAAGTTTTAACTATTGCCTAGCAAATACTACAAGCGTTTATTTATGAGTTAAAACACAAGAGGTCCTCTTGGTCTAAATTGCACCAGGAGGACCTCCTTTTTGAGTATGGATTTAATTTATGTTTAATGAGGAAATCAATATGGAGCTATTTTATGAAGAAATGAGTGCGATGTAGTGTTAGATTTAACCTAGCCTTGTTCTTATTTTCGCTATCTCTCTTTCATTTCTAGCCGTCTTTTCCCATAGATAATCTTGATCCATTTCTAGTTGTTTGATTTGTTCCACTATCTGTTCATGGCGAACTTTACTACTATTCTCCATTTCTTGAAACTTCACTTCGAACTTAGTATCCATTTCTTGAAACTTCACCTCGAACTTACTATCCATCTCCTGAAACTTGGTGTTTACATCTTCGAACTTTCTGTCCATTTTTTCATTCATATTGCCTACCATTTGAATTAATTGTGCTAACATGTTTTCCATTCTATCAAGTCTTTGTTCTATCATTCCTATTCACCTCCTTTTTTATAGTATACATCAGAAAAAGCACCTCTTCTATTACAAAAGATTAACAAAGAAAATAGACACAACTAGTGAATACTAGCTATGCCTACCTCCTTGACCCTATTAGTTTACCAGTAAAAGACTAGAAGCTATTAAATTCCATATGATGTGAACTGCAATAGGTACAGTTAAACTTCTTGTTAAATAATATAAGCCTACAAATGTCATACCCATAATAGTTGCCGAAACAGGATAGCCAATATGAGCGACTCCAAAAATAATAGAAGAAACAAAGAATCCAACTAAAAAGTGATAACGGTCTGAAAGAAATTTATGTATGATACCTCTGTAGATGATTTCTTCTTTTATAGGGGTGACGAGGGTAACCGCTAGGAAGAACAAGAACGTTTGTAACAATCCCTCACTTGCTCCTGCAACATTTAGTGTTTGAGTTTGGCCTGATGGATCATCCACTTTTAACATTCCAATAAGGATGTATTGTGTAGCGAAAAACACGAGCAAGCTTGCAATCATGTATCCATACGTTTTGCGTTCCTTAAACGGTTTAAAGGTCATTCCTGTCATAACAGAAACTCTAATTTTTTTAAAGAAAAGAAGTACAACAAAAAACATCGCTGCATCAATTAATAGACCGTTATACCCCGTGAATAGGGTATCTAACATATTTCCACCTAACACACCTTGAATGATCCCGACTACTAAACCAACCACTAGGCCCATTCCTAAGTAACATAACAGGAAAAGAATGAGAGATTTCCAAGTTATCTCTACCTTCCGCTTAGCTTCTTCAAGGATTTCCTGTTGGATTTCCTTCTCAATGATAACTTCTGACATACGTTCACCTTCCTAAAAATATAATTCTATAAAGCTATTGTATGTAGGATTTTGTAGAATTGCACCGAAAAATTACATCAGTTATCCAACAAATCATTTGCGCTTTACGCAATACCGAAGGGGACTAATCTTGTGAAGCAATTACCGTCCCCCTGATGTCCAATTCATTCAGTTTCAATCATCTGACTTGGAATCAATCCATACTTATTTGCCTTATTTAAAGCTTCTGTCCGCGATTTCACCCCGAATTTATTGAAGATCCCGGTTAAACAATATTCAACAGTTCGCTGGCTCAAAATTAGATTTTCAGCAATTTCTCGATTGGTACTCCCCTTTGCCACCTCGATAAGAATTTGTTGTTCTCGCGTGTTGAGGGAAATATCTTCTAACTCATTTCCCACCGGCTTGGATTCTACCTTTTTCAACTGTTTCAAGAGTTGAAGTGGGATAACAACTTCATCTCTCAGTGCACAACGAATGGATGTGATTAGTTGTTCTTTTGTTGCAGTTTTACTAATAAATCCATGCACTCCCGCTTCAATCATTAAAGTAAAATGAGTACTTATTTCAAAGCCAGTATAGATAAGAATGACTGCTTCTGGATGAATAGCTAGTATATTTTTTGATAAAACAAGCCCGTTCATTTCAGGCATATATAAATCTAAAATAAACACCTGATAGTTTTTAAAATCTATCGTTGTAACAAGACTAGGGTCTATGAAGTCCACCTTAAAGTCCGCTTCCTGTTCTAATATAAACTTCGTTCCTTCACCTATTGCAGGGTGGTCATCCACAATTAATAAATTGATCATTTATATCACCTGCGCTTCTTTTGCTAATTTAAGAGGAAACATAATTTGAATAGAGGTCCCCTTGTTTTTTTCAGAATGGATGGAGCATGTCCCATCAAAGCTATATGCTCTTTCCTTCATACTAATTAGTCCTAGGGATTCTTTTTTAATATAATCACTATCAAAACCTACTCCATCATCGGTATAACCTAGTGAAAGAGACTCCCCCTCTTGAACTAATCTTAGTTGGATGGTCGAAGCCTTTGAATGTTTCACAGCATTATTCAATAGCTCTTGAAAAATCCGATAAATATTCAAGCTAAAATCAGCATCTTTCTCAATAGGTGCCTGATAATCACTATAAAAATCGACTAAAATATCTGTTCGTAGCTGGACCTTGTCAATAAGCTCTTCAAGAGAGGCGCGAATTCCATTTTCAAGTATGAAAGGAGGTCTTAGCTCATGACAAACCTCTCGAATAAGGGAGATATTATCAAGCAACATCTCACGAACCATAATCATTTCCTCTTTCATCTTCTTGGCGTCATCTGATCCTTCTAATTCCTCTAGTTTCCGATAGAGATAAATCGTCTCCTGCAAAATCGTGTCATGTATATCCTTTGAAACCTTAATTCTTTCCTGTTCAGATAGAGAGAAGATGAATTTTGCAGCCCAAGAGGAATTTCCTTTTTCGACATCCTTTATTTCTCTTAATTCCGTTACAAGTTCATCTATTTTCTTCAAACTTTCTAAGGCTATATTTGTATGATACGCAATGGCATTGAGCCATTCCTTTTCTTCACGATTAAGCTTCGTACCGTTTGGTTTTGGACTACTACATAGGATGAGATGGCATTCGGCTGTATCGCCCAGTTTTACAGAAAACGCTTCTTTCTCCTGCAAAACAGTTCCTATCTCAGAGTGTTCTCCCACTCTAGGCAACTTTTTAACTGTCGCTTCCCTTACGTTCAAAACACTTTTCACTTCATCTACAAGTGCCTTAAAGAGACGCTCTTCTGAACTTTCACTCTTAATCATCTCCATATATCGATAAAGGCTATATTGGTGAAAGTTTTTACCAGAAGTAACACTCATTTTAAACTGATAATGAAAGACGTCTTTTATTAAATACAAAAAGATATTCAAAGCTAAGAATAAGATAACCATGAATTTGACTAATTGCATACCAGAAAACGAATGGTCGACTAGTAAAGTGATACTTACCATTGTTACAATTGTAAAAATGAAAGAAATGACAGCATTATAGCTTAGTCGGCTTATGACAAAATCAATATCGATAAATTGCTTAGCTAAAACAAGATAAATGATAGTAAGTGGAATCACTAAAATAAAGGAAGCTGCTAGTTCTCCCGAAATTAGTTCTTCACCACCGACCATTACTGGTAACATGTTTAAGCAAATAAAAGGAAAAAAGGCCAAACTAAATCCAATCAATAAAATTTTAAAATGTAATTTCACACTAGGACTGCTTTGTTTTATGTAATTACGAATTAATAGATAGATAATATGAAATACTTGGAAACCAAATAGCAGTAGTATTGCAGTAAGTGTACTACTATAAATCTGGTTAAAATAGAAGCTAGAAACGAATAGTGCGATCACAGATAGTGAAAGAGTATGTAAAACGAATACTATTTTCTTTTTTACAATTTCTAAGTTTAAACGAGACTCAAAATAGCTTTTCAAATAAAAAATAAAAAACACCGGCATTAACAACATAGAAGATATATTAAGAATCTTGCTTAAAATGTCATCACGTGCCGAACCCCCGGCACTTAAATAGGTAATGCCAATAGAAATCATAAATAGAAGAAGATGCAAGGTTACTTTACTTTCGTGTCTCCAGTAAACATAGAGACCAAGCGTAATACACAATAGAAACACGACCAGAGGATATACTAGATGAATCATCAATTCTTTCACACTTGATTCATCACTAACAGTAAAGGTCTTACTCACATTATTTTGTTCAATGCTAATACTATCAATCTTTTCAACATTCCCAAACATTCGTAATGTATAGTGGTTCTCTGGATTTTCACCATTTAGTAAGAGGATTTTGTCCCCCACTTTTATGTCCGTTTCATAGGCCCAACTATTTGGAAAAATTTTTGTAATCGTATAGTTATTCTCAGCGTCCTTCTCTTTTGCACTAAGCCCTATATAAGGATTTTGTGAGAGGAGAAAAACATAATAGAATAACAGAAAAGAGGAGGCAACGAGGGTTGTATAAATAAATATTTTTTTAAAGTTCAACACGATTTTTTCAATCCCTTAACAAGAAAGTGGTAGTTCTAAAGAAGTCAATCTACCACTATAGTATACTATATTTAAAATGGAATTCTAGTTAAGGTGAGTAATTCAAGGGGCCGGAATATAATCCTCAATAATTCTTCTATCACTTTCATCTATATTTAATTCTACAAGGTAACTCAACGCTATAAGCTGATGGAATTTGTGAACAATTTTAATATAATCGATGACTCCCGAACATTTTACCTTTTCGATTAATTGTGGCAATTTCTGTTCAAAATAAACTTCACCCAGATCTATAGCTGACATAACATCTTGTGACTCCTTATTTTTCCCTTCAGATAAATAATGAATTGGTAGCGTCCTGCTGGGCCAATTAAGTAAATCATTTTCATCATCTGTCCTTAAAATGTTTTCTAAGTCTTTATTTATCTGGGAAATGACTCCGATTTGTTCTGAATACTTTCGAACAGTTGTCAAGTCCTTCTCATCAGTCGTCCCACACAATGAGCCGATTACACTGGCAAGGGAAGTTAATTTTCCCGATTTTAAGCGCACACTTTCTATGTAATCATTTTCTGAATGAACATTTTCTAGAGGTTGCCCACTACTATAATATAAAAAGTGATTAAGAATTGCTTTTTTTACTTCAACTCGATTCTTTTCAGGCATCGGTATACTAGTAATCCAATTATTACACAATACCAATAACCCTACCTCATTATTAACTGTGATTGAGTTATACACTGGTATATTAATTTGTTTCTTATCTCTTAAATTGTCAATCATTTCGTAGCACATGATAAAAAGCTCAACAATTGCAGCTATCTTATTACTAAGCTTATCCTTCCCTTTAAAAATACGATAATGAAGGATCGCAAGCTCTCCAAAGATAAAATTTCTTTTACTATTAATACACTCTTTTACTAGAACCTTAAATTGCCGGTGTAAGTTATCAACTTCAAGTAAATTTATCATCTCTTTCATTATTTGCTGTCTGTTTACATTATGCAATCTACTACCCCATCCCGAAATAAAAATGATTATAGGATAAGTGTAATAAAAGACATTTGACCTAGCACCGAAATCCGCACTTCGTTTTACCGCAAATTTTTGCGGGCAAGTAATACTTTTAGTTGATATACGATTTAAAACAACCCAAACTTACTAAAAGGATAAAATCTAATATATACCTCACCTATAATATTTGAAATTGGGAAGGGGCCCACTTCTGTGCTATCGAGGCTGTAATTCCTGTTGTCACCCATTAGGTATATAGCATCTTTAGGTACAACTACCGGTTCAAAGGAAATTGTCATCTCTTCTAATATATATGACTCTTCCAATTTCTCTCCATTTCGAAAGATACTTCCATTTCTAATTTCAATAAGGTCACCTGGTAATCCAATCACTCTTTTAATCCAGAAATTATTATCTGTGATATTGTCATTAAAAAGCTTCACGAGAGGATTATCCATTATTTCATCTTTCAATGACCTCTCTCTCTCAAGCCGACTATCCACGATTACGATATCACCATAATCCGGCTTAGCAAGTTTATTAATCAATACTCTATCCTGATTATGCTCATTACCTTCAAAAGTTGGTTCCATAGACTCCCCATTTACTGCGTAATGTTGTGTGATAAAAGTGGAAATCAGGAAGATTACTACAAATGAAATAAGAATACTTTTTACCCAATCAAACACTTCTGTTACTAATTTATTCATGATAGTTATTTTACCTTTCAGTTTATAGATATTCGTTTCTAGTAATATCTTATATTATAATTACTATCTATTTCCATAGAAACATTTAATATATCTTTGGTGTCTTATAAATGGGTTACATTAGCAATATACAAGCTTCTTACTATCCTATAAAATTAAAGTATCATAATCTTGATCGATTAACTTACTTACAAATACTTTTGAAGATAGGGATTATAATCATGAGAGAATCTAGAGAAACATATATCATAAATTCACATAAAAGATGTCTTTTTGAACACCAATTGAAACCTGATGAGTTTTCTCCTCCTAAAGAAAAGCTTACCAAAAGTATGCTCGAGCAAAAGAAGAGTGAGATTGAAGATATTATTTCTGTAGCAAGAAAATTTATGACAAAATTGATATCTGATTTAGCTGGAACAGCTGTTTTGATCGTTGTTACTAATCATGAAGGATATATTATAGAAATTTACGGAGATGAGACCATAAAAGGTCAGATTGAATCATTAGGCTTAACCACCGGTATTAAACTAAAGGAAGATGAAGCAGGAACCAACAGTATTGAAATGGCACTAAAAATGAGGGAACCTGTACAACTACTTGGCACAGATCATTTCTTTCATTATTTACACGAAAGTGCTTGTTTTTCTGTACCATTTTTTTCATCAGATAAGATAAGTGGGACGATTTCGGTCATGATGGCTGTTCAACAGTCAAGTGCTTTCCATTTGGGATTACTGCGGTCTGCTGTAGATTCCATTGAACGTGAGGTTGAAGTAAAGAAGCAGAATAAGAGACTATTAGTTTTGAATCAGGTACTAATTGAGAACAGCCAAAACGGGATTATTATAACGAATGATGCAGGAAAAATAGTTGAGATAAATCCTTATGCCGAGACAACGTTAGCATGCAAAAAAGAAAATATCCTCAATTGTCCAGTTACTGAGTTAAAGGTTATCGGCGAATACATGGACAATGTTTTACGAAGCAAAGAAAAGTATGAAAATATTGAGATATCGATTTCAAAAAGGATTTTTATGTTTGACTCTTTTCCAATCTATGATGAATCCAGCCAAATCATTGGTGTCTTTGGTCAGTTTAGAGATATTACAGAAAGATTAGAAATAGAAAGACAACTGATGGTAAGTGAGAAATTATCAGCAATAGGTAAAATCAGTGCCGGACTTGCTCATGAAATTAGAAATCCTCTTACGTCAATTATAGGGCTATTAGATCTACTTAAAAGAAACTTAAAAACAGAAGATCACAGACAAAATGAATATTTCAGAATCATCTTCAGTGAGTTAGAAAGAATAAAAAATCTAGTTCAGCAATTTGTAATGATGGCTAAACCTGAACAAAAAGAAATTGTAAAGTCTAGTGTTGGCATAAATGAACTAATTGAAGATATTTTGACGTTAATGGAAAATGAATGGAGAAGTAAAAACATAAAGATTCATTACCAAGCCCTTTATAAAGATAAAGTTTATATCGACAAGGATAAAATAAAACAGGTCTTTTTAAATATTCTCCAAAATTCCTTTGAAGCTGTAGACTTTAACGGAAACATATCAATTGTTATCCAGCAGAGTCAAGTTGAAAACGGAATTGAAGTAATAATAAGTGATGATGGAATAGGTATGGATAAAGATACATTAGAAAAGCTATCTACTCCCTTTCACTCTACGAAAAAAGATGGCTTAGGTCTAGGTTTATCTATGAGCTACAATTTGATAGAGGTCCATAATGGAAATATATTCGTAGAAAGTGAAAAAGGGAAAGGCACAACATTTACAATATGGTTGCCGCAACCTTAAAGTGAGAACCATTTTTAAACAATAGAAAAACCACCTCGGTGAATGAAGCTGCACTCTAAAAATGTGCATTCAATAATACCTGGTGGTTTTTTAGAAATTCAAGTACGTTTATTCAAAGATCTCCGTTATAAAATCATTTTTGAGAAGAGTTGATGAAAGGCGTACATCCTGCAGTACCTTGTCATAGCCTTCCTTACAATAGCTAACCTTTATCTCTGAATTAGTGGTATTGTCAATACAAACTCCATTTTCAAACACACCATCATGAGAAGCTAGATAATCAAAGTCATCTGAGTAAAAGCTATACTTTGTCGTTTCATAGGCAAAGCCAACGATTTTCTCTTTATTCGCATCTAAACTTGTTCCTAGTTGAATTAGTGGTTGGTCAATTCCGAGCAATACAGATAGGGTTGGATAGATATCCATTTGGCTTCCAACTGATGTGTGTAATTCACCTTCTGTTTGGTCCGGATGGTGAATAATAAGCGGTACTTTAAAGCTTTCTTTTTTATCAAAAACAACACCTGTCAAATCATAGATTTCTTCAGCATCACTTGGCACTGGGCCGTAATGGTCACCAAACATGACGAAAATTGTTTCTTCCCATAAACCTTCTTCTTTAAGCCTTTCAATAAAGATACCTAATGCCTTATCAAAATAGCGTACACTTTGCAAGTAGTTTCCTGTAGGAGTATCTTGAAAATGCTCGGGTAATTGAAGGTATTGATATTGTTCAGGTAAAATAAACGGGCGGTGCAGTGTTAATGTAACAAAGAAATTATAAAAGGGCTTTTCTTCTTGCTTATAAATGTCAATCATTTGGTTGAACATACTTTCGTCTGAGATCCCCAATCCAATTATCTCATCTGAACGAATGCTAGGGTGTTTACTATGGTAAAACTCTTCATACCCCTGGGCATCGTAAGCAGCGAGACGGTTCCAAAACTCAGGGAGGTTACCATGTGTCGCGCTTGTTGAGTACCCATTTTCCTTTAATACATTTCCTAAAGACAAATAGCGATTGTCAGGATATCGCTTATATACACCTAGATGACTCATGGGGTATAAAGAATTATTGGCTACGAATTCCGCATCAGATGTGTTTCCTCGTCCAATTTGTAAGAACGTATTGGGATAATAATGACTTGTATTTATTAACTCATCTATATTAGGTGTGATTGATTCTCCCTCAATCTTTAGACCAACTGGAAAGGTGTTAAGAGATTCGGCTTGCACAACAATCAAATTTTTCCCTTTATATTTCCCGAATTCCGGCAAACTCTTTTGTTCTTGGAACTTTTGATCAAACGCTCCCCTAACCTCTTTCAGTGTCTCCCCTTTAAGGAACGTTTCTGCTATATAAAATTTATCATAAAGTGTTCTAAAAACATCATTTACATGGGCTGGTACCACCCCTGTTAAGGATACTTTATATTGATCCGAGTAGGTAAATTTAAAAGAAGTAAAAGAAACTATAAGTAGCAGGAGTATTCCTGGAATCAGTATAAAACTTTTAGTTCTCGCGACTGGCCGCTTTGTAAGAAATAAGATAAGTAGTAGAAACGGAATATCAATGAAATATACAACATCACTCCAGGTTAACAACGAAAGAACAGAATCATGGACCGTTCTTAATTGTCCCGCTACTGCAACTAATTCAATTCGTAAGATCGCATGATAATACCTTTGATATACAACGTCTGCATAATGTAGGCATGAAACCAAAATATAAAAAATGGCAGCCATATAGTTTGTGAGTTTACGGTTTGATAACAATCCTACTGTTACCAACCCTATACTCAATGAGGACAATAAAAGAAGGAGGATATGTGGTTCCATTTCCATTTCTCTAATGAAAATTAGTGTTTTAATTAACCACCCGATTGTGAAAAGAGCAATAAGTAATGGGTATATACTTTTTTGTTTTTTATCAGTTGGGATACTTAGCAATACATCACTTCCTAGACTTAATATTACATTTTTGATAGTATAAACCGTCCATGACAGTAATTACTGCTCAAAAAATCTTCTTACCATTAACTATTCCCTTTTATTCATATATCATAATACCCTATTTGAAGTCACTGGAATATTCATACAAGGTTACTAATGGTAAGTAATAGTCTATAAATACTAAGGAGGACAGCAGCTCTGAGATATTTAAAACCAAAAAAAGAACCAACTCTTCCACCCTGGAAATGGTTCTTGTGAAAAATATCAGTTTAACGGAAGTACAATTAAAAAAGTAACCCCAGCCTCCGTGTTTGAGTATAACTCAATTGTTCCTCCATGGCTTTCAATTATCTGCTGAACAATCGTCAGACCCAGTCCTGTACCAGTTTCTTTACACGTAACGAAAGGTTCAAATAATTTTTCTTGTATCTCAATAGGTATTCCTGATCCCGTATCCTTTATAAAAAGGCAGTACTTATCATCTTTAATAGAAGATTCAATCAATATTTCGCCAAACTCACCCATTGCTTCACAGCTATTTCTTATAAGATTGTATAAAACTTGAGTTATTTGTCTTGAATCTAATAGCAATGGCTCAGGTTGTAGTTTTACATGAAAGTGAATATTCTTAGTGTCTTGTGACTGATTGTATAAGGGTAAAATCTCGTTAAGTATATCCTCAATATAAGCTTCCTTCAATAAAGGTGCACCAGGCTTTGCCAATAATAGCATATCGTTTACAATAGCATTCATCCTGTCCAGTTCTTTCAACATAAGGGAAACTTGCCATTCTTTCGCTTCTGATTTTTGCTCTAAAACGGATAAAAAGCCACTGATAACGGTTAAGGGATTTCGGATTTCATGTGCGGCTCTTGCCACAACCCCTCCAAGAACAGCTTCCTTTTCAGTCTCCCACATTCTCTTATTACGCTCTTCTTCTTCAGTAACATCAATAAAATGAAAGATTCTCCCCATTAGATGATCATCGTATTTATTCATTGGTGATTGAGAAGCGAGTAAAACACGATAACTACCATCTGAACTTTTATAAGTTAATTTTACATTCTGCACCATTTCATCTGAGGATAAAAGATTCCAAAACATTTCATTCTCTTTCCCAGTGGATTTATTGACTACACTTTTCACATCATGACAATCTACTTGTAATATCTTTGTCGCTGACATATTCAGAGAATAGTCGGAGCTTTTCGCTTCAAATGTAATAATTCCAGCTGGTAAAGAATCTAGAATATAGGTTAGTCTTTTTTTATCGTTTACAATATTTTTATATCGTTTACTAGAACGTAGTAACAAAAGGGAAAAGGCTAAAACTGTGAAGGGAAAAATGATAGGAACTAAGATGGTGTAGGTTTCGAAAAACATATTAATTATACTGGCTAACAATACTAAGAAATCCAATTGATACTTCCTTCATAGTTTGCCCCTCCAAAAAAACAGGTTTTTCTACATTTTACTCTATTTTTCATATCTCTGATTTTTAGATTATAGTCCAAAATCCTTACAAAACCGCTAATTTACTCTTATTTTCTCTTGAATCTATAGTAAAATATAAGTCTAGGCATATTTTCATATATTTTGTAACAATATGTAATTTATTTGGGTATTTTAGCATCTTTGATAATTGCTTGGAATGTTAACAACAACCAGGAGAAAACAAAATAAAAAGAACCATCTCTTCCATCTTTGGAAAACTGGTTCTTGTGCTTATTACGGTATAATACATCTTTTTTCGTTTTTGTTTTTCTGGAACGTAAGTCAATTAGCGCAAAGGGACTTCTACTTAATTCAGGGTTTCTCCTACCTTCTCTTTCCATTTTTTCACGCAACTTTTTTGCATTTGATTTGGCCATCTCTGAATCACCTCAATTTGGATTTATAAAGATATTATAAAGCTTTTTGGAAAAAAGAACTACCAAAGTTTACTTGATAGTGCTCCTCAAAGACAGCTCCCTCTATATATACTTCAAAAGTGTCCTTGATAGTGCTCCTCAAAGACATTTCTCTCTACATATACTCAAAAGTGTCCTTGATATCACTCCTCAAAGACATTTCCCTCTACATATACTTCAAAAGTGTCCTTGATATCACTCCTCAAAGACATTTCCCTCTACGTATACTTTATAAATGTCCTTGATAGTGCTCCTCAAACATATAGCGGTTGTGAGACATGTTGAAACGGAGAAAAACCTAAATCAAACAGACTCTACAGATTTGTAGCATCTCTAACACATCAAGGTAAGTTGCTTCATTACCTTTTACATCCTCCCCCCTCGAATTGCCATTCGACTTCTTTATTCCTATCTTCAGGGATATTTTACACACTTCTTATTGTAAAAGAAGGAATTTCAAATTAAAAAAGCAAGTTTTCACTATCAAAAGTGAGAACTCGCTTTTTGTCTAAATCAAAACGGTGGGAGGCTGGGCCAGTCCCTCTGTCTCAGTTAAGAACCTGTTACAGTCTTCTAGTTTTAGAGGTCGACTCATAAGATAACCTTGTACTTCATCACAATCTATGCTTTTAAGAAATGATTTTTGTTGTTCTGTCTCTACACCTTCTGCAATGACTTTAAAGCCTAATCCTTTAGCCATCATTACAATTAGTTTCACGATTGAGTCATTTTTATTGCTAGTATTCAATAAAGAAATAAATGAGCGATCAATTTTTATCCTGTCGATAGGTAGCTTACTCATGTATTGTAACGAAGAATAGCCTGTGCCGAAATCGTCCATGGCTATATGAAAGCCCATACTTTTTAAATGAGATAGCTTGGAAATCGTATTTTCAACAAATCCTATCGCAACACTTTCAGTGATTTCTAATTCAATATTATTTGCCTTTGCTTCTGTTTCAGCAAGAATTTTGGCAACTGACTCAACAAAGTTACTCTGCTGAAACTGAAGTGAAGAAATATTTACGGCTATTCTTATTTTAGTTAAACCTTGTTTTTCCCATATGACAGATTGTCTACAAGCCTCTCTTAAAACCCACTCTCCAATCGGAAGTATTAAACCTGTTTCCTCTGCGATAGGTATAAAATCAGATGGGGGTACATAACCATGGCTTGCAGTATTCCATCTTAGTAATGCTTCCATCCCGATCAACTGACCATTCTCTAATAAAAACTGAGGCTGGTAATGCAATTCTAATTCTTCCCTCTCAATCGCTTTTCTTAAGGAATTTTCAATCGTTAATTGAGATTCGTTATCCATAGATTCATTATAGATCATGTAGTGATTCTTTCCGCTATCCTTTACTTTATACATAGCAGTATCTGCTTTCATAAGAAGCGCTTCAAAGTTCTCTCCATGATCTGGATAAATCGAAACTCCTATACTAGGTGTGATATGTAAATCAACACCTTGAATATCATAAACTTCTCGAAGGACCTTTAATATCACTCCTACTTTTTTATCGATCTTAGCCTGGTTTACGTTTTCAAGTAACACCGCAAATTCATCACCGCCGATACGACAAATTAGCTCATTTGGTTGTTTAATATCAGTTAGCCTTCTACCCACTTCTTTTAATAATAGATCTCCATATGAATGTCCGAGACTATCATTAATTTGTTTGAAACGGTCTAAATCTAGTAAAAGGAATGCTATTTTTTTCCCGTTCTTAGGATTAGCATTTACGATTGCTTGCCTCAACCTTTTTTCGATATATCGTCTATTAGGTAGACCAGTCACGACATCGTGGAAGGCAAGATGCTCCATTGTATTAATCGTTTCTACTAACCGATCTGTTCTCTCTTTAACTTTTACCTCTAATGCTTCATTAAGGTTATTAAGATCAGTTACTAATTTATCATTGTCTAGTAGCGTAAAAACCTGTCTTAGTATAACGAGTAAGATACTTATGAATAAGCCTACTATAATAGGGGTACTATGGCTAATTTCAGAAATAACATAAATGGATAGTAATATAACACCTACGTAAGGAAAGCTGTGCTTTACAAAAAGACTTCGTTTAGTTCCAATATTCACGAAAGTAATACTTCCCTGTTTTGATGATGATTCCTGGTGAAGCCCTGCTAACCCGATGACAAAAAGAGAAAGAATCCATAGTGGCTCAGATAGACTTCCCACAGAATATATATTTTTTACAGTTAGGTATGAAAAATTTAAATCAGCTATAACTTGAATTAATAGTCCAGCAACCAATAAATAAGAGGTACCCTTTGTAAAGATAGTATTGGAAGCAATAATAAGACTAAGAACACCCGCTAAAACACCTAAATCTAAAACTGGGTATAGTAGATCGATAATAGAAAAAACATGTTTAGCATTAGTCAGTAGTGGACCCATGATAAAATAAAATATAAAGGTTGCTGCTACTGACATTACAATCAATATATCAAATAAAAAACGTATAGTTAGTAGATTATTTTTCTTCATGACATTCATCATGAATAACAGCGCTAAAAAGTAGAACACATTCTGAAAGATCCAAAATACCTTTGGAAGAAGAGCTACCTCAGCAGAAACGTTCAATGTAATAAAGTAATAAAATGCCCATACCAATATACCCATTAAATAGCTTAAAATACCTAATGCTAGAAAGAGCCAAAACTTCCTTGCTTTCCCTTTGTCTTTATTAAAAGTGATCACTAGCCAACTAAAGGCTGTGACGCAAGCAACGATTTGGAATAAAGCAATGCCCCAGTCCAAATACACTTGATTCGTTTCAAATAAATAGTTCCATAAAATATTAAGCACGATAAAACTAGCTATAAATATGTATGCAGCTTTCTTGTCATTAAACATAGCTTTCTCCTAACTATTAATAAGGGGTCTTTCGCATTCTAATTCTACGTTAACCAACCGCTGATAATTATCTTTTGCTGAGTAGATAGCGCGCGGGTACATAATGGTAGGTATAACATGGTCTCCTTTATAATAGATTGGGTCCCCTACAGACTCTAATGGAATCTTATAGACATTTTTTAAGGCCTTATAAAAAATTCTTTCTAAAAGAACAACACAATATTCGATTCCTTTTAACTCTGTATAACTCACATATAACTGAATTAACCGCTCAAGATTTTTTCCACGATATTGCTTAAGTATAGCAACCTTATCTATCTCTACTACTTTTTCAGGGTTACTAACAATACTATCTATCTCATTAAAAGGAAATACAGTATTGATGTTTTTTTTATAACTAGTTGAATACGGTTTAAATTCAATCGTACCAACACTTGTGTATTCTGGATCTAGAATAATATATTTATCCGACTTTTCTGTAGAAGGGTCTAACATATAGCCTTTTTCAAGCCAACAATCCATCCATATTTGATTAAAGGAATTCAAATCTGCGACTGTTTCTACTTTTATAAAAATGGTAAACACTCCTAATCCTATTAATTTGTAAATCTATTAAGACTTAACTTATCCTGAATAAGACTTTCATTAAAATGCTTTTATATATGTATTTCGATAAACTTTAACTTTTGTGGATTATATAGGGATGTTATTATTCACACTAATTACTATTATATCAAACAATAGGACTGTAAAATAACAAAGTTATACAAAATATACATTTATTATACATATTTCCCTATTATCTCCTTTAAGATTTCTTGCTCAAGGACATAACTTTCTATGAAAAGCTCACATTTGTCTTTGATATCGCTTTTCAGAGACATTATCCTCAATGTTTAGATCGTATTTGTCCTTGAGATTGCTTATCAAAGACATTTCCCTCAACGCTTAGTTTAAAAGTGTCCTTGATATCGCTCCTCAAAGACATCTACCTCTACATATACTTCAAAATTGTCCTTGATATATTAAAAACCCTAGATTTACTAGATATTCCACCATTACCAGTTATCCTTACTATATCCTCGCTTAATATTCCGATAGTCTAATAGAGGAGTAATTTATCAAGGAGGAATTTTTAGTGAGGAGAAAAAATATTTATCTACCTATTGTAGTAATGCTACTTCTATCTATAGTTTCACCCATTCAGCCAAGCGCAGCTACGAATGTGGAAAGACTGATTACAGAGGCTGAGAAGCATGCGGGTGCCCTAAAATGGCAAATTTCCGTAGAACATACGAAGGAAATCAAATATCCAGATATGAAAATCTTTAACCAGACAAAAGATGCCTATATAAAAGCAAAAGCCGCTGTTGGGCCGTTGACTGGTTCAGAAAAAACGAAGTTAGAAACACGCTTGGAAAACAACGCGGGTATTCATTACAAGCGTGCAATGGGGTACATTGATGCCATTACATCTGGAAAGAAAATTGTAAAAAAAGCAGATGAGTATGCAACACTTTATGCAAATGACCCGATTGGTGATGTGACAGAGCAAGCCTATCATGATTTGTCAGCGGAAATTAGAAAACAAGCCATCCTTCTATATCGAGTGTATGGTTATTCAACAAGACAAGCCATTTTAAGTACTTTCAAAACACCAGGTGAAACAGAATTGGAAAAAACGAAGTACGGAATCTCTGCAAAAATGAAGTTAGATGAGGTAGAAGATCAGATCAACAGGAGAGTTTGGCACGAAAATATTGACCCATCGATTGAACAATTCTTCATCTTACTAAATGAGGTAGAAACAGAAGTAGCTGCCCAGGCATTGTATGAAAGATACTATTATATGATGAGAAATGTAACATCTTTTATCATTCAAGAACATGAAATTACGGAAATGATCAATGCTTCAAATGAGGCGTTCAATAACAAGGATTTAGAAGCTTTTTCAGCTACTATTCACTCCGAATATCCAAACAGAGAAGAGTATCTTCAAAACATTAACCAAATGTTTGAAACCTATGATATTCAATACGAAACAGTCGAAGTTGAAATGATCTCTTTTCTTTATCATGAAGCAGTTGTGAGACATGTTGAAACGGAGAAAAATCTAAATCAAGCAGACTTTACAGATTCCATTAGTGAGAAGATTTATATTATTAAGCTTGAGGATAATCAGTGGAAGTATGTGGATGGGTTTTTAGTTGAATCTAGTCCACTAAATCAATAAACTTTGAACAGGGGAAGGACAAGATGTCCTTCCTTTTTTTTAGAAAGTTGACTCTCTCAATTACGTCTAATCAGTCATTGCCTCAGTAAAAATGACATTCACCTTAATGATCTACATTTCTGTTCAAAAGGCTGCTAACTACTATTAAAGAGATTGTAATAAGTGAGGATATTTATCTATTGTAGTAATCCAGAGGAAGCGTAATTAAAAATGTAGCTCCTTCTTTCGAGTTAGAGAATAACTCGATGGTTCCGTTATGGTCTTCTAGTATTCTTTGTACAATGGGTAACCCTAGACCCGTTCCTGTTTCTTTCGAGGTGAGGAAAGGATCAAAAATGTTCTTCTCTATTTCTACAGGAATCCCTGCACCTGTATCCTTTATAAATAGACAATACTGATCGTCTTTAATACACGTTTCAATTGTAATTTGACCTGTCCCATCCATAGCCTCACAACTGTTTCTGATTAAGTTGTATAGAACTTGGGTTATTTGTCTTGGGTCTAATTTTAAGGGAACCCGCTTTATATCTAGATTAAATTGTATATTCATTGTGCCCGAAGAATGATTGTACAGGGGCACAATCTCACTAAGAATATCCTCGATAAAGGTCTCCTTCAATTGAGGGTTTCCTGGCTTCGCCATTGATAGCATATCTTCTACAATGGCATTCATTCTGTCCAATTCCTTTATCATGAGAGAAAGTTGCCATTCATTCGCATTTGATTCTTGTTTCAGTACATTTAAAAAACCGTAGACAACAGCTAATGGATTTCTAATTTCATGGGCTGCCCGTGCTGCTAATCCTCCAAGTACAACTAGCTTTTCTGACTGTTTCACTTCTTCTTCACGTTCTTCTTCGCTAGTAATATCAATAAACTGAAGAGTTTTTCCAGTATTTGTCTCGAACTGAGAAACTAATAAAACTCGGTTACTCTCATCTAATTTATAATCTACTTTTACTTTTTCAATTAACTTACCTTCTGATACTATCTTCCAAAAAGTTTCATTCTCTATATTGTGGGGATTCCTCGCTAACTTTTTCAAGTCATGATATTTTACTCTTAATAGCTGCTCCGCAAGTGCATTGAGAGAATACGAAGAGGTTTTTTTATCAAAGTTTATAATTTCCACGGGTAAGGTATCTAGCGTTTGCTCTAGTGTGTTTTTTTCGTTTACTACATTTTTATATAGTTTAAAGTATCGTGCAAACAGAATTGACAATATTACAATGATGAGGGTTATAATAATCGTACCTAGGATGATGTATGTCTCTGCAATTTGCATATTAACAATACCAACTCAAAAGTAATCCATATACTACTATTATCATATTAAACCTCTCCAAAACGCCATTTTTCCTCATTTTATCCCATTTTCTATTGCAATGATTTATCTATAACAGACCGAATACTTTAAAAAAGCTAGTGTTTTATCTGAAAATCTCTTTCATTTATACTAAAATATAATTTTAGGAATATTTCATTCTGGAAAAAGGAGAAAGAACATGCATTTAGGTAATCTAGGGAAAGTTATCAAGGATCTAAGAGTCCACTCAGGCCTTACCCAATCTCAATTAGCTGAAGGCATCTGTACTCAGGCCCAAATAAGCAAACTAGAAAATGGTTCTGAAATGCCTTCTAGTATAACTCTATTCCTCATTTCCGGGCGCCTTGGTGTAGATATGAATTACTTTTTTAACATCACATCTACCCCAAGACTCGATTATGTAAAAGAATTTATAAAACAAGTAAGATACTATACAGGAAAAAGAGAATACGAAGAAGTACTAACGTTACTAAAAGCAGAAGAAACCTCGCCAATTTTTAATAACTCATTTAATAAGCAATTCATTCTATGGCATGAGGGAATCTGTATCTATTATTTAACTGGTGATTATTCCAAGAGTATAGACAAGCTGGAGACTGCCTTAGAACTAACTAAAAAAGAGCGCAAGGTTTATTCTGAACGTGAAATAGAAATTCTTAACAGCATTGCAATCATTCATGATGAACACAAACAGTATGAACTGGCTTCCATTGTTTTTGAAGAAGCCTTGAATTACATTACATTTCTCCCTACACTACAGGATAATAAAATTCCAATCCGGATATTATACGGTTACTCAAAAACATTACGTTCACTAGGAAAATACAAAGAGTCTATCGAACAATGCAACCGGGGGATATTACTATGCAGGAGAAGTGAGGTACTCTACCTCATGGGGGAATTGTATTTTCAAAAAGGATTAAACTATAAATCTCTCGAAGATGTTGATAATGCACTACCCAACTTTACAATGGCAACCCGTGCATTTTCTTTAGAAGAAAACAAGGCGTATGAAGATTTTGTTAATAAGCAAATTGACGCTTTAAAACATAAGGACGGCTCTTGTGTTCCCTTCGGTTAGCGAAACAAAGGAAACATGAGTCCTCCTCGTGTTTCCTATCGCATATAGTTAGAATCCAGGAAAACAAGCTAAGGCACAACTAGAATAAAGACTAGTTGTGCCTTTTTGGGACCAAAACTTCCGATAGTGGGGAAAAAGGGGGCATGGGTTATATAATTTTTTCTAAAACTAGAGTGACAATAGATTGAAGGCTGAACATTCCTTGCACTATAAAGTAAAAGACAACCTGAGCAATTTTTATATTCTTAAAAAAATTTACTTTTTTGTGTAACAAATTACCTATTTACGAGATTAATACTTATAGATACTAGATTCCTAGACGCACATCAGAAAGCAGTTCAAAAGGAGGACGGAAAGATAGGGGAGCATCTTTGTGTAAGGGTAGTTTGATATATGAGGAGGAAGAATAGGAATGAGAAGGTTGAAATTTGGAGTAGTGTATTTAAGCGTTTTTGCATTATTACTGGGACTATTTTCTTTTAATAACTCAATGGCGCAAGCGAGTGATACGAATAGTTTTAAGGAAGTAGATGAAGCTGGATTATTCGTAATTGAGTTTATTGCAAACGACTTAATTAATAATGAGGAAACGGAATGGAGCTTAGCAACTAGAATCAAGGACATTATTGAATTATATGATGATACAGATACAGTCATTGGTTATTCATTTGAATTAGCAACGGAAGAAGTTGACAACAACGGGTATATCGTTGTTTATATGGATGAAGAGGGCTATTATGTACATGAATTTGCTTATAACGAAAGACCGTTCTACTATGAGAATATCGGTGAAGATTTTGACCGTGTGTATTATACGGATGGGTTAGAGTATACAGTAAGTAAAAACGGCAAGTTCTTTATTCTTGAAGGGGAAGAAGTAACGAAGGATAAAATCAAAAGTAAAAAACCTAAGAACGAAAAAAGCGACAAAGACAAAAATAAAAAAAACATAAAGGAAAAAGTAAAAAAGCACAAGTTTAAAATCAGTGAGTGGATGCTTGGATATAATGGACAGAACACTTCCGCGGACAACTCATATGCAGGAATTTATGATCCGTATGCGTATGTTAATCATCGATATGGTTCAGGATGGAGCCTGAAATCATCGAAAACTGTCTCTGGTGTACCAAAGTTGTTGCAATCAAATTACACAGGTAGAGATGATTGTACGATTGTATCACTAACCGCTATATTTTCATATTGGAAAAACCAAAAAGGCTATTCAAAGATTCCAACAACAACAACACTTTACAATGATATAAAGACAATTGCAAAGAAATATGGCTATGCTGATATTGGTGGCACACCACCAACGAAAATCAACAATATAATCAATGATACTTGGAAGAAATATGGATATAGCGGAACCGGCAGCTCACTTTATGTTTGGTCATGGTCAAACTTTAAAACAGAAACCGATAATAATCGTCCATACTTAATCAATATGGCAAACGGATATTATCCTAACCACACTGTAACAGGTGTAGGCTACAGAATCTATCAAAAGAGCGGCAGAAGTGATGTAAACTTTATCCTAGTCTATGACAACTGGACAACCTCTAACCGTTATATTGATAAAAATGCATTCTCTTGTTGTGGAAGCATCAGCAGAGTTTACCCTTAAAAAAAACAAAGAGACGGCTCTTGTGTTCACTGAACAGAACACTAGAGCCGTCTCCCTTTATTCAAATGCCTTTGCAATAAAATCAAAATCAATGGTATTTTCCCTTGCCTCCCAGAAAAACGCGCGGTATCGAATTTTATCTTCTGAGCTAATAATTAATTCGTTTAGTTTTTTTCCTTGATCATTGTAAAATTGAGCTCTAAAGCTAAAGCCCATATAGCCTATGGAGAGGTTCTTCTTCTTGAAGGTTACCTCGTTTAAATCATTGATGATGTATTCAATATCAGCCTTATCTGTAAAAACAACTTCCCTTCCAGTTGATCCATCCAAAATCACAATTTCAGCTACTTTTGTAGAGTCGATGCTAATCACTTTCTTTGGGATATAGGTTAGACTGTATATGATTGCAATAAGTGAAACGATGCCTAGAATGATTAATAGCCTTTTATGCTTTGATTTCATACGGACTCCTCATTTCCATGTTTTGTTAATATTCTACTAACCTTAACCTAAAATTACGATACATTTTCAGAAATCGGTAGAATGGACCTATGAATGAGTTTTTTTATTCGAAAAACACGTTGTCTTGCCACACTCTCATCAATCCCTAACTTCTGTCCAATCTCCTTAAAGGAAAGACTTTGCATAAATCGTAATAGGAAAATATCTCTTGATAATGCAGGCAAGTGCTTAAGGGCAGAATGAATTTCCTCTATAGCTAACTTTGTAATGACCTCGTTTTCAATACTTGATGACTCTACCTGATTTATATCCTCAACTAGTTCATTGTATTTGGCTTGTTTTTGCATGTATTTGAATGTCTCGTTTTTAGCAATGGTGACAAGCCATGCTTCAAAGCTGCTATTCTCTTTTTTCTCAAAAGTAGAATAATACACAAATGCACGAATGAAGGTTTCTTGTACAATATCCTTAACAGCATACGGGTCCGGACAATAGGAATAAACACTGCGGAATACAAGAGCGTTATATTGTTCATAGAGGACCTGTTGTGTTGTAAGGTCTAGATTTCTAGAGCTTTTAGTGAATAAAATGCTAATATGCTTTTCCATGATACCCCCTATTATTCTTTTTGCACCGATACCGATAATTGTAAGACATCGATTTTTCATTCTCATTATTGAGATTAATCTTACAATAATTGTATAATTTTTATAATGGGTTCATAAAAAGACAATATTTTTCTAAAAAACACTAATTTGGTTAGGTAAAAATATAAAACTATTGAATTTTCCCAATAGTTTTAAAAATAAATAGTAACTTTGGTATAATAGAACTATCAGCTAGGGAAAGGAGAAGGGATAATGTGCATATTGGAAAGAGGATAAAAGCACTAAGAAAAAGAAAAAAGCTTTATCAATCTACTCTAGCTCAAAACATTATTTCTGAATCACATCTAAGTAATATTGAAAAGGGGAGATATATTCCTCATCAGGATATTCTATCTCATTTAGCTGAAAAGTTAGATGTCCCCACTGAGTATCTTACAAACTACAGTAAAATTGACCCAGAGCTTCGTTTAGAGTTAAGAAGGACCCTTGAGTTAATAGAATCTAATATTAACCTGGCTGACCTCTATCTTCAGAATGTACTAGTCAATTACAAATATATAGCTTCCATGGAACAAGAAATTGAGTTATATGTGCTCACTATCTATTTAAAGTTTAAAAAAAGAGAGGTAGAGGAAGCCAACCGCTTGTGTATCGAGCTATTGAGCTATGTGAACTCTGATGATATTGATGAACTAACGCCATCCTTACAATCTTTGTATCTCGATGTACAGGCTATCTATTCTTTCTATCAAAAGAATTATATTGATAGTAATTATTGGTATTTCAAACTCCTTGAAACATCTTCTCTGACATCTGAAACGAAAAAAGCAAATATATTACATAATATTGCTCTTAATTATTGGCGCATGAAGGATTTAGGAAATGCTAAAGCATTTTGCGAATCCGCTTTAGAAGTTTATTACAAACAACACCTTTGGAAGGACATTGGTGATTTGTATAATTTCTTAGCTATGATTTATGCTGAGAGCCATAATTTCCTCAAAGCGATTGAGCAGTTAGAAAGAATATTTAACCTTCCAGATACTGACCAAGATATAATAGGTAAAACTCACCATAATATCGGGACTGCTTACCTAAAGGCTGAAAACAATGAAAAGGCATTTTATCACCTCACCCAGGCGTTAGAAATAAAACGAAAGGGGGCCAATAAAGAAAGTCTCTTACAAACTATTTATGTACTTACGAATTTAAATCTCAGTCAAGGAAAAGTGAATGAATCCTCCGAATTAATAAATCAGGTGAAATCTATTAATATAGGTCTATTAAATAAGTATAAGATGCTCTCATTGGAAGCTAACCTACACTTTCACAAAGGGGATTATATCCGTTATACAGAACTAGCAAAGGAATCATTAGCTTTCTTTGAAAAAGAGAAAATGTATGAGTTTGTAATCATTTTGTCCAAACAGTTAGCGGAATATTATGAAGAAAACAAAAAGTATAAAATGTCTTCTATATTTTATAAAAAAACAGTTACTGCATACGAACAAATAGGAGGAAAGTACAAATGAAAAAAGTATTATTAACATTGATTTTAGTTACAGTTATTTTTGTAGGTTTTACTGGTACAGCTACTGCAACCCTTTGGGAAGAGCCAGAACCAAAAGTTATTAAAGTTATCAAGTAGAATGCAAGTATTAAGGATATAATAAAAAAGATCAGGTGCTAGAACACCTGATCAAACAACTTCATGCCGCAAAGTGAGCGGCTAGCCCAATGCAAACTATAAGTAATCAAAAAGAAGTAACTACCCTTTACCTTAGGCGAGGCTGGGCGGTTACTTCTTTATTGTTTCCGACAAATAACATTATAACAATTGTTATTAACCACACTACAACTTCTTCTATAACCGGCCTGTGTTTCTCCTGCTTAACATTAGTATATCTCCAATTAGCAGATAGCCGGTAAAATCAAGGTAATAGTAGTTCCCACATTTTCTTCACTTTCCACCTGTATCTTTCCATTATGATTTTCGATGATTTTGTAACTTACCATAAGTCCTAGTCCGTTCCCATTTTCCTTCGTAGTAAAGAAGGGTACTCTTAGTTTCATAAGATTCTCTTCAGGTATCCCTATTCCCTCATCTTTAAAATGAATAAACACCTCAGTATCCGTCACAGAAACTGATATAGAGATTATCCCTCCCTGAGGCATGGCTTCAATTGAATTTTTCACTAAATTGAGGAAGACTTGCTTCATCAGGTTTTCTTCACAATTTATCTTTATATTAGAAGCTTCACATTTGATTGATAGTCTAACTCTATTGCTAGTTAGTTCTGACTCTAGAAGCTTGGCAACCTTATTTATAATTGGAAGTAAAGCTGTTGGCTTTCGTTCCATAACGTGGGGCTTCGACAAGACCATGAACTCCCCTACCATAAAGTTAATTCGATCAATCTCCTCATTGATAAGTTGAAAATATTCCATCTTTTTAAGATCATCCTCATAACGCGATAAAAATTGGATAAAACCCTTTATCGTAGTTAATGGATTTCTGATTTCGTGTGCAATACCTGCGGACAGGTCTCCAATAGCCGTTAATTTTTCGGATCTAAATAATAAGTCTTCTGCTTTTTTACGCTCAGTAATGTCATGCCAAATGGACACAAATTGATAAGGTTTTCCTGAGTCATCCAAAATCGGAACAATGGTTGTTGAAACCCAATAACAACTACCATCTTTCGCTTTGTTTTTAATATCGCCCTTCCAGACATTCCCTTGACTAATCGTAGTCCAAAGATCCTTAAAGAATTCTTTTGAATGATAATTAGAGTTAAAAACTCGAAAGTCACTACCAAGTAAGTCCTCACGGCTAAACCTTGATATTTTACAAAACATATCACTCACATATGTAATTTTACCTACAGTGTCTGAGATCACCATAATAGAAGATTCCATGAGTAGCTGATTAATATCTAGCAACGTATTATTATCTGAAAATGTTAGCTGTTCTAGCATTTTCTTTACTGTTTCTTCTGTTTGTTTCCGATTGGTTATATCTGTTTGAATAGATACATATTGATGTGGCTCTCCTGCTTCGTTAAGAAAAGGTACAATGGTTGCATACACCCAGAAATAGGTTCCGTCCTTTGCTATATTCTTGATTTCCCCTTTCCACACTTCTCCCCGACGAATGGTATTCCAGAGATCTTTAAAAAACTCATCTGTATGGTGATTAGCAATTACCTTCCGTTGACTTTCTCCAATTAATTCATATTGGTCATACTTAGATTTTTCATAAAACATTTCATTTGCATATGTAATCAAACCTGTTTTATCTATAATTGTAATCATGGTTGTGGTATCTACTGCCGTAATAATCTCAGCTAATGACTTAATAGAACTTGTCTTGTACACTTGTCAACCTTCCTTTAGTAACCATTAATGACTTATATAATGTCTATAATTTTACCTGATGAATTCTATCTTCAGTTAAAATCCGTTAATATTGGGATAAGATTTCCTTATGATGAGATTTTGTCCCAAATTGTTTCTATTTTTCTTGTATAATAGATTTGAAAGATCATACAACTTCGGGAGGGTGACACAACAATGGATCTACATATTAAAACAAGATTAAGTAAAGCATTGGCAGATACCTCTATTACAGTTACTGAACTAAGTAAAACTCTGGAAATTAATCGTTCCACCCTAAATAAATTTTTGAATGGGGAAAGAGTCCTCGGCCTCGAAGAACTTCTAAAGGTTCTAGATTTCCTTATTCCAATATACAGTGAAAGATACAATTTATTAAAAGCAATATCGTTAGAATACAAGACGATACAACCATTAAAAACGATGCTTGAAATCGCAAGGTTAAATCGAGACCCTTCTTTTGAGAAGGAGATTATAAGTATTATTCGAGAAGCGTCAAAACAAAAAGACCGTGAATGGGCTGACTTTTACGAAATCTTCTCAAATTATCGTGAAGGTAAGGTAGATGGAGAGCAGTTTTATAACCAAGTCATTTCATTCAAAACTCAATCAGAAGAACTACAAGCGTATCGTCAATATACAATTGCATTTTACTTTCTAGTTATTGAAATGAATCCAGTAAAAGCAAAACTTCAATTAGAAAAGTGTAAAGATGCTATTTTCAATTTACCTGAAACTCTATTAAAAAAATGCTTTAAATATAAATGGTATGATCAAATGGGTACCCTGGTGATGAAAGTTGGTACGCCAACGGAAGAGACTTTAGAGGAAGCAAGAAACTATTTCAAAAAAGCACTTGAACATTCGATACTTGATTTTACGAACTATCTAACTCGCTATAATATTGGTACTACCTATCAATATAATCAGCCGATGAAGTTTTATGAAATATTAAATGATGCATTAGAGTTTATAAAAAAGCATGGTATTACGATCCCCCATGAAGGATTTTACCGATCCGTGTTTTTACCCTTATGCCTTGTACAAGCTGAGGAATATGACAGAGTTGAAATTAATTCATTACACATCCTACCTAAAGCTCTCTATTACTCACAAAAAGGGAAGATTGAGGAGCTACAGAATCTAATTGAAAATGCGGACAAAGAGGTTAGTGAAAATAGCTTTATTCAATATTGTCTAGGTTCTGTTAAAAAGGATATCCCGTTGCTTCTTAAATCCTTTGTGCAGTGTATTGAAGAATATGACCTCTTAACAGCACGATACCCAATGAACGAATTGCTATCGATGGGCTTTACACAGGACATGCTCGAATCAATCATCCAATTAAAATTCAACCAAGGTAGACTACAAATGTTCCACTAATTCTACAAAAGCCTTTTTTCGGAAACAATGGGACGGTTCTAGACCACTGAAAAAGTCCCTTTGTTTCCAAAAAACATGAATACTTCAAGATTCCCCACATTCCCACCGTCCCATCTCCCTCATACGTTACGTACTCCCTAGAGATACATAACATACTGGCCTTCTCTCCTTTGAATACGTCATTTTCTCCTGTTAGATCTTCGTCTAACTATGTTTCTAAAAGGAACGACTTTCCTACCCTTCGAAATATTTATGTAAGCTTTGAATTCTACTTCTATATCACTTAATTTGAAACTAGTTGGTGTCTTATAACAAAGGATAGTGTCATAGTTTTCTTTCCAGTTGAGATAATCTCAATACACCAACTTAGCATTTTCTAACAAGCCCTTGATATTACTACTCAAAGACATTTTACTAAATTAATATAGAACAATTGTCCTTGATACTGCTTCTCAGAGACATTTTCCTCAATGAATAAAGAACAATTGTCCTTGATATCGCTTCTCAGAGACATTTCCCTCAATGAATAAAGAATAATTGTCCTTGATATTGCTTCTCTGAGACATTTTCCTCAATGAATAAAGAACAATTGTCCTTGATATTGCTTCTCTGAGACATTTTCCTCAATGAATAAAGAACAATTGTCCTTGATATCGCTTCTCAGAGACATTTCCTTAAATGAAGAAAGAACAATTGTCCTTGATATCGCTCATCAAAGACAACACTTTGTTGATATTTGAAATTTGTTCTTGCTATACCCTTGATGATCTAAGTGGAGTAGATAATAAAAGAGTTTTCCATTAGGCCAAGGAATCCTGAACTCTTAGAAACTAGTAGTTCCATAAGGAAGAGATAAGGACTTGATGGTTAATGAGTAAATTGGACATGATTTGAATAAAGGAAGTAACTACTTGCACAGCGAATCAATGTTGCCCATTAGGGGGTTTTTTCAACATCTACTTTAAGGGGTGCGGACTACCGTACCCTGTTTTCCTAAAAAATAAAGTCGCTAGGTTTGCTCTAAAGATGTACGATCCTTACTTAAATTCTTCTTTTTGTTAACAGCCCAACTCTTTATCAGTCTATCTAACCTATTGATATATACTTTTCCAAATACAAAACCTAAGACCAATAATATAATAATAAAAATCGGAAAAAGGTTAAGTGTACCAGTTTGTTGGTAATCCATGATTGCTAATGTTATATGTGGCACATATCCTGTAATCAATGCTACAGCACTTGATAGGTAGAATTGAAGATTTGAAGAAAGCCAGTATCTTGCAAATATCATATAGATGGTTGCAAGCCAAGCAGTTGTTTCAAAAATTAATAATAACCACCATTTGTATTCTAGTAATAGCGTTATCATTGAATCCATTTATGTAGTTACAGCATGAAGTTTTGACATATTACTTAGCATTCTTTGGCCAAACTTCGAGTTTTTTACTGCTTCTATATCTATGATCACTGGATAATACATCAGGTCTTCATACCCCATTAACACCAATCTCCTAATTGGAATTTTAAATCTCCAAACCATTGTCTTATACAGATCTGGGTTTAGTAAGGCTATATAGTAGTCATGTTGCTTTTCAACTGCATTCACTGTTAAGAAAGTAAATAATTCAAGTAACCTTCTCATCGAACCTCTTGCTTCTTTCTTAATCGCTAATTTTTCAATCTCAATTACTTTTTTGTTTTTTAGTTCTAAAAAGTGATTGAAAGGAAATTCACTATTTATAGGCGTGTTATTAAAATCATATGGAATCAATTCTAAGCTGCCATAATCACCATTATGGTCAAAAAATAAATATCGATTAATTCCAGGTTTTATATAGGATTCTAATACATAGTTACTTTCTGCCCATACTGGCATCCATATATGATCAAAACGCTCTAAATGTGAATGTGAAATAACGTTTAAAACAGGCAAACATTCAACCTCCAATAGTCATATTTTCCTACGGAGTTTTTATATTACCTTATTTTTACATATATGTTAATATATTCTACAAAATTAGAAAAATATCGACATGTTTCCTAAGTAGTTTTTACTAGGTAATGATTGATATTGATACCTGGTGAATTAGAAACACCGGACAGTTCCTTCCACTCATATCAAACATTGAATTATTCTAAAAATAACTTTTATAAGTATAAACAAAAAGAAAAATGGGTAATAATTAACCAGGAAATTATTACTAAAAAAGGAAGTGTTATTTATGCCTTTCCCTTGGATTGTGGGTGGTGTTTTGTTGGCAGGCGGTGCTTTAGTTGGTAGTGTAATTAAAGAAATGATTGAAGAAGAAAATGAAAGAGAACATAGAAAGTACATGCGAGAAAAGGAAGAAGACCATCATTTTTACCGTCAACAAGAGGAATTCAAAAGGAAAAAAATCCAAGAGGAAGAACGAGCTAAACGTGAAAGGGCCAAAAGTCTCAGTGAAGCTTATTTAAGAGAAAAAGATACCGAGAGACGTGCGTTAGTTCAAAAGGCGATACAAGCAACGATAAATGGTAACAGTAATTTAGCTTTTCAAATCGGGAAAGAATTAGAGCAAACTAATCCTAACAGAGATTTTACTAAGAAACTTTTATAGGTAATTAGTTACCCCCTTTTTATAAAAAAAACATAATAAAATAATGAGAGAAGGTTAAAAATATGAATCCTGCTGTTGTTGGTATAGGTGTAGGGCTTGTTGGTGCAATTGGCGAAGTGATACATGGTGGTATGAAAATTAAATATGAACATGAGAGAGAAATGGCTGACCGAAAATATCGTTATCAACTAACAATGGAAAGAGAGAAAACAGAACAACTTCGCATTACTGAAGAAGGAATAACGAATAGGTACATGATTGACGTAACACGTGATACATATTTAAAAGATCGAATTCAACAGCGGAGTGCCTATGTTGAAATCATTCAATGCGCTATTCAAAACCAGAATACAGAAGTAGCCATGCATTTTGGTAATTTATTGCAACAATTCGAGCAAACGTCCCTACCTTTACATTTGATGAACGGGTATAAAGAAGGGAATAGAATTACTGGTTAGTAAAAAAACGTGGCTTTTAATTTAATCTCATAAAAACAAGTTAAGGCACAGTTAGCACAATTGTGCCTAATTACTCTGACATTCATCTTCATCTAGAGACCTTTAGTAGGTAGAGTAATCAAATTCTGCCTATTTTTGTGCATAAAAAGAGAACCAGGTGAGTTAGCCATCTCTACTGGTTCTCATAAGTCACACAGTCTTTTTCATCTGTGTCGGTTCTTCCATCACTCTCACCGGCAGGGTTTGAATCGATTCTATGACACTATCAAGCTTCGTTTCAATACGATGCAAGAGATAAAATGTCACTAGAATCGGAAAACCTACTTCTTGAATGAGTGGTAACCATTGCTCCATAAAAAATCCTCCTTCCCATTGTTATAAAGAAGAGCCAACCCTCGAAAAGAAAGTTGGTCCTATCATTTATGCTAATTCAACATCTACCACATTACGCTCAACTACGCGTGCACCATGTTTTGCAACAAATCCGCCACCTGAAGTGATGAATACATCATTTGCAATAATGGTATCCATTGCAGCTGATAGTGCGATTGTATCAACTGGCTCGATTGGGTTTTCAATTGTTACTCTCGCAACTTTACCTTCTAAGTTCGTAAAAAAGGTACCACAAGAACCGCACCCCTTGCCCCCCTATGTTTCCCCAATCGACAAATTCCAACAAAATCCAACCCCTTTCCTTATATATAATAGACTTACTATCATAAAAATTTGGAGTGAATTATGTAATGGAGATTTTGGTACTTTCATTAATACTTGCCTCTGGTACTGGAGTGTATATACTAGGTCGAAAGAGAGCCATCTTAAAGAAAAAAGAGGTACTAGAGAGGAAACTGCCTAGTAATGATATGATGGTCTGGGTCCCATCTGAGAATTTAAATGTACCTGAAGGAGAAACAACAGTAGAGTACATAAAGAGAAATCCTTTGTCTCTAAAAGAAGCCGGTGTTATTGGTGCAGTTGGTTCAGTACCATCTCTCTATTATTTATCTGAAATTGACGATAATGTCTATGAAGCAATGCAATTTGCATTTAAGGATGATTTATCAAATTTCCAGGACCTTCATAACTATGTTGAGGATAAATACATAAGTATCTTTGATACAGAATCTGCTGAAGGCTGGGTAACGCGACTTGAGGGATATGTTACCGAACAGTATGCAGCCGATGTGCTGACTGATTTAGGCCATCATGTAGAATTTCCGGATAGTGCTACTCAACAAGGCTATGACTTAATAGTTGACGGAGAACCATGGCAAGTAAAGGGTGGGGAAACTCTTTCGGTTTTAAAAGACCATTTTGATAAAAATCCTGATATACCAGTCATTACGAATAGTGGACTTGCTGAAGAGTTTGGCCCGTCTGATTTGGTTTTTGGAACACCTTCTCTCGACCCTCAATTAATGGATGGGGTGACTCGTGAGACTTTAGATGGAATTGATAATTTAGGAGATTCAATGGGAGCCGGAATACCTCTTGTCACCTTAATCACGGCAGGCTACCGCGAGTTTGGTCTCATGTCTTCAGGAAAGACTGACATTGGCCATTCTGCTAAAAATGTTGGTTTAGACCTAGCTGGTACAGGTGGCGGTGGTTTTGCTGGCGCACAAGCAGGAGCTTTAATTGGGGCAGTTGGTGGCCCTGTTGGTGCTGCTATTGGAGGAATACTAGGTGGAATTATTGGAGCAATGGGTGGAAGGCAGATTACAAATAGTATAAAACTAGCTCCATATAATAATGCGCTCGAAAACTATCAATTAGCATTTAACTCTAGTAGATTGCAGCTAGAATCCTTCCAGGACAAGCAAAGAAATTATTTAGAAAGAAGCTTCCAGGATGTAAATCATGACCTCAATATACGTAAAGGTATAATCTCTGATACTTATAAAGCTAAAATAACTAACCAGTTATCACTTCTTGAAGAATCTCAGCAACAATTTGTGGACGACTCTCCACAAATACTGCAATCTATAAAAAAACAATTGATGGAGTCTGAAACAAGTCTAAAATCTAAAATAAAGCGTTCCAATATCGTTAGGAGATTAGTATTTCCTACTACAGAGGACATTTACTACGAAGAAGCCAATCGCTGGTTCAGCGAACGCTATGCTATTATTGATAAAGCTTTAACAACCTTTACCAAAAAGAAGGAAACTAGGGTGCAGTACAAAGAAGTAATGGATTTCCTACAAAATTTTGTTATTCAAAACGAAGATTTAAATCAATCTCTATCCACAATTCTAACCGTTAAGCACTCATCAGAAAATGTACGAAAAGCTGCTAAGAAACAGCTTTTTCAAGAAGTTATAAAAGCTGAAAATGAAGTGAGGAACTTGACGAAAGAAACCTTCTCAAAAATTGCTATTTTTCTAAGAGAGCAAAAAAAGGAGTTAAAAGAGTACGAAGACACGCTGAAGGTGGAAAAAGACCGATTAGGATTCTAAAGGAAAATATCCGAAAATATCGGGACGGTTCTACTATTATAATAAGTTAAGGCACAGTTAGCACAATTGTGCCTATTTTACTCTGACATTCATCTTCATATACTTTGGATCTACAATAATTTCACTGGTTACCAGGGGACCCCTGTTTACGATAAAGTTGTCGGACCTAGAACATGATAGTTCCCTAGAAACCTGAGACCATGAAACATTTGATCTTTTCCTATTCCCCCCCTTTAAAAACACGAATCTTTCAAGTTTCCCCACATTCCCACCGTCCCATCTCCCTCAAACGTTACGTACTCCCTAGAGATACGTAACGTTTGGCCCCTTCTCCCCCCGGAATACGTCATTTTCTCCTGTTCGATATGCTTTAAAAAATCGTTTATCTTAAAGCTACCGGCGGAATAAATAGGTAGCGCGCTTCCTTCAAGGAAGTATCTAGATGGAAATTAAGAAAATGACGTTTGAAGAAATTGTTGAACAGCACCAGCCTCTTGTGTTGAGAATTATAAATTCTCTATGTATTTATAAGGAACGCGATGTCTATCTTCAGGTTGGACTTGTTGCTTTGTGGGAAGCACAGACAAGATACAATCCAGAGATGGGTGCCTTTTCGACGTTTGCCTATATAACAATAAAGGGAAGGTTACAAACTTATCTAACGAAGGAAACTACTTATTATGATCGTCATCAAGGAGTGAAAAAAGAAAGTTATTTTGATATCGTTGATGAGAGGTCTAGTATTTTGCTAGATGAGGATATTCTTGAAATCTATTGCTCGGAGTTATCTGATAACCAACGAAAATGGGTAAAGGGTAAAATCCTCGAGGACAAAACCAGTAAGGAGATTGCTTTAGAACATGGGGTTTCATTGGAAAAAGTTAAATCATGGAGACGCGAAGCAGTAAAGAAACTTCGAAAAACAATGGTAAATACACTTAGCTAGAGATTTTTAGTAGGTAGAGTAATATAAACTCTGCCTATTTTTGTGCATAAAAAGAGAACCAGGTGAGTTAGCCATCTCTCCTGATTCTCAAAAATCACACAGTCTTTTTCATCTGCGTCGGTTCTTCCATCACTCTCACCGGCAGGGTTTGAATTGATTCTATGACACTATCAAGCTTCGTTTCAATACGATGCAAGAGATAAAATGTCACTAGAATCGGAAAACCTACTTCTTGAATGAGTGGTAACCATTGCTCCATAAAAAATCCTCCTCCCCATTGTTATAAAGAAGAGCCAACCCTCGAAAAGAAAGTTGGCCCTATCACTTATGCTAATTCAACATCTACCACATTACGCTCAACTACGCGTGCACCATGTTTTGCAACAAACCCGCCACCTGAAGTGATGAATACATCATTTGCAATAATCGTATCCATTGCAGCTGCTAGTGCGATTGTATCAACTGGCTCGATTGGGTTTTCAATTGTAACTCTCGCAACTTTACCTTCTAAGTTCGTAAACTGCATTTCTAACACCTTTGCCATATCTCTCTACCTCCTTTCTCTCTTATTTTTCACTCATTACGCTCCTAAAATGAAAGAGTCGTTTTTCTCGATTGTGTGAAGTGGTAACGTTTGTAGACTTGCGATTGCATTCGCTACTGCAAAAAGCTGATCTGCTGTTGCTTTTGAATTGATGTTGTTGTAGCTTTTTCCTTTTAATAGCGGCTTACCTTCACTGTCAACGCCAGTTTCTAACACTAATCGAAGTTGTACATCTTGTAAGTACGTTTGTGCCATGTCTCTCACCTCCTTTCGCCCTAATTATATGGACGAGGGGAGAAAAAGGGGGCGTGAGTTTTATATTTTTTTAAAAAAATTCTCAATCCTACACATTTGTCGAAGATGTGACAGAAACACAGAACTATAAAAATTTTATACATTCCCATGCCCCCTTTTTTACCACTCACTTATATAACTACTGCGAAAGGGTGGTGCAGGAATATGAATTTTAAATCTGCAGGTACAGAAAGCTTTAAGGAGCTTTCACAGTTTAGTAGTTTAGACGAGTTTAACAGTCATATTGAAATGTGGATGGTTGCCCATAAGAGTGAGTTTTCGAAGGGTGAATTAGTAGGATTCAAGCGTCTAGTTCGGTTTGCAGCAAAGTATCCTGGTGTGTGTAATGCAAAAATTGCTACCGTCTTAAAAGCAATTCATGATGAATTCAATGGACAAGGTATCTCACGTTCTACATTTAAGAGGATGATTCAAAAGGCGATTAAGTTGAGAATCTTTTGTGTATATGAAACGGCGCGTAAGAATGGATCACAATCTAGTAATTTATATGTGTTCAATCGTTTTTTGCAAATTGAACCACCTAAAGTGAAAAACATGAACCACCCTAAAACTAGCAATCTTTCTAAAACTAACCAAAATAATATAACTACACGTAATGACGCGGAGCTGGATTACACCTTTACGAATGATCGTGTTCCAAAACCATTTGTGAATCTCGTAAAATCCTTTTTTCAAGAAGCCAAGGCTATCGAAGAATTTTGGAAAATGACAAGCATTGTTGCCTATAAAAGTAATCGTGAAAAGGAACAAGAGACTGTACTGGAGCTTTCCATTGATTCCTTTAAGCAAATGATACGAAAAACGAAGCTACATAAGGTTCATAATCCAATTGCGTATTACTATGGGATTTTAACTAAAAAGATGGATGAATTGTATTTTGAGGAGTTACATGAGTTTGAGAATGATATAAATAGTGGGGGTGTAAGTGAAGTTTCTGGAGATCATCCTAACTATTCGGATCTTGCACTTATGAGGGAGTTGCTTTTTTAGAACGTGAAGGTAGTCTTATCCTATTTTGATGAACCAACTGACAATCCTCTGCTTCACACAGTCCTTTCGATCTCCCAAATCCCCCCTTCTCTTCCATAATCTTTATATATGGCCGATGGGATAAGTATTATATCCTTGATTAAGGGTATAAACAGGGAGGACGAAATGTGCGGAAAGTTATAGTAAACACAGTATCAATTATACTTATTTTAGCAGTCATGTTTTCTTCACATAGTGTAGGAAACGCATCAACATATAGTAATGCTGAATACTATGTTAGTCAAGCGGAAAGTTATGCAGGTGCTTTGAAGTGGCAGATTTCAGTGGAGTTTACCCAGAAAATACAATATCCTGATATGCAAATCTTTAATTTAACCAAGGATAACATGTTAAAAGCAAAAGACGCTATTTCAAAATTGCCAAAGGGTACGTACAAATCGAAGTTAGAAGAAAGGTTAAGGAATAATGTAGTGTTACATTATTCTCGTGCAACAGCCTATATAGATGCGATTACTTCTGGCAAAAAGATTACTACTAAGACGGAAGACTTTTTACGATTGTTTGATTCAAACCCATTAAGTGATGAAGCAGAACAAGCTTACCACAGTCTCTCTAGTGAAATTAGAAAGCAAGCTATCCTTTTATATAGAGTATATGGGAAATCTACGAGACAAGCCATTCTTGACTTATATAAGACACCAGGACAAAGCTCCTTGAATAATACGTTATATTCTATTTCTACAAAAATGGCTCTTGAAAAGCTTTATGAAGATCAAAAGAATAATGCAAGTGAACAACAGTTGTCTACAACAGTAACTTTAATAAAATCACTTATCCCAAATATTGAACAATCAAAGGTGAAAGAGTACCTTAACACACACATTGAAACACTATCAGCTGTAAACGTAATTAATGAATTTACGAACTCCTTACTAGAAGGATTAACTTATGAAAAGAGTAAGCAACATAGTAAATATACAGTAACGATTCTTTCTTATAATAAGAGTAATAAGTTGTTCAACCAAGGGAGTGGAGTGGTTGTAGGTAGCCAATATATCTTAACAAGCTACCAAGTTGTACAAGGTGGTCATAGCTTATCTGCATTATCGAATGGTGGAAAAAGAATTGAGATTGAGGGCGTAGTGAAACATGATATAAACACAAATCTAGTTTTACTAAAAACAAAAAACCTCTTTTCAAAGCCTTATGCTAAAATTGGGTCTCAAGAAATGGTGAAAAAAGGAGGTTCACTCATTAGCATTGGCACCTTTGACGGGTATCCAAACACAGTTACAAACCATGAGGTAAATTCTATTCATGAATATACCTATATAAATGGGGTGAACTACACATCATTTTTCTTGACCTTTCCTTATTCATATGGCATTTCAGGAGGACCTATTCTAACAATGGATGGACATCTAGTCGCAATAGCTTTACACGGGACTGAAGTTCTTTTTCGTGCAATTCCTGTTGACTATGCTACATCCTGGATTAATGAAGTTAACTCTAAAAGCTCAGCTAATGTAGGAACTATCCCAGTAAACAAATTACCGAAGGATCCTACGCACGTAACAGGAAACGTTACTGTAGAAAATCCGTTTTCAAGATATGATGGTCTTACTACTAGCTCTAGTAAATTCTATTTAAAAGACATCATAAGAAATGCCGTTATCCATCCCACTAAACCTATTATTTATGGCATTAGTGGAAATGATAAATTACTAGAAATAAACTACCTAACGAAAACATCAAAAGAGCTTTCTTTTAATGGCATTCCAGGGAGAGCGGTTATATATGGTAACGAGCTATATGTTACTATACTAAAAGCTCCTCATAATCCTTATTGGTTTGATTCATATGGGGAAATTATGATTATTAATACGGATAACTTCCAAATTAAAGATCAATTTTCAGTTGATATTGATCCTTACGACCTATTAGTTAATGGTAAAAATATCTATGTAACTCCAGGATCGGGACAATGGGATAAATTTAAAAGTTATAACCGTGAAACACTTTTAGAGACTTCATCTATATCTTTGAGTAACTTGTCCACAATTGCCTTTTTGAACAACGACACGATATGGTCTTATCCGGGTTCACTACATTCCATCTCATTAAATGACGGGAAATTAGTTAGGGCTGTTAATATTGACAATCATATAGGCTATGGCACCCGAATTTATCATTCACCTGATTATAGATTCATTATCGGAAATTCGGGGTATGTTGCTTCTGCAAAAAGAGTTCATCCTGTCCCTAAAATGTATGAATTTGAAGAAATATCATTTGCTCTTGAGAAAAATTTAATTTTCACAAGTAAAGATAATTATATTGATATTTATAGTACAGAGGATCTACTAAGAAAAAAACGAGTTCCAATGGGCAAAGACATTCATAAACTATTTTATAAGGATGATCAATTAATCGTCATTTCTCAAGAAAATATAGGCCCAACTCAAGTTCCCTCATATGTTATTGAACAACACAAGATCTCTGACTTACTGAAATAGGTACGTAATTATAATGAACACCTGGACCTTCTCTCAACGAGTTTGAAGAATAGTCCAGGTGTTCGCTTGTGTTATGTCTTAAAAACAAGTCTCAAAGAAACCCCAAAAATCCTCGCAGCCTTACGTAATGACAAACCTTCAATCCTTTTACTTTCCTCAATACTTCAGTTCTCTTCTCTTTTGGTAAACTCTTAACCTGCGGGATATTAAATCCCACCAAGTAGCTTCTTAATATCCAACCTTGCCTCTTCATCTGTTAGTCTATTTTTCACCTTACTATCCTCTAGACATTGATCATTATTATTTCGATCATTAAACACTTTAAATCTCTGTCTAGCTTTCTACTTATCAAAGAAAACAATTAGAACTTATTTCATCTTTTGATGGTTAATCTAAATTTACTGGTTACAAAAAAGGAGGAGATCCCTTCTATCAAGAATAGGACCCGAGATTCTGTTTTGGTAGGATTGGATTTAACTAAATGTAAAAAAACTTCCCGGGGTGTCTCCTCTTTCCAAAAACAATCAATTCATAAATTCATGTTTAGATTCTTTTTAAAGTGGAATGTAATAAATATACCGTTACTAATTAAAGGAGGAGATAACACATGAAGAAAACTAAAAAAATAATTGCACCAGCTGCTTTAGGATTCGGAATGGTTCTCGGTGCTATGGGAGTTTCGGCACATTCCACAGTAACAGTAGAATCGGGTGACACATACTGGGGAATAGCCCAAGGTTTAGATAATGTATCAACAGAAGATTTAATGGAAGCGAATGATTTTGTTCCTTCTGACATTCCAGTTGGAGCAGAAATTACGATTCCAAATCAAAATATGGTAACACATGTTGTTCAACCTGGTAACACACTTGTGGAAATTGCTGCAGTTTATGACGGTGTGACTGTAGATGATTTAGTTCGATTAAATCCAGATGTTGACCCATATGAATTAACGATTGGTTCAGAAATCGTAGTCATTGACTATACGCTAGAACAAGGTGAAGATTACCTGTATCACACAGTTCAGCCTGGTAACACTTTCAATGAAATCGCAAGTGTTTATGATGGTGTTAGTGTAGAAGACTTATTGGAAGCAAACCCAAATGTAGACCCATATGAATTAACAATTGGTTCTAAAATAGTTATTCCACTAAGCTAGTAATCTGATAATTATGATATAACTCCTGTATCAAATGATGCAGGAGTTTTTGTTTTTTTAAAAAGCGCATTTACCCTATTTCATGACAGGGGTTAGGGGGTTTGATTAATGAATTTTCAACCTTATCGCAATTTGACCTTTTTAGGTAAATAACTCCATCTTCCACAATCCATTCAAAATCAATCAACTTTTTCATGAATGACCGATAGATCCAGTTGAACTGGAATAAATTAGGTTAACGTACAAACCGTACCCTATGATAATAATGGTAAAAAGGAGAAAGTCCTTATTGTGAGCAAAACAAGTAGATTAAGCTATTACTTAGGAAAATCAATTCGAGCAAGTCAAAGAAATAAAGACTTTACAATAGAAAAACTAGCTGAGAGATCAGAACCAAATGATAAATGAGAGGTTGAACGAGGAGAAGTAAATATATCAGTTGAAACACTTTTTAAGATTGCCGACGGCCTTAATCTAAAAGACCCTTCCGAACTTCTACTTGAGGCTAAAAGAGAGTTTTACCAAAGTATGAGTAAAAAAGAAGAATAGATTTCTACCTTTTTTCAAACTGTTCCTCAGACCCTTCCACACAGTCGAAAGGAGGTTTCCTCGCCTGCACAATTAACACCCTTTATATCTTCTACCAAATTTTCTTATCGTTCCAAGAAATGATAGACATAAAAAAAACTAAACAACTTAATCATTCAAAAGGGCTGTGTTTTAAGTAGCAGAATCGAGTTAATTTGTGTTGATAATATAATGGTTGTTGAAAGAATATGATTGTTTGTATGTCCATTTATGCATCTATTAACTGTTCATACTGCGGAATCAAAATTAAAGAAAGAGATCATGTAGTCATTGACTTAATAAATACCCTATATCATAAAGACTGCTTTAAAGGTCCTGATAATCTACTAAAAGGAATCGGTACATACCGTCAATTAAGTGACGAGTTTTCTTTTTTTATAAAGACCGTATGCCTAATTAGAAGTATATTTATTTTATTCTAGTAGTACAAGAATTCCTTTATTATGCTACTGAAATTATTTTAAGGCTTTAACAAAGAGAAGGGCACCTAAATTCTTCACACCTGTACATTATTAGTTAGGACAAGATGTCTCCCTTGTTTCTCAGCTGTGAAACATTTTTTGTGAAACAAGAATTTTCGAGAAGTGACAGGCACCCAATACTAATATAGACACAGGAATAAGCTATTGTTCTTCTACAAGAAAGTGAAGAATAACCGATAAATATCCCCATGTTTCTTTTATTTTTTTAATTTGCTACCGATTGCAGCTGATACAACAATCGCAGCAGCTGTCGCTGTAGCCTGAAACACTTTATTATTCATAACATTATACATGGTATCCTTTAAAAGTAAGGTTCTACGTATTTCTCTAATTTCATTGAAAATCATTACTTTATCTTGATCTGTTAAGTTTTCCTTATTTAACATTGTATATAAAGCCTTTTTTTCTTCAATTAAATCGTCCATCACTTTATTGTAGGATAGATTCAAATTTTCCATATACTTAGTTGTTATTTCTTTAAAGTTCGGTATTGTACCAATTAGTTGCTCTAATGATTCCTTTTGTAGCTTAGACAGATTATTAACTAGTGTATCGATTTGGTCTATATCTATAATCTCCGCTGGACTCTTTACACCAATTTTATCTAGTATTTTCGATAATTTCTTTTCTTCTTTTAATTCATCCATACCATTGGCCTCCACATGTACGATATAAATATATGTTTCGACAACATCAAACTAAATCCTTTATAAATTTTATATTATTTTCATAATGTATGACATGATAAAATTGAATTTCCAAACGCTAGCTAATTACCAATTATCTAACATTTAGTAGTGCAGGAAATAGGATAAACATCAGAATCGTCCTCCGTATTTCTATTCTTTACCGTTCTCAAGGAACACGTAAATTTGAAGTATCTAAAACAACGGGACAGCTCTACCGTTACCACAAATAGAGGAATAGAAACACCTGTACCTCTCTCCGACTCTTCTACTAAACATTCATTTGAAAATAGGTAGGTAAACATGAGGAACCGTCCCCGTATTTCCGACGGATACAGTAGGCTGGTAGATTTAGATGTTACATAAAAAATAAATTATGCTATATCAATAAATTTCAAAAATCGCTTCTTCTCGCCATCCTATTTTTAAGGATATAAAATTATAAGTAACAGTTAGAAGGAGGGAAAAAATGCTTAGTGACATTGCTACATTTGATAGATACAGATCGAAATATAAAGAACAATTATTAAAACATAAAGAAACTAATTGTTGTGGTAGTGAAGAAAACTGTGAAGAATGCATAAGGCTAAATTAAAAAGGAGGGTAAATTGACGGGCTATCTGCTCGTCTTTTTCGTTTAAGTAAGTATAACCGTGGAACAACAGCAATACAAAGTACATTACTCTGTTAAGTGTACTACCATAACCACTCTAGGATTATCAGGTGATAAGCACCATAAAGTACTAACTTTCTGACAAAAATAAGCGCAGTACTCTGCATCTTACTATGCAAAGTTCTGCACTTTTAAATTAATTTTATTTCAAGGGATCTGGAATATAATTTTCCCACTTAATTTGATATTTCTATTTTTCCCTCATATTGCAATTTAAATTTTTTATTATCACAATAGAATTTTAATTCATTGAAAAGTTCCATTTGACACTTTTTTCTATAGTGCTTTTCATACGCCTTTTCTATCTCATAATATGGATTTGCGGTATATTTAGCCCAATCGTAAATATAATGTTCAAGTTTATCTGAAAAATCAAGTTTGTATTTATCTTTTAATAAAAAGGCCCTTAGAATGTTAGTACTTTTAGATGGATTTTCATTTATTATTTCTTGGTCTAATATTATATCCAATATTTTATTTCGAACAGCATCATTAAAGTAATGTGCTTCATAATAATCTTTTGTTATATTCATTAGAATAGAATCTATATTATAAAAAATTCCATCTTTTATTTTATCAGCCTTTGTATCAAGATATTTATTTTTAAAAGCCCAGTTATTATCTATACTCCATATATCAAGCTCAATTGTTTCTAAAAGTAATTTATAGCCCCCAAATCTGTTCTTAGAGTAATTGAATTGCATAAGTATATTTTCTAAGGTTACATTATCAGTTGTGTCTACTATTATATCAATATCTCTAGGGTCTCTATCTAAAACCCCAATATCTCTAATAGCCCCACCCACAATAATAACATCCCCAATTTTTTCTAACCTATTAAAGACATAGTTTACACTATTATTATTTGCACAAAGATTACTAATATATTTTTTTACTTTATTAAAACTAGTATCCGTGAACACTAGACCGTTATCCATTAGATACTCACTACTTCCTATTTTATAATTTTATTCCAGTAAGCTTTTGATATAAGTTTAGGGCGTATGTATCTGTCATACCACAAATAAAATCTGTTACAAGTAGAAGTCTATCATACAAACTTGGCTCTCCACTAGCTTCCTTCCTCGAAGGATATCTTTCACATATAAACCTATAGTTCGGAGATATTAATTGGTATAACTTACCTTCTTTTGTCTTTGTTTTCTTTCTCTTTTCTGAAATAACGGCATCTACGAACATCTCTAATAATCCACAAATCACTCTTTCGCCTACTAATTCTTTTGTTATTATAGATTTGTCTTTAAAAATATGGTTAACTGCTAAGTCCTTTAACGCTTCCCTTACTTCCCTTGCATCAGATGATAACACAATATCTTCGTCAAAGTCTCCTGTTAATAATTGTTTATGTTTATCCATAAATCTATCAACAACAGAAGCTATCATGTAACCCTGAGCTTTTATGCGAAACCTTTGCAATACCAATTCATATTTATCCCCAGGATAATTTGTAGGAATCTCATTTTTATATTTCTCTAAGGACTCAAATAAATCCTTCTGTTTTTCCTTAGCAAAATTTAATTTTCCACCAAGTACATTTCTAATAATTTCGTAGTTTATTACATTTTTTTTATATCCATCCTCTATGTCAGCTGCTGAATATGCGATATCATCTGCAGCTTCTAGTAAAAACGTAAGAGGATGTCTAAATTCTCCAATGCCTGTTTGTTTTTTTACTTTATCAAATATTGTTTTTTCAGATTGGAAATATCCAAATTTATGAAAACTTATTCTTTCATCATCCGACTTGTTACCTTCAGTTGAACTTCTTGGATATTTCATGATACTTGCCAAGGTACCATACGTTAGATTATATCCATTTTCATCAATAAGATAGTGTAATTTTGTTAATAATCTAAATGATTGAGAATTCCCTTCAAAATTTGTTAAATCTGCCTTCTCTTCTGGTGTTAATTTAGCAGCCTCTTCTATATTATTTTTAAACCAATTTATAAAAAAATTCTGTATTACAGATTCTCCAAAATGTCCAAAAGGTGGATTACCAATATCATGTGATAATCCAACAGTAGCCAATAGTGCGCTTATTTTCCCATTAACAAAACCTAGTTCTCCATTTCCTTCTATTAATTTTTGTTCTACGCTAGATCCTAATGATCTAGCAATAGATGATACTTCCATCGAATGTGTTAATCTAGTTCTTATATAATCACTATTGTCTAAGGGGAAAACTTGAGCTTTATCTTGTAATCTTCTAATAGGAGAACTAAATATTAATCTAGAGTAATCTCCTTCAAACTCATTTCTTCCGTCATTTTGTGATTTCTCTACAGTACTTTCCCTTACCTTATCTTGATCTAGTAGTTTTTTCCACTCCATTACCATATCAAATACATACCTCCAAATTTAAGTAATACCTATATTTTCTACAATTTTCCACAAAATCCTCTATCTTCCTACACAAAAAAACTGAAACACCGGGCCCTGTGTTTCTTAAACTCGTATCCATTCCGTAAATATAAACCTACCCACCTTATACAAATATAGGTTAGTGACAGGCACCCAGAACAAAGCTAAGGCACAACTAGTATTTATCCACTAGTTGTGCCTACCCTCAGGTTAAAATCATTTCCACTTGCCACCTAAACCCTATTCCAACACAGCCCCATTCCAAACCAAATACTCACGTAATTTCACAACATCAATATCCCTAGGCGCCACTCCACTTGCAAGAGCCATGGCTGCGGCAGTGCCTGCTGCTTGACCGGTTGCCATACAACTAGGTGTTAATCGTGTTGTGGCTAGTGCTTCATGGCTTGTTGAGATACATCTCCCTGCGACTAACAGATTATCGATTTGTTTTGGCACTAGACATCTATATGGAATCCCATAGCTTCCGTCACCTTCGATATCACTTGCTTGCACACCACGGCCTGTAGGGTCATGTATGTCAACTGGGTAGCCACTTAGTGCAATCGTGTCATGATATTTCTTACCAATAAGGACATCTTCAATCGTTAACGAATACTGTCCGTCTATACGTCTTGTTTCACGTATACCTATTTGTGAGCCAACGGCAGATATGGATGCTTTTTCAAATCCAGGGATAGTCGTTTGTAAAAATTCGGCCATCATCATGACTTGTTTTCTACCTTCTCTTTCACCCTTTGTTAGATCGAATACATTCGTTCCATCTAGCCCCTGTACTCTGGTACAGTTGACTAAAACTTCATCATCTTCCGGCCCGATGAAAAATAGGACTTGATCGCGGTTTATTGGAACACCTGATTCATTCCATTCTTTATAAAAGCCCTGTACACCGGTTAATGGTAACTCATCCAGTTCACTAATCGGGGTTTTTCTATAAAAGTTACTGGGGTCATTCTTCATCGCTTCTTTCACTTTGGATACATCAACCCCACGCATTCTAAATTTCATCGTTAGTGGCTGTGTCTTGTTGTCTTTGTCTCTTCCTTTTAAAGTAGGTGCTCCAGATAGATACGCGATATCAGCATCACCAGTTGTGTCTACGAATTGCTTCGCAGATACTTGTATAGGTCCAGATTTTGTAACTAAGCGAATATTCTTAATTATATTTTCTTCTACCTCCACTTGATCTACGAAACTATGAACAAGCACTTCCACCCCAGCTTCTTCAAGCATATCTAACGCTAGTAATTTGTATTTTTCTGGGTGATAAGGAGTAACTGTGTTTGTAAAACCGACCGTGTCTCGCAGATGACCGGGTGATCCTCCGATTTCCATTAGTCTCTCAACAATTTCTTGAGCGATCCCTTTAATCACTTGTCGTCCTGTTTCTGTATGAAAGGTCATCCAGGGGTATACAAGTGCGACCGTTGACATTCCACCTAAAAAACCATATCTCTCAACAAGTAGCGTTTTTGCTCCTGCTCTCCCTGCTGCAATTGCTGCATTTATTCCAGCTGGTCCTCCTCCTGCGACCACTACATCAAATTCTATTTCTTTCTTCAATAACTCCACGCCCTTTCTAGTAGTCTATCTTTCTTGTTATTTTCCTCCAGTCATTGTTACACCCTCGATAAATTGTTTTTGAGCAAAGAAGAATACAATCAGTAAAGGTATCGTTGCCATAACTGAGGCACTCATCAACAGCTCCCATCTCGTTCCGACCTCATCTGTAAATAGTGCAAGTGCGAGCGGTAGTGTCATAAGTTCCTTTGAGTTAATGTAAATGAGTGGTTCGTAAAATTCATTCCAACTTGTTAAAAAGGTGAATATAGTTAATGTAGCAATTGCCGGTTTTGCAAGTGGCAACATAATATTCCAGTAGATTCTAAAATAAGAACAACCATCTAACTTTGCCGCTTCCTCTAACTCTTTTGGAACAAGCAGGAAAAATTGTCTCATTACGAAAACACCAAAGACCCCAGCTGGTCCTAATATTGGAATAAGAATAAGTGGCACATGTGTATTAATCAAACCCAAATCTCCCATTAAAATAAATAGTGGGATGGTAATAACCTCTACTGGAATCATCAATGTGCTTAACAAACACAGAAATAAAATCGAACTCCCACGGAAGGTTAGTTTGGCAAAGGCATATCCTGCTAATGAACCAAAGAAAATCGTTCCAACTGTTACTAAAATTGCAATATAGACACTATTGAAGTAAAAGAGATGAAACGGTGTTTTCTCTAACACATCTAGAAAGTTCTTCCACCTAAAAGGATCTGGTATAAATTGAAATGTAAAGATTTTGGTTGAATCCTTAAATGAGGTGTTGATCATCCATAGAAAAGGAACAATCATTATTAGTGAAACAACTGACAGTACTCCATAAAAAGCTATTCTAGTCCAAACACCTTTTTTCGGATTATTGTTCATGGAAAACCCACCTCTTTCTTAATACCCATTGAACAATCGTAAATGCTAAGATAATTAAAAACAAAATGATAGCAATTGCTGAAGCATAGCCAAAATCAAATAATTTAAAGGCAGTTTCCCAAATGTAATAAACAAGTACCTTGGTGTGATTACCAGGTCCTCCTCCTGTCATAACATAGATTTGGCCGAACACTTTCATCGAGCCAATCACTGTCAATATTAATGTTAAGAACACAGTAGGAGTAATCATAGGTAAGGTCACATACCAAAACTGTTTACCCTTGTTTGCACCATCCAAATAAGATGCTTCATAAAGTGTTTTAGGTACTTGTTGTAAGGCTGCTAAAAACAACACCATGTTTAATCCCACATTTTTCATCGCACTTACCAAAATAACTGCAGCCATTGCAAGTTGTGGGTCATATAACCAAGCAGGTCCTTCAACATTAAATACTCGTAAAATTTGGTTGATGAAGCCTTCATCTGTAGCAAACATATACTTCCAGATAATAGACCAAACAACAATAGAGGTCATAACTGGTATAAAGATTGCTGTTCTAAAGAGGCCCATTCCTGGGAGATTACGATGCAGCAGCAGTGCTAACAGTAAAGCCATAACAATATTTACTGGTACAAGTCCTGCTGAAAAGATGAGTGTATTTTTTAATACAACAGTGAATTCAGGATCAGCAATCAATCTTTGGTAATTTTCCATTCCAATAAAATTCGGATCACCTAAGAGCTGCCAATCTGTTAAGCTCATATAGAATGAGTAGAGTAGCGGCCCTAACATGACAAGTAAAAAACCAAATACCATAGGACTTATAAATAAATAACCATAAAATGCTTCACTTCCGAAGAACTTCTTTCTTTTTTTGTGCTTTAAAGGGAGATTTTCTCCTGTTTTAAGCTCTGCTTCCAATCCTTATCCCCCCTATAAATTGTCTATAGCACTTCTAAACTGTGATACTGCTTTTTTTATACTTTCTGCAGAATGTCCTACGACAATGGCTCCTAGCATGACACCTTTAACTCCAGCTTTGGAGAGCATAGAAATATCATCCTCTACTAATTTCCTTTGGGATGGAATTAAAACAGGAACGTCCACCTTTTCTACTAAAGATTTATAGGAAAGGATGTCTTGAAAAGTTAGGGGAGTTCCGTACTCTTCGCTAGGTACAATTGAAGCTTCTAGCGCTGTTATCCCCAATCCTTTGACATTACCTAATTTCTCAAAGCTATAGTCACTAGTTATGGCGAACGTTTTTTCTATGTCAGGTAGCTGCATCATCCAATTCGGCATATGATGTGCGTAAATTGAAAAAAAGTCAAAACCAATTTTCGTGAGTAAACTCATTTCACTTCGTCTTATATCTGTAAAGGAACCACCAGGAACTATTCCTAAGGGACCAGAATATTCAGCTCTAATTTGTTGAAATTCTTCAAAATACGTTTCTGTTGAATGAAACTTATTTCCAGAAGCACGATGATTAACATTAACGTGCATTTTTACTGCATCTGCACCTTCACTTAATGCAGCTTTAGCTAAATCTAAATTATTCTTCGGTAAGCTTACTATTAATGTCATTTTTTTCTCTTTTAAATGATTCCTTAAGGAACTATCCACATTCATTCACCCCTAAAAAATAGGTAAGCGGTTAAACCTTCTAAAAGGTTAACCGCTTCCCAACCTGTTATTACTTGAGCATCGGATTGATTTTTTCTTCCATTGCCTTAAGTATTTCTTCTGGTTTCTTTAATTGTCCAAACAACTCATCAAACCCGAATTGGATAGCGTTATCAATTTTTTGCCATTGCATATGACCTTCTTGAAGTCTTGCATTATCCATCTCATCAATAACGGCCGTTTGAATACTTTCAACTGGCGGATTATTTGGTTGATTAACAAAAGCATCAGAGCTTAATACCGATTCACGTGGAGGTACAAAGAATGTCGAAGAAGCTGTAATCCCCTCTTGACTTGTTAGAAACTTAAGAAGTTCTTTTGCTTCTTCTGGATGCTTAGACCCAGTAAACATCGTGTAGCCAGCCTGACCTAGCATTGGATATCTACCCTCTGGTCCTTCAGGTAGAGGTGAAATGTCCCATTTAAAATCTTTTACTTCACGTGCGCGTGACACGTAACTATATACATCAAAGAACATACCAATCTTTCCAGATTCAAAGCTTACTTGTTCGCCTGCTTTAGGGTGAGATTTATCAGCAAACATCATACGATCAAGCATTTTTAATGTCTCAACACCTTGGGGACTATTCCAAGTGAATTCTGTCGTATCTTCATTGAATAGACTTCCACCATTACTCCACGTGTGTGAAAGTAATGCGATCCATGTATTCCAGTCCCGGAAGAAGTTTGCACCATATGTGCCACTAGCTGAAATCGCCTTTGCAGATTTTTCAAATTGCTCCCAAGTCCACGTTCCTTCTGCAACATGTTCATTAGGTGTTTTCTCACCTGCATTCACAAATAGATCTTCATTATAAAAAAGAACCATAGGTGGTGTTGAAAACGGTATTCCATATAGCTTATTGTCTTTTTTGAATAACTCTAATGTAGAAGGGAAGAAATCATCTATGTTATATTCTTTATCTTCTTTAAAAGAAGAAACATCCTCCAAGATTCCATTCTCCATAAACTGTGGAACCATGCGCTCAGCTGCCCATCCGATATCAGGCAGTTCTCTACCAGCAGCTAAAACAGTAATCTTTTGCTGATAATCTGGGAATGGCACACTCTCTAATTTCACTTTAATATGTGGGTGTGTGACAGAGAATTTTTCTAGTAAATTATGATACATCTCTTGATGTGCTTCATTACCCCATATCATAAAGGTAAGTTCTACTTTCTCTTTTTCTTCATTCTTCTTAGATTCATTATCTGAACTACTACTATTCGACGGTTCAGAATTGTTGCTACACGCAAATGTAAACGCTAACAATATAAAGGTTATAAATACAATTCCTAACTTTCTCATCATTTTCCCCCTTTCAATTACTCTAATTATAAAAGCAACCTCCCTCAAAAAATATCCTCTCAATCTAAGAAAAAGTACGGAATAAATAGTTTTTTTAATATTAAGATAATTTTCTATATTCCTTTGGAGTCAGACCCACTTCTTGTTTGAATAACGTCATAAAGTGTTTTGGGCTATTATATCCTGATAGCTTTGCTACTTCATAAACCTTTAATTGTGTTGTAGTAAGAAGTTTTTTGGCTCTTTTCAGTCGTGCGGAAGTGATATAATCTGTAAATGTTTGATTAAGTTCAGTTTTAAATAATTGGCCAATATATTGCGGATGAAGGTACATATAATCTGCAATTTGCTTTAATGTAAGCTCTTGTCCAATTTGGTCATCGATGAACGCAAGAATCTTTTGAAACTGTTTTGAAACATCTATATGCTCATCTTCAGTGTTTTTAAAAATCTTCGAAATGACATTAGACAATTCAACTCGGTCCACTGGCTTAAGTAAATACTCGGTAATTCCAAACTTTAGAGCTGCTCTGGCATATTCAAATTCATCATAACCGCTTAAAATAATAATCGGTACCTCGGTAGATACTTGACGAACCTTTGAAATGAAAGTTAATCCATCCATTCCACCCATCCTAATATCAGTAATAATTAAATGAGGTAAGCGTTGATGGATCTGAGCTATGCCCTCCTCTCCATTACTTGCTTCAATCACTTGTAATTTACCTATTACCTTTTCTAACAATACTTTTAATCCATGTCTTATAACGACTTCATCCTCTACCACTAATACTTCTTTCATGATTCATCTCCTTTCGTATAAAGTGGTATTTTGATAGTGACAGAAAATCCTTTTTCCTCTTCACTTTCTATTTCTATTCCGTATTCATTACCAAACAACAACCGAACCCGCTCATGTACATTTGTTAGAGCAATCCCGTTATGATCTTTGGAAGGTGTTGACTCTAGCTTCTGTAAATTTTCTCTTAGCTCTTTAAGTCTCTTAGTCCCTACCCCTTCACCATCATCAGAGATGATAATGTGTATTTTCTCTTCGAAGGCAACTGCTTTGAGGGTTACATTTCCCCCTCTATTCCTTAATCCATGTACGATAGCGTTTTCAATAATTGGCTGGAGGATAAGTTTTGGAACAGATGCCTCCATTAACTGAAGTGGAATTTCTTCTCTATAGTGCAGTTTATCTCCCATCCTTACTTTTTGAACATTAATATAGGAACGAATAAAAGCTATCTCTTCTTTTAGTGATACTACCTTAGATGTATTGTCAATTGTATAACGAAGAAGCTTTCCTAAGGATGAAACCATATCAGAAACATCGAGATTACCTCTTGTAATTGCTAACATACTAATTGATTCTAGCGTGTTATAAAGAAAATGGGGATTCATTTGGCTTTGAAGTGCTCGAAGTTCGGCATCCTTTTCCCGTATACTGGTTTTATACCCTTCTGTAACTAGTCTATTTATTTCATTAACCATTACATTAAATCCTTTTCCAAGCTCTCCAATCTCATCACTTGAATCTATTGATACTCGCTGTTTAAAATTCCCCTTTTCAACGCCAACCATCGCTTCTCTTAATCTATGAATTGACCCTACTAATGGTTTTGATAAGATGAATCCTAAAATGGAAGCAACCAAAATGCCTGCTAATACAACAAAAAACATCACTTTCCGTAGGTCATTGACCTCCGCTAAAATCTCAGATCTTGGTGTGAGCATAATTGTAGTTAGACCTGAATAATCTGATTTATTCTTCACCATCATATATTCCACATCATCAATAGATATGTTTGAATAAGTAGTTTCCCCGCTATTCTCTAGCGCTGACAACACCTTTGTAGTCATTTTAGCTTCCTTTTTATTTGGATAAATAAATTCATTATCCTCATTAACAATAAAAAATTGGTTCTTCGTGTTTGCCTTGCTTACTATTTCTTCCACAAGTTCTTGCTTTATATCAACCTTAATGATTCCCAGTGGTATTTGTGTTGAAGGTTCCCTAATCAATCTTGCCACTGAAAAAACGGCTGTATGAGTATTTAAATAGTAATTCGGATGGTGAAGAGGAAGGATAATCCACTTTCCATCTGCTTCTTTTATTTGTTGAATCGACTCGCTATCTTGTTCAAACACTTTTAACAGTATTGTATTTGAGTCTAAATTACTAAATATATTCCCATCGTTAGCCATTATATGAATCCCTCTAATCTCATTCCTCATATGAATAAGACTCGATATATAACGCCATATTTGAATCCTTTCTCTAGCTGGAGGAAACGATGTAGTATCATTTGGCACCTGATGGTTTTTCAAAATGGTAAGCACTTCTTGGTCATACAGAGGTGATAATGATATGATCTGCATTTCTTTAAAATAGCGATCAAGATTCCTGTTAATTTGATCTGCAAGTTGAATCGAATATTCCTCCGCCTTCTTTTGACTAGAAGTAGCAAACTGATAGTATGTAATACTACCTAATATCGTGGCTGTAAGTAAAATTAAGAGAATGAATACTAGAATGAGCTTGGCACGATAAGGAAGTGAGAGTAACTTCGAACGCAAGGAAAGAAGCATGGCTTTAATTTTCATCTAGATTCCCCTTTTAAATTCTACTGTATGTATGTCCATATATGTTTTTCTCCTTTTTATTGGTAAATTCCTGCAAGTAATCATTTAGCTAAAGAAGATAGTTTAAACAAGATCGATGGATTTGACGTTGAGGTAATGCCTGTACTTATATGTGTGTTGTATTTCCTTGTGAATCTACATACGAAATTATATTGTAACTTCCTAAGCATGCCTATAAGGATAAGCAGATCATACATAAGTTGCGTAGGGTAGTTATAGAGAGGGGGAAGAGCGTAGGTTAATATATTAAACAAAATGTATTGTATAGAATGATGAAATGAATCGACAATAAGAAAAAAATGAAGAGTAAAATGAATTCTAGTTAACTATCATATTTACTTCATAGTATTTGCCCATTATTAATAGTTTAACTACATATAAAAAAGGAGACGGAAGCCTCCACTCCCCCTCCCGAAAGTTTAATCAGTTCACTTCATAACTGGTCTACCAACAAAAGCAGCACCAATAATACCTGCATCATCCCCAAGCTTCGCTAACTCTATTTTCAATCCTTCAGCAATTTGTGGGTACAAAAACTGGCTAACTTTATTTCTTAAAGTAGGCATGTACTCTTTAGCAGCTTCCATAACCCCACCACCTAAAATAAAGATATCTGGGTTAATCGTATGTGAGATATTAGCCATTCCAATAGCAAGTGCCTCTAATGACTCATTTATAATTTGATTTGCTATTTTATTTCCTAATTGGGCTAAATGAAAAACTTCTTTTGCTCCATTCACCCCTAGCTTTACATTCCCTTCACGGCCAATTGCTGTACCACTCGCTAAAGCTTCAAGTGAACCAGGATTTAAGGATGAGTGTTTGTTCCCACCGGGTTGAATAATCATATTTCCTATCTCCCCCGCACAACCCTGGGCACCTTTAAAGATTCTTCCATTCAAGATGAACCCTCCACCAACACCTGTGCTAACAGTTATATAGAAGACACGTTTATATCCTTTTCCTGCACCTATTAACCCTTCTGCAAGGCCAGCAACATTTGCATCATTTTCTAGTTTGACCGGAACACCTAGTTTATTTGAAATAACCGAAGTAATCGGAATGTTATTCCAGTCTGGTAAGTTTGGGGGACTCATTATAATTCCTTTTTCAGAGTCAAGTGGTCCTGGAGCACCAATTCCAACTCCAGTTATCTTTTCTCCAGAGCTTATATCTTCTATTAGTCTTGTCATTTTTTCAATTATAAAATCAGTTCCCCTGTCGACTTCAGTTTTAATTGACTTTCGTCTTATAACTTTACCTTCGTTACTTATTAGGGCCACTCTTAAATTGGTACCACCTAAATCCACTCCGATTGTATACACTTCTTATTACACCCCTTTTTCTTTTATCTTTCCAACTAATATTAATTCCTCAACTAAAATACTAAACTTCGTTTTCAAATTTTCTTTCCCATTAACGATTACAAGTTCTTCCTGTCTATTAAATTCATTCGTCTTAGCCATCCAGGGTTCAACACATATATATTCTTTACCTATTTCTGACCATAACATGATGTATTTGAAAGGTTCATCATAGATTAGCTTTATCTGTTTTTCCAGACTAGGAGGTTTAAACGAAATATTACCTTGACCGTTATCTTCTAACACAACTGCCTCTGTTAGATTCGTTAAATCAATCTTATCAACTATCTCTTTTTCTTGGTTATTATTATAATCAAAGTATTTCGTTGCTTCTGTTGAATAGGAAAGACACTTATCACTCGTTTTGAAATATGGATGAAACCCAGCATACATTGGCATAGGCTGATTTCCAAGGTTGAAGTATTCCTGATGAATTGTTAATCTTCCATTCTGTAGTTCATAGACAAATATTACTTCAAAGTCAAATGTGTAAGACCTTTTTGTCTGTTCATTACTGGTTAGTTTAATTGTAAGAGATGCGCTATTATTTATTTCAACGTTTACCACTTCCCACGATGCATTTCGGGCAAATCCGTGATTACTCATGGCAAATGTTTTACCTTGCCATTCATACATTCCATTTGACAACTGGCCACTAATAGGGAAAAGGATAGGAATGCCTCCCCTTATATTGGTTTCAGTATTATAAAACGTTTCTTCATTAAGGTAGAGTAATTCTTCTCCTTGTACACCATATGAAAAAATAATTCCACCACGCTCTGGGGCAACCTTTACCCACGAGTTAGTAGTTGAATCTCTCAGTTCATAAATATTGAATTCTTTGTCTTTACTTTCCACTACTTCATACATTTCTGCACACCTCACAACTAATATAGATAGATCCTTTAAGTATTACGTTCAAAGAGAATCTTTAGTATTTCCTCTGCAATTTTCCTACTATCATTACTAATCCCTTTTATATGTGTTTGTTTTGAAAAATGTTCAAGTGTACTTTCATCAATCGAAAGGTTCTTAATTTGAGACAAATCCATTACTTCAGCTCTTTAATGCTCTTTTAAGTATTGAATTGTATTTTTGTCTTCCTCCATATGGCTACGATCAGCTACAATTAATGGTTTATTAGATATAATTGCCTCAGCAACAGTACTCCATCCTGCTTTCGTTATAACAAAATCTGAGGCTGCAATAAAATGCTGCGATTCAGTATATTGTTTGGGAATTTTATATACATTGTCTCTTTGAACCTCAATATTGTTTGACACAACAAAGTTGCAATTCGGGTTATCCAAAATTCTCCATTGATCTACTTAATCCATATAAACTTTCATACCTAACCCAAAGTAAACAATCAATTTGCTTCCTGTCGTATCAATCATTTTCCGAAGCTCTATAATGATACTCTCATCACATTCTCTAGAAACAAAGTTAAATTTCCACTCTTCCTTACTAGCCCAACCTGGTTCATTGCTTGCTGCAAGAGAAAAATTGTAGGTCATTAAAGAATAGTACTTTTTTATAGGTTCAAGTTTATCTTCTTCTATCAATTGTTTATAGGCTGTGTACCATGTGAAATTTGAAATACCGATTGATGGAATGTTCAATTCTTTTGCGACCTTAAATGGAAATGCCACAATATCAGATAAAATAGCATTAACATCATTACTCTTACAAAACGGAATTTCTTCACTAACAATAGCATCTAACCGACTTAGATAGTTATCATAATCACTATTCATTCCTTGTATATCAGGTTCTAGTGAACTGCTTTTTAACGTATAGCCTATATCCGTTGATATTTTCCTATATACAATATTTTCTTCATCCGCTAAAGATTCTTTCATAAAATCCATTGCAAAACTATGACAAATAATTATCCTTACCTGATTTGACTTTGCTAACAGTTCTCTAATAACAGCAATACTTCTAGTAGCATGACCAAACCCATAATCAGAAATATAGTAACAAATTGTTTTCAATGACAATCAACCCCACTTCAACAAAGTAGTGGTACAATACTGTAATTCTATTATATACATATAGCCTCCTTAAAAAGGAATTTCAAAATAAGTAAACGTAATAGATAATAGTTGAGAATTGATTTGACTTTATTTACACAAAAAATATGAGGCATCCCTATCCGGAATGCCCCTTTTACTTAAATATTCATGGTTTGATCGGCTCTTTTTGAGACGAACATTAAGCTCGTATAGAATAGTGTTACAATACTACCAATTGTCATTCCTAAAATAAATGTAAACATAATATAGCCTCCTAGTGCTTTATTAACACTAAATCGTAGAAGGACCCGTTGTATTCGGTAACTGGCAGGCATTATCAGTTGATGGAAGCCCCTATAGCTTTGCGTCACCACTTTTCAATGGCTTTGCCTTTTCGTACGATTCATATGTATAAATTAATTATATGCTACTATTTTTATGAATTTTAAGAGTCTATATGCCCATATTCTACACTTTTAACAATATGTATTTATACCCACTTTTATCTTGATATTTAACTACATTCTTAACACTACTGAAAACAATGTCGATAAATGAATATGAATACTTCTTGTAGCTTTAATAATAAATACTATAAAATCATAAATAAAAAAAAATATATTTAGAAAGTTAGAGAAATCTCTTTAATATTTTTTTCCATTAATGTTCTTTATTGAGAACTTACGAAAGTCCTTGAGAATACCATAGTTTATAGTAGTTACTAAATTAATAATTGAAAGATTGTTTGAATAGTATAAATGTAAATAAGAAGGTTAATGATAGCGATAGTAAACTGTTCCATTTTTAATTCACACATCAAATTGGAAGGTGATGGTGTAAATGATGGGAAAGAATCGTTTTTTTACAGGACTATTGTGGGGAATTAGTTTAAGTATACCTTTATGGATTTCGGCTATCGGATGGGTTTATTTGATTATACGTAATTTGTAAAAATGGATTCAACATGCCTTTAGCATATAGTACCTAACAAATATTATAAAAATGATAGCCGGACGTTTACTTAGAATGTCCGACTAATCTATTTACACACTAATAAAGAAACCATTTAACATTTCTATTTAATGAATAAGATATCTTAATAATACCATAGTGTTATTTATGGATTTTAGATTGCATAGGTTTGTCTTAATCCCTACTAAATAAGTCCCTTGTGTAGACCTTATCTCTTACCTCATGTAAGTCATCAGACAATCTATTAGCTACTATTACATCTGAAATTCTTTTAAACTCTTCAAAATCATTAATTACTCTTGAGTTAAAAAACTCATCTTCAGGTAATGCTGGTTCATAAACAACCACTTCAATCCCTTTTGCTTTAATTCGCTTCATTACCCCTTGAATGGCTGACTGTCTAAAATTATCTGAATCCATTTTCATCGTAAGTCTATAGATACCTACAACTTTTGGCTTTTTTCTAATGATCATCTCTGCAACGTGGTCTTTTCTAGTTCTATTGGCATCAACAATTGCTGCCATTATATTATTAGGAACATCTTCGTAATTAGCTAAAAGCTGCTTTGTATCTTTCGGCAAGCAATATCCTCCATACCCAAATGATGGGTTGTTATAATGCGTACCTATTCTTGGGTCAAGCCCAACACCATCAATTATTTGTTGTGTATTTAGACCTCTTACCTCTGCATAAGAGTCAAGCTCATTAAAGAATGCAACTCGCATTGCCAGGTAGGTATTGGCAAATAGTTTAATAGCTTCAGCCTCTGTCGAATTTGTAAATAGCACATCGATGTTTTCTTTAAGTGCACCTTGAACCAATAAATCAGCAAATACTTTTGCTCTTTCTGATTGTTCACCTACTATAATTCGAGATGGATATAGATTGTCGTATAATGCCTTTCCTTCTCTTAGAAATTCTGGTGAAAAAATGATATTTCCCGTTTCGAATTTCTCTTTTACTTTCTCTGTATAACCTACTGGTACAGTTGATTTAATAATCATAACGGCATCTGGATTAATTGATAAAACATTCGCAATAACAGCTTCAACAGTTCTAGTATTGAAATAGTTTTTTTCTGGATCATAGTTGGTCGGAGTAGAAATTATAACATAAGCAGCATCTTTAAATGCTTTATAATTATCTGTTGTCGCAACTAGGTTTAAATCTTTTTTTGCTAAAAACTCTTCAATTTCATTATCAATAATTGGAGATCTTTTATTGTTTATCATATCAACTTTTTCTTGCAAAATATCGAGTGCAATGACCTCATTGTGTTGAGCAAGTAAGACAGCATTTGATAAGCCAACGTAGCCTGTTCCTGCTATAGTGATTTTCACCATTCATACACATCCTAATAGTTGTATCGTATAATTTTGCTTGTCTTTATATTAAAAATATAAGAAAATCTAACTCAGAACCTTTTACTTTTTCGTCAATTATTTAATTTATCAGCTTTGTTACCGAATCTATAAGCTCTTTTAATAGTTCTTTACTTTCTGAGAGAGAAGTCCCTTTTACCCCAAAGTAAAACTTTATCTTTGGCTCTGTACCAGATGGTCTTAAGCAGAACCACGATCCATTATCCAATTGATATTTCAATACATTAGATTTAGGTAATAGGATTGTTGCTTTAGAACCAGTTATACAATCAAATCTTACACTTGCCTTATAATCTTCAATTGTAACTACTCTATTGTCTCCTATTATTTTTGGAGAATCATTTCTAAATGATGCCATCATCTCATTTATTTTTTCAGCACCATCTTTCCCTTTAAGGGTAAGTGATACTAGGTCTTCTCGATAATAGCCATATTCTTCAAATATTTCGAGTAAACCTTGATAAAGAGTCATCCCTTGTTGTTTATAAAACGCTGCAACCTCTGCAGCCATCAAGGCAGATTGAACCGCATCCTTATCACGAACAAAATCACCAATTAGATAACCGTAACTCTCTTCATAACCGAACTGGAATACATATTCTCCACTAGTTTCAAACTCTTTTATTTTTTCCCCAATAAACTTAAACCCTGTTAATGTATCATAAGTTGCAATTCCAAATTTAGCAGCAATCGTACGACCAATTTCTGATGTAACAATCGTTTTTAAAACAACTCCATTTGCAGGCAAAACCCCCTTTTTCTTCTTTTGTGAAAGGATATAATGAAGCATTAATGCCCCCATCTGGTTTCCTGTCAATACAACATACTCATTGTTTTCATTTTTAACAGCAACTCCAATACGATCTGCATCGGGGTCTGTTCCGATTAATATATCAGCATCAATTTTCTGTCCATATTTAATGGCTAATTCAAAAGCCTCATGTTCTTCTGGATTAGGCGACTTTACTGTTGAAAAGTTTGGGTCAGGAAGTTCTTGTTCCTCAACCACAATTACATTTTTAAATCCTAAAGCTTCTAATCCTCTTCGAACTGGTTTATTTGCAGTACCATGGATAGGGGTAAAAATAATTTTCAGATCATTAGCTACATGTTCAATCATTTCTGGGTTAATAGATATAGATTTTAGTTGATGTGTATAGACTTGATCTATTTCTTCCCCTAGAATTTTCAAAAGACCTTTTTGTTTAAGTTCCTCAACTTCAGCAACTTGAATTGTTAATTCATTTTCTACCTCATTTACCTTATCTATGATTGCATCAGCTATTCTAGGAGGAAGTTGTCCTCCATCCTCAGCATAGACTTTGAAACCATTATATTCAGGTGGGTTGTGGCTAGCTGTGATAACAATACCAGCGAAAGCATTAAGATAACGAACAGCAAACGATAATTCCGGTGTTGGACGAAGCTCTTCAAAGACATATGTTTTGATGCCATGTTGTCCAAGAGTCCTCGCAGCTTCTAAAGCAAACTCTGATGACTTGTGACGAGAGTCATAAGCTATTGCTACACCACGAACTTTTGCCTCATCACCGAAGGATTCGATGTAACGAGCTAGTCCTTCTGATGCTTTCCTAACAGTATAAACATTAATCCTATTGGTGCCTGGACCAATCTCTCCTCGCATTCCGCCAGTGCCGAATTCTAGGTTCTTATAAAATAAGTCCTCTAACATTCTCTCGTTTTGACTCATTAATTCAAGTTCCTTTTTTATGTCTACATCTAGATTACTAAAGTTAATCCACTTTTTATAAGTTTCTTCCCAATTCATTTTTTATCCTCCAGTTGCTCTTTCATCTATGGATGTGAAGTGATTATTTGAACATTTCCCTTAACTTCGAACCTACCTGTTCCATTTGGTAAAATAAAATGGTCACCTTTGGAAATTATAAAAATTCCCTCTTCGGTTACAATTTCTCCGTTTCCTTCAAGTACACTACCAATTAAAAAAGACTGATCTTGGTTAAACGATAAGTTTTTATCTACATCCCATTTATATACTGAAAAATATTCATCCTTAAGGTAGGTAGTTACTTTTCCTCCTGGGTATATATCTGTCTTAGGTTTAACAGCAACATCCATATGCGGAACTGTTAACACTTCAATAGCTTTGCCCAAGTGCAATTCACGTTTAGTTCCAACATCGTCTGTTCGATCATAATCATACACTCGGTATGTAGTATCAGAGCTTTGCTGGGTTTCTAATATAAGAACGCCTGAACATAATGCGTGAATTGTCCCACTAGGTACGTAGAAAAAATCTCCTGGTTTCACTTTGACCCGACGCAAAAGATCATCCCAGTCACCATTATTAATCATTTTAACGAGTTGTTCTTTAGAATCTGCGTTGTGACCAAAAATTATTTCAGCACCCTCTTCACAATCAATAACATACCAACACTCTGTCTTCCCTAGTTCATTATCCTCATTTACTCTGGCATACTCATCGTTTGGATGAACTTGAACAGAAAGATCATTGTTAGCATCTAGTATTTTTGTTAATAATGGAAATGTGGCGCTTTCTAAATCCCCGAATAATTCACGATGCTCATTCCATAATTCACCTAAGGTTTTCCCAGTAAAGACTCCACTTCTAACTATACTTTGACCATTTGGATGTGCAGATACTGCCCAACATTCCCCAGTAATATTTGATTCTATTTCATAATTAAACTCTGATCTTAATTTAGTGCCCCCCCAAATTCTTTCTTGAAAAGTAGGGGTTAAGAAGATTGGCTTCTTCAATTTAATACTCCTTTCATTATTCAAATTAAATCATACAGATTTGTGATAATATTATATTTTTACCTTTTTCAAGTGTAATTAAAAGGTAGTAGAAAAAGCCGCTACAGAATATATATCCATAGCGACTTTTAACCAGTATTTTTACACATAACTCGAAATATTCTCTATCTCTGTCCAGTCAAACGAAAGCCTTACAATATCCTCTTCTATCAGTTCAGTTCCTCTTTGAACTTCTATGAACTCAATATCTGTTATTGCTTTAAGAGAGTGTTTGGCTTCTGGCTGAATTTCAACAATATCACCAGCTTTTATATGTTTAATTTCACCGTTTAACACAAACTCACCTTGACCTTTTATAATAGTCCATACTTCAGTACGAGCATAATGGTATTGATAACTTAAGTTCTTTCCTGCATTAATACAAATCCGTTTAGTTAATACTTCTTGTCCATCATCAAACTTTGTATAGTCAAGGACCTTATAATGCCCCCATCTTCTCTCCTCATACATTGGTCTTTGATCAATAGAATTTACAATTTCCTTAATCTTAGGACTTTTTTCTTTATCTGATACGAGGATTCCATCTGGACTAATAGCAATTACAGCGTTAGAAATTCCTAGTACAGTAACAGGAAGATCTAACTCATTGACCAGGTGAGTATTTGGCGAGTCCTGAATTATCCCTCTTCCAATTTTCTGAGTAGCCATCTCTTCCGTCAAGGTATTCCAAGTCCCTAAGTCCTTCCAATAACCATCATAAGATAATGCAACAATCTTAGAAGCCTTTTCTACAACTTCATAGTCGAAACTTATTTTTGGTAATTTATCATATTGCTGAAGTAATGCTTCATATTGTATTGGTAAACCTTTTTCCTCCAGTAATGATATTAAATAATCCAATTTAAATGAGAAGACACCACAATTCCATAAAGCACCACAATTAATAAGTTCCTTTGCCTTACTTTCATCTGGTTTTTCGGTAAAATATCCTACAGTTAAGAACTCTTTATTACTGTCTTTATTTGGTACAATATACCCATACTTTGCTGATGGGTAAGTTGGTTCAACACCTATTAGTGCCAAGTCAGCATCTGCTTTTAACAAGGTTTCCTCTAAGTCTTGGACTCTATTAAAAAATTGATCATTAACATATGGATCTACAGGTAAGACTGCAACAACTTCACTTAAACTTACTCCCTGAATACTATAAAGATACGTAGCAGCTAATGCTATAGCGGGAAATGTATCGCGGCGAACTGGTTCAGTAATTACTGGTACCATATCTCCCAACTGTGTCTTAATCATGTCAACTTGAGATTTACTAGTAGCAATTACAGTGGATTGCGAAAGACCAACTCTTTCAATTTGACCATATACTCTTTGTACCATTGATTCAAGTTTTCCATTTTCATTTTCTAGTACCTTTAAAAACTGTTTTGAACGAGAATCATTTGAAAGTGGCCAAAGTCGTTTACCTGAACCACCAGATAATAATACTAGTTTCATATATTATAACTCCCTTGAATTTTTATAATATTTACTCATAATGTTAACTTTTAAAACTTATTAAAAAAATAGAATTATAAAATATAATTGAATTCCTAAATTCTTTATCTAAATAATTGACTAAGCCTCTCATTTAATATCGAGCCAGCAGACTCCCAAGATATTACATTTTGTAGTTCTTTGGTACCTGCGATTAGACTATTCCTTAATTGGTCGTTTTCTAATATATCTAATATATAAGTGGCAAATTCTTCCTTTATATCTGTAACCAACACTTCATTTCTAGAGGTAGGAATATTTATTCCTTCTGTACCGATAGATGTACTTACAATTGGTTTATTCATCGCTATAGCCTCAAGTAGTTTAAGTTTTATTCCTGAACCAATTCTTAAAGGTATAACAACAATAGTAGCTTCATGAATATATTTTCTTACGTCAGGCACAGACCCAGTAAATTCTATATTTGAACTCTCTAATTTCAACAACTCTTCAGTAGGGTTATGTCCGACTATTTTCAATGTAATATTAGGTCTTTTACTTGTTACTAATGGATATACTTCTTTTATGAACCATTCTACAGCATCCCTATTAGGCAGCCAGTTTAAAGTTCCTACAAAAACCAAACTTTCCTCATTATTAAAAGGTCTATTCTTTATATATTCCTGATAGTATTCAACATCGCATCCCGGGGGAATTGCAACTATTTTGGAATCAAGTAATTTTCCCATTTTCATATAGAACGCTTTATCTTCTGTACTTAGTGTAACTACTAGATCAAATATGCTGTACTTTTTCTCATGATATCTAGCTTTTAACATTTCATATTTCCATCCAATATGCCTTAAAAGATTCTTTTCCTTTTCACTTGCCCTATTGGCTAAGATAGATAAAACATTATGTGCCCTTAGCACTACTTTAATGTTAAGTTGCTTTTTTATTTCTTCCCCATATATATATAGGTCCTCAGAATCTATAAATACTAAATCATACTTTTCTTTTTTTATTGTTAGTATAACCTCATTTAAGATATCATCAGAGAAATACCTATAATAACTATAAGGGTATTTTGAGAATAGACTTTTCAATAAAAAAGCAGGCGATTGCTTTGATTCCTTGAATAATAGTTTTATATTTCTACAATAATTAACTAGTGTACCCTTGTTGGATATTTCATCTCTCGTCAATGAAAATAAGTCAATAGTATTTTGTTTAGCAAGCATTTTAATAGTATAATACATTACTATACTACCACCATTTTGTGGCGGATATGGATAGTAATTGGATAAGTAAGCAATTTTCATTTTTTCCTCCAAATTAATTAAATTTCTTATAAATATATAGACTGACGATCAGATAGATATAGAATATAGTATCAGCAAAAAAATATGGTCCTTTAAAATTAAGGACTATAATAGAAATTCCAAGTGCTAACTGTAATATTATAATACTAATTAGACTTTTTTCTTTTTCACAGTTAACTTTTCTAACTACCAAATAAGTCCACGAAGCATATAGGTATAGTGTTAGTAATAAACCTAAAATTCCAAGTCCATTTATTATTTGAATATATCCAACATCACTATATCCACCTAACTTTGAAGAGTTAGAGTACGAAGAACCGAATAGGAGTTCAAACTGATTTGTGGATAACTCTGTATAATGATTTTCTAACAAGTCATTTGTGCTAATAGTTTCAAACTGCCCATATTTATTAAAATGTATTAGCGGTTCAAATATAAAATAATATGTTTCCGAATATTCAGCAGGTATATATTCTTCTAAAGAAATTATTATACTAAAAACTAGTATTATAGAGGCAATAGAAATCACAAAAACTTTTATTATCTTTATGAGACTTTTTCTATTTTTTAATAAAAATATAATTAATAATCCCAAAATAACTGTGACAATACCCGTCCTAGAAGCAAAAAATAAACTAAATAAAGTAATTAGTAATAAGAGATTAAACAACAATCTATTAATTCGGTTTAATATATTATCTCTAGCTATCCATCCTATTAAAAATGTAATAGCAATAGTTATACCATTTGCATCATATCCGCTTAATAAACCCATTACTCTATATTCTCTAAGAGCATAATCAATAAAATTATTATTAAGATTTAAGAGAAGCCCTCCAAATCCCAAAAAGTCAAAATACTGAACTAATGTTATAATTGAATTTACTGAAAGGGAGAAAAAAAGAGCCAGTAAGAATGTTTTAGGTTTCAGTTTAGTAGTTTCAATCAAAAAATTTAATCCAAGATAAATGATAATAAGTCTTAGAAAAAATATCATATAATAGAGATGATTTGATTGTGTAAACAAAATTAAAAGCCCAGTATAAAAAAGTAATATTAATAGCGGAAGAATCATTTTAAAATTTATAGAAAATGGTATAGTTTTTTTTCTTAAGCAATTTAGGCTGTATATTAGAATTATTAGTATAGAGGTAATAGTAGAAAAATCTAATAAACCTCTATTTGGTGAAAACATTATGATAAATAATAGAAAAATAAAAGATATACTTCTAAAATTGTTCACATTATTAACCTTCTTCCAATCTTTCCTTAATAACCCTTGCTGGTACTCCTACTGCAATTGAGTATGGGGGTATGTTTTTAGTAACGACTGAATTGGCCCCAATAATACTTCCTTTACCAATGGTAACCCCATCTATTATTCTAACTCCGCTTGCTATCCAAACATCGTCTTCTATTCTTATACCCTTAGATGTTACACCTTGTTTATGAAAGTAGGTGTTTGGGTCTTTAAAGACATGACTATTTGCAACCATAGATGCCCCTGTTGCTATCCTTACACCATTTCCAATTTCAATCCCTTTTTCACACCCATATATTAAGCAAAAAGGATTAATAGTACAGTCTTCACCTATTTTAATTTTGCCATCAAAAGCTTTTAAAAATGAAAATTCATGTACAATTGTATTATTACCAATTTCAATACTATCATTATCATTTGCAGCATCTAGGGTGGCAAATTCATATATAGTACAATTTTCTCCTATTTTTATCCTGTCCTTCCCCTTAATAATTGCTTTTCTAGAAAGAAAGGTTCGTTTACCTAAAGCTGCAAAACTAGGTCTCAGTAATATTATGAATAGTTTATTTACTATTTTGTTTATAAAGTTAGATAATATTGTGATCATTTTTCCCTCCTGATGCTAAACGTTTGGTTTTTATAAAACTTTTAAAAACTAAAACAGAGGCAATAAAATATACTATAATATTTGCAATTGCAAGTCCTTCCGCACTGTAATAGTGAGCTGCTAAAATATACAAAACTATAGCCGTAAACCCTGTAGGTAGTATTGTTTTAAGGAAAAATTCTTTAGGGCTACCAATTATCGTAATAAAACTTACTAATGGTCTTGTTACATTAAAGATTGATAATCCTATAATTATATACAGTAAATACTGATATACTTTATTTAATTCCGTTGGTTCATCAATATAAAGCAACAAAAAGTACTTACCAAAAATAAAAAATGCAATCAACTGTATGATTGCTATTATAAAACTTATTGCAGATAATTTTAAGGCTATAGTAGCACTTCTCTGGGCATTATCCATGTTGCCAAGCGCGACATTAGCTGCTTTTTGTAAAACCATGAAAATAATAATAAAATAATTAGAAATATTTAAAGCTATTGAGTATCTTCCAACTACTGACATACTAGTAAAAAAACCAAGAATGAAAGGGTCTATTTTGTATATGATTTGAGTAGTTACACCTATAAAGTGCGTCCAGATTGAATAACTTAATAGGGAATCTTTTATTATAAAATAGGCACTCTTCAGAGATTTGATCTTAATAATCAATTTTTTCTTCGTTAGTAGCGTAGTATAAATAATTATTTGAATTAACGAAAAAACTATGTCAGCAAAAACAACAACATAAAGGGATGGACTTATTATTAAGTATAGTATAATCAACGTCCTAATTAACTTAGATATTAAGAAAACCTTGGTTATTAGTTTCTGTTTAAAATCTAATTCAAGGATAACTATATATATTGCATTAATTGTCGATAAGATTAACGATATACTACTTCCAATAATTACAATTAAATATCCTTCATCGTTAAACTTCATTAATAATATTATTCCAACAATAACATTAACTATAATAATTAGAACGGCCTTAAGAAATGTAAAGAGTATATAGGTAGATATATACTCTTTTATTTTCTCTTTAGAAAGTTTTATATATACCTTATATAAATATGTTTCTGGTGCAAAATTCAAAAAACTAGTAAGGCCTATGATACCTAGCACATAACTTATTACACCATAGTCATATCTACTTAAATAACGAACTGTTATTATACTAGCAATTAGCCCAAATAATAGATCAAATATTCTCTCTAAACCACCAAAAGATATAATCCCTATAATTTTTTTATTTAAGTTCATTGTTGATTATCCTCAAATTTAAGTTCAGAGGTTACTTTTATATATTCACCTTTTTTAAATGTAATATCTTTCAATAAAACAAAATGACAGTTTAATTGACCTAATGAACAATAGTGCTCATTCTCTATACTTAATTCATATTCTTCAACATGAATTTTAACAACATTTTGGTTTGAAAATAAAAAGAAGTTTACCGGAATAAATTTGTCAAACCTTATCTCTTCTTTAAATTGAATTTTATCAATCATTGTAATTTTATTTTCATTAAAATCATATTGTCTCTCAAAATATATGCTTTTACTATCTCCCACTAATTTATGCTCTATAAGTTTAAAATCAAGTTGCTCACGAAAAAAGAAATTATTATCTATCTTTTTATTTAATATTCTTTTTATTAGATCCTTAAAAAATAGTTTAAAACCTTTTTTTCTACTTAGTACTAAACCCCAAGGTAGCGGGACTGAATTTTGTGAATATAATTCACTGCCAAATTGTTCCCCGCCATAGATGGGCGTTAATAACCTCTTATCTTTTAAAACCATAGGTACTGGTAAATCATTGGTCCAATATCCCCCAGGTTTCGCAATAACCGCTTCATATCCCTTATTTCTTATAATCGAGTAGTCTTCATTGTAAAAAGAAATATTCTTTATTACTTCTTTACTTTCAACTTCCTCAAAGATTAAATAGAATTTAGAAAGATAATAACAAAAAAACGGTAGATAATCGAAGTAATTATTATAATTATACCAACCTAAATAATTTGGATCATTTACATTGGTCTCTGTTGGATAGTCTATTTCTTCCTCTCTAAGTACTAAGGGAAGTGAGCCTGACTTTCTCTGATAACTAAATACATATTGAAAGATTCGTTCTGAATAGCCTTTATATCTTTCATCTTTAGTTATCTTAAAACCTAATTCTAAGGAGTATAATAATGGACCATAACCAAAAAGTTGTTCTTGTCCCCTCCCTATATATATCGACATACCATTACTTAATATGAAATTAGCTATAAACTCAAGTGATTTTATAAATGATTCTTTAAAAAAATTATCTTTTGTTCTCTCGTAAAACTCACCAATAAGGGCCATCGAGAAACAGTGATATTGTAAAGATTTTACACCATATTCATCCAATATTAGTCCTGATGATTTTTGAAACTTTAATATCTTATTTTTGGCTGTTCTAATAGCTTTGTCTTTTTCACCAACTATATATCTGGTTAAACACCTTAAAAGGGTCCAGTTAGTACATTCTGTTCCTTTAAATTTTAAAGGATACAAGTTATTATATGCAATATTGCTTTGTTGCTCTTCTAAGAAACATGCAAGAGCGTAATTATTAAATTCCCAATGAAAGTTAAAATGAGATTTATCTCTTTTATCATATACCTCTAAGAGATTATTAATGTGGATTCCATATTTTTCTTTACTAGTTTTATATAAAGTTAAAAAAGTAAATGTTTCACCATAGTTATTCTTAGCAAAAAAGTTTCCAGTTTCTTGCTGTGAAATAAGGTAATCTAAAACTTCTTCTATCTTTTGTTTAATTACTACTTTATTCATGTTCTACCTCTTTAACCTTTCAAATGTTGTTAAAGTTTTTAACCCTAACATTTCGTTTGTATTAACTTTAACTAACCCAAATGCATTAATTGGTAATTTAAAATTACTTCTTTCACCATTGTACCAGAGGTACTTGCTTAACTTTGACCTAAGAATCATGGAACTAAGACTATCAGGCAATGGTCTGGCTTTTTTAGTATATCTTACTAATTTGACAATTTCTTTATCATGCTTAGAAGGAAATAGCCGAACATGTACAACCCAATTATCCTCATTGCCTCTAATATAGATTGTCTGTTTAAAGTTATTTACCTTTTTCACATCTAAAACCTTAATTTTCACACTAAACTCTTTACCAAATAATTCAACTTCTTCTGTTTCATATTGATAGTTAATATATAAATTTTCATGTTTATAAGTTTGATTATGAATTTTGGCATATGGAAAGATATCCTTGTTAAATTGAAACCTTGTTACAAAATCCATGAAGTATGAATCTTTAACAGCTATTAGATTATGGTTTCTAATAATCTTGTTTTCAATTATCTCTTCTTCTAAACAGAGTTTAAATTGGCCATCATTGAAATTATATAAGCCTGAATATTTTAGTTCATCTCCATTATTACTTTTTGTTAAAATATCATATGAATAATCATAGCCACCATTTTCAAAACTAAGAAAAGACTTACTATCTGCTGTTTCGATACCCCACGTACCAATAAGATTACGTTTATCAACTTCAAGTCTTTTTAAATAGCAGTTACTATCAAACTGTATTGTATCAAAGAACATACTTAATCTCTCCCATTAGAATCCCTAATATGACTCCATTTCTTTATATACGAATCTAGACTAAAATGACTATTTACCCAATTTCTTATTTTCTGTCTATCAAAACAGTCAGTATTTCTTGAGAACTCGGAGAAATCTCGCAGAAAGTTATTCGAATTAGTCACAAATGATGGAAAGGCATTTTTTATTTCTTTTGCATATCCCGTTTCATTCATAATAATGGGCGTACCACAAACCATGGCTTCTAGTGCTACTAGACTTGCTGATTCAAACTTTGATGGTATTATAACTCCGTCAACTGCATTATAATAAAGATATATATTATTATTGTTAATTTTATTTATTATTTCAGTGTTTTTATATTCTTTATTAAGAGTACCTTCCCCAATGATTATATAGTGATAATTTGGGTAATTTTCAATCAACTCTTCTAAGGTCTTAGAACCCTTACTTTCTTCTATTCTTCCAACAAACAGGAAGTATTTCCTTTGCCTATCGATACCAAGTGCTTTTCTTGCATTCTCTTTTTTGATAATCGGAAAGTTATTGGGATCTACAGGTAGATTTATAACATTTGACTCTAATTTATAGTATTCTTTCAATAATTTCTTATTAAATTCGGATACTGTTATCACCTTGCAATTTTGCCCACTGAGCCTTTCAAAGAAGCCATGTACGTATCTGTTTATAAAATATCCAATTTTCTTCTTCTCCGTAGTTGCAATGGTATAACCAGTATAGGTTCCATGGTAAATATTAATTCTATTGACCTTTACTCTATTTAGTGCTAAATACCAACCGAACATCCCATTACTTATAACTAAATCATATTTTTTATTTTTATGTTTATCTATGAACGTTTTTCCAATTACAAATGACATATATTCTTCGTAAAATACTCTTTTAATAATGGATTGTGAGATACATTGCTTTTCAGAGTTAAAATATATATAATCAACATCCTTAAAAATTTTTTCAAGATATTGATTTGCTATCTCAACTCCACCCTTTTTATCTTTTAAAGAATAAGGGGTTAGAATTGCGACCTTCATTTGCCTAACTCCAAGAGGGTTTCATATATTTTTATATTGGCCATTTCTCTTTTATAACTTTTTTGGACAACTTCTTTTCCTATCAAACCTAAACTTTTTATATCCTCATTCGTGCATGTACTTAATATTTTATTTAATTTAATATAGAATTCATCCCAACTCTCAGCATAAAAGCCAAAACTACTATTAATAGTTAAATCATATAGTGGGCCTTCTTTAGGTCCCTTTACCGCAATAAAAAGTTCATTGGACATATATTCAAAAGTTTTTACAGGAAAACAATAATTTAAATTATTAGGTAAAGGATTAATTGCAATATCAGAAGCTGAAAGGTACTTAGAAACTTTCTCGTGTTCAACACTTTCCATGATAACTAATCTTTCTAAAATTCCTAACTCTTTAGCTAATTTCTTTAAATCAGAAAGTAGGCTTTCTGACCATTTATCAACTATTAGTATAAACATTAAGTACAATTTAACGTTATCCCTTAATAAAGGTTGAGCAAGTTTTAGGAGTTCATCTAATTCTTTTCCACCAATAATCCCCATGTATGTTAACACAGTAGCGTCCTTTGGAATATTTAGTTCTGTTCTTGCTTCTTTTCTATCTTCAATATTATATTTGAAATTACTTGGTTCCACACCGTTGGGAGCAACTATAATATCTTTTTCTTTAAGAAAACTAAATTTATCAATTAAATATTCTTTTAAATATTCTGTAACAATTGTAATTTTATCTGCAATACGATACGTCAACTTTTCCATCAATATCTGCTTTTTATACTTTAGGCTACCATTATCAATCAGATTTAATTTTTCTTGTGCAAATGTCCATGGATCCCTTATATCGACTATTACTCTTTTTTTTAATAACTTAGATATTAAAATTGCTTTAAACGCATAATTTCCTGGAGGTGTTGTAATTACTAAAAGATCATAACATTTTATGATCTTAATTAATTCCATTATATTGGTGTAATATTTAACATAATTCGGTGAATTTTCCTCATGTGTCTTTAATTCAGCTGGCGAAATAAAATCCGCTTCTAATCCCTTACTCACTAAATATGTTCTTAAACTTGTAAACCGTGTTACTACTGCACTTCTTTGGGGGGGGGCAAATGGAGTAAAAAGTCCAATTTTCATCCCTATATCAAACTCCTTATTTTAATAATCTTTTAATCTTATGAGCTATTTTTAAAATATAATTTTCATAAAGTCTTAATGAAATATATATAATATTATCGATTGTAGGATTATATCTAATAAATCCTATTTGTTTTAGGTATTTAAAGTGTTTTTTCAAAAAATAGAGATTATTTTTATAAACCCAATATTCATAAACCCATCTATTAAAAGTATGTTGACCACCTAAGTTTTGTCCTCTTGGTAAGTGAAAACATATAGTAAATGGAGTAAAAACTATTTTATATCCCTGTGCCTTGGCAGTAATCTGTGGGTCTGTTTCTTCTCTCCATCCATTTCCACCATAATTAGCGTCAATACCTACATTTTTAATAATAGAATTCCTTACTAAGTATATACCATGTAAAAAGATAACCTCTTCATTATTTAAAGGTTTACTATTAAATTTATGATTAAAATATTTATCATATAGTTTTTTGGGATTGAAATTGTTTCTTGTTATTGCATCTTCCTCCATTTCTTCATTATCTAAATAAATTATTCTCCCTCCTATCAAATCAGCATCTTCAACAGTCATTTCTCTTAGTAGAGTTTCAATATAATTCTGCGAAAGATATAAATCATCTTCCCCAAATAAAATATACTCACCTTGAGACTTCTGAACACCTATCCATTTTGACAAAGCCGCACCTAGTCTTTTTGTATTCCTTATATATTGGATTTTTGGATTCTCTAAATTGGAGAAGTATTCTTCAGTATTATCAGTACTCGCATCATCGATGATTAAAACTTCTAATAGGTTACTTTGTTTTAGATAACTTTCTAAAGTAATACTAAGCTTATCAATTCTGTTATGTGTTGGTATTATTATAGATACTGTTCTTATTACATTTTTTCTACTTAATTGGTCCATATTCGCTCCTTAAGGAAATTTTAGGAATTCATTCCACTTAACAAGATTTGTAGCCTCAGTGTAATTGTTACAAAAGAAATCATAAGCTTCTTTTCTTGCAATTAAATTATATTCTTTTGAGTTAACTAATTTTTCTATATATTCAATAAATTCTTGGTCATTATCCGCAACGAAGATACCACTATTATCAGTTACTGGAATACCTTCAGCTCCAATTACTGTAGTAACCACAGGGAGTCCTAAAGAGAGTGCCTCAATTATTTTTGTTTTAATTCCTGTACCAAAAACTAGTGGTGCTACTACTAAGGAAGAATCTTTTATATACTCGTATAAATTTTCCTTCATACCAGTTACTATAATTCCTTCTACACTTGATAATTTTTTTACTGAATCTACAGGACATTTTCCAACTATATGAAATTCTAACTCAGGAATCTTTTTCTTCAAAACAGGAAATATATTATTATAGAAATATAATACTGCAGATACATTGTGGGGTATATCCATTTTTCCTACAAACACAATCTTACTTCTACTAAAAGTATTATTTATTTCTTTTAAATTTCTTTCAAATGTCATTGGTATACCTCTACAAGAAGAATGACCAGTTAATTCTTTAAAAAGTGCTGCCTCGTTAGGGGATGTAAATAAGAGATGATCAAATCTCTTTGCAACTCTAGTCTCATAACCCTCTAACAATTTACTTTCAAACTCTAAAACTGCTAGCTGAATTCTTTTTAGATTGAATAATTGATTTAAAAACTGAGGCATTTTAAATCCACCAAAAATAGAAGGAATATATTGAATCCAATCCATTTGTCTCTTATATCTCAATGATAGCAGGTCATCATAATTCATTACTTTTATTACATTATTATTAGTTGATACATATTCAGCGACTCTTACCATGTCATAGATAATTATGTCTGGATTAATTTTCTCTACTAAATTATTTATTTTTTCTTTATTTTTTCTTCTATAGAATAAAGAAACTTGTATTGGATATTTTCTTAATAATATTGTATAGAAGGCAATATTGAAGATCTTTTCTACTATATTTGGTTTTTCTAGTGTGATTAACTCTGAAATTTCTTCTGGCCTTTGTCGCAGATCATCCATATTATCAACATAAGAAATATTAAATATTTCCGCACTAATAAAGACTTTCTTAAGTGTCTTTATATATTGTAATAAAATCTTTTTTCTGCCATCTGTTTCAGGGAAAGGGAGTCTATTAGTAACAAATAGTATTTTTTTCATATTATATATCCAACCTTAATAAGCATTTTTCGATCCGAATAGAACCACAACAGTTTTAAATATTATAATAATATCAAGTGAAATTGATCTCGCTCTAATATACTTTAAGTCTAATTCAACCATTTCTTCAAACCCTATAGTACTTCTACCACTCACTTGCCATAATCCTGTACAACCTGGTGTAACTAAAAGCCTTTGCTTGTGGTAGTCAGTGTATTCAGCAACTTCTCTTACTAACGGCGGTCTTGGACCAACTAGACTCATATCCCCTTTTAACACATTAAATAACTGAGGAAGCTCGTCTATACTTGTTTTTCTAATAAATCTTCCAATATTGGTAACTCTAGGGTCTTCTTTCATCTTAAACATAGCACCCGTAGTTTCATTGTACTTAAGTAACTTTTCAAGCTTCGCTTCAGCATCAGTTACCATCGAACGGAATTTATACATCTTAAACTCTTGTCCATTTTTCCCAACACGGATTTGAGAAAAGAACACAGGGCCTTTTGGATCTTCTAGCTTTATTGCAATACCAACCAGTAAAAATAAAATACTTGTAAACATTAAACCTATTAAAGCACCAAACATATCAATCAAGCGTTTCAACATAATATATGACTTTTTTTCATATGCAGTTAGAGGTTTTGAAACACTGATTTTTTCATGGTTTACTAGTTCTGACACTTGTTTTCAATCCCCTCTATAAAACATTTGATAACTTATTATTCTCAATCACTTTTTCCATGAATTTAATTAAGTCTTCTCGTAATTCTTCATGTTGTAATGAAAATTCTATTGTAGTTTGGATAAATCCAAGTTTTTCACCTACATCAAAACGCTTACCTTCAAAATCATATGCAAAAACCCTTTGTATTTCATTTAACTTTTGAATAGCATCTGTTAACTGTATTTCTCCACCAGCACCCGTTTCTTGCTGTTCCAAGAACATGAAGATTTCAGGTGTAAGAATATACCTTCCCATAATAGCTAGATTAGAAGGTGCAGTTCCTTGTTTGGGTTTTTCTACAAATTGATTCACTTGATAACGTCTTCCTTGACTCACTAATGGATCAATTATTCCATATCTATGCGTTTGATTATCTGGTACTGTTTGCACACCAATTACTGATGACAAAGTATTATCGTATTCATTAATTAACTGACGTAAACATGGTGTTTCAGCTTGTACAATATCATCACCCAGTAAAACTGCAAATGGCTCATTCCCAATAAATTTTCTAGCGCACCATACTGCATGTCCTAGTCCTTTTGGTTCTTTTTGTCGGATATAGTGAATGTCAACACTTGAAGACTGCTGAACCTTTTCTAAAAGATCAAACTTTTCTTTCTCCAATAAGTTGTGCTCTAACTCAAAAGAATTATCAAAATGATCCTCAATCGCACGCTTTCCTTTTCCCGTCACAATGATAATATCTTCAATTCCTGATTCAATTGCCTCTTCTACTATATATTGAATTGTCGGCTTATCGACAATTGGAAGCATCTCTTTAGGCATTGCTTTAGTTGCTGGTAAGAATCTTGTGCCTAATCCTGCAGCTGGGATAATTGCTTTTTTTACTCTTTTCAAGGATAATCCCTCTTTTCACATATATATTTTTAAATAAGTTAGTTACTTTTATTAATAAGAACCTAGTTATCTAGTCTTTTTATAAAACGAGATAACTAGAGTCTCATTATGTAGACTTCGGGCATCTAACCCGTCCTCACATCATACCCTTGACAACAAGTGTCTAAGATGGATACCACCCACAGCATGACCGAGTGCCTCCATTGATAACGGTTAGGAGACATTACCGATTTCATAAAAAGAATATGTTTTATTAGGGTTTCAATAAAACATATCCGGATAACTCTTTATATAATCGACCTAAAATATCCCTAAAATCTTTCTTCTTTTTATCTGTTCAGGAGCTTCTTTTATTATAGTTTTATCTTCCAACAACAACTCTGCATTTTCCTGAAATAGATAAACAGCACCCAACCCAAACTCTTTCTCTACCACTCCAAATGCCTCTCTCATTTTAAACGATCGACCTGTTAAATTATGAGCATCACTCGCAATAAAGTGAGTAAGATTTGCTTCTATCATTTGAAGTGAAAACTTCTTAATCTTTTTCCCAAAATACCCAGCTAAACTAGCAGCCGTCACTTGAGTACATGCTCCCTTTTTCACAAACTGGTATAACTTATCAGGATTCTCAATGATTTCCTGGTTTCGTTCAGGATGTACAATGATAGGTGTTAACCCGTTTAGTTGTAGATCAAATAGTAATTTTTCTGTATATCTAGGGACATGGTTGGATGGTAACTCAATAAGCATGAATTTCCCTGCATTGTTTAATGTAAGTACTTGACCGTTATTGTAGTCTTCTAGTAAATCTCCGTAAATTCGTGGTTCTTGACCTGGTAGGATGGTTAGTGGGATTTGTTTTTCTTGTATAACTTCGTTTAGTCTAGCAACCTTATTTATAATCTCTTGTTTATGGTTTACGTACTTCTCATTAAAATGGGGCGTTGCAATGATTGTTGTGATTCCTTCGTCCACTGCAGCCTTCGCCATTTCAAGGCTATCATTTAGGTCTTTCGCACCATCATCTAATCCATAGAGGATATGGCTATGAATATCTATCATTCTGTCAAAATCCCCCTTTAAGTAACATATTTCGTTACTTTTTTCATATTATCATAGAATAATAATAGGAGAAACGGGTGTAAATTGTCGAATCGTGACTTTTTTCACCCATTTCACCCTTTTTTTTACAAATTATTCATTTTGCACCATAGTAATAGTAATATTGGCTATCTTTCATCTTCTTATTATTTAGTACAACACCTAGTATTTTACCTTTGGCATTAACAAGAAGTTCCTTCGCTTTTACCGCTGCCTCATTCTCAGTTGTACCACTTGACACTACTAATACGATTCCATCGCTTTTGTTTGCTAGAATTTGAGCATCCGTTACTGCAAGAACAGGTGGTGTATCAAAAATGACCATATCAAATTCTTCATATACTTGATTTATTAATTGTTCCATTGAACGTGAACCAAGTAATTCAGCTGGATTAGGAGGAATTGGTCCACTTGGCAAAACAAATAAATTTTCTTGGTTCGTTTCTCGAACAGCCATTGCTAGTGTTGTTTGCTTTGAAAGAACATTTGTTAATCCGACATTATTATCAATTCTAAATGTATAATGAGCCGTTGGCTTTCTTAGATCCGCATCGATTAACAGTACTTTTTTTCCTTGCTGCGCAAATACTACAGCGATATTAGCTGTCGTTGTTGATTTTCCTTCACCAGGACCAGCAGACGTTACCATTAATGAGCGAATCTCTTGGTCAACTGTTGAGAATTGAATATTCGTACGAATCGTACGGTATTGTTCAGAAATTGGTGATTTTGAGTTCGTCATTGTAATTAAGCTACGGTTTGCTTGTTGAAATTTTTCTCTCAATGTTCTACGCACCAACATTTTCACCTCTTACTCTGCTTTGTCTTTTAGCTGTGTTTACTTGCTCTTCTTTTTCATGATCAATAACTGCAATTGCTCCTAATACCGGTAATTCTAGTAGTTTTTCAATATCTTGCTCTGTTTTAATTGTGTTATCAAGGAATTCTAGTAAGAATGCTAGACCAACCCCTGCCATAAGTCCTACAACTAAGGCAATCGCCATGTTTAACGCTGGACGTGGCTTAATTGGTGTTGGATTTTCTTTTACCACGGCTTCAGATAAAATACTTACATTATCGACACTCATGATGTTTGCAATTTCGCTTTTAAACACCATTGCTGTTGTATTTGCAATCGCAGCAGCTTGTGCTGGATTGGCATCTTGAACCGTTAGAGAAATAACTTGTGAGTTCTTTTCAGCAGCAACTGTAATTTGACTATTTAATGCTTCAACTGTCATATCTAGATCTAATTGTTCTTTTACAAGATCAAGTATCTTCGGACTTTTAATAATAACGTTGTATGTGTTGATAAGCTGTAAGTTCGTTTGTATATCACTATAGTTATAAGCTTGTTGTTCAGTCTTTGTTTGACTTACTAAAATCTGAGTAGAAGATTGATAGATTGGTGTTAGTAAGAAAAAACTAACAATCCCGCTTGTTGCTGTAGCAATGACTGTAATTAATGTAATTAACCAAAGACGTTTTTTGATTGTCTGAAATAATTCTCGTAAGCTAATTGTTTCTTCCATAGTATCCTCCGTTTGTTCTAATTTATTTATAATTATTACTTTAGTATTAAAATTACACAAAGCCTATTATAATCTGTCTTTATCCATTAAATCTACATTTTCTAACAAAAAACATATTCCTTTTTGTTCCTTCGACAAGCAATGTCAAGTTTCGACACATGTTTTTTTACAATAAAAAAACTGTGTAAAGAATGAATGGTTCCCTACACAGCTTTTAAATTTTATAAACCGTTTGCTACTATTGTAATAATTGCTCCGAATGCAATTCCTATTAACGGAAATGTACAGTACATGATGACACGATTTCTGTCTTTTCTTCTTTTGATTTCCTCAGGTGTTAACCAATTCATTATTATCCTCCTCGTTTTCGGCAGCTGGCTGGCATAGGCAAGAAAAGGCCTTAAAGCCCCTATAGCTTTGCGTCATTACCTTTCGATAATTATGCTTTTTCGAACACTGTTGTCGATACCTAGTAGTTTATCGACAAATTTCGAGGGGAATTTATAGGACTTTAGAAATGTTTTTGTAACATACTTTAATAGTAAAGTATCTTGAAATGATTTTGAAGTGGTAGTTTTTAGGATGTTGAGGTGTTTATTGTAGATTTTATAACGTGGAGATAAATATAAGGACAACTTTTACCCAACCGAAAAATGAGATCCAAAGTGGAATACTTAATGCGGTTCCCCATAGTAACCCTTTGAAAACATTTGGATTTACTTCTTCCATCTGAATCACCCTTCTTCGTTATATAATTGCTAGTATTACCTATAAGTATAAAGGGTATTCCGAGTTTCTATTACATTTAGTTTTCGATATTTTCTGATAATTATTAACGTACTATGTTTAACTTTGTATATATAGGACGAAATTTCGACTGGCATTTTCCATTAATATACCTATAGCTAATATAAAACGAATCGATTATATTCTGTTAAGAGAGGAGCAGATTATAATGAAGACGAAAAAATTAGTTATTTCTATATTATCTTTTATTTTATTACTTAGTTTAGTAACACCATCCATGGAGGTATCAGCTGCAGTGTCTCCTGCTTATGCTGAGAGTCTTGTGAAAAATGCCGAAGCAAATGGGAATAGATTAAAAAAGCAAATATCTTATGAGTACAATAAGGCATTAACCTACCCAGATATGAAGCTTTTTAACCAAACAAAGGATTCGTATGCCAAAGCAATGAAGGCTGTTTCTTCATTAAAGAATGGGACAACAAAAACAAATCTTCAATCAAGATTAGCCACTAATGTAAAGCTTCATATTGACCGCGCAGTTGCTTACATTGATGCACTAACAGGTGGTAAAAAAATTGAAGCACTTACTAAGGATTTAAGGCATCAAGTTGATAACGAAATCTTAATGCTTCCTCGTACGAGTGAGTACTACCATAAACTTTCGTTTGAAATTAGAAAGCAAGCTATTTTACTTTACCGTGTGTATGGGAAGTCTACCAGGGATGCCATTCTGGCAAAATATAAAGCTCCTGGTGAGGCAGTACGAAATGAATTAACTCACTTTGTCACTGTCTATGATTTAATTCAAACAGCGAGTAATGAACTTTCTTATGAGGAAATTGATATTTATTATATGATTGATCTATTAGTTGCTGCTAATGATATGTTACCAACAATTAAACCAGATCATGTTCAGATGGCATTGCAAAGTGACATTGTTAAAATTGTTCAAGAGTTCAGTGCAATCTCTGAGTATGAGTTTGAAGGTCCAATGTTCGACACTGTTTATTCAGAAGACTTTTACCATACATCACTTGTTGTTAATTTCGATCTGATGACACATATCGAGAAAGTACCTTATGAATTAGAGTCACCTTTTGTTTATAATCAAACACAGATTATTACATTTGAATTTATAGGATATGAATATACGGTATTTATTTATCCATATGATTCGACTCCAGGTGCTCCGCCTCGTTTCTATATTTTAGATATTAGTTTAATTCAGTAATTAACAGACCTCGTTATTCGGGGTCTTTTTTATTTTTGTAAATATATGTCGAAAAGTTTTAGGAATTTTTTTACTATCGGCACCAAATTGTGACAAAATTTAGAAATTTATATGGTATACTGTTGGTAATATCAGGAACTTGTCCTATGGAAGACAATGAGATAATGGCAAAGCCTCTGAAAAGGGGTGACGCAAAGCTATAGGGGCTTATGTCTTGTTGACAATGCCAGCCAGCTGCCTCCAACTAATAAGGGGGATATCAGTATGCCATATTATAATTTCAAGGAAATTTGGACACCACTTGTTCTAGTACGGATTCGTTTTTATCGTTGTATCAATGATCGATCACTTTTCCTCAAGGTTGGTCGTGCTCCACGGAAACAAATCTTTCGTTAAAACTCACCAAGCTCAGTGCTTGGTGAGCTTTTTTGTTTTTCATAGCATAGGACAACTTCTCTATAGCATATCCATAACTATAACCAAGCTATAAAGGAGTTTCGCATATGAAATTTAAAAGGAGAAGAAGATATAACAGAAGTCCTATACCTGCGCAACTGTTCATTATAGTAGTTCCCATTGCATTATTACTTTTTGCTTTCTCTTATTTCAAATCATCACCTGAAGCAGCTGCTGAGAAGACGGTGTCTTCTTTTTATCAGCATGAACAGAATAACGATTTTGCGAGCTCGTGGGAATTATTTCATCCGCAGATGAAGAGCATTTTCACAAAAAGTGATTATATTAGGTATCGAAATCATATATTTGTCGATCAACTGGGGGCCAAGACGTTTGACTATTCGATAGGTGAAGCCAAGGCTTTGAGTAGTTGGAAAATGACAGCACAAGCGGAGTCTTTAAATGAAGTATATGAAGTTCCTGTTACACAAAAATACAAAAGCACGTTTGGCAACTTTACACTTCAACAAAATATCTATGTGGTTAAGGAAGAGAATGAATGGAGAATTCTTTGGTCATATGAATGAGGGAGGAAGCGTGGGTCTTCCTCTATACTAGAGTAATCTTGAGATTATATACTCGGCGATGATTTTATAAAACAATGGGTAGAAGATAACAACGACATTTGTATATAAAAGGACCCTAAAATAGAAACGATATCCCGCATATTTTATTAATAATGGCACGAATGATGCAATGATAGCAACAATGGATAATGTAATAAAAATATATACTCCTATTGGAGTACCGTAGACTGAAGTTAAGAGGAAGTATCCGAATGTACCGTTGAATAGTAGTATGGTTAGTGATATAAACATGCTGCTACCTACAAAGAATCCCTTCATTTTCAGCCCTCCTCATTTATATTAGTTTTCACTAATCATACACAAGGAATACATTAGTAGAAAGGTTCGAATTGCTTAGGTATTTTTTCTTATCCATCGCTAGTTTATCGTAACATTTAAAGAATTCAATAAAACTATTTTTATATTTTGATTAGTTGTACGTATTAAGTCTAAGTAATACTTTTATACTATAAAATTTCTCGACACACTTCTACTTAATTCTCTCTCCAAAAAAAGACTCAGTAAGACAAAAAGCATAAAATTTCAACATCCATTTCATAATTTAGGGTGTTTTTTTGACTTAAGATTTAGACAAATATCAACAAAATGGATAGATATCATCTCTTTTTAGGGGTGGTCCATTTTTTTATAGTTTAGTATATTAGGAATTGACTGAATCTTAATATATTTCAGTTTCTAACAAATGAAAGGAGGATTTGTCACTTTTTATTCTATGATTTCAATTAAAGATTAGGGAGGAAAAACATGTTTAAAAGGATTACTACCGTTTTACTAGTTTTATTATTCGTATTTAGTAGCAGTATCAGTTTTGCCTCATCAGGACTTACTCCACAACAGTTAGATATACAAAAACCTGAACTTCAGAAAACAAATCTTTTAGCAACAGACCTACAAGACATTGATCCAAACAAAGAAGTCCGAGTTATCGTCGAATTAGACGGTGATGCACCTGTTGAAATAGCTACTAAAAAGGGTGTAAAGTACGACAACCTTTCAAAGGGTGAGCGTAAACAATTAGAAAAGGCTGCAAATGACAAACAAAAAGCAGCTAAGGATAAAATCAAAGGTAAAAACGTAGATATTGAATATCTACAAGAGTTCAATGCAATTGTTAATGGCTTTAGTGCTAAAGTAAAATACGGTGAAATTGCAAAAATTAAAGAAGTAACAGAAGTAAAGGGTGTATACCTTGCTACTGAGTACGAACTTCCAACTGACAGCCCAGATATGAAATATAGTAAAGAGCTAGTACAAGCTCAACAAGCTTGGAGAGATTTTGGATACACTGGTGAAGGAATGGTTGTTGGGATCATAGATTCTGGTCTAGATCCAGCTCACAAAGATTTCCTTTTAACAAATCCTTCAGCAGCTAAATTATCGGAAAATCGTGTTAATGAGGTCAAAGCTGAGTTTGATCTTCCAGGTAAATACATTAATGAAAAAGTTCCATATGCTTATAACTATATGGATGAAAACGATGTTATTCTTGACACCAATGCTGATACTGGAATGCACGGAATGCACGTAGGTGGAACGGTTGCTGCAAACGGTGACGAAGAAAACGGCGGCATTAAAGGTGTTGCACCAGAAGCGCAATTATTAGCATTACGTGTATTCGGTAACAATGTAGCAACAACATATGGCGATATTTATATTAAAGCCATTGATGATGCACTTAAATTAGGGGCAGACGTACTTAATATGAGTCTTGGTTCTACAGCTGGATTCGTTGACTCTTCATCTCCTGAGCAACAAGCGGTAAAACGTGCAGTTGATAATGGAGTGGTAATGTCCATTTCAGCTGGTAACTCAACTTACTTTGGAAACGGCTATTTCTATCCATATGCTTCAAATCCTGATTACGGTTTAACTGGATCACCAAGCGTTTCCTACGATTCTACTTCAGTAGCTTCGTTTGAAAACACTTATATGGATGTAGATGCTATTGGTGTTAAAGTCGGGGATGCTGACGTAGAAAAAGTGATGTTTTTATCTGCTGGTCAAACGGCACCTTCAGGTGGTCCATTTGAATTAGTTCATGCTGGACTAGGAAATCCTGCTGATTTTGAAGGTAAAGACTTTACAGGTAAATATGCATTAATTCAACGTGGTGCAATTGGATTCGTTGATAAAACTCTTAACGCTCAGAAAGCTGGTGCAGCTGGGGTAATTATCTATAACAATGCAAGTGGAACAGTAAACATGGCAACGGATGCTGCCATTAACATTCCGCAATTGTTCATGTTAAAAGCTGACGGAGACCGCTTTGCTGCTGCATTAAAAGAAGGAAAAGCTGTTACAGTTAACTTCGGTGGCGAAAAAATGACAGTGGTAAACACTGCTGCTGGTCAAATGAGTGGATTCACATCATGGGGGCTTACGCCGAACCTTGATTTCAAACCAGAAATCACAGCACCAGGCGGACAAATTTACTCTACTCTTGATAATAATGAATATGGAGTAAAGAGTGGTACATCTATGGCTGCTCCACACGTTGCTGGTGGTTCAGCACTAGTATTACAAAGAGTTGACGAAGAATTTGGATTTGATGGTGCTGCAAGATCAAAACTTGCGAAAAAGTTATTATTAAACACTGCTAAGCCTGTAGAATTTGATGGAGCACCTGTATCTCCACGTCGTCAAGGTGCTGGATTAATGCAACTTCATGAAGCATTATCAACTCCAGTTACAGTAACTGACTCAACTACTGGTGAAGCAAAAGTTGCTCTTAAAGAAGTTACTAGCAATGTTGTTACATTCTCTTTAACTGCTGAAAACCATTCTGATGTGGCTGTGACCTATAATGTGAGTGCAAGTGCACAAACAGATTATCCTGTAGATGGAGGCGGAGTCTTCGTATCAGCCCCTAATATGTTTGGAGCAATTGATTTAGGAGCTGTAGCATCTATAAACAGCAGCACAATCGAAGTACCTGCAAATGGTACAGCAACGTTTGAAGTCACTGTAGATGTAAGTGATTTGGATGAGGAGTTAAAATCTTATTTCACAAACGGTTATTGGTTAGAAGGTTTTGTTAAGTTAACAGACCCAACTGATACAAACCCGGAACTAGTTGTACCTTATGTAGGATTTAAAGGTGATTGGAACTCAGCACCAATTATAGATTCTCCAGCTTGGGATTCAATGTCATACTATGGAATGACAGGTGTCCTTACTCACACTGGTGGAGGCAGCTACGATTTCTTAGGTGTTGACCAAGCAACAGGGCAATTAGACCCGAATCTTATTGCTATCTCACCAAATGGTGATGGCAAGAATGAAAGTGCAACTTACCTATTATCTCTACTTCGAAATGCAAAAAAATTAAATCTTAATGTATTAAATGCTGATGGAAAAGTAGTTAAAGAAATTGCTTCTGAAGAATTCGTACGCAAGAACTACTATGATGGCGGTAGAGGCGCACAGTACTACCTATATTCTGACTGGACATGGGATGGTACAATGCATAATGGCAAGAGAGCTCCAGAAGGTCAATATTACATGCAAGTAGAAGCAACTCTTGACTTTGAAGGCGCTGTAGCTCAAAGCTTTACATTCCCAGTGAAGCTAGATGTAACAGCACCAAAAGTTAAAACAATGTTAAGTAAAGACTACCAAACAGTTTCAGTTGATGCTACAGATAAAACAAGTGGTGTTGCATACTGGTTTGTGATGGTTGATGGAGAACTTATTACAGAAGCACCATATGTAAATGGTGAAACAGAGCATGTTTTTGCTGAAAAGGTTACAGAAGGTCAAGAAATTACAGTCGTTGCAGTTGATAATGCAGGTAATGAATCTTCAGAGACTGTAAAAATAGGTAACAACGGTAAAGGGAAAAACTAAAAACGATTTAAAAATATAGGCTAGTAATCTATTTAGGTTACTAGTCTTTTTTTGTTTCCTAACATTTTTATAAAGTTGTTAGTATTATTGTTAACTAGATTACTTCGATAATGATTTTTATTAACACTTTGCTTCACTCAATATCTTATTCAGTTATCCCTTTTCTAAAAAGACCTTTGACATGCTACTTTTTCCTTATTAAAAATTTTTAGAATATTATAAAAATAGTTATAATGTCCTATAGTACTTTTGTCTGAATTTACCTAAAATTAAAACAATGAGCCTAATCCCTCAGGTTAACTTAAAGCGAAAAGGAGATGTACATGACAATGAGCAAGAAACGATTCCTACGGTCCTCCCTTATTCTACTAGCGTTTCTATTAGTATTTTCAACGTTTGGAATGGGTACGACTGCACAGACGGGTGCAACTGTAACACCTCAAAAACTAGCAGAACTTTTTGGTAATGTAGATGTAAACTCTTCAAAATCTACGACAGTTATCGTTGAACTAGTAGAAGAGTCAATTGTTGAAGCAAAGCATAAAGGCAAGAATCAAACAAAAGCAAGTCTTGCAAAAGCTCGTAAACAAGTGAAAGATGCGGTTGGTAAAGCAGCTAAATCTAGTAAAGTTGGACGTGAATATGATTATGTTTTCTCTGGATTCTCAGTAGAGCTAGCAGCGAATGAAATCCCTGCGCTACTTGCAGTACCTGGAGTTAAAGCAGTTTATCCTAACGTTACATATACTGAATCTCAAGTTGGAGAAGGTCAAATCCTAACTGAAGAAGTATTCAGCCCTGCAATGGTTGATAGCGCTCCATTTATTGGTGCAGACAAAGCATGGAACGCTGGATTCACTGGTAAAGGCATCACTGTAGCAGTAATTGACACTGGGGTTGACTACACTCACCCAGATTTAGCACACGCTTTCGGTGACTATAAAGGATACGATTTTGTAAATGACGACAATGATCCTCAAGAAGGTCCTGGGCAATACCATGGCACACACGTTGCAGGTACAGTTGCAGCTAATGGGTTAATCAAAGGTGTAGCACCAGAAGCAAAACTTTTAGGTTACCGTGTTCTTGGTCCTAATGGCGGTACAACAGAAGATGTTGTAGCTGGAGTTGAATTAGCGGTTAAAGATGGCGCTGACATTATGAATCTATCTTTAGGAAACTCATTAAATGCTCCGGACTGGGCAACTAGTATTGCTTTAGATTGGGCAATGGCAGAGGGTGTTGTTGCTGTAACTTCTAATGGTAACAGCGGTCCGAACAACTGGACAGTTGGTTCACCTGGAACATCTCGTCAAGCGATTTCTGTAGGTGCAACACAACTACCTTATGATGTGTATAATTCAGTATTATTTACTTCTGAAGGTGTAGCTTATCCTTCTGCAAAAGTACAGGGTTTCCCAAGTGCAGATTCATTACTTGCACTTAATAGTAAGGAGTTCGAATTTGTACATGTTGGTTTAGGTGCGGCTTCTGATTTTGCAGGTAAAGATCTTACTGGTAAAATCGCATTAATTAGTCGTGGGGATTTCGCATTCGTTGATAAAGCACAAAATGCAAAAAATGCAGGTGCTGTTGGGGCAATTATTTATAATAACGTTGCTGGTGAGCATGCAGATGTTCCTGGTTTAGCCGTTCCAACAATTAAAACAACATTAGCGGATGGTCAAAAACTTCTTGCTGAATTAGCAGCTGGAAAAAATAAAATTAAGTTTAATGTTGCATATTCTCACCGTGTTGGTGAAACAGTAGCAAGCTTCTCATCTCGTGGTCCTGCAATCGGTACATGGATGATTAAGCCTGATGTATCTGCACCGGGTGTAGCAATTGTTAGTACATTCCCTGGAAATACGTACGCAGCTTTACAAGGAACTAGTATGGCATCTCCACACGTAGCTGGAGCGGCAGCTCTAATTTTGCAAGCAAATCCAACTTGGACTGTTGACCAAGTAAAAGCAGCCTTAATGAACACAGCTGTGGACCTTTATGATGCAAGCGGAAAGATTTACCCGCACAATTCACAAGGTGCTGGAAGCATACGTCCATTAGATGCTATTAATGCAAAAACTTTAGTTACTCCTGGTAGCCATTCGTTTGGAACATTCTTAAAAACAGATGAGGCACAGGTTAAAAAGCAAAGTTTTACTATTCAAAACCTTTCAGACAGTGCAAAAAGATATACTTTTGAAGCAAGCATCAACGGTAATCCAGCTGGTATTAAAGTAATCACTAGCAATAATACAAGAGTGAATGCTAAATCCACACAAACTGTAAGATTTAACGTTGAGGTTTATGCGGGTCAACTTGCTCCTGGATACTATGAAGGAACAATCGTTGTAAGTGATGGCACAACATCGTTTAATGTTCCTACAATTCTATTTGTTCAAGAGCCAGATTATAAGCGTGTAACACACTTATATGCTACACAAGTTAGCAGCGATAAAGTTGTAATTGAAGGGTACTACCCGACAGGTGCTGAAACAGTTGAATTATTCGTTTACGCATCAAATAGCGCAGGTGCTCCACTCAAGTATGTTGGCGATATCACAACACTAACAAACGTTGGTGCTGGATTCCAAGCTTATGATTGGGATGGAACCATCAATGGTCAAAAACTAGCACCAGGCTACTACAACGTATATGCCTATGCTACAAAAGCTGGTAAAACAGATTTAGTTGGTGTAAACTTCCAACTTAAGTAATTTAACACTTTAAAGTACTGGGGGTCAGGCCCCCGAAGACATATTTAAAGGTTTCAGGCTGATGCCTGAAACCTTTTTTTCTTATTAAAGGATCTATAATAATGCTGTCTGTTCAGTCCATACATCTTTGAACTTAGCCGCATAAACAATCGCTTCGTTTTCATCGCCCCAGCCGTAGTATTCAGGCAGGATTGAAGGTAATTTCTTCTTACCACTTAAATAGTCTACAACAAATGGATTTTGTTTTTTTGCCTCTTTTAACCGTTTTTTTAGCGTTACGGTATTTCCTTTTTCTATATATTCAATCAGAGCAAGATTATACAAATTATCGGTACTATCTTCAGGATATTTTTTCAAAAGATTTTTAGCTTTTTTGATGGATTTGGTTGCTAGGTATGACTCAATAAGCTCATATCGTACTCCTTGGTTATCCATTGGATTTAGTTCAAGAAGCTCTTCATAGTGTTTAATTGCTTCTTGTGTATTGCCACTTCTCCTTAGAGCAAACGCATAGTTAAACTTTGCTCGCATGAAAGGCCTAGTTTCAATCAGTCCCCAGAAGTGTCCTTTATCTTCCTTGAAAATGGTTTCACCTAACTCCTCTGCGCCCATTTCCACTCCGCGTTTCAATAGATTTATTGTTTCTTCAAGTGTACTAGCTTCTTCGGCTAAAATCGTATAACCATCTGCATTGAATGGGTCTAGCTCCATTCCCTTTTTTGCTAGTTTTACTCGTTCTTTTCCGTTTGTGTTGATTGCTTGATAAATTAAATCTTGAGCCTTTGATTTATTACGCTGACTTGGCTTTTTAGGTTTCTTTTCCGATGGTTGCTTTTTGTTCGATTTCTCTAACTTAGCCTCATAACCAGCCAATTCTGCCTCAAGTTCCGCAATCCTTCTTTCATTCTCTTCAATGCGACGCTCGATGGCTGCGTCTATTTCAGGAATAATTCTATCCTGAGATATTTCGTCAATAATATCCTCTGTTGTATCGTATATATCGCGATAGCGTGATGAAACACTTCCTGCTGTTACACCATACAATTCTGCGATTGATTTTTGAGTATGAGTTTGTGTAAACATTTGATCAAGTAAGTAGTGAAGTGCTGCCACTACGATATTCGGATTTTTAATAAGTGGTGCTTTCCTGTCGCTATATACTTTCCAAAGTAGAAGTCCAACGGAAGTGAACTGTTCTGGTTCATTGACCATTTTAGATTGAAAGAATTTAGCGATCATTTGATGTAACGGCGTCACCCACTCAACATTGTCTACATCCACTTCAAGCTCGGTGTTTTCGTCCTCATTGAGAAGTGACATACCTACTATAAATAGAAAATCTTCTTTTAAAAATTCAGCTGGATCTTCGAGATGAGTATCTTCATAGATTCTAAAAATCAACGACTCCATGCTTTGAGTGCCTTCAATTCCCACGCATTCAAGAAAATACATGTAGCTATCGCCAAGTGGGACTAGTGTTCCTAGTAAAAGTGAGCCAATCTCAAATTCTTTAAACAAATCTTTTGTTAACAATTTTACTCTCTTGTTTTCTTTTGTAAAAAGATCCTGAACCAAAATTTCATGACTATTTTTTTCTAGTAATCTTGATATGGTGGATTGTCCATTTGTCCAAGAACGAACGATTTCCCGGGTCCTAGGTCTGCTGATTCTATTTATATTTTCAGCTAGGTAAAGGTCTATGATTCTTTGGTTACCTTTTTTCTTTATTGGCTCATTGAATATAGTCCAACCCCACCCGATCAAGGTAATTATTTGACTTATATCTTCATCATCTTCCGGGACCTCAAACTCACTATATCTGTCAGTTATCACCTGTTCCAATTCGGCTCCAAAGTGATAATGAGCAAAACCAACTATTTCATTTTTGATATCTATCATTTCTTGATCGACAATTGAAGTAATCGAAACTACTTCTGTCTTCTCGCAACACTTCTTAAACTTCTTCCCACTCCCACATGGGCACACATCATTTCTGCCTACCTTTAGCATTCTATCTCCCGCCCTTTGCTAGATTCTATTAACTATTATAGTAGTTTTGCAGGATTTTAAACATGGTGGGTGGAAAAATACGAACAAAATATGTCGGATGGGGCCAGGCCCCATCCGACATATTTTGGGTTATGAGCAGGTGGAATTTATTTGGCGATGGAATATATATAAATAGTGAAACACATTACAACATTTTTTCGACTACTTAGATAAGTGCATAGTCATCTCTAATAAAGGAGAATAGGATGAACAATTACTTTAAAATCGGCAGTTTCTTGTTTATGATTTATGCCATTATATTAGTCTATCTTGTTGTTACAGCATTTGAAATGGAGATATTACTGGCTATTAATTTCGGATTGATTGGATTAGTGGTTCTACTTTGTTACTTTTTGTTAGGGTTTATCTATATAAAAGTGAGATCAAGCAGACGAATAATGTGGGTGATATTAGGGATTATACTCGTTTATGGGGTCTATTTCGTAATCATTAACTTAACAAATTCTTCAGGGGCTCCAAGATGGCTGTAACTCTTCTGTTTGGTAACAGCGTGGACATTAAGTGGATAATATGTGATAATTAAGACCTAAAATTGGAGATAGCTTGAAAAAATAAGTCGGAGGGGGCCTTGCCCCCTCCGACTTATTTTATTTCATATAACTGACCCTTCACCGCTGTAAAGCGGTGGGGGTCAGGCCCCAAATTAGTTTAGGTATGCGTTATAGAATCTAGTCATCCCCACTGCGAATTCACCGCGCGTGACTTGTGCTGTTGGGCTGAATGTTGCTGTTACTTTTGGTTGTAAGTCAAATGGTCCTTGTGTGACTGAGAAGTTTGCGTTTAGGATGTTTAGATCTAATGCTAGCTGGACATAGCCTTTTAGTTCAGCTGGAATTTGACCTGCGTCTTGAATCTTTACTCGCTCATCCTTGTATTGCACAGTCACATCACCAGTAAAGGCTTTAGCTTCTTCTTGTAGACCTAAACTTTGCACAAGAGAGTATGCTAATTCTGCACGTGTTACTGCATCATTCGGAGCAAACTTTCCATTTTTCCCTAACATTACTCCATTGTAGAACTGAGCTCCTCGGAATGCTGCTCCTTTTGCAAGAACAGCCTCCACAAAGCTAAGGTCAGTTGCTTTCACATCAGTGAATGTAGCCGCTGCTGGAAGTGATTGACGAATTTCTGCTCCCATCACTAAGTATTTAGCCAGTTCTGATCTCTTTAGCGTTTGATCAGGCTTAAATGTACCGTTTGAATACCCGTCAAATAATCTTTCATTTACTCCCATTTGAATTGCGCCCGCTGCTGGGTGTTCGCTAATATCGTTTAGTCCTGAGAACCCGCTTACTTTTGAAAAAGCTAATGTTCCATGTACTTCTTCAGGTAATGAAATCCCAATTGGGTTTAGTTCATTTCCACGGAGACCTCTAATTTCAGCTTTCCATGTTCCAGCCATCGGCGAGTTTACCGACACCGTTCGGTCATAGTAAAGTGGGAACAACAGGCTGACTCCTGAGCTATATTCGGTTCCATTTGGAGCGATTAACACTAGATTAATTGGATTTCCTGTTTCTCCTAACAATCCAGCTCCGTTTGCTTTTGCTACAAGACTTGATAGACCTTCTTCCACCGTAAATTCATATGCATTGGTAGATACTAGAGTCAGTGGATTATAGTTTACTGAAAAAGGAACTCGTTCCGTTGTTGACACTACATTGCTGTTGAACGTTTGATAGAGATTCACGGTCTCTCCGTAATTTTTACCATTAAGCGCCTTATCCACTGCCGCGTATGCATTCACATAACCTGCGCCAACTTCCCAAGCTTCGAAGCCTGGCATGTTTGTAGCTGTATCTTGTAAAATCTGCTTCACATCTTCTGGTGATAATAGTGGATTTGCTTCTAGTAATAGTGCTACAATTCCTGCTACATGTGGAGTTGCCATCGACGTACCACTCATGTGTGTGTAATAAGGTAAATGAGCTGGGTCAAGGGTTGCTGCATCTTGTTCGGCCGATAAACTTGAAACAGGTGCTAGCACTCTTGTTGATACAATATCAACACCAGGTGCTGTGATTGTCGGGCGATCTTCCCACGTCCACTCTATTCCATCCATCGTGAATGTTCCACCTACACCTTTCGTTCCTCGTGACGAGAAATCTGCTAAACTACCATCTTTAACACCCGCTGCTACTGAAATAACCCAAGGTGCCTTAGCGTATGGATTGTGTGTATTCTCACCAGGTCCTTCATTTCCTGCTGCAAAAAGTACCGTGATTCCGCGGTCATATGCTTTTTTGCTGGCAATATTGATTGGGTGATTCGGGTCAAAGTCACCAGAAGATCCCCACGAATTGGTGATAACGCGGATATCATATCGCGCTTGGTTCGTGATAGCATAATCGAATCCACCAATCCCGTCCAATACGAAAAGCGCCGCGCCAGAACCATACCCAATTAAGTCAGCACCAGGTGCAACCCCTTCATATTTTCCGCTAGACATAGCACCAGTTCCACCAACTGTCCCAGCTACATGAGTACCGTGACCTGAATTTGTATCTGTGTTTGCTACGTTTTCTAAGTAAGTAACCGGTAATAACGTTGGATCAATGGCGTTTAGATTTAAATTTGCTGCTACGTTTTGCACTAAATTTTTACCTAACTCATGGTCTTTATGTGTACCATCCACACCACTGTCGTTAACAACAACCCCGACACCCTTACCGGAAAGTGGTAAACCACCATTTTGCTGACGGAACTCATTATCGGTACGGACTTTATCCACACCAGTAATGTCAGTAGAATCTCCGTTGAAGTATTGAAGTTTGCTATTTAAATAGATTGAGCGGACTTCACTACTTTTAGCAAGAAGGTCTACCTGCGCTTTTGTCGCAAGCACCCCCGCAATTGGTAAAGACTGCATCGTAACCCCTGTTCCAATTCCAATGTCTTGTAAAAGTTGAAGTGCATTTGCACTCGGTGCTCCGTCTCCCTTGAATGAAACAATCACTTGCTGTAAAGCATTCACTTGGAACGCTTTGTCTAAAAGTGGATCAATCGAAACCCCACTCGTTTCACTTGCACTCGCTGTTTGAAATCCTGAGAAGAAAGTCGGAAAAAGTAATACCGCCGCAAACACAATAGATAACCAACGCTTCATATTTTTTGCCCCTTTCGTGATTGGTGCTACTGGACAAGTGCCACGCATTTGTCGAACGACTTTTACAATCTTTCTAGCCGCACCTCTTACTCTAATTATCACGATTTTGTGAGGTATTTCCTATTACGCAAAGGTTATAAATTGCAGCGCTTATGGGAGTATTTGTATCTATATCCAAAGTAGTAAGGGATTTATTAAAAGTACTATTTGGCTTCAACCATTATGTAATAAAGAGGCCTGACCCTTTACCGCTATAAAGCAGTGGGGGTCAGGCCCCACTAGTAAGCTGAGTCGACTTTCGTGTAAAAATCATCCTCCGCAGGTATACTAGAAGGGAATACGAATTTGGAGGGATAATGATGCAAATTGAAATGTGGACAGACTTCGCTTGACCATTTTGCTATATTGGCAAAAGGCGTCTGGAAGAGGCCATTACTAAACTTAATCAACCTGTAGAAGTCATTTATCGTTGCTTTGAGTTGGATCCAACAAAGGGACGAGATATAAAAGAAAGTATTTATGAAAGCTTAGCTAAGAAATATGGTATGAGTATTGACCAAGCTAAGGCAAACAGTAATAACATGGTACGAATGGCAGCGGAAGCTGGGCTAGATTTTCAAATGGATACATTAGTTCAAACAAATACGTTTGATGCGCACCGTTTGGTTATGTTTGCTAAAACAAAGGGATTAATGAAAGAGATGACTGAACGGATTTTGTATGCTTACTTTACAGAATCGAAGCACATTGGGGATCATGAAACCTTAACTGAATTGGCAGTTGAGGTTGGATTAGTCCGGGAAGAAGTAATCCAAATGTTAGCAAGTGAAGAGATGGCAGAAGATGTTCGTGCCGATGAACGTACCGCACAACAAATTGGTGTTACAGGCGTTCCATTCTTTCTTATTAATAAAAAGTATGCTCTAACCGGGGCACAACCAACTGAAGTATTTATAGAGGCACTTGAAAAAATTGCCGCTGAGAATCAAATCGTTGTTATGAACAGTGAAGATGGGCTTAATTGTGACGATGATGGTTGCGAAATTCCTAAGAAATAAAGTGAAAGAACTAGATTCCAATCGGAACTAGTTCTTTTTTATGGTTAAAAAGTTTGTTGTTGTACTTCGATCTTTTTCCTTGGCCCCAAATGGTTTATAGCATAGATGATAAGTAAGAGTACAATAGTTACCTCTAATGCAAGGTTAAAGTAATACCACGAGATGGTTACTAGTACATCGTATAACGAATGGACCGCGACTAGGATCCATAGATTTTTTGCCCATAAAAGAAGTGAGCCTAGGATGATACCGGCTATTGAGTATAGAATGACAGTACCAATATAAACAGATGTGTCGTCGTAATAAGATGCGAAGGTATGGCTCCAGCCGAACATGATGGAACTAAGGACCAGGGCTGCAATCATGAATGGTCTTTGGTTTTTACTATTCCATGTCTTTTGGAAGATGGCTTTTAAAACTAGGAGTATTAGAATCATATAACCGAGTCGCCAGATTTCTTCTGTTCCCGCTAGAATCGAACTCAAAAACTCGTAGCCTACTGAATCTATGATACTAAAGACATAATAGGTCATATCCTCGACAGTTGCATTCTCTGTAGGGGGTTCAGCTGCTTCAGAATCTACATAGGCTACTGAATCCTCCACATATTGCTCATGATTATCCCAGTACGATTCAAAAAGAGAGTAAGATAATGAGTCGATCACAGTCATAGCACAGTAAAAGGCAATAAAAACGATAACAAATTTACTTAGAAGTGATTTTCTGTCTTGTGGTTGATCATCGTTGCTTTGCAGAACATGATGAAGCTTTATCCCTACGTAAAACGTAATCATCAATAGCAAATCATAGAGTGTAAACATGAAGCTAGAGAATTTCGTAAAGTATAAGACAAGATCTACAAGGATCGTAATGATGAGTATAAGCCCAATGTCTCTTTTCGTAATAGATGATGTAAGATCTAAGTTTGATAGCATCAGTTTTGATGTCCCCTTTTGGTAACATAGTTACCATCATTATATAGGTAAGCGGTCCAATATAATATGGATTTCTTTTTGCAAAAATGGACACTTCTTACATAATTATGTCACCGGGGGCCTGACCCCCGGTGTGTTAGTGTGGTAAAGTGTTAATACTATAAAATAGATAAAAGCTTGAGGATTGATATTTCCCTCAAGCTTTTTCGATTATTGCGCCGTTCTAATTATTTTTTAACCGTAAATGACTCAGCCACACGCTGTCCATCAGAATCAACCGTAAAGTCAATTGTGATTGTGCTTTCTTCAACTAACTCTGCCACTTGCTCTTTTGCTGAATCTGATAGACGGTACACTTCATTTAATCCTTCTTCGTTTATGATTTCAATTGAATTCAAGTCGATTTGACCAACATAGGTTACTGGTTCGGTAGTAAATACTTCTCCAACTAAGTTCGGTTCGGTTTCTAAAGTAGATTTATCAAAATCAACATCGACCTTCGTTCTTAACCCATTGCTATCTTGTAATGTTGCCCATATTTCAACAGTATACTTGCCTGATTCTAGCTTTTCTAAGCCTTCAGCCAGGTCTACTTCAAACTGTAAACTCTCACCAGGCTTAAGTACTTTTTCAGTAATTACTGTCATGAAGGATTTATCCATTCCAAATGTGTATAGAACTTCTCCCTTTTCGTTCTTAATACTATAATCGTATTCTTGTGATGAAGGGAATACTAGTGTTTGATCCTCGGCCTTGTCATTATGAATCGTAAAAGTATACTTATACGCAGTACCTTCCACTTTTTCAAGTATTGTTTTTAAAGAACCTTCTACGATTCCTACATTCCCTGGCTTTTCTGCAACCTCTGAGCCACTCTTTCCTTCTTCTACTTGGTTATCTACTGTCATACCACAACCTACTAATGAAACTGTTAGAAACATTGTAGATACTACATTTAAAATACTTTTATTTAATTTCATCTCTATCACCTCATAATTTGTTTTTCATATAAGTAGACGGAGTGTATTACAAAAACGTTACAAAGAAAACGCAAAAAGTGGTGCCATCACAATGACACCACTAATGAACTATTATTTCTTTTTCTTAAACGCCATATCTACTGCTTTATAGGCATTTACGTAACCTGCTCCAACTTCCCATGATTCATAGCCTGTCATAGTTGTAGCTGTAGATTGCAAGATTTGCTTAACGTCTTTTGGTGATAGTAAAGGGTTTGCCTCTAACATTAATGCAATTACTCCTGCTACATGTGGTGCTGCCATGGATGTACCGCTCATGGTTGTATAGTACGGGATGTGTGCTGGGTCTAGGTATTCAACGTCTTTTGTTGCTCCTAATAATGTAATTGGTGAGATGACTCTTGTTGAAATAATGTCTACTCCTGGTGCTGTTACCGTTGGACGATCTTCCCATGTGAAAGTTTCGCCGTCTACTGTCACTTTTCCACCTTTATCTTTTACACCACGTGATGAAAAATCTGCTAGGTTGCCGTTTTTATCACCTGCTGCAACTGTTACTACCCATGGGGCTTTTTTATAATTACCAGAGATCGTTGATTCGCCTGGGCCCGAGTTCCCTGCAGAGAAAACAGTGACAATCCCGCGGTCGTAGAGCCTTTTTGTAGCAATATTGATTGGATCATGAGGGTCGAAGTCCGTACCTGCATCACTTGTTGCGCCCCATGAGTTTGTGATAACACGAATGTTGTATTCATGTTGGTGAGTTAGAGCATAGTCAAATCCACCGAGTGTGTCTAACATGGCAATTCCTGCTCCTGAGCCATAGCCAATTAAGTTTGCGCCAGGTGCTACGCCTTCGTATTTGCCACTAGACATTGCTCCCGTTCCGCCAACGATTCCAGCAACATGAGTGCCGTGACCTGAGGAGTTATCAGTAGCCGGGACATCTTCCACATACGTGATTGGCAGTAGAGTATTAATGGCATGAAGATTCGTTGAGCCTAGTACGTTTTGAACTAGATGGTCACCATACTGAATGTCCTTGTGTGTTCCATCGACTCCACTATCGTTAATTACGACACCGATGCCTTTTCCAGACACAGGTAAGCCGCCGTTTAACTGTCTCATTTTTTCATCAGTGCGAACTAGATCTACACCAGTAAGGTCGGTTGCCTCTTCATTGTTAAAAAGTAAATTTTTATTTAAATAGATAGAGTATACTTCACTTTTGTTTGATAGCTTCAGTATCTGGCTTGGAGTTGCTAGTGCTCCAGCCATTGGTAAGCTCTGGAATGTAAAGCCTTTAGTTATTCCTACATCTTTTAAAATTTTAAGATAATCGTTTGTAGGACTGTTGTCTGATTTAAAAGTAACAATGACTTCTTGTAATTCTGTAGTTATAGATAATAAGTTTAGTAGGCTTGGATCGATGATGGAGGCTTCACTTAAAGATATTGCTTTTGAAGATGAAGCAGGATAGATTGAACCAAAAATAGTTGCGATTGTAAGTAGCATTGATAGTATTAGTGCTTTTCCTTTCATTTCGCCAACTCCCTTAACAGTAATCGTTTTCACTATTATCGCACCGTTTTGGGATAGGTACTATTCTGCATAGGGCATAAAAGGGGTGAGCGAAAGTACTATTTTTTTACTACTTAAGTAGTAGGGGGAGAACTCGTAGCTCATCTCCTCCTACCTTTAATACGCTTATATAGCTTGGGAGTTCTCCATATGTATACGAGGAAAAGGATGTAGCTTATGGCTATCGCAATAGCGGCTACATAATACATCATGTAGTATACGATAAAAAGAACGGTCATTACGATGACCCAGAAGATTCCAGGTCCGCCGATTTTGTTCATAAGCCTGTGGGGAAAATACATTGGGTGCGCTTTTTCATTTGCTCTTTCGAGTAAACTTCGCAATGTTTCATTTTTGGGATCGAGTTTGGTTGCTCTGCGGTAAGATTGTCTTGCTTCTTTTATGTCACCCTCGAGTTCCTTTAACATCGCATTATTTAATAATTTCTTAAGTTCAGGACTTGAGTTCTTTAGTAGTTTACCAATTTCGTTTTGATTATGTAAGCCTGTTATGGCAAGGTAAAATTTCGAAATGTAATTATTCACAGTCTCATTTGTTTGGTCGAGTTTAAGTGCCTGTTTTAAAAGCTCAAGTGCTTCCTCTTCAAAGCCTTTAATCAGCAATAAATAGCCATAAGTCGTGTGAAGTGTTGCAGACTCCGGGTTGGATTCAAGTGCCTGCGCATAGATTTGCCTGGCTTCTTGAAAGTACTGACCATTCACATCGTTTTTCATCAAGCTTTCAATATGATTGACAGCTTCTACATACTGCTCAGCTTTAACATAACGGTCTATCATTTCTAATTCCTTTTCCCCACTCATAACATCCATTTAAGCACCTCGTAATTGTAGATGTAGCTTCACACAAAATCCGGTCTAATTTCCTAAACCTAGTATAACACTTTGAAGATGTTTTGATGTTTATTTTGGGGGCTCCTTTTGCACTTTAAAGCGTCGGGGGTCAGGCCCCGGTAGACACATTTGTGCTTTATTGAGGTTATTTTTGTTCTTAAGCAAGTATTTATGCGTTTTTTGCAAGTATTTTATGAATATTGCTATGTATATTGTGTATAATCGCAAGTATTTGGTGGTTTGTGCAAGTATTTCCACTTATATGGAATTCCGAACTTTGGAAACCTATTCAAACCCATAAATAAAGGATGAAATCCCTATGATTTCATCCTTCTTCACTACTTTTTAGAATGTTTGCGCCATATCTTTCGCTCTTGCAATGGCATTTGCCTTAATTTCTTCTGCTTTGTCTGGCATTGCAGCATGTCCTTCGACAAATAAGCCTTCAAATGATGGTACTCCGAAGAATTGCATCATGATATCTAGGTAACGATGGCCCATTTCCATGGCTGCGGCTGGTCCTTCTGAGTAGATTCCGCCTCGTGCTTGAATGTGGAGTGCTTTTTTGTCAGTTAATAGACCCACTGGTCCTTTTTCCGTATATTTAAAGGTTTTCCCTGCGACCGCAACTGAGTCAATATAGGCCTTCATCACTGGTGGAAAAGAGAAATTCCATAGTGGTGTGACAAAAATATACTTGTCGGCTGCGATAAACTGCTCACAAAGTTCGGATAGTCGGCCCACTTTTGTTTTTTCTTCAGCAGATAGAGCTTCGAAATCTTGGCCGGATCGGAGCTTGCCCCAGCCATTAAATACATCAACATCAATTGCCGGTACATCTATTGAATATAAATCAAGATTAATCACTTCATGTTCTGGATTCTTTTCTCGGTACGTATCAATAAATGCTTTACCTACCGCCATACTGTAGGACATTGTATCATCATGAGGGTGAGCCGTTATGTATAGGACTTTAGTCATCATAATCATTCCTCTCTTTAATTTGTACATTTTAGTTTTAGCTAAAAGAGAGAAACTAATGCTTTTTAAAAATAAAAAAAGATGTCTCATTAAAAGACACCTAGAAGGATAAGTATTTATTCGCTTTTTTCCAGAACATAAGGATTTCCACTTATATTCATTCTCATTTCTTCTGTAAGTACGAAGGTTTCGTTCGAGCTAGAAGCCTCGTAAGCCTCTGAATTTTGAATACTTCCATCATAATGTAGTGGTTTAGATTCCATCTGTATGTATTCACCTCCATACTTAGTATTAGCTATATTTTACTAATTATTTGCCATAACGGAAAGCTTATTTTTCATACTATTTCAAATTCATAAAAAAACCTAATTACTCCTAACTTTACCCCAATTTCGTTCATGTTCCTACGTAGACATGTTTTTAACATCCTCAGAATAAAATTGAATAAAACAATTTCAGAAAGAGTGAACAATATGGAGCCGATCATGTTTAAAGCATTTGCAATCACAAATGAAATTGATTTGAACAAAATAGCTATTCATTGCGGGATACCGAAAAAGTTTACGTGGGAGGAACCTTTGATTTTAAGAGGGGATATTTTGCAGTCCATCCTTTCGCAAGAAGTGAAAGATACGGGGCAGATCATGGTCTTTTCGTTTGGAAGCATTGTGTTTATCAATTACTCGGAACCCGTTGAGATTAAAAGATTTTTAACGTTTATCCAATCCTTTGAGCCTGAAATAGATTTAACTCATTTTAATAAGTACTCAGATGATTACTCATTGCATGTTGAGGAGACCGAACGGATTCAGTACGATGATGAATATGTTGTGGTACCTACGTACGAGGAATTTTATCCAGAGTTAATCTCGACTGTTATAGCAAAATCAGTAGCTCTTGAGAAAACAGAAGAGCAGCTAGGAAAAATACATGACAAGCTTGAAACAATGATTGATCGGTTAGAAAAAGGAAAGCTACGAATTGGCAATAAGGAGCTGGCACGAACAACCGCCAAAATTGTGCGACACGAGTATAATACCCTAGCGTATATCATGATTTTGGACAAACCAGATATCACCTGGACGAGTAGTAATGCCGGGGAATTTTACGACTGCATGGTCGACTTTTTCGAGTTAAACGATCGCTATAAAATCCTAAAAAGCAAAACGGAAATTCTCTATAATATCATGGATGGCTTCTCCAGCATCAGCCACTCAATTCGAGGCCTATTCGTAGAATGGATGATCGTTATCCTCATTCTCTTTGACATCGCCCTAACCATTCTAGGTATTATCGGCTTGCTTCCGTACTAAATGTGTCAACTGGGGCCTGACCCCCGGTGCTTTAAAGTGCAACAGGATCAAGAGGACAGTCCCCTTGGTCCTTTTTGAACTACAGTCTTTTAACCTTTTCTTTTTTGGAGTTCGGAAACAGGTAGTAGCTAAACGAAATAAGAAAATCAATTCCTAGAACAACTGACCATGTTCGTAGTGTACCTAGTAAGGCTTCAGTGTCTGTAGCGTTTCTTGCTAAATAGTGCATTCCTATTAGTAATGCTGCACCAATTAGAAAAGCCAGAACATGTCTGAAAAAACCTTCTATTTCTTTTTTTCCACGTTCAACTCCATATAGTTTTCCTGGTCTTTCGTCGATCTTCAAAACGTAGTATTTAAATTGTCTGTCTGCCCATGTAATCATTTGCTTTCCAAAGGCTATTGTTACCCCGATATAAATCGCAGCTAGAGCGTGTACAACTGTTGCCTGTCCGCCACTTTTCAGGTCAATGACAGTGAATACTAATAGCAATAGGTCTATGAGCGGTGTTGCACCTAATAGCCAAATACTTAACTTCTCTTTTTTAAAAATATACCTTGTCACAAGTCCAGCTAATATAAAGATCCAAAAGAGAATTTCTGCTAATATAATTAAAAAAGTAATCATTTTGTTTTTACTCCTATCTTTCTTGAAAAAGAATGGCATTTCTCGCTTAAAGTTAATAGCTTGTATACATTCGCCTCTTTTACAATTAATTCCTTCTTTCATTAAAAAAACCCTTATATACCGCGCCCAAATCCGTCTATACACAATTTGTTCAAACCTTTTTGAATAGATTGTGAACTAATTCACAAGTGTATTGTGAAACTCTTCACATGGGTTTATTATTTAGACATAGAGATAAAACAAATTAAATCCTTTAAGGAGTGAGTCAAAATGATTAACAACTTTTTAAGAGAAAATCGTATCGTAGCCGGTGTCTTAGCACTTATTCGTATATATCTTGGTTGGAGCTGGATGACAGCTGGTTGGGGAAAAATTACTGGTGGATTTGATGCAGGTGGATACCTTGGTAATGCAGTTGCAAACCCAGTCCTAGATAAAGGAACTGGAGAAGCCATCTACCCAATGTATAATGCGTTCATTGAAGGTTTTGCACTTCCGAATGTGGGACTAATCAACTTCTTAATCCCTTGGGGTGAATTCCTTGTAGGTCTTGGATTATTACTAGGCTGCTTAACTACAGCCGCAGCATTCTTCGGAGTAATGATGAACTTCATGTTCATGTTCGCTGGTACTGTGAGCACAAACCCAGAAATGGTTCTACTTGGTGTGATTATCCTAGCTGCAGGTGCTAACGCTGGCCGCTATGGTGCAGACTTCTACGTACTACCATATTTAAGAAAAATGGCTAATTTCAAAATCAATAAAAATGATAAAACAGGTACAACTGGTACTATTAAGGAAAAGCTTGCTTAATTTAAAAACTCCCCCCCTTTTAAATAAGGCTTAGAGATCCCATTCTCTAAGCCTTCCTTATTTTTATAAATTTCCTAAGTAGATTGTTTCAAGCTCTATTTCTTTTACTCGGTTTTCATAGGAGACTTTATACGCTTTGGCAGTTGGTCTAGAGCTGATGATTTTGTGAATTTCTTTATCTATGTAATGAAGAGCAACTCCATCGTCCGCCGCGAATCCAGGGGCAATTTTTCGAGAATCAACAAATGATTGATAAGAAGGTCTCCGGTCCTTTTCTCCATCATAATGTGGACAGTTGCTTCCTTCTAAAAATCCTAGGCACTTCAATGCTTCAAGACGGTCTCCATAGGAATCGGTCACACCTTCTTCAAACCAGCAGATAGACCCAGCACTAACACCAGCTAGAAGAATTCCTTGTTCATATGCTTTTTTCAAAATAACATCAAGTCCCCACTCTTTCTATAGCACAAGCAGATTCTTCGTATTACCGCCACCTACATAAATAATATCTTTTTCTAAAATAAAACTCTCTAAATCTCTTGTCGGTGGTCTGAACAAGGATAAGTAAGATGGCTGACACTCTTGCTTTTCAAAAAAAGTGTAAAATCTAGAAATATAATCGTCCGAGTCCCCACTAGCGGTCGGTATAAAACAGATTCTAGGGTTGTTTTTGCCCGACTGATTAAGAATATATGTATCTAGTAATGGATTATCAGGCTCCATCGAAAAGCCGCCACCGCCCATGGCAATGATTTGCTTCATGTTCTTCCTCTCCTTTTTTATCTTTAAAAAAGATGAAACCTGTATAGATTTCATCTCGTATTAGTTAAAGTTTATTTTTCACCCGCTGCTGTTTCTATCGCTGGTTGCTTGTCAATCTTGGAAGCATATACTTTCCTTCCAACAACTGTCTGTAAAATTAAAAACAGACCTCCCACTGCCCAATAGAGTGGCAATGCTGCTGGGGCAGTAAACGAAAAAATAACAATCATAATTGGTGAAAGTAACCCAATTAATTTAAACTGCTTTTGTTGCTCCACTGGCATTGATACTTGTGAAACCTTGAACTGAAGGTAGTAGACAACACCCGCTATGGCCGTAATCCAAATATCCGGCTGACCCAGGCTAAACCATAAAAATGAATGTGTCGAGATTTCATGCGACCCACTGATTGCATAAAATAGTCCCATCAAGATTGGCATTTGAATAAGGAGTGGTAAGCAACCCATGTTTAACGGATTTACTCCGTGCTTTTGATACAGTTTAAACATGTCTTGCTGTAATTGCTGCTGTTCTACTTTATCCTTTGTCGCTTTTAACTTCTCTTGAATAGCTTGCATTTCAGGTTTTAGGGATTCCATTTTCCCTTTCATCTCTTGCTGTACTCTATATTGCTTTAGCATAAATGGCATGATTAGTAAGCGCAGAACAACCGTGATAATGATAATGGCAATTCCATAGTTATCGTTAAAAACACCAGCAATGCTCTCAATCGCTATGATAAAAGGTTCAACAAGGTAGGTGTGAAATAAGCTCGCGTCACTCCCAGTAGCTTGCTGACAACCTGTTAAAAGCGTAAAAATACTAACTAAAACCAACACTCCAAACATCTTCTTCAACTCTATCTTCCTCCTACATTTTTAAAATTTATGAATGTTTAAGGAGAAAAAGAGAATCTTCGATATCAAGGTCGGAGTATATGTATTTTTTTATAATGTGGTGAATCCAAGTAACAACCCAGTTGATCACTTTTGTGTTAATAGTAAGCTTTGTGATGACGTATAATTCAAACTCATCTTTTATAGAAAAATGAGAGTTTAAACGCGTAAAGTTCGGATCCCATTTAAGTATGTAAACAAGAGCAATACCTAAGAGAATGCTTATGTATATTGTATAAACTGTTGAGAAATTTGAAATCTCGAGTAATAAATCAAACATTGGGCTCACCTCTCAATTTGTGGTCTTGCTTTGTTAATTATATACGATGGAGGAGTAGTTTAGGTTTCAGTTTTTTTCAGGGATTAATTATTATTTTATAACGAATCCAAAGATTATTCGGACAGGTTGGGCTCTGGTACTAGACAACGAGTCCGAATCAAGTGCTTATTCGAACAGGTTGGGCTCTGGTGCTGGACAACGAGTCCGAATCAAGTGCTTATTCGGACAGGTTGGGCTCTGGT
>CANMHG010000002.1 GCA_947497585.1 uncultured Bacillaceae bacterium | reverse complement strand
GTTGTGGCGAAGTGGTTAACGCACCTGATTGTGGTTCAGGCATTCGTGGGTTCGATTCCCATCAGTCGCCCCATTTTCTTTATAGTTGCGGGTGTAGTTTAATGGTAAAACCTCAGCCTTCCAAGCTGATGTCGTGAGTTCGATTCTCATCACCCGCTCCATTTACTTTAACCTAAACTTATTAGGGCCTATAGCTCAGCTGGTTAGAGCGCACGCCTGATAAGCGTGAGGTCGATGGTTCGAGTCCATTTAGGCCCACCATTCATAACTTATGAATGATTCTATTCTTACTATTCCACAGTAGCTCAGTGGTAGAGCTATCGGCTGTTAACCGATCGGTCGCAGGTTCGAGTCCTGCCTGTGGAGCCATTTATGGGGAAGTACTCAAGAGGCTGAAGAGGCGCCCCTGCTAAGGGTGTAGGTCGCGTGAGCGGCGCGAGGGTTCAAATCCCTCCTTCTCCGCCATAAGAACTTTATTATTTTCGGCCCATTGGTCAAGCGGTTAAGACACCGCCCTTTCACGGCGGTAACACGGGTTCGAATCCCGTATGGGTCATCAAAAAAGCGTAACGAGTTTAATTACTCGTTGCGCTTTTTTTCTTTTACTTTTTTCTCCTTCTTAACTACTTTAGCTGCCACTTATGAATCGTTATTCACTCATATCCACTCAACTACTTTTTCCATATTGAACAATTTGTGTCTAGTTTTTTATCGACAATATTTGCTTTTTGACTAAAACGCTTTTACGTTTACTGCTTTACTATAACAAATTAGCTGATAATTTATAATATTTACTATATTTTTTCTCAATAATCCACCTTCAATAAGTAGAATCCAGCATCAATCAAAGATTGTTATAACAATGTTTTACCCTTAACTATACATGTAAAGACTATTTATAAAACAAATAGTGAAATACTTTTTTCATAAAAATAATGTAATCGTTTGCAATAATAATTGAAAGTTATCTAGCAATAACAATTAAAGGTGGAAAAGAAAATTTTGTAAAAGAATGTCATACAAAAATACCTCTTCACACTTACAATTGCTTGTAAAATGAATAAATAATGATCGAACTAAACGTTATAGAAAGGGTGGATACGAGTGATCTTAACTCTTCCAACTAGTCATGATATTCATTTATTTCATGAAGGAAATCTATTTAAAAGCTACCAGTTATTTGGAGCACATCTTACAGTGCTAAATGGTGTGGAGGGAACACGGTTCACTGTCTGGGCACCACATGCTGTAAAAGTAAATATTGTAGGTGATTTTAATTATTGGGAAGGAGAGAATCATCCGTTAGATAAGATAAATAATGAGGGGATTTGGACAAATTTTTTCCCAGGATTAGTAGATGGAGACATCTATAAATATGAGATAACTACCCACAGTGGTGACATTCTCTTAAAGTCTGATCCTTTTGCTTTCTATTCTGAGATTAGACCAGCAACAGCTTCTGTAATTTATAATCTTGAAGGCTATAAGTGGAATGATAGGGCTTGGCAAAGAAATAAAAGATCTACTCAAGAAAAGCCCTTAAATATATATGAAGTGCATTTAGGTTCATGGAAAGTAAAGGCTGATGGTAGCTATTATTCATATGAAGAACTATCAGAACTTCTTATACCTTACGTCCTCGAGCATGGTTTTACTCATATAGAAATTTTACCACTAGTAGAACATCCACTGGATAAGTCTTGGGGATACCAGGGGACTGGCTATTACTCTGCAACTAGTCGTTATGGGACGCCCCATGGGTTGATGTATCTAATTGATCAATGTCATCAAAATGGTATTGGTGTAATTATGGATTGGGTACCAGGTCACTTTTGTAAGGATTCTCACGGTTTATATTTATTTGATGGTAAGCCTACGTACGAATATGGATCTAGTCAAGACCGAGAAAACAAAGTGTGGGGCACAGCAAACTTTGATTTATCAAAGCCAGAAGTTCAAAGCTTTCTAATTTCAAATGCACTCTTTTGGATAGATTATTTTCATATTGATGGTTTCCGTGTAGATGCAGTAGCAAATATGATTTATTGGCCAACTAGCCATGAGGGGGAACAAAGACCGAATCCTTTTGCTTTAGAATTTTTGAAAAAGCTAAATAGTGCGGTTCACGAGTTTGATCAGTCTGTCCTAATGATTGCAGAGGATTCTACAGTTTGGCCAAAGGTTACTAGTTCAGTAAGTGAAGGTGGCCTAGGATTTTCGTATAAGTGGAATATGGGTTGGATGAATGACATTTTAACATATATGCAAGCTTCTCCATATGAAAGAAAAAAACTACATAATAAAGTGACGTTTTCCCTTTTATATGCTTTTTCTGAGAAGTTTATCTTACCTTTTTCGCACGATGAAGTAGTACATGGGAAAAAGTCAATGCTTGATAAAATGCCAGGTGATTATTGGGATAAATTTGCACAGTTAAGGCTATTGTATGGCTACCTAATCACACACCCTGGAAAAAAGCTACTTTTCATGGGTGGAGAGTTCGGTCAATTTTCTGAATGGAAGGATGATAGCGAACTTGATTGGAACCTTGACGATTTCAGAATGCATCAACATTTAAGAGCGTATGTTAAAGAGTTATCCAAGGTATATAAAAAGCAACGGTCTTTATATGAGTTAGATAATTTCGATGAAGGCTTTGAATGGATTGATGTAAACAACTATGACCAAAGCATATTTTCTTTTATACGAAAAGGAAAGAAAGAGAATGATTTAACAGTAATTGTGTGTAATTTCACACCTGAAACCTACCATGAGTACAAAGTGGGAGTACCGTTATTATCTTCTTTTAAAGAAGTATTGAATAGTGATGATACAGCCTTTGGTGGTTCTGGTCAAATTAACAAAGGGAATCTGATTGGTGAAGAAGGTCAGTACCATGGTAAACCTTATCACATTAAAATGACAATCCCACCATTTGGTATTTCGATCGTACGTCCAATTAAACGCAGAGGAGAGAAAAATAATGATGATCAGAAAAAAGTGCGTCGCAATGCTATTGGCAGGGGGAAAGGGGAGTAGGCTAAACTCATTAACTCAAGACCTGGCAAAGCCTGCTGTTCCTTTTGGTGGAAAATATAGAATTATTGACTTTACTCTTAGTAACTGTACGAATTCAGGAATTGACACTGTTGGTGTGCTTACACAATATCAACCTCTTCTACTGCATTCTTATATTGGGATTGGTAGTGCTTGGGATCTCGATCGCAAAAATGGTGGAGTTACTGTCCTTCCTCCATATGCAGAGTCTTCAGGAGTTAAATGGTACTCTGGTACTGCCAGTGCAATTTATCAGAATGTAACCTATTTAAAACAATATGATCCAGAATATGTGTTGATATTATCAGGAGATCACATTTATAAAATGGATTATGCTAAGATGCTAGAATTCCATATTAGTAAAAATGCAGATGTTTCTATTTCAGTCATTGAAGTACCTTGGGACGAAGCAAGCCGATTTGGCATTATGAATACAAACGAGGACATGGAGATTCTAGAGTTTGAAGAAAAACCTGAATATCCAAAAAATAACTTAGCATCCATGGGCATATATATTTTTAAGTGGTCTGTTCTAAAGGAGTTTTTAGAATTAGATGACCAAAATCAAGAGTCAAGTCATGATTTTGGCAAGGATGTTATTCCTCTCTTATTAAAAGAACAGAAGAAGTTAATTGCCTATCCTTTTGAGGGCTATTGGAAGGATGTAGGAACAGTAAAAAGCTTATGGGAAGCTAATATGGACTTATTAAGTGAGGATTCAAAATTAAATTTATTTGATCAATCTTGGCGCATTTATTCAGTTAATCCAAATCAACCACCACAATTTATCTCTCCATCTGCGGATGTTAATGAATCGCTTGTAAATGAAGGTTGTGTAATTGAAGGAAGTGCTTACCATTCTGTGTTATTTCAAGGTTCACATATTGGAGAGGGCTCTATTATAAAAGAGTCTGTAATCATGCCAGATGCAAAAATCGGAAAGAATGTCTTTATTGAGAGAGCCATCATTCCACCGGGAATTCACATTCCAGATGGGACGGTCATTCGTTCAGAACAGGAAGATGACATTGTCCTCGTTACAGAAGACATGTTTATGGTAAATAAATAAAGATAAATGGGGCTATGGACGGAAGAGAATCGCCCCTGAGAGGATGAAGTAAAATGATAAAGAACTTGCTTGGAGTCATAGATGCAACAACATATAGAGAGGCTACCAGTGATTTAACAATAAATCGGTCAATGGCAGCTATTCCATTTGCAGGTAGATATAGATTAGTTGATTTTGTTTTGTCTAACATGGTTAACTCTGGAATTGAAAGTGTAGCCATCTTTCCGAGATATCAATACCGTTCTCTTATGGACCATATCGGCTCTGGGAAGCAGTGGGATTTGAATAGAAAAAGAGATGGATTGTTTTTCTTTCCCTCCTCAAATTTTGAAGAAGAAGGTTCGTTTAAGCAGTTTCGCAATCATATGGACTATTTTTATCGAAGTACTCAAAAGTATACGCTGATCACAAACAGTTACACTGTCTGTAATATAGATTATAAGAAGATTTTAAAAAGACATATTGAAGAAGAGTGTGATATTACCGAAGTGCGTCATTTGGGAAAATCGCTAGAGATGTATATCCTAGAAACTTCTCTTCTGATTGATTTGATTACAGCACAAGATGCTACTGGATACTATAGCATTCAAGATGTAGTCCAGGACCATAAGCATACCTTTAAGATATGTGATTATGAATATCGCGGATATGTAAAAGTAATTGATTCTATAGGAAGCTATTATAAACACAGTATGGAGTTGTTAGATCCAACTGTTTGGAAACAATTATTTTTACAATATAGTCCGATATATACTAAGGTGAAAGATGAGCCACCTACGAAATACACAAAAGATGCAGTTGTAAAAAATTCAATGATTGCTAATGGGTGTGTAATTGAAGGACATGTAGAAAATAGTATTATTTCAAGAGGGGTTAAGATAGGTAAAGGAACTGTTATTAAAAACAGCATCATTATGCAAAAAAGCGTTATTGGAACTGATTGTGTATTAGATGCAGTTGTTTTTGACAAAGATGTAAAAGTAGAGAACAATGTCTCTCTTCAAGGAAGTAAGCTTTCTCCTTACGTAGTTCGTAAAGGAACCTTACAAGGAGCGTTGATGAAATCGTGAAGGTACTATTTGTTGTATCAGAGTGTGTTCCCTTTATAAAGTCAGGTGGTTTAGCAGATGTAGCTGGTGCCCTACCAAAAGAATTAAAAAACTTGGGAACAGACGTAAGGATTATGCTGCCAAAATATGGGCAAATCCCCACACAATATAAAGAAAAGATGGAAAAAGTGTGTGAGTTTAATGTTCAACTAGGTTGGAGATCTCAATACTGTGGTTTAGAGGTTTTAACTTATGAGGGAATCACTTATTATTTTATCGATAATGAGTATTATTTTAATAGAGATCGCCTTTATGGGTATTTTGATGATGGTGAAAGATTTTCTTTCTTTTGCCATGCTGTATTACAAGCCATTCCTAGCATCGAATTTACGCCGGATGTTATTCATTGTCATGACTGGCACACAGGAATGGTAAACTTTTTATTGAAACATGAGTACAGAGAAGGTGCCTATTCTTCGATTCGTACGATTTTCACCATTCATAATCTTCAATTCCAAGGTGTATTTCCAAAGGATATTTTAGGTGATTTACTAAATCTGTCAGAGGAGTACTTTACAAGTGAACAACTTGAATTCTTTGGGAACGTAAATTTTATGAAAGCAGCGATTGTTTCATCCGATTTAATTACGACCGTTAGCCCAACTTATAAAGATGAAATACAAAGCAAGTACTTTGGTGAAAGATTAGATGGATTACTACGAAAGTATAATGAGAAATTAGTTGGGATTTTGAATGGGATAGACGATGATATATATAACCCGAAAACAGATACTCTTATTGCAAGAAAATATGATTACACGAATATAAAAAGCAAAGAATTTAATAAACAATCCTTACAGAAGCAATTTGGACTACCAAAACGAAAAGATATACCAGTTCTATCAATCATCTCACGGTTAACTGAACAAAAAGGTCTAGATTTAATCATCCATGTCATTGAAGAAATGTTAACAAAAGATTTACAGTTAATTATTCTAGGAACCGGTGATGAGAAATATGAAAATATCTTTTTAACATTAGCTGGGCATTATCCAGATAAGTTAAAAGTATTTATTGGATTTGATGAAAAATTAGCACACCAAATCTATGCAGGTTCTGATTTGTTCTTAATGCCTTCTAAATTCGAACCATGTGGTTTAGGGCAACTAATCTCATTGCGTTATGGTACGATCCCAATAGTACGTGAAACAGGGGGATTAAACGATACTGTTCAATCCTTTAATGATAGTACTGGTATCGGAAATGGCTTTAGTTTTAAAAATTTTAACGCACATGATATGCTCTACACGGTTAATCGTGCAATCGACTTATATCAGGATAAGGACGTATGGGCAAAAATAGTTGGAGAAGCAATGTCACGTGACTACAGCTGGGCACAATCTGCTTTTAAATATAATCAGCTTTATGCAGGATTACTTGTTAGGAGTGGAATGAATGTTCACCAACAAAAAGACGTTTAAGAAGGTTTTTTGCAATAGGCTCGAAATGATGTCTGGAAAAAGTTTCTCGGAGTCGACAAGTAGAGATCATTATAATACTCTAGGGAGTTTAGTGCGAGAGTATATTAGTTCAAACTGGATACAAACGAATGAGAAATATCGTAGTAGTAAACAGAAACAGGTTTACTATTTATCGATTGAGTTTCTACTAGGGAGATTATTAGGCAATAATCTTATGAACCTTGGAATAAATCAAATTGTAGAAGAAGGTCTGTTAGAGTTAGGCATTGACATAAAGGATATTGAAGAAGCTGAAGCCGATGCTGGATTAGGTAATGGAGGATTAGGAAGATTAGCTGCATGTTTTCTTGATTCCTTAGCTTCCTTAAATTTACCTGGGCACGGGTGCGGCATCCGGTATAAGCATGGATTGTTTGACCAAAAGATAATAGAAGGATATCAGGTTGAATACCCAGAGCAGTGGTTACGACACGGAAATGTCTGGGAGATACGAAAAGCAGATCAAGCTGCAGAAGTAAGCTTCTGGGGGGAGGTTGAATCTTTCTATCATGAAGGGAAACTTAAATTTAGACATATAAATGCCGAAAAGATTACAGCTGTACCTTATGATATTCCTGTAATTGGTTATGGTACAGACTCAGTTAATACACTACAACTATGGAATGCAGAACCTTCCCCATTTCCACACAATAAGAACATTTTAGAATATAAGAGAGAGACAGAAGCGGTATCAGAGTTTTTATATCCTGATGATACTCATGATGATGGGAAGATCTTAAGGTTAAAGCAGCAGTACTTCTTGGTATCTGCTAGTTTACAAAGCATATTACGAAATTATAAATCTACACATGGTAGTCTAGACGATTTGCATAATGGAGTTGCTATCCATATTAATGACACACACCCAGTTTTAGCAGTACCTGAATTAATGAGGATACTAATGGATGAGGAAGGTATGGGATGGGATGAAGCATGGCAAGTTACAACCAAAACTATCTCTTATACGAATCATACCACCTTATCTGAAGCATTAGAGAAATGGCCTCTTTATATTTTTAAGCCTTTATTACCAAGAATTTTCATGATTGTTGAAGAAATAAATGAGCGTTTTTGTAAGGAACTCTGGCAACTGTATCCAGGAGATTGGAATCGAATTGAGAATATGGCCGTTATTGCACACGGTGTTGTTAAAATGGCACATTTAGCCATAGTAGGAAGTTATAGTGTCAATGGTGTAGCTAAGCTACATTCTGAAATATTGAAAAAACGGGAAATGAAATTATTTTATGAAGTCTACCCTGATAAATTCAATAACAAAACGAATGGAATTACTCATCGACGTTGGTTATTGAAGTCGAATCCTCACCTATCAGAATTACTTACAGAAACAATAGGGAACGATTGGATTTATGAACCCAATTCTTTACTAGAATTAAAGAATCATAGACATGACCCAAATATACTTGAGAGACTTTATGATGTAAAAATAACTAGAAAAGAGATTTTAGCAAAGCGTATTTTATCACAAACAGGTATTGAGGTTGATCCTTATTCAATTTTTGATGTGCAGGTAAAACGTCTACATGAGTATAAACGCCAGCTTTTAAATGTACTTCATATCATGTACTTATATAATCGAATGAAGGAAGATTCTAGTTTCAGAATTCATCCTCGTACCTTTATCTTTGGGGCAAAAGCATCTCCTGGCTATTATTATGCAAAAAAAATAATAAAGCTGATTAACTCTGTAGCCGAGAAGGTAAATAGTGATAAGCAAACTTCTGAGTTCCTTAAGGTGATTTTTATTGAAAACTATCGTGTTTCGATTGCAGAGGATATTTTCCCAGCAGCAGATGTTAGTGAACAAATTTCAACGGCTAGTAAAGAAGCATCAGGAACCGGCAATATGAAGTTTATGATGAATGGTGCTTTAACAATCGGCACATTGGATGGAGCGAATATTGAAATAAAAGATGCTGTAGGCGATGAAAATATTTTCACCTTTGGATTAAAGGCTGAGGAAGTTCTTCACTATTTTCAAAACGGGGGATATTATTCAAACGAATACTATTACCATGACAAGCGAATTAGCAAGGTTTTAGAACAATTAATTAACGGGCATTTCCCAGAAACTGAGGGGGATTTTGAGGCGATTTATGACTCTCTTCTAACTCAGAATGACCAATATTTTGTTCTTAGAGATTTTGCTTCTTATATAGAAGCACAGGAGCGGGTTAACGATGCTTATCAGGATCGCACTAAGTGGTTGGAGAAGAGTCTACTAAATATTGCTCACTCTGGATACTTTTCAAGTGATCGAACGATTCGCGAGTATGCTAAACAAATCTGGAAAATAGATTCATAAACTATGAAATAGAGGGGCACTTCTCTTGGTGCACCCTCTTTTTTGTGATTTATAATTCTTCAAGGCCTTTTATATAAGTATAAATGCTATGATTGCCTCTAAGTGTCCCTGTTTGATCAGAAAAGCTTACTTGCTTTTTAACATGTCGATAAGAACTATATTTCTCTGTGAAGGGGTTATAAATCCTTTTTGGAGGGAGCATTGGAATAATATCATTTGTATTGACAACTCGAATGGAATTCTTAATCTTGTTGTTATACGAGGATGCGAATTCACCACTCCCTACACGAGGACCGGCCAATGTAAATAGTGTTAGCTCCTCAAAATCTGTATTTTCATAGACATCCATAGCATGTAAAACAGCTAATGCAGCCCCTAAACTATGACCTGTTACGTATAGCTTTTTTTGTTCTAATAGAGAAGATAGTTTTGATAGGAGTTGGTCTCTACATGACTCATAGATTGATAGAAAACCCCCGTGTACTAGATTCTTATTTGTATCGTATGGAAAGGGATGCTCAATTATATCAGCATCTGCAATCCAATCTGGATCTGAGACTGTTCCTCGAAAGGCAACAATTATCGAATCAGTAGATTCGATGATAAAGCCAAACCACTCTTTCGAACCAAAGACATCTGCTTTAAAGGTATCAATAACATTAAAACCTTTCGGTGGAGTAAATTCCCCATTCTTATCGTATTGCGTATATGTTAGAAGACAACAGCTTGCTAGCAAAAGTGCTTCATCCTTTTTAATCCTCATTCTCCCACTTCCTTTCAATTACTTTATTCTATGAAAGGAAATGGCATAGTGATCTTAAAAACAAGAAAGCAACAAGACCTATAATTTCATACTCAAACAGGACATTTTTCTCCCTTTGTACTCAATTTCCTTATACACCTTTTTATATCCTCTCTCATGAAAAAAATGTAAAATTCTTGTGTAGTTTTTTGTTATGTGTATGCTCTACAATATGACACAATTCGCCCTTTTATTTCGACTGTCGAATAGTGACAGCAAAGTAATTAATGACAAAGTATATTCCGAATATTATAATTATAAAAAAGTATTTCACTAAAATTTTGAAAGCGTTTACTTACGGGGGGATTTGTTTGAATGGTGAGGTAATTATAAAAAATCAGACTAGGGCTAAAAAGAAAGGATTAAAGCTTGTACTGTTAGCTTTAGGTTCACTTTTAATCTTAATCACTGCAATTGCTTTGGCAGGATATATATTTATTAAAAAGGGACTACCAACTATTGATGGGGAGGTAACTGTTTCAGGGCTAGAAAATCAGGTTACAGTTTATCGTGACGAGAATGGTGTTCCACACATCGAAGCACAAACAGAAAGAGATTTATATATCGCACAAGGGTATGTAACTGCACAAGATCGCTTATTCCAAATGGACTTATCTAGAAGACAAGCTTCAGGAGAATTAAGTGAAGTAATTGGAGCTTCAACTGTTGATAAAGATAAGTTTTTCAGGGCTCTTGGTTTACGAAGGGCAGCTGAGGCAAGCTATGGTATTTACTCTGCAGAAGCACAGCAAGTATTGAATTGGTATGCTGAAGGTGTAAATGCATATATGAATGAAGCGATAGAATCAAACTCTTTACCTATTGAGTTTACACTAGCGGGGTATCAGCCGAGGGAATGGACTGCGATTGATTCGCTTACAATTGGGAAATACATGGCATATGATTTAGGTGGGCACTGGGAAGGACAGGCTTTCCGACACCATATGGCCTTCGTCGTACCTGAAGATAAGCTATTAGAATTATTTCCAGTTTACCCTGAGGATGGAGCAACTGTAATTCAGGCTCTAAAGGAAAATCCAATGGATCTTACGAAAAGCTTTGCTACTTTGGATGTACCAGATGAATTTAATGGAAGTAACAACTGGGTTGTATCAGGAGACAAAACAGAATCAGGGTTTCCATACTTAGCGAATGACCCTCATTTAAGCCTTGCGACACCTTCCATCTGGTATGAGGTGCACCTTAACAGTCCAGAAGTAAATGTGAATGGTGTAATATTTGCCGGAATTCCTGGTATCATACTCGGAAGAAATGAAAAAATAGCATGGGGTGTTACGAATGTTGGCCCAGATGTACAGGATTTGTATATTGAAAAACGTAATCCAGAGAACGAAAATGAATTCTTGTACATGGACAACTGGGAAGAAGCACTGGTAATTGATGAACCAATTAAGGTAAAAGATAATGATACTATTCCCTACAAAGTGACAATCACTCGTCATGGACCGATTATATCTGAATTTGCACACGATAATAGATCTGATACTGCTCTTGCTTTAAAATGGACTGCCTTAAGTCCATCAACAGAATTAGAGGCAGTTCTTAGATTTAACAAGGCAAGTAATTGGGAGGAGTTTAAGGAGGCATTAACTTATTTTCATACTCCAGCGCAAAACTTTGTTTTTGCTGATAAAGAAGGTAATATTGCTTATCGAGCAAATGGGCATATACCGATTCGTAAAAAAGGCGATAGCTCGGTGCCTGTACCTGGTTGGACGGATGAATACGAATGGGAAGGTTTTATTCCTTGGGAAGAGCTGCCAACGGTTATTAATCCGAAAGAAGGGTTTATTGCTACAGCCAACAATAAGATAGTAACTGATGACTACCCTTACCATATTACGCATACATGGGCACAGCCCTACCGCCAACAAAGGATTATTGATGTACTATCTGGAAATGAAAAGCTTTCTGTTGAGGACATGAAGAAGCTTCAGTTCGATCAATACAACCTTCAGGCGGAAGAGTTTGTACCAATCTTATTAGGGATGTTGAAGGAAGATAACCTACGTGAAGTGGATAAAAATGCATTAGAATTGTTATCGGAGTGGGATTTTAATGATAATAAGGATTTAGGTGCACCTTTAATTTTCCATTTATGGATGGCGGAAATTGCTGATGTGATTTTTGAAGAAAAAGTACCAGAAGAACTAAACAGCCTCTTCGAAGGAAAGGCCCAGATTGTTGATGAAATGATTCGAAAAGCAGATAAAGGTGAAGAAAGTTTATGGATTCAGGATGCAGGTGGAATTAATGATGTTGTATCTTCTGCATATGAACGAACTATTGATAAAATTTCAGAAATCCAAGGTGATAACATTACTAAGTGGTCATGGGGTGAATACCATGCAGTGCCATTTAATCACCCATTGTCCGCAATAAAGCCATTAAATTACTTGTTTAACTTTAAAAAGCCAGTCCCTATGGGAGGAAGCCGTGTTACAGTTGCAGCAGCAGGTTGGAGTAGTACAACTGGTTTAGTTAATCACGGAGGAGCTTGGCGTACTGTTGTGGATTTGGCTAACATATCAAAAAGTTATAATGTTGTAGGACCTGGTCAATCTGGACATGTTTTAAGCACATGGTATAACGATCAAGTAGAACCTTGGACAACAGGAGGATACCATACAACTGATACAGAATCATATGAAAACGAAAAATATAAATTATTTTTAAATCCTAGAAAGTAACAGTAAGAGGTGTCAAATGATTATGACACCTCTTCCTTTTTTCCTTTTTATCTTCTGTTTACTTCTTCTGTATATGGGTCTTTTTCATATGCAGGAAGGTCTCCGAAAATTGTCATTGTCCCAGCTTCATCTAATTCCTCTTCATATTTTTGATGCTGCTTGCTAGGATAAATTTTCATTTCGTTACCGTAAATATCGGTCGCAGCAAAGTTTTCATAATCTTCTACATATCCTACAGGGTCATGTGATTCAACATATGCATCGTTATAATGGTCAACATTTTCATTTAAATCTGATGGTGTTTCAGAGGTTCCATACCTAGCGACATCTTGCCAAGAATCCTCTGCGTCATAGGCCTCTACATCTTTATCATCAAATTCAAATTTCCCAAAATCGGGAATTAGCACACCTTCTTCAATCGGACGATTATGTGATACAACCTGATCAGGGCTATGCTCCTTACAATAAGTAGTGGTAGGAAGAACCTCCAATCTTTCAAGCGGAATATCCTTTCCACAAACTTCACATCTTCCATAAGAACCATCATCTATCTTTTCTAAAGCAATATAGACGTCTTTTAGTTCTCGACTTGTATGATCATTAAGTGCCAAATCCTTTTCTCTCTCATATAAAGCACTACCCTCGTCTGCAGGGTGGTTATCATAGCTAGATAGTTCACCCATTGACTCATGATAATGGCCATTATCTAAATCAAAATTATCATTTTCCTGCAATCTTCTTTCAATATCTTCTTTGGCATTTATCAACTGAGAACGGAAGGTTGATAACTGTTCAGGTGTAAGCATAAAAACACTCCTTCCTTATAAATGTGTTTATATAAAGTATTATCTACTTTTTAACTCAAAAAATGATTGTAAAAATTAGCATAATCAAAAGATAAATAAAACAAAGCACGTATACAATGGCTGTATACGTGCTTATAAAAAAATTATATAAAATAACTTACAACAAGACCAACAGATAACAAAAATCCAAAGATTGTATTAGTTTGGGCTGTTGCTTTCATTGCTGGCATCATTTGGATTGGTGCAGATTTACCTACAAATCCCTTAGTTGCCTGGATCGCTTTTGGAATACTAAATAGAACTAATAATGTCCAAATAGGAGCTAATTCTGTAATGATTAATGCTAAAATCCAAACATAGGAAGTAATGAACATTAATGCTAAGAATATTATTGCATTTTTTCTTCCTATTAATATTGCTAACGTTTTTCTGCCGTTTTCCTTATCACCGTCTAAATCACGAATATTATTCGCAAGGAGGATAGCTCCAACAAGAATTGAAATAGGGATCGATACTAGAACACTGCTAGTTGTTACTTCACCAGTTTGGATGAAGAAGGAAATTAAAATAATGATTAAACCCATAAACAAACCTGCCATAAGTTCACCAAATGGTGTATAAGCAATAGGAACCGGGCCACCAGTATAAAAATAACCAGCTGTCATACAAATTGTTCCAATTAATGCAATCCACCAGCTGCTGTTCATACAAATATATACTCCTAGAAGCGTAGCTATACCAAATGAAGCAAATGCAAGTTTTAGCACAGTGTCTGCCTTTATGCCATCTCTTACAATGGCACCACCAATTCCAACAGATTCGGCTGTATCTAGGCCACGTTTGTAATCATAATATTCATTGATCATGTTCGTTCCAATTTGAATGAGTAAACAAGCAAGTAACATAACTAAAAATAGTGGTATATCTATCGTTGTTTCATAAAGAGCAAGAGAAGTCCCTATAAAAACAGGTATAAAAGCTGCAGTTAATGTATGTGGACGTAATAACCTCCACCAAATATCCCAGTTAGATTTTCTTCCTGTGGACATATTATGCTGTGTTTGAATTTGAGGTTGCATATAAGCACTCTCCTTTCCTTCAATAGAAAAAGACATACAAGCCTAGTCTAGATAATTGTTAATGAAGTGTCAATCCTTTTTGAGTATAATAAAAAGTCCATATTATACCATAGCCTTCTTTATCAATAAACTCTTGGTAAAAACGTGTATGTTGACACATAATTATGTTGAGGTGTATCTTAAAATTAGCTAATTATGACCATTTATTTTAATATACGTTGCCTTTGGAACAACGTTTTTTAAATAATGATTTTACTAACTGTGCGGAATAGACTTTTCGGGGGGATAAAAGTGGTAATCATTCAAGAAAGTATTTTAAAAGAACATCAACGTAATAAGAACACAAGCTTAAGCCCTCTTCTGAGGAGTTATACTCAAAAAGTAGAGAATGTTGACCCCCTCACTTTCTTTACTATAGGAAATAAATATTTTCCAGGTAAACGATTTTTTTGGACAGAACCTTCAAATGAAACAATCTTAGTTGGTTTAGGATTTTCTCATACAATAGAGGTTAATCAATCACTGAATCGGTTCCAAAACATAGAAGAAGAATGGAAACGATTATTACTTACTAATCAAAAGGAACAGAAAGAGTTTAAAATTGGAACTGGCCCAATGCTATTTGGCGGCTTTTCCTTTGATCCTTTAAAAAAGAAAACAAAGTTATGGAGTAACTTTTTGGACGCCAAATTTGTCATGCCAACTTTAATGCTAACTGTTCATAAAGATGAATGCTATCTAACAACAAACTTCTTATATAATAAGGAAGAAGAAATAAAGACGCGTGAAGATGAGTTAAATCCAATAAAAGATGAGCTTCTTACAGAACACAGACTACCTAGCAAAGCATTGTTAGGACAGGATTTTAAAATGACAGAAGTAATGCCCGAAGAATGGAAAGAAAGTGTTAAGGAAGTTACGAATAAGATAAAACAGGGGCAGGTTGAAAAGGTTGTACTAGCGAGGGAAGTAAGGCTTTTCTTTGATAACTCAATAGAAATCACAAATGTAATCGCCAACCTAAGAGAGCAGCAGCCACTAAGTTATACATTTGCCTTTGAGAATGGAAAAGATTGCTTCGTAGGTGCTTCTCCTGAACGATTAGTGAAAAAAGAAAATCAAGAGGTATTGTCTACTTGTTTAGCAGGTTCAATTAAGAGAGGATCTTCGCTAAAGGAAGATGATGACTACGGTAATCTTCTACTAAATGATAAGAAAAATATAATTGAGCATGAAGTAGTAGTTCATATGATAAAAGATGCCATGTCAAAGGCGTGTAATCATTTAGAGGTGCCAGGTAAACCGTCATTATATAAAATGAGGGATATACAGCACTTATATACTCCCGTAAAGGGAATTGTTAAGGAAGATGTGTCATTATTAAGTATTGTAGATAGCTTGCATCCAACTCCAGCACTAGGTGGATTTCCAAAAGAGGAAGCAATAAAAATGATTAGAGAGACAGAAGTGCTAGACAGAGGCTGGTATGCTGGCCCTATCGGATGGATAGACAGTAGGGATAATGGAGAGTTTGCAGTTGCCATTCGGTCAGCCTTATTACAGGAAAATGAAGCGAGCCTTTTTGCAGGGTGCGGAATCGTTGGAGATTCTGAACCTGAAAGTGAATACAAAGAAACTGAAATTAAGTTTAAACCTATGCTCTCCGCACTAGGAGGAAATTAGCATGAATGAGAACAATGCATTAACAACCTATGTCGCATCTTTTATAGACGAATTAGTTCGGGTGGGAGTGACAACAGCTGTAATTAGCCCTGGCTCACGTTCAACACCTATGGCAATCTTAATGGCTGAGCATCCTAAAATGGACGTGTATGTGAATATTGACGAGCGCTCAGCCGCTTTCTTTGCTCTTGGAATTGCGAAAGAAAAGAAAACACCAGTTGCTATATTGTGTACATCAGGTACAGCTGCTGCAAACTATTATCCAGCAATTGTTGAGGCGAGTATATCTCGAGTTCCTCTTCTAGTACTAACGGCAGATCGACCACATGAGCTAAGAGATGTTGGGGCACCTCAGGCCATAGACCAAATTCATATCTATGGTAAATATGCAAAATGGTTTGTAGAAATGGCTTTACCTGAGGACACAAATGAAATGATAAAATACGCTAGAACAATGGCAGCTAGAGCTACAGGAAAATCCTTAACAGCCCCGGCTGGTCCAGTTCATTTAAACTTTCCATTTCGCGAACCGCTAATTCCAAATATTGATGCTGATAATTTATGGAATAGAGGAGCATTTAATAACCCAAAACATGTAAACGTTTTAATAGGTAGACCAGCTATTGATGAAAGTCATAGCAGTTACTTATTTGAATTTTTTAGCTCTTATGAAAAGGGAGTAATCATTTGTGGTGAGCAGGTTAGTGAGGAATTCTCCGAGTATATAACTAAAGTTGCTAGTTTATTTGGGTTCCCGATCTTGGCGGATCCACTATCACAGCTTAGAAGTGGATCTCACTCTAAAGAATACATAATTGATTGTTACGATACTTTTTTGCGTAATCAGGAGTTTACCAAAACCTATCAGCCTGACATTATCATTCGTTTTGGAGCAATGCCTATTTCAAAGGCTCTATTACAATATGTTAAAGCCAATGAAGGCTGTAAACAAATTGTTATTGATAGTGATGGAGGATGGCGTGAACCTACATTATCTGCTTCCGAAATGGTCTATTGCGATGAAGTAGAATTTTGTAAAGGGATGTTAGCATTAGGTCAAAACAAAGATATAGCGAAAACGAACTGGACGAATGATTGGATTCTTATAAATGAGATAACTAAGTCGGAATTAATGTCTATTCAGAATGAAGAAATACTAGCAGAAGGAAAAGTAATTGTAGAACTAAAAAGGTTACTGTCAACTAACTCAACTTTGTTTATTGGAAATAGTATGCCAATACGAGATGTAGACTCATTTTTTACAAATACAGAAAAAGCTCTTAAGATTATGGCAAATCGAGGTGCAAATGGGATCGATGGAACAATATCTACAGCACTAGGTGTTTCAGCTTCATCCTCAAATCGATTAGTTTTAGTGATTGGTGATTTAACTTTCTTTCATGATCTAAATGGTCTTCTTGCAGCCAAACAATACTCTATACCAATAACAATTGTTTTAATAAACAATAATGGTGGAGGAATATTCTCATTTTTACCTCAAGCAAAAGAGGAAAAACATTTCGAAACATTATTCGGCACTCCTCTTGATTTGGATTTTGAACATGTTGTAAAAATGTATGGTGGAAACTTTACTAGAATAAATACTTGGGAGTCATTCGCGAGGGCATTACTGTTAGCAGATGAAAAGCAAGGTATATCAGTTATCGAGGTCCCTTCGGTCAGAGAGGAAAATGTCACTATCCATCGGACATTGTGGAATCGTGTTTCCCAGGAAATATCAAATTTCATCATAAAAAGTGATAAACAATGAAAATTGTCGTAAGTGATATTACCTATTATGTTGAAATTAGGGGAAAAGGGTCGCCCCTTTTATTTTTACACGGATTCACTGGAAGCTCGCAAAATTGGTTGCCGATTGTATCGATGTTTGAAGATGCCTATCAATGTATTCTAATAGATATACTTGGGCATGGTAGGACAGACTCACCACCGGATTCGAGCCTATATGATATTGAAAAAGTTAGTAGTGATATTATCTCAATCCTTGATGAACTATTAATTGATAATGTTACTATAATAGGATATTCAATGGGTGGAAGACTAGCTTTAGCGTTGGCGGTAAACTATCCAAAACGGATAAACAAATTAATTCTAGAGAGCAGCTCACCAGGTCTCCTGTTAGAAAGTGAAAGAAATACCAGGTTTAAAAATGACGTGACATTAGCGAATGATATTAGAGAAAATGGAATAGAGTGGTTTGTGAATTACTGGGAACAGATTCCCTTATTTAAAACTCAACATTCCCTTTCAACTGAGGTAAAACAAGCTATTCGAAATCAGCGTTTGAATAATAATAATACTATTGGCTTGGTAAATAGCCTTATAGGAATGGGAACTGGGAGCCAGCCTTCCTATTGGGATAGGTTAGTTTCACTTGAAATACCTGTTCTATTAATTTGTGGTGAAGTTGATCAAAAGTTTTGTGAAATAGCTAAACAGATGTCAAAAAAGTTACCAAATGCTAAGGTTGAAAAAATAACAGGTGTTGGACACGCAATACATGTGGAACATCCAAAGTTTTTTGGTAAAATAGTAAGTGAGTTTTTATGATCCTTTAGGACATTAAAAATATTATACATAATAGGAGGACAAGCACATGGCATTTGAATGGGTTGCTGAACGTAAGTATGAAGACATTCTGTATGAAACATATAACGGAATTGCTAAAATTACAATAAACCGTCCAGAAGTACGTAACGCCTTCCGTCCAAAAACGGTAATGGAATTGATTGATGCATTTGCTTATGCACGTGATGATGCTAACATTGGGGTTATCGTATTAGCAGGAGCAGGGGATGATGCATTCTGTTCTGGTGGAGATCAAAGAGTACGTGGACACGGTGGATATGTTGGTGAGGACCAAATTCCACGTTTAAACGTATTAGATTTACAACGCTTAATTCGTGTAATTCCAAAGCCAGTTGTGGCAATGGTGTCTGGTTATGCAATCGGTGGGGGTCATGTTTTACATATTGTATGTGATCTAACTATTGCAGCGGACAATGCTATTTTCGGACAAACAGGGCCAAAAGTTGGAAGCTTTGATGCTGGATACGGCTCTGGCTACTTAGCTCGTATTGTCGGTCATAAAAAGGCTAGAGAAATCTGGTTCTTATGCCGTCAATATAATGCTCAAGAAGCACTAGATATGGGCTTAGTAAATACAGTTGTTCCACTAGAGAAACTTGAGGAAGAAACAGTTCAGTGGTGTCAAGAGATGCTAGAGAAGAGCCCAACAGCTCTACGTTTCCTAAAAGCTGCATTTAATGCTGATACTGACGGCTTAGCTGGCATTCAACAATTTGCTGGCGACGCTACATTGCTTTATTACACTACTGATGAAGCAAAAGAAGGTCGTGACGCCTTCAAAGAAAGACGTCAACCAGACTTTAAGCAATTCCCTAGATTTCCATAAAGAGCGATAGTAAACAGTTTGGTTTATACCAAGCTGTTTTTTTGTTTTAAAGATTGGCGATAAATCTACTAATTCATTATACTTATCCTAGGAAGGATAATCTGATAGTAAGGGGACTAGAGAATGAACAACAATGTCGAAACTCCAAATTGGTTAGCCAACCGGGCATTTCTAACTCCCGATAGAATCGCAATAAAAACAGACGAAGAATCAATCACCTTTGGAGAACTTCATACAAAAACTTTATCGTTTGCAAGGAAACTATCCAATTTAGACGTTTCTAATGGTGATATGGTTGCTGTACTCATGAGAAATAGTATTGAAATGGTTGTAGCTATTCATGCTTTAAAATATATTGGTGTCACAACCGTCCTTCTAAATACTAGACTTACTAGTCATGAACTTTTATGGCAATTAGAAGACTCAAAGCCTAAAACGGTGCTAACAGAGGGGTTTTTTAGTGAGAGATTTGAAGCTATTAAAGAGAAAATCGAATGGGCTACCTTACATACATTAGAGGAAATTAAGCAAGCCGATGAAAAGGATTTTGATTTCGTATCAACCTTTAAATTGGATTCTGTTGACACAATTATGTATACCTCAGGAACTACAGGAAAACCAAAAGGGGTACTTCAAACCTTTGGTAATCACTGGTGGAGTGCAATTGGATCTGCTCTAAATCTAGGATTACATGAAAAAGATACCTGGTTATCATCTGTCCCACTTTTTCATATAAGTGGTTTATCTATATTAATGAGAAGTGTTATTTATGGAATCACAGTCGTTTTGCATGAAACATTTAATGCAGAAGAAGTGAATAAATCGATCTTAAAAAATAAAGTAACAATCATTTCGGTTGTTAGCACAATGCTTTCCCAAATGATTGATGACCTCGGAGTAAATAAGTACCCTAATTCTCTACGCTGTGTATTATTAGGGGGCGGACCTGCTCCTAAACCTTTACTAGAGGTATGTAAGGAAAAATTGATACCTGTTTATCAAACGTACGGTATGACTGAAACGTCCTCCCAAATTGTAACCTTATCCCCAGAATATAGTTTAGAAAAGTTAGGTTCTGCTGGGAAACCACTATTTCCAGTTCAAATAAAAGTTGTATCAGATGGAAAAGAAGTTCTTCCAAACCAATCTGGGGAAATAGTAGTTAAAGGCCCTAATGTAACGAAGGGATATTTAAACAGAGTTGATGCTACAGCTGAATCAATTCGTAATGGGTGGTTATATTCAGGAGATATTGGCTATTTAGATAGTGATGGTTTCTTATATATTCTTGATAGACGTTCTGATTTAATTGTATCGGGAGGAGAAAATGTTTATCCAGCAGAAATTGAGTCAGTCCTGTTATCACATCCATCTATAAAAGAAGCAGGAGTAACAGGAATCAACGATTCAATCTGGGGACAAGTACCGTGTGCGTTTATAAAACTTGAAAATCAAACTAGTCTTACTTTGGAAGAGGTACAAACATTTTGTCAAGAGAGACTTGCTAAATATAAAATACCTAAGCAGGTTTTCTTTGTGAAAGAGCTTCCTCGAAATGCATCAAATAAACTAATGAGAAAAAGACTATTAGATTTGCTTAAATAAAGGGCGGCGTTTATTTATGAAGGTTAAAAAAGTAACTCTTCATTTAGTTGAAATGAAATTGGTATCCCCATTCAAATCTAGCTTAGAGATCGTATCATTAAGAGAAAGTATCTTAGTAGAAGTTCAGGATGATAATGGAATAATAGGATGGGGAGAGGTAGTTGCTTTTTCTTCACCATGGTATACAGAAGAAACAATTAAAACATGTTGGCATGTTATCGAAGATTTTTTAATACCTAAGTTACTTAAAACTGAAATATCACACCCAGATGAGTTAGAGTACCTTTTTCAGGGAATAAAACGAAATCATATGGCAAAAGCAGGTGTAGAATTGGCAATATGGGACTTATTTGCCAAGAATCATAATCAGCCACTAGCTGAAGTCCTAGGGGGAACCCGTAAGAAAATAGAAGCTGGTGTAGTAATTGGTATAGAATCAATAGATACCATGCTTAATAAGATTGCAATCTATGTAGATGAGGGCTATAAGCGTTTTAAGATAAAAATTGAACCAGGTAGAGATGTTGCAATTGTAAATACGATTCGACAAAACTTCCCAACACTGCCATTGATGGCAGATGCAAACTCTGCCTATACCCTTGATGATATTAATGAAATAAGAGAATTAGATCAATACAATTTAATGATGATTGAGCAGCCCTTAGACTCTGACGATATTGTTGACCATTCAAAACTACAAAAAGAACTAAATACACCAATATGCTTAGATGAGAGTATTGTTTCATTTGAGGATGCAAGAAAAGCAATCGAGTTAGGGAGTTGCAAAATAATTAATATTAAGGCAGGGCGTGTTGGGGGTCTTCAAGAAGCTAAGAAAATTCATGATTTATGTATGAGACACAATATTCCTGTATGGTGTGGAGGAATGCTTGAAACAGGGATTTCAAGAGCGCATAATATTGCATTAGCGTCCTTACCCAATTTTACAATCCCAGGAGATATTTCGGCGTCTTCAAGGTATTGGGAGAGGGATATTATTACACCGGAAGTTAGTATTAAAGATGGTTTAATTGAGGTTCCCACAGGCCCAGGGATTGGATTTGAAATTAATCGAGAAATGATTAGTAAACATTTAATGCATAGTAGAATATATTGTTAAGGCTAACGGGTTATCGTTAGCCTATTTTAATACAATAGAACGCGCTTTCTGCTCTTTTCGGGTTGTCCAGCTCCGAAAGCCCAGCGCCTACTGGTCTTCGCCTCTCTTCCTTACGATAAGTCAACATCGGATCGCTAACGCTCTCCGTGTTTCCTTTATCTCATGCAGAGCGGCTCAGCCCATACGTCGCTGAACGGGCTTTCTGCGCATTTCGGGTTTTGTCGAAATAAATAATTTGACAAAAGGGACTGTGGACATTAAATTTTGTATAAGGGAAACTTTTTAAGTAATAGCCAATTTTTCATCAGCAATTTTTTTTATTCAAAAGTTGCACAAGGTAAACATTTATAGCTTAAACTAAATAAAATTATCAAAATCAAATAAAAATTAGGAATTTAAACAGGAGTGAGTTTAAAATGACAGAAAATTTATTACTTGCTTTTGGCCTCACATTGATGGCCGGTCTTGCAACTGGAATTGGGAGTCTATTGGCTTTATTAACATCAAAAACAAATACTAAGTTTTTATCGGTTGCTCTAGGGTTTTCGGCCGGAGTTATGATTTATGTATCAATGGTTGAGATTTTTGTTAAAGCAAATGAGTCACTTTCTAGTGCTGTAGGAGATGAATTGGGCGGATGGTTAACAGCTGCTGGTTTTTTTGGAGGGATGATTTTAATTGCATTAATTGATAAATTTATCCCTAAACAAGGAAACCCGCATGAGCTGAAAAAAGTAGAGGATATGAACCAGGGAAAAGCAACAGGTAAAAATGATCCAGCATTACTAAAAATCGGAACCTTCACTGCACTAGCTATTGCTATCCATAATTTTCCAGAAGGGATTGCGACCTTCACATCAGCTCTTCAAGACCCAGCACTAGGTGTTGCAATTGCTATTGCTGTAGCTATTCATAACATTCCTGAGGGAATAGCAGTATCGGTGCCAATCTATTTTGCAACAGGAGATAAAAAGAAGGCATTCAAGTTGTCATTCTTATCAGGTTTGTCAGAGCCAATTGGTGCAGTTGCAGCGTATTTATTCTTAATGCCTTACATGAGTGATACTATGTTCGGAATAATCTTCGCAGGTGTGGCTGGAATTATGGTATTTATCTCCTTGGATGAATTATTACCAGCTGCAAAAAGGTATGATGAGGCTCACCTTTCAATCTATGGGCTTATTGCTGGAATGGCCGTTATGGCACTTAGTTTATTATTAATTTAAAATAATTAATTGTTGGAGAGAGCTGTATTTGCAGCCTCTCTTTTTTTTATCCTAAAAATCAGAATCCATTAAACCCAATTCCAAAGCCCGTTTTGCAATAATGTTGTCAACATCCTTTGGGAGATCTTCTAGAGAACCAAATTCGTATTCCCATAAATTTGTAAATGAATCTACACAAATCGGAAAAGTTAATTGATTGGCTGATCTAATCTCATCTTCAAAGGCGGAAAGTAAGCTATTTTTATCAGACATTTAGTAGTGCTCACCTCAATGTAAAGTAATTTATCAATTCATTATTATCTTTGCCTTCTAACAAAAATAGATAACTGCCAAGAATTAGCTACTAATTTTTAAAAATATGTTGTATTTTATTTTGCATATTGGCGTTCCTTTACGCTGCAGACACTTGCTTTCCGCGGGGAGGAAGTCGAGCCTCCTCGCCGTTCCGTCTGCGGGGTCTCGACCTTTCCTCACTTCCCGCAGGAGTCAAGTGTCTTCCGCTTCAATCCACTATCAATCATACTAACTCAATACCCTTTTAATGAGAATCAATTTCAATTACTATTGACATAGATAATCATTCTCAATTAAAATAATGATAACAATCAAGAACTAAAATTAATTAATTAGGAGGGATCGTTTGAAATGATGTCTTTATTAGTAGTCGGAGCAGACCATCTTGGCAATATTACAGATAAATTAAGGGAGTCAGGGTTTCATGAGATTATTCACCTAGATGGTAGAAAGGTGAATATGGTAAAAAGAGAAATACCTGATGATATAGATATGATATTTGTTATGACTGATTATATAAACCATAATTTGGCGAAAGTTGTAAAACAAAGAGCTAGAGAACAGGCTAAACCTATTTATTTTGTGAAAAGATCTTGGAGCTCCATACATAAGGTTATAGAGGAGAATAAGTTATCAGCCATAATCACTTAAATATTATTTAGTTATAATTTAATGAAACGTAGCATAAATCGATACTATGTATTAATTGTTACTGACGGTATCTCTTAAGCGGGTGGATAACGAGTGTGTAAACGAAGGGAGGAAAAACTTTGTTTCATGTTGTATCTAATCGTGAAGGTCTTTTGTTAAATTGTTCATTTTACGGAACTCGCAAAGAGAACTTGGTCGCAAAAGAACAATATTTATGCTACGGTGACAGTTTTGAAATTGGGCAGGATTGTAAATACATTAAAGGTGTCGGTTGGTTTTTGCTAATAGTGGTAAATGGCAAAGAGGAAATGTTTGTACAGTTAGAATCAATTGAAAAAGCGTTAAGTGAAAATGCTGTTGTAACGATTGTAGAACTCCAAATTGAGATTAGTCTACTGAAGTTTAAGCTTGATCAGGTGTTAAAGAAGCGCATGGAGCAAGAGTTCTATGAGGTTGCCACAAAATATAATGGGATTAAACAGCTTAATGAACTAACATTAGTAAAAATGGGAAAAACCTCGATAAATTTAAAATAGCCCTTTAACATGGGATGTTAAAGAGCTATTTGTAATATTTTAATGGTAGCTAAAAGTAACTAGCTTACATATAAGAGTTAAAGTATGGTAGCCAGCCAAAAGTAAAAAGGAATTCCCAGTATTAAATTAAATGGTAAGGTTAGGCCCAGGGAAGATCCTAAATAAAGTCCGGAATTTGCTTTGGGTATGGCTTGGCTAATTGCAGCAGGTGCAGCAATATAAGATGAACTTGCGGTTAGTATTCCTAGCATAAAAGAGCCACCAATGGACATTCCAATGATATTACCTACAAATACCCCAATCGTACCGCCTACTATTGGAAGTATAAATGCAAATAAAAATGAATGAAATTTGTACCCTTTTAATTCTTTAATTTGCTGTGTCGCAATCATCCCCATATGTAATAAGAAAATACATAAAACCCCATAGAACAGGTCTCCAAACAATGGTTTTATTTTTTGTAGTCCATCCTCACTAGCTACTAACCCAATGAAAATTCCACCTAGTAAAAGAAAAATACTCTTTCCAAAGAAAGCCTCTTTGAATGCATGTCCTAGTCCACTAGAAACAGTTTCGGGTTGATCTTTTTCTTTGTTAAAAAGCTTATATAAAATAATTGCTCCAATAATTGCAGGGCCCTCCATTATTACTAAGATGGCAGAAATATAGCTTTCATAAGCTACCTCCATCTTTTCAAGAAAGCCAATCCCTGCAACGAATGTAACTGCACTTACAGAACCATAATGAGCAGCAATAGATAATGCATTTGTAGTGTCAAATCTAAATAATTTCTTTAACACAAGGTAAGCAAAGAAAAGCATGAAAATGCTTAAAAATAAGGCTGCCACAACAGCTGGTAGCATAGTGAAAAATGAAACATTTTTAAGTTCCGTACCACCTTTTATACCAATCGTGAATAAGATAATCATTGTATACCCTGTGTAGAATGCTTCAGGTACCTTTAAATCAGAATTGACAATAACAGCTATGATGCCCATAAGGAAAAATAGTACCATTGGTGATAGTAAGTTGGTATGTACAATTTCTAAGATAAGTTCCATAATATTTACCTCATTACAAATATTTAGTATTTAAAGATAATTATAAACGTTTATTCCAGGTTGTACATTAAAAACTTATTCTTTAAAGTTTGTGAATCAGTTTGGAATTATGTATTATTTGATATGGGAGAATGATTGAAAGAAAACATTCACATAAGTTTCACAAGAAGTTTCATGTACTATAAGGTAAATTAATATAGAGGTGATATAAAGGTGAGAAAGCTAGGACTTATATTATTAGGACTCTTCGTACTGCTAATGGTAGGTTGTAATAACCAAGGAGAACAAAATGAGGAAGTACAGTTTATAGAGGTAGATATACAGGTACCTGATAAGATAGAGCCAAATGAAAGTGTTGAACTAGGTGCGTTAGTTACACTGGGTGATGAAAAAGTAGAAGACGCACAAGAAGTTAAATTTGAGATTTGGGAACAAGGTCAGGAAACTGAGCATGAAATGATTACAGGTAAGCATGTTGGAGATGGATTATATACAATTACTAAAACGTTTGAAAAAGACGGTGTTTATTATATTGTTGCACATGTTACTGCAAGGGATATGCACAATATGCCAAGAAAAGAAGTGGTAGTTGGTGACGCTACAGCTCAAATTGAAGAAACTGTAGAACAAGATGAACAAAATGAAGAAAGTGATAATCATCACCATCATCATGGGCACCACCATGCACACGGAACTTTAGTAATTGACTTCCAAAAAGAAGGCTCAATAAAAGTAGAACAATCAACCAACTTGAAAGTTATAATAACCAACGAAGATCAGCCACTCATAGGAGCGAATGTAAGGTTTGAGATATGGAAACAGGAAGAAAGTAAACATGAATTTATTCCAGCTGAAGAGGGAAATGCTGGCGAATATTCCCTTGCACATGTTTTTCCTAAAGAGGGTATATATAGCATAATCATTCATGTTGAAAAGGGATCTTTACATGAACATATTGAGAAGACTGTAGAGGTTACTAATTAAGGTTAAATTCAAAAAATGGTGTGAGGATATTACTTCCTGACACCATTTATTTTTTTTTCGGGAACATTATCTATTCCACCTGGATGAAATGGGTGGCATTTAGAGATACGCTTGATTGTGAGCCAACCACCTTTAATTGCCCCAAACCTTTTGACTGCTTCAAGTCCATAATGAGAACAAGTTGGATAAAATCTACATGTTGGTGGTTTGAGTGGTGAAATGACTCTTTGATAAAACCGAATTATGCCTATAAATATTGTTTTTAACAACATTAACTCATCCCTTCATATTTTTATATTACTTAACTATACTATACTATGAGTTAAGTTCTTGGAAAAATTTTAAAAGCTTAATTCGGTTTAAATAGATGAAATTTATCGGAATTAACGTTATTATAGGATTATGTATATAAAAAAGGAGTGCAAAAAATATGCCATCTGTAGAAAGTTTTGAGCTAGACCATGATGCAGTTAGAGCACCATATGTAAGACACTGTGGTGTGCACAAAGTAGGTAGTGACGGTGTTGTAAATAAATTTGATATTCGTTTCTGTCAGCCTAATAAACAGGCGATGAAACCTGATGCAATTCATACGTTAGAGCATTTGCTTGCCTTTAATATCAGAAAGCATTCAGAGAAATATGACCATTTTGATATTATTGATATCTCTCCAATGGGCTGTCAAACGGGCTATTATCTAGTAGTGAGTGGGGAACCAACTGTAGCAGAGATCATTGATTTATTAGAAGATACAATGAAAGAAGCAGTTGAAATTACTGAGATTCCAGCAGCAAATGAAAAGCAATGTGGTCAAGCAAAATTACATGACCTTGATGGAGCAATTCGTTTAATGCGCTTTTGGTTAGAGCAATCAAAAGAAGATTTACACAAAGTTTTTGGTTAAAAAAAAGAAGAGTGCTTGATATTACTCAAGTGCTCTTTTTAAGAGTTCATTTGTGAAAAAGTTCACATAAATGTCAACATACATATGAGTAAAAACAAAAAATAATGGTAAAATAAAGATGTAGAGAACAAAGATAAAAACTCTATAAAGAAGCTAACAGTTTAAGAGGCTCAACCATCGGTGTTCGTTCCAAATTAAACGAACAAGTAAGGTTAGATTTCGTTAAAGGATTCAATCGGTGGGAAAAGAAGTTCTTGTTTACTAAGGACTTAATCGAAAGAAATGTTTATGATTGAAGATCCCTACGTTCACAAGAAGGAATTTTAACACCCAAAGGCCATTAACTTAATAACAAAAATGGTTGGAATCTAAGCGCATGGTTGACAGAAGTATGAATCAATTCAGTTAGGTCGTTTGTTTTAGTAAAGAAGGTTTACGGAACAAACACACTCAGCATTAATAGTAACATCCTGAGCTGATGCATGGTTGGGTCTCTTAAGCTGTTAAAGTCCTTGCCCAGAATAGAAAACAGAGTCCGAATTCGCGATGGATTCGGACTCGCTTCTGTTTTAAGCAAGAAAACAAGTCCGAAAAACCCCCGGATTCGGACTAGTTTCAACCAAAGCCAGAAAACGAGTCCGAAAAACCCATGGATTCGGACTAGTTTCAGCCAAAGCCAGAAAACGAGTCCGAAAAACCCATGGATTCGGACTAGTTTCAACCAAAGCCAAAAAACAAGTCCGAAAAATCCATGGATTCGGACTAGTTTCAGCCAAAGCCAGAAAACGAGTCCGAAAAACTCCCGGATTCGGACTAGTTTCAGCCAAAGCCAGAAAACGAGTCCGAAAAACCCATGGATTCGGACAAGTCTCAGCCAAAGCCAGAAAACAAGTCCGAAAAATCCATGGATTTGGACTTCTAATACCACACAAAAAATCCTCCTACAAAATGTAGGAGGATCTTCTTATATTTAACGGTTTTCCGTTTTAATATGGCGGTCTTCAATTTTTTCAATTATTTTATCGATATGACGAGTATCTTTCATAATGTCTTGTTTGTTTTTATCGATTAGTTTCTTGATTGAAAATTGAGCTGTGCTACGTTTCCTCATTGAAAATCCTTCTTTCTAGTTTTTACTTAATCTTACGATACTAAGCATACACCTAACTTTTTAATTTGTAAATATTTTGAAGACAGTAAGTTTTGTTAATTTTTTGTAAATTAATTAACCTTATTATATATACTTTTAACAAATAAAGATGTGAGCTTCATCACAGGAGATATACTGAGATTTTACAAAAGAAAAACACACAGTAGAATAGTCTACTGTGTGTGTATTTATAACTTAGGAGATTGTCGGTGCTTAGTAACCTGTTCAAATGCATATGCAATTTTTAATAAAGTTGATTCACTAAAAGCTGTTCCAGTAAAGGTGATACCAACCGGTTCTCCTTCTATTGTATATCCTGCAGGAACAGTTATTGATGGATAGCCTGCTTTAGCTGGAATTGCAGCACCAAAATTATTAGGGAATACAATTGCATCCAAGGAATGCTCGGCAAGAGTAAATTCAATGCCCTGTTTTGTAGAATGATAACGGTCAAACTCTAGTGCATCAATATACTCGCTTTCTTTTAAAGTGCCACTTGTGTCTTGGCTATCCACTAATAGCTTCTGTCCATATTTTAATGTATCATCTTTGTGCTCTCTATTAAAGAGAATAACATCTTCTAATGACCGTATTTTTATAGAAGGATGTAGCCCACTTAGATAGGAGTTTAAACCGGATTTGAATTCATAGGTTAACACATCATAGGACCATTTTGCTTGTGTGGATGGAATGGACACTTCATCTATCACATTCATACCGATCTCTTCTAACTTTTCAATTGCCTTATTTAAAATCTCCCGTTTTTCTTCACTTAAATAATCGAAATAGACACTTCTAGCAATTCCTATCCTAAAAGTGGTACTATCATTGCTTTCTAAACCTGATGCATAGTTAATAGCACCTTTATCAGGATTTGTTTCAGTAATTGGATCATTCTCATCTTTACCTACTAAGACATTTAAAAGGTAAGCTGCATCTTTCACAGTTCTCGCCATTGGTCCTGCTGTATCTTGGCTATGGGCAATCGGAATAATACCATTCCGACTTACCAAACCAAGTGTAGGTTTGATACCAACTAATGAATTTTGACTAGCTGGGCTTAGGATTGAGCCAGAAGTTTCTGTACCTACTGCCACAGTAGCAAGATTTGCAGCTATTGCAGCACCGGAACCTGAACTAGATCCACCTACGTCGTATTTTCCAGGACCGTATGGATTTAAAACCTGTCCACCTCTAGAGCTATATCCACTAGGCATTCCAATAGTCATAAAATTAGCCCATTCCGTCATATTTGTTTTTCCTAGAATAACAGCACCTGCTTTTCGAAGTTGGGCTGCCACAAAAGAATCCTTTAGCGCGATTGAATGTTGTAATGCAAGTGAGCCTGCTGATGTATGCATTTTATCAGAGGTATCAATATTATCTTTGATGAGGACAGGAATTCCATGTAATGGACCACGTGCACCTTTAATCTTGCGTTCAGCGTCGAGTGCTGCAGCGATATGTATTGCCTCAGGATTCACTTCTAAAATGGAGTTAATCTTGGGGTCGAAATCGGCTATTTTCTTTAAATAAAGAACAACTAACTCTTGTGACGTTAATTCACCAGATTCCATTTTACTTTGAATATCATCAATTGTAGCTTCATTAAGCCATGACTCATAAAGTTCATTTAATTTTGGATCTTGCAAAACTATTCCTCCTTTTGAGTATCTATTTCTTTTTGTGTAACGGGTTGTTGGTCAAGCTCATCAATTGTATGTTTGAAGCCATATGCCTTTGAGGTGGTTATTAGAGCTAAGATAAGAACAATGAAGACTATAATAATTGATATGACTAAAACTGTATACAAAGCGCTTCCTCCATGATTTTTTAGTTTGTCTTATTTTATCACGAGATTCGTAAAATTTTTAGAGAATTGTCACTTTTCTTTTTCATATTTGACACAAATCTTTATGTTTCAATACCTTTTAAAGGGGTATCTTATAAATAAGGAGGCGATAAATATGTCAAAACAATTAACTGAAATCGTTAATAAACAGATTGCTAACTGGAGTGTACTTTACATTAAGTTACATAATTATCACTGGTTTGTTAAGGGACCAGCATTTTTCACATTACACGATAAATTTGAGGAGCTCTATACAGAAGCTGCCGTACACATCGACGAATTAGCAGAAAGACTATTAGCATTGGAGGGACAACCTGTCGCTACAATGAGAGAAATATTAGAGGTGTCTACTGTAAAGGAAGCAATGGGTAATGAATCAGCTGATCAGATGGTTCAAGTCATTACTGATGATTTTGACATCATGACTTCTGAACTAAAGGAAGGTATGAGTGTAGCTGATGAAGTAGATGATGAAACGACAGGAGATATGCTACTTGCCATTCATCAGAGCTTAGAAAAACATATTTGGATGTTAAAATCCTTCTTAGGAAAATAAAGTGTAATCTCCCTCTACTAAAAGAGGGAGATTTTTATTTGTTTTCCATACACTTTCATAGAAAGATTTCTGTATTTTTACTATAATTATAGTAATGTTGTATTAGTTTATTATTAGGAAGGGGAGGATCCAATGGAAATTAGTAGCATGATGGCAAGCAACGTAGCTGAACTACAGCGCACACTTAGTTCAAACCTTTTAAAAAGCCAGATGGCAACTCAAACAGCGCATGCAACAGTTATGCTGAATGATTTTATGAATGCACAAGCCCCAACAAATCAAGCCCCACATCCTACATTAGGTAACAGAGTTGATTTGAAAGGATAATTTATCGGGTATGTTAGGATACGAAAATTTGAGGTGTTAATAGATGATAGATTTAAGAAGTGATACGGTAACCAAACCTACCGAAGAAATGAGGAAGGCTGCTTATCAAGCTGAGGTTGGAGATGATGTATATAATGAAGATCCTACAGTAAGAGGGCTTGAAGAATTAGCGGCTAAAATGTTAGGTAAAGAAGATGCACTATTTGTAACGAGTGGAACGCAAGGTAATCAGATTGCCGTACTTACACATTGTGTACCAGGAAATGAAATTTTATTAGAAGAAGATTCGCATATTTTTTATTATGAAGGTGGAGCTGTCTCTGCATTTGCGGGTGTACAAACTAGAACGATTAAGGGTCATAGAGGGGCCATGGATTCTACATTAGTTGAATCAGCTATTAGGGGGGAAGATATTCACGTCCCAGAAACAAGCCTAATTTGTCTTGAAAATACGCATAACCGAGCGGGTGGAGCGATTGTTCCTATTGATAACATGGAATCTATCTATAACGTTGCTTCTAAATATAATGTCCCTGTTCATTTAGATGGTGCACGGTTATTTAATGCAGCAGTAGCTTTAAATAAACCGTTGACTGATTTTACACAGTTTACAACCACTGTTCAAGTTTGTTTATCAAAGGGACTAGGGGCACCGGTAGGGTCAATTATTGCTGGTGATGAACAATTTATAAGAAAAGCTAGAAAATGGAGAAAGAGACTTGGTGGGGGCCTTCGTCAGGTTGGGCTAATTGCGGCACCTGCAATGGTTGCGTTAACACAAATGGTAGACCGACTATCAATTGACCATGATAATGCTAAGAGGCTTGCAGCTGGGATAGGTTCAATCAAAGGATTAGAGGTTATCAATGAAGTTGATACGAATATTGTATTAATTGATGTTGCTAAAAAAGGTTTAACGGCTGAGGAGTATATCCGCTTATTAAAGGAGCAAGGTATACTAGCTGTTTCTTTTGGACCTACTATTATTAGGATGACAACACACTATGATGTTAGCACGGAACAAATAGATCAAGCACTAGCAATATTACAGAAATAAGAAAAAACCCAGAAAGAGGACTTCTCTTTCTGGGTTTTTAAGTTTAATGTAAATTTCTAACACCATCGTTTGGTACCGCTTTAGTATCCCCAAATTCCTCACGAGCCATTTTTGCTTTTAACTTTTCAATCATATAAAAACCAACTAAGTTATAAAGCTCCTGATCACTTAGTTCCTCAATTAGTGTAATCATATCATCTCTATTTAATTGTTCTAGTACTGAGAAAGCTAAAATGTCTGCATCCTCTTCATCGCCCGATAGCTTGTGACGATACATCTCGTATAATTCATCAATAAATTTCATCCGATTAGCCTCCTCTTAGAAAACTCTATGTTACCAACTAGTATATCGTATAGAAATGAAAAAATGCTTTTATCCAATAAGTAATTTTCTTTTTTCTAGTATAAATGACTTTTCAGAAACTCTCCACTAATATGGTAATAACCCTAGATAATTTAATTGAAACTTGTGACATACATAATTTGGCTCAATTTTGAAAAGCTAATGAAAAGAATGCAAACTTAGGGGTGAGAGTTCATGGATCAAACTAAAAAAACGTATTATGTTTCAATCGCCAATGGAGAGATTTCACAGATTAGTACTGCTTCTCCTTGGGATTTTAAAATTGAAGCGACAGATGAAGAAATTATCCAGTTAAGAGAGTATTTTGAACAAAACTATTCTTCAGATTGGCAAGGCTTCTTACGAGCGCATGTTCCATACATTGAATACCACTATGATCCTACAAATGATGCTATTGATGCAACGATGCAAAAAATATATAAAATGATGTATGAACTAGGTGATCAAGATGCGAAGGAGCTTATTAAGTCACAGAATTTAATAAGTGAAATTAGTAACAAGGAACATTAAAAAGAGTTGTTCGTGTACCATTTGATTTTTATATGGTACCATATAAGAAATACCAAGTAATGGAGAAAAGGTAATATGATTGTTTTTCAGGATATGTACTTAAATGAAGTTAATTTATCCTTCACTTGCAACCCTTTCTCAATAAATCCTAGGCATGTTTGGGTGATTTGTAGGCACAATGGTCAGTGGCTGTTAACAGACCACAGTGAGCGAGGACTTGAATTCCCAGGAGGAAAGATTGAGAACGGTGAAACACCAGAGCAAGCGGCAGTTCGTGAAGTCATGGAGGAAACGGGTGGAATCGTTTCAGATTTAAACTATATTGGGCAATATAAAGTTATCGGAAAAGGTAAAACGATAATAAAAAATATATATTTTGCAAAAGTTAGTGAGCTTGTAGAGAAGGATGATTACTTAGAAACGAAAGGCCCAGTATTACTAAATTACCTGCCGAAGAACCTTTCCACAAATTCCATGTATAGTTTTATCATGAAAGATGATGTTCTTTTGCATAGCATTGATTATATCTTAAAGAAAGCTCTCTAATTATCTTAGAGAGCTTTCTATTGTTTAGAGTCCTTTATAAGCTTTCTTTCAAGCAACTCTACACCCTGATACATTAATGTAGCAAAAACTGCAATGACTAAAAGACTTAGGAGAACCAGAGTGAAGTTGAACACTTGGAATCCGTATATAATCATATAGCCTAACCCTTTTGCTGAAACAAGAAATTCGCCAACAATTACCCCAACCCAAGATAATCCGACATTTACTTTTAGGGTGGAGATGATGGTAGGAAAAGAAGCTGGAAGAATGGCTTCCTTAAAACATTGACCGCGGCTAGCACCAAATGTTTTTAGTACCTTTATATAGTTAGGGTCTACTTCCCTAAATGAGGTGTAAACAACGATTGTGGTGATAATTACAGAGATAATTGCTCCCATTGCAATAATAGAAACAAATCCTGGACCAAGTGCTACTATTAAGATAGGTCCAAGAGCTACCTTAGGCATTGCATTCAATATGACGAGATAAGGGTCTAGAATTTTTGAAATGCGTTCTGACCACCATAGAATTGCTGCCAAAATTGTTCCTAATAAAGTTCCAATAATGAATCCTAAAACTGTTTCAAATAGGGTAACACTTAAATTAGAGAGTAGAGATCCATCAGATAGCTTTGTTATAAAGAGCCCCCATATTTTAGAGGGAGAACTGAAAATTAAAGGGTCAATCCATGTTTTTCGACTGGCGATTTCCCAACCTGAAAAAAAGACCAGAAATATAAGGAGTTGGTAAAATAGAACAATCCTTTTTTCTTTTTTAATTTCTTTTAAATATTGTTCATGAAGGAGACGAATGCTACTATTCTGTTTCAAGATCATCTAACTCCTTCCATATTTGTTGAAAGATTGTTGAGTACATAGAATGTTGACGCGCTTCAAATGGAGTTAATTTTTTTAGTTCTTCAGGAATGGTAAAGGTTTCTGCGATTCTACCTGGGTTTGCTGAGAGTAGAAATATACGATCACTCATCGCAATTGCTTCACCAATATCATGAGTAACAAGTAATGCAGTTTTGTTATACTCCTTTAATGTTTTTACCATTAGATTTTCAAGTTTTAGTTTGGTTTGATAATCTAAAGCTGAGAATGGTTCATCGAGTAGTAAAATCTTTGGATTTGTTGCTAAGGTCCTCACTAACGAGGCTCTTTGTCTCATCCCACCGGAAAGCTGTTTTGGATAAGACTTCTCAACACCTTGTAATCCCATTTCTTTTAATATATCAAGGGTTTTTTCTTTATTTTCACTAGAATACTTCTTCATGGTTCGGAGTCCGACAAAAACATTTTCCTCAATTGTTTTCCAAGGGAAAAGATAATCCTGCTGCAGCATATACCCAATTGAAGGCCCTTCTTTATTAGGCGGATTTCCATCTATTAAAATTTGCCCTTCTGTTGGTTTTAGTAAGCCAGCAATAATCGATAATAAGGTTGTTTTCCCACAGCCACTAGGGCCGAGAAAGGAGACAAACTCCCCTTCCTCTATCGTTAAAGAGATGTCTTCAAGTGCTGTTTTTGCGGAATCTCTAGTAAAGTAGGTATGATGAATTCTATCTACTTTGAGAAAAGTCACGAGTCATCACTCCTATTCTGAAATGATCTTTTCGGCAATAGATGTGTTAACTAATGTGCTGTATTCAATACGTGCTGGAAGCTCACCGGCTTCATCCATAATGTTTTGAAGATTATCCCATTCTTCTTCGTCTAATATTGGGTCAGTGGCGTATGAGCCTTGGCTTCTGTAACGATCAACAACCATTTCAATTGTTTCAAGTGGTGTGTCCTCAAAATATGACTGAATGGATTCGGCTACTTCTTTGGCACTATGTGTCTGAACCCATTGTTGAGCTTTGTAAATAGCACGAGTGAACTTATCTACTGCTTCTTTATTTCCGTCAAGATAACTTTGTTTTGCCATAAATGTTGTATATGGTACATGACCTGATTCTTTACCAAATGAGGCAACAATAAAGCCCTTTCCTTCTTGTTCAAAGATACTTGCTTGTGGTTCAAACAATTGAACAAAATCACCAGTTCCGGAAGCAAAGGCTGATGCAATATTGGCGAAATCTACGTTTTGGATTAGTTCTAAGTCATTTTGTGGATCAATACCATTCTTTTTAAGTACAAATTCACCAACCATTTGTGGCATGCCACCTTTACGTTGACCTAAAAATGTACTACCTTTTAATTGATCCCAACTGAATTCTTCTATCTTTTCACGCGCAACTAAGAAAGTGCCATCTGTTTGAGTAAGTTGTGCGAAATTGATAACTGGGTCACTGGACCCTTGAGCTTGAACATAAATAGATGTCTCAGAACCTACTAAGGCAATGTCTGCACCATCTGATAAAACGGCAGTCATCGTTTTATCACCGCCCCATGTAGTTGTAAGTTCAACATTTAAGCCCTCATCCTCAAAAAAACCTTCAGACAGTGCAACATATTGAGGAGCATAAAAAATAGATCGGGTAACTTCTGCAACTCTGATTGTTTCTGTTTTGTCATTATTACAGGCTACTAGTGGAATAATAAGAAGAAACGTCAAAAATAAGGATACATAACGCATGAATTTTACCTCCTAGACGTGTTAGAACGTCAATAATATTAGTTATTACTTACGTTACATTATGAAGTGTGACAAAAATGTGTGAATGCCTAGAAGAATTTAATTAGAAAGGGGATGATTGAATGGTTGACGGAAGTATTATAGATAAACAAAGATATCCTTCACCCAATCCTAGAATTGAACTGTATCTCATTACTTATTACTGTAAGGGGCTTCGTGTAAAAGGATACTTAGCTTATCCTAAAGGAGAAGGCTGTTATGATGGTTTTCTGTATTTACGTGGTGGGATAAAGAATGTTGGAAAAGTACGAATAGGTCGTATTATCCAGTTTGCTTCTGAAGGTTTTGTAGTAATGGCTCCTTTTTATCGCGGTAATCAAGGTGGAGAAGGAAATGAAGATTTTGCAGGTGATGATAGATATGATGCTCTAGCTAGCTATAAAGTGTTAAAACAGCATCCGAAAGTAAACCCTAACCGTATTCATGCCTTTGGTTTTTCACGTGGTGGGGTAATGGCACTTCTGACAGGAATTTATGAAACGAATATTTGCTCAGTCGTATCATGGGGTGGAGTTTCAGATATGTCACTTACGTATGTAGAAAGGAAAGACTTGCGAAGAATGATGAAAAGGGTAATTGGTGGTACACCAACCAAATATCCGGAACGATATCGTTATCGCACCCCACTTTATGAACTGGAAAAACTAGAGGCACCAGTCTTAATTATTCATGGTGAAAAGGACAAGAACGTATCAGTTGAGCACTCATATAGACTGGAAATACGATTAAAGGAATTAGGTAAAAGTGTAACGAGCAGATATTTTAAACAATTTACCCATTACTTTCCGCCAGCTGAAAATCGAGAAACGGTAAAATTTGTAACAGAATGGATGAAAAATCAGTAGTTGATTGTGATACTATGAAGAGGTAACAACTTACAAAATAAAGGGGAGACAAGCTTATGGGCATGCCTTTTGAATTTAATACAATGATTGTAACAAAAGGAAGAGAAACAAGAGTATCAGAAAATATATTTACTTTGGTGAAAGAGGGATATCGTTTATACCCAATTGAAATTCCAATAGAGGTTAGAAGAACAATTGAAAGTGACTCTAGCGGTGAGGCACTAATCAAAAAGGTTGAATTAGCAAATAACACAACGACTATTACATATGAACTGATTGCCCTTAATTCGACAAATTAAAATAACAAGAGAGAGTGAAATTGAGTAGCTAATTCATTTCTAGTTACTCTATTTTTTTACAAAGGGAGTAGGTTTATGAAAACAAAATTAATCTTAATTGAAGGTTTACCTGGTTTTGGGAAATCCACTACAGCAAAGTTGGTCCAGGACATCCTTACAGAAATGAATGTGAAGTGTGAGCTATTTTTAGAAGGAAACTTAGACCATCCTGCAGATTACGATGGAGTGGCTTTTTTTACCCGGGCAGAGTTTGATGAGTTATTAACGAAGTATGAGGACTTTAGAGAAGTATTCTTAAGTCGAGTAACCGAAAAGGAAAATGGGTATTTTCTACCGTATCAGAAGATAATAAATGAAATAAATCCAAGTTTTCCTACAGAGCTTTATGGCGAAATCACGAAAAGAGATATTTATGAATTACCCTTGGAGCAGAACATTGAATTAATTACTGAAAACTGGAAAGACTTTGCCAAACGTGCTACTAGTGAAAATAAAGTATATATATTCGAGTGTTGTTTTATCCAAAATCCGATAACCGTTGGTATGATTAAGTACGGAGCAGATAAGGAAACGATCATCAACTATATCAAAGGATTAGCTCAAAGCATTAAATCCTTAGAACCAATCTTACTTTATGTAGATCAAGCAGACCTTGATTATTCTTTTAAAAAGGCTGTTCAAGAAAGACCAAAAGAGTGGTTTGAAGGATTCGTAAATTACTACACGAAACAGGGATATGGACATATAAACGAACTTGAAGGGTTAGAAGGAACATTATCCGTCTTAAAAGCAAGAAAAGAAGTTGAGATGAATGTGATTTCTCAATTAGACATGAAAAAACATATTGTTTTAAATGAATATAAACAAGAAGAATATAAAAATAAACTAAAAGCACTCCTAACCTCTGAAACTATCTAAATGAAAACCTACAAAACGATACTGTAACTAAGTATCGTTTTTCTTTTTAGTGTAATGTAAGATATTACTAAGAACCATAACAAATAATGATTGGAGAAGACTAGATGAAAAAGTATTTAGTTCTACTTATTTGCATTATTATTTATCTATCTTTCTTCTTTTTATCAACTATAAATAACAAACCAGTCGATAACAATTTAGTTGTTACAGACGTTAGTGGGTTAATGCCAGTTAAGGTTAAGAAGATTGTACAAGAAAAAAAGACAGAGGAGCTTGTTTCAATCGTTAAAGAGGCCAAAGAGAAAGATTTGAAAATTTCAATTGCTGGAACGAGACATAGCATGGGTGGTCATACCTACTATAAAGACGCAATCGTTCTTGATATGACAAACTATAATCAAATTCTGGATTTTAATCCTATAGAAAAAACAATAACTGTACAAAGTGGAGCTACGTGGAATGATATTCAAAACTATATCAATCCTCACGGTTTAGCTGTAAAAGTCATGCAGTCTCAAAATATATTTACAGTTGGAGGTTCTATCAGTGCAAATGCGCATGGTAGAGATATACGATACGGCTCTCTTATAGATACAGTCAAGTCATTTCGTTTATTAACTTCTGAAGGAGAAATTATCAATGTAAGTCGGGAAGAAAATAGTGAGCTCTTTTCACTTGTGATCGGGGGATATGGACTTTTCGGTGTTATTCTTGATGTTGAATTAGAACTTACTGATGATGAATTGTATGAAATGAATACTGTTTCAATGAATTATAAAGAGTATGCTGCCTTTTTTAGAAAAGAAGTTAAAGGAGATTCGAGCATTCGTATGCACCTTGCACGGATATCAACTGCACCGGGGAATTTTTTAATAGATATGTATGTAACAAATTATGTTCTTTCAAAGGAAGAGTTGAAAGACCATACCGAGCTTAAGAAAGACAGCTTTACGTGGCTAACTAAGTTTTCTTTAGGATTATCCCGTCAATATAATTGGGGGAAGGATTTGTTTTGGAAGGCACAACAGTCCTATTTCAATAATAAAAATGGGTCATTTATTTCCCGTAATAATGTTATGCGATCAGAATCTAAGTTCTTAGAATATGAAAATAGCAAAAATACCGACGTCCTTCAAGAGTACTTTGTTCCGATTGACAGATTTCCTCAATATATTGATGATTTGAGGACGGTATTGACTACAGAGGAATTAAACCTTGTTAACATAACAATTAGGTATGTATCGAAAAATGAGCACGCAGTCCTTTCTTATGCAAAAGACGATATGTTTGCACTTGTACTGTTAATTAACCAAGGTTTTAGTGAAAGTGACCAACAAGAAACGAGAGAAATTGTGCAGAAAATGATTGATGTTACCCTAGCTCATAATGGGAGCTATTACTTACCGTATATGCCATATCCAACTAAAAATCAGATGAGAAAAGCTTATCCAAGATCAGAAGAGTTTTTTCAAAAAAAGCTATTTTATGATCCTGAAGAAAGATTTATGAACTTCTTTTATGAAAGGTACAAATAGATATGGAAAATACTACTAAATTAAAATGGTTAATTATTACACAAAGCTCAGTATTTTTCGCTAGTAGTCTTATCTTTCCATTCTATATTCTTTTCATAAATAATATTGGTTCAAGTTATAGTCAGTTCGGTCTATCTTATGGTTTGTTTGCATTGAGTGCAGCTCTTGTCCACCCAGTAGCTGGTAGGATATCCCTTAGGTTTGATAATCATTATTTTTTACTCGTTAACTCGTGGGGAATGGCACTTGTACTTCTCTACTATCCTCATATTAGTAGTATAGAACAAGTTTACATCTTACAATTACTACTAGGCGTATTTGGAGCATTGCAAAAGCATGGAGAAAAGACACTAATTTCAAGCCTTACAGATGGGGCAGAAAGAGGAATAAATGTTGGCAATTATCATTTTTGGACCTCAATTTTTTCTGCAGTAGCTATCTTTATAGGAGGTGTCTTAGCAGACTTCTTTACCCTTCACATTATTTTTTACAGTAGTTCACTTATCTATTTTGTTAGTGGATTACTACTATATAAGGCAAATATATTAAACAAAAAAAAGTTGTAATTACTTAATTTTTCGGTTAAAATAACAAAAATCAATGAAACTATATATTTTATAAAAGTTATGATGGGAACACAGTAGTGACTTATCTCCCTGTTTTAGAGAGCTGATGGTTGGTGCAAATCAGCACAAAGATAAGAGCGAATTACCTCCCTGAACTTTCTTTGCGAACCTTAAAACCTCCTAGAATCTATCTTGGACTGTAAGAACTAGCAAAGAACGGCTGAACCGTTATTCAATCTCAAGTGGAAGAATTAAATTCTTCAACAAGGGTGGTACCGCGTAATCCACGTCCCTTTTTTTAGGGGCGTTTTTTTTATTTTCTAGAGGAAAAGGAGGATTTATAATGAGTGATTTTTTTGATCAGTTAACAAGTGAACAACGTACAGAAGTAGAGAGGCAGCTTGCGACCTATATTAATGGAGTATCAGAGATAATACCATTAGATGAATTGAAGATGAAAATCGCAAAATCAATTCTAAAAGGGAAGCCTTTAAAGATTAAGCTTGGACTAGATCCTTCCGCACCAGATGTTCACTTAGGGCATACAGTTGTGTTAAATAAGCTTAAGCAATTTCAAGAAAATGGCCATGTCATTCAATTAATTATAGGTGATTTTACAGGTAAAATAGGTGATCCGACAGGAAAATCTGTTGCTAGAAAGCAGCTGACAAACGAGGAAGTTCAGCATAATGCAAAGACCTATTTTGAACAGTTCAGCAAGGTTCTTGATATGGAAAAGGTTGAGCTATACTACAACTCCAAATGGTTATCAGAGCTGAACCTAGAGGATGTTATTAACCTATCTGCAAGTATTACGGTAGCCAGATTACTTGAGCGTAATGACTTTTCAGAAAGGTTATCAACAGGGAAACCAATTTCTTTGCATGAATTTTTCTATCCATTAATGCAAGGGTATGATTCAGTTATGCTAGAAAGTGATGTAGAGCTCGGTGGAACAGATCAACATTTTAATGTCCTGATGGGAAGACATCTTCAGGAACACTATGGTAAAGAAAAGCAAATTGTTATCATGTTACCATTGCTAGAAGGACTCGATGGTGTAGACAAAATGTCTAAATCAAAAAACAACTACATTGGTGTTGATGAAGAGCCAAACCAAATGTATGGGAAAACGATGTCCATTCCAGATGAATTGATCACGAAGTACTTCAACTTAATAACAGATTTATCAGTTGAAGAGAAGAACAAAATCTCTGAGGGACTTTCTGAGGGAACACTCCATCCAAGAGATGCTAAAATGCTATTAGGTAAAACTATTGTAAGAATGTATCATAGTGAAGAAGCCGCAGACAAGGCAGAGGGTCATTTTAAAACAGTGTTCCAGAAAGGCTCTTTACCAGAAGACATTCCAGTTGTTGAATGGAAAGGTGAGCCTGAAGTAGGTATTCTCGATTTACTTGTCGAGTTAAAGTTACAAGTTTCAAAAAGTGAAGCGCGTAGAATGATTCAAAATGGTGGCGTTCGTTTGAATGAAGAAAAAATAAGTGATGTAAATTTACAAGTGAAAATCGAGGACGGGTTAATCTTACAAGTAGGGAAACGAAAATTTGTTAAGCTAACAAAATAAGTAAAGCGATCCTTCTTCATTAGGAGGATCGCTTTTATTTATTCCATATTTTTTAAAAGAGGAGCAACATTATCAATGCGATTTGTCCATATTCCTCCAAAATATTGGTCAGGTAGGCGTTCAACATCCTTCACTTGGTCAAAGCCTTCTGAGAAACCTCCATCTCCAGCTACTAATATTACCCTTGTACCTGCATTTTCCATACGTGATACGAATTTATGCGGCCAGCCCCAAACCCAGGGTGCAATATTTTCAGGTAAATGTAACTGTGTATTTTTGCAATTAGATGGCATGATTCCAGTCCAGCCTGTTACAAAATACGGTATTAAGCAATCCTTCATTGTTGCTTTTGACATGACACGAAGTGCAGGCAGTTGTTGTTTTAATATCGCAATTGGATTATCCCCACCATAAACTGATAACAATGATAACTGTTCTTGTGAGAGGTCTGCAAGGTAATGGGCAAGCTGTAGTCCTTCATTCGAGTCATTACTCTTTATATGAATTAATAAAGATTGATCAGGAAAGTAGCTTAGAACTTCATCTAAAGACGGCATTAATCCCTGCCCCTTACCTCGAAATGGATAGGTATTTCCATTATCAGCAGTATACCCATATCCGATATCAAAAGACTTTAGTTCTGCCATCGTATGTTCCCTAGTTACACCCGTTCCGTTTGTTCGACAATCGAGTGTCCAGTCGTGGAAAACAGCAAATTGACCATCAATTGTGGGATGAATATCTAGTTCAACAATATCAGCCCCTGCATCAAAGGCTGCCTCCATGGATGAAATTGTATTTTCAAGATAGGAATGTTCGGGTGAAAAAATCCGCTCAGCTGTACATGTGTTGTTATCAATTCCCTCAAATGAAAAGGTTTGTGCTAACCCTCGATGTGCCAGTAAAAGTGGCTCACTAGATTTAGGATTTACAAAAATTGAACTATTGTTTATGTATATAAAAATAAACAACAACAAGGTAATTCGGAAGGATTTGCTTCTTCCAATTTTTTTAAGTATGTTCATAATTCCTCCATCGAGTATAGTTAGGTAAACTTTTTTTTCAATGTAGATGAAAGAGAAAGAGAGTCATAGGAATTAAGATTCTCCTCCAAACTTTGTTTGTGTTTCTTGCTGTGTTTCCACATATAAAGTTCTGCTTGGAAATGCCACAGAAACACCTTCATCTTCAAGGATTTCCATAATCTTAAAGTTAATGTCCTCTTTAACTTTTAAGAATTCTCCCCAAACAGTTGTTTTTGTAAAGAAATACAGAAAAATATCTAAGCTACTATCATTATAATTATCGAAAGTGACAAATATCGTTTCTGAATGTATTTCATTATGATTCTTAAGTAATTTCGTAATCCTCTCAATTGTACGTTCTAATTTAGCTTTGGGTGTATCATAAGTAACGCCTAAATTAAATGTAATTCTCCTTTTACCCATTTTACTCCAATTTGTAATTGCTTCATTTGCTAATGTAGCATTTGGAACAGTTACAAGAGCTTGAGCAAAGGTCCTTACCTTCGTACTACGAAATGATATATCTTCAACGGTTCCTTCTACGGTAGGTGTCATAATCCAATCTCCAATTGAAAAGGGCTTTTCAGTAATAATAATGACTCCCCCGAATAAATTTCCAATGGCATCCTTGGCAGCAAGTGCAAAAGCAAGACCACCTAGGCCTAAGCCTGCAACAAATCCATTAACATCATACTCAAACACTTGGGCAACAATACTAATGCTTATTGCGATGATAACAAATCTAATAGCTTTTGAGAGAAATGGGATTAAGATTTGATCAATTTCGATACTTAAACGATCATTTGCCTTGGTAAAAAGGGCTGAAGACGCACCAGAAATATTATATAAGCCCCAAGTAATTATTATAATAAAAGATGCTCTAATCAGCTTTAAAAAGAGAGGATTAGATTGATCGAGATATGGGAAATAATCAACTGCAAGATAGATTCCTATAATAATAAATACCCAACGAAGTGGCTGTTCAAATGATAAACATACGTGGCTGAAAAAATCTGTTGGTGTTTTTTTGCTTAGCTTTAAGATTATACGGAATATATACTTGGTAAAAAGCTTCCTAAACAATAAAAATAGTAATATGATTCCTATGGATATTCCTATGTTCATTAAAGTTTCATAGGGTGGGAGATAGTAGTTCCAATTCAAGTGAATTCGCCCCTTTCTTTAATACCTTATATACTAACATAATTACTAATAATGTTTTAGAGAGAAGCGTGAAGCAAAAGAGTAGGCAATTTTTCATTAGGCTGCAAATAAAAAAAGCAGGTGCAAGAAGCACACTGCCTTTTAATCATTAATATTATACTAATGGTCCACCAAGCTCTTCGATTTCTTTTGGAACATTAGAAAACTTTTTAAAGTTTTGACGGAATTTTGCTGCTAGCTCTTTAGCTTTTACATTGTATGCATCTTGATCAGCCCACGTTTTTGCAGGTTGAAGTACTTCATCAGGAACACCTGGTACATGAACAGGGATCTCTAAACCAAAGATTTCACCTTTTACCGTTTCTGCATTTGTTAGTTCACCTTCAAGTGCTGCTTGAACCATTGCACGTGTATAAGCTAATTTCATTCTGTTTCCAACACCATATTCTCCACCAGTCCAGCCAGTGTTTACCAAGAATACTTGAACATCATGCTCATCAATTTTCTTACCTAACATTTCTGCATAAACAGTTGCTGGTAGAGGTAAGAATGGTGAACCAAAGCATGTTGAGAACGTTGCTTGTGGAGAAGTAATTCCTCTTTCTGTACCAGCTAGCTTACTAGTGTATCCACTAAGGAAATGGTACATTGCTTGTTCTTTTGTTAACTTACTGATTGGAGGTAAAACTCCAAAAGCATCTGCTGTTAAGAATACAATCGTGTTAGGATGACCTGCAATACTTGGATCAACAATGTTGTCAATTGCTTGAATTGGGTAAGCTGCACGAGTATTCTCTGTTAATGAAGAGTCATCATAATCAGCTAGTCTAGTGTTAGGGTCGATTACTACATTCTCTAATACAGAACCGAAACGAATTGCATCAAAAATCTGAGGCTCTTTCTCATATGAAAGGTTAATACATTTCGCATAACATCCACCTTCAATATTGAAAACACCTGAATTAGACCAACCGTGCTCATCATCTCCGATTAAGCGACGATTAGGATCTGCAGAAAGAGTTGTTTTTCCTGTTCCAGATAGACCGAAGAATAAAGCAACATCACCTTCTTGGCCTACGTTTGCTGAACAGTGCATTGGTAAGATTCCTGCTTCAGGTAACATGTAGTTCATGACAGAGAAGATAGATTTTTTCATTTCTCCAGCGTATTCAGTACCACCAATTAATACCGTTCTACGTTCAAAAGAAATGATAATGAACGTTTCAGAAGCTGTTCCATCTTCCTTAGGGTCTGCTAGAAAAGTAGGTGCTGAGATTACAGTAAACTCTGTTTCATGTGTCGCAAGCTCCTCAGCTGTAGGACGAATGAATAACTGGTGTGCAAATAGATTATGCCAAGCATATTCATTAACTACTTTAATTGGCATTTGGTACTTTTTATCCGCTCCAGCAAATCCATCGAATACAAAAACTTCATCTTGCTGTTTTAAGTGGTTGATTACTTTTTTATATAATTTATCAAATGACTCTTCTGATATAGGAGTATTTACGGAACCCCAGTCAATTTTATCTTTATTAGAAGCTTCTTCTACAATATATTTATCTTTAGGTGATCTTCCTGTATACTTCCCTGTCGTTGCACGAACCGCACCAGTTGAAGTTAAGATCCCTTCATTTCGATTAAGAACTTTTTCTACTAAGCCTGACACAGATAGGTTGTGGAGAACATTGTTCCCATTAAGTAATTCCGTTAATAATTCACTTGAAACACCAACTGAATTCATGTGCAAAACCTTCCTTTATATAAATTGTTATATGTTTTCAACGTTAATCCCATAATTAGTATAACACATTAATCTAATTAGTCTATACTATTTCTGATATTTTACGTCTTAACTTTCATAAATGTACCATTTTTTTTGAAATTAGCTAAAAAATAGTGCAAGGACGTGTTTCTAACCTCTATATGATAAAATAAAATACAAAATGCGGCACTATAAAATAAGAAATTAATCGTTTTTTTTTTGCAATTGATACAATATTATGGATTCGGACTCGTTATATGAAGTGCAAGATAAAAACCAATGGATACGGACTCGTTAGGCAAAGTGCAAGTTCAACCTGTTCGAATAACCAATGGATACGGACTCGTTAAGCAAAGTACTAGTTCAACCTGTCTGAATAACTGCTGGATTTGGACTCGTTATGCAAAGTGCAAGTTCAACCTTTCCGAATAACTAATGGATACGGACTCGTTAGGCAAAGTGCAAGCTCAACCTGTCTGAATAACCAATGGATTCGGACTCGATAGCCAAAGTGCAAGTTCAACCTGTCCGAATAACATAAGGATTCGGACTCGAATAGCAAAGTGCAAGCTCAACTTGTCCGAATAACATGTCGATTCGGACTCGAATAGCAAAGTGCAAGCTCAACCTGTCCGAATAACATGTCGATTCGGACTCGAATAGCAGGTGAGTCGCTCAACCTGTCCGAATAACATAAGGATTCGGACTCGAATAGCAAAGTGCAAGCTCAACCTGTCCGAATAACCAATGGATTAAGACTAGTTATGCAGGGTGCTACTGGAATATTTATCATTTAGATAAGAATATTGTCAAAATATGTTGACACTACCAATATGACTACGTTATTATAGGTCATTGAACGGATACTCTCTTATCCCGAGCTGGTGGAGGGACAGGCCCTATGAAACCCAGCAACCATTACTAAATTTTTAGCATTATGTGAGATGAAAATTTCACATGTTTAGTGATAAGGTGCTAACCTGATGCAAGGTAACTGACCTTGATCGATAAGAGTGAAAGGACTGAGATTAAAAAATTCTACCTTTCCTCAAAATAGGGAAAGGTTTTTTTATTTTTTGGGAACGATGCAGATTAGTTATACATACGATGAATTATTTTTAAGACAATAAACAACTTCTCATCGTATAACTGGATAAAACAGGTTTAACTAATCAATAATAAGGGAATGAGTACCGTATCTTACAAACAACACACGATTAATATCGTGGTATTAAAAGGAGGAAGCTTTTGAATGTCTAAAAAGCGCCGTTTATTTACTTCAGAATCTGTTACTGAGGGTCATCCAGATAAGATTTGTGACCAAATTTCAGATTCAATCTTAGATGCAATTTTAACAAATGATCCTAATGCACGTGTTGCTTGTGAAACTTCAGTGACAACTGGTCTAGTACTTGTTGCAGGTGAAATCACAACTTCTACTTATGTAGATATCCCTAAAATTGTTCGTGATACGATTAAAAATATTGGTTATACTCGTGCGAAATATGGTTTTGACTATGAGACGTGTGCAGTTTTAACTTCTATTGATGAGCAATCTGCTGATATAGCAATGGGTGTTGATCAGGCGTTAGAGGCTCGTGAAGGTCAAATGACAGATGAGCAGATCGAAGCAATCGGTGCAGGAGACCAAGGATTAATGTTTGGTTTCGCTTGTAATGAAACAAAGGAATTAATGCCACTTCCAATTTCATTAGCACATAAACTTGCTCGTCGTTTAACGAAAGTTCGTAAGGATGACATTCTTCCTTACCTACGCCCAGACGGTAAAACACAAGTAACAGTTGAGTATGATGAAAATGACAAACCAGTTCGTATTGATACAATTGTAATTTCAACTCAACATCACCCTGAAATTACATTAGAGCAAATCCAACGTAATCTTAAGGAACATGTTATTTCTCCAGTTGTTCCGAAAGAATTAATTGACGAAAATACTAAATATTTCATTAACCCAACTGGTCGTTTCGTTATTGGTGGACCACAAGGTGATGCTGGTTTAACAGGTCGTAAAATCATCGTTGATACATATGGTGGTTATGCACGTCACGGTGGTGGTGCATTCTCTGGTAAGGATGCAACTAAGGTTGACCGTTCAGCGGCGTATGCAGCGCGTTATGTTGCAAAAAATATCGTTGCAGCTGGTTTAGCTGATAAAGTTGAAGTTCAATTAGCTTATGCAATTGGTGTAGCGAAACCAGTATCAATTGCAGTAGATACGTTTGGTACAGGTAAAGTTTCAGAAGATGTTTTAGTAGATGTAGTTAGCAGTAACTTTGACTTACGTCCAGCTGGTATTATCAAGATGCTAGACCTTCGTCGCCCAATCTACAAGCAAACAGCAGCTTATGGACACTTTGGCCGTTCAGATGTGGATCTTCCATGGGAGCGTACTGACAAAGCTGAGGCTTTAAAATCACAAGCTTTAGGGCAATAATAAATAAAATTAAAAAAACAGGTGATATTCCACGAATATCTACCTGTTTTTTTCTTGTGTGAGGAACTCGTTATTGATTAAGGTAAATAAGTAATTGCTTGTTTTCCCATTTGTTCCCAAGATGCTATAAATTCTGCTTTTGGTGCTTTTTTATTTTTAACCTTTGACAAGGGGTCATTAAAGTAAATATATTGCTCATCAAAACCTGTAATTAAAACTGAGTGTTCATGGTAGGTTATATTAATAATTCCGGTTGGTGTATTCCATGTTTCAAAAGAGGAATCTGGCAGCTTGTTGTAGGTAGCGTTTGTAATGACCCAAACGGGAGATCCGTTTAATAGATACTTATAAACCTGTGAGAAGTCTTCTCCAGTTAAATCAATGATCCTAGCAGCTAAAAATTGATCTGCTAAATCTGCAATGGGACCATGATACACACCAAGACCTTTGTTTCTTTTTGTGTACATATCACCTACAAACCCGTTATATGGATTACCAAAGTGGACAATCCCATTATGTTTTTTATAAGGTGTAGGGTCTTTTTTTACAGCTTTTGCGAGAGTAAGCTTATCTACCATTACACCAGCATGTTGAAGGAGCATGGCTAAACTTGTTACCTCACAGCCTCTAGGTAGTTCAGGATATTGAGAAATTAAAGGTGCATCTAAAATAACTTTTTTAGTGGTGTTAGTTGTAGAAGTTGTGCTATAGGCAGCAGTGTCATTGCTAGGTAAAAACACGATAAGAACAGTACATACTAGTAGAATGAGATTTCTCAGTTTAAATTGATTAACAATTTCAGGTATCATTTAGACTAGCTCCAATCTTGAAAGCTTTTTCTTAGGATACCTTTCCCTCTATAGTCAAAATCAGAAAAGTGTTTCCAAATAATTTGGAAACACTTCATAGTAGACATAGTCTCGTCAGATATTATTTTTGAAGACTTTTATAGTATTGACCCTTTTCAACATATTCTCTACGAATACGAGCCATGTCTGCTATATCATCTTCATTAAGTTCACGAATCACTTTGGCAGGGCGACCAAAGGCTAATGTATTAGGCGGGATTTTTTTACCCTGGGGAACAAGACTTCCAGCTCCAATAAATGCACCTTCACCGATTTCAGCACCATCAAGTACAATTGATCCCATACCGATTAATGCTCCCTTTCTAACAATAGAGCTATGTAAAATAACTTGATGTCCAACTGTAACATCATCTTCAATGATAAGTGGATTATTTGGACTTTGATGCAAAATAGAATTATCTTGAATATTAACTCTGTTACCAATTATCGTAGGTGCAACATCACCTCTAATGACACTGTTGAACCAAATACTACTTTCTTCACCAATTTTAACATCACCTGTTACTGTCGCATAATCCGCAATAAAAGCAGATGAAGCAATTTCAGGTAAGATTCCTTTATAAGGATAGATCATAATTCCTTCGTTCCTTTCATAATTTCCATTTTTGTAGTAAGTTTAGTGTAACAAATTTTTGAGTAAACGGTAATTTTAAAATCAAAAAGACGAGGTGTTTTGATGAAGGTACCATCTAATTCTATAAGTTTAATGGCAAAGGTTTATAAAGATGTACTACCTGAAGTTCATAAGCATTTGTCATATTGGCGAGAAAAAGCAAATCAAATACCAGATCCTGAACTAAGAACACAGGCCGTAGCCAGTATAAATACAAAAACCTTTCATTGTGAAGGCGGAGCCATCTTAGCACTGCTTGCACATGAACATAAAGATGAGTGTATTCGATTTATTGTAGCTTATCAAACAATAAGTGATTATTTAGACAATCTATGTGATCGAAGTACATCATTAGATCCGATTGATTTTAGAGCATTACATGATTCGATGCCAGATGCCCTAACTTTAGATAATCCATTGAAAAATTATTATCGTCACCGTTCTGAACAAGAAGATGGTGGATACTTAAATAGTTTAGTGAAAACTTGTCAGGATGTTTTGAAGAAGGTTAAACACTTTGATATTATCAATGAGCACCTACAAGAATTAGCCCTATATTACTGTGATTTACAGGTACATAAACATGTTCGAATTGAAGAGAGAGTACCAAGATTAGAGAAATGGTTTAATGAATACAAACCTCATTTACCTGAAATGAAGTGGTATGAATTTTCTGCTTGTTCTGGGTCAACACTAGGTATCTTTTGCTTGGTAGCATATGCATTTCAACCAAGCTTTTCTGAGGAGACAGCAAATAAAATAAGAGACGGTTATTTCCCCTACATACAAGGCTTGCACATTCTTTTGGATTATTTTATTGATCAGGATGAAGATCGAAAAGGCGGGGATTTGAATTTTTGTTTTTATTACCCGAAGCAAAGTGAATTAGTTGCTCGTCTTCAGCATTTTGTAGAAGAAGCTGATCAGAATATTACTGGAATACCTGATGAACATTTTCATCGTATGATAAATAGGGGGTTGTTAGGGATTTATTTATCAGATGAGAAGGTTAGAAAGCAGAAAGAAGTACATAGGATTGCAAAAAAGATTATTCAGCTCGGGGGTAAAACGTCACTATTCTTTTATTTAAATGGACGATTATATCGTTCAATGCAAAAAGTAACACATGCTCTAAAGGGCTCAAAGAAGGAAATAGCAATGTGAAAAAGAGTGCTACGGCTTGTCCATGGCACTCTTTATCTTTTTTCAATTGCTATGATGAATGGTGGATTATTTGCCTGGTTTATAAAGCGGTATTCCAAGACATGAGCAGATTGTTGATCAATTCCTGAGACATATTCAAGCAATTCATCACGTTCAACAGCACCTTGCTCGTGTCCGTGATAAATGACAAGTACTATGATTCCTTCTTTTTCCATAATAGAAAGTAGCTGCTCTATCGCAGCAATCGTCGAAGTGGGCTTTGTTACAATTTCTTTATCACCACCAGGAAGATAGCCTAGGTTAAAGATAGCACCATTGATTCTTCCATGAATTGTAACTGGAATTAATTTTTCTAGCTCACCATGACTCTTTTCATATAATGTAACACGGTCTGACAGTTGATTCTCATTTAACCTATTACTTGTATTCCTAATAGCATCGCTTTGAATATCAAAGGCATATACATGACCATTCTCTCCAACAAGTTTGGCTAAATGAACGGTATCATGTCCGTTTCCCATGGTAGCATCTACAGCAATTCCACCTTTAGGTATGGCAGTCTCTAACAATCTTCTGGCAAAAGGTAGGATACGTTCTAGTTTCATTGGGCTTCCACTGCTTTTTTGTAGTATTTACCCTGATAGCTATCACGTCGTAGCAACTCTGCATCAATTGCGTTTAATACCTGCCATTTGTTCACACTCCACATTGGGCCAACCATAATTTCAATTGGACCATCACCTGTTATGCGGTGAATAATCATTTCTGGTGGTAAAATTTCTAATTGATCACATACTAAATTTACATAGTCCTCAAAGGTCAAAAATTCAAGTAAGCCTTTTTCATATTGCTTTACCATAGGAGTTCCCTTTAATAAATGTAGTAAGTGTATTTTAATACCTTGGACATCAAGGTCTGCAACTGCACGAGCAGTTTCCATCATCATATCTGTATTCTCAAGTGGTAGACCGTTAATTATGTGAGAGCAAATACGGATATTGTGTTTTCTTAGCTTTTTTACACCTTCAATATAACATCTCATATCATGTGCTCTATTAACTAATAAGGCAGTACGCTCATGCACGGTCTGTAATCCAAGCTCAACCCAAAGATAGCTGCGTTTATTTAGGTCTGCCAAATAGTCTACTACATCTTCCGGAAGACAATCAGGACGTGTAGCAATTGAAATGCCAACAACACCTTCTTGCTCAAGAATCGGTTCAAATGTTTGACGTAGAGTCTCTACCGGCGCATGGGTGTTAGTAAAGGCCTGAAAGTATGCCATATACTTTCCATCTTTCCATTTAGAATGCATTTTATCCTTTATCGTGTGGAATTGAACGAGAATATCGTCTGCTCGATCGCCTGCAAAATCTCCGGAGCCCGAGACACTACAAAAAGTGCAGCCACCATGAGCAACAGTACCATCACGATTCGGGCAATCAAAACCACCGTCTATCGCAACTTTAAATACTTTATGACCAAAAAATTCACGTAAATGATAGTTCCATGTATGAAACCGTTTATTATCTGAAGAATATCGAAACGGGTTTACTTGCGTCAAAGCCAGTACCTCCTAAAATAAATACATTAACTTTACTATTTTATCACGGGCCATTACCCTTCTCAAATGCAAATAATACAAGGAACTTCAACGTGAGGAAAGAAACTGTTTAGTGCTTTAACGTGGTGGGGGTCAGGCCCCGGAAGACATATTTTGTTCTTGTATGGTGCAAACTACAGGTTGAGGAAGCTAGTCGCTTCTATAGTTTTAAGTTAGGGGGGATTTTGAATGGCTACACGCCAATCAGTTGAAGCGTTTCTCCAAAGATGTGAGGATACGATTAGAACGAGCAAGGAGCAAATGACGGTTGCAAGAAAGCAAGAGCATTATAATATCACTGAATATACGAATGCTATGGAGCAACTTGAAGATTGTGCAAATGATCTGGCTCATCTAGCCTTGAGTTGCAATGGACAGCAGCGTGAACAGCTTCACCGTATGAGACTGCAACTTCAGCAGATTCAAAATGATATGACTCTTGATGAAAATCTTTTAAATGAATACCACTAGGGGGGCAAAGAATGAAAAAACGTTCAAAGCAAAATAACCCTGAACAAAAAACAAAAAATGGAATTAATAGTAATGACATAGAGGTTGGGCAGGATTTTGACCCTAAAAAGGTTGCGAAGAAAAAGTATGCTGAAAAAGGCCAACCTATAAAATCAAAACAAAGAACTGAAAATTAACCTAGAAAACAAGGACAGCCATACATTCGGTATGGCTGTTTTTTTATGTCACATAATACATCATTACTCCTTATGGATTAATTATTTGAATATTTTGTAGGTTTATTTTCATATTGCCATTTAACCTAGAAAGGAATAGAATTATTTTGGAAATCGAAACATAACAAATTTTAGGGGGATTCTAATGCCTCGAGCTCTTTGGTTATTAGTGATAGGCATGATTATTAATGTGACGGGGTCTTCCTTCTTATGGCCTTTAAATACGATTTACATTCATGATCATCTTGGGAAATCTTTGTCTGTAGCCGGTTTAGTATTAATGCTAAATTCAGCTGCAAGTGTTATTGGAAACCTGTTTGGTGGAGCACTTTTTGATAAAGTGGGAGGATATAAATCTATATTAACAGGCATTGTAATATCCTTAATGGCTGTAATAGGGCTGGTTTTTAACAATGAATGGCCATATTATGTTGTTTTTCTAACAATCGTAGGATTTGGATCAGGTATTGTTTTTCCAGCAATGTATGCAATGGCAGGCTCAGTTTGGCCTGAAGGTGGAAGGAGAGCCTTTAATGCAGTATACGTCGCTCAAAATGTCGGAGTGGCAGTTGGTGCAGGACTTGGTGGTTTGGTTGCTTCGTTCTCTTTTACGTATATATTCACGGCAAATGCAGTTTTAATTCTTGTTTATTTCTTTATAGCCTTATTTGGTTATCGAAGTATTAGTATAGAAAAAGCTGAACAAAGCTCAATTCTAGAACAACCTCAAGTGGTAAAAAATAAAACGAAGTTGACTGCTTTATTAGTAATGACCATAGGGTATTTAATATGTTGGTTGGCATATGTTCAGTGGCAAACAACAATCGCTTCACACACTCAAGATTTAGGAATTAGCTTAAAACAATATAGCCTATTATGGACAATTAATGGGGCATTAATTGTATTAGGTCAACCTATCATTTCCTTAGTGGTCCGTAAATTTGCAAAAACCTTAAAAACCCAAATTATTATCGGACTAGTAATTTTCGTAGGTTCTTTTGCTATAGTTGCTAAAGCTGAGATGTTTACTGCTTTTGTAGTAGCTATGATTATTCTTACGATAGGTGAGATGTTTGTTTGGCCGGCAGTACCTACTATTGCTAACGAACTGGCACCTAAAGGTAGAGAAGGCTTTTATCAGGGGATTGTTAATAGTACGGCTACTGGTGGTAGAATGTTAGGTCCAATTTTCGGGGGTATAATAGTAGATTTATATAATATCGAACTACTATTTATTATTCTAATGATGTTATTAATACTATCGATTATTCCAGCCGCTTTATATGACCAGAAATTAAAGAAAAAAAGTCAGGATACTTCAGTGGTTGTAAGTTCTCATACTTAAAATATAACGACGGGGATAGAAGTTTCTCGTCGTTTTTTTATTTCTATAATTTTTAAAATATTAGTGATACTATAGAAACAAGTAGAATTAGTAGTAGGTGATGTCATGTTTAACGAAATAGATGCTCAATATAAAAATGATATATTAGAAACGATTATTGACAGTGCTTATGAATGGATTGTTGTCGTTAATAAAGATGGAAATATTGTATATATGAATAAAAAATATTGTGAGTTTCTTGAAATTAAAAGGAATGAAGCAATTGGTAAGCACGTAACAACTGTCATTGAAAATTCGAGAATGCACCTTGTTGCAAAGTCAGGAAAAGAGGAAATAGCTGACCTTCAATATATCAAAGGGAATTATATGATTGCTAATCGAATTCCAATTTTTTCAAATGGTGAAACAATAGGGGCACTTGGTACGGTCATTTTCCGAGATACAAAAGAATGGGATAAGATGAGTAGTCATATAAAAAGCCTTATGCCACAGTTACAGACTTACCTACAAGATTGGCAGGAACACAATGGAGCAAAGTACACGTTACAAGATATTAAAGCGGTTTCAAAGCAAATAACAGAGTTAAAAGAGAAAGTGAAAAACATTGCCTCAGGTGATACTTCTATTTTGATTAGAGGTGAGAGTGGTACTGGTAAAGAACTTTTCGCTCATAGTATTCATCAGTTAAGTTCACGAAGTAACAAACCATTTATCAAAGTAAATTGTGGGGCCATACCAGAACACTTACTTGAATCTGAACTCTTTGGTTATGAAGAAGGTGCTTTTACCGGCGCTAAAAAAGGCGGCAAAAAAGGGAAGTTTTTATTGGCTCACGGAGGAACCATCTTCCTTGATGAAATTGGAGATATGCCATTAAATATGCAGGTAAAACTTCTTAGAGTCTTACAGGAAAAAGAGGTAGAGCCAGTTGGTTCGATGACACCAATTCCTGTGGATGTTAGAGTGATTGCAGCAACGAATAGGCCATTAGAAAAAATGATTTCAGAAAACCGTTTCAGGGAGGACTTGTTTTACCGAATCAATGTTATTCCTTTTAAAGTACCACCTCTTCGTGAACGAGTAGAGGATATCGGTCACTTGACCGAATTCTTCTTAAAAAAGATTACGAAACGTTCTGGAAAAAGGATAACAATGATTGAGGAAGATGTTCTAAACCTTTTATATAAACATACATGGCCAGGAAACTTAAGGGAACTTGAAAATGTGATTGAGGCAGCAATTCATTTGACAGATGGAGAGAAGATAACGATATCTTCTTTACCTGAGTATTTTATGGGAGATCCAAAGCTTCTTATTGGACAGAGATCCTTAAAAGAGATTTTAGATGAAACTGAGAAAAAAATTATTGAAAAATCCCTTGAACAATTTGGACAAGATAAGCTACAAGCGGCTAAGTCTCTAGGGATTAGTAAATCTAGTATGTATGAAAAAATAAAAAAATATAGTTTAGAATAAGATATTCCAGAAATTCGGAAACCATTCCGGATTTCTGGAATTTTTAATTTAAGTACTTCAGAAAGCGTTTTCACGTAGTTTGACTCATTGCTATTCCAGAATTCCGGAAAAAAAGTTGAGCTTAATTCAGTGAAAAGTGAAAAAAGTGTGAACAATATGCGTTTTTGAAAAGTTGGCACGGTACTTGCATTATTAAATAGTGAACGAAAACATAGAAAGGAGGAAGAAAATGAAACCTGTATTTACTTCATTTGTAGATGCTGTAAAGGATATCAAAGATGGCTCAACACTTATGGTTGGAGGCTTCGGATTAGTAGGTATTCCTGAAAATCTAATTTTGGCTTTAGTTGAAACAGGTGTTAAGGATCTAACTGTTATTTCCAATAACTGTGGAGTTGACGATTGGGGACTAGGCTTATTGTTAAGGAATAGGCAAATCAAAAAGATGATAGGTTCTTATGTTGGTGAAAACAAGGAATTCGAAAGACAGGTTCTCGCTGGTGAACTGGAAGTTGAACTCACACCACAAGGTACGCTAGCTGAACGGATTCGCGCAGGTGGGGCAGGAATCCCAGCTTTTTATACACCGGCTGGTGTAGGGACTCCAGTTGCCGAAGGAAAAGAAGTTAGGGAGTTTAATGGAAAAGAGTATATTTTAGAAAAGGCCCTAGTTGCTGATTTTAGTTTGGTTAGAGCCAGTAAGGCAGATAAAATGGGTAATCTTATTTATAATAAAACAGCCAGAAACTTTAATCCGATGATTGCTGCAGCGGGTAAGGTTACAATTGCTGAAGTCGAAGAGATCTTTGAAATTGGAGACTTAAATCCTAATGAAATTCATACTCCTAGCATCTACATTCAACGTTTAATTGTTGGCAAGCAAGAAAAACGAATTGAAAGACTAACAGTTTCATAGAAAGGAGGGGTACTTTTTGACACAGTTAGATAAACAGGCCATACGTGAAAAAATTGCAAGAAGAGCTGAGCAGGAAATTGAAAGCGGTTTCTATGTAAATCTAGGAATTGGTATGCCAACACTAGTTGCGAATTATATTCAACACGACAAGCAGGTAGTTCTGCAATCTGAGAATGGATTGTTAGGGATTGGACCTTATCCATCAAAAGAAGAAGTTGATCCAGATTTAATTAATGCTGGGAAGGAAACTGTTACAGCAATTAAGGGAGCTTCTTATTTTGATAGTGCTGAATCCTTTGGAATGATCAGAGGTGGGCATGTGGATATCGCAATATTAGGTGGAATGGAAGTTTCAAAGTCTGGTGATCTTGCAAACTGGATGATTCCAGGGAAAATGATTAAGGGCATGGGTGGAGCAATGGACCTCGTACACGGTGCGAGAAAAATCATTGTTATTATGGATCATGTTAGCAAAAATGGAGATCCGAAAATTGTTAATGAATGTAGCCTTCCTTTAACAGGAAAAAATGTTGTCAATCGAATCATTACTGATCGAGCTGTAATTGATGTAACAGAAAAAGGGCTAAAACTAATTGAAGTATTTGAGGGTTACTCAATCGAGGATATTCAACAATCAACGGAACCAGATTTAATTATAGAGGATGTAAATATTTATTAAAATATGAATGAAAGATAGGGGGAAAATTAATGCTTAGTATGATAGGTCTTATTGGCGGCTTAGCACTTTTAATTTATTTAACAATGAAGGGCATGAATTTATTAGTAGCAGGACCACTATGTGCATTATTCGTTGCAGTATTAAGTGGATTACCATTGTTTCCACAGTTAGCTCCAGATGGTGGAGCAAATCTAGTAACAAACTATATGACTGGTTTTTCTGGGTTTGTTGCTTCTTGGTATTTGATGTTCTTACTAGGTTCAATCTTCGGGAAGGTTATGGAAGATAGTGGAGCAGCAGATAGTGTATCTAAATGGGTAGTTGATAAGCTAGGTATGAAACAAGCTGTATTAGCAGTAGTTGCTGCCTGTGCAATTTTAACATACGGTGGAGTTAGCTTATTCGTAGTAGCATTCTCTGTATATCCAATGGCTCTAAGTTTATTTAAACAAGCAGACCTTCCACGTCGCTTTATTCCTGCTGCACTAGCATTTGGTTCAGTAACATTCACAATGACTTCAGCAGGTTCACCTGAAATCCAAAACTGGATTCCAATTGAGCATTTAGGCACAACTCCATACGCTGGTTGGGAAGTTAGTTTAATTGTTGCAGTGTTTATGGCAGTATTCGGCTACTGGTGGTTAAAACGTATGATCACGAAAGCAGTATCAAATGGAGAAAGATTCGTTGCTCGTAAAAATGACCCAGTAGTTGCAGATAAGAAATTACCTAATCCAATTGTTGGTTTAATTCCACTTTTAGTTGTACTTATTATTTCATTTATTTTCCATGATTCATTAAAACAATCTGCGTTAATTATTGCATTATTAGGTGGGGTAATTGCAACATACTTATTAAATCGAAAATATTTCACTTCATTCTGGAATGCAGTTTCGGACGGAACAATGGGAGCTTTAGTTGCTATCGGTAATACAGCAGCTGTAGTTGGATTTGGAGGAGTAGCTAAAGCAGTACCAGCATTCGGGGTTGCTGTTGAGGCAATGACAAGCATTCCTGGTAGTCCATTAATTGGAGGAGCTATTGCGGTAAGTGTAATTGCTGGGATGACAGGTTCAGCTTCTGGTGGCCAGGCAATTGCATTACCATTACTAGCACCGCATTATATGGATTTAGGAGTTAATACGGAAGCACTTCATAGAACAGTAGCAATTTCTTCAGGGGCATTAGATTCTTTACCGCATAATGGATATGTTGTAACAACAGTTCGAGCAATCTGTGGTGAGACACATAAAGATGCATATGGTGCAGTTGGAATTGTAACAGTAATTGTACCGTTAATCGGTTTAGCACTTGCTATTGCGTTATTCTCAATTGGTTTAGGTATATAATTTAACAGGGAAGGGACGGTTGTAACGTGGTTGATAATAAAGTTGTTTTCATAACAGGTGCAGCAAGAGGAATTGGTCTTGAAATTGGCAGAACCTTTGCTGAAAACGGGGCAAAGGTGGCACTCTCAGATTTAGATGAAGCAGGGGTAAAAGAAGCAGCACAAGCCTTAACAGAGAAAGGCTATGACGTAATAGGAATTAAATGCAACGTAACTGATGAAGATGAGATGAAACAGGCTCTGGACCAAGTAGTAAATCATTATGGAAGAATAGACTGTTTGATAAATAACGCAGGACTTCAACACGTTGCAAACATTGAAGATTTCCCTAGCGAAAAGTTTGAACAATTAATCTCAATCATGCTTACCGCACCATTTAAGGCAATTAAGCATGTGTTTCCAATCATGAAGAACCAACAGTTTGGTAGAGTTATTAACATGGCATCTATTAATGGTTTAGTTGGTTTTGCTGGAAAAGCTGCATATAATAGTGCAAAGCATGGAGTAATCGGTTTAACTAAGGTTGCAGCACTAGAGGGAGCGGCACACGGAATTACAGTAAATGCTGTATGTCCAGGTTATGTTGATACACCTCTTGTACGTAATCAGTTAAGTGACTTGGCGAAAACTAGAAATGTTCCATTAGAAAGTGTATTAGAAGAGGTTATTTATCCATTAGTGCCTCAAAGAAGATTACTTCAAGTGGATGAAATCGCAAGTTATGTGATGTTCTTAGCTAGTGATCATGCAAAAGGAATCACTGGTCAAGCTTGTGTAATTGATGGTGGGTATACAGCTCAATAATATGAAAAAGAACCTTTAGTGAGTACTAGAGGTTCTTTTACTTTTATACTACTATTCTATTTTACTACCTTCTAATCAATGTCCTCCAACAGCTTTACCATCGTCTTTGCCATCTTCAGTTACTTTTAACATTGCTACTGCTCCTTTTTGGGCATGATTAAATTGGTGAGTAACAATTGGATAGTTCCCTACTTCTGTTACAGTGAATTCAACTACAGCACCACCACTAGCAGGTAACATAACAGTTTGTAAGCCTTGCATATGGTTATATGGGTTTCCATCGATATATACATCATCAAATACAGTTCCAACTACGTGGAATGAGCTTACCTCATTCGGTCCAACGTTATTAACATAAATTCTAATGCGGTCACCAACTTTAGCTAATAAAGGTTCGTTTTTCAAAGAGAAAGTATCTCCGTTTGTATTGCGGTCACCTTCTTTAAGAGCTTTTGTTGAGAATACAACTTGACTTGGCACACCATTCATAAAATCATTAATATCATTATATTTGTACCATTCATTTTGAATCAGGACGAATTCGCGATCTATTTCTGCATCGTTTGGATATCCATCTTTAGGCATAACGATTATTGTACCATGCATACCATTTGCTATATGAGATAATACTGGTGCTGTACCACAGTGGTACATGAACACACCTGGCTTGTTTGCAGGGTATCTGAATGTCCCGGTTTCATCAGGTTCTACATTCGCAAATCCTTTTGAAGGAGCTGCGTGCACTGCGTGAAAGTCCATGCTGTGTGGAATAGCAGGGTCCATATTTTTTAAGGTGAAGTTTATCATGTCGCCTTCTTTAACAACTACTACAGGTCCTGGAGCTTCACCGTTAAATGTCCATGCTTTATAATTGTAATCTGGGCTAATTTCAATGTCGGTGATTTGAGAAGTCATTTCAACATTTACTTCATTTTCTCCAATTCTCTCTATTTTTACTGGGATTGGTTCTTGGTTTAGATCTTTATGTGGTGCAATAACTTCTACTTCATTAGTAGAAGCAGCTGCCTCTACTACACCATCTTTTTTTGAACTCTCATCAGTAGCGCTTGAATTACATCCAGCTAGTATAACCATAGAAGATAAAGCTAAAATGAATACCATTTTGAATCGACTGTTCATACGATTACCTCCATAAATTGTTTTTCATAAATTTGTTTTTTATCTACACCCTTATAATAAAGCGTTTACTTTCCAGATTTTGTGACGCAGGCCACAAAAAAGCGTTACTTTATGTACAGTTTGTGAATTGATGAGCTTATAAATAATGTACGAATAGTAGAATCAATGATGGATAGAAAATATTAATTAAGCCTATTTTCATAAAGGGTCTTGCAGTTCTTTACCAAATTCTATACAATACTCAATATACTTAAGAAAATACAGTAATAACCGAGAAAAGGAATAGTAATGAATAGAACATGTCCAGAGAGTTGACGGGTGGTGCAAGTCAATCATTGTTAGTTCATGAACTCGCCTTTGAGTTGCAGATGTGAACGAAAGCAAATTGCTTTCAAAGTAGTATTTGCCGTCTTATCCGCGTTAAGGAGTAATGAAGTGAGTGACGTACGTACACTAATTTGGGTGGTACCGCGGGAGTTATACATATAACCTCTCGTCCCTTTTATGGGATGAGAGGTTTTTTTATGTTCAAAAACGTACAAAATGGTAAGAAAGCATTTGATAATACAGAGGAGGAAGGTTCATATGAGTTTCAATCATCTTGAGATTGAAAAGAAGTGGCAAACACATTGGGAAAGTAATAAGACATTTAAAACAAATGAAGAAGTTGAAAAGAGGAAGTTTTACGCATTAGACATGTTTCCTTATCCTTCTGGAGCAGGACTTCATGTAGGACACCCAGAGGGCTATACAGCTACTGACATCTTATCAAGAATGAAGCGTATGCAGGGCTATAATGTACTACATCCAATGGGCTGGGATGCTTTTGGACTTCCGGCGGAACAATATGCATTAGATACAGGAAATGATCCAGCGGAATTCACAGAACAAAACATTAATACATTTCGTCGTCAAATCAAGGAATTAGGTTTTTCTTATGATTGGGATCGTGAAGTTAACACGACAGATCCAGAATATTATAAGTGGACACAATGGATATTCATAAAACTTTATGAAAAAGGCCTAGCTTATATTGATGAGGTTGCTGTTAACTGGTGTCCTGCATTGGGAACAGTGCTAGCAAACGAAGAAGTAATTGATGGGAAAAGTGAGCGTGGCGGTCACCCGGTTGAGCGCCGTCCAATGAAGCAGTGGATGCTTAAAATCACTGCATATGGAGATCGTTTATTAGAAGATCTTGAAGAATTAGATTGGCCTGAAAGCTTAAAAGAAATGCAACGCAATTGGATCGGTCGTTCAGAGGGTGCACATGTAACGTTTGAAATTGATGGTCATGATGAAACCTTTACTGTATTCACGACTAGACCGGATACTTTATTTGGTGCAACGTATGCTGTTTTAGCACCGGAGCATGCTTTCGTTAGTAAAATAACGACGGTTGACCAAAAAGTAGTGGTAGAAGCCTATTTAGATAAAGTAAAAATGAAGAGTGACTTAGAACGAACAGACTTAGCAAAAGATAAAACTGGCGTTTTCACAGGTGCATACGCAATTAATCCAGTAAATGGTGAGAAGATGCCAATTTGGATTGCTGATTATGTATTAGCAACCTACGGAACAGGTGCTATCATGGCTGTGCCGGGACACGATGAGCGAGATCATGAATTCGCAGTAAAATTTGACTTGTCAATCAAAGAAGTTGTTGCTGGTGGAGATGTTACGAAAGAAGCATACACCGGCGATGGTGAGCACGTTAACTCTGAGTTCTTAAATGGATTAGGAAAAGAAGAAGCCATTTCTAAGATGATCTCATGGTTAGAGGAAAATGGAAAAGGTGAGAAAAAGGTTACGTATCGCCTACGTGACTGGTTATTCAGTCGTCAACGTTACTGGGGAGAGCCAATTCCAATAATCCATTGGGAAGATGGCACAATGACTGCGGTACCTGAAGATCAATTGCCTTTAACCTTACCTAAAACAAAAGAAATCCGTCCTTCGGGAACTGGAGAATCACCTCTTGCGAATATCTCAGACTGGGTAAATGTTGTTGATGAAGAAACTGGTAAAAAGGGACGTCGTGAAACAAATACGATGCCTCAATGGGCAGGTAGCTGCTGGTATTATTTACGTTATATTGATCCAACAAATAGTGAACAACTTGCAGACCCAGAAAAGTTAAAACGGTGGTTACCAGTTGATATCTATATTGGCGGAGCAGAACATGCTGTTTTACATTTATTATATGCTCGTTTCTGGCATAAAGTTTTATATGATATCGGAGTCGTTTCAACGAAGGAACCATTCCAAAAATTATTTAACCAAGGTATGATACTTGGTGAAAATAATGAAAAAATGAGTAAATCAAAAGGAAATGTGGTAAATCCTGATGATATTATTAAAAGTCATGGTGCTGATACATTGCGTTTATACGAAATGTTCATGGGGCCATTAGATGCATCAATTGCTTGGTCAGAAAAAGGCTTGGATGGCTCTCGCCGATTCCTAGACCGCGTATGGCGCTTGTTGGTAGAAGAAAACGGTAAAGTAACTGAAAAGATATCTGGTGGCGATGACCAAGGTCATGCTCTAGAGCGTGTATATCACCAAACAGTTAAAAAGGTTACCGAAGATTATGAGGGATTGCGTTTTAATACTGCTATTTCACAACTAATGGTCTTTATTAATGAAGCGTATAAAGCGACAACTTTACCTAAGATCTATATTGAAGGATTTGTAAAATTACTTTCACCGGTTGCCCCACATCTTGCCGAAGAGTTATGGGAGAAGCTTGGTAATACTAATACAATTTCTTATGAGGCATGGCCTGCTTTTGATGAAGGTAAGCTAGTCGAGGATGAAATTGAAATTGTAATTCAGGTAAATGGAAAAGTTAAAGCGAAGTTAAACGTACCAACTGATGCAACACGCGAAAAACTAGAAGAGATTGCGATGGCTGATGAATTAGTAAAAGAGCAAATTGAAGGTAAAACGGTTCGAAAAGTAATCGCGGTACCAGGTAAATTAGTAAACATCGTAGCAAACTAAGATGGAACGCACAAGGTTCATTTGAACCTGTGCGTTTTTATTTTCATTTTGCTATAATATCACTAGTTGAAGGAAAGGAATGGATTTTAATGTCTGAAATAGAAATTATTACAACTGAAGAACTTAAGCAGAAACTTGAAAATGGCGAGCAGTTAGAATTGGTCGATGTACGTGAAGACGAGGAAGTTGCAGTAGGTATGGTTCCTGGTGCTAAGCACATTAAAATGGGAGAAATTCCAGCAAATCTTGATTACTTCTCCAAAGATAAAGAATACATATTTATTTGTCGTTCAGGTCGCCGTAGTGAAAATGTTTGTTATTATTTACATGAACAAGGTTACAAAGTACGTAATATGGTTGGTGGTATGCTCGAGTGGACAGGTGAAACAAAATAATACCACATTGGAAAATTTAAACTCTCCTAGTCATAGGAGAGTTTTTGTTATAGAATTGAGTATCCTTAACTAGAAAATAGGAGATAACCTCATGTATCAAACATATACATTAAAAGAAAAAATTAAACTAATATTCATTATGTTAATTCCTATATTAATAACACAGCTTGGTATGTTTTCAATGGTGTTTTTTAATACGATTATGTCGGGTAAATACAATCCAGCTGATTTGGCTGGTGTAGCCATTGGTTCTTCTATATGGAATCCAATATTTACGGGCTTAAGTGGCATCTTACTAGCAGTGTCTCCTATAGCTGCGCAGCGATTTGGTGAGAAAAAAGATAAAGAGGTAACTAGTGTTGTTGTAAATGGAATCAATCTAGCTTTTATCATTGGAGTAATTGTTATTTTGGTTGGTGCTGTTATTCTAAATCCTATCTTAGATGCTATGAATTTAGCCCCAAGTGTACACAAAACAGCACATGATTATTTAGTTGGATTAAGTTTGGGAATTATTCCATTGTTTATTTTTAATGTTTTACGATCATTTATCTATGCTTTAGGAATTACAAGAATTGTTATGATTATCTTATTAAGCTCTCTTCCAGTGAACTTCTTTTTAAACTATGTTTTAATTTATGGACACTGGGGATTTCCAGAACTTGGAGGAGCGGGAGCGGGTTTAGCTACTTCCTTAACATATTGGGTAATTGCAGGGCTTACAGTATTTATTATTAAAACGAAAATGCCTTTTTCAACATACTCTGTCTTTACAAACTATAAATCTATATCTCTTAAAGAGAGTAAAGAAATCCTAAAAATAGGAGTGCCAATGGGGTTATCAACGTTTTTTGAAACGAGCATGTTTGCTGTAGTTACAATATTGATTAGCAAATTTGCGATTACAACAATTGCTGCCTATCAAACTGCATTAAATGTCGTTTCTTTCCTATATATGATACCGGTAAGTATTTCTATGGCTTTAACAGTTTTAGTTGGGTTTGAAGTTGGGTCAAAAAGATTTAAAGATGCAAAGGTTTATAGTTGGCTTGGCATAGGGTTATCAATGTTGATTGCATTAGTAACTGGATTGTTAGTTGTCCTTTTTAGATATGATGTTGCGGCCCTTTATTCGAATGACCCGGAAGTTATTGTGTTAACTGCCCACTTTTTGATTTATGCTTTATTTTTCCAATTATCTGATGCAATCCAAGCAACTGCTCTGGCAGCGCTTAGAGGCTATAAGGATGTAAATGTAGCTTTTGTAATGACGCTTATAGCTTATTGGCTAATTTGCTTACCTTTAGGCTATTACTTGGCTAATTTTACGAAGTTAGGTGCTCCAGGATATTGGATTGGCTTAACCGCAGGATTGCTTGCAGCAGGAATAGGCTTATCATTAAGGCTAATTCAGATACAAAGAAGATACGAGATTCAAATTCCTAAATCAAAAATATCCCCTAGTTTATACTAGGGGGTATTTTTAATTATTCAAGATTAACGTGTGTGTATCTCTTTTTGATCGTGTAGAAGAGCAAACGATATTTCTCCCATTTCGTTTAGCATGATAAAGAGCATCATCTGCTTCCTGGAAAAGAGTATAAGGCTTTTCTAATTCATGATAATAAGCAGCAATACCTACAGAAACAGTGAGGTTTATTTGTTTGTTTCCAGAAAGATAAAATGGTTCTTCTTCAACCTTTCTTCGAATTCGTTCTGCAATTTCTCTAGCTTTCTCATGATTACAATGTGGAAGTATAATAGAAAACTCCTCTCCACCATTTCTTGATAGGACATCTCCTTCTCGAGTTAAACTATTTAGTAGATTTGCGAGCTGTTTCAATACTTGGTCTCCAGCTAAATGACCGTAGGTATCGTTAATTTGCTTAAAGTGGTCAACATCTATAATGCAAATTGAACAGTCACCTTTTGTTTCCATTGTCTTTGTTAAAATAGAATTGTAATAATAATCAAACGAACGAACATTAAATAGGCCAGTTAAAGAGTCCCTTTGAGAGCTTTCTTTATATTTTAAATATAGTTCACTGTTTAACCTGATGTAGTTTACAAAATGGTAAATTAATGTTCCTCCGACCATGGTAGATATTACATGATAAAGAGCGAAATCAAGCACTTCATTAAAGTTATCCACTACAATGTATAAGGCTAAGGAAAAGATTGTTTGACTATAAACGAGTAGAAGCATCCACTTTATCCAAGGAGTGAGTTTGAGTCTTGTTGCTATAAAACTAGCACCAAAGGCAATTGTAAACATCATAAATAAAGAAACGACTGAAGAGAAGTTATATGCAATTAAGAATCTACCTATTGAAATAACAATGACTGATACTAGAGTCGGTATAAACCCACCAAAGAATGCAACTAAAACCACCGGTATATGCCTTAAGTCTAAAATAGTAATTTCATTAACCTGTATGCTGTAGTGCATTAGTATTATCCCTAATAAACCTGCGATTAAGCCATCGAGTATTTTTATTTTTAATGGCGAATTCATACTAAGTCGATTATGTCTAAATAGTTGATGCCATATAAAAGTAAAGGACATTAAAATAGATATGTTTATAACTAAATCATTGAGCATCATTAAAACCTTCCTTAAAATACAATCTTTCTATATATTCCATTTTTTAGTGCGAATGTCCTTCTAAATTATACATTTGTTTCCGTGAAAAAGAAATTATAAAATTTGGAAGATGAGGTCATAAGCAAAAAATAGAAGTTAGAAGACTAGTCCTAAGTGACCAAGCTCACTGACTTCATCACTTTTCCAAGTTAGAATATTACTAAATTTCAAAATTTTAAATTCTTCCATAAACTACTAGATATCCAAAAACCCTTATAAATCAACAAGTAATCTGATTGCAAGCTTGATTGAATCATAGAAAAAGAGATAGAATAGATATAGATTAAATGGAATCGAATTTCCAGAAAAATAAGCTAACATTGCTTTGTTAGGATGAAATAATAGGAGGAATAAGCTTTGAGTTTATCATTTTCGTTTATTCATGCAGCTGATATTCATCTTGATAGTCCGTTAACAGGGCTTGAACAGTATGAAGGGGCTCCTGTTGATAGAATAAGAAGTGCCACTCGAGAGGCATTTAAAAATTTAATAGATACAGCAATTAATAACGAAGTGTCCTTCATTATTATCGCTGGTGATTTATATGATGGTGATTGGAAGGATTATAACACAGGACTATTCTTTGCTAGTCAGATGGTTCGTTTACAAAAAGAAAAGATTAAGGTTTATCTTATCCGTGGTAATCATGATGCGGCAAGTCTCATTACAAGAGAATTAAAGCTACCGGATAACGTTTTTGAGTTTTCTGTAAAAGAAGCAGAATCATATATCGATAATGATCTTAGGGTTGCTATCCATGGGCAAGGATTTGCGTCTCGAGCTGTTGAAGAAAATCTAGTGAAAAATTACCCTAGACGACATGATGGTTATTTAAATATCGGTATTCTACACACGAGTGCTACTGGAAGAGAAGGTCATGAAACATACGCCCCTTGTTCAGTGGAGGATATGAAGGGGTTAGGCTATGATTATTGGGCTCTTGGGCATATTCATTTAAGAGAACTGCTACATGAAAAAGACCCGGTAATCTTATTTCCAGGTAATATTCAAGGGCGACATATTAAAGAAACAGGAGATAAAGGATGCTCAATTGTAAAAGTTGAAGAAGGCGTTATCGATTCCGTAGATCACATATCACTTGATGTATTGCGTTGGGAGCTTTGTGAGGTCGATGCAAGTGAAGTTGAGAGTATTGATGAATTAATGAATGAAGCACGTGAGTTATTAGAGATAAAGTTTCAAAAAGCTGATGGAAGACTCCTTGCTATTAGATTTCGAATTTTTGGAACTAGTAAAATCCATCAAGAGTTACTAATATCAAAGGAACATTTAATAAATAATTTACGTTCAATTGCTTTGGATGTAGGTTTAGGTGATATTTGGGTTGAAAAAGTTAAAATTGAAACAACAAGATCCTTAAATATCGATGAACTAAAGAAACAGAATACGCCTCTAGCAGTAATTTTAGAATTTATTAAAGAAGCCAGAAACAATGAAAGCATGTTAGACGATTTGCTGTCGGAATTTCAAGATATCCAGCAAACACTTCCATATGAACTACGAAATAGTGAAGAAAGCCTGAATTTTAATGATAGTGACAGTATTAAAAACAGAATTGAAGATGTTGAAGACTTAATTCTTTACTATTTAACAAAGACAGGAGTGGAAGTGTGATGAGATTTGATTACTTAAATTTACGCGCATTTGGCCATTTCACTGATTATGAACTTCACTTTGATCAAATGAAAAACTTCCACTTAATATATGGACCGAATGAAGCAGGTAAAAGTACTACACTAAGATCAATAACTCACTTTCTCTATGGCTTTCCACAGCAAACGAATGATTCATTTCTTCATAGTAATACAAAGCTTCGAATCGAAGGACAGTTAAAAAAATCAACAGGTGAATGCTTACAATTTGTTCGTAGAAAAGGAAATAAAAATACAATTCTAGATGTTGATGGTACTTCGTTGGATGAAAATGTGGTCAACCATTTTTTACAAGGAATCAGTGAAGAGCATTTCTTAAATATGTTTGCTCTAGATCATGTGCGTCTTCGTGAAGGCGGAGAGAGCTTATTGCAAAGCGGTGGAAACCTAGGTGAAAGCTTATTTTCTGCTGCATCAGGAATTAACATACTCCGAAAGGTTTTTGAAGACCTAGACAAAAAGTCAGGTGAGCTATACAAAAAACGTGGTTCAACTCCCGAAATTAATAAACTCCTAAAAGAAGAAAAAGAACTAAAAAAACAAATTTCGGAGTATCAACTAAAAATACAAGCATGGAAAGATCTTGAAAGAAGATACACGGATGGTAAAAGTGAGATTGATACCATTAGTAAAGAGGTTAGAGAACTGCGTGGTAAACAAGATAAATTACAGCGCTTGAAATTAACACTCCCTAAAATCGCTAAGCGAGAAGATTTACGACAAAAGCTAGAAGAACTTGGCCAATTGCCAACTATGCCAGAAAACTTTGCAGATATTCGAAAAGATAGTCAGCAAAAGCTAAACTTAGCAAGCATAGATAAAAAGAAGGCTGAAAATGAACAACGAGATCTTCAGTTAGAAATTGATAAAATAACCATACCTACTGGCATATTGGAGCAAGCAACAACTATCAACTCTCTCTACCGTGAAGTGCAGTCCTATCAAAATCAGGTAAATCAGGTTCCTAGACTAGAAGGTGAAATAGGGATTCTAGAGGAAAGGGTACTAGCTGTAATGAAGGAAATAGACCCTTCGAATGCTGAACTAGAATATATTGATACATTTCGAATTACCTCAGAAAAAAAAGAAACAATTCGTGAGCTTTGTAAAGAAAAGCCGCTACTAGATCAAACACTTCAGGAATACACCAAAGAGCGAAGTGAGATTGAAGAAGAACTGATAAACAAAAGAAATGTATTAGAATCTCTTCCGGAATTGCCTAATACGGAGGAGCTGGAAGATGTAATTGATCAAGTAAAACGTGCTGGAAATATCGAAGAAACCATTACTCAATTAATTTCAGAACTTAACCAAAAGGAACTACAAATTGAGGAAGAAGTTACATTGTTACCACAATGGAGTGGTAGTTATCATGAGTTAATGAAGCTTGAAGTAGCTATCCTAACTGAAACGATAAATAAGTACGAGCAGGAACAAACACGATTAACTAAAATGCTGGATAAAGTTAAGAACCAACTTTCAACACAGAAAGAACTGATTGAGGGACATGAAGAAAAAATCAGAGAGCTAGATGCATTGGCGGAAATTCCTTCAGAAGAAATCCTAGTAAATGCACGAACACAGCGGGATCAGGAATGGCAGTCAATTTATAGTAAGCTTAAAAATTGGAATACGCATACCTCAACACAAATGTCGATGTGGGAAGAGTCAAGTGAAAGTACGTTTGAAAAGAGTATGAGAAATGCTGATAGTATAGCAGATAAAATGAGGTTCGAAGCAGCAAAGGTCGGAGAAAAGAATAAGAGATTATCAGATATTGATAGTTGTAAAAAGAAGGTTCAAGAAATAGAGCTTGTGAAGAAAGGACTCCTTGAAGATATAAAAGGATGGGAAACCTCTTGGAGAGAACTTTGGAAGCCTACAACCATTACACCTTTAACTCCTGCAGAAATGAAGGAATGGATAAGTAAGTTTCAATTTATTAAAGTGCTTGTGAAAGAAAATGAGAAAATCAAACAGTCAATCAAAGATCTAGAAAGTAAAAAAGAGCAATTAAATAATACGTTAAAGCTATCAGTATCTCTGTTTACTAAAGTATCTTCTGAAAAATCCCTAACTGAAATACTAAGTATTGCCGAAAGACAATATAAGAATATTTTAGAAGTGGAAGCGAAAAGAAATAGGCTCATAGAAGGAATATCTGAGATAAACAGAAGGCTGAATACGAATGAACAGAAAGTAAATGATTTAAAAAGAAAAATAAGCTATTGGAATAAAGATTGGGATGAGGTTATCCTAAATACTAACATTTCATCTAATATCTCTGTAAAAGTTGCTGAAAGCCTACTTAGTAAATATGAGGATTGCTCTAAGACTTATGAAGAGTTTAAGAGGGTTGAAAAGGACCTAAAAGCTGTTAAGATACAAATCTCACAATTTGAGAATAGTGTATCCTCCCTTTTACATTTGGTTGATATTAAAATGGAACTTGAAAATACCGATCTAATTGTTAACCATTTATATGCAGCACTTCAAAAAGCTCAGACTGATCGTACTGAACTGACAAACCTAGAAAAACAATTAAAGAGGCTTCGTGATATTATTAGAAATGCTGAAGAAGAAATAGAAAATGCGAATTCAGTAATAAACGGATTACTGCATACGGCAGATTGTCAGGAAGTCCACGAGCTAGAAAATCTTGAAAAAAGGTTTCTGTTGAAGGAGAATTACATGAAGGATATTCGAGCCATTGAGGAGGAGCTTCTGCTAAATGGGAACGGATTATCACTACATGATGTTTTGGAGGAGTCCAAAGAAGCAAATCATGACCAGCTAGGAATCCAAATCGAGGAAATTGTGCAGAAGCTCGAGGAAATCGAACCATTACGCTCTCAAATGGAACAGAACTATGGTGTTGTAAAGAAAGAGTATGAAGAAAAGGTTCAAGGAAACAGTATATCTTCAGTTACTGCAGAACAAAATAAAACAAGTTTGCTTACTAAACTTGCTAATGTTACAGATCAATACGTTAATCTAAAGCTTGCATCTTTACTGTTACAAAGGGGAATAGAGCACTATAGAAATCAAAATCAAGATCCTATTTTGAGTAGGGCGAGTGAGCTGTTTGCTAGATTAACATTACAATCGTTCAGTGGTTTACAAGTTGATTATGACGAGAAGGATCAGCCTGTACTAATGGGGATTAGATCTAATGGTGACAAGGTACCTGTTGAGGGAATGAGTGATGGTTCAACAGATCAACTCTACTTGGCACTTCGCATAGCTAGTATTGAGAAATATGCATCAGAAAATGAACCGATGCCTTTTATTGTGGATGATATTCTTGTTCACTTTGATGATATTCGTGCCAAAGAAACTCTAAAAATCTTATTAGAACTATCAAATCATACTCAAATTATCTTCTTCACTCACCATTCTAGACTTGTGGAAATTATGAATGAAATTGCGTTAGATACTGAATATCAATTAAAAGAAATTAACGGTAAGGAAGCATTGACAGTCTAAAGAAGTTAATAGCATAAAAGACGAAATCATAAATGGTTTCGTCTTTTTGTATTTTGAAAAAATATTAATCAGTACCTTGCATTATTCACTAGTGTATTGTAAGATGTAAATTATGGAAAATAAATGGGTTTATATGGATGACTATTGGATAATGTTTAGTACTGATTAATGATAAGTAGGGGGAGTAAACTTGAATGTCCAATTTAAAAAAGGAGCACTGGAGTTATGTGTGTTGATTCTAATTTCTAAAAAAGACCAGTATGGTTATGAAATGGCTCAAAATATATCAAGTAAAATTGAAGTGGCAGAAGGAACCTTATATCCATTATTGCGGAGGTTAACAAAGGATGAGTATGTGTCAACCTATTTAGCGGAATCGTCTGAAGGACCTCCTAGGAAATATTATGCCTTAACGGATAAGGGAATTGGCTATATGAAATTATTAGTTGAGGAATGGCGTCAATTTGCAGGTGCTGTCAATGAATTTATTGAGGAGGGTCATCAACATGGAGAAGAATAGATTTATAAAGGAGCTTAATAGGCTTTTAGAGAAGGTACCAGAACATGATCGAAGAGAGATGCTATATGACTATGAAGAACATTTTTCGATAGGATTAGCTGAGGGAAGAAGTGAAGATGAGTTAATTTTGGAGTTAGGTGACCCTAGTGTAATTGCTAGAGATTTATTAGCCGATTATCGTGTGACGAAAGCTGAGAATGATAAGTCCATACCAAACATGTTCAATGCAATTATTGCAGCTATTAGTCTTAGTTTCTTTAATCTAGTATTTATCCTTGGGCCTGTTCTAGGAGTATTTGGAGTATATGTTGGACTATGTTTAACTGCAATTGCCTTTACATTATCACCGTTAGCTATCTTTCCATCCATTTTCTTTAATGGATTTGAGGGATTGCCATTTACATTTTTTGCATCGTTAACACTTTGTAGTATAGGAATCTTATTAAGTGTAGGAATGATCTATGTTGGTAGATATTTTTATAACTTAATTTTACGCTACATCAAATTCAATATTCGAGTTATAAAGGGAGGAAAAGCAGTATGAAAAAGGTTGTCTTGGGTGCGTTAGTATTACTAATTGTAGGATTAGTTGGCTCTGTAGCAACTGCAAGTTTTTCTGATGTATTTTCAATCAACACAGTTGAAATATATGAAGAGGAAAAAGTAAAAGCAAATTCCATTGAAACAATCGATGTTAAGTTATCTTCAACAGATTTATACTTAGAACCAATTAGTGGTGATGACATTATTCTAGAACTTAGTGGGAGTGTAAGCAAGAAGATTAAAGACCAATATGAACTTGTAGTTGACCAAAAAGGAGATGGGTTAGAAGTTTCCTTAGACAAGTTAGACGTAATGTTCTATGTTGGGGTTACTAGGATAGATCTTGACTTAACACTTAAACTTCCTGAAAAAATCTATCATTCTATCCTTATTGAGGCATCTTCAGGGGATATTGAAATGAGGGATCTCCAGTTGAGTAAAGTGAGGACGAATGTAAGTTCAGGGGATGTTACAGTTGAAAATATTACTACTGAAGAACTTGTGTTAGAAACATCAAGTGGTGATATAAAAATGATAAACTCTAAGGCTGGCCTCTTTGATTTAGCTGCTTCTAGTGGAGATGTCATAATGGAAAATTTAAAAGGAAATATAAAAGTTAATACAAATTCGGGCAGTATAAGCTTAGATAATGAAGAAGTGAGTGGTAATATGAATTTTACTGCTACTAGTGGTGATGTAGAAGTACGTTTTAAAAATAAACCAAGTGCAATCTCTCTCGATTTTAAAGGAACTTCAGGAGAAGGAATTGTAAACGTAGAGGGTTTCAATTATAGTGAAAAGTCAGAAGATAGAGTTGTCGGTCAAATCGGCAATGCTAGTCATGAATTGAAGGTTAGAACAACATCCGGTGATTTTTCTTTAAATTAAATTATATAGGAAGTTTGAAGTTTAAAGCGGTCACTTATAAACATAGTGACCGTTTTTCTCGTACTCTAAAAAAAGATTTTGTTATGAAGCTTAATTTCATTGAATACACATGTAACAAGCTACATCTAAGAAAATACATACATGGTGGTGGAAAATATGATTGTGAAAAAGCAGTTTCTAATTAATGCTAATAGAAATGATGTTTGGGAAGTATTTATGAATCCTGAAAAGTTGGCTACATGTGTACCAGGATGTAAAGAGATAAAAGTGGTGTCTCCAACAAGGTATGATGCAGTTGTGGAATTAAAGGCACAGTTAATGAAATTAAAGTTTCAGGCAACGGGAGAGTTAAAAAATGCGATTGACAAGGAGCAGCTTACAGTAGAGATGACTGGGAAGCCACTTGCAATGGTAGGACTCTTTCAAAATACAATGACTGTTCACCTTTCAGATGCTGAGCCTGGTGCTACTATGGTGGATTATGAGATGGATATACAGGTATCAGGAAAACTAGCAACGATGGGCTCTAAACTTATGAAGGGGTCACTTTCAAAATCAGCGGGTGAATTTGCCGAAAACGTACAAAGTCTATTTCAGCACTCATAAACGAAAAGGGCCTAAAACTCAAATGCATAAACGCATTGTGTTTTAGGCCCTACTTTTTATTTTCTTTTCCTTAGTCTAAACTTTCTGTTCGGCAATTTGAACCTACGCTTAGGAAACTTTATTTCCTTTTCTTTTACAAAGCGAAGAAGGATAAATAAGATGTAAATTCCTAAAGCGACATAAAAGAAGATAGGTACTTTGTTTGACTTAGCAATTAAGAAAGTCATATAGAGCAAAAATATCGTAACTAAAAAACTATATTTTGGTAAAGGAATATCCTTAAAACTAGGGATTTTAAACGAGCTTGCCATTAAAATACCTAGTACAAAATAAATTACCGCAAACACTGGTACTGGTATCACTTTATAAAAAAGAACAAGAAAAGCAACCAACCCACCAGCAAACGTAATTGGGATACCTCTAAAATATTTTGAAGGCTCATTGGTTGATGTTAAATTAAATCTAGCCAGGCGATAAGCCCCAAATAGTGGAAACACCCCAGCAATAACCATCCCTGCCATTCCATAATCAATAAAATATGTATAAATGGCTAAAAAGGCAGGAGCAATACCAAATGACACTATATCAGCTAATGAATCTAATTCCTTTCCAAAGTCATTGGAAACACCAAGTATTCGAGCAGCTCTTCCGTCAAGAGCGTCTAACATCATTGCAATAAAAATTAATATCGTGGCGTTTCGAATGTCTTGATTAATGATATAACCTAAGGAAAGAAAACCACAAAATAAATTACCAAATGTTAATGCATTTGGTATATATCTTTTTGACATATGCACACATCCTTATATCTCTTGAACTAAATATATCACATTTTTAAACGAAATAGCACATGACTCATATTATTTTAAATGAAGCTTTCCTTTTTACTATAAAGTCTTTCTAAAAAGTACATTTTTTCTCTTTTATTTGCAATAGTTTTAGGTATTTATAATAGAAGTTATGCTAATATATGGATATTACCCTCAGAGTAAAAGTCTAATCATAATTCTTATAGTTTACGAACACATATAAGACTATACAAGATATGAAAACATTGAATTGTATTTACTATTGCTCGTAGTTATCTTTATACCATTGGGAGGTATTAAATTGTCTCAACAAAAATCGATTGAAGAGCTTGAGAAAAAAGTTGATGCACTTCAAAGGGAAGCTCACGATCTTAAAGTGATGATCTTGGAGTTGAAAAGAGAAAAAAAGGAAAGTCAAACTGACAGCATAACCAAACATATCCCTGATATAAATAACTATCAGAAAGAAGTTCATATTAAATCAAAAGGTATCGTACAAGAAGAAAAAGAACCGATTGATTGGGAACGTCAGATTGGTCAAATTTGGTTACCTAGAGTTTTTATATTTGTATTATTATTAGGTGTTATTTGGGCGTTTAAGGCTGCATCAGATTATGGCTATTTAAATAATTCCGTTAAAATAACCATTGGCTATCTGAGTGCTTTAATTTTATTATACATAGGTGGGCGACAAATTAGGAGTAACAGAAATGCGTTAGGACAGGTTTTATTTGGAGGAAGTATCATCCTTTTATTAATCGTTACTTTTGCGATGCATGTTCTATATAATATGGTCCCTTTACTCGTTGCTCTAGTATTAAATTTAATTTGGATTGGGATGGGAATATACTTCTCACATCGTTTTAAATCACAGCCACTTGCTGTACTTACAGGTATTGGAGGATACCTGATTCCGTTCTTACTAGAAAATAATGATCCGAATATACTAAATTTAGTGATTTTTGAAACCATATTCTATTGTGTATTACTGTTATATGCTCTAAAAAAGCAGTTCAAAATTCTTTACCTGGTTTCTTTTGTAATGTTACATATCACTTTATTAGCCTCGGTAATGATAACAGGCTCTGGGCAGGAGAAAATATTTGGGATAGCTGTACTGATTCAACATGGATTGTTAGTAGCTACCTTCTTTTTAAAACAGGACTTTATGAAGTACCAAATAGGTGTATTATACACAAGTTTTATTTTGACAATGTCTTGGGTCGGATTATCCTTTCCTGAGACTCAGTATGAAATGATTGTACTCTTAACCTTTGCAGCGTACTCATTGTTATCAATCATCTCCTGGAATAAAGATAAACAAAGGGTGCCTATCACTCTTTCAATCGCAACATTAGCTTTACTATTATTTTTAGTAAGTAAGTTTAACGAAGAAAATGTAATGGGTTTAATCGTTCTACAAGGATTATTGTCAATCTATATTGGGATACTTGCGTCCTCCAAACTTCAGCAGGCTGTTGGTGCAAGCATTTATTTGTTAAGTGGATTCATTATTATCAGTACTGATTTCTATTCAATTGCCTCTATTGATTTTTTAAATTGGGTACTATTTCTTGGAACATTAATTGTTGTGTTAAGGATGTTACCTTTAACTAATGCAATCAAGAAGAATGAAATAATAAAAGTAAGAAAAATCATCCGAATTGTGCTTATGATCTTATTGCTCCCTTTTATTACACATACAGTACAAGCTTTAACACATGAATTTACACTTAATATAAAATATATGGCTGTTTCATCTTCTTGGGGAATTTATGCTTTTATCGGGATAATCCTAGGTTCAATCAAGAACTATAAACCATTAAGAGTATTTGGGTTAATACTGTTATTCATTACTTTAGCTAAACTGTTTTTCGTCGACTTAACATACGTTTCAATCTTTATAAGGGCTGTCTTATTCATCGGGCTTGGAATACTCGGTATTATAGGATCGAGAATCCTCTATAAAAACGAATACTAATAAACAATGGTGTCAGGAGTTCCTGACACCATTGTTTTTGAATTCTCAATTTACTAAATTTCTTGTCAATTTAACAAGAAAATGCTTTAATAGTTAAAAGCGGTAAAGTGAGGAGGCGGTATTCATGGAAGGCAATGTATTAGTGATTGGCCTAGGATTAATTGGAGGCTCAATTGCTTTATCTATAAAGGATGAGCATAAATGTAAGTTAATGGGTTTTGATCTAAACGAGGATCGAGTAAGGCTTGCTAAATCCCTAAATGTAATTGACGATTGTGCAATGACTATAGAAGCTGGAGCACTAGATGCTGATCTTATTATAATTGCGGTTCCTGTCACGGAAACAATAGCCGTTTTACGTGAACTAGCAAAATTTAAATTGAAAAGCGGAGTTTTAATAACAGATGTTGGAAGTACAAAAAAGGTCATTGTAGATGAGGCTTGTAATGTACTGCCTGATTATGTTGATTTTGTAGGTGGACATCCTATGGCAGGCTCACATAAAAGCGGGGTAGAAGCAGCAAAGAAAGATTTATTTGAAAATGCATTTTATGTACTAACTCCGACACCTCACACATCTGAAACAGCAATTTTAACTTTAGAGAAGTGGCTAGCTTGTACTAGATCAACAATTGTAAAAATGAATGCAGAGGAGCATGATCATGTAGCTGGGGTAGTTTCTCATTTTCCTCATATCATTGCATCAAGCCTTGTCGAACATGCTGAAATTTACCATCAAGAAACACCGATTATTCAAGATTTAGCTGCTGGTGGTTTTAAGGATATTACTAGAATCGCTTCATCTAATCCGAAAATGTGGAGCGATATTTTATTACACAACCGAGAAGGTATTTTACAACAGTTTGAAGTATGGATGGATCAGATGAATAGAATACAAGAAAGCATTCGAAATTCTTCTAGAGATGAAATCTATCACTTTTTTGAGCATGCAAAAGAATTTAGGGATGAATTTTCTACACGTAAAGGGAGAGCACTTGCCACTTACTTTGATTTATTCATTGATATTCCTGATAGCCCAGGGGTACTCGCAGAAATTACAAATATCTTGGCAAAAAACGAAATCAATATAACAAATATCGAGATAATTGAGAGCCGCGAAGATATTTATGGGGTATTACGCGTGAGCTTCAGAAATGAAAATGATCGTGTCCGAGCAAATAATTTAATATCACCAATCTATGAAACTTACATTTTGCAATAGTTAAAAATAAAACCTTTGGTCTTCGTAATATAGAAGTCCAAAGGTTTTTTTATATGAGTAATGTCCAAAAAAGATAAGGTTATTTTTAATTAGAGGTCATGACGAGCCTGTTAATTTGCATATTATAGTAATGATTACCAGTCCACATGCAATATTTCATTTGCGAGGAGTCTAATATATGGGAAAACGAAAAATGCGATATGGGTTTGTTTTTATTTTAATAATGACTGTTATTTACCTCACTCCATTTCAGAGTATGGCAGATACAGATCCGCGTATTCCAAAGAATAAAATTGTAGCCCTCGTTTACGATGATTCTGGGAGCATGTGGGTACAGTCCGACCAGAAAGGGCAAGAGTATGCAATTGATAACTGGAAGTATGGAAATTATGCTCTCCAAAGCTTTATGGCCATGCTTGATAGCAAAGATAAGTTAGATGTTGTTTATATGAGCCATCCTCATTTTGCAGAAGCAATTGAACTAGATCAACGTCTCAGGCAGAGAGAGATCGAGCATGTAAGGTCATGGGAAGGTAAAAGTAATACACCACTTATCTCAATTCATACAGCGATAGACCAGCTAGAAAAAGGAATAGAGACAGAAGCTCGAGCTGATTTTTGGTTAATTGTGTTGACTGATGGGATTTTTAATGAATTAAACTACTTAGATCCAAATTTAACTAAGCAAACTATTAATCAAAGTAAGCAGAGACTGTTTGATGAATTAAAACAATTGAAAATTAAAATGAAAGAAAAAGGTGCAAATCTACAGACTGCCCTCATTCCGATTGAATCGTATTTAAAGCCAGATGAAGAGTTAATAATGGCCGACTTTAAACGAGAATGGATAGAAAGCACAGGAGGTGTGGTGCTTGAAAGTGATGGGCAGCTAGACATTATACATCGTATAAACGAGGTAGCTGCACTTATGACAAATCGTGATTCAGGTGATGAACAGCTTTTTCAATTAAATCCAGTGGTCGAAGCAAATCAGTTAACGTTAGAATCTCCTTTCCCGCTGAGGAGAATTACCATAATGGAACAAACGACAGATGAGAAAGCATCTTTTTCTATGAAAGAATTTATCATAAATAATGAATCAATAAAGGAAGGAATCGAAGGACCCTATACAATTGCTACACCACATGATCCATTCAAATTAAATCCACCAATTAGAGGGACACTAACTCATTTCAAAAATGAAGTTAACAATTCAATCATACCAGAAGGGACCTATAAAATCGTTTTTAAGGAACCACTGACAGATGAACAGGTTAAGAATATGCAAATTCTTGCTGAACCAGCAATTGACTTTACTATAGATTTCAAAAAGAGGAATGAGGATGGTAGTTTAACAGACGATTCATCTACTTTTTTTGCTGGAAGCGATATGCAGATAGAAGTAACTCTTATAAAAAGTGAGAGTAATCCAACTGAAATTAACCTTCGTGAGTTAAAGGTAGGAAACCTTTTCGAAGTAGTTGCAATGATTGACGATACACAATTGCCATTGACTTATGATAAAGAGCTTAATAAATTTATTGCAGATTTTACCTTAGTTGAAAAAGAATCAATTCCAGTAAATGTGAAAGTTATTATTAAAGGTTTTTATCAGAAGGGGAAAGAAGCTTCTCTTAAGGGATACCCAATCCGATCAATGGAACTTATAGCAGATTCCAAGGAGTGGAAAGCTCGTCTTGGAGAACTAGACAGTGCTGGACCATTTAAAATCACACCTTATGTAAATGGGAAAGAAATGACTGAACAAGAACTTACAGAAATTTTTCACACAGTTAAAATCGATTTGCCAAATGACCTGGATTTTAGTGTTAGACAGCAAGGAAATCAAATACTAGTAGATTTACATGACAAGTGGCCAGTCTTTCAGACTTCTGTCGGAGATTTCTCTCTAGGTGTAAGCCTTGTAGGGAAGTATCCCGGAGAAATGGCGGAGTCTACATTTACAATACATGTGCAGGACATTCACTGGCTAGAAAAGTATGGAGCTTTTTTACTTACAGGACTAATACTCATTCTGCTAGCAATCTATATCTTTGGAATCATTGTTAAGCCAAGATTTGATTACAACAGGATAGCTATAGAATATAAACAAAGTAAAAGACGGGATAAAATACGTGACAAAAAAGGAAACACTGAGCACTTTCACGGGAGCTGGTTTAAGCGATGGCTCATACCTTTTGTTGCTGAGAAGAAAACGATTAATGATTTGACGTTTAAAGCCCATTCTAAAAAAGACCGAGTAGTACTTACAAAAGAATGTCAGGACGAAAGTATGATTGTACGTCAAGAGAAACTGCTAGAGAGAAGTAATACCGAAGACATTCTGATTTTTAATAATGATGAAATAAAAATAGAGAGAGGGAATAGGAATATTGCCTATATCTTTAAGTCACATATGTGAGGCTGAAGTGAAAAAGGGGGAAATAGGATGACTTTTAATGTACCCACGATATTAATTGGATTAGGTGGGATTGGAAATCAAATTGTTGATATGGTCTATGGAAGCATTCCGAAAGAGAGTCGAGGTCGTATCGCAGTACACGCCTTCGATACTGATGTAAATAGTATTACTCAGTTAGATCATCTAAAAAACCATGTAACACAAACAAGCTCAAAGCATTCAGTTGGAGAGTATTTATTATCGAATGAAGACTTATTGCAATGGTTTCCCAATAATGCTCATTTAAAAAGAAAAACAATGACTGATGGAGCAGGTCAAGTAAGAGCTGTTTCACGACTAGCTTTTCGTTCAAGCATGGCAGAAGGAAAGCTAAATGCAATGTGGGATGGAATAGAAAGCATTTTTCCAGTGGATAGTGATGCAAATAAATATGGGGTAAGGGTCATTATTATTAGCTCATTGGTAGGAGGAACAGGTTCGGGAATCTTCTTACAAATTGCCCTTTATTTACGAGAAATGTTAGAAAGAAAGTTAGGCACCGATAGCGTCCTACTCCGTGGGGCATTCTTGTTACCGGATATTTTTGTTCGAAGTAATACATTGGATCGCACCGAATGGGAGGCAGTTCAAGCGAATGGTTATGCAAGTTTAAAAGAATTAAATGCAATAACATTAAGTGCTTCAGGATATAGTAAGCAAAACGTAACGATTGAGCTTGAATACAGACCCAATCAAGTTGATTTAGAAGGGCGAACAACCCACGCTATTACGAATAAGCACTTACCTTATGATTTTTGCTTTCTATACGACTATGAAAATACAAAAGGTCAGCATTTAACGAATGTTTCCGAATACCTAGATCAAGTTTCTCGTTCCATCTACCTTCAGTTATTCAGTCCTATATCTGCAAAAAGCTTTTCTCAAGAAGATAATCAAATTAGAGGGCTTGTAGAATCCTATGGTACGGCCAGATATTGTGGAGCTGGAGTTGCATCCCTTACTTATCCTTATGAGGACATTGTTGATTACTGTGCGTTAAAATGGTCAATTAATGGTTTAGATGATTCATGGTTGTTACTAGACCAATTATATTCAGAAGATAAAAAGCGGTATGAGAATGACTTAAGAAATGGTATTAATTCGGATATGCCAGAGTTAAGAAAACGCTATGTTACCTACTTTAATAAGCTAGCTAATGACCCTGAAAAGCCAGATCCATTTTTCCGCCAGCTTGATTTACAAGTACACGAACTAGAAGATAAAGGAAAAAAAGGTGCACCTAAGGCTGAATTATTTTTAGATGCAATTGAAGAGTATGTAAAAGGCGTTATTAATGATGATATAGAGCTTAAAGAAGATTATGAAGATGAATGTCGCATTGATGAAGGAGCACTTAAAGTAAAAGATCAGGCAAAAAAAGAGGTTGGTAGAATTGAAGCTGCACTTGAAGATTACGCAATAGAGATTAACAAGAAAATAAATGAATATAGCCAATTCATTGTTCATCAAATTATAGATGCAGATTCTCATTCTCCGGACGGTGCAAAAGGACACTCTTTTCGATTAAATACATGGATGTTAAAAAAAGATCAACCCCTTCATCCAGTTGCAGCTCGGTATGTACTTTATAGTATTCATAATGAGCTATTAGAAAGTATTGCATCTTTGAAAGAAGAAAATCGACTTATGAAAGAGCAGATTGACCGTTATGAAGAGATTTATGATCTTGATCGAAATGATGATGAAGTAGATGATGCAGTGCGTCGTGTTGATCTTGCATTAGGGCAAGGATTCATTACCAGTGTATTCAGAAGTCATTTTAAAGACTTTATTCAAGAGTATCAGCACAAAGCGAGTCGCCAGCTAACTACTCTAAATAAATATAAAGTGTCAAAACTGTTAGAAGTTGTTTATTCATCCATTAATCAATCAATAAGAGATATGCTTTCAAATTGGGAACGCTTCTTTGACAATTTAAAGGAAACTAGAGATACACTTTCGGCTGAAATTAATCAATTATCCACAAAATTTGAAGGCATTAGCAATCCAACTAAAATCTACGTACTTGCTAACAAGAAAATGTTAGATCAAACGTGGGAACGTATTCGCCAAACAGTCGATAACGGTCTATTGCCAAACGATATAGCAGGTAAAATTTATCTAAGTCTTTATCGTCAATTTATTGAAAGAAAAAATAGTCGAGGGTCAGAAGAATATTTCCAAGAGATAAAAGTTGAAACATTTTACAGAGATAATGTATTAGCATTTTGTAGAAATGAATTAATGACAAAGCACCATGACAAGCTTGATATTACAATTTTACAAGCACTTAGACTTGAAGCTTCTAGACTAGGATTAGAACCAGAGTCTTATATTTTTCACAAAATTAAAAGTCTAGACGAATTGGCTCAACCTTTTATTCCTTTGACAAACAGTTTTAGAGAAATAAAGATTTGGGGAGTGCATGTTGAAAGTGATAAGCAACTATCTGAGCAATTAAGAAATCGGTTGTTTAATGAAAAACAAATTGTAGATCAGGCTTTTAAAAGAAATGAAATCATCTGTTATCGAGCACATTATGGATTGTCCGTAAGTGACTTTTCTAAGTTTGCTTCAAATAATAGAAATAATCGACCTGGTGTTTACTACGAGGCGTATCATCGCTTAATTAGCCGTCTAAATGAAGATGAAAATAGAACGATTACACCTCACCTAGATCGTCGCTGGCACTTACCTGCTTACATGCCAGATTTAAATCCAGAACAAGCAGAGCTAGAGACAAATCGAACAGATCGTGCTTTATTATTAGGTCTGATTAATGGTTGGTTACAGCTAGTTAACTCGGATGGCAGCAAAGTATATCAATATAGTGGAAATCAAGGAACAAAATTGATTTTAAAGTCAAATGAAAAAGTGTATGAGGAGATTTACTTACTACATGATGCACTTCCTCATAATCCGGTTATCTATGATGAAATTCTCGAAAGATTTGCAGAAAAACAGGAGCTACAAATAAGAAATAATAGAGAGATAGGGGACCATGATTTTATAAAGGGTTCATTAGAAGTCTCAAAACTGAATAAGGATGGTATTGTGAATATCCTAGATGTTGTTCTCTCGTATGATCAAAATCATTATACAGATTTGGCGCTCACAGAAAAGGCAGATCGTTTAAGACAATGCTTATTAAATGAAATTGTAGATTACTATAGTAAGGTTTATCGCCCTGATTCCGCTAAAAGAGAGGCTGCAAATTTTATTAAACGATTATGGGATCTATCTTTAGTAAGAATGCAAACACATATTGAATCTGAAGAATATAACAAATGGTTAAACGATATCAATAATAAATTATACACACTAAGGCAAGATAAAGTTCTTGGGTAGTAGGGGATGGTGTTACTTGCATACAATCGTAATTCGAATTGGCAAAAAATATGAGGACTGGCACTTAATAGAGCCATTGTTTTATAAGCTTGAAGAAAGAAAGAAACTAATCTTTTTCTGGGAGGAGGAGGCTTCGGCCTCTAAACCTCTCTTTTTAACATTAGTAGATAGAATTATTGAGCATATAGAGAGACATAAAGTCCTAAATTGGCAGCTATTCTTTTTGACTAGTTCAAATGACGAAAGGTCAAGGCAATTTCGCTTTGCCACGCAGTTGGTTGATTTGAAAAAGGATTTGTTGATGCCACTTAAGGCAAAAGGCTTTCATCCTCAGAATGTTGTTATGCACATGATTGACATTATTCAGAGAAATCCAGATTACTCTCCTCCTCAAGAAATTTTAAAAATGTATTGGGAACTTGATAATCATGGCTATAGAATATCTGAATGTCATACGCATGGAAATACATTTATGTGGGAAGAGATTAAGGCTCTTGATGAAAAGTGGGGAGAAAAGGTCTCTCTTCAAGATGCTGGCATATTGGATAAGCCAAATAGTGAATTTATACAGGCTTTATCCTCAAAGTGTGATCGTGTTTTGATCCATCTAACAGAATTAATCGAAAGAAAAAAAGCACAGCTTGACCCAAAGGAACATAGAGGTGACGATTGGTTGTCGATTGATCAACTTAATGCGATTCTAATGGATTTCACGTCAAAGTTAAAGAAGTTATGTACCCCTCCTTTGACACCTCTACTAACTAGTTTTAGGCCGTCTTTGGAGCTTGCAAACATCTTGAAATACCATGTTGGCCTTGTAAGTGAAATGGAAGAGATTCGGATGGTTAGACAGGAAATTTATATGGGGTCTCATCGGGAGAGATTAAAGGGATATATTGAACTAGCCTACTTTTTAATAACAATTTCTCATCATCCGAAATTAATTGAACGAATTGAAAAGGGAAGTTCAAGTGCCATTCAAGTGACACTAAATGAAGAAAGACTTGAACAGCTATTATCTAATTATTATTTCTCTTTGGTTTCTATGAAGAAAAAAATAGAAGATCGTTTAATTGTTGAAAATCAATTCCATACCAATCGTTTAAGACAAGAGGATTTTACAAACTATGTTGGTACTAAAAGTATAAAAGCAATAAATGATTTTGAAAAGGCTAGTATCCCGTTTAATCAGACAACATTATATGAGACTTTGGAAAATGAGATGTTTCAGGTAGATAGAACATTAGAAAATCGTGAAAAAGAGTTACTATCGGCATCTAAAGAAGCTATTCGAAACTTAGCCATATTAAAGAGAAATAAACAATTTATCTTAGAAGAAGAGAAGGTAGAAATTAATGAATACCTTGAGGAACTAAAAAGTGATATAAGTGAAACGCAGCATAAAGTAATTAACTCTGCTCCTTCATTATCGAAAGCACTTGAGAGATGGAGAGTCTATACTAAGGAAGCAAAAAGTAAGATGCATCATTACTTGCAACGCCTTCCCTCCACGCAACAGGTAGGGATTGCATTTCTATTTATCTATGTAACGTTACTTTTACCGTTTCTACTCACAATCGATCCTAGGTTAATCACAAAAACATGGGAGCAATATTATTATTATTTGTTGTTCCCAATTGGTCTTTTATTTTTACTATTGATACCTTTCTTATACGCTCGGAGGTTATCAATGCAGCCCCTACTTGAGCTGAAAGAGCATTCTGAACAAATTGCACTAGAGATGTATCAGATTCAGGAGGAATCACAGCACAAATATAACGCATATATTAACCAGTTATATAGACTTTTTTCACTAAAGAAATATTATCAAAAAGTAGATGAAGAGGGAGAGGAGAAAAAAGCATTGAATATTTTACTTCGTTACCATCAAGTAAAGCTAGAAGAATATGTTCAAAGTACAATTCGACTTCTTCGCATCCTGCAGATAAATGTTGAAACTAAAAATAGTAATACAGAGTCCTATAACTTTGAAATTAAAGAAGAATTGGATGTTATGCGTAACCCAGTTTATACCCCATTTAGCCAGCAAAGTCCACTAAAAGAAAGTGGAAATGGGATAAATGTATTAATAGGGAGTGCGAAAGAACAGTATGAATCCATGTATTTCGATGAACTGGAAAAAATCAGAATACTAGATGATAAGGTATATAAAGTATGAATCCAATATATGTGATTTTAGGTTTTATTATAGTAGGTACGATTCTCGTGAATTTATTGTTTTTGTTGAACGTAAAAAAAGAATATAGGTATAAACAATCAGCTCTTCCGCTACTTGCTATAGGTACCAGTATCGTTTTTATAGTTATAGATGGATGGGTATTATCTAAATTAGAGCAAACAATCTTTCAACAATTCACGGGTAGCTTCACTTATCACATTATTCTATTAAACATAACCTTTTTGATTCTATTTTTGTTCATAAAGTGTATCTGGAGAGTAATCATGGGTTTGCAACAATTAGCTTCAGATCAACCAGGGAATACGGTATCGATATTTTCAAAAGTAGGCAACGTTTTTTTAATGGTTATTCCTGTTGAAGTTATGAATAAATGGAAGAGGAAAATAGGAGACCAACAATCTGTTTCAATTTTTTATACAAAAAAAAGAGGTAAAATATTTCTAAAAAATGAATGGTCTAATTTCTCGATTTATTTTCGAATTGCAAGCATTATCCCTATCACATTCTTTTTACTATTAGTGATAGCAAATGAGTTTTCCTATGATCTACTTCTCTATTTACCTTATTATCCTATATTATCGTTGGTAATAATTATGGAAATTACTTGGTATCTAGATGGTAAAAGGCTTCCTTATACTGTAGGTAGTATTGATGGTAAAGATGCCATTGCTACTAAACTAACAACCTTTGAAAATTTATTTGAGGAATACTCAGAGCTATGGAAAGAGCAAGTGATTATAAAGGGGAAAATGAACGAAAACCAATATTCTCACAGAAGGGTTAATCATTTTTCTTATGAAAAGATTTCAAGTGAACCTGAGATTCAATTAATGGTGAATGCCATTTGTGATGATTTGAAAAAGGATAAAATTGTGATAAATGAGAGCTATACAAGGGTATTAACCAATTTGCTTGAAGAGAAGGATGTTCTTATCGAGGATCCATTATATGAAGACTTTTCTCCATATTTCTTTCCGGCATTATACCACCTTTTATCAAAGAATAAAAAAATGATTGTTTTAGCTCATAGTCGTCAAAGTGCAAGAGAGTCTGTTGAATGGCTGAGGAAAGGATTAACAAAGGTAAGTGGTATTAAGTATTTATGGAAAATAAGTACCTTTCATGATGCCCTAGAACAAAATACTAATCCGGATCTACTAGTTGTTTCACCAGATACATTAAATGAAAAAAGCTTTCTTCATTACCTTAATCAATTTGAAAAAACAAAATCACTAGAAGCAGTTATTTTACTACAAGCTGAACGTATTATCCCTAATTATTCAATGATTCTTCATACGTTTAACTTAAATGTATTAGAGTTAATAAAGAAAAAACCACAGTACATTATCTTCTCAGATTGGTTTGAGGGGCTGGAGCACACAATTAGAAATGTGTTTTACTGTGAACCTATAGACATCCTTACAACTTCCCCTCATAGTCAAAAAATGTACTACATTATTTGGAAGACAGAGGGTGAACAGTGGTATCAACAAAGAATACTACCGAAGCTATCTCATCGTAAAATAGAAAATGAAGTAGTTCTAGCCCTACCAGCTTTACAGGCGGGAATTAATCCTGTTCACTTTTTAAATCAAAGTAAGACAAATATTAGTGAGGGTATTCAAGATATTCTTGATTCAAAGCCCTTACTGTATTCCAAGGGCTTACCACTTGAAACCATCGATCATTTTGATCAATTAGTTAATGTACATGACGGAAAGCTATCGATGGATACCTCTAATTTCACATTTCTGCTGGTAAGGGATCATAATTATAACTTGATAAACACATTAAAACAGTGGAACAGCACTGCGAGTACTGCATCTTTTGTGCATGTCGTCAGTGAACCTTACCTTTTACGTGAGTACTTGGCAGAACAGTTTGATTTTTTTGTAGATAACCATCGTATGATTTCACAGTTAGCACCAAGGGTTTCAGATACCCAATGGAGTGTAGCTTACTTTTTATTAGAAAGGCTATGTCATACCTTTTTGGATGAAAAGCTGATATTAAGGTACTTGTCAGATGCAAATATTAAAGATTTTAGCTCAACAATTGAAGGGATAGAATCGCTATTTAGAAGGATTTTCGGCAATAAAGTAGATTACTGGTCGAATGTAGAATCAAAGGAAACCGTAAAGTTTGACCGTCAAAAGAAGGATTTTATAAAAGTAATTCAATATCGATTACCCTTCTCGATAAGAGAGCAGATATTACCAAAATGGTATCGTTTTATTGAAATTAGGCACAACGGCAAAGCGATAGGAGAGGTGTTTGAAGGTCATATTTATCAGCAATACTTACCTGGCCAACTTCATTCTTTTAACGGAGAGCCTTATAGAATCCGCAAAATTGATATGGAGGCGGGATATGTTGAGGTTTCTTTTGAATCAATATATGACCAAGAATACTATCTTCCAGTCAACCACTATTCGGTTACATCGATGAAAAATGAAGGAAATACTTCGTTTAAAAAAATAGCATTTGCCCAATTAGAAATGACTATGAATATGTATCAGGCAAATATTTCGATTACGACGAGTGGTTACCATGAAATAGGTCATCCCGGTAGTATGAAATCCTTAAAGTATCATTCGTTTACTGAATCAAAAGAGGAAATAGTCAGGAGCTATGAAAATGGTAGTTTATTATTAGTTAAAATTCGATCAAGACAGGAGAAGTCATTAAAACATGAGCAAATTGCATTCACACTTTCTATTTTGCTTAATGAGTTGTTTGTTACTCTTTTTCCAACAAGTCATCAATTTCTAAAATCATGCACTACATTTAACATTGCAAATGATGATGATAAGGACATCTTATTTAAACAAATAGCGAGTATGCAGTCTACTTTTGAAATAAACGACTCCGTAGATGATGAGAGTATTAGAATTTATATAATAGAAGACTCACCAATTCACTTGGGACTTCTTGAGAGTATTAGAGAAAATTGGGAACATATCTTTAATATTTTAAATGATTATTTGTTTTGGTTCATTTATGAAAGTGATAAGGAACAATCTTACTTAAAGTTCGGCTATGAATCAATATCTACAGAGCTGTTGCTAGAGGATTGTTTATACATTCTTGACAATATACTAACCAAGAAAAAATTACGTGAAATTAGAGCTGAATACTGTAATGGGACGCTAGAGAATGAACTTGTACCGATTACTACCCGTGAAGAATTTTGTGTCTTCTGTGGTAAAGTCTTTCCAGCTGCACAATTTATTGAATTAGATGATGGTAGAGAAAGATGCTATACCTGCAATTTAACAGCAATAGATAAGGTTGCTGAGGTTGAACCATTATATAAGCAAGTAAGAGAGTTCTTTAAGGAAAACTATAAAGTTGATTTACGCTATGATATCGAACTCAAGGTGCTAAATACTGAGACAATTCATAAAATGAGTGGTATCCCGTACATTAAACAGCCTGGTCACCCCCGAATAACAGGTAAAGCGATACTAGAGTTTAATGAGAAAATGATTGTCATTATTGAAAATGGATCACCTAAGACGATAACACTAGCGACACTTGCTCATGAATTAACCCATATTTGGCAGTATGATAACTTAAATGTTGAAGATATGTCTATTGAAGAGTTAGAAGGATTTGCCACATGGGTGGAGATTAACCTTTTAGAAAGCTTAGGAGAACTTCCTTATGCTGACTTGCTAAGGCGAAACTTAGAAGTTAGAGACGATGAGTATGGGAAGGGTTACAAACTAATACTGGAAAAGCTGGAAGAACATTCACTAGCTTCTACACCGTTTGAATTATTTGTTGGGGAAACGGTGTACGATTAATGTAAAACTATCAACAACAAAAAGGTCTTATAAACTTGCCTGTTGATTTCTGCTGCAGGTACTCGCTTTCCGCGGGCGGTCCGTGAGCCTCCTCGGCACGATGTGCCTGTGGGGTCTCACTTTGACGCGCTTCTCCCGCAGGAGTCTCGTACCTTCCGCTGAAATCAACATAGTCTCTAAAAGATAACTAGCTATAAAATAGCTTATAGTAAATAGCGCACTTATTCTCTGTTGTAGAATAAGTGCTTTTCACATTTAAATAATATGTTCGCCGCGGAAAGCAAGTGTCTGCAGCGCGAAGGAACGATCAAAGTTTAATAAAAACAACAATCTTTACAATAATGAGAGATTTGAAAAGTAAGAAGCACTATATTATAATTCATTACAAACTATGTAGTCAGTTTTTTACTAAAGAGAGGGTGGATGAAATGGCTCCAAAAATCTCTGAAGAGGCGAAAGAGGAAAAAAGAGTAGCTTTACTGAACTCTGCATTAGAATGTTTCTCGAAAAAGGGTTACTATGCTACTTCTGTCGATGATGTCGTAACATTCTCCAAGTTGAGCAAAGGATCTTTTTATAATTACTTTAAAAGTAAGGAAGAAATTTTTATCAACTTAATGCAATACCAGACTGAAAAATCCCAAGAGGCTTTATCCAAAAAATTAAATGAGATCTCAAGTCCTACTGAAAAAATAAAGTATATGATTAATTTGGACCTACCCATGAATCTCTATAAAAAGAAATTAATGAGAGTTCATCTTGAATTCTGGATGTATTCAGCAGACAACCCAGAAATTAAAGAAATAATGGTAAATAGATTCAACCATATTATTGAGAATACAAAAGCTATCCTTAAAGAAGGCAAAGACAAACGTGAGTTCAGAGAAGACTTAGATATCAACAACGCAGCCTCTATGTTCTGGGGATTACACGACGGCATCTGGATCCACACATTAGTACTAGACAACAAAGAAATATTTGAAGCAAAAATAAAAGAATTCGAAACAACATTTTTACGATATATTAAATGATAGATTATTTATTTAATGATTACTTTTTATAAGCATTTTTCGAAAATAAGGTTGATTTTTAATGATGGTTTTGAGTGGATTGGAGCGGAAGGCACTTGACTCCTGCGGGAAGTGAGGAAAAGTCGAGACCCCGCAGACGGTACGTCGAGGAGGCTCGACTTCCTCCCCGCGGAAAGCAAGTGACTGCAGCGAAAAGGAACGGTCTATATTCAAATTGAAAAACAGGTGAGAACTTCTTACCTGTTTTTAATTTTGCCTATAAACATATGCAGTTGAAAAACGAATAAATTATTCTAGTATTATATAAAAATGTTTATTTAGAAACAAAAGAGTTGATTCAATAGTATGCAAAATAAGAAATTACAGAATATTCCACGTATAATACTTTTCCTTGAATAACTTTATTTAATGATAGTATAATGTGTCCTGTAGCTAATTTTTGGTATAAATAGGAAAAGGGGAATTTATATGAAAAAGTATCTTATATTAGTAGTATTTTCTATGATTCTATTAGTTCTTGCTGCTTGTAACACAGAAACATCAAGTGGCTCAGAAGGTAAAGTAGAACCAGAAGTTGACATTACAAAAGAAGAAATCGTAAAGCAAACTCGTTCTGCAATGTTTAACCTTGAGTCAACAATCATTAAAAAAGTTCGTGAAACTGATAATCTGTTATACGCTCACATGGATGAGACAGTTACAGAAAAACCAGCAGATAGTGCTAGTGTAATTGGTGCAAACTTTGAAAATGAGTTAAATGCATTAGAAATTCCGGCAGAACTTAAAGCACATGAAGAAACAATTAAAACTGCACTTGCTAAACTAGGTGAGGCTTACAATAAAGAAGGTGCTGCCATTGAAGCTGGGGAAACAGTATTTTCAGAGTCAGAAAAGCTAGTTCAAGAATATATCAATGCTATGAAACAAGTTAGTGAAGCAATTGATATGGTACCTGCTAATTATAACCTAGTATTTTAACACATGAGAAAAACGCTGCTTAGGCAGCGTTTTTTCACTTTAAGTAATTGATAAACATCGAAGCTAAACCAAAATAAATTAAAAGAGACATGATATCATTTAAAGTTGTAATTAGTGGTCCTGATGCAACAGCTGGGTCAATTTTTAATCGATATAAAAGTAATGGAATAATTGTGCCTGCTAACGTACCAATGATTAAAGTCATGACTAAAGAACTTCCAACAACTAGCCCCAAAACAGCACTTCCTTGCCAAACGAGTGCAATAATTGCAATTAATATCCCACATGTTACACCAATAATTAATCCTACATTCAGTTCACGCAAAATTAGCCGAACGGCCATTTTTTTATCAACATCTCTCGTAATCAAGCCACGAACTACAACGGCAAGGGACTGAGTACCAGTATTTCCTGTCATTCCTGCAATCATTGGCATAAAAAAAGCAAGTGCAACAACTTTTGAGAGTGTGTCCTCAAATTGACTTATAATCGTACCGGATATAATCCCGATAAATAAAAGCAAAATTAACCAAGGTAATCTACGATAAGCAGCTACATATGCTTTTGTGTCAAAGTCAATCGCTTTACCAGAAGCTGAAAGCTTTTCGATATCCTCGGTTGCCTCACTTATTACTACATCGATGATATCATCAACTGTGACGATTCCTACTAGCACATCATTTTCAACGACAGGTATTGCTAAGAAATCATAACGTTCGATGATTTGAGCAACTTCCTCTTGGTCCGTATCTGCTGTAACCGATATGACTCTTTTATACATAATATCTTCAATCTTCTCGTGTAAATCTGCAATAATCAAATCACGGTAGGATACCACGCCTACTAGTTTTTTCTCATCATTGATTACGTAAAGATAATTAATTGTCTCGGAAAACTCAGCGAATTCTTTTAACTTATTTGCTGCTTCGCGAACTGTATAATGCTTTGAAATCCAAACAAAACGATTTGTCATCAAACGTCCCGCAGTTTCAGGGGGATAATTCATGATATTTTGAACAATTTTTGATTCTTCTCGTCCCATCCCTGCTAAGAGCTCTTCTATTTTGTCAGGTGATAGATCTTCAAGAAGAAAGGCTAAATCATCATTATCCATCAAATCCATTACATGTCCAGATTTTTCTATCCCTAATTTTGTAAGAACCTCTAGTTGGTTTTCCTTTTCGAGCTCTTGTATTAAGTCAGCTATTTCTTCAGGGTTCATAAAAAGCAAAAATTTAGTGTGGTGCTTTTTCGGGAGGCTCTCAAATATTCGGGCGATATCATAAGGTTGCAATTCGTCTAAAAGTATTTGGAACTCACCCTTCTTACTATCTTTAAGGGATTTTATTATGCGTAGAGTAAGTTTATCTTGATCCTCAAGGCCTATATTACTCATGATTTACCTCCCATCTCTATAAAATAAGCATTAGCTTATTAAGTTTTAATAATGCATGTGAATCGTTAGTGTTTTCCATATTAAAACGTTAGTCTTTCGTCATAAGGCTAGTATATAATATGAATTATTCTAAATATAGGGGTGAAAGAAACTGGAACCAGTCACATTTTCATTACGTCAAGTTATATTACTTATTATGGTAACTTTATCTGGTGTAATTCTTTCCGTGAGTATACATATTCCATTGGTGATTGGATTTTTACCAGGCTTTCTTTTTTTGGTCTTTTTACTAAATAGTAAGGGTGTTTCTTTTTCGAAAATCTTTTCAATTAGCATAAAAGGAATTAAGAAAACAAGTGGCGTTATCTATATTTTGCTACTTGTAGGGTTTTTATTGCCTTCTTGGTATTTGTCTGGAACAATTGAACAACTTGTGACGGTTTCATTAAATCTAATAACACCAGCTTATTTTTTGATGCTTTCTTTTATCGTTGCGGGTGTTTTTTCAATGATACTTGGAACCTCAGTTGGTACATTAAGTGCCGTTGGGATTCCTATTATGAGTACGGGTATATCGATTGGTCATCAACCGGAGATCATTGCAGGGGCGTTAATTGCGGGCGCATTTGTTGGAGATCGTACTTCGCCTTTTTCTAGTGCTCATCAACTTTTGGCACACACATTGGAGATTTCGGTAAAAGAACAGTTTAAGGCAATGCTTCCGACTACATTGATAAGTATTGTACTTGGGGTTGTATTTTTCAGTTTACTAGATGCTCATTATAAAGAGGCTTTACTTGGTGCTACATATGTGAATGACCTTAAAAAGTTATCCTTAATCACCTTTATTCCCCCATTGGTCCTAATTGGAATCGTTCTTGTCCGAATAAAGATTCTTTTTGCATTTATCTTAAGTATAAGCAGTGCATGTTTGATAGCTTTATATAAACTAACTACAATAAATGAATTATCTCACGCATTATTTTTCGGTGTCGAAGGTATGGGTGGTGGGTTTATTAATATGTATTTACTTCTATTGTTTTTAGGATTGGCCGGTGCATATAATGGCTTATTGGAAGAATATAAGATTATTCAAAGCTTTTTAGACGAGTGGCTAGCAACATCATTTTCTCTTTTTGCAGATACGACTAAAACGATGATAGCCACAACTCTTATTGCGATGATTGCTGCGAACCAAACTTTACCGATTATTTTAACAGGACGTTCCTTTTTATCTCATTGGAAATATAGATATTCAAATGCAGAGCTTTCCAGGGTGATGGGTGATTCTACCATGTTAGTTCCAGGGATGCTTCCTTGGAGTGTGTTAGCAATAATGTGTAGTACAATTGTTGGCGTGCCTTTGCTTTCTTATTTGACTTATGCCATCTTCTTATGGTTACTTCCTCTCCTGACAATAGGCATTTCATTATTAAAAGTAGGTAAGGTTTTTAAGCGTGAGACAGTAAACTATTAACATATAAATTCTCTCCACTAGGTTATATTTTTAGGTTTAGTCAATAATGTAATACTAGAGGGGTGGAACTTATGGGCTTTAAGGTTAAGGTTTTTGATGAAGAGCATGAGGAAGATTTAGAGGTTGCTTTGAATCGTTTTCTTGAAAAAATAGATGAGAGACAGTTAATAGATATTAAGTACCAAGTAGCGATTACGTGTAATGCTGGTGAAGAACAAATCTATTGTTTTTCTGCGATGGTATTATATAGAGCCTAGTTTATCTAGGCTCTTATTTTATTCCAGGTTTTCCACTTTAGTAGGTCGTTTTGAGTACTTTCCTGCATTTACTCCTGCTAGTCTACCCGTTACGAGGGCAGATGTAATATTGTAGCCACCTGTGTATCCATGGATATCAAGGATTTCGCCACAAAAGTATAGTCCATTCATAAATTTTGAGGACATTTCCTTTGGGTGAATTTCCTTTACAGATACTCCCCCTCCTGTTACAAAAGCTTTCTCGATCGGTAATGTACCATTGACATCAAATTGGAATTGTTTACAATCCTTTGCAAACGACCGAATGCTTTCGTGAGATAGATTTGCTGAGGTTACTTGAAGGTCTATTTGGTTTTTTTCTAACAAAAAAAGTAAATATCGCTCTGGTAAAAAGCCTTTTAAAATGTTTTTTATGGCTTTTTTCGGCTCAGCTTTTGTTTCCTTAAGCACAAATTGGAATATTTCTTCCTCATTCATGGACGGTAGTGCATCAATACTAACTGTAACACTGTCTACATTAAATTTCTTCAGAGTTTTAACTACATATTGACTACAACGTAAAACCGCAGGTCCAGAAATACCAAAATGAGTAAATAACATATCCATAGTATGGGTAATAACTGTTTTTCCTTTTGGGTTGAGTACACTTAGAGCAACATCACGAAGTGCTAACCCTTGTAGAGTCTTGTTTTTTATGAATGGTTCATTTGATGTAATAGGTACCTCGGTCGGGTACAAGTCAGTAATTGTATGACCGGCCGCCTTTGCCCATGCATAGCCATCACCAGTAGAGCCGGTATGGGGCACAGATTTACCTCCAACAGCAAGAACCAGGCTTTTTGTATCAATTTGCTCACCCGTTTTAAGGATTACACCTTCTACTTTATCTTCATGATAAAGTACTTTGGAGACAGGTGTGTTCGTTCGAATGTGTACTTTATATTTCTTTAATTGCTCTATCAATGCATCAACAACTGATTGAGCTTTGTCAGTTACAGGAAACATTCTTCCATGGTCTTCTTCTTTAAGTTTAATACCCAGTTTCTCGAAGAAACGAATAATATCTTCATTATTAAAAACGGAAAATGCACTATATAAAAAACGACCATTTCCAGGAATATGTTTTATAATTTCTTCAACTGGGAGGCGGTTTGTAACATTACATCGTCCTCCACCGGAAATCGCTAATTTTCTCCCCAATTTTTCACCCTTATCCAGTAACAGCACTCTTGCTCCTTGTTCACCTGCTGCAATGGCTGCCATCAACCCAGAAGGGCCCCCGCCAACCACAATAACATCATACTTCATACAAGTTCACCACTTTTCTAAAAACTTCTAAGGTTAAAGATACCACTTTTTATGAAGAAATAGAAATAACCATAAAGTAATTACTTCGAGCTCAACTAGTGATATGATACACTATATTTGATTTAAATGAATGCAAAGTTATAATCCGTAGATAGAATTGAGGGATCATGTTGAATAGAGAATACAAACCAACCATTTCAGAAGGGCATTACCCGGAGGATGGAGGTTGGACACAAGATGAAAATGGCAAAGTGTTACTGTTATCAATACCAACTAGTTCTGAATTCATTACTGAAAAGATGTCGACATTTGATTTTGCATGGCTTTATTCTAGTGAACTAGATGCATATATATTTTGTTTTCGTTTGCCGAGCGGGTTGGAATTCGGTGTTATCTTTCATTCGAAACATGCAGGAAAGCTATTATTAGACGCAGAAGCATATGATACTTTCACAATAACAATTACTAATAAACCGTTTAATGAACTAACCGAAGATAGTCACTATATTTCTTTTCCAAATATCACTATAAATAGACAGCCAAGTGCTGGATGGTAATAATGAGGATTAGTATGTTTTTATGGTAAAATAGTTAAGTTGAAAAAAAGCTTCCTTATCAGAATGGGGATTTTTATGGATTCTAAATTGCTACGAGGCACTTTTATACTAACAATTGGTACATATATATCAAGAATACTAGGGATGATTTATGTTTTTCCATTTGTAGCACTAGTTGGATTACAAGGTTCAGCTTTATTTGCATACGGATATGGTCAATATACGATCTTCTTAAGTATTGCTACAATGGGATTTCCAATGGCCGTCTCGAAGTTTGTGGCTAAATATAATGAAATAGGAGATTACCATACAAGTAGACGGATGTTTAAATCGGGTCTTCTTGTAATGGGAATAGCGGGATTTGTTGCGTTTTTAGTTCTGTTTTATATTGCGCCATATATTGCGCCTAAAGTATTAGGTGGTAGGGACGAACATGGTAATACTATTGAGGATGTAACAATGGTTATTCGAATGGTCAGTGTTGCATTAATCGCTGTCCCGATCATGAGTTTAATTCGAGGCTTCTTCCAAGGAAATCAATCAATGGGTCCGACTGCTGTCTCTCAAGTTATAGAACAACTAGTGAGAGTAGTTTTCTTATTATCTGCTACTTATATAGTAATTAAAATGGTAGATGGAAAAATGGCCACAGCTGTTGGTTTTGCTACCTTTGCTGCTTTTGTAGGTGCACTTGGTGGACTGGTAGTATTACTTATTTATTTAAAAGTGAGAAAACCGTACTTTGATGAATTATTAGAGAAGAGTAAGCCACAAACTGAAATGACAACGAAGGATATGTATAAAGAGCTTTTATCTTATGCAGGTCCCTTTGTCTTTGTTGGGCTGGCAATTCCGTTGTATACATATGTAGATGTTTTTACCTTTAATAATGCAATGATAAACACAGGTTTTTTAAAGGTTACAGCAGAAGAAATTTTTGGTCTTATAACTTTTTCTATTCCTAAGCTTGTCATGATCCCTGTATCATTAGCTACTGCGTTTGGACTAACACTAATTCCAACTATAACTAGTTCTTTTACATCAGGTAATCTACCATTACTTCGACGTCAAATTGACCAAACGTTTCAAATCATCGTTCTATTAGTTTTACCAGCAGTAGTGGGTTTAGCTGTATTAGCTGGTCCTGCATATGCTACCTTTTATCCTACAGAAGGTTTAGGTGGAGAATATGGAGGTTTTTTCTTAGGCTGGTTTGCACCTGTCGCTATTCTATTTTCTTTCTTTACGGTTACGGCTGCTATCCTACAAGGGATAAACAAGCAAAAACTTGCTGTTATTAGTCTGGTTATTGGTCTACTTATTAAACTAATGACGAATGCACCACTTATTTATGTCTTTGATGGACTAGGTTCTATTCTTGCAACTGCATTAGGTTTCACTGTATCGATTGCTTATAGCTTTTGGATGATTGCAAAGCATACTAAATATAGTTTTTCTCTTTTTTTACGTAGGTCAGTGCTTATGAGTTTATTTGCTTTACTAATGGCACTTACTATATTATCCATACAGTATTTATTATCATTTGTTATAAGTTATGAAAGTGGAAAAATACAGGCAGTTACAATCTTGCTAATCGGTGTAATTATAGGTGCAGGAATCTATTTGTATTTAGCATACAAATCCCGCCTACTAGCAAAACTATTAGGAGCGCGTTTTGCATTTTTGAACAGAAAGAAAAAACAGAAGGCTGTACATTAGACAGCCTTCTATTCAAATATTATTGCCCATAGCCGCCGCCGTAGCCGCCGCCATAGCCGCCACCGCCACCGCCACCATAACCAAGGCGTCTTTCAATACGGTCTACTCTACGATCTAAGTTATCAATTTGACGTTGTTGTCTTTCTAACTGGCGTTCAAGGCGATCTAAACGTCTATCCACGTTTCCGCCACCGCCATAGCCGCCACCAGGATAGCCAGGGAAACCAGGAAGTACAATTTGAGGTGTTTGACGATAATACATAATTTTTCGCTCCTTTTCCTATAAATACGATATTAGTCTATGAATGTAGGGCAAAAGTGGAGTGATTAAATCGCCTATTATGTAAAAGATGGGCATTTGGAGGGTCATGATTTGAGAATAGATAAAATGTTATCAACAATTGGTTTTGGAAGTCGTAAGGAAGTAAAGGCTCTCCTGAAATCAGGGGCTGTAAAAATAGAAGGACAAATTGTAAAAGATTCTGGAAAGCATGTTAATCCTAAAGAGCAGATAGTTACTGTTCATGGTGAGCCAGTTGTTTATAAAGAGTTTATCTATCTAATGCTTAATAAGCCACCTGGTGTTATTTCGGCAACAGAGGACTCAATGCATCAAACAGTAATTGATTTGCTTGAAATGGAAGATGCTATCTATGAACCTTTTCCTGTAGGAAGATTGGATAAGGATACAGAAGGATTGCTATTGTTGACGAATGATGGTCAACTATCCCATCAGCTTCTTTCTCCTAAGAAACATGTTCCGAAAACGTATTTTGCAGTCATCGAAGGTGAAGTTACGAATGAGGATGTAGTTCAGTTTAAAGAAGGTGTTGTTCTCGAAGATGAGTACAAGACGCTTCCAGCAGATTTGGTTATTTTAAAACAGGGAATTTCCTCTGATATTGAAGTTACCATCACTGAAGGTAAATTTCATCAGGTAAAACGAATGTTTGAGGCTGTTGGTAAAAGAGTAGTTTATTTACAAAGAATTAAAATGGGTCCACTCTCATTAGATGAAACATTAGAATTAGGTGAGTATCGAGAGCTTACTGAAGAAGAAGTTGACCTATTAAAAAATGCAAACGTGAAAAGCGACCTGTAACAGGTCGCTTTTTTGTATATATTAAGTAATAACACTTTATGTATATTGTCTAGTTTGAACTATTAATTTCAATGTTTAAGACGTTAATTTGATTTTCTTTTTTGTTGTCGTCCATTTGCCACGACTTGGACTGCGCACCAAATCGTTATATGCTAACACATTTAAATCGCGCTGGATTGTACGAGGAGTTATACCAAATTCATCAACAAGTTCCTGTGTTGACACAGTTCCTTTCTCATTTATAAACATGTAGACTGATTTGATACGGGTTAGCATCCGGTTTGTTGAATTCTTCAAAAAACCACTCCTTATCATTTTTTCGCATGGCACAACGTTCTTCGATAAGTGTTCGTGATGTAACTTCACCTTCTATTTTACACAATCAATATGGTTATTTCTAGGATAAAACTGAAATTTACGAACTATTTACATAACTACCTAGGCTAAAAAAGGATCATATAGGTCATTTATCACCTCACTTAGAAGTTTTACTAATCTATATAGTCCTAATCAGAATAGTATGACTACTTCGCTATATCTTCCAAATATCCTTCATTTTTTTACAAATTTCTTATAGGGAATTTCCACTTACCTTTTCCACATATTTCTCCATTTAGGTATAATCCTAATTAGGAAGGAATTTATAGTAGATATTTAATTTCACAAAGTAACGTATTAACGCGACGGGGGTCAGGCCCCAGGTGGAGGTTTTATGATGAGTACAATTAATTGGATGGAAGAAGTTTTAAAGAGACAGGACGAATTGGTAAAGGATACTCAAGAATTCTTGAGAATCAAGAGTATCCTTGATGAAGAGAATGGTACACAGGATGCTCCGTTAGGAGAAGGTCTTGACGCTGCCCTTCAGTATCTATTATCAAAAGGAAGTAAAGATGGTTTTCTAGCTAAAAATGTAGATGGATTAGCAGGACATATTGAAATGGGTGAAGGTGAAGAACTGGTTGGAATTCTGTGTCATGTCGATGTAGTTCCTGAAGGTGATGGATGGTCAAGTGATCCATTTGGTGCTGAAATTCGTGAAGGGAAGATATTTGCAAGAGGAGCTATTGATGATAAAGGTCCAACGATGGCTGCTTATTATGCTATGAAGATTGTTAAAGAGTTAGGGCTTCCTTTAAATAAACGGATACGTATGATTATCGGAACAGATGAAGAAAGCAATTGGCGTTGCGTAGAACATTATTTTAAACATGAAGAGATGCCTACTATCGGTTTTGCACCAGATGCAGATTTCCCGATTATCTATGCAGAAAAGGGGATTGCTGATTTTGATTTGGAAATGAAGGTCAGTCCTGATAGTGTTGCGTCCTCACTTGAACAAACGATTGTTCTGAAGTCTTTCCAATCTGGTCGCCGCTATAATATGGTGCCAGACTATGCCGAAGCACGACTCGATACAACGAATCACGATGACAAGCTACTTGCAGAATTTAATAACTACATAACTCAAACTCAACTACTTGGAAAGGGCTATGTAGAGGGTGATACATTAATTTTTGAATTAGAAGGTCAGTCTGCACATGGGATGGAGCCTAAGAAAGGTAAAAATGCAGGATTACTGTTAGCTTCTTTTCTAAAGGGAATTCAACTTGACAAAGATGCAACTAGTTATATTGCTTTTCTTTCTGATTATTTTTATGACGATTCCCGCGGGGAAAAGTTTGGAGTAAATTACGCTGACGAAATTACTGGTGATTTAACAATCAACGTTGGAAAAATGGCTTATACAAATGAGGTTGGAGGCAGTATCGGGATCAATCTTCGTTACCCAGTCACAAATGATATGGATAAAACAAGGGAGAAAATTGAAGAAGTAGCTAAAACAAGCTCATTTACATTGGAAAATTTCAGTGATTCAAAGCCCCATCATGTCGATAAAAACCATACATTAGTTAAAACCTTACAAAAGGTATATGAAGAGCAGACTGGGGAAGAAGCTACTCTAATCTCGATTGGTGGTGGTACGTATGCCCGCTCATTGAAAGCAGGAGTGGCATTTGGACCATTATTTCCTGGTCGTCCAGACAGTGCACACCAAAAAGATGAATATATTATCATTGAAGACTTGCTTAAAGCAACTGCCATCTATGCCCAAGCAATAAGTGAGTTAGGTAAAATATAATTACCAAATTTATGTATAATATGCTACTATGTATTTTAATAACCGTTCTCTACTAACAGAGAGCGGTTATTAACTATTGTAAAAGTGCACCAAAGAAAGAAGGCTCATACATGGAATTAACCACTCACAAGCATAAGACTCAGAGTGCTAAATTAACGTTTACGCTTTTTTATTTTTTTATATTTTTCGGTTTAGGTTCTCTTTTTCCACTACTAGCTGTTTACCTTAATGATACTGTTGGGCTAACAGGTGCGCAAATCGGGACAATTATGTCTATCAGTCCTGTAGTCACAATCCTTACCCAACCTGTTTGGGGACTTATAAGTGACTATACTCAAAAACCTAAACTTGTACTAACGATTACTCTCATTTGTACTGCCTTAATTGGAGTTGGTTATTCTTTTGTAGAATCCTACTTTTGGTTTATTATATTTGCCGCCCTTTTAGCCGTTACTCAAAGTGCAGTTGTGCCAATTTCAGATAGTATGGCGTTATCTTACGTTCAAAAAACAAAAGGCAATTATGGGTCCATACGTTTGTGGGGTGCACTTGGCTTTGCGGTAGCTGTGTTAATTGTAGGTAATCTATCTGAAACTTTTTCTCTTTCTATCATTTTTTATGTCTTTGTTATTATGTTATTTCTCTCATCAGTTTTTGCTTGGAAATTGCCTGATGAAGGTAATTCTATGCAAATTAATATAAAAACTGGGGTTTCACGTCTGGTGAAAATGCCTCGATTTTTATTATTCTTACTAACTACATTTTTAATTTTTGGACCAATTCTATCAAATAATTTTTACTTTGGACTATATATTAGAGAATTAGGTGGAACTCTGACTGGAGTAGGGATAGCTTTTATGCTAGGAGCGGGAAGTGAGGCTCCCTTTATGAAGTTTGCAGGGAAGTGGATTCAAAAAATAGGAATGCTACAGGTTTTGATACTATCAGGTCTTATTTCTGGATTGAGATGGATTCTCTATTTCTTTGATCCTCCACTATATCTTGTGTTTGCTACTATTGTTGCCCAAGGGTTTTCAGTCGGACTTTACATACCTGCAGCTTTACAGTATGTAAGGGACATTTCACCTGCTGAGGTAAGGGTCACTGCAGTTTCACTTTACTCTGCTGTCGGAAATGGATTAGGAACTTGGTTTTGTACCTTTGTAGGAGGGTTTATTTTAGAAGCTTTCTCAATAAACCACCTTTACTTGTTTTATGGGTTATTAACAGGCATTGGTTTAATGTTAGTACTAGTTATTGTCTACTTGGAGAAAAAAGCAACAACTGCGAATATGGTCTAAAAAATAAAGAGAGCCTCTATATGAAGGCTCTCTTTATTTATGGGCTAAATAAGTGTTATGAAAAATCAAAAACGTCACTTGATAAATATCTTTCACCTGTGTCGCAGGCAATACATACTACCACATCTTGTGGAGTAAGGCGTTTTGCTACTTGTATAGCAGCGAAACATGCAGCACCTGAGGAGGGACCAACTAGAATGCCTTCTTCCCTGGCAAGACTCCTAGTGATTTCATATGCTTCTTCATCTTCAATCTTAAAAATTTCATCATAGACATTTTGATTTAGTATGTCTGGGATAAACCCAGGGCTTGTTCCTACAAGTTTATGCTTTCCTGGCTTTCCTCCAGATAGTACCGGTGATCCAGCAGGCTCAACAACATGAACAGTAAGATCCTTATAGTGTTCTTTAAGTGCTTCCCCAGTACCGGTTATTGTACCACCTGTTCCAGCAGTGGCTACAAAAGCTGAAAGTGGCTTCCCCATTTCCTTCATCGCTTCTATTATCTCAATAGCAGTTGTATGACGATGTGCATCTGGATTTGCGTTATTTTCAAATTGCATAGGAACGAAGCTATCAGGAATATCTTTGGCAAGCTCGTTAGCTTTCTTGATAGCACCAGGCATTTTTTCATCTCCTGGAGTTAAAACCACTTCTGCACCATATGCCTTTAGGAGATTAATACGCTCAGCTGTCATTGTATCTGGCATAACTAGAATTGCTTTGTATCCACGTGCAGCGGCATTCATAGCCAGCCCAATCCCTGTATTTCCGCTAGTAGGTTCAATAATCGTTGAATTCTTATTTAATAAGCCTTGTTTTTCAGCTTGAACGATCATATTGTATGCTGCTCGATCCTTAACACTTCCACTTGGGTTGAAAAATTCAAGCTTCAAATAAATGGATGCTCCATCTTTCGGACCAATTTTATTTAATTTAACAAGTGGTGTGTTTCCGATTAATTCAGCCATGTTGTTAACAACACGCATTTATGTCACTTCCCTTAAATCTTTTTTAAGCTCTTCTTTATTATATCAATTCTGTATAATCCTATCTAGTATGTTGGAATTAATGAATTTGTTATGAAAGTAGCTGATTACTTGGTAAGGTGCTTTCTCCAATAATTTAAGTTAAAATGTAGTTTAAATAAATATTCCGTAAAGTTTCGTAAAAGGAGAGCTTTGAATGACTCAGCAGACACATTATTTTATCGCAGTATCTTTGCCACAACCTATTCGAGAGGTTTTAACGGGGGTTAAAGAGCTTGTTGAACCGAAACTTCCATTTAAAACGTGGGTTCATCCACAGGATTTACATATAACTTTAGCTTTTTTAGGTAACCCTTCATCTTTATCGCAAATGGGAGCAATAAAAGAAAAACTAAAAATAATTAGTGCAAAACATTCATCGTTTACTTTAGAGCTTGATGGTTTTGGAATATTTGGGAAACCAGATTCTCCAAGAATACTCTGGAGTGCACTTAAAGAGCAAAACAGTTTATTACATTTACAAAAAGATATTTATCACGCATGTACTGATATTGGCTTTAAATTAGAAGATCGCCCATATAAGCCGCATATAACATTAGCTAGAAAATGGATGTCTGAGAATCCTTTTGAAATGGAAACGTTAAAAGACATGGTCCAGCCAAAAGAAGAATTTTCAAAGTTTACTGCGGGACATATCGTATTATATCAGACCCATATTAATCGTCTTCCAAAATACCAACCACTTTCTATTTATCCACTTGAAGCAAAGTAGTAAAATAGGGTAAGTGTTAACTCAAAAGTGAAGGAGATTAAAATGAAGAAGGCTTTCCTAACTTTTCTCCAACTAAGTATACTTTACGGAATTTACCTTATAGGAATGGCGATTCAATCTTTTTTTGATTTGTCGATTCCCGGGAGTATTATTGGGATGCTCCTACTATTATTCCTATTGCAGATTAAAGTCGTAAAAGAGAAATGGTTATCTTTGGGAACACAGTTTTTGTTATCCAGACTTCCCTTACTATTTCTACCTGCAACAGTTGGATTAATGAACTATTTCCCATTGTTCAAGGGCAAAGGACTATTATCTGTTGTTATTGTTTTGGTTAGCACCTTTTTAGTCATGATTATCTCAGCTAGAGTTGCAGATTTTATCTCTACTAAAAACGATACGAATAAGGATATGGATAGGGGATTTGAAATATGAATATAGTACAGGCAGTGTGTATGATCATGTTAACACTTATCCTTTATAGCGGAATGAAGATCCTTTATCAAAAAAAACCTTCCCCTATTCTAGTTCCAATTGCAACAACAACCTTAGCTCTTATATTATTATTATCTCTTTTTAACTTTTCTTATGAAGAATATATGACTGGTGGTAAGTGGATAGACGAATTATTAGGACCTGCCGTGGTGGCACTAGCTTTTCCGTTGTATCAAAACAGAAAATTGCTTAAGAAGTATTACATTCCTATTGTTGCAGGTGTCTTAAGTGGCTCGTTTATCTCACTAGTTACAGGAATTTGTATGTCAATTTTCATTGGTCTAGATAAAGAAGTTATGCTATCCATTTTACCTAAATCGGTTACTTCCCCAGTTGCTATGGATATCGCAGGGGAAATAGGTGGGGCACCTTCACTTGCAGCAGTATATGTAATGATTGCTGGAATAGGAGGTGCGATGTTCGGTCCGTCACTATTAAAAAGGTTTGGTGTAACTCATTATATAGGGATAGGGATGGGATTTGGGGCTGCTGCTCATGGTATTGGTACGGCAAAAGCATTAGAGATTGGAGAGCGTGAGGGAGCAATTAGCTCAGTTTCCATGATATTAAGTGCTATTTTTGCGGCCATCTTTTTACCATATGTTACGTTGCTTCTTTAAAGAAATGAGGTGGTCTAAAGTTGGGTCAACTAATTAAATTGCAAGACTATGTTTCCCGATATGAAATTGATATATATCGATATCCTAGTCAATACATTAGATTAAAAAAGCAACAGTGGAATCATATATTAAATGCTTGGGAAAATGGTTCATTAGATACATTGAGTGGATTCGCTCAAAACAAGCATGAAATATATGAACGTTTTCAAACACTAAAAGAGGATAACAAGAAGTCTGTATTTGAACCACTTAAACAGCTTTTCTCAAGGGTACGTAAAAATGAGGATGAGTCTAATCCAGCGGATGTTCTTCTTGAAAGATCAAATACAGATGAAGATGAGATTGATTCTGATGACTTTATAGCTTCTTTTCAAACAACACCAAACTCTATAGATGAACTCAAGATTGATTTTTTAGAAAACCTTTTTACCTTCCAAATGAAGTGGGCAAGTTCAACAATTAGAGAAGTATCCTTTGTTGATTCATCTTATAAAACAGATAACGATTTAAAGTATTTTCTGCAAAGGTTTCCTGATACGTATTTAGTGATGTACAAGCCGGTTTTTGTGTTAAAACATGCTCCAATTGAAGTAGATATTATTTTGATTAGCCCAACGACTACTTGGTGTATTACGATTCTTGAGGGTGAAAGAGAAAGTGTTTTCCTTGGGTCGAAAGAGCGCTTCTGGATAGAACGTAATGGGGATAAAGAAAAGAAAGTTTTGTCACCTTTAATAGGTCTTAATCGGATGGAGAAGATTGTAAAGAAAGTTTTTGAGCTGTATGAAGTGGATATGCCCATTAAAAAAGTCATTTTAAATAGGACTGGGTACTTTGATTATCCATTCCCACCGTATGATGTTGAGTTTATCGAAAAGCGCAACTATGATGGCTGGTTTGCCAATTTAAGAAATCTGTCATCACCACTTAAACATGTACAATTAAAAGCTGCACAAGCTCTACTTATGTACTGTCAAACAACCTGTGTAACAAGAACTGAGTGGGCTGATGATGATAATTAAAGGCTCTTTTCTTAATAAGAAGTAGTCTTCACATCGAACCATGACCGTTCCTTTGCGCTGCAGGCACTTGCTTTCCTCTACTTCCCGCAGGAGTCAAGTGCCTTCCGCTCCAATCCACTCTTATAAATATATATTCTAAGCACCAAACTTTATAAAAAGAGCCAAAAAAAAACAGACTCAAAATTTTGAGTCTGTTTCTAATGCTTATTAAATCTTTTGAACGTTAGCAGCTTGAGGTCCACGAGCACCTTGCTCTACGTCAAAAGAAACTGTTTGACCTTCTTCAAGAGTTTTGAATCCGTCACCTTGGATAGCTGAGAAGTGAACGAATACATCGTCTGCTCCTTCGCGCTCGATGAATCCAAAACCTTTTTCTGCGTTAAACCATTTTACTTTACCATTTTCCATGTTTGTTGCCTCCTAGTGCGTGTGTAAACACAATGTATTACTATTCTTGCTCAAAGTAGATATTGTGGAAAAGCATAAGACTTCCCTAACTTACCGAACAAAAATAATTCCTATTAAATATAACAGAATTAGGAAAAATAGGCAAGTTATTAGCAGGCTTTATTGTTAATATACTGTAACAATCGTTATTTAAATTTTCTAAGTATTAATAGATTCTTTGGCTGTATAATGAATGGTACAATAGATAATAAAAAGGTTATTTTGATCATAAAAGAAATGAAGGGTAAATCTATGAAAATATTATTCTTTATTGTCAATAATGCAGCTAGTAACGGGAAATCATTAAAAGTCTGGAAGAAGTTAGTTAAAGAGCTTGACCAGCGCAAAGTTAATTATCGATCTTTTAATACAAAGTATCCAGGTCATGCTACGGAGCTTGCAAGGCAGATTGCAAAAATGTATGGAGATAAAGTGGCAGGAATTATTTGTGTAGGCGGGGATGGTACGATGAATGAGATTGTCAACGGACTTGTAGATCATCCAGAAGTAAAAGTTGGTTTTATACCTGCTGGAACGGGTAATGATTTTTCAAGAGGCTACTCCTTGCCAAAATCTCCTTTAGATGCCCTGAACGTGATACTAAAGAGAATGAATATGCCGGTACGAAAATATGATGTTGGTAGAGCTTCTTTTGATCAACTAAAAAAGTCACACGGGTTTGTGAACAGTCTTGGTATTGGTTTTGATGCAGAAGTTTCAAAGCTAGCAAATGAGTCAAAAATAAAGAAGTACTTACACCAATTAGGCCTAGGTTTTCTCTCTTATGTTGTTGCATTAATGAGGCTTCTTTTTACATATGAGTTAACAAACGTTACCCTCACCATTGATGGAAATATTTATAGGTTTCAAAATGTTTGGTTTGTCACAATATCCAACCAAAGTTATTACGGTGGCGGTATGAAAATATCACCACATGCTCGACCTAATGACGGTATATTAAATATTACTGTTGTTCATAACATATCTAGATTAAAACTTTTAGCTGTATTTGGAAGTGTGTTTTTTGGAAAGCATATTCTGTTTAAGGAAGTTAGTTCACATACAGGAGATACCATTAGAGTTGAAAGTGCTAAGCCATTATTTATCCATGCTGATGGAGAACAAGTAGCTAAGTCACCAGTAACTGTTACGATTGAAAAAAGTAGAATGAGTATTATAAACTAAGGGACATTTGAAAAGTTCCACTATCTAGTTAGGGAGGTGACATCATCGAAACAATAGTACGCAATTTTGAGGCTTATCTAGATGAGTTAACAGTTATTACTGTCTTGCTTCCTAAAACTTATTATGGAGGAGAGAGTCAAACTTTTACTCTCTGTAAAAAGGATCTGGATATGGAGCTTGATATTATTGAAAAACATGATATCGATACACATATAAAATATGTATGTAATTTCACAGCCGTTCTATCTATTGGAGATGAATACAATGTAAAAGATGAGCATGGGTTTCAAACCGATTTACAAGTCGGGGCTGTTATCCGTACAAAAGACTTTGACGAGCTGTACTCTTATGATGGTGATGATCTTGGTGTATTATATTCACTTCCAGAATCAACATTTAAAGTATGGGCTCCCTCATCAACGAGTGTAAAATTAAAAATATTTGATGAAAATCAAGAACAAGTAGATATTTATCAAATGACAAGAGAGCAAAATGGAGTCTGGCAGTTAACGATACCAGGTGATTTGGAGGGTCTTTATTATACTTATTTAGTTTGTGTGAACCAGAGTTGGAGAGAAGCTGTTGATCCATATGCAAAGGCAGTTTCTATTAACGGAGAATATGGAGTCATTATCAATCTAGAAAAAACAAAGGTTAATCCTATCACTCTTTCACCTTTCCAAAAAGCAACAGACGCCATTATTTATGAGACTCATGTACGGGATTTTTCTATCGATTCGGAAAGTGGAATTAAACAGAAAGGAAAATATTTAGGGATAACGGAATTAAACACGAAGGGTCCTAACGGGACTATATCCGGCTTGTCCTATTTATTAGAATTAGGAATCACACATGTAGAGCTATTGCCTGTAAATGATTTTTATGGTGTTAAAGAGGACTGTAATACTGAAGAATATAACTGGGGCTATAACCCTTTACACTATAATGTCCCTGAGGGTAGTTATTGCTCGAATCCGAGGGACCCTTATAATCGAATTATTGAACTAAAGAACGTGGTTGAAACATTACATGACCATGGACTACGAGTAATTATAGATGTTGTGTATAACCATGTATATATCAGGGAAGATTCTTCCTTTGAAAAAATTGTTCCAGGTTACTACTTCAGACATGACAAATATGGTATGCCATCAAATGGAACTGGGGTAGGTAATGATGTTGCTTCAGAACGCAAAATGGCACGAAAATTTATTGTGGATTCAGTTAGTTTCTGGTTAAAGGAATTTAATGTGGATGGGTTTCGCTTTGATTTAATGGGGATATTGGATATTGAAACAATGAATACCATAAGAAGAGCGGTAGACGAAATAAATCCAGACGTTCTTATATTAGGAGAAGGATGGGACTTAAACACACCACTTCCTATTGATGATAAAGCCTCTATCCGAAATTCACAAAGGATGCCTAGAATTGCCCACTTTAATGACAGATTTAGAGATGGAATAAAAGGGAGTACATTTAATCTGTATGATCGTGGGTTTGCCCTGGGTAATACCCATAAAATGATTGAAGCCAAAGAGTCAATTGCTGGAAGTGTTTCCTTTATGAAGGGGCATAAAGGATTATTTTTAGAGCCTACTCAAACGATTAATTATGTCGAGTCTCATGATAATCATACGTTATGGGATAAATTAATCGTATGTAACTCACATGAATCAGATGAAATTTTGAAAAAAAGACATTTACTAGCAACAGCTATGGTCTTACTTTCACAAGGAATCCCCTTCTTGCATAGTGGTCAGGAATTCTTCCGAACGAAACAAGGAGTTGAAAATAGCTACAAGTCTCCAGATGCGATAAATAAACTAGATTGGTCTAGAAAACATAAGTATTTAGAAGAAGTTAAATACATTAAAGGTATTATTTCTATTCGTAAAGCACATGGTGCATTTAGGTTTGACTCTACTGCCCAAATTAGAAGGCATTTAAAATTTTATGATGTACCTGAGGGTGTTCTTATGTATTCTTTATTTAACGTAGAAAAATATGGGCCATGGTCATCTATTTTGGTAATTCATAGTAATTCTTGTCAAAGTAAAGAAGTGAAGTTGCCTTGTCACGGAAATTGGTTTGTAGCCTGTAAGGGAAAGAAAGCCGGTATAGAACCACTATTTACACTACAAGAATCACAAGTTATAGTTGATCCTATTAGTACAATGGTGCTATTTCAGAAAGTAGGAAAACATTAAGTTTTTTCTTGACTAACCATCAATAAGAACCTAAAATTTAGATAGATAGCTATTGTTCTGAACCATAGGCAGGTAGCTGTCTTTTTTGTTTCTAAAGAACTAACTTATGAACTATACATTTAAAAAGTATAGAGACAATAAATTAAGAAATGTTGTGTTGCAATTGAAGGTGAATTGGTTGGATTATATATTAGATGATGAATGGGAGATATTTCCTGCAGGTGGAGCGACAGGAGATGCTTACTTTGCTCAGTTAAAGGACAAGAGGCTCTTCTTAAAGCGAAATTCATCTCCATTTTTGGCTGTTTTATCCGCAGAAGGGATCGTCCCTAAATTAATGTGGACAAGACGTTTAGAAAATGGTGATGTTATTACCGCACAACATTGGATAAATGGTCGTGAGCTAAAAGCACAGGACATGAATGGTCCAGACATTGCTCATTTACTTCGTAAAATTCACCATTCAAACGAACTGCTGGATATGTTAAAAAGACTACAAAAAAAACCTCTCCACCCTGAAGAGATTTTAGTAGATATTCATAAACGTTTAGAGAAAGAGAAGGACCTTTCTAAGCTTGGAACCATTACAGAAGGACTTCTTTTTTTAGAAATGGAGCTTCAAAATATACAATATGACCATAAAGTAGTTTGTCATTGTGATGTGAATCATAATAATTGGCTAGAAACTGGAGATAAACAACTTTACCTTATTGATTGGGATGGAGCAATGATTGCTGATCCTGCTATAGATATAGGACTATTGCTACACTGGTATATTGATAAGGAAGAGTGGGATTCTTGGTTAGAATTATATGGCCTGGAACTAACTGATAACCTTCAATTACGGATGAAATGGTATGTAGTATCACAGACAATCTTATCGATACTTTGGTACAAATCAAAAAATCTACACAAAGAAACACAGCACTGGATCAATTACTTGCAAAGCCTTACTTCATAAGGAGATTTTAGCTAAAGGAATCTATATCACTTATCCATTGAGTTAGTTCCGTTCTATAGTTGTCTATATGGTTATCAAGTGATTGAGTATATTTTCCATTTTGACTATATGAGTAAATATCCTGCAACACAGATTTAACATTGTGATCAATGTCTGTATTAATCATTAAGGATTTAATAATTCTCTCCATTTGTTCACACTCAGCAACTGTCCCACAGCAGTCAGTTTGTTGATTTGATAATATATCCTTTAATAGATGCATTTGGTCTGTATGATTTAGTGGCATTAGTACAACTCCTTATAGGGCTAGATGATATTATTAAATTGCCAAAAAGATGCCTTTTTTATACGAGCAAAGCCGGTCATTTGAGGATGACCGGCTTTTGTAGGTCTAATCTGGTATCTTGCGCTTTTAGTATCGTCCAGCTCCAGCGCCTAGCCTCTCCAGTCAAATAACCTGCGTCCCAAAAAGTCAAAGAGCAGACTTTTTAGGCCACAGAACATTTGCTTGTCGGGGCTGTTCGAGGCGCTTGCGCTTTTAGTTATTCGATGATATTATTTTGAACGAATGTTATTTAAATGAGGTGGCGTGATGCGTGTTAGAAATAAACCGTGGGCGAAAGAGAAGTTAGAAAGCTTCCCACAGTTTGTTATTCATAATCCTGAACAACATAAAGGTAAGTGGAATGAAGTATTCGGGAATTCGAATCCTTTGCATATAGAAGTAGGTACAGGAAAAGGTAGATTTGTTACGGGAATGGCGAAACAAAACCCTGATATCAATTATATCGGAATTGAATTGGCAGATAGTGTTATTGTGACGGCGTTGGATCAGATTATTGAAGCAGATCTTCCAAATGTGAAATTGTTAAATCAAAATGCAAATGACTTACAAAAGTTTTTTAATAAAGCCGATGTTGATCGTGTGTATTTAAATTTTTCAGATCCTTGGCCGAAAAAACGACATGAAAAGAGAAGATTAACTTATAAAACATTCCTTGATTTATATAAGAGTATCCTTATCGATGGTGGAGAAATCCATTTTAAAACGGATAACAGGGGACTATTTGAATATTCTTTAACAAGTTTCTCGAACTATGGGTTACTTTTAACTTATGTTAGTCTTGATCTCCACAAGAGTGATTACGAAGGCAATATTATGACTGAGTATGAGGAAAAATTCTCAGAAAAAGGTTTTCCAATATACCGAAGTGAAGTGAAATTCCTAAATGTGGAGTAGACGCCTAAGTCTACTCCTTTTTTCCTTCTCATTTAAAATTACAGAATAAAATGATAAAATGGAAATATTCTTTCAAAAGGAGGTTTGGTTTTATGGAAAGTCTTAAAATAGGCGAATATACACTTACGTGGCTAAATGGTGGAGTTACCCATTTGGATGGTGGTGCGATGTTTGGTGTTGTACCTAAACCGTTATGGACAAAAAAATATCCATTTAATGATAACAACCAAATTGAGCTGCGTTCAGATCCAATTTTAATACAAGCGGGTGGAAAAAATATTCTCATAGAATCTGGCCTTGGAAATAATAAAATGTCAGAAAAAATGAAAAGAAATTTTGGAATGAATGAAGAGTCTTCGATCGAACTATCTCTTGAAAGGCTTGACCTCAAGTTATCTGATATTGATATGGTACTCATGACACATATGCATTTTGATCATGCTTGTGGTTTAACTATGTGGAAAGAGGATACGCTAGTATCAACTTTTGAAAATGCAACAATCATTACTTCTGATATTGAATGGAATGAAATGCGAAACCCTAATATACGATCAAAAAATACATACTGGAAAGAAAATTGGGCAGGTATCGAAAACCAGGTTAAAACTTTTAGTGGTGAGATAGAGGTATTTCCTGGCATAAAAATGACTCATACTGGTGGGCATAGTGATGGACATTCAATTGTAACTATTGAAAACAATGGTGAAACTGTTATTCATATGGCAGATATTATGCCTACACATGCTCACCAGAATGTTCTTTGGGTGATGGCTTATGATGACTATCCTATGAAGTCTATAGAACAAAAGCAAAAATGGATGGACTTAGGTTTAAATCAAAAAGCTTGGTACAGCTTTTATCATGATGCAATTTATCGTGCAATCAAGTGGGATGAAGCTGGAAACATACTTGATTACATTAAACGTAAGTAAAAAGAGACTCCTTATTAGGTGTCTCTCACTTTAGCTCTATATTGGATAAACCTCTAGCACTGAACCTGTTTTTGCATCAATGAGGAACTCATATTGCTTCACTTCATTATTTAAGTTTCGCGAGATGCCACCTTTATAGACACTGTAACTAATGTTAAATTTTTCGAATGTTTCTGGAACCATATGAATCCATGAGCCGCTGATTGGACCGTTTTTCTTAAAAGAAGCTTTAGCAATCTTTAATGCTTTTTCAGCGGAAAGGTTTTGTTCAGGGAGTGAACCTTTTAATAGGTATGCACCTGCAAATCCAACACCTAGACCAAGTACGAACTTTTTCCAACCCATTAGATGCGCCTCCTTACATTATCCATCTACTTCTAGTATACAAAACAATTCTATACATGTTAAGCAGGTACCCATCTTTCTACTGGAAAGGTTTATTATATTTCGTTATACTAAATGAATAAATCTGTTTTTATATTGTATCTTTAGATTACTAAAAAAATGCATAAGTATGCCCTTTCACCAATGAGGTGCCAAAGAGGAAAGGAGAAATACATAATGAACCAAGAAACAATGGAGCTTTTTAAAACGCTAACGGAACTTCCAGGTGCTCCTGGAAATGAACATCAAGTTCGAAAATTTATGCGTTCTCAGTTAGAGAAATATTCAGACGAAGTGATTCAAGATGGATTAGGAAGTATTTTCGGGGTTAAACGCGGGGATGAGAATGGTCCAATTGTAATGGCTGCAGGTCATATGGACGAAGTTGGGTTTATGGTTTCGCAAATTACGGATAATGGAATGCTACGCTTTCAAACTTTAGGTGGCTGGTGGAGTCAGGTTTTACTTGCTCAACGCGTACAAGTAATTACCGATAATGGTCCGGTAATAGGGGTAATAGGATCAATTCCTCCTCATTTATTAGATGATGCACAACGAAACAAGCCAATGGATATTAAGAATATGTTAATTGATATTGGGGCAGATAATCGTGAGAATGCATTAGAATTAGGTATTAGACCTGGTCAACAAATCGTTCCAATCTGTCCATTTACACCAATGGCAAACGAGAAGAAAATTCTTGCTAAGGCTTGGGATAATCGTTACGGATGTGGACTTTCAGTTGAACTTTTAAAAGAATTACAAGGTGAAAAGCTTCCAAATATCCTGTACTCTGGGGCAACCGTTCAAGAAGAAATCGGATTACGTGGAGCACAAACTGCTGCTAATATGATTAAGCCGGATATTTTCTTTGCGATGGATGCAAGTCCAGCAAATGATATGTCTGGTGATAAAAATGCATTTGGTCAACTTGGAAAAGGTGCGCTCCTTCGAATTTTTGACCGTTCAATGGTTACACACCGTGGAATGCGTGAGTTTGTTCTAGATACAGCTGAAACAAACAAAATTCCTTATCAGTACTTTATCTCTCAAGGTGGTACCGATGCAGGACGTGTCCATACTTCAAATGAAGGTGTTCCATCAGCAGTTGTAGGAATCTGCTCTCGTTATATTCACACACATGCTTCAATCGTTCACATTGATGACTATGCAGCAGCAAAAGAATTATTAGTAAAACTTGTAAAATCCTCTGATCGTGCAACAGTTGATTCAATTAGAAATAATAGCTAAGAGTGAGGGGCCTATTCAATAGGCTCTTTTTTTCAGACAAAGGAGTTAGGTGAAAAATGTTAACCATTGCAATTGGAACAAAAAATCCCACAAAGGTAGATGCAGTGAAAATGGCCTTTGAAGGCTCGGTTGCTTCCTTTATACCTACATCAGTAGATTCAGGTGTAGCTAATCAACCATTCTCAGATGAAGAGACGATTCAGGGTGCCATTAATCGTGCAAAGGCAGCGAGAATGAAAACTGAATCTAGTGTTGGTGTTGGTCTGGAGGGTGGCGTTTTCGAGACATCCTACGGGCTTTTTCTTTGCAACTGGGGAGCTCTTTACGATGGAGTGAATGATCCATTTATAGCAGGTGGAGCAAGAATTCTTTTACCGGAATCAGTTGCAAAGGAAGTTAGAGAAGGGTTAGAGTTAGGAGAAGTAATGGACCTCTATACGAAAGAAAATAATGTTAGGCATAAAGAAGGGGCAGTTGGTGTTTTTACGAATGGATTAATTAACCGCACTGAGATGTTCACTCATGTGGCTAAATTACTAGTTGGTCAGTATCAATATAAAGTAAGAAACTAGAAGTTGGGTAACTAACTTCTAGTTTCTTTTTTACCATTATTCGAATACGTAAGTTAAAGCCTTCATAGCCTGATCTACTGTTTCTACTGTCACGTTAGCTTTTGTGGAAAGCTCTTTTAACGGATGGATAAGTGAGTCTGGTCTTATAATAATTAGCGGTTTATTTAAAGTAAGAGCTGCACTCGCATCCATTGCAGTATTCCATTGCTTATATTTTTCTCCGAATAAAGCAATAACAATATCTGCTTTATTCATTAGTACCTGTGTTCTAAAATTATTTATACATGAAGCTGTGTGGTCCTTGTATAAAGGGGAAGGTTGTACTCCAAGTACTTCTTCACCAATGGAATCAGAACGATCGTGATCTTCCATAGGACCAACAAATGACAAAGGTAAATTTAATGCTTTTGCTTTTTCCTTAATTTCATCGCGCCAACTTGAGTGAATTTCTCCTGCTAAATAAACAATTAAGTTCATTTTTTAAGCCTCCCTTTTCTACATTCTATTTATTATCCTATCATGTATTTCTTCAAATTTCCTGTCATGCGTTTTCTTCCTTTATTTTGAAATCTATAGAAAAGGCTTGTAACTATTGAAATGAAAATTGTATTATATAGGTAAGTATGTCAAGGCTTTTAAGTTAATATCGATTTTTTATAGTCTTTTAGATAGAGAGATACATACTACGTAGTGAAATAATTTCATTGTAATGAGAAAACTGGAGGAAAGAAGAAATGAAAAATAGATTGTTACTTTCTATATGTCTACTTCTACTAACAGGACTTGTAGTAGGTTGTTCAGTATCGGTTGATGAAGAGATTAAAAAAGTAGAAACGGCTGTAGAGGAAGCCTTCACAAATAAAGCATTAGAGACTAACGAGAAATATGAGGATTTTTCTTATTATTTGCCGACAACTATGAAAATAGATAGTGAAGAGGGAAACAATAACCTAATCATCAAAAAAGGTAGTCAGCTATTCATATTATTCGTAAACCCGAATGAGGAACCCAATAGTAAAGTAATGTTTGAATCCACTGGTCCAGAGTCACAAGATGATTTAGTTGTAAAAACTTATGAGGACCAAGATCGATTTGGTTATATTATAGTTAAAGAACTTGATAAAAACTTGTTTGAAATTGTAGTAGGTATTGGCGGAGTTAAAATGACGACACAAACAAAAGCAAGTGAGATATTAGAAAGTGCGCAGCAAATGATGGAGATTGTTTCTTCTGTAAGATTATAATAATTGCAACCCTCGTTAATATACAACGAGGGTTTATTTGTGTTTAAATTAGAGAAGATGTACTATTGCAGTAAATGAAGGTAATTGGAGGGTTAAGAATGAAAAAGCTTGAATCGCTGGAAGAGTATAAAGAATTAATTAAAGGAAGTAAAACAGTATTAATGTTTTCAGCTAACTGGTGTCCGGATTGTCGTTTCATTGATCCATTTTTACCTGAGTTAGAATCTACATACAATGATTTTACATTTATCTATGTCGACAGAGATCAGTTTATAGATTTGTGTGGAGAGTTAGATGTGTATGGTATCCCAAGCTTTGTTGCCTTCGAAAATGGACAGGAAACGGGAAGATTTGTGAGTAAGGATAGAAAGACGCAAGAGGAGATTGAAGGCTTCTTAAAAGGACTATACTAGATTGAACAAAGGTCGACTGGAGTGATTTTAAATGAAAATGGATACAAAAAAAATGAGAGCCAGGCTCGAAGAAAGGCTAACGAGACCCGAGTGGAAATTCACCTTCGATAAAGAAAAGGATACGTTAAGGGTGGAAAATCGTGAAACTGAAAAGGGAGTAACAGTGTCACTTCCTGGTATAGTTGCAAAATGGCATGAAGAAAAGGATAAATCTATTGATGAGGTCATTTACTATATTGAAGAGTCATTAACCAATATGAGTGCGAATCATGAGCTAACGGGGAAAGAAAAGAACATCTACCCTGTCATTCGTTCAACCTCATTCCCAACAGAAACAAATGAAGGCAAAATCTTGGTTTATGATGATCATACGGCAGAGACACGAATATACTATGCAATAGATTTAGGTACCACCTATCGATTAATAGATGAAGAGCTATTAGAGAAAGAAAAATGGAACAAAGAAAGAGTAAAAGAAGTTGCAAGATTTAATGTAAGGTCCTTGGATATTAAGGTTAAAGAGGATACAGTTGCAGGAAACACTTTCTTTTTCATCAATTCAAACGATGGTTATGATGCTAGTAGAATATTAAATGATACGTATCTACAAAAGTTTAGCGAAAAAATAACAGGCAAAATGGCAGTTGCTGTTCCTCATCAAGATGTTTTGATAATTGCGGATATCCAGAATGATACAGGCTATGACGTCCTTGCCCAAATGACAATGAGCTTTTTCGCAAGTGGAAGAGTGCCAATAACAGCACTGTCCTTTTTATATGAAGACAACCAACTAGAACCTATTTTTATCTTAGGGAAAAATAGGACTAAATAAGTAATACCCTTTAGTCACTCTTTTTAGAGTGGCTTTTTTTTATAATTAAGAAATAACCCTGAAAGAACAGTATCGATTTTTTCTTTATATTCTTAGAATTATTGTTACAATAGTAATATCTATAGTTTAGAAGTGATTAAGAAAGAGTGGTATAAGATGGATTGGTTAAAGAAGCTATACAGGACATTAGTAAATGACAACGAGAAGAATACAACTGAACCTGAGGTTACCAATAATAGAGTGATAAGCCCAAAGAATGTTGAAGCAAAGATTGCTTATCAGTATCCAAAAGGAAAGTTTCGATTTCCACTAATACCTGATGAAATTAAAATTACAGAAACTCCCGAGAGAAGAAAGTCTGAAATGAAAAAACAGGATAGTAATCTTACTAAGTTAAAAGAAGTCAAAGTACAAGAAAAGAAGAGTGGTAATAAAAAGCAATTTAGGCCATCTGAAGTACCATCTCCTGTATATGGTTTTGGTAAACCTAAAAAATCAGACACAGAAGATATTATAGAGTTTGAGTTAGTTTCCTCAGAAAGCATGAGGCAAGTACAATCGGAAATAGCAGTAACTAGTACTGAAGGTAACCTAAATATTCTCGAAAGAAATTTAGATGAGAATAACTATACTTTAGAAGAAAACAAAGCTTTGGAAACAGAACAGGTAGAAAAGAACCTAGAGGAGTCAGAGGAATTTCTAGACTTGCTTAAAGAGCTTAGAAATGGTCCATTACATAATGTTCACGAAGATCATAAAGAAGACGTGGCAGTTGAAATAAAGTCTCAGACTTTAGTAAGTGAAGATGAAGTCGATATAGAACTGACTGAATCAGCGGATCATGACTTACATCATTATAGTGAAGTCCCCTCATTAGAGGAGAAAGAACCCAATGAAACGGAACAATCTAGTTATGAAAATCCAAAAAGACATTATATCCCCTATAATGTGATGATGCTAAAACAGGATAGACAAAATTTACAAAAGAAGCAGATAGAAAAAGTACAACCAAATGAAGAAGTAAAGTCAGATAGACAAGAAGAGGTAATTCCTCAATCACTGAATCTTCAATTCAGTGAAGCTGCTTCACAGAATGAAACGCTTAATTCAGTAGAAGAAGCTAATAAAAAAGATGTAGAAACTCGTGAACCTCAAAGTATGGGTTCTTATAATTTTCCTAGTCTGCAATACTTAAACCTACCAGTAGAACAACTAGAGGATGATGAAGAGTGGTTAGCTGATCAAAGCGAACTTCTTGATCAGACCTTACGAAACTTTAAAGTGGGAGCTACAGTTGTAAATGTAACTCAAGGTCCAGCAGTTACTCGCTTTGAGGTGCATCCAGAGCCTGGGGTTAAAGTAAATAAAATAACAAACCTTGCTGACGATATAAAATTAAGCCTAGCGGCTAAGGATATAAGAATTGAAGCTCCTATACCTGGAAAAAACACAATTGGTATTGAAGTTCCTAACCGTAAAAGTAAATCTGTATTATTAAGAGAAATCATCCAAAGTGATGCATTTCACTCAGACTCTTCTCCTTTGACCGTTGCACTAGGACTCGATATATCAGGGAAACCTGTCGTTACAGATCTTCGAAAAATGCCACATGGTTTAATTGCTGGTGCAACGGGTTCAGGTAAAAGTGTATGTATCAATACAATGCTCGTGAGTTTGCTTTACAAAGCATCTCCACATGAAGTGAAGCTATTATTAATTGATCCAAAAATGGTAGAGCTGGCACCATACAATCATATTCCTCACTTAGTAAGTCCTGTAATAACAGATGTTAAAGCAGCGACAGCAGCACTTAAATGGGCAGTAGAAGAAATGGAAAGACGTTACGAGCTGTTTGCTCATGCAGGGGTAAGAGATATAGCTAGATTTAATGAATTAGTTGATAGACATAACGAACAAAGTGGGCATTTACCATACCTTGTTATTATCATTGATGAGTTAGCTGATTTAATGATGGTAGCACCAGGGGATGTTGAAGAAGCAATTTGTCGCATTGCTCAAAAAGCACGTGCATGTGGAATTCATCTAATTCTTGCTACGCAGAGGCCATCTGTTGATGTAATTACTGGACTCATTAAGGCAAACATTCCAACTCGAATTGCTTTTTCAGTATCGTCTCAGGTTGACTCAAGAACGATTATTGACACAAACGGAGCTGATAAGCTATTAGGAAAGGGAGATATGCTCTTCCTTGAAAATGGTTCATCAAAGCCAACCAGGGTACAAGGGAACTTTGTATCAGATGATGAAATTGAGCGAGTAGTGCGACATGTAAAAGGTCAAATGAAACCTGTTTATATGTTTGAACAGGATGAGTTAGTGAAGAAAGCCACAATTCAATCAGAAGAAGATGATTTGTTTTATGAGGCTTGTGAATTTGTTCTTGACCAGGGCGGTGCTTCTACTTCTAGCTTACAACGACGGTTCCGCATCGGCTATAATCGGGCAGCAAGATTAATTGATATAATGGAGGAACAAGGTATTATCTCAGAAGGACGAGGTAGTAAACCAAGGGAAATACTTATTACTGAAGATGAACTTGAAAATATACAAGAAACTAGCACATCAACCTTATAAATGGTATCCTAACATATAGCTAAATGTCCCTATCGAGAGAAAGGAAGCTTTTGGATGAAGGAAATAGAATTGAAAATGCAAGGTAAAATAAGCAGATTAACAAATAGCACGTTTAAATTTGATGAGAGAATTAAGGAAGGCTGGTTCTCAGCAGTCTACTTCTTAAAGACAAGAGAGATTGTTAAGGAATTTAAGTCAGATAATATTGTCACTATGCAGTTTTTCCAAAAGAATCATGCAGTATTATGTGGAACTGACGAAGTGATTGCTCTTGTCAAAACATTTGCTGAGCAGCCTGAGGAATTAGAAATTTACTCGTTAAAAGATGGAGATAAAATTAGTCCATTTGAAACGGTATTAACAATAACTGGTCCTTACCAAAGTTTTGGGTATCTTGAAGGTATTATAGACGGCATATTGGCAAGAAGAACAAGTGTTGCAACGAATGTTTACAATGTTGTAAAAGCTGCAGGATATTCTGGGATTCAAAAAAAGGTTATCTTTATGGGAGACCGTGATGATCATTTTACTCAACAAGCTGGTGATGGATATGCGGCTTATATTGGCGGGTCTCAAGCTCAAGCAACACATGCTATGAATGAATGGTGGGGAAAAAAGGGAATGGGGACAATGCCTCATGCTCTCATCCAACTGTTTGATGGTGACACTGTTGCGGCAACAAAGGCGTATCATGCGAAATTTCCTGAGGATGAATTGATGGTCCTAGTTGATTATAATAATGATTGTATTACAGATGCTTTAAAAGTGGCTCATGAATTTGGAGATAAGTTGAAAGCAGTTCGACTAGATACTTCGCGTACAATGATTGATCAGTATTTCCTTAGAAATCAAGACGTATTGGGAACCTTTGACCCTCGTGGTGTTAATGCTCCACTGGTCTTTGCTTTGCGCGAGGCACTTGACAAAGAAGGCTTTAACCATGTGAAGATTGTTGTTACTGGTGGATTTAACGAAGAGCGGATTCTTAACTTTGAAGAGCAAAATGTACCAGTGGATATGTACGGTGTAGGAAGTAGCCTATTAAAGATTAATATTGGCTTTACCGGAGACAATGTTATGCTTAACGGCCAACCACAGGCTAAGGCTGGAAGGAAATATAGACCCAACCCACGTTTAGAAAAGGTTGAATAGATTGTTTTATAGGTAAGAAAATTAATAAATTCCAGTGCTATACATTGAAGTCTAATTGGGAAAACTGATAGAGATTAGCTCTGTCAGTTTTTCACTTTTTAGAGTTAGTTAAGAATGGGACTATTGAATTAGCTTATTATTATCATGGTCTTCATAATTGATTAATGCTATAATATGAAAATGCAAGATATCCTTATTGTGGATTTTTTTGCAAATTAGTTATACATAATCACTACCTGAAATTATTGCTATTATTGACGTTTATTAAGTGTTGGAAGAGCACTTAATTCATTCATCTTTTGTTGTTCACACTCGATCAATTAGCAAAACTAGATGAACGTCATATACTGTCTTACAGATAGACGATTGTTGGAGGTTCTTTATATGACAGTTTACCATTTTGTTGGAATTAAAGGCACTGGTATGAGCCCGTTGGCACAGGTGCTTCATGATATGAATTACCAAGTACAAGGCTCAGATGTAGAAAAACGTTTTTTTACTCAATTGCCATTAGAAGAAAGAGGTATTCAGATTTTACCTTTTAGTAAAGATAATATTAAGCCAGGTATGATTGTGATAGCGGGGAATGCTTTTCCTGATACTCATGAGGAACTGGAAGAAGCGCGTAATCAGGGATTGACTATTATCAGATACCATAAGTTTTTGGGTGACTTTATGCAGAAATACACAAGTGTTGCAGTCACTGGAACGCATGGTAAGACTTCAACCACTGGATTGTTATCACATGTTATACAAGGCGCTCACCCTACCTCCTATTTAATTGGGGATGGAACTGGTAAGGGCTCTGAAAACAATGAGTATTTTGTTTTTGAAGCATGCGAATATCGTAGGCACTTTTTAAGTTATCACCCTGATTATGCCATAATGACCAATATTGATTTTGACCATCCTGACTATTATACAAGTGTAGAAGATGTATTTAGTGCTTTTCAGGAGATGGCTTTACAGGTTAAAAAGGGAATTATTGCTTGTGGTGATGATGAACACTTGCAAAGTATCCAAGCGAAAGTACCAGTAATGTATTATGGATTCGGTCAAGATAATGATTTTCAGGCGCGTAATGTTAATAAAAGTACGAAGGGTACAACATTTGATGTATTTGTCAGAGGAACGTTGTTCTCAACCTTTTCAATCCCAACCTATGGAGACCATAGTGTACTAAATGCTTTATCCGTTATTGCGCTTTGTCATTATGAGAATATTGACGTTGAAGTTATTCAAGAACGTCTTAAAACCTTCCAGGGTGTTAAAAGAAGATTTTCTGAAAAACAAATGGGCAACCAAGTGCTAATTGACGATTATGCACATCATCCTACTGAAATAAATGCAACCATTGATGCAGCAAGACAAAAATATCCTGACCGTGAAGTTGTTGCTGTTTTCCAGCCGCACACGTTTACTCGAACTCAAACATTCCTTACTGAATTTGCAGATAGCCTAAATAAAGCGGATCATGTGTATCTATGTGATATTTTTGGTTCTGCAAGGGAAAATCAAGGAAAGCTTACGATTCATGATATGATCGAGAAGATTGAAAATTGTACTTTGTTAAGTGAAGAGGACACCTCGTCACTTCAACAACACGACAATGCGGTTATTATATTTATGGGTGCCGGGGATATTCAAAAGTTCCAGGAAGCCTATGAAAAGCAACTAATAAATTAATAATAAACATTGAAGAAGAGGCCATAAACATCAAGGCCTCTTTTTTGAATCATCTTATTTAAGATTTTCTGGATTTAATACTTCAAGTTCAGGAAGAACGAAGCGACCGTCCTTACGGATTAGTACATCATCAAAGTAGATTTCTCCTCCACCGTATTCGGGGCGTTGGATATTAACCATATCCCAATGGATGTTAGAATAATTCCCGTTAAATGCCTCATCATAACATTGACCAGGAGTAAAGTGGAAGCTGCCATCTATTTTTTCATCAAATAGGATGTCCTGCATTGGGTGTTGGATATAAGGATTTACACCAATAGCAAATTCACCGATGTAGCGAGCACCTTCGTCAGTATCAAAAATTTTATTGATACGGTCTGTATCGTTTGAAGTTGCTTCAACGATCTTTCCATCTTTAAATGTTAGTTTAACATTCTCGAAAGTAAAACCTTGATATGGAGAAGGTGTGTTATATGTAATCGTACCATTCACTGAATCGCGAACTGGTGCAGTATAGACTTCACCATCAGGAATGTTCATTTCACCAGCACATTTCACAGAAGGAATATCTTTTATAGAGAAAGTTAGGTCTGTACCTTCGCCAGTAATCCTCACTTTATCTGTTTTGTCCATTAAAGCAACTAAAGAATCCATTGCTTCATTCATTTTACCGTAATCAAGGTTACAAACATTAAAGTAGAAATCTTCAAATCCTTCTGTACTCATTTTTGCAAGTTGTGCCATTGCTGAGTTTGGATAGCGGAGAACAACCCATCTTGTTTTAGGAACTCGAATTTCTCTATGTACTTTCTTACCTATCGTGTTTCCTGTTATTTTCATCTTATCATCCGGTACATCCGCAAATTCATTAATGTTATCACCAGAGCGAAGTCCAATATAAGCATCCATATTTTTCATTACATTCGCTTCAAAATCTGCAATCATTTCAAATTGCTCATCCTTAGCACCTAGTAATAACGCACGATCAACCTGGTGGTCTTTTAGTGAAACAAACGGATACCCACCAGCCTTATATGCCTCATCAACCAATGCAGTTACTAACTCACGTTGCAATCCAAAATTTTCAATCAAAACCTTCTCACCTGGTTGGAGTTTAACCGAATAGTTTATTAAATTTTTAGCTAACGTTTGTATACGTGGATCTTTCATAAATAGGCCTCCTAAAAATTAATATGTACTATCCTATTGTAACCGAAATCATAATAATTGTTGAAAGAATTTGTCTTCTTGACTTTTTCAATGGAAAGATTGCTATAACCAATATTTTTAAAAGTGGATTGGAGCGGAAGACACTTGACTCCTGCGGGAAGTAGAGGAATATCCCTCGAGACCCCGCAGACGGAACGTTGAGGAGGCTCGACTTCCTCCCCGATGGGAATTCGCCCTTGAAAAAGCTGGCAGTTGGGCTTTTTCATAATTCCCCGCGGAAAGCAAGTGTCTGCAGCGCAAAGGAACGGCCACAGTCAAAGTGAATCACATTATATTTAATTGTGAATAGCCACCACAAGGCTTTTCTGCAGACTCAAAATAGTGGATAAATTTCCAAATGTTATGGTATGTTTATAGAAGCATAATTGTGGGTAAATATAGTGTATCAACAAAGGAGGTGTAGGTAATTGATCATCATTTTGTACTTAAGTGTAGCATTAATCGCAATTGCATTTTTAATCTTGGTTATATTTTTGTCGCGAACACTTCGCTCCCTTCAAATCACACTTGATAATGTAGCCAAAACATTATCTGGTTTAGAAAAACAGATGGAAGGAATTACCGTTGAGACGACAGAACTTTTACATAAAACAAATGCATTAGCTACAGACATACAAGAAAAGACAAAGAAATTGAATACAGTTGTAGATGCTGTACAAGATGTTGGAACCTCTATTCAAAGATTTAACGGTTCCATCCAGAAAGTATCGGATAATGTTAGTGTCCAAGTCGAAAGAAACCAAGAAAAGGTTACACAAGTGATTCAATGGGGAAATGTATTAATAGATCTTTGGGATAAATGGAAAGATAAAAAGGAAGTTAAGAGAGAAGAGCAAACCATACAGCGAAGTCGTGACTATAGTTAACCTTAAGTTATTATAAAGGAGGAAGATGGAACGATGGGTAAAAACGATAACAACTTTCTAATTGGAGCGATTGTTGGTGGGGTTATTGGAGCTGCAACAGCACTATTCTTAGCACCAAAGTCTGGTAGAGAACTAAGAGACGACATTAATACACAGGCTTCTGTGGTTAGAGATAAAACAGAACGTTGGAGAAATGAAGCCGTTGATAAAGGTTCTGAATTAGCCAATGTTGCAAAAGAAAAAACGTCGAACTTCACTAAGAATGTTAACAACCAATCAAGTCAAATCTTCGATAAGGTTAAAGAATTTGCAAATGCCCCAATAGACGATAAACAGCTAGAGCAACAGAGCGAAGAATTAGTTGATGAAATTGTTGGATTAACTTCATCTAATGATGGTACAGATGCTGATGAAATTCGTCGTAGATTAGAAGAAGCAGATAAAGCACTTACCTTGGCTGAAAGTGAATCTAACACACAACCTAATCCACAGTCTTAAGACATAATTAGTGGAGAAACTGGTGAGGAATACAGTTTTCACTCATCAGTTTTTTCATATTCAAGGAGAGATACAAATTGGAGAAAATTGAGACTCTTGAACAATTTAATGCAATTCATGAGGGAAATGGTGTATTTTTATTGCTGAAACATAGCTCTACTTGTCCGATAAGCCAGTCAGGATATGAGGAATTTGAAAAGTTTGTAGAAGATCACGCTGAAATCCCGGCCTATTATTTAGTAGTTCAAGAAGCACGCCCCTTGTCTAATCATATAGCAGAAACTTACCATGTGAAACATGAATCACCTCAAGTGATTTTATTCCGAAACAAGGACGTTACCTTTCATGCTTCTCACTGGAAGATTACTTACGATACCCTAACTAAGGAAGTTAACAGCAATTAACAAGAACAATAAAAGGCCCTTAAAGGGCCTTATTTTATTTGTGCATCAATCGTATCAGGCCAAACTATTCTTAGCTGGTCTCCTGGTGAGAGTACCTCGTGAAAGCTTACCTCTTGATTATTTCTTTCCAGGACAAAACGGCCTTTTAATGAAGTAGGTAATTCAATATCTACATGCCTGAAAATATCTTGAAATATGAACGGTTCAACAGATTTACTAATAATTTGAATATGGTCGTTAAAATTAATAATATCATCTTCGATTAAGGGCTTCCCATTACGGTAAATCTCATTAACAGGTTTACGTAATTCTAGCTTTTCTCCATTGAAAAAAATAGGTAGAGTCTCAAAAAGTTTAAGATTTTTAAGCTCAGCTAATTTTCCAGCTGTTGGAATACTTGCATCCGATAAAACAAAGCAATCTCCGTCTGAAAATGGAGAACTTAAGGATGAAATTCGTTCGTTCTTTAATAGGTTTCTAGTAAACTCGGGAAAATTAGTAGTTCTATCGTTAATGCTTACTTGAAAGTTACGTAATTCATTTAACACATTAGTAAGCCCCAGGTTTGTAAGAGCTTGTCCTATCGTTTCAGGGTATTCATAGGTAATGACATCGTGATCTCGGATAATGTTATTAACATGAGATGGTGCTGAATTCTGATAAACAGACGCTTTTATTTCATAATTTCTTCCATTAATGGTAATAGTCTTATAAGGTATTTCATCAACTAAATCAATAATTTTAGCTTCAGCTTTTAACCCATCTGACCCCTTTTCAACCGTAATAATATCACCATGCTTGATTTCATCGTCTAATGTACAACTCTCTCCATTTCTTAAAAGTGTTGGAGGGTTTCCATACTTACCGGGGATGGTTATTTTCTGTCCATTTAACGAGATAATCATAGCAATTCCAGGTTTACCATAAAGTTTGTTCATTTGAATACCCGAAGCAAGGAGACAGTCACCAACAGTAAGCTTTTTCATATCAAATAAACGAACTGGCTTATTGTTAACGTAGACACTTACATACTGAACTGGACTTTGCTCAGAAGCAATAGCAATACCAATGGGTGTAACTAGCTCAGGTCCTTTTTTTATATCGTCTGATAATTTTACGTTCTGAATTGCATCTATTCCACGAATGGCAACTCGGTTTTCAGGAAGTCCTAACATAAAGGCTACTCTTCTTGGCAGCTCTGGAGTTAAACTTCCACCACCAACAAGCATCACAGCTTTCGGTGCCTTGTCTCCATTTAATAACAGTATTTCATGAGTAATTGCCGCAGCAAGTTTATCTATTGACGATGAAATTTGTTCAATAACATCTTGTTTTAGTAATTCAGTTTCAAAACCTAATATGTCAGTAACAGTAATAGTATCACTATTGTATAAATCACGTTTAGCCTTTTCAGCTAGTGGAAAGTCAAGTAACAACTGATCACTTATCGCTTCTGTAATTTCATCTCCTGCGACAGGAACCATTCCATATGATACAACAGACCCTAGATCTGTAATAGCGATATCTGAAGTGCCCGCACCAATATCAACGAGTGCCACATTCAGCCTTCTCATTGTTGGTGGAATTAGGACATTGATAGCAGCTATAGGTTCGAGTGTTAGAGCATCCATCTCCAGTCCAGCTCTATTCAAAGCAGAAATAAGAGACTCAACAACTACCTTAGGTAAAAAAGTCGCAATAACCTCTACTGATGCTTCTTCACCCTGTTGGTCAATTAAATTTCCGATTTCTTGTTGATCTAATAAATAGCGGATAACTGAATATCCTACACAGTAATAGTGATGGCTATTTTCATTCTTTTGTTTATTAGCAAGGGAAATCTGTGCTTGTTGGACTGCACTTAATTCAAGGTGTAAGATATCTTGCTTTTCTATCGCATTCATTAAGGTAATATCAATGATGTAGCTAGACTTTTCAGTTTTTAACGCACGCCCAGCAGCAGCTACACAAACCTTTGTTAGTTGGCCATGCTTAGCCTCAAGTTCTTGTTTAATTTCTGCAATTACCTTTGAAACAGCTAATACATCATGAATCTGACCATCCAACATAGAACGCTCAGAGTGTTCTTTAATAACAATATCGGCAATTTCATATTGTCCATTAATTTGGCTCAAAATAATACCAACTACTGAACGAGTTCCTATATCTAAAGCAAATATTTTAGATTTATTCATAAGTGTTTCACCTTCTTTATAATGGACATTCTAATGTTATTTTAAATCAGAATATAAAATGGATAAACTATAAATATAATAATTCAGAAAAATTTAATGCTTTATCGATTGAAAGCGTTTAAATGTTAAAGCTTTTTAGTGACAATGTATTTATTATCGTATATAATTAACCCTAATTATTAGAAATGTATCATACTTTCTGTGATATATAAAGATTACTAAACTTTTGAAGATTTTTGGATATATAGAAAGGGTGTAAAAGATGAGTAACGGCCTAGATAATTTACGTGAAAAGGTAGATGAGTTAAACTTACAATTACTTCAAATCATTAATGAGCGTGCTAAGCTTGTTCAAGAAATTGGGAAGACAAAAGAAGCTCAAGGGGTAAATCGTTATGATCCTGTTCGTGAGCGCAAAATGTTAGATAAGATTATTGCGAATAATGATGGTCCTTTTGAAACCTCAACACTTCAGCATATTTTTAAAGAGATTTTTAAGGCAGGACTTGAATTACAAAAAGATGATCACCGAAAAGCCTTGCTTGTATCTAGAAAGAAAAAGCCAGAAGATACAATTGTAGACCTTAGAGGTGAGAAAATAGGTGACGGAAATCCACACTTTTTTGTTGGACCTTGTGCAGTAGAAAGCTATGAGCAAGTAGCAGCAGTTGCAAAGGTTGCAAAAAGCTATGGATTAAAATTATTGCGCGGTGGAGCTTATAAGCCTAGAACTTCTCCCTATGACTTCCAGGGATTAGGGTTAGAAGGTCTCAAAATTCTTAAAAAAGTAGCAGACGAATTTGACATGGCTGTTATTAGTGAGATTGTTAATCCTGCAGATATTGAAAAAGCAGTTGAGTACATCGACGTGATTCAAATCGGAGCACGTAATATGCAAAATTTTGAATTATTAAAAGCCGCAGGTGCTGTCAACAAACCTGTATTATTAAAACGCGGATTAGCTGCAACAATTGATGAATTTATAAACGCTGCTGAATATATTATTGCACAAGGAAATGGACAAATTATCCTGTGTGAAAGAGGAATCCGTACGTATGAAAGGGCTACTAGAAATACCCTAGACATATCTGCAGTTCCAATTCTAAAACAGGAAACACATTTACCAGTTGTTGTTGATGTAACTCACTCAACAGGTCGACGTGATTTGTTATTGCCTGCTGCTAAAGCTGCATTAGCAATAGGAGCTGATGGTGTAATGGCTGAAGTACATCCGGACCCAGCAGTAGCATTATCTGATTCTGCACAGCAAATGGATTTTGATCAATTCCATGATTTCATTACTCAATTAAAGGCCAATAGTGCTATAAGAGTTTAATTGCATTGCCTCCTGAAATAACAGGAGGCTTTTTGCTTACATTAATTGGAAGGGATTTCGGCTATTTACCAAGTTAAATAACCACAATTTAGACACATTTCCAGTTAAAGACTCTAAAGACATTGCGGTGATAATAATAGTATCGTATCATTAGTAACATACCAAAAGAAATTACTTAAATGTAAATTATAAATATGACTTATACTAGTTAATAGTAATGTTTCGTTTAATTAAAGGAGTGTCGATTTTCATGAATGTAACTATTTATGATGTTGCAAGAGAAGCAAGTGTTTCAATGGCTACAGTTTCCCGTGTTGTTAACGGAAATCCTAATGTAAAACCAACGACAAGAAAAAAAGTATTAGAAGCCATTGAACGATTAGGGTACAGACCTAATGCAGTTGCTCGTGGTTTAGCTAGTAAAAAGACAACAACCGTTGGGGTTATTATACCTGATATTTCTAGTATTTTTTACGCAGAGCTTGCTCGTGGAATAGAAGATATTGCTACGATGTATAAATATAATATTATCTTGAGTAACTCAGACCAGAATAAAGATAAGGAACTACATCTATTCAATACAATGCTAGGTAAACAGGTAGATGGAATTGTATTCATGAGTGGAAATATAACAGAAGACCATGTTCATGAGTTTGAGCGTTCACCTGCACCAGTTGTACTTGCTGCTTCTATCGAGACTGGTGAATCAATCCCATCGGTTGCAATTGATTACAAGCAGGCTGCTTATGATGCGGTTACAATGCTGGTTGAAAAGGGGCATACAAAGATTGGATATGTTTCAGGACCGATGCTAGAACCAGTAAATGCAGTGAAAAAGCTTGCTGGCTATCGCCAGGCGTTGGAAGAGGCGAATCTAGAATTCATTGAGGAATTAGTTGTTGAAGGAGATTATACATATGATTCTGGAATGGAAGCATATGAAAAGCTAATGGAAAACTCTAAAGATATTACTGCCATTTTTGTAGCCACCGATGAGATGGCATTAGGGGTTATACATGGTGCGCAGGATAATGGTGTATCAATACCAGAACAGCTAGAAGTTGTTGGTTTTGACAATACAAGATTAGCGACTATGGTTAGGCCAACACTTACAACGGTACTTCAGCCAATGTACGATATTGGAGCTGTTGCAATGAGACTACTGACTAAATATATGAATAAAGAGGCAGTTGATGACCATATCGTAACACTTCCTCACCGTATTGAATATCGTAATTCAACAAAATAAACATTAGAAAAGGCACATAAAGCAATAGCTTCATGTGCCTATTTATTATTCTCTATTATAACAGACCCTGTTTTTTCTTATTATTTCTAATAGGATAAAGGGCTTTTTCTAAGGTTTGAGCATTTTTCTCAGTGATTTCAGCTTTTCTTGGAATGGGCGGATAGATATCAGAATTATCAAACCAATGTTCGGGTAGTGTGGTAGTTGTTCTTGATTGCCAATTTTCAATCCACTCTTTGGGTAAATCCTTACTAAAATCTGTTTCACCAATCATTTCAAGCCAAATCATTGACCATGCACGAGGAACAACACGCCAAATATCATAGCCTCCACCACCTACTGCAATCCAACGTCCATCACAATATTGATGTGCTAACTCATGTGCTAATCTCGGAATTTCTCGGTAAATGTTCATTGTGGCAGAAAGATGAGTTAGTGGATCATAATAATGTGAGTCTGCACCATTTTGTGTAAGAATGATATCAGGCTTAAAAAAATCAACAATTTCACGTAGCGCGATTGAATAAGAATCTAACCATGATTCATCTTCAGTAAATGCATCAACAGGAATATTAAAGGAGTATCCGTAGCCTGTTCCAGCACCTCGTTCATTTACATTTCCGGTTCCGGGAAAAAGATAACGACCTGTTTCATGAATTGAAAAGGTGCAAACAGAAGGATCATCATAAAAAGCCCATTGAACTCCGTCACCATGGTGTGCATCTGTATCTACATATAATACACGTAAGTTATACTTCTTTTGAATGTATTTAATAGCAACTGCACTGTCATTGTATACACAGAAACCTGATGCTTTTCCACGAAATCCATGATGCAAGCCTCCACCTAGACTAAGTGCATGCTTGCTCTTTCCAGAAAGAACATAATCGACAGCTGTTAATGTCGCCCCGACTAATAAAGCACTTGCTTCATGCATATTTTGAAATATAGGTGTGTCTTCAGTTCCTAATCCATAATTCAATCCAATTTCTTTTTCTAGTTGTCCCTTACCTGCTAGTTTGACGGCATTTATATATTTGGGATCATGAAATAATTCTAGTTCTTCATCAGTTGCCATTCGCGGTGCAATGATTTGAGATTCATCTATTGCATTCATTTTCTTTAATAAGTCATAAGTGAGTTCCACCCTTATTTGATTAAAAGGGTGGGATTCACTAAACTTGTAATTTAAGAATTCTTGAGAATAGATGAAAACGGATTCTTTAGTCATGATGATATCCCTGGCATATTCGGCCATAACACATGATAGCCCTCATTTTTCAAGTCTGTAATAATTGCCATTGGATTCATAGTTTGAACTCGGAAGACGAGTATTTTGTAACGCTCATCTTGGTCAGGATAAACAAGGACACTAGAAATATTTACGTTTCGTTTACCTATAATTGTTGCAACCTCAGATAACATACCGGCCCTATTAGAAACTTTAATTTCTATCTGTGAACCTGGTTGATTTGCCCCAGTCAATTGAACCAAGGTATGTAGCAAGTCTGTCTCAGTTACAATACCAACAAGCTTTCCGCCTTTTGTGATTGGTAAGCAGCCAATATTGTGTTCATATAAAATAGCAGAAATTTCTTCAACAAAATCTAACGGATGTCCTGTAATAACCTCTGTTGTCATAATTGTTTCGACAGGCTTTTCCATGTCTTCAAGGTGCTCATCGCTTCTAAAGATAGAAGAGTTAGCATCTCGAACATCACGGTCGCTAATAATACCTACAATCGACTGATCTTCGTTTATAATTGGTATATGTCTAATCTTATGTTTTTCTAATAACTTAACAGCACTTGCAATTGTATCTTTTGGACTAAGTGTGAATACATTTTTTTTCATGATTTGTTCGACGATCATCATGAATCCCCCTTGATTTTATAAAATCATCAAGTCTCTATTTAAATTATTCGAGTCAAGTTGACTCATTAATACATAAATCTGTTTTTGAATCGTAATCGGTCAAATCGCTGCACGGATTCACTATCAATACGTTTACCAATCTTTGCCATCAAACAATTAGCTGGGTGTGAGCTAATCTCAGGATCGTCTGTAGCATACCACTCTAGACCACCAGCATTCATCATTTTTTCCATGACTTTTCGGTACTCCCAGACATTTAGTCCAGTCCCTTTTAAATCCCAATGCCAATAATATTCTGTAGTGATCGTAATATAATCTTCCATAGCGTCATCCATCATTGATACTTGGATAAGGTTTTTTCCAACAGAATAACCTCTAAACTCAGGAATAACTTCTATTGCTCCGAGTTCGATAAGATTTTCCATTTTACCTTCTGACCATCTTTCAAGTGGATCTGGATAAAGGTAGGTTACATATCCTACAATCGTATGGCGATTTCTTGCGATAATAATTCTACCTTCTGGTAAATCAGCAATCTCTACTAGAGCTTTATGCTGTTGTTCAGGTGTTCGAAAAGCAACAAGGTCACGATGAAACTCATATCCTGCTAGTTTATAGCCAGGTATGGGTCCTTCAATAATAAGACTTCCATGTGGAGTTTTTAGTTCTTTTGCATTGTAAGTCTTTTTATGTTCCATTAAATCACCACCATTTTAAATCACTTCATACTCTATTATACATGAAATAACAGAATTTAAAGCGTTTTCACTAAAAATTGCGTTTAATTACTGTCAATATAAAAAATTTTAAAAATTGAGAAAAGAGCCTATTTATAATATAATAGAACCATATTTACATAAGGGGGAGTTTATTATATGAAAGTGGAAGCGCTACCAGTAATGCAAGGTGATTATAACTTAAAAGATTATAATGAGACGTATAATACTCACAATTGGACCGATGTTGAGAAGAATTTTTCATGGTCAGAGACTGGTAGAGTTAACATGGCTTATGAAGCAATAGATAGGCATGCTACTGGGAATAGAAAAAATAAAGTTGCTCTCTACTATCGTGATCCGTTGAAAGAAGAAAAATATACTTTTAAGGAAATGAAGGAATACTCAAATAAAGCAGGTAATGTACTTAAACAAGTTGCAGATGTTGAGAAGGGTGACCGTGTATTTGTATTCATGCCTCGCTCTCCAGAATTATATTTTGCTATTTTAGGTGCAATCAAGCTTGGTGCTATAGTTGGTCCACTTTTTGAAGCCTTTATGGAAGGTGCAGTACGTGACCGTCTTGAAGACAGTGAAGCAAAGGTTATTATTACAACTCCTGAATTAGTTGATAGAGTTCCAGTTGATGAACTACCTGCACTGAAACATATTGTTCTTGTTGGAGAGAATATCAACGAAGATAATAAGAATATTGATTTTAGAAAACATATGAAAAGTGCAAGTAAACACCTACAAATTGAATGGATGGAACGTGAAGATGGATTAATTCTCCATTATACTTCGGGTTCTACTGGAAAGCCTAAGGGTGTCCTCCATGTGCATAATGCTATGATTCAACATTATCAAACAGCTAAATGGGTTTTAGACCTGAAGGAAGATGATGTATACTGGTGTACGGCTGACCCTGGATGGGTTACTGGGACAGCTTATGGGATTTTTGGTCCTTGGTTGGTAGGAGCATCAAATGTAATCCTAGGTGGACGTTTCAGACCAGAAGCCTGGTACGAAACGATTGAAGACTATGGCGTAACAGTTTGGTACAGTGCTCCGACTGCATTTCGTATGTTAATGGGTGCTGGGGATGAATTAGTTAAACAATTTGATTTATCCACTTTACGACATGTGTTGAGTGTAGGAGAACCACTAAACCCTGAGGTTGTACGTTGGGGAGTTAAAGTATTCAATCAACGTATCCATGATACATGGTGGATGACTGAAACAGGAGGACAATTAATCTGTAATTATCCTTCAATGGAAATTAAACCAGGGTCTATGGGTAAACCAATTCCTGGAGTAAAGGCTGCTATAGTAGATGACCAAGGAAATGAGCTGCCTCCATATAGAATGGGGAATTTAGCAATTAAAAAAGGTTGGCCATCGATGATGCATACAATTTGGAATAATGAATCAAAGTATCAATCTTATTTTATGCCTGGAGATTGGTATGTTTCCGGTGACTCAGCCTATATGGATGAAGATGGCTATTTCTGGTTCCAAGGAAGAATTGATGATGTAATTATGACTTCAGGTGAAAGAGTAGGTCCGTTTGAAGTTGAGAGTAAGTTAGTAGAACACCCTGCTGTTGCAGAAGCTGGTGTAATTGGAAAGCCTGACCCTGTAAGAGGAGAAATCATAAAAGCCTTTGTTGCTCTTCGTGATGGTTATACAGCAAGTGATGAGCTGAAGGAAGAGATAAGAAGTTTTGTTAAAAAAGGTCTAGCAGCACATGCTGCCCCACGTGAAATTGAATTCCGTGATAAACTACCGAAAACAAGAAGTGGGAAAATTATGAGACGTGTTCTTAAAGCTTGGGAGCTTGATTTACCTACTGGTGATTTATCAACAATGGAAGATTAATCAAATAGAAAAGCACTGCATGTCATTCATGCAGTGCTTTTTTTATTATATATATGGTACTGTTAAGCTTTTACGAGTTGTTCCAACTCCTGGTAAGCCGGGAATTATTTCATCATCTCCAGGCTCTCCGTCATCATCTCCATTTTCACCATCACCTGGTGTGTCTTCTTCATCAGAAGGAATTTCCTCTGGCTGATCCATATAGGTTCCAAATGCCTTAGTTTCAGAAATAGGAGAGACATTACCGCTAATATCAACTGCAACAATATAGTATGCAGCAGGATCTTGGTTAGGAATCGTATATTTTAGTTCAGTTTGTGCAGGGATACTAGCGATATGCACAAACTCTTTTGAAAAGTTACCTGCACGGTAAATTCTATAGCCAATCACATCAGTGTGTTCATGCTTTGACCATGATAGAATATTACCCTTTAGTTCAACTTTTGTAATCTTAGTAGGAGCGACTCCATTATCCTGTAATGGTTCTGTTTCAGTGACTACAATATTGCTCCACTGATCATTTTTCGGAAGTATGTCCTTAAGAGCTGTTAAATCCTTAAGGTCATTCTTGTCTAGGAATTCTTTCTTAACCATAATACCTTGTTGTACAAACTCTTCTGGAGCAGTTTGTGGTACTCTGTAAGCTTTTTCATCAACAATGATGTATTTGCCTCTTTCTAGATTATCATCCACTTCTGTAGGTGCATATTTTGCATTGAAAATATCCTCTGCAACAAGTCCAGCTTCTTTACAAATATCCGATGGAAGAAGCCCTGATAATGCACAATATTGCCTTTTAACAAGGCCACCTGGCATTTTAAATGGCTCTTTTGGTGCTACAAGGTCTGGGTTAACTTCATACGCAACGTTCATAAGCTTTGACCATAGTAATAGATTTCGTTGTGAGTACGATAGTCCTTTATAGTGGCCATACATCGATTTTGGTGTATCATAGCCAATCCATGTTCCAAATGTAACATTTGGATTTGTCGCGACAAACCATGCATCTCGATAATCTTGGCCCGTTCCTGTTTTACCTGCCCAATCTGCATTAAAGCCCAAATATCTGTTGATGGACGTTGCTGTTCCACTTCTGATTACATCACGCATTATATCAATTGTAAGATATGCAGTCTGAGGTGAGAATACATCTACAGCCTTTGATTCATGCTGGTAGATTACCTCTCCTTCATTTGTCTCAATTCTATCAATCATATAGGCATCTATAAATTGTCCTGAGTTTGCAAAAGTTGCATATGCATTTACATTTTCTTCAACAGTTACACCTTTTGTCATCCCACCAAGAGAAAGAGAGAGGATTTCACTGTCTAATTTTACAAGAGAGCTAAATCCCATTTGTTCTAGATAAGAGATAGGACGGTGTTTATATATATTTGCATATGTTTTAACAGCAGGTATATTCCTGGACATTTTTAATGCATGTCTTGCTGACATTAGTCCGTCAAAAGTCCCGCCATAGTTTTTAGGTTCATACTTAGGCAGCTTTAGAGGTACATCTGCAATAACTGACCCTGGTTGCAATTCGCCAAGCTCAATAGCAGGAGCGTATACTAATAATGGTTTCATGGTGGAACCATTTGGACGTAATGCAAAGGTAGCATGATTTGTTTGTTCTCTTGTATGATCTCTTCCACCAACGAAGCTAATGATCTTTCCAGTGCTATTTTCGATTAACACAGCACCTGTTTCTACTGGTTCCATTACTTCCTCATTTACCCCAGTATCGGGGTTTTTCTTAATTTGAGGCTTATCAGGTCCGTAGTATTCATAATTCTTTGCAACCTCTTGCATCTTGTCATAAATCTGCTTATCAATAGTAGTATAAATTCGATAACCATTTTGACGTAAATTTTGATTTGCCAAATTTTTATAGTACTTTTGTAGATTCTCATCTGCAGTCAGGTCTGCTTCTTCGTATCCATCTTCTTTCGCAAGCTTTTTTAATAGAATGTCAGAAGCTCGTAGCTCTATTTCACTAGTTAACCATGGATATTGGTCAGTAGGAGAGGCTTTATAAGGTGTTAAATTAGCACGTAAATCATATTTAACTGCCTCATCATATTGTTCTTGTGTAATATATTTACCATCCAGCATTCGTTTAAGAACAGTTTGCATTCTGTTTAAACCAGGCTCTAAATCTGTTTTTACTTCTGCTTTATTTGTAAAAGGTGTATATCGGAAGGGACTTTGTGGTAAACCTGCGATAAAAGCAGATTGTGCAAGATTTAAATCCTTAGCATCCACCCCGAAAATTCCTTTTGCAGCTGTTTGCACACCAGCAATGTTTCTACCAGATGAATTACGCCCAAATGTAGCCATATTAAGATAAGCTTCAAGAATTTCATCTTTTTCAAAGAATTTTTCAAGTCTCATGGCAAGAAGAATTTCTTTTGCTTTACGGTCAAATGAAACTTCGCTTGTAAGTATTTGGTTTTTAATTAATTGTTGAGTTAATGTACTTCCACCAGTTTGAACGGAGGAGTTTGTTACTTCTTGAAAAATTGCACGTAAAATTGCTTTAGGTACTACACCGTTATGCTCATAAAAATATTCGTCTTCAGTTGCAATAATTGCATTTTTTAAGTGATCAGAAACTTCGTCTAAAGTAATTTCTACTCTATCTAGATCCGATCTGAGTTTCCCTAAATACACGTTGTTATCAAAATATACTTCCGTTGTTTCTTCATAATTGTAAACATGCTTCTTCATATCTTCAAATGGGCGTATTGGTTCATCTTTTACTAGAGATGCGAAATAGCCAGCACCAGCGCCACCGGCAAATGATATGCCAATTAGTCCGAATATCAAAGATAATAAAAATAAGTTCCAGACTACGCTATATGTTATATTTGCAGTCTTTTTTGCTCTTCTGTGGAATAGGAAATATTTAATGGATACTAATCTTACAACCCATTTTTCTTTATTGTGGTTCATCTATAATCAATCCCCCTAAAAATCAAGTTAATTATAGCACAATCCTTGTCACCATTTATATTTATTTGTCATTTTCCAAGATTTAATTTGACAATAAATTCTCGATATGATAAAAACTATTACATATAAATAGTAAAGCTATGATAGGAATTAGTAATACATATCTCACTGTTAACGATGGTTTTAATTTTGTTCTAACCATCTCAGAGAGCTGATGATTGGTGGGAATCAGTACAAAGATATCGTGTGAATTACCTCCTTGAGCATCTTTTGTGAAATGCAAATTGCCAGGTTGCAATTTAGTATTCAGTAGCAAAAGACGGTCTAACCGTTAATTTTCTAAGCGAAGGACTTTTTTTGTCCTTAAGTTGGGTGGTACCGCGACTATTAACTCGTCCCTTCATTATGAAGAGACGAGTTTTTGTGTTTTTTACCATGAAATAATCATGAAAAGGAGAATAAGGGATGGATATTCTAAAGGATTTGGAATTTAGAGGACTAATTAATCAACTAACAGATAGTGAGGGTTTAGAGAAGACATTAAGTGAAGAGAAGATTAAACTTTATTGCGGTTTTGATCCAACTGCAGACAGTCTTCATATTGGAAATTTAGCAGCCCTATTAACTTTGAGAAGATTTCAACAAGCTGGGCATCAACCAATTGCCCTAGTAGGTGGAGCAACAGGTTTGATTGGAGATCCAAGTGGGAAAAAGAATGAACGAACATTAAACCCACAAGAAACGGTTGTAGGCTGGAGTGAAAAAATTAAGGCCCAGCTTTCTCGTTTTTTAGATTTTGAAGCAGTAGAAAATCCAGCCAGTATTGCAAATAACTATGACTGGATTGGTAATTTAGATGTAATCACTTTTCTAAGAGATGTTGGTAAAAATTTTGGATTAAATTATATGCTAGCAAAAGATTCGGTAAAAACAAGAATTGAAGAGGGAATTTCTTACACTGAGTTTACTTATATGATCTTGCAATCTTATGATTTCTTAAAATTATATGAAACACAAAATTGTAGAATGCAAATAGGAGGAAGTGATCAGTGGGGGAATATTACAGCTGGACTAGAGTTAATTAGAAAGTCTAAGGAAAATGCAAAGGCCTTTGGATTAACGATTCCTCTTGTAACTAAATCAGATGGTACTAAGTTTGGTAAAACAGAATCAGGAACAATCTGGTTAGATCGTGAAAAGACATCTCCTTATGAGTTTTATCAGTTCTGGATTAACACGGATGACAGGGATGTAGTAAGTTATTTGAAATACTTCACTTTCCTAAGCCAAGAGGAAATTGAACATCTAGAAAATGAAACAAAGAATGCACCTGAGAAGCGTGCTTCTCAAAAAGCACTTGCTGAGGAATTGACAAAACTTGTACATGGAGAAGATGCGTTAGTTCAGGCTGTTAAAATTTCTGAGGCGCTATTCAGTGGAAGTATTGGGAGCTTGACTGCTGATGAGATTAAACAAGGTTTCAAAGATGTTCCATCATATGACCTAAAAGGTGAAGGAGAAGTAGGTCTAGTTGACTTATTAGTGGATAGCAAAATTTCTCCATCAAAACGTCAGGCACGTGAAGATGTTCAAAATGGAGCTATTTATATAAATGGTGAGCGTGTACAGCAAATAGATTATGTATTGACTAAGGAAGATCGTATTGAAGGTCAATTTACGGTTATAAGAAGAGGTAAGAAAAAGTACTACTTAATTAAATAAAGAGCCAAAAGGAGCGTAAAATAAAATTACGCTCCTTTAATAATACTCAAATTTAGTGTGAAAATAAAAAAAGGATGGAAAGATTCCATCCTTTTTCATTATTAACGTGAGTAGAACTCAACGATAAGTGCTTCGTTAATTTCAGCTGGCAATTCAGAACGCTCAGGTAAACGAGAGTACGTTCCTTCTAATTTATCAGCATCAAATGTTAAATAATCAGGTACGAAGTTATTTACTTCGATTGCCTCTTTAATAATGTCTAAGTTACGTGATTTTTCACGAACAGAGATTGTTTGACCTGGTCTTACACGGTATGAAGGAATATCTACACGACTTCCATCCACTAAAATGTGACCATGGTTAACTAACTGACGAGATTGACGACGTGTACGAGCAAGACCTAAACGGTAAACAAGGTTATCTAAACGTGACTCAAGAAGAACCATGAAGTTTTCACCGTGGATCCCAGACATTTTACCTGCAGTTGTAAATAAGTTACGGAATTGACGCTCATTTACTCCATACATGTGACGAAGCTTTTGCTTCTCTTGTAATTGTAAACCGTACTCAGAAAGTTTTTTACGTTGATTTGGACCATGTTGTCCTGGAGCGAAAGGACGCTTTTCTAATTCTTTACCTGTTCCGCTTAAAGAAATACCAAGACGACGTGATAATTTCCAACTTGGACCTGTATAACGAGCCATTGATGACTCCTCCTTCAATTGTTTTTATTTTGTATAAAATAAAAACCAGACGTGACTTCTAACAGAATGGACATTTTATTTTCATGTATCCTCGCCCTAGCAGCAGAGAGTTACAAGATACACCTCAAAAGGTTGTGAGGAATAAAATGAAACATAAAGCCAATCACATAGGCTGCAATATTTTACACAACGATTAGTATATGATTTTGAAACATAAAAGTCAAGTGGTTTTCTATTAACTCCTATGAAAAAGGAAACAAAATGATAGAGTCACGAAATGAAAATTATAGAAAAAAGACATTTATATTACAAAATAAACTATAATAGAGAAATATTTATTAAAAAGGATTATAATATATTTGTCAAATTATTGTCAGGAAAATGTAGGTGATACGATGGAATACCAAGATACTCAGCTACTGGCTTCGTTAAAAAGTCATTTCTTTGATTTTTTAGTGCAAGAAGATGAGCAACAATCAACAGATCATTTATTGATCTTAATGAATGAAAAGCTAAAACTAGAAGAGGTGACTCTCTTTATTTATAACGAATGGAAGCAATACTATTTTCCGAAGGCCTCTAGCAATATATCCATTAACAATAATTTAGTAAGTTATTTTTTATCAGAAAAAATCGTGAATGAAATGATGGAAGAGCAGGAAAATATTGATGATAAAGGGACTATTTATACGTTCATTTCAAAGATATACAGAAATAACAAAGCAATTGGACTATTTGAGTTTAAATATAGACAATTACACATAAATAAATCGTTATTAATAGAAGTGGCTAATGAAGGCTTCAAATTAATTGAAAAGTTACTAGAGTTTTCAAAGATATTTGAAGAAGGAAAAAGGTATGAGCAATTATTTAATGTGACAGCTAAATTTCATTCTACAATGGACATGGATGAAGTATTAGGTGAGATTATAGATACATTAAGGAATGTATATCCTTCGTTCACATACTATTTATTGCTTTCTCATGACAATCATAATAATAATGGGTTGCCGATTAAAGAGTTCCAATATGATAACGATGATAATCCTGCGGCAATGCAAGCCTATGTAACGGGAGAAATACAGTTTGAGGACTTAGTAAAAGAGAAGAGATCTATACTGTATGCGCCCCTAAAAGGTAAGCAGGGTGTGTATGGAGTACTACAAGTAATTGCGCCCAATACTGTTATTTTTCCACATAGTGAGGTCAGGTTTATTGAATTACTGGCGAACACAGCGGGGAGTGCGCTTGAAAATGCTCAACTATATCAACAATCAAAAAGATTAGTTGCGGATCTCCAACTTATAAATGAGACATCACATAAATTGAATTCTAATTTAAGATTAACAGACACGATGAACTTTATGTCAGATCAAATTCTACAGTCCTTTGGGTCACAAGAGGTAGGATTTATTATATTAGAAAACGATCGGTTTAAATTGCTGCCAGGAAGCACACCTTTTTTTGAAAGTGAGCATAGTGAGCCTTATCTAAAGTATGTAGATGAAAAAATTAAAGACGAAAAGGATACATTATTCATTGGGGATATATCTACTGAACCTACCTTAAAAGGTTTAAAATTTCGTTCTTTAATGGCAGTCCCAATGGCTCAAAGTGGACTTATTAAAGGTGTTGCCATTGTTATGCACGAGAACCCATACTATTTTTCTTTTGAAACCTTTAAACTGCTTCAATCATTAATTCATCACTCAACTCTAGCATTCTCAAACTCAATGTTAAGAGAAGAATTAGAAAACCTTGTTATAACAGATCATTTAACGAAATTATACTCACGTAGCTACCTTGATAGCATGATTACAAAATCTATGTCAACCGATGCTTTTGGAACATTTGTACTAATAGATTTGGATAATTTCAAATGTATTAATGATATACACGGTCATCAAATAGGTGATGAAATCTTAATACAGGTTGCTAAAATTCTAAAGGATAATATTCGAGATAATGATATTGGTGCAAGATGGGGTGGAGAAGAACTTGCCATTTATTTACCAAAGGTTGATTTGGTAGCAGGTACAGCAATAGCTAAGAGAATTGTTGAAAAAGTAGAGAATCATACCTCTCCTAAAGTGACAATTTCCTGTGGATTATCACATTGGAATCAAAGTTATCAAGATAATGCATTCAAATTATTTAAAAGGGCAGACAAGGCCTTATATTTGGCAAAAGAGAATGGGAAGAACCAAGTAGTCGTTCAGGAAGAAAGCATAGTGTAAAACTCAAATTATAGGCATTCAGGAGGAGCTACCTCTTGAATGCTTTTTTTATCTGTACTGAAGTAGGAAATAGCAGTAGTAGAAAAACAGATACAACATTCCTTTTTTATGTAAAAAGAAAACGCTTTCAATACAGGCTGTTTTATCATATCCTATTAATAGGAGTTTAAAAATTAGGGGGATGGATTTGGATGGCTAATCAAGATAAAAAAATAGAAACAACTGTTATCCACGGAGGGTATGATTCTAAACACCATAATGGAAGTTTAACGCCGCCTTTATTTCAGACGTCAACATTTACTTTTGAAACAGCAGAGCAAGGAGAAAGACGATTTGCTGGGGCGGAGGATGGGTTTATCTATTCTAGATTAGGAAATCCGACTGTTAGAACACTCGAAGAAAGAATTGCTCTGATTGAGGGTGCAGAGGCAGGTCTTGCTTTTGGATCCGGTATGGCTGCTGTTTCAGCAGTGCTACTGGCTTTAACCAAAACCGGTGATCATATTCTATGTTCTAAAGGAGTCTATGGATGCACCTTTGGGTTACTTGAATTGATGAATGAAAAATACAATATCACGCACAGCTTTAGCAATATGGATTCTGAACAAGAAATTGAAGATGCAATATCCTTTGAAACAAAAGTTATTTATGTAGAAACACCTATTAACCCAACAATGGCACTTATTGATTTAGAACTAGTTGTGAAGGTAGCAAGAAAATACAATCTCCCAGTAGTCGTAGACAATACTTTTTCTTCCCCTTACCTTCAACAACCTATTAAATTAGGTTGTGACATTGTAATCCACAGTGCTACTAAGTATATTGGTGGTCATGGAGATGTGATTGCTGGTTTAGTTGTTGGGAAAGAGGAATTCATTAGTAATGTTGCCATGACGACAAAAAAGGATATTGGTGGCATTATTTCACCATTTGATGCATGGCTATTACTTCGTGGATTAAAAACCTTACCTGTTCGAATGGACCGTCATTGTTCTAATGCAGCCAAGATTGCTGAGTTACTAAAGGAGCATGAAGGAATTGAGGAGATTTTCTATCCAGGTGATCCTAGTAATCCACAGTATGCGATTATGAAAAAGCAAATGAAACAGGCTGGCGGGTTAATAGCATTTACGGTAAAAGGTGCAAAAGAAGACGCACAAAGAGTACTGAATGAATTAAAATTAATAAAAATTGCAGTAAGTTTAGGTGATGCTGAGACTTTAATTCAACACCCAGCTACAATGACTCATGCTGTTGTTCCTGAAGAAGAGCGAAAGAAGATGGGGATTACTGATAACATGATACGGCTATCAGTAGGCTTAGAAGCATGGGAAGATATTTGGAGTGACTTGAAGCAGGCATTAGATGTCTTGGTATTAAATAGATAGAAACAAAAAGAACCTTTCCAGTCATGGAAAGGTTCTTAATTTTTTACACACTATTGTATATAGTTTACTAATACTTCCACAAATTTCTCTAAGTATTCTTGGTCGATTTCATCAAATCGATCTTTTATTGGGCTATCAATGTCTAGTACACCTAGTACCTTGTTGTTCTTGATCATGGGCACAACGATTTCTGATGCAGAAGCGGCGTCACAAGCAATGTGGCCAGGGAATAAATGGACATCAGCTACTCTTAAAGTTTCTTTGTTTTGGGCAGAGGTCCCACACACACCTTTTCCAAATGGGATTCGAACACAAGCAGGAAGTCCTTGGAACGGTCCGAGTACAAGTTGTTCACCTTCAGTAATGTAAAAACCAACCCAATTTATATTTTCAAGAAACTGGTTTAAAAGAGCTGATGCGTTTGCTAGGTTTGCAATTGTATTTGTTTCATCCTCAATTAAAGCAGTTAATTGTTTTATAACAAACTGATAATTTTCTTCCTTAGTTCCTTTATACATTTCGACGTTAAACATGATAAACCTCCATTCTATTGTAAGAAATTACATTTATAATAGCAGAAAAAGTAGATTTCCGCATAACTTTGTCGAGCGAAAGTTAAAGGAGTTGAATATATATTCTAGAAAGATTTATATAGGAGTAATGATATGGAGGGATTATGTTGAAAACAGAAACAAAGAAGAAGGTAATTGATGCGGCAGTTTATTATTTCAATACCAAGGGGTTTGATGGCACTTCGGTTAGAGAAATAGCGAATAAGGCGAACGTTAATGTAGCCAACATATCCTATTACTTCGAAAATAAAAATGGCTTGCTTGAGTATTTGATATCGAATTTCTTTGAAGGATACCTTAAAGTGATCGAATCTAGGTTTGATGAGTTAGATAAAAGATCAGCGAAAGAGTGCTTACTACTCGTAGTAAAAGATATACTAGTCTATCAAAAAAGCAATAGACACCTTACTCGATTTGTCTTACGAGAGTTAACACTAGATACACTATTAATTAGAGAAATTATGACTACCTATCTGGCGAAGGAAAGATATTATTTAAAAACAATCTTTGAGATTGGAATGAAACAAAAGGAATTTAAGAAACTGGCTATCCCTTATATTATTATCCAGTTAAAAGGTATGCTAAGTATGCCGTACCTCCATCCGCAGTACTTGGCAGAGGTACTTCACGTAATGCCTAATGAAGAATATTTTACAGAGCAGTATTATAAGGAAATTGAGCGTTGGGTTAATGCTTCTGTCTCTGAGCCCTTTGAAAAAACTGTAAAAACAAATAATCAAATCGCGCTTTCTATATAATATCTAGTGCCTGTATTTAAAATCGACAGTAAGTGTATATAACTTTATCAATCCTTATCCACTGGAGTGTTTTTAACCAGTGGATAAGGATTTTTTTGCCTGAAATCTATTAAATGTTTTAATTTAAATCTTTTATAGGAAAAATTAATGATTTTCTGTAAAAAATTTTAAAATTTTGGTCAAAAAATGTCGTTTACATGGTATCATAAAAACATTGAAAATACACCAATATTTAGTATGTATCTATAAATATCGTTATCAATTAGATGAGTTATTGGCGGAATTTGTCGAATAGGATAAATCGACTGAAAATAAATATATATGGGTTCATGCCTTCTAACTAATGATCTTTTATAAAACTAGATTTAATAGAAAGTAAGGGGGCTAGTTATGGAAATCATAATCGGCATTATAATCGTTGTTGCACTTATTTTAATTTTAGGAATTTATTTCAGGAAAAAAATTTATAAAGAAGTTGATCGTTTAGAAGCGTGGAAGATAGATGTAATGAATCGTCCTGTCACGGACGAGATCTCAAAAGTAAAAGAACTAAATATGACAGGTCAAACAGAAGAGCTCTTTGAAAGATGGAGAAGACAGTGGGATGAAGTTGTTACGTTAAACTTGCCTAATATTGAAGAGTACTTATTTGACGCCGAAGAATTAGCTGACAAATATCGCTTTGGTAAGTCCAAAGCAGTTCTTCATAAAATTGAAACTACCTTACAGCAAACAGAAGACACCATCGCTAAAATTCTTGAGGAACTTAAAGACCTAATAGGTAGTGAAGAAAAAAATAGAGTGGAAATAGGTGAGTTAAAGTCTACTTATCGAAATGTTAAAAAGTCCTTGCTGGCTCATCATCTCTCCTTTGGAAAGGCAGAGGTAGCTTTAGAAAGGAAATTAGAAGAAACTAATGAAAAGTTTTTATCCTTTGAGGAAGCAACTACTCAGGGTAATTACTTAGAAGCTAGAGAAATTGTACTTTTTATTAAAGACAGTCTCTCGATAATGCAGGAATATATTTCAGAAATACCAGAATTATTAACCGAGTACCAATCTTATATTCCATCTCAGCTAGATGATATGATTGATGGCTACAAAGAAATGCAAAATAATGGCTTTATGCTCGATCATCTGCAAGTTGAAAATGAGGTTGAGATTTTAAGGAATAAAGTAGTGGAAAATCTTAACTGTATTGAAAGACTAGAGATTAAAGAAGCAAAAGAAGCGAGTATCGAAATAAAAGATTCGATTGAAGGTCTATATGACCTGTTAGAAAAAGAGGTCACTGCCAATCATTATATACAACAGGAAGTAAGTAAAATAGAACAAGTGCTTCATTCTTTACATGAGGAAAGTAAATCTTCAGGAGATGAAACTGAATTTGTACAACAGAGTTACAGGTTGACTGAGGAAGAGATACAAACACATAAAGCAATTGTAAAGCAGATAAAACAGCTTTTAAAACAATTCTTATTAATCCAAACGAAATTAAATGAGGATCATATTGCCTATTCATTAATCCAAGAAGAACTTGAAGATGTTCATACTCAAATTGAATCAGTGAAAGAGCAGCATATTAAATATTGTGAGTCCTTACAAACATTACGCAAAGATGAATTATATGCTCGTGATCAGTTGAGTGAAATGAGAAAAGCACTAACAGAATCAAAACGTTTATTAGCAAAAAGTAATGTCCCGGGTTTGCCCCAAGGATATAAAGAGCTTCTTATTGATGCTAAAGATAGCTTAGAAGCAGTTGTTGTTAAGCTTGAAGAAAAGCCTCTTAATATGAAGGTAGTTAATCAGATACTAAAAGACGCTCAAGATATTGTAGAGAATACAACGACTATGACAGAGGATTTAATTGAACAGGTTTACCTGGTAGAACAGGTCATTCAATATGGAAATCGCTATAGAAGTAGCTATCGTTCAATCTCTGAAGCACTGCTAGAAGCAGAAAAGTCTTTCCGTACCTTTGAATATGGAATTGCCTTAGAGCAGGCTGCTAGTGCAATAGAAGAAATTGAGCCAGGTGCACTAAAAAGAATTCAAAGCATTATAGATGAAAGAGAACTAAAACAACATATCTAAATTATAAGGCCCTTATGATTTTTCATAAGGGCCTTAATGTACACTTATTTTCTCATAGAGAGTATATACCCAAGTGTTGCTCCAATAATTGCAGGAACAACCCAACCGATGCCTTGCTCATATAAAGGTAAAAATTCTTTGAAAAATTGTAGTAGTAAAGGAAACTCAATTCCAGCACTATTAAGACCATCAAATATACTAATAAGACCTGTGGCTAAGAGTGCTAAGGAATAGATCATACTTTTCTCTCCGATAAGTGGGTGAGCAAAAGAAAGTAGGATAAGTACGATTGCTAAAGGATAGATAATGACCAAAATTGGCACGGAAAATGCAATAAGTTGTGTTAGTCCAACGTTAGCTACACCCAAACTAAAAATTGTTAGAAGTACAACAAATGACTTGTATGAAATTTTGTTTGTAAGTGTTGTTAAATATTTTGCACATGCTGATACTAACCCTACAGCTGTGGTTAAACAAGCAAAAGTAATTGCGATACTGAGTATACTAGTTCCAACTGAACCTAATAAGTAACTTGCAGATGAAGATAATATAATTCCCCCGTTCTTTGCATATCCTATTGCCTCTACACTTGTTGCCCCAAGATAGGCCAGCGATACATATACGATAGCAAGTCCACTTGCTGCAATGACACCAGCAATTGTACACGTTTTCAATAATGTTGCTCTATTGGTGACTCCTTTTTCTTTTACCGAATGAATAATCACAATACCAAAGACTAACGCTGCAATGGTATCCATTGTAAGATAACCCTCGATAAACCCTTTAAAGAAGGGAGAGTATGCGTAGCTTTCTGCGGGGGTTTGCAGAGAACCCATCGGTGCAAGAATTGCTTTCCCAACTAAGAAAGCAATAACTACTAGCAATGCTGGTGTTAAGTACTTTCCTATTCTGTCCACTAGCTTAGACGGGTTTAGAGCTAATAGGTAGGTTATTAGAAAGAAAATCATTGTATAAACCATTAAACTTAAATTTCCATTTAGCTCATCTGGAAGAAAAGGAACAACCCCAATTTCGTAAGCAGTTGTAGCTGTACGAGGAATTCCGAAAAATGGACCTATTGCCATATAAAGTGTTAGCGTAAAAATGAATCCGAATAATGGATTAACCCTATTTGCAATTAACTGAAGATTACCACCTGAATAGGCTATCGCAATTATACCTAAAAGAGGCAACCCAACTCCTGTTAGTAAAAATCCTAAGATGGCAATCCACACATTCGTTCCTGCCAATTGACCTAATAAAGGTGGAAATATCATATTTCCTGCTCCAAAGAATAAGGCAAAAAGCATTAAACCGATTGTCAATATTTCTCGTTTTTTCAGTACTATGTCTTTCATAGTGTCCCCCTGTTTTCATAAACGTGAATACGTTTTCATAATATCATAGCAAAATCGAATAATGTCGAAATTTATAAAAGTTTAAATTTTAGTATAATTTTGTCAGTTCTAATATAGATAGACTATTTTAACATTTGCATAATATTAGGATTTATGAATGTAACTACATTTGTTTTCATCAAAAAACGATTATGTTAATATTGAAGGCATGATAAAGACAGAAGTCAACAATCGACCCCGAGAAGAAGTGAGGCTTTATTATGATTTATTTAGACAACAGCGCAACCACCCTGCCTTATGATGAGGTGTTAGACGTATTTATAAAAGTATCAAAGGATTACTTTGGTAACCCATCGTCAATTCATCGGTTAGGTAGTACAGCTGAAAGATTATTAACACAAGCGAGGGAAAATGTAGCAAATATTCTCGGATGTAAGCCTTCTGAAATCATATTTACTTCTGGAGGCTCAGAAGGAAACAATCTTGCTATAAAGGGAGTAGCCTTGTTTAATAAAAGACGTGGTAACCATATTATCACATCTCAGGTTGAGCACCCTTCTGTAGAAGAGGCCTGTAAACAACTTGAGCAATTAGGGTTTGAAGTAACCTACGTTAAGCCAGATGAAAACGGTATAGTACATACTGAGGATATTAAATCTGCAATTCGCAATGAAACAATTCTAGTATCAGTCATGCACGTAAATAATGAAGTGGGTTCTATTCAACCGATAACAGAAATTGGGATGTTACTTAAGGATTACCCTAAAATATTGTTTCATGTAGACCATGTTCAAGGCGTTGGTAAGGTGCCTTTACATTTTTCCTCTGCCAACATTGATCTCTGCACTATTTCTGGACATAAATTCCATGGTATAAAGGGGACAGGGATCGTTTATATCCGGTCTGGAGTTGAGTTAACGCAACTTATTTCAGGTGGTGCTCAGGAAAATAGTTATCGATCAGGAACAGAGAATACTGCAGGAGCTGTAGCAATATCTAAGGCATTAAGAATGACGTTTGAAGATATTGATAATAAAATTTCAAATATGAATATAATAAAGAGGGCGTTTATAGATAAACTCATTGAAGATGTTCCTTTAATAACGATAAATACACCTACTGAGAGATCAGCACCGCATATTATTAATTTCTCAATAAATGGCTTAAAATCAGAAGTGTTTGTTCATATGTTAGAGGAACAAGGGATCTATGTCTCAACTACGTCAGCCTGTTCTTCTAAAAAACAAGCTCCTAGTAAAACACTTTTGGCTATGGGCAAAAATGAGAAAACAGCTAATAGCTCAATTAGAATTAGCTTGACCCACTTTAATAGGGTTGAAGAGGTCGATATAGTTATAAAGGCTATAAGAGATTCTCTAACTAAACTTGAAAAGATAATGAGGTAGCTAAAATGAAATACGATCATATATTAATTCGTTATGGAGAGATTTCCACGAAAGGAAGAAACCGTAAGAAGTTTATAGACCAATTGTCTTATAATATCAAGCTTAAACTAGCTGATTTTCCTAAGTTAACGATTGAGAAGACAAGAGACCGGATTTATATAAAGCTTAATGGCGAAGAAAATATAGCAGATATTACAGAGCTACTAAAAATGGTATTTGGGATACAGTCGTTTAGTATTGCTATGAAGATTGAAAGTGAGTTGTCTTCAATTAAGCAGGCTGCTCTAGCAGCTATTGAGGATGTTGGTTACCGTGGCAAAACATTTAAGGTGTCTGTCAAACGAGTATTTAAACAATTCCCTTTAGACACAAATGAATTAAATTATGCAATAGGAAGTCACGTTCTGACCAACACTGAAGATCTAAAGGTAGACGTAAGAAATCCGGATATTAATGTACGTGTTGAAGTACGTGAGGAAGCAACTTATATCACTTGTAAAGATATTTATGGTGCTGGAGGTCTTCCTGTAGGTACTAGTGGAAAAGCAATGCTAATGTTATCAGGAGGGATTGATAGCCCTGTTGCTGGCTACTTGGCAATGAAGCGTGGATTACATATAGAGGCAGTTCATTTCTTTAGTCCTCCCTATACAAATGAACGTTCAAAGCAAAAGGTAATTGACTTATCTAGAAAACTGGCTCAATATGGTGGGAATATTAGGCTATATATTGTACCGTTTACAGATATTCAGCAAACAATACAAGGACAAGTACCAGAGAATTATACTCTTATTTCAACCAGAAGAATGATGCTAAAGATTACTGATGAGATAAGAAATAGAAACAATGGACTAGCTATTGCTACAGGAGAGAGCCTTGGACAAGTTGCGAGCCAAACTCTTGAGAGCATGTTCGCAATTAATCAGGTAACATCAACACCTATTATCCGCCCATTAGTCTCAATGGATAAAACGGAAATCATTGAAATTTCACGAAAGATTAATACACATGATATATCCATTTTACCGTATGAAGACTGTTGTACTATTTTTACACCGAGCGCACCGAAAACTAAGCCGAAAGTAGAAAAGGTTGAGCATTATGAAAGCTTTGTTGATTTCGATCAATTAATTGAAAAAGCAATAGAGTCAGCTGAGGTCATTGATTTTAAAGCGGGAGAAGATCCTATTAAGACTGAATTTAACGATCTATTCTAGAAGATGTATATTCTGTGAACAATTACCAACTTTTTCTGTGAATGATGCCGTGTGTTTTTACACAATATATACTCACAAGGAGGTGAAAGCACATGGCAAACAACAATAGCTCAAACCAATTATTAGTTGCTGGAGCTCAGCAAGCTATCGACCAAATGAAATATGAGATCGCTCAAGAGTTTGGAGTAAATCTTGGTGCAGATACTACTTCTCGTGCTAACGGTTCTGTTGGTGGTGAAATCACTAAACGTCTTGTATCTTTAGCTCAATCTCAAATGAGTGGTACTCGCGCGTAACTAAAATTATATAAATGGCTACAAGGACGAGCTTAATAGCTCGTCCTTTTTGCTTTACTAACAATTTTGTAAATTATAGTAAAATACTATTCAAAACTATTGGATAATTTAGTATAATTTGAATTGTACTAAAAAAGAGCGAGGGGGAAATCAAGTGAAGAGAGAAAATCTAATAGCACCCGAAAGTTACAATTTAGTAAATGAGGTTGAAAAATTTACTCAAAATCCTGAAAAGATTGCTCTTAAGTGGGAAGATGAAAGTGGAGAAAAGCGTCAAATTACATATGTCGAATTAATAAGAAGTGCAAATAAAGTTGGAAACGCTTTATTGGCACAAGGCTTAGAAAAAGGAGACAAGGTTCTTGTCATTATCCCACGGCTGATAGAAGCCTATATTGTTTACTTAGGCGCATTAAAAGCAGGATTAATTGTAATTCCTAGCTCAGAAATGTTAAAAGAGAAGGATCTACAGTATCGTATTACACATGGTGAGGTAAAAGGTGTAATAAGTTACTATCCATACGTTGAACAATTTGAAAATATTAATGAAAAAAATAGTATTTTACGATTTGTAGTAGGCAAAGAGGAAAAAGATTGGTTGTTTCTAAACAAGTTGATGGAAGAGGCAGATTACTCATTGCGAACTGCAGATACAAAAAGGGATGATATGGCCTTCTTGTCATATACTTCTGGAACTACAGGAAACCCAAAAGGTGTTGTTCATACCCATGGGTGGGCCTTCGCTCACTTACAAACAGCTGCGGCTAACTGGTTAAGCTGTAGCGAAGAAGATACTGTTTGGGCGACTGCAGGGCCTGGTTGGCAAAAATGGATATGGAGTCCGTTTGTTTCTACGTTATGTACAGGTGCAACGGGTTTTGTTTATAATGGGAAATTTGACCCTAAAAAGTATCTACAGTTATTAAGTGACTACTCTATAAATGTTCTTTGCTGCACTCCAACAGAATATAGAATTATGGCGAAGGTGGAAAACCTTCATGAGTACTCTTTACCAGCCCTTCATAGTGCTGTTTCAGCTGGTGAGCCTTTGAACAGAGAAGTAATTGATACATTTAAGCGTATCTTTAATATTGAGGTACGTGATGGGTACGGACAAACAGAAAATACGCTTCTTGTCGGAGTATTAAAAGGGATGGCAATTAAACCTGGTTCAATGGGTAAACCTACTCCAGGAAATCGTGTAGAAATTATCGATGAAGAAGGTAACCCTTGCAAGGTTGGCGAGGTTGGAGATATTGCTGTTCATATAGAAACACCCGCCCTGTTTAAACACTATTATAAAGACCCAGAAAGAACTTCAAAGCAGTTCCGTGGTGAGTATTATTTAACAGGTGACAAGGCCAAAAAGGATGAAGATGGCTATTTTTGGTTTGAAGGACGTGGAGATGATATTATAATAAGCTCTGGCTATACGATTGGCCCCTTTGAAGTAGAAGATGCACTGGTAAAGCATCCATTTGTAAAAGAATGTGCTGTAGTAGCAAGTCCAGATGAAATTCGTGGGAATATTGTTAAAGCTTACATTGTCTTAAGAGATGGTGTGGACAGCAGTGCACCGATGGATATAATCAAAACATTACAAGATCATGTTAAGGAGCTAACTGCACCTTATAAATATCCTCGAAAAATAGAATTTATTGATGAGTTACCTAAAACAACATCTGGGAAAATTCGTAGAATTGAGTTGAGACAAAAGGAATTGGCAAAACAAGCTTAATATATCAAAAGGAAAACAGACAGCCATATGATATTGGCTGTCTGTTTTCCTTTTATAGAAAGATTCTTTTCACTTTTTCCCAGAAGGAATTATCTTTTAACTTAACCATTTTAATAACTTTGTCGCTAAGTCTTACATCAATTTGATCTACATGGCGAATGCTTACAGCTTCATTATCCATACCGATGATTGGAAAGTCATTTCCGTCTTGGACAACTCGAAGTTTTAACTTTCTAGAACCACTTAGTATGAATGAGGAGCCTAATGTACGATATTGACTTGTGTTAAGAGAAGCCAGTTCACTAATTTGCAAACAAGGTAAAAGAGGGTCCACAACCGCCCCATTTACTGATTTATTATAGGCGGTACTTCCAGTAGGAGTAGCAACAAGCATTCCGTCACCCCTAAAGGTTTCAAAATGTAAATCATCAATATAAACATCAATCACAAAGGTTTTAATAATTGGGGAACGGATAGAGCATTCATTTAAACAATAAAATGAAGCTGTATTGTCGACTTGAACTTCAATTGTTGGATATCGTCTAACTTCTATTTGTTCGAGATTCATTGCTTCAATCATTTTTTCGATATCCTTAAGATGAAAGTCACAGTACATACTTAATGAACCAGATGTAGAGATACCTGCATATAAGCAGTCATCTCGGAAATTTGTTTGACGAACAGCTTGAAGAAAAGTACCGTCTCCACCAATACTTACTATAATATTTGCAGTAGTGTGATCATTAACGATGGTAAAATTATATCTTTCGGCCATCTCGAAGAGTGGTTTAATTTCATTCATTATTTCAGGTTCTTTTTTATAGAAAAAATAAATATTTCGACGATGTGGCATCTTTAAACCTCCTTAAGCTTTCTTTCTAAATACTATGATGTACAATATCTATTAATTGATTCTCTTATCCAAAATAAGCTAGTATTAAATGGTTACATGCACAGCTTTTGAATATAGTGTACCATTTTCTTGAAACTATTAATGATCAAGTTCGTAATAATATGTGACAGATTGTTAAGGAGGAGTAATACATATGAATGGCAAACGGTGGGCAGCTTTAGGGATTGCAGCGGGATTATTTATTTTTTCTATCATAATTAATTTTGCTACTGCAGTTGCATTTAAAGATTTCGGAGGATGGTCAGAAAATTTCCTTGGAACAACCGAAGATCAATTTATTGAAAATGTTCTAATTGAAGGAAGCGGTACAAATAAAATTTTAGTGTTAAATATTAATGGAGTTATTCAAGACACTGGTCAGACTGTCCCTTCTATATTTGATACAGCAGGATATAATCATCACACTCTTTTAGAAATGATTAAGTCTGCAACTGAAGACTCTACAGTTAAAGGAATTGTGGTTCGTGTGAATTCACCCGGTGGAGGGGTTGTAGAAAGCGCACAAATTCATGATAAGCTTGTAGAATTCAAAGAAAAAACAAAGAAACCTGTATATGTGTCAATGGGAACAATGGCAGCTTCAGGAGGATATTATATTTCTGCTCCTGCAGATAAAATTTATGCTGTTCCAGATACACTTACCGGTTCACTTGGAGTAATAATGCAAGGTATTAACTATGGTGGGCTAGCCGAAAAATATGGAGTAGAGTTTCAAACAATAAAGAGTGGTCCATATAAAGATATCATGTCACCAACTCGTGATATGACCGAAGAAGAGCGCCAAATCTTGCAGTCGTTGGTTGACAATGCGTATTCTGGGTTTGTTGAGGTTATTTCAGAAGGTCGTAATCTATCTGAATCTCAGGTTAAGAAAATTGCTGACGGGCGTATTTATGATGGTAGACAGGCAAAGGAATTAAACCTAGTTGACGAGCTTGGTTATTTTGAAGATGCTGTCGAAGCCATGAAAAACGACCATAATTTAGGGAATATAAGAGTAGTTGAATATGAAAGCAATTATGGATTTGGTTCTATTTTTTCTATGGGTGCACAAAGAATCTTTAGTGATGACTTTGAGATGGCAGGGTTAATGAAGATATTGTCACAGCCAAACTCACCACGTTTAATGTATTTATATGCTGAATAGGGGGAGTGGGAGAAATGGATCATACAATAGTACAATCAAATGAAGATAAAGTAGAAGAAGTGATTAAGCAGGATAACTCCCGGACAATGCCTACCAATTCTGCACTACCTTATGCTGGATTTTGGATGAGATTTTGGGCATACTTAGTGGACTTAATTGTAATTGGGAGTATTAATCGAATTATAATCTATCCTGTATTACGTTATTTTGATTTTCCTTTATCAGATTCAAATATGTTTGCAATCAGCTCGGTAGCAACTGCTATCACATTTTACTTGTATTTTGTACTTATGACAAAATTTTTAAGCCAAACATTAGGAAAAATGATATTTGGTCTAAAGGTGATAGAGCTACATGGTGAGAACATTAAGTGGTCTACTGTCTTTTTTAGAGAGTTTATTGGTAAGTTTATATCAAAATTTTTATTCATTGGCTTTATCTTAGTGGCCTTTTTACCCAAAAAACAAGGTCTCCACGATATATTCGCAGATACAACGGTAATACATGAAAGATAATCGTTTAATTTTAAACCTACTAGATTGAATTAGTAGGTTTATTTTTTTTTTACAAGGTGATACTGAAAGATTGAGGGAAGGGTGGTGTACTCTAAGTGAATTGGCTACTAACAATAGTTGGAATATTAGTATTTTTACTCATCATTGTTTCAATTACTAAACTAAAAGTTATTATTGACATTCACCACGCGGGTGATGATGACCATATAGTTATTAAACTTTTTGCTTGGTCTGGAATAATCCGCTATACAATTAAAATACCGTTAATCAAAATAGACAAAGAATCACCAGGAATTGTTGTTAATCACGAAGAGAATGCAGGTGACCAGACAGACAAGAGTAATAAAGGGAAAAACAAATTTACACCTAGGGATATTTTTTTAGGTATTGAAGATACAACAACATTAGTAAGACATGTTGTGAACATACATAAAATTGTACGGCTATTCTTAAATAATGTTTATATAACTAAATTTAATTGGCATACAACCCTTGGTATAGGGGATGCTGCGCAAACTGGATTAATTGTTGGATTAGGATGGTCCTTAAAAGGAACACTAATAGGAGTGATTAGTCAATATATGAAATTGATGGTACATCCAACTATTTCAATAACGCCGTCCTTTCAAATCCCAATCTCCGAAACGAAATTATCATGTATTTTTCACTTTAGGATAGGGCATGCTATATTAGCAGGAATTAGACTGGTCAAATATTGGAAAGGTGGATTACCTAAATTTAAAACAAAGCCACTATCCATGTTATCAGGTAACCAAAACAAATCAGTTTAATATAGGAGGTAGTAAGAATGTCCGAACATCCTATTCAAGGATTAATGACCACAGCAATGGAAAACCTTAAACAAATGATTGATGTGAATACTATCATAGGTGATCCAGTTGAAACTCCAGATGGAAGTGTTATCCTTACAGTTTCAAAGGTTGGTTTTGGCTTTGCAGCCGGTGGTAGTGAGTTCCAAGCAGGACAGCAAGAAAACAAAGGTGATCAACAACAAAGTGGTGGGCCAAAGCTTCCGTTTGGTGGAGGAAGTGGTGGTGGGGTTTCCATTACTCCAATTGCTTTCCTAATTGTAAATGCATCAGGTGTTAAACTATTACATCTAGATGAAAGTACTCATTTATATGAAAAAATTCTTGAACTAGCACCCCAAGCAGTAGATAAAATTCAACAAATGTTTAAGAAGAATAACCAAGGACAACAAAACAACCAATCGAATCAAGTTGGGCAACAACAAGTTTCAAAACAGGATTTTGACATTTAATACATTGGTTAACTGTCTGGAAGGGCAGTTAACTTATTTTTTTGATTTTAAAATACATATATTTGGTACTTTATAATTGCAATAAATCATTGATAAAGCTATGATTTACACTGTACATATCATAAATATTAGGAGGAACTACAATGGCAAACATAACATTTAAAAATAATCCAGTAACACTATTAGGTAATGAAGTGAAGGTTGGAGATACAGCACCTGATTTTACAGTACTAGCTAATGATTTATCTCCAGTTACATTGGCTGACTCAAAGGGTTCAGTACGTTTAATTAGCGTGGTACCATCTATTGATACTGGTGTTTGTGATGCTCAAACACGCCGTTTTAATGAAGAGTCTGCAAGCTTAGGTAATGTAAAGGTGTTAACTGTAAGTGTTGACTTACCTTTTGCTCAAAAACGTTGGTGCGGAGCTAATGGGATTGAAAATGTTCAAACAGTTTCTGACCACCGCGATTTATCTTTTGGTGAAGCATATGGTGTACATATTAAAGAATTACGTTTATTAGCTCGTGCAGTATTTGTTGTAGATAGCAATGACAAAGTTACTCATGTGGAGTATGTAAGTGAAGCAACAAATCACCCTAATTATGAAGCTGCAATTGAAGCAGTGAAAGCAGCTAAGTAAGAAAAAAAGGTGTCAGGGTTGAACCTCTGACACCTTTTATTTCGGTAAATTTTTGTGAATCTGATATCAGTTGATTTTAGCTGTAGGCACGAGACTCCTGCGGGAGAAGCGCGTCAAAGTGAGACCCCACAGGCGCAAAGCGCCGAGGAGGCTCACGGACCGCCCGCGGAAAGCGAGTGCCTGCAGCTAAAATCAACAGTATACAAAGGAGGAATCGGAGTGAACTCTCCTGTCGAACATCTTTTTACAGTCCTAAATAAAACAGCAGAAATACTTCAAGAGGAACTTTCATGTTCCTATTTAGAGGCAATTGCCGAAACAGGTGAAAATCTATTCCACGAAACAATCCTTCAAGATGAAGTTTCAGAGCTTACCAAAAAAAGACTTGAAAAAGAGTACAGTCTGATAAAAATGGACAAGTTTTCAAATGAGGAAATTAGAAAAGCATTTCAGCTTCTCATCCTAAAAGGAATGAAAAATAGCTCACAACCAAATCATCAAATGACACCTGACACAGTCGGTCTATTTATTAGCTACTTAATAACGAAACTGATGGAAAAGAAAAGTAATTTTACAATCTTAGATCCAGCAATTGGTTCAGGCAATCTGTTAACAACTATATTGAATCAAAATAGCAACAAAGAAATAACTGGCTTTGGTGTTGATATTGATGACCTATTAGTAAAGCTAGCTTATGTAAGTGCAAATCTCCAACAGCATTCGATTCAGTTATTTAATCAGGATAGCTTAGAGCAGCTATTTATCGAACCAGTTGACTTGGTTGTTAGTGATTTACCAGTTGGATATTATCCAAATGATATCGGTGCAGAGAAGTTTGAATTACGTGCAGAGAAGGGTCATTCATACTCACACCATTTATTTATTGAGCAAAGCATGAAACAAGTTAAAGAGGGAGGTTATTTACTCTTCTTAATACCAAATTCCCTGTTTAGTAGTGAACAAGCAGTTAAATTAAACCAATATATAAAAGAGAACAGTTATATTCAAGGGTTGATTCAACTCCCTATTTCTCTGTTTGCGAGTGAAAGTGCTGCTAAGAGTATTTTTATTCTACAAAAAAAGGGAACAGATATAACCCCTCCTAAGCAGGCTCTATTAGTAGACTTACCTAAGTTCTCAAATAAAGTTGCTATGAATGATATTATTGAAAGAATTAATGAATGGTTTAAAGAAGAAAAATCAGAGTCTAGCCCTGTTTAATAGACATATATATTTGACAAAAAAAGCACCTTTCTATCCTACATATTGATAATATGTAATTCTCAATGGTTAAATAAAATGGGTGGGAAATAAATTTACTCATTTTGCACAAAATAACCGAGATAATATACGTAGTCACCTTGGATGTAGAATGATTAGGAGGATTATATAATGTCTAAAATTATTGCAATAAATGCAGGAAGCTCTTCCTTAAAGTTTCAATTATTTGAAATGCCTAGTGAAGAAGTTGTAACAAAAGGGCTAGTTGAGCGTATAGGGCTGGATAATGCCATTTTTAATATAACAGTGAACGGAAATAAACAAACAGAAACGACAGAAATACGTGACCATTCTGTTGCCGTAAAAATATTACTTGCAAAACTAACGGATCTTGGGATCATTCAGTCCTTAAATGAAATACAAGGTATTGGTCATCGAGTGGTTCATGGTGGCGAAATCTTTAATGACTCTGTTTTATTGACCGATGAAATCATTGGAAAAATAGAAGAATTATCTGAACTAGCGCCTTTACATAATCCAGCTAATATAACCGGTATTAAGGCCTTTAAAGAGGTCTTACCTGATGTTCCTGCAGTAGCAGTTTTCGATACTGCCTTTCATCAAACGATGCCTGAAAAATCATTCTTATATAGCTTGCCATATGAGTATTATGAAAAATACGGTATTAGAAAATATGGATTTCATGGGACATCCCATAAATATATTTCGGAAAGGGCTGCCCAACTGCTTGGTAGGCCAAAGGAACAGCTTCGCTTAATATCTTGTCACTTAGGCAATGGTGCTAGTATTGCAGCGATTGAGGGTGGCAAGTCCATTGATACCTCGATGGGTTTCACTCCCTTAGCTGGTGTGGCAATGGGTACGAGATCTGGTAACATTGACCCTGCATTAATTCCTTATATTATGGAAAAGACGGGGCAAACTGCTGACGAAGTACTAGATGTCTTAAATAAGAAAAGTGGTATACTTGGTGTTTCTGGCTTTTCTAGTGATTTAAGGGATATAGAGCAACAGGCTGAACAAGGAAATGAGCGTGCGGTATTAGCATTAGAGGTCTTTGCAAGCAGGATTCATAAATATTTAGGGTCATATGCAGCAAGGATGTCTGGGGTTGATGCAATTATCTTTACGGCTGGTATTGGCGAAAATAGTGATACGATTCGTGCTCGAGTACTAAGAGGTTTAGAATTTATGGGAGTATATTGGGATCCTACATTAAACAAGGTACGTGGAGAAGAAGCATTTATTAGCTACCCACACTCCCCTGTTAAAGTTCTTGTAATACCTACTAACGAAGAAGTGATGATTGCAAGGGATGTTGTTAGATTAGCTCAATAAACCAAAACCGGGTGATTACTTGAGATCACCTGGTTTTTTGTTGTACATATAACTCATGAGGGTGAAGGCTCTAATTATGTTATAATACATAATAAGGTAAAAATGGTAGCGGGAGGTTTTAAGCTTGAGTTTAACTGCAAGAGAAAAACAAGTAATAGAAGAAATTAAAACATGGGAACAAAAGCTTTATCAATATGAACCAACTGACTTTGAAGCAACTTACAATAAATGGTTAGAAAGAGCTTTTGAGTTAATTCCAGAGGAAGTTAGGAGCGAATTTTTTCTTAAATTAGATAACATGCTTTTTCATTTGCATGCAGCTATTCAAGGAACTCAGCTTCAGATGGATGCCCGTCAACGAATAATTACATCAGCCCGAACCTTTTATAAGGACATAGAAGATGTTAGTGATCTAAAAAACCTATCAATTGACCAGTTGATTTATCTAGCTGATCATCAAATTGCTAAACATAGATTATATTCAGTTGCGCAAGGTGGTTTGACCGGAACAGGCGGTGTATTATTACTTGGTTCGGACCTTCCAGCGATGACAATTATTAATTTACGAGTGGTCCAATTAATTGCTATGACATATGGATATGAGGTAAATACACCACACGAAATGATGACTTCTCTAAAGGTGTTCCATGCAGCAACCCTGCCAAACTCCATTCAGCACAAAGCCTGGAAGAGTTTAATTGATGAACTAGATGGAACAGATGAACATTTTTTCTTTTATGAGGGAAGTGAGGAGCTTACTGATGTAACTTGGATGGCACATCCACTTAAACAATTAATGAAAGCTATGTTAATTATCGTCTTTAGAAGGAAGATTGTACAAGGAGTTCCGTTAATTGGAATGGCAATTGGTGCGGGGATGAATTACCAGTTAACAAGAAAAGTAACTGAATTCGCACATAAATATTATCAACTTCGTTATTTAAAGGAAAAGGAAGGTCTATCTCTATGAGTTCACTTGAACATAAACAGCAAGCTCCATTAACAGTGAACTGTAAGGTCATTACAGTAAGTGATACTAGATCAGAGGAAACCGATAAAAGCGGGAAAGCAATGATAGCCTTTCTTCTTGAACATGAACATAAAATCATAGAATATGAAATTGTAAAAGATGAAAAAGAAGCTATTCAAAAATCAGTATTAGCTGGTTGTGAAAACCCAAATATTGATGTAGTCCTAACGAATGGTGGAACTGGAATTGCCAAAAGAGATGTTACGATTGAGACGATACAGGAGATTTTAGAAAAAGAGATTGTAGGATTTGGTGAATTATTTAGGATGCTAAGTTACACTGAAGATATCGGCTCATCTGCTATTTTATCAAGAGCGATAGCAGGTGTTTCAAATAATACTGCTATCTTTTCTACTCCAGGTTCAATAGGTGCCGTTAAGTTGGCAATGAATAAACTCATTCTCCCGGAACTTGGCCATGTGGTGAGAGAAATTAAAAAAGATTTATAAAAAAAGACCTAACCTTGGGTTTATTAGTTATACCAAGTTAGGTCTTACTTTCTTTTGTATTTAATGATGTCCCTTCATGGACACACTTTGGTTCAATCTATACCATAGCCAAAGGTCGTTAATAATTGAAGCTAGGTCTGATATTTGAGAATTGAGTAAACACGATCGTGGGAAATCTTCTTCATTATCAAGCTCTGCTTGTTTTTGATTTATCTCACGTTCTAATTCTGCGATTCGATCAGGTATCCTGCCCCTTATCTTTTCCCATTGAAGTAAAACCGCATTCTGCTTTTCTTTATTATATTCGTCCCAATCCTTCGATAAAACGGGAATGTGTATTCCTAATCTCTCATTAAAGGTGAAAATTGTTTTGTCCATATAGTTTACCCCCAAGAGGTGATTTCTGTGTTTAATTGTACACTAGTAAACTAGGACATTCCATCAAAAAGTAAGAATTACAGAAATAGGTACAAAAGCAAAAGCATGAAGAATTATCTTCATGCTTTTGCTTTTAATTAGTGCTCATCTTTTTCAGATTTTACAATTAGGACGTCACAAGTTGCAGAACGTGTGATGTTTTCAGAGACACTCCCGATTAAGAATCGTTCTACTGCGTTTAACCCTGAACCACCACATACAATTAAATCAATTTCATGCTTTGGAGCGATTTCTTTCACTATTTTAACTTTTGGAGATCCATATTCTAAAACAGTATATAAGTTTTTGACGTCTTCTTTCTCAGCTCGTTTTTGATAGTCTTCTAAAAGTTCTTTAGCAAACTTTTCAGATCTTAACACTATTGATCTGTCATACGCCTCAACAGTTGCAAAAGACCTTGTGTCTATAATATGTGTAATGACTAAGCTGGCATTGTTTCGTTTTGAGATTTCAATTGCCTTTTTAAATGCCCAATCAGATTCCTTTGATCCATCAACAGCAACAAGAATTTTAGTATAAGTTAAGCTCATAAGTGAACCTCCCTTTTAATTTCAAAATACTTCCTATATACAGTATAACACCCATAAAATAGCAGAAACTAAGTTAGAAATGTAAATATGGTGAACAATAGGAGATGAATGGTTATGATTGATAAGGAAATCCCAATGCAAGAATTACTGTTTGATGAAACTGGGACAAGTGAAGTGAATGAGCAGTTACATAATTCCTATTTCAGTGGCTTTGTTGATCAATATCATGTATTAAATTCAATTGCAGCAAACACTGAAGATGAAAATGTCTAAGCATTAACAAAACATAAGTTGGCTATTCAAAGTCATTTTTCTTTATGACCTTAAAATAGCCTTTTTGTATGGGGAATGTATAAAAAACCAACTTTTTCCTCATTCTATTGATGAGGTGATTTATATGAGAGGGATACTATTTATCTTTTCACTTTGCGTCGTCCTTTTTGGATTTAGTTCGAATGGTTCAGAGGTAATGAAGGAATCAGTCTTATTTAAAGTGGTTGTACATGAATCGGAATCAATTACAAAATGGGAGTATAAATATCCTTTCAAATATGTGTTCCAAAAAGGGCAACATGAAATGAAAGGTTTACAAGCAAAACAGGAGGTTACAAAATTATTTAGTGAAATTCCTCTTAGCAAGGCGAGTAAAGCTGAGGAATTGGTAAAATTTCTTGAAGACAAGGGATTCTCTTCAATTGAAAGACTAGATGTTTCCTGGCAGGAACAAGATGACCATCTGTATACTTGGGTATGGGAACGTGAATAAGAGGCTCTCATCAAAAAGGAGAGTCTTTTTGTAATGGAAACAAATTTATTGAAAGGGCTTTCATTATTGTATTATTCAGTAAAATCAAATTTTGCCATTTAGTGAAGAAAATTGTTTAACAATTTCAAGAATGGTGATATAGTAGAGACGTTATTAGCTCTTTACTTTAGGTTTTTAGACTAAAAGATATACTAAAATCCTCGAGGTGAGCCGTTTTAGTATGTTATTTTACATAATTGAGAAGTTATTGAAATTATAATTTGTAGGAGGAATTATTTAATGCGTATTGGTGTACCTAGAGAGATAAAAAATAATGAAAATCGTGTAGCGATGACACCAGCTGGTGTTGTGAACCTAATTACATCTGGACACGAAGTATTTATCGAAACAAATGCAGGCCTTGGTTCTAATTTTACTGACGAAGATTACGTAACTGCAGGTGCTAAAATAGTAGATACTGCTTCAGAGGCTTGGGCAATGGATATGGTTATGAAAGTAAAAGAGCCACTTCCATCTGAATATCAATATTTCCGTGAAGGGCTAATATTATTTACATATTTACACTTAGCTCCAGAACCTGAGTTAACAAAAGCATTAACCGATAACAAAGTAGTTGGAATTGCATATGAGACGGTTCAACTTCCTAACGGGTCACTACCTTTATTAACACCTATGAGTGAGGTAGCGGGACGTATGTCATCACAATTAGGTGCACAATTCCTTGAAAGACCAAAAGGTGGAAAAGGAATTTTACTTGCTGGAGTTCCAGGTGTTAGTCGTGGAAAAGTAACAATTATTGGTGGTGGTGTAGCTGGGACAAATGCTGCTAAAATGGCAATCGGCTTAGGTGCACAAGTTACAATCATCGACTTAAACCCAGAGCGTTTACGTCAGCTTGATGATATTTTCGGAAAAGATATTACAACCTTAATGTCAAATCCTTTAAACATTGCTGAAGCTGTAGCTCAATCTGATTTAGTTATTGGTGCAGTGTTAATTCCAGGAGCAAGAGCACCTAAGCTAGTTACTGAAGAAATGGTTAAATCAATGGTACCAGGCTCAGTAATCGTAGATATTGCAATTGACCAAGGTGGAATTTTCGAAACGACTGATCGTATCACTACTCATGATGATCCTACTTATGTTAAACATGATGTAGTACACTATGCAGTAGCAAACATGCCAGGTGCTGTACCGCGTACTTCTACAATTGCTTTAACAAATGTAACTGTGCCATATGCAATTCAAATTGCAAACAAAGGGTACAAGCAAGCATGCTTAGACAACGAAGCGTTACTAAAAGGAATCAATACATTAAATGGCTATGTAACTTACAAAGCTGTTGCAGAATCACATGAACTTGCATATTCAGATGCAAGAACATTATTAGGTTAATTTTTGCTCTAGCTTTAAAATAATAACGGTATTTCAATCCGTCAGACAATGTAATGTTGTCCAAGCGGACTGAGATACCGTTATTTTTTAATATATCATATTTATTACATTTTCTTGAGTTATTATTATGAACCAACCTCTGATTAGCATATGTTTACTATAGATCTAAGTAACAAAAGGATAGGTTCTTAAATAAAATAAAGAATAATTTGCGAAATTTTTTCCGAAAAGGAGAGAGTCAAATGACTTCCGAACCTTATATAAATAACTCAAATCAGCAAATATTCAGACCTAGCCCTACTCATTTCAAGGAACTTATAAATAATCAAAACATGTATCATACAAGTGTGTTGAAAGAACATATAAAAACCCAAGCTATCGTAAACAGAGAAATTTCAGATAAGGTAAGCAAAAATAACCTAAACCTTATTGACCTGGCCAACAAGCATGGAAACTTGCATGAGCAACTTGAGCTTTCTATAACCGAACAAGCAAACCGTTTTAAACAATTGTCTTCATTGGTACAAGAAAATGAACAGTACCTAAACAATCATCTACATGGACATGATAACAAGCTACATGAATTACAATTTAAAATTGGTGCATTACAAAAAGCGTCAGAAGAACAGGATCAAATAAACAAAAGTATTTACGAGGACTACCAAAAAGTAAAAAGTGATACGGAAGATAAGTTTAAAGAACAAGAGAAGAAATTAACACCTTTATACAAATTTATTGAAGTACAAAAGAAATTTAATAAAAAAATCTTTAAGAGATTTAAACGTCTTAAAAAGAGTGATAAGGAAATCCGGGATGCACAAAAGGAAAATATGTTACCAATATTAGATTTTATCGATAAACAAAAGCTTTTAAATACAGAGGTTACAGATGAGTACAAAGGTATGAAGGGAATTCAGGAGGAACTTCATCTCCAGTATTACAATCTTGAAAAGGATCATTTAGAGCTAGTTGAAAAAGTCCTGGAGCAGGCTAATATGTATAGTAGATTAATCAAAAATGTTGAAAATCACGAAGGCTTGCAAAAAAAGTTCTCAGAGGAGTTATTGAGGCATAAAGAAGATGATATTGAATTAATGGAGTTTATTGAAGAGCAAAAACAGGTCTTAAACAACCTTTTAGATTACCTAAGACAACAGGAAGAAAGATATCAAATATTATCAGGTTATATTAGAAATCAAGAAAACTTTAATCATAAGTTATTTGATTACATGTGTGATCAATTTGAAAGGATAGAAACAAATACAGAAGAGAAAACATTATCAAACTAAAGTTAATGGCCCTTCCTAAGATTAGGAAAGGGCCATTTTTCTTATAATCACTTAATAATTTGTAATTCCTTTGGATAGCTTGTTAATATTTCTACTCCGTCTTCCGTGATTAATAGATCGTCCTCGATTCGAACGCCTCCGATAGAAGGAACATAAATCCCTGGTTCAACTGTGTAAGACATTCCTTTTTGAAGAAGCATGGTGTTCGTTGCATTCATTGAAGGAAATTCATGAACATCTATTCCTAATCCATGTCCAATTCGATGTGTGAAGAACTCACCGTAGCCAGCTTCTATTATAATATCACGAGCAATCGTGTCAATGGATCCAATCGCAACTCCCGGCTTACTTGCTTCAACAGCTGCTTTTTGAGCTCGTAATACAGTCTCATAGATTTCCTTCTGTTTCTCGTTAACAGATCCGAATGCAACTGTTCTAGTAATATCAGAACAATATCCATCTAACACAACCCCAAGGTCAAATAGAACTAAATCCCCTTTTTGAACAAGATCTAATCCAGGCTTTCCATGTGGAGCAGCTGTTTTAAGGCCAGTCAACACCATGGTTGCAAACGACATTTGGTTAATCCCTTTTTTCTTTAGTTCATACTCAATTGTAGCTAATATTTCGAGCTCAGGTTTTCCTTCTGCGATTGCATTAACTCCTACTTCAACGCCAAAGTCTGCTAACTCTGCTGCCTGTCTTAAAATAGAAGCTTCTTTTTCATCCTTCACCATACGTAAAAGATGCATTTTTTCTTCAGCTGCAACAAAGGTAGGGTTACCGAATAGCTCCTGTAATTTTTCATAACGTTCAATATTCATGTGTTCTTTTTCAACTGCAATTTTAGAAGGTGTGATGTTGCGGTTCTTTAATGACTCCTGGATCATATTCCAAGGATTATCAGTATCACTATAACCAATGATTTCATATTCCCAACCTTTTGAACGAGCTTGAGATACCTCCATATTTGGGCAGATTAAAATTGGCTCTTGATCTTGAAATACACATAAACCTAATAATCTTTCATGGGGGTTAGTATAAAACCCACTTAAATAAAAGACATTAGCCGTTGATGTTAAAAAGCCCATCGTAATATCTTCTTGCTGTAACCAGTTTGATAACTCTTCAATTCTATGTTTCATACGTTACCCACCTTATTATGTATTTAGTGTTCCTAAACTTAGAGTAGCAACTACTAAACCAAATGTAAATGTATAAGTTATGTTTAATTCATTTCATAAGGGGAAATATTGAGTTTGTATTATTGCAGGAGTTTTTATGAAATAGCTAGAATATTAATTAAAAATTGGATTTGTTGTTTATTTGAATACCATGTTGATTTCTGCGGAAGGCACGAGACTCCTGCGGGAGAAGCGCGTCAATGTGAGACCCTACAGGAGTGAAGCGACGAGGAGGCTCACGGACCGCCCGATGGGAATTTGCCTTTGAAAAAGCCGGCAGTTTGGCTTTTTCAATATTCCTCCCGCGGATAGCGAGTGCCTGCAGCAGAAATCAACAGTTAAGAGATCAATGCTTAATACCTATAACCTTGGAGGAGATAAAATGAAGATATCTTATCACGGACATTCAGTTGTAAAAATAGAAACTAACGGCAAGACGATTATTATTGACCCGTTTATTACTGGGAATAGTTCAACTGACTTAGATGCTACTAATCTAAAGGTAGATGTGATTTTATTAACTCATGGACACAATGATCATGTTGGAGACACAGTGGAGCTTGCGAAGAAAAATGATGCACTTGTTGTTGCTCCTTTTGAGTTGGCTGAATTTATAGGCTGGCAAGGGGTAAAAGTACACCCAATGCATATTGGTGGTAAACATGAGTTTGAATTTGGCACAGTTAAATTGACTCCTGCTTTTCATGGATCAAGCTATACAAACTATGAGACTAAAGAAATTACGTATACTGGTATGCCAAGTGGTATTCTGTTCACTTCTGAAGGAAAAACAATTTACCATGCAGGTGACACGGCTTTATTCTCAGATTTAAAGTTAATAGGTGAGAGAAATATCATTGATGTAGCTTTTTTACCAATCGGTGATAATTTCACAATGGGGCCAGAGGATGCAGTACTTGCTGCCGAGTGGTTAAATGCTAAAAAAGTAGTTCCTATTCATTACAATACCTTTCCAGTTATTGAACAAGATCCAGAGAGCTTTGTGCAAAAACTAAATACAGATGTAGGTCTTGTTCTCAAACCAGGTGAGGGCATTAACTTATAGTCAATCTCAAAAAGAAGTGCTCTATTTATCGGATGTACTTCTTTTTTTTCCTTCTATGCATAAAATGAAACAAGCATATTTGAAGGAGGAAGAATATGAAAAATAGATTAATACTCTGTTTACTTATTTGTGGTGTTCTACTATATTATGGGTTACCTAGATTGTCTATATATGCAGGTGGGTTAGAAGGCATCTTTTCTGCTGCATGGATTTTATTTGCGCTTATGGTGATTGGTGGTAATTTAGCAGGACTGTTATATTCTCCAAGAAAGAACAAAGAAAAATCATATAAAGTTAATAAAATGACACAAAACAGACGTAGGCTCCGTCAATATCAGTAGGGGACATTGAATAAAAAAAATTTCACCCTTATAATAAAACTAGATAGATTATGGCTACATTAAAGGGTGAGAAGCTTGGCTACAAAACATGAACAAATTTTAGAACATATTGACAGCCTTCCAGTCGGCGAAAAAATATCAGTTAGGCAAATTGCAAAGGATATGAAGGTTAGTGAGGGTACTGCATATCGTGCAATCAAGGATGCTGAAAATAAAGGGTATGTTAGCACGATTGAGCGTGTTGGAACAATACGGATTGAAAAAAAGAAAAAAGAAAATATCGAGAAGTTAACATTTGCTGAAGTCGTTAACATTGTTGATGGTCAGGTATTAGGCGGACGAGCAGGTTTACATAAAACATTGAATAAATTTGTTATTGGTGCAATGAAGCTTGAAGCTATGATGCGTTACACAGGGGCGGGAAATTTACTAATCGTTGGTAATAGAACAAATGCCCATGAGTTAGCTTTAAAAGCTGGTGCAGCTGTGCTAATTACAGGTGGATTTGATACAGACGATCATGTAAAAAAGCTTGCAGATGAATTACAACTACCGATTATTTCTAGTACTTATGATACGTTTACAGTAGCAACGATGATTAATCGTGCTATTTATGATCAATTAATCAAAAAAGAGATTGTACTAGTGGAGGATATATTAACACCTCTTGAAGCAACTGTGTACCTTTCAAATCAAGATAATGTGGGTAGTTGGTTTGAATTGAATGTAAAAACTGGTCATAGCCGATTCCCAGTTGTAGACCAACAGCTAAAGGTAGTTGGGATTGTTTCAGGTAAAGATATTATTGGTCAAGAACATTCAACTTCAATTGAGAAGGTAATGACTAAACATCCGATGACTGCCCTAGAGAAGACGTCAGTTGCATCAGCATCTCATATGATGGTGTGGGAAGGAATTGAAGTACTACCTGTAGTAGACCAAGGAAATAAATTGCAAGGGTTGATTAGTCGTCAGGATGTTTTAAAAGCACTTCAGATGATAGGAAGGCAACCACAGGTTGGGGATACAATCGATGATATAGTAACAAATCGTTTTGTTGAAATTGTTGGAGATAAAAAAGACGAAGAAGTTTATCGTTGTGAAGTGTCTCCACAAATGACGAACTATCTAGGTACAATTTCATATGGTGTTTTTACAACGATTGTAACTGAAGCAGCCAATAGGGTATTACGCTCCTATAAAAAAGGAGACTTAGTCATTGAAAATATAACCATTTATTTTATAAAACCTGTTCAAATTGACAGTACGATTGATATTAAGCCAAAGGTTCTAGAGGTTGGTAGGAAATTTGGTAAGGTAGACGTTGAGGTATATAATGAAGGTGTTGTTGTAGGTAAGGCCTTAATGATGGTTCAAATTATTGATCGCTAAGGGGTTCATAAAAATGTAACAAAAAAGGGACTTTCTCCGTCCCTTTTTTATATGCATTATTTAGCTTGGTTTGCTTCTTCAATTGCTAATGGTAAATAGTATTTGTAGGCTCGATAACCAGCCCATATACTCCCCCCACCTACAAGTAAGAACACAATTCCTACAACAGTAGAAACCGTCGAGGTATGAAGGAAAAATTGGTTAATTGCAAAGAATAACACAAATAATCCTAAAGCGATACTTGACTTCGCTGATACCCAGCGCTTTTCAACCGGACGCTTTGTACGGAAATATTTAGCTTTATAAAAGATATAAAAAGATAAAGAGAATATAATTAGTATAACAAAAATGGGCATTTTCAAAAATCCTCCTTGATAGTACAACCTAACCTTATTTTACATACAAATTTGCTATAATTCCACCCACAATAATTTGACAGCTTTATGAACAAAATTACTTACACGATGCTATTTACTTAATTTATAATGAAGACAGGTAAATAGTTGAAAAAAAGGTTCTAAAAGGAGCGTAAAATGAAAGATAAAATTTTAGAGGCTATTAAGCAATTTGATACAATTATAATTCATCGTCATGTGCGCCCGGACCCTGATGCTTATGGTTCCCAGGGTGGATTAGCAGAGATGTTAAAAGCATCCTATCCTGATAAGAATGTTCTTATAGCAGGAGAAGATGAAGACTCACTAAGTTTTTTAAACAAAATGGATACTATTTCGGATGAAGATTATGAAGGTGCTTTAGTAATTGTGTGTGATACAGCTAATCAAGAACGAATTTGTGATCAACGCTATGATTCAGGGGAGTTATTAATTAAAATTGACCATCATCCGAATGACGACCAATACGGAGATTTAATTTGGGTAGATACGAATGCAAGTTCTTCGAGTGAAATGATCTACGAGCTATATCTACATGGAAAACAACAAGGTCTTCATTTAAATACAAATGCAGCAAGATTAATTTATGCTGGTATCGTAGGTGATACGGGCAGGTTTCTATTTCCAAGTACAAACCCCAAAACGTTCAAATATGCAGGGGAATTAGTTGAATATAACTTTTCATTTTCAGATTTATATGAAGATCTATATAGTACAAAACCAAATGTAGCTTCCCTAAGCGGTTATATATTGCAGAATTTCACGCTTTCTCCAACAGGTGTGGCATCAGTTATAATTAAGGACGAAATGCTAAAAAAATATAATGTCCAACCAACAGAAGCTTCTCAACTAGTAAGTATCTTAGGAAATATTGAGGGAATTAAGGCATGGGTCTTTTTTGTAGAAGAGGAAGATCAGATTAGAGTAAGATTACGCTCAAAAGGGCCCGTAATAAATCAAGTGGCTAGGCGATATAAGGGTGGGGGACATCCTTTAGCAGCAGGTGCTTCAATTTATTCATGGGATGAAGCTAAACAAGTTGTGAGAGACTTAGAAGAAATCTGTGTTAACGATTAAAAAGTCGCCCTTTTAGCGACTTTTTTTATAAAAAATATCGATAAATGTATTTATGAGGTCTGTTTATTGCTTTACCTTTTCGGGAATAAACCATGACCCTACATTTGTAATATCTTCGTGAACTTGCAGATTGAGAGCTTGAATTTCCTTTTTCAAAAGAGTAGCAATCTCGAATGATTCGGCATAAGCAGAATATCCCGCTTTAATTAAGTCAAGCTTTTCCTGTACAATTTTCCGGCGGTTTAAAATTTTCATGACTCATCTCCCCTATAGTTTTTTCTAGAACATTCGTGACATAAGCCTTTGTTAGTTCTATTCTATACATAGGGGATGAGAAATGCCAGTAATTTTTAGAAAATTTCAATAAATGTTCACGAAAAACAATCAGATTAAATCAATTTTTAGTAATATCTCCATTGTAGTATCGAAATAAATGGTATAAACTTGAAGACGATAATTTTTATCATCAATTTCATATGCCTTATTTTCAATAGTTTGTCGTAACAACTCTTTATTTCTTGAGACAGTTTCAATGTCTTTCGCAATAAGATGATTAAGGTCTTTTTTTACTGCAGATTTTAATTGGTGGATGGTTAGGCCGGCAAGCTCAATTTTCCTTGTATCCAAGAATTCAATTTCAATTTCTTGGATTTTAAGCTTATTTTTATTTTGTTCATTTAACTTTTCATAGTCTTCTAAAAGTAATTTTTTTTGATCTTTTAAATCATCTATAGTTGCTATCTGTTCCTCCAAAAGTTGGATTTGCTTTTCCTGAAGAACGCCATACATATACAAAAATACGAACCAGCTTATCAATGCACCCATGAAAACACCTGCGAAAAAACGTTGCCATCCTGGTTTCTTGTAATAAGGTGGTATTCTCATTAGGAAACATGCTCCTGGGTAAACCATTGTATGATCATCCAACCTGTTTGTGCGCCACCCATGGCTGAAATGATTAAAAGGCTTTGTTTAAAAATATCCTTTGTTTGCCCCTCGAGAATTCCTCGTTCAAAGCTGTTAAATGCATCAAAGGTTCCACCAATGGCAGCAACTAACGCCCAGATTTTAAGTTTACCCGCAAATTTAAAAATATAAGTTAACGGGGCATCCCCTGATAAAAAAGCTCCAATTCCGCCAATTAGCGCTCCTCCTAATAAAACGCCGAGTGCGATAAAATAGCTTTGAATAAATGCTGGAATAAAACCATCGTTGAGATCCAACAAAACCATCTCCTTAATACAGATTAATCCTAAAAAACAAATGTTAATTATATATATGGACAATCATGACTAGTTATGTTTATCTCAGGATGAACTATGGAAATAAAACGAAGCTCATATTTATTTGTCACTTAATTTCATTAGTTCTATAATTAAAAAAGATAATAGATTTGATTCACAACAATTATTGTTATTGAAAATTGAACTTTGTCCGTTCCTTTCCGCTGCAGTCACTTGCTTTCCGCGGGGAGGGATATGAGCCTCCTCGGTGCTTTGCACCTGTGGGGTCTCATACTTCCCTCTTCGTCCCGCAGGAGTCAAGTGCCTTCCGCTCCAATCCACTAACAATTTTTACTAAAGAGAATGGAAGAATAATATAAAATTTTAAAAAGGTGGGGTAGCTAGTGTCCTTTGTACATCTTCAAGTTAGAAGTGCGTATAGTTTGTTAAATAGTCCGTCCAAAATAGAAGACCTTGTAAGTAAAGCAAAGGCACTTGGTTATAAGGCAATCGCGTTAACGGATGAAAATGTGATGTACGGAGCAGTGCCTTTTTTTAAGGAGTGTAAAAAGCAAAGCATCAAACCAATTATCGGGTTAACAGTATCCATTATTGGTGATCAAATGGATACTGAAGAAACTCAACCGTCGGCTTTTCCTCTAGTATTGCTTGCTATTAATAATGAGGGATATCAAAATCTCCTGAAAATTAGCAGTATAGTTCAATCGAAATCAAAAGCAGGTATGCCTAAGAAGTGGCTACCGTATTATAGTAAAGGTTTATTAGCCATTTCACCTGGACGAGTAGGTGAAATTGAACAATCTATCTTAAATGAAAATGATGATGTAGCTAAAAGAGTGATAAATAACTATAAGAATATCTTTGGTTTAGAAAATTTCTATTTATCGATTCAGGACCACGGGTTAAACGAACAGCAAATGTTAAATGAAAGACTAATGGAACTCTCTAAGGAGTTAATGGTAAAGCTTGTAGCAACAAATGATGTCTATTATCTAAATAAAGAAGATTCTTTTGCGCACGAGTGTCTATTAGCCATTAAGAATGGTAATAAACTATCAGATGATGATCGATTCAAATTACCTAGTGACCAATATTACATGAAACCTATATCAAATATGGTAGATTTATTTCGGAGTATCCCAGAACTACTAGAAGAAACCCTAAATATTTCTTCAAAATGTAATGTTGAGATTGAGTTAGGTAAAACAGCATTACCAAAATATCCTACTCCTATGAATGAATGTGCGAACGACTATCTAGAAAAGGTTTGTACAGAGGGGCTAAAGGTAAGATTCGGAGGAGAAATTAGAAAGGATTATCTTGAAAGGCTTACATATGAACTAGATGTTATTAAATCTATGAAGTTTAGTGATTACTTTTTAATTGTATGGGATTTTATGAAGTTTGCACATTCAAATGGGATATTAACTGGACCTGGTAGAGGTTCTGCAGCAGGGTCTTTAGTTGCTTATGTTCTTAATATTACAGACGTCGATCCTATAAAATATCAGTTATTATTTGAACGGTTTTTAAATCCAGAGAGAATCTCCATGCCTGATATTGATATTGATTTTCCAGACAATCGAAGAGATGAAGTAATAGCTTACGTTGCTCAAAAATACGGTCAACTACACGTTGCTCAAATTATTACCTTTGGAACGTTAGCGGCTAGAGCAGTTCTTAGAGATGTTGGACGAGTTATGGGGATTTCGCCAAAGGAAGCTGATTATATATCAAAACAAATTCCATCAAGTTTAGGTATAACACTTAAACAGGCAATTAAAGAATCAAACTCTTTACGGGAATATATAAGTAGCTCTGAACTTGGTAAAAGATTATATGAGACCGCCATAAAACTAGAAGGTCTTCCTAGACATACGTCCACACATGCTGCAGGAGTTGTTATTAGTGAAGAACCTCTTACTAACTTGGTTCCAGTTCAAGAAGGTCATAATGAAACCTACCTTACTCAATATTCAATGGACATTCTTGAGGAGATAGGATTGTTAAAAATGGATTTCCTTGGCTTGCGTAACTTAACGATTTTGGACAATATCCTAACCTATATTAGAAAAGAAACAGGGAAAAGAATTGATTTAAATAACATACCTTCTAATGATGCTAAGACATATGAACTATTGAGCAACGGGGATACTACTGGGATATTTCAGTTGGAATCAGGTGGTATGAGAAAAGTTCTTGAAAATCTAGAGCCGTCTAACATAGAAGACATTGTGGCTGTAAATGCACTCTACCGTCCTGGTCCAATGGAAAATATTCCAACTTATATAGAACGAAAACACGGTCGTGAACAGATTGTCTATCCTCACGAAGACTTGAAAGAAATATTAAAAACAACTTTTGGTGTAATTGTTTATCAGGAACAAATCATGCAAATCGCGGCTACTATGGCTGGTTTTTCATTAGGTGAAGCTGACCTATTACGAAGGGCTGTAAGTAAAAAGAAGAAAGAAGTTCTTGATTCAGAAAGGGAACACTTTGTAAAGGGCTGCTTAAATAAAGGGTATTCGCTTGAAACATCTCAGTCAACTTATGATTTAATTGTCCGTTTTGCAAATTACGGATTTAACAGGAGTCATGCAGTTGCATATAGTATCATTTCCTATCAATTAGCCTATTTAAAAGCAAACTACCCACTCTATTTTACTGCAGCATTACTTACAAGTGTAATAGGAAATGAAGATAAGATCTTTCAGTACAGTAGAGAAGCAAAACAAAAAGGTATAAAATTACTACCTCCCTCTATTAATAGCAGTAGTTTTCCTTTTATAGTGGAGAAAGGTTACATCCGATTTAGTTTAGGAGCTATAAAAGGAGTAGGCGTTGCTGCACTAAGAGAAATACTTCAGGTAAGAAAGCAGAGAAGGTTTAGTGATCTTTTTGATTTCTGTATGAGAACTTCAACAAAAAACGTAAATAGAAAAACACTTGAAATGCTAATTTCCTCAGGTTCCTTTGATGAATTTGGGGAGGATCGTGCAACTTTATTAGCATCATTAGATTTAGCTATAGAACACGCAGAATTAGTTCGTCCTAGTGAAGATGGACAATTCGACCTATTTATGAATGATGAATTTAATTTAAAGCCCAAATATATTAAAGTCGACCCATTTTCTCCAGAAACTAAACTGAAGTTTGAAAAAGAAGCACTTGGATTTTACTTATCAAGTCATCCGGCTACTCCATACGAAGTACTATTCAAAAAGGTACATGCAAAACCTATTGTGGAGCTAGCCCCATCTAAATTCGAAACATCAGTGAAGCTAGGAGTTTATATAACAAATGAACGAACCATTCGTACAAAAAAAGGGGAAGTAATGGCATTCTTAACACTTAGTGATGAATCAGGAGAGATTGAAGCGGTTACTTTTCCAACTATTTATCGAAAGTTTTCTACAAAACTACAAAAAGGTACAGTGGTGCTGGTCGAAGGGAAAATAGAGTTAAGGGATCAAAGATTACAGTTAATCGTAAAAAATGTAGTATCTATTGATGACCTAAAGTCAATAAAAGAAGACTCATCCTCGTTGTATCTTAAAATTGAACCAATTCATAAAGAAGGATCTACTATACAAAATATACATGCTATTTTAAAACAGTACCATGGTTCAACACCAGTCATTATTTATTATGTGGATGAGAAGAAAACATATAAGCTCCAACAGGATAGTTGGATTGATAGTAATGAAGAGTGCCTTAATAGGTTAAGGGAATTAGTAGGAGAAAAAAATGTTGTATTAAAAAAACATTAATCTTTACATAAGATAAAATTATGTTATATTGTAAAGGTATTAGTGTGGTCTGACCACTTTTGGGATTTTTATTTTATGGCTAGTATTTATACAAATGAAGTAATTTACCTTTTTTAAAATTAGGTTATGTTAAAGCTTAGTGTAAGTTAACCCACTTGTTGATTTCTGCGGAAGGCACGAGACTCCTGCGGGAGAAGCGCGTCAAAGTGAGACCCCACAGGCGCAAAGCGCCGAGGAGGCTCACGGACCGCCCGCGGAAAGCGAGAGTGCCTGCAGCAGAAATCAACAGGTTGTTTTACATAGCCTAAAACTATGAGGAGTGAAAATAATGACCCTACGTGAAGAAGCATTACATATGCACCTAGTAAATAAAGGGAAGTTAGAATCAAAATCAAAAGTTCCTGTTAGAAATGCAAAGGATCTAAGTTTAGCCTATTCACCTGGAGTGGCCGAGCCTTGTAAAGCAATCTATGATGATAAAAATAAGGTTTATGATTATACAATGAAAGGTAATATGGTAGCCGTTGTTTCTGATGGAACTGCAGTATTAGGCCTTGGCAACATTGGACCAGAGGCAGCACTTCCAGTAATGGAAGGTAAAGCAGTATTATTTAAAAGCTTTGCTGGTGTTGATGCATTTCCTATTTGTTTAAATACTACAGACATAGATAAAATTGTCGAAACTGTAAAATTACTAGAACCAACATTTGGTGGAGTGAATTTGGAAGATATTGCTGCACCTAACTGTTTTGTGATTGAAGAACGATTAAAAAAAGAAACGAATATCCCAATCTTCCATGATGATCAGCATGGTACTGCAATCGTTACAGTTGCTGGACTAGTGAATGCTTTAAAATTAGTTGATAAAAAGATGTCTGAAATTAAAGTAGTAGCAAATGGTGCTGGTGCAGCAGGGATAGCTATTATCAAGCTTTTATATCGTTATGGTGTAAGAGATATTATTATGTGTGATACAAAAGGTGCTATTTACGAAGGCAGACCATACGGAATGAATTCGGTTAAAGAAGAAGTAGCTAAATATACAAACAATGCACGAGCGGAAGGCTCGTTACAAGATGTAATAAAGGGTGCAGATGTATTTATCGGGGTTTCTGTGGAAGGAGCACTTACTGCAGAAATGGTTTCAAGTATGAATCCAGATCCGGTTATTTTTGCAATGGCTAATCCAAACCCTGAAATTATGCCAGAAGAAGCAAAGGCTGCAGGTGCTAAAGTTGTCGGGACAGGTCGTTCAGACTTTCCAAACCAAGTAAACAACGTATTAGCGTTTCCTGGTATTTTTAGAGGGGCACTCGATGTTCGTGCAACTCATATTAATGAACAGATGAAAATTGCTGCTGTTGAAGCAATAGCGAGCTTAATTTCAGAGAATGAATTAAGACCGGATTATGTTATTCCAGCTCCATTTGATGCACGTGTTGCTCCAGCGGTTGCTGCGGGAGTAGCGAGAGCTGCAATGGAAACAGGAGTTGCGAGAATAGTAGTAGATCCTGAAGAAGTGGCAGAAAAAACACGTAAATTATCTATTATAGGTAAAGGCGAGTGATTCAAGAAGGTGACCTCTTCAAATTCGAAGGTATATATTGAAATATTAAAACAAATACGTTCTATCATTGTTGCAGATGGACTTGTTGCCGGAGATAAAATTCCGTCCGAACGAGAGCTATCCGAACGCTTAAAAGCTGGAAGATCTTCTGTACGAGAAGCATTACGTTCTCTAGAACTCCTAGGTATTATTGAGACAAGAAGAGGAGAAGGCACTTTTATAAAAAATTTTGGAGATCACCAGCTTGTTCAAATATTAGGCACATATATATTAGAGGATGTAAAAGTTAAAAAAGATTTATTTGAAACAAAGTATTTAATTGAACGTGATAGTATTGTTTTAGCCTGTGAGAGAATGAGTGAAAATCAATTACAAAGTCTTAATGAACTTATTAATACGACAGAATTTACACGTCATGAGTTTTTTAGTGGAGTGGTAAAGGGAATTGATAACAGTTTGTTTCTTCGACTTTGGCAAGTGATTAGTGAGTATTTCATGGTGCTACAAGTTCAAGACCCTACTAAAAATAATAAATCACTCTATCAAGAATTACTTGATGCTTTTTCTACGAAAAATGTGGAAAGAGCATTACATATTTATGAGAAACTCGCAATTAAAGAAATTGTCGAATAGCGTATGACATGTTTCAGCAAAATGTTTGGGCTTGTTTCGTTACAGTAGTAGGGAAGGGAACTACAGATTACTCTTGTGTTCTATTATCCCTATAAAGTCCGTAAACTGTAGGGTTGCTATTAAGTAAGGGAGGTTTATGCTTGTTAAAAGATATATTTGTAAAGAAGAAAAAGTATGCTTCTATTCCATCTGAACAGGCAAAGCAAGATGTACCTGAAGGAATAATGACAAAATGTCCAAACTGTAAGAAGATCATGTATACTAAGGAATTAAATAAAAATTTGCGGGTGTGTATGAATTGTGATCATCATCATATGATGACTTCACATGACAGACTCCAAAGTTTACTAGATGATGGTTCATTTATTGAATATGATAGAGAGTTGCTCTCACAAAATCCATTAGGATTTCCTGATTATCTCGAGAAACTTGAAAAGGATAGAAAAAAAGCTAGAATTAATGAGGCTGTTGTAACCGGAGAAGGAAAAATCAATGGAAACAAAACAGTTGTTGCCATTATGGACTCTAGCTTTAGAATGGGGAGCATGGGATCAGTAGTTGGCGAGAAAATTACGAGAGCCATTGAAAAAGCATCAGATTTAGGTGTTCCTTTTATTATCTTTACAGCCTCAGGCGGAGCGCGAATGCAAGAAGGTGTTTTGAGCTTAATGCAGATGGCGAAAACAAGTTCAGCCTTGAAGATGCATAGTGACAAGGGTGGATTAATCATTTCAGTAATGACTCACCCGACAACAGGTGGAGTTTCTGCTAGTTTTGCCTCTTTAGGAGATTACAATTTCGCAGAACCTGGTGCATTAATAGGATTTGCAGGTAGAAGAATTATTGAACAAACGATTCGTGAAGATCTACCTTCAGATTTCCAAACAGCGGAGTTTCTTCTTAAGCATGGACAATTGGATGCAGTTGTTCATCGACAGGAACTGAAGGAAACACTTGCTAATGTACTAGATATACACCAACCTGGAGGTGAACTGAATTGGTAGGAGAATTGGAATTTGAACGTCCGGTTATAGAATTAAGGAAAAAAATCTCAGAGTTAAGAGAGTTTACAAAAAATACAGATGTAGATTTAACAGATGAGTTAGAGAAACTTGAAAGTAGACTAGCAAAATTAGAAAACGAGATTTATGGTAATATGAAGCCATGGGACAGAGTTCAAATAGCTCGACATCCAGAACGTCCTACCTCTCTTGATTATATTAATAGACTTTTTACGAACTTCTTAGAGTGCCATGGAGATCGCTATTATGGAGATGATGAAGCAATTGTTAGTGGAATTGCAAAGTATCACGGTCTTCCTGTTACAGTGATAGGTCACCAACGTGGAAAAGACACGAAGGAAAATATTCGTCGAAATTTTGGAATGCCTCACCCAGAGGGGTATCGCAAGGCTCTTCGTTTAATGAAACAAGCGGAAAAGTTTAACCGCCCAATCATTTGTTTTATTGATACTAAGGGCGCATATCCTGGGAAGGCAGCAGAAGAGCGTGGTCAAAGTGAAGCTATAGCTAAGAATCTATTTGAGATGGCCGGTTTAACTGTTCCAATTGTGTGCATTGTAATAGGAGAAGGTGGAAGTGGTGGAGCTTTAGCATTAGGGGTTGGGAATCATATACATATGCTAGAGAATTCTACTTATTCTGTTATCTCTCCAGAAGGTGCAGCCGCATTACTTTGGAAAGATGCTAGTTTAGCAAAAAAAGCGGCAGAGACGATGAAGATTACAGCTCCAGACTTAAAAGAGCTTGGAGTAATAGATGAGATTATACCTGAGGTTAAAGGTGGAGCTCATAAGGATGTTGAAACACAGACTGCACAGATTGATAGTGTATTGAAAGAGTCACTTTCTTTGCTAACCAAAATGGGGCAGGTTGAACTAGTTAAACATCGTTATGAAAAGTTTAAATCAATTGGTGAATTTCAGAGTACGAATGATTTTATAGGTGTACAGTAACTAGCCAAGAACGTGCGAATCCTTTAACGGGGCACGTTCTTTTGGTTTTACAAAGTTAGAATATTATCTTTCATTAAAGAAACAATAAATAAGTATAAAAACGTTCACGCCTACTCTTCACTTTATTGTTGTAAATTTGACACATAGTTTTCTATGTATTCATTTATCACTCTATTGTCTTCAATAATTCTTCATGGTATGTTAAACAATGAATATTAGCACGCACAATGTGAATGCAAAAAGAAATATAACATATCGAACTAAATTAACCTGAGGTGAGACTATGAAAAAAATTGGTGTACTAACTAGTGGTGGAGATTCGCCAGGAATGAATGCAGCAATTAGGGCTGTTGTACGTAAAGCAATTTTTCATAATATTGAAGTATACGGTGTATACCAGGGGTATCAAGGATTGATAAACGGTCAGATTAAAAAGCTTGAACTTGGTTCCGTAGGTGATATAATCCATCGTGGTGGTACTATGCTATATACATCCCGATCTGAAGAGTTTAAAACAGAAGAGGGCAGGCAAAAAGGAATTGAGCAACTGAAAAGCCTTGGCATAGAAGGACTAGTTGTAATTGGTGGAGACGGTTCTTATCGAGGCGCAAAAAAACTAACAGAACATGGATTTCCTTGTGTTGGTGTACCTGGCACAATTGATAATGATATTCCAGGAACTGATTTTACGATTGGTTTTGACACGGCACTTAATACAGTTATTGATGCTATTGATAAAATCCGCGACACTGCTACATCTCATGAGCGTACATATGTTATTGAAGTTATGGGTCGACATGCTGGGGACATTGCACTTTGGTCAGGTTTGGCTGGAGGAGCTGAAACAATCTTAATCCCTGAAGCTGATTATGATATGAATGATGTTGTTTCTCGTCTAAAAAGAGGACACGATAGAGGGAAGAAACATAGTATAATTATTGTTGCTGAAGGTGTGGGAAGTGGAGTAGACTTTGCCAAAAAATTAACCGAAGCAACTCAATTAGAGACGAGAGTAAGTGTGCTAGGCTATATTCAACGTGGCGGTTCACCGACTGCATTTGACCGGGTTCTAGCTAGCCGTTTAGGTGCCAGAGCTGTAGAGTTATTAATAGAAGGTAAAGGTGGACGTTCTGTAGGTATTGAGAATAATAAGCTGATTGACTATGATATTCTAGAAATTCTTGAAAGACCACATAAGATTGAGGAAAATATGTATCAATTATCAAAAGAATTGTCTATTTAGAATGGGTGTGGAATCGTTTCCACAATTGATTAGGAGGTAGTTCAAAATGAGAAAAACGAAAATAGTATGTACAATAGGTCCCGCGAGTGAAAGTGTAGAAATGCTGACTAAGTTAATTGAGGCTGGTTTAAATGTGGCTAGACTTAATTTCTCACATGGTGACTATGAAGAGCACGGTGCGAGAATAAAAAACATTCGTGAAGCTTCAGAAAAAACAGGTAAAACGGTTGCTATACTTCTTGATACAAAGGGTCCTGAGATTCGTACCCATACTATGGAAAATGGTGCAATTGAATTAAAAGAGGGCTCAACAATTATTGTTTCCATGACCGAAACAGTAGGAACGCTTGAAAAATTTTCAATTACATACCCTGGTTTAATAGAAGATGTGAATATTGGCTCAAAAATTTTATTAGATGATGGATTAATTGGTTTAGAGGTTCTTTCAATTGACCATCAAAATCAAGAGATTACGACGAAAATACTAAATACAGGAACCCTTAAAAATAAAAAGGGTGTTAATGTTCCAGGGGTGCAGGTAAAATTACCAGGCATTACCGAAAAAGATACAAATGATATTATCTTTGGAATTGAACAAGGTGTGGATTTTATAGCAGCTTCGTTCGTACGACGTGCTTCAGATGTACTTGAAATCCGCGATCTTCTAGAAAAGCATAATGCCAAAGCGATTGAAATTATTCCTAAGATTGAGAACCAAGAAGGTGTTGACAATATCGATGAAATTCTTGAGGTATCTGACGGTTTAATGGTCGCTCGTGGTGACTTAGGAGTAGAGATACCAGCTGAAGAAGTACCATTAGTACAAAAGGAATTAATCAAGAAATGTAATGCCTTAGGTAAACCTGTAATTACAGCAACCCAAATGTTAGATTCAATGCAACGTAATCCTAGACCTACACGTGCAGAAGCAAGTGATGTGGCTAACGCTATCTTTGATGGAACAGACGCCATTATGCTTTCTGGGGAAACTGCGGCTGGAAATTACCCTCAAGAAGCAGTTCAAACAATGCATAATATTGCTTCACGTGCTGAAACGGCATTACAATATCGTGAGATGCTTTCTACTCGTAGTAAGCAAAGTGGCATTACGATTACAGATGCAATTGGTCAATCGGTGGCCCATACCGCTTTAAACCTAGATGTTTCTGCGATCATAACACCTACTGAAAGTGGCCATACTGCTAAAATGATTTCAAAATATAGACCTAAGGCACCAATCATCGCTGTTACAACTGGTCCTTCTGCATCTAGAAGATTAGCACTTGCATGGGGAGTATATCCGCAATCTGGAAGTATAGCACAATCAACAGACGAGATGTTAGATATTGCTGTTCAACAAGGTTTACAATCTGGTATCATTACACCAGGGGACTTAGTTGTGATAACCGCCGGTGTACCAGTTGGTGAAACGGGCACAACTAACCTTATGAAAATTCATGTGGTTGGTGATGTGATCGTGAAGGGACAAGGGATTGGTAGAAAAACAGCGTATGGAAAAGCTATCGTTGTGAAGTCTGGTGAGGAAGCTAATCGTAAAATGGAAGATGGAGCTATACTTGTTACTGTTGGATCGGACCGTGATATGATGCAAGCACTTGAAAAAGCTTCTGCTCTGATTACAGAAGAGGGTGGGCTAACAAGCCATGCTGCAGTTGTAGGACTAAGTTTAGGAATACCGGTAATTGTTGGTGTAGAAAATGCTACAACACTTATCAAGGACGGGCAAGATATTACTGTAGACGCGTCACGTGGTGTTATTTACGACGGTCATGCTAGTGTTTTGTAAAAAATAAAGAAAGCAAATGTTAGAAGAGAAGGGATGAACTTTCCTTCTCTTTTTGTTTTTCTAAGCATATAATAGTGGGACAAGAATAGTTTGTAATAAAGAGATTCGGGGGTTATTTTTCAATGTTTCGTATACTTTTTGCACTAATAATAATTGTTCCGGCATTAGAGATTGGATTACTCGTGTTCTCAGGAAATACAATTGGAGTCTGGCCAACAATTCTATTAATAATTGCCACTGGTGTAATAGGAGCGTGGTTAGCAAAAAAACAAGGGTTAGAAGTTTTAAGAAAGGCACAAGAGGATATATCCTACGGCTATCCACCAGCCAATGCGATTATGGATGGTATTTGTGTTTTAATAGGAGGAACTCTACTATTAACTCCTGGTTTTATAACAGACGCTTTAGGTTTTTTCCTGTTATTACCACCTACTAGAAATACCATAAAGCCATTAATCGGAAGAATTATTCAAAGAATGATAAATAATGGTCAGTTTACCATTATTAGAAGATAAGATATGAAGAAAGAGGGGAAACTCGACCGAGTTATCCCCTCTTTTTTATGCAGATTTATTATTGATAATAAAGCTCCATAAGTCTTTAAATACTCCGGCAGTACTTAGGGTTTTTATGATTACTAGTAAAACTGGGCCGATAATCAAACCGAGAAATCCAAATAGTTTAAAGCCAACGAATAATGAGATGAGTGTTGCTAATGGGTCTAATCCTATACTTGACGATAGTATTTTAGGTTCCATGATTTGTCTTTGGACAATGACGATTACATAAAGAACGCCTAAGCCTAAGGCTAAATGTACATCTCCACTTAATGCGGAATAGATGATCCAAGGTACAAAGACTAGCCCTGTTCCTAAGTAAGGTAACACATCAACTATACCGATTAATAAAGCAATGGTGATTGCGTACTCTACTCGTAAGACTAGTAACCCAATTAAGACAATAACCGTAGTAATAGAAATCAATGTAGCTTGTGCTTTAATAAACCCAAATAAGGCTTTTTGTAAATCAACAAACACAGTTTTGCCTGAAGTACGAGCCTTTACTGGAAGTATTTTTCTTCCGATACCTACTAGACGATCCCAATCCTTACTGATAAAAAACGTAGCTAATAAAGAAAAAATTAGTACTGTTGCAGCATTTGGAAGCCAACCTAAGAAGTTGGGAATATTTTGTAAGATTGTTTGAATAAACTGCCCAACATTTGTAGCAACTGTTGTCCCGACATTTTGAATATTTTCAATGATGGTATTCTGCTGTCCACTTTCCAAATTATTGAATAAATTAGTAAGCTGATTATACATAGGAATAACCTGTGCAGTAATAATTTCTTCAATGTATACCACTAGCTTCTCAAAATGGGAAGGAACAACATTAGCTAGATAGTTAGCACCTGAAATAATCTCAGCAACCAATAAGGTTAATAAACCTGCAACTATAGCAAAGACTAGTATAAGTGCTATAAAAACTGCTAAGGTTCTAGGCATCTTCCCTTTGTATTGAAGAAAATTAACCAATGGATTAATAATAAAAGCAATAACAAGCGCAATAATAAAAGGATAAGTAACCGTTGATAATAAATATATTGTGATGAGACCAACTACAACAATCGCAAGTACCAACAGGAAACGTAATACACTATATAAATGGTGGATAGTCAAATAGAGAAACCTCCTGTCTTAGGGTAATAACCTTATTTTACATTCTTATATAATTTATGGAAAGTACAAACCCTATAAGTGACTTATATCATGGTAGAAAATATTTTTATATGGTACGATATAGTAGTTGTAAAATAGGAAGGATGAGTAACTTGTTTAATCAAGCTACCTTATTTTTGCTTGTCTTGTTAGTTATAGGTGTGGTCGGAAAAAATCAATCACTAATAATAGCAGTAGCGGTACTTCTGATATTAAAGTGGACTGGATTGGATTCTAAATTTTTTCCACATATCCAAGGTAAAGGCATAAATTGGGGGATTACACTAATTACTCTAGCTGTTCTAGTACCAATTGCGACTGGAGAAATAGGCTTTAAACAATTGGGAGACGCAGTAAAATCACCGTATGCTTGGATAGCACTCGCATCAGGTATTGCCGTGGCATTAATTGCTAAAGGAGGAATTCATCTCCTTGCAGATGATCCACATATTACCACTGCTCTTGTATTTGGAACTATTATTGCAGTAGCTTTATTTAAAGGGGTTGCAGTAGGGCCCTTAATCGGTGCTGGAATAGCCTACTTAGCAATGAGGCTTTATAATTTTTTTACATAATATTTTTGTGTTATAATATTTATGGTCTTAATATACCTGTTGTGATTCACAAAAATCTGATAATTAGGTATAATAATAGATAAGATTGCATCCTTCCTACATAGAGCATTTATATGCAATTTTATCCTATACTAGATGTCACCTACTTTTTTGTAGTGTACACTTAATGAACGCTTGGAATTGTAAGCATTTACTTTTTTAAAATGAAGATATGTAATGTGTTATATTGAACAAGCGCTCACTTGGATAAGTCCAAATCAATAATGGGGTAATGGGGAGATTTTTAAAAAAAGGAGAGGTTTTTTATGACAGCAACACGCGGTCTAGAAGGGATTGTAGCAACTACATCTTCTATCAGTTCTATTATCGATGATACCCTAACTTATGTTGGGTATAACATTGATGACCTGGCAGATAATGCAAGTTTCGAAGAAGTTATTTACTTATTATGGCACCGTAAATTACCAACTCAAAATGAGCTTGCAGAATTAAAGCGACAACTAGCTGAAAATGCAAGTTTACCACAAGAAGTATTAAATCATTTTAAAACATACCCAATCGACAAAGTCCATCCAATGGCAGCACTTCGCTCAGCTGTGTCTTTATTAGGTTTATATGATGAAGAGGCAGACAATATGGACGAGGCTTCAAATTATCAAAAAGCGATCCGCCTACAAGCAAAAATGCCATCACTAGTGACAGCTTTTTCACGAGTGAGAAAGGGCTTAGAGCCAATCGCACCACGTACAGATTTAGGCTTTGCTGCTAATTTCATATATATGTTAACAGGCCAAGAGCCTAGTGAAATTGCAATAGAAGCTTTTGATAAAGCTTTAGTTTTACATGCTGACCATGAATTAAATGCTTCAACATTTACTGCACGTGTTTGTGTAGCTACGTTATCTGATGTGTATTCTGGGGTAACTGCTGCAATTGGTGCATTAAAAGGACCACTTCATGGTGGAGCAAATGAAGCAGTTATGAAGATGTTATCAGAGATTGGTGAAGTTGAAAATGTAGAATCTTACATTCAAACTAAACTTGCAAATAAAGAAAAAATCATGGGCTTTGGACATCGTGTATATCAACAAGGTGATCCTCGTGCAAAACATTTGAAAAAAATGTCTCAGAAATTAACAACAATTACAGGTGAGACAAAGTGGTACGAAATGTCTACAAAGATTGAGGAAATTGTAACTAGTGCAAAACCTCTACCACCGAATGTTGATTTCTATTCTGCTTCTGTATATCACAGCTTAGGAATAGACCATGACTTATTTACACCTATCTTTGCGGTTAGCCGTGTATCAGGCTGGTTAGCTCATATTCTAGAGCAATATGATAATAACCGTTTAATTCGTCCACGTGCAGAATACACTGGACCTGGAATGCAAACTTACGTACCAGTTGAGCAAAGAAGCTAATTGATTAATAGCTTCTTGTGAAAATTGTTTCAATTATGTACTATTAAGCTTGTGAGAACGGTGGTCAACAACCACCGTTTTATAAAGCATTTATAAGCAATTCTTTACTTAAACAATTGGAGGTTTTACAAGTGACTCAAGGTGAAAAAATTACAGTTACAAATGGTGTGCTAAACGTTCCTAACAATCCGATTATTCCTTTTATTGAAGGCGACGGAATTGGACCAGATATTTGGGCTTCTGCATCTCGCGTATTAGAAGCAGCAGTTGAAAAAGCATATAATGGTGAAAAATCAATCGTTTGGAAAGAAGTTTTAGCTGGGGAAAAAGCATTCAACCAAACAGGTGAGTGGTTACCAGAAGAAACTTTAAACGAAATTCGTGAATACATAATTGCAATTAAAGGACCTCTTACTACTCCTGTAGGTGGCGGTATTCGTTCATTGAACGTTGCATTACGTCAAGAATTAGACTTATTTACTTGCTTACGTCCAGTGCGTTACTTTACAGGTGTACCTTCACCTATTAAGCGTCCTGAAGATACTGATATGGTAATCTTCCGTGAAAACACTGAAGATATTTATGCAGGTATTGAGTATGCAAAAGGTTCTGAAGAAGTTCAAAAGCTTATTAATTTCCTTAAAAATGAAATGGGTGTAAATAAGATTCGTTTTCCAGAAACATCTGGTATCGGTATTAAGCCTGTTTCTGAAGAAGGAACAAAACGTTTAGTTCGTGCTGCAATTAACTATGCAATTGAACAAGGACGTAAATCTGTTACTCTTGTACACAAAGGTAACATCATGAAGTTTACTGAAGGAGCTTTCAAAAACTGGGGTTACGAGCTTGCAGAACAAGAATTCGGCGATAAAGTATTTACTTGGGCACAATACGATCGTATTGTTGAAGAAGAAGGCAAAGATGCTGCTAATAAAGCACAAGCTGATGCTGAAGCTGCTGGAAAAATCATTGTTAAAGATTCAATTGCTGATATCTTCTTACAACAAATTCTAACTCGCCCGCGTGAGTTCGATGTAGTTGCAACAATGAACTTAAATGGAGACTATATCTCTGATGCACTAGCTGCACAAGTTGGTGGAATTGGTATTGCTCCAGGAGCTAACATTAACTATGAAACTGGCCATGCAATTTTTGAAGCTACACATGGTACAGCTCCAAAATATGCTGGACTTGATAAGGTAAACCCTTCTTCTGTTCTTCTATCAGGTGTACTATTATTAGAGCACTTAGGCTGGAACGAAGCTGCAGATTTAGTTATTAAATCAGTTGAAAAAACAATTGCATCAAAAGTTGTAACATATGACTTTGCTCGTTTAATGGAAGGTGCAACAGAAGTGAAATGTTCTGAGTTTGGTGACGAACTAATTAAAAACATGGGTTAACGATTGATTACTACCTCGAATATTCGGGGTAGTTTCGATATATATTGGTAAAAATTAGTCTATAAGGGGGAAATGAGTATGAAACGCAAGAAAATATCTGTTATTGGCGGCGGCTTCACAGGAGCAACAACTGCATTCTTACTAGCCCAAAAAGAGCTTGGAGATGTTGTATTAGTTGATATTCCTCAAATGGAAAACCCAACTAAAGGAAAAGCACTTGATATGCTTGAAGCAGGTCCAGTTCAAGGTTTTGATGCAAATATTACTGGTACTTCAGATTATGCAGATACAGCTGATTCAGATATCGTTGTAATCACTGCTGGTATTGCTCGTAAACCTGGTATGAGTCGTGATGATTTAGTTCAAACAAACCAAAAGATTATGAAAAGCGTTACTCAAGAAATTGTTAAGCACTCACCAAATAGCTATATTCTTGTACTTACAAACCCAGTAGATGCTATGACTTACACAGTATATAAAGAATCTGGATTTCCTAAAAACCGTGTAATCGGACAATCAGGAGTTCTAGATACTGCTCGTTTCCGAACATTCGTTGCACAAGAATTAAACCTTTCTGTTAAAGATATCACTGGGTTCGTTTTAGGTGGACATGGAGATGATATGGTACCTTTAGTAAGATACTCTTACGCTGGTGGTATTCCATTAGAAACGCTTATTCCTAAAGAACGTTTAGATGCAATTGTAGAACGTACACGTAAAGGTGGGGGTGAAATCGTAAATCTTCTTGGTAATGGAAGCGCATATTATGCACCAGCTGCTTCATTAGTTGAGATGGTTGAAGCGATTTTAAAAGACCAACGCCGTGTGTTACCTTCAATTGCCTATCTTGAAGGTGAATATGGATATGAAGGTATCTATCTAGGAGTACCTACTATTTTAGGTGCAAATGGAATTGAAAAGGTAATTGAACTTGAATTAACTGAAGAAGAGAAAAAACAGCTTGATCAGTCTGCTGCTTCAGTAAAAAATGTCATGCAAGTTCTTAATTAAGTTAAACTAGAATTCGGGGGTTCCCCCGAATTTTTTAAATAGCAATTGCAAGCGTTTTCAATTATTACGGAGGTGAGAAAGGCCGCATGTTGTTAGGGAAAAAACGTAAATTAGGAAGAAGTATAGATGAAATTACAACGGGTGAAAAGTTATCACTTACAGAAAAAATTGAGGATAAGGACTTACTTCTATATTTAGGCTTAACAAATGATTCTAATCCTTTATATATCCAGCATGACTATGCATCCCAAACACCATTTAAGAAGCCAATTGTTCCAAGTGTTATGTTAACAGGTATCATTACTGCTGCAATCTCAAAATACTTACCTGGCCCAGGTAGTCATGTGCTTTCACAGTCGCTATCTTTTCCAAAGCCTGTTTATCACTATGGAACAGTACAATTTCTGTTTGAAATTACAGATGTAAACAGAGAAGAACATATCGTTGAGATAACGGTAAATGCGACAAATGAACAAGAAGAGACAGTAATTGAAGGCAAACTAACAGTATGCCCACCACACCAACTCAAACCAATGCATGGTGACGCATTAGATAACTTCTAAATAATGCAAGACTAAGGGGAATTTTAAATTCCTCTTTTTATTTTGTTTACCTTTAATGTGGTTTACTTTATACAATTTGCTGAGTTGATTGGAGGGGAAGGCACTTGACTCCTGCGGGAAGTAGAGGAAAGGTCGAGACCCCACAGGCGCATGTGCGCCGAGGAGGCTCGACTTCCTCCCCGCGGAAAGCAAGTGCCTGGACCGGAAATCAACGGACTCTATTAATGTAACTGAAAATCAATTTAATAGTTGGTAAGTTAAAAAATATCTACTATAATTAACGTAAATAGAGAAAAAGAGAAAAAACGGATGAGGGGTTTTACTATTTTTAGTTGGAGGATTTTATGGATAAAAAAGTATTAGTAGTAGACGATGAACCATCAATTTCAACATTACTGCAGTATAACTTAAATCAAGCAGGCTTTGAGGTTATCACTGCAATGGACGGTGAAGAAGGGTTCCAAAAAGCATTAGATGAAAGACCAGATATACTTGTACTTGATTTGATGCTCCCTAAGATGGATGGAATTGAAGTGTGTAAGCAGCTACGCCAACAAAAGGTGACAACCCCAATATTAATGTTAACAGCTAAAGATGATGAATTTGATAAAATTATCGGATTAGAACTTGGTGCAGACGATTATATGACTAAGCCTTTTAGTCCAAGAGAAGTAGTTGCTCGAGTTAAAGCCATTTTAAGAAGAACTAACATTCAAACCGAAAAAGAAGAGGAACTAGAAACAGAGAATATTGTGATTGGAGAATTAAGAATTCTACCTGATCATTATGAAGCGTACACAAATCAAGTGAGGTTAGAACTGACACCAAAGGAATTCGAATTGCTTGTTTATCTTGCACGAAATAAGGGGAGAGTTCTTACTCGGGATCAGCTTTTAAGTGCTGTTTGGAATTATGATTTTGCTGGAGATACACGTATTGTGGATGTGCACATCAGCCACTTACGTGAAAAAATAGAGAGTAACTCTAAAAAACCTGTATATATAAAAACCATTCGAGGGCTAGGTTACAAGCTAGAGGAGCCAAAAATGGATGAATAACTTTCGTTCACGATTACTCTTTGCTCTCATAACTTTAATTGTTTCTGTGCTTCTAGGTTTAGGGATTTTATTAGGACAGATGTTTAAAAGCTTCTATTTAAATACTTTTAACGAAAGAATGGAAAAGGAAGCTAATCTAGTTTCAATCTATGTGTCTGAAGGTGGACTGTTTTATCATCCTAAATTGAAAGAAAAAATGCATAATATAGAGGGAGCACTAGAATCAAGAATAACAATTATAAATCATGCGGGTAAAATTTTGTATGATGCAAATGGACATAAGGAATATAGTAAAACCATTCATGAACAACATATAAGTACAATCCTAAATGATTACGTAAATGACAAAAAGAGCTTTCACTTAATTGTAGAAGAATATGATATGTATTACTATGGAGTGCCGTTACTTGCTGCAGACGAAACTGTTGAGGGATATATTGTACTTAGCTCTCCTGTTGATTCGTTAAGAAAAGTAAACCAACAAATCTGGGGATTATTAATTAGTAGCTTAGGAGTTGCTTTTGTAGTAATTCTATTTCTTGGAGTAAGGATTACGTCACAGTATACGAAGCCGATTGAATCTGCGACAAAAGTTGCCATTGAATTAGCTAAGGGTAATTTTAAAGCTAGAACATATGAAACCGATTTGGATGAAACAAGTGCATTAAATCGTTCGATCAATATATTGGCTAGAAATTTACAAGATATGACTAAAGCACATGAAATGCAGCATGACCGCCTACGAACTTTGATCGAAAATATGGGAAGTGGACTTATTCTTATTGATGGTAGGGGTTATATCAACCTTGTAAATCGTGCGTACAAGGAAATGTTTGATATAGAAACATCAAATCATTTATCACATCTTTATAATGAAGCCTTACCGTATAAACCAGTTGTGTCATTAATTGAAGAAGTTTTTATGAAAGAAGAAAAAGTTCGTAGACAACTTGTTCTTCCTCTAAAAATTGAACGAAGATATTTCGAGGTGTATGGGACACCAATCATTGGTACGAATAGTGAATGGAAAGGTGTTGTAGTTGTTTTTCATGATATTACAGAATTAAAAAGACTCGAACAAATGAGGAAGGACTTTGTAGCCAATGTTTCTCATGAACTAAAAACTCCGATTACATCTATAAAAGGTTTTTCAGAAACACTTTTAGATGGCGCAATGAAGGATGAAAAGACATTAGAGTATTTTCTTTCTATTATTCTAAAGGAAAGTGATCGGCTCCAAGAGCTTATACAGGAGTTATTAGATTTATCTAAGATGGAGCAACAAGGCTTTCAGTTGAATTACCAGCCGGTAAATATTGTAGAAATTTTAAATGAGATAATGGTATTACTGGGAGGAAAAGCAGAGAATAAAGATATTAAACTCTCTCTAACGTCAGGTCACCAACCGATGGTTGAAGGAGATAGCTATCGTTTAAAACAAGTATTTCTAAATTTAATCAGTAATGGTATTACGTATACACCTTCTGGAGGAAAAGTTTTAATTGAAGTCAGTGAGTTAGAAGATACCATTCAAGTAAAAATTAGTGACACTGGAATAGGTATAGAAAAGGATGAAATTCCTCGGATATTTGAAAGATTTTATCGAGTGGACAAGGCAAGGAGTAGAAACTCAGGCGGAACCGGATTAGGTTTAGCGATTGTAAAACACCTTGTTGAAGCTCATCATGGGACGCTTGCTGTAAACAGTAAAGTTGGTGAAGGTACTACATTTATAGTTAACTTAAAAAGAAGCATTTCTTAAAAAATTTACAGAATTTTTACAGTAGATTTATATGAGTTTAACAATAAACCTCTACACTAATTTTGAAGACCCCTTCATCCGAGGAAATTTATTTTTTGAAAGACAAGTCCTTTATTAGGTCTTGTCTCTTTTTTATCTTGATTTAATTGCCAATATTAGTTAAATTGAATTTGCAGTTAAATTTCTTTGAGGTGAGATATGAATATTGAGGTTGTAAGAGTAGAAAAAAGTGAACAACAAATTTTACATAATATCATGCAGTTTTATATTTATGATTTTAGTCAATTTATTAATAGTATCGAGGTCAATGAACAAGGTTTATATGAACCTTTTAATCTAGAAGAGTATTGGACACGAGAAAATAAGCATCCATTTTTTATAAAAGTAGATGGTATACTAGCTGGTTTTGTTTTAGTGAATAGCCAAACTGGAACGAGTCCAGCCTCTATTGCTGAGTTTTTTATACTAAAGAAATATTCAGGAAAAGGTATAGGGAAAATCGTTGCCAGGAAAGTATTTGATATGTTCTTAGGTGAATGGAGAATTACACAAATTGCAAAAAACTATCCAGCCCAAGCATTTTGGAGAAGTGTAATCAAAGACTATACAAATGATCAATACAGCGAAACTTATGATAATTCAAGAAGGTCTGTTCAAGAATTTAATAACAGTAATAAAAAATAACTCTTTTAGGGTTATTTTTTTTGATCATATGTAATTCAAATACGAATAAAATCTTTTTTGAAACTTTCTAGACTTTCACTCGTATATAATTATATCCCGAGCAATCGGTGTAAATACCTAACTTCCGATAATCTAGTAATATATGAATTTGGGTTAAATTATAGAATAAGGGGGAAAGCAGCATGATGAGTCTGAAACGAATTTTTATCACTGCGGGACTATCATTGGTTATCATTTTACTTGGTATTACAGCATTCACATCATGGTACACAGTAGATGAATCTGAACAAGCAGTAATCTTAACATTCGGTAAAGTAAATGAAGGGATTAGTGAACCAGGGTTACATTTTAAGCTTCCTTGGCCAATCCAAGACGTACAAAAATTATCTAAAGAAACATTCAGTTTGCAATTTGGATATGATCAAAAAAACGGAGAAATTGTTGATTTTCCAGATGAAACAAAAATGATTACAGGGGACGAAAACATTGTATTAGCTGATCTTGTAGTACAATGGAAAATTACTAATCCTGGAAGTTATTTATATAATTCAGAAGATCCTCAACAAATCTTATATAATGCAACATCTTCTTCATTAAGAAGTATTATTGGGAGCTCAAGAATTGATGATGCTCTAACCTCTGGAAAAGCTCAAATAGAAGCTGAGGTAAGAGATTTACTCATCTCATTAGTTGAAAGATATGATATTGGTATTTCTGTAACAGCAGTAAAACTACAAGATGTTGAGCTTCCGAATGATGATGTTCGTAAAGCTTTTACGAATGTTACGGATGCTCGTGAAACGATGAATACAAAGATTAACGAAGCAAATAAATATCGAAATCAACGAACGCAGGAAGCTGAAGGTGAAAAGGACGCAATTATTTCAAGAGCTGAAGGAGATAAAGCAGCTAGAATTGAAACAGCTCGAGGGGACGTTGCGAAATTTAATGCACTTTATGAAGAATACAAAGTCTCTCCTGAAATAACTCGAAAGCGTTTAGTGTTAGAGACTCTTGATCAGGTACTACCGGGAGCTGAGATTTACATTATGAGTGAAGATGGTAATACAATGAAATATCTTCCAATTAGACCACTTGAAAAACAAACGCAAACTACACCTAAAGACTCGCAAGAAGGGAGTGGTAACTAATGACTGATCAAAATGTAATAGACATTGAACAACGTAAACAAAACAACGATTGGAAGAAATACACTAAAGGTGGTATCTTCATTGTAATTATTGTTGCGTTATTAATTATTTTGTTAACAAATCTTTTTATTGTTAAAGAAGGAGAATTTAAGGTTGTCCGTCAATTTGGAGAAGTTGTGCGCATTGAAAATGAGCCTGGTTTAAGTTATAAAATTCCTTTTATTCAGTCTGTGTCAACACTTCCAAAGTACCAAATGGTCTATGATGTTGAGGAAGCTGAAATAAATACAAAGGACAAAAAGCGTATTATTATCGATAATTATGCTTTATGGCGTGTAGATAATCCTAAACAAATGATTGCAGTTACTCGTACAGTTGAAAATGCAGAAGCAAAACTAGATGAATTTGTATACTCAGCTTTACGAACTGAATTAGGTCAATTAAACTATGACGAAATAATAAATGATGAGAAATCGAATAGAGGTAGTTTAAATGATCGCGTAACAGAAATCGTCAATGAACTGTTAGCGCGTGATAACTACGGTATCTCTGTAACTGATATTCGAATGAAGAGAACAGATTTACCTAAAGAAAATGAATTATCCGTATTTACTCGTATGATCTCTGAACGTGAATCTAAAGCTCAAGAATATTTATCTATGGGGGATGCAGAGAAAAATAGAATTATAGCGAACACGGATAGAGAAGTAAAAGAATTATTAGCCAAAGCGCAGGCTGATGCAGAAACAATTCGTGGTGAAGGTGAAGGAGAAGCAGCAAGAGTTTATAACAACGCCTTTACAAAGGACCCTGGATTTTACAACCTATACCGTACTTTAGAATCCTACAAACGTACAATCAATGGTGAAACAGTCATTATCCTACCATCAGAATCACCATATGCAAGAATACTAATGGGCTACACTGAGTAAACCCAAAACAATAATAGACACTATTTTCCTTTCTGTATTTAGTCATGCTAAAATATATAGAAGGAAATAGTGTCTTTTTATATTTTGGCTTTTTCAAATAAAGTGTTGATCTTGAATAATTACACTTATAGTGGATTGGAGCGGAAGGCACTTGACTCCTGCGGGAAGTAGAGGAAAGTGCGAGACCCCACAGGCGCAAAGCGCCGAGGAGGCTCGCATTCCTCCCCGCGGAAAGCAAGTGCCTGGAGCGCAAAGGAACGGACAAGATATAAAATGTAACCTATAGGAAGAAATGGGGGATTAAGATGTCAAAAAAGGTAGTATTAATAGATGGAAATAGTATTGCTTATCGTGCTTTTTTTGCACTACCACTACTAAGCAATGAAAAAGGTGTACATACAAACGCAATTTATGGCTTCACTATGATGCTCATGAAAATTCTAGAGGACGAGAAACCTTCCCATATTTTAGTTGCATTTGATGCAGGTAAAACAACATTTCGTCATAAAACATTTGGAGAATACAAAGGTGGCCGTCAAAAAACACCACCAGAATTATCGGAGCAATTCCCATTTTTAAGAGAATTATTAGATGCATACAACATTAAGCGTTACGAGCTTGAAAATTACGAGGCAGATGATATTATTGGTACTCTTTCTGCAAAAGCAGCAAAAGAAGGTTATACAGTAAAGGTCATATCCGGAGATAAAGATTTAACTCAATTAGCATCAGACAAAATAACAGTGGATATTACAAAAAAAGGGATTACAGATGTAGATTCCTATACCCCAGAATTTGTTCAAGAAAAGTATGGAATTAGTCCTGAACAAATTATCGATATGAAGGGCTTAATGGGAGATAGTTCAGATAATATTCCTGGTGTACCAGGCGTTGGTGAAAAAACAGCTTTAAAGCTACTTAAAGAATTTGGAACGCTAGAAAATTTACTCGAGTCTATTGATCAGGTAAGCGGAGATAAATTAAAGGAAAAACTATCAGATAATAAAGCACAGGCTTTGATGAGTAAGGAACTAGCTACCATAATCCAAGAAGCACCAATTGAAGTTGGTCTAGACGCAATTGAATATGATGGATATGAACCATCAAAACTTACTGCAATATTTAAAGAACTAGGATTCAATTCTTTACTGGACAAGCTCGGGGTGTCAGAAGAGGAAGACACCACAGCCTTAGAGGAAGTGGAATACAAGATTGTGTCTGAGGTTACTGAAGATATTTTCGCTAAAGAGTCTACTTTAATAGTTGAGATACTTGAAGAAAATTATCATCAGGCAGATATCCTTGGTTTTGCAATAGTCAATGATAACGGAAACTTTTTTATACCAACTGATGTTGCCTTACAATCAATGGTGTTTAAAGCTTGGGCTGAAGATGAGCAACAACACAAGAATGTCTTTGATGCAAAAAGCTCTATCGTTGGCTTAAGGTGGAAGGGAATACAATTAAAAGGAATTGATTTTGATTGTTTAATTGCCTCGTATATTCTTAACCCTTCAGAATCAACTGTTGATATTGCTTCAATTGCCAAAGTAAAGGGATATGGAAATATACAAGCAGACGAAACGGTGTATGGAAAAGGTGCAAAACGCACGATTCCAGAACAGGACATACTTGCCGAACATTTGATTAGAGAAGCGAAAGCACTTCACTATTTAAAAGATAAATTAAATGAAGAGTTGGTTGAAAATGAGCAACTTGAACTGTTCACGGAACTTGAATTGCCGCTTACCTTAATCTTAGCTGAAATGGAAGCAACAGGTATAACAGTCGATGTCGAACGATTAAAAGCGATGGGAGAAGAATTAAGGCAAAAGCTTAATTCTTTAGAACAAAATATCTTTGAGAGTGCAGGAGAAAAGTTTAATATCAATTCACCTAAACAACTCGGTTCTATCCTTTTCGAGAAGCTTAATTTACCACCTGTAAAAAAGACAAAGACCGGATATTCAACATCAGCTGATGTTCTTGAAAAGTTATCTAATAAGCATGAGATAATTGAACACATCCTGCATTATCGACAACTTGGTAAACTTCAATCGACCTATATTGAAGGATTATTAAAGGTCATTTACGAGGATTCAAATAAGGTCCATACAAGGTTCAATCAGGTGTTAACGCAAACAGGGAGACTAAGTTCAATTGATCCTAATTTGCAAAATATCCCTATTCGTTTAGAGGAAGGTAGAAAAATAAGACAAACTTTTATCCCTTCGCAAAAGGATTGGGTTATCTTTGCAGCAGACTACTCACAAATTGAGTTAAGGGTACTTGCACATATTGCAAACGATGAGAACTTAATTGAAGCGTTTAACAAAGATTTAGATATACACACGAAAACAGCAATGGATGTATTCCATGTCTCGGCTGAAGAGGTGACCGGAGACATGAGACGCCAAGCAAAAGCTGTTAATTTTGGAATCGTATATGGAATTAGTGATTATGGTCTTTCTCAAAGTCTGGGTATTACCAGAAAGGAAGCAGGTCAATTCATAGAGCGTTATTTGGAAAGTTTCCCTGGTGTGAAAAACTATATGGAGGAAATCGTTCAGGATGCAAAGCAAAAAGGGTATGTTTCAACTTTACTTCAACGCCGTCGTTACATTCCTGAAATAACTAGTCGTAATTTTAATGTTCGAAGCTTTGCAGAACGTACAGCTATGAATACTCCAATACAAGGTAGCGCCGCCGACATTATCAAAAAAGCAATGATCGATATGGCAGACCGTTTAGTAGAAGAGAAGTTAGAATCAAAGCTATTGCTACAAGTTCACGATGAACTGATTTTTGAAGCACCGAAACATGAAATTGAACGTTTAGAAAAAATCGTACCTGAGGTAATGGAGAATGCAGTTAAACTTGAGGTTCCGTTAAAGGTTGATTATTCATACGGGCCAACTTGGTATGATGCGAAATAATAAAGGAAGTGAGAGCATTGCCTGAATTACCAGAAGTAGAAACAGTAAGAAGAACTCTTGCACAATTAGTACTTGGCAAAACAATTGAAAAAGTAAGAGTTCTATGGCCAAAAATGGTCAAAAAGCCTGCTGAAGTAGAACAATTCATCGATGCATTAAAAGGACAAACCATACATGAGATCTCAAGAAGAGGGAAATTTCTTAAGTTCATTTTAGATGATTATGTATTAGTCTCTCATTTACGAATGGAAGGAAGGTATGGATTATATTCTAACGATGAACCTTATGATAAGCACACCCACGTTTTCTTCACCTTTACAGATAACACGGAGCTAAGATATAAGGATGTAAGAAAGTTTGGTACAATGCATCTTTTTAAAAAAGGGGAAGAAGAGATGGTGATGCCCCTTTCTCAGCTTGGACCTGAGCCTTTTTCGGAAGAATTTACTGAGCAGGTATTAAAAGAAGGATTATTGAAAACCAACCGTAAAGTGAAGGTAGCTTTGCTTGACCAAAAAATCGTTGTTGGACTAGGCAATATCTACGTAGATGAAGCACTATTTCGAGCAGGTATTCATCCTGAGCGGGAAGCTAATTCCCTAAAGCCTAAGGAAATCAAAAAATTGCATCAAGAGATTATCAGCACCTTGCAAGAAGCTGTTAATAAGGGTGGAAGTACGATTAGATCCTATGTTAATACTCAAGGAGAAATAGGGATGTTTCAACTTGAATTGTTTGTGTACGGAAGAAAAGCAGAACCATGTAAGCACTGTAACACCTCACTTGAAAAAATCGTGGTTGGGGGAAGAGGTACTCATTTCTGCCCTAAATGCCAAAGGTTAAAATAAATAATATCTAGAAATAAGACTTTCACACTGGATGGGCTCCTCCCATATACTATCATAGCAATTGATAGGAAGGAGCTCTTAAAGAAAGATGACTCAATACTTTTCACTAGTCTTATTAGCATTTGCTGTTAGTCTTGATAGCTTTAGTGTAGGTTTCACATATGGATTACGCAAAATGAAAATTCCATTTAAATCAATTGTAATTATTGCTTGTTGCTCTGCTCTTACACTGTTGATAGCTATGGGAGTTGGTAGTACAATCGCAACTTTCATTTCGCCAAGTGCTGCTGAAAAAATTGGGGGCTTAGTGTTAGTCGGTATCGGAGCTTGGGTCTTGTTTCAATTTTTTAAGCCTTCTAGGCAGTCCGAAGAGCAAGTAGAAGAAAAGGTGCTTCTCAAGTTTGAAATTAAATCACTTGGTGTCGTTATTAATATTTTAAGAAAGCCCATGGTTGCAGATTTTGATAAGTCTGGAACAATTACAGGTGTTGAGGCTTTTATGCTTGGTCTAGCACTTTCATTAGATGCTTTTGGAGCAGGTATTGGAGCTGCCCTACTCGGTTATTCTCCCTGGATAATGGCGGCTTGTGTAGCAATCATGAGTTCATTATTTGTTACTTTAGGAATTAATAGTGGACGTACCTTTTCAGAAAGTAAATGGGTTCAGAAGTTTTCATTTTTACCTGGTGTAATGTTAATTGTGATTGGAATATGGAAGTTTTAAGTTTTTATTGATGGAGGAGTCGTAGCAATAATGGCACTTATTATTGGTCTAACTGGGGGAATTGCAAGTGGAAAAAGCACAGTTTCAAAGATGCTTGAGGAACTGGGACTTGCTATTGTAGATGCAGATAAAATAGCTCATCAAGTTGTTGAAGTAGGAAAGCCTGCTTATACAGAAATTGTAAGAGTATTTGGAGAGAAAGTCTTAAAGCCTGATCATAGTATTAATCGTCCAGAGTTAGGGGCTATTATATTTAGTGACAAGCAAAAGAGAGAGCTGTTAAACAGCATCGTACATCCAGAGGTTCGCAAGGAAATGCTACAACAAGCTGATCGCTTTATAAAAAATGGAGCGAAGGCCGTTATATTGGATATTCCGCTTTTATTTGAAAGTAAATTAACCCACATGGTTCAAAAAACAATTCTGGTATATGTCGATGAGGAAGTACAGTTGGAAAGACTTATGTCACGAAACGGTTACACAGAAGCAGAAGCGAAGGCACGTATTTCCTCGCAGTTGCCTTTAATCGATAAGAAAGACTTAGCTGATGTGGTTCTTGATAATAATGGGTCTATAAACAACACAAGAGAGCAATTATTACTTATATTGAGCAAATGGGATATACTATAAAATTAAAAAACGAGTAAACAGTATGAAATTAACTACTGTAAACTCGTTTTTTTTAGATTATTTCCAGAAAAGTCTAACTTTAATAAAATGTGCAATTATATCATCACATTTTTCGTTAATTATGTTATACTAATACCACAAAGACCTTATAAAGAGTATAACATATATCTTGGAAGGAGAATTTATTATGAACCCAAGAATCGCTATTAACGGATTTGGACGAATTGGTAGAATGGTATTTAGAAAGGCTATTATGGAAAATGACTTAAATGTGGTAGCTATTAACGCTAGTTATCCAGCAGAGACGCTAGCACATTTAATTAAATATGATACAAACCATGGAAAATTTGATGGGGATGTCATTGCAGAAGATGATGCTTTAATTGTTAACGGAAAACGAGTAAAGCTCTTGAGTTCTCGTGATCCATTAGAACTTCCTTGGAAACAGTTAAATATTGATATCGTAATCGAAGCTACAGGTAAATTTAATTCTAAAGAAAAAGCGAGCCTTCATATGGCAGCTGGCGCAAAAAAAGTAATCTTAACAGCACCTGGTAAGAATGAAGATATTACGATCGTAATGGGCGTTAATGAACATGAATTAGACACAGATGTTCACAATATTATATCAAATGCTTCTTGTACAACTAATTGTTTAGCCCCAGTTGCGAAGGTATTAGATGAGCAATTTGGAATTGAAAATGGCCTTATGACCACTGTTCATGCTTATACGAATGACCAAAACAATATTGATAACCCTCATAAAGATTTAAGAAGAGCAAGAGCTTGTGCACAGTCAATTATTCCTACTACTACTGGTGCTGCAAAAGCATTAACTTTAGTACTGCCTAGTTTAAAAGGAAAATTACATGGCATGGCACTACGAGTACCAACTTCTAATGTATCACTAGTAGACCTAGTTGTAGACTTAAAGCGTGATGTTACAATCGATGACATCAATGATGCATTTGAAGCTGCTTCTCACAGTTCTTTACAAGGAATATTACAATATACTACAGAACCACTTGTATCAATTGACTTTAATACAAACCCACATTCATCAATTATTGATGGATTATCAACTATGGTAATTGGTGATCGAAAAGTAAAAGTTCTTGCTTGGTATGACAACGAGTGGGGCTACTCATGCAGAGTAGTGGACCTTGCAAAACACGTTGCAAGCCTAATGTTTCGAAAATCAGAAGTAGAAGTGGGTTAATACTCATTTTAAAATATGAACAACAATGAAAACGCTTATTCTTTGAATAGGCGTTTTTAATCATGGTGAGCGTAAGATACTCATTTTACTTTCGGAGTGGATTGGAGCGGAAGGCACTTGACTCCTGCGGGAAGTAGAGAAAAGGTCGAGACCCCGCAGACGGAATGTCGAGGAGGCTCGACTTTCTCCCCGCAGAAAGCAAGTGTCTGCAGCGCAAAGGAACGGTCTTCCTTCAAAGTGAGACATACTCTTTTTAAACAGTAAAAATTGTTAATGTTTAAATCCCCCAAAAAGAGGATAAATCAACTATGAGAGGTTAAAGTAAATACTGTTTCACTTTAAATAACCCTTTAACATTAGTAAATATTCACATAATGTATTGCAAAATGATAATAAGCAAGGTATACTATTTTTCGTGAACAAAAAAACGCTTGGTAATGTTTCTACTTAAAGGGTTAGGACCTCTCTGGACTAACTTTCCCCCGTGGTAGTTAGACACAACCTATATGCGAAAGTTTTCATTAAAAAGAAGAAAAATTGTTAAAGGGGGATTTTTAACATGGAAACAATGGGTCGTCACGTAATTTCAGAATTATGGGGTTGTAATTTCGAAAAATTAAACAATATGCAAGAAATTGAAAGAATCTTTGTTGATGCTGCACTTAAATCAGGAGCTGAGGTTCGCGAAGTAGCATTTCACAAATTTGCTCCACAAGGAGTAAGTGGAGTAGTTATCATCTCTGAATCACACTTAACAATTCATAGCTTTCCTGAGCATGGCTATGCTAGCATTGACGTTTATACATGTGGTGAATTAGATCCTAATATTGCTGCAGATCATATCGCTGAGGCACTTGGTGCTCAAACTCGTGAAAATATTGAATTACCACGTGGTATGGGTCCAGTACAAGTTAAACAAGCACAAGCGAAAGCACTTTAAAATTAATAACAAATCGTCTAAAATGGTAAGAGGTGTATATTATACACCTCTTTTTATTATGAAATTTTAAGGAGAGAACAGATGGGCAGCCTTCAATCATATTTTAGTAATCATTGTGAAACCAGTGACAATCCTAGAGATCCGTTACTTAAAAGCCACTACTATAAAGTAACAAACAAACAAGCTATTCAATCAATTAAAGATTTTATAAATAAGCAGAATGGTTTTAACCTAACCTCTATCTCAGAAGAACGCGGTGAGATGAGCGTTTCCGTATCTAAAAAGAGAAAAGCATTTATGGTTATAACGGTTATCTCTGTTAGACCGTTTGAAACAGCAATAGACTTTTCGGTTACTACTGAAACAAGTGTATTACCTATGGACTTTGGTTATAGTAAGCGATTGGTTCAGTTTATGTATAAAGAATTAGACGGGATACTTCCTCTATTAAACCGTTAAAAAGTGGAATGAATTAAAACTTGTACTAAGACAAGCTTTCTTATAAGATTGAATTAAGAGCAACTAACTTGACGGGGAATGATCTCCTAATAGCAGTAGATTGGAGCTGATCTTATGAAGTGCCCAGTGTGTCAAAATAACGGAACTAGAGTACTTGATTCTCGCCCAGTCGATGATAGCAAATCAATTAGACGAAGACGGGAATGTGAAAAGTGTTTACATAGATTTACCACCTTTGAAAAGGTTGAAGAAATCCCTCTAATCGTAGTTAAAAAGGAAGGGATTCGTGAAGAATTTAGCCGCGAAAAAATGCTGCGTGGTCTAATTAAAGCTTGTGAAAAACGCCCTGTCTCATTGAAACAATTAGAAGATATAGCACATGAAGTAGAGAAAGAACTTAGAAATCAGGGTAACTCAGAAGTAAAAAGCGTAGAAATCGGTGAAATGGTAATGAACCGTTTATCTGTAATAGATGAAGTAGCATATGTTCGCTTCGCATCTGTGTATAGACAATTTAAAGATATTAACGTCTTCATCGAGGAGCTTAAAGAGCTTATCAATAAAGACAGATAGAGAGCTTATAGAATTAAGCTCTTTTTTCCTTTAAAATAAGGGAAGATTATTTAACGGAAAGTTGAGTGAATGTATGAAACAACAACACTGGAAGGATCTTCTGCCAATTGATCGTTATATCGTACGCTCTGCAGACATGCTAAATGAAAATGATCGAAAGGTGCTCACTCTCCTTTATCAACCGTTAATTGGCACAAAGTGCTTTAGCCTCTATATGACCCTTTGGAGTGAGTTAGAACAAAATCGAATGTGGGGAGAAGAAACAACACATCACGGTTTAATGGCGATTATGCAAACTAATCTAAGAGACATATACCAAGAGAGAGTGAAGCTTGAGGCAATTGGCTTAATGAAAACATTTGTGAACGAATCAGACGATAATCGCCTTTTTATATATGACATACAGGCACCATTAACACCAAAAGAATTTTTTACAGACGGTGTTCTAAACATTTTCCTATATAATCGACTAGGAAAGAATAAATTTTTGACGTTGAAACGTTTCTTTTCTGGTGCAGAAATTGATTCACAAAACTTTAAGCCTATTACGAAAAACTTTAATGAGGTATTTAGTTCAATAAATCCTTCTGAAATGGCAGTGAATATTAATTCAGAAACAACTGGTAATACAGAGCTTGACCAAAACCATAGTTTTTTCGATCGGCAAGGAAAACAAGAAATTCACTTTAGTGAAGATCTATTTGATTTTGATTTGTTTTTTGCTGGTATATCTGAGGTCATGATACCCAAAAAATCTATTACTCCAAAAGTACAGGATGCAATAAAAAAGCTGTCGTTTCTCTATTCTATTGACCCGATACAGATGCAAAATATTGCTATGAGTGCAATTAATCATAATGAAATGATTGATATTGAAAAATTAAGAAAGGCAGCAAGAGATTGGTATCAGTTTGAGCATGGAGACCATCTTCCAGCACTTTCAGAAAGAAGCCAACCTATTCCTTATCAAACAATGGCTACCCGTGAGCCAGAGTCAAAAGAGGAAAAGTTGATTAAGCAACTTGAGACAATTTCTCCAAGGGCTCTGTTAATCGATATATCAGGTGGTGCGGAACCATCATCTGCAGATATGAAAATTATTGAAGATGTTATGTTCGGGCAACAGCTTTTACCTGGTGTCGTAAATGTCCTAATATATTATGTAATGCTACGTTCAGATATGAAGCTTACAAAAGGCTATGTAGAAAAGTTAGCCAGTCATTGGTCGCGTAAGCAAATACGAACTGTTCCTGAGGCTATGACTTTAGCAAAACAAGAACATCGTCAATATCAAAATTGGGCAAAAACAAAAAATGAACCAAAGCCAAATAAGCGTAAGGCGGTTCGAACGGAGATGTTACCTGATTGGCTGCATCAAGAAACTTCAGAGAAACAAGAAGAATCCAGTCAGAAAGATTTCGAGCATGAGAAACGTGAGTTAGAAGAAAGAATTAAGAAGTTTAAAAAGAAATCGTAATTCATTCAATTGTAAGGGGTGAACATAATGGAGCCCATTAATCATTCGTTAAAAAAACTAATCAGTAATGACAAATTCAAAAATCGTTTTGATTCTTTAAAAAGAGAAGTATTAAGTCATCCGCACATTAAAAGCTTTATTGAAGAACATAAAGAACAGATTACGGATGACATGATAACTCGCAGTTTAGGTAAATTATACGAATACATTAATCAAAGCAAGGAATGTGACCAATGTGCAAGCCTAGACGCTTGTAAAAACATGCTTCAGGGTTATCATCCACACTTAGTACTAGAAGGAAAAGTTATCGGTCTTAATTACGATCGATGTCCAAGGAAAATTCTTCATGATGACCGTTCTAAATTCAAGTCATTAATTAAAAGTATGTATATACCTAAAGAAATTTTGCAGGCATCTATTGATCGTATTGAATTAGATGACCCTGCAAGATTTAAGGCAATCTCAATGGCGCAAGATTTTGTAGAAACATATGATAGTGATAAACCAGGTAAGGGTTTGTATATTTATGGTCCGTTTGGAACAGGAAAAACCTATATTCTAGGTGCCATTGCTAATGAGTTAGCAAGCAAAAATGTTCAGTCTATGCTTATATACGTACCAGAGTTCATGAGAGAGCTAAAAGGCTCATTACAGGATTCTTCTTTTTCGGAGAAAATTGAGGCAGTAAAAAAAGTACCAGTATTAATGCTTGATGACATTGGTGCTGAATCAATGTCTAGCTGGATTCGAGATGATATATTGGGCGCGATCCTTCAATATCGTATGTTAGAGAATAAAGCCACTTTCTTTACCTCAAACTTTGATTATACTCAGCTTGAACATCATCTTGCCTTTACACAAAGAGGTGAGGAAGAACAAGTTAAGGCTGCGCGAATCATGGAGAGAATAAAATATTTAGCGAAACCGGTTGAATTAAGAGGCAAAAACCGTCGGAGTGAATAGAGTCAATCCTTTAAAGGGTTGGCTTTTTTGAGTTCCTGTAAAGTTCTTATTCTAAATTTCCGCCTGTCCCCATATACATAAAACAGGTATTGTTGAAAAGGGGGGACAAACTTGATTGAGATTCACTTTCAAGAATCCTTAGATGCTTTAAAATTATATGAACGCCTTTGCTCGGCACAACAGGAGCGTAACATAAATTACATAGATGTATTATATGAACAAGAAAACATAATTACGATATGTATAAATAAAAAGAGTAATAAGGTAGTGGATTCTTTTATTATTCCAGTGATTACAAACTTTTTAATTGAGACGAAAGAAGATATTTGGATGCTCTCAATAATGCAAGAGTTATTCTACTTTTCCGATTTTGAAGAAAGACAACAAATTTTAGAGATTGCTAGATCCATAATCGAAGGTGAACGTAAGGGGATTCCTGTTATTGCAGACTTAGTGCCTAGAGAAGAATTGATTTCTACTTCTTTGAGTACTCTACTAACAGATTCAATTTCCTTCTCATTTGAATCATTCATTAAGTTCCGCTTAAAAGACTATTCGGATCGACTGCTACAATATGTTGAAATATCAATTGATGAATATAAGCTAGAACAAGAATATCAGAATTTCATTCAAAATCTAAGAGATTATATCGCTGAACGGGATTCGAAGTTAGAGCACGTAAACATATTGCATAATGACCAGTTTTTATTGTTTAGTAGGCAATTTTCTGAAATGAAAAGAGATGAGGTAATAAAGTACATTGACCGAAAGTTAATTCAAAGTTATCCAATGTATATTGATTCATCCATCATAGCACCACTTGTTTCAATGAACCCAAATACGATTAATTTATACACAAATAGAGTTGATGATGGGATGGTACAAACCATCCGTAACATCTTCCAGGAACGAGTTAGGATATTTTCAAAAAAAGAATTTATAGAGTCTCAGCACTTATTAGTTCATAAGAAAATATAAAAAAGGTTTTCACTGCTCTTGATTTCTAAAAAAATTAGAACTATAATACTCTACATATAACATCATATAAACAAGTTATGATGAGGACATGAGTGTGTAAAAACGGTTCCAAGAGAGGGAAGACCAGGCTGAAAGCTTCCTAACACGATTGTACACTTACCACCTTTAAACTTCAGTAGTGAACATTAACACTAGTTAACAAAGTAATTACTGACGGCCATTACCGTTACCAAATTCTTGAGCCATTTTTAAAGTCAATGATGAGATTCTTAGCTTATCATTCACTAAAATGGGAACAAGGGTGGAACCACGAGATATAACTCGTCCCTTTCTATAGGGACGGGTTTTTTTATTTTAATATGCCTAACCAATGAGACCGCACTTTTGCGATCAATCTTCGCGGACTGAGAAGCCGTTATTTTGATAAATACAATGGTTTTCTTGCGTTTCCGGACTCAGGTTCCTTTATTTGCTTCAAAAACCGATAGATTAGGGGTAAATTCTCTAAATAGCGGTTTCTGAGTCCTAAAACAACTCAAATAGTCTATTTTTCATTAATTTAACGGCCTATGAGTCCGCAAATGAAGGGCATATCCCTATTGTCGCTTTAAAAATTAAAAAACATATGTAGGAGTGAATAAGATGTCAGACGTAGTAAAAATTGCATTTCCAGACGGAGCAGTGAAGGAATTTCCAAAGGGGATCACAACTGAAGATATCGCTGGATCAATTAGCCCAGGATTAAAAAAGAAGGCATTAGCAGGAAAACTGAATGGAAGTCATATTGATTTACGTACAGAAATCAACGAAGATGGAGAAATTGCCATCATTACTCAGGATACAGATGAGGCACTTGAAATCATGCGCCATAGTACTGCCCATTTAATGGCCCAGGCTATTAAGCGCTTATATGGTAATGTAAAGCTTGGTGTAGGACCAGTAATCGAAAATGGCTTTTATTATGATATTGATATTGAGGAATCATTAACACCAGAAGATCTTCCTAAGATTGAAAAAGAAATGAAAAAGATTGTAAATGAAAACATAGATATTGTCCGTAAAGAAGTTAGTAGAGAAGAAGCTCTTCGTCGTTATGAAGAAATTGGTGATAACCTTAAAGTAGAACTTGTCGGAGCAATACCAGAAGGTGACACAGTTACAATTTATGAGCAAGGAGATTTCTTTGACCTTTGTCGAGGGGTCCATGTTCCATCCACTGGAAAAATTAAAGAGTTCAAGCTATTAAGTATTGCTGGTGCTTACTGGCGTGGAGATAGTAAAAATAAAATGCTTCAGCGTATCTACGGTACTGCATTTTTCAAAAAAGCAGAACTAGATGAATACCTGCGCTTGCTTGAAGAGGCAAAAGAGCGTGATCACCGTAAATTAGGAAAAGAGTTAAGCTTATTTGCAAATTCTCAAAAAGTGGGACAAGGTTTACCACTGTGGCTTCCAAAAGGAGCAACAATTCGCCGTGTAATCGAGCGTTATATTGTTGATAAAGAGGAAAGATTAGGCTACCAACATGTTTATACACCAGTTTTAGGAAGTGTTGAATTATACAAAACATCTGGACACTGGGATCACTATCAAGATGGCATGTTCCCTAAAATGGAAATGGACAATGAAGAACTTGTTCTTCGTCCAATGAACTGTCCACATCACATGATGATTTATAAAAATGAAATACACAGCTATCGTAAATTACCGATTCGAATTGCTGAGTTAGGACTAATGCATCGTTACGAGATGAGTGGAGCACTATCAGGCTTGCAACGTGTTCGCGGAATGACTTTAAATGATGCTCACATCTTTGTTCGACCTGATCAAATTAAAGACGAATTCATCCGAGTTGTAAAATTAATTCAAGAAGTATACAAAGATTTTGGGCTCGAAAACTATAGCTTCCGTTTATCGTACCGTGATCCAGAAGATAAAGAAAAATACTTTGATGATGATGCAATGTGGGAAAAAGCACAAAGTATGCTTAAAGAAGCAATGGATGATCTCAATGTTGAGTATTATGAAGCAGAAGGAGAAGCTGCGTTCTACGGTCCTAAATTAGATGTCCAAGTACGTACTGCACTAGGTAAAGATGAGACTTTATCTACTGTTCAATTAGACTTCTTGCTTCCTGAACGTTTTGACTTATCGTATGTTGGAGAAGATGGGAAACCTCACCGCCCAGTAGTAATACACCGTGGTGTTGTATCAACAATGGAACGTTTTGTTGCGTTTTTAATTGAAGAATACAAAGGGGCATTCCCAACATGGCTAGCTCCTGTACAGGTCCAAGTGATTCCGGTTTCACCAGAAGTTCATCTTGACTACGCTAGAGAAGTTAGAGAGATGCTTCAAGCTGAAGGCTTCAGAGTAGAACTAGATGACCGTGATGAAAAAATTGGTTATAAAATCCGTGAAGCTCAAATGTTAAAGGTTCCATATATGCTGGTTGTAGGTGACAACGAAATCAGTGAACAAGCAGTTAATGTTCGTAAATACGGTGAACAGAAGTCTGAAACTGTACCATTTACAGACTTTGTAGGAAGTCTATTAAACGAAGTAAATAAGAAGTAGAAAAAAACTTCTTGATATTATGAGTAGATTTTATTATAATGAATTTTGTTGCTAAGAAAGTACATCTGTTGACAATTCAACTTGCGACATGTTATAGTAACTAAGGTGAATAATTGAATACTTGTTTAAAAGAAGGAGCACCCGCTTCTCACCTGATTGACGCATTTTTGCAGTTGGTAGGTATACAATTCGAAGTCTTTTACGTATGTATAAAAAGAAATCGTATAGTGTGGGTGTCTTATGCACCCACACTTTTTTGTTTTACTCAAAAAATCGGGATCAAGTGAAACAATGTTTCACTTGATGTAAAAAACAGTATTCGTTCATATTTCCTTGGAGGTGTCTAATTATTAGCAAAGACATGATGGTAAACGACGGCATTCGTGCTCGTGAAGTTCGTCTTATTGGACAAAACGGTGACCAGCTTGGTATTAAATCAAAAGCGGAAGCGCTTGAAATTGCTACAAGAGCAAATTTAGATTTAGTTATGGTTGCACCAAACGCGAAACCACCTGTATGTCGTATAATGGACTACGGTAAATTCCGTTTTGAGCAACAAAAGAAAGACAAAGAAGCGCGTAAAAACCAAAAGATTATTAATATCAAAGAGGTGCGCTTAAGTCCAACGATTGAAGAACACGACTTCAATACGAAGCTACGTAATGCAATTAAATTCCTTGAAAAAGGTGACAAAGTTAAAGCGTCTATCCGCTTTAAAGGTCGTGCGATTACGCACAAAGAAATTGGTCAACGTGTTTTAGACCGTTTTTCTGCAGCTTGTGCAGAGGTTTCAACAATAGAGTCTCATCCGAAAATGGATGGACGTAGTATGTTTTTAGTTTTAGCACCAAAAAATGAATCTAAGTAAGTAATGAAATGAGGAGGAACACCTTATGCCTAAAATGAAAACTCATCGTGGCGCTGCAAAGCGTTTTAAGAAAACTGGATCTGGTAAATTAAAACGTTCACATGCTTATACAAGCCACTTATTCGGTAACAAATCTCAAAAACAAAAACGTAAATTACGTAAAGCTACAGTAGTAAGCAAAGGCGATTTCAAACGTATTCGTCACTTACTAGACAACTTGAAATAATATCGGGTCTTTATAGATTTTTAGGAGGGAAACAAAATGCCAAGAGTAAAAGGCGGTACAGTAACACGCAAACGTCGTAAAAAGGTAATAAAATTAGCTAAAGGTTATTATGGTTCAAAACATACATTATATAAAGTAGCAAACCAACAAGTAATGAAATCATTAATGTATGCTTACCGTGATCGTCGTCAAAAGAAACGTGATTTCCGTAAATTATGGATTACACGTATCAACGCGGCAGCACGTATGAACGGTCTTTCTTATAGCCGCTTAATGCACGGATTAAAAGTTGCTGGCATCGATGTTAACCGTAAAATGTTAGCTGACCTAGCTGTAACTGATGAAAAAGCATTTGCTGAATTAGCAAACGTTGCTAAAAACGCTAAATAATAATATTGCTAAAAGGTCATTCTCACAATTTAGAGAATGGCCTTTTGTTATACAGGAGGAAGACTAATGGCCAACATAGGACTTATAGTGTTGATTTACATATTACTGAATTTTTATGGATATATTTTAATGAATATTGATAAAAAAAGAGCTATTAAAAATGAATGGAGAATATCAGAAAAAAAGCTTTGGGTTATTTCTATAGTAGGGGGAGCGCTAGGAGTAACAATAGGGATGAAGCATTTTCGTCACAAAACGAAACACTTCTCGTTTAAATACTTTTTACCACTATTATCATTATTGACCTTGGCCCTTTATGTATTTTTTATAATTAATTTGGCATAACAGCTCGTTTCATTGTATATGTTTAAAAGAGTATTGGAATAGTATCACCTTTTGGTGCGTTACAACTGCTGTATACAATAAATGAGGTGATCTAAGTGGATGAGACAATGTCTATTTTATTTGTCTTTGTTGAATCAACCGGGTATTTAGCGCCATTTGTATTTATCTTATTGCACTTATTACGTTCTTTTTTCTTTATACCTGTTGCAGTGATTTGTATTGTTGGTGGAATTCTATTTGGGGCAGTGTTTGGAACATTGTACTCTTTAATTGGTTTAACGTTTGTGAGTATCTTCTTTTATATTGTGTTCAAAAAAATGCCTTCTACCTTTAAGCGGGTCATAGTTCTAAAGGAAAAATGGCTTGGGAGTAGTGTGAATTTTACCATTGGTCAAATTGCCATTTTAAGATTAATTCCTTTTATAAATTTTCATCTACTTTCATTATGCTTAGTTGAAGTTACGAGGAATTTCCGTCAGTATGTCAAAAATTCATTTACAACGAATATTCCTGTAGCACTTTTTTATACTGTGTTTGGCCAGTTTATTAGGGAGTTTTCTACGACTATAATTATTATGATCTTATTAGCTCTAACTCTTCTGTTCTATCTTCTACGTGAAAAACAAGTCATTATTAAATGGGACGTATTTTTTAAAGATAAGGCTGAAAAGTCGTATTTGTAATAAAGGCTACTAAATATTATTTATTAATTTGAACATTGTCCGTTCCTTTTCGCTGCAGGCACTTGCTTTCCGCGGGGAGGGATGTGAGCCTCCTCGGTGCTACGCACCTGTGGGGTCTCACCGGATGTCCCTCAACTCCCGCAGGAGTCAAGTGCCTTCCGCTCCAATCCACTATTATTCTAAATATAAGTGAAGCATTTCTGAAAAAGACAATATAAAAAAAGCTTTAGAGATAATAATTTTATCTCTAAAGCTTTTTTGGTAGTTTATTTACCATTCATTTTTATTGTGTAAAAACTCTTTTATTGGACTTTTCCAGTCTATTTTTGCATTAGGGTAGTAGGCTTTCAGTTTACTTTCGATGAATTTAAAGTCGTCACGTGATAGGCCTTGTAGTTTAGAATCGTCTTTGGCCCAAACGAAAATAGAAACAACTTCAAAGGACTGTTTAGTAGTGCCTAAGTATTTTTCACCCTCGAATAATACACCTTTATATGTGAGTAAAAAGTTTTTTCTTACATTTTTAGGGTCATCATATAAGAAGTACTTCTTCTGGTCATGAGCAAGCTCTAGTTTGCGTTTAGGACTAAGTAAATACTTAATAATACCGTATATAATGTAAAAAATTAATGCAAAAATCAATAAACGTATGAGCAGAACGAACATAAGGGCTCCTCCTAAAACGATTATCCTATATATACGAATGAAAAGAAGAAAGGTTTCATGATTTTAAAAGTTTGTTATAATTTTTTATGAAGATAACAAATGTTATAAAAAAATTCAAGAAAATAGGAGTATAAGAATGAATATAGATACAATGTTTGAGTTACAAAAAGTGCTTGATAATCATATTAAAGAAAAACATAATCTTGAAGAGGAAAATTTAATTGAGAGAAAAATTCTTGCCTTACTGGTTGAAATAGGAGAGCTTGCAAATGAAACGAGATGTTTCAAGTTTTGGAGTATTAAACCACCTTCATCTAAGGATAAAATTCTTGAAGAGTTTGTAGATGGAGTTCACTTTATTCTTTCAATTGGTTTAGACCTTTCTTTCAATCCTGGTTTTGAGTTGAAAGTTCGCGAAAAAGAAATGTCGATAATTGATCAGTTCCTCTCCATTTATCAACAAATTGCAGAATTTCAAATGAATCATACAAAGGATACGTATGAAGAGATACTAACAGAATATTTTAATCTTGGTCGTTTACTTGGTTTTTCTACCGAGGAAATTATGTTTGCATATATTTCTAAAAATGAAATTAATCATGAACGTCAAAAACAAGGATATTAAAAAAGTAAGATTTTGTACATTTGATAGCGTTTTCTGTATAATGAATATGTGATAAAAGAGTTAGAATACATAAAAGTTAGGGGAGTCAAACTAATGAAAAAATTAGATGAAACATTAACAATGTTAAAGGACTTGACTGACGCAAAAGGGATTCCTGGCAATGAACGTGAAGCACGTGAAGTGATGAAGAAATACATAGCACCTTTTGCTGATGAAGTGACGACTGACGGGTTAGGAAGCTTAGTTGCAAAAAAGGTTGGTGCAGCTGATGGTCCTAAAATCATGGTCGCAGGTCACCTTGATGAAGTAGGCTTTATGATTACTCAAATTGATGATAAAGGGTTTTTACGATTCCAAACAGTTGGTGGCTGGTGGTCACAAGTTATGCTTGCACAGCGAGTTACGATTGTTACTAGCAAAGGAGATGTTACAGGTGTAATTGGTTCAAAACCACCACATATTCTATCACCTGAAGCACGTAAAAAGCCAGTGGATATTAAAGATATGTTCATTGATATTGGGGCATCTAGTAGAGAAGAAGCAATGGAATTTGGAGTGCGTCCTGGAGACCAAGCAGTTCCTTTCTTCGAATTTACAGTTATGAATAATGAGAAGATGCTATTAGCAAAAGCATGGGATAACCGCATTGGCTGTGCCATTGCAATTGATGTGCTAAAACAACTAAAAGGTGTTGATCACCCTAACGTAGTTTATGGGGTAGGAACAGTTCAAGAAGAAATTGGTTTGCGTGGAGCTAAAACATCTGCGCAATTAATTCAACCAGACATTGGTTTTGGCGTTGATGTAGGTGTGGCTGGTGATACACCTGGTGTTTCTGAAAAAGAAGCAATGAGTAAAATGGGTCACGGACCTCAAATCGTATTATATGATGCATCAATGGTTTCTCATAAAGGTCTTCGTGACTTTGTGGTAAATCTTGCTGATGAACATAATATTCCATACCAATTTGAGTCTATGCCTGGTGGTGGAACAGATTCTGGAGCAATTCATATGACTGCTAATGGAGTACCTTCCCTATCGATTACAGTAGCAACTCGTTACATTCATTCTCATGCAGCAATGCTTCACCGCGATGATTACGAAAACGCAGTTAAACTAATTGTAGAAGTAATTAAACGCTTAGATGCAGACACTGTAAAAACAATTACATTTGACTAATATAAAGAAGACTTGCTTCCAAAATTGTGGTGGCAAGTCTTCTAATATTTTTGGTTTGTATTAGCAAAATTCAAAGTTTAATACCATGTTGATTTCCGCGGAAGGCACGAGACTCCTGCGGGAGAAGTGCGTCAAAGTGAGACCCCACAGGCGCATAGCGCCGAGGAGGCTCACGGACCACCCGCGGAAAGCGAGTGCCTGTAGCGGAAATCAACAGGCATATTCAGTACATACTATTTCTTTAATCCTTGTTCTAATGTAGAAAGCATTTCTTGCTTTTCGTCTTGACTAGCGTTTTGCCAAATAACTTCGAATAATACCCCTAAGCCAGGAAGCATTTTCTCTTCGCCACTTTGAATCGCATCAACGATCGTATCTTGTAGTTCACTTTGAGAGTTTCCAGTTACATTTGTAATTACTGCGTTACGTAAATTAAGATTCATACTAAACACCTCTTTATGTATATTTTTCATACTTATCATTTGCCATTGTTGGTTTTATTATGCAGATAAATTAAGCTATAATGGAGAAAAACCTTCGCGTAATAAGGAGCATCTACATTGAAAAGAATAGAATCAGTTAAAAATGTACAAGTCAAACAATGGAAAAAGCTGCAAACTAAAAAAGAAAGAGAGCTTACCAAAACGTTTATAATAGAAGGGTTTCACTTAGTTGAGGAGGCATTGAAAACAAAGGATATTGTCCGTGAAATCATTGTAAGTGAGTCAGTTACAATTCCTTCTACTCTTAAAGTAGATAACGTAAACATAACAATCGTAACAGATGAAGTGATGAAGTTTATAAGTGAGACAGAAACCTCTCAGGGGATTGCTGCAGTCTGTGATCAGTTTCAACATACCAATACTAGATTTTCAAAAATACTACTAGTTGATGCTGTTCAAGACCCTGGAAATCTAGGTACGATGATTCGGACTGCTGATGCAGCGGGATTGGATGCTGTAATTGTCGGGGAGGGAAGTGTAGATGTTTATAATTCAAAAGTTATTCGATCTACTCAAGGTGCGATTTTTCATCTACCTATTATTAAGGCGAATTTAGAAGATTGGATAGTGAATCTTCAAGAAGAAAAAATTGACATATATGGTACTGCGTTAGATGATAGAGCAGTATACTATAAAGAAGTAGCAACTAAGGAGTCATTCGCTTTACTAGTAGGTAATGAGGGAAGCGGTGTGAGTCCGAATCTACTAAATCGAACAACTAAGAATCTCTACATACCGATTCACGGGAAGAGTGAATCACTTAACGTAGCTGTTGCAACGGGAATATTGTTGTACCATCTACAAACCTAATGTGGGGAGGGAGTAAATATCGAACATTTCTTTGGTCGAACAAATCAAGGAGAGCCTTTTCAGTTTTTGTCAGGTAGCCATCTTATTATGGTAGGTCTACTAGTTTTGCTTGCATTCCTACTCTATTTTTACAGGGAGCAAATAAGAGGTACAGTATGGGGGAAAAGTGTAAGAATCTTACTAATATCAATCCTTGTATTAAGTGAGGTTACACTTACCATTTGGTATAATTACACAGGTGTATGGGACCCTGTTGATACCTTACCCTTTCAGCTATGTTCAATCTCCCTCATTTTAAGTGTTTTTATGTTAATCACCAGGAATTATCTATTATTTGAAGTTACCTATTTTTTAGGAGTGGGTGGTGCTCTACAGGCAATGCTGACTCCAGAGCTGTTTTATGATTTTCCACACTATCGTTATTTTCATTTTTTCCTAGCGCACATCGCAATAATAGTAGCCAGCTTTTATATGATTTGGATTGAAAAATATACACCTACATTGAAGTCAGTTCTTAAAGCATTTTTGGCGATAAATATTATTGCTGTCTTCGTATTTATGATAAATAAGGTCACAGATGGGAACTACATGTTTCTAGCTCATAAACCTAGTAACCCAAGTCTAATTGATTTATTAGGTCCTTATCCATGGTATATTTTATCGTTAGAATTTGTAGCCTTGGCTATGTTTTTCATACTATATATCCCATTTGCACTCATAAATAAAAAAAATAGGCTTTAGTGGATTGATTTGCACAATAGAAATTCATATACTATAATAATAAGCGATTTATATATATGAATGACTATGACAGAGAAGAGTAGCTTAAAGGTCAACCATTAAGGGAGAAAATGCCTAAGACTGAAAGCATTTTTATGGAAGCATTAAGTGAATTCACCTCTAGAGTCGACACCAGGACCGTGATTCCATTACGTAAAGGTGTACCGGTTTTTACCGTTATCAAAATCGAGTTGAGCAGATGAAGTATTAATCTGTTAACAAGGGTGGTACCGCGATGATATCCTCGTCCCTTTTTAGGGGCGGGGTTTTTTGTTTTTTTAGGATTCACTCAATAGACCATTATTAAAGGAGGATTACAAATGAAGGAACGTTTAAAAGAGCTACAGCAAGAAGCGATCGCTAAAGTTGAAGCAGCCAATGATTTAAAGGCACTTAACGATGTTCGTGTAGAGTATTTAGGTAAAAAGGGACCAATAACTGAAGTGTTAAGAGGGATGGGGAAATTATCAGCAGAAGAACGCCCTTTAATGGGTGCTCTTGTCAATGAAGTACGTGAGTCGATAACTGAAAAAATAGCTGAAAAGCAAACTAACCTTGAAAAGGCCGAAGTTGAAAAGAAGTTAGCATCTGAAACAATCGATGTTACTTTACCAGGACGCCCTGTAAAAGTTGGCAATCATCATCCACTTACAGCTGTTATTGAAGAAATTGAAGACTTGTTCCTAGGTATGGGTTACTCCATTGCAGAAGGACCAGAAGTAGAAAAAGATTATTACAACTTTGAGGCTTTGAACTTGCCGAAAGGTCACCCAGCACGTGATATGCAGGATTCTTTCTACATAACTGAAGAAATTCTTTTGCGTACCCATACTTCACCGGTTCAAGCGAGAACGATGGAAAAGCATAAAGGAAAAGGTCCTGTTAAAATTATCTGTCCGGGCAAGGTTTATCGTCGTGACAACGATGATGCTACCCATTCACACCAATTTATGCAAATTGAAGGTTTAGTCATTGATGAGAATATCCGTATGAGTGATTTAAAAGGAACTCTAGAAGTATTCGCGAAAAAAATGTTTGGTGAAGACCGAGAAATTCGTCTTCGTCCTAGCTTTTTCCCATTCACCGAGCCTTCTGTAGAGATGGATATCTCTTGTTTTATCTGTAGTGGAAAAGGCTGTAATGTATGTAAGAAAACAGGTTGGATAGAGATCCTAGGTGCTGGAATGGTACATCCAAATGTACTTGAAATGGCAGGATTTGATTCCAAGAAATATACAGGATTTGCATTTGGGATGGGTCCTGAACGTATTGCGATGCTAAAGTATGGTATTGATGATATTCGTCATTTCTACACAAATGATATGCGTTTTGTAAATCAATTTAAAAGAGCTTAACTAAAGGAGGGACACAAGATGTTTGTTTCATATAAATGGTTGTCTGAATATGTTGATCTTAGTGGAATTAGTGCTTCAGAACTTGCAGATAAGATCACCAAAAGTGGAATTGAAGTTGAAGGTGCAGAAACCTTAAATGAAGGAATTAGCGGTGTGGTTGTTGGCTATGTAGTAGAGCGAGAAAAACATCCAGATGCTGAGAAGTTAAATAAGTGTTTAGTAGATATTGGTGAAGGTGAAAATGTACAAATTATTTGTGGTGCTGCCAATGTAGATAAAGGCCAAAAGGTAGCAGTTGCAAAGGTTGGAGCTGTTTTGCCAGGTAATTTTAAAATCAAAAAAGCGAAGCTTCGTGGAGAAGAATCCCATGGTATGATTTGCTCTCTACAAGAGCTTGGAATTGAGTCGAAGCTAGTATCAAAGGAGTACGCAGAAGGGATCTTTGTTTTCCCTAATGATGTAGAAGTTGGTACTGATGCATTAGAGCATTTGAATCGTGATGACCAAGTATTGGAGTTAGGACTTACTCCAAATAGAGCGGATTGCTTAAATATGCTTGGGGTTGCATACGAAGTAGCAGCTATTCTAGGTAAAGATGTGAAATTTCCTTCAATTGAATTAACAACGGATTCTGAGCAAGCAAGTGATTATGTTTCTGTTTCTGTAGAAGCTAGTGATGATAATCCTTTATATGTTGCTCGAATTGTTAAAAATGTAAAAATTGGTCCATCACCATTATGGCTTCAAACTCGACTTATGTCTGCAGGTATCCGCCCACACAACAATGTAGTTGATATTACTAACTATGTTTTACTTGAATATGGGCAACCGTTACATGCGTTTGACTATGATCGTCTTGGTTCTAAGGAAATACTAGTAAGACGTGCTTATGCTGGTGAAAAAATCACGACATTAGATGATGCAAAGAGAACTCTAACTAGCGATCACCTTGTAATTACAAATGGTAAGGAACCAGTTGCATTAGCTGGTGTTATGGGCGGTGCTGATTCAGAGGTTCGCTCAGACACAACAACAGTTCTAATTGAGTCTGCTTATTTCACAGGTGGTGCTATTCGTAAAGCTTCGAAAGATCATGGATTACGAAGTGAAGCGAGTGCTCGTTATGAAAAGGGAATTGATCCAAGCAGAACACGCGAGGCTGCCGATCGTGCAGCTGCATTGATGAAGGAGCTTGCTGGAGGAGAAGTTGTAGCTGGTGTTGTAGAGGTTGATACATTACCAACAACTCCTACAGTTGTAAGTGTAACATTGTCTCGTATTAATAGTGTATTAGGGACTTCGATAGGAACGGATGTTGTTGCGAAAATCTTCACGAATTTAAAGTTCAACTTCAGTGAAGATAATGAGACATTCACAGTTACAGTTCCTTCTCGTCGTGGTGATATTACGATTGAAGAGGATCTCATTGAAGAGGTTGCACGACTTTATGGATATGATGAAGTACCAACTACTTTACCAATCGGTGAGGGTACTCCTGGAAGGTTAACTGAATACCAGCACAAGCGTCGACTTGTCCGACGTTTTCTTGAAGGAGCAGGCTTGTTTCAAGCTGTAACCTATTCGTTAACGAGTGAAATGAAAGTGAATCAATTTGCTATAGAAGCTTCAACACCTATTCGTTTGGCAATGCCAATGAGTGAGGAACGCAGTTTACTTCGATTAAGTATCGTACCTCACCTATTAGAAGTAATCAGTCATAACGTTGCACGTCAAATTGACTCTGTAGCCATTTACGAAACAGGTTCAATATTCTTAGGTTCAAATGCAGATGAACTTCCAGTTGAAAAAGAGCATTTGGCAGGAGCGGTAACTGGCTTATGGCAGACACACCCATGGCAGGGCGAAAAGAAACCAGTTGATTTCTATGTTGTAAAAGGGGTTCTTGATGGTCTCTTCCAATTACTTGGTTTAGAAGCCCGCATTGAATATCAACAAACAACTGTTGATGGTTTACATCCAGGTAGAACAGCATATGTGAACTTAGATGGGAAAACAGTTGGGTTCATAGGGCAGGTTCATCCTACCGTACAAAAAGAACAAGATCTAAATGAGACATATGTTTTTGAAATCTCTTTAAGAGATATTCTAGAAGCCGAAGTAGCATCAGTTACTTATAATGCCATCCCACGCTATCCTTCAATGACTAGAGACATTGCTTTAGTAGTTGATAAGAATGTTGCTGCCGGTGAAATTCAAAAGGTAATTACTGATGCTGGTGGAAAGTTATTAAAAGATGTATCAATCTTTGACCTCTATGAGGGTGAAAAAATGGAACCAGGTAAGAAGTCTGTAGCTTACTCACTTCGTTACTTTGACCCAGAAAGAACATTGACAGATGAAGAGGTTACCAAAACACATAATAAAGTATTAAAGGCTGTAGAAGATAAGTTTGCTGCTACCTTACGTTCTTAGTAATTAGCAAAAAGCGTTCTCAACGAACAATCGTTAAGAACGCTTTTTTGATAGGAGACTCTTTGCTTTTTCAGTATTTGCGAAATGGAGTTTAGTAAAGGTACGTAGGGAGGAAAGACCATGTTTTTGTATTAAATTGGCTGCAGCAATATCCACCTTTTGTCCAGCACCTTTTGGAATTTCGAATCCAGCACGCTCACTAAGTTTTTCAAATTCCTTAACGAAGGCATATCGTGCGATTATTGAAGCTGCTGCAACTGCTAAATGTACACCCTCAGCCTTTGTACTAAAATACACGTTTTCCTTATTTACACTTTGCCCAACTAAATAATTAAAATAAACACCTGGCTCAGCGAATTGGTCAATTAATATACCATCTGCTTTTTCCGGTTTTAGCTTTTCAACTACTTTATTTAAAGCCTGATTATGAAGGTAAGCCTTTATTTTTCCTTGTGACATGCCACTTTCTTGAAGAGTGTTATATTTTTCATTATGTAAGATTAATAAACTATACGGTATCACTTTAATAATATTTTTTGCTATTTCAGCTATTTGTTTGTCTGTTAAATTTTTTGAATCCTTTACTCCTAATTCTTGTAGTAATGAAAAGTTCTTATTAGATACATAGGCTGCAGCTACCGTCATTGGACCAAAATAGTCTCCAGTTCCTACTTCATCCGAACCGATAATGGATAATGTAGAGATGTTCTGTGGTGGCGAATAGATGGTTGTTCTTTTAGGTTTATCTGAAGATTTTTTTTTGTTAGTTGAAGGCTCGTTGCTTCCCCACCGTGAAGATTCAGAATCAGCCCCACTACCTTGAAAGAGTACTTTGCCAGACTTATAAGCAGTAATTGTACAATTTGGAAGTTTAGCAACAAATAATCCACCCTGAGGTACCTTTTCTGTTAAACTGCTTGAGTAAAACTCTTTCATTTTTAGAGCTATATTAGAATTTACTTTTATAACTGCGTTAGACAAAAAATTCACTCCCATTACTTTGAAATCCTATAAAGCTATCATAACCTTTCTTGAGATATCTTTCCAACTATGCTTTATTCATGGTATCATATTGAATAGGATTCTGATGAATGGGGGCAGTAATTTGTCACAGCCGGATAAAACAAGAACAACTGTAGATATATATGGGCAACAATATTCAATCGTAGGAACCGAATCGACAAGTCATGTTCGATTAGTAGCCTCGCTAGTTGACGATAAAATGAGAGAAATTAGTGCTAAAAATCCATACCTAGATATTAATAAAATCGCAGTTCTAACTGCAGTAAATACAGTAAATGACTATTTGAAATTAAAGGAGAAAGTAGAAGAACTAGAAAAACAAGTAAAAAACGAAAAGGATTGAAACATTCATTATGCTAGATCTTATCTTAATTATTATTTTATTAATGGGATTCTTAATAGGTTTAAAAAGAGGGTTTATCCTTCAAATTGTACATTTAACAGGTTTTATTGTTGCCTTTATAATTGCATATGTGTATTCAGGGGATTTAGCTCCTGCTATTAAACTATGGGTACCATATGTAACCTTAGGTGATAATGAGACAATTACATTTTTATTTGAAAGTACTAACCTAGAAGCGGCTTATTACCGAGCAATTGCTTTTGCTATACTTTTTTTTGGTACTAAAATCATATTACAAATTGTTGGTTCAATGTTAGATTTCCTTGCTCACTTACCAATTCTAAAACAAATTAATGGATGGGCTGGAGGAATGTTAGGTTTTATAGAGATTTACTTACTAGTCTTTATCTTATTATATATTGGAGCATTAATGCCTATTGAAACAGTACAAGGCTATATCCAAGAGTCATTCATGGCGAAAACAATTGTACAGAATACGCCTATCTTTTCAGGTAAAATAAAGGATTTGTGGATTGAACATATAGCAATGTAATCTACGGGCATGATTAACTTCTCTATCAATAGGGAAGTTTTTTACTTTTAAATTGTACTTTTACTTTAAAAATATGTATCATTTTTTGTAGTGAAACGTAGAAATAGGTAGGTGTTCAAGAATTATGGAATTAAATAAAAAGGACGTTATCAAATTACTAGAAACGATTGCAATATATATGGAATTAAAAGGTGAAAATTCGTTTAAAATATCTGCATTCCGTAAAGCAGCTCTGGCACTTGAAAATGATGATCGTAGTCTGTCTACCATTGATGATTTTACTCAACTTTCAGGAATTGGTAAGGGCACCGCAGCTATCATTACTGAGTATATTACGACCAGTACATGCACCGTACTAGATGAGCTTAAAAAAGAGGTACCATCTGGTCTTATTCCACTATTAAAACTTCAAGGCTTAGGTGGAAAAAAGATTGCTAAGTTATATCAAGAGCTTGGTATAGAAGATATTGAGTCATTAAGACAAGCCTGTGAACAGGAAAAAGTCCGTGGTTTGGCTGGTTTTGGAAAGAAGACAGAGGAAAATATACTTTCTTCAATTTTAGAAAGTGGCAAAAGACCAGAAAGGCTTCCTTTATCCTTGATGCTTCCCCTTGCTGAGGAAATTGAATATGCACTATCAAAAATGGAGGGAATCGCTCAATTTTCTAGAGCTGGAAGTATTAGAAGAATGAAAGAAACGGTAAAGGATTTAGATTTTATCATTTCAACCACAGAACCTGGATTGGTTCGTGAACAGCTTTTAAACTTAAACAGGCTTACCTCAGTTATTGCAAGTGGTGATACGAAGGTGTCGGTTCAATTACATTATCATTATGATGTGTCTGTTGACTTTAGGCTGGTTAAACCTCAGGAATTTAGTACTACTCTCCATCACTTTACAGGGAGCAAGGATCATAATGTACGTATGCGACAGCTTGCCAAGGAACGAGGAGAAAAAATTAGTGAATATGGTGTTGAGTCGTTAGAAACAGGCAAGATAACAACGTTTAACTCAGAAGAAGAATTCTATAATCATTTTGGCTTACCATATATTCCACCAGAAGTTAGGGAAGATGGTTCTGAGGTGGAACTTTATACAAAAGAAATAGAGTTATTAAAACTAGATGACATTAAGGGTGACCTTCACATGCACTCAACCTGGAGTGATGGGGCATTTACTATCGAGGAAATGGCAGAGGCTTGTAGAAAAAAGGGATATCGCTATATTGCCATTACAGATCATTCACAATTTTTAAGAGTAGCTAATGGGTTAACAGCCGAACGGTTAAAAGAACAGAGGAAAGAAATAGATAGATTGAATGCCAAGTATGATGATTTTAAAATCTTGGCTGGAGTAGAAATGGATATACTACCGGACGGAACACTCGATTATGATAATTCTATTTTAGAAGGTATGGATATTGTTATTGCATCCATTCATTCTAGTTTTTCTCAACCAAGAGAAAAAATAATGGAAAGATTACATGCGGCATTAACGAATGTCCATGTTGATTTTATTGCTCATCCAACTGGTAGGCTAGTAGGTAAAAGGCCGGGCTATGATGTTGACATTGATTTACTATTACAAATAGCAAAAGAAACAAATACAGCAATTGAATTAAATGCAAATCCAAACAGGTTGGACCTCTGTGCCGAGCATATAAGAAAAGCACAAGAATTAGGGGTAAAAATCGTCATTAATACAGATGCTCATAATATAGCTATGCTTGAGGATATGCCAATTGGAGTTGCAACCGCTAGAAAAGGTTGGATTCAAAAAGAAAATGTTATAAATACGTGGGAATACGATGAGTTGATCAATTTTTTACAAACTAAAAAGGTGTAATATATTTTTTAAGATACGATCAATCGCACCCTTAACTATTAGAACAAAACGGGGGTTAAATCTATGCAACAACGCGTTTTAAAAGTATTAGAATTTGAGAAAGTGAAAGAACAGCTGATGAAGCATGCATCTTCTTCACTAGGGAAGCAGAGGGCTCAAACTATTGTACCTTCGACTGATTTCGAGGAAGTTGTGCTGTTACAGGAACAAACAGATGAGGCCGTTAAGGTACTAAGACTAAAAGGAAATGTTCCACTTGGTGGGATTAGTGATATACGTCCGAGTGTTAAGAGAGCGAAAATTGGTAGTATGCTTGGCTCTTTAGAATTACTAGATATAGCTGGGACCATTTATGGTGGAAGACAACTAAAAAAGTTCATCCAAACTATGGTGGAAGATGGGGTAGAACTTCCAATACTAGAGAGTTATGTTGAAAGAATCCTACCATTAATGGAATTAGAACAGTCCATTAAACATTGTATTGATGACAATGGTCATGTGATGGATGGAGCGAGTGATAAACTCAGATCAATTCGAGTTCAGCTTAGAAGTAGTGAATCAAGAATTCGTGAAAAATTAGAAAATATCGTACGATCTTCCTCTGCTCAAAAAACGTTGTCAGATGCTATTATTACAATTAGAAATGATCGCTACGTTATTCCAGTAAAGCAGGAGTACCGAGGAACGTATGGTGGTATTGTCCATGACCAATCTTCTTCAGGTGCAACTTTATTTATAGAACCTCAATCTGTTGTCGACCTGAATAATACGCTTCAGGAAGCACGTGTTCAAGAAAAGCTTGAAATTGAGAAAATCCTTTTTGAACTTACGGGTGAGGTGGCTGAAGTTGCCGATAGCTTACTTGAAAATGTAAACATCCTAGCAGACCTAGACTTTATGTTTGCAAAGGCTGGCTATAGTCAAAAAATTAGAGCATCTAAACCGACAATGAACAACCTTGGTCACATAAGAATTTTTAAAGCGCGACATCCATTAATCAGTCCTGATGAAGTTGTTCCAAATGATATAGAGTTAGGTAGAGACTATACATCAATTGTTATCACTGGTCCAAATACAGGTGGAAAAACAGTTACGTTAAAGACCCTAGGTTTGTTTACTTTGATGGCACAATCTGGTCTGCAAATACCTGCCTTAGATGGTTCTGAACTTGCTGTATTTGAAAATGTTTATGCAGATATTGGCGATGAACAATCAATTGAGCAAAGCTTAAGTACCTTTTCCTCTCATATGGTGAATATAGTGGATATATTAAATAAAGTAGATTCCAACAGTTTAGTGTTATTCGATGAATTGGGTGCTGGAACAGATCCACAGGAAGGAGCTGCACTTGCAATCTCAATCTTAGATGAAGTTTACAACAGAGGTGCAAGAGTAATTGCAACAACACATTATCCTGAATTGAAAGCATATGGGTATAATCGTGAAGGAGTAATAAATGCTAGTGTTGAATTTGATATAGAGACTCTAAGTCCAACATACAAATTATTAATTGGAGTACCAGGAAGAAGTAATGCGTTTGAAATCTCTAAAAGACTAGGGCTCAAAGAGGATGTCATAACTAGAGCAAAAGAACATGTTAGCACTGAAAGTAATACTGTAGAGAATATGATTGCTTCGCTAGAAAATAGTAAAAGAGAAGCAGAAACAGAGTTAACAGAAGCTGAATCTATTCGAAAAGATGCTGAAATTCTTCACAAAGAACTTCAAAAACAAATTCAAGAATTTAATGATAAACGTGACAAACTTTTTGATAAAGCTCAAGACAAGGCACATGAAACAATCAATAAAGCAAAACAAGAAGCAGAAGAGATTATAAAAGAGTTACGTAAAATGCGAACTGATCAACATGCTATTGTTAAAGAGCATGAGCTAATTGAAGCGAAGCGACGACTGGAAGAAGCAGCCCCAAATTTAAGTAAGAAAAAACAAGTCAGTGCAGCAAAAGTGAAACAAGATTTTCAAGTTGGAGATGAAGTGAAAGTAATTAGCTTCAACCAAAAAGGTCATCTGTTAGAAAAAGTTGGTTCAAAAGATTGGCAAGTTCAAATGGGTATCATGAAAATGAAGGTAAACGAAGCTGACTTGGAATATGTTAGCCGACCAAAGCCAGTAGAAACTAAACCTCTTGCTACTGTAAAGGGAAAAGATTATCACGTTAGTTTAGAGCTTGATCTAAGAGGTGAAAGATTCGAGAATGCTCTAGTACGAGTTGAAAAGTATATTGATGATGCTCTTCTAGCCGGTTATCCAAGAGTGTCAATTATTCATGGAAAAGGTACTGGCGCTCTAAGACAAGGAGTACAAGAATACTTGAAAAACCACCGATCTGTGAAGTCAATTCGATTTGGCGAGCCAGGAGAAGGTGGAAGTGGTGTAACAGTCGTTACTTTTAAGTAGATAGAGAATGAAGAGTTAATCCTATAATTTGATTAGGGAGATTATACTTATGAATGAATTTTGGGAGAATGAGCTAGTTTCAACAGCTGCACACTATAGTGTTGTTATCTTATGTATTTTTGTTTCCTTGGCGATTTTTGAACTTGTTACTAAATACCGTAATTGGGAAGAAATACAAAAGGGGAATTTGGCAGTTGCGATGGCTACAGGAGGAAAAATTTTTGGTTTGGCCAATATTTTTAGATATTCTATTAATAATCATGATTCTCTATTAACAATGGTGGGTTGGGGATTTTTTGGGTTTTTACTATTATTACTAGGCTACTTTATTTTTGAATTTTTAACGCCTAAATTTAAAATTGACGAAGAAATTGCACGTGACAATCGGGCTGTTGGTTTTATATCGCTAATCATTTCAGTTGGTTTATCATTCGTCATCGGTGCAGGTATAGGGTAAGGTGAAACTAGATGGAAACATTAGCAAAAGTACTTTTAGGTCTATGCGGTCTCTTTATATTGATAGGAATAATATATATGACATTCTTTGCATAACAATCAGTAAAAGGCATTCAATCATGGATGCCTTTTATTATTATAATAATTAAACATTTATTTAAACTCCAATTGTCACAATATTGCCAATGTACTATAATGGAATAAATGGTTAGAATATTCAAAACGTAATGGTTTTGGATATAAAATATATTAAGGAGGGGAAATAAGATGGAACAACGTAAACCATGGTTAAAGCAATACCCGAAAGAGATACCACATACAATTGATTATGGTAATAAGTCTTTACAATCCTATTTGAAGGATGTAACAAAAGAGTTTCCGAACAAAAAAGCAATACACTTTCTAGGTAAGGAATTGACGTATGCTGAACTTTATGAGAGTTCGCTAAAATTTGCAAACTATCTAAAGCAAATCGGGCTTGAGAAAGGTGATAGAGTTGCGATCATGCTTCCGAATTGCCCTCAAGGTGTAATCGCTTACTATGGTACATTATTTGCAGGTGGAGTAGTAGTTCAGACAAACCCACTTTATATGGAACGCGAAATAGAATATCAAATGAACGATTCAGGCTCTAAAATAATCATTACACTCGATATTCTATATCCAAGAGTTTCAAAAGTGAAAGCGCAAACATGCCTTGAACATATTATCGTTACAGGGATTAAGGATTTTTTACCTTTTCCAAAGAACATGATTTACCCATTTATTCAGAAAAAACAATATGGAATTGTTGTAAAGGTAGAACATCAAGGGGAAAATCATTTACTTACAGAAATCTTAAAGTCGAGTGAGGCAAATGAAATCGAATTAGACGTTAATCCAGAAGAAGATATTGCTTTATTGCAATATACAGGTGGAACGACCGGCTTTCCAAAGGGTGTAATGCTGACACATAGAAATCTTGTAGCCAATACTTTAATGTGTACAGCCTGGATGTATAACTGCAAAAGAGGGGAAGAGTCTGTTCTAGGAATATTACCATTTTTCCATGTGTATGGCATGACAACAGTTATGAATCTTTCAATCATGCAGGCTTATAAGATGGTATTATTACCAAAATTTGATGCAACGGACACCTTAAAGACCATTCAAAAATTCAAACCAACCTTATTTCCTGGAGCGCCGACAATCTATATCGCATTATTAAATCATCCTGATATTAAAAAATATGATTTATCCTCTGTTCAAGCATGCATAAGTGGTTCTGCACCACTTCCGGTTGAAGTGCAAGAGCAGTTTGAAGAGGTAACAGGTGGTAAAGTAGTTGAAGGTTATGGTTTATCAGAAGCGTCACCAGTAACACATTCGAATTTCCTTTGGGGGAAAAGAGTAAGTGGTAGTATTGGATTACCATGGCCCGATACAGATGTTAAAATCATTGATATGCAAACTGGCGAGGAAGCAGAAGTCAAGCAAATTGGTGAAGTTATCATTCGTGGCCCTCAAGTAATGAAAGGGTATTGGAATAGACCGGAAGAAACTGAAGCAACACTTAAAGAAGGCTGGCTATTAACTGGAGATTTAGGTTATATGGATGAGGATGGATATTTCTATATTGTTGATCGGAAAAAAGATATGATTATTGCAGGTGGATATAATATTTATCCGCGTGAAATCGAAGAAGTATTATATGAGCATGATAAAATTCAAGAGGTTGTTGTTGCTGGCATCCCGGATCCTTACCGAGGAGAAACTGTTAAAGCATATGTAGTAGTTAAAGAAGGTAAAACAATAACTGAGGCAGAACTCGATGAATTTGCTAGAAAGCATTTAGCGGCATATAAAGTACCAAGAAAATATGAATTCCGTAAAGAACTTCCAAAGACTGCGGTTGGGAAAATATTACGAAGAGCTCTGGTGGATGAAGAAAAGGATAAAATCAAGCAAGCGTAATGGTAAAGGTTATCAAAATACTTTGCAATAGACGGTTCATCAATGTTAGACACATCATGCAAAGAGCCATGATAACAGAGCGTGGCTCTTCCTAGCTAACACAAACTTGACAGCAGTTAATTAAGGCCTTATTATAAAAATATGAATGACGATTCATTCATTTTATGAAAGGGAGTAACATAGTTGAAACGAACGAAGCCAAAATTCAAACAAATTATAGATGCAGCAGTAGTCGTAATTGCCGAGAACGGCTACCATCAAGCACAAGTTTCAAAGATTGCAAAACAAGCAGGAGTAGCTGATGGGACAATTTACCTCTACTTTAAAAACAAAGAAGATATTCTCGTTTCTTTGTTCCAAGAAAAGATGGGCAATTTTATCGAGAAAATTGAAGAAGAAATTGCAGGAAAACAGACTGCTGCAGAGAAATTGTTAATGTTGGTGGAAAAACACTTTTCCTTATTAGCTGCTGATCATGATTTAGCGATTGTTACCCAACTAGAATTACGTCAATCTAATAAAGAACTTAGACTTCGAATAAATGAAGTTCTAAAAGGTTACTTGAAGGTCGTTGACCAAATCATTATTCAAGGTAAAGAAAATGACGAGTTCAGGGCTGATTTAGACGTTCGACTAGCAAGGCAGATGGTTTTCGGTACTATTGACGAGACTGTCACCACTTGGGTTATGAATGAACAAAAATATGATCTCTTGAAGTTAACAGGACAAGTACACCAACTATTAATCCACGGTTGTGGATTCTTCAAGCCTAATAGTTAGGGGGAAAGCAAATGGCATTACTAAGTACATCAATTGAGGAAAGAATCGCCACAATTACAATCAATCATCCACCTGCAAATGCTCTATCATCCTTAGTCCTAAAGGAGCTATCGGGAGTGCTTGATGGTCTTGAGGCTAATGAAGAAGTTAGAGTAATTGTTTTAAAAGGAGAGGGTAGATTCTTCTCTGCGGGTGCTGATATTAAAGAATTTACGACTGTTTCAAATGGAGAAGAGTTCTCAAAGCTGTCTACATACGGGCAGGATTTATTTGAAAGAATGGAAAACTTCAGTAAACCAATTATTGCTAGCATTCATGGAGCTGCACTAGGTGGTGGCTTAGAATTAGCAATGGGTTGTCACTTTAGAATTGTAAGTGAAACTGCAAAGTTAGGTCTTCCAGAACTTCAATTAGGATTAATCCCTGGTTTTGCTGGAACAGCTAGACTACCAAAGTTTGTTGGTGTGGCTAAAGCAGCTGAAATGCTTTGGACAAGTGACCCTATTAGTGGTAAGGAAGCTGTTCAGTTTGGATTAGCAAACCATGCATTTCCAGAGGAGAGCTTAGTAGAAGAAACATACAAAATTGCTAAAAAGATTGCTGCTAAAAGCCCAATCTCCATTGCTGCTACCATCGAATTATTAAATATTGCTAAGACAAAACAATACCATGCTGGTGTTGCAAGAGAGGCTGAGTTATTCGGTCAAGTCTTTACATCAGAGGATGGCCAAGAAGGTATTCAAGCCTTCATTGAGAAACGTCAACCTCAATTTAAAGGAAAATAAAGATTATTTTAAACTATTTTTCTATTCAATATTCAGAAATTATAGTAAAATAGTGATATAAGGTTTTAGATTAATAAAAACTTTTAAGCTTTTAATTTTGTAGGAGGGGAAACAATGAACATCTTTGTTATTATGAAAAGAACATTTGACACAGAAGAGAAGATTGTAGTTAAAAACGGTCAAATTAGTGAAGATGGTGCCGAATTTATAATTAACCCTTATGATGAATATGCCATTGAAGAAGCGATTCAAGTTAGAGACGCAAACGGTGGCGAGGTAACTGTTGTAACTGTTGGTACAGAGGATGCTGAGAAAGAACTTCGTACTGCTTTAGCAATGGGTGCTGATAAAGCAGTTCTTATCAATACAGAAGATGATGTAGAAGCAGGGGATCAATTTACAACTGCTAAAATCATTTCTGAATTCTTAAAAGATAAAGAAGTTGACCTAATCTTAGGTGGTAATGTAGCAATTGATGGTGGGTCAGGACAAGTTGGACCACGTGTTGCAGAATTACTAGATATTCCATATGTTACAACAATTACTAAATTAGAAATCAATGGAAAGAATGTTACTGTTACTCGTGATGTTGAAGGAGACTCTGAAGTAATTGAAACAACATTACCATTATTAGTAACTGCACAACAAGGATTAAATGAGCCTCGTTATCCTTCTCTACCTGGGATTATGAAAGCTAAGAAAAAGCCTCTAGAAGAATTAGAACTAGATGACTTAGATTTAGAAGAAGATGATGTAGAAGCAAAAACAAAAACGATTGAAATCTATTTACCACCTAAAAAAGAAGCTGGTAAAGTTCTTCAAGGTGAATTAGCTGACCAAGTTAAAGAACTGGTTTCATTACTTCATACTGAAGCAAAAGTAGTGTAAGAGACTTATAAATATATCACTCTACTAAAATTAGGGGGTAAAATAAAATGGCAAGAAAAGTGTTAGTATTAGCTGAAGCACGTGATAACTCATTACGTAATGTTTCATTTGAAACGATTTCTGCAGGAAAAACAGTTGCTGAAGGTGGAGAAGTTGTAGCTGTCTTACTAGGAGACGGTGTTAGCTCATTAGCTACTGAATTATTTCACTACGGTGCAGATAAAGTAGTAACAGTTGAAGACGAAAAATTGAAAACGTATACACCTGATGGATATGCTCAAGCTTTATTAGCGGTTATTGATGCTGAAAGTCCAGAAGGATTAGTGATTGGACACACTGCATTAGGAAAAGATTTAGCTCCTAAAATTGCTGGTAAGCTAAATTCTGGATTAATTTCTGATGCAACAGATGTTGAGGCAACAGGCGGTAATCTTGTATTTACAAGACCAATCTACTCAGGTAAAGCATTTGAGAAGAAAATTATTACTGATGGATTAATCTTTGCTACAATCCGTCCAAATAACATAGCTCCTTTAGCAAAAGACGAGTCACGTACAGGTGAAGTGTCTTCATTATCAGTTGATATTAAAGACTTACGTACAATTGTAAAGGAAGTAGTTAGAAAAGCATCAGAAGGTGTTGACTTATCAGAGGCAAAGGTTGTTATTGCTGGTGGTCGTGGAGTGAAAAGCGAAGATGGATTTGAACCATTAAAAGAACTAGCTAATGTTCTTGGTGGAGCAATTGGTGCTTCTCGTGGAGCTTGTGACGCTGAATATTGTGATTATTCACTACAAATCGGTCAAACAGGTAAAGTAGTTACACCAGACCTCTATATTGCTTGCGGTATTTCAGGTGCAATTCAACATTTAGCTGGTATGTCTAACTCTAAAGTTATCGTAGCTATCAATAAAGACCCAGAAGCAAACATCTTCAAAGTAGCTGATTACGGAATCGTAGGAGACTTATTTGAAGTTGTACCACTTCTTACAGAAGAGTTTAAAAAACTTAAAGTACATTCTTAAGATAAAGAGGCAGCCAAGTGGTTGCCTTTTCCTATGTTGCTAAAACGCTTCAAATTAGAGATTTTACTTACATAGATTATTCTGTTCTAGCATATAGTACATACGAAGCAAATAATTAGCATCTAAAACATCAAGGTGATATACTGTGTTTAGCTAATCAGAATAATGGTAAATTATTCTGGAGGTGTTAGTTACTTAGGTATTCACATGCTAGGATAACTACAATATATAAACGTTCCAAAGGAGGAAAAAAATATGGCAATTTCAAATGTAACAGATCAAAATTTCAATACGGAAACTAGCGAAGGTCTAGTTCTTGCAGATTTCTGGGCTCCATGGTGTGGACCTTGTAAAATGATTGCTCCTGTATTAGAAGAATTAGACTCAGAAATGGGCGAAAAAGTTAAAATCGTGAAAATCGATGTTGACGAAAACCAAGAGACTGCAGGGAAATTCGGAGTTATGAGTATCCCAACATTACTAGTTATGAAAAACGGCGAAGTTGTAGATAAGGTTGTTGGATTCCAACCTAAAGATGCACTTGCTGAATTACTAAACAAACACGCATAATCCAAAAACAGCCTATATAATTAGGCTGTTTTTTTGTATTTCTTAGGAAATATTGTCGAACAATAGACATTTTAGCCTATTACATACCAATGGCTCCTTTACTTAAGTTTGTTGCTTATAATTGTTTTTAAATAAGAGTGGAATGGAGCGGAAGGCATTTGACTCCTGCGGGAAGTAGAGGAAAGGTCGAGACCCCACAGACAGAACGTCCAGGAGGCTCGACTTCCTCCCCGCGGAAAGCAAATGCCTGTAGCGCAAAGTAACGGTCAATGTTAAATGTGATAACAAGATTCTTTTGGAAAAGAGCCTAAACAAGACAATTACTTTATTTTACAAGTCCTAGTGTACACAAATCGTGATACAATAAGTGTTAGTTAAATTCTCAACATTGTGTAATGGAGTGGTTGCAAATGCATGATCACCTAAAAGAAAAGCTTTCCGTACTTCCAGATCAACCAGGCTGCTACCTCATGAAGGATAAAAATGGAACGATCATCTATGTAGGAAAAGCAAAAATATTAAAAAATAGAGTTCGATCTTATTTTACTGGTTCTCATGACGGCAAAACGCTACGCTTGGTTCAAGAGATTGTTGATTTTGAATATATAGTAACACCCTCAAACATAGATGCATTAGTACTAGAAATGAACTTAATTAAAAAATATGATCCAAAATATAATGTGATGTTAAAGGATGATAAAAGTTATCCTTTTATTAAGATTACTGCTGAAAGACATCCAAGATTACTCATAACCCGTAATGTGAAAAAAGATAAGGGGAAATACTTTGGCCCTTATCCAAATGCACAGGCCGCAAGTGAAACAAAAAAGCTTTTAGACCGAATCTATCCCCTTAGAAAATGTTCTACTTTACCTGATAAAGTATGTCTTTACTATCATATTGGTCAGTGCTTAGCACCTTGTATTCAGTCGGTTTCAGAAGAACAAAATAAACAGTTGGTGGATGAGATTTCTAAGTTTTTAAATGGTGGATACAAGGAAATTAAGACTACGTTAACTGAGAAAATGATTAATGCTTCTGAAAACCTTGACTTTGAAAGAGCAAAAGAATATCGAGATCAAATAGCACATATTGAAACAACAATGGAAAGACAAAAGATGACGATGACTGACTTTGTAGATCGTGATGTATTCGGTTTTTCTTTTGACAAAGGCTGGATGTGTGTACAGGTCTTTTTTATTAGGCAAGGGAAATTAATAGAGCGTGAGGTCTCTTTATTCCCATTTTATGATGAGCCTGAGGAAGATTTCCTAACATTTTTAGGTCAATTTTATTCGCAAAACAATCATTTTAAACCCAAAGAAATTCTGTTACCTAAGACGGTAGACAAGGAAATGGTGGAAAAACTTTTAGAAGTAAGTGTGTTTCAGCCTAGTAAGGGCCAGAAGAAGGATTTAATAGATTTAGCAACTAAGAATGCCTCTATTGCCATAAAAGAAAAATTCTCCTTAATTGAAAGAGATGAAGAGAGAACGATTAAGGCAGTTGAACAGTTAGGTACCCACTTAGGAATTGCTACACCTCATCGGATTGAGGCTTTTGATAATTCTAATATACAAGGAACAGATCCTGTTTCTGCGATGATTGTATTTATTGATGGCAAGCCTGAGAAGAAAGAGTATCGAAAGTATAAAATTAAGTCCGTAATCGGTCCAGATGATTATGATTCAATGAGAGAAGTCGTTAGAAGACGGTATTCAAGAGTACTAAAGGAACAACTACCTTTACCTGATCTAATTATTATTGATGGTGGTAAAGGCCATTTAGCGGCCGTTAGGGATGTATTAGAGAATGAGCTAGGATTAGAGGTTCCGATAGCTGGGCTTGCTAAGGATGAAAGGCATAGAACTTCAGAATTATTGATGGGAGAGACTGCTGATATAATCCAGTTACCCCGAAATAGTCAAGAGTTTTATCTATTGCAGAGAATACAAGATGAAGTTCATCGGTTTGCAATAACTTTTCATCGTCAAATTAGAGGAAAGTCTGCATTTCAATCTGTGCTAGATGATATACCGGGTGTGGGAGAAAAACGGAAGAAAGCACTTCTTAAACATTTTGGTTCGATAAAAAAACTACGTTCAGCAACTATAGAAGAAATTGTTGAGGCAAAAATACCTCGCCAAACTGCGGAAGTAATCTATGAGAAATTACAAAATTAATCTTGTATTTTTATATTCAATTCTGATATAATTACAACTAATTTGATATTCATACACTTCAGAAACTGAAGTGAAGATAGAGGTGCGTGCTTTATTAGTAGGCAGTGGGAGGAGAATGAGCTCTGTAAATCACTGTTTGAAAGGAAAGGACGCCGAAGTGAAGAAACGCTCATTTTGTTTTTTCGCTGGTTTTGCATTTAATAGATGTAAGACTGTCAAGATTTACTCTTGGAGGGCTATCTCACGAAGTGACACGTAATTATCGTTATCACTGCAATGAGATGTTAGTCTCATTGCTTTTTTGCGTTTTAGAGAACTTAATGAAGAGGATGATAAAATAATGGGAATCATTGTACAAAAATTTGGTGGTACATCAGTTGGTTCAATTGAGCGTATTCAGAACGTTGCAAACCGAGTTGTTCAGGAGGTGGACAATGGTAATAAAGTGGTTGTTGTCGTGTCTGCTATGGGGAAATCAACAGATGAACTTGTGTCTTTAGCAAAGCAAATTAGTAGAAATCCTAGCAAACGTGAAATGGATATGCTTCTTTCAACAGGAGAACAAGTTACCATTTCTTTATTAACATTAGCTCTGTTAGAAAAAGGGTATGATTCTATATCATTTACAGGATGGCAAGCTGGCATTGAGACTGAAGCGATACATAGTAATGCACGTATCGTAAATATAGATACAAAGAAATTAAACGAAAGTTTAAATAGGGGACAAATTGTTGTAGTTGCTGGATTCCAAGGAATTACAGTAGATGGTTCGATTACTACACTTGGAAGAGGTGGATCTGATACAACAGCAGTAGCTTTGGCTGCCGCATTAAAAGCTGATAAGTGTGATATATATACTGATGTAACTGGAGTATTTACTACTGATCCACGCTATATAAAAACTGCAAGAAAATTACAGTCTGTCTCCTACGATGAAATGTTGGAGTTAGCTAATTTAGGTGCAGGCGTACTTCACCCTAGAGCGGTTGAATTTGCTAAAAATTATTTAATGCCTTTAGAGGTTAGGTCAAGCATGGAGTTAGAAAATGGGACAATCATCGAGGAGGAAGTTTCAATGGAAAAAAACTTAATTGTTAGAGGTATTGCATTTGAAGATCAAGTAACAAGGGTAACAGTTTGTGGATTACCTAATGAATTAAAGACTCTATCTAAAATCTTTACAACATTAGCACAGAATGGTTTAAATGTGGACATTATCATTCAAAGTACAACAAATGATAATACAACATCTATTTCTTTCTCAGTTAAAACAGCTGATTTAGAGGATACTATACATGTATTAGATAATAATCGTGAGGAGCTTAAGTTTACTGAAATTCAACATGAAAGTGGATTGGCCAAGGTCTCTATTGTTGGTTCAGGAATGATTTCCAATCCTGGAGTAGCAGCTGAAATGTTTGAAGTGCTTGCAAATCACGAAATTCAAGTGAAAATGGTAAGTACATCTGAAATCAAAGTATCGACCGTAGTTGAGCAGGTGAACATGGTCAAGGCGGTAGATGCCCTACATGAGGCATTTAGTTTATCAGTTTCAGACAAATCAGAGGTTACAATTTAGAAAATGAAAAGGTGCGACACAATCGTGTAGCACCTTTTCCATTAAATGTGTTTAAGAATGTCCTTCTTGTCTGTTTTTACTGTAAATATGACCTTTAAGGCCCTGTTTTTCTGTTGTTCATATGCTTCCGATAATTGACCTTTTTGGTGTTGGATTTGTTGAGCCAAAAAGCCTGATTCGAGTTGGAAAGTGGAAGGTTCTTTACTAGAGAGACGATTCGAAACAAGATCACCTGTTAAATGGAACTCGAGTTCCTCTTTCTTATCCTTATCGAGTGTCAATTGTCCCCAACCAGCTTTACTGAAAAAATCAACAATCATCTCTATTGAGTCTAAAGGATACTTCCTAGCTAAATTTTTACCAGCCCAATATAATAGCTGAGGAGTATCTTTGCCGAGTAGATCAGGTATTAAAACTTCTCTTAATAATTCATAACCAAAGCTTGGTACTTGTTTTTCATCAAAAAATGACTTATTTACATCCAAGTTAGTATTTCTCACACGATTCCCCTCTTTCTCTAAATTATTATATAACAAGAGGGTGGATTAAAAACATGAATTTTTTTGTCGAATAAATACTGATTAGGATTCTAAATTAAAATTATGAAATCAGGTTGTAAGTAATTGGTAATAACGGTAATTGAATTGTTTTAATTTGAACATTTTGTGTACAGGATTCCTTGACGCTCCTTCTGTATGAGAGTAAAATGTATTTGTTACATTATATTGATAAAGAAATATCTACAATAGCATTGTCAATTATTGTCGTATCTCTGAAGAGTTGAACGAATATTGACATCTATTGCAAGGGTTTTCATTTTATCAATTAATAATATAAGTGAAAATGTATGCTTTACAGCAGCAACAAAGAGTTCCATAAAGATATGGTGCTAAAATTTAAGGGGGTAAATTAATGGGAGGAAATCGTGAGTTTTTTTATCGTCGACTCCATTCACTTCTAGGTGTTGTTCCAGTTGGTATATTCTTAATTCAACACTTAATTGTGAATCATTTTGCGACAAAGGGAGTAGAGGCATTTAACAATGCTGCTCATTTTATGGAAAGTCTTCCTTTTCGTTATGTATTAGAAGCTGTAATTATCTTTATTCCAATTATCTTCCATGCTGTGTATGGACTTTACATTGCGTTTACAGCTAAAAACAATGTTAGCAATTATAGTTTTTTCCGAAACCAAATGTTCTTATTACAACGTGTATCAGGTATTATTACACTTATCTTTATCGTTTGGCATGTTTGGGAAACTCGTATTGCAGCTGCATTAGGTGCTGAAGTTAACTTTCAAATGATGGAAAACATTCTAGCTAATCCTTTCATGCTAGTATTCTATATTGTGGGTGTTGTTTCTACAATTTTCCATTTCGCGAATGGTTTGTGGTCATTCTGTGTAAGCTGGGGAATTACAGTTTCTCCGCGTTCTCAATTAATTTCTACTTATGTAACACTTGGTATTTTCGTAGCACTATCTTTCGTAGGATTACGTGCGATTTTTGCATTTGTATAAACTAAAAAACTATAAGTTTATTAGAATAAATGATTTAAGCTCGTTATTGCGTATGTAATAACTTTTGAGGGGTGAGTTACTATGGGTAAAGGAAGAATTATCGTAGTCGGCGGTGGTTTAGCTGGCTTAATGGCAACGATTAAAGCTGCTGAAGCAGGAGTACAAGTAGATTTATTTTCACTTGTTCCGGTAAAACGTTCTCACTCTGTTTGTGCACAAGGTGGGATTAATGGAGCAGTAAATACGAAGGGTGAAGGAGATTCCCCGTGGGAGCACTTTGATGATACAGTTTATGGTGGAGATTTCTTAGCGAACCAACCACCTGTTAAAGCTATGACAGAGGCGGCTCCAGGAATTATCCATTTACTTGACCGTATGGGTGTAATGTTTAACAGAACTCCAGAAGGACTTCTTGACTTCCGTCGTTTTGGAGGAACTCAGCATCACCGTACAGCATTTGCTGGTGCAACAACAGGTCAACAATTACTTTATGCTTTAGATGAGCAAGTTCGTCGTTATGAAGTGGCAGGACTAGTTACGAAGTATGAAGGATGGGAATTTTTAGGTGCGATTATTGATGATGAGGGCATTTGTCGAGGTATTACAGGTCAGGACTTAACAACAATGGAAATTAAGGCTTTTGCTGCTGATGCTGTAATTATGGCAACAGGTGGACCTGGAATTATCTTTGGTAAATCAACTAACTCAGTAATTAATACTGGTTCTGCTGCATCTATCGTATATCAACAAGGTGCAATCTATTCAAATGGTGAGTTTATTCAAATCCACCCTACAGCTATCCCTGGAGATGATAAGCTTCGTTTGATGAGTGAATCAGCTCGTGGTGAAGGTGGACGTGTTTGGACTTATAAAGATGGAAAGCCATGGTATTTCCTAGAAGAGAAATATCCTGCTTACGGAAACTTAGTACCGCGTGATATCGCAACTCGTGAGATCTTCCACGTATGTGTAGATTTAAAAGCTGGTATTAACGGAGAAAACATGGTGTATTTAGATCTTTCTCATAAAGATCCTAAAGAACTTGATATTAAACTTGGTGGAATCATTGAAATCTATGAGAAATTCATGGGTGATGATCCTCGTAAAGTACCAATGAAAATTTTCCCTGCTGTTCACTATTCAATGGGTGGATTATGGGTTGACTATGACCAAATGACGAATATCCCAGGACTTTTTGCAGCTGGTGAGTGTGATTACTCTCAACACGGTGCAAACCGTTTAGGAGCAAACTCATTATTATCTGCTATCTACGGTGGTATGGTTGCTGGTCCAAATGCAATCCGTTACATGAATGGATTAGAAAAGAGTACGGATGCAATTCCTTCTTCAGTATTTGACCGTCATGTTAAAGAACAAGAAGACAAGTGGAATTCAATCATGAGCATGGACGGTAACGAAAATGCATATGTCTTACACAAAGAACTTGGTGAGTGGATGACAGATAACGTTACTGTTGTTAGATACAATGATAAGTTATTAAAAACAGATGAGAAAATCCAAGAGCTTCTTGAGCGTTTTGGAAAAATCAATATTAATGATACTGCTAAGTGGAGCAACCAGGGTGCAGTATTTACACGTCAATTAGAAAACATGCTTCATCTTTCTCGTGTAGTAACACTTGGTGCATACAACCGTAACGAAAGTCGTGGAGCACATTATAAACCAGAATTCACAGAGCGTAATGATGAAGAATGGTTAAAAACAACAATGGCTTCATTTAAAGATAGTAAGTCTGCACCACAATTTAGCTATGCGGATGTTGATACATCTTTAATTCAGCCACGTAAGCGTGATTACTCTAAGAAAAAGGGGGAGAACTAAATCATGAGTGAAAACAAAATTGTTCATTTTATTATTACTCGTCAAGATAGTCCTGAAACAGCCCCTTATACACAGGAATTTAAAATTCCATATCGTCCGAACATGAATGTAATCTCAGCATTAATGGAGATTAGACGTAATCCGGTTGATGCTAGAGGAAATCAAACAGTACCAATCTCTTGGGACATGAACTGTCTTGAGGAAGTATGTGGTGCTTGTTCGATGATTATCAATGGTAAACCACGTCAGTCTTGTACTGCACTTGTTGATCAACTAGAGCAACCAATTCGTCTTGAGCCAATGAGAACATTCCCAGTAGTTCGTGATTTACAGGTAGATCGTAAGAGAATGTTTGATTCTCTTAAAAAGGTAAAAGCATGGATTCCGATTGATGGAACTTATGATCTAGGACCTGGGCCACGTATGCCTGAAACAAAGCGTCAGTGGGCATATGAGCTTTCAAAATGTATGACATGTGGTGTGTGTTTAGAGGCTTGTCCGAATGTAAATAGTAAATCTGATTTCATTGGACCTGCACCTTTATCTCAAGTTCGTTTATTCAATGCTCACCCAACTGGTGAAATGAATAAAGCAGAACGTCTGAATTCAATCATGGGTGATGGTGGTCTTGCGAACTGTGGTAACTCACAAAACTGTGTGCAGTCCTGTCCAAAGGGTATCCCTTTAACGACATCAATTGCAGCACTAAACAGAGATACAACAATCCAATCATTCCGAAACTTCTTCGGAAGTGACCAAGCATAATATTAAAGCCTCTTCATATTATTGAAGGGGCTTTTTTACTAAGGCTCTTTTCGTAAAGTTTGTTGCTTTTAAATGTACTTAACAAGAGTGGATTGGAGCGGAAGGCACTTGACTCCTGCGGGAAGTAGAGGGAAGTTCGAGACCCCACAGGTGCGAAGCGCCGAGGAGGCTCGAATCCCTCCCCGCGGAAAGCAAGTGCCTGCAGCACAAAGGAACGGTCAATATTCAATGTTAAAACAACATTCTTTTAGAAAAGAGCCTTTACTAAATACCAAAAGTTAGGAGCATCTTAGGATGAAAAACATACCTTATATTAATGATTTATCCTCATGGAAAGAATCATTCGAATTTAGTTATAAAGTTAAAGTCCGTTTTTCAGAAACAGACATGTTCGGACACCTGAACAACACAATACCTTTTATCTATTTTGAAGAAGCTCGAATCGAGTTTTTTAAAAGCTTAGGTTTTATGCAAGAATGGTCCAAACCAACAAGCGAAGTTATCCCTGTTGTAGCAGATCTTCAATGTGATTTTGTAAAGCAGGTTTATTTTGATCAAGTCATCGACATCTACGTTAAGGTTCATAAAATTGGCAATTCATCGATTGATCTTCATTATTTGGGAGCTGATGAGCATAAAAATGCTTTCTTTATAGGTAGAGGAACAATTGTTCAAATGTCGAAGAAGACGGGTAGAGGCGTACCATGGTCAACTGATATGAGAAACGTAATAGAAAATGTATCAAAGGAACTTATTTTTATATAAAAATAGGCGATTAAAAATAATACATATCGTAATTTCAGTCACAGGAAACGCATTTACCTCATAGTATATGTTGACTAAATATATACCCATCCGGTAGTTCAGCTCTGGCTAAGGCAAGGAGGGTTACAGTACTTGAAGGAGAATGAGTTTCAACCAAAGCCACTACTAACAAAGAGAGAAAGAGAAGTTTTTGAACTATTAGTTCAGGACAAAACAACAAAAGAAATCGCCAGTGATTTGTTTATCAGTGAAAAAACGGTTAGAAATCACATTTCGAATGCGATGCAAAAGCTTGGTGTTAAGGGGCGCTCTCAAGCAGTTGTCGAGCTCCTTCGAATGGGCGAACTTAAGCTTTAAGTATAATCAGCTATCTTACAACAAAAGTAAGGTAGCTGATTTGTTTTTACAATGAACCCCCCCTCAAGTTTGTTGGTAGAACTCACTAAATACAAGTGTGTAATCTAATTGTTACTTGCATTTTTGACGAAAAAAGTAGAAAATAAAATAAATTAGTAGAGAATGTGGTTAAATTCTATAAAGGGGGATGATTATGTCAATTCAAGGACATCAAACGGTAAGTGAAGAGCAGGTAGTTGCAGATTTAGAAAAGTCGTTAAGATATATCTCAGCTATCATTAAACAAAAGGGTCGAGAAATTCTTAGTAATTATACAATTACTCCACCTCAGTTTGTTGCACTTCAATGGCTTTTTGAAGGTGGCGATATGACAATTGGTGAGCTTTCCAATAAAATGTTTCTCGCATGCAGCACAACAACAGACTTAATTGATCGAATGGAAAAGAATCATCTAGTTATGCGTGTTAAAGATCCTAATGACCGCCGAGTGGTAAGGATCCATCTGCTTGATGAAGGTGAGCGCATTATCGAGGAAGTAATACAAAAACGACAAAATTACTTATCTGAAGTACTTGGTGATTTTTCAAAAGAAGAGATACTAGTTTTGGAGAAAAGTTTAGCTAAATTACATCATGAAATGAAAGCAGAATGAGGCGATTTTTTTGTACAGACCAATTGGAATTATCGATTCTGGGGTCGGTGGACTTACAGTAGCAAAAGAAATTATGCGTCAATTACCTAAAGAAGAAATTATCTACTTAGGCGACACTGCTAGGTGTCCGTATGGTCCAAGGCCTAAGAAAGAAGTTAGTCAGTTTACTTGGGAAATGACAAATTACGTACTTGCTTACAACATAAAATTATTAGTCATTGCATGTAATACGGCAACCGCTCTAGTTTTGGACGATATTCAAGCAGAATTAAATATACCGGTAATTGGAGTTGTATTCCCTGGAGCAAGAACAGCACTTAAAGTTACTAAAAATCACAACATAGGTGTTATAGGGACAATAAATACAATAAATAGTGGAGCATACGAAACGGCTCTTAAATCAATAAATAGCCAAATTAATGTAGAAAGCTTAGCTTGCCCTAATTTTGTTCCATTAGTTGAAAGTGGAGAATTCAATAATGAAAAGGCAATGCAGATTGTGAAAGAATCTCTTCTTCCTTTTGAAAATAGTAAGATGGATACACTGATTCTAGGATGTACACATTACCCATTGTTGAGACCTACCATTCAAGAAGCTATCGGAAATAGTGTGAATCTAATATGTTCCGGTGACGAGACTGCTAGGGAAGTAAGTACGATTCTTTACTACAACGGATTACTGAATAAGGGTTCTAACAAGAGAAGCCATCTCTTCTTAACAACAGGAGAAAAAGAGATTTTTCAAAAAATCGCGTCACAATGGCTTGAACGACCAATAGAAAATATAAAAACAGTTCAGATTTAAACTCCAGTTTTAGATACTGGAGTTTTTTATATTAATAGAAATAAAAATATGAGAAAGAAGATTTCTTAGTAAAAGTCGGTCTAAAATGAAAAATAGCTCGTATACATAGTAGTACAAACCACCATGGGAGGGATTATGTATGCGAGATTTAACAAAGTCTAAAATTGCAGCAACAGTTATTGCTTCATCAGTATTACTATCGGGGTGTGGACTATTTGGAGGAGAACCAGCTGTAGAAGAAATTGACCCACCACAAGATGTGACGTATACGAATGAAGATATAGACACTACTGAGAGTGGAACTGATATGGGAGACGAAGCATCAGTTGATTCAGTAACGAGGGAGCTTTATCTAGTAGATAAAAATGGAATGGTAGTTCCACAAACCTTTCAGCTTCCTAAATCAGAAGGTGTAGCTAAGCAGGTTTTAGAATACTTGGTTGAAGGTGGCCCTGTTACTGAGATGCTACCTAATGGTTTTAGAGCAGTTTTACCACAAGATACTCAAGTAACTACAAATATGGATGGGAATACGGTTATTGTTGACTTTTCTAAAGAGTTTGCAAACTATCAACCAGAAGATGAGTTACGAATTTTACAATCTATAACGTATACTCTTACTCAATTTGATTCCATAAAGAATGTTAAAATTCGTATAAATGGACATGATCAAGATGAGATGCCTGTAAACGGTACTCCAATCGGGAATGGATTAAACCGATCAGCTGGAATTAACCTAGATAACAGTGAAGTAGTAGATATTACAAATACTAAACCTATTACATTATACTTCCTAGCTGAGAACCAAGAGGGCATCTATTATGTACCTGTAACAAAGCGTATTGATAAATCAAAAACTGACGACGACAATATTGCTGTTATTGTTAAAGAATTAATTGAAGGACCGGACTATAACTCAAGCTTATTAAGTGATTTTCAAACAGATGCAGCTCTTCTAAGTGCTACGTATGAAAATGGAAAAGTAACACTAGACTTTAATGAAAACATTTATGGTAGTTTCGAGGAAAAAATGATTTCTAGACATGTAATTAATTCCCTAGTATTAACTCTAACTGAACAACCAGGGATTGAAAGTGTTGCAATTACTGTAGCAGGTAATCCAGAAGTGATGACTGATGAAGGAAAAACGTTAACAGAACCTGTTACACGCCCTGAAAAAGTCAACACTGGTAGTTTTTAATCTTATAACTTTTGATATACTATAAGTAAGTTTACAAAGAGGTTGGCATAGTGCCCACCTCTTCTTTATTGTGGAAGGTAGGGAATTGATATGAGATTAGACGGGCGAGAAAACAATCAACTTAGGGAAATAAGCTTTGATCTAAATTTTATTAAGCACCCAGAAGGATCAGTATTAATCTCTGTGGGCGACACAAAGGTCATTTGTAATGCTTCAGTTGAAGATCGAGTGCCTCCATTTATGCGAGGTGAAGGAAAAGGGTGGATTACCGCGGAATACTCTATGCTACCAAGAGCAACTGAGCAAAGAACGATACGTGAGTCTAGTAAAGGAAAAGTGACAGGACGAACGATGGAAATTCAGCGTCTTATAGGTCGGTGTCTTAGATCTGTTGTGAATTTAGAAGAACTAGGTGAAAGAACTATTTGGATTGATTGTGATGTTATACAAGCTGATGGTGGGACAAGAACTGCTTCAATAACAGGAGCATATGTTGCAATGGTTATTGCCTTATCGAAATTAGTTAATCAGAAAAAGGTAAAGTCTCTACCTATAACTGATTTCTTGGCTGCTACTTCTGTGGGTATTATTGATACACATGGGGAGATCCTCGACTTAAATTACATAGAAGATTCAAAAGCTGCAGTTGATATGAATATTATAATGACAGGGTCTGGTCAGTTAGTAGAAGTCCAAGGGACTGGGGAAGAAGCAACCTTTTCAAGATCTCAATTAAATAAATTGTTAGACCTAGGTGAACATGGTATTAAAGAGATAGTTTCAATACAAAAAAAAGTTTTAAATGATTTAGGAATAGAAGTGAAAATTTCTGAAGGTGGATATTAAAATGAAGGAAATCTTAATTGCAACAACAAATAAGGGAAAGGTCGCGGATTTCAAGACACTTTTAACTCCCCTTGGTATAAGTGTAAAATCCTTATTAGACTATAAAGATTTAATAGATATAGAAGAGACAGGGGCAACTTTTACTGAGAATGCAATTTTAAAGGCAGAAGCCATGTCAAAACACTTTAACACAAACGTAATTGCAGATGACTCTGGTCTAGCAATTGATGCGTTACAAGGAAGACCTGGAGTGTATTCAGCTAGGTATGCTGGAGTTGAAAAGAATGACCAAGCCAATATGATGAAGGTGTTAGAAGAGTTACAGGGTATACCAACAAATAAGCGTACAGCTAGGTTTCATTGTGTACTAGCTCTAGCTATTCCAAATGATGTGACAAAAACCGTAGAAGGCACATGCGAAGGGGTTATTGCAACTTCACCTATTGGTGATCAAGGATTTGGGTATGATCCAATCTTTTTCCTTCCTGATATAGGAAAAACAATGGCTCAACTTTCAAAAGAAGAGAAAAATCAAATTAGCCATCGTGCTAATGCATTCAAACAATTAATAGGCCTACTAGAATCCATCAATCATGTAAGGGAATCTAGCTTATGAGAACTTTAATTGTAAGTGATAGCCATGGATTAACTAACGAATTAGTAGTATTAAGAGATAGACATAAGACTGATGTTGATTTAATGATTCATTGCGGGGATTCTGAATTAAATCAAAATGCAGATGAAATGCTGCAATATATTTCTGTAAGAGGAAATTGTGATCATGATCAGGAATACCAGAATGAGCAAGTAGTGAAAGTGGGAGGCAAAGACGTGTTAATCACTCACGGTCATCTCTATAATGTAAAAATGACCTTAATGAATCTTAATTATCGTGCAAAGGAATTAGGAGCATCAATTGTATGTTTCGGGCATTCTCATGTCGCAGGTGTAGAACTGATCGATGAAACGTTGTTTATAAATCCAGGTAGTATAAAACTTCCTAGACTAAGAAAGGAAAGAACTTACGCAATACTGGAATTGAAGGACAAAAATGCATCTGTTAGTTTTTACGATATTAATGGTACAAAGGTTGATTCATTGACAACCGAGGTTAGGTTCACATAAAATATAAAGGTAGGTTAATAAGTGTAAATTATTTTCCTACCTAAAAAAACTTTGCAAAAAGTGTTGACTTTAGATTGCATGGTAAGTATAATAAAAAATGTCGCTAATGAGATATCGACAAAAACAACTTAGTCAAAAACATTTAAAATACTTTGTCCCAGTAGCTCAGCCGGATAGAGCATACGCCTTCTAAGCGTACGGTCGGGAGTTCGAATCTCTCCTGGGACGCCATTTTAAAATCCTGTTATATTAACATTTATGAATATTTTGCCTTGCAAAATGTTGATAAATGACTAATATAGTGGGATTTTTTATTTTGTGTTCTATTCCCCCTTCTATTGTTTTATTTTCTACTAGTTGTTAAACTAAACCAAAATCATTATTTATACGTCTGGAGTTGTAAACTGCTCGATGAATAACCAATCTAATGACCGAAAAGCGAGAGTCATTCAGTTCCCGAAATTAAAGGAACGTCTTTTAGATAAAGGGATGGATGCTATCAGAAATAAGAACTATAAGCACGCCTTAGACCTGCTTTCACAAGCGAAGGAAATAGATTCAGTAAATGATGAAATTGAATTTGGAATTGTGATGTGTTTATTTGAGATGGGCCGTCTAGAGGAAGCTAAACAGAGCTGTAAAAGAATGTTATTAGAGGACGTAGGAGATTACTTTCATGTTCTTCAATTTTATCTAACCATCTTAATTCAATTGGGAGAATATACTGAAGTAAAAACAACACTTGAAGCAGTTTTCCAAGAAGATCAGGTGCCTCCACAACACGCCGAAAACCTATATCAATTATTAGAATTCAGTCGGAGATATACTTCCTCCAATATAGAAGAGATTCCTGAAGACAATTATGAACCAGAAAATAAATTTGAACAAATTCATCGAATTCTACTAGAACAAAGTGATAAAAATGAACAAATTAAACTACTACATACTTTAAAGGATAGCAATATCTCAAAATATCTTGATATTATTCAACAGTACTTAATTGATCCTACTAAGGATGTTGTAATTAAAACAATGATTATGCAACTGCTTTTTGACCATTCAATCGATAAAGAAATAACAGTTGTAAAACTAGGTGAGGAAGGTACGGTAATTCCTTCAAAACTTACGGATATCATTGATAATGAACATGCACAGCAGGTTCTTAAAGATTTAGAGGAATTGCTAGCAAATGATAACCCATCTTTATTTGAGGTATGTAAGGAAATATGGTTTAGGTATTTATACGTAACCTACCCTTTTTTACCGAAAGCTTATTCTAGTAAAACATGGTCTGCAGCTTTGTACTTGTATGGAAGTGAACTTCATGGAATGGAGATTGACATAGTAGGTTTTATGAATGGAGATGATATAGAATACGTGAATCATGCTCTAGAAACACTGAAAGAAATAGAAAAAATTTCTTTTTTAGAAATATAATTCAATCTGTTGAAAGGATTATAGAGTATGTTATAATGTAAGGGTTGTAAATACTCGTATGCCTACATATAAGCGAAGAAAACAATTACCACACATAAGCATGTCGGTATAAATAGATAATGACTTGTTAAAAATGGACAAATATACATGTTGTTCAGGCGGTCGAAAGGTTAGAAATGAGTAATCATGTTCGAATACCAACCTAATTAAAAGACAGCATATTCATTATCTGACAAAAGTAATTGAACACATAATAAATGCTGGAGGGAAATATATGTCTGTAAAATGGGAAAAATTAGAAGGTAATCAAGGTGTCCTAACGATTGAAGTGGATGCTGAAAAAGTAACAGAAGGTCTTGATGAAGCGTTTAAAAAGGTTGTTAAGCAAGTTAACGTTCCTGGCTTTCGTAAAGGAAAAATGCCTCGTAGCATGTTTGAAAAGAAATTTGGTGTAGAATCACTTTACCAAGATGCATTAGATATTTTACTACCTGATGCATATGCAAGTGCAGTTGAAGAAGCTGGAATCGATCCAGTAGATCGTCCTGAAATTGATATTGAGCAGATTGAAAAAGGTAAATCTTTAATCTTTACTGCAAAAGTAACAGTTAAGCCTGAAGTTAAATTAGGTGAATATAAAGGCTTAGAGGTTGAAAAAATTGATCCAACTGTAACTGATGAAGATGTAGACAATGAGTTAAAATCTTTACAAGAGCGTCACGCTGAGTTAGTGGTAAAAGAAGAAGGAACAGTTGAAAATGGTAATACTGTTGTAATGGATTTTGAAGGTTTTGTTGATGGTGAAGCTTTTGAAGGTGGAAAAGCGGAGAACTATTCATTAGAAGTAGGTTCTGGACAGTTCATTCCAGGTTTTGAAGAGCAATTAGTTGGACTAGAAACTGGAGCAGAGAAAGACGTTGAAGTTAACTTCCCTGAGGAATACCATGCTGAAAATCTAGCTGGTAAGCCTGCAGTTTTCAAAGTAAAAATTCATGAAATCAAAGCAAAAGAACTTCCAGCTTTAGATGATGAGTTTGCTAAAGATGCTGATGAAGAAGTTGAAACTCTTGCAGAATTAAAGACAAAAACAAGAGAGCGTTTAGAATCAACGAAGAAGACTGAAGCAGAAAACCACCTTCGTGACACTGTAATCGAAAAAGCTGCTGAAAATGCAGAGGTTGATGTTCCTGAAGCAATGGTAAAAACTGAGTTAGACCGTATGCTTAAAGAATTTGAACAACGTTTACAAATGCAAGGTATGAACCTTGATCTTTACTTCCAATTCTCAGGTCAAGATGAAAATGCTCTTCGTGAACAAATGAAGGAAGATGCAGGTAAACGTGTTCGCATTAACTTAACATTAGAAGCTATTACTAAAGCAGAAAACATTGAAGTTTCTGAAGAAGAAGTAAATGCTGAATTAGAAAAAATGGCTGAAATGTACAGCACACCAGTTGAGTCTATCAAACAAATGCTAGGTGGACTTGATGGAATTAAAGAAGATCTTAAATTCCGTAAAGCAATCGATTTACTTGTAGAAAATAGTAAAGATGTTGCATAATAATAAGTAAGAGGACAAGAGGACAAGGCGCGACTCAATCGTGCCTTGTTTTCCCTTATAAAGAACTAGGAATAGTGTAAGTTACATAACATAAGTTTTATTATTTAATTAATGGGAATGATAGTAAGAAGGTTGTTTTTTGACCTTGTTCTCTGATGCTACATACATAATCTTTTTCTCACTAAGCATCATATTTTCCCTGTTTTATCACTACATATAAACAAAAGAGTTATTATTACCTGTATTACTTTGGAATATGATACAATCCACTACATACCTGATTTAAGAAGTGTTAGAAAGTTGTAAGAGATAGAAAAATACATATAGAATAATCTAAGGGGTGACAGGATGTTTAAGTTTAACGATGAAAAAGGGCAATTGAAGTGTTCCTTTTGTGGTAAAACGCAGGATCAAGTACGTAAGTTAGTAGCCGGTCCAGGTGTTTATATATGTGATGAATGTATTGAATTATGTACAGAAATCGTTGAAGAGGAACTTGGAACAGAAGAAGAAGTTGAATTCAAGGATGTTCCTAAGCCGAAAGAAATCCGTGAAATCTTAGACGAATATGTCATTGGTCAAGATGCAGCGAAGAAGTCTTTATCCGTAGCTGTATATAATCACTACAAACGAATCAATTCAAATAGTAAAATCGATGATGTGGAATTATCAAAAAGTAATATTGTTATGATAGGGCCAACAGGTAGTGGTAAAACTCTTTTAGCTCAAACATTGGCTAGAATTTTAAACGTGCCATTTGCTATAGCAGATGCTACTTCTTTAACAGAAGCAGGGTATGTAGGTGAAGATGTAGAGAACATTCTTTTGAAGTTAATTCAGGCAGCTGATTACGATGTGGAAAAGGCTGAAAAGGGAATTATCTATATTGATGAAATTGATAAAGTAGCTCGTAAATCAGAAAATCCATCGATTACTCGTGATGTTTCGGGTGAAGGTGTACAACAAGCCCTTCTAAAAATTCTTGAAGGAACAGTTGCAAGTGTACCGCCACAGGGTGGACGTAAGCACCCTCATCAAGAATTTATCCAAATTGACACAACAAATATCTTGTTTGTATGTGGTGGAGCATTTGATGGAATCGAACAAATCGTAAAGCGCCGCTTAGGTAAAAAAGTAATTGGTTTTGGCTCTGATGCTGCTCAGGAAGATTTAAATCAAAAGGAATTGCTATCAAAAGCATTACCTGAAGATTTATTAAAATTTGGACTTATTCCGGAGTTTATCGGACGTCTTCCTGTCATCGCAAGCTTAGAACCATTAGACGAAGATGCGCTAGTTGAAATTTTAACAAAACCAAAAAATGCGTTAGTTAAACAATATCAAAAAATGCTCGAACTAGATGATGTAGAACTGGACTTCGAAGATGATGCATTGGTTGAAATCGCTAAAAAAGCGATTGAACGTAAAACAGGTGCTCGTGGACTACGTTCAATTATTGAAGGGATAATGTTAGATGTTATGTTTGACTTACCTTCAAGAGAAGATATTACAAAATGTATTATTACTCCAGAAACAGTTAAAGATAGTACGCCACCAAAGTTACTATTAAACGATGGTACAGTTGTTGTGGATGACGCTAAAAATTCAGCTTAACCAAGTCCGTAAAACGTAGCAGACAAGGATATCCTTTCTGCTACGTTTTTTTATTTTCTTTAAGTGCTATCTATTTCTTTTATCCTTTTTCTGTTTATTACACCTCCACATCGGAAATACTAGCAATTAAACATGACAACTAAGAGCTTAGGGAGGGTATTTCATGAGTTGGACAGGTATTGCTTTGTTTGTCCAGTTATTTTTTGGAGTTATTATCGGACTCTATTTCTGGAACTTGCTTAAAAATCAAAGAACACAAAAGGTATCAATTGATAAAGAATCCCGTAAGGAAATGGAACAACTACGTAAAATGAGAGCAATCTCTTTATCTGAACCATTGGCTGAAAGAGTTAGACCTACTAGCTTTAAAGACATAGTTGGTCAAGAAGATGGTATCCGTGCATTGAAAGCAGCGTTATGTGGACCAAATCCGCAACATGTTATTGTCTATGGACCACCTGGAGTTGGAAAAACGGCAGCTGCAAGATTAGTGCTTGAAGAAGCGAAAAAAAATGGTAAATCTCCATTTAAACCTTCTGCTGTATTTGTAGAACTTGATGCAACAACAGCTCGTTTTGATGAAAGAGGTATTGCTGATCCGTTAATTGGTTCTGTTCATGACCCTATCTATCAAGGTGCTGGGGCAATGGGACAGGCTGGAATTCCACAACCAAAGCAAGGCGCAGTAACACATGCCCATGGGGGAGTTCTCTTCATTGATGAGATTGGTGAGTTACACCCTATTCAAATGAATAAAATGCTTAAGGTACTAGAGGATCGCAAGGTTTTCCTTGAAAGTGCATATTACAATGAGGAAAATACACAAATTCCTACACATATCCATGATATTTTTAAAAATGGTTTACCGGCTGATTTTCGCTTGATTGGAGCAACTACAAGAACTCCTAACGAAATACCGCCAGCTATCCGCTCTCGTTGCCTAGAGGTCTTTTTCAGAGAGTTAGATCAAGACGAAATCTCAGCAGTTGCCAGGAACGCTGCGGACAAAGTTAAAATGAACATCAGCGACAAGGGTATAGCTATTTTATCCTCCTATGCAAGGAATGGTCGTGAAGCAGTTAATATGGTACAAATATCTGCTGGACTTGCGATAACGGAAGAAAGAGATTTTATTCGAGAAGAAGATATAGAATGGGTTATCCATTCAAGTCAAATGAGCCCACGACATGAAAGAAAAATAAATGAAGAGTCTAAGATCGGCTTAGTAAACGGTTTGGCAGTCTATGGCCCGAATACAGGCTCATTACTAGAAATTGAAGTGACTGTAATTCCAGCAAAAGAAAATGGATCTATTAATATTACAGGAATTGTTGAAGAAGAAAGTATTGGAGATAAAGGGAAATCAATTCGTCGTAAAAGTATGGCCAAAGGCTCTATTGAAAATGTAATTACTGTTTTACGTTCTATGGGTGTCCAAGCTTCTAATTTTGATATCCACGTTAATTTCCCTGGTGGAATTCCGATTGATGGACCATCAGCGGGTATTGCTATGGCAACGGGTATTTATTCAGCAATCCATGAAATCCCTATACATAATACAGTAGCCATGACAGGGGAAATTAGTATCCATGGGAATGTAAAGCCTATCGGTGGAGTTGTTGCTAAAATAAAGGCAGCAAAAATGGCAGGTGCTAAAAAAGTAATAATCCCTTCAGAAAACATGCAGGCGATTTTACAGGAAATTGACGGAATTGAAATTGTGCCAGTTACTCACTTAGAAGAGGTATTCAAAATTGCTTTAGATCGATCTAGCTTCAAACAGACCGAAACAATCATACCTGCTACGGCAACCTATTCTAAGAAAGAATCTGTATAATGTGTTTAGTGACTTCGACAGCTAACAAAGCATATAGTATGAGTCGAAGTCATTTTACTTTTAAGGGCCCAGATTAGACACTAGAAAATAAATAAGATAGAATTGAAAAAAGAAAACGTATAATCTTGTAATTTAGAGGTGTTTGCAGTGAATAATAATGAAATCATTGTTCCTCTTTTACCACTTAGGGGCTTACTCGTCTATCCAACAATGGTTTTGCACCTAGATGTTGGGCGCGACAAATCCATTCAAGCACTTGAGAAATCAATGGTAGAAGAACATAAAATCTTTTTAACAACACAGAAGGATGTCTCTATTGACGATCCAAATGAAGATGATATCTTCACAATGGGAACTTTAACTCAAGTTAAGCAGATGCTTAAACTTCCAAATGGAACAATTCGCGTTCTTGTTGAAGGGCTAACTCGTGCTCGTCTTAAAGAATTCTATGATGAGGGAGACTATATCTCTTCAAAAATTGAAACGTTTGAAGATGATCCCGAGAAAGATGTTGAAAGTGAAGCTTTAATGCGCACGATGCTTGAGTATTTTGAACAGTACATAAAACTATCGAAGAAAATATCAGCCGAAACCTACTCGACTGTAACTGACATTGAAGAGCCTGGTCGTCTTGCTGATATCATTGCTTCTCACTTACCTTTAAAATTAAAAGAGAAACAAGAAATACTAGAAACACTTGATATCAAAGAGCGTATGGATAAGGTCATCTCCATTATTAATAATGAGAAAGAAGTATTATCATTAGAAAAGAAAATAGGTCAACGTGTCAAACGTTCTATGGAACGTACTCAAAAGGAATATTATCTTAGAGAGCAAATGAAGGCTATTCAAAAAGAACTTGGTGATAAAGAAGGTAAAACAGGCGAAGTAACATCCTTGAAAGAAAAAATTGAAAATGCTAACATGCCTGCAAATATTGAAGAAATAGCTTTTAAAGAATTAGATCGTTATGAAAAGATACCTTCAACTTCAGCTGAAAGTGCTGTTATTCGGAACTATATAGAGTGGCTAATCTCTCTACCATGGACGAAAGCAACTACTGATCAGTTAGATATAAACCGAGCTGAAGATATTTTAGAGAAGGACCATTATGGTTTAGAAAAGGTTAAAGAACGTGTGCTTGAGTACCTTGCCGTGCAGCAATTAACACAATCTCTTAAAGGCCCAATTCTTTGCTTGGCTGGACCTCCGGGTGTAGGTAAAACATCACTTGCAAGATCGGTAGCTAAATCTCTTGGAAGAAACTTTGTGAGAATATCATTAGGTGGAGTTCGAGATGAATCAGAAATTAGAGGACACCGAAGAACCTATGTTGGAGCAATGCCAGGGAGAATTATCCAGGGTATGAAAAAAGCAGGTACGATTAATCCTGTCTTCCTACTAGATGAGATTGATAAAATGTCTAGCGATTTCCGTGGCGATCCTTCTTCTGCAATGCTAGAAGTCTTAGATCCTGAACAAAATAGTACCTTTAGTGATCATTTTATTGAGGAGCCATATGACTTATCGAAGGTTATGTTTATAGCAACTGCGAATAACTTAGCAACTATCCCTGGTCCTCTACGAGATAGAATGGAAATAATTACGATAGCGGGATATACAGAACCAGAAAAAGTGCATATCGCCAAGGATCATTTATTTCCTAAGCAAATCGAGGAGCATGGGTTAAATAAAGGTAAAATTCAAATGCGAGACGAAGCAATTCAGAATATTATACGTTACTATACACGTGAGGCCGGTGTTCGTAGTTTAGAGAGACAACTAGCAACTATATGTCGTAAGGCAGCAAAAATCATTGTTGGTGAAGGACGTAAACGAGTGGTTGTAACAGAAAAAAACCTTGAGGAGTTTTTAGGGAAACCTAACTTTAGATACGGACAAGCAGAACTTGAGGACCAAGTTGGTGTTGCAACAGGGCTTGCCTACACAGCCTTCGGTGGTGATACATTATCAATTGAAGTGTCCATTGCTCCTGGCAAAGGTAAGCTTGTATTGACCGGAAAACTTGGGGATGTTATGAAGGAATCAGCTCAGGCTGCATTTAGTTATATTCGTTCAAGAGCTAATGAATTGAAAATTGATCCAGAATTTAATGAGAAAAATGACATTCATATCCATGTTCCTGAAGGTGCTGTACCAAAAGATGGACCTTCTGCAGGTATAACAATAGCTACTGCTCTCATATCAGCCCTTACTGGTAGAGCTGTTAGAAAAGAAGTAGGAATGACAGGGGAAATCACATTAAGAGGTCGAGTTTTACCTATTGGTGGTTTAAAGGAAAAATCTTTAAGTGCCAACCGTGCAGGGTTGACTAAAGTGATATTGCCAAGGGATAATGAAAAAGACTTGGACGATATCCCTGAAAGTGTCCGAAAGGAATTAGAATTTGTTTTAGTGTCGCATTTAGATGAAGTACTAGAACACGCATTGGTAGGAGAGTAAAAATGAAAGTAACAAGTGCTGATATTGTTATTAGTGCGGTCAAGCCTGATCAATATCCTGATACTCATTTGCCAGAGTTTGCTTTGGCAGGTAGATCAAATGTAGGTAAATCATCATTTATCAATAAGCTGTTAAATCGGAAAAATCTAGCTAGGACCTCTTCAAAGCCAGGAAAAACACAAACTTTGAACTTTTACCTGATTAATGAGGTCTTGCATTTTGTAGATGTTCCTGGTTATGGTTATGCAAAGGTATCCAAAAGGGAACGTGAAATATGGGGCAAGATGATTGAGACATATCTAACTTCAAGAGAACAGTTAAGAGCTGTTATTCTTATAGTTGACCTTCGTCATCCCCCATCCAAAGATGACGTTATAATGTATGGCTTTGTCAAACATTATGAAATCCCAGTAATTGTCGTGGCCACAAAAGCTGATAAAATTCCAAAGGGTAAATGGGATAAGCATCTGAAAGTGGTTCGTGAAACATTAGACTTTGATCCATCAGATCAACTAGTTTTGTTTTCATCTGAAACTGGTCTTGGGAAGGAAAAAGCCTGGAGTGTTATACAAAGTTATATGTAGAAATTGAAGCTGAAATAGGATGTTTTGTCCTGTTTCAGCTTTTTTTATATGAATTTGTTGGATATAAGGGAATCTAGCGTATCTGGAAGTATTAACATGCATTATTGTTTAATCTATACAATCTGTGCCTAAAATCAAACGATATCCATGATTATCATAAAATATCCCTAATTTCCAATTTTGTGGAAATAACGACTTGTTGTTAACATAATTATATAGGCTTAAATAATTAAACTAAGGGGGAGTTATTACATGAGAAAAGGACTAGCAACACTGTTTAGTTTATTATTAGTAATTGGTTTGTTAGCTGCATGTGGAGGGAAAGAAACGACTACTGATGGTATGAAGCTAGTTGAGGTTGATAAATTTACATATGCCGCATCTGGAGAATTTAAGCCATTTAGTACTACCGATGGTGATGGGGTTATGTCAGGATTTGATATCAGTGTGGCAGAAGCTGTCGCAAAGGAGCTTGGTTTAGAACCGGTTCAAAAGAAATTTAAGTTTAATAGTATCGTAGAAGGTGTTAAAACGGGTCGATTTGATGCTGCTGTAGCAAGTCATACAATCACACCTGATCGATTAGAACATATTAGTTTCTCAACTCCTTATTATTATTCAGGTCCTCAAATCTTTGTAAGGCCGGATAGTGATATAGAAACATTTGAGGATTTAAAGGACTTAGAGGTTGCAGTTTCTAAAGGATCAACCTACGCTGATACTGCTAAGGAACAAACAGACAATATCATCTTATACGATAGTGATGTAACGGCATTAGAAGCATTAAGTATTGGGAAGCATGATGCGGTTATCACTGATTTTATTACTGGTAAAGAGGCAATAGGTGCAGGGTTAGAAATTGATGCAAGACAACTTCTAGGTAGAAGCGAACAGGCAATTGGGATTGCTAAGGATAATGAAGTCCTTTTAGAAAAAGTAAATGAAGCGCTTCAAACATTAAGAGAAAACGGAACGTTAAAACAAATAAGTGAAGAATTTTTTGGTGAAGACATTACAGTAGACCCAGAAGAATAAGTAGGAATTGATGAGCGAATGTGTATTTACTTAAATGCACATTCGTTTCTTCATCTATCTTGATTTAAACATTTTTTGTAAAAGGAGATGAGAATAAATGCCAAGTTTTTTGCATGTGTTTTCACAGTTTGTTGACACCTTTGATATTTTTCTAAAAGCAATGTTAATGACTTTGAATGTAACTGCTGTTTCTATCTTCATTGCAGTATTTATTGGTCTGTTTTTCGCTTTCTTAAAAATATCAGGTAACAAATTCTTAAATAAAGTAGCCGATTTATATATCTTCTTAGTCCGTGGAACACCATTAATCGTTCAAATTTTTATTTTCTATTTTGGCTTAACTAGCTTGAACATTTCCTCTTTTTGGTCGGTTACATTGGGTTTAGCTTTCCATAATGGTGCTTATATTGCTGAGATTTTTCGAGGAGCAATACAGTCAATTGATAAAGGTCAAATGGAAGCTGGACGTTCCTTAGGAATGAGCAGAGCATTGACAATGAGAAGAATTATTTTACCACAAGCATTTCGTAGAGCCCTCCCTCCACTTGGAAATCAGTTCATCATTGGCTTAAAAGACTCCTCTCTAGCTGCTTTCATTGGTTTTAATGAGCTATTTAATGTTTCTACCACATTAGGATCACAAACATTTGATAATATGACATATTTATTAATCGTTGCAGTTTATTACTTATTCCTTGTGTTAGTGATGACAATTCTTGTTGGAATCTTAGAGAAAAAACTTGCAGCAAGTGATTAAGAAGGAGGTTATTTTTGATGAAAAAGGAAGTAATGATAAATGTAGACAAACTAAATAAATCCTTCGGATCCTTACATGTGTTGAAGGATATTGACTTTACCGTTAGAGAAAGTGATGTTGTTTGTTTAATTGGAGCAAGTGGCTCTGGAAAAAGTACTTTATTGCGTTGCTTGAACTTTTTAGAAATTAAAGACAATGGAACTATTACAATAGCAGATGAAGTAATTAATCCAAAAACTCATGATTTAAATAAGGTTAGGCAAAGAGTAGGTATGGTTTTTCAGCATTTTAACTTATTTCCCCATAAAACAGTTATAGAAAATGTTATAGAGGCACCTACACAGCTAAAAAAATTGTCAAAGGAAGAAGCTTTAAGGCATGGTAAAGAGCTATTACAAAAAGTTGGATTAGCTGATAAGGAAAATGTTTACCCTTCAAAATTATCTGGTGGACAAAAGCAACGTGTGGCTATCGCAAGAGCATTAGCTATGAAACCCGAAATTATGTTGTTTGATGAACCAACATCAGCCCTTGATCCTGAACTAGTAGGTGAGGTTCTATCAACAATGAAGGAGCTTGCTGAAGAAGGCATGACAATGGTAGTTGTAACCCATGAAATGGGCTTTGCCAAGGAAGTGGCCGATTGGGTAGTATACATGCATGATGGCAGAATTGTCGAAGTAGGTAGACCGGATGACCTTTTCAATCATCCAAAGGAAAAAAGAACACAAGAATTCTTAAATGCAGTGTTATAACAAAAAAACGAGACAGAGCCGTCTCGTTTTTTCATGGGTAATCTTATAAACAAAGTAACCATGAGGATAATTAATACTAAAGTTTTACTTCGTCCAGCTCCAGTGCCTAGCCCCTCTAGGTCAAATAACCTGAGCCATAAAAAGTCGAAGTGCAGACTTTTTATGGCTCAGAACATTTGCTTGTCGGGGCTAATCAAGGCACTTGCGCTTTTGTTCCTATGTAAATTAAGTATATTTTACCTTTTTTTAATAAATAATAGGTAAAAACCGGTACCAATTAAAAGAATGGGCCAAAATTTTATGATAAAGGAAAAACCATTTTCCAAAAATCCGAGTGATTTAATAAATTTATCATAATACAGAATAAGTACTGAAATGGATAATAAAAGTAAGCTTTGAAAAAGCCCTGCTTTTGTTTTAAAATATCGCAGTAACAAGCCCAAGGCAATAATGAATACTAGCATTCCATAATGTTTTGGCCAAAATGATAGAGTATTTGCACTATGAAAGTGAATACCAAAACCAATCAGAATGACGCCAGCCACGATATTACTATAGTCGTTACTCGTATAAGACTGTACAAGAAGTGCTGCACCAATAATGAAAATTAATGTTTGCCATGAGTAAAAGCCACTAAAAACAGATATATTTAATTGTTGTAAGAGGAAATAGCTACCAATACCTATAAGGATAATACCAGGAAATACGCCTTGTTTCTTCATATAACCCTCCTAAAAATACATACATCTTACTTGATTAAATGCGTAAAATTTGCTATTGTATCTGATGTGCAATGCGACATAATTCGTCACTTCATTTGTAGAAAGTGATATAAATGATAAAAGTTGATAAATTACTAATTTATCTTAACATATGAGTTCATAATCTGTTCACATATTTTTTTATTACTATATTTTTGACATGTTATAATAAAGATTAAGTTCAATAGAAACTATATTCAAAACTTTTTTTGGGGGTGTAATGATCTATGCATATTATAGTAGTAGGACTAAATTATAAGACTGCCCCTGTTGAAATTCGTGAGAAGCTAACATTCAATGAATCTGAACTATCAATTGCAATGCAAACATTAAAAAACAAAAAGAGCATTCTTGAAAATATAATTATCTCAACATGTAATCGTACCGAGATTTATGCGGTTGTTGACCAGTTGCATACTGGTAGACATTATGTGAAGTCTTTCTTGTCAGAATGGTTTGGTATTGATAAGGAAGAATTTACGCCGTTCTTAAATATATTTGAAAATGACGGGGCAATTGAGCATTTATTCAATGTTTCCTGTGGTCTTAATTCAATGGTTGTAGGTGAAACTCAAATACTTGGTCAAGTACGTTCTAGTTTCTTAAAGGCACAGGAAGAGAATACGGTTGGGACAGTGTTTAACCACTTATTTAAACAAGCAGTTACTCTAGCCAAACGAGCACATTCTGAGACAGATATTGGTGCTAATGCAGTTTCTGTTAGTTATGCAGCAGTGGAGCTTGCAAAAAAAATATTTGGTGATTTAGCTAACAAGAATGTTCTTATTTTAGGCGCTGGAAAAATGGGCGAATTAGCTCTACAAAATCTTCATGGTAGCGGTGTGAAAAAAGTAACGGTGATTAATCGTACTTTTGAAAAAGCACAAAGCTTAGCTGAACGATTTGCGGGAGAAGCGAAGTCAATTGCTGAATTACAATGTGCTTTGATTGATGCTGATATTATGATTAGTTCAACTGGTGCAAAGGATTTTGTTATCACCAAGGATATGATGGTTCATGTTGAACGTTTAAGAAAAGGGCGTCCATTGTTTATGGTAGACATAGCTGTTCCTAGGGATCTTGACCCAAGCTTAGCGGATTTAGACAGTGTCTTTTTATATGATATCGATGATTTAGAAGGCATTGTTGAAGCCAATATGCAAGAACGTCAAAAAGCTGCTGAAGTTATCGAGATTATGATTGAAGCAGAAATCATTGAATTTAAGAACTGGATAAATACACTTGGAGTTGTGCCTGTTATTTCTGCACTTCGCAATAAGGCTCTGGCTATTCAAGCTGAGACGATGGAAAGTATTGAGCGTAAGATGCCGAACTTGACAGAACGTGAGAGAAAAGTGCTTAATAAACACACGAAAAGTATTATTAATCAATTGTTAAAAGACCCAATTCTTCGAGCAAAAGAAATTGCGGCTGAACCAAATGCTGATGAATCACTAAAACTATTTATGAAAATTTTCGATATAGAAGAATCTGTTAAGGCTGAACAGAGTGCACAAGCAAGTTTTAGTATTGGGAAACAAGATACTATATCTATTCCTGCTAGACAGGCTTCCCTACAATCTTAATAAAGGTGCGGCTTTTCACTGAGTACTTGTTCAATAATGTAGCTAAAAACCCCACTTACACAGCATAAAGTGGGGTTTTATATCTTTATTAAATTGACCAAAGTGCTAAAATGTAAATAGACTTCTATAGCTAAGTTTTCCTTAGTAATCAGATGTTAGAATCTTTTTGGAGAGGAAATAATCTAACATGACAGAGTTAAATATCACAAGATTACATGAACTAACGGTTATTATATACGCACTTAGTGTGCTATTATATTTTATTGATTTTCTACATAACAACCGGAAGGCTAATCTTACTGCCTTCTGGTTACTTGCATTTGTATGGCTTTCTCAAACGTTTTTTTTAATTTATCGTGTAATCGAGACGGGAAGATTTCCAATATTAACTGTCTTTGAAGGACTTTACTTTTATGCATGGGTTCTAATTACTCTCTCCTTAGCAATTAATCGATTACTACGAGTAGATTTTATTGTGTTTTTTACAAATATATTAGGATTCTTTATAATGGCTCTTCATACATTTGCACCTGTTCAATATGAATCTACTGCACAAGCTGGCCAATTAATATCCGAGCTATTAATGATTCATATTACAATGGCTATTTTATCTTATGGAGCTTTTTCCCTTTCATTTGTTTTCTCGATATTGTATTTAATACAATACAATCTTCTAAAAAAGAAAAAATGGGGAAAACAATTATTACGGATTCAGGATTTATCAAAACTTGATCACATGTCTTATGTATTAAATGTCATTGGAGTACCAATGCTTTTATTATCACTTATTTTAGGAGTATTATGGGCTTACATAAAGTTGCAAGACTTTCAACTATATGATGCAAAAGTATTAGGTTCATTTTCTGTGATAACAGTGTACAGTTTTTATTTATATAAGAGGGTTGTTCAGGGGCTACAAGGAAAGTCCATAGCTTTATGGAATATAGCTTCATTTTTAGTACTATTAATCAATTATTTCTTATCTGGAAGCTTATCTAGATTTCATATGTGGTATACATAATTAGGAGGTTAGTTGGTATGAGAAAAGTTATTGTTGGATCTCGAAAAAGTAAACTTGCTTTAACTCAAACAAATTGGGTTATTAACAAATTAAAAGAGTTAGGTGCAGACTGTGAATTTGAAGTAAAGGAATTTGTAACTAAGGGTGACATAATTCTTGATGTTACATTATCCAAAGTCGGGGGTAAGGGTCTTTTTGTAAAAGAAATTGAGCAAGCAATGATAGATAAAGAAATTGATATGGCAGTTCATAGCATGAAGGATATGCCGGCAGTATTACCTGAAGGTCTGATGATTGGTTGTGTGCCTAAACGTGAGGACTATCGCGATGTAATGATATCAAAAGACCATATTAAGTTTGATGACCTTCCTCCAGGAGCTGTAGTAGGTACTAGCTCGTTAAGACGTTCTGCACAACTTCTTGCTAAACGTGATGATATCGAAATAAAATGGATTCGTGGAAATATTGATACACGCTTGGCTAAGCTGCAAAATGAAGATTATGATGCAATCATATTAGCTGCAGCCGGTTTGATACGTATGGGCTGGTCTGATGACGTTGTAACAGAATACCTAGATAACGAAGACTGTGTACCAGCTGTTGGGCAAGGTGCCCTTGCAATAGAATGTCGTGAAGACGACCAGGAGATTCACAGAATTCTGTCCCTTTTAAATGATGAAGTTACTGAACGTACTGTAACTGCGGAAAGAGCTTTTCTTCATAAGATGGAAGGTGGATGTCAGGTTCCGATTGCTGGTTTTGCCCAAATAAATGAGAATGATGAAGTAGTATTTACAGGTTTAGTTGGTTCACCAGACGGAAAAATAATCTATAAAGAAAAGGCTATTGGCACTAACCCAATCGAGGTAGGAATAGAAGTTGCAAATAGACTTACTGAGGCGGGTGCAAAAGACCTAATAGACAAGGTGAAAGCGGAGTTAGACAAGTAATGAGTGAGACCAAACCTCTAAATGGAAAGATAATACTAGTAACTAGAGGTAAGGAACAGGCTTCTGACTTCTCAGAAAAAATAAGGAAAGCAGGTGGGATCCCGATTGAGATTCCACTCCTTTCATTTACATATCCAAATCGAGCAGAAACTGAATTACTAGAAGAGATAAAAAAGGCTTCATCATTTGATTGGCTTGTCTTTACTAGCAAGAATGGTGTTGATTTCTTTTTTGATTTATTTGAAAAACTACCTTCACAAGAACAGCAATTACCGCAAATTGCAGTGGTTGGTACAAAGACAGCTGAAGCATTATTAGCACGCGGCTATAAAGCAGATATTGTTCCTAATGAATTTGTAGCAGAGGGTCTAGTAGATATATTAAAGCCTTATGTAAACTCCAATAGCCGTATTTTGCTGGCTAGAGGAAATTTGTCCCGGAAGATACTAGTTCACGAATTTGAATCAATAGGTGCAAAAGTAAACGATTTAATCGTTTACAACACTGTGGCTAATGAAAATATGAAAGAAGAGCTAGTTAGTAACTTACCGCATATAGACGTTGTAACCTTTACTAGTTCCTCTACTGTTACATACTTTTTAAAGCTAGTTGACACGAAGGAAGATTGGGAAAATATCAATAAACTAGTGGTTGCGTGCATAGGGCCAATCGCAAAGAAAACAGCTATAGAAGCAGGACTTAAAGTACAAATTTGTCCTAGTCGTTATACAACCGATAATTTACTAGAAGAAATCGTACATTACTATAATAGACCCACGAAAAGGGAGGAATAAAAATGAGTGAGCTTCAGTTTTCAAGACATAGAAGATTACGACACACAGAAAATTTAAGAGGACTTGTTAGAGAAACATACTTACATAAAGAGGATTTAATTTATCCAATTTTTGTAGTTGAGGGTGAAAATATTAAAAATCCTGTTCCTTCAATGCCTGAGGTGTATCATTTATCATTAGACCTACTTGTTGCTGAAATGCAAGAAGTCGTGGACTTAGGTATTAAATCAGTTATTGTGTTTGGAGTACCTGCAAACAAAGATGAGCTAGGAACTGAAGCCTATCATGATAATGGGATTGTTCAAAAAGCAATTAAAGTGATTAAAGAATCATTCCCTGAGCTTGTTGTGATTGCAGATACTTGTCTATGTCAATACACGTCACATGGGCACTGTGGAATTGTTGAAGAAGGACAAGTGCTGAATGATCCGACTTTAGATTTATTAGCTAGAACAGCAATCAGTCAGGCTAAGGCTGGTGCTGATATTATCGCACCATCAAACATGATGGATGGTTTTGTAGCAGCTATTCGCTATGGCCTAGATGAAGCTGGGTATCACCATATACCGATTATGTCATATGCAGTTAAGTATTCATCTGCTTTTTATGGCCCGTTCCGTGATGCTGCACATAGTTCTCCACAATTTGGTGACCGTAAAACGTATCAAATGGACCCGGCAAATCGTGCCGAGGCTTTACGAGAGGCTGAATCAGACCTTCTTGAGGGTGCAGACTTCTTAATCGTTAAACCAGCACTATCATATATGGACATTATCCGTGATGTGAAAAATAATTATAATGTTCCTATAGTTGCTTACAACGTGAGTGGAGAGTATTCAATGGTTAAAGCAGCAGCTGCAAATGGCTGGATAAATGAGAAAGAAATTGTTCAAGAAATGTTAATCGGCATGAAGCGTGCTGGTGTTGATTTAATTATTACCTATTTTGCAAAAGATGTAGCTAGATGGTTATCTAAGTAAGGAGATATAAAGGTAGACAGTGTCTACCTTCTTTTAAAACTAAAAGATTACAACAAAGGAGATCTGTCTATGCGTAGCTATACAAAATCTTTAGAAGCTTTTAAGGAAGCAGGAAAGTTAATGCCAGGTGGTGTAAACAGTCCTGTCCGTGCATTTAAGCAGGTAAATATGGATCCGATTTTTATTGAACGTGGTGAAGGGTCAAAGATATACGATATTGATGGTAATGAATACATAGATTATGTTTTATCATGGGGCCCGCTTATTCACGGACACTCTAATCCTAGGGTCGTTGAAGCAATCAAAAAGGTTACGGAACGTGGGACAAGCTTTGGTGCACCTACTTTAATTGAAAATGAAATGGCAAAGCTAGTGATTGAACGTGTACCATCTATTGAAGTTGTGAGAATGGTAAGCTCTGGAACTGAAGCTACGATGAGTGCTTTACGTCTAGCAAGAGGCTATACAAAACGAAACAAAATCATGAAATTCGAAGGTTGTTACCACGGACATGGTGATTCTCTATTAATCAAAGCAGGTTCAGGTGTAGCTACACTAGGCTTGCCAGATAGTCCGGGAGTTCCAGAAAGTGTTGCACAGAATACAATAACCGTCCCATACAACGACTTAGAAAGTGTGAAATATGCATTTGAGCAATATGGCGAAGATATCGCTTGTATAATCGTTGAGCCAGTTGCAGGTAATATGGGGGTTGTTACACCACAAGATGGATTCTTACAAGAATTGAAAAACATAACTGAGAAATACGGGGCACTGTTAATTTTTGATGAAGTTATGACGGGATTCCGTGTTGATTATCACTGCGCACAAGGCTATTACGGGGTAACACCAGACTTAACGTGCTTAGGTAAAGTCATTGGTGGTGGTCTACCAGTAGGTGCCTATGGTGGTAAAGCTGAGATTATGCAGCAAGTAGCACCAAGTGGACCAATCTACCAGGCTGGAACATTATCAGGAAATCCCTTAGCAATGACTGCTGGTTATGAAACGTTAATCCAATTAACTCCAGAATCATACAAAGAGTTCTCAAGAAAAGCAGACCGCCTAATTGAGGGATTAAAAGCTGCTGCTGAAAAGTATAATGTACCTTGTACATTTACTCGTGCAGGCTCAATGGTAGGATACTTCTTTAACGATCTAGAAGTTACGAATTATGACCAAGCAAAAAAATCTAATCTAGAATATTTCGCAGCCTATTTTAAAGAAATGGCAAACCAAGGAATCTTCCTTCCACCTTCCCAATTCGAAGGAATGTTCCTATCAACTGCCCATACAGACGAAGACATCGAAAAAACAATACAAGCAGCTGAAAAATCATTTGAAATACTTAGTAAATAATAATAAGAGACTAGTCTCCTCACTCAGTTCGATTAAAGTGAGAGACAGGTCTCTTTTTTGTTTTTAATTATTTAAATAGGGATTGAATTCTATAACTTCAGCAGAGTGGATTGGAGCGGAAGGCACTTGACTCCTGCGGGAAGTAGAGGGAAGTTCGAGACCCCACAGGTGCGAAGCGCCGAGGAGGCTCGAATCCCTCCCCGCGGAAAGCAAGTGCCTGCAGCGCAAAGAAACGGTCCATTTCAAAGTGAAAAATAATTAATTAAAAGCTTCTTTTCTTTAGATTTTAATCATAAAACACAGTTTTCGGACATAAATCTGTATTGTCATAGTAAAAAGTTTCGTTGGAACTGAAAGGAGGAATAGACTTTGGCATCAGATAATCAATCGTGCTTACGATTTTCTGTAGAAGAGTCAGTCTGGTTTCAAAAGGGACAGGAAGTCTCAGAGCTTGTTTCAATTACACTAGACCCAGATATTGTTATTCAAGAACATGATCAGTACGTTTCGATTCGAGGGGCATTACAACTATCAGGGGAATATCGCATAGATGAAAATCGTTCAGAGGATGAAGAACCTAGGGATTATACTGCCTTAAGAGTAGTAAATCAGATTACAACTCGTGAAGATGGAGTAAGTGAACTTAAACACAGATTCCCTGTAGATGTAACCATACCGAAAAACAGAATTCAAAATCTCGACGATGTTTATGTAGCTATTGAATCATTTGATTACGAGTTACCACGATACGGGTGTCTACAATTAGTTGCTGATTTATCAATAAGTGGAATTTATGGAAGTCAGCAAAGTGTTCCCTCATTGGAAAATGAACAAGAGGACCGCTACGATACTAAAGAAGTGAACAATGAAAACGATAACGATAACAACCTAAGCAGTAACGAGGATGAACTTTCACCTTTTGTCGCTACTAGGGAATGGAATGAAGAAAAAGAAGAAAAAGAAGATACTACTTATGCAAGAAGTGAAGAGCAAGAAACAGAGGAGCTTGAAGAGCTTTCACCTGTTGTTAGTGAACAGGAAGAGGCTTCTGAAAACGAGGAACCAGAAGAAGAATCAGATCTGTACACCCCTTTTGAAATAGAAGGGAGAAAAGAAGCTTATCATGAGGACCTTGATGACGTTAATGAAGTAGTTGAAGAGGCTGTTGAAGAGGTTAAACAACCGGTTATGCAAATTGGCATGAAGAGTAGAGCCGAAGATAACCAAAATTGGGCTCCACAAGAAAGAGAAAAAGAGAAAGTTGCCGCCAATATGAAAGATGCACCAAAGTATGATGGTGAACAAGAGCAACAATCAGCAGGTAAAAGAAGTGAAAATGCTTTATACTTAACTAAAATTTTTGCACGTGATGACGATGAGGATTTTACAAAGATGAAGATTTGTATTGCACAGCAAGGAGATACATTAGATATCATTGCTGAACGATATGAAGTAAATGTTCAACATCTTTTAAGAGCAAATGATATCGATTTAAATCATGATGTAAGTGAAGGACAATTGCTTTACATTCCAGTTACAGTAAGTAAGAAATAAAGATGATGATACAAACAAACAGCGTGAGTGAGTATTTTCTCCTCACCTGTTTTTATTTAATCATTAACTAGGATGGGGCGTTTTCGTTACTAATAGTTAAGGTTTGTAAAATTCTATGAGAAAGTGAGTGTGTGGCCCTTATGACTGAAAATCTAATAAATTATTATGGGCCGATTCTAAACAGGTATAATCTTAAGGCTGATTTTATAGAGGAATTTGGTAAGGTTAAAAAAGTATATACCCAAAATGGTGTATTTGCCTTAAAAACAATTTCAGCAAAGCGTGCTTTAGAGTTTCCTACAATTATCCGGAAACTTTATAAGAGTGGTTACACTAAAATTGTCCCAATACATGCCACAGTTGATAATCATTTTTTAACTTTATATGATAATAAATACCATTACTTAATGCCATGGTATAGTAATGAATTGGAAGAAGAGCGGGATGATCGACATCAGTTACTTTTCAAAGAATTAGCTAGACTACACTCATATTCTTCTAAAGAGTTTGAAGTGGAAGAGCAAGAAATTTCTGAGCATCATCGTTTTCATATTGAACAGTGGGATAAGAGGAAAGAGTTTCTAGAAGCCTTCATCACAAAGTGTGAAAATAAATGGTACATGTCACCATTCGAATTACAATTCTGTTCAATTTACCATGAGACTACCCAAGGTAGTAATTTTGCTTATATGAAGTTAGAAGAATGGTATGAACAAATAAAAGAAACGAAGAAAAACAGAACAGTATTAAATCATGGCAAGGTATCTGTTAGACATTTTCTATTTGATAAAAACGGAAGTGGATACTTTTGTAACCTAGAAGACTCAAAAGTAGGAACCCCAGTAAATGATCTTGTCCTATTCTTTTATCGGACCCTCCATACCTATCCAATACAAAGCTACGATTGTTTTGAATGGCTTTCTACTTATAGAAAGTACTATCCACTAAAGGAAGAAGAGCTCCTTCTTTTTCTAAGCTATATGGCATTCCCAGAACCTATTTATCGCTGTGTGTATAAATATGAAAACAGTAAAAATTCAATGAGTGAGCGTCAATTTGTGGCCTCTCTTCAAAGAGCTTATTGGCAAATGAAGAATATTGAATTTTTCCTTACAACCATTGTGGAAGATGAGAGAAGAAAAAAAGTACAAGAAGAACTAGAATTGAATCAGGAAGAAAACCAATCCCATACATAGTAAAAGTGTATGGGATATTTTTATAGCCATTCCAAATGCAGAGATACAGCTAATAAGATGAAAATGGCAAGTAAAATCACATCAAAGGTTGTTGGAAGTAGTATTGTGCGGATACCTTGGAATATGGTTATAGGGATTATAAACTGTACACAAATTGCACGTGTTTGTCTAAGCCAAGGGGGATAAGAATAATGTTTAAAGCGTCTTCTCATGGATAGTCCTCCTATTGCAACATTCTGTTGATATTACTAAAATATGCTGAACTAAATATTTAAGTTCCATTTTTAAGCATGTTTCATATACTGCAGTATAAAATATTAAAATTTTGGAGAAGATTATTGACGTTACGAACATTTTTTAGGTACTATATATAAAAGATATGAATGCAATGAAAAATCTTATATAAACATACAGTGATTGGGAAGAGTACAATGTTAACACCTTCAGAGAGAGAAATCATTAGCTGTGAGATTTCTTAGGATGGTTAAATTGGAAGGTCGCCCTTGAGTAGCTATTATGATTGGAGTATTTCTCAAGTAGTAATAGCCGGCAATAGCCGTTATCGTTAGAGAGCTTAAATAGTACATTTTTTGTATTGTTTAAGAAAAAAGGTGGTACCGCGGAAATTAACTCCTTTCGTCCTTTATTGGATGATTGGAGTTTTTTATTTTGGAATTTTTTTGAAATATTAAAAGGAGGAAGTATGATGGAAAATGAGCAAACAATGTCTACGAAATATGATCCAACTACAATCGAGGCAAATCGTTATGAATATTGGCTAAAGGGTAAGTTTTTCGAAGCAACAAGTGACCCTGCAAAAGAACCTTATACTATTGTAATACCACCACCAAACGTAACAGGTAAGTTACACTTAGGGCATGCTTGGGACACGACCTTACAAGATATACTTACAAGAATTAAACGAATGCAGGGCTATGATGTATTATGGCTTCCGGGAATGGACCATGCAGGAATTGCAACGCAAGCAAAAGTTGAAGGTAAACTTCGTGAGGAAGGAAAATCACGATATGACCTTGGCCGTGAGAAATTTCTAGAAGAATCATGGAAATGGAAGGAAGAATATGCAGGCCACATTAGAGAGCAATGGTCTAAGTTAGGTTTAGGACTTGACTATACACGTGAACGTTTCACACTTGATGAAGGCTTATCAAAAGCGGTAAGAGAGGTTTTCGTTTCTTTATACAAAAAAGGTCTAATCTACCGTGGAGAGTATATCATTAACTGGGATCCGGCAACAAAAACTGCTCTTTCTGATATTGAAGTAATTTACAAAGATGTACAAGGGGCTTTTTATCACTTGCGCTATCCATTAGCCGATGGATCAGGTCATATTGAAGTTGCTACGACTCGACCTGAAACCATGCTTGGCGATACAGCAATCGCAGTTCATCCTGAAGATGAGCGTTACAAGCACCTAATCGGTAAAAAGGTTATTCTTCCAATCATAGGTCGTGAAATTGAGATTGTTGGAGACGATTATGTTGATATGGAATTTGGTTCTGGGGCAGTAAAAATTACTCCAGCACATGACCCTAACGACTTTGAAATAGGTAACCGTCATAACTTAGAACGTGTTCTTGTAATGAATGAAGATGGAACGATGAATGCAAATGCCGGAGAGTATCAGGGCTTAGATCGCTTTGAATGTCGTAAAAAGATTGTAAAAGATCTTCAAGAAGCAGGCGTACTGTTTAAAATTGAAGATCATTTACACTCAGTAGGACATAGTGAAAGAAGTGGAGCAGTAGTAGAACCTTATTTATCTACTCAATGGTTTGTAAAAATGCAACCACTTGCCGACAAAGCTATTGAGCTGCAATCTAATGAAGAAAAAGTTAATTTTGTACCTGATCGTTTTGAAAAAACGTATCTTCGCTGGATGGAAAATATTCGTGATTGGTGTATTTCTCGTCAGCTTTGGTGGGGACATCGTATTCCTGCTTGGTATCATAAAGAGACTGGTGAGGTATATGTAGATCATGAACCACCAACAGATATCGAAAATTGGGAACAAGACAATGATGTACTAGATACTTGGTTTAGTTCGGCACTATGGCCATTTTCAACAATGGGTTGGCCAGATGTAGAATCAGCTGATTATAAACGTTACTATCCGACAAACGTTCTTGTTACTGGATATGACATTATCTTCTTCTGGGTATCTCGTATGATTTTCCAAGGTCTAGAATTTACAGAAAAAAGACCTTTCGATGATGTTTTAATTCACGGTCTAGTTCGTGATGCAGAAGGGCGTAAAATGAGTAAGTCACTTGGAAACGGTGTAGATCCTATGGAAGTTATTGCCGAGTACGGTGCAGATTCATTACGTTATTTCTTATCTACAGGTAGTTCATCAGGTCAAGATTTACGTTTTAGTATCGAAAAGGTTGAAGCAACTTGGAACTTTGCCAATAAGATTTGGAATGCTTCACGTTTCGCTCTAATGAATATGGATGGCTTAGCCTATGATGAAATTGACTTAACAGGTGAAAAGTCTGTAGCAGATAAATGGATTCTAACTCGTTTAAATGAGACCATTGAAAATGTAACAAAGCTTGTAGATAAATATGAATTTGGTGAAGTTGGTCGTTTATTATATAACTTCATCTGGGATGACTTCTGTGATTGGTATATTGAAATGGCGAAGCTTCCACTGTATGGAGAGAATGAAGCAGCTAAGAAAACAACGAGATCCATTCTTGCTTATGTATTAGATAATACAATGAGGCTATTACATCCGTTTATGCCTTTCATTACAGAGGAGATTTGGCAAAATCTACCACATCAAGGTGAGTCTATTACAGTAGCACAGTGGCCAACCGTTAATGAGCAATTGACTGATAAGCAAGCAGCAAGTGATATGCGTTTACTAGTAGATGTTATTCGTGCAGTTCGTAATATCCGAGCAGAAGTAAATACACCAATGAGTAAACAAATTAAATTACAAATTAAAGCAAAAGACGAGAGCATACTTCAACAACTAGAAACGAATCGCTCTTATCTTCAAAGATTTTGTAATACAAGTGAATTAATTATTGCCACAACTGTACAATCAACTGAAAAATCAATGACTGCTGTAGTTACCGGAGCAGAGCTTATTCTTCCTCTTGAAGGTTTAATCAATATTGATGAAGAGGTAAAGAGATTAAACAAAGAGCTAGAAAAGCTTGATAAAGAGGTAGAGCGTGTACAGAAGAAGTTGAGTAATGAGGGCTTTGTAAAAAAAGCACCAGCACAAGTAATTGAAGAAGAACGAGCAAAAGAAAGTGATTATATTGAAAAAAGAGATGCTGTTCGTGCTCGTATTGAAGAACTAAAGTCATAAATGTATTGAAGAGACGAATTCTATTAGGTAGAATTCGTCTTCAGTATGTTTTTAAAAAAGATAAATATTTGGAGGACATGAAAATGTTTACTACCTATGAAGAAGCTCTGGGCTGGATTCATTCTAGACTCAGACTAGGGATTAAGCCAGGTTTAAAACGGATGGAATGGATGATGGAACGCCTTGAACATCCCCATGATAAGATAAAAGCGATCCATGTAGCAGGTACTAATGGAAAAGGATCAACGGTTTGTTATCTTCGAAATATTCTTGAATGTGCTGGCTATAATGTGGGTACGTTTACATCCCCTTTCTTCGAAGTATTTAATGAAAGAATTAGTGTAAATGGTCAGCCTATAGCTGATGAAGAAATTGTTAGATTAGCAAATATAATCTATCCTTTAGCCGTAGAGTTAGAGTCTACAGAACTGGGCTCTCCTACTGAATTTGAAATTATTACTGCGATGGCATTCTACTATTTCGCAAACCAAGAGGATATTGATATCGTTGTATTTGAAACAGGACTAGGGGGGCGTTTAGATTCGACGAATATTGTTAATCCTCTTTTAACTGTCATTACGAATATCGGGTATGATCATATGGATCTTCTTGGTGAAACTTTACCAGAAATAGCCTCTGAAAAGGCAGGAATTATAAAAAAGGGTATTCCTTTAGTAACAAGCGTTGAACAGGAAGAAGCGATTAAAGTTATCTTGGATAAAGCCAATTCATTACATTCTCAAGTCTATTCTTTAGGTTTGGATTACCATCTAACAGATAAACGTCATGTTGATGAGGGAGAAGAATTTTCTGTTCGCACTCCAACTAGTACTTTTCAGGAACTTATTATTACCATGAAGGGAGAGCATCAAATTAAAAACGCAGCTCTTTCGCTTATGGCAATAACTATTTTGCAACAACAACAAGACTTTATTATCCAAGAAACTCATATAAGAGAAGGCCTAAAGAGAGCAAGATGGATTGGAAGGTTTGAAACACTCTGTGATAACCCAACGATTATCATTGACGGGGCACATAATCCAGAAGGAATTAACAGTTTAGTTAACACAATCAATACAAGGTACAATGATCGTAAAGTTCACATTATATTTTGTGCACTAAAAGATAAAAAACTATCTGATATGATCACACCGTTAGAAGCAGTTGCTAAATCACTAACATTCACTAGCTTCGATTTTCCAAGAGTTAGTTCAGCGAAGGATTTATTTGATTTTTCGTCATTTAGTAATAAAGACTTTGATGAGGATTGGAAGAGTTGCATTACTAAAAAAATGCATTCTCTTACTAAAGACGAAGTTTTGATAGTTACAGGTTCGCTCTATTTTCTTTCTGAGGTAAGACCATTTATTTTAGAAGAATGTAGAAATACCTAAAAGTTTCTGGAAATACAGGTAAATTGTACTATTTTTATATGACAACTATCTGAAAATTTGTTAAAATATAATATGCTTATATAAAAATAAATAAGAAGGGGGAGTATATGTGATTACAAATAAGCGTGCAAAACTTTTGATCTGGTCCTTGTGGCTGGTATTTGTACCATCTTTAACATATCTTACCCTTCTGTTAACTAAGCAAGATATTGCCAGCTTTAGCACGGATATTCTATTTTTTTTAATATTAACATCAATAGTAGCTTTTTTTCCAATCAAATTAAATGATAACCCTATCTTTTTATCTGAAGGGATTGCTTTAGCTGTTTTTCTTTCATTCGGACTGTTTGTAGAACTCATTTTTGCTCAATTTGCCATAATGATAGTCTTACTTACTGTACGTATTGGATCGAGTGAGTTATATCGGATTCCATTGAATTCTTTAATCTTTTTAGTTAGCTCGATTAGTAGTGCTCTTGTGTTCTATCTTCTTGGTGGTACGCATAATGGAAATGATTTGGCTGCATTAGCCTTTTTAGTCCCTGCCGCTGCCTATGAATTAACGAAATTTCTAACTAACCAGTTAGCTATTAATTTTGTACGTCGAATTATGTACGGTAGTCGTGAAAGGTTCTTTTCAAAAGATACTTTATCACAATTTATTACCGTGCTTATTCAATTTCCAGTTGGGATTATATTATATATTCTTTATATTGATATGGGTGTAATTGCAACGGTCTATGTGGGCATTCCATTTATTACTCTGTCAATTTTCTTTAAACAATATTATGCGAGCCAAAAAGTGAACTATTATTTACAGAAGGCAAGTGAAATAGGACATCAGCTAGCAGGTAGATTACAAGTAGATGAGGTTCTTGATTTAATAATCCAGAAACTATCTACCGTTTTACCTGTAGATTTTGCCTATATATTAGATGTAAATAAGGATGGTCTGCACCTTATTCGGTATGTTGAAAGTGGTGAACAAAAGACACTTATGATTCCACCATTACAGAAGAATGAAGGGATCGGTGGTACAGTATGGCAAACTGGACAGGCTGTACTCTTTCATAAACGGGATGAATGGAGAGGAATTACTCAAGGCTACCTTCCCTCATCTGTGGAAAGTATTATCTCCGTGCCAATTGTTAGAAATAAACAAATTGTAGGGGTTTTAGTGCTTGCCTCAAATACAAGGCGTGCTTACGAGAAATATCAATTAATGATTGTTGATTTACTCGTTTCCTATTTAGCCGTTGCAGTGGATAACGCGAGACACTATGAGGATACAAAGAACAAGAGTGAGCGTTGTGCCCTAACAAAACTTTATAATTATCGATATTTTGAAGGATTATTAGAAGAAGAATTTAAAAAGCTAGATTCTACTAATAAAGGGGAACCATTGTCTTTAATTCTACTAGATATCGATCATTTTAAAGCTGTTAATGACAATTTTGGTCATCAGAGTGGAAATTTAATCTTATGTGAACTTGCGAATCGGCTAGTTAAGATGGTTGGTAAAAGAGGAACAGTAGCACGGTATGGTGGGGAAGAATTTGTAATATTACTGCCAAACAAAGATAAATACACAAGCTTACAAATTGCTGAAGATATTAGAAAGTTAATTGCTAATAATCCGTTTGTATTTTACTCAGACCTTGATAAAAATAGAGAACAAGTTTCTGCTAAGATTACAGCTAGTATAGGAGTCGCAACTGCACCTGAAGATGCAGATGATCCTCTTGCTCTCGTTCGCCACGCAGATAGAGCCATGTATACAGGGGCTAAGCAGGCAGGTAGGAATAAGGTTGCGCAATATGTTAGTTGAAACCCTCTTTAACGAGAGGGTTTTAACTTTTACTAGAATATAGCATAAATTAATATAAATCATTGTATACACTGGAAAATTAATAAATGATATAATGGAAATAAGTATTTAGAACTAAGTTTATAATACTAGTTTGTAGCAGATAGGAGGAGGAATTAGATTGTCAAAAAAATTTACCAGTATATCGATTATTTTCATGTTAGTTTTATCACTATTTATAAATGAAACCTCATCCAAAATTGCTGCTACTACAATTGATAATGCATTTAAATATGAAATTTTAGAAATTATAGCAAACGGTGATTCACAAATAAAAAATGATCTAGATAATAGTAAATATAATGTAACAACAATAAGAATGAAAAAGTTTGTTGCTCTTCGTGAAGAAATGGTAGGGAAATATGATTTAATACTTATAGCGAGTGGCGATTATAATCCTGCTCCAATTAATAGTAGTCCATCTCATACTTTGCAACAAAGGACGAATGCACATAACACTACCAATTTTTTAAATGACATTACAAATTTAAAGGCAAAAGAGATAATTAACGGATTTATTAACAAAGGTCAACCCGTAATTTTTCACTCAGATATCTTGAAATATAATTCTAGTAAACTTTATAAAAACTTTTCCGCCTATACCAATACTAATAATGTAAAGTTTTATAATGACACGATAACTCTAAAAAACCTAATTAATAATTTTTATTCAAATCAGTTTTCAAAGCGGCCACGAATTAAATTAGATGAAGTTGTAAGGCCAGTAGAATACGTTCAGAACAAACAGCATTTCTACGAAGCTGGAGATCCAATTAGATTTGATTTTTCAATTGCTAATACAAATAATTCTAGTAACATTACTGCTAATCTTTATATTGATTCTAATTTTGATGGGAAATATACATTAGATGAAATTGTCTTAACAAAAGGGATAACATCAGACAAAGGTAGTATTGTATATGTCCTTCCACGTGGATATTCAGGGCTAAGAAACTGGAAACTTGAAATAATTGATCCAATAAAATCTAGCAGTGACTATAAAAGTGGTTCATTATTTTTTAAAGGCGAAACCGTAAAATTAAGAGTATTACAGGTGAAAAAAGATACAAGTTTATCTAGTTCTTTAAATAATTCGTCAAATAATGATGTAATGCGTCAGTCCTACTTACGTAAAGACAATGAGTACGAAATTATTATAGATGTAACTGATATTGACACATTTAATAAGAGTAGGTCTCTATTAAATAATGACTCAAAAAAACTCTCTCATGAGTCCATAAACGGCACATACGACATGCTAATCTTTGGCTTTGCTGATGTGTATAATAGTGCAAAATTAAATAGTAATGCAATAAACTCAATTGAAGCATTTATAAATACTGGACAAAGTATCATGTTCACCCATGACACAATTTATAGCTCAGATAATGAGTGGGTAAAAAACTTTATGGATGATACTGGACAGATTTTACCTAGGACCGACCTTGGAACGAATGCTCCTAATACAACCACCAATACGATAAAAGTAAATGAGGGGCTAATTACCCAATATCCATTTCTATTGGAAGGTCAAGGTTTAACAATAGCAAATACGCATAATCAATATTACACACTGAATTTAGAAGATGAGAGTATCACACCATGGTATAACGTTATCGGTAATACTCGTGATCAAGATGATAGCTGGAATCACTATTACACTTATTCAAAAGGTAACATAACGTATTCTGGTACAGGTCATACAAATAATAAATTCCCAGATTCTGAGCAAAGATTATTTGTAAATACGATGTATCGCGCATTTTTAGGCTCAAATCATGCTCCGGAAATTAAAGTAATTACACCAACAAGTAATGCGACAATTCCAAGCCATCAAGTTTTGGAAATTGCGTACAGTGTTGAAGATTTGGATTTAAAGGATCGTAAACTAAAGACGAGAATTCTATTTGATGATAAGGAAGTTTTTGTAGACCCAAGTATTTCTAATGGAGATACGGTAATTAAATCTTTCGGGAATCCTTTACCGAATGGTGGGGACTTGAAGATTACCATTGAAGTTTTGGACAAGCAAGGTGCCATTTCTAAACAAGAAGTGCATATTAATGTAAAGCAGATTTCTTCAAATATTGAAGTTAGTAGACAACTTAATAACCCAGTTAGTGTTATAGAAGTTGGTAAAACTAGTACAATTGGGTATAAAATACAACCCAAGCCTCTACAAAATAATTTTGTAAATGGGATTACAGGTGTACGACCAATCGGTGTAATTGACCCTATTGAAGGTTTTACAGTTAATAAGAAATACACGATTATTAATGGAAGTCCAGGTAATTCGGATCAGGATAGTGCATTTAGTGGAAATTTTGCTGGACTATCATTAAGCGGGGCAAACAAGAAAGATTTTGAAGAGGAATTAAGATTTGGGTATGAACTTCCACTTCGGATTGGGGATACAATATTAACTTCGCCAGGAAACATCAAAAGGAAAACTGAGGAAGTAATTGAAGACCTTACAAGTGAAGGACCTTATAAGATGATCTTTCCTGTGATTGATGATTTTCCAAATGGAAGAAAACAAGTAGAAATAACCAATTTTGTAGAATTTGAGATTGAGATTAATTCAAGTGGCGACATTATTGGTAAGTTTATTCGATATATTAACGGAAATATTGATGCTACTCTTAAGGTTACAAATGTTCAGTTTCGAGAGACATTCCCAGCAGGCTTGGAGGTCCTATTACCAGAAGGTAATAACTTCATCAAAACCGGAAACTTAGAATCTGGTTATACACTAGTAGGCACATTCGATGACATCAAGTATAAATGCGAACAAAATGGATGTAGTGCTGATCCGCTGGAATTTACTGTTACAGTTTCTCCTAAGACAAAAGATCAATTTACATTAAATAATTCTAAGTTGCTTTTTAATGATATTAATACTGACAGAATTGAATCTAGTTTCAATTCGCTTACCTTAGTTTCGGATTATGCTATTACAGATGTTCAGTTACCAAGTGAAATAACTGTAAATAAAGGGATTCCAAATAATCTATTTCCTTTACTTAAGATTCAACCGGAAAATGCAAGCGTTAGGGATATCAAGTGGAGTGAGAATACTAACGGTGAAATAATTACAGTGGATAGTAATGGTATCATTCATCCAGTAAAAAAAGGAACCTCTATTGTTACCGTTACTGTTACAGATAGATTCGGTAACGTGAGAGAAGCTGCTATACATGTAACTGTTCGTGTTCCGATAGAATCAATTGTTGTAAATGATATGAGTATAGAGATTGGTGAGATAAAATCTATCCCACTTAATGTTGTGCCACAGGATTCTATCAATAATTTGATTTTTGAGATTGCCAATCCAAACATCGCCGAACTAAATAGTTCAAACGGTACGATTAAAGGGCTCAACGAAGGAACTACGAAGTTAACTGTATATGGTTACGGTTCTTCTGGTCAGTTAATAAAAGATGAAGCGATCATTACAATAGTGCCAGTACCAGTTCAATCTATTGAAATTAGTCCAACGGTTGTTAATTTATCAAAATTTGATGAGTACAATAATTTTACCGTAACAATTAATCCAAATAATGCAACTTATAAGGATTTTAATTGGTCTACATCTAATCCGAATGTAGTTAGTATAGATTCAAACGGGAAAATAATTGCAATAGGCACCGGTTCGTCAACTATTACAGTAACCACTCATAATGGGAAAAGTGCATCTGCAATCGTTTATGTAGGCTCTCCATTAACCGATATTTTAGTACCAACATCACCTATTATTATTGAAAAAGGTGAGGAACGTAACTTGAATCAATATATTTCACTTGTCCCGTCTGATGCAACTAATGTCAGAAGTATTAACTTTAAAAGTGAAGATAATTATATAGCTACGGTTATTCAAACAAACATTGTAAATGGTAAACGTCTTGGTGAATCTAGTATTGAAGTAAAAGTTATTGATGAAGATGGAAATGTTTTCACCAAATTCCTACCAATTAAAGTCGTGGAACCTGGTACAAGAGATACTAATGATGATAGAAGCAAATGGTTATATTAAACTTTGAAAAGCCTTAACATTCTTTTGTTAAGGCTTTTCTTCAAGTTTTGTTAGGAGGGCTTGTTCTGAAAAAACTTATTATACTTTTAATTATTGTAATCACAATGACTATTTCAGGCTGTACTAAATTAGATAAGTTAAATAAAAATCAGACTGAAGAATTGTTTGCTGCTGTAGAGAAAGGCGATATAGAACAGGTTAAAATACTAACAGAGGAAAACATTGATTTAGAAAGTAAAAATGATAGTGGTGAAACTGTATTTATAATGTCGTTAAAATACGGCCTTCATGATATTGCCAATTTATTATTAAAAAGTGGTGCTAAATACAATTACGAGGTAACTGAACACAATCCGATTCCTGCATTAAGCTTAACAATATCAACAATACATGAAATAAAGGATACAGTTGACTCAGCTTCTTTGGATTTAATTGATCAACTACTAGAAAACAATGTTGAAGTTAATCAACAGGATATGACAGGTAGTACTGCTTTACATTATGCTAGTAGAAAAGGTAGTACTCATGTAGTTAACAAATTATTGGATGCAGGTGCTGATCATACTATAACAAACTCATTAGCTGAAACACCTCTACTATTAGCTTCTGCAAGAGGGCATTCTGAAGTAGTAAAAGCACTCATTGAAAAAGGAAGTAACGCTAATGAAATAGATAAGAATGGCTGGTCTGCTCTTATGTTGGCGATTTCAAATAATCATATTGAAGCAGCTATGTCATTAATTGAAAAAGAAGCAAATGTTAATTATCAGACTCAAAATGAGGGATACACAGCACTAATGATTGCATCAGAATATGGCTATCAAGATAGTGTAAGAATACTAATAGAAAATGGTGCAGAAAAGTCTCTAAAAGACAATTTAGGAGAGCAAGCAATAGATAAGGCAATTAAATGGAATCATGACGAAATAGTTTCATATCTAAATGAATAACAATAAAGAGTAGCTAACCCACAAAGGGTAAGCTACTCTTTACTTATTTTTATAAAATTTTATTTGATAACTAGATCATCTGCAATTAGGTCTAATTTATTTACCAGTGGAAGTCCTTGTTGTTGTTCTATAAAAATATTTTTATCGTATATAACCTTAAATCTAGCTTTTTGAGGGTCGTCACTTTGAGTAAGTAGCAATTTATCATGAAGTCCAAGTGATTCTTCTGCATTTCCACGGTAAGTGTTGATTACCAATCCATGTGAATTAGTATTCGGTAAAAGTTGACTGCTATTTCCTTTGGCAAATAGTCCACCTCTAATATTTATGTTTGAGCCAACAGCATATAAAATAGCATTCGAGTTAGTGTAAAAGTAACCTCTTAAATTCTCATCTTTGTCGGATGAATTTGTAAACTCATTGATTCTTGCTATATTAAGCTCACCCTGCACAATTATTACTATTTCCTTTTCTTTTTCATTTTGGTCTTTTACACCTGAAATATCAGCATTATAAATTGTAGCATCTCCAAGAACATAAAGGGTAGAATCAAAAGCAATATCTCCTCTAATGAAAACATCTCCTGTAACAAGGATGTTTGCAGCTATATTCATTCGCTCGGTTCCTGTATTTTCAAAGTATGCATTACCATCAAATATTAGCCAATGTGAATTTAAATAGTGCCCGGTATTAGGAGTTTGGTTACACTCATTATTTTTAAAATAATATCCCTTGAAGTTAATACAACTAACGTCTACATATATATTATCCGTACCATCTGTGCTCTCAACTAAAATTGATTTGTCTTGTTGAGTCAAATCTTCAAAGTTTATAAAGTTATTCGTTATATTATAGGAGCTTTTTAAATCATCTAGTAAGTCTTCAATTACTTGACGCTTATTATCATCAGTATTTTCTTTATCCTCAAGATATTGTGAATATCTATTCCTAATTGCTGGGTTAGAGAAGGATGCACCTGCAGCGTCAAAGAGTTTATCAGCAAAAGTTGTCATTACGTCAACATCAATGAACTCATCGTGAGATTTTTGATATATAGGAGCATTTCCTTTAAAGGAATTATTCAATTCAGCTCCTTCTTTATTTACTCTATTGAAAAGGGCTCGTTCTCCAATAAATTGTCCCGAGTTATTAACTTGATAACATTGTGTACCATAAGAACAAGAATACATATTCTCCTTAGCAAACAACAAGCTGGTAGGAGACGTTGTTGGAAAAGTTGTTAAAGTCGTGTTTTTATATCCATTATATATATAGTTGGCTGAATTACTCACATAGAAGTCTTCTTGTACATATATATTCCCGTCAATAAAGGTACCACCATTTAAAGTAACATCAGTTCTTGATCCCAATGCATATTTCAAAAAGCTAGGGGAAGCCGAAATAATAACATTCTTACTTACAATTTTATTCCCTGCTTTTTTTCGTATTTGATACACTCTTGTATAAAGTTTCTGTCGCATTTGCTCTCCAACATTATATTGTTCGGAGATATCAATATCTTCAGGTTTATCATAATCCAATTCATACTCATCTATTAATTCTAAGAGGAATTCATTTAGTTTTATTTCATATTCGATAGGTGTTGTTTTGGTTATATCGAAGTTTAACGTGTATACTTTCAGTCTTGCTATAACCTCATCGATACTTTTGATGCTATCTTGTAGAGTGATTGTTTCAACTTTACGAAATTCTGTACGTTTTGCTCCGCCTATAGATGCAGAGAGTATTGCCATACCTAATGTCATAAAAATTAAAGTGACCAGTAAGACTAAAAGTAAACTTGACCCCTTTTGATTCATTAAATACCATTCCTTTTAAAATCCAAATTCGCTAGTAAGTGTAATAGGTTCAACAGATAATCTACTTTCGGATGTGTACTGTTTGTGTTCTAGAGTAAGAGATAGATGAATCAATGCACTTTTACATATATTAAAATAATCTCCATTATTATTTTGTTCTACCAAGGTTCTAGTACAGGTAAATGATAATTTCTTGTCTAAAGATGTGTCTAAGTTACTCTCCGAATTATTCCTAATAGATATATGTTGCGAATTAATAATCTGGTTATTAATATAAAGATTATCGTTTTCAATTTTTATAGTAATTGCCGTTGAAATTGGGTCGGCATTTCTATCCAGTTCCTTTGATACATCTCCAGTAGGATCAATTTTATATATTTCTTTGTTAGCAAATGAAATACAATTCTCACCACAAGATTCAATTGTGTCAGGAGATAGTTCGTAAATTTCATTTAAAACCATTGATAATATATAATCGGCTTCATCACGAAGTTGTCCCTCAATACCAATCTTCTCATAAGCTTTTATCCCCGTTATAAATACACCATAGATTATTCCCACTATCATCATTGAAATGGAAAGGGCAACTAAAAGCTCAATAACTGTGAATCCTTGTTCGGATCCTTTTATCCTACCTTTATCGTATAGACTCATCTGTGATCACACCTTCTATTACTATTGGAGGATTAACATCTACAGTTACTGTAATACCTACAAGATAACCATTAAGTTGAATTTTTTCTTTTTCAGGAACGTTTTCTTTATTGTATTCGTATAAAGAAATCTCGATATTATCATACACGATATTATTAATGGTAGGCTTTAGAACCGCTTCACAAGCCCGTCTATTATTTGAATCTAAGGATGTACAGATTTCTTTATATGTTATCGACGTATGAGAGATTAAATTCTTTATAAAGTCAAAATCTTGCCGTTCCATATAAATTAATGCATTTCTCGCTACATTAAGGGCGACAGTTCGATTCTCATTCATTTTAGTATATGAATATGCCTGAGTGAAAAGAGATAACATACCTATTGTCACTACACTAAGAATTGTAATAGAGAGCAATACTTCTATTAATGTAAAACCCTTCTTATTCTTTATAATTTTCAATAGAATCATTTCGTCACCTTCTTTTAAAATACCTAATTTTATTATACAATAACTAATAGTCGATATTTGTCCAATTTCGGTGAATTTTGTATTTTTTAAATTTAGTAACGCATCTTATATAAAAAAATAGGAAAGAGGTGAGGTGTTGGAAAACATTTTGTTTGCCTTTTTAGCACTTATTTTATTAATTCCTTTATTATACTTTTTGCCATTAGGCTTTAAAAAACAAGGTAAACTAATAATAGTTGGGATTTCTTTACTGTTGGCTCTATTCGGACTACTTGCCAATACAGTATTTAATCTTTGGCAAACATCTCTACTTTTATTAGTATTTGCACTTGCAGCAACATACTTAATTGAAAAAAGACTTAGTGCACTTATCTTTACTGATAAAGGATCCTCACGATTGGAAGAAGAGGTGGAAGTCTCTAATGATCATGTAGTTTCCTCCATTGAAGAGGAACCAGAAGAAATTATAAGTGAAGAGAAAGAAGTTGAAACTGCAACCTCAGAAACCTTACTTTTCAAAGACGTTATTGAAAATCATCACGAGGATAGTCTAACACTAGAGTTAGATGAAATGGATTCCTATAGCAAGGACGATAAGGATGGAATAGATGATGATACCATCGGACAGGTTAGTGATAAAGAACTGGATGAAGTATGGATTGATGAGAAAACACAGTTTGATGATTTAAAAGATCAGCCTCTTGTACATAATGAAGAGACAACAACAGAAACAGAGGAAGTTGAAGAAGAACAGAACGATGCGGATGATGCTAGTATTGTAGATTACAATATAGATGAGATTATTAATGAAGCAGAAGCAGATACGATTGAAAATGAACTTGAGCCTTTGGCTAATGATTCTCAAGAAAGTATATCCTTTGATACCTTAGAAGAATTAGATTTTATGGAAGAAGATTTATTAACTGAAGATGAAATTCAAGAGGTAGAAGAAGATAATTACACAGTTGAGGAAGCTATTCAACAGGTGGAAGAGGAAGGACTTATCGAGAAAGAAGACCTTCTTGTTGAACAAGTTGCTACGGTGTTACAAGATGATACTGAAATTCTAGAAGAAGAACTAGTTAAAGAAGAACCTGAAGTTCTAGAAGAAGAACTAGTTGAAGAAGAATTTGAAGTGTTGGAACATGAAGTTATTGAAGAAGAAGAAGTCAAAATGCTAGAAGAGCATCTTATAGAAGAAGATGAAGTTCAAGAAGAAAAGGGCGTAGAAGAAGAAATCGAATTGTTAGAAGAACAGCAGGTCGCAGAAGAGTCTGAAGTGGTAGAAGAAGAGTTGGTTGAAGAAGAGCCAGAAATAGTAATCACTGAAGAAAGTGTAAAAACAAAGCAGGTTAAGCAACAAATGATACATACAATGGTAGCTCAGCTTCAGCATAGTAGAAAGTATCTATCTTCTAAAGAGTATGTGAATCAAGTAAAGGCTCATTTGAGTCCTAGCTTACCTTCTGTTGATTACTATACTTTTGCTCACTTATTAATTGAACATTACATTTCTGAACATAATGAGAAGGAGCTAGCTTCCTTAATAACCCATTTGAAAGAAAAATTTACAAATTATGCAATTATTCAACAACAATTGCAATTTTTAGAGGAATATTATTGTAAAAAATGACTATTTTTTTGTCGATACATGGTACAATGAAAGATATGAATAAGTCGTGAATTATATAGAAATGGTGTGGTGAACATTATGAAAAAGAGTACACAAATCGTGGGCCTTCCAATCATTAGTATTTCGGAAGGGCAACAAGTTGGAAAAGTTAAATCCCTAGTGATTAATCCTGATAAAGGTTCTATTGACTTCTTAACAATCGAGCATGAAGATTGGCAAGTAAGTGTAAAGGCAATTCCTTTTAAAAAAGTGGTGGGAATTGGCGAGTATGCAGTAACTGTTGAAAGTGATAGTGCAGTAATTGACTTAAACGAGATCCCAATTGCAAATCAATTGGTGAATAAGAAAATTAAAATCACGAACACTAAAGTTATGACACGTAAAGGAGAGTTACTAGGTGAAGTAACTGAGTACTTTATTGATGATGAAACAGGAAATATTTTAGGGGTTCTTCTAAATCTTCCAAATCGTGAAGTAACACTAGCTTCTGATTCCATTTTAACATATGGAAAAGATATTATTATTGTTAAAGAAGATGCAGCTTCACAGTTTTTTGATTCAGTAGAGCAATTAATTAACCCTGTGGTAGCAAATGTCCCATCGCTTGAAACAGTGTTAGATGAAGTAACAACAACTCCAAATCAGCAGTCGACATCAGGAGCACAATTTGACCCGTTCGAAGGATTAACTTTGCTTGAAGAGGACGAGGAAGTTAGAGCATTAAAAGAAAAGCAAATTGAAATCCTATTAGGCAAAACTGTACAAAAGGATATCTTTGGTACAGATGGGCAACTATTATTCCCTGAGGGAACTGTTCTAACTGAGAGTGATGTAATGAAAGCACAAGAAGAAGGACCAGGAATTGTTGTAGAACTATCCATGCATGTCGAAGCTTAATACAAAGGGGGCAGATAGGTGAGAAACTTGCGTGAACTAAAGCTATTAGCTGCACTAGTTGTTTGCACAGGTTATATTTTTAGTTTCTCACACTTTGGTGCTTTTGCGTATGAATCAGTATTTAGCGACAGTAACAAGTTTGATGTCGGGACAATGATTGGACCAGTAGACATTTCAAGCCTAACGAAAGAAGAAGCGATTAGTAAAATAGAGAATGAAATACATAATTGGGACACATTGACTCAATTAACACTTAAGAATAAAGAAAACGATCAAGTAATCAATACTTCATTGTTTTCTTTTTCGATTACAGAGAGTGTTTCAAATGCTCAAAATGGAAAACAGTCGCCTCTACTTGTTGCCCTCTTAGAAGAACATCTTATAAGTGCTTTACAAGAGGTTGCTGAAGATTCGCTAATAGAGAGACTAGAGATAAACAAACTGCAATCTGAACTTGAACAAATTGCAGAGGAGCTACAACCTGGTAGCTATTCATTTGAATTACTGCATTATGGAGCTAACAATGATGAATTTAAGGTAGTTGCAGAAAGCGTTGTTGGAACCTCAACTTACCACAATGACATATCAAACATGCTTACTAGCCTCACTAACATAAATGTACCAGCTCAGGCTACATTTTCTTTACTAAAAACAATAAATGAACAGGGTATCGTTAATGTGTCTGCAGATTCGCTAAGTATTGTTGGATCGGCCCTTTATAAAGCCATTTTGTTAACAAACTTTGATATCCTTGAACGACATGCAAGCCGAGAATTACCAGTTTATGCAGAATTAGGTTACGAAGCTAGAATTCTACCAAATCAGAAGGATTTTGTTTTTTATAATCCCAACACGACTGATTATAGTATTAGTTTTGAACTGTTTGAAGATCGGCTTTATGTATCCATTAGTGGATCACCTTTCATTTATGACTATCAAGTAATGATGGAAACCAGAGCCTTTAATCCGAGAACAATTTTACAATACAAAAGTTCTGTACCCGTAGGAGAGACGGTAGTACAAACTGAAGGAACAAAAGGGTTCTTAGTTCCTGTCTATCGGTTAACAATGCAGGATAGCATAAATATTGTTGACAAAACAAAAATAGCCGAAGACTTTTATCCACCTATACATCGGGTTGAGTTAAAAAGTATCGTTAGTAGCCCAACAGAAGGAAACCAAGGAAATAATCGAATAGATTTTCCTAGTGAAGAGTCACCTTCTGAGCAAAATGAAACTGAGCAGAATACGAATTCAGGAGATGCTGGAAACATAAATAATCCTATTGATAACCCAGACGATGATGATGATGATGATGATTTATGGGGAACACCAGGTGCGCCGGTAAAAGGTGAATAATTGGTAAAGTAGGGGTAACATATGAAACAAGTCAGAAAAAGATTAGGGGATTTATTAGTTGAAGCTGGTCTAATTACGCAAGACCAGCTTCAATTAACATTAAAAGAAAAAAGTGAAACACAAAAGCTAGGGGATGCACTGTTACAACAGGGTTTTATAACAGAGCAACAATTAATTGAGGTCCTCGAGTTTCAGCTAGGAATTCCTCATATTAGCTTATTTAGATACCCTTTTGACCCTAAGTTAACATCATTAGTGCCAAAGGAATTCGCAAAGCGTAATTTACTTATCCCACTAAAAAAAGACGGAGATAAATTGTTCATTGCTATGACAGATCCAATGGACTTCTATGCAATTGATGATTTGCGTCTTACTACCGGCTTTCAAATTGAAACTGCAATTGCTACTAAGGATGATATTCTGCGAGCAATAACAAAGTACTATGATATAGATGATAGTATGGATGAATTGCTTAGTGAAATTAAGGTAGGCCAACCGGTTGAGGAAGATAAAATTACTGACAATGACTCGCCTGTTGTTAGATTGGTAAACCAAATCCTTCAAAATGCTATCCAGCTACGTGCGAGCGATATTCATATTGACCCACAGGAGACGAAGGTAAGTGTTAGATACCGAGTAGATGGTGTGTTAAGGACTGAAAGAACACTCCCTAAACATATGCAAAGTGTGTTAACAGCACGTATAAAAATCATGTCTAACTTAGATATCACCGAGCATCGTACGCCTCAGGATGGTCGAATGAAGATGAATTTAGAGTTTCATCCAGTTGATCTACGTATTTCTACATTACCTACCGTGTATGGTGAGAAAATAGTAATGCGTATATTAGACTTAAGCAGCGCACTGAATGATATTAATAAACTAGGATTTAACAAATTAAATCATAATCGTTTTCTTAGCCTTATTGAAAAACCAACGGGAATTATTTTAATAACTGGACCTACTGGCTCAGGGAAGTCTTCTACACTCTATGCAGCTCTTAATCGCTTAAATAGTGAGGAAGTTAACATTATTACGATTGAAGATCCTGTTGAATATCAGTTAGAAGGGGTTAATCAAATTCAAGTAAACCCAACAATTGGAATGACCTTTGCAAAGGGATTAAGATCAATTTTACGCCAAGATCCAAATATTATTATGGTCGGTGAAATACGCGATCGTGAAACGGCAGATGTAGCAATCCGAGCATCTTTAACAGGACATCTTGTTTTAAGTACTCTACATACGAATGACTCAATTGGAACGGTCACAAGGTTAATGGATATGGGAGTAGAACCATTTCTAGTAGCTTCATCCTTAAATGGCGTAGTAGCTCAAAGACTAGTACGTAAGGTTTGTAGAGACTGCTCAGAAATACAAGCACCTACAAAAAGGGAGCTTGAGATTTTTTCAAAAAGAGGGATTACGGTTTCAGAAATTACTAGAGGAAAAGGTTGTGGAACTTGTAATATGACTGGTTATAAAGGTCGAATTGCAATCCATGAATTACTTGTCATAAATGATGAGCTCCGTCGAGTTATTATGAATGGAGAATCACTTTCAAGATTAAGGGAATTAGCCATGAAAAATAAAACTATCTTCCTGCTTGATGATGGGCTACTAAAGGTAAAACAAGGCTTAACAACAACTGAAGAAATATTAAGAGTGGTAATGCCAGAGTAGGTGAATGAAATGAAAACGAAACTTGATCTTCTATTACGAGCAGCTTTTGAATTAAAGGCTTCAGATATCCATTTAACAGTCGGAGTACCGCCAGTACTTCGAATTAATGGTGAGTTAAAAAAATACGGAAAAGAAATAATGAAACCGGCTGATACAGAAGGTATGGCAAAGTCGATTATTTCTGATGCTATGTGGCCACAGTTTATTGAAAAAGGAGAACTTGATTTCTCCTACGGGATATCTGGGGTCTCGCGATTCCGTGTAAATACTTTTTTTCAGAGGTCTTGCATAGCACTTGCCATCCGTGTTGTTCCAACAACAATACCAACAATTGACGAGCTTGAACTTCCATATATTTTGAAAAAAATCGTGACAAAACCACATGGGCTGATTTTAGTGACAGGGCCTACAGGAAGTGGAAAGTCAACAACAATTGCTGCAATGATTGATCATATGAATCAAACAATGAGGAAGCACATTATTACTCTTGAAGACCCAATCGAATATCTTCATAAACACGGAAATTGTATTATTGACCAACGAGAAATTGGCTTTGATACAAGAAACTTTTCTAACGGACTTCGCGCATCTTTAAGACAAGATCCTGATGTGATTTTTGTTGGGGAAATGAGAGACTTAGAAACGATTCACACTGCGATTACTGCAGCAGAAACAGGTCATCTAGTGTTTGGAACATTACATACATCAAGTGCACCTACTACAATTGACCGTATCATCGATGTATTTCCCGCAACACAACAAGCACAAGTTAGAATACAACTAGCCTCTGTCCTAGTTGCTATTCTCTCACAGAGATTATTCCCAACTGCAGATAAAAAAGGAAGAAAAGCTGTTACAGAAGTGTTAATCAATAACTCTGCCATTTCAAATTTAATTAGAAACGAAAAGATACATCAAATTATTAGTGTTATGCAAACAAGCCGAACACAGGGAATGCATACATTAGAAGTTCGTTTGAAAGAGTATGTCCAGGCAGGTGTGATTTCAGCTGAAGCAGCACAACCATTTTTACAGGAGAGGCAAGAATAGATGCCAAAATTCCGTTATCAAGGCAGAGATAAAAAAGGAAAAAAAACAGGTACTATTACTGGTCCTTCAAAACGTGATGTAATAGGGAAACTACAGGAAACGGGTATAAGGGTTATAGAAATACAAGAGGTCCCAGAAACATTGTTAACGAAAGAAATTATCATTGGAAATCCGGTAAAACTTCAAGACTTTGTTATTTTTATGAGACAATTCTCTACCCTTTTAAAAGCAGGTGTCTCTGTTGTTGAGTCAACAAGGATTTTATCAGCACAAACGGAAAGCAAACAGTTAAGAAGGGTCCTCGTTGAAATCGAAGCAGATTTGAGAGAGGGAAATCCCCTGTCAACAGCTGCTTCTAGGCATAAAAAAATCTTTTCTCCAATGTTTATCAGTATGGTAAAAGCAGGTGAAGCGGGTGGAAACATGGACGAAACCCTTGATCGCCTTGCAGTTCATTATGAAAAACAGCATCGAACGAGACAGAAGATTGTATCTGCATTAGCTTATCCTATAACAGTAGCAATCATAGCTGCAATCGTCGTTATGTTCCTCTTAGTAGCAGTTGTTCCAACTTTCGTTGATATGTTTGCTGGATTTGGAGCTGAGCTTCCTGCAATTACTCAATTTGTCCTAAATGCGAGTGCGTTTATGCAAAAAATGTGGTGGCTAATCATTCTAGTTGCACTTGCGTTATATGGAGGTTTCCTAGTACTAAGAAATGACAAAAAGGGTAAGTACTTTATAGACTATTTTTCGTTAAGAATGCCAATCTTCGGTAACATGCTTCAGAAAGCTGCATTAGCAAGAATGACTAGAACCTTAAGCTCACTATTCTCAAGTGCTGTTCCAATCTTGCAGGCTTTAACTATTGTAGAGGATGTTGTGGATAATGAAGTGATTACCAAAGTTATCCGTGAGTCAAGGGACTCTCTTGAAAGAGGACAATCCTTAACGGAACCGATGAGACGTCATTGGGCTTTTCCACCACTTGTTACACAAATGATCGCGATTGGTGAAGAGACAGGTTCTTTAGATGAAATGCTAGGGAAAGTAGCTGACTTCTATGAGGCTGAAGTAGAAAGTAGTACGGACCGACTTAAATCCCTTATTGAGCCACTTATGATTGTACTTTTAGCGGGAATCGTCGGCACAATTGTAACCTCAATACTAGTTCCGATGTTCGACATCTTCAACCAAATTCAGATGTAAAAACCAGAAAAAAACAATAACGTGTTTGATTTTGTCATGTTATAATACACATAGGACAAAATTACTATATGGGAGAGGATGAAGCAAATGTTTAAGAAAATGAGAACACACTTAAAAAATCAACGAGGATTGACATTAATAGAATTACTAGCTGTAGTTGTTATCTTGGGGATTATCTCGGCGATTGCTGTTCCTAGTATTGGTGGGTTGATTGATAATACACGACAAGATGCTCATGTTGCTAATGCTAGACAAATGATTAATGCTGCTAAAATTCATGTAGCAAGCCAGCCCAATTTAGGTGGTAATAATAACCTACAACTTACTTTAAATGAGATGTATGATTTAAATTTATTAGAAACTATTGATGACCCAGACGGTGGTACGTATACTGCAGCTGGAACAGGTGCTTCATTTGTTTTAATTACTCGAACTGGAACTGACTATACTTATGAAGTTAGGTTAGTTAATGCAACCAGGGGGATTTGGCAGTTAGAACGTAATTTACAAAGAAACAATGTTGAATTACTTGCGGCATTAGTTGACCCATCATAAATACACTTTTGGTATAGTCTCAATTCGGGACTATACCAATTAATTTGGGGAAGTGTAAAATGGATATTATTCTTATGACATACATACTTATAACAGGCCTCCTCCTAGGCTCCTTCTTCAACGTCGTAGGCCTTCGAGTACCAAACAATCAATCCATCGTGGCACCTCGTTCAGCGTGTCCAATTTGCAAGCACCAATTAACAGCAGTGGAGTTAATCCCTGTTTTTTCGTATTTGTTCCAAAAAGGTAAGTGCAAATCTTGTAAAACACCAATTTCGCCGATTTACCCATTTGTTGAATTAATGACGGCAATTCTTTTTACGATTTCACCTTTTCTGGTGGGCTGGTCAAAGGAATTGATTATCAGTTGGACCTTGATTTCACTATTTATGATAATCTTTGTGTCAGATGTACATTATATGATTATTCCAGATAAAGTATTGATTTTTTTCTTTTTCGTTTTTTTAGTAGAAAGAATGTTTATGCCACTAACACCTTGGTGGGATTCATTGCTAGGAGCCCTAGTTGGATTTACCCTCCTCTTACTCATTGCGTATCTAAGCAAAGGAGGAATGGGTGGTGGAGATATAAAATTATTCGCATTACTAGGGTTTGTCCTAGGTTGGAAACTTGTTCTACTCTCTTTTTTTCTATCAACTCTTACAGGTACACTTCTCGGAGGGCTCGGCATGTTAACCGGAAAAGTAAAAAGAGGGAAGCCCTTCCCTTTTGGCCCTTCTATTATAATTGGAACACTAGTAGCTTATTTCTTCGGTGACAAACTGATACACTGGTATCTTCACTTTTTTATCTACTAACAAACAACGCTATAAGGAGTTTTTACACGATGGTCTTCAATTTTCTTTCAGGTAACCACAGAACAGCCAACATCATATTAAAAGACCATGTTATTCGTTATATAGAATTGAAACAAACTTCACCTATTATTGTTAATCATTCGGCTGAACGGTATATTCCTGAAGGATTAATACGAGACGGTAAAATTATTGATAGAGACACACTGTCTACGATACTAGAGGAATGTATTGAGGATTGGGGAATCAAAAAAAGAAATGTGCGCTTTACTGTACCAGATGCTTTTGTTGTCATTCGTACAGTACAGGTCCCTGGTGACCTTGAAGATGATGAGGTAAAAGGCTATTTGTATCTAGAATTAGGGACAACTATTCATCTTCCATTTGAAGATCCTGTCTTTGATGCAATTGTTATAAAGAATTCTGGGGAGAAAAAAGATGTCCTTTTATTTGCTGCTCCTGAAGAAATAGTCACTCAATATTCGGAGCTGTTCTCAGAACTCAAACTAAAACCAACTTCAGCTGATATCTCAGCGTTATGTTTATATCGCTTATATTTTGAGATGGAAAATCCACAAAATAATCAACATATTATGTTAGTGCAGTTTGATATACATATGGTTAACATTAGTATATTTCATAATCATAAACCTATTTTTATGCGACATCTTCCGATCGAAGGTATAGATGAAAATTGGGATAATCATTATACTACTTCAGGTGAACACAAGTATCAATGGGTTGGTGATGAACAAGAGCTATCTATTCAGCTTCTTGATGTATATAAAGAAATCGAAAATGTAATGAATTTTTACCGATTTTCTTTGAAACAAGGAAAAGAGGGAATTGAGAGAATCTATCTATGTGGTGATTACCCATTATTTAGAAAAGTTGCTAAGGATGTTAAAGAACGTTTTGACTTACCAGTAGATACAATTGATTCTGAAAAAGTCGCAACAAGTAACGGAGAGCCTATCCAACAACAGTTACATTTAGCACTAGGATTAGCTCTAAAAGAGGTGCGATGATGTTAGTAGATATCAATTTATTACCGCAGAAGGAAACAAAGAATACATCTAAGTACATTATTTCTGGTATTATCCTTTTTATTGTCTTAGTCTTAAGCATTATATTTATCCTGATTATGAACCATCATAAATCCCAAATTGAACAGTTAAATAATGAACTAGCATCTACTAGAGAATTAACAGCAATTGAGCAGCAGAAAATTGTTGATTTTGAGTCCTCATCTTCTGTAATTGAGTTAGAAAATGCAGTGGAATGGGTAAAGAACTATCCAACAGAGACAGTACCTCTATTAAAGCATTTAATAGGACTTTTACCAGAGAGAGGATTTTTACAAGCATTATCCTACACTGGAGAAGGTGCAGTTTCAATCTCAGTTCAATTTGATACAAATCGAGAAGTAGCATATTACCTTAAGTCTTTAACAGAATCTGAACTAATAAAAGCTGCTTCACTGCTAGATATTCAAACACAGCAACTTGGCACTGAAGAAGCAGAAGGCTACTTACCAAGGTACATTGCCCAATTTGATCTTACGATTAATAAACAAGCCATAGATGAACTCCAAAAGGAGGAAGAATAATGGCAAAACAACTATCCAAAAAACAACTAGTTATCATTTCAATGTCTAGTTTGATGATATTGCTACTCTTCACTTTTCTCTATTTTCTTATAATTAAGCCGCTAGAAGTTGAACATGACCGACTTGAAAGTGATTTGAAAACGGAGAAACAACTTTTAGAAGTTGTCCAAACAAGAGTTGCGCAAATGCAAAATCAAACATATGAAAGTACGATAGAATTACAAAAGCGTGTCCCAGTTAAGCCAATTTTGGAACAATTTCTACTTGATTTAGAAAAAGCAGAGGTTGTATCAAATAGCTTTATTTCTAATATGTCATTTGGTGAGGCAGAAGTAACTCCACAAAATACATTAGAAGAATATGTTGATATGAATAATAATGAAGAAACGTCAAATAAGGCACAGGAGCAGGAAAGGGCTCAATTTCCTGCGGGTTTAGAAAAGATAACAGTCAATCTATCTGTTGTTGCTCCTGACTATTTCTCTCTAGAAGAATTTATCAAAACTTTAGAATCTCAAACGAGAATAACCCAAATTGAAAATTTAGTGTTTGCAGGAACAGAAGAGATTAGATCCATTGAACAAGAGATAAATCCGATTCCTTTTTCACTCACTGTTTCTACTTTTCACTTACCAAGTTTAACGGACTTAGTAGATGATCTTCCAACATTAGAAACACCACTTCCTAGTAATAAAAGAAATCCGTTTCCAACGGGGATAAAGGATAATGACTAAGCTCGGCAAGTCCGGGCTTTTCATAGAAAAATTAGGAGAGCGGCTATGCTTGTTAATAGAAATCAAAAAGGAATTACTTTAATAGAATTATTAGCAGTGATTGTAATATTGGGGATACTTTCTTCTATTGCTATTCCAACAATGACAAATCTTGTCCAACTTTCAAAGGATCGAGCGATGGTAGGTAATGCGCACGCTTTAAAAGAAGCAGCAAGTTTATATATTCGTGATTTACACCTACAGCAACAAACTCCTCCATCAAAAATTACCTATAAGATGCTATTAGATAGTCAGTACATAGAAAGTGTAAAAGATCCAGACACTGGTAACCGCTATAACGATGAAAATGCTTCTTTTGTAGAATATAAACAAAATCAGTTAACAGGTGTTTGCTTAATAGGATTTGAACGAAGTATTTGTAACAACGGATCAGCAATTTCATTAGATACAATTACAGTTCAATCGATTACAAATAACAATTAATGAAAAATTTGACGAAAACCTTTACCGACAAGACGACAAATGTCTTGTTATTTTTTTTGTCTCTTATGTTAGCATGGTGTAAAGTGATTGTCCCGTTCGACAAATATAGAAGGTGGTGAATGGTGTGGACAAGCCAAAACAAGGTATCTCAATAAAAATTAATGGACAAGAACGTGAATACAACGTAAAAAAGCTAGAAAAAGAAAGACAGCTGGATACTGAGCTTGACACATATGAAAATCTTGAAGTAGCAGCTGCCAAAGAAGCTGAGGAAGATGATTTCGCTTGGGTACTTCCGACAACAAGTGGGGATGAAAAGGGAGGCCAACCATTTGTAGCAATCGAAGATGTAAGAAACTTAAGTAGTAAAAAGAATAATAAATTTAAAGGGTTTGGCAAGAAACCTTTTACTCCAAAGTCAGTTTTACCTTCAAAGTCCTTTTTTATTTCTATTGTATTAGGTGTACTGATTGGAACAGGTTTTGGATTAATTGTTCTAAATCTATTAACTGATGACATTATTCAGGACCAAGTAACATCTAGTAATCCTCAGGGTGGAATGACTGGACAAAAAGCAGCAGGTGAGGAAGAAGAAGAGAAACCAGCATCAAGTGGTGAAAACAAGCAGAAAGACGGTGTCAACACCATACCATTTAAAGTGGGTACTTTAAATCCTGTAGTTATTCAAGCTGGAATTTTTTCAACATTAGATTCTGGTCAGCTAATTGTCGATAAGATAAAAAATCTAGGGTATTCTGCGGTTATTCTTGAAAACGCAGATACATATATTGTTTTAGGTGGAATCGGTAGTAATGTTGAGTTAGTAAAACAGATGAGTTCTGTATATGCTGAAAATAACCAAGAACATTTTGTTAAACCAATAACCATCAATGGTGGAGACTATCAAAATGTACCTGAAATTGAGAGCCAATATGTCGGAAAGACAATTCCTCTTTATAATGAACTAGCTTCAATCTCATCGAGTTTACTAGCCGGTTCTGACATTACTAATGAAAAATGGCAAGAGGTAGTAGATCTTTACAAAGAAATAAAGCCAATTGAACAAGACAAGGTAGCCGAACATATAAAATCGTTTTCGACAAATGTAACAAAGGGCTACGAAATACTAAACACCTATTATGAAACGAAAGATAAAGCTTCACTTTGGAAAACTCAACAAGCTTTATTAGATGCTCTTAGAGATTATCAGTTATGGGTGAATACTCTTTCTTAATAAAAATTCTCAAACTATATAAAATTAAATTTTCACTTACAAAATACCCGGAAAAGGAGCGGAAACGTTCCTTTTTTTAACCTTTTTCATTAAGAATTATAAATCTTTTCATAAAAATACCGTTTTGTTGAACACTAAATTTGGTAGTAAAATTCAATTTTGGTAAATTGTTTATTGTCATGTTTCTTTGGTACGATAGTAAAGTATCTTCCAAATCTGTAAGAAATAAAAATGAGAAGGGTGATTACTATATGAAACGCCTCATCTTAGCCTCAGGCTCCCCTCGAAGAAAAGAACTTCTAAATAATCTTCAAACTCCTTTTGAGATATCAGTAAGTGATATTGAAGAAGTCGTTGATCCTCAGTTAGTGCCTGAACAAGTTGTCATGTCACTAGCAGAACAAAAAGCTAGAGACGTTGCGAAAAAATATCCGAATGATTTTGTTTTAGGAGCTGATACAATTGTTGTATATGACCACCAAATCTTAGGGAAACCAAAGGATAAACAGGATTCATATACTATGCTAAAGATGCTATCTGGCCAAGTTCATGAAGTATTAACAGGTGTTGCTATCATCGTTGATGATAACGCAATTACTTTTTTTGAACGGACAGAAGTTGTATTTTGGGAATTAACGGATGAAGAAATTTGGAAGTATATTAACAGTGGTGAACCAGCAGATAAAGCTGGATCATACGGTATACAAGAGCTCGGTTCAGTATTGGTTAAGAGGATTAGCGGTGACTATTTTTCAGTGGTTGGATTGCCTATTTCCCGCACCATTCGGGAACTTCAGAAATTAGGGTTTGAGGCAAATAAAACCCAGGGGTAATTGGCGTAAATCTTTTAACTTTTGAACATGATAAGGCTATTAGGAGGCTCTAGGAGGAATTGATAAAATGCAAACTGAGTCTCCATTATTAATTCGTGATTTTCCACATGATGAAAGACCGAGAGAACGTTTACTCTCTGAGGGCTCCTCAAATTTATCCAATCAAGAGTTACTAGCAATTTTATTAAGAACTGGGACGAAGAAAGAGTCGGTATTGCAACTTTCAAACCGTCTATTAAATCATTTTGAAGGATTACGGCTTTTAAAGGATGCAAGTGTTGAAGAAATTACAGCGATAAAAGGTATCGGTCAAGTAAAAGCTGTTCAAATTATGGCTTCTATTGAGCTTGGTAGAAGAATTGGACGACTTCAATATGAAGACCGATATGTTATTCGTTCACCAGAAGATGGAGCTAAATATGTAATGGACGACATGCGCTTTCTTTCACAGGAGCATTTTGTATGTCTTTACTTGAATACCAAAAACCAGGTACTTCATCGACAAACAATTTTTATCGGTAGTCTTAATGCTTCAATTGTCCATCCTCGTGAGGTATACAAAGAAGCCTTCAGAAGGTCAGCCGCTTCAATCATCTGCATTCATAATCATCCGTCAGGAGATCCAGCACCAAGCAGAGAAGACATTGAGGTGACAAAACGCTTAGCGGAATGTGGGAAAATTTTAGGGATAGAACTTTTAGACCATCTAATAATAGGTGAACATAAATATGTTAGCCTCAAGGAAAAAGGGTATGTATAAGCACTATCCTTTTTAATAGTAGTACGATATAATATTTGTTATGGGTTTTTGAAGTAAAACATAATAAAAAAACATAAAAAAACACTCATTTGGTATTTCGTATCAGAAAGGAAGATACATAATATGTTTGGAATTGGTACACGCGACCTTGGAATAGATTTAGGAACAGCAAATACTCTTGTCTATGTAAAAGGAAAAGGGATTGTTGTAAGGGAACCATCTGTTGTTGCAATGCAAACAGACTCAAAACAAATCGTTGCAGTGGGGAACGATGCGAAAAATATGATCGGCCGTACACCGGGCAATGTAGTAGCTCTACGTCCAATGAAGGACGGAGTAATTGCAGATTACGATACAACTGCAACGATGATGAAATATTACATTAAGCAAGCAGTTAAAAACCAAAGCTTCTTTGCACGTAAGCCATATGTGATGGTTTGTGTACCATCTGGAATTACAGCAGTTGAGAAGAGGGCAGTAATCGACGCGACTAGACAAGCTGGTGCGCGTGATGCATATACAATTGAAGAACCATTTGCAGCAGCTATCGGAGCTAACCTGCCTGTTTGGGAACCAACGGGAAGTATGGTTGTAGATATCGGTGGTGGGACGACTGAGGTGGCAATCATCTCATTAGGAGGAATTGTTACAAGCCAGTCAATTCGTGTTGCTGGTGATGAAATGGATGATGCGATGGTTCAATACATCCGTAAAACATACAACCTTATGATTGGAGATCGTACAGCTGAAGCAATCAAAATGGAGATTGGTTCAGCAAGTTCTCCAGAAGGTGTTGAAAATATGGAAATTAGAGGTAGAGATTTATTAACAGGTCTACCTAAGACGATTGAAATTACAGCAGAGGAAATTTCCAAAGCTTTACATGATACAGTTTATGCGATTGTTGATTCTGTAAAAAACACACTAGAAAAAACGCCACCTGAGCTTGCTGCTGATATAATGGACCGTGGAATTGTCCTCACAGGTGGAGGAGCTTTACTACGCAACCTAGACAAGGTAATTAGTGAAGAAACAAGCATGCCTGTACTCATCGCAGAAAATCCACTAGACTGCGTTGCAATCGGAACAGGTAAAGCACTAGACCATATCCATTTATTTAAAAAATAGGCTAGATTGAGATTTGATTACAATGTTGATTTCTGCGGAAGGCACGAGACTCCTGCGGGAGAAGCGCGTTAAGTGAGACCCCACAGGCGTGAAACGCCGAGGAGGCTCACGGACCGCCCGCGGAAAGCGAGTGCCTGTAGCAGAAAGCAACAGGCATATATAACATAGCAAAAAAGTAAATCAAGATTTCGTTAATGTATTAGAACAAGAGGGTGTTAATCATGCCACAATTTTTCTTAAATAAACGTCTAATATTATTGCTTGTAAGTATTATCGTGCTGGTGGCATTGATTGGTTTCTCACTAAAAGAACGTGAAGGTCTATCATGGCCCGAACAATTCGTAAAAGACTCAATGGGCTGGGTACAATCAATCATTCACAAGCCAGCCCGTTCCATCTCTCAATTTTTTAGCAACGTGAACGATCTAAAAAATACATATGAAGAGAATAAACTATTGAAGTCTAAACTAGATGAATATGTATTGCTAGAAACCGAGCTTCAAGATCTCAAAAACGAGCATAAAACACTACAAGAAATATTAGATAAAACCGAAAGTTTACGTGGCTTTAATTCGATACAAGCAGCTGTAATAGCTAGAAACCCTGATCGTTGGCATGAAGTTGTTACCATTAATAAGGGTAGCCAACATGGTATTAAGCAGGACATGGCTGTTATTACGGCAAGTGGACTAATTGGTAAAATAAAACATGCTTCACAATTTACATCAACTATTCAGTTATTAAGTGCACCTGACCGAAAAAATCGAATATCTGCTTATATACAAAGTGGAGATACAGATACCTTTGGATTGATTGAAGGTTACGATAAGGAAAAAGAGGCACTTTTATTTAAAAGAATTCCGTTTGATGCAAAAATTGAAGTAGAGCAAAAAGTGCTCACATCAGGTTTAGGTGGAGTGTTTCCAGAAGGTCTTTTAGTTGGTGAAGTAATTGAGGTAGTACCTGAGGACCATGGGCTAACTAAAATGGCATATGTGAAGCCCGCTGCTAACTTTTATCAAATCGATCATGTTATCGTAGTAGAACGCACAATGATTGAACCAGAAGACGAGGAGGAAGAAGGGTGAAAAAACTAATTCTTCCACTTCTTTTAACTATACTATTTGTTCTTGAGAGTGTATTTGTCGATTTATTACCATCTACGCTTTTTAATGTGGACCGGTTATTTATTCCACATTTTGTTATGATCGCACTTGTATTTATAGTAGTTTATTATAATCATTTGCTAGGTTTAGTATATGCTATTATTTTTGGACTACTATTTGACATCGTATATACTGAAATTATTGGTGTTTATATGTTTGCTTATCCAATTATTTCATATGTTCTAACTAAAGCGGTAAAAATACTTCAGACTAATATATTTATTATTTCATTTATAAGTATTGTTGGTGTGACTTTGCTAGAATTTTATGTGTATGCTGTAAATCTAATTATTGGGTTTACAAATATGAATATATCTCTTTTTATAAGTGATCGACTTTTTTCAACATTGGTTTTAAATAGTGTATTTGTAATATTAGTATGTTATCCATTTAAAAGGTTATTGGTGAGACTTTCTGTCACGGAATAGTAAGAAAACTAATGAATTGATAGAGGAAAATGGAACCCTTTTGTTGAAATATTAATCGTTGAGGTGAACGTCATGAAAGGACAAAAACAACAATATGTGACAATAAAAGGCACAAAAGACGGTTTAACGTTACATCTCGATGATTCTTGTTCATTTCAGGATCTAGTAGCTGAGTTAGAAGAGAAGCTTTTAGTTAATCAGCGTCATGAAGAAGATGGGCCCTTACTACCAGTTCGCTTAAAGGTAGGAAATAGGTATGTTACCAATGAACAACAAGAACAGTTACGGGGTCTTATACGTAATAAAAAACACTTAGTTGTTGATTCGATAGAAAGTAATATACTGACTAAAGAGGAAGCACTTGAATTAAAAAGAGAGAGTGAAATTGTTTCTGCTGCTAAGGTTGTCCGGTCTGGGCAGATTCTAAAGGTTCAGGGAGATTTATTATTAATAGGTGATGTTAACCCTGGAGGAACCGTTATAGCAGAAGGCAATATATTTATTTTAGGTGCATTACGAGGTATCGCTCATGCGGGATGTAATGGGAATGGACAAGCTGTTATAGCTGCATCAATTATGCGTCCTTCACAGCTTCGTATTAGCGATATTATGAACAGGGCACCTGATTATAATCAGGATGATACAAACGAGATGGAATGTGCGTATATTGATGAAAATGGATTGATTGTCGTAGATCGTCTTCAATTGTTAACACATATTAGACCCAATTTGACACGGTTAGAAGGAGGTATGTAACGGTGGGAGAGGCTATTGTTATTACATCAGGTAAAGGCGGAGTTGGTAAAACAACTACATCTGCAAACGTTGGAACAGCCCTTGCGTTAGCTGGAAAGAAAGTATGTTTAGTAGATACTGATATTGGCTTGCGTAATCTGGACGTGGTCATGGGCTTAGAAAATCGAATTATCTATGATTTAGTGGATGTTGTAGAGAATCGTTGTAAAATACATCAGGCACTAGTTAAGGACAAGCGTTTTGACGATTTATTGTATTTATTACCTGCTGCACAAACAAGTGATAAGTCAGCAGTAACCCCAGAGCAAATGAAAAAGCTTATTGCTGAACTTAAGCAAGACTATGATTATATTATTATTGACTGTCCTGCAGGAATTGAACAAGGCTACAAAAATGCAGTAGCCGGTGCGGATAGAGCGATTGTTGTGACCACACCTGAAATTTCTGCTGTAAGAGATGCTGATAGAATTATAGGTTTACTTGAAAAAGAAGAAATTGAACCCCCTAAATTAATTATTAACCGTATTCGTAATCATATGGTTAAAAATGGGGATATGCTAGATGTGGATGAAATTGTCACTCATTTATCCATTGATTTAATTGGAATCGTTGCGGACGATGATGCTGTCATTAAGGGATCTAATAATGGTGAGCCGATTGCTCTTGACTCGACGAGTAAAACGGCAATTGCTTATCGAAATATTGCTAGAAGAATATTAGGAGAGTCCATTCCGCTTCAATCTCTAGATGAGGCTAATAATGGGATGTTTACAAAACTTAAAAAGTTTTTTGGTGTACGTTAAGTCTTGCAATTACTGCAAGGCTTTTTTCTTTTTCGATGATTCTTAAGTCATATCTTCCCCGGACAAGTCATAAAATTGTACAAACTTCGTTTATAAGGGAATGGTGTAAAGATATGAGTAATCGAGCGGATGAAATCAGAAGAAGAATCGCAAAGAGAAAACAGAGTAGACAGAGCACGTCTGGCTCAACAATTCTTAGGGACCCTTCTCCATTTGTTGTTAGGGATGAAGAAAAGTTCGGGCATGAAAGATTTTCATCATATGAAGGAGGTCCGTCTGATTCAGGACATCCTTTGTTCAAAAAAGAAGTATTTTTGTTTAAAATATTATTTTCAATTTGCCTAATATTAGTTGTAGCAATCCTCTATAAAAATCAATCTCCACAATTAGAAGGAACAAGACAGTTTGTTAAGCAAACGATGGAGAACGATTTCCAATTTGCGGCTATTTCAACGATATATGAAGAGAGATTTGGCAGCCCGCTTGCTATTTTTCCTACATCAACTACAGGCAAAGAAGAGCAGGAAGATCAAGTGAAGCCAGCTGGTCAATACGCAGTGCCAGCAAATGCAAGGGTTCTTCAAGGTTTTGAAGTTAACGGTCAAGGAATAACCGTAGAAACGGTTAGTAAGTCGTCGGTTGAAGCGGTTGATGAAGGTGTTGTAACCTTTGTTGGAAATAAAGATGATTTAGGAAAAACAGTTATTATTCAGCATGCAGACGGTTCACATACTTGGTATGCAAAGCTACAATCAATTGATGTAACATTATATCAATTTGTAGATTCCGGGCAAGCAGTAGGTAAAGTGGTAGATAGTGAAGATGGACAAAAAGGAACCTATTATTTTGCAATCAAAAAGGGTGAGTCCTTTATCGATCCTATACAGGTGATATCGTTTGACTAAGTTGTTGGAAACATTATTAAAAATTAAAATACATCCACTATTTTGGGTTGTAATAGGAATATCAATTGTAACAGCTCATTTCAAAGAGCTTTTAATGCTATTCCTTATTGTATTCATCCATGAATTGGGGCACGTGACAGGTGCCCATTTTTTTTCATGGAGAATAAAAAAAATTCAGCTTCTCCCTTTTGGAGGAGTTGCAGAAATGGATGAGCATGGAAACCGTCCTATTAAAGAAGAGTTAATCGTAATATTGGCTGGTCCAATCACACATATATTCCTTATTTTAATAGGCTATATCTTTTATGCATTTTCTATTATTTCTCCAGAAACACTTGATCTATTTATTTTTCACAACTTAGTTATTTTGTTTTTTAATTTGCTACCAATCTGGCCATTAGATGGTGGAAAGCTTTTACTTTTATTATTTTCTTTAAAAAAACCTTTTAGTGATGCACATAAGATGACCATACGATCGTCAATTATAGGTGTTGTTCTATTTATACTTGCTGTATTGTATTACTCACCTTCGCAACTTCATTTATGGATGATTATTTCATTTTTACTCTTCTCGATTGTGATGGAATGGAGACAACGACATTTTGTTTTTATGAGGTTTTTACTGGAGCGGTATTACGGGGATGCTTCTCAGATACAAAGGGTAACACCTCTAATTGTTGATGAGAAAGAAACAATACAAGAAGTACTTGTTAAGTTTTATCGTGGGAATAAACATTCTATAATAATTAGTAAAAAGGGTAAACATCATGTGCCACTTGATGAAAACGAAGTGTTACATGCTTACTTTAACGAAAGGCGTACTACAGAACATGTTGGAGATTTAATCTATCCATATTGACCTCACTTCTAATTATCTGTTTAATTATCGGTAAGAGATAAAGAAGTGAGGTTCTAACTTTGAGCATATTAGTACTAAATATAAATTCATCAGAAAAACGTGGCGCAATTGTAAAAAATAACAAAGTTGAACAGTTTATTCTTACCCAACCAACTCGGAAAAGTTTAGTTGGTAATATTTATTCTGGAAGAGTGATAGACGTTATTCCTGGTATGGAAGCAGCATTTGTAGATATAGGTAGTGATAAAAATGGATATTTACCAATAGATGAATTTACTTCTATTCAAAATCCGGATAAAGAAAAACGAATATCACAACTAATACATCAAGGTGAGGAAATAGTAGTTCAAGTAATAAAAGACAGTAGTGAACTAAAAGGACCAAAACTTTCAAGGGTAATTGAAATTCAAGGTGAATACATAATCTATCAGCCCCATGGTAAGACTGTCTCAGTGTCTAGAAAAATTAGAAATGAGCAAGAACGTGATAAGTGGCACACATTTGCATCGGCTCATTGCACTGAGAATGAAGGGCTTATCATACGTACATCATGCGAAAAACAACACGAAGATACAGTTTTAAATGAATTATTTTACCTTCGAAATAAATATCAATCTATGCTAAAAATACGAGGATATCAACAGAAAACTCCAAGCCTTTTATTTGATAAAAGTAGTATTGAGGAAAGAGTACGTGATTTCGTACAAAGTGGACAGATTGAAGAAATCATAGTAGATGATTTCTCCACCTACCAAAGACTTAAAGTAATGTTAGATAATGTAAAAATAAACATATATAGTCAAAATGAGAACATATTCTCCTATTTTGGTGTGGAACACGAAATTGAAAAGTGTCTAAATAAAACAGTTGTGTTAGATAATGGTGGCTATATTATTATCGAAAGCACAGAGGCCATGACTGTTATTGATGTAAACTCTGGTAAATTTTTTGGTAAATCCAACTTAAGGGAAACCATATTAAAAACCAACATAGAAGCAGCACAAGAAGTAGCAAGACAAATTCGGCTACGGGACATTGGCGGGATTATACTAGTTGATTTTATTAACATGAGGTTTCAAGAAGATAAGCATCAGGTGTTAGACACTATTAAAGCAGCCTTAAGAGCAGATCCTAATGATACGAAGGTTCTTGGTTTTACAAAGCTCGGTTTATTAGAATTAACTAGGGAAAAAATTTATCAAACGGTAACTGAAATTCTATGTTCACCTTGTTCAACTTGTGAAGGGACAGGAATGGTATTATCCGCTGAATCCATCGCTTATAAAATTGAACGGGAACTCTGGGAGTTAAAAGGCAAGGACTATGAAGCTGTTTGGATAGAGGCACCTGAAACCGTAATAAGATGTATTACTGGAGAGAAAGATGTCCATAAAACAAGATTAGAAGAAACGTTAAATATAACGATATTCCTAACTAGACAAAATACAACCGATCGTAAATACACAATTCGTCATGTAGGTTCGAAAAAAGAGATTGAAGAGCGGATTAAATTACTGTAAAATATAATAGTTGTCACTAGTAGGGGCATGATATTGCCTCTATTTTACATGTTGTTAATCTAGTAATACTTATTGACATTGCATAGTATTAGTGATAACATTTTGATGTTATTGTTTGTAGCACCCATTGCTACAACCGCTCAGCTCAGGTAATAAGATTTCCCATTGGAAGCGCCTGTCGTTGGCGAGTCTTAGTCCATATTATAGGAGGTGCAATTATGTACGCAATTATTGAAACTGGTGGAAAACAAATCAAAGTTCAAGAAGGTCAAGAGATCTACATCGAAAAGCTTGACGTTGAACAAGGTGGAACAGTTACTTTTGACAAAGTTTTATTCGTAGGTGGAGAAAACGTTAAAGTTGGAACTCCAACTGTTGAAGGAGCTACTGTTACTGCTAAACTTGAAAAACATGGTCGTGCTAAAAAGATCACTGTTTTCAAATACAAAGCTAAGAAAAACTACCGTCGTAAACAAGGTCACCGTCAACCTTACACTAAAGTTGTTATTGAAAAAATCAACGCGTAAGGTCTTACAATGATCAAAGTAACGATAAATCGCCAAAGTAATGGGCATATTGAATCGTTTACAATCAGTGGACATGCTAACTTTGCAAAGCATGGCTCAGATATTGTTTGTGCTGGTGTATCGGCAGTTTCGATTGGTGCTATTAATGCTATATTAGCCTTAACTAAAATAAATCCTGACATTGAACAGGGTGGCGAGGGTGGCTTTCTCCGCTGTGTGATTCCAACTGAATTGGAAGCAAACACAAATGAGAAGGTACAACTTCTTTTAGAAGGAATGTTAATTTCCTTACAAACCATCGAAAATGATTACGGACAATACATTAAAATTTCAACAAAGTAGGAGGTGAAAGTCATGTTAAGATTAGACCTTCAATTCTTCGCTTCTAAAAAGGGAGTAGGTAGTACTAAAAACGGTCGTGATTCAATCTCGAAACGTCTTGGTGCTAAGCGTGCTGATGGTCAATTCGTTTCAGGTGGATCAATTCTTTACCGTCAACGCGGTACAAAAATCTATCCAGGTGCAAACGTAGGCCGTGGTGGAGACGATACATTATTCGCTAAAATTGATGGAGTAGTTAAATTTGAGCGTTTAGGTCGTGACCGTAAACAAGTAAGCGTATATCCAGCTGCACAAGAAGCGTAAGCTCTTTAAAGAAAAACTCTAACCTTTTCTGGTTAGAGTTTTCTTTTTTGCCTTTCAATATGGCAAAACTAAGTATTATTAGTCTTATTTAACAATGTTTGTTATAATTTTTTCAGATAAGATTCTAATGATTTGGAGAATTGCTGATGAAAAAGGAATGGAATGTTGTTGAAGTTCTAAGCCATTCAAGACACGATTGGCTTAATAAAATTCAATTATTAAAGGGTAATCTATCTTTAAATAAAATAGACAGAGTCAAAGAAATAATCGAAGAAATCGTTCATGAATCCCAGAATGAATCACACTTAACCAACTTAAAAATGCAAAAATTTGCCGAGCTCCTGATGACCTACAATTGGGAACAGCATCATTTTCGACTTGAGTACGAAATAGTAGGCGATATAAAAGATTGTTCGGAATATGATGATTCGTTACATAACTGGTGTATTGAGTTTTTTTCTGTGTTAGACCATTCTATCGATTGTAACAATGATAATAATCTAAGCATCTCGATAGAGACATTTAATGATGAACTCCGTTTCTTTTTTGATTTTAGTGGAATAATAACAGATAGAGAAGTAGTTAGAAACTGGTTAAAAAAGCAAGGATCCGATGAGAACTTCTTTCAAATTTTAGATTATCAAGTACAAACAGATGAAATGCTTGTTGTGTTAAGACTGCAAAGTTCTTAAACATTTAGGCAAGCGAACGGAGGGAAACAATGTTTGTCGATCAGGTCAAAGTTTATGTAAAAGGCGGAGACGGCGGGAATGGTATGGTTGCATTTCGCCGAGAAAAATATGTACCCAATGGAGGACCAGCGGGTGGTGACGGAGGTAAAGGTGCAGATGTTATCTTCGAAGTAGAAGAAGGACTTCGTACACTAATGGATTTCCGTTATAAACGTCATTTTAAAGCTGAACGTGGGGAACATGGGATGTCTAAGGGCATGCATGGGAAAAATTCTTCCCCGATGATTGTTAAGGTTCCACCTGGGACTGTTGTAACCGTAGAAGGAACAGGGCAAGTAATTGCAGATTTAACTGAACATGGACAGCAGGCTATTATTGCAAAAGGTGGCCGTGGAGGTAGAGGCAATACTCGTTTCGCTACCCCTGCAAACCCAGCACCAGAAATTGCTGAAAATGGCGAACCAGGTCAAGAGAGAGACGTTATTCTAGAATTGAAGGTGTTAGCTGACGTAGGGCTTGTGGGCTTCCCTAGTGTTGGTAAGTCAACCCTATTATCTATCGTATCTGCTGCAAAGCCAAAGATTGCTGAATATCATTTTACAACAATTGTCCCTAACTTAGGTGTTGTAGAAACAGAAGATAATCGTAGTTTTGTCATGGCAGACCTACCTGGACTTATTGAAGGGGCGCACCAAGGTGTAGGACTAGGACATCAATTCCTTCGCCATATCGAGAGAACAAGGGTTATTGTGCATGTAATCGATATGTCTGGTATGGAAGGCCGAGATCCATATGAAGATTATTTAACAATCAACGATGAACTTAAAGAATATAATCTTCGACTAATGGAAAGACCTCAAATTATTGTAGCCAATAAAATGGACATGCCAGATGCAGAAGAAAATCTTAAAGTTTTCAAGGAAAAATTAAATGAAGACGTGAAGATTTTCCCTATCTCGGCAATTACAAGACAAGGGCTTCGTGATTTACTCTTTGAAATTGCAGATTTGGTAGAAACAACACCTGAATTTCCAATGGAGGTTGAGGAAGAGGATACCGAGCACAGAGTTCTTTATAAGCATGAAAAAGAAGAAATTGACTTTAAAATTACACGAGAGAGTGACGGCACATTTGTCGTTTCTGGAGATAAGATTGAAAAGCTATTCAAAATGACGAATTTCCAGCGTGAAGAGTCTATTCGAAGGTTTGCAAGACAATTAAGAGGTATGGGAGTCGATGGTGCTTTGCGTGAAAAAGGAGCAAAACACGGAGACACTGTTAAGCTTGAGGATTATGAATTTGAATTTGTAGAATAGTGATCAAGAAAAGGCACGTTGATGGTGCCTTTTCTTATCCCTTTGAAAGTGGGGATAGTTATTGAATAACAAGCAGAAAAAGGTAGATGAGAAATTTTATTTAGTGCGTGAAGATGTTCTACCAGAAGCCATAAAAAAAACGCTAGAGGCTAAAGAATTACTTGATCGTGGTAAGGCTAACTCGGTGGCAGATGCAGTTCAAATGGTTGACTTAAGTCGAAGTGCATTTTATAAATATAAAGATACTGTCTTTCCTTTTCATACCGTAGTAAAAGAAAGAATTATTACGCTCTTTTTTCATTTAGAAGACCGTTCAGGAACTCTTTCTCAGTTACTAGGTGTTGTTGCGGCCGCAGGATGTAATGTCTTAACGATTCATCAAACGATTCCGTTAAGAGGAAAGGCAAATGTTACACTTTCTTTGAATACAACTGGTATGACTGAAGATATTACAGATCTCTTATCAAAGTTAAAACGTCTAGATTTTATAGATAAAGTAGATGTACTAGGAACAGGGGCTTAAGGGGGAAGCAAAAATGACAGAGAAAAGAAAGATTGCTTTTTTAGGGCCAAGAGCAACATTTACAGAAAGTGCAGTTAAGTTTTTATTCCCTGACGAAGATGGTGTGGCCTATCAAACGATTCCTGAATGCATGGATGCTATTGGGGCGGGAGAAGTTGAATTTGCGGTAGTTCCTTTAGAAAATACGATTGAAGGGTCTGTTAATTTAACACTCGATTATTTAATACATGAAAAGCCCGCACGAATTGTCGCTGAGCTAACTGTTCCAATAAGGCAGCAGCTAATGGTTCATCCAGCCAATACAATGCGATGGAATGACGTAAACTGTATTTACTCACATTCGCATGCAATAGCACAGTGTCATAAATTTTTACATGGTCAATTTAATCAAACAAACTATGAGTATATGACTTCAACTGGAGCAGCTGCTAAATATGTTTCAGAACATCCAACAGAGAATATAGCAGCGATTGCTAATGAATTGGCTGCTAAGGAGTATGGACTTACAATCATAAGAAAAGACATCCATGACTATGAAAACAACCATACTCGTTTTGTTGTACTTCAAAAGGAGAAGCACTCGATATCTCCTCCTAGTAATCTTTCACCAGTTGGTCAGAAAACGACATTAATGATTACCTTACCTTCGGACCAAGCTGGCGCTCTTCACCAAGTATTATCTGCATTTGCATGGAGAAAATTAAATCTTTCTAAAATTGAATCACGACCAATGAAGACAGGCTTAGGTAATTACTTTTTTATCATTGATATAGATGCTGTTTTAGATGAAATATTAGTTCCAGGGGCAATTGCTGAACTTGAAGCTCTTGGCTGCTCTGTAACTATTTTAGGTTCTTATCCTTTCTTTCATATAAACTAAAAAAATCCCTTACAAATGTTTAGTAAGGGATTTTTACATTTTACCTTATTCAATCAGGATATTTGCTTTCTTAAGGGCCTGGCAGGCTGCATCCAGCTTTTCAATTGAAGAAGCCTCTAATGTATGAAGGTGTGTACCATCAGTAAGTTCAGATAAAAATGTTGCATTTGTTTCATTTATTTTACTCATAAATGTGTTTACTTCCTGTCGATTACTTACCATTATCGAGGCAGTTAAGTCACCATAGACAGGATGTTCTATTTTTACATCTTTAACGGTAACGCCGTGATCCACAATTAGCGTTAATTCTTCCTGAGTCTGGCTTGGTGGGTGTTGACAAACCACAACACGGCTAAAACTTTCCTTCGTTAGCTCATTTCTTAAATAAAAGTAACCATTACTTGTTGCCAATATGGGTTCATTTCTTGCTTTAAGTAAAGATATATCTTGTACAATTACTTGCCTGCTTACATTCGTTTTTGTGGATAATTCACTTCCTGTAATTGGTTCTCTGGAATTCTTTAACCACTTTAAGATGAGTTCTCGTCTATTTTCCCCAAGAATTTTTTTGTCGTCCTTCACTATAGTCACTCCTTTAAAGACCCACTTTAAAGTCTAAAATTGTTTATGATCTGTTTCATGATTTTTAGTAAGTAATCAATATCTTCGATTGTCGTGTATTTGCCAAAGGATAACCGTATAAATTGCTTTGCTTTATCAGGTTTTATTCCGATGGCTATCATTGTTTTTGATGGTTCTTGTTGTCCAACCTGACAGGCACTTCCAGTCGAAATGGCGACTCCGTGTCGATTGCATTCTAACATAGAATATTGTCCTTCTATTCCTTCAATCAGTAAACCTACAATTGTAGGTAAATGAAGGGTTGCCTGATTAATAATTTCGATAGGAAGATTTAAATGACCAATTTCTTCAATTAAGTGTGTTCGTAAAGATTGAAGTCTTTGTTGTTCTTCTGTCATTTCATTATATATAAGTTGCGTGGCAATCACAAAAGCAGCAATCCCAGGGACATCTACTGTTCCTGGTCGAAATCCAGATTCATGACTTGTATTTGGAAAAACACTACTCCATTTTACCATAGGGTTTATATAAGCAGCGCCTACTCCTTTGGGCCCATAAATTTTATGACTAGAAATTGAAATACTATCCAGATTTGATTCTTTAATATCAATTGGAATTTTCCCAAATGATTGTACACAATCACTGTGAAATAGAATATCATGCTTTTTTAAGATTTTCCCGATTTCATGAATAGGTTGGATAACACCTATTTCGGAATTAACATGGTGGATAGAAGCTAGAACAGTTTCTTCAGTAATGGATTCCTCTAGATCTTTTAAATTAACTTCACCTGATGAAGTGACATTTAAATATGTGATAGAATAACCCTCATCTTCAAGTTTCTTAAACAGATTCTTGACTGATGAGTGCTCAACTTTAGTTGTAATAATGTGTTTACCTTTATGTTTGTTGCCAAGTAAAAGGGACTGTATCGCTAAGATATTAGCATCAGAACCACCGCCTGTGAAAAATACTCCACTTTTTGGAACAGCTATTAATTTTGCTAGTTCCTCTCGACATCCTTCTAAAACATTCTTTGCAGATGTTCCATGATCATGAAGGCTACTTGGGTTCCCGAATATCTTTTTAGCCACTTCACTATAAGCTTGTATAGATTCATCCCTCATGGGTGTTGTTGCAGCATAATCTAAATATATCATAAGCCCCGTCCTTCCGATTTTTCTTTTTACTATAAACTATAAAACTATAAAAAACACTTGTTATTATTTTAAATATATGTAAATATAGGTGTCAAGACACTAGTAAAGAAGAGGTGAAAAAATGCCTTTCGAATATACAGATGTTCTAATTGTCGGTAGTGGTATTGCAGCCATAAATCTTGCAACTAAATTAAGTGACCATATGAATGTGAGAATCCTCACAAAGTCTAAAATAGAGAATAGTAATTCCATGTTAGCCCAAGGGGGCGTAGCAGCAGCAATCAGTCCTAGTGACCATTGGCAAAATCACTTTCAAGATACAATGAGTGCAGGCTGTTACCATAATGATACGGAAGCTGTTAAAACATTAGTAGAGCTTGGACCAAGTTGCATAAGAGAATTAATGAATGATGGAATGACATTTGATCGTGACAAAGAAGGAAACCTAGTACTTGGTCTAGAAGGTGCACATCTTCAAAAACGTATTCTACATGCTGGAGGAGACAGCACTGGTAAAGCATTAATGAATTATCTTTTTTCAAAGTTAAACCAAAAAGTAATCGTGAATGAAAGTGAAATGATTTTAGATTTAATTATACATGATGAAAAGTGTGTCGGGGTGACTAGCCTTAATAATCATAATGAAACAACTTCTTTTTATGCAAATCATGTTGTACTTGCCACAGGAGGTTGCGGAGGACTATATTCTGTAACTTCTAATGACATTACTATTACAGGGGATGGAATAGCAGCTGCATATAGAGCGGGTGCAGAAATAACGGATATGGAATTTATTCAGTTTCATCCAACAATGCTATATAAAAATGGTGAAAGTCATGGGCTCATTTCAGAAGCTGTTCGTGGAGAAGGAGCTACTTTAATTAATAACAAGGGTGAATACATCATGGAGGGTGTACACGATTTAAAAGACCTTGCTCCAAGAGATATCGTTTCTAGAGCAATTCATCAGGAGTATGTGAAAGGAAATCTAGTTTTTTTGGATATATCCATGATAAAGAACTTTCAGATAAAGTTTCCAACGATTACAGGAATATGCGAAAAGGCCGGTATCAACCTACAAGAAGGATTACTCCCTGTTGCACCAGGAGCTCATTTTTTAATGGGAGGCATTAAGACGAACTTATATGGCGAATCAACTGTTGATGGACTGTATGCTATTGGAGAAGCGGCGTGTACAGGTGTTCATGGAGCGAATCGACTTGCTAGTAACTCACTACTTGAAGGAATTGTGTTTGCAAGTTTATTAGCAAAAAGATTAATAAGTGCTCCTAAGCATAGAAGAAGACCTTTCCTTTATGTTAAAAGGCAACGTTCTTCAAGTGCAAAGATTAGTTTGCCAACAGCAAATGAAATTAGAAATTTAATGTCTCGTTATGCTGGTATTGAAAGAGATGAAAAGGGCTTAATTTATGCTAAACAATGGATTGAATCCTACTTAACGAAGGATATGGTGAATAGCTTACACCTGGTAAACGCATCAAGAACTGAGTATACAGTGATTAATATGCTAACAACAAGCTGGCTGATCCTTTTTTCAGCATTGGAACGTGAAGAAAGTAGAGGAGGCCATTATCGGATTGATTATCCAGTTAGTGACTCAAGGTGGTTAAAAAGATATCTTTCAAGAACGATTAAAAAAGACGGACTAGGTTTTCAAGAATTGGTCAAAGGGGCGAATTAAAGATGAACAAACTGAAGGTTAGAAAATTACTCGAACAATTCTTTCTAGAGGATATTGGTGAGCGAGATATAACCAGTGATTCAATTTTCCCTCCAGAACTTAGAGGAGAAGGCCACTTTTTAGTGAAAGATGAAGGGATATTATCAGGAGTAGACATTATCACACAAGGCTACAAGTTATTAGATTCAACCTGTGAGGTCATTTTGTACAAACATGATGGAGATCGCGTAGAAAGCGGAGAGATTATAGCAAAAGTATATGGGCCGATGGGTGTCTTATTAACAGGTGAAAGGGTAATCTTGAATCTTTTACAAAGGATGAGTGGGATTGCGACCCTTACTAAAAAGGCGGTAACAGCTCTACAAAGTGATCATACGAAAATATGTGATACTCGAAAGACGACACCTGGCTTAAGAATGCTTGAAAAATATGCTGTCACATGTGGTGGTGGTTTTAATCATCGCTTCGGTTTGTATGATGGTGTCATGATAAAAGATAATCATATTGCCTTTGCCGGTTCTATTACTCTAGCAGTTAAGGCTGTTCGGGAATCAATTGGACACATGGTGAAAATTGAGGTTGAAACAGAATCTAGGGAAGCTGTTGAAGAGGCAATATCAGCAGGTGTTGATGTAATTATGTTCGATAATCGATCACCTGAAGAAGTAAAGGAATTTGTTGGAATAGTACCTAAATCAATTGTTACTGAAGCTTCAGGAGGTATTACAATTGAAAACCTCAAAGAATATGGAAAAACAGGTGTAGATTACATTTCTTTAGGTATGTTAACTCATTCAGTAAAAGCGCTAGACATTAGTTTTAATGTTACCGAAAAGGGGGCAATAAGATGAATATTTTAGAATTGATAAATAAAGATAGTGTCCAAGGAATTCCTTCAGAATATAAGACTCTTTCTGTAGCTGAAATGGAGCAGCGTGTAAGAGAAATCAAGAATTCATTTGGAGAGAAATTATTTATACCTGGACATCATTATCAAAAGGATGAAGTAATTCAATTTGCTGATACCACAGGGGACTCATTACAGTTAGCACAAATTTCAGCACAAAATAAAAATGCTGAGTATATTGTCTTTTGTGGTGTTCATTTTATGGCAGAGACAGCTGATATACTAACCAAACCGAACCAAAGAGTTATTTTACCTGATATGAGGGCAGGCTGTTCTATGGCTGATATGGCAAATATTGAACAGACTGAACGTGGATGGAATACGATGCAACAAGTGTTTGGTAATACAATTATTCCTCTAACGTATGTTAATTCAACAGCTGCAATTAAAGCATTCGTTGGGAGAAATGGGGGAGCAACCGTTACTTCTTCTAATGCGAAACAGATGCTTGAATGGGCATTTACCCAAAAGGAACGAATACTATTTTTGCCTGACCAACATTTAGGTAGAAATACGGCATTTGATCTAGGGATACCGCTTGATGAAATGGCAGTTTGGAACCCAATAACTGATGCCTTTGAATATAATGGTAACTTAAAAGATGTAAAGGTTATTCTTTGGAAAGGACATTGCTCAGTTCATGAAAACTTTACAGTAAACAATATAAATGATATCAGAAAAAATGAACCAGAAATGAATATTATTGTTCACCCAGAATGTAGCCGTGAAGTGGTTGCTTTATCGGATTTCGCGGGATCTACTAAATATATTATCGATACAATCAACAAAGCTCCATCAGGAAGTAAGTGGGCGATTGGCACTGAAATGAATCTTGTTAAGCGTATTATAAACAATCATCCTGATAAGAAAATCGTTTCACTTAACCCACATATGTGTCCGTGTTTAACGATGAATAGAATAGACTTACCTCACCTGCTTTGGGCTCTAGAATCTCTAGAAAAAGGAGAGGTAATTAACGAGATAAAAGTAGATGCTATGATTGCAAAAGATTCGACTCTGGCACTTGAACGTATGCTTGCAAGAGCATAACAAACTTAAGTTTATAAAAATGGCAGTGAAATAACTGCTATTTTTATAAACTTTTTTATTTTAGTGTGTTCCTTAGTATGGCAATGATTTTTATACATATTCCTTTAAAAAAGAGCATAAGTTGTGATGAAGAATAGTGGCAATTTGCCTATCGTCACATAGACTGTAAAAGACTTATGTACAGGAGGGGAACTACAAAGTGAAAATTCATGTTGTTCAAAAAGGAGATACACTATGGAATATTTCCAAAAAATATGGTGTAGACTTTGAAGAATTAAAAAAGATGAACACGCAATTAAGCAACCCCGACATGATCATGCCAGGTATGAAAATTAAAGTTCCAACCGGTAACGTACCTGTAAAAAAAGAAATACAGACAAATGTCGGGACAGTTAAGGAAAGTGTAAAAAAGGAAGCACCTATAGCAGCTAAAAAAGAAGCAGCTAAAAAAGAAGCACCGAAAAAAGAGGCAGTACATCCATATGCTGATAAATCACCACAGCCCTTACCAGTAATGGAGGCAAAAGAAGAAATAAAGGAAAAGAAGGTACCATATACTCCAAAGATGCCAACACCAAGTCCTATTAATATTGAGGGCAATAAGCTTAACATGCTAAATCTAGAATCGCTTAAGGCTCCAAGTGCACCACCTATTTTACCAGGAATGATGCAGCCAGAAGAGAAGCCACAAGTAGCAGGCGTTCAAGAGAAAGCACCTCAAAAAGCTCCTCAGGTAGCAGGTGTTCAAGAGAAAGCGCCTCAAAAAGCACCTCAGGTAGCAGGTATTCAAGAGAAAGTGCCTAAACAAGCACCTCAAGTAGCAGGGGTTCAAGATGGATTTCCTCAACAAGTACCTATGCCCACTGCACCAGTAGGATATACACCACCACAACCGGCGGAGTATCCTTGTGTGCCAATGTCACCAGTATTACCAGGTTCAGGATTAGGGCCTTTTGCAAGCCCACCAGTCCCACCATTTCAACAAGGTGCACCAATGCCTATGGGCTATCCGGGATATCCTCAAGGCATAAATCCGGCTATGTTTGATGATGACGATGATGATTTACCACCACCAATGCCAAACGTAGCTCCTACACAACCAATGGGTTACGCACCATCACCAATGCCAAACTTTGTTGCTGGTGCACAAACAGCTTATAAAAATGATTGTGGATGTGGAGGTCAAGTGATGCCATCTGGCTACAACCAGCCAATGGGATTACCTCATCAAGGATTTGGGGCAACACCACCTGGATATAATATGCCTTATGGAATGCCGCAACAAGGATTTGCTGGAGCAGGTGTACCTCAACCATATGGATTACCTCAACAACAACAAGGTTTAGGTGGATTCCAGCAGCCGTATGGTATACCGCAACAACCGGTATTAGGTGGATTCCAACAACCTTATGGTGTACCTCAACAAGGATTTGGAGGTTACCCACATCTTCAACCTTATACTGGCCCACAACAGGGATTAGCACCTTATGGTCAAGGCTTTCAACCAGGACTAATGCAGTCTCCTGGACAGCCAACTGTTCCTGGAGGAGCTCCATTTGGTGTAAACCCTGGTCAACCAATGCCATTTAATCAGAATCCTATGTTTTCAATGCCAGACTTTGATGATGATGACGATTTAGATTAAGGGTATTAAAGCTTTTAAAGAAGACGATTGTTTTACGATCGTCTTTTTTTCATGGAAAGATTATAGTCAGAAACTAAAAATTGTTTACTTATCATCCCTTGTGCTACTATAGAAAATTATAATAGTAAAGAAGGGAAGAGTGTAAAGTGGAAGAAAAAATTACATTCCTTGTCGATTGGATAAAAGCTCAGGTAGAAAGTGCAGGATTAAAAGGTGCTATTGTAGGTGTAAGTGGAGGAATTGATTCAGCAGTTGTAACATATCTAATAAAAAAGGCCTTCCCAGATTCCTCATTAGGTTTAATTATGCCTTGTAAAAGTAGTGAAAGTGATAAACATGATGCGTTAAAAGTAATTGAAGGCTGTGACATACACCATCATGTAATTGATTTAACGGCGACTCATGAAACCCTTTTTACAGAACTAGAGAAACAATTAAAAGAAAAAAATGAATGGAATGAAGAAACGGCAAGATTAGGAGATGCTAACACAAGAGCTCGTCTTCGTATGACAACTCTTTATGCAGTTGCAAATAATTATGGATACCTAGTTGTTGGAACGGACAATGCAGCCGAATGGCATACTGGATATTTCACAAAATATGGTGATGGTGGAGTAGACCTAGTACCACTAGTTCATTTAACAAAAGGTGAGGTTCGAGAAATGGCAATTGCACTCGGTGTGCATGATGACGTCATCAACAAAGCTCCTAGTGCAGGACTTTGGGAAGGACAAACAGATGAAAATGAGATGGGTACAACCTATAACATGATCGATAGGTATTTAAAAGGTGAAGAAATTCCGAATCATGATAAAGAAATCATTCAAAAATTACATAATAGGTCACATCATAAACGTAGCTTAGCGGCTGCTCCACCTCTGTTTGAGAAGTAACGTTTAAACTACCGATACTTAACAGATTAAACTACCCCCTTATAAGCCAACCTATAGATGAACGTCAAATATAGATGTTCAAAAGCTTAAAGGGGGTATTTCCAATGAGGAAGCAATTTCTTACTTTTTCAGCGACAGCATTATTGTTAGGTGGCCTTGTTGGGTGTAATACGAATGAAGGGGCCATGGATAATAATGAGAATGTAAGGCCTTTTGGTTATTATTCGAATGAGGGTAATAACCGTACCAATGACGATCAGAACGGTAATGCTTATACGCTTGATGATAATGATGGTCCACTTACAGAAATAATGGATCGAAATACGAGAAATGACCGTACTCACAATACCCGCTATGGAGCCCTTAATCGAAAAGAAGGAAGTCAAAAGCGAGAAGGCAATATTGAACAAATAAACGACCATGAAAGATATATTATAGGTGATGATGGCGATAAGAATAATCATCACGGATCCAACGATATAAATTACCACGGTCATTTAAATGATGAAGACAATACTGCAAGATCAACTGGTTATTACAATAACTATGATGGTAACCTTGCAGAACGTATTACTGATCGTGTAGAAGGTATTAAAAATGTTGATGATGTACGTACTGTCATTATGGGGGACAATATTCTTGTAGCAATTGATACAAATGACAGAAATGATAAAAATGTAGAAAAAGAAGTACAAAAAGTAGTTAAGCCACTTGCAAAAGGGAAAAATATTAATGTTGTTACAGACGAGGGAACGTATAGCAGAGTAAGAAATCTTGATAATGATATTCGTCAAGGTAACAGAAGAGAAACAATTGATGCAGATATGAAAGATCTGTTTAGAAATGTTGACGAAACACTTCGTCGACCATTTACAGATAATAATAACCGATAATGTTAGCAATAAAGTCAGTCCATATTTGGGCTGGCTTATTTAAATTAAAATAAAAAAGACATTAAATAATTGGATAACTCTTCTATTATTGGTCACACTATGAAATAAAGAAGGTTTATTTATGTAATGATTGCTAAAAATTCTAGCAAGAGGTGATGTTAAAATGAGACCTTCCATTAGAGTGTTTGCCTGGACTACTATTATTTTGTTTTCAATTTTTTACTTCGGTTTTTTAAAGGATGCGCCATCTACTCATGAACTAAATAGAACCGAAGCATCAACAGAGATTGTAGAAAAAGAGAACAAGGCTTATGAGGTAAATGGACCTCTAACAATTACCGTTATATTGGAAAGATTATATTTAGACGGTGAAGTAAGTGAGGAAATTGTAGAGGAAACAATTTGGTCAATGGAAGATTTTTGGGCTCAATATGAGGATTGGCAGCTGGTACATCAAGATGAAGAACAGGTTGTATTTCAACAACAAATTGATGATATCTCGCCATTATTAAAATCAAATGGGTATTTTGGGATAACTGAGGATGGAATACTTACAATTTACGAAGGTAAACCAAAGGAATCCACCAAAGTAATTCAATCTTTTTTCCAAATAGATGTAAAAAAGCTTGAGAGTCACCAGCATACTCGTCTAAAAGAAGGAATAAGGGTTAGTTCAAAAGATCACTATGAAGATATCATTGAGACCTTTAAAACTCTCTCCGCAACCCCAACTACCAATACTTTAAAAGACTAGTCCAATAAGCTAGTCTTTTTTCGTGTTTTTTCTCTGTACATTTTAATAAATATGATAAAATGAGGTACAGCAAGAAAGAGGAGAGAATTTCATTGATTGAATTTATAAAAGGACAAATAGATTTTGTTAACCCGGAATATATCGTTGTCGAAAATAATGGAATAGGCTATCTAATTTATACACCAAATCCATTTGTATTTAGAAAGAATAAAAATGAAATGGTCACCATATACACGTATCAACATGTTCGTGAGGATATTCTAGCCTTATATGGCTTTCAAACACGTGAAGAGAGAGCACTATTTATGAAGTTATTAAATGTTTCAGGTATAGGTCCAAAGGGTGGACTTGCTATCTTAGCTTCAGGACAACCAGCTCAAGTAGTAAGAGCCATTGAGAACGAAGATGAAAAATTCTTAGTCCGTTTCCCTGGCATCGGCAAGAAAACAGCAAGGCAAATGATACTTGATTTAAAAGGGAAACTTCATGATTTAGTACCAGAAGGATTTGATGATTTATTTACTTCGGAAGATAGGGTCATTCTAGAAAGTACATCTTCTGAAGCGCTTGATGAGGCGGTTGAGGCATTAAAAGTACTTGGGTACGCAGAGCGTGAAATCAAAAAAATCATTCCAGAGCTTTTACAAGAAACAATGACAACCGATCAATACATAAGAAAGGCTCTCCAAATGCTATTAAAATAAGGGGGACTAAACTATGGAGGAAAGAATTGTCTCTGGTGAAGCAGATATAGATGAGTCTTCACTCGAACAAAGTTTAAGACCACAAACGCTTAAACAATATATTGGCCAAGATAAGGTTAAAGCCAATATGGAAGTGTTTATAGAAGCAGCAAAAATGAGACAAGAAACGTTAGATCACGTCCTATTGTATGGGCCTCCTGGTCTTGGGAAAACTACACTTGCTACAATTATTGCTAATGAGATGGGTGTGAATATCCGAACGACTTCCGGTCCTGCAATAGAACGTCCAGGTGATTTGGCTGCTGTTTTAACTGCCTTAGAGCCAGGTGATGTCTTATTTATAGATGAGATACATAGATTGCACCGTTCCGTCGAAGAGGTTCTCTATCCGGCGATGGAGGACTTTTGTTTAGATATAGTTATTGGTAAAGGTGAAACGGCAAGGTCAGTAAGATTAGATCTCCCTCCATTTACCCTTGTAGGGGCTACTACAAGGGCTGGATCTCTGTCTGCACCTCTACGGGACCGGTTCGGTGTGTTAAGTAGACTTGAATATTATAATGAAGCACAGCTAACCGATATAGTCGAAAGAACCGCTGAAATACTAGATGTAGCGATCGAACCGAAAGCAGCTATTGAAGTTGCTAGAAGATCTCGTGGGACACCGAGAATTGCTAATCGTCTCTTACGAAGAGTTAGAGATTTTGCTCAAGTCCGAGGAAATGGAGAAATAACGAATACTCTTTGTAGCGAAGCACTTGAACTTCTTCAGGTCGATAGTTTAGGATTGGATCATATTGACCATAAATTACTTAAAGGGATCATTGAAAAGTTCAGAGGAGGACCTGTTGGTCTAGAAACCATTGCTGCAACAATTGGCGAAGAGGCCCATACAATTGAAGATGTATATGAGCCCTATTTATTACAAATTGGTTTCCTCCAACGAACCCCAAGAGGCAGGATTGTAACCGAGCTAGTTTACAACCACTTCCACATGGAAATTCCTAAGGAGTGATATTGATGGGGAAAATATTAATGACCCTTGGAATAATCCTACTTATCATAGGCATGATATGGCAATTTATAGGGAAACTTCCAGGTGATATTGTTATAAAAAAAGGCAACACAACACTTTACTTCCCAATCGTAACATCAATCATAGTAAGCATCGTCCTTTCTGTCATTTTCTATGTTATTGGACGATTTAAATGACTGATTGTTTTAGAATGAATCCGCAAGAACAGTTTATGTGACAATAAATGCTGAATAGAGGGCTGAAAAACCGATTTTTGTGACCTCAATTGGTTCAAAAGGCAAAATGGAGGGCTGATAAAACGATTTATGTGACCTCATCTAGTTCAAAAAGCAAAACAGAGGGCTGATAAAACGATTTATGTGACCTCATTTTGTTCAAAAGGCAAAACTGGGGGCTGATAAAACGATTTATGCGACCTCGTTTGGTTCAAAAGGCAAAATAGAGGGCTGATAAAACGATTTATGTGACCTCATTTAGCTCAAAAAGCAAAACAGAGGGCTGATAAAACGATATATGCGACCTCGTTTGGTTCAAAAGGCAAAACAGAGGGCTAATAAAACGATTTATGCGACCTCATTTAGCTCAAAATGCACAACTGAGGGCTGATAAATCATTTGAACACAACAAATTAGATGATATCTTCAAATGAATATTAGAAATAGGTGAAAAAATGAAAGTAGATTTATTTGATTTCCATTTACCAGAGGAATTAATTGCCCAAACTCCGCTTGAAGATCGAGAAGCCTCTAGGCTACTAGTACTAGATAAGCAAACAGGAGAATTAACCCACGATACATTTAGATCCATTCTTACATACCTAAATGAAGGAGACTGTTTAGTCCTAAATGATACTAGAGTGCTACCGGCAAGGCTATTTGGAGTAAAAGAGGATACAGGTGCTAAAGTTGAGGTATTATTGTTAAAACAAGCATCAGATGATACCTGGGAAACCCTTGTTAAACCTGCAAAGAGAGTGAAAGAAGGTAGTGTACTTACATTTGGAGACGGACGCCTAAAGGCAACTTGCACAGGTACGAGTGATCAAGGTGGAAGAACCTTTGAGTTTCAATATGAAGGAATCTTCTACGAAGTCCTAGATTCACTTGGAGAAATGCCATTACCACCCTATATTAAAGAACAATTAGATGACCAAGAACGTTACCAAACTGTATTTGCTCGGGAACGAGGTTCAGCAGCTGCCCCTACGGCAGGCCTTCATTTTACCGAAAAATTACTACAAGAAATTAAAGATAAAGGAGTTCATGTTGCTTTTATAACGTTACATGTTGGGTTAGGAACGTTTCGACCTGTAAGTGTAGACTCTATTGAAGAACATGATATGCACTCAGAATTTTATCAAATGACCAAAGAAACAGCAGAATTACTAAACAAAGTAAAGGCAGATGGTGGAAAAATCATTTCTGTTGGAACAACATCAACACGAACCCTCGAAACGATCATGAATACATACAGTCAATTTGAGGAATGCAGTGGCTGGACGAATATCTTTATCTATCCAGGTTATGATTTTAAAGCAATAGATGGGTTAATAACCAATTTCCATCTACCTAAATCAACACTAGTTATGATGATCAGTGCACTAGTGGGAAGAGAAAAGATATTACATGCATACAATGAAGCAGTTAAGGAACGTTATCGTTTCTTCAGCTTTGGAGATGCTATGCTAATTATCTAACATACAACACAGATACCTTGGGTTTTTTAGAAGGGAGATACAAAAATTGACGGCAATACGTTATGAATTAATAAAGACTTGTAAACAAACAGGGGCTAGACTTGGTAGGGTTCATACTCCACATGGTTCATTTGATACTCCAGTATTTATGCCAGTTGGTACCTTAGCCACTGTAAAGACAATGTCACCAGAGGATTTAAAAGAGATGGGTGCGGGGATTATTCTAAGTAATACCTACCATTTGTGGTTACGCCCAGGTAATGAGATTGTAAAAGAAGCTGGTGGTTTACATAAGTTTATGAACTGGGATCGTGCAATTTTAACAGATTCCGGTGGATTTCAAGTTTTTAGTTTGAGTGAGTTTCGTGAGATCCAGGAAGAGGGCGTACATTTTCGCAATCACTTAAATGGTGATAAATTATTCCTCTCACCTGAAAAAGCAATGGAAATTCAAAATGACCTTGGATCGGATATTATGATGGCATTTGATGAATGTCCACCTTATCCTGCTGATTTTGACTATATGAAGAAATCAGTTGAACGAACAAGCCGTTGGGCTGAAAGATGTTTAACAGCTCATAAACGCCCAAATGACCAAGGGTTATTTGGAATAGTCCAAGGTGGGGAGTATGAAGAACTCCGAAAACAAAGCGCTCAGGATTTAGTTTCAATGGATTTCCCTGGGTATGCAGTTGGAGGACTTTCAGTTGGAGAACCAAAGGACGTAATGAACAGAGTGTTGGATTTTACAACTCCATGGCTACCTACTAATAAGCCAAGGTATCTAATGGGAGTGGGGTCGCCTGATTCTTTAATTGATGGTGCAATTCGCGGAATTGATATGTTTGACTGCGTACTTCCTACAAGAATTGCTCGTAATGGGACATTAATGACAAGTGAAGGAAGATTGGTTGTTAAGAATGCACAGTTCGCGAGAGATTATCGACCTCTTGATGAAAATTGTGATTGTTATACTTGCCGTAATTATAGCAGAGCGTATATCCGTCACTTAATTAAATGTGAAGAAACTTTCGGGATAAGATTAACGACTTATCATAATCTTCATTTTCTGTTAAAATTAATGGAGCAGGTTAGACAAGCTATTATGGAAGACCGACTTGGTGATTTCCGTGAAGAATTCTTTGAGCGCTATGGTTTTAATAAACCGAATGCAAAAAATTTCTAGGCTAGACTGCAACTAATGAAAGGGGTGAAATAAATGGAAGGTTTATTAGGAACAGTTGGACCATTAATATTAATGTTTGCTATTTTTTATTTTCTGTTAATCCGTCCACAACAAAAGCGTCAAAAAGCAGTTCGTGAAATGCAATCGTCTATCAAAAAAGGTGATAAAGTTATAACTGTTGGTGGTTTTCACGGTATTGTTGATGCAATTGATGAGGATACAATCGTACTTAAAGCTGGAGACGGCGCTAGACTTACTTTTGATCGTCAAGCAGTACGCGAAACAAGAAATTAGTTAAAAGGAAAGAGCTTTCAAGTGAAAGCTCTTTTTTCTGTAGTACTTTTATACGTTTCTAGTGGGAGTTGTTACATTAACCCCAATTATTCCGCCAATCATTGCCGTAGCTAAGAACCCAGTATGATAAAAGAACTGCTCTGTTGAGAAAGTACTATCAAAACCTAAAAAGTTAAACAAAAACACAATTAGGATGTATAACAAGCCTGTTGCGCCTCCCATTAACCATCCTTTTTCTTTTCCTTTCCCTCCCGAAACAAAGCCGCCGATAAATAACGCTAGGAATGAAAGAATTAAGATAACCCAGGACAATGAAGATTCCTGTAGTGTCGTAAATTTAAGCAATAGAGAAAATAATAAACTAGAGCCTAATACAACTACTAAGATTGCTACAACACCATAAATCATTGCTATACCCATGTTTTTCATTGTGACATCCCCTTTCTAAGTGATGTAGATGTAAAAAGGTATTGGGAAATATCATGAAGACTAAAAGTGCTACATTTTCTTCTTACATCTAGCCTTAGTACGAGCATATTCATGTCCAATTAATTTTAGAATCATGTTTTTATTTTTTGTTCCTAAAAATGGTAGAACAATATCCTAATGTTTTTCGAACAATTGTAGAAAGCTAAACATATTGGTCTGTAAAAAAAGGTAAGGATTTACTCCGCTTTTACAAGAGGTTTGAAGGGGGCTATTATTGGTGGAGGAATATGTAATCATTACCGCTCGAACGATTTTTATTTACTTTGTGATCTTATTTATTTTTCGTCTAATGGGCAAAAGAGAAATTGGTGAGTTAAGTATAGTAGATCTAGTTGTTTCCATTATGATTGCTGAGATGGCTGTTGTATCTATCGAAAATACTTCTGATCCATTACTGCATACAGTTTTTCCAATGTTATTACTGATGATAATTCAAATTGCTTTAGCCTACTTTTCAATTAAAAGCCAAAAAATTCGCGAACTTATAGATGGTAAACCTACGGTAATAATAGATAAAGGAAAAATTGATGAACATGAAATGAGAAAACAACGGTATAATTTTGATGATTTACTTTTACAACTAAGAGAGAAAAATGTTCGAAGTGTTTCTGATGTAGAGTTTGCAATACTTGAGCCATCTGGCAAGCTTTCTGTTTTTCAAAAGGAGTACGAACAACAACAAAACAGTAACCCCGCTACAGAGAGTGAATTTGAGTGGCCAATCATCATCGATGGTGTTGTTCAAGAAAAACAACTAGAAAAAATGAATAAAACAAATTTATGGATACGACAGCAACTACGTAACCTAGGATATAAGGATATAAAGAAGATATCTTATTGTTCCTATAACCAGAAAAAAGAAACGTTCGTTATTGATATCAAGGATGAAAAAAAATAAAAGTAACCATCCATATATAGGTTGGTTACTTTTTAATTGGTAGAAATGCTGCTAGTGGTGGACCAACAAATGGGATTCTCTGAACTTCATTTCTATCAACCAGTCTAAATGCAAATAGAAGAACGCAATAGATTAGTGAGGTAATGATAATAGAAACTAATGTTTTACTAATTAGAGGGAGGGATATAAATACAGTTGTAAATAAATAGTGTCCACAAATACCTGACCCGACCATGGTTAAAAAGCTCTTAAGATAATCCCTTACATAAAAACTATAAGAAATGATTTTTACAATTGTACTAAAATGCAATAAAGTAACCAAAACCATACCCGCAACTATCGCTAGTGCAGCACCCATAATTCCAAGCTCTGGACGTGTTGCTAATGCGAATATAGCGATCGTCTTAACTGCTGCTCCTATTATACTATTAATCATGGCAGCTTTCGCTAAATCTAAAGCCTGTAATGTAGCCTGTAAAGGTCCTTGAAAGTAGTAAAAGATAAAGAAGGGAGCCATTACTTTTACAAAAATTGCGGACTCTCCACTTCCATAAATTAGTTCCATAAGCGGTGATGCAAAAACATATAACACTACTACTGCTAACCCACCGGTGACTAAAGATAACCTAAGTGCTTGTTGTAAACGGTGTTCTATTAACAGAGTTTGTTTTTTAGCCGCTGCCTCGCTAATTGCTGGAACTAAGGATGTTGCGAGGGCATACGTTATAAATGATGGCAACAGCAATAAAGGTAAAGCAAATCCAGTTAGCTGACCATATTGGCTAGTAGCAAGGTGTGTAGCAACACCTGCAATAGCTAAACTTTGAGCAACTACAATTGGTTCAAAAAACCAAGCAATTGAACCTATTAATCTGCTGCCAGTTGTAGGTAGAGCTATTGACATTAATTCATTAAAAGTTTGCTTCCCTGCCTTTACAGCTTTGAAAAAGTCAGTTCGAACTTTAACTCGTTTCTTCGTTTTAAACATCCAAGACATATAAAGTAGAGATATTAGCTCTCCAATTACAGCTGAAATCATTGCCCCTGCAGCAGCATACTCAATCCCATAGGGTAGGAATGCTTTTGTAAATAAGGCAACTAGAGTAATACGGACAACCTGTTCAATAACTTGGGAAATAGCAGCGGGTCTCATGTTCTGACGACCTTGAAAGTATCCTCTTAAGACCGAAGAAACCGCAATAATTGGAACTATTGGTGAGATAGCTAAAAGAGGCCAATATGTTCTAGCATCAGTAAATAATGTTTCAGATAGAATTGGAGCCAGGAATATCATTGTCGGTGTGAAGATTAAACTTAGTGAGCCGGTAACGGTTAGAGAAACAACCAGTATTTTTTTTATCTTTCTCCGATCACCAATTGCTTCAGCTTCAGCAATAAGCTTGGAAATCGCAACAGGTAGCCCCATTTGTACAAGTGTTATCGTAAGTACGAAAGTAGGCACAGCCATCATATAAAGGCCAACACCTTCTGCACCAATCAAGTTAGCTACAACTATTCGATTTATAAATCCTAAAACCTTCGTTATAAGGCCAGCGACTATGAGTATTAATGTTCCGTGTAAAAATGTTTGTTTCGACATGTGTTTCCCTACCTTCTCAAACAAGGATATTTCATTTACAATTACTATATGCGAGGTAGGGGGCCAAGCATGACAAGTATTATTCTATTACCTTTCTCATAATGTTAAATAGATGACATTATTCGTAGAGAAAGGATCGATTAGATGAAAGAAAGAATAAAAGATTTCCTTGTGCAAAACCTTGAATTTTTGCCTCCAGAATTAATTATTTTAGTTATCTCGGCTCTTCCAATATTAGAACTAAGAGGTGGCTTACCACTTGCCTATATTCATTATGATTTTAGTCTTGTAAAATCAATCTTATTAAGTGTTGGTGGGAATTTACTTCCATTAATTCCAATTCTCTTACTTTTTCATCCTCTGAGTAAGTGGTTAATGAAGTTTAAAATGTATCAGAACATGTACAATTGGCTTTATCACCGAACTTTAAAAAAAGGGAATAACGTTGAAAAATATGGAGCATTAGGACTGCTATTATTTACAGCACTTCCTCTACCAACAACTGGAGCTTATAGTGCTTGTGTAGCAGCTGCAATATTTGGAATTCGCTTTCGTTATGCTTTTTTAGCTATTTCACTTGGGGTGATATGCGCTGCAATTATTGTTAGTTTAGGACTACTATCTATTTCAATTTTTTAGGGGGCGCTAAGATGAGTACTAAAGAACATCCTTTCGACGTATACAGAACACAGGTTGAGCCAGCATTAATTAGTAAACTAGAAGAATTTGAATTGTTTGGGTATGACAAAGTAACTGAAGCAGAATTATGGGAGTTTTTAACAAAAAAGAGATGGAAACGAGTGAATGAAGAAAGAAAACTGCATGAAATTGTAAATGATATTTTATCACTAAATGTCAGTGATTATATTTCATATGCTACAATTGAAGCCTTTAAATCTTCGGATAATTTATTTTCTGAGGAAGGTAAAGAATCGTATAAAGCTTTGTTTGGCAAGTAATCTTTATGCATTCCACTGATTATCCTCCTTTCACCTCGAACATTGACAGGTTTTAGGTGTTGTTTCATAATGGGATTATTGATATTTTAGCTAGCTTTTTGTAGACAGAAGGAGGATTACGTTTCAAATGGTAAAAAGAGGTCGGATAATAGCTTTTTTTCTGCTTGTACTTCTTTTCGGAAGTTTAATGGGTACAACGGTAAATGGAATTGTAAATAATATAAAACTTGGACTTGATCTTCAAGGCGGATTTGAAATTCTATATGAAGTTAAACCTGCCAAAGAAGGAGATGTCATTGACCGAGATGTACTAGTAAGTACAATTGAAGCTCTGGATCGACGTGTAAACGTTCTTGGGGTAAGTGAACCTAATATCCAGATTGAAGGTGAAGATCGTATCCGTGTCCAGTTAGCTGGAGTGGATGATCAAAACACAGTTCGTGAAATCTTATCTACGCAAGCAAAGCTAACCTTCCGTGATGTAAATGATAACATCATGTTGGATGGAACTGACCTTGTTGAAAATGGAGCAAAGCAAAGCTTTGCTGAGCAAAACCAACCAATAGTTAGCTTGAAGTTAAAAAATGCTAATTTGTTTAAAGAGGTAACTGAGGATATTTTGGCTATGGGTGTCCCTAACAATCTTCTAGTCATTTGGTTAGATTTTGAAGAAGGTGTGGACTCTTATGCTGCTGAAGCACTAAAAGCTGAACCAAAATTCATTTCAGCACCGAGGGTTTCGCAAATATTAAATACATCTGATGTTCAAATTGAAGGAAATTTCACTGTTGAAAGTGCAAAGCAACTTGCAGATTTATTAAATGCAGGATCTTTACCTGTTGACCTTGAAGAAATTTACTCAACATCAGTTGGCGCAAAATTCGGTGAAACAGCATTGCAAAAAACAGTCTTTGCTGGAATGATCGGTATTGCAATTATCTTTTTATTTATGATTTTCTATTACCGCTTTCCGGGAATTATTGCGGTTATCACGCTAAGTATTTATATTTTCTTGATACTACAAATTTTTGATTGGATGAATGCTGTTTTAACATTACCAGGTATTGCTGCATTACTACTTGGTGTTGGTATGGCTGTTGATGCGAATATCATTACTTATGAACGAATTAGGGAAGAATTAAGATTAGGGAAATCTGTCATGTCTGCCTTTAAATCTGGTAATCGAAATTCGTTGTCAACAATCTTTGATGCAAACATTACGACTCTGTTAGCGGCAGTTGTATTGTTTAGTTTTGGTACAAGTTCTGTTAAGGGTTTTGCGACTATGTTAATTGTCAGTATATTGGTCAGCTTCCTAACAGCTGTTTATGGCTCACGTTTACTCTTAGGTCTATGGGTTAATAGTCGAATATTCAATAATAAGCCAGGGCTCTTTGGAGTTAAACAAAGTGAGATTGCTGATATAGCAACAGTAACAGATGAAACAGAAGTAGTAACGAGATTTGATCGTTTTGATTTCGTGAAGCATCGTAAGAAATTCTTCATTGCTTCAATAGTTATGTTTGTTTTAGGTATTGGTTTATTATTAACGTTAAAGTTGAATCTAGGCATTGATTTTGCTAGTGGTACACGCGTAGAGATCCTAGCTGAGAAATCACTAACTGCCCAAGAGGTAACTGAAGAATTTAATGAGCTAGGTTATGAGCCAAAAGATGTTATCTTATCAGGAGATAATAAAGAAATTGGGGTTGCTCGATTCATTGGTGTACTTTCTAAAGATGAAATTGCAGAGGTTAAAACACACTTTCAAAACCTTTATGGCGCAGAACCAAGTGTAAGCACGGTTTCTCCAACTGTAGGTAAAGAACTTGCAAGAAATGCTTTTTTTGCAGTGATGATAGCATCCCTTGGAATTATCATCTACGTAACAATTCGCTTTGAAATGATAATGGCGGTTGCAGCGATTATAGCGTTACTACATGATGCCTTCTTTATCATTATGTTGTTTAGCTTAACACGTTTAGAAGTGGATATTACATTTATAGCTGCAATACTAACAATTGTCGGTTATTCCATTAATGATACAATAGTAACCTTCGATCGAATTCGAGAATTAATGAAAAAATCGAAGAGAGTTAAAACATTTGAAGATTTATCTGATATTGTGAATAAGGCATTACGCCAAACACTTGGTAGATCAGTAAGTACTGTAATAACAGTAGTATTTGTCGTCTTAGCTTTACTATTCTTAGGTGCAGAATCCATCACCAACTTCTCGTTTGCTTTATTAGTTGGATTAATTGCTGGTACGTATTCTTCACTTTTCCTTGCATCACAGTTATGGTTAGTGTGGAAACATAAACAACTTGAGAAAAGACGTTATGCTAAAATTGAAGACAAAGAACCAGAGCCAGAAGTATAATTTAGACTAAAAAAGCCGTGGAGAAATCCACGGTTTTTTATTTATTGTGGTTTATTTGTGGTGATAGACTACGTTATTGGTTACAATAAGAAACGACTGTTTTACAAGGAAGGGTGAACAACTTGGGGAACAAAGATCGATTTAAGGAAGCCGAATTTGCGGCAATGGTAGGAGTAGTCGGAAATGTAATATTAGCTATTTTTAAGTATGTAATCGGTGTTATTTCAGGTAGTAGAGCGCTAGTGGCTGATGCTGTTCATTCCGCATCTGATGTCGCTGGGTCATTTGCTGTTTATATTGGGTTGCGAGCAGCCAAGCAGCCTCCAGACGAGGATCATCCATATGGTCACGGGAAAGCTGAATCAATTGCAGCAATTATTGTATCTGTCCTTTTATTTCTTGTTGGGATTGAGATTGGAAAATCTTCTTTTGAAGCCTTTTTTCATCCAATTGAGGCACCAAAGACACTAGCCATTTATGCAATTATAATATCTATAATTGTCAAAGAAATAATGTTTAGGTATAAATACAAGTTGGGTAAACGTATAAATAGTGATGCGATTATTGTTAATGCATACGAACATCGTTCAGATGTTTATTCATCTGTAGCTGCACTAATAGGTGTTGGAGCAGCAATTCTTGGTGAGAAGATAGGCGTTCCGTGGTTGGAGTATGGAGACCCTGTGGCCGGTATATTTGTTGCCATTTTAATTTTAAAAACAGCATGGAAATTAGGAAAAGAATCAATCCACACTACCTTGGATCATGTTTTGCACGATGAAGATACAGTTGAAATGAGAAACGCAATTTTAACAGTACCTGAAGTGAAAAAGATTGGCTCTTTACATGCCCGTGAGCATGGACATTACGTAATTGTAGATTTAAGAATTTCAGTCGATCCTCATATGACAGTTGAAGAAGGTCATAGAGTTGGGAAAAAGGTTAAGCAAAAGCTTATAGAAGTAGCACATGTAAAGGATGTGTTTGTACATATTAATCCTTACTCTGAAGATGATGAGGATTAATTCGAATATAAGGGGGAATTAACAATGAAAGGGCAATGGAGTTTAATCTTAGCTTTCTTATTTGCTATTATAGTCGCTTTATTTGCAGTAATAAATGTTGAGCCGGTTGAGTTTGACTATCTTTTTGGAACTGCGGACTGGCCACTTATCCTTATCATTTTAGGTTCAGTATCAATGGGGGGAATAATTGTGGCATCTGCCGGGATATTCCGACTTTTTGTATTACAAAGGAAAGTAAAAGGACTTGAAAAAGAAAATGCAGCTCTTAAGGTGGAAATTGAAAACAAAAATGAACAACTTAAAGAAATTACACCTTCAGAAGAACCATTAGAAGAAAAAGCTGAGCATAAGGAAAGTAATGAACTAAAATAAAATATTTCCAGCCTTATAAACAAGGTTAACTTCATTGAAACCCCTTAGTCACTCCTGTATAATGGTGTGGTTAAGGGGTGAAAGCATGCTACAGGCTAAAACACGTTGGGATATTTTAACGAATGATAATGAAAAGATAGATTTACTTTCAAAAGAGTTAAATATAGCACCTCTAGTTGCTTCTTTATTGGTTAGTAGAGGTTTTGATACAGTAGAGACTGCGAAAGCATTCTTATTTACAGAAACGCAAGATTTTCATGATCCTTTTTTACTTGAGGATATGGAAAAAACAGTCGATCGAATAAGCCAAGCTATTTCAAATAATGAGAGAATATTAGTGTACGGAGATTATGATGCTGATGGTGTAAGTAGTACAACAGTATTAATGACCGCTTTATTAGAAAAAGGTGCAAATGTAGACTTCTATATACCCAATCGTTTTACGGAAGGCTATGGTCCGAATGAAAAAGCGTTCAGATGGGCCAAGGACGAAGGTTTTACTTTAATTATTACTGTAGATACGGGGATCTCTGCAATACATGAGGCAGATGTTGCAAAAGAACTAGGCATTGATTTAATCATTACAGATCACCATGAACCAGGACCTGTCCTCCCAAATGCCTTCTCAATCATTCATCCTAAAAAAGAGAGCTGTTCTTACCCATTTAAGGAGTTAGCAGGTGTAGGAGTTGCTTTTAAGCTGGCACATGCACTTTTAGGACAAGTACCTACTTCTTTGTTGGAAGTTGCTGCAATAGGTACGATTGCAGATTTGGTACCTTTGCATGATGAAAATAGATTACTAGCAAGTAAAGGGATTGAAATGCTTCAGTCAACCAATCGAATTGGGATAAAAGCTCTATTAAAGGTATGTGGGATTGAGTCAAAGGATATTACTGAAGAAACAATTGGTTTTGCACTTGCCCCAAGAATTAATGCTGTAGGAAGGCTAGAAGCTGCAGATCCTGCTGTACATTTGCTTATGACTAATGATAGAGAAGAAGCAGATATGCTCGCAGAACAAATCGATTTGTTGAATAAAGAGCGTCAGCAATTAGTCAATGAAATGACCGAAGAAGCTATAAAAGAGGTAGAAGAATTCTTCCCTCCTGATAAAAATTCTGTATTAGTGATCGCAAAAGAAGGATGGAACGCTGGTGTTGTAGGAATTGTAGCCTCTAGGTTAGTAGATCGGTTTTACCGTCCTACTATCGTTTTAAGTATTGATCCTGACAAAGGAATCGCTAAGGGGTCAGCTAGGAGTATTGCTGGTTTTGATTTATTTGCTAATCTTTCTACCTGTCGTGATATATTACCTCACTTTGGAGGTCATCCAATGGCAGCGGGTATGACATTGAACCTTGATGATGTTGCTAGTCTTCGAAGTCGTTTAAACGAGCTTGCACTAGAATGTTTAACTGCTGAAGACTATATACCTATAACAAATGTAGATGTGGTTTGTTCTCTTCATGAGGTAACTATTGATACAATTGCAGAACTTAATAGATTAGCTCCTTTTGGGATGGCTAATCCGAAACCTCGTGTATTAATTAAGGATGCAAACATAAACAGTATTAAGAAGATAGGGTCCAATCAGAATCATCTAAAAGTTGTAGTTGAGGATAACGGAGTAACCTTAGATGGGGTCGGGTTTGGCTTTGGGGAAGTGTATGACCAAATATCACCTGTTTCTAAAGTGTCTATCCTCGGTGAATTATCGATAAATGAATGGAATAACTTCCGTAAGCCACAGGTAATGATACAAGATGTTGCTGTTAATCACTGGCAACTTTTTGACTTCCGTGGCGCAAAAGATATCCATAAAGTGATCGAAGGGGTTCCTTCAGATAATAGAAAATTGGTGGTTTTTAATCAAGATACATTAAATAACATACAAATAGGTAAGTATAAGGATGAGCTATTATTTATTTCATCATTAGAAGAGTTTGAATTTGACCTAAGTAAAAGTCATGTTGTCCTTGTTGACCTACCATCTAACAAGGAAAGTTTAAATACATTATTTAAATCCTCTTTTCCTAGACGGATTTATACATTATTTTATAACCAACAAAACCATTTCTTTAGTACAATTCCAACAAGAGAGCACTTTAAGTGGTTTTATGCGTTTATATCAAAACGAGGTAGCTTTGATATAAAAAGGTATGGAATGGAGCTAGCCAAACATCGAGGTTGGACAATAGAAACAATTGATTTTATGTCACAGGTGTTTTTTGAACTAGAATTTGTTAAAATAGACAATGGATTAATTTCCTTATCAACTGTTGCTACAAAACGGGATTTGATTGAATCAGAAACATATCGTTTAAAGCAGGAACAAATCGAGCTTGAAAATGAGTATTTGTATTCTTCTTATCAACAATTAAAGCAATTGTTTGATCAATTTGATAGAGGTTCGTTAACGTACGAGGAGGCAGTAAACTAATGGATTTAAAGAAATTTGTTACAATTGTTCCAGACTATCCAAAACAAGGTATTTTATTTAAAGATATCACACCATTAATGAATGATGGAGAAGCATACAAATATGCAACTGATCAAATCGTTCAATATGCTCGTCAAAAAGAGATTGACTTAGTAGTTGGTCCAGAAGCTCGTGGATTTATCATTGGATGTCCAGTTGCTTATTCACACGGGGTAGGATTTGCACCAGTTCGTAAGGAAGGGAAACTTCCACGCGAAGTAATGCGACAAGAATATGGCTTAGAGTATGGCAAGGACGTATTAACAATTCATAAAGATGCAATTAGACCAGGTCAACGTGTACTAATTACAGATGATCTGTTGGCTACTGGTGGAACAATCGAAGCAACAATCAAACTAGTTGAAGGACTAGGAGGCATTGTAGCAGGAATCGCGTTTATCATCGAATTAACATACCTTGATGGCCGTGATAAGCTAGATGGCTATGATGTACTTACTTTAATGAAATACTAATGAACAACGAGCGCTCTTTGTAGAGTGCTCTTTTTTAAAAAGGTAATTTTCCTTTACATCCTTCCGAAATTTCAAGATAATAGGGATAATCATTATTTTTTTAGAAAAGTATAATGAAAATATTGTTTAATGAAAGTTAAATTATAAAAAGGTGATTTCATGGCTAATGAACAGGTATTAACAGCTGAGCAAGTTATAGAAAAAGCGAAGCGTTACTTGTCTGGTAAAGATATCGAATTTATTCAAGAAGCATATAATTTTGCAAAAGAAGCTCACCGTGAACAATATCGTAAATCCGGTGAGCCTTATATTATTCATCCTATACAAGTAGCTGGTATTCTGGTCGATCTAGATATGGATCCTTCAACCATTGCTGCTGGTTTTCTTCATGATGTTGTAGAAGATACAGAACTTACTTTCCAACATATTGAGGAAGCTTTTACTAAAGAAGTTGCGATGCTTGTTGATGGTGTAACGAAACTAGGGAAGATTAGATATAAATCTCAAGAAGAGCAACAGGCAGAAAATCATAGGAAGATGTTTGTTGCCATGGCACAGGACATTCGTGTCATCTTAATTAAACTTGCAGATCGCCTGCACAATATGCGTACCCTGAAACATCTACCTCAGGAAAAGCAGCGAAGAATCTCGAATGAAACATTAGAAATCTTTGCTCCTTTAGCACATCGTCTCGGGATCTCTAAAATTAAATGGGAGCTTGAAGATACAGCTTTACGCTATTTAAATCCGCAGCAATATTACCGAATTGTAAATCTGATGAAGAAAAAGCGGGCTGAGCGAGAACAGTATTTAGAGGATGTTATAAATGAAGTAAAAGGTAGAGTCACTGAGGTATCCATTAAAGCAGACATTTCTGGAAGACCAAAACACATTTATAGTATTTATCGTAAGATGGTACTTCAAAATAAACAGTTTAATGAAATATATGATCTTTTAGCCGTTAGGATTGTCGTAAACAGTATTAAGGATTGTTATGCTGTTTTAGGAATAATTCATACCTGTTGGAAGCCGATGCCTGGCCGTTTTAAGGATTATATCGCGATGCCAAAGCCTAACATGTATCAATCCCTTCATACTACGGTTATAGGTCCTACTGGTGATCCACTAGAGGTTCAAATACGAACATTTGAAATGCATCAAATCGCGGAGTTTGGTATTGCTGCGCATTGGGCTTACAAAGAGGGCAAGAATGTACTACCAACTGCTTCTTATGAAGAGAAATTAACTTGGTTTAGAGAGATTCTAGAGTGGCAAAATGATGCTAGTAATGCCGAAGAGTTTATGGAATCATTAAAAATTGATCTTTTCTCGGATATGGTGTTTATCTTTACACCAAAGGGTGATGTGATCGAGCTACCATCAGGTTCTGTACCTATAGACTTTGCTTATCGTATTCACTCGGAAATTGGAAATAAGACAATTGGTGCGAAAGTAAATGGAAAGATGGTAACACTGGATTATAAGCTTAAAACCGGTGATATAATCGAAATATTGACCTCTAAGCACTCTTATGGTCCAAGTCAAGACTGGCTAAAACTTGCTCAAACATCACAAGCAAAAAATAAAATTCGTCAATTCTTTAAGAAGCAACGTCGTGATGAAAACCTTGAAAAAGGGAAGGAACTAGTTGAGAAAGAGGTAAAAAACCTTGAATTCGATGTTAAAGAGGTCCTAACCTCTGAAAACTTAAAAAGGGTTGCTGAAAAGTTTAATTTCTCTAATGAAGAAGATATGTTTGCTGCTGTAGGTTATAACGGAATTACGGCTGCTCAGATAGCTACAAGACTTACTGAAAAATGGCGCAAAAAACGTGACCAAGAACAGGAAAAGAATGTAGCGGATGTTGTATCAGAGATGAGGCAATTTCCTGCTTCTAAGAGAAGAGAATCTGGTGTACAAGTTCAAGGAATTGATAATTTATTAATCCGCTTATCTAAATGCTGTAATCCCGTTCCTGGTGATGATATTGTAGGATTTATTACAAAAGGTCGTGGTGTTTCTGTTCATCGAAATGACTGTCCAAATGTTCACAGCAGCGATGCTCAGGCTAGACTTATACCGGTTGAGTGGGAAAGTAAGATTAATGAGCGAAGAGAATACAATGTTGAAATTGAAATTTCAGGTTTTGATCGTAGAGGATTATTAAACGAGGTCCTACAAGCTGTAAATGAAACCAAAACAAATATTAATGCGGTTGCTGGAAAATCAGATCGCAATAAAATGGCAACAATTAATATGACCATTTCAATTCAAAATGTTAACCACCTTCAAAAGGTTGTTGAACGTATTAAACAAATTAGAGATATTTACGCAGTAAGAAGGATGATGAGTTAGAAAGGAAATGCGGTAGAATGAAGGTAGTTGTGCAGCGAGCCAAACATGCTCGTGTAATTGTGGATGATACAGTTGTTGGTAGCATAGACCATGGTTTAATGCTATTAGTCGGGGTGACACACTCTGATACAATTGAGGATGTAAAATACCTTTCAGAAAAAATTGCCAATTTACGTATCTTTGAAGACGATGCAGGAAAGATGAATCTATCTTTGCTTGATGTAAAAGGTCAAATTCTATCTGTTTCGCAGTTTACGTTATATGGAGATTGTCGAAAAGGAAGACGTCCCAATTTTATGGAAGCTGCAAAACCAGACTATGCTGAAGAACTGTATGAATTATTTAACCAGGATTTACGTAACAAGGGAATAGAGGTTAGTACTGGGCAGTTTGGAGCTATGATGGATGTTCAATTCACAAACGTGGGTCCAGTAACACTCATTTTAGAAAGTAAAGAATAAAAACAAGGCGAGTCCTAAGACTTGCCTTGTTTTTATTCTCTTTATTTATTTTTAAAGTATTGAGCAAGCCCATAATAGATTCCATTTGAAATGTTTTCCTGGAAATTACCTGATATAATTGTTAGCTCTTCTGTACTGTTACTTAAGTACCCTAACTCTAATAGTACTGAAGGCTGCTTGTTATCTCTAAGAACATGGTAATTACCAAAACGGTGTCCTCTGTCTCTCAGTTTTGTGTGTTTAATCATTTCATTTTGAATTGCAGCTGCTAATGGTGCATCTAATGCCGTCTTATAAAAATAGGATGTAATTCCTCTAACACTTCGATCAGTTACACTATCATAATGGACACTAATGAATGCATCTGCATTACGGTAATGAGACAGGCTAACTCTTGAACGTAAGCTAACATACACATCACTTGACCTAGTCAGAACAACGTTTGCTTCAGATGCTTTTAATTTATCATATAAAAGTTTTGAAGTTCTCAATGTCATGTCTTTTTCTAGTGTTCCTTTAACACCAACGGCTCCGCTATCCCTTCCACCATGTCCAGGATCAATTACAATTGTCTTATTTTTAAAATATTGATTCATACCTGGTTTCTCGATATTAGGAATATTGCCTCCTGAAGTTTCAACGATCCACCCAGCAATATAGCCTTCTTTTTTATTAGGTAACTCTATTTTAAACCAGTCACCCTCTACTGCTAAAATGATAAAAGTGTCTCCTTCGTTAGCTCTCATAACTACATCAGTACCAGTACTAGGACCAGAGCGGATATTACTTCCACTATGTAATATTTTTACTTTTGAGCTAGTATCACTGTTCTCCACTGGAGTTGAAGTGGAGGGTTGTTGTGATTGCTTACTTTTTTCAAGGTACCAGCTCGCTACCCACCCCGTTTTATTATTAGAAAGCTCTACCTCACACCACTGACTGTTTTCTTGCAGAATTTGAACAATGTCCCCTTTTGCAACTTTATCAATCACTTTACCACTTAATGAACCTTGATCTCGAACATTAAGAATAGATGCAGTAACGACTGCAGAAACTTTTTCTTTTGGATTAGGGTTTGCTATGTTTTCATCATTAGAACCCGGCTGCTCATCTGTTTTTTCATTTTTAGGTGCTTCTGGCTGTGGCTGAACGATAGATTCTGTTACTTCTATAAATTCACTTGAAACCCAAGCACTTACTTGATTGATTGAAATTTCTAGCCAGTTTTCTCTTTCTCCCACAATTTTAACTTCGTCATCTTTTTTTAATTTACTAACGATCTTGCCTTGAAGTGATGCTTGGTCTCGAACATTAAGAATTGTAGCAGTTACCTTACCGGTTGTTTTCGTGGCATTTTGGGCTGGTGTTTGGTTGTTCTTCTTTTCAGAATTTCCAACAACATTAGAAAGGTATTCAGCAGATACCCAACCTTCCTTTTTATTAAGAAGAATCGTTACCCAGTTTTCATTTTTAGCTATGAACTCAACCTCTTGACCTTTGTTTAAATGGCCTATTATTTGAAAACTGGTCCCAGGGCCGGAACGAACTCGAAGCCAATCTACTGTAGATGCTACCTTAGTAGGCGAATCGGTCACTTTTTCTTCGCTGCTTATATCTTCCTTTATAAGCCAAGCAGCAAGCCACCCAGTATTGCCTCCAGGAAGTTGTACCATTAACCAGTCATTCTTTCTTTCGAGGATAGGATACTTTTCTCCACGAGTTGCCTTTTTAACTACATCAAAAGATAACCCTGGTCCTTTTCTGATATTTAAAATATCAACGTTAATGGTTGCTGATTCTTCAGCTGCAGACACGTTTGATTCATATGGGAGTAGTGTTGTTAACACTAATAGAATGACAATAAGTAATTTTACAATATAGTTTCTGTACAAGAATCATACTCCTCCTTAAACAAAGATGCGTATTTATTTGATTCGATAAAAAAAGTAAAAATCCTGTAATATTTGAAAATAAATTATCGAAAAAGGGCATGATAGGTTATAGAGATTTTTAAAGATATAGAGAAAGGATGATCTTTTTCGTGAGATTTAGTGAGAAAGGCCAATTATCGCATCAAGGGACAAATGAATTGTTCGGTGTAGATTTTCATGATTTTATCCAAAAAGAACAAAATGCTAATGCAGTCGAGTTAGCTTCAGAGTTTGGATTGTCTCTTGGAGATGTTAGAAAACTAAAAAAACAACTGCATCGTTCTTAAAATAGCATTTTTAATAAAAGAGCCTTGACAAGTTGCGGCTTGATACGTATGATAATATAAAATTACGAGTTAAATAAGAACCATTGATGGAGAATAGTAATTAAGATCACACATGCTAGAGAGGGAATGCCTTGGCTGAAAGCATTTCTCATGATGCCTTAATGAATGAACACTCTTTAGGTTTCTCTCTGAAAAGATTTTTTCTTAGTAGGAGTTGAACGTAGTCAGGCGTTAACTGGATGAGTGAAGACACTTTGATGTCTTTAACTAGGGTGGCACCACGGGAAAATATCATCTCGTCCCTACAAATATTTATTTGTAGGGGCGAGATTTTTTTATTTTTAGAATGTATTAGGAGGAGAAAAAGAGCATGTCAATACAAATCCCAAGAGGAACACAGGATATATTACCTGGTGAAATCGAAAAATGGCAGTATATCGAGGAGACAGCAAGAGAAATCTGTCGTCGCTATAATTATAAAGAAATTAGAACACCAATCTTTGAGCATACTGATTTATTTTTACGTAGTGTTGGGGAAACGACGGATATCGTACAAAAAGAGATGTACACCTTTGAAGATCGTGGTGGAAGAAGTATTACCCTAAGACCTGAGGGAACTGCAGCTGTTGTAAGGTCTTTTGTTGAAAATAAAATGTTTGGGAACCCAACTCAACCGACTAAGCTTTATTACAGTGGTCCAATGTTTCGATACGAACGTCCACAAGCCGGTCGATTTAGACAGTTTGTACAATTTGGTGTTGAAGCATTAGGGAGTGCAGATCCTGCAGTAGATGTAGAGGTTATTTCATTAGTAATGGACTTATATCGAACACTTGGCTTAAAGCAAGTAACACTTGTGATTAATAGTTTAGGTGATTCTGACAGTAGAACAGCACACAAAGAGGCATTAACTAATCACTTCTCACCGAGAATTGATGAATTTTGTTCAGACTGTAAATCTCGCTTAGAAAAAAATCCAATGAGAATTCTGGATTGTAAGAAAGACCGTAATCATGAGTTAATGGGGACAGCACCATCTATCCTTGATTATTTAAATGATGAATCACGTACATACTTCGAAAAAGTCCAACAATACTTAAAAGCAGTTAATATAGACTTTGAAGTTGATCCTGGATTAGTTCGAGGTTTGGATTACTATAATCACACAGCCTTCGAGATTATGAGTAATGCAGAAGGTTTTGGCGCAATTACCACTCTATGTGGTGGTGGAAGATACAATGGTCTTGTTGAAGAAATAGGAGGCCCAAATACTCCTGGAATTGGCTTTGCTTTAAGTATTGAACGTTTACTTTCAGCATTGAACGCAGAAAACATTGAATTACCAATTCAATCATCTATTGATTGTTATGTTGTAACTTTAGGAGAAAAAGCGACTGAAGTTTCGGTATCGATTGTTAGCGAATTAAGAAATGCAGGATTCAGTGTAGATAAAGATTATCAAGATAAAAAAATGAAAGCCCAATTTAAAGCTGCAGATAGACTTCAAGCGAAGTATGTTGTAGTTCTAGGTGATGATGAATTGGCTAGAAACGTTGTCAACCTAAAGGAAATGGAGACAGGTGAACAACTAGAAATCTCAATTGAATCACTTATCCCAACTTTATTAGAAAAAAGATCACGAGGTGAATTATAAATGTATGGTAGAACATATTATTGTGGTGAAGTAACTGAACATAACATAGGAGAAAAGATTCAGCTAAAGGGATGGGTTCAAAAGCGCCGAGACCTTGGTGGTCTTATCTTTATAGATTTAAGAGACCGAACAGGAATTGTTCAAGTTGTTTTTAATCCTGAAGATTCAAAAGAAGCACTAGCAACTGCTGAAGCAGTTCGTAATGAATATGTTCTTGATATTGAAGGTACAGTAATTGCACGTGAAGAGGGTACGATAAATGAAAACCTTCCGACTGGAAAAGTCGAAATAAAAGCTGAGAAAGTAGCAATCATTAATGCTGCTAAAACTCCTCCTTTCGTTATTGCAAATCAATCAGAAGTATCTGAGGATGTTAGATTAAAGTACCGTTATTTAGATTTGCGTCGCCCAGTTATGTATGAAACGTTTAAAATGCGTCATGATGTAACCAAAACAATTCGTAATTACTTAGATTCACAAGGTTTTTTAGATGTAGAAACACCAATTCTAACGAAAAGTACTCCTGAAGGTGCGCGTGATTATTTAGTGCCGAGCCGAGTACATCCAGGAGAGTTTTATGCCTTGCCGCAATCTCCGCAATTATTTAAACAAATGTTAATGGTTTCAGGTTTTGATAAATATTATCAAATTGCACGTTGTTTCCGAGATGAGGATTTACGTGCAGACCGTCAGCCTGAATTCACACAGATAGATATCGAAACTTCCTTCATGAGTCAAGAAGATATCATGGCAATGATGGAAGAGATGATGATCAAGGTATTAAATGATGTAAAAGGAATTTCGATTGAAAAAGGCTTCCCTCGAATGTCTTATCAAGAAGCTATGAGTCGTTATGGTTCTGATAAACCTGATACACGATTTGACATGGAATTAGTGGATTTATCAGAGGTTGTTAAAGACTGTGGATTTAAAGTATTTACTTCAGCTGTTGAAAGCGGAGGACAAGTAAAAGCAATTAATGTGAAAGGAAATGCCGACACTTACTCTCGTAAAGATATTGATGCATTAACTGAGTTTGTTTCTGTTTATGGAGCGAAAGGTCTTGCATGGCTTAAAGTAGAGGAGTCAGAATTAAAGGGACCTATTGCGAAGTTCTTTAATGAAGAAGAACAAGAAGCATTTAGAATATCCCTATCTGCACAACCAGGCGATTTACTTTTATTTGTTGCTGACAAGAAAAGTGTAGTTGCTGATGCACTAGGTGCCCTTCGTTTAAAACTTGGAAAAGAACTTAAATTAATTGACGAGAGTAAATTTAATTTCCTTTGGGTTACTGACTGGCCATTACTAGAGTACGATGAGGAATTAGGAAGATACTTTGCAGCTCATCATCCGTTCACAATGCCGGTTAGAGAAGATTTAGGCTATCTAGATTCAGACCCTACTAAGGTTCATGCTCAAGCCTATGACCTTGTTCTTAATGGATATGAATTAGGTGGAGGATCATTAAGGATTTTTGAGCGAAAAATTCAAGAAAAAATGTTTAAAGTGCTTGGCTTCTCTGAAGAAGAAGCTAAAGAACAGTTTGGCTTCTTACTAGAAGCGTTTGAATATGGAACACCTCCACACGGTGGTATTGCACTAGGTCTGGACCGTTTAGTTATGCTATTAGCAGGTCGAACAAACTTAAGGGATACCATTGCATTTCCAAAGACAGCAAGTGCTAGCGACTTATTAACACATGCACCAGATGTGGTTAGTAATAACCAATTAAAGGAACTGCACTTGTCGGTAAATGTTGAAAAAAGACAGTAAATTGTAGATGTCTTCACCTTGAAAACGCTTTTTTCCTATGTTATTATTTTGACATAGAGTTAAGAGTCCTGATGTGTTCGTCGTATAACCTATTGTTTTGACCGAACAATAAGTTATACGGGAGCTCGGAGTTTTCTTACCGCGTACACGCCTCATGGATAGAGGACTTACAAAGGAGAAACAGAGCACCCACCTGCCTGGGTGCGGGTTCAAAACGAAGGCATCGACGGCACAATTGGGGCTCTTACAAATTAATTATTATACCTATAAACTAACCCTATGTAAGAACCAACTTACATAGGGTTTTTGTTGTAGAACAATGTGGAATGGTTTACAGGTAATTTTTGAATACTTGTTGATTTCAGCGGAAGGCACGAGACTCCTGCGGGAGAAGCGCGTCAATGTGAGACCCCACAGGAGCGAAGCGACGAGGAGGCTCACGGACCGCCCGCGGAAAGCGAGTGCCTTCCGCTGAAATCAACAGTTAGTGGAAAAATCTTTATCACACCTATAGATTTACTTGCTTTTACCCACAAGTATGATATAGTACTAATCGGGTAAAATACTGCCACAGACCTTATTTTGTACATAAGTAAATGCACTATAATGGAGTTGAGAATATGTTACATCAATTTTCTAGAAATGAACTAGCCGTAGGTAAACAAGGAATTGAAACACTTAAAAATAGCACAGTCGCAGTATTAGGTATCGGAGGAGTAGGATCCTTCTCAGCAGAAGCCTTAGCTCGCTCAGGCGTAGGAAGGTTAATATTAATCGACAAAGATGACGTTGATATTACTAACGTTAACCGTCAAATTATTGCACTATTATCAACAGTTGGAAGGCCAAAAGTTGACATAATGAAAGAGCGCATTGCTGATATTAACCCAAACTGTGAAGTAATTGCTCTAAAAATGTTTTATACTGAAGAAACGTATGAAGAAATCTTTAACTATGGCCTTGATTACGTAGTAGATGCTTCTGATACCATCTCATATAAAATACATTTGATGAAAGAATGCTTAAAGCGTAAAATTCCAATCATATCAAGTATGGGTGCAGCTAACAAAATGGATCCAACCCGTTTCCAAATTGCTGATATCTCAAAGACACATACAGATCCAATTGCTAAGGTAATTCGGACAAGACTTAGAAAAGAAGGAATTCGCAAAGGTATTCCGGTTGTGTTTTCTGATGAAAGCCCTATTGTAATTAGAGAGGAAATACGACAAGAAATTGTAGCTAATCCAAATGCACCCATTAGAAAAGCGAAACTTCCACCTTCTTCTAATGCATTTGTACCTTCAGTTGCCGGACTAATTATGGCTAGCCGGGTTATTAGTGATTTGCTAAAGGATATTAAAATCTACCGCGTTTCAGATGAATAGAAAAAATCGTGGCCACAAGCCACGATTTTTTTATGGTTTCTTTTCATTTACTTTGCTACTTCTAGGTTTCCGTTCTTATCCATTCTAAAGGACGGAGCTTTTCTGTCTTCATGGTCCTCAAACAGAACCATGCGACGTGCTCTATCCATTATTTGAACAAGTGCTTGATAATCTTCTTGAATCATAGCTTGTTGTTCATTTAGCTTCTTAAGCTGCTTTTCTAATTCTCTATTCTTTTGAAGTAACTCATTATTCTCTCGTCTTAATCTCTCATTTTCAGCAGTCATTTGGTATGAGCTTCTGTCTTGTTTTTTCATATCTGATAGAAACGAGATACAGTCTTCAAGAGTAATTTCTTTCATCGGTGCTGGCAATAATTCAGTGGAATACTCTTGTATATAGTTTTGAGATTGCTTATTATTTAATTCTTCAAACCAAACCCTTTCTTCAGCTTTCTCATCAGAAAAGTTGTCTTGAAATGATGGTGAGATAAAATCATCATTGATAGGGGAAACTTCAGGTTTATTTGTGTGCTTTTTGTTATTCTCCATAGCACGCTTTCTTTCTTTACGTTGTTTCTTAGCAATTGCAATGGCCTGATCATATTTACCTCTAACTTCAGCATTCCATCTAAAACCACAGGCAGCTGAAGTCCTATTTAGCTTGTCTCCGACTTCTTCAAATGCAGCTAATTGTGTTCCGCCCTCACGAATATAACGTAGAACTGTTTCTGCTAGTAATAGATCGTCTTCATGCGACCATGCATCTTGTCGTACCTTCATTTATATCAGCTCCAATAATTAATCTAGTTTTTTTCTATCATGACCATTGGAGGCAATATTTATACATTTTGCTAGTTTTATAAAAGACAGTCATCAAACTCTAGTACAGTAATCTACTAGAAAAACATGATAATTTCATACAGTATTTTTTGCTTATCTATTATTTTGCAGTTTTTCATAAAGCTGAGCTAAGGCTTGTTCAAATTTACCAGTTTGCTTTGGTTTAAAATAATTTCTATGTTTTAATCGATCTGGTAGATACTGTTGTTTAACCCAACCATTTTCATAATCATGTGGATATTTATAGTCAATTCCTCGACCGAGCTTAGCAGCTCCTTTATAATGTGCATCTTTTAAATGGTCAGGTATTTCACCTGTAAACCCAGTCTGTATATCTTGTATTGCTTCGTCTAAAGCCTTATAGGCAGAGTTAGACTTTGGAGATAAGCACAATTCTATGACAATATTAGCTAAAGGAATTCGTGCTTCAGGAAACCCAACCCTTTCTGCTACCTCTATTGCAGCCAAGGCTCTTTGACCTGCTTGTGGGTTTGCAAGACCTATATCCTCATAAGCAATAATTAATAACCGCCGACTAATACTAACTAGGTCACCAGCAACAATTAAGCGAGCGAGATAGTGAAGTGCAGCATTAACATCACTTCCACGAATTGATTTTTGAAATGCAGAAAGAACATCATAGTGAGCATCTCCATCTTTGTCGTGAACAAAGCTTTTATTTTGCATGCACTCTTCCGCTACTTCAAGATTAATATAAATCTTGCCATCTATGTTCTCATCAGTTGACAATACACATAGCTCTAAAGCACTTAGAGCTGAACGAACATCTCCTCCACATGAATTAGCTATATGTGACAGTGCTTCTGTTGTCAAATCAATAGGAAGGTTTCCAAATCCACGTTCTTCATCGTTCAACGAACGTAATAGAGCAGTTTCAATATCTTCAGGAGTCAAAGGTTTAAGTTCAAAAATTTGGCATCGACTCCGAATGGCCGGATTTATGGCGTGAAATGGATTACTTGTAGTTGCACCTATAAGTGTTATTAATCCATTTTCAAGGTGAGGTAATAAAAAGTCTTGTTTTGCTTTATCTAGCCTGTGCACTTCATCTAATAACAAGATTACTTTCCCAGACATTTTTGCTTCAGCAACTACAACTTCCATATCTTTTTTATTATTTGTAACTGCATTAAGCGACCTAAATGCAGATTTCGTACTACCAGCAATCGCTGTGGCAATTGATGTTTTTCCAATACCAGGAGGTCCGTATAAAATCATGGAGGAAAGATGTTTTGCTTTAACCATTCTATGTATTATTTTTCCTTCGCCAACCAAATGCTGTTGTCCAATAATTTCTTCGATTTTTGAAGGTCGCATTCGGTATGCTAATGGTTTTTGAATCATGTATTTGCCCTCCTGTTTAGTATTCTTTTTGCTTTTCATTTAAATATTATCACTTTATCATAAATCGTAGAGCCCTAGAAATACATAAGTTCTTAAATATATGCTATAATTGCAGATGTTTACCTTGCTACTTTAATCAGTAATGTTCTTTTTTTGAGCTAGAGTTGAGTATAGATCGGAGAAGATGAGCGTGAAAGGACACCATAGAATTAACAAGTTACTTGTGAAATGGACGATTTATTTTACAGGTTTATTAATTATGGCCCTAGGAATAGTTCTAATTATAAAAGCTGATTTAGGAGCATCACCCTGGGATGTTTTACACATTGGTTTATTTAAACAAATTGGCTTCACAATCGGAACATGGTCTATCCTTGTAGGGTTTGTGATATTAGGAATTTCATCTATTATGTTAAAAGCATTACCTCAATTGGGTGCGTTTTTAAATATGTTAACCGTTGGAGTATTTATTGATATGTACATGGCAATACCTTTTTTGGTGACGCCTGGTACAGTACTTGGAAAAGTACTGATGCTATTAATAGGCATTATTGTATCTGGATACGGGATAGGAATATATATATCATCAAGATGTGGGGCCGGTCCTAGAGATAGCCTCATGATTGCATTAACTGAGAAAACAGGTATGAAAGTACAATATATAAGAGCAATCATGGAAATTGTCGTTTTATCAATTGGTTGGTTACTTGGCGGTCCTGTGTTTGTAGGGACGGTTATCTTTAGTTTTACAATAGGAATTATAGTAGGTTATACGTTGCCGAGATGTCAAATGATTGCAGATAACCTAATGAAAAAGGGTTCAAAGCAACCAGAGAAAGTTATACACTTTGACCATTTTAGTAACAGTAATTAGGGACGAGGGGTGTACAAGGATGAAGATTTCAACAAAAGGAAGATACGGACTTACAATTATGATTGAGTTAGCTAAAAAATATGGTGAAGGACCCACTTCATTAAAATCAATTGCTCAATCTCATGATTTATCTGAACACTATTTAGAACAATTGATAGCTCCATTACGTAATGCTAGATTAGTGAAAAGTATACGTGGTGCTTATGGAGGATATATTTTGGCTGATGAACCAGCAAAAATAACTGCAGGTGACATTATCCGTGTGCTGGAAGGACCTATAAGTCCTGTTGAAGTACTAGAAGATGAAGAGCCTGCAAAACGAGAATTATGGATACGAATTAGAGATGCAGTTAAAGAGGTATTAGATAATACAACCCTTGAGGATCTTGCAAGCTACAGTGATGGCGACCAAGAAGCTTATATGTTCTATATTTAATCATTGTTCAAGGCTATTAGTTATGAGCTTAAGTAATAAGGGTTAAAATAGAGACATTATAAAGGGTAAAGGAGGGGTGTTTATTTATGAATAGAATTTATCTCGATCATGCCGCTACTTCACCAATGCACCCTGATGTAGTAGATAAAATGATACCATATATGACAGAGGTTTTTGGAAATCCTTCGAGTATCCATCATTTTGGGCGACAAAGCAGACATGCTTTAGATGAAGCAAGACAATCAATAGCTGATACTATTGGCGCAAAAGCTTCAGAAGTTATTTTCACAAGTGGTGGAACTGAGGCTGATAATCTTGGAATAATTGGAGTAGCATTAGCCAATAGGGAAAAAGGCACTCATATCATCACAACTACAATAGAGCACCATGCTGTTCTCCATTCATGTAAATACCTAGAATCATTAGGATTTGAGATAACGTATTTACCAGTAGATGAAGAGGGGCATGTTTCATTAGAAGAGTTTAAATCTGCGTTAAGACCAAATACAATTCTAGTATCCATGATGTTTGGAAACAATGAGGTAGGTTCAATACAGCCAATTAGTGAAATAGGAAGTATAGTAGCAGAACATCAAGCCTATCTGCATACAGATGCTGTACAAGCCTTTGGTGTAGTTCCCATTAACGTGAATGAACTTAGGATAGACCTTATGTCAGTTTCAGGTCATAAAATCAATGGACCTAAAGGAACTGGATTCCTTTACATCAGAGAGGGTAGCAGGATGTTACCTAATCTTTATGGTGGGGAGCAAGAGAGAAAACGACGTGCTGGTACGGAAAATGTTCCAGGAATAGTAGGATTATCGAATGCGGTGGTTCTTGCTGCTAAGAATCTTGAAAAGAAAAACATTGAATATGTTGAGTATAAATATAAATTTGTGAATGTACTTAAACAACAAGATATTGAATTCAGCGTAAACGGACAATTGGATGGTGGACTACCACATATATTAAATATTTATTTTCCTGGTACAAATGTGGAGTCTATGCTTGTAAATTTAGATATAGCAGGCATTTCAGCATCAAGTGGTTCAGCATGTACTGCAGGCTCAATTGACCCTTCACATGTGTTGGTTGCCATGTACGGAAAAACATCTGAGCGTGTAGCTTCATCTATACGGTTTAGTTTTGGCTACGGAAATTCGATGGAACAGGTTGAAAGAGCGGCAGTTGACACAGCACGTATTGTGAAAAGATTAACTGATTAAAATAGGAAAAAGTGCAAGACGAATGGATGTGAAAAGGATGAATAAAGCACCTAAAGATACACGTGTTGTAATTGGAATGTCCGGTGGAGTAGATTCTTCCGTTGCTGCTTTATTGCTAAAACAGCAGGGGTACGATGTGATAGGAATCTTTATGAAAAATTGGGATGATACGGACGAAAATGGTGTATGTACGGCAACTGAAGATTACAATGATGTTATCAGGGTATGTAATCAAATTGGGATTCCTTATTATGCTGTTAATTTTGAAAAGCAGTATTGGGAAAAAGTGTTCACCTACTTTTTGGATGAATATAAAGCAGGGCGGACTCCAAATCCAGATGTAATGTGTAATAAAGAAATTAAGTTCAAATCATTTTTAGATCACGCTCTAACCCTAGGTGCTGATTATTTAGCAACTGGACATTATGCACGAGTAGAGTATCGTGATGGTGAGTATAAAATGCTTAGAGGATTAGATGAAAACAAAGACCAGACCTATTTTCTAAATCAATTAGGACAAGATCAGTTATCTAAAGTACTCTTCCCAATTGGTAACATTGAAAAGTCAAAGGTTAGAGAAATTGCTCATGAGGCAAATCTTGCAACTGCCTCCAAAAAGGATAGTACTGGCATTTGTTTTATAGGAGAGCGTAATTTCAAGGACTTTTTAAGTAATTATTTACCTGCTCAACCTGGTAAAATGGAAACCTTAAGTGGAGAAGTCAAAGGAAAACATGATGGTCTAATGTACTATACAATTGGTCAACGTCATGGTTTAGGTATAGGTGGCAGTGGAGATCCTTGGTTTGTAGTTGGTAAGAATCTTGAAAAGAATATTCTTTATGTAGATCAAGGTTTCGATAATGAGCTACTCTACTCGGATTCAATACTTGCAACAAATACTAGCTGGGTATCAGATAAGAAGCCAGACAAAGAAATAATATGTACAGCTAAATTCAGATATCGTCAACCTGATAACAAAGTTACAGTAAAAATAATTGATGATAATAATGTAAAGATAATTTTTGATAAACCAATTAGGGCTGTTACACCAGGGCAAGCAGTAGTATTTTATAATGGAGAAGAGTGTCTTGGCGGTGGAACAATTGATGATGTGTTCAAAAATAATGAAAAACTTTGGTACGTATAATAAAACAAAAAAACCTCAACTCAGGTCCGAGTTGAGGTTTTAATATATGATATAATAAATTGGAAAATTTGATTGGAGTGTAATATATGACAGATAAAAATAAATTAGGTATACAGTATATGCAAGAAGGAAAATACGAAGAAGCTGCAAAAAGCTTTTCTGAAGCGATTGAAGAAAACCCAAAGGATGCCCTTACATATATCAATTTTGGAAATTTATTATCTGCAGTTGGTGAATTTGACAGAGCATTAAAATTTTTTGACAAAGCTTTAGAAATAAATCCAGAAGTTGCTACTGCATATTATGGAGCGGGAACAATCCACTATAATGATGAAAACTATCCAGAAGCAAGAAAAATGTTCGAAACAGCCATGAGAAAAGGTCTTGACACATCGGACACTTACTTTATGTTAGGGATGACCATTTTACAAATGGATCAGCCAAAGCTTGCACTTCCATACTTTCAACGTGCAGTTGAACTCAATGAGAGTGACAGTGAGGCACGCTTTCAATATGGCCTTTGCTTAGCAGGACAAGCGATGATTGATGAGGCAATAGAACAGTTTTTAAAGGTCATTGAAGCAGAACCAGAACACACTGATGCCTATTATAATTTAGGTGTAGCTTATGCTGGATACAAAAATGATGCTGTAAAATCACTTGAGATGTTTGAAAAGGCATTATCAATTCAACCTGATCACCTGCTTGCAGGTCATGGGAAAAAGTTAGTTGAGGAATCTTTAAAAAGTTAATTTAATCATCATTTAACTGGATTGGAGGGAAATATATGGTGCAACAAAACTCTCTTGACTTATTCCAAGAGCAACAGAAATTTATGAAAGGCACACATTTAGTGACGATATTTCATAATGAAAAGAACTTATATTCTGTTGTTCGTATTCGATTACAAGAAACAAACATAGAGTATTCAGAAAAAGAAGCCGTAGTAACTGGATATTTCCCTCGAATTCATGAAGATGAAACATACATATTTTTTGGAGAAATAAAAGAACATCCAAGATTTGGAACTCAGTTCCATGTTGAGCATTTCAGGAAGGAACTACCACAGTCTAAACAAGGAATCATCCAATATCTATCAGGTGACTTATTCAAAGGAATTGGTAAGAAAACAGCTGAAAACATCGTTGATACACTTGGGGAAAGTGCTATTTCAAAAATTCTAGAAAATCCAAACGTACTAAGTGAAGTCCCTAAGCTTTCAAAAGATAAAGCAAAGGAAATTTATGAATCCCTCAGGGAGCATCAAGGCTTAGAACAAATTATGATTAGTTTATCTCAATTTGGGTTTGGACCTCAAATCTCAATGAGAATATATCAGACATATAAGGATCAAACACTAGAAATTATACAAGATAATCCATATAAAATGGTTGAGGATGTTGAAGGTGTAGGATTTGGCCGCGCTGATGAATTAGGACATCAAATTGGTATCTCAGGTGCACATCCAGATCGAATTCGAGCGGGTTGTTTGTATATTCTTGAGCAAGATTCTATACAAGAGGGGCATGTTTATTTAAACCTTGATCAACTAGTAGAGAAAGTGAAGGAGTTACTTGAGCATAATAATAGAGAAAATATAACTGAATTCGACATTTCTCGGGAAATAACTTGTTTGGCTGAAGAAGGTAAGCTTGTCATTGAGGAGCAAAGAGTATATGTTCCCTCATTATTTTTCTCAGAAAAAGGGTTAGTAACCAATATTAACCGTTTACTCGAACAGACTGAATATCAGGATAGCTTCCCAGAAAGCGAATTTTTGTTAGCTCTAGGAAAGCTTGAAGAAAGATTAAAAGTGGAGTACGCACCATCACAAAAGGATGCCATTCAAACTGCTTTAATGTCCCCAATGCTATTATTAACCGGTGGACCAGGAACAGGAAAAACAACCGTTATTAAAGGGATTGTCGAATTATATAGTGAGTTACATGGCTGTTCACTTGACCCAAAGGATTATAATAATGAAAATCCATTTCCGGTATTATTAGTGGCACCGACGGGGCGTGCCGCAAAACGAATGAGTGAGGCGACCGGTTTACCTGCAGTAACTATTCATCGATTATTAGGATGGAATGGAGTAGAAGGATTTGTCCATGACGAAGACAATCCAATAGAAGGTAAGTTATTAATTGTTGATGAAGTGTCTATGGTAGATGTTTGGCTTGCAAATCAGTTATTTAAGTCTTTACCGTCATCAATCCAAGTGGTTCTTGTTGGAGATGAAGACCAATTACCTTCAGTTGGACCAGGACAAGTTCTAAAAGATTTACTTAGATCAAGCGTTATTCCAACCGTGTTACTAACTGATATTTATAGGCAATCTCAGGGATCCTCGATAATTGATTTAGCTCATGATATTAAAAATGGTGGATTACCACCTGATATTAGTACTCCAAAATCGGATCGTTCATTTATTAAATGCAATCAATCACAAATAATAGACGTAGTAAAAAAAGTTGCCCAAAATGCTAAAGAGAAGGGCTATACGTCCAGAGACATACAGGTACTAGCACCAATGTATCGTGGTTCAGCAGGGATAGATCAACTAAATGTCATGCTTCAAGATCTATTTAACCCAAAATCAGAACAGAAGCGTGAAATGCAATTTGGAGAAACAGTTTATCGAACCGGTGATAAAGTCCTCCAATTGGTCAATCAACCAGAAAGTAATGTATTTAATGGAGATATTGGAGAAATTGTTTCAATCTTTTATGCAAAAGAAAATACTGAAAAACAAGATATGGTGATCATCTCCTTTGATGGGAATGAAGTTACCTATATTAAGCAGGATTTAACTCAAATTACACATGCTTATTGTTGCTCTATTCATAAATCACAGGGAAGTGAGTTTCCAATTGTTATTCTTCCTGTAGTGAAAAGTTATTTTAGGATGTTAAGAAGAAATTTAATCTATACAGCGATAACGCGGAGTAAAAACTTTTTAATATTATGTGGTGAGGAAGATGCTCTTCGTCAAAGTATTCGGAGAAATGATGACGGTAGGCGACAAACCACGTTAACAGATAAGCTTCAACAGTTGCATACAAACGATGACCATACAATAGAAAGAGCAACTGAAGCTTATGATGAAGATGAAGTTCCTTTTATGAAAGATGCATTTATTGGAATGGAAAACGTTTCTCCGTATGACTTTATGGACGAAAGTGAAAGATAAGTAATGTTCGGAAGGTGGCGATCTCTTTGCGGACATTATCTTTGCTAAAAGGTGTACCCGTTTATAATGAGAAAACGGGAAAAATAATTGGGCAAGTAGTTGACCTTTGTATAAATAATTCAGGTCAAGTTGAGTCATTACTATTAGATGGGAAAGGTTTGTTTCAACGTGATCGACTCATACCATTAGATCAAATAACATCATTTGGTAAAGATGGTGTGATGATAGCATGTGATATTGAAGCCTTACCAATGGTTCATTCTAACAAAGGAATTCACTTCTTGAACTCTCATCATGGTTTATTTCGAAAACCGGTGCTAACCGCCGAAGGAGAAAAGCTTGGCTTATTAGAAGACGTATATTTCCAAGAGGAATTGGGCACAATCATAGGGTATGAAATAACGGATGGCTTTTTTGCTGATATTACTGAGGGGAAAAAGGTTGTAAAGACCAATCAACCTATTACAGTAGGCAAAGATGTCATCGTCGTTGATGTAAAACCATGATGAGAGGTGTACACCATTGTTTAAGTGCCCAAACTGTAAATCAAAAGATATAGGAAAAATTGGTGTGAATCAATATTATTGTTGGACTTGCTTTATTGAGCTTTCGGTTTCTAAAGGACAAATTTTCACCCATCAAGTTGAAGAAGATGGCTCATTGAGCTCACTTGATGACTTATTTGCTGAAGATGACAGAACATTAAGCATGTAATCTAAAGCTTGGGGGGAATAAGTTATGAATAGAACTATGACATCACTGATTGCTTTAGGAATTGGAGCAGTTGCTTATAATTACGCACAGAAAAACAATATGATGAATAATAAAACAATGAAACAAATGCGTAAACGTTTAGCTAGAGCGATTTCTTAAAAATGTAGAGCCCCACTACTTCATAGTGGGGCTTTCTTTACTTCACCCTACGCCTATGAAAGGAGTATTTATAGTGAAGGACTTACGTATTAAATGGTTACTTATTTTAGGAATCATCTTATTATTATTCTTGAGTGTTTTTGTATTCTTAAAACTAGCACCAATATGGCTACCGGTTGTTCATGTTCTAAAGATAATCGTCATTCCATTTATTATCTCTGGATTTATTACGTATTTGCTCCATCCATTAGTAGAAAAGATTCATCATAGAGGTGTTCCTAGAGCTATAGCCATTCTGTTCATCTATATCTTCTTCTTTGGTGGTCTAGGCTTTGGTATTTATCGCGGGATCCCTTTAATCATCGCCCAATTACGAGAACTAATCGAAAATTTCCCTACTGTTCTGGATACTTATCGTGTCTGGTTAAGTGATATCCATAATAAAGCATCTTATTTACCTGAGGGTTTACATTCTAGAATTGAAGAGGGGTTACTGTCGTTAGAAGAAGGATTAGATTATGTATTAAATAGAATCATTGAATCGATAAAGACAATTTTAAGTTCAATTCTCCTTTTGGCCATCATTCCATTTATTGTGTTTTATATGCTAAAAGATTATGACGAGATAAAAAAAGCAATATGGTATGTTACTCCTAGGAGGTTTAGAAAGTCAGGTCAACTATTTATTAAAGATGTTGATGAGTCTTTAGGAAATTATATACGAGGACAGTTAATTGTTTGTTTAGCTATTGGAATCATTGCATCTATAGCTTTATGGCTCTTTGGAATGAAATACCCTCTACTTCTCGGGATCATTATAGGCTTAACGAATGTTATACCTTATTTTGGGCCTTTAATTGGGGCAATTCCTGCTGGTTTAATTGCTGCAACCATCTCTATTGAAATGGTAATAATCGTTGTTAGCATCATCTTTGTCTTACAATTTATTGAGGGAAACCTTTTATCTCCGCTTATTGTGGGAAAAAGTCTCCACATGCATCCCTTAATGATTATGGCAGCTTTGTTAATTGGGGGGGAAGTAGGTGGGGTAATCGGCCTTATTATAGCAGTGCCCCTTTTGGCTATATTAAAGGTTATTATTATTCATGCAAAATCTCATTTTATGCATCGTTATAAAGAATCTTAAATGTGATGCAAATTGTGTACCTGCAAAGATTGACAAATAAATTCTGCTTGTCTATAATCGAGAATAACTATTGATACCTATAAATATTGATGACCATAAAACGATGAAGGATCCAGTATGTTTCAGACCATCTTTTGTGTAGTGAGCACAAGCTAGAGAGGAATTTCCAAGGCTGAAAGAAATTCTAGGTGAAGGGAAACAGAAAGCTAATCCTGAGTGTAGGAAAAACCTACCGGTAAGCCCCGTTACCTTGGCTACTTAAGGTGATGAACATCTAGTTGTGTTCATAATCAGGGTGGTACCGCGAGATACTCTCGTCCCTGTTTGGGATAAGGGTATTTTTTTATGCTTATTTTTAGGTAATTTATGACAATTTTAAGCTAATATACTAAAATATGGAGGTAAAAAAATGAAAAATTTAACTTCAGCACAAGTCCGCCAAATGTTCCTAGATTTCTTCAAAGAAAAAGGACATTCTGTTGAGCCTAGCGCACCATTAGTTCCACATGAAGATCCGTCATTATTATGGATTAATAGTGGAGTAGCAACTCTAAAGAAATATTTTGACGGAAGGGTTATTCCAGCAAACCCACGAATCGTAAATGCCCAGAAATCAATTCGTACAAACGACATTGAAAATGTTGGTAAAACAGCACGACATCATACATTTTTTGAAATGCTTGGTAATTTCTCAATCGGAGATTATTTTAAAGAAGAATCTATCATTTGGGCTTGGGAGTTTTTAACAAGTGAGAAATGGATTGGTTTCGAACCAGAGAAACTATCAGTGACCATTCATCCAGAAGATAATGAAGCATTTGATATCTGGACAGAAAAAATTGGTATTCCTGAAGATAGAATTATAAGGTTAGAAGGAAACTTTTGGGACATTGGGGAGGGACCAAGTGGACCTAATACTGAAATTTTTTACGACCGTGGAGAGTCTTATGGTAATGACACGAGTGATCCAGAACTATATCCAGGTGGAGAAAATGAACGTTATTTAGAGGTGTGGAATTTAGTTTTCTCCCAATTCAATCATAATCCAGATGGTACATATACGCCACTTCCGAAGAAAAACATTGATACAGGAGCAGGTCTTGAGCGTTTGGTATCAGTTATTCAAAATGTACCTACTAATTTTGACACTGATTTATTTATGCCAATCATTGAGGCAACAGAAAATGTTTCAGGGGAAAAGTATCGTACGGATAAGGTAAAAGATGTAGCTTTTAAAGTGATTGCTGATCATATACGTACAGTGACTTTTGCTGTAGGTGATGGAGCCCTTCCTTCTAACGAAGGTCGAGGGTATGTATTACGTCGATTACTACGTCGTGCAGTTCGATATGCGAAGCAGATTAACATTAATCGTCCTTTCATGTACGAGCTTGTTCCAGTAGTTGGAGAAATTATGGTGGACTTCTACCCTGAAGTTAAAGCGAAAAAAGAATTTATTCAAAAGATTATAAAGAATGAAGAAGAACGATTCCATGAAACATTAAATGACGGATTAGCTATTCTTTCAAGTGTGATTAAAAAGGAAAAAGAAGCAGGAAAAGATACAATTCCTGGAGAAGATGTTTTCCGTTTATATGATACGTATGGCTTCCCAGTAGAATTAACTGAGGAATATGCGGAAGAAGAGCAGATGAAAATTGATCATGAAGGCTTTGAACGTGAAATGAATAGTCAGCGCGAAAGGGCGAGAGCAGCTAGACAGGATGTCGATTCCATGCAAGTTCAAAGTGGAGTGCTAGGAGAAATAACTGTACAAAGTGAATTTGTCGGCTACGATTCATTAGAAGTTGAGTCAAAGATCGAAGTTATTATAAAAAATGGTGAAGTCATTAACAGTGCTACGTCAGGTGATGAAGTACAAGTTATACTTGATAAAACACCGTTCTATGCTGAAAGTGGCGGGCAAGTTGCGGACCATGGAGTACTTGAAAACAATCAAGTTCGCATGATAGTAAAAGATGTTCAAAAAGCGCCAAATGGACAAAACCTTCACAAAGTTGTTATAGAGACAGGATCTGTAGAACAGGGTATGGCAGTTGCAGCTAGGATTAGTGTAGAAAAGAGAACAAATATTATTAAGAATCATACGGCTACTCATCTACTGCATCAAGCGTTAAAGGATGTACTTGGCGAGCATGTTAACCAGGCGGGTTCACAGGTTACACCGGATCGTCTTCGCTTTGACTTCTCCCACTTTGGGCAAATTAGTGAAGATGAAATTGAAAGAATAGAAACAATCGTAAATGAGAAAATTTGGGCAAGTATATCTGTCGTAATTGAAAACAAATCTCTATCTGAAGCTAAGGCGATGGGTGCAATGGCATTATTCGGTGAAAAGTATGGAGACGTTGTTCGTGTCGTTCAAGTAGGAGATTACAGCCTAGAGCTTTGTGGTGGTTGTCATGTTCCTAATACTTCAGTTATAGGATTATTTAAGATAGTTTCGGAATCAGGTATCGGTGCAGGAACCAGAAGGATTGAAGCATTGACAGGTTCAGCAGCTTATCAAATTGTCAATGATCAAGTAAAAATGCTAAACGATGTTGCTCACCTTTTAAAAACAAAATCAAAGGACTTACCAACTCGAGTGGAGTCATTGTTAAACGAACTGAAGACGCTTCAAAGAGAGAATGAATCTCTGTCAGCTAAATTAGGGAATATTGAAGCAGGAAGCTTAGTGGAAAAGGCTCAAAAACTAGGAGATGTCACTGTTTTATATAGTAAGGTAAACGGTACGGACATGAATAACCTTCGTACAATGGTAGATGACTTGAAGCAAAAATTAGGTTCTGCTGTAATTGTACTAGGTAGTGTTAATGAAGGAAAAGTAAATATCACTGCTGGTGTAACAAAGGACTTAATTGAAAAAGGTTACCACGCTGGTAATCTTATTAAAGAAGTCGCAACTCGTTGTGGAGGCGGCGGTGGGGGTCGTCCTGATATGGCGCAAGCAGGCGGGAAAAACCCAGAGCAGCTGGATAGTGCACTACAGTATGTCGAGGAATACGTGAAGACAGTTTAAGTTTGGGTTTTTAAATTATCTTTAAGTAGTGTACAATGGTAATTAAGTGAAGATATACCAGATTTAAGCTTGAATCTGAAGTGAGGTGCAAGAAAATGAGCTCATTTGATAAAACGATGCAATTTAATTTTCCGGATGATTCAATGGAGACCAATGTAAACGAAGTATTGTTTACAGTGTATGAAGCATTACAGGAAAAAGGCTATAACCCAATTAATCAGATTGTAGGTTATTTATTGTCAGGAGATCCGGCTTATATTCCTCGTCATAAGGATGCCCGTAACATTATTCGAAAACTAGAACGTGACGAATTAATTGAGGAGTTAGTGAAATCATATTTAAAGAGTCATCGCGAGGGATAATTGATGCGAGTACTTGGCTTAGATGTGGGTTCAAAAACAATTGGTGTAGCAATAAGTGATGAGATGGGATGGACAGCTCAAGGAATCGAAACAATTCAAATTAATGAGGAAAGACAAATTTTTGGATTGGACAGGCTTAAAGAAATTGTTGAAGAGTATCAAGTAGATTCCTTTGTAATCGGGTTTCCCAAAAATATGAATGGTACGATTGGACCTAGAGGGGAAGCGAGTCAGGCTTTTGCGCAAATGTTAACTGATCACTTCGGGCTTCCGACAATTCTTTGGGACGAGCGCTTATCTACTATGGCAGCTGAAAAGCTATTAATTTCAGCCGATGTAAGTAGAAAAAAAAGAAAAAAAGTCATTGATAAAATGGCAGCAGTTATGATTTTACAAGGCTACTTAGATAGTAAGAATTAGCTTTTGTAATAATATTTAATTCATTAGCGAAAATTTTAGATGAGGTGAAAGAAATGACACATGATGATAACCAAATTACAGTAATTGATGAAAACGGAAATGAGCAACTTTGTGAAGTACTATTTACTTTTGATTCCGAAGAGTTCGGTAAATCATACGTATTATATTACCCAATAGGTGCAGACGAAAATGACGATGAAGAAATTGAAATTCACGCTTCAAGCTTCAACAGTCAATCAGAAAGCGAAGAAGGCGAACTCCAACCAGTAGAAACAGAAGAAGAGTGGGACATGATTGAAGAAATGCTAAACACATTTCTTGCTGAAGAAGAAGAATAAGGTAATAAAAAGCTTTTCCAGATACTTTTGGAAGAGCTTTTTTTAATTTACTCATTATATAAAATTTATCTTTATAAAAAGTGAAAGAGTGGATTGGAGCGGAAGGTACTTGACTCCTGCGGGAATTGAGGGAAGTGTGAGACCCCACAGGCGCATCGCGCCGAGGAGGCTCACAACCCTCCCCGCGGAAAGCAAGTACCTGCAGCGGAAAGGAACGGACTAATTTCCAAGAATAAACCCCTGTATTTTAGAAATAAACCTTTATTTCTAAAGAATTTGACGAAAGTTGATTAAATATGTAGTATAATATTTCGAGTGAGAGGAGGCTTTTTTTAGCATGTCTGAAATGAATTCAAATGAAAATAAACTAACAAATAAATTACTAGAAAAACAAAGCGAAGCAAAAATTGTAAGAAGAATCGTCCTTATTATATTTATAATCACCCTACTAATCCTTTCAGGAATCGTTGGAGGAGGCTATTTATATATTAAATCAGCATTACAACCAGTTAATCCTGAAAGCACAAAACAGGTAGAAGTGTCGATTCCGATTGGATCTTCTCCAACAAAAATTGCTAATATACTTGAGGAAAATGGCATCGTAAAAAATGCAAAAATCTTTCGGTATTATACTAAATTTAAAAACGAGTCAGGTTTCCAAGCAGGTGAGTACAAGTTAACACCTTCTATGACTTTTGAAGAGATAATCGCTAGTTTAAAAACGGGTAAAATCATAGAAGAAGTCAAGTTTACTTTAACTATTCCTGAAGGTAAACAACTAGTTCAAATCGCGAAAATTATCGGTGAAAAAACGAACCAAGGCGAAGAAGAAGTATTTAATAAATTTAATGATGAAAAGTTCATTGCGGAACTCATGAAGCTATACCCGAGTGTTCTAACAAATGAGATACTCCATGAGGATATTTTATATCCATTAGAAGGATATTTGTTCCCTGCAACATATCCATTTTATAAGGAAAACCCAACAATTGAAGATATCGTTAAAACAATGCTAGATAAGACTGAAGAGATTCTTATTAAATACCAAGGCCTTGCAGATGAGAAGGATATGTCTCCTCATCAGCTTCTAACTATGGCTTCACTCATTGAAGAGGAAGCAACAGCACAAACCGATCGTCAAAAAATATCTAGTGTTTTTTATAACCGCATCAATATAGATATGCCGCTACAAACTGATCCAACGGTTATCTATGCACTAGGTGAACATGTAGATCGAGTATTGTATGATCATCTAGAAATCGATTCACCATATAACACGTATAAGGTACGAGGTCTTCCACCTGGACCCATTGCAAATGCTGGTGAAATGTCAATAGAGGCAGCGCTCAATCCTTCAGAAACAGACTATTTATACTTCCTTGCAACTTCAACTGGTGAAGTTATTTTTACTAGAACATTAAAAGAACATAACCGCGAAAAAGCTAAACATATTGGAAATTAGAATGTCGTGAGTAAGGGAACGAAATGAAAGATTAGCGTTCCCTTTATTCTTGTGGTAAAATATATCGAGTTAAAGAGAATTAAAACTTGTACTATAGAAATTGGCAATATGCCAATTTCTTTATTTTGGTTATCAACCTTTGGGATATTAACGAGGAACGATAGCGAATGGAGGAACTAGCTTTGCTTTCAGACGAAATTACAGCCTATTTAGAGTCACTCATTCCAAGTAGAGACAACATAATCCAAGAGATGGAAGCATACGCACAAGAAAATAATGTGCCGATTATGGAGTTGGTTGGAATTGAGGCTATGCTTCAGATTTTGCGGTTAATTCAACCGGCCTCAATCCTTGAGATTGGAACAGCGATAGGTTATTCTGCAATACGTATGGCAAAAGCACTTCCGGAAGCGAACATCGTTTCAATCGAACGGGATGAAATCCGTTATACCAAGGCGTTAGAATATATAGAAATGACAAATACTAGTTCTCAAATAAAGGTTCATTTAGGGGATGCACTAGATTTAGCTGGTCATCCAGAAAGCCTAGGAACATCGTTTGATGTCATTTTTATTGATGCTGCTAAGGGACAGTATCAGCGTTTTTTCAACAGCTATGAAAACCTTTTATCACCAAATGGTGTCATAATCACTGATAATGTTTTATTTAAAGGACTCGTTGCCACAGAAGATGTTGATGTAAAACGTACCCGTAGCTTAGTCAATAAAATTAGGACATACAATGAATGGCTGATGAGTAATCCGAAGTATATAACTACCATATTGCCAATAGGTGACGGTATTGCGATAAGTAAAAAAAGAGGTGTTTAATTTATGAATAAACCAGAATTATTACTAACTCCAACTAGGGTTTCAGATATAGTACCGTTAATTGATGCAGGAGCTGATGCATTTGTTATTGGTGAGCAAAAGTTTGGTCTACGCCTAGCAGGTGAATTTTCAAGAAAAGATGTTAAAGAAGTTGTAACACTTGCACATCAAAGTGGTAAAAAGGTATATGTGGCTATGAATGCACTATTCCATAATGAGAAAGTAGAAGAGTTAGGAGAATATTTAACTTTTCTTCAATCAGTAGACGTAGATGCTGTTGTATTTGGAGACCCTGCAATTTTAATGGCTGCACGTGAATATGCACCTAATATGAAGCTACACTGGAATACTGAAACAACTGCTACTAATTGGTATACCTGTAACTACTGGGGACGAAAAGGTGCAAAAAGGGCCGTTCTTGCTAGAGAACTTAATATGGACTCAATCGTTGAAATAAAAGAAAATGCTGAGGTGGAGATTGAGGTTCAGGTCCATGGAATGACTTGTATGTTTCAGTCCAAGAGAAATTTGATTGGGAATTATTTTGAATACCAAGGAAAAGAACTAGCTGTTGAAGAGAATAAGCTTGAAAATACAATGTTCTTATTCGATAAAGAGCGTGATAATAAATATCCGATTTTTGAGGATGAAAATGGTACCCATATTATGAGTCCAAATGATATCTGTATTATAGATGAATTAGCCGAAATGGTTGATGCAGGTGTAGATAGTTTCAAAATAGATGGTATTTTAAAGTCTTCTGAGTATTTAGTAGAAGTTACAAAAAAATACCGAGAAGCAATTGATCTTTGTGTTGAAAATAGAGAAGAGTATGAAGACAAGAAAGACAGTTATTTAGAAGAAATAGAAAATATTCAACCTAAAAACCGACCGTTAGATACTGGGTTTTTCTTCAAGGAAACGGTCTATTAAAACGAAGAGTTTGAAAAAAGGAGGATAACTGCTATGACAACAATTAAACCTGATTCAATTTCAGAAATCATAGATGGTAAGCGTGTCATTGTTAAAAAGCCGGAACTATTAGCTCCAGCTGGAAACCTTGAGAAATTAAAAATAGCAGTCCATTATGGAGCAGATGCTGTATTTATCGGTGGACAAGAATATGGTTTACGATCTAATGCCGATAATTTTTCACAAGAGGAAATGGCAGAAGGTGTTGAATTTGCAAAGAAATATGGGGCAAGAATTTATGTAACGACTAATATTTTTGCTCATAATGAAAATATGGATGGATTAGATGACTATCTTAAAGGCTTAGAAAATGCAGGAGTAGCGGGAATTATTGTTGCAGATCCACTTATTATAGAAACATGTAAAAGAGTGGCGCCAAAGTTAGAAATTCACTTAAGTACTCAGCAATCTCTTTCCAACTGGAAGGCAGTTCAGTTCTGGAAAGAAGAAGGTCTTGAACGAGTTGTGTTAGCTCGTGAAACAAGTGCTGAAGAAATACGTGAAATGAAGGAAAAAGTGGATATTGAAATTGAAACATTTATTCACGGAGCAATGTGTATTGCGTATTCTGGTCGTTGTACGTTAAGTAATCATATGACTGCAAGGGACTCAAATCGTGGTGGCTGCTGTCAATCGTGCAGATGGGATTATGACCTATTCAGCTTAGAGAATAATGACCAAGAAGTCGCTCTATTTACTGAAGAAGATCCTGCATTTGCAATGAGCCCAAAAGATTTAAACTTAATTCAATCCATTCCTAAGATGATTGAACTAGGCATAGATAGTTTAAAAATTGAAGGCCGTATGAAGTCAATTCATTATGTCGCTACAGTTGTAAGTGTATATCGCAAAGTAATTGATGCTTATTGCGCTGACCCTGAAAATTTTGAAATTAAAAAAGAATGGCTTGAAGAGCTTGATAAATGTGCCAATCGTGAAGCTGCTTCAGCATTTTTTGAAGGAGTTCCAGGGTATAAAGAACAGATGTATGGAAATCATAGCAAAAAGACTACCTATGATTTTGCTGGACTTGTATTAGATTATAATGAGGAAACAGGCATAGTTACTTTACAGCAACGAAACTACTTTAAACCAGGTGACGTAGTAGAATTCTTTGGTCCTGAAATCGAAAACTTTACACAACTTGTAGAAAAGATTTGGGATGAAGAGGGACAAGAACTAGATGTGGCGCGTCATCCACTACAAATTGTTAAATTTAAAGTAGACAAGCCATTATTCCCTAACAACATGATGCGAAAGGGGCTTTAAAAAGAATGGGGAAAAAGCCAATTGTAATTGGCATTGCTGGAGGCTCCGGCTCTGGTAAAACCAGTGTTACTAAATCAATTTATGAGCATTTTAAGGGACACTCAATTCTAGTAATAGAGCAGGATTCTTATTATAAGGACCAAAGTCATTTACAGTATGAGGAACGATTAGATACGAATTATGATCATCCTCTTGCCTTTGATAATGACTTGTTAATTAGTCATATTCATGACCTTCTAGATTATAATCCAATCGACAAGCCGGTTTATAATTATACCCTGCATACCCGAGCGGATGAGGTCATTGCAGTTGATCCTAAAGATGTAATTATTCTAGAAGGTATTTTGGTACTAGAAGACGAACGACTACGACAACTAATGGATATAAAACTATTCGTTGATACAGATGCAGACATTCGAATTATTCGAAGAATGCTTCGTGATATAAAAGAAAGAGGCAGAACAATCGATTCTGTAATAGATCAGTACGTTACTGTAGTGCGACCAATGCATAATCAATTTATTGAACCAACAAAAAGGTATGCCGATTTAATCATACCTGAAGGTGGTCAAAATCATGTTGCGATTGATTTAATGGTAACAAAAATTCAAACAATTCTTGAACTAAAAGAGATTTTGTAATAACATAGCATAGATAAAGTGTAGAAAATATGGAAGAGCTACTTATCAAGCTCTTCCCTTTTAAAAGAACTCAAGATGGACGAGTAAGCCTAATACATAATGCTTGGTGCGAGGCATATATAAAAAGTTAACCTCTGTTCCAAGGATGTTCGAAAAGTGAAGGAGTGAAGGGACATGGCAGTAGAAAAAGTTTTTCCTATGACAGAAGAAGGTAAACAAAAGCTAGAACAAGAACTTGAACATTTAAAATCAGTTAAACGTAAAGAAGTAGTTGAACGTATTAAAATAGCAAGAAGTTTTGGAGACCTTAGTGAAAACTCTGAGTACGACTCAGCTAAGGAAGAACAGGCATTCGTTGAGGGGCGTATTACGACTCTTGAAAATATGATTCGCAATGCAAAGATCATTGTTGAAGACGCTGCAACCAATGCTGTTTCTTTAGGGAAATCCGTTACATTTGTGGAGTTACCTGATGGTGATGAGGAAACGTATACTATCGTTGGTAGTGCTGAAGCTGATCCGTTTGAAGGCAAAATTTCAAATGATTCGCCTATTGCTAGAAGCCTAATGGGTAAACAAGTTGGCGACCAAGTTAATGTACAAACTCCTGGAGGAGAAATGCAAGTAAAGATTGTTTCAATTAAATAAAGAAAATATTAGAGTTTAAAAAACACCACACCTCGTCGAAACTGTTGACGAGGTGTTTATTTATGGTCATAAAAAAAAGAATGCTATCAATTATCTTTTTAATTTTGTTTTGTTTAATTGGATTAGTCGCCAGGCTGGTGCAGATGCAGTTAACACATACAGAATCGTTTTCAAGCAATAGAGTCAACTTAATTGAAGAAAGTGTCGTTCAAAGAACCCAAGAGATGGTAATAGACCAAGGACGCGGGAGATTTGTTGACCGTAATAATCTTGCCTTAACACATGAGTACCATCCAACCTTGGTTCTTTTTCCTTTCTTAAAAAATATAGAGTGGCCTGTATCAGAATTAGCGAAAGCTGTAGGAGTTCAGGAAAGGACAATAGAACAATCACTGAAAGATGCGAAGGAACCATTTGTATTTTCAATAAATGGTAAGCCATTTGAACTTACTCAAACTCAAATGAGTAATATAAATCGGTTAAAAATACCAGGTGTGTTTGCAATCAATCGGCAGTATGAACTAGATACAAAAATTGCTGAACATTTAATAGGTCTAGTTAGAGAAAATGAGGAACTACTATACAAAAGATATCCGGATAAAACCCACCTTTCAAAGAGAACTATGCTCGGAATAACTGGACTACAAGCCACCTTTGATGAATTTTTATTACCTGAAGGAGAAGCAAAGTTACTCTATCATGTATCTGGTGACGGTTCACCTTTATTTGGGATTGATGTAAAATACTCAGCACCTGCAAACCCTTTTTATCCTGTCGCAATTAAAACAACGATTGATAGAGAGATTCAGCAATTAGCTGAGAGTATTATAGACAATCATGGGATTGAAAAAGGTGGCTTAATCCTATTAGATATAGAAACGAATGATATCTTATCAATGGTTAGTAAACCGAGTATTAACTTTCAGAACCCTTTTGGAGATGATGGGGCAGAGAATCAAATGTTGATGTCTCAGTTTCCAGGTTCTGTGTTTAAGACTGTAATTGCAGCTGCGGCCATTGAAAAAAATGTCAACTTGACCAATCGTATATTTGACTGTGACCTTAATTTATATGGAGATGGACCATCACAATACGATCATGGCCCATTAAATTTCAAAGATAGTTTTGCTAAAAGCTGTAATTATACTTTTGCTGAGATTTCAAATGAGATTATTAAGGAAGATTCCAACTTTATCGAAGAGTATGCACAGAAGCTAGGTTTGCTCGGACCAGTCGGATGGCATGGTGACGTATTTAGGTATAATGATTTTATCCAGATGCCAAAAGAATACCCCGGTAGAATTTGGTCAGATTCTCGAGATAAAAGTTCTGTGAAGGCTGTTGCACAAACAGCTATAGGACAAAAAGATGTACGAGTAACTCCTTTAGCTATAGCTAATATGATGGCAACAATTGCACGTGGTGGCGAGAAGATGCAAGTTAGATCGGTGAGTGATGTACTCTATAAAAATGGAACTACTTTATTTTCCTTTCCAGAGTACAAGTTAGATGGGGAATCCATTTCACCCTATACTGCAATGAGACTTCAAGAGTTATTACGAACGGTGGTGCAAAGTGGCACAGGAATTAGGTTTAATTCTTTACCATATGAAGTAGCGGGTAAATCAGGAACTGCAGAAACAGGGAAAGTATCAAGTGAGGGTAAAAACCTAGTGAATAAATGGTTTGCAGGTTATTTTCCTTTTAATAATCCTAAATATGCCCTTGTTGTTGTGGATTTAGATAGAAAAGATGGGAATTCAGTTACTAATAGTGTATTCTATGATGTAGTAAAAGGACTTTATGAACTTGATAATAAAGACCAATCTAATTTTTAGTAAGAAGGTTCTTTAGTCTTGTTTTCCACAAGGTATAAATATATCTTCATCTAATTGATAACTAATGTTAAAATAGGGAAATAGAAATGTTCATGGGAGGCTCATACATATGGGATACGACTGGGAGAAACTATATGAAGGTCCACGGTTCGAAAAAAGAGCAAAGAGAAGAAAGATAAATAGAATTCTTAATACTTTAATTGGTATTGTAGTAATATTAATCATTATTTTTGGTGGCAAGTTACTTTTCGGCTCAGGTAATTCAACTGAAACAGCTGCTCCTCAAGTGTCTAATAATACAGATGTTGCTGCAGTGGATAAAAAGGAAGATAAGAAAGAAACGGATCAGTCAACAGATGCTTCAGAAGAAAGCACTGAGCCTGATAAAGATAAAGAAAAGACTGAAGAGACAGCGACTAATAATAAACAAGTAGAGCCAGAATCAAATGAGGAAGCTACAGTAACTGATGGGGACCCTGAGTCTAATATCATTCGAACGATTCAAAACCCTGCTTGGAAACCAATTGGTACTAATCAGATAGAACCACAAACAAATGTATATGATAAAGGTACTGAAAACCGAAATGAAATTGAGATTGCAGCAAGCTATGCAACAGGATTGGATATAGCAAATTTGACAGTTTGGTGGCTGACAAACAATGGACCTGATAAAGCTAAAGTAACCATTGCATCCAAAGATGGTAGCCAAAATTACAAGGTTTACATGGATTGGGTAAGTGGAGAAGGTTGGAAGCCAGTCTTAGTAGAAGAACTTAAGAAAAATGACAGTCCAATTTTTCAACAAAACAATGCTTCACAAGAATCATCAGAGAATGAAGACGAATCAGATGAAGAATAATAAGGGACTATCTTAGAAGTAATAATAAAGGAAGTGCGGAAAAGCATAATTGTTTTTCTCCACTTCCTTTTATATTTTTTCTTTAACAATAAAAGGCGATATATTATGTACAATTTATATTCTATTTGCGGCTATATAAATATAAAGTAAAGAGTTGATTGGAGGGGAAGGCACTTGACTCCTGCGGGAAGTAGAGGAAAGGTCGAGACCCCGCAGACGGAACGTCGAGGAGGCTCGACTTCCTCCCCGCGGAAAGCAAGTGCCTGGACCGGAAATCAACGGATGCTATTACTTCTACAATCCAAAAATATAAATCATTAAGAGTTCATCAATTTGGATAGCCACCTTTTTATTTTTTTGCCTTAAAATGAACGACAGCTGTGAAGTACCTTCTTCCATCTTCATCAACATACATTTGATGTGATACATGATGAACCTCTAAAAGAATCGCTTTATTATGTTCAATTTTCTCATTAATGCTTTTTTCTAAAGTCACTAAATCATAACTTTCAAAAAACTCCACTTTATCCTGTATAAAATCTAACTTAAATTCCATCTAATACAACCCCTTTCCTGCACATTTTTCTGAAATTAGTGTAGCACAAAACCCTCCATCATACGAAAGAATTAATTATTGAAAAGCTTCCAGATTTATGCTAAGTTAAGAACAGTTCTAATTTTAATTCATACTATACTTATAGGAATTATATAGATAATATCATGGGAGAGTGTACAAAAATGGGCAGAGAGTTTAACGAGCTATTTGAAATGTGGGCAGATTCGTATGATATGACGGTAACAGGTCATGATGAAGAGTATAAGGCAGTCTTTCAAAACTATGACAACATATTAAAACTTGTAGCTGAAAAATCAGTAGGCAATGTACTTGAGTTTGGTGTAGGGACCGGAAACCTGACAAAAACTCTTATGGAAAAGGGACATCTTGTTTTTGGAATTGAGCCCTCAGCTTCGATGAGAGAAATTGCTATCGCTAAACTAGGGAGTGAAGTATCAATAACAGACGGTGATTTTATTCAGTTTAAGATGCCTAATACAAAAATTGATACTATAGTAAGTTCTTATGCCTTCCATCACCTTACAGACGATGAAAAAGCGAATGCGCTTGCAATTTATAGCAAGTTTCTACAAAAAGGTGGTAAAATAGTGTTTGCAGATACTATTTTTGAGAATGAACTTGCGTACAAAAAGATGATTGAAACCGCAAAAGAAAAAGGCTATTACAACCTAGCAAATGACTTACAATCCGAATATTACACGACAAAGGCAGTTTTAAGCGACATTCTGGAAGAGCATGGATTCATTGTAAATTATTTTAGATGTAATGATTTTGTATTGGTAATGGAGGCCATAAAAAATTAATCAATAAAGGTGGATTCTAACAAATGAAAGTTGCAATTATTGGAGCAATGGAAGAAGAAGTAACCATACTAAGAGAAACAATTGAAAATCGAGAAGATACTACAATTGCAGGTTGTGAATTTACAACCGGAACAATACATGGTCAAGACGTGGTTCTTTTGAAATCTGGTATAGGTAAAGTAAATGCTGCTATGTCTACAACGTTACTTTTACAAAATTTCAACCCGACTTATGTTATAAATACTGGCTCAGCTGGGGGCTATCTAGAATCTTTAAATGTAGGTGATATTGTTATCTCCTCAGAAGTTCGTCACCATGATGTAGATGTTACTGCATTTAATTATGAGTATGGGCAAGTCCCAGGTCTACCAGCATCTTTTTCTGCTGACCAAAAGCTTGTAGATATAGCTGAGAAGTGTGCAAGTACTATAGAGGACGTGCAAGTGGTCAAAGGGCTAATTGCTACGGGAGATTCGTTTATGAACGACCCTGAACGAGTAGAATTTGTACGAACAAAATTCACTGAACTTTATGCTGTAGAAATGGAAGCAGCAGCAATTGCTCAGGTATGCTATCAATTTGGCACACCATTTGTTATTACAAGAGCATTATCGGATATTGCTGGTAAAGAATCAAATGTATCGTTTGAAAACTTTCTAGAAACGGCAGCAGTAAATTCTTCTAATATTGTAATTAAAATTGTTGAAGAACTTAATAAATCCGTAAGCATGTAAGGAAGAGTGGAAAAAATGCAAATTTATCGTGGCGTACATGAGTTAATAGGGAATACCCCAATTATTGAACTAACTAAGTTTACATTACCTTCAGGAGTAAGGCTGTTCGCTAAATTAGAGTATATGAATCCTGGAGGCAGTATTAAAGATCGACTAGGTGTTGAACTTATCCGTGAAGCTCTTGAAACTGGTAAGGTAAAAGAAGGTGGAACAATTATCGAACCAACTGCTGGAAATACCGGTATTGGTTTAGCACTTGCTGCTCTAGATAAAAACTTAAAGGTTGTTGTTTGTGTTCCAGAAAAGTTCAGCATTGAAAAGCAGGATTTAATGAAAGCTTTAGGAGCTACCATTGTTCACACTCCTACCGAGGCAGGAATGAAGGGTGCAATTGAGAAAGCCAAGCAATTATTAGATGAAATACCTAACTCGTATTGTCCTCAGCAGTTCGGGAATCCTGCAAACCCTGAGACTTATTATAAATCTTTGGGTCCAGAAATGTGGAATCAACTAGATGCTAGGATTGATATCTTTGTTGCAGGTGCTGGTACTGGTGGAACTTTTATGGGTACATCTAGGTATTTAAAAGAGAAAAACCAACACATCAAGACAGTTATCGTTGAACCAGAAGGATCAATACTTAATGGTGGCGAGTCTGGACCTCATAAGACCGAAGGCATAGGAATGGAATTCTTACCCGATTATATGGATGAAGCCTATTTTGACAGTATTCATACAGTAACCGATGAGGATGCATTTAGGAGAGTTAAGGAGCTTGCTATAAAGGAAGGGCTTCTAGTTGGAAGCTCTTCGGGTGCAGCTTTACATGCTGCGTTAATTGAGGCTGGCAATGCAAAATCTGGTCAAAATGTTGTTACCATTTTTGCAGATAGTAGTGAGCGCTATTTAAGTAAGAAAATATATGAAGGGGGAATATAAAATGAGAAGAAAAACAAAAATGATTCATGGTGGAATCGTTGGTGATGAACTGACTGGAGCAGTATCCACACCAATTTATCAAGTAAGTACGTACCGTCAGGAAGCCGTAGGTAAATTCAAAGGGTATGAATATTCAAGAACAGGCAATCCAACACGACATGCATTAGAGGAATTAATCAAAGATCTTGAAGAAGGAACCTCAGGCTTCGCATTTGGTTCAGGAATGGCAGCGATTACTGCAGTAATGATGCTTTTTGATAGTGGTGATCATGTTATCTTAACGGACGATGTATATGGTGGGACGTACCGAGTGATGACAAAGGTTCTAAATCGCCTTGGAATTGACTCTACATTTGTTGACACAAGCAATCTAGAAACAATTGAGCAGGAGATTCGTGAAAATACAAGAGCAATCTACATTGAAACTCCAACAAACCCTTTATTAAAAATAACAGATATAGAGGCTGCTGCAAAAATTGCGAAAAAGCATAATCTATTAACAATTGTAGACAACACCTTTAGCACACCTTACTGGCAAACTCCAATTACTCTAGGGGCAGATATTGTTCTTCATAGTGCTACTAAGTATATCGGTGGACACAGTGATGTTGTAGCAGGATTAGTTGTTGTAAATTCAAAAGAACTTGCAGAAGACTTACATTTTGTTCAAAACTCTACGGGTGGAGTACTTGGACCTCAAGATTCTTGGTTATTAATCCGTGGTATTCGTACTCTAGGAATTCGTATGGAGGAGACGGAGCACAACACTGTTAAGATTGTTGATTTTCTATCAAATCATAAAGCTGTTAAAAAAGTCTACTATCCAGGCCTAACAAACCATCCGAACCATGATATTGCGAAAAAGCAAGGTGGCGGATTTGGAGGAATGGTTTCCTTTGATGTGGGCAGTGAAGAAAATGCTGATAAGTTATTAGCTAGTGTGAAATATTTCACTCTTGCAGAAAGCTTAGGAGCTGTTGAAAGTTTAATTTCCGTCCCTGCAAGAATGACACATGCTTCTATTCCTGCAGAACGTCGTGCTGAATTAGGAATTACGGATGGACTTATTCGAATTTCAGTAGGGCTTGAAGATGCTGAAGACTTAATTGAGGACTTAGCACACGCACTTTCAACTTTATAAAAACCTATTGACTAACCCTTCCTAAATAGTGAAGGGTCTTTTTTTGGTTTTATTTACATGAATACGAAACTACTAGCCTATGATATAGTTTTAATAGCTTTAAAGAAACGAGGTGCAGTAGTGGATAAAAACAAAGTAAAGGTAATACAAGGGAAGTTAACAGATTATACGCAGTTTGGCTTTATCTTACTTGCAGTTAGTGTGTTTCTTTACATTGGTATATTGATTCCGTCTGAAGGAGTTCACTCTTTGCAGATAAATCTATTAATGGGTGCTACCGTATTATTTTTAATTCTTTCATTCTACTTTTTTCGAAAAGTAATTAAATATAAGCAGATGTTAAATTCAGAAGAACAACAATAGATCCTTTCCTAATTAAATTAGGGAAGGATTTTTTTGTTTACCACCTTGAATTTTGACCTTCTTTCCGCTCAGGTACTTGCTTTCCGCGGGGAGGAAGTCGAGGGTTATTTTTACTTTCGTAAAAAAACTACCTCCTCAACGTTCCGTCTGCGGGGTCTCGACCTTTCCTCTACTTCCCGCAGGAGTCAAGTACCTTCCGCTCCAATCCACTCTTAAAATAAAACTTAAATAATAAACTCAATTCTTCCAAATGAAGCCTCCTCTAATAAAAAATTACCTTTTTTTTGAAAAAGGGGTTTACATTGGTAATTGTTTTGGATATAATTACCTCTGTAATAATAATTCATTAAAGGAGGTCGAGTAACGTGATTAATAAAGCTGTTATGAAAAAGGGTTCTAAAACTGCATATGTAAAAATCTATTCGACCGCCATGGTAATGAATTAATTGCACTTATTTATTTAATTTGCATTCATGCCACAGTGACGAATAGTGTCTCTGTGGCTTTTTTATGCCTATTTTGCCACAGTACATTATACAACTGTGGCTTTTTTGTGCCCAAATTTAAAGGAGGTGATATATATGACACTAAATCTATTTTTTCTAACGATATCTGTAAATAAGAGAAAAAGAACAATTGAAGAAATTCAGCATGAACAAAATGTACAAAAAATGTATGACGAAATGAAAGACCGCCAAATCACAATGTTTTACACAAATTAATTAAAAAATAAGTAAAAAAACGAGAGGGGAATCATGATGATTATAATTACTACAATTGAAACCAACATTAAAAAACTTATACAGAATTTCTATAAAAGAGAGGAAACATTAGATTATGACATTTCATTTATTCTTTTTAACAATTACCTTGGAGAAACGTGCTCCTAAAACTGTTGATCGTGAAGCATTTATGCGAAAAATTGAAGGGAAAAGAACAAACCCATCAGCTCAAGATGATTTCAATTTAGGTTTATATTCATATTTAGAAAGGTGGTAAAGAGTATGTTTTATAAAGTAAATATTATTCTTAATTGGCTATTTGTGGAGAAAGATTCCACCTAACAACATGATAGGAGGATTGTCAGATGTTATCGTTACATGTATTACTATTAACCATATTTTTTGAGAAAAAAGAAACTAAGTCTAAAAAGGCTTAATACTCTATAACAAAGCGTCTGAGAAATCAGGCGCTTTACTTTTGACCTGTTCTTCACAAAGTTGACAATTTATAGTAACAGAACGTTCAAAGTCGCCTACCATTTCTACTGTAAAAAAGTGATAAATTATAAGTAAGAAAAGTATTACTTAGGTAATCATGGAGGTGGGAAACATGTTCTCAATCGTAATGGGGCTTGTTATAACAGTATCTATCGCACTTATTATCGGAACAGAAATTAGTGCAGAGGCTTAAAATAAAAACATAAAAAAACACAGTGGATTTTCACTGTGTTTTTCGTTTTCTTTCTTAAATTCTTCGCTTCTCTTTTTCTGCTCTATAAAACTCATGAAACATCTTCATTAATGCACGTTTTTCTATTCGAGATACATAGCTCCTTGAAATCCCTAATTCCTTAGCAATTTCTCTTTGTGTTTTTTCTTTTTTTAAATCAAGCCCAAATCTTCCCACAATGACTTCCTTTTCCCTACCGTCTAGAATATCGATATACTCCTTAATCTTTTCAAGTTCCATATTAAGTTGAATCGTTTCGATAACATCTTCTGCTTCGGATTTAAGAACATCAATTAAGCTAATCTCATTTCCCTCTTTATCCTGGCCAATTGGATCATGTAAAGATACATCTTTCTTTGTTTTTTTCAATGCTCGCAAATGCATTAAGATTTCATTTTCAATACATCTGGCAGCATAGGTGGCTAGTTTTGTCCCCTTACCTTCAGAATAACTTTCAATGGCCTTAATTAAGCCAATTGTACCGATAGAAATGAGATCTTCTGTATCTTCCCCAGTGTTTTCAAACTTTTTTACAATATGGGCAACTAATCTGAGGTTATGCTCAATTAGTAAGTTACGAGCGTGTTCGTCACCCTCTGCCATTAAACGTAAGTATTTTTTTTCATCAGAACTTGATAGGGGTTGTGGAAAGGCATTGTTTTTTACATAGGAGACTAAAAATAGTAATTCCTTAATGAAATATCCGAGCGTAGTTAATAATGCTGACATTCCTTCACCTCCACATTAGTAAAAAACTTGCTTTTTTAGTACGGGAAAGAATAGGCAAATACCTATTAATTCATTCTTATGTACGAGGAAGCTTGTTTGTGTCTGTACCTATAAAAAAATGAATAACATTTCGTTTCTTTTTAAAAGTTTTTTCACAAGAAACTGTGCATTCGCCCTTACGTTATGCAGATCGTTGAATAGGTTATTTATATAGGGGAAATATCATTATTTCTAAAGTTGAAGGAGGCTTTTAACATGCCATACGGATATTATCCATACGGAGGATATGGTTATCCAGGCTATGGTCCATCTGGCTATGGATATGGTGGTCGTGGATATGGCTTTGGATTGATTGTTGTACTCCTAATACTTTTACTCGTATTAGGTGGAGGCTACTATTACTACAATTATTACGGAAAATAGTTATTTAACAATCAGCTGGCAAAAAATGAGTTTGTCAGCTGACTATTTTTTAAGATAATTAAATTGTAGAAATATTTTAAAATTACCTTTATAATAATATTTAGATTATCTAAATAATTTTGCATTACATACCATGCTTAACCACGAGAGGAGAAAAACTATGACTACTGCTACATACCAACAAACATGGGATTTAGACGTATTTTTTGAAGGGGGAAGCAATTCTCCACAATTTGCTGCTCATCTTGAGGAATTACAAACTGAATTAGAAAGCTTTTCTAAACTAGTACAAGACTTTGCTGTTCCAACCAACGCTAATGATAAAGAAGCTTTAGCATCGATAATTTCTGCTTTTGTAGTAGTTGGAAGTAAGCTTCGTCAAGCTGGGGCATTTGTTGGCTGCCTTCAAGCACAGGACACTACTGATAAAAAAGCAAATTCACTTCGTGGAAAGGTTACACAAGTTAGTGCAAATTTCCAAACTGTATTAACTACGTTTGACCAAAAACTTGTTTCTATCGATCAACCAGTTTTTGCAGCGTTATTAAACGAAGAGCCGTTTCAAGAAATTTCATATGTATTAAATGAGCGCAGAAATCGTGCGAAAGAAAAATTATCAACCGAACAAGAAGCGTTGATCAATAGCCTTGGAATTGATGGCTATCATGCTTGGGGTCAATTTTATGATACGATAGTAGGAAATCTTAAAATTCCATTTGAAGAAAATGGTGAAGTGAAGGAATTATCGGCTGGTCAGGCTCATAATAAGTTTTCTAATAAAGACCGAAATGTACGAAAAACGGTATTTGAAAGCTGGGAAAAAGCATGGGGCGAACAATCTGATTATTTCGCTGCTTCATTAAACCATTTAGCTGGATTCCGTTTAAATGTATACAAGCAAAGAAACTGGGATGAAGTATTAAAAGAGCCTTTAGATATTAATAGAATGTCTCAACAAACATTGGATACAATGTGGAAAGTAATCTCAGACAATAAAGCTCCGTTTGTTGAATATTTAAATCGTAAAGCTAAAATTCTAGGACTCGAGAAATTAAGCTGGTTTGACCTGGATGCGCCAATAAGTAAAACGGAGAGTACAGTTACGTATCAAGAAGGTGCAGAATTTATTCTAGAACAATTTAGTCATTTTGGACCTGAGCTTACAGAGTTTACGAAAAAAGCTTTCGAAGACCGTTGGATTGAAGCAGAAGACCGTGTTGGGAAAAGACCAGGTGGATTCTGCACAAGTTTCCCAGAAAGTGACCAATCTCGTATATTTATGACTTTCTCAGGAACACCATCAAACGTATCAACACTTGCTCATGAGTTAGGTCACGCATTCCATCAACATGCGATGAAAGGCGTACACACATTAAATCGCAGCTATGCAATGAATGTGGCTGAAACTGCCTCAACTTTTGCAGAAATGATTGTTGCTGATGCATCTGTTAAAAATGCAAAAAGTGAAGATGAAAGACTTGCACTACTAGAAGATAAAATTCAAAGAAGTGTTGCATTCTATATGAACATACACGCTCGTTTTATCTTTGAAACTTCTTTCTATGAAGAACGCAAACAAGGAATCGTAAGTACTGAACGTCTAAATGAATTAATGGAAAATGCCCAAAGAACAGCCTATTGTGATGCATTAGATCAATATCACCCTTCATTCTGGGCTTCAAAAATGCATTTCTATATCACAGGTGTTCCTTTCTATAACTTCCCGTATACGTTTGGCTACCTGTTCTCACTAGGTATCTACGCTAAAGCACTTGAAGAAGGCACAGATTACGAAGAAAAATACATCGCACTGTTAAAAGACACTGCTAGCATGACAGTCGAAGACCTAGCCCAAAAACACCTAGGTGTCGACCTAACCCAACCAGAATTCTGGGACAAAGCAGTCAAACTATCAATAAAAGACGTAGAAGAATTCCTATCACTAACAAACTAATAAGTATAACGGAAGCACTTATCTTAATTGATAGGTGCTTTTATTATTAATTTTGTAGAGAGTGAAATTAATATATTTTTAAGGAGTGTATTGGAGCGGAAGGCAATTGACTCCTGCGGGAAGTAGAGGGAAGTTCGAGACCCCACAGGTGCGAAGCGCCGAGGAGGCTCGAATCCCTCCCCGCGGAAAGCAATTGCCTGCAGCGCAAAGGAACGGTCAAGCTTCATTGTATATAACAACATTTTGTTTATAGAGCTTTTATATAATATTGTATCAATTAAATACTCATTGAAATAATAATAGTAGACATCCAAGCTAAGTGTTATAATAGCACTCGTGGAAAAGTATACCTATCTGATTCAAGTCCCGTAGGAGGAAGACTCATTGCTTACATATTTTTATCGTTTCATAATTGAACTAACAAATAATCGCTTCGTGTCCAATGCTCTAAAAAAGTTTGCTCAATCAAAATACAGTTCGGTTATCATACCTTCATTTGCATCAACCTATAAAATCAACCAAGATGAAATGGAAGGCACGTTGGATCAATATAAAACCTTACATAGCTTTTTTATTCGAAAGCTTAAAGAAGGCAACAGACCAGTAGACCAATCAACAGACTCTATAGTAAGTCCGGTTGATGCTGTATTTGAAAAACATGGACTAATCACTGAAAAAAATATAATTGAAGTGAAAGCTAAACCTTATTCCGCTCTTGAGATGTTAGGCGATGACAAAGTACTGCAAAAGTACATTGGCGGTACATTTGTCCTTCTCTATTTAAGTCCAAGTCACTACCATAGAATTCATAGCCCAACAACAGGAGTAATAACAAACCAATGGACGCTTGGAACCAAATCCTATCCAGTTAATAAACTTGGGCTAAAGTACGGAAAGGACCCACTATCGAAAAATTACCGAACTATCACGGAGGTAAAGCAGCCTAGTGGACAGCATATGGCGATTGTTAAAGTCGGTGCGATGTTTGTTAATAGTATTGAAACAACACATAAGAATGACGCATTATCTAAAGGTGAAGAAATTGCTTATTTTACATTTGGTTCAACAGTCGTTTTATTATTTGAAAAGAACAGCTTTCAGCCTCTAACTACTCTAAAAGAGGGAACAGAAGTCAAAGTAGGAGAAAAGATTGGAACAATAAAAGAGTAATAAAAAAGAGCCAGAAAGTGGCTCTTTAAGATGATACTCTAATTCTATGTGATAAAGATCTACGTTTAATTTCTGTCTCAATCAAAAGGATGAAATCACTGCTCAGTCTTAATTCTCTTGCTTTAAAATATGATTCGATTAACAATTCATCAGATAATTTTCTCATAATGGCCTGCCACTTTTGGCAAGTCACCTCCTAAAATAATTATTGATATTAAAGGGGTAAATAAGTTCTAAAATCTATATAATGTAAATACAATAGTAGGTTATATCATGCTTGTACCCTTACTCTAACATGAATAAACGTATAGAACAATCGTTCTGTTATCCACAGGAAAAAGTGGATAACCTGTTGATATGTTGTTGGTAAATCTTAGAAATCTATAAAAATCAATATGGAAAATGTGTATAAGTTTATCCACAAGTGTTGAAATGGAAGGACTTTTGTCGAAAAATTTTTATATTTAGATAAAAATTTTTCTATTTTAGCCGAATTTTGTCATTTTTTTTGAAAGATATGTGTATATTCGATATGATGTAATGCAGAATTACTAATTTTTTTGAATGCTATATACTACCTTAAATAAGATAGAAGGAATATAAAAAAAGAGGGTGGGTAATACAAGTGCTAAAACTATTTCTACCGGATGAACATGTGAAGAGTGTATTTGAAATATCGCCTAAAAGCTTAGTTGAGCGTGGCATAAAAGGAATTATTACAGACTTAGATAACACATTAGTGGAGTGGGATCGTGCGAATGCTACTCCAAAGCTTATTAATTGGTTTAAAGAAATGAAAGACGAGGGAATCATGGTAACAATTGTTTCAAATAATAATGAGCAAAGGGTAAAGGACTTTTCTGATCCGCTTGAGATTCCTTTTATATTTGAAGCTAGGAAACCTCTAATTCGTGCTTTTAGAAGAGCACAGAAAAATATGAAATTAAAACCTGAAGAAATAGTTGTTATCGGTGATCAACTACTTACTGATGTATTAGGAGGTAACCGAACTGGGTTACATACAATTTTAGTTGTACCTGTGGCTCAAACAGATGGGTTCTTTACGAGAATAAATCGAAGAGTAGAACGCAGATTGCTATCGTGGATGAAGCGAAAAGGTATGTTATATTGGGAGGAATAGAATTGGAATTACAGGATTTTTCTTGTGTTGGATGTGGAGTTAACATTCAAACTGAAGATAAAGAAGGAATAGGTTATGCGCCTAAATCGGCGTTAGAGAAGGATCAAATAATTTGTCAAAGATGTTTTAGATTAAAGCATTATAATGAGATTCAGGATGTGCCATTAACTGATGATGACTTTTTAAAAATATTAAATGGTCTTGGTAATACCGATTCATTGATTGTGAAAATTGTCGATATATTTGACTTTAATGGTAGTTGGTTGCCTGGGTTACATCGATTTGTAGGTAAAAATAATATTATTCTTGTAGGGAATAAAGTAGATCTATTGCCAAAATCGGTGAAACACAATAAGCTGATCAACTGGATGAAGCAATCTTCAAAGGAACTAGGTTTAAATCCTGTTGATGTTTATTTAGTTAGTGCTGCAAAAGGACAAGGCATTACAGAAATTGCAGAAGCAATCGAGCACCATCGAAATGGAAAAGATGTTTATGTTGTTGGTTGTACTAATGTCGGGAAATCAACATTTATTAATCGTATTATTAAACAGTTTAGTGGTGAAGAAGACGTTATTACAACCTCTCACTTCCCTGGCACAACTTTAGATTTGATTGAAATTCCCCTTGATAATGGAGCTGCATTAATAGATACACCAGGCATTATTAATCACCATCAAATGGCACATTATGTAGGGAAACAAGATTTAAAAATAATTACTCCCAAAAAAGAAATTAAGCCAAAGGTGTTTCAGCTAAATGAAGGACAAAGTCTCTTCTTCGGTGGGTTGGCACGATTTGATTTTGTAAGCGGTGGAAGGCAGTCATTTGTTTGCCACTTATCAAATGAATTATCTATACATCGTACAAAGCTTGATAAGGCAGATGAATTATATGAGAACCATGTGGGTGAGTTATTAAGTCCTCCTAGAAAAGATGAACTCGAAGGTTTCCCTAAATTAGTTGCACACGAATTCAGGATTAAAGAAGCGAAAACAGATATTGTTTTTTCAGGTCTAGGTTGGGTCACAGTAAATGAGCCAAATGTAAAAGTTGTTGCTCATGTTCCTAAGGGTGTAGGTGTAGTTATTAGGAAATCACTAATATAGATAATTACTAGTAGGTGGGGAGAAATGTCTAAGCTATACGGTTTACTTGGATGCCCTGTTAGTCATTCAATGTCACCGGCAATGCATAATGATTTATTTTTACATTATAGATTGAATCATTATTATCATGCATTTCATGTGGAAAATGATGATCTTGAAATGGCTGTAAATGGTCTCAGAGCATTAGGAGTTAGTGGTTTTAATGTTACCATACCTCATAAAATAACTATAATTAAGCATTTAGATGAAATTGATGGTGTTGCAGCTAATATTGGAGCTGTTAATACAGTTGTAAATACCAATGGGAAACTTAAAGGCTATAATACAGATGGAGATGGTTTTATAAAGTCATTAGAATCATGTGTAGATGGTCTTTTACAAAACAAAAGGATCCTTATTATCGGTGCTGGTGGTGCTGCTAGGGCCATTTTGTTCTCACTTGCAGCTATTAATGTAGATGCTATAGATGTATGTAATCGAACACTTTCTAGTGCCTTACAATTAATTGCAGATTGCTCTTATAAGCTAAGTGGTTCTGGTATTTCCATTATTGATGCCGAAAATCGTCTAAATGAGTATGATATAATCATAAACACTACTTCTGTTGGGATGTACCCTAATTTAGAAGAAATTCCTATTTCATTAACTAATTTAGCACCGAGTACGATTGTTAGTGATATAATCTATAATCCCCTTCAAACAAGGTTGTTAATGGAGGCAAAACAAAAAGGATCGATAACGCTAAATGGAATTGGTATGTTTGTGAATCAAGGAGCATTGGCGTTTGAAAAGTGGACAGGACTCTTTCCTGATACAAGGCGGATGGAAGAGCTTGTTATCAACAAACTAGGAGGACATACTTAATGTTAACAGGTAAGCAAAAAAGATTTTTACGTTCTAAAGCACACCATTTAGACCCAATCTTTCAGGTCGGGAAGGGTGGGGTCAATGAGAATATGATTAAGCAAATTGACGACGTCCTTGAGGCAAGAGAGCTTATTAAAGTAAGTGTATTACAGAATTGTGAGGAAGATAAAAACTCAGTTGCTGAGTCTTTAAGCAAAGGTGCAAAAGCTGAGTTAGTTCAGATTATCGGAAATACAATTGTATTATATAAGGAATCTAGAGAGAATAAACAGCTAGTTTTACCTAGGTAATTAGTAAATGGGGGGAAGTGCATGAAACGCATAGGAATCCTGGGAGGCACATTTGACCCACCCCATAATGGGCATTTATTGATGGCAAATGAAGTTTTATTTAACTTAGGTCTTGAAGAAATATGGTTCATGCCTACTAATATCCCTCCACATAAAAAATATGAGCAACATATTACAAATGAGGATAGGCTTAAATTGCTATCATTAGCAATATCAGATCATCCTCATTTTATGTTACAAAGGATTGAATTAGACCGCGAAGGTCCATCCTATACATATGACACGATGAAGATATTGAAAGAAAGATATCCAGATAATAAATATTATTTTATTATTGGTGGGGATATGGTTGAATATTTACCTCATTGGTACAGGATTAATGATTTAGTAGAGATTGTTCAATTTGTGGGTGTTAAACGACCAGGATTTGCGTCTAACTCAAATTATAATGTGATTGAGGTGACGGTTCCACAATTTGAAGTGTCCTCCTCAGAAATTAGGGGTAGAATTGTGAAAGGTCAAACGACGAGGTATTTATTGCCAGAAAAAGTAGAACAATATATTGAGGAGAAAAATTTGTATGGAACGAAAAGAGGCTCTTGAAATTGTTCGAAAGCAGCTTACTGAACATAGATACACCCACACGATAGGAGTTATGGAAACAGCAATATCTCTTGCAAAACGATACGGTGTAGACGTTAAGAAAGCTGAGCTATCAGCCATTTTTCATGACTATGCAAAATTTCGACCTAAGGACGAAATGAGAGATATCATATCTGAACAAAAAATGGCAAATGATTTATTAGACTTTAATAGTGAGCTCTGGCATGCTCCAGTTGGTGCTTATCTTGTAAAGACTGAGGTAGGTATAGAAGACGAGGAGATATTAAATGCCATAAAGTTTCATACGTCAGGCCGAGTAAACATGACAGCATTAGAAAAAGTGATCTATCTAGCCGATTATATAGAGCCAGGGCGTCACTTCCCAGGTGTAGATGAAGTAAGAGATTTGGCTAAAATAAGTTTAAATAAAGCACTAATTCAATCTTTAATAAACTCAATTCAGTTTCTGATGAAAAAAAACCAAGCAATTTATCCAGATACATTTTTAACATATAATGCACTGGTTAATGAAGAAAAGGGAGGCTATCTCTAAATGATAGAAAGAGAAATCTTATCAATTGCAGTTAAAGCAGCTGATGATAAAAGAGCAGAAGATATACTTGCACTTAATATGAAAGGGTTATCCTTAGTAGCAGATTATTTCCTTATTTGCCACGGAAATTCTGAAAAACAAGTTCAAGCAATCGCACGCGAAATAAAGGAAAAGGCACAAGAAAGTGGTCTTAATGTAAAGCGTTTAGAAGGTTTTGAAGAGGCAAGATGGATCCTTATTGATTTAGGTGATGTAGTAGCACATGTATTTCATAAAGAAGAGAGAGGCTATTATAAGCTTGAAAAATTATGGGGCGATGCACCTAGTGAAAATATTGAAAAAGAGCTTAGTCAATGAGTTATCAGCAATTCGCTTACCTTTACGATGAACTAATGAAGGATATTGATTATAATCAATGGATATCCTTCGTGAAGGAAAGCCTACCTGAAGAGTTTACCTCACAGTCGAAACTTCGTGTGCTAGATCTTGCATGTGGAACAGGAGAGTTGTCTGTCCGGCTTGCTGATGAAGGATATGAGGTAACCGGGGTGGACCTTTCAGAGGAGATGTTAGCAGTAGCTGGGGAAAAAGCTATGGAAAAAGGGAAGAAGATTGGCTTTTATCAACAGAATATGATGAATCTAGAAGGACATGAAAAATTCGATGTTATTCTATGTTTCTGTGACTCCTTAAACTATTTAGGCTCAAGTGATGAAGTGAAAAAGACCTTTCATAGTGTATTTAATCAGTTAGTAGATGGAGGGATATTTCTTTTTGATGTTCACTCTATCTATAAGATGAATCATATCTTCGCTGATCAGACTTTTGTGAGTAATGCTGATGACATTAGCTTTATTTGGAACTGTTATCAAGGTGAGTTTGAAAATAGTGTTGAACATGATTTATCATTCTTTGTGAAAAAAGAAAATGGTAATGATTATGTTAGGTTTGATGAAGTTCATTTTCAGCGAACGTTTGAACTATCTGAATACCAAAAATGGTTAGAAGCAGAAGGGTTCACCCTTATTAACATTTCATCGGATTTTCAACACACTTTAACTGAGCAACCTGAGCGTGTTTTCTTTGCACTAAAAAAATAAACCAGAAAAACTTTTTGTTTTTCTGGTTTTTACTTTTTTCCAAAGAGGATTTATCTGCTCTTTGGAGAAATAATTATATAGTACGATTTGCAGAATTAAATTGCTTCGAAACTTCCTCAATATCTTCATAATACTTTGCATGTGTACTTTGAAAAAGATGCTCAAACATTTCTCCAAGCTCAGCTTCTAAGACCTTAATACCTTCACCTGTTACTCCACCCTTTACACAAACCTTTTCTTGTAATGTTTGTAAAGTGAATATTTCCTTCTCGATTAGTTTACCCATCCCAACAATCATACCACTAGCAAGAGTGATTGCTTGATCTTCTGAGATTTTCGTTTCCTTTACAGCTGCATCCACAAACCTTCTTAATAAATAGCTGAAAAATGCAGGACCGCAACTAACAATGTCAGAAGCTACCCTTGTAATGGAATCCTCTATATGAACAGTTTCCGAAATATGATTAAAAAGTGTTTCAATATAGTTTCGGGTTCCTTCATTACAACTTTCACCGAAAGTAATTAGAGACACACCAGCTAAAGCTCGGTTTGTAATGCTTGGAATAACTCTAGCTACTTGGCAGTCTACGACCGATTCAAGCTGACTTACTGCAACAGGGCTTGTAATGGAAACGATGCACTTTGTTTTAGGTAGATCTTTATTTAATTTCTCTAAAAGGGGGTGAATTTCTAATGGTTTTACACAAATAAAGATAAGGTCTGAAGCTGCTACTACATCCTCGCTTGTTTCTACAACCTTAATATCCGGATAACTTTCACCTATTTTTCTAGCTTTTGAAAGCGTACGATTAGTAATTGTAAGGTTAGAAGGCGGAACAGCGATTGATTCAATGAAAGCATCTATTAAAATTTTCCCCATGTTTCCTGTTCCTATAATCCCAATGTTCACGTTTCGTCCCCTCCTTCACAAACATCTTCTCTCATAAACGATATGTATGTAAGAACACTTTTATGATTGTTGTTTTATTATTATTACTTAGTAAAAAGGAGTTAGTTAGATGAAAGAAATTATAATTAAATACAGGTATTTTATAATTATAGGGTTAGGTTTATTAGTGGTTATTGTACTTTACTATTTTATTCCGCCAAGTAATGATAGTAGTAACGAATTAGTAATGAATGAAGAGTTACTTAGAAAAGCTGAAATTACTTCAGAAGATGAAACAACTGATCCACCGCTCAAAAAAATAGAGTTGTCTACTGTATATGTCGATGTAAAGGGTGCTGTGGTACGACCTGGAGTGTATGAATTAAAAAGTGGCATGCGAGTCAAGGATGCTTTAGAAATGGCTGGAGGGGTGAGTTCTGAGGCGGAGGTTAACTTTGTAAATCTTGCTGAACTGCTCGTTGATGAAATGGTTATTTATGTACCTAAAGTAGGGGAAGAGATTACAGAACCAAATAAGACACTAACTGGTTCTTCAAAAAAGAGTGATGATTTGATCTCAATAAATAAAGCAACAATAGAAGAACTGCAAACATTACCTGGAATCGGACCTTCTAAGGCAGCTGCAATTATCGAATATCGAGAACAGAAAGGCGGCTTTGCAACTATTGATGAGCTTCTATCAATAACCGGGATAGGCCCTAAAACCTTAGAAAAATTTCGTGACAAAATTACCGTAAAATAAAAATTGCAGAGTTCAACATTTTTCGATAGACTTTTATTAAAGTGAGCAAGGGGGAAGTTATTAATGGAAAGAATATCTTGGGACCAATACTTTATGGCTCAAAGTCATTTACTTGCAATGAGAAGTACATGTACTCGTTTAACAGTAGGTGCGACTATCGTTAGAGACAAGCGAATCATTGCGGGTGGATATAATGGTTCAATTACTGGTAGCACCCACTGTATCGATGAAGGGTGTTATGTTATTGATAATCATTGTGTTCGAACTATACATGCAGAAGTCAATGCTTTACTACAGTGTGCAAAATTTGGAGTACCTACAACCGGTGCAGAAATTTATGTGACTCATTTCCCTTGTCTACAATGTTGCAAAGCCATTATTCAGAGTGGGATTAAGGTAGTTTATTATGCAAAGGATTATAAGAACCATCCATATGCAATAGAATTATTTAATCAAGCGGGTGTTAAGGTTGAACAAGTTGAGCTTAAAGAAATGGTGATTGAAATCCAATCTAAGGAAAAGCAGCAATACGTTGGTGAGCTTTTACAGTTGCTGCATGATAGTAACCTTGATAAAAATCAAGTTGCTGAGTTAGAAGCAAAAGGTAAGAAGTTATTCTCTCCCCCGAATCTATGAAGAGACTTTCTGGTAACTATCTTTTTATAGCAATCGCAGCTATTTTCGGAATTATACTTGCCCATTTGTCTTATCATCCTCTTGTAGTTTTCCTGATATTACTTTATTTTGTTTATTTACATTCAAGAGGTCTGAAAATAGTTGTAATTGCTGCCAGTGCTTTTATTGTTTTCTTCACCATTTATTTTGAACTTTATGACGAGTATAATTCAACTAAGTTGACTGGCTCAGAAACTAATTTAACCATCAAAATTGCAGCAGCACCCGATCTGAATGGTAAAACCTTATCCACCGTGGGGAAGGTAGGGAAAGAAGTTATTATTTTAAGGTATATCATACAAACAAAAAATGAAAAAAGTGAACTAGCTTCATTAAAAGTAGGAATGATTTGTAGAATTGAAGGTCAGTTATTGATACCAAACAAAGCTAGAAATTTTAATTCATTTGATTACAAGAAATATCTTTACTATAAGAAAATCCACTGGATATTCAGCCCCACTTCACTCTCTCTTCAAAATTGTACTCAGCAGGCACCTTCACCTTATGAAAGACTTTTATTAATTAGAGGACAAGGAATCAACTACATTGAGAAACACTTCCCTAAAGAAACCATCGGAATAGCACAAGCCTTAATTTACGGAGAAAGAGGATATATTGATGACGAGTTAATTTCATCTTACCAGTCATTAGGATTGGTTCACTTATTAGCCATATCTGGTTTGCATGTGGGCTTGCTCACAGGTGCTATCTTCTACATTGGTATTAGAATGGGGTTTACTAGAGAGTCAGTCACACATTCTTTATTATGTTTGCTTCCAATCTATACAATCGTGGCTGGAGCTGCTCCATCTGTTATTAGAGCCGCACTCATGTTAATGATTTTGCTTAGCTGTATAAGATGGAAAAAGATTTATCCTATAGACTCAATAGGAATAGCGTGTTTTTTTATGGTTCTGGTCAATCCATATCATGTTTTTGAAGTTGGCTTTCAATTATCATTCATTGTTAGCTTGGGATTAATTTTATCTTCAAAGACCATTATTCTTAGAGCAGGAAATCCTCTTACACAAACTCTTGCAGTGACAGTAATTGCCCAGCTCTGTTCTTTTCCAATTATTATCTTTTATTTTTATGAGGTTTCACTACTCAGTATCCCTTTTAACCTCCTTTTTGTTCCCGTCTATTCAGTGATAATCTTGCCGCTATCGATTTTATCCTTACTTCTACATATCTTATACGAGCCGATTGGCCTTTCCTTAATGTTCCTGCTAAAAATGATCTTAAATGTTTTAAACAAATTTGCATTATATGGAGCCGAAGTTAAATTACTATCATTAACACTAGGTAAGCCGCATATATTCTTTTTGGTGGGTTATTTTGTATTGCTACTAATTATTTTCATAATGTGGGAAAGGTCAAATCTAAAACAAATCGTTGTCTCAATTATCTTAATCGTTACTCTAAGTGTAGTAGACCTAAATGAAAAGTTGCTTGATCCCTTCGGTAAAATTACGTTTATAGATATTGGACAAGGAGATAGTATTCTAATTGAACTACCCTTTAACAAGGGTACTTATTTAATTGATACTGGTCCCAAAACACTGGACTTTGCGACCGAAGAATGGGAAAAGAAGCGCAGGACGTTTGATACAGGAAAAGATATACTACTTCCTTATCTAAAATCAGTTGGGATTAGAAAAATAGACAAACTAATTATTACACACGGTGACTTAGACCATATTGGTAATGCAGAACTGCTACTTCAAGAATTAACCATAGGGGAATTAATTCTTGGAACTGGGCCTATTGAGAAAGAATTTGAGCAGCAATTAGTCAAGATAGCTTATGAAATGGGTATACCGATATCAGAGGTTGCAGCAGGAGACTTTTGGAAAAGCGGTGACTATAGTTTTTATGTATTAGCTCCGTATGGTGACGAACAAACATCAAATGACCGTTCAATCGTTATTTATTCAGAAATGGGAGGACTTAAATGGCTATTTACAGGAGATCTAGAGGAAGTTGGAGAGAATAGGCTTTTTGCTACCTTCCGCACACTTCCTGTTGATGTGCTCAAAGTCGGACATCACGGTAGCAACTCATCAACCAGTGAGCAGTTTTTAGAGCATATTAAACCTAAAATTTCAATAATATCAGCAGGTGTGAAGAATAGGTATAATCACCCGAATAGTGAAGTGTTGAATCGTTTGCTAGAAAAAGAAAGTAAAATTCTAAGAACTGATCAACACGGAGCGATTCAATATAAATTTAGAGGCAATAGCGGAACCTTTAGGTGGGTTCTTCCATATAATAAAACTATACTTAAACAAAACTGAAAAAGAGACTGCAGTGGCAGTCTCTTGTAGTGACAGTATGTACCTGTCGACTTAAGAACCGATAAGCTTAATTGCTGTTGCGATAATGAATAATGTTGCGAAAAATCCAAAAGAAACAATAAACCCAATACCTGAATCAATTAAGTCATTACGTTTACTTTGAACTTCTTTTTCGAATTGGTTCACTTTGTACCCCTCCTATTTCACCATATAGTATACGTTAAAAAAATAAAAAAATCTACATCCTCTTTATTAGTTTTCCTTACCTGACAACACTTGACACAAATAGTTCAATTTATTTAAGGAGAAGATAAAAACAAGATATTCTCGTTGACTTCTAAGTATCCTAGGGCTTGGATGTTAGCGTTCAACATAGATATGGGGGATTGTCATAACGGCAAATCCCCTTACTTATTTTTTAGAATGCTTGATAAAACATATTTTTCCCATTACGATAAGAGTATCTATATGTTAGGAAGTTATATGGGAGAGCGATTATGACTGAAGAAATAAGAAAAAAAATAAAAAATAAACAGATCAGTTCAGTGTATTTATTTTATGGAACTGAAACATTTTTAATAAACGAATTGAAAGAAATGCTTACAAGTGAATTATTGGAGGAACATGAAAAAGATTTCAACTTTGCTATTTATGACTTAGAAGAAACCCCAATTGAAGTGGCGTTGGAAGATGCTGAAACCTTGCCCTTTATGGGAGAAAAAAGAATGATTGTGTTAAAAAATCCCTACTTCTTAACTGCTGAAAAGGGAAGAGAAAAAGTTGAACATTCTCTAGACAGATTAGAACAATATATACTACAACCTGCACCATATTCAGTCATTGTTTTCATAGCACCTTATGAAAAACTTGATGAGCGTAAAAAGATAACAAAGCTGCTAAAGAAACATGCAGAGATTCTAGAGGTCAATGCATTAGAGGAAAAAAGTCTAATAAACTGGATTGGTAATCGAGCAGCAATGTATCAAGTTACATTCGAAGACCATGCTGCAAAACTACTCATGCAATTGACAGGCCCGAATCTAATGCTAATTTCAAAAGAAATTGATAAGCTTTCTTTGTATGTTGGCCCAGAAGGTCATATTACGCAAGAAACAGTGAACCTCCTCGTGGCAAGAACTCTTGAACAAAATATATTTGAATTGATAGATAAAGCAGTACATAGGAAATTAGAAGAGGCATTCCGTATTTTTTATGATTTACTAAAAAATAATGAGGAGCCTATTAAAATTCTTTCTTTGTTGGCAACTCAATTTCGGTTGATTTATCAGGTTAAAGAGTTAGTACGACAGGGGTATGGTCAGCAGCAAATTGCAGGTATGCTTAAAGTCCATCCTTATAGAGTAAAGTTAGCTGCCTCACAATCAAACCTTTTTAGTAATGAACACCTCATGGGTTTGGTTAATCATTTGGCAGAAATGGATTACGAAATAAAAAATGGAATGATAGACAAGAAACTTGCAGTTGAGTTATTCCTCATGAAATTAAGCAACTAAAAAAAGCGGCACTGCCGCTTTTTTTGTTTTATATTCAGAAAAATAAAAGGTATCCGTTCAAGAGACCTCAAACAAATACCTTAAAGTAATTAAGCAGTAACTTCATTCAATTTTTTTGCTAAACGAGATTTTTGACGGCTAGCAACGTTTTTATGAATAAGTCCTTTACGAGCTGCTTTATCAAGTTTTTTAGCTGCATCAAGGTAAGCTGATTTAGCGTTCTCAGCATCGTTGTTAGTAACAGTTGCTTCGAAGTTTTTAACAGCAGTACGCATTGCAGATTTGATAGTAGCATTGTGAGCGCGACGCTCTTCACTAGTTTTTGCACGTTTAATCGCAGATTTAATGTTTGCCATGTACTTTCACCTCCTAGACGTATCGAGGTTATATGATCTCGATCTTTCAGTTACAATCATACTCATTTTTTAGGTCAAAATTCCACAAAGAAATTCTGGTTGAACAAATGATATTCTATCAAACCATAGTAAAGATTGCAATACAATTCTTAGGATTTGACTTTTCACCTATTCATGAATGAATGACACGGCAAAAGGTAATGATAATAAATAAGTGGATAATAATAGGAAAAATATGCATGTTATATCAAAACTTACCATCAAACTATCATTTGTTTTTATTTAGGAGGTAATGGAAGTGGGAGAATCATTAGATCTTAGTATGTATTCGGTTCGTACCGATTTGGCAGTAGAAGCTCGTGAAATGGCGGTTGAAGAAAGAAATAAATCAAAAGAAGCATCTAAACAAACCGTTTCTACAGATATTGAGGGTGTAATTATCAAAGAACGAGAAGATAATGGCATTAAAATTTCCTCTGTAGAAATAACTGAAGAGGGTGCAAAGTCAATAGGTAAGAAAAAAGGTAACTACCTAACTTTAGAGGTACAGGGTATTCGTCAACAAGATACAGAGTTACAAGAGAAAGTTCAAAAGGTCTTTGCGAAAGAGTTTAGTCAGTTTATGAAAAACTTATCTATTAAAGAAGACGCAAGTTGTCTTGTTGTAGGATTAGGTAACTGGAATGTAACACCCGATGCGCTTGGACCAATTGCAGTTGAGAATTTACTAGTTACAAGGCACTTATTTAGTCTTCAACCAGAAAATGTACAAGAAGGTTTTAGGTCTGTTAGTGCAATTGCCCCAGGAGTAATGGGACTAACTGGGATTGAAACAAGTGACATTATTCACGGGGTTATAGAGAAATCCAAGCCTGATTTTGTTATTGCTATTGATGCGCTTGCTTCAAGGTCGATTGAACGTGTCAATTCTACTATTCAGATTTCTGATACGGGTATACATCCGGGTTCTGGTGTTGGTAATAAGAGAAAAGAGCTTAGCCAAGAAACATTAGGCATTCCTGTAATTGCAATAGGAATCCCTACTGTAGTCGATGCTGTTAGTATTACTAGCGACACGATTGATTTTATATTAAAGCACTTTGGTAGAGAAATGAGAGAAGGCGGGAGACCTTCAAGGGCGTTAACTCCTGCAGGACTGTCTTTTGGTGAAAAAAGGACCTTAACAGATGAAGATCTCCCGGCTGAAGAGGATCGAAAAACCTTTATGGGTATCATTGGTGGTTTAGAAGATGATGAAAAAAGAAGACTCATCCATGAAGTTCTATCACCATTAGGTCATAACCTCATGGTAACCCCTAAAGAAGTAGATGTATTCATAGAAGATATGGCCAATGTAATAGCCGGTGGCTTAAACGAAGCCCTACACAACCAAGTAAACGATGACAACTACGGGGCTTATACCCATTAGTCTTGAACCATGCAAGTAGTAAGTAGCAGTGTTGATTGTAGTGGAAGGACACGAGACTCCTGCGGGAGTAGCGGGATATCCCGTGAGACCCCACAGGAGCTGCGCTCCGAGGAGGCTCACCGCCCGCCCCTATGGGAATCCGCTTTTTCATGGTTCCCCGCGGAAAGCGAGTGTCCTGTAACGAAAATCAACAACATAGTTTAATGGAGTCTAGTTTTTAAAATGTTGTTCTAGTAATCCAAACTCTATCATACCCTTCTAGTAGACAAGCTATGGAGGGAAGATACTTATGAGAGGTTCTAGAACTCAAGGGTTAATGGTAACAGTACATGGGACAAGCATAAAAAAAGCAATCGTATTACTAATTATAGGATTAATGATGATGTTCTTACTTTCAGGAATATTAACATCATTAAAACCACAATACCGCATAGCGTCCTCTTCTATTAATGGAATTGCAACACATATATCTGGCGAATCATTAATACATTTATTAGGGTACGAGAATCGCTATTTTACACAAGGGCTACCAGAGAATAGTGTCCAGCCTAACTATTCCTCCGTCCTATTCCAGGCAACAACAAGCATTGACACAAATGACCCAAGAAGTCTCCTAGGAAGAGAGCTTCCTGGATTCTCCTTCTTCGACGGTGAAATTCTTGTTGCTGGTGAGGGAACAAATTATACAAACATGCCGATTGAGTCAGCTCCTCCACTAGAGGTGTTACTAGCTGAACGCGAGGCAGCTACACAAAACTTAGGACAATTGGACAAACCTGCTGAAGACAAGCCGGTTCCTCCACCTACATTAACGACAGGGGATAAAAAGGTAGCGTTTATCTATCATACTCACTCTTATGAATCCTTTTTCCCACACTTAAAAGGTGTTGATACAAATAATGCCAATAATGCAACACACTCTAAGGTAAATGTTACAAAAGTTGGAGAAATGCTAGGTAAAGAGTTATCAACATTAGGAATTGGTTCAGAGGTAAACACAACGAATATGCCTATATATTTAAAAGAAAATGGCTTTAAATGGAGCCAATCCTATAAAGCATCAGGTGAAATTGTTAAAAGTGCAATGGCAGGCAATAAAGACTTAAACTACTTTATTGATATTCATCGTGATGCCCAACGTAGAGATGATACTACTGTTACGATCAATGGCAACAATTATGCAAAAATTGCATTTGTAATTGGTGATGATAATGCTAATTTTGAGAAAAACCTAAAACTAGCAACAGAACTGCATAATAAATTAAAAAGCAAGTATCCAGGGTTAAGTAGAGGAATCTTAAAACAAGGTGGAAGTGGCTTTAACGGACGTTACAATCAAGAACTATCAGCAAATGCAATGTTAGTAGAGTTCGGTGGAGTTGATAATAACTTTGATGAACTTAGAAGGACGGCAAAAGCATTTGCAGAGGTACTGGCAGAACACTATTGGCAGGCTGAAAAAGTCAATGCTTCAACAGATGAAGCAAAGAATAAACAATAGTAATAAACCTAACCTGAGGGGTAATCACAATGATTAAATTCATGATGAAGTGTTTTTTTATTACAACAATTCTTTTATTCGGAGTTTTATTAGGAATGCAACAAGCTAATGATGGCATGAAGAAAATGAGGGGGCATAATGACCCTTCTCTTCAGGGAGCATTTCACTTTTCTGATGATGAGACAGGGGCGGTAGAAGCCTCAGTGTTGGGTAGAAAGGTAACAAGTCATGATATTGATGAAAAACAGAGGAAATTAGAACAATCAGGAGCCTTTAACTTCTTTTCCACCCTGGGAAAGAAGTTAGCAGAAGGTGTAGGATTAGTTTTCGAGAAAATTTTCCTTATTCTGTCTAGCGTTATAAGTGGAGTTCTAGATAAAATATAATAGATTAGAGAGCCTAGTGAATGAATGAGGTTCTCTTTTTTTTCTTGTAATTGAATAATAGGATTTCTATTGATATAATTTATGTCATGATATTTTAGGTTTTTTTCTAAGATAGCTCGCCTTAGAATAGTAGGAGTGAATAGGATGAACAGAGAAGAAAGACTGAAGAGACAAACTAAAATTAGAAACTTTTCAATTATTGCCCACATAGATCATGGTAAATCGACGCTGGCAGACCGGATTTTAGAAAAAACATCTGCACTAACACAACGTGAGATGAAAGATCAGTTGTTAGATTCTATGGACCTTGAACGTGAGAGAGGAATTACGATTAAGCTTAATGCCGTTCAGCTTAAGTATAAAGCCAAAGACGGTGAAGAATACATCTTCCACTTAATTGATACCCCAGGCCACGTAGACTTCACATATGAGGTTTCACGAAGTCTTGCAGCCTGCGAAGGAGCGGTCCTGGTTGTTGATGCTGCACAAGGGATTGAAGCACAAACACTAGCAAACGTGTATTTAGCCTTGGATAATGACTTGGAAATCTTACCAATCATAAATAAAATTGATCTTCCAAGTGCTGATCCTGAACGTGTAAGACAAGAAATTGAGGATGTTATTGGGTTAGATGCATCAGAAGCTGTTTTAGCTTCTGCAAAAGCAGGGATCGGAATTGAAGAGATCCTTGAACAGGTTGTACAAAAGGTTCCTGCACCACAAGGAGATCCTGCTGGCCCATTAAAAGCACTTATCTTTGATTCACTGTATGATGCATATCGTGGAGTTGTTGCCTATATCCGTGTCGTTGAAGGAACTGTAAAAGTCGGCGATAAAATTAAGATGATGGCAACAGGAAAAGAGTTTGAGGTGTCAGAAGTTGGTGTGTTTACTCCGAAAGCAACAATGCTGAAAGAACTGACTGTTGGAGACGTAGGGTTCCTCACTGCATCCATTAAGAATGTTGGAGACACACGTGTTGGTGATACGATAACTAATGCAAAAAATGGGGCAACTGAACCACTACCAGGTTACCGAAAGTTAAACCCAATGGTATTCTGTGGACTCTATCCAATTGACACAGCTAAGTATAACGATTTAAGAGAAGCTCTTGAAAAACTAGAATTAAATGATGCTGCCCTTCAATTTGAACCTGAAACTTCGCAGGCGTTAGGGTTTGGTTTCCGATGTGGCTTCCTTGGTCTACTTCACATGGAGATTATTCAAGAGCGAATTGAGCGTGAATTCAAGATTGACTTAATTACAACTGCTCCAAGTGTTATATACAATGTATATTTAACAGATGGAACAGATCAAAGAGTGGATAACCCGAATAATATGCCTGATCCGCAAAAGATTGATCGTGTTGAAGAGCCATATGTAAAAGCGACAATGATGGTACCAAATGATTATGTTGGTGCTGTTATGGAATTATGTCAAGGTAAACGTGGTAACTTCATTGATATGCAATATCTTGATGAAAACCGAGTAAGTATTGTGTACGAAATACCATTAGCTGAAATAGTGTACGATTTCTTTGACCAACTAAAATCAAGTACGAAGGGATACGCTTCCTTTGACTATGAATTAATTGGGTATAAGGAGTCAAAACTTGTCAAAATGGATATTTTATTGAATGCTGAAAAAGTGGATGCTCTGTCTTTCATTGTTCACCGTGATTCGGCATATGACCGTGGTAAAATCATAGTAGAAAAACTGAAAGATTTAATACCGCGTCAGCAATTTGAGGTGCCTATCCAAGCAGCTGTTGGACAAAAGATTATTGCACGTTCGACAATTAAAGCGATGCGTAAAAATGTATTAGCTAAATGTTATGGTGGAGACATCTCTCGTAAGCGTAAACTTCTTGACAAGCAAAAAGAAGGTAAAAAACGTATGAAACAAGTAGGTTCAGTAGAAGTACCTCAAGAAGCATTTATGGCGGTACTAAAAATGGACGATTCAAAATAAAATTTTTTAACCAGTACCGCAGATTTTCTGCGGTATTTGTGTTAAAAACGGTAGTAGAAAGTAGTTGATATTGTGGCACAAGCAGCCTATTTACACATTCCGTTTTGCGAACAAATTTGTCATTATTGTGATTTTAATAAGGTGTTTCTAAAGGGACAACCTGTAGAAGAGTACCTTCAATCAATGGCACTAGAAATGAAAAATACTCTAGAAACTCATCCCACAACCGGATTAAGTACAATCTTTGTAGGTGGCGGAACACCCACTGTTCTAGATATGAATCAAATGGAACTTTTTTTAAAAAGCATTAATAAGCATCTAAAACCTGTAAATGATGCAATTGAATATACATTTGAAGCAAACCCAGGAGATTTTTCGAAGGAAAAGCTTCAGTTACTTAAGGATTTTGGTGTTAATCGACTTAGTTTTGGAGTCCAAACCTTTGATGACGAACTATTGAAGAAGATTGGGAGAACCCATCGGCAAAAAGATGTGTTCCGTTCAATTGACCTGGCCAAGGAGGTTGGGTTTAAAAACATTAGTCTGGATTTAATTTATGCGTTGCCTGGGCAAACAATTGAAAGTTTCTATCAGACACTCGAAATAGCCTTTGGGTTAGAGGTGAATCATTTCTCTGCCTATTCCTTGATTATAGAACCCAAAACGGTGTTTTATAATCTGATGCAAAAAGGACGTTTAATACTACCTAGCCAAGAAAATGAGGCTGAAATGTATGAATTACTGATGGATGAAATGGAAAAACGTGGGTTCTCTCAATATGAAATAAGCAACTTTTCAAAAAAAGGGTTCGAGAGTCAGCATAATCTTACCTACTGGAATAATGACGAGTATTATGGGATAGGTGCTGGAGCACATAGTTATATCGATGGACAAAGAGTCGCAAATGCTGGGCCATTAAAAAAATACATGTCTCTTGTTGAGGAATCAGGTTTTCCATATGTTGAATCCCATAAAGTTAGCATAAGTGAAAAGATGGAAGAAGAGCTGTTTCTTGGGTTAAGAAAAACAGCGGGTATATCAAAAAGTAAGTTTGAAAATAGATTTGGTAAATGTATCCATAATGTTTTCGGACGTCAAATATCCGAACAAAAAGAAAAAGGATTGCTAGAAGAAACAGAAGAAATGATACGTTTAACGAGAACTGGAAAGCTACTCGGAAATGAAGTATTTCAAGCTTTTATCGGTGTAATCTAATCGTTGACATCGAGGTATGTATTTGGTAACTTATTATTAGAATTAGCACTCACACGTATTGAGTGCTAACAGAGGTGATGTTCCTTGTTAACAGATCGTCAGCTATTAATCCTTCAGGTGATAATAGATGATTTTATACAATCTGCCCAACCAGTAGGTTCAAGATCATTGTCGAAAAAAGACGGCATCTCTTTTAGCTCTGCGACAATTCGTAATGAAATGGCAGACCTAGAAGACTTAGGATTTATCGAGAAAACCCATAGTTCATCTGGAAGGGTACCTTCAGAGAAGGGTTACCGATATTATGTAGATCATCTACTGTCACCGCAAAGTGTATCTAAACAAGATAAAGAAGAAATAAAATCGATTTTTGCTGAACGAATTTATGAGTTGGAAAAAGTGGTACAGAAGTCTGCTCAGATTTTATCAGACTTAACGAGTTATACTTCAATTGTTCTTGGCCCAGAAGTGAATGAGAATCGCGTGAAAAAACTGCAAATCATTCCTATTAATCGGGATACCGCAGTGGCAATCATCGTTACAGACACAGGTCATGTAGAAAATCGTACCATCACATTCCCAGGTTCAATCAATCCTAGTGAAATTGAAAAAATGGTTAACATCCTAAATGAGCGTCTAACTGGTGTTCCTCTTATTGAATTAAACGATAAAATTTACAAAGAGGTAGCCACAATACTCAAATCTCACATTAATAACTATGACAGCTTATTGAATGTGTTAACAGGTACATTTAATCTACAATCATCTGAGAGAGTCTATTTTGGTGGCAAAACAAATATGTTAAGTCAGCCTGAATTCAATGACATTAAAAAGATACGATCTTTATTAACGATGATTGAACAGGAAAAAGAGTTTTATGAGCTTTTACGAACTAATCAAACAGGCATTAGTATAAAAATTGGCAGAGAGAATAGAGTTAGTGCAATGGAGAATTGTAGTTTAATTACTGCAACCTACACTGTTGGAACTGAACAATTAGGTTCAATTGCCATTCTTGGCCCAACACGTATGGAGTATTCACGTGTTGTAAGCTTGCTAAGTCTATTGAGTACAGATCTGTCAAATGTCTTAACAAAACTGTATCAAAATGAATAACAGTGGCTATATTTGTAAGGGAGTAGGAGACTCTCCCTCACAACTACATAATCTACTAATTTGGACATCACTATAATACCTATTAAGACATTTAAGGGAGGTGAAAGAATTGGCTAACGAAAATACAATTAAAGAAGAAGTAACAAACCAAGAAGAAATGAATACAAATGAGGAGACTACTATGGAGTCAACTGAAGCTACAAGTGAAAATGTTGTAGATAATTTAGAAAATGATGAGCTTACGAAAGCCAATGAAAAAATCGCTGACCTTGAACAACAAGTTCAAGAATCTGAAAATAAATTATATCGAGTTCAGGCTGATTTTGAGAATTACAAGCGCCGTGTTCGATTAGATCAAGAGGCAGCTCAGAAGTACCGTGCACAAAGCCTAATTTCTGATATGTTATCATCCATCGACAACTTCGAAAGAGCTATGAAGATAGATGCTGAAGATGAAAAAACGAAAACCCTTCTTCAAGGTATGGATATGGTTTACCGTGGTTTGATAGAAGCTTTAAAAAATGAGGGTGTGGAAATAATTGAGTCTGTTGGACAACAGTTTGACCCACAATTACACCAAGCAGTTATGCAGGTTGAGGATTCGGAATATGAATCAGGAGTTGTCATTGAAGAATTCCAAAAGGGCTATAAATTGAAGGATCGAGTGATTCGTCCATCAATGGTCAAGGTTAATCAATAATAGTTTTACATAACGTATCTAAACTTTTTTATAGGAGGTAATCAATAATGAGTAAAATCATTGGTATAGACTTAGGAACAACAAATTCATGTGTTGCCGTTATGGAAGGCGGAGAAGCTAAAGTAATTCCAAACCCTGAGGGAAATCGTACAACACCTTCCGTAATCGCATTTAAAAACGGTGAGCGTCAAGTTGGGGAAGTAGCAAAGCGTCAAGCGATTACAAACCCAAATACCATCATCTCAATTAAACGTCATATGGGTACAGATTACAAAGTAACTGTGGAAGATAAAGAATATACGCCACAAGAAATGTCAGCTGCGATCCTACAATACTTAAAATCATATGCAGAAGACTATTTAGGTGAAAAGGTTACAAAGGCTGTAATTACAGTACCTGCTTATTTCAACGATGCTGAGCGTCAAGCAACTAAGGATGCAGGTCGTATTGCAGGACTTGAGGTTGAGCGTATTATTAATGAGCCTACTGCTGCTGCATTAGCATACGGATTAGATAAAACTGAAGAAGATCAAACAATTCTTGTTTATGACCTTGGTGGTGGTACGTTTGACGTTTCTATTCTTGAACTAGGAGACGGCGTATTTGAAGTTAAAGCGACTGCTGGTGACAACCGCCTTGGTGGGGACGACTTTGACCAAGTAATCATCAATTATTTAGTTGAACAATTTAAGAAAGAAAATGGCATTGATCTTTCTAAAGATAAAATGGCAATGCAACGTCTAAAAGATGCTGCTGAGAAAGCAAAGAAAGATCTTTCAGGAGTAACTTCTACACAAATTTCATTACCATTCATCACTGCTGGAGAAGCAGGTCCACTTCACTTAGAAGTAAACATGACTCGTGCGAAGTTTGATGAGTTATCTGCTGGGTTAGTTGAAAGAACAATGGGTCCAACTCGCCAAGCGATCAAAGATTCTGGTCTTTCAGCAAGTGAAATTGATAAAATTATCTTAGTTGGTGGTTCTACTCGTATTCCTGCGGTACAAGAAGCAATTAAAAAGGAAACAGGAAAAGAGCCACACAAAGGAGTAAATCCAGATGAGGTAGTAGCATTAGGTGCTGCGATTCAAGGTGGAGTTTTAACTGGAGACGTTAAAGACGTTGTATTACTAGACGTTACACCTTTATCATTAGGGATTGAAACAATGGGTGGAGTATTTACGAAGTTAATCGAGCGTAATACTACAATTCCTACAAGTAAATCACAAGTGTTCTCTACAGCAGCTGATAGCCAGACAGCAGTAGATATTCACGTATTACAAGGTGAGCGTCCAATGGCAACTGACAATAAAACATTAGGTCGTTTCCAATTATCAGATATCCCACCTGCACCACGTGGAATTCCACAAATTGAGGTAAGCTTTGATATCGATAAAAATGGTATCGTAAATGTACGTGCAAAGGATTTAGGCACAAACAAAGAACAAGCAATTACAATCAAATCTTCAACAGGTTTATCTGATGAAGAAGTTGAAAAAATGGTTCGTGAAGCAGAAGAAAATGCTGAAGCTGACAAAAAACGTAAAGAAGAAGTTGAGCTTCGCAATGAGGCTGATCAATTAGTCTTTACAACAGAAAAAACATTAAAAGATCTTGAAGGTAAAGTTGACGAAGCAGAAGTTACAAAAGCAAATGAAGCAAAAGATGCTTTAAAAGCTGCAATCGAAAAGAACGACCTTGAAGAAATGCGTACAACGAAAGATGCTTTACAGGAAATCGTTCAACAGCTTTCTGTAAAGTTATATGAAGAAGCTGCTAAAGCTGCACAAGGTGCCGAAGGTGCTGAAGGTGAAGCAACTGGTAAAAAAGCAGATGATATCGTAGACGCAGAATACGAAGAGGTAAAAGACGATAAATAAACTTTCCTAGAGTACATGATTAAGTAAAAAGTCGAAGTCAGGCATGCCTTGACTTTGACTTTTTTCAGGTAGACTAGAATAACGATCAATATGTTAAACAGTCAGGGAACTATACAAAATATTGCCTTTTACTTTTGAGAAATGATAGAATAATCTTTATGTGAAAGGAAGCGGGAGTGGGTTTTAAATGAGTAAACGAGATTACTACGAAGTACTCGGGGTTAGCAAAAGTGCTTCAAAAGACGAAATAAAAAAAGCTTATAGAAAACTATCGAAACAATACCATCCTGATATTAACAAAGCTGAAGATGCTGCTGAGAAATTTAAAGAAGTTAAAGAGGCTTATGAGGTCTTAAGCGATGACCAAAAACGTTCTCACTATGACCAGTTTGGTCATACGGATCCGAATCAAGGGTTTGGCGGCTTTGGTGGCGGCGGAGATTTCGGTGGTGGCTTTGGCTTTGAAGATATCTTTAGCTCAATCTTTGGCGGCGGAGGTAGACGCCGTGATCCGAACGCACCAAGACAAGGTGCTGACTTACAATATACGATGACACTTAAGTTTGAGGATGCGGTATTTGGTAAAGAAACCGACATCGAAATCCCAAGAGAAGAAACATGTGATACGTGTGACGGTTCAGGGGCAAAACCTGGTACAAAGGCAAGTACATGCTCTCATTGTAATGGATCAGGTCAACTAAATGTAGAACAAAACACACCATTTGGTCGAATTGTAAATAGACGTGTGTGTAATCACTGTAACGGTACTGGAAAATCAATACCACATAAATGTTCAACTTGTAGCGGCACAGGTAAAGTGAAAAAACGTAAGAAAATCCATGTTAAGATACCTGCTGGAGTTGATGATGGTCAACAATTGCGTGTATCAGGTCAAGGGGAACCAGGAGTAAATGGTGGACCTCCAGGTGATCTATATGTAGTATTCCAGGTAAGAGGCCACGAGTTTTTCGAAAGAGATGGCGATGATATTTATTGTGAAATGCCAATAACTTTTGCTCAGGCTGCCTTAGGAGATGAAGTAGAAGTACCGACTCTGCATGGTAAAGTTAAGCTGAAGATTCCTGCTGGTACACAGACAGGGACAAAATTCCGCTTACGTGGTAAAGGTGTACAAAATGTAAGAGGATATGGCCAAGGAGATCAACATATTCAAATACGTGTTATTACACCAACTAAATTAACTGAGAAACAAAAGCAATTATTACGAGAGTTTTCAGACCTGAGTGGTCATGAGGCACCTGACGAGCAGCACGATAGCTTCTTTGCAAAGGTTAAAAGAGCGTTTAAAGGTGAATAAATCTTAATTAAAAAATTGGAGTTGGTAGACATGAAATGGTCGGAAATTAGTATTCATACTACACAGGAGGCTGTTGAACCTATTTCGAATATTTTACATGAAGCTGGAGCTAGTGGAGTAGTAATTGAAGATCCTTTCGATTTAACCAAAGAACGCGAACAAGTATTTGGTGAAATCTACCAACTCAATCCTGATGATTACCCTGAAGAAGGTGTTATTGTTAAGGCCTATTTACCTGTAAATAGCTTTTTATCAGAAACTGTTGAAGAGATAAAAGAAGCCATTAATGGTTTATTATTGTTTGGTATCGATATCGGACATAATAAAATTTCTTTAATTGAAGTCAATGAAGAGGAATGGGCTACTGCTTGGAAAAAGTATTATCACCCTGTAAAAATCTCTGAAAGATTTACGATAGTACCAACATGGGAAGAATATGAGCCAGTAAGTACGGACGAATTAATTATTGAACTAGACCCAGGGATGGCGTTTGGAACAGGAACTCATCCGACGACTGTACTTTGTATTCAAGCATTGGAAAGAACGGTACAAACAGGTGATTCAGTAATTGATGTTGGAACAGGTTCAGGCGTACTAAGTATTGCAGCAGCAATGCTAGGTGCAAAAGAAATCAAAGCACTTGATTTAGATTCAGTTGCGGTGGAAAGTGCACTTGAAAATGTTAAGCTTAATAAGGTAGATGATATAATATCCGTTTCTCAAAATAACCTGTTAAACAATATTGATGGTCCAGTTGATGTTGTTGTAGCCAATATTTTAGCTGAAATCATTTTATTATTTACAGAGGATGCAAATAAGATCTTGAAAAAAGATGGCCTCTTTATCACATCAGGAATTATTACGGCTAAAAAAGAAGAGGTAAAAGAAGGCTTATTGGCAGCAGGCTTTGTAATTGAAGAAACAGTTGTAATGGAAGACTGGGTTGCATTTATTGCTAGAAAAAAATAAGGCTATTAAATGTTGACTAAATAATCTTTATGTATAGAATGGGATGGTGTCAGTCCGTGCAACGTTATTTTGTAGAAAAAATGGATGATAATCAAGCAACAATTATGGGAGAGGATGTTCATCATATAACAAGAGTTATGCGAATGGGCATTGACGACCAGCTTATATGCTGCAATTCAAGTGGAAAAGCTGCAAGATGCACTATTACTGAAATTACCAATGAATCTGTCTTAGCCAATGTTGTAGAATGGATTGTGGACACTGTAGAATTACCGATAAATGTAATAATCGTGAGTGGGTTGCCTAAAGGGGACAAACTTGAATATGTTATACAAAAAGGGACCGAACTAGGGGCAAGTGAGTTTGTCCCTTTTATTGCGACTCGTTCAATTGTAAAATGGGATGAGAAAAAAGGCGGTAAAAAAGTTGAGAGATGGGAAAAGATTGCAAAAGAAGCAGCTGAACAATCTCATCGTACAAAAATACCAACTGTACAAGCCCCTCTAACACTTAAACAATTACTTTCATTAGGTGAAAGTTATCAATATAAATTAATTGCTTATGAGGAAGACGCTAAAAGTGGCGAAAAGTCAAAGCTAGCTTCAACCTTAGAACAAATAAAACCAGGAGATTCTCTTCTAGTCGTGGTTGGTCCAGAAGGTGGCTTAGCCGAGAAGGAAGTTGCCTCTTTAAGAGACGCTGGTTTTGTTTCATGTAGTTTTGGACCAAGAATTTTGCGAGCAGAAACAGCACCACTATACTTGTTGTCTGCTGTTTCGTATTATTTTGAATTAGCGAGGTGAAAAAGATGCCATCAGTAGCATTTCATACATTAGGTTGTAAAGTAAATCATTATGAAACAGAAGCAATTTGGCAACTTTTTAAAGAACAAGGCTATGACCGTACGGAATTTGAAGGAATGGCCGATGTTTATGTAATAAATACGTGTACGGTAACGAACACTGGCGATAAGAAAAGTCGACAAGTAATACGTCGTGCGATTCGCAAAAATCCTGACGGAGTTATTTGTGTAACAGGTTGTTATGCTCAAACCTCACCTGCGGAAATTATGGCTATTCCAGGAGTAGACATTGTAGTTGGTACACAGGATCGTGTTAAGATGTTGGACTATATTGACCAATATAAAAATGAAAGACAACCAATTAATGGTGTTGGTAATATTATGAAAGCGCGTGTTTATGAGGAATTAGATGTACCATCATTCACAGACCGAACACGTGCATCTTTAAAAATACAAGAAGGCTGTAATAATTTCTGTACCTTCTGTATCATTCCTTGGGCACGTGGACTCATGCGCTCTAGAGACCCAAAAGAGGTTATTACCCAGGCTCAAGCACTTGTAAATGCTGGTTATAAGGAGATTGTTCTTACTGGGATTCATACGGGTGGTTATGGGGAGGACATGAAAGACTATAACCTTGCGAAGCTTCTACAAGATTTAGATGATAAAGTTGTAGGATTAAAGCGTATCCGTATCTCATCTATTGAGGCTAGTCAAATTACTGACGAAGTTATCGACGTACTAGATAAGTCAGATAAAATTGTTCGTCATTTACACATTCCGCTACAGTCTGGTTCTGACACTGTTCTAAAAAGAATGAGACGTAAGTATACAATGGAGCACTTCGCAGACCGTTTAACTAGGCTAAAAGAAGCTTTACCAGGTTTAGCGATTACTTCTGATGTAATTGTTGGTTTTCCCGGCGAAACGGAAGAGGAGTTTATGGAAACCTACAATTTTATAAACGAACATAAATTCTCAGAGTTACACGTTTTCCCATACTCTAAACGTACTGGAACACCTGCTGCCCGCATGGACGATCAAGTTGATGAAGAGATTAAGAATGAAAGAGTACATCGCTTAATTTCATTATCTGATCAGCTTGCTAAAGAATACGCTTCACAGTTTGAGAATGAAGTATTAGAAGTTATTCCAGAAGAAGAGTTTAAAGAAGAAGGAAGCACAGGTCTTTATATGGGGTATACGGACAACTACTTAAAAGTAAAATTCCCGGCCTCTGAAGACATGATTGGTAAATTAGTAAAAGTTAAGATTACAAAAGCAGGTTACCCTTATAACGAAGGGCAATTTGTAAAGGTAGTCGACGATGAACTAGTAAAAACACTTGAATCTGTAAAATTGAGTTCTTAAACCCAGTGATTAAAACTGGGTTTTTTGCATTGGGGGATAACGTTATTTCAGTCCGCTTAAACGTGGCTACTATCCTAAACGGACTCGAGGTCACTCATATTTTTAAAAGTTGTTAGTTTAAAATTTTTTTATTGTTTATACTAAGATTATTCTCGTGTTTTTTAATTCGTAATGCTATTATAAAAAGAGGTACGTACAACTAAGTGGTAAAGGGGTAATGGTACATATGAATAACATTGCAAAACTGATTGATCATACTGCACTTAAGGCTGACACAACAAAGGAGCAAATCCTAAAATTATGTTCAGAAGCAAGAGAATATGTTTTTGCCTCTGTTTGCGTAAACCCAACATGGGTCAAAACAGCTGCTGAGCAATTAGCTGGTAGTGAAGTGAAGGTTTGTACGGTTATTGGATTTCCGTTAGGAGCAAACACACCTGAAACAAAAGCATTTGAAACAACAAATGCAATTGAAAATGGTGCAACTGAAGTAGATATGGTTATAAATATTGGTGCCTTAAAAGACAAAGATGATGACCTAGTTGAACGTGATATCCGCGCTGTTGTTGAGGCTGCTAAAGGGAAAGCACTTACTAAAGTAATCATTGAGACGAGTCTTTTAACAGAGGAAGAGAAAGTAAGAGCTTGTCAATTAGCTGTAAAAGCTGGTACTGACTTTGTTAAAACTTCAACTGGCTTCTCAACTGGAGGGGCTACAGTGGAGGATATTGCACTGATGAGAAAAACAGTGGGACCAGATATTGGGGTAAAAGCGTCTGGTGGTGTTCGTGACTTAAAAGGTGTTCAAGATATGGTTGAAGCTGGCGCAACACGTATTGGTGCCAGTGCAGGAGTAGAAATTGTTAAAGGATTAACTAGTACTTCAGAATATTAATATGTGACCAAGCCAACGAGAGGCTTGGTCTTTTTTTTTGAAATTTATGCCCTTTTATGTATCCACAAAATAAATCCAGACAAAAGTCCAACTAACGGTAGTGCTAGAACTGAGGTAAGAATATTAAAAATAACACTAACGTGTGCTAATTGCATATCTGGAAGCGTAGTTAAAGAAGCTGCCAATGTACCTAGGTAATTAATAAATGGGAAAAACAAAAGCACACCAAAAATATTTAACCATATATGAGCGTATGCAGTTAATTTAGCTTCATGACTTGCTCCAACACTCGCTAGAAAAGCAGTTATACAAGTACCTATATTTGCCCCAAGTACAATAGCTATTCCTGCATGGAGAGTAAGTAGCTCTTCATTAAGAAACCCCATAACGATTCCTGTTGTAGCAGTGCTCGATTGAATAATTGCCGTAAGTATTGTACCTAAACCAATGCCTAACAACCCATTTTCATTTGTGTGTTCAAAGAATGCATGTACACCAGGTAATAGAGAAATTGGTCGTGATAAATGACCAAATCCTTGCATAGCAACAAATAAACACCCTAGACCAAACAGTATGGCTCCAATGCTAAACAGCTGCCTTTTACTTGAAAGTAAACATAAAAAGCCTATAATTAATAGGGGAACGACAGCATCATATATTTGAATAGATATAAGTTCGGTTGTAATAGTTGTACCTATATTAGTGCCGAGGATAATTCCTAATGATTGCTTAAATGTCATATATCCTGCTGCAACTAAACCAACAACAATTACCATCACAGCAGAACTACTTTGGATAATTGCTGTAATAACAGTCCCCACCAGTAATCCTTTAAACGGGTTTCCTGTAAAAGTAACTAGAAATTCAGTCATTTTATCTCCAGATAAATTATATAAACCAGTTCTCATAACAGTCATGCCAAAAAGGAATATGGCAATAAAAACTGCAAACAAAGATAGCAATTCAATCATAACCTTGTCTCACCTCTTAGAAACATTGTATGGACAAGGGAGAGCATAAATGACTTCTTTCTGTAAACAATTTTATAATGGCAGGTGTTAAGCATATGTTAAAAGCAATGAATCAAACAGTAATGCATAGCTATCCAGGAATGGTAGCACTTGTGACAGCAAAATCCAATGACAAACAAAATATAATGGCTGCAGGCTGGCACAGTTATATATCATATGACCCTCCAATTTATGGTGTTTCAATTGCAAAAGAACGATACACCTATGACTTAATTGTAAATTCAAAAGAATTCGCTATTAATTTTGTCAGTGCAGAACATGTACATTACATTCAGCACTGTGGGATAACGAGTGGGAGAGATACAAACAAGTTTACTGAGCTGGGCATTAAAATTCAGAAGGGTGAGACCATCTCAGCACCTATTTTAAGTGATGCTTATGTAGCATACGAATGTCGTGTAACAAATATTATTCCTCTAGGCGATCATGATTGGATTGTAGGTAATATTACACAATTTTATAAAGATGAGAGTAAATTCGCATCAAATGGGTTACCTGATTTTAACGAATTTTCCATCCCATTATATCTTGGTAGATCTAAATACAAGCTTTTAAATAAACATGATGATACTGTTGATTTATATACTAAGGATTAATTAGGTAAAAACCTGTTTCATAGAATACAGTTGACCTAATTTTAGGGATATATTATAATTGCAAAGTACATGTTTATCTTTTGTCTATTGGAGTATGCTATTTAAATTGTAAAGCAGAAACAATGACGTAATTTTAACTTTAATTCTAAACATGTGAACATAATGTTTAGCTGTTGTTTTCGGAGGGAGGGATTTAGAATGTCAAAAACGGTCGTTCGTAAAAACGAATCGCTTGAAGATGCTCTTCGCCGCTTTAAACGTACTGTATCAAAATCAGGTACGATTCAAGAAGCAAGAAAGCGCGAATTCTATGAAAAGCCTAGCGTAAGACGTAAGAAAAAGTCTGAAGCTGCAAGAAAGCGCAAATTCTAAAAGAGGGTGTAGTTTATGAGTCTTCTCGAGCGTTTAAATGATGATATAAAACAAGCGATGAAGAATAGAGAAAAAGACAAAGTTACGACTCTAAGGATGATGAAATCCTCACTTCAAAATGAGGCTATTAAGCTTGGTACAGGCGAGTTATCTGAAGAGATTGAACTGACAGTCCTATCTCGAGAATTAAAACAACGTAAAGACTCCCTCCATGAATTTGAGAGCGCAGGTCGCGTTGACCTTGTTGATAAAATTCAATCTGAGATAAAGATTGTTGAAGTTTACATGCCTAAACAACTTAACGAAGAAGAAGTCACTGCTATTGTTAAAGAAACAATAGAAGAAGTGAATGCAACTTCAAAAGCTGATATGGGTAAAGTAATGGGTGCCTTAATGCCAAAGGTTAAAGGAAAGGCTGACGGATCACTCGTTAATAAAATTGTACAACAACAACTCTCATAAGGTTAATAGCCTTTCAGAATAAAAAGATGGCATCTTACTTTAAGGTAAGATGTCATTTTTTTATGAGTTAATTGAGATAATTCATACTTAAGGCAATACTATAAGTACCATGGTGATTGAATATATGGTTTCATTTTCCATGTACAACTGGAGCCTATTTTAAAAAGTAGTGTTATTCGCTAGAATCCACGAGACTCCTGCGGGAGTAGCACGTCAACGGGAGACCCCGCAGGAGCATAGCGACGAGGAGGCTCCCGGACTGCCCGCGGAAAGCGAGTGGATTCTAGCGAATAACACCTATGTTAAATTAATGATAAAATTCAGAGTAAAAATGAAACCTTCACCCATCTTATTCGTATTACTTTACATAAGTAGAAGAAAATACTATATATAGATTAAGATGACCGAATCAGAAAGGAGGGAATACATGAAGAAATTCCGTTTACTACTTTACGTAAGCTTAGTTGCATTAGCGATTGTCTTATCAATAAACCCAGCCAATATAAAGGGGAGTCCCGATGGTATAGTATATGTTATACCAGTTGAAGCCACAGTTGAAAAAGGATTATCTGCATTTATTAATCGTTCAATAACTGAAGCTGAAGAAGCTAGTGCTGACCTTATTGTTTTAGACATCTATACTCCTGGTGGTGTAGTAGCTGCTGCTGGAGATATTGCTAAAAGAATTGTAGCAACTGATATTCCTATAGTGGCTTTTATAAACAATCAGGCTTTATCTGCAGGTGCATATATTGCTCTCAATGCAGATAATATCTACATGACACCGGATGGAAAAATGGGCTCTGCAGGAATTATTACCCAAGATGGTAATGCAGCGGATTTGAAATCACAATCTGCTTGGTATGCGAATATGAAATCAGCAGCTGAACAAAATGGGAGAGATCCATTGTACGCATTAGCAATGGCTGACCCTGATATTGATCTACCAGAGTATGGTGCGGCTAAAGGTGAATTTCTAACTTTAACTGCATCTCAAGCTTTAGAAGTAAAGTACTCAGAGGGTACTTTTGCTACCTTAAACGAATTATTAAATTATCTTGGTTATAAGAATGCCTTAGTTGAGCGAGTAGAAGTTACCTTTGCTGAAAAACTTGCTAGGTTCATTACAGATCCCATCGTAGTCCCAATCTTACTTTCCATAGGAAGCCTTGGACTTGTCCTTGAACTTTATTCACCAGGATTTGGTATTCCAGGAATTATGGGAGCTTCAGCATTATTATTATTCTTTTACGGACATCTTGTAGCTGGCTTAGCAGGATTTGAGTCAATTATCCTTTTCATAATAGGTATTGTGCTAATACTCTTAGAGTTTGTTGTTCCGGGTGGTATTATAGGCCTGATAGGTTTTGGAGCGATCCTTACAAGTTTGTTCATTGCAACAGACAATGTTACGCATATGGCAATATCATTATTAATCGCGATTGGGGTAACGACATTGACATCTATTATTCTGTTTAAGGTGTTTGGTAAAAAAATGAATATATTTAAAAAGATTATTTTAAAAGATTCAACTAATACTGAAAGTGGTTATGTCTCTAATGTGAACCGAAAAGAATTAATCGGTTTAGAAGGAGTTGCTTTAACTTCGCTAAGACCTTCAGGAACTGCTATCATAAATAATGAAAGACTTGATGTAGTAACAGAGGGTGCCTATATTCTACAAGGCAAAAAAGTTGTAGTTGTTAAAACTGAAGGACATCGTATTGTAGTCCGCGAACAAGAAATAACAAATGAATAATTAGGAGGAAACAATTATGGAACCAGGTTCTTTATTAGTATTACTCGCAGTAGCTGTTGGAATTATCTTCTTAGCAATCCTTTTTACATTTGTTCCAGTTATGCTCTGGATCTCTGCATTAGCAGCGGGTGTTAGAGTAGGGATTTTCACTTTAATTGGAATGAGATTACGACGTGTTATCCCAAGTCGTGTAATTAATCCCCTTATTAAGGCGGTTAAAGCAGGACTAGATGTAAATACAAATCAGTTAGAGAGTCACTATTTAGCAGGTGGTAATGTAGACAGAGTTATCAACTCACTAATCGCTGCTCAACGTGCAAATATTGAGCTTACTTTTGAACGTTCAGCAGCAATTGATCTTGCAGGACGTGATGTGCTAGAGGCAGTTCAAATGAGTGTTAACCCAAAAGTGATTGAAACACCTTTTATCGCGGGTGTAGCGATGGATGGGATTGAAGTTAAAGCAAAAGCTAGAATTACAGTACGTGCTAACATTGAACGCTTAGTCGGTGGTGCTGGTGAAGAAACAATTATCGCTCGTGTAGGTGAAGGGATTGTAAGTACAATCGGTTCACAACATGATCACAAAAGAGTTCTTGAAAACCCAGATATGATATCACAAACAGTACTTTCAAAAGGTCTAGATGCAGGTACTGCATTTGAAATCCTCTCAATTGATATTGCGGATATTGATATCGGTAAAAACATTGGTGCTGCACTACAAATTGATCAAGCTGAAGCTGACAAAAATATTGCACAAGCTAAGGCAGAAGAACGTAGAGCAATGGCTGTTGCACATGAACAAGAAATGCGTGCTCGTGTTGAAGAGATGCGTGCAAAGGTTGTTGAAGCAGAGGCAACTGTGCCATTAGCGATGGCTGAGGCTTTAAAAAGTGGTAAACTAGGTGTAATGGATTATATGAATATTCAAAATATCTCAGCTGACACAGATATGAGAGACTCTATCGGTAAGCTTTCAGATGAGGATGACACTAAAAAATAAGGCCTAATCGGCGAAATAAGGAGGCAATCTCCTAATGGATATAATGATTCAACAACTAATGGGCGCTATCATTGAAAATATTATTCCTCTTATCTTCATCATTGGAATAATTGTAAATATCTTTAAAAGGTTTAAAGATGGTGGAGCAGGCCAAAATCAGCCTCAACAACGTAAACCGGTGGAACATGAAACGACTTATGAGGAAAATACCGATAGAAGGACTGAGCGAAATCCCTTCGAAACCATGTTTGAAGAGTTAGATCGTAAAGGAAGAGAAATCTTTGAACAAATGGACAGAAAACAAGAGGAGCCAAAACCTGAAGTTTCCAATCGATTTAATGAGGCTCTAATAAGAATTAACAATCAAGAAGCTTCAGCTCCACAAGGAACTGAACTAAAAAAGGTGGAAACGATTGTTCCGCCTAAACAGAAGAGATCCTCCTCAGGAGCTTTACAGGGGATTTCTAGAAAAAGAGCAGTAGAAGGTGTAATATGGGCAGAAATCCTAGGTCCACCTAGGTCAAAACGTCCTCACTCAACTTATAGTAGAGTAAATGGCAGAAAGCAAATGTAAGTCTATTGCTTTAGTAATTTAATCGTAGGTCACTTTACATGTTCTAACCCCTTTTCATTTCTCATAAACATGAGATGAAAGGGGGTTCTTTTTTATGGGCAAAAAATGGCAAAACCGCATGAGAAATTGGATTACATCAAAGATGGAACTACCCCAAGATGTAATGATGGATCTTCCGAGAATTACGATGATAGGTCAAATACATATTTATATCGAAAATCATAGAGGACTTTTAACTTTTTCTGATAAAGAATTAAGATTACTGCTTAAGCAAGGACAATTACTAATTAAAGGACAATCTTTTGTGATTAAGACGATACTTCCTGAAGAAATATTACTGGAAGGAAAGATTGACGAGGTTCTCTATATAGAAAATTAGACTCTGAGGGGGAGCGAAATGAAGAATCAATGGATGAACTTTTTTTCTGGTAGTGTAAAAATTAAAGTAACAGGTAAAGGTATCGAGCGTTTTCTAAATGATTGTGTAAGAAATGGAATCCCAATATGGGATGTGAAGAAACCATATACTGATTCCTGCACTTGTCATATAAATCTGAGGGACATTTCAAAAATACGTCCCTTAGTGAGGAAAAGTGACTGCAGGCTTCGTTTTATTGGCAAGAAAGGCTTGCCATTTTTAATTAGGAGAACATTACTAAATAGTGGTTTCTTAATCGGTGCGATATTATTTATTTCGATTATTACCCTCTTATCTAATATGATTTGGGGAATACAAATTGAAGGGGCAAAACCTGAAACTGAACATCTTTTGCGTAAAGAATTAACAGAAATTGGTGTGCAAAAAGGGAAGCTACAATTTTTGATTGCAGATGTTGAGACAATTCAACGTCAACTATCAGATAACATTGATGCGATTACTTGGGTTGGTGTGGAGTTAAAAGGGACGACCTATCACTTCCAGGTGGTTGAGAAAAATCAACCTGAGAAGCCTGAATTCATTAGTCCGCGTCACCTAACAGCTAAGAAGAAAGCTGTTATAACAGATATGTTTGTTGAGGAAGGCATGCCTTTAGTTACGGTAAATGACCATGTAACAGAGGGGCAAGTCTTAGTATCGGGGATTATCGGAAAAGAGGGCCAAACGAAGATTGTGCCTGCTCGTGCAAAAATTTTTGGCGAAACATGGTACAAGTCTGAGGTAATGGTAGAACTTACAACGAAATTTTATGTGTTTACTGGTAATTATAAAACTAAACATTATTTAAAGTTTTGGAATTGGTCTTTACCAATTTGGGGTTTCGGCAAGAATGAATTCAAAAGTTTTGAAACGGAAACACATGAGAAACCAATACGTTTTATTAAATGGAACTTACCTATTGCTTATAATAAAATTACAAGCAGAGAAAACGAGGAAGTTGAAAGAACGTATACTGTTGAACAAGCAAAAGAAGTGGCAAAACAGTATGCAAAAAGCAAATTAGTGGAAGAGTTAGATGAGGATGCAAAAATAAAAGGTGAAAAAGTTTTGCACCAATCTCATGAGAATGGTAAAGTAAGGTTATCAATACATTATCAGGTAATCGAAAATATTGTCACTTCAATACCATTAGTTCAAGGAGACTAAAGGATGTCAGAAGACTTAATCACAATAAATCAATTAGAGAACCCAAATGAAGCAATTGCTCTTTTTGGAACAAATGATGTAAACTTAAAGCGTATCGAGGAAGAGCTAGAAGTAACCATTGTAACAAGAGGTGAAGCTGTTAGCGTCTCGGGAGACTCTGACAAAACAAAGCTCGTCGAAGAGATTCTTAACTGCCTACTAGCAGTTATTCGTAAAGGTATTTCAATCACTGAACGTGATGTTTTATATGCCATTCAAATGGCTCAAGCTGGAAAGCTAGATTATTTCCAAGAATTATACCAAGAGGAAATAACTAAAAATGTTAAGGGTAAATCAATTCGTGTAAAAACCTTAGGTCAAAGACAATATGTTGGAGCTATTAAAAATAATGATCTAGTATTTGGAATTGGTCCTGCAGGTACAGGTAAAACTTACTTGGCAGTGGTCATGGCGGTTGCTGCATTAAAAAATAGCAGCGTCAAAAAAATCATTTTAACTCGACCAGCTGTCGAAGCTGGTGAGAGTCTTGGATTCCTTCCAGGAGATTTAAAGGAAAAAGTAGATCCTTATTTAAGACCTTTATATGATGCTTTGCATGATGTATTAGGACAAGAGCATACACTTCGTCTGCTTGAAAGAGGAACTATCGAGATTGCTCCGCTTGCCTATATGAGAGGTAGAACACTTGATGATTCATTTGTAATATTAGATGAAGCGCAAAATACAACATCAGCACAAATGAAAATGTTTCTAACAAGACTTGGTTTTGGATCAAAAATGGTCATCACTGGTGACATTTCGCAGGTTGACCTTCCTAAAGGAGTTAAATCTGGGCTAACAATCGCTAAGGATGTTCTAAAAGGTGTAAATGGTGCTTCATTTATCTTTCTAGAACAAACGGATGTTGTTCGTCATCCATTAGTAGCAAAAATTATTGATGCATATGATAAAGCTGAGAATTGACCGCTCGAGACCCATCTTCTTGTATGGGTCTTTTTTTCCATAATGAATGAATAAACATTGATGCTAGCTATAAGGAGGTATTAGAGAATGAGTAGTAAATACTTTAGCCATGTCCATCGAATAATAGATATACTAAAAAGATTTCGTTTCCTCCATATCGTCATATACTCTATACTTGCAACTGTCATGTACATTGCCATGTTTAGTAATGTAAAGCCTGAACAGCTAAATCTAGACCTGTTTACTGTTTCTGAAAATACAATACGTTCTCCTATTACGATTGAAGACAAAATAAGCACTGAAAAGAAACAGAAAAAAGCTGCAGATGAAGTAGAAGATGTCTACACATTGAAAAGAGAGTATGCTCAAAATCGGATTGATTTAGTAAGATCGATCTTTTCATCTGTTGACGAAGTAAATGAGGAAATTATAGAAGAATATGAGCTTAAAAACAGTGAATTAGAAAAAGCTCAAGCTGGAGAAGAGGATGGACAAAATCAGGTTAAGCCATTAGTTCCTACAACTTCTGAAAAACTAATTAGATTGAAATCAATACTTCCCTCAGATCTTTCTAAGGATTTATCGGATGAGTTATTAATTACACTTTTAAATGCAAAACCAGAACATCTTGTTCGTGCAAAGGATGCTACCGTAACAGCTGTAAATAATATAATGAACAAATCAATTCCTGCTAGCGGGGTTGAAAAAGCTAAAAATAGTGTAGAAACTGAATTACAATATACTAGTTTAGATAGTTCCTTAAAAAATTCAATGGTTGAGTTAGCAAAGTATGCTGTGATTCAAAATGTGTACTATGACCCTGTTGCAACTGAGGAAAAACGACAACAAGCAATTGATAGTATTGAGCCAGTTAAAATACTGCAAGGCCAGATACTTGTAGAAGAAGGTCAACTGATTAGTAGAGAGATTTATAAACAACTTGAATTTGTAGGTTTAATTGACACAGAGAATTCGGTTCAACCTTTTTTAGGATTAGGACTTATAGTCACCCTTCTTATGGCACTTATTATTTATTACTTTTTAGAAGGAATACCTAAAAATAGAAATAGAAATACTTATTTATTAATTTATGGTTTAATTTTTACACTGACAATTCTCTTCATGAAGATGATAAGCTTATTTCAACAAATCGAATATTCTGAAATAGGATATATTGTTCCCGTTGCAATGGGTCCATTACTTGTAAAATTATTAATTAATGAGAGACTTGCTATTGTAACTAGCATTATTTTCGCAATATGTGGAAGTATTATTTTTAATGAAGGTATTACTGGTTCTTTAAATTTTTCAATTGGCTTATATTACTTATTCGCTGGACTCGCAGGCGTATTATTTTTGAGTCAGCATAATCGTAGGTCAAAGATATTACAAGCTGGTCTATTTATTTCACTTATTAACTTTGCTATATTATCTGCAATTCTACTGATGAAAAATAGTCATTATTCAAGTATGGAGGTAGGCTCTTATATCGTAATGGCAATTGTTTCAGGTATTGTAGCTGCAGTTTTAACCATTGGGTTACTGCCATTCTTTGAGGCTGGTTTTGGTATTCTTTCAACAATGAGATTAATTGAATTATCAAATCCGAACCATCCGTTATTGAGGAAAATTTTAACGGAGGCACCTGGTACTTATCATCACAGTGTAATGGTTGCAAATTTAGCTGAAGCAGCTTGTGAAGCAATTGGGGCAAATGGCTTATTAGCTAGGGTAGCTTCGTATTATCATGATATTGGGAAAACAAGAAGACCTCATTTTTTCATTGAAAATCAGTTAAACATTGATAACCCACATGATAAAATTGCACCACATTTAAGTAAAAGTATCATTATCGCTCATGCCACGGATGGTGCAGACTATCTTAGGAATAATAAGATGCCAAAGGAATTTGTTGATATAGCATTGGAGCATCATGGTACCACGCTCTTAAAGTATTTTTATCATCAAGCAAAGCAAAAAGAAGAAGAAGTTCATGAGGAGGATTTTAGATATCCTGGACCTAAGGCTCAAACGAAAGAGTCAGCTATTATTGGAATTGCTGATAGTGTAGAAGCTGCAGTCCGTTCGTTATCAAATCCAACGTCAGAAAAAATTGAGTCATTGGCTAGAAGCATTATTACAGATAGACTTCAAGATGGACAATTAAATGAATGTGATTTAACACTAAAAGAATTAGATATAGTATTACATTCTTTCTGTGAAACATTAAAAGGAATATTTCACTCAAGAATAGAATACCCAGAAGCTACGAATACGAAGGTGAAGGAAGCATGAGATTAGAAATCGACTTTATTGATGAAACACAAGAAGTATCAGAAGAACATATTAATACCTTAACTGGGTTATTGAATTCTGCAGCCACAATTGAAGGGGTAGAAGAGGGTTCAGAGCTTTCTATTACATTTGTGGATAATGAAAGAATTCAAGAAATCAATCGTGATTACAGAGATAAAGATAATCCAACTGACGTGATTTCCTTTGCCCTTGAGGAAATGGGTGAAGGGGAAATTGAAATTGTTGGAGCAGATATGCCAAGGGTTCTTGGTGATATTATTATTTCGATACCAAGAACGAAAGAGCAGGCCGAGGAATATGGTCATTCATTCTTAAGGGAATTAGGTTTTTTAGCTGTCCATGGCTTTTTACACTTAGTTGGATATGATCATGAAGAGCAAGAAGAAGAGGAAATTATGTTTTCAAAACAAAGGGAAATCCTAGATGCCTATGGACTTAAAAGATAAACAAAAACCAGAATTTCATCGATTTGTGAAAAGCTTTTCTTTTGCAACAGAAGGTTTAATTCATGCAATTAAGAGGGAGAGAAATCTTCAAATCCATCTAGTTATATCGGTTTTTGTAGTTGGTTTGAGTTTTTACTTGAATATTACTAAAATAGAATGGAGCATTATTATTATTCTAATTGGTGGAATGCTTAGCTTGGAATTAATGAATACAGCGCTGGAGCGGGTTGTGGATTTAGTGACAAAGGAGTACCACCCTTTAGCAAAACAAGCAAAGGATGTTGCGGCAGCGGCTGTCTTAGTTTTTGCGCTTATATCAGTTGTTGTGGGGACCATTATATTTTCAGGCTATATTACAAGTTTGTAATAAATTAGAAAAAGAGTTAACTTTTAAATTACACTTCCTGCGATATAATGTAATCCTAGCTAGATGTGTGTAAAATAAAACGTACACCTCTCTTAATTTATGAGAGGGAAAGGAAGTTGTACCATGGATAAAAATCAATTAATTCAAGAAGCAAAAGCGGCTATGGAAATGGCATATGTACCTTATTCGAAGTTCCAGGTTGGTGCTGCCCTTTTAACAAAGGATGGTAAGGTATATAGAGGCTGTAACATTGAAAATGCAGCATATAGTATGGCAAATTGTGCTGAGAGAACAGCAATATTTAAGGCTGTATCAGAAGGCGATAAAGAATTTTCTGCTATCGCTGTTATTGCTGATACAACTCGTCCAGTTCCACCATGTGGAGCCTGCAGACAGGTTATTTCTGAACTTTGCGACCCAGAAATGAAAGTTTATTTAACAAACCTACAAGGACAGGTTCAGGAATTAACAGTTAAAGAACTATTACCAGGAGCTTTTTCACCGGAGGATTTACATGACAAATAATAACTTTAAATCGGGGTTTGTATCTATTATTGGTAGACCAAATGTGGGCAAATCAACATTTCTAAACCAAGTAATAGGGCAAAAAATAGCCATCATGAGTGATAAGCCTCAGACTACCCGAAATAAAATACAAGGTGTTTATACAGAAAGTAATTCACAAGTGGTCTTCATCGATACACCAGGTATTCATAAACCAAAGCATAAACTTGGTGATTTCATGATGAAAGTTGCCCAAAATACCTTAAAAGAAGTAGATATCGTATTATTTATGATTAATGCAGAAGAAGGCTATGGCCGCGGAGATGAGTTTATCATCGAGCGTTTACAGACTACCAACACACCAGTTTTTCTGGTCATAAATAAAATAGATCAAATTCATCCTGACCAACTTATCTTACTTATCGATCAATACAAAAATCTATATGATTTTAAAGAAATTGTTCCAATCTCAGCCTTACAAGGAAATAATGTGGAAACGTTGCTGAAACAAATTAAAGCTTACTTGCCAGAAGGACCACAATATTACCCTGCAGACCAGGTGACTGACCATCCTGAACGTTTTATCGTAACTGAATTAATTAGGGAAAAAGCACTGCACTTAACTAGAGAGGAAATTCCTCATTCAATTGCAGTTGTTATGGACTCTATGGAAAAACGAGGAGATGGCAATACAGTCTACATTGGAGCAACCATCATTGTAGAACGAGACTCTCAAAAAGGTATTATTATTGGGAAAAAAGGAAGTATGCTAAAAGAGATTGGTCAACGAGCAAGAGGCGATATTGAAGCACTATTAGGATCGAAAGTATTCTTGGAACTGTGGGTTAAAGTCCAAAAAGACTGGAGAAACAGAATGACACAACTACGTGATTTTGGCTTTAATGAGGATGAATATTAAACATTTAACAAGTCTGTAACAGGGCTAGTAAAAAAAATTATAGGCCCAAAACCCTTCTTTTAATGGGAACTTACACATTTTAGCAAAAATTGTGTAACATGATTTTGAAGGAAAAGGTCATGATAATGTTAAGGAATTGGATAGATATTGCTACTGTTAAATAACAGAAAGGTGGGGTTTTTATGTTAGATTTTACCTGGAAGGTGTTTAGCAATACAGGTAACATTGATACGTATCTTCTTTTTAAACAACTAGAACAGGAGAAGGAAGAAAGACCCGATATACAGGATGATGAACTAGCAGAAGCTGATTTTCCAATTTCATGACGACATGCCTTTAAGAATAAAAACAAGCTAAAAAGCTTGTTGGATGGTGACTAGTTTGTTCCAAAAATGTGAAGGCATTGTCATTCGAACAACCGATTACGGTGAAAATAACAAAATTGTGACATTATATACCCGTGAATGGGGTAAGGTTGGAGTTATGGCTAGAGGAGCGAAAAAGCCGAGCAGCCGGCTCGCTTCTATTACCCAGCCTTTTACATACGGTTATTACTTAGTTCAAAGAAGTAATGGACTTGGTGGCTTGCAGCAAGGTGAAATTATTAAAACAATGAGAGGAATACGAGAAGATATTTTTCTCACTGCACACGCCTCTTACATTGTTGAATTAACCGATAAAGCAACCGAAGATAAAAAACCTAATCCCTACTTGTTTGAGCTGTTGTACCAAACATTACATTTTATGAACGAAGGTCTTGATTTAGACATACTTACCTTTATTTATGAAATGAAAATGTTGCAAGTACTAGGATTACATCCTGTATTAGACAGATGCTCAGCATGTGGTAGCACAGATGGCCAATTCTCTTTTTCAATCCGAGAAGGTGGCTTCCTCTGCCACAGATGCCTTCCAATTGACGCACACCATCTAAAAATATCCCAATCTACAGTAAAATTACTAAGAATCTTTTATTACTTTGACTTAAACAGACTGGGAAAAATAGATGTCAAAGATGAGACAAAGGCTGAAATAAAGAAAATCATTACTACCTACTACGACGAATACTCTGGACTATCTCTAAAATCTAAACGATTCCTAAACCAAATGGACCAACTTCGTAATTCTTTTTAATACTGTTTACTTTCGTGTAGTTAGTACTTTTTATAGGTATTGAAGAGTGAATTGGAGCGGAAGGCACTTGACTCCTGCGGGAGTAGAGGAAAGGTCGAGACCCCACAGACGGAACGTCGAGGAGGCTCGACTCCCTCCCCGATGGGAATTCGCCCTTGAAAAAGCCGGTAGTTGGGCTTTTTCATAATTCCCCGCGGAAAGCAAGTGCCTGCAGCGCAAAGAAACGGTCTAAGTTAAATTTTTCAAGAAAAAGTTGACAACATACTAAAAAATGTTTTAAGCTATTAAAAAAATAAAACACGTAGAAGGAAAGTAGTACTTATTGCCGTCTATAAAAGCGAACCTAGGATAGTGCAAGCTAGGGTATAGACAAATAACGAAGGCGTTCTGGAGTGTTTACTCTTATAAAAGAGGCTTACCTTAACAGGTGGCAAATAGGGTGGAACCGCGGGTAACTCTCGTCCCTATGTCTATTTCAGGCATAGAGCGAGAGTTTTTTATTTGTACATAAAAAGAAATTAAACTTGTTAACTACACTCGGAGGTGTACTAAAAATGAATATTCAAGATATGATACTAACTCTTCAAAAGCACTGGTCAGATCAAGGTTGTATTCTAATGCAGGCATATGATGTGGAAAAAGGTGCGGGTACTATGAGTCCCTATACATTCTTAAGAAGTCTAGGACCAGAGCCATGGAATGTAGCTTATGTAGAGCCATCTCGTCGACCTGCTGATGGGAGATATGGTGAAAATCCAAATCGTCTGTATCAGCATCACCAGTTTCAAGTTATTATGAAACCGTCTCCTGATAATATTCAAGAACTTTACCTTGATTCCCTAAAGACTTTAGGCATTGATCCACTTCAACATGATATTCGATTTGTTGAAGACAACTGGGAAGCCCCAACACTAGGAGCAGCAGGGTTAGGTTGGGAAGTATGGTTAGACGGAATGGAGGTTACACAGTTCACCTATTTCCAACAAGTAGGTGGAATCGAATGTAAGCCTGTTTCAGTTGAAATTACGTATGGTGTAGAAAGGCTAGCTTCCTATATCCAAGATAAAGAGAATGTGTTTGATTTAGAATGGACAAATGGTTTTACGGTTCGTGACATTTTCCTTCAACCTGAATATGAGCATTCCAAATATACGTTTGAGACTTCAGATACCGAGATGCTTTTTAATTTATTTTCGATTTATGAAAAAGAAGCACACCGTCAGATGGATGAAGGTCTTGTGCACCCAGCATATGATTATGTACTAAAATGTTCTCACACATTTAATCAACTAGATGCTAAAGGTGCAATTTCAGTTACTGAACGAACAGGATATATAGGTAGAGTACGAAATCTTGCAAGAAAGGTTGCTCAAACCTTCTATCAAGAACGTGAAAAGCTAGGATTCCCAATGTTAAAAAAAGAGGAGGGGAACACAAATGAATAACCGTGATTTGCTTTTAGAAATAGGATTAGAGGAAATGCCAGCCAGGTTTGTAACGGATGCAATGAACCAATTATCCTCTAAGTTAACAAATTGGTTCATGGAAAAGAATATATCTTTTGATCAGGTGCATAGCTATTCAACGCCTAGAAGACTGGCGGTACTTGTAACTGGTGTTGCTGAAAAACAACAAGATGTTGATACGGAGGCAAAAGGACCTGCAAAAAAGATTGCTTTGGATGACAATGGAGAGTGGACAAAAGCTGCAATAGGATTTGCAAGGGGCCAAGGTGCTTCTGTCGAGGATATCTACTTTAAAGAAATAAATGGAGTAGAATATGTGCATGTTAGAAAATTTGTTAAGGGTCTAGATACAAAAGATACGTTAAACGAGTTAGCTCAGCTTATTACAGACATGAGTTTTCCAAAGAATATGCGTTGGGGAAATGAAGATCTAAAGTTTGTAAGACCAATCAAATGGTTGGTAACTCTATTTGGTAATGAAATTATACCGTTGGCAATTTCAACTGTTACAAGTGACCGAAAAACATGGGGACACCGATTCCTGGGTGAACAAATCGAGCTTGAGAGTGCATCGGAGTATGAAAAAATGATGCTTTCACAGTATGTTATTGTAGATTCTTTAGAAAGAAAAGAAGCAATTGTTAATCAAATTAAGAGCCTAGAATTTGATAATAACTGGATTGTACCCATTGATGAAGATTTACTTGAAGAGGTAAATAATTTGGTTGAATATCCAACAGCTTTATTTGGTAAGTTTGAGGAGGAATTCTTAGGTTTGCCAGAAGAAGTGCTAATTACTTCGATGAAAGAACATCAACGTTATTTTCCAGTAAAAGATCAAAATGGTAAATTGTTGCCTGTTTTTATAACCATTCGAAATGGTGATCATAAACACATTGAAACAGTAGCAAAGGGAAATGAAAAAGTTTTACGAGCAAGACTTTCTGATGCTGACTTTTTCTATAAAGAAGATCAAAAGTTGAAAATTGATGATTTAGTTAAAAAGCTTGACTCAATTGTTTATCATGTGGAATTAGGCTCAATTGGCGATAAGGTCCGTCGTGTAAAGGAGCTTTCTGCGACAATCTCTTCACTAGTAGGTCTAAGTAATGATCAATTAAGTACGGTAGAGCGAGCAGCTGAAATTTGTAAGTTTGACTTAGTCACTCATATGGTTTATGAATTCCCTGAGCTACAAGGCTTTATGGGAGAGAGATATGCAAAACTAAGTGGTGAAAGTGATGAAGTAGCATTAGCTATTAACGAGCATTATATGCCACGTCATTCTGAGGATTCAGTGCCGACTTCTCAGACTGGGGCAATTGTAAGTATAGCAGATAAGTTAGATACGATTATTGGTTGCTTCTCTATCGGCTTGATTCCTACAGGCTCCCAGGATCCTTATGCACTTCGCAGACAGGCAGCTGGGATTGTCCAAATACTGATAGATAAGAATTGGGATATATCACTAGAAAATCTAATACAAACAGCATTAGAACAGTTTTCTAAACAACAAAAAGGGAAACGTGAAACAAGTGAAGTCTATGAAGAGTTACTTCAATTCTTTAAGATGAGACTCAAAAATATTCTAGCTGATAATATGATACGTTATGATATTACAGATGCTGTTTTAGGAACAAACATTGGAAACATTAGCTACTTTGTAAATAGAGCAAAGGTGTTAGAAAAAGAAAAAGAAACACCTTCTTTTAAAGGGGCCATCGAGTCACTTAGTAGAGTTTTAAATATCTCTAAGAAAGGCACTAAAATGGAGATTAACCCTTCTCTGTTTGCCTCAGAGCAGGAAAAAGAGTTATTTGATCAGTATAATCAAATTGCGAGCCAAGTTGAAACTGCTACGACTAATAGAGATGCCAATGAGGCATTCGAACTATTATGTTCACTACAACCTTATATTGATAATTATTTTGATCATACAATGGTTATGGCTGAAGATGAAGCTGTTAAAAATAACCGATTAGCACAAATGGTGCATCTTGCTGATATCATTAAATTATTTGCAGATACAAATGCGATTCTTGTAAAATAAAGTGAACCAAATGGAGCCAAGCTATAAGGCTCCATTATTTTTTTTTGCAATTCAATGTATTCTTAAAAAAGTAATTAGTATATAATATTTATATATAGTATAGCCTTTTTAATGGAATTGAGCGGTACATATTAATTGTTATTGACGGTGGTGATTACAATCGAACTAAATAAAAGGCAAGAGAAAATTTTACAGATAGTAAAGGATGATGGCCCTATTACGGGGGAACATATTGCCGATAGACTTAATTTAACGAGGGCCACCCTAAGACCGGATTTAGCTATCTTAACAATGGCCGGTTATTTAGATGCCAGACCAAGGGTAGGGTATTTTTATACAGGAAAAACAGGAGCTCAATTATTTTCAGATAAAATTAAAAAGATGGTTGTTAAGGATTATCAATCGATCCCTGTTGTTGTCAATGAGAGTGTATCGGTGTACGATGCAATAGTAACTATGTTTTTAGAGGATGTAGGAACGTTATTTGTTGTAGATGAAAATTCTGTTTTAGTAGGCGTTCTCTCTAGAAAAGATTTGTTGCGTGCTAGTATAGGGAAGCAGGAGCTTTCATCCATTCCTGTAAACATCATTATGACAAGAATGCCAAATATTACAATGTGTGATCGAGAGGACCTTTTGGTAGATGTAGCTGAGAAATTAATCGAGAAACAAATAGATGCACTTCCAGTTATAAGAGAAACTGAGCATGGTTTTATGGTAGTAGGTCGTATAACGAAAACGAATATTACAAAAGCATTCGTATCCTTAGCAGGAGAAGAAATAATATAAAGAAAACTGCAAATGGGGGGATTTCATGAATAGAATTATCTATGTCGTATCAGATTCAGTAGGAGAAACTGCTGAACTAGTTGTAAAGGCAGCAATTAGTCAATTTAATAATTCAGCCACTGAGATAAAAAGAGTACCTTATGTCGAAGATAAAGGGACGATTTCAGAAGTCATTTCGTTAGCTAAGATGAACAACGCAATAATCGCTTTTACTCTCGTAGTTCCAGAGCTTCGTAACTTTTTAATTCAAGAAGCGAACACAGCGGAAGTAACAGTATTTGATATAATTGGTCCTTTAATCGACAATATGCAAGGTTTATACGGGTTAACTCCTAGACATGAACCTGGATTGGTTAGAAAGCTTGACGAAGATTACTTTAAAAAAATTGAGGCTATTGAATTTGCAGTAAAATATGATGATGGACGAGACCCTCGAGGGATTTTAAGAGCGGATATAATTTTAGTAGGAGTTTCTAGAACATCAAAAACACCTTTGTCTCAATATTTAGCACATAAGCGTTTAAAAGTAGCAAATGTTCCACTTGTTCCGGAGGTAGATCCTCCCGAAGAACTGTTTCTAGTTCCTCCACATAAATGTATCGGATTAAAAATTAGCCCAGAGAAATTAAATGATATTAGAAGAGAACGCCTAAAGTCTCTTGGTTTAGACGACCAAGCAATTTATGCGAACATTGATCGGATCAAAGAAGAGTTAGATCACTTTGAGCGGGTCGTAAATAGAATTGGCTGTGATGTAATAGATGTAACGAAAAAGGCAGTCGAAGAAACCGCAAATATTATTCTACAACAGATAAATAAGAAAAATAGATAAGCACATATCCCGAGGATATGTGTTTTCTTTTATTAAAAAAGGGGTAAAAAAATATAGTAGAAAACGATAGCAGTTTAGAGAAATATATATTATAATAAAAAATTGTGATTAAATGTATAAATTTAGGTTTAGACTAGGCATGTATCGAATAAACTATATATTGAAAGTTGTCAAGTGTTAAGGCAGAAAAAATATATTATATTAATATTTTTGTCTAAATCTGAAGGGGTTATATAGGATAATCCCTCAATTTCATGTTGTCGTTTGAATGGAGGTTAAATTCATAATAATTCTTTTTACATGAAAAGAGGGAAACGCTGGAGTGATGTAGAATAGAGAATTATGACGAAAAAAAGCACAAATTTTTGTCGATACTGATGCATGTCCAGTAAAATAGAGATACTTACGTTTGCAAATACATATCAAACGGTAGAAATAAGTTTATCATTTTATCCGAAAAAAAATTGTCGAAACTTGCAGGAAATCAAGAATTAAAAAGAGAATACTTATTACGGAGATGTTTAATATGGGATATCGAATTCCCGAAGAAACTATCGAAAAAATTCGCCATTCTGTAGACATTGTTGACGTAATCAGTGAATATGTTCAATTGAAGAAACAAGGAAGAAACTATTTCGGTCTTTGTCCGTTCCATGGAGAAAGTACACCGTCTTTCTCTGTCTCTCCAGATAAACAAATTTATCACTGTTTTGGCTGTGGAGCAGGAGGCAATGCATTATCTTTCATAATGGACATTGATGGGATAACTTTTACCGAAGCGGCTAAGCAATTAGCTGACAGGGTAAATATAGAATTACCTAATCTAGAAACTGATCCTATTCATCCACAGAAACAACAGGATTCTACCAAGATGATAGAGGCTCATGAACTTCTAAAGAAATTCTACCATCATTTATTGGTAAATACAAAAGAGGGTGAGCACGCACTAGATTACCTGCTTAATCGAGGATTTTCGATGGAGGAAATTGAAAAGTTTGAACTCGGTTTTGCATTAGACTCTTGGGACTTTGCATCTAAATTTCTTGTTCAAAGAGGTTTTAAACAGGAAATGATGGAAAAGGCAGGATTGATTATTAAAAAAGAGTCTGACGGCTCTTACTTTGATCGCTTTCGAAATAGGATCATGTTTCCTATATGGGATCATCAAGGAAAAACAATTGCTTTTTCAGGCCGTGTCCTAGAAACAAATACAAGAGAACCTAAGTATTTAAACAGTCCTGAAACAATCATCTTTAATAAGAGTAAAACACTGTATAACTTTCATAATGCTAGGCCATTTATGAGAAAGAGCGAACAGGTTATTCTTTTTGAAGGTTTTATGGATGTTATATCGGCTAATAGAGCTGATATACCGTATTCTATTGCAACAATGGGCACTTCTTTAACAGAAGAGCAGGCAAAGATGATTCGAAGGAATGTTGAGTCTGTAACGATTTGCTATGACGGTGACTCAGCCGGAATTGAAGCCACTGTTAGAGCTGCGGCCATTTTAAAAGATATAGGTTGTTATGTGAAGATTGCTTCAATGCCAGAAGGACTAGACCCTGATGACTACGTTAAAAAGTATGGACCAGAGCACTTTAAAGGTGATGTAATAGGGGCAAGCCTAACTCTAATGGCATTCAAGATGAGATATTTTCGAAAAGGGAAAAACCTTCAAGATGAAGGAGAAAAAATTAAATATATCCAGCTGGTCCTAAATGAAATAGGTAAACTTGACAATGCGGTTGAAAAAGACCACTACCTTAGAACACTATCGAATGAATTCTCAATCTCACTTGATGCTCTAAAAGAGCAACACGAACAAATTAATAAATCTTTGCAAAATAAAAAGGATAATGACGATAGGAACAGAAATAATATACCTAGAAAACCATTATTAGCGAAAAAGCTTTTACCTGCTTATCATAACGCAGAGAGATTATTAATTGCCCATATGTTAAGAGATAAAGACATTACTTATAAGGTACATGATGCACTTCAAGGTGACTTCAATATTGAAGAGCACCGAGCAATTGTATTATACCTTTATGCATATTATGAAGAAGGTAATGATCCCGATATTGGGACATTTATTCAAAGATTGAATAATGAAAAGCTTAAGAGTGTAGTAACTGAAATTGCGATGCAATCTATTAATGAAGAAGTTTCTGAGCTTGAATTGACAGATTATATAAAACAGGTGTTGAAACATCAGAAATTGTCAATGATAAAAGAAAAAGAAGTTGCTCAACAAGAAGCCGAACGTCAGAGCGATTTCAAAAGAGCAGCAACTATTGCAATGGAAATTTTACAATTAAGAAGAACCATCAACAGCAGATGATTAAAGACCTCTATAAGCATATTAGTTTGGAAGGAGGGGAACTTATGGCTGAAAAATCAGCACGTTCAAAAGAAATGGAAACTGAATATACAATTGAGCAAGTAAAAGACCAATTAACTGAGTTAGGTAAAAAACGTGGTGTATTAACATACGAAGAAATAGCTGAAAAAATGTCTGGATTTGAAGTGGAATCAGATCAACTAGACGAATATTATGAGTTCCTAGGTGAACAGGGTGTTGAGTTGTTAGGTGAAGGAACTGATGATGAGGATGATGATGATCCGAAAATTCAGGATTTAGCAAAAGAGGAAGAATTTGACCTTAATGACCTAAGTGTTCCTCCAGGAGTGAAAATAAATGACCCTGTACGTATGTACCTAAAAGAAATTGGTCGTGTTGATTTATTATCAGGTGAGGAAGAAATTGTACTTGCTGAACGAATTGAAAAAGGCGATGAGGAAGCTAAGCGACGTCTAGCTGAGGCGAACTTGCGACTTGTTGTAAGTATTGCAAAACGCTATGTAGGTAGAGGAATGCTATTCCTAGACTTAATTCAAGAAGGTAACATGGGTTTAATTAAAGCAGTTGAAAAGTTCGATTATCGCAAGGGCTTTAAATTTAGTACCTATGCTACATGGTGGATTCGTCAGGCAATTACTCGTGCTATTGCTGACCAAGCAAGAACAATCCGTATCCCAGTTCATATGGTAGAAACCATTAATAAACTGATACGTGTACAAAGACAGCTTCTTCAGGATTTAGGCCGTGAACCTTCTCCAGAAGAAATAGCTGAAGATATGGACTTAACTCCAGAAAAAGTAAGAGAAATTCTTAAGATTGCTCAGGAGCCTGTATCATTAGAAACACCAATTGGTGAAGAAGATGACTCTCATTTAGGTGACTTTATTGAAGACCAAGACGCAACTTCTCCTTCTGAACATGCTGCTTATGAGTTATTAAAAGAGCAATTAGAAGATGTACTTGATACTTTAACAGATCGTGAAGAAAATGTCCTTCGTTTACGTTTTGGGTTAGATGACGGCAGAACACGTACTCTTGAAGAAGTAGGAAAAGTATTCGGAGTTACAAGAGAACGTATACGACAAATTGAAGCTAAAGCACTTCGTAAACTACGTCATCCAAGTCGAAGCAAAAGACTTAAAGACTTTTTAGAATAATCCTAAAAAATTAATTTACAATTTAAAGTTTACTTCATACAATTGAGGTAAACTTTTTTGTCTTTGAGGAGAAAACATGGATCATAAACGAAAAGAATTAATTGTAAAAGAAATCAAGCTCTGGAAACAAAGTAAGCTATTACCTGAACACTATTGTGATTTCTTACTAACTTTATATACAGAAGGTGAGGAAGAAGTTAAGAAGAGTAAGGTAACTACAAATTTTAAGGATATAGTCATAGCCCTTATACTCATTTCTTTATTACCTGTAACACTTCTTGTCATTTATTTTACTGAAATGTATTTCGTTTTGCAAATGCCTATTTTCGTTATTTTTATAATAGTCTGTCTAATTAGTGCTTTTTTCTTAAAAAATAACTTTTTAAAACAACTATCCTACATAATCTTTGCATTACTTTTTTTAATTACAACTATTGAAATAGGTGGATATTACTTCAAAGAAAACGTAGTTGTGTTAACCTTCATCATCGTATTTAATTGCCTTTTATGGTTGTTAGCAGGACTTAAAATGAAACAAAAGTACTTTGTAGTTGCAGGAGTAATTGGTTTGATTTTACTAATTGTAGCATTTTTCATATAAAAATGCATTTTTAAAATGTTGTGAATATTGTTCAATTAACGATATAATAGAAATTGTAAACGGATACATATCGTTAGGGGGATTACAATGAACTTTGATTTAACAACAGAACAAAAGCTAATTTTGCGCACGATTCGTGAATTTGCTGATGCAGAAGTTGCGCCTGAAGCAGAGTCACGTGATAGAGAAAAAAGGTTTCCTAAGGAAATATTTGCCCAATTATCTGAGTTAGGAATGATGGGATTACCGTTTCCAGAGGAATATGGTGGAGCAGGTGCAGATACAGTCAGCTTTGCAATTGTTGTTGAGGAGCTAAGCAGAGCTTGTGGATCAACGGGGATTACCTATTCAGCACATATCTCACTAGGTGGAGCACCTATTCATATGTTTGGTACAGAAGAACAAAAGCAAAAGTATTTAACTCCTATTTGTACGGGTGAATCTTTTGGTGCTTTTGGTCTTACAGAACCCAATGCTGGATCAGACGCTGGAGGAACACAAACAGAGGCAATAGAAGATGGAAATGATTTTATAATAAACGGAAATAAATGTTTTATTACAAATGCAAGTTATGCAAATCATTTAGCATTAACAGCAATCACCGGACGTGATGGTGATAAAAAAGAAATAAGTGCGATTATTGTTCCAACAGATGCTAAAGGTTTTTCAATCATCGATAATTATGAGAAGATGGGACTTCACTCATCTAATACAACTGAACTTGTATTAGAGGATGTGAGAGTACCACAAGAAAACCTTTTAGGTGCAAGAGGAGAAGGTTTTAAACAGTTCCTTAAAACACTAGATGGTGGAAGAATAGGAATAGGGGCTATGGGTGTTGGGATTGCTCAGGCAGCATATGAAAAAGCACTAGCATATGCACAAGAAAGAAGACAATTTGGTCGTACTCTTTCAAATTTCCAAGCCATTCAATTCAAATTAGCAGATATGGCTATGAAGATTGAACTAGCACGTACAATGGTTTATAAAGCTGCATGGTTAAAAGATCAAGGCCGACCATTCGGTAAAGAAGCTGCAATGTGTAAATTATACGCATCTGAAATTTGTATGGAGGTTACAAGTCAAGCTATACAAATTCATGGTGGATACGGCTACATGAGAGAATATCAAGTTGAGAGATTCATGCGTGATGCAAAGCTTCTTGAAATAGGAGAAGGCACGTCCGAAGTTCAACGAATGGTTATCGCTCGTTCCCTAGGCTGCTAGACTATTATTAACAAGATCTGGTTATAATACAATAGAACAAAAGTAAAAGCTTCTTCTTTTTGGACGAAGCTTTTTACTTTTTAAGAATTGTTTTTGACGAAAATGTGAATTATTTTTAAATAAAGAAGATTGAAACTTTTAATTTAGGCATAACTTGTACATTTAGGTCTAGCACTTCTAAGAGTTTTGGAGTAAAATAGTTATTGTTTGGATTAAATAATAACGATAAATCTACAAGCATTTTTACATAAGGGAGGTTATTTATTATGAATCGTAATCCATTAATTCCTTTCGCGTTAATTGGAATTTTAGGTCTTGGACTTATGTTTGTTCTATCTTTTGTTGGTTTAAATAACATGGACGAAGTTGCTAGTGAAGGTGAAGAAGCTCCTCAATCCGAAACAGCTGCAGCATCTCCTGAAGAAATTTACCAACAGCAATGCCTAGCATGTCATGGTGCAGATTTTAATGGTGGAGTTGGTCCTAAACTTCTAGGTGTTGGTGATAGATTATCTAGCGAAGAAATTCAAGATATCATTAAAAATGGTAAAGGAATCATGCAAGGTGGTTTAGTACCAAATGATAAGCTTGAAGAATTTACTGCTTGGTTAATGGAAGTAAAATAATAACTGATAAAGTCCTTTGCCTATGTAAAGGACTCTTTTTTTTGCCCATATAAATTTGCATATACTATAATTGTTTGTAATGATATGTAGTAGAAGATTATGGAGAGAAGTGGTGTTTCAATGAATGAATTAAGATTATCAAAAAGGCTGGAGACAGTAGCTAATTATATTCCCATAAATTCAATTTTGGCTGATATAGGTTCAGATCATGCTTATTTGCCTTGTTTTGCATCTCTGAGAGGCTCGATTATAAAAGGAATAGCTGGAGAAATCACCGAAGGTCCACTACAATCTGCAAAAGAGCAGGTAGCTAAGTCTGGTCTCTCAGAAATGATTGATGTTAGAAAAGGAGACGGTCTGGAGGTTATTGAACCGAATGAAGTAACTTGTATAACGATTGCAGGAATGGGAGGAACATTGATTAGAAGTATTCTCGAAAAAGGGAAAGCGAAGTTAGAAGGTGTCGAGAGGCTTATCCTTCAGCCAAATATTGGTGCACACAGAATAAGAGAATGGCTTTTAGATAATGGCTGGGAACTTACGGCAGAAGAAATTCTAGAAGAAGATGGGAAAATTTATGAAGTTTTAGTTTCAGATAAAGGAAATCCGAAAAAACCATATGATTCAATAGAGGCAGGAGTTCTTCTAGGGCCATTTTTAATGAAAGAAAGAAATGAAGTATTTATTAAAAAATGGGTAAATGAATTAAATCATTGGGAAAAAATTATCTCCCAGCTAGAACTTGCAGAAGAAACTGAAGAAAATAACAAAAGAAAAGAAGAGTTAATACATAACAGTAAGATCGTAAGGGAGGTATTGAGGTGAGTAAAATACCAAATGGATTTGAAATCATTCAATTATTTGAGAAGTATTCACCGAAGTTATATGCAGTAGAAGGAGATAAAATTGGGCTGCAAATTGGGACATTAAACAAACCTATTAATAATATTATGATTGCTTTAGATGTTCTAGAAAATGTGATTGATGAAGCAATTGAAAAAAATGTAGATCTCATTATTGCACATCATCCACCGATTTTCCGGCCTTTAAAGTCCGTAATCACTGACCAACCTGCAGGTAAAATTGTTGAAATGTGCATTAAACATGATATTGCCGTGTATGCAGCACATACAAATCTAGATGTAGCGAGTGGTGGAGTCAATGATATGTTGGCAGAAGCCTTAAATTTGGAAGATGTTGAAGTGTTAAGTCCGACTTATGAGGAAAAATTAAAAAAACTGGTTGTTTATGTTCCTGAAAACGATGCTGATACCGTGCGAGAGGCTATTGGCAAGGCTGGAGCAGGTGCTATCGGTAACTATAGCTATTGTTCTTTTAACACAACTGGAACAGGCACCTTTTTGCCTAATGCAGATGCAAATCCTGTCATTGGGCAAATCGGAAAATTAGAACAAGTAAACGAGGTAAAAATAGAATCGATTATTCCTGCTTCCCTACAACGAAAAGTTGTTTCTGCCATGTTGAAAGCTCATCCTTATGAGGAAGTGGCTTATGACATTTACTCTCTAGATAATAAGGGTGTTGAATTAGGCTTAGGTCGCGTAGGAAAAATTAAACAGGAACAATCAGTCTCAGAGTTTGCAGACTTCGTAAAAGAAGCATTAGACGTAGAGGGTGTTCGAATAGTAGGTAACCTAGATGCCAAGGTTAAAAAAGTAGCAGTGCTTGGTGGAGATGGTAATAAATACATAACGAGTGCAAAGTTCAAAGGTGCTGATGTTTATGTGACTGGTGATATCTACTACCATGTCGCTCATGATGCAATGGCAATGGGCTTAAATATCATCGATGCTGGACATTACATTGAAAAAATAATGAAAAAAGGCTTAACAAAGGTACTAACCGCTCTTTGTGAGGATAATAAATTCCAAGTCAACATTTTTCCTTCTGCAGCGGATACCAATCCGTTTACGTTTAGGTAAGAAAAGGCCTTTTTAAAGAGTAGTTTATTCCATATGTTTACGGAGTGGATTGGAGCGGAAGTCACTTGACTCCTGCGGGAAGTAGAGGAAAGGTCGAGACCCCGCAGGCAAAGCCGAGGAGGCTCGACTTCCTCCCCGCGGAAAGCAAGTGACTGCAGCGAAAAGAAACGGTCTATGTTATAAGTGCAAAACAAAAGAGCATTTCCTCATAACGGGAATGCTCTTTCAAGTTTAATTTGATGACTTTACTTTAGGTAAAATCTTATGAAGCGGAACCTTTCTCTCAAGTTCCCACTCCTTTTCATCACTTGGATCATATTGCTCTAAAAACGTAATAACCTCTTTTGTAATCGGTGTTGGCGTAGAAGCTCCTGCAGTAACAGCAACTGTTTTTGCCCCTTGTAACCATTCAAGTTTTAACTCACTTAAATCTGCAATACGATAAGCTCTTGTCCCTGCAATTTCTTCAGAAACTTGAGCAAGTCGGTTTGAATTATTACTCTTAGGATCCCCAACTACAATCGTTACATCTGCTTCACCAGCTTGCTCTGCTACTGCTTCTTGTCGAACCTGAGTAGCCATACATATTTCACGGTGCACTTCTGTTTGTGGATATTTCTCCTTTACCTTTTCCATCACATCTGCGACATCCCATTGGCTCATAGTCGTTTGGTTTGTAACAACAATTTTGTCACTATCTAACGATAATTGATTAACATCTTCTACAGTTTCAACAAGATGTACATGGGTTGGAGCAACTCCGACAGCACCCTCTGGCTCAGGATGTCCCTTCTTGCCTATATAAATAATTTGGAAGCCCTCAGCAACCTTTTCTTTAATTAAGTCATGTGTGCGAGTAACATCTGGACAAGTTGCATCAATCGTAACCAATCCTTTATCTCTCGCTAGTTTTTTTACTTCTGGAGATACACCATGTGCTGTAAAGATAACTGTGCCTTCCTTTACCTGGTCCAGAATTTCTAATCGATTTGCACCATCTAATGTGATAATGCCTTCATCTATAAATGCATCGGTAACATGCTTATTGTGAACAATCATTCCTAATATATATATGGGCCTAGGCAAATTTTTATCTAAAGCAGCATTTTTTGCAATAACCATTGCATCTACAACACCATAACAATAACCTCGAGGTGCGATTTTAATGACATCCATGTATTCTCCTCCTTTAGACTAATGGTAAAGGAACGATTAAATTTTGTTCGACCCGTTCTTTAGCCAAATTAATCTTCTTATCTCTTCTATTATTATATCGGAGTAAGGAGAATAATACAAAGCATGATATACTATTACTATGACAACTTAAACATAGAGCTTAGGTAACGAAGCTCTCTGTTCAGTTGATTTTCTTTTTGTTGTTGTAGCTTGCTTCTCTTTAGGTACTTCCCTTTCTTTAACTTCTTTTTTTCTATTTGAAGCTTCCACATCTTTGCCTTCCTCAGCTGTAGCAGTTTCTGAGTCGTTATTATTAAGTTCCTTATAAATCTTATACATTGCGGGAATATTTCTAACTAAAGGACCGTACTGCTGTACCATGGGTCCAACAGTTTCAGCCATTTTTAAAGCTTTTTGAACGTTTCCTAACATTCCACTAAGGTTTGCTGGATTTGCTAGACCTTGGATAGTCGATGGATTAAGCATTCCCTGAACACCTGAAGGGTTTGCTACTCCTTGCATTGGTGAAGAACCACCTGAAAATAATCTTTTCAGCAGACCACCCGCACCACGACTAGGCATTTGCTGTGGTTGAAAACCAGCGCCGAAGAATGGGTTTTGCATAGGGTATCCTTGCATTGGAGGTAATTGTCTTCCGGGAAACATATTTTTTCCTCCTTTCTTGGTAATTACATAAGTAAAAAGTATCAATAAATCCAGATACCTTCATTACTTACAATATGCTAATGTGTAGTAGAATGTTTAAAATCAGGAAATATTAGGCTCGGTTAATGGTTTTTTGGAAAAAAATCATTTATAATGAGAAATTAGGTTAAATTGTTCGTATATGTCGAAAAATAACTAATAATAAATAATTGATAAATGAGGTTACTACTATTATGGAAAATAATCAATTTGAACGTTTTGAATTTAAACCTTTTATTATGGAGGCACTGACGGAATTAAAATTCACAAAACCAACGGATATACAGGAGCGTCTCATTCCTTCTATCCAGCGTGGAGAAAGTGCAATTGGTCAATCGCAAACAGGTACTGGTAAAACTCATGCATACCTTCTGCCATTGTTAAACAAAATTGATCCTTCTTTAAATGAAGTACAAGCAGTGATTACAGCACCAACTAGAGAATTAGCTACCCAAATCTATCAGGAAGTTTTAAAGGTTATTAAACATTGCTCACCAGATGAACAGATCACAGCGAAAAACTTTGTTGGTGGAACGGATAAACAAAGGGCAATTGATAAATTAAAAACACAGCCACAGATTGTTGTTGGAACTCCAGGTAGAATTAATGATCTTACTAAAGAGAATGCGCTGTTAGTACATACAGCCACAACGATTGTAATTGACGAGGCTGATTTAATGCTCGATATGGGCTTTATTGAGGATGTAGACCAAGTTGCAGCAAAAATGCCTGAGAAAATTCAGATCCTTGTTTTCTCAGCGACAATTCCAGAAAAACTAAAGCCTTTTTTAAAAAAATATCTTGAAAACCCAAAATATACACACGTGGCACCTAAGCAAGCAACAGCAGCAAAAGTGGAGCATGTGTTAGTTCCATTAAGACACCGTAACAAACTTAAACTGCTACACGATATGCTTAAAGCATACAACCCGTATTTAGCGATTGTTTTTACGAATACAAAAAAAATGGCTGATGACGTTGCAGATGGTTTACTTGAAAAAGGTCTTAAAGTAGGTAGAATTCATGGTGGATTATCTCCACGTGATCGTAAAAAAGTAATGAAGCAAATTAGTGATCTAGAATTTCAATATGTTGTAGCTACAGACTTAGCGGCAAGAGGAATTGACATTGAAGGTGTAAGTCATGTGATTAACTATGAGTTACCTTCAGATTTAGACTTTTATATTCATCGAGTGGGTCGTACTGCAAGAGCAGGTTATTCTGGAACAGCGGTTACAATATACGATTTACCAGACGAAGATGCCTTAAATAAGCTCGAAAAGTTGGGTATCACATTTACAAATCTTGACCTAGAGAAAAATGAATGGGTAAAACTTGGGGAAAGAAATAAACGTAAAAACAGACAAAAGCAAGATGATGAAGTAGAAAGACAAGCAAGAAGTGCTGTAAGAAGACCGAGTAAAGTTAAACCTGGTTATAAGAAAAAAATGACGAGGGAAATGGAACAATTTAAAAAACGCCAAAGAAGAGTGAAAAGAAAATAGAACGTTGATGGGATTGGAGTGTTTGTAATGATAAAGCTTGGCTCACATGTTTCAATGAGTGGGAAAGATATGCTATTGGCAGCAAGTGCCGAGGCTGTTTCATATGGTTCAAATACCTTTATGATTTATACAGGTGCACCTCAAAATACTAGAAGAAAAAAAATCGAAGACCTTAACATAGAGGCTGGATTAGCACATATGAAGGAAAATGGAATTGACGAGATTATTGTTCATGCTCCTTATATTATTAATATTGGAAACTCAACTAATCCTTCAACTTTTGAGCTTGGAGTAAATTTTCTACGTTCGGAAATAGAGCGCACATACGCGCTAGGTGCTAGACAAATTGTACTTCATCCTGGTGCTCACGTAGGTGCAGGTGTTGAATGTGGGATTCAGAAGATTATTGAGGGATTAAATGAAGTTGTTACCTCAGACCAAGAAGTACAAATTGCTTTAGAGACGATGGCTGGGAAAGGCTCTGAATGTGGAAGTTCATTTGAAGAAATTGCTAAAATTATTGATGGTGTGAAACACAATGAAAAAATCTCAGTATGTTTTGATACATGTCACACACACGATGCAGGCTATGACATTGTGGAAGATTTTGATGGTGTGCTAAATGAGTTTGATAAGTTGATCGGTATAGACCGACTTAAGGTTTTACACATTAATGATAGCAAAAATGAACGTGGGGCAAGAAAGGATAGACATGAAAACATCGGCTTTGGTAACATTGGCTTTTCTGCACTTAGCTATATCGTTCATCATCCACAGTTAACGAGTGTGCCCAAAATTTTAGAAACTCCATTTGTTGGTGAAGACAAAAACAATAAAAAAGCACCATACAAATTTGAAATTGAGATGTTAAAGGGGAAAGAATTTGACTCTGAACTTTTAACAAAAATCAGTAATTCATAAAGTATAAGGTTATTGAACAACAAAAACTGTCAAGTTAAATATCTTGACAGTTTTTGTTTCATTACATATGGATTATATTAATTGATTGAATAATGTATTCAACTGTCTTGCAACCTCAGGACTAGTAATTTGCGCAACCTGTTTTAGGAGCCTATGTCGCTCGTTATCATCAAATAGATTTATGTTTTTTCCTCTGATCAATTTTACAATTTCTTTAGCCTGATTTCGATTGATAGCGACTTGATATTGCTGACTATAAGATAAAAGTTCCTCTACAGTAATAGAATTCATTTTTTTATTAATAATGTTTTTAAATAAACTCATCCCTTATTCTCACCTCTATGTTTACTTTATGAGATAGTTTTAAAATATGTGAGAAAAATTAGAGAAGAGTTTGTAATTATCTTCAAGAGAAAAGGTATTGTATAATATTTAAAAAGACATTTTTTGAATAGTGTTGTTAAATATAGTTAGGTTAAGAGTGGATTGGAGCGGAAGGCACTTGACTCCTGCGGGAGTAGAGGGAAGTTCGAGACACCACAGGTGCGGAGCGCCGAGGAGGCTCGAATCCCTCCCCGCGGAAAGCAAGTGCCTGCAGTGGAAAGAAACGGACTATGCTTAAAATAACAGTTATATAAAAATGGAATAATGAGTAGGGGGATTTATGGCGCACAAACAACATAAAAAAGAAGGATTAGCTAGTATAGTATATAGAATTATAATGATTATTTTCGGTGCTGGTCTCGCCGCTGCATCAATCGAATTATTTTTAGTACCTAACAGAATTATCGATGGAGGAGTCATCGGAATTTCTCTAATCTTAGATTATTTAACACCTCCATACATAAGCTTTGCATTATTAATTATCGTATTAAATTTACCTTTTATGTATTACGGTTACAAATTCATAGGAAAAACGTTTATGTGGTCCTCACTTTTAGCAATCGGTGCATTGGCGTTAATAGAAACAATGTTGCATCATGTAGAGCCATTTACAAATGAGCCTATTTTAGCTACTGTTTTTGGGGGCTTAATCCTAGGAGTGGGAGTAGGATTAGTCATTCGTCATGGTGGAGCGATGGATGGTACAGAAATCTTAGGAATATTATTAACTAAAAAGCTACCATTCTCCGTTGGTGAGTTTATTATGTTTATTAATATTTTTATCTTTTTATGGGCAGCTTTCGTCTTCGGACCTGAACAAGCGATGTATTCCGTAATGACATACTATATTGCTTTTAAAACCATCGATACAGTGATTCAGGGATTAGATGAAACGAAGGCAGCATTTATTGTTTCTGATGAGTATAATGAGATATCTGATGCAATACTAGACCGACTAGGAAGAGGGACAACAAAGTTGAAAGGTAAAGGTGGCTTTACTGACAAGGATAAGGATGTAATTTATGTTGTTATCACTCGTTTAGAGGTAACAAAACTTAAATCACTTATTCATGAGGTCGATCCCAATGCCTTTATCACTATAATGGACACCCATGAAGTGAAGGGTGGAAAATTTAAATCAGCTATTCATTAATAGTAAAGAGCTGTTAGGAATGGAAGGTTATTTTTACTTCTTGAAAAAACCCCACTAACCCCTTTCTTTACAAAAGGTTGAGTGTCATGTATACTTATAAATCGGAATGATTCTTAAAAACTGAAAAGGTGATTACATGCAAGACCATAACCTTATATTAGAAATCGATCATCTGTATTATCGATATGAAAAGCAAAATGTGCTTGAAGATATACATTTAACTGTACCAAAAGGTGCATTTTTAGGTTTAGTAGGACCAAATGGTTCTGGAAAATCAACGCTGTTAAAGTGCTTACTTGGACTTTTAAAGCCACAAAAAGGCACGATAAAACTATTCGGTACAGATATTCACTCGTTTAAAAACTGGCACAAAATTGGATTTGTCTCACAAAAAGCCAACAGTTTTAACTCAGGCTTTCCTGCAACTGTTTTTGAAGTTGTAGCTAGTGGTTTAACATCAAAACTTGGGTTATTTAAATTCTTAGGTAAAGAAAATAAGCAATTGGTAACAGAGGCAATTGCTTCTGTTGGTATGACTGAGTTCGTTCATAGAAACATCGGCGAATTATCAGGAGGACAACAGCAAAGAGTATTTATTGCAAGAGCACTTGTAAGTCAACCAGAGTTACTGATCCTAGATGAACCAACAGTTGGTATAGATGCACAGACGGTGCAAAATTTTTATAATATGCTAGATGACTTAAATAAACGATTAGGAATTACATTAATATTAGTTACGCATGACGTGGGGACAATTACCGATAAAGTCACTCATGTTGCTTGTTTAAATAAGCATTTACACTTCCACGGAAGTGCAAAGGATTTCGACGAATTACAAGAAAAAGATTTTTCACAGTTTTATGGCCACCACCTTCATGTATTAACACATGATCATAGTCATAATCATGGAGGACACAACCATGCTTGAAGGACTTTTACAATATGAATTTTTACAAAATGCCTTTATTGCAGGGGTATTGATAGGCTTTATAGCACCATTACTTGGAGTGTTTGTGGTTGTTAGACGTTTATCTTTGATTGCTGATGCACTTAGTCACGTTACTCTTGCTGGGATAGCAGCTAGCTTGTTTATAGAGAAACGCTTTGGCCTTGTAGGCATTAACCCTCTATATATGGGAATGGCTTTCTCCGTTACCGGCTCCTTATTTATAGAAAAATTAAGAGGTATCTATAAACATTATCAGGAACTTGCAATACCTATCATACTATCCGGAGGAATTGGATTAAGTGTTATATTTATTTCTCTCGCCGATGGATTTAATACAGACTTATTTAATTACTTATTCGGAAGTGTTAGTGCAGTAAGTAGAAGTGATATGTGGGCTGTTGTAGGTATCTCAGCTTTTGTCGTACTTATTATTATTTTATTTTATAAAGAGTTATTTCTTTTATCGTTCGATGAAGAACATGCGGTTGCATCTGGAATAAATTCAAAGTTAATCCACTTTATTTTTATCATAACAGTTGCTCTTGTAATCGCTGCCTCGATGAGAATTGTAGGTATATTACTAGTTTCCTCGTTAATGACAATTCCAGTCGCAGCAAGTATCCGAATTGCGAATGGTTTTAAACAGACTATATTTTTCTCAGTATTATTTGGAGAAATATCAGTAATAGTCGGATTAATCTTATCCTATCATTTAGACTTAGCTCCTGGTGGAACAATTGTTGTGCTAGCAGTTTTCATCTTGATTGGTGCAATCAGTTGGAAAAAGTGGCGGAGAGGAAGATCTTATAAAAATGAAAGTAACTGAAGCGTTAGAATTAATGAAAGAAAAAGGGTTTAAACATACGGGTAAAAGAGAAGATATGCTGGAGCTATTTTCAAAATCAAATAAATATTTGACAGCTAAGGACGTTTTAGATCATATGAAAGATGATTACCCTGGCTTAAGCTTTGATACAATATATCGCAATCTTTCCACCTTTGTAGAGTTAGGTATTTTAGAAACCACTGAGTTATCTGGAGAAAAGCATTTCAGGTTCACTTGCAGTACAAAGCATCATCACCATCATTTTATTTGCATGGAATGTGGTAAGACGAAAGAAATTGACCTATGTCCAATGGAAGTATTATCTGACAATCTCAAGGGCTATGAGGTTACAGGTCATAAATTCGAAATTTACGGTACATGTCCCGAGTGTTAAATTAAACAAAACTTAAATGAAAAAGTAAGAGGTGTCCCCTGCACACATGCATGGGACACCTTTCTTATTTTTAGGCTTGTTCTTTTATATACTTGTCCACCCAATTTCGTGCCTCTACCCAATCATTCACCCTAATAACGTTTTTGGGAATAGGGTCCTGATTGTAAGGTGTATTAAAAAGGATTACAGGGATTTTACATTCTTCACTGATATCACATGCATTGTCATGTTTATCTTCAAAGAACAAGTCAATTTTATGCCTCTTTACAGCCTCTAATTTATCATGACTTCCAACTAAATCAATTTTATGATAGTGCATTTGATTATGTTTAAACCATTCATGCGTAATAGGGACATATTGATCTCTTCTAGCACTAATATAAATTAATTCATGTTGATCTTTCCAAATATCCAAGACAGACTTTGCGTTTTTAGCCAAAGGTGCATTTTTATAGATAGTTGGTTCTACTTTGTTCATCCATTCCCAAAACTGTTCGTCATTTACTTTTAATAATGGACGCAAATCGTATTCAGTCATATCGTCAAGCGTAATATTCATATGAAATGATTCATTAATATAAGGAACAAATGTTGTTGGACATGTAATCGTTCCATCAATATCGATACCAAGTTTCTTATTCATTTTTTACAGCAACTCCTTGAATAACATTAATAGCAAAAATTACGGAATAGCTATAGTTTAACATACAATACTTGTTTCCATTAGAAGAAAACATTAACAACATAATTACACAACATTGGTTCAATAATATAAATGCTCCTTACTCTTAAGGAAAGCGAGGGATTAAGCAATGGCAGAAGATCAAAATAATAACCGTGAACGAGGAATTGCTCATGATTATGATGAAAATCATTTTGTCGACCCAAACCTAGGTTCAAATATCTACTCGGATTATACTGAGGAGACTGCAGCTGAGGTTGCACCTCCACTAGGTACAAATTACAACAGGGAAACTGTAGAGGAAACAAATAATGATACAGTTACAGGTGGAACTGGTATGGGATGGTTGGCCTTAGCGCTATCGATCATTTCATTATTTGTAATGCCAGTACTTATGGGAGCTGCTGGGATTATAATTGGCTTTATCGCACGCAGAAGAGGTGCTACAGGATTAGGAGCATGGGCGATAGGGATTGGTGCCATTTCAATTATCGTAGGCATATTTATCCTCCCATTTTTTTAGGTAACGTAGTGTAGTAAGATAAAAAGCTCGGTACATTTCTGTACCGAGCTTTAATTTAAGCTAAAAGGCAAGGTGTTTTAAATGAATCAAAAAAACAATACAGAAAATGCAAATTTAAAAATTAATCAATACTTAGAAGATATGCCGAGTCAAAATACATTAGCTAGTGAAAAGGTAAGTAAAACAGAAGATGCCAATCTAAAAATTAACAATCAGTTTTATAAGGATCATGATCGTGAGGTACATCCAAATGACCTTCCGCCAACCTATATCTATAATAATACACCTGCAATACAAATCAACAATGACGATGACTAAAAAGGCTGAAGAACATCTTCAGCCTTTTTTAATGTTAACTTACACTTGCTCCTGAGCCTTTTTTGCGAAATACTCTTCAGCAATTGCATCGATTTCTTTTTTTAATTCTTCCACCATAGTTTCCTCTGGAACTTTACGGACAATTTTACCGTGTCTAAATAATAACCCTTCACCACGAGCACCGGCAATACCAATATCAGCTTCTCTCGCTTCACCAGGACCGTTTACAGCACATCCTAATACTGCAACTTTTATTGGTGCTTTAATTGTTGAGATGTAATCTTCAACCTCATTTGCAATGCTAATTAAGTCAATTTCAATTCGGCCACAAGTAGGGCATGAAATGAGTGTAGCGGCATTAGAAGATAACCCGAATGCTTTTAATAACTCTCGTGCCACTTTTACTTCTTCAACAGGATCAGCACTTAATGAAATCCTTACTGTATTACCAATGCCTTTACTTAAAATCGCTCCTAACCCAGCTGCACTTTTTACAGTACCTGAAAAAAGTGTACCTGACTCAGTAATTCCTAAATGAAGCGGGTAATCAAAGGCTTTAGCAGCTTTTTCATATGCCTCAATCGCTAAATTTACATCAGATGCTTTCATTGAAACGATAATATTATAAAATTCAAGGTCTTCTAGAATTTTAATATGATGTAGGGCACTTTCAACCATACCATCTGCTGTAGGGTACCCATATTTATCAATAATTCGTTTTTCAAGTGAACCAGCATTTACTCCGATTCGAATAGGAATGCCTTTTTCTTTTGCTGCCTTTACAACAGCTTCAACCTTTTCTCTGCGGCCAATGTTTCCTGGGTTGATTCGAATTTTATCTGCTCCACCTTCAATGGCTTTTAGAGCTAATTTATAGTCAAAGTGGATGTCTACAACAAGTGGGATATTAATTCTTTTCTTTATCTCAGAAATTGCATTTGCTGCACGTTCATCAGGACATGCAACACGAACAACCTGGCATCCAGCCTCTTCAAGTCTTTTTATTTCAGCAACAGTTGCTTCAACATCATGTGTTTTTGTTGTCGTCATACTTTGAATAACGACCTCATTATTTCCACCTATTGTTAAGTTACCAACCTTAATAGGACGGGTTTTCGTACGATGGATTATTTCAGTCAAGAAAAATCGCTCCTTCGATATAGATACTTTAACATATTGAATTGTTATTATTTCACTTTTTATTGTACCAGTGGTTTATGAGCATTGACAAGAAAGAATCATTCTCCCCCCGAATAAACAGGGATTTTATATTCTTTTCCAATAATAATTGAGTTAGCTGTAGCTTTTGGATTTAGTCTTTCAAAATCAGTGATAATTTTTTCTATAGATACATTAACACTAGATAATGATTCAGTAAGAGATAGAACAGTATCTCCTGCTTTTATTTTTACGGATTTAAAAGGAATTGTCTGTTTTTCAACAGGTTTAGAGACTTGCTCTGCAGCAGCAACTGGCTGCTCTTTCATTGATGCTAAAGTTCCTTGTGTTACATCATGATACACAATATATAATAAAAATAATGCTAGTAGTACGCCAATAAACTTTTTCATAAAAAAACCTCCAATGGACAAGCTTAATTATCCTTATGCTTGTCCATCGGAAGTAATGACAAAAAAATCACTTATTCTGTTTATGATTTAATCTTTTTGTTAAGGATTTCTTTCATTGCAAGGTAAAGAACAATAACTGCAACAAACCAGTTTAAGAAAGCACCCATTATGACTTGTATTCGCATGGCTTCCATTATTGTAAAGAAAACGGTAGGTATAGTTACACTATAAGCAGCCATTACCCAAGTATGTCGGAAGCGCAAATTAAGCTTTACGATGTTGTTCAAAATCAAACCAATAAGTGCAATGAAAGTGACTTCGATAAATTTTAAACCACTTACCATAATAAAAAAGATAAGCAAAATAACAGGAATGATAATAGGTAATGCCGTTTTAAATGTATTAAAAAAGCTAACTAGTTCTTTACTTGTAATTGGCATACCTTCAACAAGGGTGTAATCGAAGGTTTGAACATTAATATCAGTTACTAGCAATGCTTTATTTTTCAACAATACAAGGCTATCCTTGAAACTTTCGACATCTTCTTCTGTTAATTCACCACTACTGTCTAGGATAAAGGTAAAGTTATTGTTTTCAATAATATACGGTTCTCTATACTCAGACTTTAGTACACCATTTTCGATTACAAAATCGGGAAGATCTTCGGATAGCAGTTCCTCGAAATTACCGACAGTAGTTGAGATGTCATTTGAAATGAGGTAGGCAGTTGGAAGTAGTGAAATAAGAGATAAAGCAAAAACAAACAAAATGGTTTTTCCAATTCCTTGAAACCGGAAAGAAGCAATGTCCTTTGGTGAATATAAGCTTTTATAAAACTGTTTAAAAATTGACATAAATACACATCCTTATAGTACTATCAACATTATTTTACCGATGGATGTTTAAATTAACAATAAAAGAATCATTTATTATAGTTTGTAAAAATTGTTTATATCATAGTTAATAAATTCTTTACAATAAATTTACTTTACGTTACATTTGAAAAGGTTTGTATTTTATTGTCGAAACTTATACATAGGGGTTGAAAAGTGTTGGAACTAGATGTTCAAAAGATGATATTTGAATTTATTGGTGGACTCGGTATTTTTCTATTTGGAATAAAATACATGGGTGATGGACTACAAAAATCAGCTGGTGACAAACTAAGGGATATTTTAGATCGATATACAACTAACCCATTTATGGGTGTACTAGCAGGTATATTAGTAACTGTCCTTTTGCAAACCAGTAGTGGAACAACAGTAATAACTGTAGGTCTCGTAAGTGCAGGATTTATGAACTTGAGACAAGCTATTGGCGTAATAATGGGTGCTAATATTGGAACAACAATAACAGCATTTATCATTGGTATTAAAATAACTGATTACGCTCTACCTATCATTGCAGTAGGTGCACTTTTACTTTTCTTTTTCAAAAGTAAAAGAATCCATCATTTTGGACAAATTGTATTTGGATTTGGTGCTTTATTCTTAGGACTTCAAATGATGGGCGATGGCATGAAGCCATTACGTTCATTCGAGGCTTTTCATGATTTAACAGTTAGTATGAGTGCGAACCCAATTTTAGGGGTTGTTATTGGTACAGTCTTTACAGTCATTGTTCAAAGTTCAAGTGCTACAATCGGTATTTTGCAGGGATTATATGGTGAAGGCTTAGTTAACCTTACTGCCGCGTTACCTGTTTTGTTTGGGGATAACATTGGTACAACTATTACTGCAATATTAGCCGCAATAGGAGCTTCAGTAGCTGCGAAGCGAGCTGCTTTAACTCATGTTATCTTTAACTTGTTAGGAACTGCAATCTTCCTATTAGTCTTACCGTTATTCACTAAGTTAATTGTCTGGTTCCAAACAATATTCAATTTGAACCCTGAAATGACAATCGCGTTTGCTCATGGAACATTTAACTTAACAAACGTAATTATTCAATTTCCATTTATTGCTTTCTTAGCCTTCTTAGTTACAAAAATTATTCCAGGTGAAGATTCAATTGTTGAATATAAAGCAAAGCATTTAGATCCTATATTTATTGAACAATCCCCTTCTATCGCTATTGGTCAAGCTAGAGAAGAAGTTGTTCGAATGGGTAAATTTGCTGTAACAGGTCTTGAAGAATCTCATAATTTCTTAAAAACACAACAGCAAAAGCATGCTGATGTTGCATTACAACTGGAAGATGCGATAAATAATTTAGATAGAAAGATTACCGATTATCTAATTCAGCTTTCTTCTAGCTCAATGTCTGAATCTGAATCAACACTACATTCTGCCTTGGTAGACACGGTACGTGATATTGAACGGGTTGGAGACCACTTCGAGAATATTATTGAGCTTGTAGATTATCAAGTCACGAATAAAGTTAAGCTTACTGATGGTGCTATAGAGGACTTAGATGAAATGTTTGCATTAACAATTGCTACTTTAAATGAAGCTTTCAAAGCTTTAGAAGACCATGATACAACGGCTGCAATTGAAGTTGTGAAGAAAGAAGAGCAAATTGATAGTATGGAACGCTCTTTACGTAAAAAACATATCCTTCGTCTAACTGAAGGGAAATGTTCTGCACAAGCAGGAATCGTGTTTGTTGATATTATTAGTAACCTTGAAAGAATTGGAGATCATGCTGTAAATATAGCAGAAGCTGTTCTTGGTGAACGTCATTTATAATGTGTAAAAAGAAATTATTTCCTATATAATAGGTGCAAGGGGAGTATAACCCTTGCACTTTTTTTAGTTAAGGAGAGGGCTATGGATATTTTATTTTGGATCTTAATCATTGCGTGCTTTATCATCTCATTTATAGGACTCGTATATCCAATCATTCCAAGTGTTGTATTTATTGCACTCGGAATAGCTATATATGGCTTTGCATATGGATTTGACTCTTTCTCAATTCTCTTCTGGAGTATTCAAATACTATTCTTTATATTACTACTAGCTGCGGATTATCTAACGAACTTATTTGGCATAAAAAAATTCGGAGGAAGCAAAGCAGCCATATGGGGAAGTACAATAGGGTTATTAATTGGACCTTTTGTCATACCCGTAGCGGGAATCATAATCGGCCCATTCGCTGGAGCCATAATCGGAGAACTCATCGTACATAAAACAGAATTCAAAAAAGCCGTCAAAATAGGAATTGGATCATTACTAGGCTTCCTAAGTGGAGTCATTACAAAAGGAATCATACAGTCAATTATGATTGGTTATTTTATAGTGGTTGTATTATAGAACTTTGTGAACCTTGCTAAACAATATATTTAACCAGAGTGGATTGGAGCGGAAGGCACTTGACTCCTGCGGGAAGTGAGGGAAGTGCGAGACCCCACAGGTGCATAGCACCGAGGAGGCTCGCATCCCTCCCCGCGGAAAGCAAGTGCCTGCAGCGCAAAGGAACGGACTAGGTGTAAGTTGGAAACAACGTTTACTATCTGCAGTTTAAAGGTGTATGAATAAATAAAAGACCATAGGTTATTCTACTTATGTTGCGAGCTAATTAATTGATATTTAATGGCAGTTTTGGTAATGTAAGAATTAACAAACATATGAAACATATATATGTGTTTCATGATGTTTACAAAAAAATTACCTATACCCAAGGAGGAAATTATTATGGCATACGAATTACCACAATTACCATATGCATATGATGCATTAGAACCACACATTGACAAAGAAACAATGAATATTCACCACACAAAACACCACAATACATACATTACAAACGTGAACGCAGCACTAGAAGGTAACGAAGAGTTACTAAGCAAAAGTGTTGAAGATCTAATCTCAAACCTTGATGCAGTTCCTGAAGCGGCACGTACTGCTGTACGCAACAATGGTGGAGGACACGCTAACCACAGCCTTTTCTGGACAATTCTTTCTCCAAATGGTGGCGGTGAGCCAACTGGTGAATTAGCAGATGCAATCAACAATAAATTCGGAAGCTTTGCTTCATTTAAAGAAGAGTTCGCTAAAGCTGCTGCTACTCGTTTCGGTTCTGGTTGGGCTTGGTTAGTAGTTAACAATGGTGAATTAGAAGTAACTAGCACACCAAACCAAGACTCTCCATTAATGGAAGGTAAAACACCTGTACTTGGTGTTGATGTTTGGGAGCATGCTTACTACTTAAATTATCAAAACCGTCGTCCTGATTATGTTGCAGCATTCTTCAATGTTGTAAACTGGGATGAAGTAACTAAGCGTTACAACGCAGCAAAATAATATCACAATACAAAAAAAGCTAATGTGGAAACAGCCGCATTAGCTTTTTTGTTTTTGCTTAATTCCCTTATTTCTCGAATATCTGTCAACGCTTTTTGGCAAACTACAGATTAGACAGAGAAGGGGAGTCAGCTATGTTTGGTTTGAAAAAACTATCAGGAAATAACGAAATAAATAAAGATTTAATATTACTTTTATTAATTGGTGGATTGTATTCACTAAGCATTTCACTTTCAAACACCTTTGTAAATGTTTACTTGTGGAAACAATCAGGGAAGTTTTTTGACATAGGGTTATATAACTTATCAATTGTTGTTTTACAACCGCTCGCCTTTATGCTAGCGGGAAGGTTTGCAAAAAAAATAGACAGAGTCATTGTACTTAGGCTAGGTGTAACCTTTTTAGCTATTTTTTTTATAACCGTTCTAATCATTGGTGAAAACGCCTCTGAATATTTGATATTACTCGGAGCTTCACTCGGAATTGGATATGGTTTTTATTGGCTAGCTTTTAATGTACTTACCTTTGAAATAACAGAGCCAGAAACCCGAGACTTTTTTAATGGCTTTTTAGGAATTTTAGGATCATCTGCTGGTATGATTGGACCTATTGTTGCTGGCTACATTATATCAACAATGGAAAAATTTACTGGATATACAGTAATTTTTACTATTTCACTCGCACTTTTTACTGGAGCTGTTGTTCTTAGTTTTTTTCTTAAAAGGAGAAAGGCTGAGGGAGATTTCTTATTTAGAAGAATTCTTCAAGAAAGAAAAAATAATAAAAACTGGAAGCTTGTTACAAATGCTCATTTTTTTCAGGGACTAAGAGAAGGGACTTTCATATTTGTTATATCAGTATTGGTCTTTATTACAACCAATAGTGAACTAGCACTTGGTAAATTTGGCTTAGTCAATGCTGCTGTCTCGTTTGTCTCTTATTTCATTGTTACACGATTAATTAAGAAAAAATATCGAAAAAAAGCAATTCTCATTGGTGGTTTACTTTTATACGCCGCGATTTATATTATCTTGTTTGATGTAACATATGTTCGATTATTAATTTATGCGGTAGTAATTGCTATTGCTTATCCAACTCTTTTAGTTCCCTATATTTCGTTAACCTACGATGTGATAGGTAAAGGCTGGAATGCAGCAAAAATGAGAATCGAATATATTGTGGTTCGAGAATTATTTCTGAATTCTGGTAGGATAGTATCTATTCTTTTATTTCTAATTGCTGTTTCTTTCTTTGACGAAAAGAAAAGTATTCCTATATTACTTGCAACCATCGGAGCTGGTCATGCGATTATCTATTTATTCATTAGAAAAGTAACAATCCATGATCCAGAGGAAGCAAATGAAGAAACAGGGTTAGAATCACCATCCAACCGAAAATTAGTTGAAGGGGAAGGCGGAGCAACAAGCTAACAGATTCCCATAAAATGATTCTATCTTCATAGTGGTAAAACGAAAGGATTTCTTATAGAATAAATATATAAGCAAGGCACCGCCTTAAGGTGTCTTTTTCTGTTCTTAAATGAAGAAAAGGTTGTTGGTATTATGAAGAAGAAGAAAAAGTCACATGTTCCTTTTCGTTTAAATATGTTATTTTTCCTTGTATTTATCCTGTTTTCTGCACTGATACTCCGTTTAGGTGTTGTACAAATTGTACACGGTGAAAACTATCAAAAGCGGGTAGATCGTACAGAGAATAGTACAGTAAGTACACCTGTACCCCGCGGTAAAATCTACGACCGTTATGGGCGAGTGATTGTGGATAATAATCCACTTCATGCGATTACCTATACACGTGCGCAAGGGACAAAAGCAATAGAAATGGTTGAAGTTGCTGAAAAACTTGCAACTTTTATCGAAAAGGACACTAGTAAGCTGACAGAACGTGATATAAAGGATTATTGGATTATTACACGACATGAAGAAGCAAAAGCTCTAATTACCGAGGAAGAGTTGGAGCTCGTTGATGAAAAAGAACTATCAAATAGTGATCTATATCAGAGGCAGTTAGAACGAATAACCGATGCTGATCTTGCTCAAATATCAGAAGAAGAGTTAGAAGTTGTTGCAATCTTTAGGGAATTGAATAAAGGTTATTCACTAACACCTCAAATTGTAAAAAATCAAGATGTTTCTAACAAAGAATATGCGGTAGTAAGCGAACATTTAGAAGAACTACCTGGTATTGATACCACAACTGACTGGGAAAGAGAGTACTCTTATGGTTCTATGCTTAGATCGATACTTGGTACCACTTCAACGGCAGAAGAGGGACTACCAAGGGAAAAACTAGATTATTTTCTTGCTCGTGGCTATAACAGAAATGATAGAGTTGGGAAAAGTTATCTAGAAGAGCAATATGAAGAGGTTCTTCATGGTCAAAAAGGAAAGATTGAAAATATCACTAAAGGTAATAATCTTCTTGAGACAAAAGTAATCTCAGAGGGTGAACGAGGTAAAGATTTAGTTTTATCAATTGATATGGACTTACAGCAAGAAGTTGAGAAAATAATTGAGGAAGAACTGCTCCTTGCAAAGAAAAAAGCTGGTACTCATTTTCTTGATAGTGCTTTTGTTGTTATGATGGATCCAAAGACTGGTGAGCTTTTAACGATGGCTGGCAAGAAGTATGTAGTAAGAGACGGAAAGCCTGAGTTAGACGATTACGCGTTAGGTAATATGAATGCTGCCTACACAATGGGTTCGGCTATTAAAGGTGCTACTGTGTTAACAGGTTATCAAACAGGAGTTTTACAGATTGGAACAAGACTACGGGACGAAACAATTTATATCAAAGGGAGTCCTCCAAAGAAATCAGTTTCGACTATGGGATTAATCGATGATTTGACAGCTTTACGTAAATCTTCCAATGTTTATATGTTTAAGACCGGTATTGCTATTGCAAATGCAACCTATCGACCTAATAAGGCACTACCATTTAATCAAGAAGTTTTTCCAACAATACGGAATTATTTTAGCCAATTTGGGTTAGGTGTTAAGACCGGAATTGACTTGCCGGGTGAATCAACTGGATTCACTGGAAGAAACACTAGCTTACCAGGATTTTTATTAGACTTAACCATAGGGCAATATGATACGTATACCCCTTTACAAATGGCGCAATACGTATCAACAATTGCAAATGGTGGATATAGAATGCAACCGAAGATTGTTCGAGAAATTCGTCAACCAATCATGGAGCATGAACAGTTAGGGCCGGTCGTTAAACCGTTCCAACCTTCTATACTGAACAGAGTTGACATGACACCTGAACAAATAGATCGTGTTCAAGAAGGGTTTAGACAGGTAATGCAAGAAAGTGGCGGTACAGCCTATGGTCATTTTGGAAATGCACCATATAAACCCGCAGGCAAAACAGGCACTGCTGAATCCTTCTACTATGATGGGGAAGGGAAATTCGGGGAAAAAAAGAAACTATACTCTGCTTATAATGTAACATTAGTTGGCTATGCTCCTTACGATAACCCTGAAGTTGCTTTTTCAGTGGTGGTTCCATTCGCATATGCTGATTATAGTGATAGACATCCAATTAATAATGTAATTGGTAAACGAATTCTAGATAAGTACTTTGAGTTAAAAGGGAAAGACCGAACTAAGACCAACACTCTAGAAGAATTCTCTCAGACTGAGATTGAGACCGAAGAAAACAATTCTAGTGAGAACGAATAATTAACATTTAGAAATAAATACTATTAGCACATAGCTTTCTTTCTAGCTATGTGCTATTTTTTTTTGATTATTTGCCCATAAATAAAAAAATGATACACATTTCTACACGAATTTACAAAACCTTTACAATTGGTTAAAACTGAATTAATACTTATCCTTTATATTAATTCTTGTAGGACAAATCAAACACAACTCTTAGGGGGAAATAAGTAATGAAAAACTTTAAAAGCCTACTTCTAATGTTAACGATGGCTCTTATGGTAGTATTTACTGCTGCATGTGGAACTAACACTGAAGACACTAAGGAACAAACAGGAAATGAAGCTGCTGGTGGAGCTGAATTAGAAGGTAGCGTTGTAGTTGATGGATCTGGAACGGTATTTCCATTTATGGCTCGTATGGCTGAGAATTATATGATTAATGAACAAGAAAATGTATCTGTTGAAGTTAGTCGCTCTGGAACAAGTGCTGGATTTAAGAAGTTCTTAGTAGAAGATGGTACTGATTTTAATAATGCTTCGCGTCATATTAAAGAAGGTGAAGCAGCAACAGCAAGTGATTTAGGACTTGAAGTGAAAGAGCTTAAAGTTGCTCTTGATGGATTAACAATTGTAATTAATCCTGAAAATGACTGGGCTACTGAACTTACACAACAAGAAATTATCGATATCTTCCTTGCAAGTGGCGATAAAAAGAATTGGTCTGATGTACGACCTGAATTTCCAAATGAACCAATTCAAGCATATGGTCCAAACGAAAATCACGGAACATATGAGTTTTTCTGGGAAGTGATTCTTAATGAGCAAGACTTAGTAGAGGGTGCAAACTTACAACAAGAATACTCTACACTAGTTGATCTAGTTTCAAAAGATAAAAATGCTATTGGTTTCTTTGGTTATGGTTATTATGCAAGCAATAAAGATAAGTTAACTGCTGTTAAGGTTGATTTTGGTCAAGGGCCAGTTGAGCCTTCAATAGAGACAATTAAAGAAGATGGAGCATATGCACCATTTACACGTCCGGTGTTCACATATCTAAATGTAAATATGGCTAAAGAAAAACCACAAGTACTTGATTATGCAATTTATACAATGAAAAATGCTCAAACTGTAGCTACTGAAACTGGATTTGCTCCATTGACTGACGCAGAAGTGCAGACAGCAGTAGAAGAGTTGGAAGCATTAAAATAATATTTTTTCGAAGATGGGAGTGCTCAAAACGAGCCCTCATCTTCTTAGTTATTTTACTTGGATTTTACACTTGTCCTTACATATATGGTGTTAAGGATGAAAGGGGTATTTAAAACACATGGCTAAAACCTTGGATAACGCCACTAAACAAAATATTAGAGAGTTAATTAAAGAGAAAAAGAATGCTAAAAATATCTCTTCGTATTTTGAGAAAATGATACCAACAATTTTGTTATTAATTGCTGCTATCTCTATTTTAACTACAATTGGTATTTTATTTACATTACTTCGAGAAACATTTGCTTTCTTCAGAGAAGTATCGTTTCTTTCATTTTTTACAGGAACTGAACTAAAACCTTTGGGTGAAAACGCTAAGTTTGGGGTGTTACCACTTCTTACTGGAACATTGATTTCTTCGATAATAGCGATGTTCGTTGCTATTCCAATTGGGTTAATGTCTGCTATTTATCTCAGTGAATATGCAAGTGAAAAGGTTAGAAGAACGTTAAAACCCATATTAGAAGTACTTGCAGGTATCCCGACGATAGTTTATGGTTTCTTTGCATTTACATTTGTTACACCTTTATTAAGTGCATTTATCCCCGGTCTTGAACCAACCAATATCCTCAGTCCAGGTATTGTAATGGGGATTATGATTATTCCAATGGTAGCTTCACTTTCAGAAGATGCCATGAGCTCGGTACCAAATGCAATGAGAGAAGGTGCGTTAGCTCTTGGTGCAACTAAACTTGAAGTAACCTGGAAGGTTGTTATCCCAGCTGCGATTTCTGGAATTATTGCCTCATTTGTTCTTGGGGTTTCACGAGCAATTGGGGAGACAATGATTGTAACCATTGCAAGTGGTAGTTCAAAGAACTTTACATTTGATATTACACAATCTATGCAAACGATGACAGCTTATATAGTAGAGGTAACTGGAGGAGAAGCTGCTGCTGGTACGACCCTCTACTTTAGTCTTTATGCAGTTGCGATGACTTTGTTTGTGTTCACTCTGATTATGAATTTAGTGGCTCAGTACATCTCTCGTAGGTTTAGGGAGGAATATTAAAAAATGAAATATGTAGACTCTACTCAAGTTCAAAAGCGTATGAATACTCGATTATTTACAAACAACTTTGCAAAGCTTTTATTTTTAATCGCTACACTTTTTGGTTTACTTGTATTAATTGTTTTGTTTTATCGAGTTATTTCCCAAAGCTTAGGCTGGATAGATTTAGGTTTTATTACAAACAAGCTTTCAACTGATGCTGAAAGGGCTGGGATCATGGGAGCCATACTTGGTACCCTATGGTTAATGTTAGTTGTTGCTCCAGTCACCCTCTTTTTGGGTGTTGGTACTGCTATTTATATGGAAGAGTATGCGAAAAAAGGAAAACTTCAGTCTTTTATCCAAACGAATATCTCGAACCTAGCTGGAGTTCCGTCCATTGTATTTGGTCTATTAGGTCTTACGGTGTTTGTGAGAGCGTCAGATCTTGGAAATATTGTATTAGCTGGTGGTTTAACAATGTCACTACTTGTTCTCCCAGTCGTAGTTGTAGCAAGTCAAGAAGCGATTCGTGCAGTACCTAGCTTTTTAAGAGAAGCCTCATACGGAATGGGTGCAACAAAATGGCAAACAATTAGAACGGTTGTCTTACCGGCCTCTATCCCTGGAATTCTAACCGGAGTAATATTGGCACTTTCAAGAGCAATCGGAGAAACAGCACCACTTGTAGTTATCGGTATTCCAGCACTACTTATTCCTTTACCAGACAATATTTTTGATAAATTTACTGTTTTACCGATGCAGATTTACTATTGGACAATTGACTCAGCGTTAGTTGCTGAATATGCAAATCTTGCTGCAGCGACGATTGTTGTCTTACTATTTGTGTTATTGGTTATGAATTCAATTGCGGTCATTATTCGTAACAAGTTTCAAAGGAGATATTAATTGGGGGGCATTCTTTTATGGTAGTTATAGCCGAACGTGAAAATAAAGAGACAATGAAAAATTCAATAAACAAAAAAGTAGTTTATGACACAAGAGATTTAAATTTATGGTACGGTGAAGATCAAGCGTTAAAAAATATCAACCTTGCGATTAATGAAAATGAAGTTACTGCGATCATTGGACCTTCAGGTTGTGGTAAATCAACGTATATAAAAACGCTAAACAGAATGGTTGAGCTAGTTCCTGTTGTTCGTGTTTCTGGTGAAATTTTATATAGAGAGAAAAATATTTTTGATAAATCGTATAAGGTTGAAGATCTTAGAACGAATGTAGGGATGGTGTTTCAAAAACCAAACCCATTTCCAAAGTCAATTTATGAAAATATTGCTTACGGACCTAAAATTCATGGAATCAAAAACAAAAAGATTTTAGATGAAATTGTTGAAAAGAGTTTACGTGGTGCAGCGATTTGGGATGAAGTAAAAGATCGTTTACACGAAAATGCATATGGGTTATCAGGAGGACAACAACAACGTCTATGTATTGCAAGATGTTTAGCAATAGAGCCTGATGTAATTTTAATGGATGAGCCAACCTCTGCTCTTGACCCAATATCAACATTAAAAGTTGAGGAGCTTGTGCAGGAATTAAAGCAAAACTATAGTATTATTATAGTTACACATAATATGCAACAAGCAGCACGTATTTCGGACAAAACAGCTTTCTTCCTAACGGGTGAGGTTGTTGAATTTAATGACACTGAAAAAATCTTCTCAAACCCAGACGATAAACGCACCGAAGATTATATAACAGGAAGATTTGGATGATTTTTAGAAGAATTTCATGTCTGAAAGGTTTAGACTTATCATCTAAAGAAGAGGTGTATTTATACTATGGCTATTAGAAGTTCTTTTGACAAAGATTTAACAAAGCTTAAAGATAGTTTACTTGAAATGGTATCGCTCGCTAGAACGTCTGTTGAAGATTCAATTAAAGCGCTGGCTGAATTAGATTTTGAAAAAGCAAAGCAAATTATTGAGGAAGACGCAAAAATTAATCAACTAGATGAGAAAATCAATAATCTTGTTGTTCAATTAATTGCACAGCAACAACCTGTTGCAACTGACTTACGTAAAATAATTGCTGCTTTAAAATTCTCTAATGATGTTGAGAGAATCGGGGACTTAGCAGTAAATATTTCTAAATCTATTCTCCATATTGGGAACGGGCCATTAATTAAACCAATTGTTGAAATTCCAAAAATGGCTAATATGGCTTTAGATATGCTTTCAAAAGTTGTTGAAGCCTATATTAATGAGGATCCAGTTCTAGCAAGAGAGACGGCCGCTTCCGACGATGCAGTTGACGCATTATACGGTAAGTTAACTCAAGAGCTATTAGAATTGATGACGAAGAATCCACAGTCTATTAACCAAATTACACAACTAGCCTTTGTTTGTCGCTATATCGAGCGTATTGCTGATCATACAACTAATATGTCAGAACACATTATCTTCATGGTTAGAGCGAAACAGTACGACTTAAATTCGTAAATAAAAAATCTCAAGCTCTCTAAAGCTTGAGATTTTTTATTTGGTGATTACTTCTGCAATCGTTTCAAAGCTCATATCACTACTTAAGTTATATGTTCCAATTTGTATCAACTTATTTAATTCATTTTCAGTCAGATAAATATTAAACTCTTTTCCACTAGCTATAATCTGATTTTTTTCTAATAAGTTTGCAATTTCTAGACTGTTCATTCCAGAAACGATGGTTAATGTAAATTTTTTTATAGATTCTTCTTCTTTATCTTTTACAACTTCTTCTTTTTTATCTGATTTAGGTTTAGAAGTGTCATTATTATTAGCATTACTATGTTGAGTTTGAAGGTCTTCATACTCTTGATGAGATATTGCCACTAAGTTTTGGTTAGAGAGATAAAGTTCTACGTCTTCTTTAGTTACCTTATTTCCTTGTTTAGGTGAAAAGAAATAGACAGCAGATAGTAAACAGGTAGCTATAATCATTCCCACTGATATTCCGCGTAACATACTATTTGTCATAATCATTACTCTGCCTTTTTGCTTGTTCTGCTAACAAACGAACTTCTTCTGTAGGAAGGCCTGATTCCTTTGCAATCTGATCTAATGCCAACCCCTTTTTGACCTGAGCGAGAATGTATTCAAATTCATTCTCATTTTCAACTTTAATAGGTGATATAGGTTTAGGAATTTCCTGTTCATTAATCAACAGTTCTTCCTCGAGAATCTTCATCTTCTTTTTCAACTGATAAGTTTCGTGCATAAGTGTTAAAGAAAGCTGATCTACCTGCTCTTCTATTTCGTTCAATTTATCTTTTCTAAAGAATGATAGTAGTAAAAGCAGCATTGCAAATATGAGCAATCCTATAATCATATATTCCATTATTTCACCTCAATCAAATATCTAAGTACATTTATACCATATTTAGCTAAATATCGACAATTTCTGAATGTTGAAACATTACTTTAAAAGGGTATACTAAAAAATAGACAGTAACGTTCGGATAATGAGGTGAGAAGTTGAAAAATCAAAATAATAACTGGCAAGAAAACTTTAGTACATATACTTCTTATTCTTGTGAAGATACCTTAACCGATGAAGAAGTAAAATCGCTTCGTTCATTTAATCTTCATTTACCAGGATTAAACACAAACCAACTTCCATTAAAAGAAAATGATGTACTATCAATTTTAATGCTAAGCTGGGAGTTTCCTCCACATGTTGTTGGTGGTCTTGCACGTCATGTATATGACCTTTCAAGACACTTAGTCCATAAAGGACTAACCATTCATGTATTAACAACAACGCTAGATGGTGCACCTCTGTATGAGGTTATCGACGGTGTCCATGTACATCGTGTCTGTATAGGTGATTTTAATTCCACCCATTTCCTTAAGTGGGTACGTGAGTTAAATATTAAGTTGGCTGTTAAGGCTCTTGAGGTATTGGATCAATTTTCAATTCATATGATTCATGCGCATGACTGGCTTGTTGGCGAGGCTGCATTAACACTTCAAACTATTCGAAAGAAGCCTCTAATGGTAACTATTCATGCAACTGAGTGGGGAAGACATAATGGACTTTTTACGCAAACAAATCATTTAATACATGAAAAAGAACAAAGACTTGTTGATGAAGCGGACCATGTTATTGTTTGTAGTGACTACATGAAAAATGAGCTAGAATCCATCTTTTTGCCAAAGCAACCTAAAATTAATGTTATTCCAAATGGAGTGGATTCAACCCAATTTGAAGAGATGGATGAAACAAAACTACTAACAGAAAGTATTGGCAGACCGTATAGTCACATTATTTTTTCGATCGGAAGAATTGTCAATGAAAAAGGATTTGAAATAATTATTGATGCTGCACCTCATGTAATAAAACGATACCCTTTGGCTGTGTTTATAATTGCTGGAGAAGGTCCACTCTTAAAACGTTATCAAACCATTATTAACGAACGGGGTCTTAATCATCATATAAACTTTATCGGTTTTATCAATGAACAAGAACGAAATGCACTATTTAAAAAATGTAATATTGCGCTATTTCCTAGTACATACGAGCCCTTTGGTATTGTTGCTCTAGAAGGAATGATCAATGGAAAACCAACTATTGTGTCTGATACAGGTGGATTGACAAGTATCATTGAAGACCATGTAACAGGGATAAAAATAAAACCAGGAGATGTAAATGACTTAACCGAAAAGATTCTTTATCTATTAGATAATGATGATATTGCACACAAATTAGGGCTTAATGCGAAAGAAAAAGTGAAATCGATGTACAACTGGCATAAAATTGCTGATGACACAAGTAGACTATATAAGGAATTACTTTTATCATCAACAATTAAATAGGGGGTAAGGATACATGAAGGGTGTCATTATCGCCGGTGGGAAAGGTAAAAGATTACGACCTTTAACAGATAATCTTCCAAAGCCCATGGTGCCTCTTTTAAATAAGCCTGTGATGGAATACAGCATTGATTTATTGAAACAACATGGAATTACTAGCATAGCCGTAACAACCCACTATTTAAGTAAAAACATAAAAGACTACTTTGGTGATGGAAGTAGACTCGGTGTATCATTATCTTATTTTCACGAAAACCAGCCACTCGGTACAGCTGGTGGTCTACAAAATGCTAAAGACTTCTTAAACGAACCGTTTATTGTAGTTAGTGGTGATATCCTAACAGATATTAATTTAACTGAAGCGATTCAGTATCATTTAGAGAAAGATGCACTTTTAACAATCTTATTAAAAGAGGTACAAAACCCCTTGCAGTATGGTTTAGTACAGACAGATGACAAAGGAATAGTGTGTCGTTTTTTAGAGAAGCCAATTGAATGGGAAGATGTTTTCACCAACACAGTTAATACTGGGATATATATTGTAAGCCCTAATATTTTCTCTTATTGGGGTAGTGAAACATTTTATGATTTTAGTCACGATCTATTTCCGAAGTTAATTGAAAATAAAGAGGGACTATACGGCTTTCTTTGTAAGGGATATTGGTCTGATATAGGATGTTATGAACGCTATAGGCAAACTGAGCTTGATTTACTAGAGCGTAAGGTAAAAGTTAATGTTGTAGGAAAACCGCCTACATATGGGTTAATAAGAAGAAGGATGACTCAAAAAAAATATAAAGTTCGAATAAATAAGTCTATGTTTACGGCATTACGTATGAGTCAAAAAAAATAAATGTAAGGTAATTATAATGTAGAAAAAAATAAACTGGCATTTCGACAAGAAAAATGATATGATAATTAAGTCTGATTGAAGCTTTCGATTGTCCGAGCTTTCAGTATCGTCTTTTTACCTGAGATTTTACTGTATTCGGAGGGTAGATAAGTTCAAATCCAATCAAAAAAAATCATCTTTATAGATGAGTTCAATTTACATGTGTTTGGAGGGATATAACGATGCGTGTTAAAATCACTTTAGCTTGCACAGAAACTGGTGATCGTAACTATATTACAACTAAAAATAAGCGTAATAACCCAGATCGTCTTGAGATGAAAAAATACAGCCCAAGATTGAAAAAGGTAACTCTTCACCGCGAAACAAAGTAAGCAGTAGGGATTAAATTCCTACTGTTTTTTTTGTATTCGAAGTGGTCTTGTTTCTCTTAGAAACGAGTCTGAACCGAAATGGTATTAGGACAGGTTGGGTTTGTACAAAGGAAAACCTGTCCGAATCAAGAGTTTATTCGGACAGGTTGAGCTTGTGCAAAGGAGAACGAGTCCGAATCAAGAGTTTATTCGGACAGGTTGAGCTTGTGCAAAGGAGAACGAGTCCGAATCAAGAGTTTATTCGGAC
>CANMHG010000001.1 GCA_947497585.1 uncultured Bacillaceae bacterium | reverse complement strand
AAGCTCAACGAGTCCGAATCCGGTGTTAATTCGGACAGGTTGAAAGAGTCTTGGGCCAAACGAGTCCGAATCGATAGTTAATTCGGACAGGTTGAAAGAGTCTTAAGCTCAACGAGTCCGAATCCGGTGTTAATTCGGACAGGTTGAAAGAGTCTTGGGCCAAACGAGTCCGAATCGATAGGTTATTCGGACAGGTTGAAAGAGTCTTAAGCTCAACGAGTCCGAATCCGGTGTTAATTCGGACAGGTTGAAAGAGTCTTGGGCCAAACGAGTCCGAATCGATAGGTTATTCGGACAGGTTGAAAGAATCCTAAGCCCAACGAGTCCAAATCCAGTGTTAATTAAAGATAAATCCAGCGAATCTCAACAAAAAAGAAAAAAGCCAGAATTAACTGGCTGATTTTTTCAATTCTAATCTCACTTGTTTTTGAACAATCATTAATCGTCCCGATAAACCAATTGCCCCTGCCGCTAAACCTACGATTAGTCCAATCCAGTAGCCGAAAGCCCCAAGTGAGGAATACGTTGCTAATACAACTCCAACTGGAAGACCGATTACCCAGTAAGAGATAAGGGCCATAACCAAGGTTGTATTTACATCTTTGTAGCCGCGAAGTGCTCCTTGGATTGGAGCGGCAATAGCGTCAGATAGCTGAAAGAAAATCGCGTAGATTAAGAACTGCTTGGTTAAAGCTAATACAGCTGGGTCCTTCGTATAAATTGCAGCAACTTGATCTCTAAAAAGATAGATGAATGCTGCAAGAACGGCCGATAAACCTACTGCAACACCAACACCTAATATGCTGTACTCTCTCGCATCCTTCAGACGTTTTGCTCCCACTTCAAACCCAATAACGATCGTTAGTGCCATTGAAATACTTAATGGAATCATGTATAGAAACGATGCAAAATTAAGTGCCGCTTGGTGTGAGGCAATTGTTACTGTATCAAATGTACTCATTAACAAAGTCACTGCTGAAAAGATACTCGTTTCAAAAAAGATAGCGAATCCAATAGGAACACCAATTTTCAAAATTTCCTTCCATGCTTTAAAGGATACAGACTGTAACTTGTTAAAAACTTTATATTGAGTAAAGGGTACCTGTTTTACAATTATAAAGACAGATATAAGAGTGATACACCAGTAGGTAATGGCTGTTGCATAACCGGCACCTACACCACCTAATTGTGGAAAGCCAAATTTACCGAAAATCAGCAAATAGTTAAAAATAACATTAATAGGTAAGGATAGAAGAGTTATGAACATTGATACTCTCGTAAGACCCAATCCATCAATAAATGAGCGTAGTACTGAATAAACAAATAAAGGAATAATCCCATAAGATAATGCAATTAAGTATTCTTTAGCAATCCGGTGTACTTCAGGGTCTAAACTCATTTTTCCTAATAAAAAATCTAAAGAAATAAAACCTAAAATGACAACTAGAATTGAGACAAACACAGATACATAGATTCCTTGCATAACCATAAAAGGAACCTGTTTCTTTTCCTTTGACCCAACTAGCTGTGCGACAATAGGTGTTATCGCCAATAGAATCCCACTTAATCCTGTAAAGACTGGAACCCAAAGGCTTGATCCGATTGCGACACCTGCAAGGTCACTTGCACTTACATGACCAGACATCATCACATCAAAGAAATTCATTGCAAAAAGTCCTAGCTGTGTCACGAGGATAGGTATTAAAATAATTAAAAACTGCTTGTATTTTTGTCGATAACCATGTGTTTGTTCCATTTTTAAGACCTCAACTTACTTGATAAATTAAACAATGAATTATAACATATGAATTGGAAAATCACTAGCAATTGAAGTATTACATATTTTAGGAGATTTAGAGACAAACTGGAGGTACTGATGAATAGAACCATTCGAACATCGATTAAAGCGTTAATAATTGAAAATGAAAAAATATTGTTGATTAAGAAAAGAGACGATGAAGGTTTTTATTATCTGTTTCCAGGCGGCGGTCAGGAACATGGTGAAACGATGCATGAAGCACTAAGACGTGAATGCCTTGAGGAGCTTGGCTGTGAAATTATGATTGAAGACTTAACGTTTATCCGTGAGTACATTGGTAAAAATCATGAGCATGCCAAATGGGATCAAAATGTCCATCAAAATGAGTATATGTTTCATTGCCATCTGAACAAAGATGTCCCACAGATTGAACCTTCAAATCCTGATGATGACCAAATTGGCACTGAGTGGTTACCTCTAAGTGAAATTGACAGATTTAGAGTATATCCTCAGGCACTAAAACAATGGTTAAAAGGAGATATTCATAAAGCTCCTATCTATTTGGGCGATATTAATTAGAAAATTCAACAATTTGCCCTTGCATTCTTCCCTATTTCATCTATAATTGTAAAAAATGGATATCAATCGTCAGTGAAGAAGAGAGTAGTTGTAAAAGTGAGCAAAGCGAGTCAGGGATGGTGGGAGCCTGATCGAACTTTTACAATGAACCGCACTTCTGAGATGCTGCTTGAAAATAGTAGAGTACGCCGGTCTTCAGCCGTTACATGAAAGTGGTTCAATAGAACAATTAGGGTGGTACCGCGGGTAAATCTCGTCTCTTATATAGAGGCGGGATTTTTTTATTTTATAAAAAGGAGAGTTTACGATGGATTTTAAATTAAAAGTGGCCGAGATAATTAAAGCATCAACAACAATTGAACTTGATGTAGAAGCAATCGCATCACTTATTGAAGTACCAAAACACAAAGCACATGGTGATTATGCTTTTCCGTGCTTCGTCTTAGCAAAAACACTAAAAAAAGCACCACAAATGATTGCGACGGAATTAAGTGAGGAAATAAAAGATGATCTAATCGATAGTATTGAACCAGTTGGACCTTATCTGAATTTTCATCTTAACCGCAAATACGTTAGCAAAGAAATCTTGAAAACAATTTTAACTGCCAATGAAGACTATGGAAAAGTGGTGTTAGGGAATGGAGGGAAAATCACAATAGACTTTTCCTCACCAAATATTGCAAAGCCATTTTCAATGGGACATCTACGTTCAACGATGATTGGAAATTCACTGGCACTTATTGCTGAGAACTGTGGGTATGAAAGTGTAAGAATTAACCATATAGGAGATTGGGGAACCCAGTTTGGAAAGCTTATTGTGGCTTTTAAGAATTGGGGTGACGAGGAAAAGGTCCAGCGAAACCCAATTAAAGAGCTATTTACTCTTTACACTCTATTTCATGAAAAAGCTGACCAAGATGACAGTTTAAATGATGAGGCAAGAGCCTGGTTTAAACGCCTAGAGGATGGAGATGAAGAAGCTAGAAGACTGTGGAAATGGTTCCGAGATGAATCTTTAAAAGAGTTTGAGAAGATTTACAAGCTTCTCGGTGTTCAATTTTCATCAAATAATGGAGAGGCTTTCTATAATAATAAAATGGAGCCGGTAATAGAGTTATTAGCTGAAAAAAACTTGCTTGTCACTTCTGACGGAGCGGAGGTCGTTGAACTAGAAGAACTGGAACTTCCTCCGTGTTTAATCAAAAAATCAGATGGAGCGACTCTTTATGCAACAAGAGACTTAGCTGCAGCAATGTACCGCCAATCTACGTATCAGTTTGAAAAAGCCTTTTATGTAGTCGGAAATGAGCAAACCTTACACTTTAAGCAGGTCTTTGCTGTATTGAAAAAGCTTGGATTTGATTGGGCCAACGAAATGGTGCACATCCCATTTGGCATGATTCTTAAAGGTGGTAAGAAAATGTCAACCAGAAAAGGGAAGGTTGTACTACTTGAGGAAGTATTAAATGAAACTATTTCTTCAGCGAAACGTATTATTTTAGAGAAGAATCCAAGTCTTGAAAATAAAGATGAGGTTGCGGAGCTAGTTGGAGTCGGAGCAGTTGTCTTTCATGATTTAAAGAATTTCCGTATGAATGACATTGAGTTTTCAATTGATGAAATGTTGAAGTTTGAAGGAGAAACAGGACCTTATGTTCAGTACACTCATGCAAGAGCATGTTCTATTTTACGAAAAGCCGGGTATCGTTCAGGTGAAGGTGACTTTGATGGCTTTAACGATGACTACAGTTGGCAGGTGGTTAAACTACTTCAAGATTTCCCAGCTATTATTGAAAAATCGTTTGAACAACATGACCCATCGCAAATTGCTAAATATGTTGTCAATCTTTCACAGGCGTTTAACAAATTTTATGGCAATGTAAAAATATTAGACGACAAGGAAAATCTTAACGCTAAATTATCAGTAGTTTACTGTGTAACGTTGGTGTTAAAAGAAGGTTTACGATTATTAGGAATTAGTGCGCCTGCTGAAATGTAGGTGCACAAATCCGCAAAGTAAATAAAAGAGGTGAGTGAATGGAGAAACGCGAGGTATATTGTGAGGCTTGTAATCGTGAAATTAAGTCTAGAGATGAACTAGTTATTACGACAATCTTTTTTTCACTGGTTTGCTACCATGATGCATGTTTTTCAAAATCGATAAAGGGTTTAAAAACGTTGTTTGTTAGTAATTCACCGATTAACGGAGTAGCAGGAACCACTTATTCTATATTTCTATTTTTAGTTGCTGTACTATTTTTCATTTTTAGTCCAATTTATAATATACTTGCTATCCTAATACTGATAGTCCCTACTTATCGTGTATTAGCTTGGTTTATGTATGAGAGGTATTTGGAGCCATAGGTGGATTGTTTGCTATCAAGTTTAGAAAAATGTTAACTTTAGAAAAATAGCTTCATAGGAGGTACATATGTCAACTACTTTTACTAAATTACCAAAGAGAAATGAAATACCAGAAGAGTTTACTTGGCGTTTAGAGGATATGTTTGCTACTGACCAGGAGTGGGAGAAGCAATTTACACTCGTAAAGGACGCACTTCCGTCTGTATCTAAGTTTAAAGGCACTCTAAAAGATTCCGCTGAAAATATTGTGGACCTGTTTAAATTACAGGATGACTTGTCTATTAAATTAGGTCAGCTAGCGACTTATGCATTTATGCGAAATGACCAGGATACGACGAATAGTCTTTATCAAGGTTTTAAAGCAAGAATTGATAGTTTAGTTTCCCAGTTCTCGGCTGCATTCTCGTTTGTGGTCCCAGAGTTATTGTCTATTCCAGAGAATACTCTATTAAATTATATTGACAGTCATGAGGAACTAAAAATTTATGAGCATTTAATTAAAGATATTAATCGTGCTCGTCCGCATGTTTTATCTGCTGATGAGGAAGCCTTATTAGCTCAAGTGGCTGATGTAACAAGCGGTTCTAGAACAACTTTTAGTATGTTAAATAATGCGGACATAAAGTTTCCTTCTATTGAAACAGAGAATGGAGAAACAGTAGAAATTACCCATGGAAGATATGGTCGCTTAATGGAAAGCACAGATCGTCGAATTCGAAAGGAAACTTTCCTTGGTCTGAACAGTACATACAATAAACATCGAAATACTTTGGCTAGTACGCTAAGTGGCCAAGTTAAAAAAGATAATTTCTTTGCAACTGTCCATGGCTATGAAAGTGCTAGACAAGCGGCGCTTCATAAACATAACATCCCTGAAAGTGTATATGATACGCTAATTGAAACAGTTAGTAACCATCTACACCTACTTCAGCGCTATATTTCGCTTCGTAAGAAAATCCTTGGTGTTGCTGAACTAAATATGTACGATCTATCGACCCCACTAGTTCAGGATGTGAAGATGGAAGTTTCATATGAGGAAGCGAAAGATTTAGTAATCGAAGGTATGAAGCCTTTAGGTGAGGAATACGGGGAGCTTCTAAAAACAATCTTCTCTGACAGAAGAATAGATGTTTATGAGAATGTAGGAAAAAGAAGTGGTGCGTATTCAACTGGAGCGTATGGTGCGAAACCTTATATTCTAATGAACTGGCAGGATAATATCCGTAACGTATTTACCCTTGCTCATGAACTTGGACATAATGTTCATCGATACTACACACAAAATTATCAGCCATATGCATATGGGAAATATTCGACCTTTGTGGCAGAGGTAGCCTCCACAGCGAATGAAGCTTTGCTAAATGATTACCTTTTAAAAATAACAACAGATCAAACAAAGCAGCTTTACCTGTTAAACAATTACCTTCAGGGCTTTGTAGGAACGGTTTTCCGACAAACACTGTTTGCTGAGTTTGAACATAAAATCCATATCCTTGCACAAAATGGCGAGCCATTAACAGCGGATACTCTATCAGCATTATATTATGACCTGAACAAGAAGTATTTCGGGGATGAGATTGTTGTTAATAAAGAAATAGATATCGAATGGGCACGAATCCCACATTTCTATATGACGTATTACGTGTTCCAATATGCGACTGGATTTAGTGCTGCAACAGCCCTTTCTAAGCAAATTTTAGAAGAAGGTGCTCCGGCAGTAGAACGTTATACGGACTTCTTAAAAGCTGGATGCTCAGACTACCCTATTGAAGTACTTAAAAAAGCAGGAGTAGATATGACAACCGCTGAACCAATAAAAGAAGCACTAAAGGTTTTTGAAGAAAAACTCGAATATATGGAGAGTATTCTGTTGAAGTAACTTTCTTATGAGCTTGGATATTTCAAGCTCTTTTTTTATTTGTAAAAAATTATCCAAAAATCATAAACTTCGAGTGGCGAAATAGTTAATAACTTGGTATAGTAAGTTAAGGTAATATATTCGAGGAAAGAGGAACAACAATGTGGAAAAATAGAAATGTTTGGATTCTTCTTAGCGGGGAATTGATTGCCGGGTTAGGCTTGTGGATGGGAATTATCGGGAATCTTGAATTTCTTCAGCAGCATGTACCATCTGATTTTTTAAAATCATTAATCCTCTTTACAGGACTACTTGCGGGTGTATTTGTGGCCCCTTTAGCAGGTAGAATTATAGATTCCTATAAGAAAAAGCCAGTTCTTATTGCTGCAGGTATAGGAAGAATGGTTAGTGTATTATTCATGTTTTTAGCTCTAGAATATCAATCCATTTGGTGGATGGTTTTGTTTATGATTAGTATCCAGCTTTCTGCAGCCTTTTATTTTCCTGCATTACAATCATTAATTCCTATGATTGTACGTGAAAAAGATTTGCTGCAAATGAATGGTGTTCATATGAACATTGCTACAATTGCCAGAGTTATTGGTACGGCCTTAGCTGGGGCAATGCTTCTTATTATGAGTTTACATTCACTTTATCTAGCTTCGTTGATTGCGTATGGACTATTATTAATCGCTACGTTTATGCTGAAAATAGATGAAGAAAGTGTACCTAAGAAACCAAAAGTCCCTGGAGAGAAGACGAAGGGTGGCTTTAAAGAAGTTATTCCTGTTATTAAAGGCTACCCAATTGTATTAATGACGCTCATCTTAACCGTTGTACCGATGTTATTTCTTGGGGGCTTCAACCTCATGGTTATAAATATCAGTGAGCTACAAGATGATGCAACGATTAAAGGACTTCTTTATACTGCAGAAGGTATCTGTTTTATGTTGGGTGCTTTTATTGTAAAACGTATAGCAGACGGGAAAGACCAGTTAAAGCTAATGCTTTTGTTTACGTTTGTTGTCTCAATTTCACAGCTGTCATTGTATTTTGCAGATATAAAAATTATGTCTTTAATCTCATTTGGAGTGTTCGGACTCGCATTAGGATTTTTCTTCCCAATTGCAGCGACTATTTTTCAAACAAAGATTCCAAAAGAGTACCATGGACGTTTCTTTTCGTTTAGAGGTATGCTTGACCGTGTCCTTTTCCAAGTCGTATTATTAGGAACAGGGTTGTTCTTAGATACAATTGGACTTAAAAACATGGTCCTGGTTTTTGGTAGCCTTTCGTTAGTTTTAGTTTTATACTATACTGTAAGGAATAGTAAAACTCCTATGATTACACAAGATCATACAAATCAACAAGCCTGATTTTAAAAGGACTAGAAATAGTCCTTTTTTTATTCGGCCTTTAGTTTTATGGAGATTGCAGCCACAATAGAGAGGTTGCATGACCGGGATTATGAGCCCTCAAGAGGTGAGATTTTTGGAAATGAGGTCACATAAACGTTTTATGAGCCCTCAAACTGCGGTGGTCATGAAAGTGAGGTCACATAAACGGTTTTATGAACCCTCAAACTTATATTTTCATGAAAGTGAGGTCACATAAACGGTTTTATGAGCCATCAAACTTCGATTTTCATGAAAGTGAGGTCACATAAACGGTTTTATAAGCCCTCAAACCACGATTTTCATGAAAAAGAGGTCACATAAACTATACCCATATCTACTTTTACATAATCAATAGTATGAAAAACCTGCTTTATTAAAAAAATAGATAGTAAAGGAAGGGGATTTACGATGATCAAATTATTTACCGATAGTGACTTAGATGGAATTGGCTGTGGTTTAGTAGCCAAGCTTGCTTTTGGAGATGAGGTTGAGGTGGCATATTGCTCATACCGTAATCTAAATGAAAGAGTGGAACGATTTGTTGATGACCCAGAAAACAATGATGCACAAATTTACATAACCGATCTTGCTGTAAATGAAGATATTGAGAAAAAGCTTGCTGAACGTTTTAAAAAAGGTAAACATGTACAAATGGTGGATCATCATGTTACTGCTATGCACTTTAATCAATATGATTGGGGCTTTGTACAGCCAGAATATGAGGATGGTCGAAAAACATGTGCTACATCCTTATTTTATGAGTTTCTTCTTGAGAAAAATTTAATAAAATCAGGTCCAGCACTAGAAGAGTTTATCGAACTTGTTCGCCAATATGATACATGGGAATGGGAAGCCAACGAAAACATGAATGCAAAACGTTTAAATGACTTATTTTTTATTATCAGCATGGAACAATTCGAAACAGAAATGCTTGAAAGATTAAAAACTCAGGAGTCTTTCTCACTGAATGATACTGAGAATATGATCTTAGATATTGAAGAAGAAAAAATTGAGAGATACATAAATGCGAAAAACAGGCAGCTAGTTCAAACCTTTGTTGGCGACTATTGTGTGGGGATTGTTCATGCAGAGAGATACCTATCTGAATTAGGTAATGCACTAGCAAAGCTGAATCCACATATTGATTTAATTACGTTAGTAAATGTCGGAACAAAAAAGCTTGGTTTTAGAACAATCTATGATCATGTTGATGTGTCTGCGTTTGCAAAACAATTTGGTGGAGGGGGCCATCCAAAGGCATCTGGTGCTACTCTTACTAAAGAAACGTTTGAAATGTTTGTTGTAAACGTATTTGATCAATATGCCATTCGAAGAGATGCTCCTAATAATGAGCTAAATGTAAAGGAAAATAAAAAAGGTACGTTCTATGTGAATCGTAAACGTGAATTCAGTAAAATTCATAAAGCGACAGAACAACCTTGGGCTGTCCTTCATAATAACAATTTACTAGAGGAATCGTTTGAGACGTTTGATCAAGCGGAGCATTATGTAAAAAGGAACTATGGTTCAGGCATTGCATTTGATAATGAAGTCATTTCACTTTTAGCGGAATCATTAAAAGTAAGTGAAGAAGATATAAGAAAAAGCTATCAAGAATATCTTGAAAAACACTAGAAATGTTAAGAAGACCGGCGTTGTATTTGCAGCACGGTCTTTCTTTTGCGAAAAATAGAGGATTTGAGTACAATTAACAGATGGCAAATGTGATTAAAGGAGTTTTTAAAATGACAGTGACATTACAATCGTTAGGATTACCTAACCATATCATAGATTTAGTTAACAATAGAAAAGCTGGAGTTTCATCAAAAGAAGATGCACTGCTAATTGGATCAGGAGGTTACACCCCGGCTGAGCCTTCTGTAATTTTCGATGCAATCATTGCTCTTTCACTTGGGAAAAATGTGCTTTTAAAAGGTCCAACTGGTGCTGGGAAAACGAAATTGGCTGAAACGTTGTCTAACCTATTTCATCAGCCGATGCACAGTATAAATTGTTCGGTTGATTTAGATGCTGAGGCCTTATTAGGATTTAAAACGCTTAACCAAACAGAAGGTAAAACGGAAATAGAATTTATTCCTGGACCGGTCATAAATGCAATGACAAGTGGACATCTTCTTTACATTGATGAAATCAATATGGCAAAGCCTGAAACACTTCCTATTCTAAATGGTGTATTGGATTATCGAAAAATGATTACGAATCCTTTTACAGGTGAAGTGATTCGGGCAGAAAATAGCTTTGGAGTGATTGCTGCTATTAATGAGGGTTATGTAGGAACGGTACCTTTAAATGAAGCGTTGAAAAACCGATTTGTTGTCATAGATGTACCCTATATCCAAGGAGATGTTTTAAAAAGCGTGCTCGTCGATCAAACCCAGCTTAAGGATGAAAAACTAATCAATGCCTTTGTAATTTTATCGTCAGATCTAATTACTCAAGTTCGAAGTGGACAAATCTCAGAAGAAGCAGCATCTATCCGTGCATTAATTGATACATGTGACCTGGCTGTTTATATGCCACCTGTACGTGCAATTCAGCGTGGAATTGTTGACAAACTAGAGGATGACCGAGAGAAGTCTGCCATTATGAATATAGCCGAAACATTATTCGGGTGAGTTACTTATGAAATTTATTCAATTTAATGATAAAAAAATAGACTCGTTTCTATTTATGCAGCTATCCGATTTGGCAGTCACTCTTTCAAGACATGAGGATTTAGAGGTTGAGTATGCTTTCAAATCCTATTTTGATCCTATACAGAATAAGCTGTTTATTAGTCATTTTTGGGATAATCGGCCCTATCATGACATGGTAAATGGACTGAAAAGTGATATTTATTTACGAAGTATTGGGAGCAAAAATCACTCCGATTTTTCAGAAATAAGTAGATATATATCTAACATTAAAAACTTTAAAATTCAAAGCTTTGCGAAGCAATTATTCATGGTGTGTGAGGATTTACGACTAGAGGAAATCTGTAAGAGAGAACGACCTGGAACAAAGCAGACATTCCGGATTCGAAGAGAAATTTATCGGAAATATTTTAGGGATCAGTTGAATGTTAACATACAAAAGGCTGTCTACGCAGATTCGCTCTTTAATGCGATCTTTCTACTGCTTACTTCAGATTCACCTCTTGAAGATATTCCTTCTATTAATCAAGATATAGATCTTGTACTACCTTTTGTTAGAAATGAAGTGACAAAGTCTTTTGAGGTCAATTCAACAAGAGAGGTAACCCGACTTTGTGTAAATCTAATCGAAACTCTTGATGAAGTTCTAACAGAAGATATGCTCAATATGTATTTTCATCTACCTGAGCTTGAGTATGACTTAGTTGAGTCAGGAATTACTTTTGATGAGTTAAAACGAAAAGATAAGTTAAAAAACAATGATATTTTGGAAGATGTGAAGGAGGGAGATGAAGATATACATGAAGAAAAACTCCCTACCTGGCATCAAGAATCAGAAACAACAACTAAAAGCTTTCTCCAGTTTGACCTAGAACAGGGAAGCCAAACGAACCTTTTAGGTGAAGGAGTACGTGAAGGAGATACAGGTGATCAAGCTCTAGGAATGGTTCAGGGTTCTTCTCAAAAAACCTCTCGTAATGACTATTCGAAAATGGAAGCACTTGAAGGTAACCGTGAAGCTAAGGATGGTCAATCTTCAGGGGAATATGGGAAAGAAAATAAATTTGCTTTTACAGTAAACAAGTATCCTGAAAAGCTGACGATTGAAGAATTGAAGCAATATGACACTCAAAAAGCAAGCATCTCTTCTTATCAGAAGAAATTAAAACAAATGATTCAAAAAACGTTAGAGCACAAAAAAAATCTCCCACGTGGTGACCTGCATTTTGGTAGATTGAGCAAAAAGTTAATTCGATTGTTAACTGATGATAACCCAAGATTATTTTATAAAAAAGATCAAATATCACCACAAATCGATGCTGTATTTTCGCTATTAGTGGATTGTTCTGCATCTATGTATGACAAAATGGAAGAAACGAAGCTGGGAATAACTTTATTTCATGAAGCGTTAAAAGGAGTATCCGTTCCACATCAAGTTGTAGGCTTTTGGGAAGATACAAATGATGCAACTGCAACGAAACAGCCTAATTATTTCTATCATGCCATCGATTTTCAAACGTCTCTAAAAACCTCAAGTGGACCGGAGATTATGCAGCTACAGCCAGAGGAAGATAATCGGGATGGTTACTCGTTAAGAGTTATATCCAAAAAGTTGCTCCAAAGAAATGAGAAGCAAAAGTTTTTATTAGTCTTTTCAGACGGAGAACCAGCAGCTTTTGGGTATGAGCAAAATGGTATTGTAGATACACACGAGGCAGTAGTAGAAGCTAGAAAACGCGGAATAGAAGTGATTAATATTTTCCTGGCAAATGGTGAGATAGACGAAGGTCAACAAAAAACAATCCAAAATATTTACGGAAAGTTTAGTATTGTTGTACCTAATATAAATGAACTTCCTGATGTACTATTTCCTCTTTTGAAGAAGCTTTTATTAAAGAGCATTTAAAGCCTAGACTCATCTTGTCTAGGTTTTTTTCTGGAACTTTACCTTTGAAATTTTTGGATATTTCGGTATAATGATAATTATTTAGGAAAACGAAATATCAAAAGAAGGTGTACCTCATCGATTATTCAAAACGAAATTTAGTCATCATGTGGACAGCGAATTTTTTCATTGCTGGTAGTTTAACTATGATTCTACCTTTCTTATCTCTGTATATTGAAACCTTTGGAGACTTTTCAAGTGAGTATGTACAGAGATGGTCGGGTCTGGTGTTTGGCGTTACATTTGTTACTGCGTTTATTTTCTCGCCAATTTGGGGCCGAATTGGTGATAAATATGGTCGGAAAAAAGTCCTCATCATCTTAGGATTTGGATTATCATTATGTGTGTTACTAATGGGATTTGTGTCATCTGTATTTTGGTTGTTAATTCTTCGCTTATTTATGGGGTTGTTTGCCGGCTTCATATCGATGTCTCAAGCATTAATTTTAACTCAAACTCCCAGACACATTGCAGGTAAAGTGCTAGGTACATTGCAGACAGGTAATGTATCAGGAGGTTTATTTGGCCCATTAATTGGTGGTTTGTTGGCAGATTCAGTTGGTTTTCAATACACTTTTCTTTTAACTGCGGTTACGACAGGTATTGCTGCAACACTTGTTGTCTTCGGAGTGAAAGAAATAAAAAATCCAAAGGAAGCCAAGGAAAAGAAATATTCAGGCAAAGAAGTACTCCGCTATATTTTCACAACTCCGATGTTGTTAATGATTATGTTAATCTCATCAATCATTCAAATTGCTAATTTTGCGATTCAGCCTTTACTTGCTTTATATGTAGGAGGGTTAGATGGAGTGGCTACAAATATTGCATTGTTATCAGGTGTCGCATTTTCAGCTACCGGTCTAGGAAACTTATTTTTCACTAGACAGTGGGGTAAAATTGGAGATAGAATTGGTTACGAAAAAGTAATGATGATTCTATTACTATTGTCTGCACTCATTTACTTACCACAAGCCTTTGTAACAAATATATGGCAATTAGTTATTTTAAGATTTATTTTGGGAACCGTCATCGGGGGCTTGATACCTTGTAGAACAGCGTATATCCGCCAGGTTGCTCCACTTTCTATTCAAGGAGAAGTGTTAGGATATAACGCAAGTTTTAGGTTCTTTGGAAATGTAATAGGACCAGCAATGGGAGGTATCCTTGCGGGGTTTATGGGAATATCATCTGTGTTTTTTGTAACAAGTAGCTTGTTTATTGTAGCTGCAGTCTTACTATATTTTGCAATACAAAGACAGCCTGTTTCTCTTAAAGGAAGCGAGGTTCAAGGGTAGTAATACTAACTACGTATCTATGTAAAACGAGTAGAACCTCTTTAGAGTTTACTCGTTTTTTTTATAAATGAACCTTTAAAGTGGAAAAATATGCTAAAGTAATAATGATGAAGCTTTGATTGATAGAAGGGGTGATTTTTTGAAGCGAAATATACTAAGAGTAGTATGGATTATTCCGAATGTGTTTTTTTATTTAATGACTCTTAGCCTAACGGTTTGGATATACATTAATTTTGAAGGATTACAAGAGATAAATAGATTACTTGTTTATATCATCTTTAATATTCTATTCTTATTCGTTTCAATTCTAGGAAGTATTCGAATCAATAAGTGGATAAAAGAAGGAAAGTTATAAATAGATTTTAGGAGGCGCTATGAAGAGTTTACGCTTGTTAATTTTAGGTGGCATTATGATAATCTTGCTTTCTGGATGTGCTTTATTTGATGATGACTGTGTTTGTACGGATGAAGTTGAGAAACCGACTGAAGAGTCGGAAAGATAAGAGAACCAACCAGGCGTGAAGAAAAGTATTTTTACAGTGAAAGTAAAAAAGTAAGGAGTGGATTAAATGAGGGTTAAAAATGATATCTCGATACTTACGGATTTACTCCATTTTATAAAAAAAAGAAAGGCCTTATTTATTATAACCTTTCTAATTATAGGGACTTTTCTAATATTCGAGTGGGATAAATACTCTTCGTTCGAGAAGCACGTTGCTAAAAACCTACATGAAGGTACAATCATTGAAAATATGAACATTCAAATCTACGAGACCTCTAAAGAAGATGAATATTTTCCTGAGAGGAAGGCTTGGGTAACTATTAAAGATAAGCAAATTATTAACGCAGTATTAGAAGATTTTTCAGACTTAAAATTGAAAAGAGATGATGATTCACGAAGACAGGTTAGAGAATATGATATCAAGATTCTTGTTACAAACAAAGTAAAGCCAGATTTATTAGTAACAAAAAGTATCCATTTTGAAGTTGACCAAGATTATCTTGATAACTACAGAATTCTTGGCAAAACTGAACACCTGAAAACCATTAAATCTTTGGAGAAAAATGAAGAAATTGAATGGGAAACAAATTAATAGAACGCGAGGTCTGAGAAAATTCTCAGGCTTTTTTTATTTTTGGGCTTGAAACTGACACGTGTGTCGTTTATAATGATAAAAACGACACGTGTGTCAGTTAAAACTAAGGGGAGATATTTATGACAGTAGATCAACCGTCCCAAAGTCTTTGGAAAAATAAAGCTTATTTAAGTTTAATAGCTTCTCAAACGGTTTCAGCTTTAGGTGATTGGTTAGATATATTAGCGGTACTAACTTTAGTAGCCGTAAAATGGAATGCTTCACCAATGGCCGTCTCATTTTTAATGCTTTGTTTCGTAGGACCAATGATCGTTTTAGGGCCTTTTGCTGGGAGTCTAGCGGATAAATATGACCGGAAAAAGATCATGATCATTTCTGACGTTGTATGTGCGATATTAGTTGTGGGAGTGGCCTTTTCCACAACCTTATGGCAGGTATATCTTCTAGTCTTTTTAAAAAGCTGTTTTGTAGCACTATTTATGCCTGCTAAGAATGGGAAGTTAAAAGAGATTGTTCCAAATGAACTAATACAGCAAGCAATGGGGATTAGTAGCATTATCGACAATAGTGCTAAAATTATTGGACCAACACTTAGTGGAGTTTTGGTGGCTTCGGTGGGAATTCAGTGGGCTTTTTACTTAGATGCAGTTTCATTTATACTTTCAGCTATCCTTTTATACGGAGTACCTAAAACGGTTCATATACTAAAAGAAAATAATAATGATATTAAGAAGAAAGAGTCTATGGCAAGCTCAATAAAAGAGGGGTACTTATTTCTTAAAACAATTCCGTCGTTATTATTAAGTTTGTTTTTGTTTAGTTTAACGATGTTGGTTTTACAAATGGCAGATACTCAGATAGTGGTACTTCTAAGAGAAATGTTTACAGATCCAACACAGGTTACTGGTTTTACAATGGCAGCCAGTGGTCTTGGTATGATTGTGTGCTCGCTTGTTATTACAAAGGTAAAATTACCTTCAGTGATCGTAACAACTTCGATTGGAGGAATGGGGGTTGGGCTAATATTTGCACTCATTTCGGTATTAGCTCCATTTGATGAATCAATTTTAATATGGCTTATTCCAATACTCGGTTTTATTGGAGGGTCATCATTTGGATTGGCATCCATACCGTTTCAAATATCTGTTCAAACGCAAACACCTGTGACGAAAACAGGAAGAGTATTCGGTACAATAGGTAGTCTAACTACTCTTGCGACAATTATAGGAATGACAATGGGCGGTGTGCTTTCACAATTAATTGGGGTGGTGGAGACATATATCGTTTCTGGATGTAGCTTGTTTCTACTTGGATGTATTACTATAGTATATAAGAAGAAAATTGAAAGTAGGGATCGTCATGTCTCCGAAAGTGACGGAGGAATACAAAGAGGAACGTAAGAAAGAGATTTTAAAGGCAGCCTATGAAGTGTTTTGTAAAAAAGGATATGAACCGACTACGATGAAGGATATTGTGGACGCTAGTGGATTAAGTCGTGGTGGGGTATATCAATATTATTCAAGTACTGAGGAAATGTTTAGAGATATTATCGATCGAAATGATAGGATTGGAAGAGAAGAATTAACTAAAGTAGTTGGTTCCTCAGACTCGGTTTGGAAGGTGATAAAGGATTTTGTGAACGGTTATCGAGAAGTGCCTACATCTAACTTTGCGATCGTCCAATTTGAGTTCGCGGTAATAAGCTGGCGAAGTGACAGTGAGGACCGGTTTGATTATATTTTAAAAAGATTAAAGTTCTGGCGTGAAAATCTAATTGACTTAATAAGTGAAGGTGTTAAAAGAGGAGAGTTTCATCCTGTTCAAAAAGTAGAAACGATTGTTGATTTTATGACTAATGTATTTGATGGTCTAGTTTTACACCACCATTTAGCAGGGGCAAGTGAGATAGATGTTGATGGGCAGGTTGATGCTTTGTTGTTTTACTTGAAAAATGTACTACAAATTATAGAGGACTAAAAGCTGTTTATTAAGTAACAGCTTTTTTTTTATGCGAACGTATATTTCCCCATACTCGTTCATAAGATGGAAGAAATGACAGAAATGGGGTGGTTGGAGTTGAGTAAATTAAATTCTAGTAATGCAATTCTATCTGAAGAATCGATTGAAAGATATTGCAAGCTTACAGAAGAAGCTAAGCAAATTGATAAGGAATTAAAGGAGTTAAAACAGCGTATTAATTTGTATTTTGATGAAAGTGTCGGTGCGAATGAAAAAGGTGAAATTACGTTAGGTGATTATAAAATAACTCGACAAATTCGTAATAGTGAGAGCTATGATGATGTGAAGACAGTTGAAAAATTAGAAGCATTGAACTTAAATGATTGTATTGAATACGTAAAGAAGCCTGATCCGAAAAAAATAGAAGCTGTCATTACTTTGGGACTTTTAGATAGCACTGTTTTAAGTGATTGTGTAAATCATAAATTCACTCAGGCAATTGTAGTAAGGCAAAAATAGTTTTAGGTAAATTTAGTAGTTTAATAGCCCTTCCAATTCCTACTTTTAAACATAAATTAATAGTAGTAGGATTTTTAGGAGGGTTAACGAATGCATAGGAGAAGAAGACAAGGTCTATGCTTAGGAGGATATAGATGGTGTGGACCTGGTTGTCGTGGTCCCGGAGCACCAGTAAATGGTGTTGATTCATGCTGTCATAAACATGATCTATGCTATCAAAGATATGGGCCTTCATGTAGATGTGATAAAGAGCTGCTAGATTGTTTGCGCTCAAGACAGCATCTACGAAGTAGAGAAGGAAGAGATGCACGTTTGTTTTATGATTTTATGAAATTAAAATATATGTTCAATTGTAGGTAGGGGAGTCAATGTGACTCCCTTTTATTTTTTATTTATCGTATATCTTATTTTTTACAAGAGACATTAAATATATAAAGTTTTAATGAAAAGGGGCTAGAAGAGAATCGATGAGTCAAACAACGAAAAATGTTGCAGAAGTATTATTAGAACAGTTAGCAAATAGAGGTGTAAAAAGAATTTATGGAGTAGTAGGTGATGCCATCCTAGGATTCATGGATGCTATTGCCAAACAAAATGAAATTCAGTTCATTGCTGTTAAACATGAGTCTGTAGCTTCAATGATGGCTTCAGCAGAAGCTAAGTTAACAGGAAACCTTGGAGTGTGTACAGCCACAATGGGACCAGGCCTTGGGAATTTACTCAATGGATTAGCAGATGCACATATGGATAAGGCACCTGTATTAGCCATAACTGGCCAAGCACCCACTAAAAAAATCGGAACAGATTTCAAGCAATACATAGACCAGCAAGAGTTCATTAAACCTGTAGCTACTTATACTACTTTACTGTCCCATCCAGATTCAATTACAGATATTGTTTGTAAAGCTATACATACTTCATTCACCATGGGGGCCGTCACTCATCTTTCCATTCCAAAAGATATGTTCTCATTTCCAACAAAGGCTTCGATTAAAAATGAAGCAAAACTGGTGAGAAGCACACCTCAAGTTAATGCTAATGATGTGCAAGAAGTATCTTCTATTATATCGTCAGCGCGTAAGCCTATGATTCTTGCTGGTGTCGGAGCAAGAGGGGCAGAGGAATTAATTCAAGAATTAGCGGCTAAGTGGGGAGCGGGAATTCTCGTAAGTTTAGGTGCTAAGACGTATTTCGCAAATGATACAGACCATCTACTAGGTGGGATTGGTCAAGGTGGTAACCCGTATGCAGATGAAGTATTTAAGCAGGCTGATGTCGTCCTTTTAGTAGGTGATACATGGTGGCCTGAAGGATATGTTCCTACGGACGCAAAAATCGTCCAAATCGACTTAGCACAGGAGAACATAGGAAAAGGCATTCCAGTAGATATTGGTGTTCTTGGTGATGCAAAAGACACACTTGCACTTTTGGTTAATGAGTTAGCGGGACACTCTCCGAATCAAGATTGGATCCAGATATGTTTAGAAGCGAAACAACAATGGGATATCAAAAATGAGGAAGAAGGTTCGAAAACAGGCACACCTATTTTCCCAGCTAGAATTGTTCGAGCTATTGAAAATTGTGTAGAGGATAATGCCATCCTTTCAATCGATACAGGTGATGTAACGGTTTGGATGAATCGTAACTTTAGACCTAAGAATCAAACTTTCTTATTTTCTGGAAAGTGGAGAACGATGGGGTTTGGACTACCAGGGGCACTAGCAGCCAAGTTAGTTCAGCCTGATAAACAGGTTATTGCGGTTGTGGGTGACGGTGGCTTAGAAATGACCTTAGCAGATTTGTTAACTGCTGTAAGATATAACTTAGATATAACGATCATTGTTTTTAATAACCATGCTTTACAGATGGAGAAAGATAAAATGATTGTCGGTGGATATTTACAAGAAGGAGTAGATCTGACCAACCCAAATTTTGTGGGGATTGCGGAGGCTTGTAAACTTAAGGGGTATCAGGTTAAAAATGATAGTACTCTAGAACAGATCCTTAGTGATGCATTGCAACATAAAGGTCCTGCATTAATCGATGTGACTACAGCCGCTTTAGTTCATCCAGAAACAAAAAGTTAGGCAACAAGGTTACCTTGTTGCCTGCATTTTTATTGTTTTAGCATTTCATATACTTCTTCATCAAGCTTTTTAGCAAGCTCTTCGTTGTATGTTTTTACGTACTCTGGCTCGCTAGTGATTTGACCACCATAGAAGATAATATCTTCAACTTCTTCAACCTCAACTGTTACTACTCGATATTTCATTGTTTTTTCAATAATCTCGGAAATAGAAGCATTCCCTCTTATTGAATAGCAGCTACCTGCACCTATGACTCCAAGGGTAATTTCAGGGTTTGCTTGAATATTAGTAACACTTTCGCCTTTATGTCCTAAAGCAAACTTAATGACTTTCCCACCTTCATGGGCAACTAACCAAGAAACAATAGTTAAGTTAGGTTTGTTTGTCTCAGCATCCATTGTAACCAAGGAAACGATTTTCTCTCCTTGAAGTAAATTTACTAATTCTGGGCTTAACGTAGTTGTATTATTATTACTCAAAATGTAAAACCTCCTGATCAAAATTGGTAACACTTACCTATGTTACACTAATGGCTTCTATTGTAATAAAATATTGGGAAAATAGAAAGTGATTTGCATTCCTATATTTAGACTTCCCCAAATCAATAAAATGTGTGCGGAATAACGCTTTAAAATTATGGACAAATAGTATAGAATCAATAGTAAAATAATGATGAAGGAGTGGGATAGCATGATACATAAAAATTGGTTAGACAAACCAACCATCCGTAAGGTGAAATGTGTACATACAAATGCAGCAAAATATATGGTAGACCGTGCCTTAACAGCAGGGCAAGAGTATGATTTGAAAAATGAAACAGAGGAGTTTTACTTTATCGTTGATAACACTGGTAAAGTTGGCGGGTATTATAAAGAATATTTTGCTTAGTTGTGTGGTAGCCTGAGGGCTGCCTTTTTATGTGCCCTGAGAAACTTGGTTTTGAGGTCACGTAACTCCGGATTAAGTGCCTTTATTTACTAAGTTTATAGATAGGGCGGGGTGGTAAGTTCATTTATCAGCCGATATTTTTGAAAATCCAGGAATTATAGGTCGATAAATCCATTAATCGGCAAATATTTTTGTAAATCCAGGAATTAAATGTCGATAAATCCATTTATCGGCAAATACTTTTGAAAATCCAGGAATTATAGGTCGATAAATCCATTAATCGGCAAATATTTTCGAAAATCCAGGAATTATAGGTTGATAAATCCATTTATCGGTAAATATTTACGAAAATCCAGGATTTTAAGGTCTATAACCAAAAAATGGCCACCCTCAAAGTGGCCACCACTAACCTAAAACCTTATTTCCGTGTATTCATACTACCCAAATACTCACTAACTAAATCTATGATATAAGAAGCTTCTTCTTCCCTAAAAATAAGCAAAACTTCTTCTTCCGTTTCTTCTCCGTTTTCTCTAGTAATCGTGTTTCTTAAAAGAACACCATCACCGGTATCTGTTAGTTTCCCTAAACGATAAGAAATGGCGTGCTCAACGTTTTGATATGGATTGTTGTCTTCAATATGAATATATTTGTCATTTGAAATCCATTCAATTTCGTCTTCGAAATCTTCATCTTGCTCATCAAAGACATCGCCTTCGTAAGTATCGTCTCCTGAGTAAACAACATCACCAAACATCTCATCTAGTACATCATCCTCGTCTTCTTCAAGAAGATCTTCGTACTCATCATCGAATTCGTCTAAATACTCATGGAAGGCCGCATGGATGAAACTAAGCATTTCATCAAGATTTGAAAATAGTACTTTTGCATGTAGTTCCGCAACTTCGTCAAAATGATAGGAATAAAACTCTTGATTGATAGTGTCAAAGTTGATAACACAAAACTCATCAGTTTCTTCTCCTAAGTCAACAGAGAAAATAAAAGAAGGATGCTGTTCAGTTGTATCCGTATCAAATAGAAGCTCAAAATCCTCAAATCCTTCACATACATCTGGTAGACTTACTCTTACTGCATTTTCCATTCTTGAAAACCACTCTAAACTCATGAACACTCCTCCTTAATTTACAATATGTATCGTTCTCCATTTTGCCCAATTACTACTATTCTCATTCTGAAAATGTCAAATAGAAACATTTGGAAAACGAATTGTTTGACTAGCTTGTGAATTATCTGTATAGTTATATGTATAAATATCTATCGAATTAACTAAAATAAATTTGTAGCAGATTCACTTATTATAAAAAGTATAGTTTTGGGGCTTTTTATAGTGTGTGAATTTTTTTCTTTTACAAATTTGGTAATGTAGGTAGCCATGGGTCTGGTATTAAATTTGTTGCTATCCAACGTTGTTTTTTTGGTAGCTTGGAGGGATTAATTATGGCATTTGGTAGAAAATTTGAAGAAGAAGTAGTAAAAGTTGAAACAAAAGTTTGGGAATGTTCTTCGGATGAGTGTAAATGTTGGCTGCGAGATAATTTTAAAAGCACGGAAATTCCAGCTTGTCCATTGTGTAACAGTGAGATGGTAGAAGCTACTCGAGAGCTCCAAGCGCTTACAAACCATAGTGCTATTAATAAAGCTACAAGCTAAAGAAGGAAAGCTCGGATACTACGTCCGAGCTTTTTTTATTAATCAACAACAATATAAGCAATCATTGGCCCGTTGTGTGCAATGTCTGAGTGTGTAAGACAGATTAAGCGATAAACACCCTCTTCATCAAACTTTAAATTGACGATGGTTTCTTTACCCTTTGTTACAGTTCCTTTGATATCGGTACCTTCAATTATGAACGGATGTTCTTTACCATTCACTCCGTAAATACTTAATTTTACATTTTGTCCTTTTGGAATATAGATCGTTCCTGGGTCCCATCGATAAGCTTCTATTTCCTTTCCGTCTTCAGTTTTACTCTTAAATTCCCCAGTCACCATATTTATAACAAATTCTTGATTTTGATCTTGGGCAGTAGGCAAGGTCTCACGATCAACCACATACCAACTCGTAATAGCTGCTAGAAAACAGAATGAAACGAACATAATCCATTTTTTACTTATGTACACCAGCTTCATTAAAAATCACCCCTAAGCATGTCTTAATTTCCCTACTAGTATGTATATGCATGTACAAATGGAAAACTTGTCTATTTTAGGAAAAAATTCTAGACAATAATAAAAGGGTGGAGTATATTATAAATTAGTAAAAGTAAAAAGGAGAATGTTTGTATGCAGGGAGTCGTTCTTAACTAAGTAATTTCATAAATAAACTATTTTTCCACAAATAACGTCCTAGGGTCGTCTTATTTGCTATGGTTAAAAGTTTATTGTTAAGAACACATTGCGTAAAACATTCGATCAAGAATTAGATGAAACGCTGTGCTTGATGTACAGTTTTTTGTATTTAAATAAGGTTCCATGAGAAGGACTATTCTCTTGGTTTATTTGAATACTATTATTTAGGCTTATCTATTCTTATTAACGTTGAATTTTGAAGTTTACCGCAAGGAACGATGTGTTCTTTGCGGTTTTTTGCGTTCTTAGAGATAAATGAATGAATCATAGAGTGGAAAAAACAAGCAAGAATAAATATATTGGAGGAAAAACCATTGAATCACAATACAATGAAAACATTACAATTTCAAATGATTAAAGATGCAATCTCGACATACTGTATTTCTGAATTAGGAAAGGAGAAGGTTGATAAGTTGTCACCGTCTACAAATAAAAAGCAAATTCTTTCCTGGTTAGAAGAGGTTACAGAAGCAAAGGAGATTTTACGAAAGAGTTCTAGTGTTCCTATTCATGGCTTAAAAGGTGTACAACATATTTTAAATAACATGAACAAAGGTATCCCTTTACGACCAGACCAACTACTAGCGGTCTATGATTTAATAGATTGTGCTGAAAAACTACGAAGGTTTATGAAAGATAAAGAGGGAATTGCACCTAAGATTAGTACATTTGTTTATTCATTATTTGATTTACAAGAGCTTGCTAGTGAAATTGCAAGATGTATTCGAAATGGTAGGGTAGATGACTATGCTTCTAAGGAACTATTGAAAATTAGAAAGCAAATTGCAATCCTTGAAGAGAGGATAAAGGATAAAATCGATAAGGTAGTAAAGTCTACTAAGTATGCTAAATATCTGCAGGATGCAATTGTTAGTGTCAGAAATGGACGGTATGTTATTCCTGTTAAAAAAGAGTATCGAAAAAATGTAAATGGTACGGTGTTAGATGCGTCTGCTTCTGGATCTACAGTTTATATTGAACCAGAGGAAATCTCCATAATACAAGATGAAATTAGTGGATTGAAATTTGAAGAAGAAGTTGAAGAACATCAAATTTTAATGATGTTAACAGGCCTAGTAGAAAAACATGAACAAGAAATCAAGGTATCTGTTGATACAATGGCCCATTATGACTTTGTGTTTGCAAAAGCGAAGTACAGTCAAGCAATCAATGGTCGTTCGGTTCAAATCAATGAACATCATACGATTAAGTTAAGAGGTGCCAAGCATCCATTATTACATGAACAGGCGGTTCCGTTATCAGTGGTGATGGGAGAAGATTATGATGCTCTTGTGATTACAGGACCTAATACCGGTGGGAAAACAGTTACCATTAAAACAGTTGCGTTGTTAACACTTATGGCACAATCAGGTATTCATATTCCGGTAGAAGAGGGAAGTGAGATTGCGATTTTTCATCAAATCTTAGTCGATATAGGGGATGGCCAAAGTATTGAGCAATCGCTTAGTACGTTTTCATCACACATTAAGAATATCATTGAGATTTTAAAGGAAACAACCTTCCAAACACTTGTATTACTTGATGAATTAGGGTCTGGAACAGATCCAGCTGAAGGGATGGGTCTAGCTACAGCTATTTTACAGGAGCTTTATAAAAAAGGGGCGACTATACTTGCAACTACGCATTATAGTGAGATTAAGGATTATGCAAACAATACAGAAGGATTCCAAAATGGGTCGATGGAGTTTGATATTGAAACCCTTAAGCCAACCTATCGTTTAATTGTTGGTAAAGGGGGAGAAAGCCAAGCTTTTGCGATTTCGTTGAAACTAGGCATACACCCTCAAATTATTGAAAATGCTCATAAAATTACGTATAAAGAAGAAAAGAAATACGGTTATTCTGATGATTTTAGAAAAGGTGAGTTAGATCGTCAATTGGGTTCAGAAAACAAGCATATTAGAAGCCAAAAACACAAAGTAAAGGAAGAACAAAAAAAAAATATATTTGAATTTAGCATAGGAGATAATGTCAAAATTCCTTCTTTGAACGAGATTGGAATTGTATTTAAACCAGCTAATGAAAAAGGAGATTTAATCGTATTTATAAAAGGCGAAAAACAAGTGATCAATCAAAAGAGAGTAAATCTCTATATAAAGGCTGAGGAGCTTTATCCTGAGGATTACGATATGAGCATTATTTTTGAAACGATAGAAAATAGAAAGATTGATAAACTGCTTTCTAAAAAGCATGTAGAAGGATTAAAAATAGAGAGGAATTAGTAATCATCCCCCTGCGAACTCTAGATTGATGTTATATTCCTTCGTAAGGTCCTTAAATTTGTTTTCATGCTGGTCAAGTAATTCATTTACTTGATCAACTTTGTTATTTGCTTCATCAAATAAAGCGTCATTGTCTGTTTCAAGAGATTGCTTGAAATCAGTAAAAACTTCTAGCTGAACCTCCATTGCTTCGATATAGATAGCGTGGAGGTTTTGAACTTCTTCCGTCTCTAATTGAATATTTCTAGTGTCTTCTAAGAAGGTTTCAAAAGGGGGGATTATTTTCCTCGTTTAAATGAGTCAATGCGACCTCATTATCTGTTTCTTCTACAAACCCTTGTTCATATTCCGCGAGTAGAGTATTTTGAACTTCGTTTAACTGACCAATTTCTTCAATATAAGTATTGAGTTCAGATTTAATTTTCACTCCACTAAACAGCTCAGTTGGGCCTGCACATGCTGTTGTAAAAAGTAAAAGAAGAAACAAAAAATGAATACTGATCTTCTTTTTCAAGGAATCACCTCATAATTGTCGTTTCTACTTAGCTTAAACCATTAGGGTGATAATTATGTTCTGCATGACAAAATGAAAAAAGTACGGTATTATATCACTTATATTTTTCGAAATAATAAGAAATTTGTTTGAAGGGGATGCTTTATGAATTTTACAGTAGCTACTAGAATGAATGCCTTCAAGGAAAGTGTTTTTAATGAATTATCAAATTATAAGAAACAACTAATAGCTGAAGGTAGAGATATCGTAGATTTAAGTGTAGGAAGTCCAGACTTACCACCACCAGATTACATAAGAGATGAGCTAAATAAATACGTAAATGAGCCAACATCCTATGGATATACATTAACTGCAATTGAAGAATTTAAGGAGGCTGTATGTACTTACTACGATAATAAGTACCTGGTTTCTTTAAAATCAAAAAGTGAAGTATTGATGGTAATGGGTTCACAAGACGGGCTTGTACATTTACCGATGGTTTTTGCTAATCCAGGTGATTTTATTTTAGTACCTGATCCAGGCTATACTGCCTACGCAACAGCAGTAGCCATGGCAGGAGCTGAGCCTTATCCAATGCCATTATTAGAAGAGAATGGATTTTTGCCAGATTTGTCTGCGATTCCAAAAGATATTGCTGACCAAGCTAAAATGATGATACTGAACTTTCCTGGAAACCCAATTCCAGCCTTAGCAACTACAGATTTTTTTAGGGAAGTTATTTCTTTTGCAAAGAAACACAATATTATTGTTGTTCATGATTTTGCTTACTCCGAACTGTACTATGAGCAGCAAAAACCAATAAGTTTCTTATCAGTTGAAGGGGCAATGGAAGTAGGAGTGGAATTTAACTCTCTTTCAAAAAGCTTCAATTTAGCTGGTTGCAGGATTGGATACCTAGTAGGAAATCCAGAGATTATCCATTCTTTAAATGTTCTAAAAGGTAACTTGGATTATGGTGTATTTTTACCAGTCCAAAAGGCAGCCATTGCCGCATTGACAGTCGAAACAAACTTTAGTAACCAATTACGGGCGATCTATAAAAAAAGAAGAGACAAATTAGTCAATGGATTAAATGCCTTAGGGTGGAAGGTTACAAGTCCGAGCGCGTCTATGTTTGTATGGGCAAGAATACCAAATGGTACTACATCGACGAAATTTGCTTATAATCTTTTAGACAAAGCTGGAGTAGTTGTCACACCAGGTAACGCTTTTGGTGAGTCAGGGGAAGGATATGTACGGATAGCTCTTGTTCAAGATGAAGTGACATTGGAGCAGGCGTTAAGCCAAATTAAATTCAGTAGAATATTTGCAGACAATGGATGCTAGAGTTGGATTTGTAGGAGTTCTCTTTGTTAATCTACTTCTGTTTTATTCGGTTAATCTTTACTTTTCAAACTATAGGAAACTAAAGTATTACCTTTCACTTTGTTTTATGATAATTGGATGTTTAGGGTGGCTACTAGTCTTATTACGTGTAGGATGGTTAGGAACTGCTGTTATCAGCAGTGTATTTCTTTTACTTTCAGTCTGCTCGACCATTATTGCACTTTTACTCGATTGGGTAATGAGAAACTCACAAGTTTAGAAAGAGGGAGGCGACATTTTCGCCTCCATTACTCGTTTAACCTCAACCACGCTCATAATGGTTCATATCAGTTAATTCAATAATATAATCTATATTAGCAATTGATTTTTCAAGCTTATCTTTTTCTTCGTATGATAAATTCGGCTTTTGTAACTTATGAATTAAATCCATCTTAGATGCCTCTAATTTTTCTTTTACTTGTTTGTACTCCATGTTTGTCACCCTTTTTAAGTGAAGTAGGATAGGTGCACTTTTTAAAAAAATAAAGCGCTTTCTTATCTATTTTTTAGTATAAAGGAGAAAGTAAATTGTTTATTATCAGAAATATTGAGATATTGTGAAACTTTATAATTGAGAAAAAGAAGGGAGTATGAAAATGAATTTTAAGTTAAATGAAGCCATTGAGGTATTAGAGCGAACACCACAAACATTGGAGCATTTTTTAGTTGGAATAAATAAAGAGTGGTTATTGTGTAATGAGGGTGAGGGTACATGGAACATAATTGAAGTAATTGATCACCTAATAGAGGGAGAAAAGACCAACTGGATACCGAGGATAGAAATTATTCTTAACGAAGGAGAAAGTAGGCCATTCCCAGTTTTTGATCGTTATTCACATTTAGACGAAGGTAATGAATACTCAATTGAGGAAAAGCTCATTGAGTTTAAGGACTGTAGAGCTGAAAGCCTATCAAAACTGAAGGTGATTATTAAACCTGAGGTTGATTTTGAATTAACAGGCACTCATCCTGCATTTGGGAAAGTCCGTCTAAGGGAATTACTATCAACCTGGGTTGTTCATGACCTAACACATCTAAACCAAGTAACTAGAATAATGGCAGAGAGATATAGAGAAGAAGTAGGACCATGGAAAGAATATTTAGGTGTATTGAGAAGGAATGAAAAGAGGGAATAATTTGTTTTCCCCTGCTGTAAAGCAAGTGACTGTAACGCAAAGGAGCGGTCCATAGTCATAGTTTGAAAAAGAAGGTCCTCTTATTGAGAACCTTCTCCTGATACAGGGACAGTTGGAGTAACCCAATTTGAAAATGCATTCCAAAATGCGGGGTTTTCCTGTTCTAACCCCCAATTCCCTGTTCCCTTTATTCCATATTTTTTAATAAGCTCATATTTGGCTTTAATGGATTCCTCATTTTCAAACCATATCGTATAATTACCTGGTTGAAGAATCCTTCCGTATACATCTAGAGTCGGATCTCCTTCTTTTATCGTAAAGGTAGCTTTTGGAGATTTACTAGCCTCATCAAATGTTACAATACCGTTATAAAGTTTTACAGCTTCTGCTACTTGTGCATTAGAAATGCCATAACCACCAACGGTTGCTCCTTCTTGCCAATACCTTCCGTAATGACCGATACCTAACACGATTTTTTCTTTTGGGACACCATTGTTTATTGCATATTGTATTGACTTTTCAACAAATCCAATACTTGCAACGGGCCCTGGTTCACTTCCTGTATAGCTTTCATCATAAGCCATAATCATCAAATAATCGGATGACTGTGCTAAGTTAGTATAGTCATATGAACCATGCCAGCCAACTGTAAAGCCTCTTGGATTACCAGCCACTGCAACTGACACTTCTTTATCAGCAGGGATTTTGGCTCTTAACATCTTTGTGAACTCTGTGTATTCATCACGATATTCATGAGTCACATTTTCGATATCAATGTTCACTCCGTCTAGATTATAAATACGAACAGCTTCTGCAATTTGATCTGTAAGCTGCTCTCGATTTTGCAGAGCTTTTTCACCAAGTCCTCTGTCCCAGTGGTTGCTTAGAAATGGAACAACACGTATTCCGCTACTTTGCATATTTGCTATAAAATATCGGTCAACTACTTGAGTCATTTTTAACGACCCATCAGGATTTATATCAAAGTAGGTAGGGGCTACGACGTTAATTGAACCTTGTGTATGCTTCATTGTTTCCATGTAAGTGTTGGAGCTTCCGTGATACAAATACCCCATATTAAATGCATGTTCTTCTGAGACAGCAATTGTCTCAAGTCCTGCAACTAAAGGAACATTTAATTTCTGACCAATATATATCATATCCGTTGTTAAATTGTTCATAGAACGCAGCTCATCAACGGTTGTACCTAGCAAGGTTGATATTTTCCATAAATTATCGCCAGAACCTACAATATAGGTTGAAACACCGGTGATTTGTTGTATACTTTCATTTCCAAATTCATCTACTTGAGTTATTAAAATGAATGGCTTTTGCCCTTGTAAAGGAGAAAGGTCGATGTTATCACTAAAATTTCCTTTCTCATCTAACACATACGTATTATTTATCACTTCAGGACTGGATTGGCCATATATAATGACTGTGACTGTGCTGCCGGCCTCACCTGATCCTAGAAGGTTATAAGTGTAGCCTGTAGAGGTCCTAGCTAATTGGCTTGTTGTAATTACTGGAGCACTAATTTCCGTGTCCTTTTGTATGGTTTGTGTCAGTTGGTTACTTGTATTTCCTGCAATATCTTGCTGAGTCACAATGACTTGAAGGGAACCTTCATTTAATGATGTTAAATCTAAAGGAATGTGGTATCTGCCATCAACAACCAGGGCAGTTTCTGTCACACTATTAACTCCATCCGTAATTTCTACAATTACAGTGGCTCCTTCTTCGACACTTGTTCCACTGACAGGATAGGCTGATGTATTGTGCGAAGAAACTCTTCCTTCTCCAAGCTCTACAGTCGTTATATCAGAAACCGCAGTATCTTTTACAACTGTAAAATCTTTCGTAACACCCTTATTATGATTGGTATCGATTGTTATAATCTGTCCTCTAATTTCACCATCAGCAAATCTTGTAAGATCGGTAGTAACTGTGAAATTACCTTCATTATCAGCATTTGTAGTACGAATTAGGTTGGTTGTACCATCAGAGAACTCAACTTCCACTTTAGCATTAGGTTCTGTTTTTCCCGTTATCGTAAAATCATTAGCAGAGTCATTATTTACAATTGCTGAGAAAGTGGTGTCAAGATTTTGAGGTCCAGTATTGTCAATCTCCGCAGTTGCATTCATTTCAGGGCTCGTATTGCCTGCTTTATCCGTCTGTTTAATTGTGGTCGTTAACTGGTCACCAGAAAAGGTTGATAGGTCAGCAACAAAGTTATAGGTCCCATCAGCTTTAACTATGGTTTCTTTTCTTACTTCATTTCCTAGGTTATCCGTAAAAGTAATTACTACCGTATTTTCGGGCTCGCCAGTACCAGTGATTGTATAATTAGAAACATTTTGTTGGCTTAGTGTTTCTAAAGGATTAATGATAACTTCTAATGGTAGTATAGTATCTTTTTGGACAACTTTAGTAATTACATTGCTTTTGTTTTCAGCATCATCCACTTGGTAGGCACGAATACTTACTGCACCATCCTGAAGTGAGGATAGATCCGTTCCAATTTCAAAATGTCCTTTTTCATCTGTAGTTACGGATTGTTGAATGGTTTTTCCTAGTCGATCCGTTATTACAGTATTGATTGAAGTATTCGGTTCACCTTTCCCTGTTATAGCATAAGCTGTAGAATTTGCTTGATTAATGGTATGGAGTTCAGAAAGTACCAATTCTGATAGGGTGACATCCTTAATGATTTGGGCACTATGACTCTCACTTTCATTCCCAGATGGATCAATACTTTTTGACTCGACATTAATGTTTCCTTCATTTAATATTCGTCCATCCACAATAACCATAAAGTTACCGTCAATATCAGCTAATACTTGTTTATTTATAACATGTGTTTGATCAGTTACAGTGATAGTAACAGTAGATCCTGGCTCTGTAACCCCAGAAAGGGTAAATGCATGTTGATTTTTTGTATTAATAAAGCTAGGTATAGAAACTAAAGACAGTGAAGGACCAACAGTATCTTTATTTAATTCGATAGTACTTGTATTACTTTCATTGCCTGATTCATCAACTGCAGTGGCTGTTATTGTAATTTGGCCATCTGTTAATCCAGATAGATCTAGAGATTGGTTAAAGGTATTATCTGTAACCGAGGTTTCTTTCGTGAGAACTGTACCATGTTCATCGGTCATTTGTAGTTTGACATTTTTTGCTCCAGAAACATTTCCAGATAAATGATAGGCGGTTTGGTTACTAATGGAAATTGTACCCCCATCCTCAATAATAAGGTTGGTGGGTGCTAATACATCTTTTTGAACGGTTAACTTGCTTGCAGTACTTTTATTACCAGCTTGGTCGACAGCAAATACTTCGAAAATAATGTTACCATCCTGGAGAGTTGAAACATTGCTATTAATAGAAAAACTTCCTTCTATATCGGCAGTAGTTTCCTTATTAATGATGCGACCCGACTGATCAGTTATAGAAATTACCAATTTTGCGAAAGCTTCAGTCTTTCCAGTAATGGTTACTGCATGAGCATTGTTTTGATTGATTACTTTCGGTACATCTATTGATGGAGTAATAGGGGCTGTTTGATCTGTAACGACCGTAGGCTTAGGAATAAATAACTTCTGATTAACAAAAATCATATCAGACGTGAAGTTGTTCATTTCCTTTATGGTGCTAACGGTTGTTTGATAGCTTCCGGCAATTTTACTTAACGTATCTCCAGAAACAACAGTGTAGGTAATTGTCTCAACACCTTGTGATTGTTCTGGTGGTTGTTCTTGAACAGGGGCAGGTTCGGTTGGAGCGACTTGAACTTGTCGATTCGGAATGTTTAATTTTTGTCCTACAAAAATCATATCGCTCGCTAGGTTATTCATTTCTTTAATTTCATCAACGGTTACGTTAAATTTTTTTGCGATAATCGATAAAGTATCCCCGGCTATAACATTATAGGAGGTGGGTAGTGTATCTGGTGTTGGTTCTTCAGGCGTTGTCGACACAGGCTCGCTAGTTGTTGTCGTGGTTACTTTATTTGTGATGTTTAAAACCTGGCCAGGATAAATAAGTGTTGTTGTTAAGTTATTGATATATTGAATTTCTTCAACAGTTGTACTAAATTTTTTTGCAATAGCTCCAAGTGTATCTCCGGATTTCACCGTGTAGGAAGTTAGTTCTTGCTCTTGAACTTTAACCGATGGAGTTGGTGAAGGTGTAGGTTCATCAACTGTTGTGGTCTTTGAGATAGGTATCACCAGTTTTTGGCCTAGAAAGATTAAATCTCCTGTAAGGTTATTTGCGTCTTTTATAGCAGTAACAGATGTATTTAGTCTTTTTGCAATGATTGATAACGTATCACCACTAACGACAATATATGAGTAATAGGGTATTTTTATCGATTGACCAACGATAATCATATCAGTATTAAGATTGTTAAAGGTTTTTAAATCAGTGACTGATAACTTGTGTTGTTTAGCAATGACAGAGAGTGTATCACCGCTTTTAACGACATGTGTAACAATAGGTACACCAGAAACTGTTTGGTATGTATTTGTTGAAGCTTCTACAGAACGGTCCCCGACATCGCTAAGATTAATAACTCCAATGAGCATAGCTCCAGTTAGAATTTTAATCGTAGTAATTTTTAAATTTGGGAATTGCTCTTTGGCGATTTTTTTTGCATCTTGAAGAAAATTCCTTTGTTTTGTATCTGGATCACTAAGCTCATTTGCAAATTCAGTATCAAGTGAATCTAGATACACTTCAAGAGCAAAGTGCTCACCATCTTGTACGAGCTTAAAACGTTGAATTTCCATGGTCTCCACCTTTCTTTCTTCGTTTATAGCGTTAGTCTGTGTTGTAACGGAGTGATTCATGTAAGTAGGGGAGGGGGATGAAATGTAAGCAAAAAATCCTCCAAAAGGAGGATTTTTCTATTCTAGAGAACAGGTCATCTATCGAGTTCCACCAGTACCAGTACCCCCGGCGTCGTTACCACCAGGTCTAGTTCCTCTAGGATTTCGATCGTTGTCGTTACCACCTAGCATATTACGATTACGATTATTATTGTCGTTATCTAGGATATCAAGGTCGTTATTGTTATTATTCATAATTCCACGACCGTTATCGTCATCCATCATTTCAGTGATAGGACCCTCGTTATCAATTGTATCTCCGCGGCGGTAGTTTAAGTCATTATTATCATGGTATCCACGGTCTAAAATACGAGCATCTCGATCGTTATTATACGTATTGACGTCATTACCGTCCATTCCACAACCAGTTAGACCAACGACCATTAATGCTGCTGCTGAAAGAGAAACAAGTGATTTCCTCAAACGTAAAACCCCCCATTGAAATGTAACGCCTAAAAAGGAATGTTTTTAAGCGCTCGTTTATAGGTTGTCTAATCTAATGAATTTTAAAATGTTAGTTTTTTGCAGGTGGCATAAATATTGTTAATTAACCAGTTGAAAGTGAAGTATTAATGGTAGAAAAAAATGAATCGTAATTTAGAATAAAGGATCTCCAATCAAGGAATAGTAATTATATTAAGAATGTGGACAAAGGGAAATATATATTGACTAATTTATTGAAATGAAATAGGATAATTATGGAATATATATTGAAATAGGGGATGTTTGTTTGAAAGTAGTTGTTCTTTAACTCATTAATTTGATTTGAGCTATATAGTCATTTAGTAAATTGTATTTTACAATGCTTATTTGATATTTCTATTTTCACTGACTATATAACCAAATGGTTAAGAACATCGTTTTGGACAGACCTATTAAAGTAGAGTGGTATGCTAATTTGTATACTCTTTTTAGTATTAGGCAGAAAATGACGATTGTTCATTTTCTGCTTTTTTTATTCTAGGAAACAGATTTAGAAAGAAGAGCAAAAGTTAATTACACGCGATAAAGGACGATGAATATCATTAGGTCTTTTAGTTGGTAAAAAAAGAGAAATTAATAATGGGGGAAAAGAACATGAAACTAGTAATTAGAGAAGAACAAGTTGAAGATTATTTAACAATAGAAAATTTAATCGTAAGTGCTTTTGCAACTATGTCATTCAGTGATAAAAAGGAACATGAATTAGTTTCTAGACTTAGAGAGTCAGCTGAATATGTACCAGATTTATCGTTAGTTGCAAAAGATAGTGAAAGTAAACAAATAGTCGGACATATTCTTCTGTCAAAATGTCAAATCGTAAATCACAACCAAAGTAGTCAAGCGCTGGCACTTGCTCCTGTTTCGGTTCATCCAGAGTTTCAAAACAAAGGGGTAGGCAGTACCTTAATCAAAGAATCTTTACAAAAAGCAAAATCACTAAATTATGACTCTGTTATCGTTTTGGGACATCCAAACTATTATCCGAAATTCGGTTTCCAAAAGGCTTCATTTTGGAATATTAAAGGTCCCTTTGAGGTGCCGGATGAATTGTTTATGGCATTAGAACTACGTCAAAACGCACTTAACAATGTGACTGGGAAAGTAGAATATTCAAAGGCATTCTTTGAGTGAACCAGTTTCAATTGCGAAATTTAGAATTGGAGGTTAGAAATGATAACTTAAACCATTAATAATGTCTCATTTAAGCTTAAAAATGATTTCGCTCCTTTTATTATCCGTTGGAGATTAGAAAAAGCTCGGATTTGATAAATAGACGGAAAAACTCCGCTTAAATAGAAAATACCAGTAAAAATAGCAAAAATAGACGGAGGGATTCCGTCTATTTACGCAAAACACATAAAAATAGGGGATTTTGCTTGGCATAACCGGAAATTCTCCCCTTATTTAGCCTCAAAAGAGCTTCATTTTAAATTTAACCGGAAAATCTCCGTTTATTAATTTTGCTGGTTGCTATTTAAGTACAAGCAGCTTTATCTTTACCTTTTCATATTCAACTCTGCTAGAATTTGCGGATATTGTTCATCAAGTTTGTACATCCACATAAGTACAGTCTGTAAAACTGCTAATACGAATGGTATATAAATATTAAGTGCTAGAATCATAGTTGTTGCAGATGCTGTTTGTTCATCAATTCCGCCTACATAGCCACCAAAAGCTAATAACCAACCGATTAATGCTCCACCAAGACCAGCCCCAACCTTCATGCCGAAGCTAGCAGCGCTATTGACTAGTCCTTCTGTTCTAATACCGAACTTCCACTCACCATATTCTGCAGTGTCATTAATCATGGCATATAAAAACATAATAATGGGTATCAAACCAAATCCTTGAATAGCTGTTCCAGCTAGGAAAACAGTTACGTTAGAAGGGTCGGTCAGCTTTATAATGGGACCTAAAATACCTATAACAGAAACAGTTAAAGCAATGTTCCGTTTTCCAAACTTTCCTACTAATTTTGCCATGAAAAAGAAGCAAATAATGGTAGGTAAAAAAAGCAGTAACCCTACTAGTGAAAAATAAGAAGCGTTACCAAGAATATAGGAAGTATAATAAAGACCTGCTCCAGCTAGTAGTGCATTGAGTGTATAAGCAATCACACAATATAAAGTAATAATCAGCCAATATTTATTTGTGAATAATGCCTTCAACCCAATTTTAAACGGTATAATATCATTTGTTTTAACAACAGAAGCACTGACACGTTCCTTCGTTGAGCGAAAAGCAATATAACTTGTAATCATGATAATTACTCCACTGGCAACTGCAACAATAGTCCAGCCTAATTTACCGCCAATTGCACTTGCGACAGGTTGAGCGAAGATCATAATAGCTAGTGTACTTAACATCGTAAATACACCGGTGTAGATATTCAAAACAGATCTACCATAAGGCTCTTGCGTCATTAATCCTAGTAATGTTTTATAAGGAATTGATACAGCCGTATAGACCAAAATTAGCAATATGTATGTGACATATGCATAGATGATTTTCCCTGTATCTCCAAAGTCAGGTACAGAAAATAGTAAAATTGTGGAAACACCTAATGGAATTCCCATCCACAAAATCCAAGGACGTGCTTTACCATGCTTTGACCTCGTTCTGTCTACTAAAGTACCCATTCCAAGATCTGTAATTCCATCAAAGAGGCGAGCAACTAGCATAAGTGTTCCAACCACTCCGGCAGAAACCCCAGCTACATCTGTATAATAGTAGGGAAGAAAAGTACCCACTAGTGTCCAGACTAAAATTACACCAAAAAACCCCAATCCATAATTCAACATTTCCTTATGCCCTGGAGTTGCAACCTGTGAAGAACTAGTCGACCAATCTTGTTGTTGCTTTTCTGCTAACATCTTGTTAAACCCCTCTCAACATGTAATTGGCTGAATATGAAAACGCTGTCATTTTAATAGAATGAATAATTTCCAATGTTTTGAATACCAACCGGTTAGTATAACATTAGTATACTATAGTTTTTAGATAATTGTATATATTCTAAAATTAATAAATAAACCTTCAGGGGTTTTCTAGTGTTCTTACACTCATGGGGCTTGAAATAACTTAATGGGGGAAAACCAACTTTGAATAAATTGTAATTTTCACCCAATTTATCGGTGATATATGTTAAGTTTAAAAGAGAAAATGGTAAGAAAGGGGTAAGAGTAATGGAGGACATAGATATGACAAATAATAATCTTATTCGTTTTATGACAATAGGCTCTATGCTAACGGTTGTAGGATTTATACTTTTGTTTTTCAGCACTTATTTTGGCACAACAATGGCTGAAAATTGGCTAATGAAGCAAGGTGGTGCGGATACTGCACTATTTCATATCATGATAGAAAGCTATATAACTAACTTTTTAGTTGCTGGTGGTATACTTTTAGGGATAGGACTGGTGACTACTCTTGTTACTTCTTTTGTGAAATTAAACGTAAAGTGAGAATCATGTAAGAGGCAAGACCTATGTAGCGAAATCAAATTTAAGTTTGACCTGAGTCTTGCCTAAACTGAGGCTTAAAAACAATTTTAAGAAAACTGAATAATGATAAGAACTACTACCAAAACGGCGATAACGATAATCGCATAAAGCCAATGTAAACGATTTCCTTTTTCTACCCTGCCTTGTTGATTTTGAGCATCTTGATCCATATAACCCATATACATATTCCTTTCTATTTCAGAATAACAAATAGTATCTTCGTTTTTAATTACTCTTATTTTTAGTTTAAAAAGCAAAATCATGCATTTGTAATATAAAAAAGGATGATTATGAATCAAGGTATTTTGTGTTATGTATTGGAGAAGGACTATTATTTATCACTTTTGGAATAGTGATTTGGCAGTTTGGTATATTCGGGCTAACTACTTTTATATAAAAGTACAATGGAGGAGGTTTATAACGTTAAATGCCTAGTAATGAAGAAGACTACGAACCATTAGAATTTGCCTATCTTAAAGTTGTTCTTTAGAATGAAATATGAAGTATATTTTAGGAACTACCTTTAAGAAATTAATGACCACAAGGCTTTCGAACTATTGTAGAAAGAGAGAAAGATGTGGCTTGGAGATTTTGATTTAGGGAGAGAGAATTAATGACTAAAAATAAAGCAGCGTTTTTTGATATTGATGGCACATTTTATCGTGACTCATTATTAATTGAACATTTTAAAAGACTGATTAAACACGAAGTTATTTCGCCATCTGTATGGCATGAAAAGGTGAAGCATACTTTTCAAGATTGGGATAAAAGACAAGGAAATTATGATTCTTACTTACTAGATGTAAGTAAAACTTATGTTGAGCATTTAACCAATGTATCTAAAGAAGACATTGAGTTCATTGCTAAACAGGTTATTCGCCTTAAAGCAGACAGAGTGTATAAATACACTAGACAACAAATTGGGTGGCATTTAGATAATGACTACAAAGTGATATTTATTTCAGGTAGTCCAGATTTTCTAGTTTCTAAGATGGCTGATAAGTATCGTGCAACTGATTATTGTGGTTCTACCTATCACATAGATAATGAGGGCTTCTTTACAGGACAAGTTGAGCCAATGTGGGATTCAGTTAGCAAAGAGAAAACAATAAGAGCAATGGTGGAGAAACATAATATTGATCTAACTCAAAGTTATGCTTATGGTGATACGAACGGTGATTTAACGATGTTTAAATGTGTTGGTAACCCTGTTGCAATTAATCCTGCGAAAGAATTGTTAACCGCAATTACAGAACAAGAAGACTTGCGAGAAAAGACTCGAATAGTCATTGAAAGAAAAGATGTTATTTATCAAGTCAATCCTAAAACAAACACGATAACATTTGATTAGATATACATTTCTTCTAGAAAATCCACAAAAAAACCCCCGAGATTTGGGGGTTTTTGTTGTTACCATCTATAAGCACCTTCGCATGTATTAGCTTGTGGTTCATAATAACAATGAAGTTTATATTGTCCTGAAAATGGTTGACCGTACCATGTAGGGGGACATGGGGCATAGGGATTAAAATACCAAAGAGCATACTTGGAAGGATGTTCTCTCCAAAAGTCTAAGGTTTGTTTAGCTAATTTTTTCTCAACCTCTCTTGCTGGGTTATAAAAAAGATTGCCTTTTTGTACAGCTTCAAATGAATAATTACCGCCTTGAACTTGATAAATAACATCTCGTATTGACCGTAACCCTTCGAAATCACCACAATTAGCTTTTCGTCTATTTACAATTACATTACCAACCATAAGCATGCCTAGTCGTCCTTCACCCTCGGCTTCCGCCCTCATCATCCTTGCAATTAACTCGATGTCTTTATCGGTATAAGCAACTCTTGCCAATTTTCATCACCTCTTAAGAATTGTATTATCAACTGCTTGTATAAATGTTAACCAGTTCATTTTAAGAGGTAAAAATATTAAATTTAATTCAATATTTTTATATAGTTTTGTTAATTACATGATTTTTCGACCTGAAAATGTGGAGTTAGCCAGAAAAATAAGCCGGTAAACAAATTTATAGACATAAAAATGTGGAGGGGGACAGAAAAATAAGCCGATAAACCGATTTATCGACCAAAAAATGTGGAGTGAGCCAGAAAAATATCCGATAAACGAATTTATCGACCTAAAATAGTGGAGGAGCCCGCAAAAAAAGACCGATAAACCTTGGCATCTACCTTTGAAAGTACAAAAAATCGCTAGGAACATAGTTTCCTAGCGATTCGTAAGTGTATAATTGAACTATTCGAAGCTCTTTTCAAGCTCATCAACTAATGAACCTACATAAGCTACAGCTTTGCTGATTGCTTCAGGTTGAGACATGTCTACACCTGCATATTTCATAAGTTCAAGTGGTGTCATTGTTCCACCGGCTTTTAACACTTCTAACCAACGGTCAACTACCGGCTGACCTTCTTCTTTAATCAATTGTGCCACTGCGGTAGAAGCTGTTAATCCTGCAGAATAAGTGTATGGGTAAAGGCCCATATAATAGTGAGGTTGACGCATCCACGTTAAGCTTGCACCTTCATCGATTTCAACTGAATCTCCCCAGAAATTAGAAAGAGTTTCAGCCTTTTGCTGGCAAAGTGATGTAGCAGTTAGTGGCTTACCAGCTTCAGCTAGTGCATAAACACGACGTTGGAATTCACCTTCAAGTAGGTGAGTAACAAAGTTATGATAATATGTGCCAAGGAACTGTAATAAGATCCAGCGCTTCATCTGTTTGTCATCTGTTTTCGATAAGATGTGTTGTCCTAGTAATAACTCATTCATTGTTGAAGGTGCTTCAACAAAATAAGTAGAAGGACGAGTATTTGATAATTTTTGATTTTTATTCGCTAAATAGAAGTGTCCTGCATGGCCAAGCTCATGAGTTAGGATGAACGCACCTCTCATTGTATCTGTCCATGTAAGCAAGATATAAGGATGAGATCCATAAGGGCTAGCGCAGAAAGCACCAGTTGCTTTCCCAACATTTTCAGCTAAATCTACCCAACGGTCTTTTAATGCTTTTTCCATAATCTCCATATATTCTGGGCCCATTACTTCTAGAGACTCTAAGATTACTTTACTTGCTTCTTCGTAAGTAGTAGATGGGTTGAAATCTGGATCAAGTGGTGCTTTTAAATCACAGAACTGCATACTTTCTAAACCTAAGACTCTTTGCTTAAGCTTAGCAAAACGACGCATATGAGGTGCAAGCTCGTTCTGAATAACATCTAATTGATTATTGTACATTTCTAATGTAACTTGTTGTGGTTGTAAAAGCATATGTGTAACAGATTCGTAGTTGCGAAGTTTAGACATTGTGACTTGTTTTGTAACTTCTGTCGCATAAGTCGCAGCATAAGTATTTTTGTATTGCTTTAATGTTTTAACAAATCCTTCATATGCTTTTCTACGAGTTTCTGTGTTTGGTGATAATTCATAACGATCCTCAAATAAAGCAAAAGATAGAGGTAGTTCTTCACCATTTTCATCTACGAAAGAATCAAACTCCATATCAGATGATTTACTACGAGAATAAATCATATAAGGTGAACTATGTACTTCACCAAGTGCTGCTAGTACTTGCTCCGTTTCTGCTGAAAGTGTGTAAGGTTTCTTATCTTGTAGATCTTTTAATGTCTTTTTAAACGTAGTAAGTTCTGCTTCTTCCTCTATGTATCTTTCCAGTGTACCTTCAGGTAAGGCTAAGACTTCAGACTCAATGAATGATAGTGAAGCATTAATAGTAGCCATTACTGAACCTACTTTACCTGCATTACCTTGATTCTCAGGGCTTGAGCCATCTTCAGAGATACGAAGGTTTGCATAAGTAGCAACTAATACGATTCTCTCAAACAATTTTTCTTGTGCAGTTAAGCAAGAAAGCAGGGTTTGAGGTCCTTCTGCTAATTTTCCTTTATATTGTGTTACGGTAGGGAGTTCTTTTTGAATAGCTTCAAGTTCTACTTCCCATTCTTCTGTTGTTTTAAATAAATCTTCTAAATTCCAAGTTAATTCAGTAGGAACTTCTGAGCGTGTTAGACGCTTTTGTTTCACATTTTGCATAAAGAATTCTCCTTTTATTAGTAGATTTTATACTAATTATTTCGAAACACTAACAAATTTTATTATATAGCAAAAGTAGAAAAATGGGTAGGAATTTTCTGACTTTTTAAGATGAAAAAGAAAAAGCCCTACTTCCATAACTGGGAGTAGGGGAGGTTGCTAAGTCTTATTTAGCATTTAACTTCTGCATTCTTTCTATAGTAGAAGTACCAGTTTAAAATAATTGAAATTGCATAGAAAGCGATAAAGACATATAGTGCGTTAATAGGTGTACCAAAGTTTGTTGTAGACCAACCAAATAATTTGGGTATTAAGAATGAACCGTAAGCAGCTACTGCTGCAGTAAATCCAAGAACTGGTGCAGCTTCTTTTACTGGGAAGATAATTGGAATCATTTGGAATGTAGAGCCTGATCCAACACCAGCTGCAATAAATAGAATTAAGAATGAGATTAAAAATCCAATGAAGCTTCCAGCGTTACTAAAGTAAATCACGGATAATGCACCTAAGGCCATAGTAATTAATACATAGTTAGTTACTCGTGCTCCGCCAAGTTTGTCAGAAATCCATCCACCGATTGGACGGAAAGAAGCTGCAAGGAAAGCACCTAAGAATGCTAAAGACACATGTTCAGGGTATTGAGATTTTAATAATAGTGGAAACGCTGCTGCATAACCAATGAATGAACCGAATGTTGCTACATACAGCCATGTCATAATCCAGTTGTGTTTACGTTTTACAATTACGAATTGAGCTGACACTGATTGCTTAGCTGTTGGAAGGTTATCCATTCCGAAAAATGCGATAACTGTCATTAATAAGATCGGGATTACCCAGATGAATGCAGCATTTTGTAACCAAATTTGAGACCCATCAGGTAATACTTGACCTTCGCCACCGATGAAAGCAAATGTACCAACAGTAATGATAAGTGGTGTAACGAATTGTACTACTGATACACCCATATTTCCTAGTCCACCATTAACACCTAGAGCAGCACCTTTTGCTGCCTTTGGGAAGAAGAAGCTGATATTGGCTGAAGAAGAAGAAAAGTTTCCTCCCCCAAGACCACAAAGTGCAGCTAGGAGTAACATAATTGAATATGGTGTGTCAGGATTTTGAACAGCAAAACCAATACCGATGGCCGGGAACACTAGAACACCTGTTGAAAAAACTGTCCAGTTCCTTCCGCCAAACTTACCAACTGAAAATGTATATATAAAACGAAGTGTTGCACCCACTAAACCAGGCATAGCTGCTAATGTAAAAAGTTGTTCAGGAGTAAATGCGAATCCGATGTCATTTAATCTAACTGCAACTACTGACCAAATCTGCCAAACGATAAAAGCAAGCATCAATGAAGGTACAGAGATCCATAAATTCCTTGTTGCGTGTTTTTTCCCTTCGGTGTTCCAGAAATGTTCATCTTCTGGATTCCATTGTGATATTCTTGCCATTTTAATTCCTCCAATTTGTTTCGTTTTTCTTTCTTTTTTTGATTTATAAAGAATTATTATTACTACACTCATGATACTTTTATTTTGAAAAACAAAATGTGAGGTTTATCACAATTAGTTATGGAAAATAGTAGTCCACTATTGATTATCATAAAGTTGTAACATTTCTAAAATGTAGTGAAAAAACATAATTCGAGAAGGAGAACTTATTTCGTTTGTCGAAATATTATATATACTTTTTAATTGGAGGAATGTTGATGCTTACTGTAAGGAAGAGTGACATAGTAGAAAATTTTCATGGCACAAGTGTTGCTGATCCATATCGATGGTTAGAGGATGTAAATTCGGTTGATACAGCGGAGTGGGAAAAGGCGATGGGAGTTGAATGTACAGAATACTTTTCCAAATCTTCTTCAAGAACAACTGATAAAGAGCGATTAACTGAGCTTTGGAACTTTCCGAAGTATTTTGTTCCTAAAAAGATTAAGGGGAGATTGTTTTACCAAAAAAATGATGGATTACAAAACCAAGCTGTTTTAATGGTAAAAGAAAATGAAGTTGAACAAATAGTAATTGACCCAAATGGTCTTTCTGAGGATGGAACGGTTGCTGTAACTAACTACTCATTTGATAATGAAGCTCGTTACGTAGCCTATGCGACGTCTGCAAACGGAAGTGATTGGCAACAAATTCATGTTAGGGATATAGCTACGGGAAATGATTTATCAGATCTTATTAAGTGGGTGAAATTCACTTCAATTACGTGGCATCCAAGTGGGGAAGGTTTCTTTTATTGTAGATTTCCAGAACCAGGAACAGTCAGTAAAGAAGATGAAAGTAATCATCATAAAGTATATTTTCATAAACTAGGTACTGAGCAATCAGCGGATTTACTAATCCATGAGCAACCCGAAAATAAAGAACTCATGTTTTCAACTATTCTTTCTTATGATAAAGAATACCTTTGTTTACATGTTAGTTATGGTACAGCCTCAGAAAATCGTTTCTATGTGAAGAGATTAGATTCTCAAGAGAAGTTTAGAAAAATTTTAGATGACCAGGATGCCGAATATTCCTATATATTTTATGAAGGAAGCCAATTTTACTTTAGAACAGACCTTGAAGCATCAAATGGGCGTGTCATCGTTATTGACGTAGATAATCCCGCGAGAGAGAATTGGACAGAGCTTATTCCTGAGCAAGAGAATGTAATGGATCAGATTAAATTTCTTAATGATCGGTTCATCATTGCTGCATTAAAAGATGCTCATCATGTCGTTCAACTTTTTCATAAAAATGGAGCCTTTGACAAGGAAATAAACGTTCCATTTATTGGGTCTTTAACTGAACTGACGATTAATAAAGAAGAAAATGAAATGTACTTTGGATTAACCTCATTTTTACACCCAACAACTGTATTCAATTATAATTTAACAAAAGATCAATTAAGTGTAGTTGCACAATCTGTTCTACCATTTGAGGTTTCGGATTATGAAACTTCACAGGTTTTCTATAGGTCCAAAGATGGGAAAAATATCCCAATGTTTTTAACACATAAAAAAGGCTTAAAACTAGATGGTCATAATTCAGTCATTTTATATGGGTACGGAGGATTTAATATTAGTTTGTCGCCGTCCTTTAACCCTGCAATTCTTCGTTGGCTAGAGAAGGGTGGAGTATATGCGGTCGCAAATCTCCGTGGTGGTTCAGAATATGGAGAAGCATGGCATAAAGCTGGTATGCTTGATAAAAAGCAAAACGTCTTTGATGATTTCATAGCTGCAGGAGAATGGTTAATTGAAAATAAGTATACTTCAACCAATAAGCTTTCAATTATGGGAGGCTCAAATGGTGGTCTGTTGGTAGCGGCATGTATGGTTCAACGTCCTGATCTTTTTGGTGCTGTAATTTGTAGAGTTCCAGTTATTGATATGCTACGTTATCATAAGTTTACCATTGGTCGATACTGGATTCCTGAGTACGGAAACGCTGAAAACCCTAGTGATTTCCCTTATATGTATGCTTACTCTCCACTTCATAATGTTAAAGAAGGAGAAAAGTATCCAGCCACTTTAATAGCAACCGCAGATAGTGACGATCGAGTTGTTCCTGCACATGCGAAAAAATTTACAGCAACCTTAAAGGAGTTGGCTGACCCAGCTACCACTGTTATTCTTCGATTAGAGTCGAAAGCAGGTCACGGACTTGGTAAACCAACATCTAAACTAATCGATGAGTGGGTAGACTTTTACGATTTCCTTGATAAAGAATTAGTTTAATTATAAACAAAAGAGGCTGGGACATAACTTAAGTGTTTAACTAAGACTCCGAACAAAGTAATAACTTAGCGGAGTATATTTCAGGAGCGCCGTATCTACTACAACCATTGTTCGGTTTCTATTTAGTTAAAATACTTTTGTCCCAGCCTCTTTTTTTTGGCTAAAAATTAATTATGGTAATAATATGAAAGTAACTTAAAAAAATTTGCTAGCCCCCGTATCTTTTCACATAGGGTAAATCGTTAGTAAGATAAGAGAGGTGTTAAAGAGTGAAGAATATGATTAGCAAGTTAAGAGAGGGTACGAACCAAACAGGTAAGGAACAAGCTAGCTTAGAAGAACTTTATCCAAATCTTAAGAAATATTGTTACTTCCTTTCTAAAAATAAGTGGGACGGAGAGGACCTTGCCCAACAATCCATCCTTAAAGCTTTGGAGTATTATGGGTCGGAAATTACTCAACCTTTATTAAAGAAGATTGCATATCATCAATGGATTGATACAACTCGTAAAAGGAAAAATGTGCTTTTAGATGAGACACCAGACAAAGTGAGTAGAACCGGATTTGAGTCCATTTTCCATATAAGGGACTTTTTAATAAAAAGTCTAACTCCAAAGCAGCTCGTTATTTATGTGCTGAAAGAGGGATTCGATTATAAATCGAAGGAAATAGCGGATCTACTGGACATAAGAGAGACGGCGGTAAAATCTATTCTTTTCCGAGCTAGAAAACAGCTTGAGAAAAGAAAGGATGAAGACGAAAATGATTTGTCTGATCTGTATTGGGATGACGTTGGTGAGGACCTTCTTTCAAAAGTAATTTACCAAGCTTTGTATCTAAATGATCCAAGTACATTAATTACACAGGTACGATTGATTCCTGCTTTATTTAATGCTGGTCACTCTCTTAAGCCTGTTAGTCATCAACCTTTAACTCGGAAATCACATTCTCCTACAAACAGCTTCTACTCTATCGCTGCATAGAGGAGTGGCTAATATCTAGCGGGAGGCTATTTAAATGACGACAATTCCTTATGTAATTGAGCAATCAAATCGTGGTGAGCGTTCGTATGATATATATTCTAGGCTTCTAAAGGATCGCATTATCATGATCGGTGATGAAATTAATGATCATGTGGCAAATAGTGTAGTAGCACAGTTGCTATTTTTGGCTGCAGATGATCCTGAAAAAGATATTTCTCTTTATATTAATAGTCCAGGTGGCTCAACCACTGCTGGTTTTGCTATCTATGACACCATGCAATACATTAAGCCAGACATTAGAACCATTTGTATTGGGATGGCTGCATCCTTTGGTGCAATGTTATTATTAGCAGGAACAAAAGGGAAAAGGTATGCTCTACCAAATAGTGAAATTATGATTCACCAGCCACTAGGAGGAGCACGGGGGCAAGCTACTGAAATCGAAATATCAGCACGAAGGATTCTTAAATTAAGAGAAGACATTAATCAAATTATCTCTGAAAAAACAGGCCAATCTGTTGAAAAGGTTGCAAAGGATACAGATCGTGATTATTTTATGACTTCACTGGAAGCAAAAGAATATGGCATCATTGATGAGGTCATAAGTGGAAAGTGAGTAAGGAACTACCCAGTAATCCACCTTTATTTGAGGTGATTACTGGGTAGTTTTTATTTAAAAACAGAAGGAATTAAGTGTGAATTATCGAATATAATAAAGAGATTTTGAGTAATTATATTGGGGGAGTACATATGGGTCAAACAATCCTTAAGCAATTCGAAATGACTAGAAACTTTTTTCTGAAAAAGGTTGCAGCACTTCCTATCGACATCCTTGAAGTTCAACCAGAAGGGTTTAATAACAATATCCTTTGGCACATTGGGCATGTGTTAACAGTTACGGAACAATTTATGTTCGGATTTCCGAAGAAAACAACCTTCTTACCAGAAAATTATGTTGAGCTATTTGGAAATGGTACGAAGCCATCTAATTGGAATTCGGAGGAAGTACCACAATTTGAAGAGTTGGTTGTGCAACTGAAAGAACAAGTAGTTCGTTTAAAAGAAATCCCAGTAGAGAGTTTTGAACAAGTCCTAAAAAAACCTTTCCTAGGCCTTGAAACATATGGTGAGTTAGCCCAGATGGCATTATTCCATGAAGCGCATCATCTAGGACAAATTCATTCGATCCAACGAGTTATTTCAACACAAAGCATTACTAACTAACAGAAAACTAATACTTGTGAATTTGATTAATAGACTAAGTCAATTTAATAGTTGATTTGGTCTATTTTATTTCCAAAAGTTTTGAGGAGTAGCCAAACTAAATAAGTTTCAATTATATGGTATAATTAGGAAAAAAGGTAGAGGAAGAGATGTTAAAATGAAGCAAATAATGAGTGTTATTCTTTCGGTATTTATCTTATTTTTATCTAGTTGTGATAATAATGATATTTTAATCGAAGAACAAGAGAAACAATTGATAGAATTAGAGAATCAGATTCTCTCGCTTAAAGAAATTGTGAAGGAACAAGAAAAAACGATCAATGATCAAAATAAAGAGTTTTCTTATTTGAAGAATTTTACAAAAGAGGAATTAGAGTTATACGGAAAGTTTACTCAAGATAATAATCCACAACACCTAGTAGGCTTTTCTCCTGAGAAAATACTATTGATTTATTACCATTCAGTAGTAATTGATGATGTGGAAGCAATTTATTATCTAACTTATGACGATGGTACATTACCTGACTTTTCTACTTTTAGACAGAAGTATTATAAAGAAGGACTAAGTAAAAGTGAGCAAGAGTCCACGATTGATTTTAGGTACTATAATTCAATTAAAGTGAAAGAAGATAATAAAACAGAAAATGAAGTTATAGTAGAAATGAATGTTAGTTTGGGTATTTTTCATGCATCAATCGTTTATATGCTGAAAAAACAAAATGATATTTGGAAGATGGATATCTTACATTTGATGGAGTATTTTAAAGAGAAAAATAAAAGCGCCTCATTATAGTAAGGCGCTTTTATAAGTTATTAATTTTCTATCACTATTACTCTGAAAGTATGAATTTTTTAATGTTTTGATTATAGCTTTCAATTATAAGTATGAGAATTTTAGAGAAGGTTATTGCCCAAAAAGGAAAATGCTGCTTAATGGCGAATTTCTATGGTGAAGTATATGTGAAGGAGAGAATAAACAATGATCAATAAAGTCGGACAAATTATGTTGTATGTGAATAACCAAGATGAGGCAGTAGAGTTTTGGACGGAAAAAGTAGGGTTTTGTGTGAAGTCTGAAGAAAATAATGGTCAAGGTATGAGATGGATTGAAATAGCTCCGACAGTCGAGAGCGAAACAAGCATCATTTTACATAACAAAGAATGGGTTGCAAAGATGTCCCCAGGATTAAACTTAGGTACACCTTCTTTGATGTTTTTTACGGAAAATCTTGAAATGTTACATAAGCAATTATTGAATAAAAACATTAAAGTTGGCGATATCATTGAAATGCCATCAGGTAAGGTATTTAACTTTGCTGATAATGAAGAGAACTATTTTGCTGTTATGGAAAAATAGTTACGAAAAGCTCACTTGCTACGTTTATAATGTCGCCTAAGAGAACAAAAGAGACGAGTTTTCTCGTCAATAACTTTTGTCCTCTTTCTTGTCTAACTTGCTGGAAATATCTTTGAGTATACTATTTCTTTCCTGTTGTACTTTTAGGAGTTTAATTAAAAACCAGATAATAAATATAACAGGGGCAAGGTAAAAAAAGATTGTAATTAATGGCGCGATCGCAAGAAGTAGTTCCATTGGAGTTACCTCCCCTCTACTTTTTTCTTAATTATACTATAGTTTACTAGTTTATGTTTTAAAACCTGGTTTAGTTGTTGTACTAGCTGAAGTAAAATTGTTTTTGGTCTGTAATTGCATCTTCTTCAAATAAAATCTGAGGTTAATGAGATAAAGATAAGTTAAAGATAATATTAAATTAAGATAGATGAATTAACTTGGAGGTTTCATTAATGAAAAAGTGGGCTTTTGTCTCAGATTTTGATGGTACGATTTCAAAGGAAGATTTTTATAAGATGGTGATGAATCGTTATTATCCTGAAGGAGAAGAACGATATAAACTATGGAAAAACGATGAACTTTTAGATATTGAGTTTTTGAGTGATGTTTTTACCTCTATTGATCAGGAAGAGGAGCAAATCTTACGCGACATTCTTACTATTCCAATTGATGAGTATGTACCTACTTTTATAAAATATGTACAAAATCAGGGCGGAGATTTTTACATTTTGAGTGCAGGTACGGACTATTATATTTATCAGATTTTGCAAAAATACGGTATCAAAAATGTTAAGGTATTCTCAAATGAAGGATACTATCATGAAAGAAATATTCATATGAAGATTGACAAAGAGCACCCCCACTACTCGGAAAGATACGGAATTGACAAGTCCAAAGTCATTCTAGAGTTAAAGGAACAATATGATACTCTTTATTTTGCTGGGGATAGTGAACCAGACTCACACCCTGCGCAATACGCAGATATAACCTATGCAAAGGATGCCCTACAAGACATATTACGTGAAAGAGGGATTGACTTTGTACCAGTTCAAACATTTGAAGAAATTGAACAAGACCTGAAAGCTAGAGGGGTGCTCTCCTAATGGTTGGGAACCAAGTCACAAACATCCCCATCCCAGCCATACTTGAAATTGGGTCTGGAATTATTAAAAGACTTGATCAGATTTTAATAAATCAGCCCTTTACATCTGCTGTTATTCTATTAGATGACTATTCCTATGTGACCTTAAAACAGCAGATTGAACACAATTTATCTAAATTAAAGTTGAAGTGCGTTAAGATGTCAGATTCGCTCGATATTCATGACCTTGTTTCACTGGGGTTTTCCTGGGACCGTTATGACGTTGTGATTTCAATTGGTGGAGGAAGGGTTGTTGATTATGGGAAGTACATTGCGTTTTCAAGGAGAAGCCCTTTTATAAGTATTCCAACAGCCCCTTCTAATGATGGCTTTGCAAGTAGTAACTGCTCGTTACAGGTTGAGGGAAAGAAAACAACTGTTCCAGCAAAAGTTCCTTATGGGATCATTGTTGATCTTGATATTATCCGTCATGCTCCAGAACGCTTCCTCCTAGCAGGAATAGGAGACTTAATGTCAAATATAACCGCTTTATATGATTGGGATTTTGAGCAAGAACATGGGGTCAGCACGGTTAACGCCTTCGCTTACATGCTCAGCAAAAAAGCGGTAAATAGCTTCATTCGAACACCAATGGAGGACATTAAAAATGAGGTTCTCTTAAAGGAGTTAGTAAGTTCTTTAACGATGGGAGGCATATCGACCGTAATTAGTGGGAACAGCTCCCCAATAAGTGGTTCAGAACATCTTATATCTCACAGTCTTGATATCATTTCATCGAAGCCACAAATGCATGGTATTCAGGTCGGTATAGCTACATACATCATGTCACATGTCCAAGAACATAGATCCACGCGCATGGAGAAAGTTTTTACACGAACAGGCTTCTTTGATTATGTTAAAACGTTAGGATTAAAAAAAGAAGAGTTATGTGAAGCCATTATAATGAGTCCTTCTATTAAACCAGATCGTTATACTTTCATACACGAAGAAAGGTATCGGCAAAAAGCATTAAAAGTAGTGAACGATGATTCGATCCTGCAAGAAATTTTAAATTGACAATCGGGATGTATTCAATTAATAAAACTAAAATTTTCTTAGATTCTTTGAATTAAAAATATTTTCAGTGAACCGCTTGGAATCAATTTAGATCCCAAGCGGTTTTTTAAATTCCTAAAGTTATTACGTAACCGATATTGAGTTAAAGAAATTATTTTAATGAAAAAAATGGAAAATTTTTGGAATGTCATGTTAACATTATACTAGACGATAATGTACTAAAGAATAGAAGGATTTAAGCCGGATATAATACTCATTCATAAAGTCATAGGATAATAAATACAAATAAATTTCTAAAAGGGGATGAAATATGAAACGTTATTTTATATTGACTGTTGCTTTAGTATTAATTTTTTTTGTCAGGATGTTCAAATAATGAATTAGACATGGAAGTTTTAGCTTTGGAATACGAAAATAAGTTTGAGGATCGAAATCTTGAGATTAATAGATTAAAAGAAGAGCTGCGGCTAACGAAAGATAAATTGAAACTAGAAAAGGAAAAACTAGAAGAGGTTAGTTTTTTAAAAATTTATGACCACAAAGCAAGAAGAATTATGAGCCTTATTACAGGAAAAGAATTTGATAAATTAGCAGAAGTGTTTAATGTAGAATTTGATGTTAGTGATGAAAGTCTTGTTTTCAATAAACTTCACGAATATCCAACAGCACCTAATTTTCCCATAGCACTAGCTGGTTTACCCATGTATTTTTCATATTTTAACTCTCAGCCCGAATTTACAGAAGTTGGTTATTTCCTATATGACAGTGACCGAAAGTATGAAATACATTTTCACTTTGGAAAAAAAAGGGAATTTAAGTTCGTATCTTCGGAATAAAGTTTAGGCGTGGTATTTTCGTTGTGAATTATTTGATACAACTAAAATTACTCTCTTGGAGGTTGTATTATGTTAAAACAATTGTTCATTTTAGTTTTGGTAGCATTGTTTCTAAGTGGATGTTCTAACATCGAAAAAGTTGAAGAATTATCACAGGATTTAGATGAAATGTCTAAACGGTTAGAGGAGAAGGAGAACGAGCTAAAGGTACTTTATAAGCAACTAGAAGAAACTGAAGAAAAGGAGTATATCACTATTCCTAAAAATGAAGCTCCTAGATTATGGAGTAATCCTGAAACTCAACTATGGGAATATGTAATAGATTTTTCTTTTGCTGAAGAAAATGGTTGGAAACGTGGTAGTACAAATTGGAGAAAATGGAATGGCGAATTTGATCCATCATTATCAGCCCCTAATCAGTCTTGGGAAACTCCAGGGTTGTTAATGCTGGCGTGGATGACTGAGGCTGAAACCAGTTATTGGTTGGGGCAGGAAGTTTGGGAGATCAATACTAGAATTGAAATGTCTGATGAAAACAGTGCAAAGGGTTATATATTGAGTTATGGTGTTTTTGATGATGCCATTGCTGGAAGTGATATAAAGATAACCATGAAAAAAGAAAATGGATTTTGGTACATTGAAGATGTTGAAGAAAGATCTCGTTGCTCAAGAGGTGTAAGCGAAGATAATGAGCTTTGTGTTTAACTATACAGTAAACAAGCGTAATCTCAGAACCTGAAAGAGTATTGTTTTGGAACTTTTTAAGTGCATACTCGTCTAATTGGGGAGGGGTGATAAATATGAAATTTCTTAAGCTTATTTTAGTTCTGGTTACAATGTTCTTATTTATAGTTACTGGTTGTGTGAATGGAATAACTAACGAAGAACAGAGAATAGTAGTGCAAAAGCGTGTTGGTGAGGAAAATAAATATGAAGATTTTAAAGAGGTAAACGACAAAGTTATAGTTCAAAAGGTTAAGAAAATAGTAGAAGATGTAGATTGGGAAAATGCAAAAGTGAGTATGGAACGACCTGCTGATTACCGGTTTGCATTTCAATATAAGAATTCAAGTATAGAAGCAAAAGCCGTGTTATATGAACTTTGGATCAGTCCTAATAATGATAAGGTGGAGCTCGTTATAAATGCTCAAAGTAAATATGTACAGTTAAATGAAAAAGATTCTGCTGTTTTGTTTGGAATAGTAACAGGAGGAAAGTTATCGGATGTAAACACATCGATAATACTTGTTGATGTAAACTCGAATAGATAGTTAGTTATGTCGGGTGAACATAATTCTATTATTAAAAGGTGCTGCTCTTTGTGAGTTCGGCATTTTTTTTGTTTTAGAACTACTATTTTAATATTAAAATTTTATTACAATTATTACGAGTGCCCAGGATTTTATAAATTACATATAAGATCCAACTTGGTTATTTTTAGTTTTAAACGTCTTCAGTGGAAAATAATGCTTTAGTATTACTGGATACTTTTAGGATTACTTTTAGCTAATGTATCATCTTTTAAACCTATTTAAACTACAGGTAAACCCTTTTGTAATTTTTCAATATAAACGTATTTTAACGTTACTGTAACAAGTTTTCTGCAAGGTTTTAGTAAAATAGTAGTAGGGTTATTTGGGAGGGGTTTACCATGGAGAAGAAAATATTAAATTATGAAAACCTATTATTGATGTTGGATGATTTTTTAAGGGACCCAAGAGAATTCTGGGATAGCTTTTATGATGACAGGTCAAAGGATATTCCATTCTTTAAGGTTATGGGACCTGATGAGAATTTAGTTGAATATTTCAGTAAAGGATTTGCTCCTAAAAAGGTATTGGAAATAGGTTCTGGTCCAGGAAGAAATGCAATTTACATGGCACAGAAAGGATGTAATGTAACTGCATTGGATATATCAGAAAAGGCTATTGAGTGGGCAAAAGAAAGTGCGAGTAAAGATGCAATACAGATAGATTTTCAATGCGTTTCTCTTTTTGATTTCGAATTTGAGCCTCATTCGTTCGATTTTGTATACGATTGTGGGATGTTCCATCACATAGCTCCTCATCGTCGCTTAACTTATCTTGAGATTTTAAAGAACGCACTTACTAAAGGGGGGCATTTTGGAATAGTTTGCTTTAATACAGAAGGGGCTCTAGCTACATCAGATTGGGATATTTATAAGGAAAGAAGTCTAAAAGGCGGCATAGGTTATACGGAAGAACGTTTAAAAGAGATATTCGAAGAGGATTTTACTATAAAAGATTTTAGAAGAATGAATAAAATGACCCAATCAAATAAAGTATTTGGAGAAGACTTTCTATGGACGAGTTTAATGGAAATTAAAGATTAGATGACTGCTTACTATACAACTAGCTGTGGTACTGTTCCGCGAAGGAGTAGTACCATTTTAGATTATGTGGATGAGAATATGAACTTATAAAGAGAAGGGCTTAAAATGGAAGGTTAATTCCAATATTTTGAAACCTTTTACTGAATTGTTCGTATTAATTCAAAATAGTGTGTCTTTTACATAACTTTATTTTACATAAAAAGGGAGTGAAGCGATGTTGCGATATTTATTAAGTACAACTGTTATTGTAGTCATTCAACTAGTTATATTTTATTTCTTATCTCCTATATTTAACTTAGCATATTATGATGCTGTATTCATGTTTGGTGCATTAACGTGTGCGGTTGTTTTTTTCTTTTCGAGTAAAGGAGACATATATGAAAAGAAAACAAATCATAGTGCATTTATCGCACTAGGGAGAACTCTTGGTTATGATAATATGAAGACAGAAAATTATAGCATTGATATGAATCCATTACTAATCGGTTCTGTAATTGTAACTATTGGCGGAGCTGTTGTTTCTTTAATTATTTTTTTGGTTCAGTAACTATTTTGGTTTAGTGAAAACTTTACCATTGTTTAACTCACACCAATCGTCTAACTCGTCATATGTGTCTTTATTTCCATATTTTTCAATGAAGGATTCTTTATCTTGGAATACTTCCATTAATCCATCTTCAATTAAGGTAACCATTCGAAAAGGGTTTAACTGGAATACCTTAGAGACTGCTATCAACTCTCCAATATGAACAACGTTAGCGATGTTTTTCATTTTTTCATCTCCTTTAAATTGATAGCTATTTATTTGAAAAGACTGAAAGACAATAAAGTCTTACCATTAGTATTGTCAGTTATTGTGATTCTATGTGTGCGATTACTTACTTTATAATTCGACTATCTTGCTGTTCGGACTATGGACTTTTCTTTATTGCACTCTTCTGTTTTATAAGACAATTATGGTAAAATTTACAATGTGAATTTGTAATGTAAAGTATGATTTTTTGAAAGGGGCTATGTCGAAATGGAATATAGGGGACCAAAGGTTTATGATCAGGTGGATTTTCTTTCAAATTATATGAAGAGGAGATCAAGAAAAGATAGTCCAAACAATGCAATTGAAGGTCCTATCATTTATGAACTTTTAGGAGATTTTCAAAATAAAGATATATTAGATTTAGGTTGTGGTGATGCTTCTTTCGGAAAGGAATTACTAAACCAGGGTGCAAATCTGTACATCGGTGTAGAAGGTTCAGAACATATGGCAGCTTCCGCAAAACTTAATCTAACTAATCAAAACGCAACAATTCTCCACGAAACACTAGAATCATATAGTTACCCAACGAACAAATTTGATGTAGTAACCTCCAGGTTTGTAATCCACTATGTTTCAGATATTCATTTACTTTTTAACAGTGTACATAAAACATTAAAAGACGAAGGAAGATTTGTATTCAGTGTACAACATCCCCTTACTACTTCATCGTTTCTAAGTAAACAATCAGGTGAAAAGAAGGAGAACTGGATAGTTGATGATTATTTTATCGAAGGAGAACGAAAAGAACCTTGGATAAATAAAACAGTCGTAAAATACCATAGAACTATAGAAAGTTATTATACAGCGCTAACTAAAGCCGGCTTTACCGTCAGTGGTATACGTGAAGGGATGCCTAAGCGTGAACATTTTAGTAATGAAGAAGAGTTTGCTCGAAGACTAAGGATCCCAGTCGTACTAGCATTTTCTTGTACGAAGTAATATAAATTTAGTTACTTAACAGGACCTTTGATTAAGAAGGATAAATATAAAATGATTTTATTAAACTATAAAAATATTAATCGAATATATAGGGGAGAACTATGAACAATAGACCTAGAGCGTTTGCAGCATTATTAAAAGATGATTCCATTCTTATGGTACATGTAGTCACTGGTTCAAAAGACTTTTGGACTTTACCAGGTGGTGGGTTAGAGGCTGGAGAAACATTTGAGGATGCTGTTGTACGTGAAGTGCAGGAAGAAGTTAATTTAAAGGTGAAAGTAGTTAAGGAATTATTTAGTGGGAATTATGAACGTGGTATTGAAAAGTGTTTCTTGGTTGAAGAGTTAGAGAAAGCATCAATACCCACATTAGGTTACGATCCCGAGCTGCCTATGGATCAGCAGGAATTAAAGGAAGTAAAATGGCATTTGATTACTGACGTTCTAGAGGACTTACATGTTTCAAAGGTTATTGATGCTCTAAATCTTAAAGTTTAAAAAATATAAAATTGAGAGGGGGGGGTTTCTTGAAAACAACTGAACAGCATAGAAAAGAGATTAAAATCACTTTATGGTTTATTGGTGGATTTGGGATTATTCTGCTTATAAGTTTATTGTTAGGTATTATCCCTGCTAGATTTTGGGTGGTATGCATTTTCCTGTTCTTAGGTTTACCTTTTATCTGGAGAGAAGGTAGAAAGACAATAGAGGAGGTAAAGGAGAAGCATGCAAACATGTTAAAAAAAGGATTATGGAGATTTATACTAGTTTATGGAATTCTTATGTTTGGTTTCCCTTTTGGATTATTTACTGCTCTATTAGATTGGGGCAATACAGCATTGTTTATTTCAACAATTATATCAGCTATGGTAATTGGAGGTAGTTTTTACGGCTTCATAATGTACTTTGTTATGAAGAGCAATTACAAGAAATATAACATATAACCAAATTAGTTTGTTATTTCTTCTTACGAAAATATAGGGGGAGAAAATGAGAATAGAGTCACGGAGATTAAGGAAGTTGGTCATTTTCTTTAGCATTTTATTAATGATTATAATTTTTTCCACAATAACTAATCCAACAAAAGAAGATTATATAAAGTTTGATGAAGCACGAACTGGCATTCCAATCCCTGAAGATGTACGAATAGCAAAGGCTGATTTTTATTTGTTTTCAATTTATGCAACAGCACCAGAGTTCACAGTAGATGAATATGGAATAGTCCATTTAGGTGTTATGGGGCATTTTTTTAAGGTAACAGATGGCCAATTTGACGATTCAATATGGAAGGATTTTTTGAAATAAATTTTGTATATGTTAGGAGAGCCAATGAACAGAAATAAAGTAGCTTGGATTTACCTAATGATTTCTGTAGTGTTATTAATTGCATTAATAACTATTAATTTTGTCAATTATGCAGGTGTTGTCTCATTAGGAACTTATTTTCCTTTTTTAATTATCATGCAAGTTTTGTTTTATAAAATTAGAAAATATACTAGTGCCTTATTAATATTAAATACTTCAATTATATTAACTATTCTTGTTGCTTATGTGTTGATCTTTCCTTCATATGATTATGAAGACGGTAAAGCCTTAATAGAAATAGAAGTTGGGCAGGATTTATTAGATTTTATAGATGTAGAACACAAGACAGTCCCAACTACGGATAAGGGTAAATTCCTATACAGAAATTCAAACTATTATTATAAGGTTGTTCACCTATCGAATGAACAATTTTATTCAGTTGACCCGATAACTGGTAAGGTTTTTAAATTAAATGAGCCTTTTTATTGACATACAAGATAGGATAATTTGATGGTTTATAAGTATAGAGGATATTCTACTAATTGAGTGGGGTGGGGATTTGAGTCGACTAAAAGATTTGAACCAATTTATATGGATCCAAGAAGAAACAGAGCGTATAGATTTAGAGAGATCAATCGGTTGCTATGTTTCAAACTTGATTCCACATAGGTATGAACACTATTGTAAAATTATCCATCACATTTATCGTGATTTGAATATTCAAGACGAAAATCTACTGTGGAGTCAATGTGATCCAGTCGATCCTATTCAGTTTAAATATGGTGAAAGGTTAATGTTAAAGGACCTAGCCAAAAGGTACAAACTTCAATATACAAAAGAAATGAGTAGTTCAACAATATTTCATGCTTTGAATGGATATCCACGATACTTAATTCTTTCAGATGAAGGGAGTATGGACAAGGGAACCCTTGATGAACTCATTTCTGTTTTGTCTCAGTTTATGAAAGGTGAGCAGTGTTACTTTCATTATGATTTATTAAAAATCGTCAATAAAATTGAAGAATTTTGTACAAATGGACAGTTATATCATGGGAATCTTGAAGATGTCCGTGAGTTATATGATATGGGAGATTTAGGTGGATTAGGGTCACCTACTTATTGGTGGACAGAGGATAGAAGTTGGTGTATCCATACAGATTATGATTGCAATTTTTCCATAATAGGTGGAAGTAGAGAACTTATAGAGGCTCTTTTGGCTAACAATCAATTAGAATGTATTAAAATAGACAGAAAAACAAGAGTAGATTTTAAAGCAGATAAGTTGAATTATCCTTCCTGAGATTATTGTAAAAGTGCTCCTCCTCGAAACTGAACACTCTTCCACATCTTTATCCTGAAGACATGGAGCAACTGCTAGCCTGCCTTAACGACAATGAAATAAATAATAGGAGAATATAAATGAAGGTAGCATTCAGAATTATGTTTAGTCTCATTTTATTAATTGTTGTCATGTGGATAATTGATTCTTTTGTTGAAAAAGGACTATTGAAATTTTTATTAATAGGTCTTTCCGTGACATTAATGTTGTCTTTCAACGACAAGCAAAACCGTAAGTTAAAAGAAACTAAGGATAATAATCATTAAGATAGGGATTAGGTGGTTTTGTGGCAAAGACAATACCTAAAAGAATACATATAATTGGCTCAGTAGGAAGTGGTAAAACAACTCTAGCCAAAGAATTATCTAAGAAGTTAGAAATACCGTATTTTGAATTAGATAATGTAGTGTGGATAAGGGATAAGTCTGGAGATATAAGAAGAACTGAACAAGAAAGAGAAGAGTATCTAAATAGTATACTTCAATCTGAAAGTTGGATCATTGAAGGTGTACACAATGAGAATTGGGTAAGCAGTTGTTTCAAAAATGCAGATTTGATCATTTATTTAGACCCAAACTATCATATAAGAACATATCGAATAATTAAGAGGTTTATAAAACAAAAACTTCGATTGGAAAAATCAAATTACAAACCAACATTAGAAATATTTTATAAAATGTTTAAATGGAACCGACATTTTGAAGAAGTTGGAAAGGTTAATTTCTTCAACAATTATGGCTTACATAAAGATAAGATAGTAGTTATTAATAATTCAAAGAACCTTAATAAATATTTTAAACAATAGGAGAGGGGATCCCTCAATTGAATATTTCAGATGTATTTAGTGATTTACCAACATTAGAAACAGAAAGAGTTTTATTACGGAAATTCACAATTGATGATGCTAACGATATGTTTGAATATTCTTCGGTTCCTGATGTTTCAGATTTTGTACCTTGGGAACCACATAAAACAATTGAAGATTCATATGGGTTCATAAATTACATTTTAAAACAATATGAAGATAGTAAGCTAGCTCCCTGGGCTATCGTATTAAAAGAAAATCAAAAAGTGATTGGTACAATTGATTTTGTTGCTTGGTTTCCCCAACATCACCGTGCGGAAATTGGCTTTATTTTGTCAAAGGAGTATTGGGGAAAAGGATTAATTCTTGAAGCAGCAACTAAAGTTATTGAGTTTGGCTTTGATAAAATGAGTTTGAATAAAATTAATGCCCCATGTATGGTGGAAAATGTACAATCAGCGAGAGTATTGCAAAAGCTTGGAATGACTTTAGAAGGTGTTATGAAAGATGAATATTTTATTAAGGGTAAGTTTAGAGATATGGCTGTGTACTCGATATTAAAGAAAGAATTTCAGGCAATAAGATAAGCACAATATTAGTGATTACACGGGAGTGTTGTGAATGATATATAGAATGGGTTTGTACGGAGAAAATTTTTCATTAATTAAAGAAGGTAAGAAAGTAGTTGAAGTACGCTTAAATGACGAAAAAAGAAGAAGAATTAAAGTTGGCGATACTATTCATTTTATTAAGGTTCCAAATCAAGATGAAACATTACAAGTGGAAGTATTAGAACTGAAAATATACGATACATTTCAAGCGATGTATGAGGATATCCCTTTTAATCATTTTGGTTGTGAAGATTGGACGATGAAGGAAATGGTAGAGGGGACGTATGAAATATACACACCTGAGCAGGAAAAAGAATGGGGAGCAGTAGCTATTACAATTAATTTAGTTAAAGAGAGCTGAGTCGAAAGTCGTTCAGTGAACTTATCTATCGTCTTCTAAAAGGAGAGGATCTTTAGTGAAATTAAAGGAACTCATTAAAATCATTATCAGTGGCTTTATAATTGTAGTTGTATACTGGTTACTCACAGGGAAATTTATATGGCACAGCTTTTTACTGGTTATAGTTATGTTTTTAACTATCATAATTTCTTTAAAGTTTTTCAGGTGGAATTCAAAGATATAGTAATGAAGAAAAAATCAGAGTGGGTGTTAGAATGATTATACTATTTGGTGTTTTAATATTTTCAGGTATTTTTGCGATATTTGACGCTTTAAGAAGGGTAAATAATAATATCTTAGACCAGACAGAAGAAATAAAAAAGTTGCGTGAAGTGTTAATTGAGAATAATAAGAAACAATAATTTCTTCTATTTATACTGAGACTGCTAATTCAGATTAGTTTTTTCTGGGGGGAATTATTTGAATAATACTAAGAACAATGGATTTAATTTTATAGATTTAGTAAGAATGAAGGATGAAAGGGATGCTATACTCTCTTGGAAAGAGGAAGGGTTTGAAGAAGACATTAAAAGTTGCTTGGATTAAGGTTGGAGAATAGTATCAACTTTGATACTTGTAGTAAAAAAATTAGGAACAAGGGTGAATTGAATATGACAAATAAAATTAAAGAGTTGTCTATAGAACAACGTGAAGAATTACTTAATACATTGAAAGTCCGTTTTGAGAAGAACATGAACCGTCATACAGATCTTGAATGGGATAAAGTTCAAGCTAGGCTTGAAGATAATCCAGATAAACTATGGTCAATCAATGCAATGGAAGAAACCGGAGGTGAACCGGATGTTGTAGGACATGATAACGAGACAGGCGAATACATTTTTTGTGATTGTTCAGTTGAAAGTCCTAAAGGCCGTAGAAGTGTTTGTTACGACCGTGAAGCACTTGAATCAAGGAAAAAACACAAACCTGAAAATAGCGTTATTGATATGGCAACTGAAATGGGCATCGAACTCTTAAGTGAGGAACAGTACCGTGAGCTACAGAAACTTGATGAATTCGATATGAAAACATCGAGCTGGGTACAAACCCCTGCTGCTATTAGAAAACTTGGAGGGGCCATCTTTTGTGATCGTCGCTACGACACTGTCTTTATGTACCACAATGGAGCAGATTCCTACTATGCTGCAAGGGGATTCCGAGGTTCTCTAAGGGTTTAAATTTTGCTCGAAATGCTAATTGTGATTTTGTGAAATTTAAGGGGGATTAGATGATCTGGGATATAGTAATCATTTTAATTATTTTATATGTCATATACAGCCTATCGACTATTAAATATCAACTTAAATTAATAACGAAACACCTGAAGATTAAAGAGGAAGAGATACAAAAGGTTAGTGATGATGAAATCGAACAGGAACTTGAGGATGAATTAAACCGTTAATTCATACAAAAGTATTCGGAAGGTAAGAGGTCGCGATTTTGAAGGGTAAACCCCTCTTTAGAGTCCTAGGTAAAGCAAAAACGTTGTTTATCAGCGTTTTTTTTTTCTATTTTAACTTCATTACCCTTTAAAATAATACCCGTTAGGGAAATTCAAAAAGTTAAAAGTTAAATACATGTTACTTTTAAATAAAGACAAACTATGGAAGTGTTAAAGCAATATATCTATCCATTGGAGGAATGAAGATGTTAAAGAGAATTTTAATAGCAACTCTTATTTTATTGTTTTCACTTCCAGCCTTTACTGGCGCAATAACCATGTTTAAAGAACCACCATTTGAGTTTTACAAAGTTTCAAAAGGTGATTCGTTTTGGTTCATTGCCCAAAGGTATGGTCTTGATTACAAAAAATTAATGGAGCTTAACCCTAATGTAGAGCCAAGGAATATGCATGTAGGGGAAATAATTCGTTTAAAAGCTACTGCGTCAAGCCCAAGTACTTTCGAAAATCAAGTAGCAACATTAGTTAACCAAGAAAGAGCAAAGCATGGACTAAAGCCACTTCAACACAGAGCTGATGTGAAGAATGTTGCACAAAAGAAAGCAGAGGATCTTATTAACTCTAATTACTTTTCTCATACTAGTCCAAACTACGGATCACCTTTTCAAATGCTAAAAACATTCGGTATCAACTACCAATCAGCGGGCGAAAATATTGCAAAAGGTCAAAAAACTCCACAGGAAGTAATGAATGCGTGGATGAACTCTCCTGGACACAGAGCAAATATCTTAAAGCCTGAGTATGACACAATTGGTGTCGGTTTTTACCACGGTGCATGGGTGCAAATGTTTATCAAAGCAAGATAATATAAAAATCCAACTCATAAAATGGGTTGGATTTTTTGTTGACGAAATAGCTATAATTAGATTATCATCTAATTAGATATTAATCTAATTTAACGGAGGTATATAACTATGATTAATGAAGAAGAAAAAATCATTACAACCTATTTTAAAAATGACGAAAGATTATCGCTCCTACCTAAAAAGGAAAAGAAAAAACTTATTATTTTGAAGTACATTCGTGAACAATATCTTGAAGAGGATTTAGAGTATACAGAGAAAGAAATTAATCAGATTCTAAGAAGTGTGTACGATGATTTTGTTACCCTGAGAAGGGATTTAATAGACTATAAATTTTTGAAAAGAAATGATGATGGAAGTTCATATTGGTGTTAAATGCATAAAAAAAAGGGGGAATCCCCTTCATTATGTAGTTGATTGCAAAAAATCGGCAATCTTATCATGTTCTATTTCTTTTAGTAGTTGTATAAATATTTCTGCAGTCATGATTGCATCGTAGAGAGCATGATGACGAAGTCGATTAGGAATGTTAAATCTTTTTACTAATTGATCTAAAAAATTCTTTTCATCCGGGTAGAGTGAGTTAGCGACTAAGAAGGAATCAACATAAACCGTTTGAAAAGGAGGTAAGCTCCATTTTTGGAGGACCTTTCGCAAGAAGCTCATATCAAAGCTAGCTGGATGGGCTACTAAGATAGAACCTTCACTAAATAATAAAAATTCTTGTATGGCATCTGGAAGTGGAGCCCCTTTAGCCAGGTCTTCTGTTGTTAAGCCGGTCAGCTTTTTAGTCGCTTTGGATACTGTATGAATGGGCTTTACGGTCTTATAAAAGGTTTTGTCGTATTGAACATGACCTTCTTTTATTTTAATTGCACCTATCGAAAGGATTTCATCACCGATATCAGGAAAGAAACCGGTTGTTTCAAGGTCAAAAACGGTAAATTCATTTGTTGTTAAGTTATTTTGATTCATAACTGGCTGTTGATAGCTTTCTAATACTTGGTTTAAGCTTGAGTAGGATGGATGAAGCATTGCCTGATTTATTTTATATTTTTGGATAAATTGCTTATATAAGTAATATTCAATGATTTGAAAATCAACAGGCAAACTAAATCACCCTATTTCTATTCAAACTGATTTTTTGGGCTTGCTGCATTCGGTTTGCTACTTGTAATGCTTCTTTTAATTTATCTTTATCCTCTTTTGACAGTTCACTCAATCTAACAACATTAGATGTTGGGATTCCATCATTTAACTCAGTAAGATTTTGTTTTAACCTTAACGAAATGAAATGGTGTAGTGCAGTCTTTGCATTTTCTATATCTCTTGGGTGAAACACTTTTAATTTCTTTAACTCATTTAGCCTTTTGATAGTATTAACCTCTTTAATGCCATATTTCATGGAGTGAATTCGAACCGCATTTATGATTTGCATAAGCCCAGATTTTTTTAGATCGAGCGATTTTTGTTTTGTTAAAAAATGTATCTTACCTAGTGGATTAACAGGAATACGGAATCTTAATGAATCTCTAATCAAAAGTTGTTGCAGATTTAATGATCTTTTTACCTTTTCAGCAATGAGGGTCCTTACCTCATCAGCAAGAGTAAAATCACCATATATTGGTCTAAAATCATAAAGCATTGTAAAGCTTTGAATCTCCTCAGCATCCATTTCTTTTGACCAATTGTGAATTTCCGCATGCCAATCTGCAAGAGTTTTACGCCATTTTTTCTCTTTAGCCATTATTCCACCAGTACATTCTGTAAAACCACAGGCTGCTAATCGGGTGTTAATTTTCGCAGTGAAAATTTCAAAATACGTAGTGATTGAAGAATGATTGGCAAGATGATTATAATCACTCACGATGATTCCGTTGTCTTGGTCTGTATGGAAGGCTTGCTCTTTACGACCTTGACTACCCATCACAATGAAGCAATACGTAACTGGAGGGAGTCCGTAACCTTCGTCTCTCATTTCTTCTTCCGTTAATTTAATGATTTGCTTATAAATGTGGTCATTATGGTTTGTAATTGTTTCCGAAATTTCATACGCAAAATAATCCTGTTCAAGTAAGTGTTCAATATGTTCTTGGAAGAGCTTATTTCCTTCAGGAGAAAAAGAGTTTAGTTCCTCTAATGATTTAGATTTAATAATGCTGTAGGTCAAATCGACAATGCTAGAATTTTGTACTTCAACAAAAGATCCTTTTGTAATCGTACCTTTAACGACATTTTGATTATTTGTTATTGGTATAAAGTTTACTTTATGTACCTTTAAAAAGGACACAGCTTCATAGGCAAAACCATCCTCTAGAAGGTAAGTAGGGTTTGACACTTGATAGTCTCGAACCTTGCTGTCTGTAGGAGAGTTATTGGTAATAAAGCGCAAAAGGTCATCCTGAGTTATTATTCCGTCTAACGTATACTCATCTTCACTAACAATAAGTCCTTTAACTCCCAGACTTAACATCATTTCAGTAGCTGTCTTGATCGACTCATCAGGTTTAATAAAATAGGCTTTTTCCATAATGGACTTAATTCTAGTACGAAACAAAAAATTGCTTGTTGATTCATCTTTATAAGATTTATATTTAATCTCATCGTATAAAGTCTTCATTCGTTCACCGATGCTTTCAAACATAACTTTAGAGAAGTCTTTGTTTTTTGTCATTACTTCAAAAAAGTCAGCCTTGTTAAATCGGATAACTGTACTATCTTCAAGAATTTGAACAGAGAAAGTCATTTCACCGCTTGTTACCATGATCATTAAACCCATTAAATCTCCAGGATAGTAATAACGGAGGGAAACTTGGTCACCGGAAGGACGATGAAGAATGTTTTTTGCAAGACCGCTCACTAAAAAATAGAGGTCTAGATCTTCCACCTTTTCATCCTCATGAAAAAGGTACTCATTTTTTGAAAATGTCTTTTTAGAAGATTGATTGATTAGTTTATCCAGCTCATATTCGGTCAATAAATTGAAGGGATATAACGTTTTAAAAAGAGATTGTAATTCTGGATGATTCATCTATACCACCACCTTACTATTAACGGTAACATGGATAAAAGTAGATTGAAAGGGATATGGGGGAATTGGGACTAGGAGAACATAAAAAAGACGTCTGTTAGAAACAGACGTCTCCTGCGTATTGAGGCGAGGGACCGAACGCCACATCGTTCGTGCCAAAAGGCATGTCCTTCGACTTACACAATTCAGCTCATCGCTAGATTAATATAACACGTGTGTAGAATTTATACAAGCAAGATTTCACTTCCAATTATAGGAAATAAGCCTGAGGTCTTAGGTAAATATATTTCTCTAGACAGTATAATCAAACCATATTTTACCTTATGATTGACTCAGATAGAAATTAAGGAGGAACTTATAAAATGAAAAAAATGGCAGCACTATTAATGGTAACAGGAGCACTTAGCTTTTTAACAGCGTGTAATGTATTTACAGTAACAAACTTGAGTTCAACAGAAGATGGGTTCACGATTGAAAAAGATAAAGCAAAAGAGTTGGAAGTCGAGTTAAATTTAGGTGCAGGAAAAATGGAAGTGTCTGAAGGAACAGAGGAATGGGTTGAAGGTGTTGTTTTTATCAGTGACAAAAAACTTAACCCGGAAGTATCCTATAAGTTAAAAAGAGACGTAGGGCACATTTCGATTGATCAACCAGAAAAGAAATTTGGAAATATTACAAAGGGTAGTCTTAAGAATGAATGGGATATTAAATTAACAGATCAAATTCCAATGAACCTGCGAGTCAATACTGGAGCTTCAGAGACAGTACTAGATTTACAGGGACTGCAACTAAAGGATCTTCAGGTGGATGCTGGTGTTGGTGATATCACAATTGATTTAAGTGGAGATGGAATGAAAGCTTTGACGTAGACCTTAACATGGGGGGAGGAAGTGCAAAAGTGCTGCTACCAAAAGATGTAGGTGTTAAAATTGTCGCTTCAAAAGGAATAGGTGAAACGAATTTTAAGGGCTTGATTTCAGAAGGAAATGGAGTTTATGTAAACGAAGCCTATGAGAATGCAGATGTTATTATCACGATAAAAACAGATTTAGGTGTTGGATCTGCAACGTTTGAGACGAAATAAATAGTTACTAATTATTGGGTAACGGGTTCTCTTTTGGAGTTAATAACGCAGCATGGTGATTAGCAAATCATCATGCTTTTTCGTTTCTTAATAGTATTTGTTGGGGGATCAGATGAGCGCTTGTTTTGATAAATAGACGGAATAATTCCGCTTAAAACGAAAATACCAGTTCAAATAGCTTAAATAAACGGAGAGATTCCTCCTATTGACTCGAAAAACATAAAAATAGGGAATTTTGCTTGGCATAACCGGAAATCCTCCCCTTATTTAGCCTCAAAAGTGCTCCGTTCTGAAAATAACCGGAAATTCTCCGTTTATTTTACTATCGCGAGTGCTTATTTAAGGAGATAGCATCTTATTGGTAAAATTTAATGCTAAATCGCATGTGCTCCTTTTTTGAGTTGGATTAGATATATTTAACAAAAATTATTCTCAACTTGTGAAGGCATTTGCTAAACTAGAAGATAAATATACTACTGTACAAATTACTTTGAAGGTGCATTTGTATGTGAAAGGCTGTGAAGTTTTGAGGGGTTATAAAGCAATGCTATTTGACTTGGATGACACCCTACTTGATAGGGACAAGGCAGTAGACAACTTGTTTTTGATTGTTTTAGAAAGGTGCTATGGAGCCGTTAATCCTTCATTTAAAAATGAAATGATGCAGAAATTCAAAACTTTTGATAATAGAAGCTACGGTTCTAATGATAAAGAAAAAGTGTTGGAAGCATTTTTCGATGAGTATCCACCAAAATATAGAATTCCACGAGAAAACATTCAAGATTTTTGGAATGATCATTTTCCTCTATGTTTTTCTATAGACCAAAATACTATAAATATCGTAAATACGATAAAGATGCATGTTAAAGTTGCAATCATCACAAACGGCTCAACTCGGAGACAAAAAGCTAAAATTAGTAACACAAATTTACATAGTTGCTTTGAAACAGTCATTATTTCTGAAGAAGTTGGATTTAGTAAACCAGACAAACGCATTTTTGAATTAGCATTAAATAAGCTAAATGTGCAACCCGAAGACGCATTATTTGTTGGAGATGACTTGGAAAAGGATATTGGTGGTTGTCAAAATGCAAATATGAAGGGTATATGGTTTAATCCTAATAGGATTAAAAATGACACCGAAATAAAACCATATGCCGAGGTTAATTCTATTGATAGATTAATAAGTTATTTTACATTATAAACATAATCAGAATTGAAAAATGAAGACAGAATGATAGATGATAGTTTTTGACTGTCGGAACAGGATCACACAAGAAGGTGAATGATGGAGGAATTATGAATGGAAATACTAATACAACGGGTTTTACAAGCATTGAACTTAACAGATGACTTTTATAATCATATAGATGAAGGTTGTTTAAGATTAAGAATTTCGGACGTACCCTCAAATACAATTGGAGAACAAGCATATTGTATTATTGGAGCAAGAGAAAGCTATTTAAACGCTTTAAAAATAGGTCAATGGGCTGGATTTAGTTGTAGTCTAATTAACAGTATTGATAAAGCTCTAATAATTAACAAATTGGGAGAAACTCATACAAACATAGAGGGGTTTTTAGAAGATAATAGCTTAGGTGAAACTAATAATAATGTACTAATTGATCTTTTAGAACATGAAGTTCAACATCACGGGCAGTTAATACGCTATGCTTATGCTAATCAAATTCAGTTTCCTAAAAGCTGGAATACTCGCTATACAGTTTAGTTATCATTCTCAAACACGGGTAACTCTAATTAAACAGGGAAAGGAGCGGGAATAAGTAATCCCTGCTCCTTTCTTTTTATTTGTGTATTGATTCGTTGTTTTTCACGCCCTAAAAGACAATTTGTAATTTTTATGGAAGATATTTTATAACATGCGAAATGGCAAGGTAAAAAGGTAGCCTATGTAGAAAAATAGTTCACGAAAGAAAAAAGGTACTTTGCTTTCCAAAGATCGGTAAAGGGTTGTAGGAGTTGGTGAAGCATATGATTCTAACCCTATAGTATCCGCTATTAACATAGCACGCTTCATGTGTAATGGGTCACTTACAATGATAAATGTTTCTATACTATTCTTTGATGCAATCACTTTAGCATAATATAGATTTTCTTCAGTTATGTTTGACTCTGTTTCTATTAAAATATCTTCTACGGGCACTTTCATTGAAATGGCATAGTCTCGTGCCACTTCAGACTCGGCATAAGAATCTTCTCCAGACTTTCCGCCAGTAAAAATAAGTTTAGTAACATATCCATTCTTATAAAGCCATATTCCATGGTTGATTCGTTCTTGAAAGACTGGTGAGGGCTCGCCATTCCATACCGCAGCACCCAAAACGATCGCAGCATCAGACTTTTTTAGCTCGTTTACTTTACTAAAAGACCAGATGCTATAACCGGAATAAACAATAAAGGAAATAATAAGGAAAAAGATGAGTAAGAGTGTACTGTGTATCGCTTTTTTTGTTATTTTTGAGTCACCGCCTTTAGTTCAGTGTATTTACGCAGGTGTTTATGTCCTAATATTTTACAATACTTGCAAAAAACAATAAAATACTTGCGATATAAATTGAAATACTTGCAAGTTTTTATCCAATACTTGCGAAACCATCTAAAATACTTGCAAACCGACGGCAAATACTTAAATAAGAACAAAGGGGATTTTATGTAGAACAAAATGCCCAAAATAATTAAAGAATTGTCTATTTCAAAGTATTCTCGTTAACTTTATAGGAATAGATCAGCTCATCAACAAATTGAGTAATCACTTTTCCGGTATCTTTAAAGCCTATAGATTCATATAGTTTTTTAGCCTTTTCATTTTCTGGATGGAAAGTTAGAAGAATCTCATCACAGTCAAACTTCACTATCATACTCTCGATAACAAGTTTAATTGCTTGCTTCCCAAAACCCTTGCCCTGGTGTCTGTAGTCTATCATAATTCTGCAAATCTCATACCCAGATAGCTCTTCAGAGAATCCATACATCGTAAATCCTACTGGTGTTTCCTCATCAAAAATGGCCTTAACCGTCCATGTTCCTTCGATACTTGCTTGTGTAAGAGATAAGCAATTAGAAGCAATATCTCTTTCAAAGATTTTATTCTTTTGGTCCTCAGCACTACTCAGTTGAATAATCTCAAACCAATTCTCTTTAGTTATCTCTTTTAACTTTATCATTCTTATGTTACCTCTCTAAATCTATGAAGTTTAATGCTTATCAATGATTCGATATTTTTTAAAAAAACACCTTCTTTTTTCCAATTATTAAAAGGGAATTTTTTGTTAATCGAGAATATAAAAATAGAGGAGGTAGGTTAACAATGTACGAATATAAGTTTGTTGAGACAACACTAGGTGGCTTTTTTACTGAGGCAAGCCATAGAGAAACCATCATGGAGCATGCAAAGGATGGGTGGAGACTTGTACAAGTTTTGCCAACGAATTATAACAGTCATGGAAAGCCTAGGGAATATGAGATTATTTTTGAGAGAAAATTAGAAATGATTGATTGAAACGAGGGAAATATAATCGCATATTTTAGAAAAGTACACAATGATGAACTAATGCGGGTAGCAAATTTTATTGCTACTTTCAATAAGATAGAAGAATCGCATATTGGCTATTGTGGGAATGAAATAGAAGAAATTGCACATTCGTTAAGACAGGATTTCAGCGATGTACCATTTGTTGATAGTTTCATCATCGCACTTGATGATGAAGAAGAGATGATTAGTGTCGTAGGTTTTGATATAGATCTTGATAGCAAATCAGCAGAAATCTGGGGACCCTTTATTCACTCTTCAAATGAGCATTTATTATATGAATTATGGGAAAAGCTGATGAAAATTCTCCCAGCTAATGTAACCATCATTCACTTATTCCCTAATCGAAAAAATAAAAACGTGATTAATCTAGCAAATCAGCTCTCTTTTGAAAAGAAAAGTAGTCAAACAATCTTATTCTGTAATAAGAACAACTTTGTAAAGCGTAGTGAGCGAGTGAGGGTTGAATTAAGCCAGGAAGACATAAACTGTTTTATGGCACTCCATGATAAGGCATTTCCTAATACATATTATAGTGGTAGAGATATTATTGAAAGACTCTCAGAAGTTAATAAGGTATTTATCTCAAAGGATAGGGAACTAAAGGGATATGTATACGTGGAAACTCAGCCGGAATTTGAAGATGCGAGCATTGAGTTTATTGCGGTTGACAAAGCTTATCAAGGCCAGGGGATTGGTCTTCAATTATTAGAAGATGTGCTTGAGTGGCTATTTGAATTTTCTACAATTGAAGTGATTTCACTTTGTGTTGATTCAAATAACTCTGGAGCGATTGCTTTATATAAAAAAGCAGGGTTTACACAACAGTATCAACTAGAATTTTATTCAAGACAGATTGACTAATCAATGATACGTAAGAAGAGTTCACACAAAAGACCAAATCCAGTTCGGATTTGGTCTTTAATTTAATCTACAATACCATTTCTGATTGTACGTAGTGGAAAAGTAGTTTTGCCGTATTTTCTATAGAAGATTCATGTGTACGTTCAAAGGCATGTGATGAATCAATTCCTGGTCCAATTAGTCCGTGAACGATGTCATGTCCTGAGCGAATGGCTGCAGATGCATCTGAACCGTAGTAAGGATAAATATCAAGTTTGTAACCAATCTTGTTTTCCTCTGCTAATTGAACAAGTTTTTTTCTGAACTCATAATGATAAGGGCCACTCGCATCTTTAACACAAATGGATACTGTATATTCGTCAGTTGACTGACCATCACCCATTGCACCCATATCAACAGCTAAATATTCAACCGTTTCAGGAGTAATATTTGAGTTACCTCCATATCCGATTTCTTCATTATTTGAAATTAAGAAATGAGTTGTATACGGTAGTTCTATTTTGTCTTGTTTAAGTTGTTTGATTAATTGAAGTAAGATCGCAACGCTTGCTTTGTCATCTAAATGACGAGATTTTATAAAGCCGTTAGGAGTTGTTTGAACTCTTGGGTCAAACGATACAAAGTCCCCAACCTCTATACCTAAAGCACGCACTTCATCTGCAGTTTTAACAACTTCATCGATTCGAACTTCCATGTTATCTTGGTTACGTTCTGCTTTTCCAGCATCTTTGTAAACATGAACTGAAGTTTGATGCATAAGAATCGTACCAGTAAATTTTTTACCTGAAGATGTTTCGATTTGGCAATATTCACCCTCAATGGAGTTATATTTAAATCCACCGATTAAATCTAACTTTAATCTACCACTCGGCTTTATCTCTTTCACAATTGCACCCAGAGTATCTACGTGTGCAGTCAACATACGGTGTTGGCTGTCATCTTTCCCTGGTAGAGTAGCAATTAATCCACCTTTTCGGTTTCTCTTTGTCTCAACGTTAAACTCAGATAAAAAATTTTCAACATATGTAATTACTTCATTTGTATTTCCAGATGGACTTGGAATAGACACTAAGCTTTTTAATAAATCAATGGTTTCTCCTGTATTTGGATAACTCAACAGTAAAACTCCTCTCAAACGATAGGTTTTTATCTTTATTTTCCAATTATATCATGTTTAGAGTAGATTTCTAGTTTGGAATAGGAATAGATGTGTTAAAAAGCCTTGAAAATGATACAACTCGAAATTATTGTACTAATTCAATTCTGATTGGAATGCTCGTATTTTTAATAGGTTATTTTTGTAAAAAAAGAATGTTTCTGTGATAGGATTTAAGTATCTAATAAGATAGAAGACTACTGATAGGAGCTAAAAACATGTATAGATTGGTTTGCTTTGGTGATAGTATAACTGCTAGAAAGGAAGGGTCTAGTGACTCGATGCTTACTTTAAAGCTATCTACTCAACTAAAAATGGAGATTATTAATGCTGGTGTACCTGGTGATAACTCCTGTGATGCACTACGTCGAATTGAGAAGGATGTACTTAGTTATCAACCCGACCTAGTAGCCGTGCTTTTTGGGGCAAATGATGCTGCTTTTCATAAAACAGTTAGTCTAGAAACCTATAAACAAAACATGACCGAAATTGTAAATTTAATAGGCGCTGAAAAAACCATTTTAATTTCACCAGCCCCAGTCGACGAAAGTAAGCAATCTGCAAGATCGAATAAGGTTTTAAGTACATATGCAAATGTAGTACAGCAAGTTGCAAATCAAACAGGTAGCCATTATATTGATTTATTTAATACTATGATTTCAATGGTTGAATATAAAGAAATTTTAAAAGGTGAGCTTGATGATGGGTTGCACTTTGGAGAAAAAGGCTATGAGCTTCTAGCTGATATAATTAGTAGAAAAATTAAAGAGCTTTTTGGGGAACATCCTGGGATAAAATTAGGGGAACAATAGGAGATAGAATGAAAACAATCACTTTATGTGGATCTACTAGATTTAAAGACCAGTTTGAAAAAGCAAATGCTTATCTCACTCTAAAAGGGAATATCGTAATTAGTTTAGGTTTCTTTGAGAAGAGTGAGGGTGTTGAAATAACGCCTGAACAGGCGGAACTGTTTGGGGAAATTCATTTGAAAAAGATTGACATGTCAGATGAAATTTTTGTGATTGATGTTGATGGATATATCGGAGAAAGTACAAGAAGTGAGATTGACTATGCAATAAAGAAAGGTAAAGTAGTGAACTATTTTTCTGATAGTGAACTTGTAAATAAAAGAGGTATAGGGTCAGAGGGATAAAATTATAATGTCATTCGGGAGCATTACTTATGCTCCCAATTTTTATACCTGTCATAACAATCCTGGACTGCTCGTTCAAATTCAAGAACAGTTGGTTCACCTTTTTTGTCTGTAAAACCAGGTAGATTTGAAACAAACATGATTTTTGCATTTCCAATTTTAAATTCCTTCATAACACACCTTCAATTTATCAAATTCCTAACACTTCTACTATCATTAACCTGAATCCACCAGAACTATACATTCTTAAACATCTTTGGATAATAGTTCCCATCAACATTAGCCTTTTTCCACATATATTACAGAAGAAAGAAACTCTTTTTAGAGGTGACATCAAAAATGCTAAAGGCCAGGATAGGGAGTAATAATTATGAAATGTATGGGGAGCTGGAGACGTATTTTCAACAATTTCGTAGTGGGATTATTGGAAACAATCAGGAGTTTTTCTCTCCTTATGGTAAGAAAAAAATTATTTATGCCGATTGGATGGCAAGTGGACGATTATATAAACCTATTGAAGATAAAATTTGTAACGAATTTGGTCCGTATATGGCCAATACACATACCGATTCGAATATGACAGGAGCTTTTATGACAGAGGCTTATGAGGAAGCAAAAAGAGTCATCAAAGCACATGTAAATGCAAATCATGATGATTGTATCATCTTCGCAGGGGCTGGTATGACGGCTGCCATTAATAAACTTCAAAGAATAATAGGATTAAAGATTCCAGAGCAATTACAAGATAAACTAAGAATAGATGAACAGGATAAACCCATTATTTTTGTTTCACACATGGAACATCATTCTAACCACACATCTTGGTTAGAGACAATTGGAGAAGTCTGCATTGTTGAGCCAGACTCAGAGGGAAATGTTTGTCCAGAAAAATTGAAGGAACTCCTAATTAAATATAAAAATCGTAATTTAAAAATTGGCTCATTTTCTGCTTGCTCAAATGTTACAGGAATTGAAACACCTTACCATGAACTAGCTAAGGTAATGCATCAGCATGGAGGATATTGTTTCGTTGATTTTGCAGCTTCAGCACCTTATGTGAAAATAAATATGCATCCTGAGAACGAGCTTGAATCACTAGATGCAATATTCTTTTCGCCACATAAATTCTTAGGTGGTCCTGGGTCTAGTGGTGTAGTTGTTTTTAACTCAAAATTGTACTCTACTAACGTACCAGACCATCCTGGTGGGGGTACAGTTTCATGGACGAATCCTTGGGGGATGAAGCAATATTTCACTGATATCGAAAAACGTGAGGATGGTGGAACACCAGGTATTCTTCAAGCAATTAGGGTTGCTTTATGTATTAGGTTAAAAGAACAAATGGGTGAAGAGAAAATACTGAAGCGGGAGCACGAACTCGTTTCTCTACTCCTTAAAGAATTACATCGAATACATGGTATTCACGTTTTGGAGTCTAATAAAACGGAACGGTTAGGTATAGTTTCTTTCTGTGTTGAAAATCTGCACTATAACTTGGTTGTTAAAATCCTTAATGACAGATATGGTTTTCAGGTAAGAGGTGGTTGTTCTTGTGCTGGAACGTATGGACACTATTTATTCTCGATTACTAAGGAAGAGTCAAAAAAGATTACAGACCTTGTAGATACCGGTGACCACTCAACAAAGCCTGGGTGGATAAGGTTCTCAATTCATCCTACAATGACAAATGAAGAGATCTATAGCTTTATTTCAGCAATGAGGGAAATTGTAAAGAATGCTGAGGAATGGAAAGAAGATTATATCTATGATTCTCAATCAAATGATTTTTACTATATAAACCAACAAAAGGTAGATACAAGAGGGTTATTTAGAGTCGATTAATTTTTTCTCTTTTGCGTTACTGGTGAACAGTAATGCTTTTTTTATTTTTAGCACACACTAAATAGGAACTTATTAAAATCTTTACTTAAAATTTACAAGAAAAAGATTGAAATGAATATATAAGTGAATTATTATATAAGTAAATTGTTATGTATTGATATTATTGTCGTTAGAGGAGGTGTTTATAGTGCAGGATTCAACACTTGAAGTAGAAAAGGCTGCAACAATTTTAAAATTACTAGGTGATAAAACTCGTTTAACGATGGTGAAAATTTTGGACTCACATGATTGTTGTGTCTGCGAATTTGTTGCAATCTTTAAAGCAAGCCAGCCGGCTATCAGTCAACATGTACGTAAATTAAAGGATGCGGGAATTGTACGTGAAACGAGAAGAGGACAATGGATTATCTATTCTTTAAATAAAGAAAGTGAGTTATATCCGTTTGTTCAAAATTTGCTAGACCATCTTCCGAATCAGGATTATAAGCTGGAGGAGTTAGCCGAACAGGGATTACGCATCTCGTGTGATTAATAAGGGGGATATGAAGTGACATCAGTAATAGTAGCATCATTGATTTTTTTAGCAACGCTTGTGTTAGTTATATGGCAACCAAAAGGTTTATCAATCGGATGGTCTGCATGTGGAGGAGCTATTCTCGCTTTACTTGTGGGAGTCGTTGATTTTAAAGATGTTATTGACGTAACATCCATCGTCTGGAACGCAACTTTAGCATTTATTGCAATTATTATTATATCGCTTATTCTTGATGAAATTGGGTTCTTTGAGTGGTCGGCTCTTCATATGGCTAGAGCGGCAAAAGGGAATGGTGTTCGTATGTTTGTGTACGTAGCCATTTTAGGTTCACTTGTGGCGGCATTTTTCGCAAATGATGGTGCAGCTCTAATTCTGACTCCGATTGTATTAGCGATGGTCAGAAATTTAAAGTTTGAAGAGAAAATGGTATTTCCATTTATTATCGCTAGTGGATTTATAGCAGATACAACATCTTTACCGTTAGTAGTAAGCAATCTTGTTAATATTGTTTCAGCTGACTTTTTTGGAATCGGATTTGTTGAATTTGCTTCAAGAATGATCATTCCTAACTTCTTTTCATTAGGAGCTAGTATTTTAGTTTTATATTTATATTTTCGAAAGAACCTTCCAAAACAATATGATCTCTCAGATCTAAAGAAACCGGTAGAGGCCATTCGTGACGAAAAGATGTTCCGACTTTCTTGGTATATTCTAGGTATTTTACTTGTTGGCTATTTTGCAAGTGAATTTATTGGAGTGCCGGTATCCTTTGTTGCTGGTATTGTTGCTATTTTCTTTTTGATGATGGCAAGAAAAAGTGCTGCAGTTAATACACAAACCGTTATTAAAGGAGCCCCTTGGGCGATTGTATTTTTCTCGATTGGTATGTATGTTGTCGTTTATGGATTAAGGAATGCTGGGTTAACGAATGTGTTATCAGACTTAATCCAAGCAACAGCCGATCAAGGATTATTTGCTGCCACAATTGGTATGGGCTTTATTGCAGCAATCCTATCATCTGTAATGAATAATATGCCAACCGTAATGATCGATGCGTTAGCCATTGCAGATACAAATACAAGTGGTGTTGTTCGAGAGGCACTTATCTATGCAAATGTCATTGGTTCTGATTTAGGACCAAAGATAACGCCAATTGGTTCACTTGCAACATTACTCTGGTTACATGTCTTATCTCTAAAAGGTGTAAAGATATCATGGGGTACCTATTTCAAAGTAGGAATTATTCTAACCATCCCAACTTTGTTTATCACACTAGTTGGTCTATATATTTGGTTGCTAATCATTCACTAAACGATAAAGGAGAACTTAACCATGTCTAAAAAAACAATCTACTTTCTATGTACAGGAAATTCTTGCAGAAGCCAAATGGCTGAAGGATGGGCAAAAAGGCACTTAGGTAACGAGTGGGAAGTGAAAAGTGCAGGTCTTGAGGCACATGGATTGAATCCAAATGCCGTAAAAGCAATGAATGAGGCAGGAATTGATATTTCAAACCAAACATCAGATACGATTGACCCTGAAATTTTAAATAAAGCTGACTTGGTTGTTACTTTATGTGGACATGCAGCAGACCACTGTCCAGTTACTCCGCCACATGTAAAACGTGTGCATTGGGGTTTTGATGATCCTGCGAAAGCAGAAGGAACAGATGAAGAAAAGTGGGCATTTTTTGAGCGAGTTCGTGATGAAATCGGCGATCGTATTAAACGTTTTGGTGAAACTGGCGAGTAAGAAATAATGAAGTAGCCAAGAGTTAAATTACTCTTGGCTTAAACTTTGATACCTATATAGAGTTAAGCTTATATTGATATCTTTAGGAGGGAGGTTAATCAATTGGTTAAAGTTGAAATCTTCGACCCAGCATTATGTTGTCCAACTGGTGTCTGTGGTCCCAGTGTAGACCCTGAATTAACTAGAGTGGCAACCGCTATCTTTTTATTAGAAAAAAAAGAGTTTGATATCAAACGATATAATTTAGGAACTGAACCAGGTATGTTTGTTGAAAATAATGAAGTTAATAAGGTCCTTTATGAAAAGGGTTCAGATTCACTTCCATTAACCCTTTTTGACGGTAAGGTCGTTAAAATTGGTAATTACCCTACGAATGAAGAGTTTGCTGAGTGGTTTGGTGTAAATACTGATGAACTGAAGGCAAAGCCTAAGTCTGGTCTTACAATTGACCTTAGCCCATCGAAATAGAAAGAAGTGAGAATCATGTTCCAATCTTTCAATTTAGAGAAAGTGAATAAAACAAAATTTTTATTTTTTACAGGAAAAGGTGGGGTTGGAAAAACTTCAACGGCTTGTGCGACAGCTGTATCTTTAGCTGATGAAGGAAAAAAAGTGTTGCTTGTTAGTACAGATCCTGCCTCGAATTTACAGGACGTGTTAGAAGTTGGGTTAACGAATACACCAATGGCCATTCCGAATGTACCGAATTTATATGCTTGTAATCTAGACCCAGAAGAAGCAGCAAGAGCAAACCGAGAGCGCGTTATTGGACCATATCGTGGAAAGCTCCCAGATGGAGTTGTAGCGACAATGGAAGAACAATTGTCAGGGGCATGTACGGTAGAAATTGCAGCATTTGATGAATTTACAAACTTGTTGGCTGATTCTTCAGTTGTAAATGCATATGAGCATATCATCTTTGATACGGCTCCTACAGGGCATACCCTACGATTATTACAGTTACCTACCGCTTGGAGTGGATTTTTAGATGAGAGTACACATGGAGCCTCTTGCCTTGGTCCACTTTCTGGGTTGTCTGAAAAAAAAGAGATTTATTCATTTACAATGGAAGCTCTCTCGGACTCGGCAAGAACCACATTATTCCTAGTTGCAAGACCAGATGAATCATCGTTACTTGAAGCGAGTCGTGCATCTAGAGAATTAAAAGAAATTGGAATTGTAAACCAATCATTAATTATCAATGGATTAATGAAGTCCTATTTACCAGATGATAACGTTTCGTCAGCGTTTTATAAACGTCAACAGAATGCAGTAAAGCATATGCCAAGTGATTTACAACAAGTCTCCACCTACTCGTTGCCATTTGTTTCGTATTCTTTAACGGGTGTTGAGAACCTACGTAATTTTTTAAAATATCATTCATTGCCAAATACTCAAGTAGAGGTAGAGAGACAAACAATTAGTTTACCTGGTTTAAATAGTGTGATTAACGACTTTTCTGATAACGAAACGAGAGTTATTTTTACGATGGGTAAGGGGGGAGTCGGAAAGACGACAATGGCTTCAGCTCTTGCAGTAGGATTAGTGGAAAAAGGCCATAAAGTCCACTTAACTACAACTGACCCAGCAGCCCATCTAGAATTTGTTTTTAAAGACAATAAACTGACTAATAATTTAACCATCAGTCGTATTGATCCGAAAAAAGAAGTTGAGACATACAAAAAAGAAGTATTATCTAAAGTAAGTAATGAACTTGATGAGGATGCAATAGCTTATATTCAAGAAGATTTAAACTCACCTTGTACTGAGGAAATTGCAGTTTTTCGTGCTTTTGCAGAGGTTGTTGCAAAGTCAGAAGATGAAATCGTTGTAATTGATACTGCACCTACCGGACATACATTACTCCTGTTAGATGCAGCGCAGTCTTATCATAGAGAATTGGCCCGGTCTACCGGTGAGATTCCAGAGAGTGTAAAAACATTGCTACCTCGATTAAGAGATCCAAAGGAAACGAGCGTAGTTATTGTAACGCTAGCAGAAGCAACACCTGTTTTAGAAGCTAGTCGTTTACAGGAAGATTTAAAGCGTGCAGAAATTGTTCCTAAATGGTGGGTAATCAACCAAAGTCTTTACGCGACAGAAACAGATGACCCCGTGTTAAAAGGTAGAGCACAGGCTGAAGTAGATTGGATTGAAAAGGTAACAAAAGAATATTCCAAGGATTGTGCAATTGTTCCTTTAATCAGTCATGAAGGTGCTGGGTTTGAACAGATAAAAAGCTACCTCAATTCTTAATCGATTGAGATGCAGGAGTAAATCGTTAGGAAGGTGGAATGAAAAACTATGACTACAAAGAACTATCACGAATTAATTAAGGACCGAATTTATTTTGGTGGAGCAGATGATGTTAAAGACATGATGGTCAATGAAAAAGCTGATGTTATATTTGACTTGCGCGCAGAGTCACATGAGAACCAATCAGGGTACGACCGCATCCATAGTCCAATTGTAGACGATGCCGAACATCAAGACGAATCAATTAAAAAATCGATTGAACATGTGGTAAACGCTTATAATGAAGGGAAAAAGGTCTATTTTCATTGCGGTGGAGGAAGCGGCCGAGCAGGTACAGTAGCAGTTGGGACATTAATGACATTAGGTAAAGCACACACAATAGACGAGGCAGAAGAAATCGCTAAATCAATCCGTCCAAAAGTAAATGTAAAGCCTGAGTTGAAACAAGCATTACAACGATTATTTCCTAGTAATTAAAAGGGAAAATGGGGTTAAATAAATTAGTAAATAACTAAAAGAAGGAGAAAGATATGAAAATAACAGATCAGGCTCGTGAGTTATTAAAGAACATGCTAAAACAACACGACGCCAAAAACTTACGAGTCTATTTTGCAGGCTTTGGCTGAGGAAAGCCACAAGTGGGACTGGCTCTGGATGAGCCAGGTGAAAATGATAAGGTTATTACTATAAATGAAATTTTGGTAGCGATTGATCCTAACATTGAATCTTATACGGATAATCTAGTTTTAGAATTTGATCAAGAATCAAATGGACTTGTTTTATTAGGAAACGAAGCTGACTGCTGTTAAAGCAAACTGTATCCTCTGCTAATATTGAAAACCAAAATAAAAGGCCTAACATATTAGTCATATCACAATATGTTAGGTCTTTTATTTGTTTAGTTATATTTAAATTGGTGTTTATCTAGTCATTTCGATTGCTATCATCATCTGTTAAATTGGAAATAGCTTCAGCCGTTTCGTCTACAGCATTCATTGCAGCATTCTCCGTGACTTCTAATCCTCGATGAATAGAATGGAATGCAGCCCCAGCTGTATCTTTAATGTTTTCTGAAACATTTCGATTATTATCTCGATTAGCCATTTTATAATCACCTCCTAAAGCAGCATTATGTTATGTAAAAAAGTAATAAGTTATTCTGTAATCGTTTAAAGGAGGTTTAAAAAACATATTAAAAAGCTTACATGATTTAGAAAATCAACTATACCCAAACTGTTAAGGAGCACACTAATTCTTTACCTTGTATTAAAACTAATTTTGTTGATTTAGGGGATTATGTGAAGAGTTTCACTTAAATTAACGGAGCAGTAATCTTCAAAAAGGGTATTGTCTCTTATGGTAAAATTGTTAATAAGGGGTGATAGTCCAATTATGAACAAATATAAACCACTGTATTTTGTTTTTGCCTTCATTGCGTTGTTCATCTTTATTTTCACAAAATCTATTTGGGCACATTTATTTCTAGTTTTGATGTTCCCGTTTACATTCTTCCTTGTACAACTGATATATTCAATTCGCACAAAGAACTATCTTTGGGTTGGAATCTCATCGGTCGTGTTAATTATTTCCTGCATTTATTTTATACCGAACTTCATGAACAAAATATAACTTCGTTGTGAAGCTAACGGGGGCTAATCTTCAAGAAGGAGATTGGCTTTTTTTTGTTGAAGTAAAGGGCAGAGAAGTTAACACAACAACATTTACATTACAAATGTCAATTTAAAAAAGGATGAGGGACTTTGAGTAAAATACTATTCGCATTATTTTCTATTAGTGTTTTTCTTCTAGCTGGGTGTTCCGTTGAAAGTGAAAAGGAATCCGTTGAAAGTGAAAATGAAATCGAAGAGATGTATGTGGAAGTGGAGTGGGTTGATGCTATTGCTTGGAACGGCAACAAATATTACTTAAATGAGGAGAAAACAGCCATAATTACTGAAAGTGATATTGAAAAAAAATTAGGTGAAATTACTTTCTCTGTTACCAGAAGTGAGGAAGTCGATAATCCTGAGTATCAGTTAAAAGACGGTGAGGCAACATTTGTTAGTAAAGGAACAAGTGTTTATTCCATAAAAGGTGAAGATATAAACGAATTTATTTATGCACATGGTAAAGTGTATAAGGTAGTTGATTCAATATTTATATGAATAAATCCAAAACTTTTTGTTCAACGGGAGCACTTCTTTTAATAAGCGAAATGAGATCAGCTACTTCGGGTCTCTTTTATTTTGGAAATAAGGAGAACGAACTGTTCAAATTGAAGTATAAAGCAGAAGAGTTGAAAAGGGTTAACATTTCTATGGTAACATTTAAGGGAAAGGAGAATGTTTTATGGCACTTATTTTTTTATTATCACTAATGACTGGACTATATTTAGTAACACTTGGGATATGGGAATTAAAAGAAAGAACTGATAGAAAGAAGTACATTTTATTTACTTTTGGTGGTCTATTTTTAATATTTGTTTTTCCGAGGTTATTCACTTCGTTCTAAGCCTATATGCTATTTAATTCACGAGTGGCGTATCTGGAAGAACCAGATACGCTCTTTCACTATTGGCGTATAGAGTGTAAGAATACTATTCATTTTGCACAATTTTGCGTTAGAAGTAAAGAAGCAAGTTAGTGAACCATTTTTTATCTGAATTCGTAACTATAAATAATAAGGGGGAGTAGTTTTTGAAAAGAATTGTAGGAATCACCATCACCTCTATCATTGTAATTATTGGAGCTTTTTATTTACTAAAATCAAAAAGTAGCACGACTTTTAATGAATTTGTACATACAGCAGAGATAACGTCTATTGATATTATTAGGTCTTCTGATGATAAGGAAGTAGTTATTGAAAATGGTAATGATATTAAGGAATTACTCAAACACTTCTCAGAGGCGGAGTTAATGGAAGATGAAATGGGTTCAATTGATTTTAATGAATCCTACTGGATAACTCTAAGATCAAATAATGTAAGGAAGTTAGGAATGACGGTTTACGATGATAAGTATTTATTGATATTTGATTACAATAAAAATAATTCAACAGGTTACCAAATAATAAGTGTATTTGACTCATCCAATATAGAACAGTATTTTGATTAAACGTTTATTTTGTGAACGATTGTACTTAAAGTAAAGGGTGCAAGAGTTGAACAAGGAGTTGTCTATGCGACAGCTCCTATTGTGTGCTTAAGAGCAGCATAGGTTAGTGTAACAAGTAGGTCGTCGTTAGACGATCTTTTCGTTTGTTTGATAGTTCAGAAAATTTAGGTAAATAAAGATGTATCATGTTAAAATTAAAGTAGGCAGTTATGGAGTAACTCATGTTAAATACGATGATTTTAAAGAGGGGGATTTTAAATGAAACTATTTAAGATAACTTCACTACTTTTAATATTTTTATATATATTGTCTGGTTGTATTACAACGAAGGAATATCATCAGACTTTTATAGGTGAGAGTCAAAATTGGTCTGCGGAATTGATTCAAGATGGAAACGTTAAATATAAGAATCATAAAGAATTAAAAGATCAATATGAAATTGAGTATGAAAGAAATGAAGTTTTAAGGTTAAGGTATATTGGTAATGAATCAGATTTAGGTCAAGAAGTTGAATACTCTTATCGTCGGGGAAAAGGCTCAATAAAAGTTTTAAAAGGCGAAATGATTAAAACTGATGAAGTTTTTACCCATTCGGGTGGATCAGCAGGTACTTCTCATATTCCAAAAGACAGTGAATATAAACCTGTAAATAATAAGGATAGTGTTCTTGAAGTAACGGTTAAATGGAATGGTAAGGAAGAAAAAATCAAATTAAAATATGGTGAGTGAGTGTTAGAGAGAGCTTTATTCATCTATTGGGGGCGAATGCACAATAAAAAATTGCGATCAGTTCAAGGGCTGGTCGTTTTGTTTTTATGGCATATGAGGAGAAGGTTACTCGAAGAAGGAATAAACAAAATTAGGAAGAAATATATAATATTCCACATATATTAGAATGCCAATCTTAAAGTTAATCTTCTAAGTACAAATATCCCTTATAACTTCGCTAAAATGAGCAATAAGGCAGGAACAGAATGTGATTTTATCAAAACTCAAATGTGAAGGAGAACTCAGTATGAAAGCAATGGTATACAATAAATATGGAACGACTAATGTTCTTAATCTAAAAGAAATAGAAATACCTGCTTTAAAACAAAATGAAGTATTGGTAAAGGTTCATGCTGTTTCTGTGAATTCTTGGGACTGGGACCTTCTTAGGGGGAAACCATTTATGAATCGCATTGGAGGGCTTTTCAAACCAAAATACAACATCCTCGGTGCTGATATCGCAGGAAGAGTCGAAGCGGTCGGCAGAGAAGTCGAGGATATCGCTGTAGGCGATGAGGTATTCGGCGATATATCATGGTGTGGCTGGGGCGGTTTTGCGGAGTATGTCTGCGTTAACGCTGAAGCGTTGACGTTGAAACCGGCAAGTATGACATTTGAAGAAGCGGCTGCCATACCGCAAGCGGGAGTTCTCGCGCTTCAGGGACTTCGCGATAAAGGACGGATTCACAAAGCTAAATCGGTGTTAATTAATGGTGCCGGAGGCGGCGTCGGAACTTTTGCGTTGCAAATTGCCAAATTACACGGCGCTAAAGTCACTTGTGTGGACAGTAAGAAAAAATTAGATACACTCACATCTCTCGGTGCTGATTATGTGATTGATTATAGGGAAGAAGATTTTACCAAAAAAGGACAGTCCTATGATTTAATTCTTGATGTGGTAGGTAGCCGGTCAATCTTCGATTACAAACGGGCACTAAATCCGAAAGGAACATATGTGATGATTGGAGGCACTACGTCTCTCATTCTGCAGTTATTGCTTCTCGGCCCGATGATTTCTAAAACGGAAGATAAGAAAATGACAATCCTTATTCATAAACCAAACAAAAAGGATCAAAACTTTTTAAAAGAACTTTTCATTGCTGGAAAATTTGCACCTTTTATTGGTAAATGTTTCTCGTTGAATCAAACGGAGGAAGCGATTCGCTATCTTGGTGAAGGAAACGCCAAGGGAAAGGTCGTCGTCTGCATGGAAAGTAGTCAGACTTAATCAAAGATATTATTGAATTTATTTAGAGTGTTACAAGTCCTACAAAATAAATTTGTGAACTATTACACTTAACCGAACGGGTGGTGAGAGTTAAACAAGACGATCATTAGTGATCCTCTATTTTCTTTTCTAAGTTTCCCGTTAAAGTTTTGGGGTATTATGTTAATCTTATAGTAAGACAATATTGTTTTAACTTAACAGGTTAGTTGAATCAGGATGGTTTGTACCTTTTATTATTGAAGATGAGATGTTGTTTTACTTTTGAATAATAAATTCTTTACTTCATTTATAAAACTTATTATCCTTACAATATACTAAATTGGGGTTTTTTAACAGTTAAAGATCAATAGATTTGACTTACGTAAGAATAGAAGGTGAAGGTATGAGACAAATCGTAAAAGTAATTGAATGGGGACTGCTAATTCTACTTACACTTTTTAGCATTTTAATCGTATTACCATTCTCTGATATGTTTGATTTTAATAAAACCATAGCTCATGCAAAAGAAACAGGAATTTATTATGAAGTTAAACAGCCGAGCCAAACATATTTTAACCAAGAAATTGAAATTGAAGGTATTATTTACGATGGTCATAACCTAGTAGTCATGATGAAGAGTAAAAATTTTATTGGTCCTAATCAATTACCTAATTGGGTAAAGGTCACGACAGACCAAGGAGAGTTACTTCGACCGGGTAGTGGAGGGAGCTCCAATAATTTGTTAAGGTCAAGAGGGTATGTTGAATATAAAAACGTTCCAAGTGACATAAAACAAATTACAATTCATAAAAATGCATTTGGTGAGTCTTTTTCTTTTAAAGTAGATCTTTCTGGAGGTGGATTAAATGAATAATCCAATCAGAGGTCATATCATTCGCTGGGTACTTATTTTAGCATTAACGGTCTTTCTTTTTATTACCCACTATGGAACAAATCCTTTTTCATTAGATGCTGTGGTGAAAGAGTATTTAATGGGAATGGAATATAAAGGCGATGTTGAAGTAAAAGCATCACTAAAAGTAGAAGGTCAACATTCTTTACTTTTTGTTGATCATGCCTACGATCTTTTCCATCACGTCTATTTCAGGCATCCATTAGGGTTATTTTGGGTTCCGGGTAGTGGAAGTATTGGTTATGAAATTGATGAAAATGTCTTAATGGATTTTAAAGGTGGAATGTCTACAATTAAGGACCTACGTTTTTATGAAGTTTTTGGTCAAGTACATGACCCTAACGTAAAACAAGTCGTGGTAAGTTGGGGAGATGGAACAGAAGAATCTACACAACTGTATGATGGCTTTTACCTCTTCTCAAAAGCAGTTCCCGAAGATTTAGGGATAGGGAATATTGAAGTGTATGGGTATGATAGCAAAGGAAATCAGATTTATCATTTAGACTATGAAAATCGAAAAGTTGAGAAGGGATTATAAGAATGAGGGAGCATTTGAAACAACTATTGCTTCCTATTTTTCTGCTCTGGATTAGTAATTCATGACTGATTTCACAAGCCTTACAGAATAAATAAGGGTGAAGTTATTATAGAAAATCAAGGGCTAAAGCACAAATCATTATTGTTATGAACTTTTTGAAGACCAATATGATTTTTGATAAAAACAGGAGATTAATTAATAAGTTTATATCTAAGGCAGGTGGAATTACGGGAGGGTTAATCATGGTATTAATTGCCTTGAAAAACAAGAAAAAAATGAAACCCAAAAACGAAATGAAACTATAGTATTCCGATATTCCATAACGGGTGCTAAAGTTTTCATATGGTAGAGGAGGTTTTTCTATTGAAATACATATAAAGTAAGTTTGAGTAAAGAACACGGGGTCGATCTCATGTTTCTTTCGCGAATCAACACAAGAACCGTCCCGGTGTTTACAAAAAATACTTAACTATCGAATTTCTAAAGGGGTCTACGACCCTGAATAATTCTAATAAGCACAACTGCAACTGCAATAACTAAAAGAATATGTAAAAATCCACCAAGTACATTACCTGATATGAATCCTAGAAGCCACAACACTAACAAAATACTAAATATAATCCACATTAACTATACTCCCTTTCTTATTAATATGTGTTTAGTCCTCTTACTAATAAGTACCCTGATAGTCATCTTCAAAACATAGTGTAAAAAATGATGCTTGTTCTTCACTTATCGGAGCGAGAGTCAAACCAGGCGTTCATAAAATTGATTGTCTTTTTCTTTTGGAAAAACCAAGACGGAATTTTGTAATATTATGTTAATATTGAAGTCAGTCGTTAGTTTACTAACGACTGAAGCGGCTAGAAACTGATTAAGTTAAGGAGAGTTTTTAATTTGAAAAAAGTTATTTTCATCATGTTAATTATCATAATGTCAGGTTGTTCGAACAAGTCCACCGAATATAAACCATCAATAGAACTTATTAACTCGACTATAAAGATAGTTAGTGATAATCCAGAGCAACAGCCAAATGTTGAAGGTATGGTGATGGAAAACATAGGTTTTGTTTTACTACAATATAACTTCAAATTAATAAATAATGGAAAACAAAAATTTAAGGTTAGTCAATTAGCACAAGTAAGTGATAGTAATATTGATGCGATTGCATTAACTATTGAACCAAGTCCAGAACTAAAAGCATTTGCAAATGAGTTGACTGGTGTAAACTTATTTAGTGAGAAGAATCATGGTGGCGGATTTTTATCTTCTCCTACCGTTCTGGAGCCTGATGAAGAGGGAAATTATACAATAGAATACATACTTGGTTCTATGGAAGAAAATCCAGAGATGACATTAGCACCTAATAAAGATCAATTAGATGAATTAATCGGAAAAGCAATGAATGCAAATCTTGTAATTTATTATAAAAACGAAGAAATAAAAAGCTTTAGTGTAAAGGACTAATGAAACTAACATATGCGTTTACTTCAATTGATGGAAAGCTCTTTTGTTCAACCATAGAAGTAGGTTAAGTTTATGACTGTAGGAGATTAACAGTAGTATGTCTATTGGTTTTATAGAAGTAGAAAGTAAATAATGATATTCGGGGGTGTAAAGTGGTAAAGAAAACATTTCTTGTTTTTTCTATGCTCTTTTGTCTCGCCGCTACGTGTGCGGTAACATTAAAACCATCAGTTAGTTATGCGTGTAAGTGTATTGAACCAAAAACAGTTCAAGAAGAGTTAGAAACGTCTAATACTGTCTTTAAAGGAAAAATAATTCAAATAAAGCAATATAAACATTCAAGAAAAATTCTGTTTGAGGTAACTAACACATGGAAAGGTCTTTCAGCATCTCAGATTGTATTAATTGATGAGCCTACTTCCTGTAGTATTGACTTTAATGTAGGTCAAGAATATTTGGTTTACGCTAAAAACTACGAAAATGACATACTCACTTCGAATATTTGTGATAGAACAGTTGAACTAAAAAATGCTGATGCCGATTTATTGATCCTTGGAGAAGGGGGAGCTCCCACTGAAATAGTAAATCTTGAAAACGAATTAAAAGAATATAATTTAATGGTAATTGCCGTTATTGTCATATTTATTCTTCTTGTAGTATTTATTTGGAAAAGAAAGAGGAAGACAAAATAAAGTAGACCTTAGTTTTTGAAAGAACGTACTTAAAAAAACGGGTGCAAGAGTTTAACAAGACGATCATTAAGTGGCTCGTCTTATTTGTTTTACAAATTGTATTAATCTGTTGGAATATCAGATTAAAACAGCAGTGAGGTTATTGAATTAACAAGTCTGTTTTAAAAAGGGGGTATTGTTTTTGAGGAAATTATATCTAAAATTATTATCAACGATGCTTATTATTTTGATACTAACAGGGTGCACTAAACCAGAACCTGTTACTTTAGAGCAGATATACCCAGGCAAACTACTAGAAGTGTCAAAAATAGAGATTAGACACGGCAACGGGGAATTAAAGGAGATTACAGATAAATCTGTTATTAATCCTTGGATTGATAGTGTTAAAGATATAGTATTTGAACCTTCCACAAACCAAGATGGTAAGGTTGGGTATTTATATAATGTAATGCTTTTTGAAGGGATTGAATTAAAACTTTCTTTCTCAACCACACAAATAAATGATCTCTATTATAAAGAAAATGTACAAATTTTGGAGAAGTTACATTCGTTATTTAACGAAAAAGACTCGTCTGAATATGAAAAAGTTAGAGAAGTTGTGTGGAATTATATTGAAGCTGAAGGATTAGATAAAACGCGGTATTATAATAAAGAAAAGTGGGAATGTGCGACAGTGGAAAAGGTTAATTTAAAAGATAGATTTAAAGAATATATTTATAATAATTATGACGGTAAAGAAATATTTTTAGTTTCGTTAGATCATAAAGATGTGCTTGCATCACCAATGTTTCTTGTTGATCAGTATATTGAAGGAGTAATTGGTGTTATTCCTGGTGAGTAATCTTATCAAAGTAAAATCCCCGTTTCTGTAAGAAGCAGATAAGCTCTTTCACTATTGGGCAGGAATGTTTAAAAAGGTTTTAATGTTCATTATGCCGAAGTCATTAAGAGACTGGGGGGATTTATTTGAAAAAGATTAAGAGAGTTATTTTTATGATGCTGTTTATGTTGGTTATTGCTGGGTGTGGGATTGTTGGAGAAAAGATAGAAACACAAGGTTATATCTTAAAAGTTGAAAATGACCGAGTGTTATTGGCTGAAAATATTTCTATTGAGGAATATAAAGAAATTAAAGACCTTTCAATTGAGGATTTATCATCACTAGAAGCTCCCCTACGTCTAATTTATTTATCATACCGCAAAGCAGATGAATTTAATAAAGGCGATAAAGTATCAGTCACAATTTCAGGTGGAGTGGATACATCATTCCCTGGACAAGCGAAAGCAAGTAAGATAAAGAAGGTTGAATAAACTATACCAAGCTAACTGGTGCGTATCTTCTGAAGGAGATCCCAATAAAGAAGCAGAAGGGTAGTGGTGTATTAGATTTGAGGAGGTGTACTTTATGTCAGAATTTATAGGGATTTTCTCTGCTGTCATAATTTTTTTTATTGTAATTGGATTTTTCTTTTTTAGCACAGTTGGATTTATTAAGCCAACAACATTACAAACACAACTATTTGGTATTCATCTAACTATATTTGGTGGGTTTATATTACTTAATGACTTGAGTGCAACAGGTTTGGTAATTATGTTGTTAGGATTAGGACTTGGTGTATATGGGAGTTTTAAAGAGAACCCCCAAAACAGTATGTTTAACCAAACAGATAAAGATAAAAACAATTGAACATTGTTAAACGGGAGCAATTCTTCAAGAAGAAGAAGTGCTCTTTTTTTTGAAGTTATTGTACTAATGAGCAAGTTTGTTCAATATGTTATTTTGTTTGATGGTAAAATAATGGTAACGATGATTCTTAACGGGGGAAGATTATGAATAAGGTACTTGGTATTTTTAAGAATATGTTTTTAGATTTATTCTCTATGGGTAAAGGTTTTGTCTATGGATTTGTAATGGTGGGATTATTTATTGTAATTTGTGGTGCTTTGATATACAGCTTTTTATTTCTTAAAAATCTCATGTTTTAATCCATATAACTTCAAATTCAAAAAGTGGGTGTAGAGCCTGCAGAGAAAGAAAAGAGATAAGAATAGGAGAACCCATAACTACTTTCATATTTTCATACAGTAAACAAATTGGCCATCTTAATCCAGTTGCAACCAATAAGGATGTTGAGGACTTTATTATTTTGGTAAAACTGAAAATGCAATATTAACCTAAACGAAAATATAAGATGGCTTAAAATCGGTGGACAATAACAGTTTTAATATTTCATTAACGTGTGAAAGAGTGAAACAAGGCGATCAGTAATTTGACCGTCTTTTTATTACGAGAAATACAAGTAACGTCTTTGGAATATTATGTTAAAATTAGTTTATGAAGATATTGTAACACCGATTGGGTATTAGAAGTATTTGCTATACCATTTAAATTCTTATTAAATGAGATTTGAGTTAAGGAGGATAACCTCTAATACTTTGGACTATTAGTTTCACTAGTTGCTTATGTTCATATATGAATCTAAGAAAATTAAAAATAGTTCTTTATTTAAATAAAGGGTAAGTATTACAATAAGAAATCACTTTCTTTATGGGATGAACAGGAGGGGTTATATATGAGCCAGAAAGATTTTACTTTTATAACGTTACGTATTTTTGGTGTTTATATCTTGATTCAATCATTTATGGATTTATCACATATTGTTAATTTTTATATGCTACCTATTTTTTATGAGGAACTACAAGAACTTGTTCAAACCAAAGTTATAAATATGTTACTTCATTTAGGTCCTTTCTTAGGTCAGCTTGCAATGGGTATCGTACTATGGTTTAATGCTGAAAAATTTAGTCGCTTTTTTATTCCTAAAAATAAGGATACTGAAAACCAGGATAAACTGAATAGCAACCAACCTCTATTTAATGTACATCAGTTTCAAGTGGCTGCTGTTTCGATTGTAGGGCTCGTCTTAATTGTAAACACACTTCCAACGTTCTTTTCAATAGCACAAAATTGGTTAAGTCTTAAAGAAATAGGAATGGATTATGTAGGGGATAAGATGAAGACAGAATTATTATTTGCCTTTTTAGAGAAACTACTCCGATTGGTCTTAGGCTTTGCATTATTTTTCGGTAGCAAAGGTCTTGTTGGTTTACTAAATCGAATTCGTGATATTTAATTATACGTATTCCTTGTATGTATTGTAATTTTTTGTAAATGAGATTTAGTTCTCGAGAAAATGAGTTATTTGAAAGTTATTGTAGATAAATTCACCGATAAAACATATTCCTTCAACAACCACAAAAATTACTTATAGATTGGAAAATTAGAGAAAGGATTTACAAAGGATACGGAATCATTAAAGCGTCGGAGGGTGACGAATTTGGATAATTGGGTGTTTGTTTTTATATTGAATATAATAGGTGGGATAATAGTTTATGTTGGTCTAAACCTGTTATTAAGTCTAATTGAAGGTACAGTGGACACCGTGGTTATGGTTGGTGTCTTCCTTTTTATTCAACTTTCTTTTATTACTACTTTATTGTTTCAACTATTACATAGATTAAAGAAACAAAATAACTAGCTAACTAGATTATTATTTTTATCTATTGAAAAGAAATATGTCAAAAACACAGTTCAAGTGAACGGGTGGTGCTATTCTTGAATAATAGTAGGCCTTGAGCTAAGCAGGATTGGTGCTATTTTTTAGAAATAATGAGTTAATATAGTTCACTAATTTAATAGGTTAAATGGGAGGGGGAAATACATGAGCCCCAGTGAAATTATATATTTCTTTCTAATAGGAGCTATTGTATTGACTGTGATTATGTTTATTTGGCTACTATTTAAAAAACGAATAAAATGGGCGATTACATTAACGAGTGTGGTTGTCATTGGGTATGTGGGCTACTATGTATACTATCCTACTTTAAAAGTGAACACGCATGCGGAGCGATACGTACGACTTATTGCCTATTTGGGAGAATACTACCCAGACAAAGAATTTACTATTTTACCGAAACATTATAAAGAAGGTTATACTGTCGGTCGGTTCGATGTTAATGATATTGGAAATACCAAGATGGGTGTGACATTACGTGTTGATAAGGAAGGGAAAGTGACGCAAATAGGTACTTGGTCAAATCAGGACTATCCAAATCAACAAGAACTGTGGCGAGAAATTGAATTTATGTATGGGGAAACCTATAGTTTAAATAAAGAAATCTCTGAAGTAACCAAACATGATGAATGGATAAAAGGTGAGCTAACAGCTTTTGCATTGACCATTGATGATATGCCTACCATTGCGTTATTTAATTATTCTAGTGAAGGTTATAGCTTATTGGAATTGCGAAAAGGAGAGCGTGAAGGATTCGTTTCTATTGAAGCAAATGGTTATGTTCTTGTCTATATTGATGAACGCTATCAAGGGGAAACAGTTACGATTCACTTGGAAAGTGGTGAGGAGTACACATTGAATGTCGATCAGCATAAAGGTCGATTAATTGTAGAGAAGTGAATGGAGAAAAATTCAGTCTTAACATAGTCTGGATTTTTTATTTTTTAGTTCCTCATTTTTGAGATTATACAATTAGAGTAAAGGGTGTGTTTCTTAAACTCCTGTTCTTTTATTCTAATATAAATCGACTTAATATAAGAGAGTGAATAAACTTATCCTTTAAAGTATAGAGCGGGTTAGCTGAAGAATTGATAAGGGAATAGTTGAAACCTTTCTTTCTTTTTTTCGTATGTATTTATATATGGAAAGAATATTAGCTAATATGATTGATTTATTTAGAGGGGGAATATATAGAAAAATCATTATACAGGGGGTTTTATTATGAACAAAGTAATACGTTGGAGTGTAGGAACAGTCCTTATCATCGGATTATTTGTATTTGGTTATTTATGGATTGAAGATATGAAAAACATTACAGCTAAAGAGCAAGTTGAGATGTATTATGAAGCCTATAATAAAAAAGATTTTAATGCTTTTTATGATATGTTGAGTGATAAAGAGAAAAAGATATTTGAAGAAAGTACCTATAGCGATTCAAACGGAACCGAAGTCACTGTTTACAAGGATAGAGAAGAGATACTAAAAGGATTTGAAAAAAATTGGAGAGCTTTTGATGTAATTGAGATTGATGAACAAAACGGAAGAACAGATGACGGGACAATAGTAGCTGCTACAATTTATTACCCTCCTTATGGCTCTGATTCTGAAATAACATTTATCGAGACCTTCAAACTAATCAAAGTGAATGACGAATGGAAATTTGATGATTACCTTGGTAAGGAAATTGTTAATTAGAAGACGTTTAATAACCGAAAAGTTGAATTTTAGAAGTTAAAAAAATAAGGATAATAAAGAGTTGTGTCTTCAAGGAGAGATATTGATGATGATTTTATCAGCACATGCCTACATAAATGGGGGAGATATTCTCTTTCAATTGTTTGCTTTTATGATTTTGTTAGTTATTCCTATAATTGTTGTAGTCTTCATTTTCACAAGAAAGAGAAATAGTAGACTAGAAAGAATCGAAGAAAAAGTAGACAAATTATTAAAAGAAAAAGACAAGTAATTTTTAAAATAAGATATGGAAACGTAAACTTTACGAATCAAAGTAGTACCAAAAGCTAATGTAAGCTTGGAATGAATTAAGAGGGGAGAATGGCTATTTGTTTTGAAGTAGAAGGAAGTCTCTGGGAAAATTTTATTTAGGCGGGATACTGACCCTTAAAGAGCTATAGCCGGAATTATAAAGCCATATTGATCTGTATAAAGAAATTGATCAATTGGATATATAGTATAGTTATCTACTAACCAGCAAAGGAGTGAATCGATTTGAGAAGGTTGTTTTTTATATTCTTTGCTTTAGTTATTATTTTGGTTGTATGTTCTGCATGCACTGTCCAGGATAAATTTCCATATAGAGATTTACTAGCTCATCAAAAAGGGAAATACAGTATTATTATCCTTTCACCTGATACTACCACATCATTCCCTGTTCCTGATTTCATGGAGGGGTTTGAGCATCACTTAACAAGCAGTATTCATCAATCAACGCTTAATAGTTTTAATAAAAGTTACCCTAAGATAGAAGTCAATCAAGCACCATATTTTATTTTCCTAGACTCAAAAGGTATTGCCTATGAAACAAATAAGGAAAGCGAAGCTAGAGATTTTTACGAAGAAAATATAAAGAAAGAAACAAACTAATTGTTCACAATAAATTCGGTTTCGGAGGAGTGGAAACATGGTACCACATAAAAGTGTTATCTAATTATTTGTTAAAGAAGTGTTAGGTTTACCGAACGCAGAAAATCATTCATGAAACCGAATCAGAGTATGGAAAAGTGATGTTCTATAAATCTCATACCCCAAAACAAGAATAATTGCCACACCGGTAAATAAGATCCTAGTTGAAAGTAATTATGAGTAAAGGCAATCGTCAGTCTCAAATTAAGATTTAGAAGGATTTTCATTTGTTGGTATAATAAAACTTAATATGGAGGAATTTTATGGTTTGGATTATTGTTATCCTTGTTGTCACCGCGTTTTTAGGTTTTGGCATTTTAGTAGACAAGAAAACAGACCGCTATAAGTTAATGAAGGATAAGAACATTAAAGAAGGTATAGAAACAATTAAAGATGATTACCAGAAACACAGTCCTCCGAATCAAAACCAACAGGGTCCTTTTTAAACAATATTGTCAAGGTGTTATGAAGCGTTAGCCATTTTGGATTAACGCTTATTTTATATGGAAATAGATTTAAAGAATGTGAGAGTGAAATGGGGTTTTATGGTAAAGTAGATCTAATGAATCAAGTTAAAAATCTATTGTGGAGGATAATTATGGCTTTATTAGAAAGTGTTGCTACAAATAATAATGTTTCTATTCACTACTTAGAATCTATGAATTATACTCCCGACTTAACCCCTTTAGTTTATGTTCCAGGGGCATTGGGTTTTGCGGAACAATTTAGAGATGAGATGAATTTACTTTCTCCAAGACGATGCATCTCTCTTAGTTTAAGAGGAAGAGGGAAAAGTGATGCACCTCTTTCAGGCTATACTTTTGAAGAGCATGTTTCAGATATTAAATCCGTTGTAGAAAATAGTGGAATTGATGAATATTGTTTAATGGCTTATTCTATGGGAGTTCCTTATGCAATTAAATTTGCTTCAGAACATCCAGAACAAATAAATGGGTTAATATTATGTGATTATCAAGCAAGGTATCCTTCAATTCCGGAGTCATGGACAGAAGGAGTTTTATCTAGAGGGTTAATGAAAGAAGAACGCCGCCACATGGTAAGAGGAATACAACAAGAATCCTTAGAAATTTATTTATGGGATGAGTTGAAAAAAATTACTTGTCCAGTTTTAGTTATCAAAGGTGGAACAGACCAGGCACTCTTAAAAGAGGATGCTACTGAAATATATAAGAATCATTTAAGCAATGTGGAGATAGTAGAGTTTTCTGATTCAGGTCACGAGTTATGGATTCCAGATTTCCAAAGGTTTATGACCAAGATTGGACAATTCTTAGAAAAAGTTGATAAAGAACGAAGTGATGAATTAGTATAAATGACTTTAAAAAACATTAGACAATAAATCTTGAGTAACGGTCACGTTAATAAGTCAATGTCTTAGAGAAATTAAAGGTTATCTTATAGTAGAAAAGACCCTTCTCTGTGAAGTAATTATATATGAACAGGTTAGCTGGATAATGATTAGGATGTCTCCTTTTAAAATAATAACTACTGTTAGTTGGAGGTACGCTGGTGGAATTATGGGATGTGTATGATATAAATCGAAGGAAAAAAGATCGTACATGGGTTCGAGGTAAACTGCTTGATCCTGGGGATTTTCATTTAGTTATTCATGTATGTATTTTTAATTCAAGTGGGGAAATGCTCATTCAACAAAGGCAGTCCTTCAAAGAGGGGTGGCCTAATCTGTGGGATCTCACTGTAGGAGGGAGTGCCATAGCTGGGGATACAAGTCAAGATGCTGCACAAAGAGAATTATATGAAGAGATTGGTCTGAAAGTAGACTTTCAGCATATAAGACCTCACTTAACAATTAACTTTGAGTATGGATTTGATGACATTTATTTAATTCAAAAAGATGTTCAATTACATATGCTTACTTTACAGTATGAAGAGGTTCAAAACGTGAAATGGGCAAGCAAGGAAGAGATCTTGACGATGATCAAAAATGAAGAATTTCTTCCATACTACGAAAGTCTTATCCACTTACTATTTGATTGCCGAAACAAGCGTGGAACTATATCAAAGGTATAACAGGGATAGAATCTATAGTTTATTTAGCAAGTCAAAGCACATTTAATTAAAAGCCATTGTTAAAGAAGGAAATTACATTATTTTACACATATTTATTGTTAAGCATGATACGATTAGGTAAATGGCTCTTTAGGAGGATGAGATGAAAAAGTTACTAATTGCTATTGCGGTAATGACATTCTCAATTGGCTTATTGCTAATATATAATCACAAACAACTCCCCACTAAAGAAGATGTGTTTAAAATTTCAGGGAATTGGTATCAAAAAACTAAGGAAGTTTATTTAGTAAGGAAAATAGACGATGAGTGGTTAACCATTTTCAGAAGTAGTGAGCTCACTAGTGTCGGTCGTTTAGAACAGAACTGGATGGGAGTTTGGGAGTTTAAAGATGACTTAGGAAGTGGAGCATCATTAGTTTCTACTTCTTATCCTCCTAAAACAGACAAAGATTTTACATGGACTGCTTCAGGTAGAGATGATATACCGATATCATACTACTTTGGACAAATTAACAATTCTAAAATACAAGAAATCAAAGTTGAGATAGAGAAAGACATCTTTGAAAATGCGTTAATAATTGAAACAGTTGAAAACCGTTTCTTCTTTTTAAAATCAGAGGCGCCAACTTTATTACCTATTAATATTAAAGGGTATTCTGAATCTGGTGATTTAATATATTCAACACTAAAAGATTTGATGAAGTGACGGAAGCAATTGTTGAATTAAACAATTGCTCCTTTTATTATTTGGTAGGTTAGTTAAGTATCAGTAATAGAAAAGCTGAAACCATTTGTTCATTTTTCGTATAAATGGAAAAGTATTAGCTAAATTAAATAGATTGGTTAAGAAGGAGAATTAAAATGAAAACAAAGGTAGCATTCGGATTTTTGTTTTTTATACTATTTATAACAGGGTGTGCAAAAGAACAAACATTTGAAGATTTTTTTCATCATAAGATGGAAGAAATGCATGAAGGAGAAGAAAGTTATTCGTATACTCTTGTTCATACGAAGTTAAATGTGGTTAGTGAAGACGATGCTATTGCAGTATTCAAGGAGCAAAATGAACAGGGAGAACAAATATTTATTGCCTATTTTAAAAGACAAGAAGAACAATGGGAATGGAAACATACAAGAGGTGGCCAATGGGATTCTCCTGTTAATTGGTCTGCTATGAATAAACCACCTTATATTTATTCTGGTCCAATTAGTGACAATACAATAACTGAGGTGTTTGTTGGCGAAGAGCAAGGCAGAATTATGGAAGTTGAAAAAGATAAAAGATTTTGGTATGCGGTTAGCCCCAAACAAGATAATGTAGTTTTTTATATTAGAGAAGATGGGACTAGAGAAAAAATAGAGGAAGTTAATTAAACTTTTAGGAATGCCACCATTTTACTAACAAAAGTTTTTAGATTAGGAGTCAAAACAATGCAAAAGGTCATCCCTGCTTTAAGAATATCAGATTATGAAAGAAGTATAAACATTCAGTTAAATATGTACTTTACATAAACTGTTAACATCTGTAAAATTACAATAAATTATACAAATGCAATGAAGAGAAGAGTAAATAAACCTTATTTTTTCCAGAGAGCTCCGTTTGCTGAAAAGGAGTAAGAATAGGTTATTGAACCAAGACTCTGAGCATCACATTGGAACCAATTCGCGATGGTGTGGCGGGTGCTCCCGTTATAGGGCTAAGGTATAAAATTGTACCTGATAAGATTAATATGGCGACATATTAATAAACTGGGGTGGCACCACGAAGATATAATCTCGTCCTCAAGGCTATAAAGTCTTGGGGGTGAGATTTTTTTATTTTCTCTTTTTTATAAAAGTCTGTGTCTTGATGTAATGCCATTGGGGGGGAGAATATTGAATGTTAAAAACATGGTAGTGTCCTGGAAATATCCATCAATATTATTAGTTGGAATTGGAGTCTCTAATATAGGTGAATGGATTTATTTTATTGCTCTAAATTTAATTGTATTAGACATGACTGGTTCAGCTTTAGCAGTTTCTGGCTTGTATATCATTAAGCCTTTAGCTACTTTATGTACTAACTTTTGGGCAGGAAGCTTGATTGATCGTCTCAGCAAACGAAATCTAATGGTTTTACTTGATATATTCAGAGCTTTATTTATAGCTTTATTACCACTCTATTCAACAATATCTACAATCTATTTAGTTGTATTTATTATCAATATAGCGAGTTCAATGTTTGGTCCAACATCTATGATTTATATAACAAAATTAATTCCTCAAGAACAACGAAAACAGTTTAATTCCCTTTATAGTCTAGTTACATCTGGTGCATTTTTAATTGGTCCAGCAGTGGCAGGTATGTTATTTTTTGTTGGAACTCCAACAATTGCAATCTATGTTAATGCTATTGCTTTGTTCATTTCAGGAGTAATTACATTAGTTATGCCTGATATAGAGAAAGGAGCAAACGTCTCTTCTACAAATACTAGATTATCATTGGAAATGATCAGAAAAGATTTAGCAGTGGTAGTTCAGTATAGTAGTCGGAGTAGATATATAATGATGATTTACTTCTTGTTTAGTTGTGTGATGGTCATTATGGCAAGTGCTGTGGATTCTCTCGAAGCAGCTTTTGCTAAGGAAGTACTATCTTTGTCAGATAGCGAATATGGTTTTTTAGTAACAATTGCGGGAGCAGGTATTGCTTTTGGAGCTTTAGTTAACTCTTTTGTTGTAAACAAAATACCGATCTCTGTTTTAATAGGTCTTGGAACTGTCCTGGTTTCAACTGGTTATATTAAATATGCATTTTCAAGTACATATACCGGTGCAGCCATAGGCTTTTTTACTCTTGCTTTTTTTATCGCTTCTGCAAATACTGGTTTTCTTACCTTCTATCAGAACAATATACCGGTTGATGAAATGGGGAGAATTGGAAGTGTTTATAGCCTTATTCAAGCTATTCTAATAATATTAGTAACCAGTATTATTGGGATTTCTGCACATATAACTTCTATACAATTAGTTCTTATTATTAGTGTTCTAGTCATGGTGGTGTTATCTATAACATTGTGTATGTTTACCTTATTACCCTCGAGGAGTAAATTTTTTCAATCTGAACAAATTGGAACTAATGGAATTTAAAGTTCTCCTTTTATACAATAAGACCTTGAAGTTAATTATGAAAAAACCTAAAGATCACCTGGCACTTATGTCCAGGTGATTTTTTAATTTTTCTAGAACAGAACACTCCATTTCAAGGACTATCTCAGGAGTTGAAACAGATTAGGTGAAGGTTGTACAAAGTCTATGTTCTATTGAAAATTCGTAGAATTATGTTGCTATAAGTGGATTATTTTCGAAAAAAAATATTTGTCAAATGTTCAGTAGAAAACATTATACAAACATTATACAAATGTGTATAATGTTTGTATAATAATGATGGGGGATTGATTAATTTGACAAAGAAGAAAAAGGTCGCAGTGATTGGTGCAGGTCCTGGTGGGCTAGCTGTTTCTATGCTTCTTTCGGCACAGGGCTATGAGGTGAGTGTGTATGAAAAGCAACCAAGTATCGGCGGCAGGACGTCAAAACTCACGCTAGGCGATTACACTTTTGATCTGGGTCCCACTTTCTTTATGATGCCTTCCATCCTTGAAGAATTATTTAAGATGAGTGGACGTCGTTTACAGGATTATATGGAACTACAGGAAATTGATCCTTTATATACATTGAAATTTGGCGACTTGACCTTTTCTCCATCGAGAAACAAGGAAAAGATGATAGCAGAAATGGAAGAAAAGTTCCCAGGTAGTTTCTCAGGTTATGAGAAATTTATGAAGGTAGAAGGGGAGAAGTTTGACCGCGTCACCCCATTACTTCAGCAGCCCTTTACGAAGCTGACTGATTTTATCACACGAAATATGGTTAGAGCGTTACCTAAGTTAAATGCGCTTGATACAGTGTATAACCGTTTATCTACATATTTTAAAGACGACCGACTCAAATGGGCATTTTCCTTCCAAGCCAAATATTTGGGGATGTCCCCGTGGGAATGTCCTGGCACCTTTACCATTCTTTCTTATCTTGAGCATCGGTACGGGCTTTTCCACCCAATTGGTGGAGTCAATCAACTGTGTAAGGCAATGGCTTCCGTTATCGAAGAATATGGAGGGAAGATTTATACAGAAACCGGTGTTCAAAGAGTGCTAATTGAAAGAGGAAAAACGGTAGGAGTTAGGTTAGAAAATGGAGAAACCGTAATTAGCGATGACGTTATAATAAATGCCGATTTTGGTCATGCAGTTACGACCCTTTTTGATCAATCAGATTTGAAGAAATATCGAAAGGAAAATGTAGAAAAAAAGAAGCTATCCTGTTCTACATTTATGTTGTACTTAGGTGTGAACAAACCGCTAAATCTTCCACACCATATGATTGTTTTTGCAGATGATTATAAGAAAAACGTGGAAGAAATGACGAAAACGATGAAATTATCGGAAAATCCGTCCATTTATGTTCACAATCCATCTAAATCCGATCCAACCCTGGCTCCAAAAGGGAAATCCTCTCTTTACGTATTAATGCCAGTGCCGAATTTAACGGCTGAAATTGATTGGAACGTTGAAAAGGAAAGGGTCCGAGAGCAAATGCTATCAATCTTGGAGCAAGAGCCAGAACTACAAGATATTCGTTCTCATATTGAAGTTGAAAAAGTAATCTCTCCTCTTGAATGGCAAAACGAGGTGTATGTTTACAAGGGAGCGACGTTTAATTTGGCGCACAGCCTCGATCAAATGATGTATTTCCGACCCCATAATCAATTTGAAGATGTTAGGCATTGTTTTTTAGTTGGAGGAGGAACCCACCCAGGTAGCGGTCTACCGACCATTTTTGAATCAGCACGAATTAGCGCAAACTTAGTCAACAAGCAATATGGACAGAAAGAAGTCTACTTCACACAAGGTGATGAGTTACTAAAAGAGGAGACGCCATTATGGAAATAGGAATTGTAGGAGCAGGAGTTGGTGGACTTGTAACGGCGCTATTGCTTGCTAAACAAGGAAACTCCGTCACCATTTTTGAAAAGGAAGCATTCTTAGGAGGTAGACTAACGTCTCAAGGAAATGAACGATATCGAATAGACCAAGGACCAACCATTGTCCTTTTGCCAGATTTATTGAAGGAAATCCTTATGGAGGCTGGGATACCAGAAGAAGAATTGGAGCTCATTCCGTGTGACCCACTTTACGATATTTATTTTAATGATGGAACTACTTATACCAAGTATAGAGATTTGCCTACCCAGCTAGCCGAAATAGAGCGACTGTTCCCAGGGGAGTCCGATCACTTTCTTCGTTATCTCTCTGACATGTCTCGTGTCTATCGTCTAGGAATGAAAGCCTTTCTAAGCAAGACCTTTAAAAGGAGACGAGATTTTCTTACTTTTGAAAATATGAAGCTATTAGTTGATTCAAAGGCCTATAAAGATTTGAAAAGCTTTAATGCTTCCTACTTTTCACAATCAAAGCTTCAAGAGGCATATTCCTTACAATCCCTATACATTGGCGGTTCTCCGCTAGAGGTACCAGGACTGTATGGATTAGTTGCCTACAGTGAGCATGCTTTTGGTATTTGGTATTTAAAGGGGGGGTATTACAGTCTAATACCCGTGTTAGAGAGAGCCTGTAAACGAATGGGAATCACGATTCATGTCGAAGCAAAGGTAAAGAGCCTTCAAATTGAACAGAAAGTGTGCAAAGGATTAGTTGTGAACAACGAGGAATACCGTTTTGACGCAGTCGTTTTCAATGGTGATTTCCCAAATCTATATCCAATGATTAATACACGTGAACGGAAGAAAAGCTATAAACCCTCATCGGGCTGTGTTCTAGTTTATCTAGGAGTGGAGAGAAGGTATTCAACCATGAAAGCTCATCAATTTTACTTACCTGAACATTTTGAAAAGAATATGGAGCAAGTGTTTAAAACAAAACAGCTGCCTGATGATCCTTCCTTTTATGTCTTTAATCCTGTCGTCTTAGATGAAAACGCAGCACCTCCTGGAGAAAGTGTCCTTTACTTTCTCATTCCGGTACCTTCTGGAGATGACATTGATTGGGAAACGGAAGCACCTGCTCTTGTCGAAAAGGTGATGCACAAGGCTGAAAAGAGACATTTTAGCGGGTTACGAGAATCAATCAGGTGGATGGAGATTCGTACGCCAAACGATGCCATAAAAGATGGTCTATTTCAAGGCGGAAGCTTTGGTATTGCGCCGACTCTTTTTCAGTCAGGAGGATTTAGACCTCAACTATCTCCATACAACATTGAACGCTTGTATAGTGTGGGCGCCTCTGTTCACCCTGGAGGTGGGGTTCCAATTGTGCTACAAGGGGCACGTATTTTAAGCGAATTAATTAAAAAGGAGCTGGGTGCATGATTCATTCTAACCTAATACTAGAGTGTGAAAAAATGATGAAGAAAGGCTCTGCTAGTTTTTACGAGGCTTTTCGTTTTCTTCCTTCCCCAAGAAAAGAAGCTGTGTTTGTCATTTACGCCTTTTGTAGATTAATAGATGACTCTATTGACGAGCCTGAAAACTCACCTTTTACACTCGAGGAATTAGAAAATCATTTTAAACATATTGAGAAAGCAGAGGGACACTTTATTTGGCCTTCTTTAAGATGGTTGTTTGAGAACTTTCCTATTGAGAAAGAGCCATTTTTAAAGCAAATATCGGGTCAACGAATGGACTTAACGTTAACACACTATCAATCAATGAAGCAATTAGAAGACTATTGTGAAAAAGTAGCTGGCTCTGTTGGAGAAATGCTTCTACCCGTTCTTCATGACTCGCCTACCCTAGATGTGCAAAAGGCAGGAATTCAGCTCGGGAAAGCAATGCAGATTGTAAACATTATTAGGGATGTTGGAGAGGACTTAAATAGAGGCCGCCGATATATTCCGGATGAATGGATGGCTAGATATCAATATACCCATACTGAATTTGAAGAGATGACAGTCAATTTTAGGTTTAAGAAAATGATCAATGGACTGATGGACCTTGCGTGGAGTTGGTTTGAAAAAGGATTATCAGACATAAAATCCTACCCAACTGAAAGTGCGTTTTCAATTAAACTGGCATCCAACTATTATGCTGCCATTATGGAAGCTGTCAAACTAAATGAATATCAAGTTTATACAAAACGAGCCATCGTGAATGATAAAAAGAAAAAAGCAATCTATTTAACAACGTTACAAAGTTCTGTAGAGGGCGATGTCCAATCGATTGAAGCTTAATTATTTGTTTTTTAAATCGTAGTGAGAAGGAGGGAAATTATTGAGTCAACGTGATGATGTGAACAAAAGAAAAGCAGATCATATCCAAATATGTCTTAATGACGATGTGAACGGAAGAGGAATTACAACAGGCTTCGAGCAATTTTCATTTATCCATCAAGCTCTTCCTGATTTGGATTTTACAGAAATTAACGTCGAGACCTTTTTTCTTGAAAAGAAAGTGGCTACTCCATTTCTAATTAGCTCGATGACCGGAGGAACCGAAAAGGCGGTGACAATTAACCAAAACCTCGCCATCGCAGCAGAAGAAAAAGGGTGGTCATTTGGCGTAGGATCAGGAAGAGCTGCAGTCGAAGATCCTGAAAGAGCCTATACCTTTCGAATACGAAAGTACGCACCCAGCATTCCGATTATTGCGAATGTAGGGGCTGTGCAACTTAATTATGGCTTCGGTGTTGATGAATGCAAAAAAATTGTAGATTTAGTTGAGGCTGATGCGTTAGTTCTACATTTAAACAGTCTGCAGGAATTAATTCAGCCTGAAGGGAATACAAACTTCCGTGGGTTATTTCAAAAAATTGAAGAGCTATGTAAAACCTTCCACCTTCCAATTGGTGTGAAAGAGGTAGGGTGGGGAATAAATAGTGAATTGGCTGGGCGATTATTTGATGTGGGCGTTTCATTTATAGATGTGGCTGGTGCAGGTGGAACGAACTGGAGTCAGGTCGAAAAACTTCGCTCCACCGATCCGTTAAAACGAGCTGTAGCTGATGCGATTAGTGGCTTTGGCATTCCAACGTCGAAGTGTCTGCTGGATATAAAGCAAAATGAAGGTACCGGTACGCTCATTGCTAGTGGCGGGCTAGGCAATGGTGTAGAGGCAGCAAAGGCTATTGCGCTAGGTGCTGATCTTGCTGGCTTTGGTCGATCCATTCTTGCAGAAGCCGTAACGTCGGAAAAGGCGTTAATCGAGCGTTTTACTCAAACAGAGTACGAATTAAAGGCTGCGATGTTTAGCATTGGAGCTGCTTCCATAAACGAGTTGAAGAACACTTCATACATAAAGCGAGTGAGATACTAGTTTTAAAAGACCTCTTTCGAGAAGTTTGATGGTGTTTAGAAGAAGATAGATGTCCGGTGCACCGAAAGGGATGGTTTATAGAAATAAAATATCCTTTCCCATGCTCTAAAGAAAGGTATGTTAACCATGAAGATAGAAAAACCTTTATATTTCATTAAGCAAGTTTCTGAAGTAACAGGTTTGTCCAAGCTCGTCATTCGAAAATGGGAGGAACGTTATCAAATTGTCATTCCAAAAAGACTTGAAAATGGATACAGAGTCTATACAGAAGCTGATGTAAACAAAATTCTTTCAGTAAAAGATTTAACCGACCAAGGTTACTCGGTGAAGCAAGCTGCCTTTTTCATTGACAAGAATGAAACGAAACATGGCGGAGTATAAATGTGTTTCATTAAAGTTAAAATGGTAAAAAGTGAGGTTACACTAATGTTCACTGTTATAATTGCAAAATTACTTCGTCTCCTACCTAATCAAGCAAAAAAGACTCCTATGATTCCCTTTCAGCGAGTAAAAATGAAAAAAGATGTGGAAGTTGAGACATCTGTTCAACCTACTAACATTTCCTTGTACTATCCCTTGGAAGCGAGACAGAAAAAGCTCCCTGTCTATATCAATTTTCATGGAGGAGCGTTCATCATGCATGAAAAGGAGATGGACGATCCTTATTGCCGCTACCTGGCCAATCAGGCAGGATGTGTAGTTGTTAATGTTGATTATGCAAAAGCACCAGAGTACCCTTTTCCCAAGCCAATTGAACAGAGTTATGAAATTCTTCATTGGATAAAGAGAAGCGCCGATGAGTTGAATATTGATGTGGAAAAAATGATGGTTGGCGGACAGAGCTCAGGGGCAAATATAGCAGCAGCCCTATGTCTCTACTTAGAAGAGAAAGGGGAAAATCAACCTTTGCTCCAAGTGCTATCCTGCCCAATGCTGGATTTTGCCACACCGCATGCAGAAAAACCTGAACCGGATAAGTGGCGTGCTCGATATCCTCAAGTAGCACATTTTCTAAACATGTGCTACATACCTGATAAAGGACAAGCGGAGCATCCTCTCGCTTCCCCTGTTCGTGCTGTGGTGAATGGCCGATTAGCTTCTGCCCTTATTATCATAGCGGAGTACGATGCATTCAGGCCGGAAGCAGAATGCTATTCTGAGAAATTAAAAGCATCTGGGGTAAACGTTCAAGAAGAGATATTTATAGATTGTAAACATGCTTTTACACATCTAGGTCCGAAAGAAAAAGCAGAAGAGGCTTGGAAGCTTGTCGCATGGAAAATCAGAGCAACGGCCGAGTCCTATGGAAATTGAAGAACTTCCTCCGTTATACTTCTACACTCAAGTTTTTAAAAGGATAAAGTGATTGTAAGGTTCCCGACTTATAGCAGTAGAAAAATAGAATACAAAGCCATTCGACGATTTATGATGATTTGTGAGAAGGAGATGTAATAACAGTTGAAAAATAAAAACGTACTAGTTATCGGAGGCGGTCTCGGTGGACTGTCGGCTGCGATTTCACTTGCGCAGGCCGGATACGATGTCTCCTTATATGAAAAAAATGTACATATTGGAGGTAAGCTGAACCGCCTCGAACAGGATGGTTTCGGTTTTGATTTGGGCCCATCCATCCTTACGATGCCCCAGATCTTTGAAAAATTGTTTTCTGCCAGTGGTAAATCCATGCAGGACTACGTTCCGATTGAAAAGCTGGACCATCAATGGCGCTCCTTTTTCCCTGATGGAAATATCATAGACTTATATGAAGATTTGAAGGAAATGCAAGAGAAGAACCCATCTCTGAGTGAAAAGGATATGGATGAATATCAGGATCTGCTTCACTATTCAAAAAGACTTTATGATATGACGGATAAAACCTACTTTAAGCATGGCGTTGATAAGACGAGAGAAATCATGAAACATACAGGCCTGTTCACTGCTTTAAAGAACTTTGATCTGTTTTCTACAGTTCATGGTGCCATTGATAAACGGATAAGTAATGAACAGTTCCGCGATATGCTTTCGTATTTTATCAAGTATGTGGGTTCGTCCCCTTACGATGCCCCAGCGGTCTTAAACATGATGATCTACATGCAGCATGACCAAGGTGTATGGTATGTACCCGGCGGTTTGCATAAACTGGCGGACGGCCTAGTGAAGCTGGCTAACGATGTAGGTGTTCGCTTCCACCTGGGCAGGAAGATTGTCAAGCTTGAAAAAAAGAACGGCGAAATCACGGGTGCCGTTTTGGAGGACGGTACAAAGCTAACAGCAGATTATTATGTATCCAATATGGAAGTCATACCGGTTTATGAACGATTACTGGAGGAAGACAGCCATTTTGTGAATAAATTAAAGAAGAAATTCGAACCGGCAAGTTCCGGTCTGGTCATGCATTTGGGTGTGAAAAAGAGCTATCCGCAGCTGCGCCATCATAATTTCTTTTTCGCGGAAAATATGAAGCAGCAAATGAAATCCATCTTCCATCGTCATGAACTGCCTGAAGATCCGGTCATTTATTTGGTCAACGTCAATAAAACAGATCCGACGCAGGCTCCTGCAGGACATGAAAATATAAAGGTACTACCCCATATTCCTTATATTCGTGATCAGAAACCTTTCACGCAACAGGACTATGAACAATTTGCTGAGCGGGTTCTGATCAAATTAGAAAAAATGGGTTTACACGATTTGCGGAATCATATCGTTACAAAGGATGTATGGACACCGGAGGATATTAGGCGGATGTATGGCTCTGACCGGGGTGCAATTTATGGAACAGTGTCAGACCGCAAGAAAAATAAAGGATTCAAGCATCCGAAACAAAGTGAACGCTATAACAATCTATTTTTTGTCGGTGGAACAGTAAACCCCGGCGGCGGAATGCCGATGGTCACCTTAAGCGGCCAGCTTGTAAGCGAGAAAATAGTTCAGAGAGATGCATCTCATGCCTGAAAATGATAATTTCCTGAAGACATTACCCCAAAGGCAGAGGGAGGAACTGTTGTCCACAGGAAGACCTTCAATTGAAGAGCGTAAAAAACAGCTTTTGAAGCTGAAAACTTTTCTTTTGGAACACGAAGCGGCCTTTCTCGAGGCCCTTCATTCAGATTTGGGAAAGCCAGCATTTGAATCCTTTTCATCTGAAATCGCCGTTTTATTGAATGAAATCGAGTATGTATACAAGCATATAGCAAAATGGAACCGACCTGTCCGGTCTCGGCACCTTAAATTGGGATATGTGGAAGCTCTCAAAAAAATGAGGCAGCCATATGGGAGTGTACTCATCATCGGTTCGTGGAATTATCCGGTTCAGCTTACCTTGATGCCTGCTATAGGTGCAATTGCCGGCGGAAACCGCTGCGTGATCAAACCATCTGAACATGCACCAGCAACGGCTGAACTACTTAAAGAAATCATTAATCACGCATTTCCTGCCGAACAATTATACGTTGTGACAGGAGATGCACAAACCGCAAGCCTATTGACTTCAGCCTCTTTTGATCTAATTTTTTTTACAGGCAGCGAAAAGACTGGGAAAGCTGTGGCAGAGCAGGCAGCTAAACAGCTCACACCGGTGATACTGGAACTTGGCGGGAAAAACCCATGTATTATGGATCAAACAGGCTATTCAAAAGCCGCCATTAGGGAAATTGTCTGGGGTAAATTCCTTAATGCTGGGCAAACCTGTATTGCACCCGATACCCTTTTTGTCCATCATTCCATTTATGAAACAGTGCTGAATGAAATTTATACTTCGTTTTCCGCTTTCTACGGAGATCGGCCTCAGGAAAGTGGGGATTACGGCAGGATCTGTAACGATGCACATTTTCAAAAGATGGTTGAGTTTATCGGGCAGGGAATTGTCCGGCATGGAGGTGTGCATGATCGAAGAGATCGGTTCATTGCCCCGACAGTGATAACGGATATCAAACCGGGAAGTCCGATTTTGCAGGAAGAAATTTTCGGTCCGGTTCTTCCTGTCATTCCCTATACAGACTTAAAAACGTTATTATCCAGTGGCAGGCTTCAGCGCGATGCTCTTACGGGTTATATATTCAGTAAAAACAAGAATCAAATTCAACTGTTCAAGGAGCATATGCGTTCACCAACCATCAGTGTTAATCAAGTGATACATCATGCCGCGAGCCCTCATATCTCATTTGGGGGAGTTGGAAGAAGCGGATACGGTGCTTATCACGGTAAAGCTGGTTTTCTAGCTTTTACTTATGAAAAAACAGATTACAAAACGTATCATTACCTACGTTTTCAAGGTAAGTTCCCGCCATATTCCGACCGAAATATGAAAGCATTGAAAAAGTTAAGAAAGTGGCTACTGTAGTAAGATTATTGAACACGATTGAGCCTTTTATAAATAAGGAATCATGATTGTTAGGACTTGATAAGAAATGAAGAAGAATATTTTTTGGAAGGAGGGAATTACATGAAGAAGAAGGTGATTGTAGTTGGGGCGGGTGTAGCAGGGCTTGCCAGTGCCATAAGGCTACAGCATGCGGGCTATCAGGTGGAAATATATGAAAAAGGTTTAACACCCGGAGGCAAAATGAATCGTATTGAACTGGATGGAGGGTACACATTTGATTTGGGGCCTAGCATCGTTATGATGCCAGAGTTATATCGGGAACTATTTGAACTATGCGATCGCGACCCTGATGATTACATTCCAATGGAAAAATTGGACCCGATTTATCGGGCTTATTTCAGTGATATTCCCGACAAGCCTTTTGATATCTCCTCTGACCTTACTGAATTGACAAAGACAATTGAATCAATTAGTGAAGAGGACACGGCAGGTTTTTTTCAATATATGCATGAAATTTACAAACGATTTGTGATTGCAAAGCATTACGTTCTTCAAAGACCTTTTCGAAAAAGGTCTGATTTTTATAACCTCTCGATGTTGAAGAAAGCATTGAAACTGAAACCTTACGACACTGCAGATACGTTTATAGGAAAATATATTAAGAATGAACGGCTGAAACAGTTAATTAGTTTTCAAACGCTATACATAGGTATTTCCCCACTAAAAAGTCCCTCTTTTTACACCATGATTCCTATGATTCAATTTTTATATGGAGTATGGTTTATAAAAGGTGGTATGTATACGATGGCTTTGGCCATGGAGAGGCTCTTCAGGGAACTTGGAGGAACTATTAACTATGGCAAAGATGTTCAGGAGATAGCCATTCACGATCGCAAAGCGGAAGGAATTGTTGTGGATGGACAGAAAATTCCTTCAGATTATGTTATTTGTAATGCAGACTTTCCATATGCCATGAAGCACTTGGTAAAAGACAAAAATGCCAAAGGAAAATATACCGATAAGAAAATTGACAGCATGAAATACTCTTGTTCATGTTTTCTGTTATATCTTGGTATGGACCGGAAATACGAAGAAATAGAACATGTACATAATTTTATCTTCAACGAAAACCTAGATCAGAATCTTAAAGAAATTTTTGATGGGAAGAAACTGACGAATGCTTCCTTTTATGTATATATCGCTTCAAAAATGGATCCTTCACTTGCACCTAAGGGAAAGGATGGATTGTATATCCTGATGCCTGTATCGGATATAGCAACAGCAAACTATAAATGGGACGAGGAAACCATTTCTTATTATCGCAGTTACATTTTAAATGAATTAAAGAAGATCCGTGGTTTTGAAAATATTGAAGATGAGATTGTGACCGAAACGTATACAACACCATTGGATTTTAGGTCAAAATTCAATGCCTATAATGGCGCAACATTTGGTTTGCAGCCAATCCTGAAACAAAGCAACCACTATCGTCCGCAAAGCAAGGCGAGCCATTGTGAAAATTTGTACTTTACCGGAAGCAGTACACATCCCGGTGCCGGTGTCCCAATCGTGCTATTATCAGCGAGAATTACAGCACAGGAACTGATTCAAGACGATACCGGAAATTTGTTTGATTACTCAGTAAAATAAAGACTATTCAAGGATCATAAAAGCTGTGTGCTTACACCCAGCGGAAGGAGGCAGGTTTTATGACTGCTTTAGAAGTGATTAATCTAGCGATTGGGTTTTTGGCAGTTGTGATTGGCTTCATTATGTTCTGGTCTTTGCCGGTTCCTTTTTCCTCCTCCAGACTTACGGCTGGTCTTCCGTTTCTGTCCATTATTATTCCAGCTAGGAATGAAGAAGGCAGGATCTCACCATTATTGCAATCATTGCAGGAACAGCGTTTCAGACAATTTGAAATTCTGGTTGTTGATGACGATTCATCCGACAATACTGCGGCTGTAGCAGAAAGCTATGGTGCAAAGGTTCTGAAGAATACAGGGGCAGGAAAATCATCAGCCTGCTGGGATGGTGCCGAACAGGCAAAAGGGAGCTGGTTATTATTTTTAGATGCAGATACGAGATTCACTAGTGTGGATGGGTTAAGCAAGTTGCTGCATTTCTATCAAGGAAAGGGAGCAAAAGGCATTACAGCATTACAGCCATTTCATACAGTTGAGCGCTTGTATGAACACATCTCCGTTGTATTCAACATCATCGTCGTGGTAGGGATGAATCTATTTACGGTTTGGGGATCGAGGTTTAAAACCGCTGGTTCGTTCGGTCCATGCATTCTATGTAATCGAGATGATTACTTTTTGTCAGGAGGGCATAAAAAAATCGAGGGCGCCATTATGGATGATCTTGCACTCGGAGAGGCATTTCTTGAACAGGATCTACCGGTTCGCTGCCTGGGAGGTAAAGGAATTATGTCTTTACGCATGTACCCAGAAGGCGTGGGAAGCCTGATCGAGGGCTGGTGCAAAAGTTTTGCCGTCGGTTCCAAGTCTACTCATCCCTTAGTCATGCTGATGGTTATCTTCTGGATTTCCGGCAGTTTCATTGCTACGGGCACATTGATCTCTTCCATTACAGAATGGAACCCTGACGCAATGTTGTTCAGTGGAATATTGTATATCATGTATACGATTCAAACGGCATGGTTTGCCAACAGGGTCGGTAATTTCAGATGGGTAGTTTTCCCTTTTTATCCGATATTGTTTTTGTTTTTCGTTGGGATTTATCTGTATTCCTTCATCAGGGTGAACATATTCCATTCTGTGAGTTGGAAGGGTCGTAAAATTAAGGTCTGAACATCCTCAGCGATCGTCGATTTTGCACAAATTAATAAGATAGCTAATAGAGAAGCGCGGGGGATAGTTCCGGGCTTCTTTACATGTAGGGCAAAGATCCCTGTACATATTAATAAATGGATTTGGAATGACAGGGTTCTGTCACGTTCCGTTTGGAGCAGGAGAAAGCTTTTGAAAAATATCTTATTTGATAAAGTTAAAATTGTTTAAGATCTCAATCAAAAAATAACTGAAACTTCTGTCGATATAATTCGTAAATAAGTAATAAAAGGAAACCCACATAAACAATCTTTTTACTACGAATAAAGAAAACAAGGACTTGATAATAAATTGTAGACGAAGCAGTGCTTCCTATTTTAGTGACGTGAGGTTGTTCTTGAAAAGACGATCAGCATTGTTTAAAAAGAAATACTAACAAGGAGGGATGTAATGTTATTATTCTTTCTTTTTAATATTATAGTTATCCCAGTTTGTGTGCTCCTGCATGAGATAGGACATGGGATTGGAGTTATCGCTACTTCGAAATCTCATGCACATGTGTATCTAGGAAAAAGAAATAAGAAGAATAAAGAAAAGTTCAGGTTGGGAAGACTTCATTTTCACATATGTTGGTCTTATGTTGGTTTTGTTTATTGGGAAGAAAGTTTAGATAAACGACAGAAAGCTGTTGCGTTAGCGGGTGGTCCAATAATGTCTTTATCACTCATGATATTATTTGGAATAATAGTGTTGTGGATGCCTCAGGGTGAATTTCGTTCATTTCTTTTGGGGGTAATGATATTTAATCTTATACAGTTCTTTGTAACAATTATTCCTATAACCTATCCACATTGGATGGGGTCATATAGCGGTTATCGATCTGATGGTTTACAACTAATACGGTTATTTAGAAGTTAGGTCGGAAAAAACATTTAGCATAACTCTATATGGTGTGATTTCGTAGCATAAGGGGGATTTGAATGAATAAAGAAAAACAAACACCTGAACAAAGGAGAGAGGCCTTACGACGTAAAGAATTAAATAAACCTTCAAGTAGTATTCGCGGGAGCAATCTTTCTGAATTAGTAGGTAGTTTAGGGTGGAGGGCTACTGGAATACTTATTATGCTGATAGTATCTGGGTTATTAATTTATGCCGTATTATTTGCCTCTATATAAAGTTTCTAGACTAGATCTGTTTAAAAGAAAGGTTAAGATCTCCGAAATAATTATAGAAGTTTGGAAGTTTCTAGCTTTGTATGCTAATAAACCACTTTTAAAATTATAAGGTCTATTTGGTAACGGAATTATCATAATTATTACAATTGTTGTTCCATTTATTGTTACTACTTTCTTTTGGAATTAGCCTTAATAGTTTGTGAGGTTAGATGATTAAAAGTAATGGGAGAAGTTAGGGGGGGAATAATGAGCAATCCTGCTGGTTTTGGAGTTAGGTTAGGTGCAGCTATTGTCGATATGATTTTTCTGTTCTTAGTATCAGGAATTATTACATCCATCATATATCAGGAATTCTTTATGGAAAACGAACCTATAACATCAACATTAGAAATGCTGTATTATTTACTGTTGCCTGTATTTTGGTATGGATACACGGTTGGCAAGAAAGCATTGGGGATACGTATAGCGCGTGAAGATGGTGATAGAGTAGGTTTAGGAACAATGCTAATGCGTAACTTAGTTGCTGGTTTAGTATATGTTTTGACATTAGGAATCGGTATAATTGTTAGTGCTTTTATGGTGGGACTAAGAGAAGATAAGCGTGCTATCCATGATTTTGTTGCAGGGACATACGTAACTTTTGACGAACCTGAGCCTGAAAAATATCTAGAGTAAGTGATTAATTGCAAATAACCTGCTCCTTGTCGCTATTTGGAGTGGGTTTTTTCTTTCCTTGGCCATAAAATCCTAAATATGTCTATGTATTTTCCACTTATAAAATTTTTTATCATAGAGATCAAGTGGAGAAAGTTAGGGAAGGTTTTTTATATAAATATGTGGAAATTAAAGGAAAGGAGATGTTAAAAATGATATATAGAAGAAAAACGTACAAAATTAACCCTGAAAAACTAAATGATTTTAATCAATTCTTTCATTCTTACTTATATCCAAACCAAATAAAGCACGGTGCAAAATTAATAGGTCGTTGGGTCAATGAAGACAAAGATGAGATCTTAGCAATATGGGAATATAAAAGTATAGAACATTACGAAAGCATAGAAAACCTCATTAAAAATAGTGACCTACACCAAGAAGCAAAAGAAAAAAGAATGGAATTAGGGGAACTGTACATAGAGAGTAATCAAGACTTCTTATCTTCAACAGCATACTCTGGCACATATCATCACCCTAAACATATTGTGTCTGTTAGCGGATATATAACTAATGAGGAGGGAAAGGTGCTTCTTGTTCGTAATTTACACCGTTCAGATACGATGGAAATGCCAGGAGGTCAAGTAGAAGAAGGTGAAACATTAGAAGAGGCCATCCATCGAGAAGTATTAGAAGAAACTGGAGTAAAAGTTAAGTTGGATGGTATAACTGGTATGTATCAAAACATATCCGGTGGAATAATTTGTGTAGTATTTAGAGGACAGTATGAATCAGGTGAATTAAGAACGGCAGAAGGCGAAACATCGGCAGTGATTTTTACTGAATTAACTAAGGAACGGATAAATGAACTAATTACAAGACCGCAGTTCAGAAGTAGAACACTAGATGCGATGGAACCAAACTACTTACCTTATGAAGCTTTCAAAGCTAGACCTTACGAACTTATTAAGAGGTTTGAAGTTAAAAAGGAGTTTAGTAGTTAGTTATTCCTAGGGGGCGTTAAATCTAAAAAGGATTAACGCCTATTTTAATAGAAGTTACTTTATTTATACAATGCTTCTGGACAAATACATGAAAGGGAGGTGTTCTGTGCAAAAATCAACGTTGTTGTTCATTTTGCTTTGTTTTTTAGGTGTTATGACCGCTTGTATATCAGTAGAAACAATTAAGGAAGAAAAATGGCAGGATAATAGTCCAAATTTTACTACTGAAAATGGTGAAATGTTTGGAAAGGAAGAAAGTATTGGAATAATCGGTTCTAAAACAATTACAGAAAATGGACAAAAGTGGATGTGGCATTTTTGGGGAACTGAAGGTATTTCCTACAAAGAATGGGAAGTAAAAGCATTTAAGCAAGGTGAAGAAGGTGCTATTAATCCTGTAACATTTAAGGATGAACAATTAATTCCTCGTGGTGATGTCATAAACGGACATGCCCGTTCAGCAGTATTGTTTCCATCATCAGGGATATGGAAGTTAGAGGTTTATATTGATGGAGAATATTTTGATGAAATTATTGTAGAGATAAATCAAGAGTAACTAACTTTATAGCAGGTAAATACAATGAAAAAGTAAAAATATATAGAAGAAATTATTAGTTTGATGGTTATTTAAATTCTAAAAAGATACAAAAAGTTACGGGGCTTACTTCCTAATGAATACATATTGAAGGTGGGGAATATTGTTGAAAGTTCGTGGCTATGTTTTCTATATCCTTTTCTTACCCTTTATTTTATCAACAGGTTGTAGTAATCAGAATGTCTACACACAAGAAAACTGCTCAAATGCTTTCATCCCATGTGTTAACGCAAGTGTTGGAAAACAGAAAGTGAAATTGTTAAACGGTACCTCTTCCCTTAAAGTTGGAGGACAACATTCAGAAACTCATGTTGACCTAGATACATTAGACAGGCAGGCCAAAATATTAAAAGCTTCAAAACAGGATGTTGTCACACTTGAGTTTATTAATAAAACGCCGTTATCACTTGAGGTATACAATGATAAATACAGAGAATCTGAGACCTTGTTGAATAAGTACTCTTTTACTCTACCAGATGCATCTGGTATCTACATTTATGATATTCTTGCGGAGTATTCAAATGGAGGAGTAGTTCATTATCTGAAAGTTGAGGTAAAGTGAGAACCTGCTTGGAAGGCCTATTTCTAATGGTTATTTATGGTAAAATGAAAGGTGAAGAGATCGTCAAGCGATACTTAGTTTACTTTTAACAGCTTGAAGTAATATTTAAACAAATTAGTAATGGTGAAAAGTTTTGGTTTTTAATTTCTGCATGTAAAGATCTCGTAGGTTTTACTATAACAGGTTTATCTGCTGAAGGAGAAATAATTGAACGGATAACAGTGTAATTTTTTCTCATGGTCTTAAATGAATATGGTACTTCTTTGCTCATTAAGGTGGGAGGAGGTTTTTCTTATAAAGAAAAAATTATTAATGCCATTAATTATAGTTCTTATCCTTGCTTTAATCATTTCGAACATAGATGATAAAAACATTCATCAACCAATCTCATTAGAAAAAATAGATAACATTATCGTTTTTCAAGAGTTTTATAAAGTTGAGCCTGGTGGTGGGGGAGTAACGATTGAACATCATGAGTTTAGTTTAGGGCCGACGGAAAATGAAGGTAAACAACTTGTTCAATGGGTTAATTCGATTTATGACGAAAGGGTATTCATGGAAACAGAATTGCCTCCAGCATTGGCAGGGGTGTCTTTCAAAATGAAAAATAATACAAGAAAAGTAGTTTATTACCATGAAGGGATTTTTTACGTTTCAACAAAGGATGATATCTATTCATTTGTTCATAACGACATGAAAAAATATTTCGAGGAAGTACTGTTAGTTAACTAAGATTGGATTTTTAGTATGTTGTGCTTTCAAAAGACGGAATATTATGTAAAAAAATGGTGATGCAATGCGGTGAGTTGTGGAAACAACAAGGACATGAGAGGGGGACTGAATAATGATCTATGATAGTTTAAGCGGAGCCATCTATACATTACTATTCTGGTGGGTAATATTCTTTGTGTGGCAAAGATTGGTATATCGTTACCCTAATAATAATTGGAAAAGAGATATAATCGTAACATTTATTCAAAGTTTAGTGGTGCTGATGTTACTGCCTGTGATTGCCCACTTTGTAAGATAGCGAATTAGTTACTATTCATACTTCAAAGAAATAAAAAATGCTAAGCTATTAAGCTTTTAAATAAAGTAAAACAATTAGGAAAATGATTAAACCTATCATGAAAATAGACCCTAGACTTGCACTGTAAACGACAAAAACCTTAACATGAAGAATTACATGTACAATCAGCATAATTAACAAGCAAAATAGCAAGAAAATAACTAAATCTACATTCTTATTTCTACGCAAAGTAATCAGCACCTTATAGAAACATATTAGATAAAGAGGTTGTCTTTATTCTTTTATATTATTTTGTAACTCATATTATTCATGAAATTTTCTTTCCATAAGTGAATGAGGGTGTTAAATGAAACTATTCCAGTTTATTATGTTATTGCAATTGCTGGCTTTTCTACTATTCTTTATCGATTTCTATACTATATTCTCTATTGAAACAGTAAGGTTAATCTGGATTTCAATGATTTCCATAGGATTATTCTTTGGTTTCAGAGGGGTTATTAAGCATAAGGAAGAATTAAGGATGTTTATGCTGTCTACTTTAACTGTAATTACTAGTTTATTCCTATTATTCTTTATGAATTTATTTACTTTGGCATCAATGTAATTTTAAAAAGCAATAGTTCCGAATCTAAGGGAGGAATATGAAGGTTAGATGGGAGGGAAAGGTTATGAACAAGAACCAATTATATACTCTAATGTTGGTATTGCTGTTAAGTATAGGTGTATGGGGATGTTCTATAAATGAAACACAATCTCTAGAAGAAATGTTCAAAGAAATTATGATTGAGAGGGAAATTCCTTTTAATTCGATTTGGCATTATGAAATCAAAGATAGTGTAATAATTGTATTCTATGAAAATGAGCAATCCTTGAATTTAGGTTTTATAGAAAATATGGATAATAATGAGTGGAATTGGGTAACAGGTTCAGGATCTATTGACATTAAAAATGGTGGCTATATAGCAACAGCCGAGATGGGTTTGCCATTTTATATAACAGCGGTAGTTAATAATGATGAAAACATTAAAGAGATTGTTGTACAAGGTGAAATTGCTAAACTAGTACAAATAAGCCCTGAACAAAAGGTGTGGTTTGCATTTACAAAAAAGCCAGCTCATGGAATGGATATTAAGGAAATCAAATAATCGGTACAAATGAATATTTATTCAAAAGTATACTGGATCAGGAGTTATTCAACAAGCTCTTATAATAAAGTTAGATTGAGGTTTATTCATTTTTAGGGGGAATATATGAAAAAAATATTTGGCTTGTTTGCAGTTATCTTATTTTTAACTGCATTTATCTTTTATGGAGGTAAATACATTACTTACTCAATAATGAAAGATTCTTATTCAGAGCCGTATGTCATTGTAGAAAAATTAGTTCAGGAAGCTGAACAAGATAAGAATATGAGTGACTATATTGTAAATGAGCAGGAGTGGAAGAAAATTTCAAATGATTCCATTTATCGCATAATTAGAGAACCTTTAGATTGGAAAGGGTTCAAAAAATTTATCCAGGAATGTAAACCTCCTACTTATTCGTTATCATATCCCAATGGAAGTGCTACTTCCACTGTTATGGAAAAATATTACAAAGATAATAAGCGTTCAATAAGCCTGAAATGTTTTGAATTTGATAAGGATAATGGGCAAGAAATTGGAGTAAGGAATTTCATCTTACTAATGCAAAATATTAAAAGTGATTGGAAGGTAGTTGGGATTGCGAAGGGAAATTCATAAGGTAAAGTGCCTCTTTAAGTTTAGTAGTAGGATGTAAAGGGGGAATGAAAAATGAGTCCAATGGTTAGTTTGTTTGCTTTGGTTTTTATAGGAATACCGTTATCAATCTATTTATTATATTTAATTTTTGTAACTATAAAAAAGACAGAGTCAGGAAAAAAGTATATGATTTTTGGCTTACAAATATCTTTAGTTGGAGGGATACTTGTCCTTGATAACAATATAGATCTTAAGGGATTTGAGTACACAATTGTTGGGTTAGGTTTAGTTTTTTCTCTTATAGGTATGAGAAAGAGTGATTAACTGAACTGGAAATGGAGTTAAATCAGATTAATAATGGAGGTTACGTTGAAAACAACTTGGTTCTGGTTAATAATTGTTTCTATTGTGATGTTTGTGTCTACTACAGGTTGCTATGCTGACAGAGGAAGGGTCACTGCTAGGGATGTATTAAAGCAGGATACGGAAGCTGATATTATTCAGTACAATAATGGTAATGTTTATTCAAATGTTACTGAGCTTGAATGGTTTCAGGATGAAAAAAGTAAGTATACTAAGAAAAAATTAGTTGGTAAAGTTAGAAAACAAACGCAAAATAGCTTTTGGTTTAAAGACTTATATGCAACTAAACTACCTGAAGGAACAAACGTATTCTCTACTGATGATGATGTAAAACTTTCTTTTATTTTGGTTGTTGAACATGATGGAGAAGATTTATATTACATGAGGTTATTAGAGGGGTAGTAAGGAAAAGGTAACCGGAGTGAAACAGGCGATTTTAGATGATCGTCTTTTTTATTTGGATTTTAATTTATTTTTGGAATATTATGTTAAAATTAACATGAGGTGAAATTGTACTGACCATTCGAAAAATTCCGAAGAAGACTATAAAAAGGTATATGGAGATCGGAGGATATTGTACATGAACTTAAAAGATATTGTTCGAATAAGTGTTTTATTGATCATTATAGTGGGTTACTTTTTATATGAAAAATCAAAGGAAACCACATATGAAGAAATTATGGCTCAATTAATTAATGAGGAAGAGGTTGAGCACATCACAGTTTATAGCCAAATACCACTTGTTAAAAAAACTGCTTCAGTTACCATTAATGACACAGAATTAATAAATAGTATTATAAATGAACAAATAAAGCTTAAAAAGATTGACACGAGGGACTTACCACCAGTTATGAGTACCTTAGTGATCTATACTGATAAAGATTCATATAATATTGGCTTAAGCGAGAATAGCATAATGATTGGAACGGAGAGATACTTAACGACGAATCCAGTGGTTAATCCAATTACTATGATCCTAGTGAAAGAAGACTTGGATTGGGAAATAATTGAGTATACGCCTTTTATTTGGAAATAGAAGAAGTCAGAGAGGATTTTTTTACTCGTGTAAGAGATACATATACAAGGGGGAAGAATTTTGGGTTCAAGAATAATGCATTTAATTATTGGAAATAAAATTGCAGATTCTATATCGATTGAAGATAAAACATCTTTTTTGCTTGGAAGTGTTGCTCCAGACGCTGTTTTTGGATTTGACGAAAAGAATTTATCACATTTCTTTATAGGAGAAGTACAGGATTATTCAAGAAGTGTTGATTATAATAGTTTTTTAACCAAGTATAGTTCTAGAGAAAAAAATGTTAATCCTTACATTTTAGGATACTATACACACTTAATTGCTGACAATATTTTTTTAAGAGGTTTTTATCTATCTTGGTTAAGGAACAGAATGGAAGTTGATGAAGGACTACATAATTTATATCATAATGATTTTCGATTATTAAATGGAAAATTACTAGAGTACTATGGTTTTACTGACGAACTCAAAAAACAACTTAACTACGTTCCTTCAGTTCAAGACCTAGAAGAAGTTACTTCACAAAATGTTGAAAGATTTGTTCCTTATGTACTAGGTGATATGGAGTACGAAAAGGAAGTTATACATGAAGACCTTAATGTATTTACTTTTAATCAAATTATTGGATATATAGAAACATCAGTTGAACTTGGGTTGTTAAAAATAATGTCCATTCCTAGTAGTTGAATTCAAACTTTCAATAATATCTAATCAGGGGGTTAAGATGAAGGTCAAGATTCACATCTTTATTTTAAGTAGCTTACTCATTCTGTCGGGCTGTACAAGCAGTGTCATCGAATCAAAAGTTGAGAAAGACAAGACCTATACCCCGCCTTCTTCCTACACATTTACACATAACAACCAACAATTTGAAATCATCCCATTGTATGAGGAATTAATGGATTATGTTAGTTATGTGAAAGAAGGAAATGTTAAGGATGAAAATAAATATAAAGAGTTATTTTTAGATCCTTTTAGGGAAAAGGCATTTAGTGAAAATGACGGATATGATATTTATACTGCTGCCTATGAAGGGTATTTTGGTGTGCCAGTAGATATTTATCAATTCGAACGAGACATTCTTGCCCTAAGTGAAAAACAAGACCTTATCAACAGCACAATCTCTGAGGCAATAATGAAGTCAAGTGACATGCTACCAGGAGGTAACAAAAAAATATATCTAATTCCTTTTAAAAGTAGAGGGTACTCATCAACCACAGCGGGTGTAACGCTCAATGAAGAAGTAGTGCTATTGCAAATTGGTTCTTCTTTTCAAGAAGATGATCTTAAAAATGCAGCTGCACATGAATACCATCATACAATTTTTATGGAACATGAAGACAAAGTTAATCGAGTTCCTTCATTAATCGGGAACATTCTTTTTGAAGGTAAGGCAGTTGCTTTTGCGAGGATCATTTATCCTGATATATCTATGCCAATACTAGAGGAAATATCATACGAGGATGAAAAATATGTTTGGGAAGAACTGAAAGAGGAACTTAACTCGGCTGACCCTCAACTATATAGTAAGTTTTTTCATGGAGATGGCCAGATACCGCGTTTTTCTAATTACAAAGTGGGCTATCAAATTATGAAGTCATTTCTAGAACAAAATCCTGATGTTGACGTCTTAGAATGGACCTTAATGTCTGCTGCAGAAATACTATCGAAAAGTAAGTATGAGGATAAGTTTAAAGACTAATTAATATGTAGAGGAATTTTAAGGTTATTTTTAGAATAGATAAGTAATGAAGTAGATAGTAGGAGTGATACAATGGCGTATGTCTACACATTATTTGTTATTACTGTAATTGGATTTGTAATTTATCGAATGATGAAGAAAAAAGTAACACCATCTAACAGATATACTCCTTTTGATGACATTACAACTGGGAACAAAGTTAATATGAAACACGATAGTTTGTTTGAGGATCACAAACAAAATTCCTTACAACCTAAAGAAGTGAATAAAGACAAAACTATTTAATGTTCACTATATATAAGGGCATTTCTTCAAAAACGAGGAAGTGCTCTTTTTTTAAAAGACCTACCACTTACCTAGGGGGATTAACTTGAAATATATAAAGTGGATAGTCATTATATTCCTCTTATTAAACATTCTTTGGTATGCATTCGATTCTTTTAGGCATAGCAATGATTATTATGTGAAGAAAATAATAGGTGAAGTTAATGGAGAAACGATTGTTTTACATGAATTAAAGATTGAGCCGGATGCATCCTATATGCCACTTGAAGTGAAAATTAATGAAATTACAAAAATATCAGCATTGGGATTTAAAACACTTTTAATAAATGAAGTAGGTGACTTAAAAAAGGGCCAAAAGGTAAGAGTGTGGTACGGAGGAAATGCTGACAATGAAAAAATAGCTGAAAAAGTGGTTGTGTATAGCTTAATTACATTTAGATAAAAGTGCCCTTTTAATTGATGTTGTAGGTTAATAGAGATTTTTAAACGTTATGTTAATTCTGGAGGGGATGCAATGAAAAAAGTAACAGGGTTGATTTTATTGCTTACTGTAATAGGATTATTTTTTACAAGATCAATGTATGTTGAGTTAAATGTGTTTTTAATCATTGTTATATCACTATCTATTATTTCAACTATAGTAAGCTTTAATTATAGAAAACAAGGTGAAGCAGACGCTGCTAAAGGAGTTACAGCTTTTATAGGTCTTGTTCTATTTTGGGTATTAGCCTTAGTAGATTTAATCGGTGACCACTTTTTATACTTTATGCCGACTGGAAAAGAGGATGGAATGGCCTTAACTTTAGGTATGAAGATTGATGAATTTAGTGATGATTTATTTATTCTGTTTCTTATTAACGGAATAGGAGTGTTTATTATCTCCTTTATTCTTTCTAAACTATTTTCAATGAATGTTAGTTGGAAGAGAGATTTATAAGGGGGAAGATGCTGATGAAAAACTATATAAAATTATTACTGTTCACAGTAGTCCTTTTGTCAGGCTGTCAGATGTCTGATACGCTAACTTTTGTTGGAGATAGTGAAAGCTGGTCAGCAGAGGTAATCTTGCATCAAGCATCTGGAAAGGAAAGTGAAGATATAATTCTTAAGTACAAGGATAATAACTATGAGAACGTCGGTAGTATTAAATACAAATTAGAAGCACCAAGATGGGGCACTGGACAAGAGGGAGTAGAACTAAATAATTCAGGGGTCTATAAAAGTGAAGGTGTAAGTCTTAATGAGAGAAAAACATCAAAAAAAGCAAAGCTTACTATTACAATTGAGTGGAATAATAACTCAGAAACTATTTTATTAAAATACAAATAATACTGTCATGTAAAACTGTGTGCAGTCCTTTAGGAAGGAAATGCGCATCTTATACTTAATATAATCTAAAGGAAAAAGATTCTATAAGTTGAATAGAGGTTATTTATGTTTTTTATTCAAATGTCAGGTTTTCCAGGTTCGGGAAAATCAACACTTTCAAAGCAAATAGCAATGAGTACAGGGGCTGTTGTCATTGATCATGATATTGTAAAGTCAGCACTCTTAGAATCAATAGTTGGTACTATGGAAAACCAAGTAGCGGGTAAGATTTCTTACAATATTGATTGGGCTTTAATAGAATTTCATTTATCACAAGGACATAATGTTATATTTGATAGCCCTTGCCTTTATGAAGAAATGATCACTAAAGGGACTCTTTTATGTAGTAAGTACAATGTAAGATACAAGTATATCGAATGTTATTTAGATGATGTGCAAGAAATTAATGACCGTTTAAGGAATAGAAAAAGAATGGTAAGCCAATTAAAAGAGGTTTTCTCAGAAGAAGCATTTCAATATACCATTAAGAATAGTAAGAAACCAGCAAATATAAAATGCTTGTTAGTGGATACAAGTAACCCGTTAGAAAGTTATTTGCAAAATGTAATGGACTATATTAAAGAGTAGCCACCTGAAAATAATAAATATAAAAGGGGGATTCAGATTGTCTACTGATATACTTAAACAAAATAAGAAGAGCTGGGATAAAGTTGCACATCATTTTAATGGAAAAGATGCACTACCCAGTTATGGTCCTTATGCAAAAACCGAAGACGAATTAGGACTATTTAATGATATTAAAAGTAAAATAATCCTTGATATTGGTTGTGGAAGTGGCCATTCTTTGAAATATATGTCTGATAAAGGTGCAAATGAACTTTGGGGGATTGATTTATCAGAGACTCAACTAGAAATAGCAAGAAAAACTCTCAAAGATATAAATCCTAAACTATTCTGTTCACCAATGGAAAAAGACATTGGGATACCTAAGCAATATTTTGATGTGGTTTATTCGATATATGCTATTGGTTGGACTACAGATCTTGCTGCCACGTTTGAATTAATATATTCATATTTAAAGCCTGGCGGTTCTTTTGTATTTAGTTGGGATCATCCTTTATACGCACATTTGAGAAGCAGAGAAGGTCAAATCTCACTTGAAGGGTCATATCAGGAAGAAGGAGTAATAAAATATCCTAATTTTAAGGGAGAAGAAGCCCCAGTTACAATTCCTACAAGGAAGATGTCAACCTATATAAATGAATTAATAAGAGCAGGGTTTACTATTGAGGCTGTTATTGAAAGTGATGTTTCAAGTGTATTTGATGGTGTAAGTGAGGGGGCTTCTGACAGTTATTATTCCTTGTTCAAAGCCAGGAAGTTTCCAACTACTATGATTATTAAGTCAAAAAAAGGATAGTATCTATCAGTATCCAGAGTTTAATAAGCAATTGATAATTATTATTCAGGTTGATAAGTAAGTATTAAAGTGAGGATTTATAAATGACGTGGGAAGAATCTTTTTTAGGAAAACTAAGGTAAGGTGTTGCAAATATACAATAATAAACATTGACTGAATGTTAAGTCTATTGTATGATTAGTAAAATTTTACATAATCCATAATTTAAACACAGTGATTAGGAGTAGTAAGGAATCTTTATTGTTCAGAGAGCTGCCGTGTGCTGAAAGGTGGTCAATAAATTCCCCAACTCGCCTATGAGTGGTTAGACTGATAATGTAAGTCTAAACGGTTTACTACCGTCATGTAGTAATTGAGAAGGTTTGTTCTAATATAACTATAGGCAAATCAAGAAGAGTGGTACCGCGTTAGGTTTAATCCTATTGTCTCTTTATGAGATGATAGGATTTTTTATTTTAACAAGATTATATGAGGGGGATTTATATGGTGGAACATTGCTTTATTTGTAATAAACATAATGGAAGTATAAAGGTAGCTGGAACTGTCATTTACGAGGACGAATATGTATATGTTGGACATATTGATAATAACGGTAAACCAAATTATTTAGGACATCTTATGATTGACCTGAAGAGACATGTCCCCACTCTTGCTGAAATGAATCTAGAAGAAGCAAAAGCATTTGGAGTTATTATGGCGAGAGTAAGTAAAGCCCTGAAAGAAGTTGAAAAAGCTGATCATGTTTATGCTCTTGTGTCAGGTAATAATGTTCCTCATCTTCATATGCATGTAGTTGCTCGCTATCCAAACACTCCTGAGCAATATTGGGGTCCTTTTGCCGTCTATGACTCTCCAAATGCAAGGATGGGAAATGATAATGATGTAGTGGAGTTATGTCATAGAATAAAAGAATATCTAGAGTCCAATCCATATGAGTAAATATGATATTGACTTAGAACACGTATGGGTAGGAAGCCAAGAAAGTTTCGTAGATGAAGTAAATGTCTGTAAAATAAATCATATAGTTTTAGGACGCTTTGGAGGAAATTCATCTGCAGGCCAGTATAAAAATGAAGATGGTTGTATTGTATGGGCTAATAAAAAGTTAAATTATGAGTTTGTGGTTCTTTTAGATGCACATAATACAGCTCAAAGTGCTGAATTAGTCGTGTCTACCATACGGTCTTTAAAAGAAAAAATTATAAACTTGCTAAGCTATACACCGCGAAGATCTTTTACTTGTCTATATGAGCTGTTATTGACTACTTTTGAGAGCGATTGTTTTAAGGAGGCTTGTAAAAATGTACAAGGAGAAACCGCCTTTCTATGTGTCGTGAGAAAGGATAAATTCCTTTGGTGGTTCTCGGTAGGTGATTGTGTACTTTATCTAAATCATTCCGAGCTAGCGGCTTTGGATGAATACCAACAAAACCATCGCAGCTTTTATGAATGGATTGGGCAAGTAAACACTTTTGAGTTAGAAGTACCTTGCTTCAGTTCAGGAACAAAGGAATTTAGAAAAGGAAGAAATCAGCTATTTTTAATGACTGACGGTCTTATAGAATGTCCTAACACAAATTTTAAGAATCCAATTGAAATATTTAAACCATTTGAACGTTTTACAAATGATGACAGTGTAAGGTGGTTGTTAAAGGAAATAAAGCAAAATAATGTCCGTGATAGCACAACAATAGTATCATGGTTTGTTGATATTGAATTGGAAGGGAGTCGACCGAGCAATTGAGTAAATAAATCATTATAAAAGTTTAAAAGGTAATCAATCTCTATTTGAGAATAATTCATTTACATACTTCACTTGGAAGCAAGCTACATTTTGAAAAGATTCAGATAGGAGAAAAACAATGAAAAGAATTGCCATAATTGGATCAGGTGGCTCAGGGAAATCATCTTTAGCACGAAAAATGGGAGATAAGCTAAACATCGAAGTTTGGCATTTAGATCGTTTATTATGGAAGCCGAACTGGGTGTTAACAACAAGAGAAGAACAAAGAGAAATACAAAATGAACTAATTGCTAAAGACAGATGGATTATCGATGGCAATTATACTAGAACGATAGACATTAGATTAAATGCAGCAGATACTATTCTTTTTTTAGATATCTCAAAGTTTATTTGTGTTACTCGTGTATTAAAGAGAATGATTAGATTTAGAAATCGCACAAGGCCTGATATGAGAGAAGGATGTAACGAAAAGATTGATTTGAGTTTTATAAAATGGGTTTGGGGTTTTCCTAAGACTCAAAGACCCTATATTCTTACCAAGTTAGAACTGTTATCTACCAATAAGGAGATCATTGTATTGAAGAGTCCAAAGGAAGTACAAAGATTTTTAGAGAACTTTAAAAGTTATTGATCAATGTAATTCAATAACAATAGTACAATCTTCATAGTTTTCATTACATCGGAGGTGATTTAAATAGAAAACCAAGAAAAAAATGAAGAAACTTTAGCAGGAGGGAATGTTTCAAACGTAATCCGTTTGGGAGATACTGTCCGAAGAGAATTAAAGCAAGACAGCAACAAAATACACAAACTGCTGAAGCATTTGGAAAATAAGGGTTTTTGGTATGCTCCGAGGTTTTTAGGTATTGATGATAAAAATAGAGAAATATTATCTTTTATTCAGGGGGAGGCAGGCAATTATCCTTTAAAAGAGTATATGTTGTCTGATATTGTTTTGGGAGAAATTGCTAGGATACTTCGGCAATACCATGATGCTGTGCGTGACTTTCCGTTATCAGATGAATGGAAACCAATAGACAATACTCCAAGTAATATAGAGGTTATGTGTCACAATGATTTTGCCATCTATAATATTATTTTTAATCAAGAAAAACCAGTAGGTATTATAGACTTTGATGTGGCTGCTCCTGGTCCAAGACTTTGGGATATTGCTTATACTCTTTACACTTGTATTCCTTTAAGCAGGCTTTACCATACTGAAGCCGGTGAAGCAGTTTACTATAATAGAACACATGATGCTGAGCGTTATAAACGTAGAATTGAACTGTTTTTTGAAACATACGGTGTTAAAGGAATGGAAGATGGTTATTTAAAGATGATATTGTTACGATTAGAAGGATTATGTAAATATATGAAAAGAAAAGCGGCTGAAGGTGACATTGCTTTTCAAAAAATGATAGACGAAGGACACCTTGAACATTACCAGATAGATATTGAATTCATTCGTCAGCATGGAGAAGAGTGGAACTAACGAATCATGAAAATTAACTTAAAATAGATTGCAAAATTAAAGGAGAGAGTCCATGAAATTTGTTCTTATATTTGGACCCCAAGCAGTAGGGAAGATGACTGTTGGACAGGAATTAGCTAGATTAACAGATTTTAAACTTTTTCATAACCATATGACGATTGACTTGGTAAGCCACTTTTTTGACTATGGTACAAAAGAAGGCAAGCGATTAGTATGTTTATTTCGACAGGAGATATTTGAAGAAGTATCAAAGAGTAATTTGAGCGGATTGATTTTTACTTACGTATGGGCATTTAATATGCAATCTGATTGGGATTATGTTAAGCAAGTCTCCCAGCTATTTGAGTCTAGGGGAGGCACTGTTTACTATGTTGAACTTGAGGCGGATATTGAAAAAAGACTTGAGAGAAATAGAAGTTCTAATAGACTGGAACACAAACCCTCTAAAAGGGATATTGAATGGTCAGATCGTGATTTGAAAAGTTCGATGGAGAAATACAGATTGAATTCTTTAGAAGGCGAAATTAAATACTCAAACTACATAAAGATTAACAATACAAACTTAAGTGCATCTGAAGTTGCAAAAGTTATAAAAGAAAGATTTCAATTATAGATAAAGGGTTAAAAATTCGCTTTTGGTATTTTTATAAGAATGGGGAAATGCCATTGTTAATCGAATGTATAGTAACAAGCAGGTCTAAAGACAATTTTGTATAGGGAGAGAGGGTTTATGGAACATATATCACTTGAAGAGGAAATCCTGTATCTTGAAAAACTGTAAATGACTTATGATTATAAGGAGTTAAAAGAGCATCTATCAGATGAGTTTTTAGAGTTTGGAAGTTCTGGAAACATTTTTAATAAAGAGGACCAACTAGAGGCAATAAGGAATGATAAAACTGTTACTGATTCTATTAAATATACAGTATCCGATTTTACTATAAAATTAATAGCTTCAGATGTTGTATTAGCAACTTATCGCTCACTAAGACACACCGACAACCGTTTAGTATTAAGGAGTTCTGTTTGGAATAGAAATCAAGGGAAATGGCAAATGTTATTTCACCAGGGAACTTTCGCTAAATAATACCTTCTGTATTAATAAAAGTGGGGGAAGCAACATGTTTGTTAAAGTATACACATACCATATTCAACATGACAAAGTTGGCGAATTTTTAAATATTCAAGAAAAAACAGCCAAAATTTACAATAGATATTTAGATTTTCAAACTATTTATCTACAAAGTAAGGAAGATAATACTAAATGGATGGAAATCACAAAGTATAAAGATGAGGAAGAGTATCAAAAATATATTGATTTGATAAACCTAGACGAAGAAATACAAGAACTATTCAATGCATTCCAGTCCATACTAATAAACCAGAAGAAAATAGATGAAGAGGATTTTATTGAAAGAAAAATATAATTAACTAAATAGAAGGAAGAAGTAAAATGAATGAACCAATGAAATACACGATTAAACAACTTGTTCAACTTAAGTTAGTAGGTTTTCGAGTTTTATGCGCTGGTGACCAATACATAGTTGAAATTCCAAAAGCATCACTTCGTTTGCAAGAGCATTTAGGTGAAATTAAACAGGTGGTCAACCCATTTATACAATATGGTGCATTCGTCGTTGAACCTGAAACTCATGAAGAAGATGGTTATTGGGTTTGTGTTGAAGTTCAAGAATATGAAGAGATTCCACCCAACATGGTAACATTAACAATTCCATCTCAAAGGTATGCTGTAACACGGCATACAGGGGTAAATTATCAAATAATGGACTCATACGATCAATTACATAAATGGATCAATGAAAATAACTATTCAAGATTAAAAGAAAAAATGGCATCTAGAAAAGTTTTATAGTTGGAAGGATACTGAAGGTTGATGTAGAGCTATTTGATACCATTAAGTGAGGTCAATATACAGAAAAGTGGTATACAATACATGTGATAAGAAAGTTTTAATAGGAAGTTTAATGAGGGTTATATTAATATGGGTACTTATCTATAGGATGGATAAAGTCCTTTTTTTTATTTATTTTAAAGATAGTGATAAGAAAGAATGTTTTGTAAATTACTATCTTTTTTGGTAATATATGAAAATGTTAATAATATGGAAATAGTAAAAAGGAGAAGTAATATGAACAAGATTATTGAAGTGAAGAACTTATCACGATTCTACAAGTTAAAAGAGGGCACAAAATGTGCAGTAGATAACATATCTTTTGAAGTAGGTGAGGGAGAAGTTTTTGGATTGTTGGGCCCAAACGGGGCTGGTAAAACAACGACTATGAAAATACTAACAACATTATTGTTACCATCTGCCGGGGAAGCAAAAGTTCTTGGATATGATGTTGTTTCAGAAAGTCATAAGATACGCGATAAGATAAACTTTGTCTATGGTGGAGAAAGAGGTGTATATGGAAGACTTACAGCAAAAGAGTATATGCACTATTTTTGTACACTATATAAAATTAAATTCAAAGAGCAATCCTCTTTAATTACAAATCTATTAAACTTAGTACAATTACAAGATGCCGTAAATCAAAAAATACATACATTTTCAAAGGGAATGACACAGCGACTACATATTGCAAGGTGTTTAATAAATAGTCCTAAATTATTATTTTTAGATGAACCAACAATAGGTTTAGATCCAATAGGGGCCAAGTTGCTAAGAGACTTAGTAAAAGAATTATCAAATAAAGGCATTACGATTATCTTGACAACTCATTATATGCAGGAAGCGGACGAGCTTTGTGACCGTATTGCCTTCATAAAAGGAGGGAAAGTAAGCTTAATTGGTGACCCAGAACATATTAAACGTAGCTGTAATCATCTCAATCTCTTTGAAGCAACGATGAGCATTTATGATATAGAGAAGATAAAAGGGCAAAACACCTTTCATAAATTAGAAATTGAGACAATCAAAGAGCCTTATTACAGCTTGAAATTTGAGTCGGATCAAGAAGAAATAGATACTGTCACTTCATCTCTTTCGGAATTTGGAGATGTATTGAAGGTTCAGAAGAGGGATATTTCCCTAGAGGATGCCTATATCTATCATATGAAGGATGTAGGGTGAACTTATGAATATAGTAATTTTATTACTTCGTGAAATAAAATATTTTACTAACTTTAATAACAAGATGTATCAGTTTCTCTTATTCTTCCAACCGCTTATGTTTTTATCAATTGTATATTTTTTAAAGCAATTACGTGGTGATATTAACTCTGATAAGTTTGTTGTTGCTTCAGCACTCATAAGTATGTGGAGTTATGTTTTGTACTCATCAGGGTCAGCACTGATTTCTCAGAAGTGGAATGACACATTAAAATTATTAATTGCAGCTCCAGTCTCACTATTTTCGGTCATTTTAACAAAAGCATTAAGTAATTCAGTTATTGCATTGGTATCAATGATCTTAAGTTTTTTATACGCAAGATTTATCTTTCAGTTCAATATCTCAATAGAAAACTACGGATATTTTATTCTTTCTGTTTTGGTATTACTGTTTTCACTAAGTGTTGTTGGGTTAATCCTAGCCATTGTATTTGTAGCTTCTCAAAACGTATTTGACTTTCAAAATCTAATTCTTACACCAATGATTTTAATTTGTGGGGTATTTATTCCGGTAGATCAGCTTCCTACGATTGTAAAAATGATTTCTTATGTCATTCCCATGACATGGGGTATCAAGTCGGTTCATGATACGTTGGACTTATCACCGGTCATGTTTTCGACGATGTTTACATCAATCTTAGTTAGTGTAGTTTATCTATTTATAGCATTTTTTATTGTAAAAAAAATCGAGATAGTTCTTCGCAGAACAGGTAGATTGGGGGCTATCTAATGTTTCTAATAAATAAATTTGGTTTTACGCATTTATCCTATAAAGCTCTATATTCCTTTCAAACGATTAAATTATTTATTCTCTTTAGAATTGTAGATCCATTTATGCATTATTTGTTTTTTGCAACGCTCGCAAGCTCTCTTGTTGGCTCCGATTATCTGAAGTATGTTGTTATTGGCAACATTGCTTATTACACCTGTCAAACGATGATGATCAACTTCATGAATATGTTTAGATTAGAGCGAAGGTACGGGACGTTAGAGTTAAACATCGCCTCTCCTACGCCTACCTTATTAATCATTGCACGAAAGGGGATTGTTCCTCTTTTGGATGGATTGTTTGTATTTGTTGTTGGCTTAACCATCGGTACCTTGTTATTTGATGTTACATTTTCACCAAATCAAATAGGTAATTTACTTTTGGTGTTTATCATTACATTGTTTTCAATATTATGTTTTTCGTTGTTGTTTGCATCAATCAGTTTATTATTTTCAAATGTAAATTTGTTCTTAAATATAACAATGGCTGTTTTCCAAGTATTCTGCGGAGTAAACTTTTCGGTAACTTTATTACCTGAAGGATTAGAAGCTATTGCTAGAATACTACCGTTAACACATAGTATTGAAGCTCTACGCTCGATTTATAATTTAGAAACCTATGCTCTTGCTCCTTTATTGGTAAAGGAACTCATTATTGGTATCTGTTATTTAGTTGTTTCAATATCAATGGTTTCGGTAATGGAGAAGTATGCAAGGAAAAATGGAGCGCTTTTCAAAAATATATAAGTGAGGTGTTATGAATGGTCTTGTTAAAAGAAAGCGTTAGTGAATTCACTATTATGCATGATAAGTTTATATCTGATTGGAACATGGCGATGATTTCCGGAGATACAACGAAGCTAGAGCGTATGGCTGAGGATTACTATGTTGCCTTTTTTGATGGTGCAAAGGACAAACCTGTTTTTTATAACAAAGAAGATGCACTAGCAGGTATGAAGCAATCTGTTATGCATTTCCTTGGGGCAAGTAAGAGGTTTGAGAATAGAGTTATACGACTTAAAGATAGTGAACATGCTGTGGTATTTTATGAACAATTGATTGTGAAAAACGGGGATGTACTGGCACGACTATTTACGATTGAACACTGGCAACTTACGAATGAGAAATGGATGATCATTAGAGAAACGGAAGAGAGGATCAATTAGTTTTCTTCCTTAAAAAAATTCAATTTGGTGGCAGGAGAAGCTAACCTTCATGATGGAGGTTAGCTACTTTTTGTAGTGGTACTAATCCTTTGCGCTTAAGTATAAAAATTTTAGTACGTTCTCTTTGTGTAGGCATATGATATTGGGTAACTAAACCTGTGAAAGGAATGAACAAAGTGTATTTTGATTCAAAAACATCTTCTTATCCTTATTTTAATTCACCGGTGTATTATCCAACCTCTATGCTTAGAAATCAACAAGATTCATACGATTCCATACTTAATGGTATAAAGAGAGAGGCCTCAGCAATTGACCTGTATAGTCGCTTAGCAAATGAAGCACCTAATGAAAATCATAAAACTCACATTCTTCATGCATTAGAACGAAAAAGAGCTCATTTGTCACACTTTACGAATTTATATACTCAGCTTACTGGTGCTCAACCTAATTATCAAATTGATGTAGTTTCATTTCAAGGATACAGAGATGGTTTGCAAAAGGCGTATCAAACAGAGGTGGAAGGTTATCACGAATATCATAGCAATTGTCTGCGAGCTCAACATCCTCACATTCAAAATGTATTTATGTGGGCATTAGCAGGTGAACAGGAAAATGCAGCCCGATTTAGTTCGTTAAATGGGGATGTTTTAAATTCGTTAACTGACTTTGGACCCGAACCATTTGTGGTTAATATAGAGGAAGCTACCTTACAAAATGAAAACTTTCGAACTGCTCTGTGGACAGGAAGTCATTTACAATTAACATTAATGAGTATTGACATTGGAGAGGACATTGGTTTAGAAATCCATCCGGACCTTGATCAATTCCTACGTATAGAACAAGGTCAAGGGCTAGTCAAGATGGGGGATAGCAAGGATCGATTAGACTTCCAAAGAGAAGTTTCTGATGATTTTGCGATAATTATCCCAGCAGGAAAATGGCATAACTTAATTAATACGGGCAGTGAGCCAATTAAATTGTACTCTATCTATGCACCTCCTCAGCATCCATTTGGAACTGTTCATGAGACAAAGGAGATAGCGATGGCTGCAGAAGAAGAGCATCATAATAATTAACTGAACCAAGAAGGATGAGGCAAACGAGAAGTTTACTCGTCCTTTTTCTATAGGGAAAAAATGGTCCTAAGTACACTATTTTCTTCTCATTAAAAATAGAGCCAAGAAAATGCTATAAACAATTAACTATTTGGAGGTACGGGACGATGTACAACAAAACTGTTCCAATTCTAATTGCCTTGTTACTTGCATTTTCTTCGCAAATACATACTAAAGCAGAGAATATGCCTACAGAAGATTCCCCGGAACTACAGATGAAAGATATGTTTATGCTCTTACTGAGCCCCGCAATTGATAAGGAAGTTTCTGATTACTATTCAGATTTCTACGACACTACTCCTTTAGTCTACCCTTATCAAATAAATGTAGTTAACACGGAAAGAATTGGTGGATTTCGTACCTTTCATTTTGAAATTACGATCGAGGTCACACCTGTAGTTGGGCCACATATTTCTGTAGGCAAAGACAGATTAACCTTTGGAATATCACCTACCTTACCTGGTCAAATAAGACTTAAGGAATATAAGCACTTAGAGACACATGAGCTTCCCCCTAATTGGCAGCATATTATTAAGAAAAAGGTTGATTGATATTATATCTTACTAAAGCAATTACTTTCTTAGAGGGTAATTGCTTTTTTTCTACTCTTTTAACTTTTTTTATGTTAACAGAAGGAGATGGACCTTGTATGTAGTAATATATACTATTTAACAAGGGGGAGATGGAATGTATCAGTATTTTAACGGATTAGTAATAAGAGAAGGGACTGAAAACGTTCCGGCAGATTCTGTAGAAGCACTTTTTGAGGATGCGGGTTGGGCTAGAAATACTCCATCTTGGCAAAAGGAAAAGTTTTCATTAATATTCGAAAACTACACTTGGGCTTATACAGTTTGGGACCACAACAAAATGATTGGTATGGTACGCGTGCTGTCAGACAAAATAATGGCTGCAACAATTATGGATTTGGTTATCTTATCCGAATATCGTGGTAAGGGAATTGGGAAAAAACTTGTGGAGCTTTGTGTTCAAAAACTTCCTCATGGTGACTGGTTTGCTCATACCTCAGCTAACAATTTTAGTTTCTATGAAAAATGTGGTTTTGAAGTTAAGGATTTAGCTAAAAATGGCACCTGTGCTTATTATGGTTATATACAAGCTCGGAAAGATGGTCATAGGTGATTCTTTACTACAATATAATCGTTACACTCCAATTTTGTGAAATTAAATTTTACAAACTGAACTTTTTTACTACCATAAACGTATAATCTATAACTAAAAAATGGTTAAAAGTACATAACTAAATTATTTGGAGGATGTAACGATGAGTAAAGAAGATGAAGTGATAATAGAAGGAACTTATCCGCTTGCAGCAACACTAACTTTACCTGTAGAACATATGAAATTTCCCTTAGTGGTTATGGTACATGGAAGTGGGCCGACAGATCGAGATTCAAACGCAAAAGGCATGCCACTAAATATATTTAAGGAAATGAGTGAGGTTGTTGCGACGGAAGGCTTTGCAAGCATCCGTTATGATAAGCGGGGAATTGGTCAGAGCAAAGGGGATTACTATGAAGCCGGAGTATATGATTTAATCGACGATGCACGAGCAGTTTTGGAATATGCTAAAAAACATCAGAACATAGATGAGAACCGGATAATCCTTTTAGGCCATAGTGAAGGAAGTATTCTTGCGCCATTTGTTAACGAATTGATTTCAGTAGATGGGATGATTCTTCTTTCAGGAACAGCTGAACCTTTAGCTGAAACAATGAAATGGCAACGTCAGGAAATGATAAATGATATCCGTTCCTTAAAAGGATTTGAGGGCTGGGTTACACGTTTAATTAAGCTAGATGAGAAAATCACAAAAATGAACGATGAATTAATTAAGGCTATATCAGAAACAGACAAAGCGGTTATTAGATATAAAGGTAAAAAGATGAATGCCAAATGGAATCGTGAGCATTTAGAATTTGATGTTTCTAAACCTTTGCAAAAGGTAACTTGTCCTGTCCTTGCTATAACAGGAACTAAAGATGTTAATGTAAAACTAAGTGACTTAGAAAAAATTAAGTCACTCGTTCAAGGTGAATGTGAAACGCACATTATTCAAGATATGACTCATATGCTTCGAAAAACAGATGTTGCAAATAGCATGAGCAAAATCATGAATGATTACAAAAAATCACTTAAACACCCAATTGATTCAGAATTAAAGGATTTAATTATTACTTGGTTAAGAAACTGGAAAAGTAGAGATGTAAAAGTTAGCGAGACAGAATTAATTGTAAAATAATAAATGCTTGTTGGAGAGTTAAGTCAAAAACTATATGTACTGAAACGCAATTTAGCTTTTTGAAAGGTTGATTTAAGTGAGCGGGAAATTAGTTAGAGTTGGAACTACATATATTCCAGTAACCAATGTTGATTTATCAACTGAATGGTATGTAAATAAATTAGGTGCTGAACTAAGTTATAAAGATGACGACAAAACGATTATTAACCTTGCAGACCAAAGTTTCTTTCTTGTTAAATCACCGCAAAATGAAACTTCTAATTTTATAGATATATATGGTGAAGAACGATTTTCCCTAACATTTGAGGTTTATGGATTAACTGCTTTAGAGGAAGTACATAGAGATTTTCAAGAAAAGGAAATTCGAGTTGGAGAAATAGAAAATAGAGGCCACGCTGGAAGAAATTTTGTGTTTTATGACTTAGATGGAAATAAATTCGATGTATGGAGTGGTCCAAATACATAGAACGGCTTATGGGTGGTTTATCGACATGGAAATTTTGGGAAGTCCTGATATATGGACCGATAAAATGATTTATCGGCTAATAAAATGGTGAAGTCTCGGAAAATTAGGCCGATAAAATGATTTATCGGCTAATAAAATGGTGAAGTCTCGGAAAATTAGGCAGATAAAATGATTTATCGGCTAATAAATGTTGAGTCTAGAAAAAATATTCCGATAAAATAATTTATCAATCTAGAAATAGAAAAAACCTATAAAAATATTCCGATAAAATGTTCTAACACCCTAGAATAGAAAGAAATCTAAAGAAAATAGGCTCTTTAACTGAGAAATCAACCTAGAAAATGCTGAACTCTAAAGGATAAGTCAGCATTTTTTGTCGATTTTTGGGTACAAGCACAACTTCTCTCTTTTTAAAAGATTGTTAAATAACTTATAATTATCATATAATAGTAGATATGTTAAGTTAGAATTAATTTATTGTAAATATGATAATAGGTTATAACGTGCGAAAGGGTATAGGACTTTGTTACCTTAACTTGGTGTCAAACCTATATCTTTGTGCAAATCTTAGGGGAAAAGGTTGGTTATAATGAGCAACAGAGAAACGAAAACAGACGTCATTTTAATTGGCGCAGGGATCATGAGTGCAACTTTAGGAACAATCTTAAAAGAATTAGTACCGGAATGGGAAATAAAAGTATTTGAAAAGCTTGAAAGTGCTGGGGAAGAGAGCTCTAACGAATGGAATAATGCTGGAACGGGGCATGCTGCATTATGCGAGCTTAACTATACTGCTGAAAAGCCTGATGGATCAGTAGATATTAGTAAAGCGATAAGCATAAACGAACAGTTCCAAGTATCGATGCAGTTCTGGTCTTACCTAGTAAAGAACAAGTTGATAACTAATCCACAAGAGTTTATCATGCCATTGCCTCACATGAGTTTTGTTCAAGGGGAGCAAAATGTTGAGTTCTTAAGGAAACGATTTGAAGCGCTATCAACCAATCCACTTTTTGATGGGATGGAGTTCTCCGAAAATCCTGAAAAGTTAATGGAATGGATACCGCTTATTATGCAAGGTCGTGTGTCGAATGAACCGATAGCTGCAACCAAAATTGACACAGGAACAGATGTGAACTTCGGTGCTTTAACGCGCATGTTAGTTGATCATCTTGAAAGTAAAGATGTTGCTGTAAACTACAACCATAGTGTGGAGGATATTACACGTACTAGTGATGGTTTGTGGGAAGTGAATGTACGGAATCTTTTCAGTAGTAGGGTAGAAAGCCATACTGCAAAGTTCGTCTTTATCGGAGGCGGAGGAGGTAGCTTACATTTACTTCAAAAATCAGGTATTCCTGAAGGGAAAAATATTGGTGGCTTCCCGGTGAGTGGAATATTTATGGTGTGTAATAATCCGGAAGTTGTAGCTCAACATCATGCTAAGGTGTACGGGAAAGCTAAAGTTGGTGCTCCACCAATGTCTGTACCACATCTTGATACAAGGTACATTGATAACAAAAAATCATTGCTATTTGGACCATTTGCAGGATTTACGCCTAAGTTCTTAAAAAATGGTTCAATATTTGATTTAGTTACTTCTGTAAAACCTAACAATCTCTTAACAATGTTGGCTGCAGGTGCAAAAGAGATGTCATTGACAAAATACTTGATTCAACAAGTTATGTTATCGAAGGAACAGCGCATGGAAGAGTTACGCGAGTTTATCCCAAATGCTAAAAGTGAGGATTGGGATTTTGTTGTAGCTGGCCAACGGGTGCAAGTAATCAAAGATACTGAAGCAGGCAAAGGAACCCTTCAATTTGGTACTGAAGTTATTACTGCCAATGATGGGTCGATTGCAGCATTACTAGGGGCTTCTCCAGGAGCTTCAACTGCCGTACACGTCATGCTTCAAGTAATCGAAAAATGTTTCCCGGAACATATAGATGAATGGGAACCGAAGATCAAAACAATGATCCCATCTTACGGTGAGTCACTTATGAACAATCCGAAACTTCTTCAAAATGTTCACGAGTCTACTGCTAATACGCTCGGACTAACTGAAGTTAAAGAACAGGATTATGTCTATAATTAAGTTGTCGCTTTAAAATAAAATATAAAATAAATATGACCTGTGTCATCGATTATCTGATAATCCTGACACAGGCTTTTTATGTTTTAATCGGGAGAGTAAATACAGAAAATTCCACAAATTAGTTAGTGGAAATGTTAAAATGTAATAGTATTAAAATAACACGGTGTTTTGAACTTGTTGGAGGAATTGAAATGTCAGAAAAAATAAATCAAGAAATTTTAAACGAGTTAAAAAAAATAAACGAAAAACTTGATAAACTAGAGGGCGAAAAAGAGCAAGGGCTCTCAACGCCAATGAAATTTGTCGCTTTAGTGTTTGGTGTGTGTGTTGTAGGACCGATAGTTTTCGTAGCTTTAACTGCTATATTAAACTAGAAAATTATTGAAATATCATTAGAAATAGAGGGGACAATATAGAAATGGATAAACAGAGGACGTATTTTTATGGATTAATCTTAGGTTTCGTCATGCTGGTTCTGCCTATTCCGCGATTTTTCTTTTGGGCGGATATAATGGAGCATGTTACGGCAATCTTTCATTACATCGGCTTTATTTTACTGGTGGTCTGTGCTATTCCTTTAATCATAGATGTGCTAAAGATTACAATTGTAAGGTTTGTACTAAATAATTTAGAAGAAGATAAATAGATAAACAACTTCTCCTAATTAAAGAGAAAATATGGAAGATGAACTTAGTTAGTGACCAATAAGAAGGTAAATGTAAAAAAGTCCCGCGATAAATGTTCGCGGGACTCATAGAAGGAGAAAATATAATTACTATTCTTGGTCGTCGACCTTCCATTGCCATCATTGGTTAAGGGTAAAGAGTAACATTGGAATTGGTTATAGGTTATTGGTTGTACCATTACCATTTCGATTATCACTATCCTAACTAAAGGAACGAAAGCTCATCCTTCTATGCCTTGAAGTGGAGTCTCACCACTTCAAGGTTTTAGAAATACTTTTCACCATCGAAGTCTAATTCAATTGAATAATTCTTTGCATTTATTAGATTTGATAGTCTATTAGCCTGTTTTTCGGTTTCAATGCCCTTTATACGGAAGTCCTCTGGTTCAAATAATGCCACCTTCACTCGAGGTACCGAATCACCGAATGAGTAATGAAACTCCTCTTTTATGCAAGTTCCATATTGTTTATATTTTCTTGCCTTTGCTCTTAGTTGGGTTGCCAATTCAATTGCTTCAACAATGGTTATGAATTCATCATTATACGTAATTGAATTTTGAATATTGGCTTGGTACATAAGCTTATCAAGTGTGCGAAAGTCTTTTCGCGTTTCATCAATTTCTGCTTCAACATCGTGAAGTGTTCTAATCTGACTAGGTACTTTACTTCCTTTTTCTATTTCAACGAATGCAATTCGGTCCATTTCAGCTTCTAGCTCATGTATTCTTTTGGACATGACGCTTTTTAACTTTACTGCTTCTGCAAGAGTAATTTTAGTCATCTTAACACTCCTTTTTGCATGCTCTGTCATTTCTAGCATTCTACCTTAGAAGAATAACATAACTTAATGTTTTTGGACTATATGTATTTTACGTAAATCTATATAAACTGACAAGTATAACTACTGTTAGGAAAGATTATCTGATATTTCCGATAAAATAGCATATGGTAATGGTTGTATTTTTGATATATTATTGGAATATAAAAATAATTTAAAGCTCTACATAGGTGGGTGTCCTTTGATATTATTCGACTATCTAATTAATTTATCCATTTTTGCATTAATGGTTAGTATTCCATTGGTACTTTTTTCGTTACTAGATTTGAAACCAGTAAAAAAACTCCGTCTCTGGGTTAGTATATATGCTGGGATTGTCTCTGTATTTTTAGTGATGTTATCTATTCAACAAGATGGGTATACCTATGACATAAGGTATGCACCAATCATTCTTGTATTTGCCTATCTTGGTCCAGTTGCAGGTGTGGTTACTGGAGTCTTCTCTTTAGTAATGAGATTGTTTACCGGTGCTAATTGGGAACCTGCTATAATCGGGTGGGTAACCATAATGGTAGTTTTTTCAGTTATTTACTTTTATGTGTCAAGGTTGTCACCTGTAAAAAGATGCCTCATTCTATTTAGTACCTATATACTTATCTATGTAGTTATGGTGCCTATTGCTTTTAATATATTCAGAGATAGTCTAGTCTTTCACTTTCAATACCTTCTTTTTGTCATGCTAGGGGTAATTGTTGGGGGTTTACTGATAGAATCTTATCAAAAACTTTATCGGATTATAAAAGAGAATAAAACAATGGAGACAACCTTAGCTGCAAGTGAAGCCAAATATAGATTAATTGCAGAAAACACGACAGATCTTATTATGGTTATGAATAAAGAACATACAATCAGTTACTTTTCTCCATCTCATAAACCAGTTTTGGGTTTCTCCATTTCTGAACTTGAGTCAATGGAACTGTGTAAGTATACTCATCCTGATGACATCCAGATGTTTAAAACGAATATTTCTCAGATGTTTGAAAATCATGAGTCATATACAATGGAATTCCGATTTAAACACAAGAATGGCGGCTGGATTGATTTTGAGTCAAGGTGTATGCCTGTTAAAGGAGACAATTGTAGAATTGAAAATATTGTGTTAATAAGCAGGGATATTTCTGAGAGGAAAAAGGCAGAGACAATTCTACTGCAATCAGAAAAGCTATCCATTGTAGGAGAGTTGGCTGCTGGTGTTGCTCATGAGATTAGAAACCCACTTACAACCATTAAAGGATTTATTCAATTAAATCATAAAGAAAACGGATCAAATGTATATAATGATTTGCTTTTGAGTGAACTCAATCGCATTGAAACGATCACAAGTGAGCTACTAACCCTAGGTAAACCTCAGGCGATGCAGTTGGTCCGAACCAATGCTAAACACTTAATTGATTATACAATTGAGTTATTATCACCGCAAGCTCATATGAATAATATTCAGCTGACGCTAGAGGCTGAAGAACCTAATTTCTATTTTACATGTGAGAAGAATCAATTAAAACAGGTGTTTTTAAATATAATAAAAAATGGAATGGAATCTATGAAACATGGTGGAGAGATTAGGATAAGCCTTCAAAAAGGAAATAATAAGGATTGTATTATTTCTTTCCAAGACCAAGGTTGCGGGATTCCAGAAGAAATTCTCCCAAGGTTAGGAGAACCATTTTATAGTTTAAAAGAAAAAGGAACCGGACTGGGCTTGATGATTTGTCATAAAATTATTAAACAACATCAAGGTACGATTAACTATAAAAGTAAAGTCGGGGAAGGGACCTTAATAGAGATTAGGTTGCCATTAAGTAGTTAACGTCAAGTTAAACTATTAATAAATTGTTGAAAAGAAAAGGTCGTCTGAAGTTGGCGGTCTTTTTTAGTTGAGGAGTAAACAGAATATTGTGTTAAAGTTAAATGAAGGAGGCGATAGGATTGTATTTTATAAATAAAAAAGTATTTCTCTTTCTGGTTATTTCATTTATTATTATGACTCAATCAGTGCGAGCTACATTGTATGAGAATCTCACATATGAAGAGATGATAGAGAGGGCAGACTTAGTCATTATTGGCAAAAATAGTGGAGAAGTTAACATAAGGTATGAAAAGGTGATTGACCCTGAAATTGGGGATTTTGAAGTTGGACATACGGAATGGGAAATAGCTGTTACATCTTATTTGAAGGGTAATGCTAAAGGTGAAACGATATTAGTCTCAACTCCAGGACCTAGTAAAAGGACAAATAACAATAAAACAGATTATATTATAAGTTCAAGTGAATACCGTCTAGATGAACTAATAGAACAAATGGAATTCGGATTAGCGACTAAGGTAAGTGATCTTATTTTCTTTTTAGAAGAGAAGAATGGGCACTTACATCCCATTAATCCAAGTGCGATTGTACCCCTAAATGTTGTCTATTGGGAGGATAACATTGATCGAGAGATTGTAAACGAGGAGGAAATGGAACCGAAAGCTATTGAGGAGTTAGCCTTTTTGCAGGAATATCTTGAGAAAACGCCACAATATTCAGCTGACGGCAAATTATTAAATAGTAATTACTCTTTGTATTTATATACTCTGGTTGTTATCGTGTTGTTAGCATTTATAGCATTCTTAGCTAAAAACAAAATAATTAAACGTAGTAGATAAGAAAGGAACGTAACATTGACACCATTTACAGAAAAAGTAATTGAAATAATTAAAAGTATTCCTGCTGGTAAAGTGATGACCTATGGCCAAATTGCGGGTGTTGCAGGTAGTCCCAGAGCAGCTCGGCAGGTTGTGCGAATTCTTCATTCGATGAGTAAGAAGCACGGTCTACCCTGGCATCGTGTGATTAATGCAAAAGGGGAGATTGCTTTACAGGATGATGAGTCTTTTAATGAGCAGCGTATTAATTTAGAAATGGAAGGCGTTCAAATTGGTTTGCGCGGGAAAATTGATTTAACAAAATATCAGTGGCATCCTTAGGAAGAGTTGGATAATCAACTCTTTTTTTCGTTGGTTTACAATATAGTAAACATAAGTAAGGGAATATATGGTACCATTAAAATTAGTTATAATATTTTGATAAATTAGTAGGTGATAAAGCTTGTATCCTGAATGGATGTCTATGGATAACCAAGTGTTTTGGGGAGCAATATTAATTATCGTCAATTTAATTGGTATAACAGGGGCTTCTGCAATCTTTATTTCTATATTTCAACAAAGCAGGATAAAGGGCTATCTTAATTTATTGGTCTTGTTTTGTTCTGTTGTTCTCGTACTCATAAATGTTATTTCTTATTCAAAAACGTTAGGGATTATCATTTGTGTAGTAGACATCATAATGGGTTTTATCGTTTTTAACTATTTGCGAAATCGTTCAGTTAAATTAAAGACAAACTAAATTTAGGATGGGTAACTTAATGAAAGACAAAATTACATTACTGTTTATAGTTGTAGGTATGATATGCCTGTTGGGGCTGACTCAGTTTGATAGAGATGTATGGGATGTAAATGCAAAGCTGCTAAAAGAAAAGGTATCTGAAATAAACGAGTCAGTTGAGACAATAAATTTAGCAGAATTAACACCGTTTGAGTGGGATAAGGTTTATTTCTTCTATCCTTACACACCAAAAGAAACTGTGTACAAAACAGTTGGGTATGAGTGGGACACTATTTATGAAACGGTTAGTGAAGGCATGAACCAGGTTGTATTTTTACAGAAAGGAAAGGTTGTTTGTTATGTATACGGGTACCCGGTTAATACTGGATATGGACTAAGTTACACGGGTGGTCCTTATAATGAAGTGGCTTCATTACTCGAAATTAATGATGATTTGCTTTTCGAAGTTGAGCGAGGCGACAGATTTATATTTTTAAAGAAACGACTTTAGGGTGATTGAAGTGGATATGTTATACAGTTTCAGTTTAGTTTTAATCATAATTGTTGTTCTAATTGTAGGATTTTACACTCTTAAAAGAAAAACCAAAGTTGGTCATACCATTTTTAAATCAACAGGTGTACGACATGAATTTCCTTATGTTGATTTAGAGAACCAAAGAGTAACTTGTATTGTTACCTATAAGGGTAAAACCTATATGACTGTAGTTGTTGATATGAAAACAGATGCAGTAAAGATACATGGTAATGTAGATTCACTAGGTGGAAAGGCGATGGAACAAGATTCATATATTGAAATGTTCAAGCAGCAATCGCGCTATTTCATTGAAAATAAGATATCTAATCCTGAAGAATATTATCAGAACTTAAAGTAGTGGTGAGTTGATGAATTTCAACTCATTTTTTTGTAGACTATTTTCGTTTAAAAAGAGGTGAAGTCATGACATATAGAGCTAATTTAATTGTGTTCCTAGCTTTGTTTTTTGTGTTAATAGCGTGCTCAAAGGATTCAAATGTAGAGATGAATTCAGTCAAACCCGAGGATTTTGAATTCAGCTTAACCTATGGGACATATGGAAAGCAAAAAATAGATACCTTTAATAACTTAGTGATAAAGGACTTAGTCATCGATGGAGTTATAGAAGCAAATATTAAGCTTTCTAAAGAAGATATGGATAAGATTTATGAGGAAATGCGCTCTATAAATATTATGGGTGAATTGGATTTGAAAAAGGATGATGAGTGTATGTCTGAACCGTCATCATTTACTGAATGGACTATACAAATGAATGGTCAAACAAAAACCATACACTATCATACCTATTGTGAGTATCCTGATGACGTCCTAAAATTAATGGATCTTCAAGAGTATATACATGGGATTGTCATTGAAAAACCAGAGTACAAAGAACTTCCTGCATCGAATGGATATTATGAATAAGTAATTACTACGCATCGCTTGTAACAATAATATCGGGAAACTTAGTTGCGTCATTGGTATTTTTATATGTATTAAAATTTTGAAAAAAAATCAAAGAGATTGGGTAAATATGGTATTATTTAGATAAGATTTTAACAGCTCGTTAGGTATTATCTATCAATTTAACAAGGACCAAGGTGTACTATATATTTTTAAAAATCTTGACAGGTTTGAGGTACAAACAACCACCTATGAAGAATAGATTCAGTTTGAGTTTTAAAAAAATAACAAGAGGAGGCATCTGATGAGGAATAACAAACAATATCTATTTTGGGCAATTGCGTTGATTGTATTGTTGTGGCTTGGCTCTGAACTACAGGCTATTTTACGAAATTACCAAGCTACCTACTATAAATCAATACCGTATATTACGTTTACTGTGTTTTTTCCAATTCTAGTAGGGATGTTTCTACGATTACCAAAATACTTAAAAGAGAAGAAGTCTAATGAGAACTTTTCTATAAACTGGGCTAAACTACTTTTCCTGAGTCTTCCTCTGTTATTTATTACATTAAGTCCACTCTACTTTGTCCTAGGAATTCCCATAGTCACTTTTACATGGACTATACTTTTTAGCTCTAGCCTTACTATTACGACAATGTCTGGTATCATTTTTGGATATGTATTAGTAGAGAGTTTGAGAGAAAAATAGACTAGTGGAGGTTTTTGTTTGATAAAGGAAATTACTGGTATGGTCACTTTATTTCTATTAGTGGGATGTAGCTTATCCATGAATCAATCTAATCAATTTATGATTGTGAATAATAGTAATACCTTGAAAACAGAGCTATATACATTAGAGGGATCAAGGGATGGTTACAGACTGATTAACGAACTCAATGGGTATTACTTGGATTATATGAATGTATCAAAAGAATCTTTTAAAACTATCGATGAGAATAAACTAATCAGTTATAACTATAAAAATGAGTCAAAAAAAGTTCTTGCCGATTTAAATAAAGTAACCGAAATTGGATTTGATGGAGGGTTATTAGATTTCTATTTAACGGATGATCAAAAGCAATTGTTTTTTGAAAAAGTTACTCATGGTGAAGTCCATGGAATCTTTCAGATTTCTTCGTATCATTTAGATACTGGTAAGGAAGTTATATGGACCAATGACAACTTGTATTCGTTTTTTGATCCTATTAAAGTGAAAAATGGAATTTATGTACTACGAAATAAAGAAGGAACTTATAAAGATGCTGCAAAGGATTTGTACTTAATAGAATGTCCTGGTTGCCCTCCTATAAAGATTAACAAGGAAGAAATGAATGTAAGTGGACTTTTGGATATTGATGAGGAAAAGAGATTGGCATACATCGTTGTAGAGGTAAGTGGAGGTTTGACTGATCTAGTCAAAGTGTCGCTCGATACAGGAGTTGCAAAAAAGATTCTAAAAGACCAGAGAGTTGTGTCAGTTTCTGTGGAACAAGCCATACTAATTTCAAAGGACAATGAAGGAGCTTACTCAATTAAAAATCTTGATACACTTGAAGAATTATATAGGATAAAACTCGAAAAATTTGAGAGTCTAGTCTATTTTTCCATACATGACTAGTTTATTTGTAAGAGGTGACCATTTTGAAAACTAGAAAAGAAGAAAAATCCCCTGCATTTTATCTGTTCATTGGAATTGCATTTTTGTTATTGGGAATCGGTAATTTAACTAATACTGTTGAATCCAGGTAGTTTTTTTGAAATCATTTTAGGATATAAAGGCATATTCACTAAATATAGTTAGCTTTTGCTTTGGTTTACACTTTCTTATGGTTGCTAATTATCATAGTAAAGTAGCTAAAGCCAAGAAAGGAAGTAATGTACAATGAGAATAATGGTATATATAGGTATTTCATTAATGGCTTTAGGAGGACTCATTGTATTTGGCAATATCGTGTATGAGTATCTAGCCTCAGGTGAGTTGAAGGTAGGTTTACTTGGAATGGGAATTATTCCGATAATGGGTGCGATTTTACTTGTTATTGGAAGACAATTTTCTGAGAAGAAGAGATAGATAAGAAAAGGGGGCTATTTCATGCAAAAGATCCTAAAATTTAATTCTGGGATGATGAACTTAAAATCATAAACTATCAAAACGATAATAAGGGGATATATATATGGGAGTAGATTTGATTTTGGTGGCAGCTGTTGTTGCATCAATTATTTTTTTAGGGATCGCTGTTTTTCAAGCATTGCTGGCATTAGGCTTTCCACTCGGTGAGGCAGCAATGGGGGGATATCATAAAGTTTTACCTAAAAAGCTTAGAGTAGTAAGTGTTTTTAATGGTCTTATCCTTATATTTATGGCTTATGTTTTTCTTGAGCATGCAGGGGCTGTTTCTTTAAATTACTTCACAACTACGATACTCGTTTGGGTATTTACCGCCTTTCTAGCGCTGAATACTGTTGGCAATTTTGTATCAAAAAGTAAAAAAGAGAGGTATATCATGACTCCTTTATCGGGTGTTGCTTTCGTTTTATGTTTAATTGTAGCGTTAAATTAAATCAGGGGTGGTATTTTGTTAAAAAGAAAGAATATTTTTGTTGCGGCATTACTGGTAATTTCGTTAGTTTTTTTTATTCACTATATTAATTTATTTTTAAACAACAAAAGCTATGAGCAATATCATTCAGAAAAGTTAATGAATAATATTTCTACACTTACCCATAGTCTTTTGGATAATCAAGAAGTTTATAAAGAGATATTAAATACAGGGGTTTTGTCAAAAGAACAAGTAGATAGAATACATAATAATACCTATGTTATTATCAATTTTTACGAAGATTATAGCAAATTAGCCGAACTATTACACAGGTTCAATCGAGATGGTTTCTCAACATCTTCTGCTTCTTTTAAAATAGAAGCAGTGTTTAATAGAAAAATTGCGGAGATATCTGAAACTGATCAAGATATTGTTAAATTAGATGATAATTTTTTAGTTAAAGTTCATACAATATCCAATTTTAACGAGACATGGATTGAAGCTTTAAAACAAAATATAATAGGATTTGAGATTTTTGGTTCAGAACACAGAGCTAATGATGAAAGAGAAAGTTTCTCGATGACAAGCATAAGAGAAGATTTCTGGGTGAAAACATTAGAAATGTTTGATAATAAAGCCCAAGAATATGAGAATGAGTTAACAATATTATTGAACTAACGAAGCGGTTTGACTTGATAAGAATTGACAAATAATCATTGTGAAAAAAATGATAGTTGATGTTTAATTTCATTTCTTGGGGGAATTACGCAGTGGTGAAAAATTTATGGCAAGAAGATGATGAATATTATCAGTTGGAACCTTTAACAGATAAAGTATTAGAAAAAGCAGAAAAAAAACTTAAAGTAAAGTTTCCTAAATCTTATATCGATCTTCTTAAACAGCAGAATGGTGGATATATCAACTATGATTCGTTCCCTTCTGAAATCCCAACATCATGGACTAATGATCATATTAATGTAGACCACATTTTAGGTATAGGTGAAGAGAACGGAATATTAGAAAGTGAATATATAATACAAGAATGGGGATTGCTGAAAAATATTGTATTAATCTCTGGAAGTGGGCATTCGTGGGTTGCGTTTGATTACCGAAATACAAAGGAAGAGCCACCAGTTATATACATTGATGTGGATTCTGGACAGATTATTGAATTAGCTTCTAATTTTGATACATTCTTAAATAGATTATACGTAGCAGAAACAGAACTTGAAGATACTTATGTTGAACAAGATGAAAGACACTGGACTCCCGATAAAATTGACACCGCCTTATCAACTACTAATGAACAAGAGATTACCCTTGCTTTGAACTATCTTTACGAGAATACAAAGGGGAATGAACACTTCATTGAACAAAAGCTGATTGTTCTCCTTCAAAACCCAATACTTGAAATTAAACAGTTAGCAGTAAATTATGCTAATCATTTTAATAAAATAGGGATACTGTCTTCTAAAGGGGTTGAAGAAATGGTGACCATCATACGGAAGGACATCGAAATTGAGTATTATGCAGATATGTATTTCAGTGGAAATTGAGGTTGAATTCATCTACTAGCGGAGAGCACTTCTTATATAGGGATAAATTAGAGATCAGCTAAAGGACCAGCTGTTCTTTTCGTTACTAAGAAATGGAGCAGGTTGACACACGATATAATGCATTTTGAGTGATTAACTTTCTGTATAATACTCATATTAAAATTACTTTGAGGTGTAATGAAGATGAATAAAATGATAGCTGAACTTAAAACAGGGGAACTTGTCATTATCAGAAAGGTGGAACTTAGTGATTCCTTTGCAACATTGACCATCGCACAGCAAATTCTAAATGAGGGATTAGGCTTAACAAGTAATGAAGAATTTCATAATTCAATTGAAATGGAACAAGAGTGGATAAAAAGTTTCATAAAAAATCAAGATAAAGAGCTTTTTTTAGTTGCTGAATTTCAAGATAAAGTTGTAGGCTTCCTATCTTTTGAGAGTATTAAGAAGAAAAAAAGTAGCCATCAAGGCTCGTTCGGAATTAGTATTGACAAAGGTTGGAGAAATAAAGGTATAGGTAGACACCTCATTGAAGCACTTTTGAATTGGTGTAAAAAGAACTCAAAAATAGATGTAGTAAGATTAGAGGTTTTAGGTTCAAATACCTCTGCTTTGACTTTATATAAAAATTTAGGGTTTGTAGAAGAAGGACGCCTCAAAAGATATATAAAAAATAATACAGATTATGATGACCTTGTATTGATGGCAATTCATTTATAGAATGAAGGACTTGCAAGATCGAAGCTGAAAATTACTAAATATACCATTTTAACATAAAGGAGAGGTAAGTTATGAGTAAATCATTTATTGAACAAGTACATTATATTAGAATTCCTGTAAAAGATTTAGAACAGTCTGCCCGATGGTATAGAGATGTATTAGGTTTACAGTTATTAAACGTTTCCGATGAGCCATTTGCGATTATAAAAGTAAATGACGGACCTTTTTTACTTATTTTAGTTCCTACAAACGATGAAACATTTTCACATTTTACAATTAATAATGAATCGGCTTTTAGTATCGGCTTTACAAGCCCAAAATTATCTGAATTTCATCAACACTTAATTAATAATCAAGTTAAGGTCGAGGATATACAAGAAGATAATGGTCATGCCTATTTTCACTTTTATGATCCAAATGGTAATAAACTTCAAGTACACTGGTAAGATTTTAATAAATAAATACCTTATTAAAACTATAGGTAGGAGATAGGTAGTTCTTAGGGAAGGATACTTCATAAGCAACTAGTTTGTCCACGATTTAATAGTAATGTAATTAGGAGAATAGTTGATTGAGAGAAAAGGTGGTGATTGAAATAGTTAATTTAAAAGCAGGTTATGGTCTAGACTCTAATGGATTTATTGTAAGTGATGTTAGCAAAGATAAAATAGATGATATTTACTTGCCTTGCATCCAAGAATCTGTCGAGAGACTTAAAAATATATTTGAACAACATTTGTACAGTGTTTATGTTTACGGCAGTGTAGCAAGAGGAGAAGCAATCATAAAAAAATCAGATCTAGACCTTATTGCTATGTTCAATACTAAGCTGAGTTCGGTTAAGTTGGCTGAATTAAAGCAACTTTCTGAAGAGCTATCTCAAAAGCATCGTTCTCTAGTTCGTGATGTTGGTATTGCCGCAGCATATCACGACTACACAGTTGACCCCTCAAATTATTATGAAAAATGCAATTCTTAAGGAACTCTGTGTTTGTGTGTATGGAGAGGATGTAGTAGAACAATTTGGTCCATATAAACTTACTTCAGAGATTGCGATCAGTTTTAATGGTGATATTTATGAATTTCTGAATCGGACGTTAAAGCGGTTAGAAACAGCTAGTAAGGAAGAATGTAAAGCAGTTACACAAGGCTTTGCTCGAAAACTCATAAGAACATACTATTCAATGGTGATGGTTCGTTCTCAGATTTGGACGTCACGACTTCATGAGCAGTCTGAAGTCTTTATTCATCACTTTCCTGAAAAAGAATACATTATTCGTACTTTACATAATTGGATAGATGAACCCACGGCAGATCGTGAGTCCGTGTATGATTAGTTTAAGAATGAGGGTGAATGGGCTAGTGAGAACTTTTTGAATGAAGCCCGTATACGCTATTAAACTATCGAACAAATTCGGAACACAATACTGCATCTACAACTAATATTTCAAATACATATACTGATTATATAATTTCAAAGGAGAAAGGGTTAGATGAAAAAAATCCCCCATTTGGATCATGAGAAAAACAATGTAAACAAAATGATAAATGAAATGCAAATGGATGAGTCAAAAGGGAAGGCTGTTTTATATTCTCTTTATATATTTATCGTCACGGGTATCCTTTACTACAACTTTTCGGAAAGTCCACTTATTGTTGGCATTTTTCTTATAGTTTTAACGGTGTTTCTTTCATTTACCTTTAGGACATTAAATCAGCTGTTTAAATGGAAACTTAAATTTATTGGTTTATCTCTACTTGTGATTGGCTCAGTTAGTTTTATATTGGTTGCGATTAATATAATTAAGATTTTTTAGTGTTATTGTAAAAAAAGTGCTATTTATTTACAAATACGAATCAATGAAAGAATTTGAAAAATTGAAGGTTCGTTTGCAAGAGTATTTTACAATTAGTTAAGTACCCAGAAAAACGCTTGGATAGGGAAATATCCAAGCGTTTATTTAATCGAACTCAAGTTTAAAAGTTGGTGTTTCAAATCCAATAGAAGTGTTTAAATCCAGGATGCTGAAGTTTGCTTCAATGTAGTCCGTCTTATATAGGTCGGACAATGCAAACTGAATTTCTCCATCAAAGTCTTCAGGTGTGATTGCAATTAGTCTTTCATCTGCTATCAATGAGTTATCTTTATATAATTTCACGTTAAGTCGGTACGCAACATTCGAACGATCCAAAACTTTGAATGTGAGTGTATTGTGGTTCTTTTCTTCTAGAATAGGAGTATTTAAGAGTCTATGCTTATCAATCTGAAAACCTGTCTTTTTTTCAAAATAGGACTGAACCTCCGAGTTTTCTAACACATTAGGTAATTGTTGATTGTCATGCATGGTCATCGTGTAAAAAGCTTCGTGACTGAGGACATCTTTCACATCCACTTTTGAAGTTGCACCATAGAGTAATAAATAGTCATCAGCAATAATTTCTTGTGGGAAAAGTGAATAAGCACCGATTGAATAATTCCAAAATGCGTCCCAGCGAACAGTATCATGGTCTAATCCTCTCAGTTGTGACCACTTTGAAAATGGAAAGTGCTGTTCAGGAAAGTAGTAATACGTAAAATGATGTCCATATTCATGCGAAAGAGTTTCCCTGTACAGATGTGGTTCGGTGTACTTGTTACCATGGAAAAGGGTAATAGAACTTGTTAGTGCATGATAGATTCCTTTAGTGTAGTAATCATCATGAGGATATTCACCTAAACCTTCACCAACAACTTTCACTTCCTGTAAAAGTTTTATTTCTTCACCATGTTTATTTTTCAGTAGTTCTTCATATAATTCCTGCAATTTATCCTTATCCCATTGTGATGAATAGCTAAGAAACTGAATTCCTTCAGGTGATCTATAGTGTGCATAATAATTAGAGTTTGTAATGAGTGGATCTAGACTAACAAGAAGAGGTAAAGCTAGTATAATGGTAAAAAACAAGTAGATTTTTCTTTTCATGTTGTCTCACATCCTTCGATCTATTCTATCATGGATAGATTCATAGGATGATGAGTTAAATTTTGTCAAAGCTATAGCGCGGGGTATTATATTTGCAAGTATTTTTTGATATTCGAAAACTATTCTGGATGTATTTGCAAGTATCTTATGAAAAGTTGCAACTATTTCAAGAAACTTGCAACTATTCCTTTAAAATGTGCAAGTATTACCTTTTTGTGGTAAAAAACTATTTTCAAAAGTTGAAAAAACCAGCTCAACATTCGTCAAGCTGGTTCAATAATGAAATTAATTAGAATCAATACATGATTTGTGGCTTAATTTCTTACCTTCATTTATTGATATAAAGAATTCCATTTGATTTCACCGGATTTATCATTATAATCAACTTCTACCTTAAAGTTATGCTTTTCATAAAAATGAATAAGACGGTCTATGTGATCCCAATCTCGTTCTGCAATATCACCAGTGATGTATTGTATGTTCTGTTCTTTAGCTAGTGTCTTTAAATATTCCATACAAATTGATCCGAAGCCTTTATTGGCATCTCCTTTGATATCTCCAATGTGGATATTGTTGTCTTCAGAGTAGTAGGCCTGAATGGAAAAATCCCACCTGCCTCGATATGGCGTGTCACAATCATCTAACATGATTTTACACGTGTTTCCATCATCCACTAGATAAATAATAACCCAACTATCATCATGTGTTTGTTCAATTCCGAGAATCTTCCACTTTTTTGCGATTTCCTTCATGTTCTCCTGCATTCTATAAACCTGGAACTCTAAGTTTTCAAGCTCTTCTTGTATTTCTTCTTTATCCTTTGTTTCTACATCATCCATTCCAAATAATTTCGTGTACAAGGTTTCAAACTCCTTTCAAAAAACTGGCCCTTATATTCATTTATATGCGGATATTTTATAAACAGTGAATAACTCGTTTCAACAAGTTATATATTATACTTTATTTTTATTGAAAAATCAAACTAAAAACAAAATGGACAGGCTATTCCATCAAGCTTTATAATATAAAGAAAACGCAAGGAGACAGTAATTTATGAAAATAGTAAGAAAACCAATTATACTTTTAGCGATACTCTTCTTATTCTCACTTGTTTTATCAGCGTGTGGGACTACCGCACAACCAGAAACTGAATTAGGAAATGAAAATGCTGCAACAACAGGTGAAAATCCAGTAGTCACTATGACGATGGAAAATGGGGATGTAATCAAACTTGAGCTTTATCCAGATATTGCTCCAAATACAGTAGCCAATTTCGTATCTCTAATTGAACAAAATTATTATGATGGAATTATCTTTCATCGTGTCATTCCTGGCTTTATGATTCAAGGTGGAGATCCTGCAGGAAATGGAACGGGTGGACCAGGTTATAGCATTCCAGGTGAATTTACTGGAAATGGCTTTAAAAACGACCTATCCCATACAAAAGGTGTCCTCTCAATGGCTCGAACACAAGATCCAAACTCTGCGGGCTCACAATTTTTCATCATGGCTGAGGATTATCCGAGTCTAGATGGTCAATATGCTGCATTTGGTAAAGTTATTGAAGGACTTGAAGTTGTAGATTCAATCGTTTCTGTAGAAAGAGACAATATGGATAAACCACTAGAAGATCAAAAAATCAAAACAATGACCGTTGACACATTCGGAGTAGACTACGGTGAACCGAAGAAAACGGAATAGAATAGTTGACTAAAAGACCTGTCAGAAGCAGGTTTTTTAGTTTTTTTTTACATTTTTACTTCGATTATCGAAATAGTTGTTGAATATACTAATATATTGATTTAGAATTATTAGATAATTAGTAGTTAGAAACATCTTTTGGGGGACTATAAATGTTAAACGTTTTATCGTACTTAAAGCCATATCGAATTGCCATCGTTATCGCTTTATCACTTATGCTAACGGAACTAGTGGTAGAGCTTGTTCAACCTCTACTGATCGCTAAGATAATTGATGATGGTATTTTACAAAAGGACCTCTCAGTTATCTATAAATGGGGAGCTGTCATGGTAGGGTTGTCTTTATTGGCTTTTGCTTCGGGAATTATCAACTCCTTTTTTGCTGCTCATGTGAGTCAAAGCTATGGATTTGACCTTAGAAAACACTTATTTCTAAAGGTACAATCCTTTTCATTTGCCAATTTTAATGAATTTCAAACTTCTTCATTGATTACTAGATTTACAAACGATGTAACACAGCTCCAAAATACAGTGTTTATGAGTTTACGTATCATGCTAAGAGCTCCACTGCTTATTATTGGTGGAATGATAATGGCTTTATTTGTGAATGTGAAGCTTGCTCTTGTATTGGTAATTGCTGTCCCTGCGTTATTTTTGTTCTTGATTTATTTTATGAACAAAGGAAGCGTATTGTTTAAAGCTGTTCAAGAGCGCTTAGACCATGTTAACCGTGTTATGCGTGAAAACTTATCCGGTATGCGGCTTATTAAAGCTTTTTTAAGATGGAAGTATGAAGTAGATCGATTTACAAATGCAAATGAGAAGTTAAGAGATAAGACTATTAATTCGTTACGAGTCATTGAATTTACAATGCCAATCTTGCTCTTAGTGATGAACTTAAGTATTATCGCTATTCTCTGGTTTGGAAGTGTTGAAGTAAATACAAAGCAGGCGGGGGTAGGGGAAATTGTTGCCTTAGTTAATTACGCTACAAGAATTATGGGGGCCTTCTCAATCTTTACTTTCATTATTCTTGCTTTTTCACGGGCAAAAGCATCTGCGGGACGTATTTCAGATGTTCTTGTTTCAGAGGCTGATATGGTTGATTCAACCGATGCCATAGAACCGGGTGCATTTGTAAAAGGAGAAATCGAATTTAAGAATGTAGCCTTTACATATCCAGGTACAACAGACGAAGTATTACATAACATTTCATTCAAAGCAAAATCTGGTGAAACTGTAGCGATTTTAGGTGCAACAGGATCAGGGAAATCTTCATTGTTTCAATTGATTCCGCGTTTATATGATGCAGATAAAGGTACGGTTTTAATAGACGGACATAACGTAAAAGATATGAAACAAGATCAATTGCGAAAACAAATCGGTTATGTTCCACAGGAGGCATTATTATTTACAGGTAGTGTAACTGACAATATTAAATGGGGAAAAGAAAATGCTTCAATGGAGGAAATTGTTGAAGCGACTAAGAGTGCTCAAATCCACGATACTGTTGAAAAACTACCTAATAAATATGATACGTTAATTGGTCAAAGAGGGGTAAATTTATCTGGTGGACAAAAGCAGCGTTTATCTATTGCGAGAGCTTTGATCAGAAAACCAAAGATTTTATTATTAGATGATAGTACTAGTGCATTAGATTTAAAGACAGAGGCGAAATTACTTCAAGCTTTATCTCGATATAAATGTACAACACTTATCATTACCCAAAAAATAACAACGGCTATGGAAGCTGACAATATCTTACTTATAGAGGACGGTTCTTTATTGGAACAGGGAAATCATAATGAACTTTTGAAAAGTTCTAGTCTTTATCAGAAGATATTTTTATCACAATTCGGAGAGGAGGAACTTAGACGTGTCAAAGGATCAAACTAAGCAAATCTCAAATGACAGCGAGAAGAAAAGAAATTGGCTAGGAACACTTAAGCGAATTTGGATTTTCTTGGCAGACCGCAAAGGGCTACTTCTGCTTGTGCTATTAATGGTCGTAGTTAGTTCTGCCTTAGGTTTACTTGGACCATTCTTGGTAGGTATGTCGATTGATAAATTTATCGTAACACAGGATAGTAGCGGGTTAATTACAATGTTGCTATTTCTAATTGGAATATATCTTCTTCACTCTGTTGCTATTTTCTTTCAAAATTATTGGATGATTGGAATTGCTCAAAATACAGTTTTTTCAATGAGAACGAAACTGTTTACACATCTTCATAAACTACCCATTCAATTTTTTGATAAGCGTCAACAAGGGGAGTTAATGAGCCGTGTTACCAATGACATTGAAAACGTAAGCTCCACCTTAAATAGTTCATTTATACAGGTTTTTTCAAGTGTACTAACGTTAATAGGAACAGTATCAGTGATGTTGTACTTAAGTCCTTTATTGACATTGATTACAATGACAATCATTCCTGTCATGTATTTAGGGTTGAAATGGATTACAAACCGTACTGGGAAGTTGTTTAAAGAACAACAGCGTAATATTGGTGCTTTAAACGGGTTTATTGAGGAAACGATATCTGGCCAACGAATAGTTAAAACGTTCTCTCAGGAAGAAAGAGTCATAGAGCAGTTTTTTGAAAAAAATCAAAACTTAAAAACATCAGGTTACTGGGCTCAAACATATTCTGGATTCATACCTAAGCTTTTTAACGTATTAAATAATTTGAGTTTTACTATTATCGCTGCAATTGGTGGGATTTTTGCCTTAAACGGGGCCATTTCGATCGGGGTAATTGTTATTTTTGCTGAGTATTCGAGACAATTTACAAGACCGCTAAATGATTTAGCAAATCAATTTAACACTTTGCTATCTGCAGTTGCAGGAGCTGAGAGAGTATTTGACATACTTGATGAAGAAATTGAATCTAAAGATGAGAAGAATGCCCTTATCTTACAAAATGTAAAGGGTGAGGTTGAGTTTAAGAATGTATCTTTCTCTTATGAGGAAGAAGGGAATACAATTCGAAACGTTAGTTTTCATGTCAGCCCAGGTGAAACTGTGGCTTTAGTCGGACCTACAGGTGCTGGTAAAACTACGATAATAAATTTAGTGTCTCGATTCTATGATACAGATGAAGGTTCAATTTTAATTGACCATAAAGAGCTAAAACAAATCAAGCGTGCTAGCCTTCGACACCATATGGGATTTGTCCTTCAGGATACGTACCTATTTCAAGGGACAATCCGAGATAATATTCGTTATGGGAATTTAGAGGCAACCGATGAAGAGATTGAAAATGCTGCTAAATTAGCAAATGCTCATTCCTTCATCATGAAGATGCCACACAAGTATGATACGATGATTAACCAAGATGGAAGTGGAATTAGCCAAGGGCAAAAACAATTATTGTCGATTGCACGAGCGTTCCTGCCCAATCCATCAATTTTAATTCTCGATGAGGCTACGAGTAGTATTGATACAATTACAGAAATGAAAATTCAAGAAGCACTTAAACGCTTAATGAAAGATCGTACTTGTTTTGTGATTGCCCATCGTTTAAATACGATTCAACAAGCTGATCAGATCTTAGTATTAGAGGATGGTCAAGTCATTGAAAATGGTACACATGATGAGCTATTAGATAAGAGAGGCTTCTACCATGGATTATTCCATAGCCAGTTGAAACAAGAGATTATATAGTTGGAAAGAGCAGTATCCTAAATGGGTACTGTTTTTTTGATGGGTCAATTTTGTGTTTGGCCCGATAATTAGTGGTTTTGGCCCGATTAAATAGTATTTCGGCCCGATTCTGTTTGAGTTTCGCCCGATTTTGACCTACTAATCTTTATTTGGATGAATCTGGTATGAAAGTAATTAAATAAGTTGGATACAATAAGGCAGACAACCTTGAAAGGATGGGATGCTTTATGTCATTAGAGTGGTTTGATCGAGTAACTGGCGAGCTTCAGGATAGTTTAGAGTCAATTTGTGATAAGTTTGACGAAGTGGGACATATGTCGGTAGACCGTGGAGCGAAACACCCACGTATTGAGTTTTATGTTGAAACAGAGGATGATGACAGAGATTACTTTTGCACGTTATTCTTTGATCCACATAATGAGGAGTTCTATATTGAATCGTTCGATTTTGAACTAGAGCAGATCTCCAGAACAATTCTTTCAGACATAGATAACATTGTAGACGCCGTACATGAAAGCTTCCATGAATACATGAATGATGACGTATCTGATCTTGATGACGAAGATGAAGTGGAAGAGTACTATGTTAGCGAAGATGATGATGACCAGGTTGATTACTATGCATTAGAAGAAGATGTTGAAGATGATGATATTATGGAAGAAATTGATGTTGAGTGGACCACTCCTGAGGTCACTGCATACTCTCACTCGGATGAGGTAGAGGTAACTTATCAATTTGGAATCGTGGAAGAAACAGGTGATGGCGTACTTCGCCGTGTAAACCGTGTTCGAACAGCAGACGATGATCTTATCGAAGACGAAACTAATTTTATTTTTAGTAAAGAAGAAGCAAGCACAATCATTTCAATGGTTGCAAGTAACATGGACTATTTAAGTGAATTGAACTTTGATGAACTAGATTAAACCCAATTAAATAAAATAATATGTAGTAGTTCAGTTTTGGATAAAACAAGTAAACTTGTATTCCTAAATTGAGCTACTTTTTTAGTGGAACTTTTGTTGAGTTTTTATAAATTGATTTATGTGACCTCTGTGCGAGGATATTGTGTACTTGAGGGCTCATAAATCAATTTATGTGACCTCTGTTCGAGGATTTCATGGATTTGAGGGTTCATAAATCAATTATGTGACCTCTGTTCAAGGATTTCATGGATTTGAGGGTTCATAAATCAATTTATGTGACCTCTGTTCAAGGATTTCATGGATTTGAGGGTTCATAAATCAATTTATGCGACCTATGTTCAAGAATTTCATGGATTTGAGGGCTCATAAAAAAGTTTATGTGACCTCTGTGCAAGTTTCTCGGAGAGCTGAGGACCGATAAATCTTTGTTGGCAACTAAATTAATCCCAATTACAGCATATTATAAACTCCTTAAGGGCAAATTAAGCCAAAGGAGTTTGAATATGGATATTATAAATCAAATTAATCACTTACAATTAATAAATCAATTTTGGATTGTTTTATTTTTCCTAATACCAATGGTGCTAGTATCACGGACAGTTGTAGCAGGAACTAGGTACTCTCCTATTCTAATCATCGTTATTTTTGGGTTAGCTATGGGATATCTACTTGTAGTAAGCAATGTTGCAACACCTGGTCTTCCGGAATTCCCATTTGTCAATATGATGGCCAATACTACAATCATTGCTCTAACAGCTACCTTCTTTGTGGGGGGACAAGAATTAAGAAAAATTCTAGGAAACGAAGAACTCGCTGAGGATGATTTTGTTATTCCTTCTAGTGAAGAAACGATACTAGGTACATCTAGAACACAATTCATTTTTATCATACGTTCTTTCTTCATTTTATTAGGTATTGAAGGAGTAAATCGTATTATCCTAGGAACTAATTCAGCAACTATGCCAGCAAACTACTACCCGTTAATTGCGTATATTGGATTAATTGGTTCTTTAATACTCATAGATAATAAAGCGGCAATTAAAAATAAACGCGTTTATTTACAGAAAGGTTTTATCGAAATTGTTGTCATTGTTGCAGTACTATTCCTTTCATATCTAGTTTCTAAATGGGTTGGTGAACTCATTTCACTACCTCAAATCTTTTTTGCAATGATGATAGGAGCAGCATTAGGGGCGATTTTTTATAAATGGAAATTTGGTCCGACGTTGCGTTCTTTATTATTTGCAGGAATTCCAATTGTTTTAGCAGGTAATTTTTTAGTTGGAGGTTCTCGAATTGGTGAGGCTTTCTCAATAGAAGGAATGAATTCGGTCCTTGTTTATGGATTTTTTGGACAATTATTTTGGATGTTTGGTGGAATTGCGTTACTTATGTTATTTGCAAAAACTGCAAATGTGAGAAATCTAGCACCCGGTATGGCAGGTTCATTATCACACTCTGGACTAACAGGGGCATGCACAGCAGGTGACTTTGGAAAAACGGCTGCTAATCGAGCACCAATTATGATCAATATTCCGTTTTTTGGTCATATTTTTGTATTTTCAATATTGGCCATAAGTGCTGACCGAGGAAGTTTATGGATGCTGCCATCGGCACTGTTAGGAGCTATAGGTATTGGGTTAACGATATGGGCGATTTCTAACATGCGTAAAGCAAATGGAAATGATAAAAAAGAAGTAAACGCCCTTATACAGTTTTCTTTTGGATGGCAAATTTGTGCTGTGTTCGGAGGGTTAGTGTTACTAAGTTTTAGTGATATGTCTTTTGATTATTCAGCTATGGCTCAATCTAGTGCTATTTCTCACTTTGGGTTGTTTGCAGCTATTCAAGGTGGGATGTTTGGTTCAGATGCAGCGTTGCTAATACCGTTTATTTTCTCAATGCCTTTCTTAGTACATCCAATGGTATTTTTTATGTTTGGTAAGGCGATGGAAAATAATGGGGAGATGCCAATGAAACCAGCATACATACTAGCACTAATTGGAGTCTTAGGTGTTACTGCTACTATATTCTTTTAATAAAAAAAGTAAGTCGATTCTATAAAAAGAAAATCGACTTACTTTTTTTCATAGGAAATCACATTATACGATAGTCAAATAGACAACATAAGTAGAACGATCTTCATCGATTTCTGAAGAAACTTTTTCGTATTCAATCTCACCTAAAAGTAGATAATCGTTACCGATAAAGGTGAGTGCGTCTTCATGTGAATGTAAATCATATTTAAAGAGAAGGTTTGACTCGGTGTGTTCCTTAAAAAGTCGAAGTTCTAATGTGACATGGGAATATGTAGTTCCGGTTTGGAATGGGGTTTCTTCCCTATCTTCTTCTACGTAAATCACGTACATGTCTCTTTCAAGGGCAGTCGAAGTTTTATAATAAACCTTTCTGTCTTTTATAAAATAATCACATAATCGTCTGCTGAAAATTTCAGTTTGTTCAAGATGGTTGTAGTGATATATTGCAGGATAATTGCTGTGAGGGTCGTTTAGTCGATATTCTAATTTTGTAATTTTCTTCATACTAACCTCCATAAGGAATAAATAAAAAAGGCATACCTGACCTGTGGCAAAATGGTATAATATGTATCATATACGTTACTATATTCACTACTATACTATATAGAGGTGTAACTATGAAAGGAGGAGCCGAAAAATGAGTAAGACAAAAAAATTGTTATCGGGTATTGTTTCGGCTGCTATGATAACGACAATGGTTGGATGTGGGCAGCAGCAACAATCTTTACCACCTGTTCCAAATGATCCTGAGTGTGACGATTGGGAGTGGGATGATGAAGACGGTGTTTGGGAATGTGATGACAGAAATTCACCAAGATTTGGCCACTTCTTTTTTGCGGGTATGTTCTTTGCATCAAGGAGTGCATTAAGAGCTGATTCTGGGTTTAAAAACTATAAGTCGAGTAGCTCGTTTAAAGGAGCGAAATCAGGCTTTGGTTCAGGATCCAAGGGAGGATTTGGAGGTTAATGTCATCTGATTTTAACCGAGAAGAGCACATTCGTGCCCGTAAGGAATTTTATGCTGATATCACTTCATTTTGGCCGGACCTATATGATACGGAATATGCCCTTTATGACATTGTCTGTTTTTCTAAGGATGATATTACAAATATTCGACTTGCAACGAATCGGATTGGTCAACTATTTTTTAAAACAGCGAAATTATTAAGAGGTTCTGACGATGATACTTTAAGAGAAATTGATATTCCAGAAGCGGCTATTCCCTTTATTAGGGAAATTAGCCTACCCGTTGAAACGGTAATCTCAAGGGTGGATCTTGTTAAAACAAATAAGGGACTAAAGGTACTTGAGTTAAATGCTGATACACCTACATTTGAAAAAGAAGTGTTTTCAGTGAATCGTAAGGTTGCAAAACACTTTGGGCTAGAAGATCCAAACGATGGTTATGAAGCTCAATTGGGTAATGCCATAGATAAAGCAATTATTGAATCTCATATACGATCAAATCATACCCATGATCCTTACGTGGTGTTTACATCACATGACGATCACCCTGAAGATCGGCTAACTACTCTATATCTAATGGGTTTATCAAGACTGCCAGTGTCTTACCAACCTTTACATAGTCTTCAAATCGTACAACATGAAGGCTTATTTGATGAAAGTGGGAGAAAGATAGACGTTCTTTATAGACAGACGTATCCAATGGAGCATCTAGTTGAGGATTTGGAGCCTGTTTCTAATGAAAAAATAGGTATTCAGCTATTAGAGCTTGTTGCCGAAAAAAAACTATCAATTGTGAATCCAATCTCAGCTTTTCTACTTCAATCAAAAGCTGTTCAAGCAGTCATTTGGGGTATGATGGAGTTAGAGCATCCATATTTCACAGAGCAGGAAAGAGAGTGGATTCGTACTTATTTTCTCCCGACCTATTTGGAAAGTGATCCATTTATTAAGCAAGGAATACAGTATGTTAAAAAACCAAGTTTTGGACGAGAAGGTGACACGGTAGAGATTTTTAACAGTGTCGGCCAGAAAATCGAAGAGGATACTTATAAAACCTACCAGTCCTCGTTGCCGGTGTTTCAACAATATGTTGACCTACCGAGCCATTCTATTAAAACAGTTGAGGGTTTAAAAGAAGGAAAACTCCTGATTGGTAGTTTTTTGGTGAATGGAAAAGCAAGTGGTATAGGGATTAGAGCGGGTAATCAGATTACAGATAATAATGCCTATTTTTTACCCGTAGGTATGAAATGAGAATGAAGGGGTGGAACCATTACATGACATTTTTAGAGTTATTTTTATCAACACTTACATACATAGGAACAGCAGTAGTACTTTTGATCGTAGGTATTGTATTATTTGAAGTTACAACTAAGAATAAAGAGATACAGTTAATAAAGAATGGAAATAAGGCAGCCGTCTATGCCTTTGGTGGAAGGATTCTAGGCTTAGCAATTGTTCTTTATGCAGCCATTTCTAATTCAGTCAATTTATACGATATGTTTATTTGGGGAAGTTTAGCGATAGTTATTCAAATTGCTCTGTTTTATTTAGCAGAATTATTAACACCAACTTTTAATATTACGAAGGCGATTGATGACGACAATCAGGCTGTTGGATTGTTTCTATTCTTTTTATCAATATCAATTGGACTAATTATAGCGGCTTCGTTAACTTATTAATAGATGAGGAGTTCCAATTGGCAATTTATTTGGGGCTCTTTTTCTTGTATCTTCGAAATGTTATTTTATTATCAAAAATGGAGGAAAAACACTATGGTTATGCAAAGGGTTAGTTTGATAACAATTGGAGCTTTCAATTTACCTAATCTTCGTTCTTTTTATAAAAACCTTGGCTGGGAGGAAACTGAAATAAGCTCTGATAATTATGCAGCTTTTAAAACAGCTGGTGTAATTCTATCCATCTTCCCAATTGAAGAATTAGCTAAAGATGCAGGCTTAGAATATAATCACAATCCAGTAAGCTTCAGGGGGGTAACTTTTGCTATTAATGTAAATGAGCCTAGAGAAGTTGATGAAACCATCGAAGAAATAAGAATTGCAGGTGGAAAGATATTAAGAGAACCGAGTGATGCTTTTTGGGGTGGAAGAACATCGTATTTTGCAGACCCTGAAAATAACATTTGGGAAGTTGCTTGGAACCCATCTTCTGTTTTTGATGAAAGAGGAGCGATGATTTCTTTTTAAATATAGAGCGAGTTTTTGAGAGACATACATAATTAAGTGGGAGAAGAATTCATGGGTAAAAATGAGCAACTACTAAGTACAGCATCTGAAGTAGAATTATTAAAAAAAGAGAATGAACAGTTAAGACGAGAATTAGATAATTATAAGGAATTGAGTAAGAACTTTTCTAATGATAGTAAGTTTAAACTGCTATTTAATAGTATTTCTGATGCTGTGTACTATTTTAAAGAATATGAAACTGGTATTGCAGGTGATTTTATTGAGGTAAATGAAGTTGCATATACTAGATTGGGATATACTCGAGAAGAAATGCTGAAAATGTCACCAAATGACATAGACTTTCATTCAAATGAGGAATTAATCAAGCTTTTAACTACAATATGCTTTAATGAAACGACAACATTTGAAACGATACATATTCATAAGGATGGAAGTCATATACCTGTTGAAATAACTACCCATATCTTTAATGTACAAGGTGAAAAATATATTCTTTCAGTTTGTAGGGATATGACCTATCGGAAAAAAGCGGAAGAATCATTAGGTAGATTAGAATCCTTTTATAACCATAGTTCGGAAGGAATCGCAATATTTGATCTTGATGGAAGAGTAATGCAAGCAAATAAAGCTTTTGAGGTCATATTTGGATATACAGAAGCAGAGGTGAGAGGAAAACGTCTTCCTGTTACACCTGATTTCACAATGAAGGATGCAGAATTTTTATTAAGTGAAACTTTAAAAGGAAATAATATTAAGGGCTTTGAAACTATCAAGCAAAGAAAAGATGGAGAGTTTATAACAGTTGGCATAACAATGTCCCCACTACGTGATAAAAAGACGAATGAGATTTATGCATTGGCTGGTTTAGTTAGAGATATTACGGAACAACATGCCATCAGGGTTCAATTAGAGTCTTTTATAAACCATAATTTAGACCCCATTCTCATTTTTAATAATGAAGAAAAGCTTATTAGAACAAATGGCGCATTCGAGCGAATATTTGGATGGAAGGAAATTGAATTATTAGGAATACCAATACATGAAATGCCAATCATTCCTAGTGAAAAAATGACAGAAGTAATGAATTATACTGAAGTTATAAGGGCGAGTAATGGAATTAAAGGGATTGAAACCTATCGATTAAGAAAAGACGGTTCATGTGTTGATGTATTATTAACTACTTTTTCTATCAGGAATGAATTTAATAAAGACACATGGTTTGTTGTCATTCTAAAAGATATTACGGAAAAGAAAAAAGCAGAAAAGTTATTAGTTGATTCAGAAAAACTTTCTGTAGCTGGTGAATTAGCTGCTAGTATTGCACACGAAATTCGAAATCCTATTACTGCTATAAAAGGATTTCTTCAAATTATGGAGGAGGGATTCTTTGATAAGGCCTATTATAAAGTAATAGATTCTGAAATGAATCGAATTGAACTTATCATAAAAGAGCTACTTCTATTGGCCAAACCTCAAACTCCTAAATTAGAGAAAAAGAATATTAGTGAAGCTCTTGAACAATCCATAGCCTTACTAAGTGCGCAAGCAAATATGAATAGTATTGTAATAAAGAAAGAATATGAGATTGCTGACTATCCAATAATTTGTGAAGAGAATAAATTAAAACAGGTGTTTATCAATGTTATAAAAAATGCAATAGAGGCTATGCCAAATGGAGGACATTTGAGTATCCAGTTGCAAGTAATTCTTGAAAATAAGAAATTACTTGTCCGTTTTATAGATCAGGGGTATGGTATTCCTGATAATGTTTTATCTAGACTTGGAGAACCTTTTTATACGACTAAAGAAAAAGGGACAGGGTTAGGATTTATGGTGTGTAAAAGTATTATTGAAGATCATGGCGGGGAAATAAATGTTATTAGTGAAGTAAATGTTGGTACTAAAATAGAAATCGTTTTACCGCTGGTTGAAAATAGCTATTAATGTAAAATAGTAAAGCCATAATGGATCCCAATCCGTTATGGCTTTTGTTTATTTAATAAGGCTGTATGTTTGTTCATTACAGATAATAAATAGCTTCGCATTTTGTGGAATAGGTGTGTCTAGGTTAGATAATATTGAAAAATCATTATGATTAGACACAAGTATGGCACCTTTGGAGGATAAGTCCAGTGTGGCATCCCTGTATGTTGACCAGCTTTTGTTTTTCGAAATATGGTATAAGTCATAGCCTTCATGAGAAGTGAGTTGACGAATGACTTCACTTGATCCATTAAATAGCATAGAACGAGCTGCTAATCGGGCAGCTGTGTCATTCGGTGTGATGAATTCCTCCACATTTGCATGTTTAAACGCAATGATATGTTTTGAATCTAACACCTCACAAATGGTATAGATATTCTTGTTGTGTTTTCTTCCTACTTCCTCAAGAACAGAAGCAACCAACAGTGTTACACCATCTGCTTCCGAAGGTCTTTTTGTACCATCCTGAGCGAACACCATAATCGATTTAGCTTCTAATAGATTTGCCTTTAACATTGTATCTTCTGCAGTAGGGTCGCCACTGACAAAGTCAACTCGCTCATGCAAGTAAGGATTTTTAGCTAAATTTTCATCAATAATGACGATATGTATATTATTAAATGTTTGTAGTAATTCTTGGAGAGCAATTTCCGCTCGTTTTGACCAGTTGACTAGAATTATATGGTCCTTTTCTGTAATTTGCAACTTGCCTTCCTCCTTTAATCTTTTTCTGTAGCTTAGAGCCTCAATAATTTTACCAATCACAACTGTCATTAAGCCGATTCCAATTACGTAAAGAAACATGGCAAATACTTTCCCACCAACTGTTGCTGGAGAAATATCACCATAGCCTACAGTAACGACTGTTGTCATGGTCCACCATAATCCCTCAAAAGGGCTAGTGAATACAGAGGGTTCAAGATAGTACATGAAAAAGCTACTGAATAAAATTAAAGAAAACATGGCAAAGAACAAGGTCCAACTACTCATTTTGATGGCACTTATCCATAATCGTTTAAAAAAGATCAAAAATGACTCGCTCCTTCCGTAAAAAACCTATACATCTATTCTAAAGGTCTTTTATAGAAGTTTCTAGTTTTAAAAATTTTTCCTTTGATTTAACTGTTTCTTGATAGCCGGCTTGCATTTGTTCTCCGTCACCATGCTCAAATCCTTCAAGTAGTAGACCTAATCCTTCTGTATACTCTGTTAATACAATCGTAATCTCTTTTTGTATATCTAGTAATTTAGGTTCGCTAAAGGAAGAGTTACTTATCTTTTCAACAACGATTAACGCTTCCTCATAGGCAATACTCATTGCATCGATTGCGCTTTCTAGATCATCGCCTTTTGCCATTTCTTCAAGTAAGTAATCTAATTCCTTCATAACTTGTCCTGCCATTTGTACGTCACGCTTAAATTCAGAGAGATTGTTTTGCTCACTTTTAACAGGTGAAGGTTGTTCTGTACGATTACTTATTGATTTGGAAGAATTGGTTGATTCTGAAACCTGGTTATTAGTGAAAATTGTATATAGAACAAAAAATAATGCAATTGTATAAATAATGTAAAACAGCGTTGATTTCACACTGATTCCTCCCATGCTCATATTCTAGTAAATCTTATGTACAAGCTGTTATAAATATGTTTCTAGGTGGGGGGTTGGTTTATTTATTTGGAAAAGGCGTGGTATTGAGAATATCCGAAGAGGTGCGTTGATAACCCTGAAAGGGAAAACTTGGTATTTGGAGTAACCAAAGAGGCGTAATGGTGCTGCTGAAAGGGAAATTATGGTATTCGGAGTAACCAAAGAGGCGTAATGGTGCTGCTGAAAGGGAAAACCTGGTATTCGGAGTAACCAAAGAGGCGTAATGGTGCTACTGAAAGGGAAATTCTGGTATTCGGAGTAACCAAAGAGGCGTAATGGTGCTGCTGAAAGGGAAATTCTGGTATTTGGAGTAACCAAAGAGGCGTAATGGTGCTGCTAAAAGGGAAAACCTGGTATTCGGAGTAACCAAAGAGCCGTAATTGCACCAAAAGGAAATAAGTGGAATTCGGAGTAAAAAAATCCGTAATTGTGAATTCCAATAAATAAAATTTGGAAGTTTAACAAAAAACTCGCATTAGCTCTCTACATTTTGATTGAAACACATCATTTTTTGAAGGTTTTACATAATGTACCGAAAGAAATTTGTGTTACGATACAAATTATGAAGTGATGTACTACTCTTCAACTAATTTTTCACTTGGGGGGTCTATTAAAATGAAATTAAGAGTTTCTGCAGTACAATATCATCTGCATACAATAAATAGTTTTAAAGAATTTGAAAATCAAGTAACTCATTATGTTAAAACGGCAGCTGAATTTAATTCAGATTTTATCCTTTTCCCTGAATTTATTACGACTCAGTTAATGTCGATTGATTCTGAAAATGTATTTTCATCGATTAATCAATTACCACAATTTACGGAGCAATACTATAACCTGTTTTCTTCTCTTGCTAAAGAAACAAACACTCATATCATAGGTGGTACACATGTTATCGAAGAAAACGGGAAATTATATAATGTCGCTCATATGTTTTACCCGGATGGAAGAATCGGCAAGCAACCAAAGCTTCATATTACACCAACTGAAGTCGATGAATGGAACATCACGCCTGGAGAGGGCTTACAGGTTTTCCCTACAAGCAAAGGGACTGTGGCTGTACTCACATGTTATGATATTGAGTTTCCTGAAATCGTGCGTATGGCAAAAGCGATGGGAGCTGACGTGATTTTCTGTCCATCATGTACGGATGATTCACATGGTTTCCATCGTGTACGTTATTCATGTCATGCTAGAACGATTGAAAATCAAGTCTATGTAGTGACAACTGGTACAGTTGGGGCTTTACCAACAGTCGACTTTATGAGAGCAAACTATGGTCAGGCAGCAGTAATCACACCAAATGATGTGCCATTCCCTCAACGTGGAATCATGATTGAAGGAGACATCAATAATGATATGATTGTCACAGCTGACTTAGATTTGGAGCTTCTTTATGAAGTTCGTGAAAAAGGGTCTGTTACAACATGGCGTGACCGACGAGTTGACCTATATCCTGACTTTGAGGAGCTTGTAAAAACTAAAAATGAATTGATTGGATAGGGGTGGTTTTGTGTATCGAAAAGAGTTATATCTCTATCAACAAGACACACCAATAAAAGCAATTGTTAGAAACTACGTTAAGGAAGATTTTCAACAATTAATAGAAATCCAAAAAGAAAGTTTTCCACCACCATTTCCATCCGAGCTATGGTGGAATGAGGAACAATTAACAAACCATATTACGCTGTTTCCTGAAGGGGCATTGTGTGTTGAAATTGATGGAGAAATTGTAGGATCTATGACAAGTTTATTAGTCAACTTTGATCCGGATCATCCATTTCACACTTGGGAGGAAATTACCGATAACGGCTACATCCGTGGTAGCCACACCCCAACAGGAAATACATTATATGTAGTGGATATATGCGTGAAACCTGCCTATCGTAAACTTGATCTAGGCAAGCTATTAATGCAATCTATGTATGATGTTGTTATTCATAAGAACATTGACCGACTATTAGGGGGAGGAAGAATGCCTGGCTATCATAAGCATTCTGACAAATTGACCCCAGATGAATATTTAGAGAATGTTTTGACTGGAGCATTAAGGGACCCTGTTATTTCATTTCTATTAAGATGTGGTAGAACGCCGGTTGCTCTCGTCGAAAATTACCTTGAGGATGAAGAATCACATAATTATGGGGTATTAATGGAATGGAGAAATCCATTTAAGTAGGAGGAAAAATCATTGGAATACGTACAACTAACGAATATTAAAGATCCTTTATTTGCACAAATGCACCAATTAATGCAAAAGATTTTCCCGAAGGAAGAAGTGCTAGATTTTGATTTATGGGAAGGTCCAGTACAGGATACATCTATCCGTATTTTCGTTGCAGTTCATGAAGGTGAAGTAGTTGGTGCGACTGAGTATCGTTATTATCCTGATACAAATATTGCAATGACGGATTTTACAATTATCGGAAAAGAAGGATTAGGAATTGGAAGGTTTTTAGCTACAAAGCGTTCAGAGGATTTAAAACAGCTTGCTAATGGTAAAGAAATTCTAGGTATGTTTGCAGAAATCTACAACCCATACAAAGTTGAAACGCTACCTTTTGGAGAGGTATCTGCAATGAACCCGTTTGTTCGACGTGAAGTATTATCACACCTAGGCTATCAAAAGTTAAACTTTACGTATGTGCACCCATCTTGGTTAAATGATGGTGAAGCTGTATCAGGTCTTGACTTATGCTTCTTACCATTCCAAGAAGACATCACTTCCTTAGAAGGAACGTTTATTGCACACTTTTTAAAAACGTACTATAGTGTTTTATCTAATAAACCAGAACAATGGACTCAAATGGTTGAAGAGTTAGAAACAAAAGAAACTGTTGAGCTATTACCAATTTAATACATCATACAAAAGTCTACTCAAGCGTTTTGAGTAGGCTTATTTTTTTAGAAATGGTAAGATTATGTATAATAAATATGGCGGAAAGTGGTTTAATTTAAATATGAGTTTACAATGGTTAACAATCTTAAATAAATATCGAGAACAAATTAATCAACGTAAAGATAGGTCACAATTCATTTCTTTACATATTTTTGAAAAGGAATCTAACTTCTCAATTTTTACAGAACAAGCCGGAATTTTATTCAATCACATAGGGTCGCTTGAATATCAAATTGGGGATGATGAATTTAAAACACTTCAACAAGGAGAGCATCTTCTTTACCCAAAAGGTGTTACTGTATCTATAGAGGTTAAAGAAGAATGCTTTTGTACACAATTTTACTTAAAGAAAGAAATCATCGAGCAATTTATTTGGTTACTTAAGCAATATGGAAACTACCCAGCTGCTATAGAGAGCCAGCCATACAGAGTTTGTATTTTTCAACAATCTCAAACGCAACTCATGGATCAACTACTAGAGCAGCAAATCCATTCCTACTTTGGTTTGAACAAGGATCATGATTTTTTTATAAGTCTTACATTATGTAAAATCATGTATCATATTTTTCCGGATGAACATATGCTCTCGAAAATTGTTTATTTGGTAGAAACGCCATTTTACCCAGAGGAAATTCAAAGAGTGGAGGCATTCATGCTCGAAAACTACCATCAACCTATTCGTATGAAGCAATTACTCGAAGTGGCTATGGTAAGTGAATCTAACTTAAATCGATTATACAAAAAGCATTTCAACTTGTCGCCGATGGAAAGGTTGACTGCGATCCGAATGGAGCAGGCTGCATTATTACTTAGGGATTCATCGACAACAATTACTGAAGTAGCTGTTCGGGTAGGATATCAAAGTATGTCCGCGTTTGTTCAGCAATTCAAGAAAAAATTTGAAGTGTCTCCTAAGAAGTATCAGTCAAGTAAATAAAAGGATGTGTAAGCTATATGGAAGGTATAAAACCTTTGAAAGGGCAGCATCATGTTTCTGCCATTACCGCAAATGCTAGTCAAAACTATCATTTTTATACGAAGATACTGGGCTTAAGACTTGTAAAGAAAACAGTTAATCAGGATGATACCTCGATGTATCACTTGTTTTACGCAGATGAAAGAGGGAATCCGGGTACAGACTTAACCTTCTTTGAAATACCTAGAGCGGGACATACTTATTATGGAACAAACAGCATTTCTACAACTTCATTACGTGTGCCAAAGGATGCCGCTTTGGATTATTGGAAGACTAGGTTCAAGGAGTTCGGAGTTGAATATGAGGAAGTATCTAATGCGACTGGGCGAGCAACTTTAGCTTTCAGGGATTTTGAAGGCCAAAGATTAGAGCTCGTTTCTGATGAACATAATCAAGGGGTAGAAGGAGGGAATCCTTGGGACAAGAGTCCTGTACCGGTTGAACATGCAATTCGAGGATTAGGTCCGGTATATTTAACAGTAGCTGAAATGGACAAAACAGCTAAGGTGTTAACAGATGTATTAGGTTATCGGGAAAAAGGGACGTATACATCAGAAGAGCAGTTTGAAGTAAGTGTTTTCGAAACAGCAGAAGGTGGAACAGGGGCAGAAATTCATTTAGTGGAAAGAGCAGACTTGCCAAAAGAGAAACCAGGCCGAGGAAGTGTACACCACGTGGCTTTTCGAGTCGAAAATCAAGAGGAGCTGATGAAGTGGGTTCAGTTGCTAAAAAAACTACGGATTCCGAGCTCGGGCTTTGTTGAACGCTATTATTTTAAATCACTCTATTTCCGAGAGCCAAATGGAATCTTGTTTGAACTTGCCACAGATGGACCTGGGTTTGAAGATGATGAACCGTTTGAAAGTCTTGGTGAGAAACTTGCACTACCACCTTACTTTGAGGATCGTCGTGAAGAAATTGAAGCTCGTATAAAGCCGTTAGATACAAGAGAATAAATGGGGTGAAGTAACGCTGTGGTGGCGTTACTTTTATTTTTGTAATTGTATAAGATTCAATTCCCAATGGAAATATAGGCGTATGAGATACCTATTGATACCTATAATGACAGTTATGCTTCTATTTTTGTTGCCGCATGACAGTAATGCAGACGAAATGGTAAGTTTAAAACTTCGAAATTACATTAAAGACACTTCAGAAATAACCTTTAAGATTTCAGGAGAGTATTTTTCACTAGATTCTACGATTATGTTGAAGGAAGGAGTTAAGTACAATTTATCTGTAAAAGATGGAAAAATAACTGTGAAAGGTGATGGACAAACACAGGAACTTGGAAGTTCATTTGCTTTATTACCGGAAACATACAATGTTCAACATTTTATTCATATTAACGACAGGCCATATCTTGGTGCGATGGAATTCCTCGTTGAAGAAGGAAATATAATCCGACCTGTAAATCAACTCCCACTTGAAGATTATTTAAAAGGAGTTGTCCCGCATGAAGTATATCCTTCATGGGAAATTGAAACTTTAAAGTCTCAAGCAATAGCGGCTAGAACCTATGCAGCCTCTCATCTAGGCAAAGTTATTGATGATACAATTTCGTATCAAGTCTATGCGGGATATAGCTGGGATGAGCGAACGACGGTTGCGGTTGTTGAAACAAAAGGTGAAGTTCTAACGCATAATAACCGGTTAATCGAAGCGTTTTACTCAGCAAGTAATGGTGGAATGACAGAGAATAACTCTCATGTTTGGGGAGGGGACTACATTAATTACTACCCAATAAAGAAAGATCCGTATGATCCAGTGAACCCGTGGGAGTTTACACTAAATCAAACTCAAATTGATTTAGCGGCTATTGATTTTGAGAATAAAGATTGGTGGGACAAAAGTAAGGAAAAGGATGAAGCAATTACGAACACAATGAAAGGGTGGCTGAAAAAGAATGGTTACCCGGGTGATTTGAAAATCCTTTCGATTCCAACCTTTTCATTATCTGAACAAAAGAACCAGTCAACAAGAGCTGAAAAGGGATCCTTACAGATTGAGTTTTTACACAGATTATACGATGGTACGATTATGATTGAACGAGTTAATTTGCAGGATCAAGAAATAAAAAACATTCGCCGGCTAATAGGTGGAAGCATTTTTAAAAGCTTTTTAATTGACTCACTGGCTCTTAAGGATGGAGTTTATACCATGAAGGGAAAAGGATACGGACATGGTGTAGGAATGAGTCAATGGGGAGCTAGTGTGATGGGTGAACAAGGAAAAAGCTATAAAGAAATTCTCCAATTTTACTTTCCGGGAACGGAAATTACGAATATGCCTCAGAGTGAATCAAAAAAATAGCTGTAATTGGTGACCAAATTTTATAAAATTTGGTCTTTTTTTGGCTTTCATTCATGATGATTTTCTCAGTGAGGAAGAATATGGTAATATGTATATAAGTGAAACAATTGAAACATTCGTAAAAGACTAAAATGGATAAAGGGAGGAACTGATTTGTACGATAGTGTTATATCTACAATTTATACCCTATTCATTATATGGTTGGTATTCCTTGTGTTCCAAAGGGTTAACAATCGTTATCCCAAAACTAATCCCTGGAAAAAAGACATTTTACTTACTTTTGTTCAAAGTGTTGTCATTGTCTTAATAGTGCTTCCTATTCTATCTCTTTTTATTAAATAGGCTATGTTAATTTAGCACCTAAAAACCAGAAGACATTGGAGGTAGACTATTGAAAAAAACTATATTTATTTTTTTCTTCTTTCTATTAATCTATAACTCTAATGTTCAAGCTTTAGACTGGGCTTACTGGTTTGTTGTTCATGACGGGAAGGTCTATGAAGTAAAGGAACAAGATAGCATATAAGCTAGTGATTTAGGTGAATTAATCGGAGAAGTGGAAACACAAGCAGATGATCGTACAGGTGATTATTATGGGGATGCATCTAACTATTATAAAATTGGTACTCGTTATTTTGAAATAACAGGTGTGTCGTATTTCAAAACAAAGGTAAATTGAATAAACAGCGCATTAAGGGGGAATTTTTCATTCTAAAATTTAAATCTATATTTATACTTATCTTAGTTTTCATACTTTCGGCTTGTTCGAATGTGGATAGGGATGAAAGAATCTCCTCGATGTTGTCAAACCAAGAAGGTAAATATTATATAACTGCACTAGGAGCTTCAACAGAACTTAATAGTGATTTCGAAACGATCATACAAAAATATATTGATAAAATTGCGGGATATTATACAAACGAGAATCCTAGTGAAATCGAAAAGAGACAATTACATGTAGATGAGAAACCAGTATTTATTGTTTTTGATACCCAAACAGAAGTGTATAGAACAAATGTAATTTCCGATTTAGATGACTTTTTTAAAGGAAGTTATTAGAAAATCCATAAAAACTAGGAGTTCATCCTAATATTTACTCCTCAAACCAAAACATAACTACAGTGCCTTCCCCTGCATGAACAGCTAGTGAAGAACTGATTTCTCCAATGACTACATCATGCCTGGTACTGCTTCTTCAATACTTTTCTATAATTCCATTGCCCTCTCTAGTAAGGTATTTTAATAAGATAATGAAGATGAGAAACGAATTCGAATGTTGAATTCGTTTTTTTTTAACAAAATAATGAAAATTTAAAAAAGAATTTTCATTTACACTATTGAATAAAAATACTTCATAATCTATAATTATGCATAATATTAGATAAGTCTTTAGGAGTTGAGTTTTTTGAAGGTTGCTGTAATTGGAGGTACTGGATATGGAGCAGTAGAGCTTATTAGGTTACTGCATAATCATCCTGTCGTTGATCTCGAAACCGTTGTATCTCATTCAAGTGTGGGAAGTCAACTATATGAAACTTACCCACATTTGACAAATGTTATAGAGACACCATTAGAAGTGTTAGATATTGAAAAACTAAGTGAAAAAGTTCAGGTGTTATTTTTTGCAACTCCTTCAGGGATTAGCAAAGACTTAGTCCCAAAATTCATAGAAAACGAGATTACTTGCATCGACCTTTCAGGAGACTTTCGGTTAAAGTCTAGTGAAACTTACGAGAAGTGGTATCATCAGCCAGCAGCGGATGGTAAATACTTAGAAAAAGCCGTTTATGGACTAAGTGAGATTAATCCTGATGAAATAAAGAATGCAAAATTAATAGCCAATCCAGGTTGTTATCCTACGGCCACACTTTTAGCTTTAATACCTGCCCTTCAACATGGAATTATTCAACAACAATCAATTATTATTGATGCAAAATCCGGAGTATCGGGGGCAGGAAGAGGGTTATCACTTGGAACTCATTATGGTGAAGTAAACGAAAACTTAAAAGCTTACAAACTTGGAGCTCATCAACATATTCCGGAAATTGAACAAACATTACATCAAGCATGTGGTTACACCTCTAACGTTACGTTTTCCACTCATCTTGTCCCAATGACAAGAGGAATTATGTGCACCATTTATGCTGATTTAGCGGAAAAGATATCAACAAAGGATGTTGTTCGGATTTATAAAGAATTTTATCTAGACCACCCATTTGTAAGAATTCGTGAATCAGGCGTATTACCTGCTACGAAAGAGGTATACGGTAGTAACTTCTGTGACATTGGCTTCCACGCAGATGAAAGAACGGGTAAATTAACAATTGTTTCAGTCATTGATAATTTAGTTAAAGGTGCATCAGGTCAGGCAATACAAAATTTAAATTTAATGAACGGATGGGATGTTCGAACAGGGTTATTGAGTGTTCCGGTCTATCCATAATAGAGAGGGATGAACAAAGTGAAGGTTATTGAAATAGAGGACATCCAAATAGTCGCTGAGGGCAATGTAACTACACCAAAGGGATTTAAAGCAGGAGGTCTACATTGCGGCATTAAGAAAAAAAGATTAGACCTGGGCTATATTCATTCTGTTGTACCTGCGACAACGGCTGGAGTGTACACAACGAATTTGTTCCAAGCACCACCATTATTCGTTACACAGCAAAGTATCGAAAAAGAGAAAAAGATACAGGCAATCTTAGTGAATTCCGGAAATGCAAATGCATGTACAGGCGAGCAAGGTTATCAAGATGCTCTACAAATGCAAAACATGTTTGCAGAGCAACTTAGTATCCCTGACCATTATGTTGCCGTTACTTCTACTGGTGTGATTGGTGTTCATTTACCAATGGATAAGATAAAAGATGGCACCGAACAAATCCTTCAAGAAGAGCATCAAGGTGCTCACCTTTTTGAACAGGCGATTTTAACAACGGATACGGGTATAAAAAATGTATGCGTTCAAATTGAAATAGAAGGGAAGGTTGTCACGATTGCAGGTGCTGCAAAAGGTTCAGGAATGATCCATCCTAATATGGCAACAATGCTTGGATTTATTACAACAGATGCAGCAGTCGAGTATGATGATTTGTCATTTGCCCTTAAGTCTGTAACGAACCAAACCTTTAATATGATTACCGTTGATGGAGATACAAGTACAAATGATATGGTACTTGTTATGGCAAATGGCGAAGCAGGAAACAGTGAGTTAACAACAAGTCATCCTAACTGGTCGCTTTTTCTACAAGGCTTAAAGACGGTAAGTGAATCATTGGCAAAACAAATTGCAAGAGACGGTGAAGGGGCAACAAAGTTAATAGAAGTTCATGTCAATGGAGCAGCAAGTATTGAGACTGCAAGAGCCGTAGGTAAGTCAATTATTTCTTCTAATCTTGTAAAAACAGCAATCTATGGAACAGATGCAAATTGGGGAAGAATTGTGTGTGCAATTGGCTACAGTGGTCAGGCAATTAATCCCGATAACTTAACAATCAGTCTAGGACCAATTAAGGTCGTAAATAGTGGTTTACCATATCCATTTAATGAAGAGGAAGCAAAGGCATACTTAGAAAATGAAAATGTTCATATTTTTGTAGATTTAAATCATGGTGACATTTCAGCTACTGCCTGGGGATGTGACTTAACGTACGATTATGTGAAGATTAATGCTTCTTATCGTACGTAAAAGGAGTGGGGATATATGAAGTACTTGGTTATTAAATGTGGAGGCAGTGTGATGGAACAACTACCCCACACTTTTTATGAAAATATTGTTGAGCTTTATAAAAATGGTGAATTCAGGCCAGTAATCGTTCACGGTGGTGGACCTTTAATCTCTTCGTTGCTAAAGAAACTTGGAGTCGAAAGTCAATTCATTAATGGTCTTCGGGTAACAACAAATCAAGTGCTAGATGTTGTAGAGATGGTGTTAAGTGGAGCTGTAAATAAAGAACTTGTGCGGAAACTACAAATAGCAAATGGTGATGCATATGGAATAAGCGGAGTCGATGGGATGTTACTAAGAGCAACACCTACTACTGATAGTGAAATGTTGGGATTTGTAGGTGAGGTTGTTGAAGTGAAAACAGACTTGATAAAAAACATCCTAGATCAAGGCTACATTCCGGTCATTTCTCCAGTTGGAGTAAGTGAAAACGGTCAGCGCTACAATATAAACGGTGATATTGCAGCATCTGCTATTGCGAAAGCTATAGGTGGAAATCTTTGCATAGTAAGTGATATCCCAGGTATCTATACAGAAGACAAGGGAGAAAAAGTTATTCTTCCAAAAGTTACAAAAGACGTGGTTGAGTCACTCATAGAAACAGGAATCATTACAGGTGGGATGATTCCAAAGGTAAAAGCAGCGATTGATGGTCTTGTCCATAAAGTTCCTGAGGTTGTTATCTTGAATGGAATGGAAATGGATAGTCTTAAACGATATGCAGAAGGAAAGAAGATAGGTACAAAAATTGTACTAAATAGGGAGTGTCAAGATGTCTACTAACGTTATTAGTTTTCCACTCATGTCAACATACAGTCGTTTTCCTTTAACAATTGCGAAAGGAAAAGGAAGCTATGTTTGGGATGAAAAGGGCAATCAATTTTTAGATTTCACCTCTGGAATTGCTACGTGTAATTTAGGTCATGTGCCTGAAGTCGTGAAAGAGAAAGTTGAGGAACAGCTACAAACATTATGGCACTGTTCAAACCTATATCATATCCCAGTTCAAGAACAACTAGCTCAGATGTTAGTTGACCATAGCTTTGGGGACCAAGTATTTTTTTGTAATAGTGGAGCAGAAGCGAATGAAGCAGCTATTAAATTAGCAAGAAGGTATGCCCAAAAGGTAAAGATGACAGAAGCTTATGAAATTGTTACCTTTACTCAGTCCTTCCATGGCAGAACGTTAGCCACTCTTTCAGCTACTGGACAGGAGAAAATACAAAAAGGCTTTTTTCCACTAGTTCCAGGCTTTCGTTATCTACCTTATAACGACTACGAAGCGCTTAATCATCTTATATCTGAAAATACATGTGCTGTCTTACTAGAATTAGTTCAAGGTGAAGGTGGAGTTGTTCCAGCAGAACAATCATGGATTAAGAAAATAGCTGAGCAATGTAAAGAGAATGACATTTTACTTATGATTGATGAGATTCAAACAGGAGTAGGTAGAACGGGTACCTTGTTTGCATATGAACATTATGGAATTGAACCAGACGTAATAAGTGTTGCAAAAGGGTTAGGTTCAGGCTTTCCGATTGGAGCGATAATAGCAAATGAAAGAGCTGCGAAAGCTTTTGAACCAGGAAGTCATGGCAGTACTTTTGGTGGAAATCCGCTTGCTTCATCAGCAGGGCTAGCAACACTTGAGCACCTTACAACTACCGTTCTTTTACAAGAGGCAGCTGAAAAGGGGATTTATCTACAAATACAATTACAAGCTCTACAAGATTCATTTGACCTAATAGAAGAAGTAAGAGGTATAGGGTTACTACAAGGACTGGTTGTTAAAGAGATAGCGGGTAAGGTTGTAGAAAAAGCGAGAGAACATAACGTACTCCTTTTAACAGCGGGCCCTGATGTAGTCAGGATTTTACCACCCTTAACCACTACTAAAGAAGAGATTGATCAAGTAATTCTAGTGTTAAAGACGATATTTAGTAAGTCACTAGACAACTAGATTTGGAGGGAAGAGGTTTGAAAGAACAAGGTTATTTAATTCTTGAAACAGGTGAAATATTTGAGGGCATTATTATTGGCAACCATGAAGGTTCATTTGGTGAGGTCGTCTTTAATACGAGTATGACAGGTTATCAGGAAATGTTGACAGATCCTTCTTACGCTGGGCAAATTCTAACATTCTGTTATCCTCTTATCGGTAATTACGGAATTAATCTAATCGACAATGAAAGCGAAGGACCGAATGTCGCAGGGGTTATCATTGGAGATATTTGTGATAAACCAAGTCACTTTTTAGCTGTTAACAGTTTATCAAGCCAATTAGAACAGGCCGGGATTGCTGGTCTTACAGGAATTGATACACGAGCACTCGTTCAATGCATTAGAAAGTATGGAACGATAAAAGGAATGATATCTCCGTCACCAAACTATGAAGCAGTAGCGTTTTCAACTTATGTTTCTCCTTTTTGGGTAGAACAAGTATCAACAAAAGAAGTTGTCAGCTACCAAAATGCTGGTCCGCATGTTGTACTAATGGATTATGGTTATAAAAAGTCGATTCTTCATGCGCTATTACAAGAGGGCTGTTCAGTTACGGTGGTACCTTATCATTATTCATATGAACAGGTACGTGCATTAAAGCCGGATGGAGTTCTATTGAGTAACGGACCGGGAGACCCGTTGGAGTTAAAGGATTATTTTTCAGAAATTAAAAAGTTAAGTCAGAACTACTCGACACTTGGTATATGTTTAGGTCACCAATTACTTGCCTTAGCTTTTGGTGCTAAAACAGAGAAACTAGCATATGGGCATCGTGGTGGAAACCATGCTGTTAAAGAGCTTTTAACTGGAAAGGTTCAGATGACTTCTCAAAATCATAGCTATGTTGTTACAGAGGACAGCATTAATATAAACGAATTTATTGTTACCTACCGAAATGTAAACGATCGAACCATTGAAGGATTAAAGCATAAAAAATACAATATACAATCAGTTCAATTTCATCCTGAGGCTCATCCAGGACCTAGTGATACAGCCCATATTTTTACTCAATTTATTCAACAAATCTCACCTTTAGGAAGTGTCAACTATGCCGCTACGTAAGAATTTAAATAAAGTACTTGTGATAGGTTCAGGACCAATCGTTATTGGGCAAGCGGCTGAATTTGATTATGCGGGTACACAAGCGTGTTTAGCCCTAAAAGAAGAAGGAATCAAGGTTATCCTTGTAAATAATAATCCAGCAACAATTATGACTGATTCTGAAATAGCAGATAAGGTCTATATGGAACCATTGACTGTAGCAACCTTAGAAGAAATCATAAAAAAAGAAAAACCTGATGGAATTATTGGTACATTAGGCGGGCAAACAGGTTTGAATTTAACGGTTCAATTATTTGAACAAAAGGTTTTACAAAAATATGGTGTAGAACTACTCGGGACATCGGTTGATTCCATACAAAAAGGGGAGGACCGTGAAAAGTTTCGTAACCTTATGCTTGAAATAGGTGAACCGATACCAGATTCAAGTATTATTCATACCTATGAGGAAGGTCTTGAATTTGTAAAAGGGATTGGTTATCCCGTAATCATAAGACCTGCCTATACCCTTGGAGGAGCGGGGGGAGGCTTTGCAAACAATGAAGATGAGCTTAAAGTTGTCTTAAAGAAAGGGCTAGCAGCTAGTCCCATTCATCAAGTCCTGCTTGAAAAGAGTATTAAAGGTTGGAAAGAAGTAGAGTACGAGGTTATGAGGGATGAAAACGATACGTGTATTATTGTTTGTAACATGGAAAATATGGATCCAGTTGGAGTACACACAGGCGATTCAATTGTGGTTGCACCGTCTCAAACATTAACAGACGTACAGTATCAAATCTTAAGAAACTCATCTTTGAAGGTAATTCGGGCTTTAAAAATTGTAGGTGGTTGTAACATTCAGTTTGCCTTAGATCCAGCTTCAAATTGCTATTACATTATTGAGGTAAACCCACGGGTAAGCAGGTCATCAGCGTTGGCTTCAAAAGCAACGGGCTATCCAATTGCTCGAATTGCAGCCAAATGTGCAATTGGATTTCATTTAGATGAATTAATTAACCCGATAACAGGTTCAACATTCGCATCCTTTGAGCCAGCATTAGATTATATTGTTGTGAAGCTTCCTCGTTTTCCATTTGATAAATTTACAGAAGCAGATCGGACATTAGGAACGCAGATGAAAGCGACTGGAGAAGTAATGGCAATTGATCGAAGCTTTGAAGGGGCCTTAAATAAATCCATACGATCGTTAGAGATGAATGTTTTTGGTTTACAGATACCAATGTTCAAAGCAATGGGCGAAAGAGAGCTACTAAACTTAGTAGAAACACCAACAGATCTTCGTTTATTTGCTTTAACTGAAATGTTATGGCGTGGAAAAAAAGTTCAAGATTTACATGATGCTACGAGTATTGACCTTTGGTTTTTAGAGAAGTTAGCGGGAATGGTACAACTAGAGCAGAAGTTTCTGGATTATTCTTTAGAGACCTTACCGTTTACACTATTACAAGAAGCAAAACGCAAGAATATTGGGGATGCCAGGATATCTCAGCTCCTTCAAGTTCCGGAAAAGCAAATAAGAGAAAAACTGAAAACTAATAAACTACGCCCTAGCTATAAATTAGTAGATACATGTGCTGCTGAATTTGATGCCGTTACGCCTTACTACTATTCAACTTGGCAAGGTAGTGATGAGGTAGGGACAACAACAGGTAAAAAGATTGCAGTTATTGGATCTGGACCAATCCGTATTGGTCAGGGTGTTGAATTTGATTACTGTTCCGTGCATGCTGCCCTGGCTGTTAAGAAAAAAGGGTATGAAGCCATTGTCATAAATAACAATCCAGAAACAGTGAGTACAGACTACTCGATTGCAGATCGATTGTATTTTGAACCCTTAGCGATTGAAGATGTTCTACATGTTTTGGAAAAAGAACAAGTTGAAGGAGTTCTGATTCAATTTGGAGGCCAGACAGCAATTAATTTAGCTCATGCAATAAAAGAAGAAGGTTATAAACTATTAGGAACTTCAGTTGAAGCAATTGATGCATTAGAAGATCGTAAGCAATTTTATGAGGTACTAAAGAATCTTACTATTCCTCACATTCAGGGTGAAACAGTCTCTCAGCCAAATGAGTTAATCATAAAAGCAAGGGATATAGGGTTTCCTGTATTAGTTCGACCTTCTTACGTTATCGGTGGTCAATCAATGTTTATTTTTTATAAAGAAGAAGAACTAGTAAGCTATGCAACTCGTTTGCAGCATAATCAAAATGATCGCATGTGGCCACTATTAGTAGATTCCTATATACCCGGATTGGAATGTGAAGTGGATGTCATTAGTGATGGTGAGAATGTGCTGATACCTGGTATATTTGAACATATTGAAAAAGCAGGTGTTCATTCCGGAGACAGTGTGACTATTTTCCCACCAGTTTCACTTTCCGAAAAAATAAAACAAACTCTAGTAGAGTATACAACGAGAATTACTCAAGCTATGCCGATTATTGGGATCATGAATGTTCAATTTGTCATATCCAATGACATTGTCTACGTATTGGAAGTGAATCCAAGAGCATCAAGAACAGTTCCAATTATGAGTAAAGTAACAGGGATACCGATGATTGAATGGGCTACCTATGTTCAGCTTGAAACCTTACTTACTGATATTACGGCTAAGACAGGTTTAATAGAAGAGCCAAGGTTTTATGCTGTAAAAGCACCTGTATTTTCTGCGACAAAGCTAAAGGGTGTAGACCACATATTAGGTCCTGAAATGAAATCAACAGGAGAAGTGCTAGGGATTGGCGACCAACCAGAATTTGCTCTTAAAAGAGCACTAAACCATGATGGGAAACAACTTCTGGATTCAACGAAAGCCATCTTTTGCTCCATTTCAGATGTGGCAAAAGAAGATAGTTTAGAAGTAATCGGAAAATTAGCAAAGCAATACTATAAAATCATTGGTACTGCCGGAACTGTATCCTTTTTAGAAAAGAATGGGATAGAGGCGGAATGTGTTGATAAGTGCCATGGAAATCTAGAAAAGCTATGGAAGAAAGGGAAGGTCGGTACTGTGTTAAATGTACCAACACAAGGACGGAACGACCAAAAACTTGGATTCTATATCCGGGAATTGTCTACTCGATTCCAAGTTCCGTGCTTTACTAGTTTGGATACTTTAAATATAGTACTTGATAGTATTCAGGTAAGTAATGTAAGTGTAAAGTCAATACAGGAATACCAAACGTCTAACGAAAAAATAATCCTATAATGAGGTGGAAAGTATGATAAATATAGTGAAGTTACAACAAAAATGGGAGGGGACAAAAATTCAACATAAGGACTTCTTAACTCTTGGACAATTAGATTCTTTTGAGATACAGTCACTGCTCTCCGATGCGTTACAATTAAAAGAAATGCAAAAAAAGGGATTGCCGCATCCATATTTAAGTGGCAAGGTGTTAGGCTTAATCTTTGAGAAATCCTCAACACGAACGAGAGTTTCTTTTGAGGTTGGGATGCTTCAACTGGGAGGTCAAGCAATATTCTTAAGTTCAAAGGATATTCAGTTAGGAAGAGGAGAGCCTGTTTCAGATACAGCAAAAGTCTTATCACGTTATGTTGATGGTTTAATGGTCAGAACGTTTGCTCATTCTTCCATTGAAGATTTTGCACAAAATGCAACAGTGCCTGTTATAAACGGACTAACTGATTTACATCACCCTTGCCAAGTATTAGCTGATCTATTAACAATACTAGAACATAAAGGTAAGCTTGCTGGTCTTAAAATGTGCTATGTTGGGGATGGGAATAATAACATGACACACTCATTAATTGAAGGGGCAGTAAAGGTCGGGATGCACATTAATGTTGCTAGTCCAGAGGGATATGAACCGAATCAGAGAATCATAGAAGATGCATTAGTAACTGCTAAGAAAACAGGGAGCTCCATCGAAATCACACATGATCCAATTGCAGCGGTCAAGGATGCAGATGTAATTGTTACAGATGTATGGACCAGTATGGGTATGGAAGCAGAGCATGAACACCGTTTACAAGTATTCCAACCTTATCAAGTAAATGAAGAGCTCTGTCAACATGCCAAAAAAGATTATATCTTTTTACATTGTCTACCGGCTCACCGTGGAGAAGAAGTAACAGCAAACATTATTGATGGGTCTCATTCAGTTGTTTTTGATGAAGCTGAAAATCGCTTACATGCTCAAAAAGCAATCTTAAAAGCGTTAATGGGATAAAATTAAATTATTTTTTTGTTGTAAATGTATAAATATCCATTATAATAAATATTAATTCATATAAAATTTAAGGAGTGTATAAGTTGGCAAAAGAAAAAATTGTTTTAGCGTATTCCGGGGGATTAGATACCTCTGTTTCGATAAAGTGGATTCAAGAAAAGTATGGTTACGATGTTATTGCTTTAGGATTGGATGTTGGTGAAGGGAAGGATCTTGAAGCGATTAAAAATAAAGCATTACAAGTCGGAGCCATTAAAGCCTATATGGTGGATGCTAAGGAAATGCTAGCAAAGGATTATATTATTCCTGCTCTAAAGGCTAACTGTTTGTATGAAGGGAAATATCCTTTATCATCAGCTTTATCTCGCCCATTAATTTCAAAATTACTTGTGGATGTAGCCAAACAAGAAGGGGCAGTAGCTGTTGCGCACGGTTGTACTGGGAAAGGGAATGACCAGGTTCGTTTTGAAGTTTCAATTCAAGCATTAGCCCCTGACCTTAAGGTGATTGCACCCGTTCGTGAATGGGGAATGACAAGGGATGAAGAAATTGCTTATGCACAGGAAAATGGAATTCCTATTCCTGTTGACCTAGATAATCCATTCTCAATTGATGCAAACATTTGGGGTCGCGCATGTGAAGCAGGAGTATTAGAAGATCCGTGGGCTGAAGCTCCGGAGGCTGCCTATGATTGGACGAATCCAATTGAGCTAACACCTGTTGAAGCAGAATATGTAGAAATTGAATTTGAAAAAGGTGTACCTGTGGCTCTAAATGGTGTGAAATTAGATTTAGTTCAACTAATTGAAACACTTAATGAACTAGGTGGTAAGCACGGAATTGGACGAATCGATCATATCGAGAATCGTCTAGTAGGAATTAAATCCCGTGAGGTGTATGAAAATCCAGGTGCATTAATATTAATTAATGCTCATAAAGAATTAGAGTTTTTAACACTACCACGTGAGATTACTCAATTTAAAACACTTGTTGAACAACAAATGACCAAAATCATTTACGAGGGGTTATGGTATTCACCATTAAGAAATGCACTGGAAGCATTTGTGGATGAAACTCAAAAGGTAGTATCTGGTACGATACGAGTGAAATTGCATAAGGGTACTCACTTTGTGGTTGGACGTAAATCTGCTCATAGCTTATACAACGAAGAGTTAGCTACGTATTCAAAAGGTGATGCTTTTGATCATAATGCTGCTGTTGGGTTTATTAAACTATGGGGATTAACAACAAAGGTTTACTCACAAGTAAATCAACAGGAGAAAGAATCAGTTTCTTCAACTATTTAATACTAGTAAGCGCCATTGTTAGGCATTGGCGCTTCTTATTTTGGAGGTTACTAGAATGTCAAAACTATGGGGCGGTCGTTTTACAAAAGAAACAAATAAGCTTGTTGAAGAATTTACGGCTTCCATCTCATTTGATCAAAAATTAGCTTTAGAGGACGTTGTGGGGAGCTTAGCTCACGTACAAATGCTGGGTGAATGTAGCATTATCCCTTTAGAAGACGTTGAGAAAATTAAAGCTGGACTATTAATAATAAAAGAAAAAATAATAGCGGGAACCATGGAGTACGCTGTTGAGCATGAAGATATTCACATGAATATTGAGAAACAATTAATCGAATTAATTGGACCCGTTGGAGGAAAGTTGCATACAGGAAGAAGTCGTAATGACCAAGTAGCAACAGATATGCATTTGTATTTAAACCGAAAAACAATTGAAATCATTACACTTTTAGAAGCAGTTCAACAGGCGTTACTGAATCAAGCGAAAGTAAATATTGAAACAATCATACCTGGATATACCCATCTTCAACGAGCACAGCCTGTTTCATTTGCGCATCATGTCATGGCTTACTTTTGGATGTTTGAGCGCGACAAAGAGCGTCTTCAAGATAGCTTAAAACGTGTAAACTGGTCACCTCTTGGAGCAGGTGCGCTCGCTGGTACTACATTTCCAATCAAACGTGAGCGAACTGCTGAACTTTTAGGATTCGAAACAGTTTATCCAAATAGTATGGATGCAGTAAGTGATCGGGATTTTATTGTTGAATTTTTATCAATCGCTTCATTAATCATGACTCACATCTCAAGACTATCAGAAGAATTAGTTATATGGTCCAGTCAGGAATTTCAATTTGTAGAACTAGATGATTCTTTCTGCACAGGGTCAAGTATCATGCCGCAAAAGAAAAATCCAGATGTACCAGAGCTCTTAAGAGCGAAAACGGGTCGTGTTTATGGGAATTTAATAGGACTATTAACAGTCTTAAAAGGTTTGCCACTTGCTTATAACAAAGATATGCAAGAGGACAAAGAGGGTATGTTTGATACAGTCGAGACATTAGAAGGTTCATTACAGCTTCTAGCACCGATGATTGATACGATGGTCGTGAGGAAAGATGTAATGCGCAAGGCTGTTAATCAAGACTTTTCAAATGCGACGGATATAGCTGATTACCTTGTAACGAAGGGTGTTGCATTTAGAGATGCACACGAAATCATTGGGAAGATTGTTTTGTATTCAATTGGAGAGAAAAAGTACTTACTCGAGTTAACAATGGAAGAATATAAGCAATTTAGCAACCTTTTTGAAGAAGACATCTATACTGTATTATCTCCAGAGCATGTTGTTGGAGCGAGAAAAAGCCTTGGAGGGACAGCGCCTGAACAAGTAATAAAACAGATTCAATTAGCTGAAAAAAAGATATTTAACAAGTAGATTTTTAGATAAATTGAGTTGAGTGGTGCAGTCAAACTGTATTAACCCATAAAAAAAGACGAATCCAGAATAAATTCGTCTTTTTTTTTATCTTAATAACATAGGAGTTCATCCTAATATTTACTCTTCAAACCAAAACATAGCTACTGTACCTTCACCTGCATGAACAGCAAGTGATGAGCTGATTTCTCCGACAATAATATCAATCCCAGGGATAGCTTCTTCGATACTTTTCTTTAATTCTATTGCCTTTTCTAGAACATTACCGTGCATGATTCCTACCTGTTTAACAGTATGTTCTTCACTTGATTGTTTCAGTAGCTCAATTAACTTATTTGTCGCTTTCTTTTCAGAACGAACACGATCAAATAATCCTAATTCACCTACATTGTTGATAGAGAGAATTGGTTTAATTTGAAGAAGATTTCCTAGTAAAAATTGAGCACCAGACATTCTTCCGCCTTTATACAATTGTTCAAGTTTCCCTAGTAATACTAAATTCTTTCCCTTAGTTACATGATTTCTAAGTTCAGCTGCTATTTCTTTAACATCCTTATTTTCTTCAGCTAGCTGCAGTCCTTTATTAATAAGTTCTGTGATTCCATAGGAAAGAGAAAGGGAATCGATCACTTCAACATCAAACCCAGCTTGGTCTTTTCCTGCAGTAGAGCTTGAAATTGTACCACTTAATTTGTTCGAAACATGAATGGCTATCGCGTGATCATAGTCCTTTTTTAGGTTTTCATATAAGTCTGCAAATTTACCAATAGAAGGCTGAGAGGTTTTAGGTACTTCTTTATTGTTTCGAATAATGTCATATAGCTCCTCTGAGGACAAGTTAACACCATCCTCATACTCATGTCCTTCCGAAATTACGACAATTGGAGCTACATATATATCAGGGTGATTAAGTAATTCTTCCGTTAAATAAGCTGTACTATCAGTTACAAAAGCAATTTTCTTCTTTTCCATAAAGGCTTTCATCCCCTTCAAAAATCGACTAATTATAGTATACTTGATATCTTTAAAAATACCAATACCAACTGTTAGTAACAGGTACTATTTTTTCAGAAAATAATGATATCCTATTAAATGCAGTACCATTTTAGAGGTTATGTCCTACCAGTATGGGAGATACTCACAAAGCGCATGAAAAAAGACGTTTTAACATAAAATGTTAAAACGTCTCTAATTAGTCAGTATTTATATTGTAATAGAACGCAAAAAATGGTAATATAAATTGTATTTACCCTAAAGATTGTAAATTTATCAATATTTATCCTATTTTAATTTTACAGCATATTTTGGTGGTTGTCAAACCTTTTTTAAGGAGTGATTGTGTGACTGAGAAAAATAAGAATTGGATCGTGGAAGAGCAAAGAATTAACCAAATTAAAAACGTTATATTAACAAAGATGGAAAGTCTCAAGGGGAATACTGGAGATTTAAAGGGTGACATTATCGATCTTAGAAACACCTTTTGGGATGATGTGAAAGTCAATTTAGATGGTTCTGATGAGATTTCTGAAACCTATCTAAGTATAAAACAGCAAGCTGAACTATTATCTGAACGTGAACGCAGCCACAAGTTATTTCATAAGCAGCTAAAAACACTTGCAAGATTAAAGGATTCACCGTACTTTGGAAGAATTGATTTTTTAGAAGAAGGTGAAAAGGCTACAGAACAAATTTACTTAGGTATTTCTTCCTTAATGGATGAAAAAGACGAACAATTCCTTATCTATGACTGGCGTGCACCTATCTCGAGCCTTTATTATGATTTTTCTCCAGGTAAAGCCCATTATGAAACAATGGTTGGAACGGTAGAAGGTGAAATGGAGCTTAAACGCCAATTTATCGTACGCCAGGGTAAATTAAAAGCAATGTTTGATACAGGAGTAACAATTGGCGATGACCTATTAAAAGAAGTATTAAGCAACCAATCAGACAACCAAATGAAAAGTATTGTTGCTACGATCCAAAAAGAACAAAATCAAATTATTCGTAGTGAAGGGAATCATTATTTAATTGTTCAAGGGTCGGCTGGTAGTGGAAAGACATCTGCAGCTCTGCAAAGGGTAGCTTATCTATTGTATCGCTATAGAGGAACATTAAGCTCTGATAATATTATGTTATTTTCACCAAATCCTTTATTTAATAGCTATGTGTCGACTGTTCTACCTGAACTAGGGGAAGAAAACATGGAACAGACTACATTTCAAGAATACTTAGTGAATCGTATTGGTGATAAGTTTACTGTTGAAGATGCTTTTTCACAGATGGAATTTCTTTTAACTAGCCAGAAACAAAGTCGAGAATTTGAAACTAGACTTGCCGGTATTCGTTATAAAGCTAGCTTAGAATTTAAAAAAGTAATTGATCAATATATCGAATCACTAAGTGAAAAAGGTCTTCGTTTTCGTGATATTCGTTTTAAAGGAAGAGTTCTAGTATCTTCTGAAGAAATAAGTAATTATTTCTATAGCTTAAATAAAAATGGTTCAATTCAGAATAGGATAACTGATGTTGTTGATTGGCTTTTAAAAGAACTCAGAACACAGGAAAAGAAAGAACGTAATAAAGATTGGGTTATTGAAGAAGCTGAACTTTTGAGTCCAGAAGATCATTTAAAGATTTATAAAAAACTGCAGAAGCAAACAAGGTTTACGGAAGATACGTTTGATGATTTTGAACGGGAACAGAGGTTAATAGCAAAGGTCATCGTCAAAGGGTATTTCAAACCATTAAATGAGTCAGTGAAGGCACTTTGGTTCATTGATTTAGAATCAATGTATTTAGATTTGTTCGTTCAAAATAAAGACAATGATTCTCCGACGTATCCACAAGATTGGAAGGGAATTTGTAATCAAACAATCAGTAGATTAAAAGATGGTACCTTAGCATTCGAGGACACAACTCCTTTCATTTACTTACAGGATCAAATAGAGGGACAGAAGTCTAATACAATGATACGTCATTTATTTATTGATGAAGCACAGGACTATTCACCGTTTCAATTGGCTTTCTTTAATCAATTATTTCCGAAAAGCAGAATGACAATCTTGGGAGATGTGAACCAGGCCATTTTTGCACATTCCATTTCATCTCCAACTTTATTATCTACTGAATTATATAAAGATGAGAAGGTAGAAAAGATTACACTTACTCAAAGCTATCGCTCAACTAAGGAAATTATTGAGTTCACAAAAGGAATTGTAAGTGGTGGAGAAGAAATCAAACCATTTAATAGAGCAGGTAGTAAGCCAACTGTACAGGAACTAGAGTCGTTAGCTTCCATGAGAAAAGTGATTTTAGATAAGATAAATGCATTACGAGATGTAGGACATGAAACAGTTGCGATTATTTGTAAAACAGCTATTGAAAGTGAAAAAGTCTATAATGAGTTCAAATCTGAGATCGCTCTTAAACTTATGAAAAAAAATACATCAACCTTTGATAAAGGAGTACTGATACTCCCGGCATACTTAGCTAAAGGAATTGAATTTGATGCTGTTTTAATTTGGGATGCGTCTGACACTAACTATTACAAAGAATTTGAACGAAATCTCTTTTATGTTGCATGTACTAGAGCTATGCATGAATTGCACTTATACTCACTAGGGAGAATGAGCCGATTTATTGCAAATACGAGTACTACTTCGTATGATTTAATAGAAGTACGTGTGTAATTCTTAGTAGTGAAGGGAAGTTGTGTGAGTCGTGGAGCGAAATATAAAGACAGTTAAAACAGTACACCATAAACAGCAAAGTCCAACTCATAAGGTTGGTTTAGTAATAGAGCCTGGAAATTGGGCAGAATATGATCCGTTCTTAATCTTAGCAGAAGATTGGTTTCAAAAAGGAACCTTTGATTTACATCCTCATAGGGGAATGGAAACTGTCACTTATGTGATTGAGGGTCGTCTGGAGCATTTTGATAATAAGGCTGGTAAAGGTGAGCTATTACCTGGTGATGTTCAGTGGATGACAGCAGGAAGTGGTGTTATTCATAGTGAAGACCCAGCTGAAGGGGAAACCGTTCATTCCCTTCAGTTGTGGGTGAACCTACAAGCTAATAAGAAGATGACAGAACCTCGTTATCAAAATATGAAGGCGAGTGATATGCCAGTATTTGAAAAAGAGGGAGCATTACTGCGTGTATTTTCCGGAACATCGAATGGTGTTACATCTCCAACCCTAAATCATACTCCAGTTACTTTCGTTGAAATCAACTTAGATGCAGGAGTTGAGGTAAGACAGGAACTACCTGGAGACTATAATGGGTTTTTGTATGTGTTAGAGGGACAAGGCACCTTCGGGAAGGATCATACCGAAGGCCGTACTGGACAAGTCTTATTTTTAGAAAATGCTGGATTAGATGAAGAATCATACATTACCGTTCGAGCAAATCAGCCAATGAAGGTTCTCCTTTATGCTGGACAGCCAATTAAAGAACCCGTAGTAGCAAGAGGGCCATTTGTTATGAATACTGAGGAAGAAGTACGTCAGTCTTATAAGGATTATATGGATGGGAAGTTTGTATAAATAGAAGCAGAATCCAAAAATTTGAAGATTTCAGAAGCACACTAGTTAATCTAATTAGTGTGCTTTAAAGTATTTTTTGAAAATATTATTTAAGTAAACTAGAAATACAAAAATAAATAATTGAAGTGGGGATGAACATGAGAATTAGAAAAGCAATTTTGAAAGATGCCAAGGCAATTGCTAAGGTACATGTTGATAGTTGGAGAACAACGTACGCAAATATCTTTCCAGCAGAATTTTTGAACAATTTATCCTATGAAAGTCGTGAGCAACTGTGGATTGAGAGTATTCCTGATGGGATTGTTTACGTGGCAGAAGATATCGACGGGAAAATCGTTGGTTTTGTATCTGGAGGAAAAGAAAGAAGCGGGAAATATGAAGGTTTTGACGGTGAATTATATGCAATATATATTCTTAAAGAATACCAAGGTAAAGGAGTAGGCAAGGCATTAGTGAAGCCACTTGTCCTAAATCTACAAGAAATAGGGTTTTATTCCATGCTTGTCCTTGTGTTAGAAGATAATCCATCTTGTTTATTCTATGAAGCTCTTGGAGGAAAAAAGCTAGACAGCATAGATGTTGAAATAGCGGGTAAACAGATAAAAGAAGCTGTATATGGATGGGAAGATACTCTAAAAAAGTTGACTCCTTAGATTTATAAGATTGGAAGTGCTCCTTTAGACGCTGGTTGATTGTATTTTTCTGAAAAGCCTCTAATAAAATCGTGAACCGTCGATAAATCTGCTAGATTAAGATAAAAAAGGTCAATTTCTGCTTTTGGGTTGATTGTTAATAATTCTTCTTTGACTTTTTTCCCTTTTTCCAGATTGCGAATTGCCATTACTAATCTGTATCCCTCGCTAACAAAGTATTTACAAGTTTCAAGATCTAATCCACTGTTAGCTCCGGTTATAACAACTGTTTTTGACATTATTAACACCTCTGTTCACAACAATCTATACTTTCCAATTAGACTGTAATCAGTATTTTAGACTTTCCATAATTTTAGCAGTTTTAACATTTAAATACTAAAAAATAGTGTGTTAAGGTTTCATAAGGGTAATCTTTCATACTGAAAAGATTTGACAGGATTATTAACTTTTAAAAAAACAGTAGAAAAACGTCGCTTCTGCGTGTAAAATTTAATCAAAATTATCATCCATTTTGAATTATAGGAGGAAACAAGTCCACAATAAGAACTATATTAAAACTGGCTTCTATTTAGAAGAAATAACAATTTCCACCACTATAATAATTTGAAAAGGTTGATGTAAGTTGACAATGGATGCACACGATTTAACGATTAAAGAACCTACGATTTTTAATCATGTTGGAAATAAAATCAAAACTGATGATAGAGAGATTAACATCATAGCGAGATTAGAGGAACCACTTGTTGTTATTTTAGGTAATGTACTTAGTGATGAAGAGTGTGATCAATTGATAGAGTTTTCAAAGAGTAGAATTCAGCGTTCTAAAATTGGAAATGCTCGTGAAGTAAATGAAATGAGGACGAGTAGCGGTACATTTTTGGAAGAAGGAGAAAATGATATCGTTGCAAGAATTGAGAAGAGAATTTCTCAAATCATGAATATCCCGGTTGATCATGCCGAGAGCCTACATATCCTCAATTATGAAGTTGGACAAGAGTATAAGGCACATTTTGACTTTTTCGCGTCTACAAGTAAGGCTGCAAGTAATCCAAGAATTAGTACACTCGTCATGTACTTGAATGATGTAGAGCAAGGAGGAGAAACCTATTTTCCAAAACTAAACTTCTCCGTATCTCCACAAAAAGGGATGGCAGTTTATTTTGAGTATTTCTATAATGATGCAGCTTTAAACGATCTGACGTTACATGGTGGTGCACCGGTAATTGTAGGAGATAAGTGGGCTGCAACACAATGGATGAGAAGACAAAGGGTAAGATAAAAAGATTTTTTCTATAAATTATAAGCCATGCTCTAGAGGAGTATGGCTTGTTTATGTTGAAATAAACATGTATGTCTTAAGGGGGACGTTAGGATGGAATTACAAGAGAAATTTGTACAATCAGTGCGAATGTATTTCAATCTTCAAGGAGAAGAGTGGTTGAGTAAACTACCTGAAATTATTCAATACTGTGAAAATAAGTGGAATTTACAGATGAAACAACCATATGCTCTTTCAATTAATTATGTTGCCCCAGCTATTATGGAAAATGGAAGTGAGGTAGTAGTTAAGATCTGTATTCCTGGTAAAGGATTTCAAGACGAACTAGAAGTATTGCGGTTATTTAATGGAAAAGGTATGGTTAAGCTTATTGAATTTGACGAAGAAAATGGCATTTTTATACTAGAAAAGTTAACACCTGGAAGTACCCTTGCCGAGGTTCATGATGATGAGGAGGCCAGTCGGATTGCCGCAAATGTTGTTAAGAGGTTATCAGTAGTAGCTCCTCGAAATAGTAAAATACCATCTATTAAGGTAAGAGAGGATAATCTAAGAGGAATTGTGGAGAAACATCCTCATGGTATCGGTCCCTTTTCAATAGATAATCTTGAAAAGGCGCTTACCATTTTTACCTATCTCAACAACACAACAACACAGCAAAATCTTCTTCATGGAGATTTTCACCATTACAATGTACTTTCTTCAAAAAACAACCATTGGGTAGCAATTGACCCTAAGGGCTTGATTGGAGAAATTGAGTATGATTTGATTCAGTATATGTTAAATAAGCTCCCTATAAAAAATGCATATGATGTAATTAAAAGAAGAGTAGAAATTTTTACAGAGGAATTACAGTTAAATGAACAAAGACTGTTACTGTGGGGTTATTGCCATACCATCCTATCAACTTCATGGAGTGTTGATGATAAAGGAAACTATGATACTAGTTTTTATCAAGGAGTAGCAATATTTGAAAAGCTTTATGAGGATAAGTTTGGATATATGGCTTTATTTAATTAAGTAGAATTTAACACAATGAGTTCTCTTTTTGAGGATTTCCTCTTGATAAAACTTGTAAGCGTTGTCATACTTTTAGAAAAAGGGGGAGTTACACAGTGACGGAAAACAATAGCAGCCATTCGGAAACAAAAGAAGGGATACATAAAGACTTTTCAAATGATATGACTTATGGTGATTATCTTCAATTAGATAAAATATTATCAAGTCAGCAGGGTTTATCGGGTCATCATGATGAAATGTTATTTATTATCATACATCAAGCAAGCGAATTGTGGATGAAGCTTATTTTACATGAGATGAATGCAGCGAAAGAGAGTATTTTGCGCAATGAACTTGAACCAGCCTTTAAAATGCTATCAAGGGTATCGAGAATACAACAGCAGCTAATCCAGTCATGGGATGTATTATCAACACTAACACCTGCTGAATATATGGAGTTTAGAGAAAAGCTAGGACGATCCTCTGGCTTCCAATCCTTTCAAAATCGTTTAATTGAATTTACTTTAGGGCATAAAAAAGAAGGAGTACTTTCTGTCTACAAACACCAACCAGAATTATATGAGATTTTACAGTCGGCGTTAAAAGACAGAAGTATTTATGATGCAGCTATTCTTGCTATGTCAAAACGAGGATTAACTATTGACACTGAACGTTTAGAGCGAGACTGGACACAGGATTATACAACAAATACAAGTGTCGAAGAAGCCTGGTTAACCGTATACAGAGATGTTAATAAGTACTGGGACTTATATGAACTTGCAGAAAAGCTAGTAGATATTGAAAATAAACAACAGCTTTGGCGTTACAACCACATGATTACTGTGGAACGAATTATTGGACATAAGCCTGGGACAGGTGGATCAGCTGGAGTTTCTTATCTGAAGCAAGTGATTGAACACCGCTTTTTCCCTGAGCTTTGGAGTATACGAACAAAACTATAGATGATGAAGGAGATGGAAAAATGAATCCAATTAAGGATCACATCAAAGAAAATTTAGATGTTTTATTTGTTGGCTTTAATCCTAGTATTCGCTCATCCGAAACAGGACATCATTTTTCCAATCCAAATAATCGCTTTTGGACGATTTTACATAAAGCAGGTTTAACACCGAGAAAATACGACACCACTGAGGATTATAAGTTGTTGGATTTAGGCTATGGGCTAACCAATATTGTTGCGCGACCCACAAAGGCAGCCGATGAGATAACGAAGGAAGAATATTTAGATGGCAGTAAGGAATTAAAACGAAAATTTGTCTATTACAAGCCAAAGATCGTTTGTTATGTAGGAAAAGGTGTCTACCAAGAGTTAAGCGGGAAAAAGAAGCTTCCTTGGGGTGCTCAGGAGGAATCCGTTGTACCGGGAACTATTGACTTTGTTGCACCATCGTCGAGTGGATTAGTTCGTATGAAGATGGATGAAATCGTTGAGATTTATAAGGGATTGAAGGACATTTTGTGATGTAATAAGCTGCTTTTTTCAGTTTTTGGTAACTGGAAGCAGCTTTTTTGGTGTAGAATTTGGATAAACAACTAATATAAAATTGAAAACAGTTAATACTGTATGATTTATTCGTCTATCCGTTAAAGAAATTCGTCTTAAATGAAATATACTCGCGGTAATTTAATTATTCTCGCCTACAGCCATGGAATACTCGTCTAAAATTAAAAATATTCGTCTAACTTAGATAGCAATTTATATTCCGAAAGAGGAGCGAAACCCCATATGAAAACACTACTTATTGCAGACCGTGATTACAATGAACGAATTGGCATTCAGTGGCTAGTTTCTTCATACTCGCTTCCATTTGACAAGATACTTTTAATTGAAAATATAGAGGACTTAGTCGTAACATTAGAGAATGAACTCCCAGAATACGTAATCATTGAGCTAGATATGATTCCCTCTAATGAGTGGGCTAGTTTTAAAAAGCTCGTTCAACGCTATTCGAAACAGATTATTGTGACCACAACGGAAAGAACATTTGAGCGTGCTATGCAAGCTGTGGAGATTCAGGCTAGTAATCTCCTAGTTAAACCCCATTCACCAGAATTAATCCGTAAAACATTATATAAATGCCTTCACGATCACTCAAGTGTGGTATTAGAAGATACCCTTAGTAAGAACACTTTCTCAAGTATGGTAAGCTACCAATCACTTTTTATAGAAGAGGCTACACAAGGCAAACCATATCAACTATGTATTTTACAAACAGAAAATAAAGACAGCATACTCCTATTAAGACATTTTTTGAAAGAATATGAGTTTTCAATTAGGCCTGTGATTCTTCCACTAACAGACCTAATTGTGTGTGTGTTTGAAAATGAGAACCCTTATATTAGGCAAGAGCTGAATCTTTTATTATCAAATTGGAATGATCGATATGAAGATCCAATAGCTATTGTTTTACACTCATTGTCAGACGAAAGCTGGTCTCTTCGACAAATGTATATCCAAGCCCGACATGCTCTTGAACTAACATTTTATAAAGGATACAGACAAATTATTAGCATCGATGAAGAGTGGAAATGGAGAAGAGTTGAACCGTTTCTAAGTCCAACTGAGCAAAGAGATTGGATTGAAATGCTACACAACAATAACCATGAGCAGTTAAAAGCTTGGATGTATCAAGAATTTCTAAATATACACGAACCCTATCCAGAGCCTGGTTTAATAAGGACAAGGCTAACAAGTATATTAGCTCAAATTAGGAGATTTATGAAAACATATGGGCTGGACCAAGATTTTTATGAAAAGCACTATCATCAGGTGTTTGAAACAATTCTGTATAGTCCTGTACTGCATCGAATAGTTCAAGAGATTCTGCTCTTTATCTATCAACTATTAGAAGGTGTGATTAGGCATCAAGAATCATCCAAAATGGATGTGATTGAACGTGGAATTCAGTATGTTGAAACTCATTTTCGTGATAAAACCTTATCCTTACAAAAAGTGGCAGAGTTCGTTGAGCGCAGTCCAGCTTATTACAGTCACCTACTTGTAAAAAAACATGGTTTGTCTCTTAGTCAGCTAATAACAAACAGTAGAGTAAAGGAAGCTAAAAAACTACTACTAGAAACACAGCTTAATATTCAAGAAATTGCAGCGGAATCTGGCTTTGCAAATGGTAACTATTTTAGCCGCATTTTTAAAGAACAAACAGGCATGACTCCTAGTGACTTTCGAAAACGAGGGTTTAAGACTAATAGTATAAGCTGAAATAGCCAAAAGGAGTGGAAAAAATGACTTCGTTACAACCTATAACTAGAAGTAAGTTAAGGATCTATCTAGGAAAGAAGTATTATCGAATGAAACGTTACGCCAAGTGGTATGCTGGAGATGAGAAATATGCCCTGAGAAAACAGCCATCACATTTGCCTAATGTGATCTTTACTCATAAAACACTTCTTTTACGTCAACTCAAAGATGTTGACATGTGGCTTCAGCATAACAAAATCAAGAATCTTGCAATCGCTATAAAACAACTTAATACGATTGTAATTAAACCTGGTGAAACTTTTTCTTATTGGCGCCTAATTGGAAGCACCACAAAAAGAAAAGGATATGTGGACGGAATGATTCTTCATTACGGAAAAGTCACAACAGGTGTCGGAGGAGGGCTGTGCCAGCTATCAAACCTTATCTATTGGATGACACTACATACACCGCTTACTGTGACGGAACGGTATAGACACAGTTACGATGTATTCCCAGATTCTAAGAGAAGTCAGCCGTTCGGAAGTGGAGCAACCTGTGCCTATAATTATCTAGATTTACAAATAAAAAACGAAACAAACCAATCACATCAGCTTATTGTCTACTTAACAGACACCCACTTGGTCGGAGAATGGAGAGCAGAATATCCTAAAACTCGAACATACGAAGTCTATGAAAAGGACCACAGTATCACAGCTGAGTATTGGGGAGGCTATGTAAGGCAAAATACTATATACCGGAAAGTCTATAACATAGAAAAAAAATTAATTGATGATGAATTTATAACAGAAAACCGTGCAATCATGATGTACGAGCCTTTTCTAGAAGATAAATCAACTGTAACAAGGTAAGTGAAAGACAACAATACTTTAGGATTAACAAATGACCGACTCTCCATTAGAATCGGTCATTTTTCTTATTTCTTCTTAAATCCAAATTTCCCTAACATACGATGAAAAGGACATTTTGATAACGAAGTCTCATCATCATGTAAAAAGTATTGTTTCCACTCATAATTGTCTTCTTTTCCATAGCTGTTTAAATCAGGGTGAACAGGGATACTATCGTACTTTTCGATTCTTTCACGGATTTTCGTTTTAATTTTCCCTGCTAAATGAGGGTTAGCATTAAATTCTTCAAGGACCCATCTTGGAGTAATTGCAAGTATAAAATAAGGGAAATTCCTACTTAAGCGGTTAGTATGGGCAGGAGTACCACAATACATAAATAGCTTTTCCTGATTAAAACAGAATTCCCAAACAGGGTCATGAGGATCAATTGGTATATTCTCTGGCCATTCACATTCATCTAACTCACCTAATCCATTTAACTGCTTCCAAAATAATTCCTCAAATTCTTCAACGGTGTATTGAGTTTTCAGCTCTTCTGGTGTCTCGAAAAACACTATCAATGATGTATATTTACCTAAATCTCTATATTTAGCAGAGTAGTCACGAAGAAGCACAGCCAAATCTTTAGTAGATTCCGAGGACCTAGGGTCTGAAACGAATCCATAGCAAAATTGTCCAAGTGAATGTCCTTGTGTTGCAGGGATGCATGGGAAAGGTCTGTCTGTATCCTTTAACTTATGATCAAACAAATCTATGGCATCTCGTTGCCATGGTAGAAGGGAGACTTGATGTTTTTGTGAGTCTGTAACTAATCCTTTCATGGTCATCACCTCCAAGTGCTTCTATAAGTTATGCTTTCAGTAAACTATTAGGTAATTGTCCTAAGAAAACTGGGCAACTCTTTCGATTATATATAAGGTAAATGTGTGAGATAAGGACTAGCTAGGTAGAATAAATATATTGAGGGGGGTGTAAACATGCATCAATGGAGCAGCGGTTTTAAGAAATACTTATACAATGACTTAACCAATGATACGATGAAATATTATGAATCATACTCAAAGACCACTAGGCTAGTAATTGGTGCTATGTTAGCCACCTTAGCTGCTATTTTTCAGTCAGCAGGAGTGTTTAGTGGAATAGGATATACGCTCTCTGTATTAACCACCTTACCGATTGTTCTGTCTACAGTTATTTCATTCAAAAATGGTGTACTAACATATTTTTTAACTATTTTCTTACTTACCATTATTCAGCCTAGTGAATTGTTTGTGTTTCCCTTTACGACGGGGTTATTGGGACTGAGTCTAGGAATAGGATTACGGTATTTCAAAAATCGGTTAGTGGTTGTTAGTATTGGGACACTAAGTCTATCCGTAGGGATCCTGATTTTGTTGTACGGTATCAAGTTCCCGATATTAGGTCCAGCAGTGAGTTCTACCATTGATGGGGTGATCATGCTTTACATTGTTCTCTTTACGTTTTTCTATAGCTTTATTTGGATGTTGATAAGTACGTACGGACTTGGAATGATGAACAAGGTAATTTTAAGGAGAACGTCCTCTGAACTATGTGGAGAAAAGATAACGAAAAACTGAGTGAGTGACCTATTATGGTTTTCACTCTTTTTTTATTCCTTGCAAGAATCGATAAAAAGTATAGTAATCTATAAAATTTATATAAAAAAGATAGAATATGGTTAGTTGTTGATTGAAAATCGAAAAATATCATAGAAATTCGCTACTTTGTTATGTTTTTATCGCTCGTTATTCACGATACACTTTAACTATCAGAATATTTAAAAAGGGTGGTAAAGAATGCAAACAAATGAAACAGGTAAACGCAAAATTGTAAATTACTCGGGACCAGAGCTTCACGCAAAGGGGTGGATTCAAGAGGCTGCATTACGCATGCTAATGAACAATTTAAATGAAGATGTGGCTGAACGACCTGAAGATTTAGTTGTATATGGTGGAATTGGCAAGGCTGCTCGTAACTGGGAAAGCTATGACGCAATTGTGAAAACGCTTCATAATTTAGAAAACGATGAAACATTACTCGTTCAGTCAGGTAAACCTGTTGCTGTATTTAAAACACACAGTGATGCACCGAAAGTATTAATCGCTAACTCTAATTTAGTTCCAGCATGGGCAAACTGGGATCATTTTAATGAACTCGATAAAAAAGGCTTAATGATGTATGGTCAAATGACGGCTGGTAGCTGGATTTATATAGGGAGTCAGGGGATTGTTCAAGGCACGTACGAGACATTTGCAGAGTGTGCACGCCAACATTTTAATGGAACATTACAAGGAACGATTACATTAACGGCAGGATTAGGTGGAATGGGAGGAGCTCAACCTCTTGCAGTCACTTTAAATGATGGTGTTTGTATTGCCATTGAGGTTGATCCTACACGTATTCAACGCCGTTTAGATACGAAATACTTAGATATAATGACTGAAAGCTTAGATGAAGCAATTCAAATGGCATTGCAAGCGAAAAGAGAAGGTAAGTCACTTTCAATTGGGCTATTAGGGAATGCAGCTGAATTACTTCCTGAAATGCTTGAAAAAGGCTTTATTCCAGATGTGTTAACAGACCAAACATCTGCACATGACCCACTAAATGGTTACACGCCGGCTTGTATGAGTTTAGAGGAAGCCGCTGAGTTGAAAAATCGTCATCCGCAAGCTTATGTGGAAAAAGCCAAACAAAGTATTGCGACACATGTACGTGCCATGCTGGAAATGCAAAAGCAAGGTGCAATTACATTCGATTACGGAAATAACATTCGCCAGGTAGCTAAGGATGAAGGTGTTGAAAACGCGTTTGACTTTCCAGGGTTTGTTCCAGCATACATTCGCCCTCAATTTTGTGAAGGAAAAGGTCCGTTCCGTTGGGTAGCCTTATCTGGGGATCCTGAAGATATTTATAAAACAGATGAAGTGATTCTTCGCGAATTTAGTGATAACGAACACCTATGTAATTGGATTAAAATGGCGCGGGAAAAAATCCAATTCCAAGGGCTACCTGCAAGGATATGCTGGTTAGGTTATGGTGAGCGAGCGAAGTTTGGAAAAATCATCAATGACATGGTTGCAAGTGGGGAGCTTAAAGCGCCAATCGTTATCGGTCGTGATCACCTTGATTCTGGTTCAGTTGCTTCACCAAATCGTGAGACAGAGGCAATGATGGATGGAAGTGATGCGGTTGCTGACTGGCCAATTTTAAATGCACTAATCAATAGTATTGGTGGTGCGAGTTGGGTATCTGTTCATCATGGTGGTGGAGTAGGTATGGGTTATTCTCTACATGCTGGAATGGTTATCGTCGCCGATGGAACGAAGGAAGCTGAAAAACGCCTTGAAAGAGTACTCACAACCGATCCAGGAATGGGAGTTGTCCGCCATGCTGATGCTGGTTATGACCTTGCAATTAAAACGGCGAAGGTTAAGGGGATAAACATTCCGATGTTAGATTAGTAGTTTTGAGGGTCTCATAAATCCGTTTATGATACCTCATTCTGCGAAAGAACAATGTTAGAGGGTTCATAAATCTGTTTATGTGACCTCATTTACCGAAAAAACAAAGGTTGAGGGCTCATAAATCCGTTTATGTGACCTCATTTACTGCAATATCAAAAGTTGAGGGCTCATAAATCCGCTTAAGCGACCTCGCTTCCGAAAAGTTTGAGAAAGGAGTTTCATATGACACAAAAACCAATATTTATCCGACATGCAAGTCAATTAATAACGATAAAAGGAAGTTCAAATCAACCTTTAAAAGGCCAGAAAATGAATGAACTTCATATTATTGAAGATGGTAGTATTTGGCTTGAAAATGGTCTCATACAAGCGGTCGGGACAGATGCTGAAGTCAGCAAACTATACAAAGATCGCCTTTCTGAAGCAGACATAATTGATGCGACTGGAAAAATAGTAACACCAGGACTAGTTGATCCACATACACATCTTGTCCACGCAGGAAGCCGTGAAAATGAATTTAATATGAGACTTCAAGGCGCATCTTACATGGAAATCATGAATGCTGGTGGAGGTATCCATTCAACAACAAGAGCGACTCGAGAAGCGACACATGAAGAGCTTTTTGAACAAAGCTATAAACGCCTAAATCAATTTTTACTTCACGGAGTTACAACTGTAGAAGCAAAAAGTGGCTATGGCCTAGCATGGGAGCATGAACTAAAGCAATTAGAAGTTGCAAAATCACTTCACACAAAACATCCGATCGATATCGTAAGTACCTTCATGGGTGCACATGCAGTTCCAGCAAACTACAAGGAAACACCCGATGATTTTGTGGATTTAGTCATAAATGAAATGATTCCTAAAGTGGCAGAGTTGGGCTTAGCAGAGTTTAACGATGTGTTCTGTGAGCGAGGTGTGTTTACACCAGAGCAATCCAAACGAATTTTAGAAGCGGGTGTTAAACACGGATTACTAGCAAAAATTCATGCAGATGAAATTGAACCATATGCCGGAGCGGAGTTAGCTGCTGAGGTGGGAGCAGTTTCTGCTGACCATTTATTACGTGTATCTGATGAAGGAATTCAGGCGATGGCTGAAAAAAATGTAATCGGTGTCCTACTACCTGGTACAGCCTTTTTCCTCATGGCTGATTTTGCGAATGGTCGTAAGATGATTGATGCAGGTGTGCCTATTGCACTTTCAACAGATAGTAACCCAGGCTCATCACCAACGATTTCATTACCGTTTATAATGAATTTAGGATGCTTAAAAATGGGGATGACTCCAGCAGAGGTTGTAGTCGCAACAACCATTAATGCTGCACATGCAATTAAAAAAGGTCATGAAGTGGGAAGCATCGAAGAAGGTAAGAAAGCAGATATCACGATTTTCAATGTACCTAATTACTATCAATTAATCTATCATTACGGAATGAACCATACAGATACAGTTGTTAAAGCAGGAAAGCTAGTTGTTCAGGACGGGAAACTACTATGAAGCAATATCCATATCCATTATTGAATCCACCTAATTTTAAATGGCGAAAGAGTGAAGAAATTGCAGAACCTAAAGTGAATGAGTGGATTAAAACACTGAATGAGGATGAAGCACCAGATTGGTCTCAGTATGATGTAACTCTTCTAGGGATTCCTCTTTCTCGTTCATCCATTAGTGCATCAGCAGCAAGTGAAAATCCTGATGCAATAAGAAGAGCGTGGAAGTCATTTTCTACCTATAACATTGATTATGATGTGGATCTAGTATACTTAAATGTTGTTGATCTCGGAGATGTGAGACAGCATGTAACAGATATTGCTTTATGTCATCGAAACATTGTTGAGGCAATGGAAGGGATGCGAACGAATCACCCTTCAACCTTCCCACTCGTAATTGGAGGAGATCATTCCATTACGGCAATGCTGATTAAAGGCTGGAAAAATTCTCACCCACATGAGGAGATAGGGATTCTACAATTTGACACTCACTTCGATCTACGTGACATGAAGGAGTTTGGTCCGGCAAATGGCACTCCAATTCGGAACGTAATAGAGAGTGGTATTGTTAAAGGCGAGAACATTTACAATATTGGTTTACACGGTTTCTTTAATTCGAAGTCATTAAAACAATATGCGGATGAAGTAAACCTAAATTATATAACTTTAAGGGAAGCTCGAAGAAAGGGAATAGAAGCAACTGTCCAAGCAGCCCTTGATGAACTTTCGGAAAAAGTAGATACGATTTACTTAACCGTAGATATGGATGTTCTTGATATTGGGGTTGCCCCGGGTGCACCAGCTTCTACTCCAGGTGGGATGAGTACCGATGAATTATTCGAAGCCGTTACCATTGCTGGTCAATATTCAAAGGTGAAGGTGATGGACATTGTTTGCCTTGATCCGAATAAAGATGTTGGAGAAGCAACGGTAAAAGCTGGAGTACATGTCATGTTGTCGTTTTTAACAGGTTTTACCATGAGGTCTTAAGAAAAGTAGTGTACCATCACTACTTTTTTAAAATAAATTATCTGAAATATCAGAAATAAACTAAAGAGAAGGTGAGGTAGAGTTTATGGAAAATAACACAAATTTAAATGTTGGCTACAAGCCGGACCTTAACAAAGGGACAAATTTAGTGAAGTTTTTCTTATTTAGTGCCATTGGAATTTTCATGTTTTTTATCCCTATTACTATTGGGGAGAAATCCTCAATACCACTAGATCATTTAGTTACATGGATCAATACTACATTTTCTACTGCAGTACCGTATTATGCATTGATTGTCATTTTGCTAGGTGCAATTTATCCGTTTTACACAAGAACATGGAATAAAAATAAGGTGAATACCGTATTTTCACTGTTTAAAGTAGTTGGATTAGTTGTTGCAATCTTGCTCGTTTTCAAAGTAGGCCCTGAGTGGTTATTTGCCCCAAGTATGGGACCTTTTCTCTACGAAAAACTAGTTATACCTGTTGGAGTGCTAGTGCCAATTGGTTCTGTCTTTTTGGCTTTACTTGTTGGGTATGGCTTATTAGAGTTTATCGGAGTGTTATTACAACCTGTGATGAGACCCATTTGGAAAACACCCGGAAGATCTGCAATTGATGCTGTTGCCTCATTTGTAGGAAGTTATTCTATTGGTTTACTAATTACAAATCGCGTTTTTAAGGAAGGAAAATATACAATTAAAGAAGCAACAATTATCGCTACTGGGTTTTCAACAGTTTCAGCGACTTTTATGATCGTTGTGGCTAAAACACTAGGACTAATGGAAATTTGGAATGTGTATTTTTGGTCAACTTTAGTGGTTACATTCTTAGTGACTGCGGTTACAGTTAGAATCTGGCCACTGAAAAGCATTAGTGAGGAATATTATAATGGCAATGGTAGTCCCGAAGAAGTTATAAAAAAGGACCGTTTAAAAACTGCTTGGAGATATGCAATGAATGCATCTCATAATTCACCAAGCCTAGTAAAGAATATCGTTACTAACTTAAAAGATGGATTTGTTATGACAATGGGTATTTTACCATCTATTTTATCAGTAGGGTTATTGGGTCTAGTCCTTGCGGAGTATACACCGGTATTTGATATTCTCGGTTATATTTACTATCCATTCACCTTATTATTACAAATTCCTGAACCATTATTAGCTGCAAAAGCTTCTGCAATTGAGATTGCTGAAATGTTTTTGCCTGCACTTTTAGTAGTTGATGCACCTATGATAACTAAATTTGTCATAGGAATCGTGTCTGTATCAGCAATTCTATTTTTCTCAGCTTTAATCCCTTGTATTTTATCAACAGAAATTCCAATAAGTATTCCGAAACTTTTAGTATTATGGGTTGAAAGAACAATACTTACTTTAATTTTTGCAACACCGATAGCATATATATTCCTATAAGTTTTTCAAATATTATAACTACTCACATTGACATTCTTTTTGTCCATCTATAGAATTGAAGGTAGACATTAGTTATTAGATTATAAGTTTAAAATAAACATAGAATTGTGTGATTAAAGAATGGATGTTAAACCAGATCATCGAATTGGCAAAAATGCTATGCACTTAGCACTTTTCGGACCAGGCGAGGTTAACCAGGAATACATTAAAGATTTAAGATTACAAGGTTTTGTATTCTGTCAGGGTAAAACAGGTTCAATGGAAACCAACAAGATTGTGGCTGCAATTGAAACCGCTGCCAAGAGAAATGGTGTCATTGAAAATGATGTGTATCGTGAAACGCATGCCTTGTATCATGCGATAATGGAGGCACTACATGGTGTAACAAGAGGGCAAGTTCTTCTAGGAACAGTCTTACGATCGGTTGGCTTAAGTTTTTCAGTAGTCAGGGGAAAGCCATATCAATCAGATGCTGAAGGAGAATGGATTGCAGTTGCGCTCTATGGAACCATCGGAGCGCCGGTTAAAGGGGCCGAACACGAGGCTATTGGCCTTGGAATCAATCATATATAAATTACTAGCCCATAGTAACTAGTCATTAGGGGGCTGTACCAAAAATGATTCTTTGAATCATTACTTTGGTATGGCTCCCTTTTTGTTATATTTTAACGAATATGAAGAAGGAGCGGTTTTAGGATGAAACTTACAGGAAATTCATTAACCATTGATAAAGCGCGAAAAGTGATCTACGAGTTTGAAAAAGTAGAAGTTCCTGAAAATGTATGGGACCAAGTAGAAGCAAGTCGAAAAGCAGTTGATGACATCGTTGAAGATAAAAGAGTAGTCTATGGAATTACTACAGGGTTTGGGAAGTTCAGTGATGTATATATAGATCAGTGTGATGTAGATGAGTTACAACTAAATTTAATTCGTAGTCATGCTTGTGGAGTAGGTGAACCATTTCCGGAGCATGTCTCAAGAGCAATGGTAATGCTCCGAGTAAATGCCCTTTTAAAAGGTTTTTCAGGGATTCGAAGAGAAGCTGTTGAGTTATTAATTGATTTATTAAATCACAGAATACATCCAGTCGTACCGCAGCAAGGTTCGTTAGGAGCTAGCGGAGATTTAGCACCACTATCACACATTGCCTTATGTTTAGTTGGTGAAGGGGAAGTTATTTACCAAAACAAGAGAATGGTAACTTCAAAAGCATTTGAGCTGACAGGTTTACAGCCGATTTCTTTAAAGGCGAAGGAAGGCTTAGCGTTGATCAATGGTACTCAAGCAATGACAGCAATGGGGTTAATCAATTACATTGAAGCATCAAACCTAGCTTTCCAAGCGGATACGATTGCGGCTTTAACATTAGAAGGTTTACAAGGAATTGTTGATGCTTTTGATGAAGATATCCATACAGCAAGAGGATATAAGGAACAAATTGAAGTAGCCGAGCGAATTCGTAGTTTTGTTGACGGAAGTAAACTAACAACAAGGCAAGGTGAGATTAGAGTTCAGGATGCTTATTCCTTAAGGTGTATACCTCAAGTACACGGGGCGTCACTTCAAGTATTAGGTTATGTTCGAGAAAAGTTAGAAATTGAAATGAATGCGGCAACAGATAATCCACTTATTTTTGATGGTGGAAATAAAGTGCTCTCGGGCGGGAACTTTCATGGTCAACCAATCGCATTTGCAATGGACTTTTTAAAAATAGGAATGGCCGAGTTAGCAAACATTTCTGAGCGACGAATTGAACGGATGGTTAACCCACAGCTAAATGATTTACCTCCATTTTTAAGTCCACAGCCTGGGTTACAATCAGGTGCGATGATTATGCAATATGCGGCTGCTTCTCTTGTATCAGAAAATAAAACACTAGCTCATCCGGCAAGTGTTGATTCGATTCCATCCTCAGCCAATCAAGAAGATCACGTGAGTATGGGAACAATCGGTTCTAGACATGCGTATCAAATCATTGCAAATGTTCGAAGAGTTTTAGCAATTGAGTTAATGTGTGCCTTTCAAGCGGTTGAATTTCGTGGAGTAGAAAACATGGCAGCACTTACGCGCAGTGTTTTAGAAGAGGGGCGTAAAATTGTTCCTTCGATTACAAAGGATCGTGTGTTTTCAACAGATATTGAAAGATTAACAGACTGGTTGTTAAAAACGGACTTTAAAACATTAGTAGATGAAAAAAAAAGCATAAGTAGTGTCCAAATACTGCATTAATATGAAGAGTGGCTTCCAAAGAGGATTCAACACACCGAATTGGAAGCTTTTTTTTGTGAAAAGTAATAATAATAATAGTTCCATTTAATTACAATACAAGTCAGTATTCAGTTAAATCATGTCTAACTAAAGCCATTACATGTCTAATGAGATATAAATCATGCCGAAATCTCTTAAATACATGTCAAATAGATAGAAATACATGTCCGGCAAAAAATTAAATATAAAAAATTCAAAAAAAGAATGTTATTTTCTGAAATATCAAATAAAATAGAATTATACATACTAACCGTTTGGTATGGAAGGTATTTTCAAATCTAATATCGAATTAGAATGGAGAGGATGCTATGCACTTACGATTGACTGAGGAACAGCGAATGGTTCAGAAAACCATCCGTAGGTTTGTTGAGAATGAATTAATGCCTCTTGAAAATGATGTTCTTAGAAATGAGAGAGAAGGAAGACCAAGCCTACCGCCCGGAAAAATTGAAGAGCTTCAGCTTAAAGCAAAGGAATTTGGTTTCTGGGGAATTAATACTCCTGCTGAATACGGAGGGGCCGATCTTGGGCAAATGATGTTAGCTCTCGTAACAATGGAAACCTCAAAAACCTTCGTGCCCTTTAGATTTGGTGGCTCGGCCGACAACATTCTTTATTATGCAAATGATGAACAGAAAGAAAAATACTTACTTCCTACGATAAACGGTGAGAAAAAATCATGTTTTGCGATGACTGAGCCTGATGCAGGGTCAGATACAAGAAATATCAGAACGACCGCAGTAAAAGATGGAAACGAGTGGGTGATAAATGGTGAAAAGACATTTATTACTGGTGGAAATGAAGCCGACTTTGTAATGGTCATTGCAATCACGGACAAAGAAAGGCACCAAGCGACTGGAAGAGAGGGTGTAACTTGTTTCATTGTCGACCGTGAAATGGGCTGGAAGTCAGAGTTTATCCCGACAATGGGCGAGGGAGGACCAGCTGGTTTAGTATTCGATAATGTCCGTGTTCCTGAGAGTCATATTTTAGGAGAAATTCATGGAGGCTATAAGTTAGGCTTAGAGTGGATTGGTTTTGCAAGATGGATTGTTGGGGCACGTGCAGTTGGAGCTGCTGAGAGATTACTACAAATGGCCATTGATTACTCAAAGGAACGAATTACCTTTGGAGAACCGATTGCCGAAAGACAAGCTATTCAATGGATGATTGCGGATTCTGCTACAGAGATTGAAGCTGCAAGATGGCTTACGTTAAATGCGGCATTCACACTTGATCAAGGTGAGGATAACCGACATTTAGCTTCAATAGCAAAACTGTATGGATCGAATATGGGGAATAGAGTAGTGGATCGGGTGCTTCAAATACATGGTGGAATGGGCTATACAAAGGAACTGCCAATCGAGCGTTGGTACCGTGAGGCAAGACTATGGCGAATTTATGATGGAACAGATGAAATTCAACGTTTAATTATTGCTCGAAATCTATTAAAAGGAAATGTGAAGGTTGGGCAATTTATTTAATAGAATAAAATAGAGGGGGAAATTAATATGACAAGTAGATTTACAGGAAGAGTAGCATTTGTAACAGGTGGTAGTAGAGGGATTGGTAAAGCAATTGTTGAACAATTTGCAGGAGAAGGAGCTAAGGTTGCCATTATTGATGTAAATGAAGAAGCTTTATCAGAAACAGCAGCTGAACTAAGAGAAAAAGGCTATGAAGTCTTTACAAAGGTTGCCAATGTTGTTGATGCCTCGCAAGTTGAAGCTGCGATGGAAGAAGTAGTCTCTCAGTTTGGATCTCTTGATATTTTAGTAAATAATGCAGGTGTCATTAGAGACAATCTATTGTTTAAAATGACTGAGTCAGACTGGGATACCGTAATGGATGTTCATTTAAAAGGCTCGTTTAATGCAACTAAAGCAGCTCAGAAATACATGGTAGAACAAAAATACGGAAGAATTATTAACATCTCTTCTACGTCTGCTCTTGGAAACCGTGGTCAGGCAAATTATGCTACCGCAAAAGCAGGGCTTCAAGGTTTAACGAAAACATTGGCTATTGAGTTAGGGAAATATGGAATTACAGCAAACTCTGTTGCACCAGGCTTTATTGAAACAGAAATGACAAAGGAAACTGCTGCGAGAATTGGTATTCCTTTTGAGGAGTTAATTAAATATAGTGTAGCCCAAATACCAGTAGGACGTAGTGGAAAACCAACTGATATCGCTAATGCAGTAGCCTTTTTTGCTGATGAAAGATCATCTTTTGTGAGTGGGCAAGTAATTTACGTTGCAGGCGGACCTAAAAACTAAATTGAGAGGTGATTGTAAAATGTTAAAAGAAGCAGTTGGAAAACGCTCAACTCCGGTAAAAAACATTATTGAACGTGGTGCTGTAAAGAAATTTGCGGAGTCAATCGGAGACCTTCACCCATTATTTATTGATGAAGATACAGGGAAAAATTCAAGATATCAGCAAAATATAGCACCCCCTACTTTTCCAAGGGTTTTGGATTACGGAACAATCGAAGGCTTTAATCTTCCTAATAAGGGACTCATTCATGGTGAGCAGGTCTACCATTATAATCGACCATTGTTTGTCGGTGAAGAAGTTCATTGTTATACAGAGGTAGAAAGTGTGTACGAAAGGTCGGGTAGCCAAGGTTCTATGATATTTTTAGTGTTGAAGAATTACGGTGATGATACAGATGGTATTAACATTTTTAGTGAGAAAATGGTTATTATCATCAATGAAGCTGTAAGAAAGGCGATGGGATTATGAAAACAATAGAAGTATTTCAAATCGGCGAGTCCTTAGAAGAAGTTCAATTATCACCTGTAACTAGAATTGACCTAATAAAATACGCTGGTGCTTCAGGTGATTATAATCCTATTCATACGATTGATGAGGAAGCAACTAAGGTAGGATTACCTGGAATCATTGCACACGGAATGTGGACTATGGGGAATCTTTCGAAGTTATTTACTCCATATTTGGAGGAAGGGTTTATTGAAAACTATACCATACGCTTCAGGGGAATGGTCTTTTTGAATGATGTGATTACATTGAAAGCAAAAGTTGTTGAGACTGCTGAAAATAAAGTCCATTTTGATGTAGCGGCTGTAAATCAAGATGGTGCCCCAGTGATAAAAGGTAAGGTTGTATTTTCTAAATATTTGTAAGCGATTACGAAAAAGGTCTGATGCCTAGAGTTAGGAATCAGACCTTTAAATTTATTGTTCGTTCCCATCATACCAATCCGTGTAATTACCACTTCCGTAACATCCTGCGCATTCCACTGGCTCAGCATAATAATATTCATACATTGAAAATGAATTAAAGCCTTTTCCATTACACATCGGACAACGCCCTAATGATTCCATCTCAAGTACTCTTCGTTCATGCCTGGCTGCAAACCAATCGGATACAGAGTTTAAAATACCCATTGTGACACACACCTCTTTACTCTTATGTAATATATCTTATGTTGTGGAAAATAAAGGGTTTTTATTCTATTAAATTTTTCATTTAATAACCTATTTACTTTTTAGCACTTTTCATGTTGAATAAAGCATAATAACCTGGTTTAAGTAACAAGGAGTATGAAACGATGAGTATAGTAAATGTTGAGAACCTAACACACTATTTTGGTGATAAATTAATTTTTAAAGATATAGAATTTCGACTGTTAAACTTAGAGCGGGTGGGATTAGTTGGACCTAATGGTGCAGGGAAATCAACACTTCTACAGATCTTAACAGGATCTATCCAACCTGATAAAGGAGAGATCGACTGGCACCCAAACGTTCGGGTCGGTTATTTAGAGCAGCACATCGAATTAACTGAAGGTACAGTAATCAGGGAGTATTTGCAAAGTGCGTTTAAACACTTATATGACGCTGAGCAGGAAATGCTGGAGCTTTCAAGTAAAATGGGAGATCTTTCAGGTGAAGAACTGGAACATCTTTTAAAGAGATTTGCCGAAGTGCAAGAATTACTTGAAAGTAATGATTTTTATATGCTGGATCCTAGGATTGACGACGTTGCCAGTGGATTAGGAATATCTGCATTGGGAATGAACACAGATGTGAGTCAGCTTAGCGGTGGTCAGCGCACAAAGCTTTTACTTGCTAAACTACTGCTTGAAGAACCTGAAATCTTAATGCTCGATGAACCTACCAACTATCTGGATTTTGAGCATATTGAGTGGTTAAAGGATTATTTAAAAAATTACCCTAGTTCATTCATTTTAATTTCACATGATACCTTTTTTTTGAATGAAGTAGTGAATATAATTTATCACTTAGAACATAAGCAATTAACACGATATATCGGAAATTATAAGAAATTTGAACAGGCGTACGAACTTAGAAAACACCAAATATTCACAGCTTATGATCGACAACAGGCGGAGATTAAAAAACTAGAAACCTATATCCAAAAGAATAAAGTGAGGGCTTCAACGTCTAGGCAGGCAAAAGATCGTGAAAGGAAACTCATGAAAATAGACCGAATTGAAAAACCTTCACTTAGTCCTAGACCTAGATTCTCATTTAATGTGAGCGAGCGACCAGGCAATGTTGTCCTAGAGGTAGAAAATTTAGAGATAGGCTATGAAAAACCATTATTACCTCCATTTTCCTTCAAGTTGCAGCGGGGAGAGAAGGTTGCGATAACTGGGTATAATGGCATTGGAAAATCAACGACATTAAAAACATTTATTGGTCAATTGACTCCACTAAAAGGAACTGTTTCTATTGGATTAAATGCAAATCCTTCCTATTTCGCACAGGAGTGGAATACGACTAGTGAACAAACACCACTTGAATTTATTTGGTCACTTCATGAAAAAATGACTCAAAAAGAAGTACGTAGTGTTTTAGCAAGGAGTGGTTTAAAGACTGACCATATTTATCAACCACTTCAGTCCTTAAGTGGTGGTGAACAAACAAGGGTTAGACTTTGTCAGCTGATGTTAGAACCGAGTAACTGGCTTATTCTTGATGAACCAACTAATCATTTAGATTTTCAAGCTAAAGAAGCATTGGCAATTGCTTTAGAAAAATATGAAGGAACAATCATAGTTGTCTCGCATGAACCGGAATTTTATAGAAATTGGGTTACGCAAGTATGGGATTTAGAACAATGGCAAAAAAAATAAGCAATTGACCAGATCTGTTAAAAGATTTGGTCTTTTTTTATTCTCTTCTTTTTCCATAAATACTTTTTGAGAAAGTAATGAAAAATATACGTGTAAGACCATTTTCAGAAAAGAGGAGGCGTCAAAAATGATAAGAAATAAAGTACTCAGTGTTGTTACATGTTCGTTATTAGTTGGCTTAGTAGCTTGTAATAACGCTGATAACAATGCATTAGATGATAGAGTAAACAATGGCTATGGTGCATTGGAGAATAGGTATAATGATGACATACTTAACACGAGAGATGATAATCGCGTAGGAGTGTTAGACACTAGAAACAACAGAAACAATGTAAATGACCACGACCGGTTATTCGGCACAAGAGATACTAATCGTGATAATGGTATGTATGGGGTAAGAGGAAACAATCCGGATCGGACTAGAAATGACAATGGTAGTCGAGGATTGTATGGAACTAGGAATGCTGATGATAACGCTATTTATGGTAACAGAAATACTAATGGCAACAACACCACTCTTGGCAACGGAAATACTTATGATAATGAGGTCTTAACAAATAATGACCGTTACAATAGACATACAGGTATTTTTGGAACAGACCGTGGCATGGGTGGCAACGACTATGACAATGCAACTGGAGATCGTAACAATAATGATCGTCCTTACTATGGTGGAAGCAGATGGGATTATGCTAACAGTCCATTAGGCCTTAAAGGTTCTGAAGCATATGATATGGATCGTGGAAATAATGTTGTGATTGAAGAGGAAATGGGTACTACTTCAATTTCAAATGATAAAACAAATATCCCTAGCTCAAAGTTCCCGCACACAAAAGCAGTATTAATTCAAGAAGCAAAGTTTAAGTTTGTGAAGTCGGGTGAAGGTCAAGGTAAAGCTCAAGGCCAAGGTAATCGTCACTTTAAATTTTTAACTGGTGCACAAGGGAAACAAGGTGCAACAGGTCAACAACAGCAACAACAGCCAGCTCAGCAACAAGAGCAGCAACAACCAGCTCAACAGCAACCAGCTCAACAACAAGAGCAACAGCAACCAGCTCAACAACAAGAGCAACAGCAACCAGCTCAACAACAAGAGCAACAACAACCAGCTCAACAAGAACAACCGGCAAAAGAGCAAGAAACAGCTAAACAAGCTCCTGCACAGGGTATTAGTCAAGCAGAGCAAAAAGTAATTGATTTAACGAATGCGGAAAGAAGAAAAGCGGGCTTACCCGACTTAAAAGCAGATACATCATTAAGTAATGTTGCTAGAGAAAAGTCGAATGATATGCAAAAGAATAACTATTTCTCACATACAAGCCCAACGTATGGATCACCATTTGATATGATGAGGGATTTCGGTGTTAGCTATAAAACTGCTGGAGAGAACATTGCGCAAGGACAACAAACACCAGAGCAAGTTGTACAAGCGTGGATGAACAGTGAAGGACACCGTAAAAACATTATGAGCAAAGACTTTACACATATCGGTGTAGGGTACCAACAAAGTGGCCACCATTGGACACAAATGTTTATCGGGAAATAAGGAAGGTTTAGAATCGGTAGAAATACCGGTTCTTTTTAGTGGGTTTTTGTAGGAGGGTTTAGGCACTACTTAATTTTTAAGCATTATGTATGAAGCAAGCAGGTATTATCCTTGCTTCAGGAGTTGGTCTTTGTGTGACTTCATCAAATAATCATCTAAGATCATAATTTTTGAATCGTAAGCAGCATGTTCTTCATAGGAAAGAAGAAGATCAAGATAAAAACGTATGAAAGTATTGATTTGAAAAATCATTTCTTCTGAATAAAGGTTTGCTCGGTTAACAACAATATTTTCATATTTATCAACTAGCTTTTTAGTCCTCTTAATCACCTTATAGGCATCCTTCATTCGATACATATCACGAAGTTCTGAAAAATAGACAGAACAGTCCTCATTAAACTGATCTTTTATTTCTCTGTGTATTTGCTCATATTTATACTCTTTTCCTTCAAATACATAATGATGAAGCATTGTAAGCTCAGATTTGACAGGATTATTAAGAAACTCCATATAGATTCGAAGGGTGTTAAAAGCATCATACATAGGATTATGTGCTTCACCAAAAAATGAAAGGTCGTAAAGTTTAAGGGCATTTTCTACTGAATAGTTAGTTTTGGTTACACGTTTTGTAAAAATGTCTTGAAAATCAACATATCTTTTTTCGATTTTAGATATAGTTGTCTCAGGTAATTCATGTAAAACGGCATCTAGTTTCAAGCGCATCAAATCACTCTTTGACCAAGAAAAGAATCGAGACTTCTTTACTCCGCCTACCCAGGTTAAAAATTCCTCAAACACAACTGAAAAACAGCTAGCACCTGCCAGATCCGTATCGGATATTCCTGTTAACTTCTTACAAAAACCTGAAAGAGGTTCATCACTTAAAGGTTTAATAAAACTGTCGAAAAAGGCTGTTTCTTTTGTTTCTATGTTGTAGGCTACTGCTCCAAGACGAATTGCCTCCATCTTCTCAAAAGGCATTCCTCGATTAGAACAAAGCATTTCAAAGTCAAAAAAGACAAATTGCTTTGTATCAGCCAAAAGTCTCACCTCCATGATTCAACAGGTAATTATACGTTATATACATATGAATAAATAGGCCCAATTATATCCAAGGTTGCAAGGAGGGATATATTACAATTATTTCAGGAAATTATTCTGGAATAAAACGGTAATTAATTAGAATATTTTAAAAATTTGTGAATTTATTGTGAATTAGCCTACCCAAAAAAGCATTATTAGAATATAATAATAATAAGAAGTAACTTAGTCCTATGTAAAAGGTTGGGTTTACTTGTTGCTCAAGGGAATTTGATAGGAGGGATAGTGATGGATTTAGTATTTCGGAAAAGTTTTAACTTTAAAAGAATTGTAACATTTACAGCACTTTCTATTTTACTAATAATTTCATTATTTATTTCTTCTGCCATTTTAATTGGGTATAAAGTTACAAATCCAATGATAAAGGATATTGATAAATCTCCAACAGATTATGGGTTAGAGTATGAAGAAATAAAAATATACAACGTCATGGACAATTTAACACTTAGTGGCTGGTGGATTCCGACAAAAAATACACCTATCTTGCAGAATGAAAAAGCTATTATTTTTGCACATGGTTATGGTTATAACCGTACGCAGATGCCTTTTGATAGCTTAGAATTGGCGAAACGCTTATCGAATGAAGGTTACCATGTACTGATGTTTGATTTCAGAAACTCCGGTCTTTCTGAAAGAAGTCCTACTACTATCGGCTACAAGGAAAAAACAGATCTATTAAGTGCTATTAATTATACGAGTTATGAAAAAGGGGTCAAAAATATTGCGTTAATGGGTTGGTCTATGGGTGCTTCAACTTCTATTTTAGCAGGAATTGAATCAGAAGAAGTAAAGGCCGTTATAGCAGATAGTGCTTTTGCTGACCTTGGCGCTTATACAAAAGAAAGCTTCTCTTACTGGACTGGATTACCTGAGTTTATGGCTGTAGGGTTTACTAAAATTGCTGAGTACTTATTTCCCGAATTTAAAATAAGTGAGGTTAAGCCAATTGCAGTAGCAGACGATTATCCGCCTGGTAAAGGTCTCTTCCTTATTCATAGTAAAAAAGATGGAGCAATTCCTTATAGCCAGTCTCAATTATTACATGAAAGCTCACAAAATAGTGAATTATGGATGCCTCCAAAGGGTGGTCATATCCGGAGTTATAAGCATTTTAAAGAAGAATACGAGGAAAAAGTTTTACTGTTCTTAGATAATTACTTCTTACGTGAAAACATTGTAGACCGTCCATTTTATTTAATTAGTTGATAAAGCTCTATGTGGTTTTCCCACTTAGGGCTTTTTTGTTTATGTTTAAACAAATAAATAGTATCTTAATACAAATACTAAGAGTATAATTTATACCGAATTTAAGGAAAGATTTAGGTAAATGAAGTAGTAAAAGGAGTAACTTAATGGAACAGTTAAATGCAATTCATCAAAATGCAGTAGAGCATACAAAACGAAAGGTACTTGAAGATCTTGATCGATTTTTCGAGTTGCAACCAGAAATACCTTCATTTGAGGAGTATATAGAAGAGCGGAAACATTATATAGATCAAATTTGGCTTAACGTTTGGCTAAATAAAAGTACAAATGCTGTATCAAAACATCTCAAAAAAGTACACCTTCAGGAAGTTGGTTATGATGTTGAGGGTCTTGATAGAAGATTAATTATCAAGTTATTTCGAACTGAGATGAGAAAATATCAACCGTTTGATGTAAATGAATGGTTCTCCTCAACCTATAAGTCAAATTTAGCTCTCTGGGAAGAATCTTATTCAAAAGCGAGAATTCAATTTATTAAACGGCAAAAAGAAGCAGAGGAACAGGAAAAACAAGAAGCTATTAAAGAACGAGTAGCAAGAACGTCTTTAAAACTAATTCGCCAAAAGCAAGAAGAACTTTATCTCTATCTACGTTACTTTGTTGCGTGTAAGTTAAAAAGTGATATGAATAGCAAGCCTATGTACGAAACAATGGACCCGGTCAAAATTGAGGAATCTTTAACTGAGGTTGAAGCCTTTGAGATACTCTATAATACAAGAGTTTCTGATTTCCTGGAAACGTTAACAGGAAGTGTTCATAAGGTCTCTCTTGAATGGGAGAAAAGACATTATGAATACGAAACTTATTTTTATGTCTACCAAAGATTGATTACCAATTACTTATCGGAATTTATACCTAAATGGTTGCTTTCCCAACTATCACATAACATTTTAAGTCAATACCAGGAAAGATTTAACGAAGCTCTAACCGAAAAAGTGATGAGTTATTTGATAATTGAGCAAATGTATGACTATATTGAATCTTTCTTTTATCGAATAAATGATGAATACCTTTCAGATCTTCTTACTGTTGCGGATTTACCATTCGATGTAGAAATTCATAGAGACAAGCTTGAGCAAGACCTTGCAGAAAGAGAAAGAAAAATTGCTGAAGAAAAAGCCGAACTTGAACGGAAGAAGCAAGAAGAAAAGCGCATGCTTGAGGACATCTTCGGTAGGGAATACAGTCCACCGGCTGAGCGGAATATAAGGTATGTCCTACATGTAGGTGAAACAAATACCGGAAAGACCTTTCAGGCATTAAAAAGAATGAAGGAAGCAGATAGTGGATTGTACCTAGCTCCACTACGCCTTTTAGCCTTAGAGGTATATGATAAATTAAATGCAGACGGAGTTCCATGTTCTTTAAAGACTGGTGAAGAAGAGAAACTAACTAAAGGAGCAAATCATATCTCGAGTACGGTTGAAATGTTTCACGAGAAGGAAGCCTATGACATAGTTGTCATTGATGAAGCCCAGATGATTTCCGATAAGGACAGAGGTTTTTCTTGGTATAAGGCAATTACAAAAGCAAATGCAAATGAGGTTCACATTATCGGAAGTAGAAACATGAAACAAATGATATTGCAGCTTTTAGGTGATTCAGATATTGAAATTAAGGAATATGAACGGGAGATTCCATTAGAGGTTGAACAGAAGACCTTTAGCATTAAAGATACGAAAAAAGGAGATGCAATTGTCTGCTTTTCGCGAAAGCGTGTTTTGGAGATTGCCTCTCATCTTCAAAACAATAAACGATCCGTTAGTATGATTTATGGTAGTATGCCTCCTGAAACACGAAAAAAGCAGATGCAACGTTTTATAAATGGAGAAACTAGTGTAATTGTATCAACAGATGCAATTGGAATGGGCTTGAATTTACCGATTCGTAGGATTGTGTTTTTAGAAAATGAAAAGTTTGACGGAACGAGACGAAGGAGACTTACTTCCCAGGAAGTAAAGCAAATTGCGGGTAGAGCTGGGAGAAAAGGGATATATGAGGTTGGGAAGGTCGCTTTTACCTCGGATATAAAAGCGATGACAAAGCTTCTTGAGAAGGAGGATATCTCTATCTCATCTTTTGCAATTGCACCAACATCAAGTGTGTTTGAACGTTTTCAACGTTACTCAAGGAAATTAGGTGTGTTCTTTGAACTATGGGAAAAGTTTGAAAGCCCAAAAGGGACAAAAAAGGCATCGCTTGCTGAAGAACGTGAACTATACGAAATGGTTAGAGATACTGATATTGAAGCAAGACTTTCGGTGCAAGAGCTGTATGGTTTTCTGCATTTACCTTTTTCACCACATGACCCTGGGTTAGCAGATCAATGGAAGGATACGATGTATGCAATTATTAATAGAGAGGAATTACCTGAACCGCGCATTAAGACAGGTTCACTTGAAGAACTTGAGCTTTCCTATAAAGCTGTAGGATTACACCTTCTATTTTTGTATCGCCTGGAAAGACGAACAGAGGCACTCTATTGGGAACGAGTGCGAGAAGAAGTTAGTGATGGGGTGCATGATAGCCTAATTACCGAGGTTAAAAAAATCAAGAAGAAATGCAGGAAATGTAATAAGCAGCTTCCATGGGACTTTTCATTTCCGATCTGTAATGAATGTCATGCGGACCGTTCACAAGCTCGATATAAGAACTATTACCATAGATGATTGAAAGGTGGTAAAAGTTATCAAAAAGATTATTAATATGAAGGTAATTCTTCTACTGTTGATAGCAACTATTTGTAGTTTACCGAATCAAACAGGACATGCAGCAGGGGGGATAGGTTCTTTACCGTCAGAGCTCAACCTCTTCTTGAAAAATGATCCAGAATTACAGGGAACTGTTGTTGGAGTTAGTATTCGATCCCAAACAACAGGGGAGCTGCTTTATCAGCATAATGGCAATATGAGGTTGCGGCCGGCTTCTAACATGAAATTGTTAACGGCCGCTGCTGCACTGTCCGTACTTGGTGAGAATTATACTTTTAAGACAGAGCTTCTGACCGATGGGAAGATTAGTAGTAATACCGTAAAGGGGAATTTGTATTTAAAAGGAAAAGGAGACCCAACCCTATTATTAGAAGACTTTGAACAGATGGCATCTGAGCTTGCGAAAAAGGGTATTAAATTTGTTCGTGGTGATCTTTTAGCTGATGACACTTGGTATGATAATGTAAGATATTCAGTAGATTTACCTTGGAGTGATGAGACCTCTTATTATGGTGGACAAATTTCTGCTCTTACAGCGTCTCCGGATAAAGATTATGATACAGGAGCAGTGCGAATCAGCGTCCGACCTGCTGATGAATCGGGAAAAAAAGCTATCATAAAAGTAATACCTAAAACAAGCTATATTGTTATACAAAACCAGGTTCAAACAGTTGAGATAGAAGAAGAGAAGAAGCTTGAAATAACCCGTAAACATGGGACAAATGAAATTTTGATTAAAGGAAAAATACCGCTTGACTCAAAACCTTACAAAGAGTGGGTTGCTGTGTGGGAGCCAACTGGCCTTGCTTTAGACCTTTTTAAACTTGCACTAGAAAAAGAAGGGATTAAAGTGTTAGGTAAAACAGGATATGATAAGACCCCGGATGAGGCAACACCTATCACTGTTCACTGTTCAATGCCGTTAAAGGAATTATTAATTCCCTTTATGAAGCTTAGCAATAATGTTCATGCTGAAACATTGATTAAGGAGATGGGGAGGGTCATAAAAGGTTCTGGGACGTGGGAAAGCGGACTCGAAGTTATGGATTTAGAGATGACAAAACTTGGACTGAATACAGGTTCGTTTGTTATTCGAGATGGTTCAGGTATTTCTCATATTAACTTAATACCAACTAATGAAATCTCAAAACTACTTTTCAAAAGCCAATCACAAGCCTGGTTCCCTGTTTATCTTCAATCACTACCTGTTGCAGGTAATGGGGATAGGATGATTGGGGGAACTTTACGACATCGTCTAAATACAGTTGGGAATGTCCATGCTAAAACAGGAACTTTGACAACAGTAAGTTCAATATCTGGTTTTATAGATACGAAAAGTGGAAATAAGCTAATCTTCTCAATTATTCTGAATAATTTACTCGAGAACACAAAGGGAAAAGCAATTGAAGATAAGATGATTGAGTTGATTTCAAACCATTAAGGTAGGCTGCATGGTAAAGATTGAGATATTACATATACAGTTGAAGGATGCGAAATTCTTGAAAAATGGTATAATTAGTTAAGGGTTAAACAAAGGTGGTAGGTTTTTGAAGAAGCAAACCATAAAGAACATTAGTAAAAAGCATGTTGATTTCGCAAATAATCATCATGCTTTTTCATTTCGTACCACCATTATTAAGCTTATGAAGGACAAAAGGAGAAAGACATGTAAAGGAAATGTCCCTCATAAAGGCGATGAAGGACAAAACAAGGCAGACATGTAAAGGAAAAGTCCTTCATAAAGGTGATGAAGGACAAAAGGAGAAAGACATGTAAAGGAAAAGTCCTTCATTAAGGCTATGAAGGACAAAAGAAGGCAGGTATGTAAGGGAAAAGTCCTTCATAAAGCTAACTTTGCTGGTTGTTCTATTTTCACAATACAAATTAGTATAGTTTGGTGATTTCATGGAAGAAAGAATTTTAGATTTGTTTTTTCAATATAAAGAGCTAGCAATACTTATTAGTTTGTTAGCAAGTGTGTTTGTTGCAGTATTGGGAATTGTTCCAAGTGTCTTTGTTACAGCTGCTAATATCCTGTTCTTTGGTTTTGTTCAAGGAACATTGATTTCTTTTGCTGGTGAAACGATAGGTGCACTAGTCGCTTTCCTATTATATAGAAAAGGTTTTAAGAATATTTCTAAGAGACATTTAGAGAAATATCCTAAGCTAGGTAAGTTAATCCAATCTGAAGGTAAAGATGCGTTTTTGCTTATACTCTCACTAAGATTGTTACCATTTGTTCCATCTGGACTCGTTACCTTTGCAGGAGCAATAGGAAAGGTATCTGTAGGATTATTTACGGTAGCAAGTACGATCGGTAAAGTTCCAGCACTACTGATCGAGGCTTATTCTGTTTATTATGTCTTCCAATTGGAATGGCAGCAAAAACTCGTATTTTCTATAGTATCACTCGGTATCTTGTTTTTTGTACTGTTTAAAAACAAGCGAAAACAGTAAAGATTACTATTTTCTCTCTTGTCCACATATAATGAACTATCTACAACAAGGGGGAAACGAACTATGTCTGCCGGTTTGCTATCGATGATTTTGGTCGTATGCTTCATGTTAATTATTCTTTTTTACATAAGCTTACAAAATAAAAGCAACGTTTCTTTGATGTCAGGTATGGTTGTTGCAATGGGGATTGGAATGATTGTGGGTCTCTTAAGTGGAGTTATATTCGGCATCGCATTTAAGGGTAACTTATTTATTTCAACTGTTTATAGTGTCGGTATTGCCATCATAATTGGTGGTGTATTTGGTTCATTTTATGGTATTATCGCATCTCTTGATGGCATATTATCAGGATTAATGGGTGGAATGATGGGTGCGATGTTAGGTGAAATGATTTTGCCACTTTATCATGAAATATCTACACGGTTATTCTTTGTTGTCTTTTTAGTATTGTCATTTACCTTACTATACTTAATTGTAAAAGAATCTAGAAATAATGGGCTGATTTCCTCTTTACGAAACCCTTTGACCATTTCTGTCATTTTTGTTTTGATTTTACTACTATCAAGCTTATTTGGTCCTGTTTGGAATATTGACAATGATGAAAATATACATAACCATCATTCCTCTACCTTTAATGAATCCTTTTATGGTAATAGAACGTATTCATAGAGATTACTTAATAAAGTAAGGAGGTTTCAAATGCAGGTTAATTATGAGCCTAATGCGAAAACAATTAGTCAAACGAAAAAATCCTTAACCTTACGTGCTGTGTTAAATTATTTTGGTGTTTTCCTAACTATAGGCATGCTGCTAACCATTTTCACTGTTCCATTATCACTTAATGAAGAGTTGCAATTCTACTATAATACTGATCTACAATTAAAGGAGTATAAGCTTACTAATTTCATCGCTTTTAGTATTGGATCAGCAGCCATCTACTTTTTAGCAGTGAATGTCTATTATTTGCGGTGGGCAAAGCAAATTCGATAATATAGGAGAGTTTAATTGTGGGAGAGGTAAAGATCATTAATCCAATTGAAGCAGCTGAAATGTTTGTAAACATGTTTTATCCTGATTGCAATGGAGCACTGCTAGCAGGTAGTGTTGTAAGAGGGGAAGCTACGGAAACATCCGATCTTGATATTATTGTGTTTGATAGCCAAATTGATTATTCTTACAGGGAATCAACCATTAAGTTTGGGTGGCCTATCGAACTATTTGTCCATAATTTAAACACATACAAATCTTTTTTTAAAAGTGATTGTGAAAGAGCTAGACCTTCATTACCCAGGATGGTTTCAGAAAGTATTGTTTTAAAGGATAGTGGCATTATTAGCTCAATAAAGGATGAAGCAAGCGAACTGTTACAGCGCGGTCCCGAAGAATGGTCTACAGACACTATAAGAATGAAACGCTATTTTATTACGGATACCTTGGATGATTTTATAGGAAGTAAAATAAGATCTGAAGACATTTTTATAGCAGGAACTCTCGCTGATATGGTAAGTGAGTTTGTGTTAAGATCGAATAAAAAATGGATTGGTACTTCTAAATGGATTGTCCGGTCATTAAAGGAACATGATATAGAGTTTGCAAATCATTTTGTACACGCTTTTGATAGTTTTTATAAAACGGGCGAAAAACATAAAGTAGTTCAAATAGTAGATAGTGTACTAGAACCCCATGGTGGAAGATTGTTTGAAGGGTATTCACTAGGAAAGAAAAATATATAATTAGTAATAAGCGACCTATGGGGATCGCTTTTTTTTTGAAAAAATAGTTTACTTATATGATAAACTTTACAAAAAATGCTTTGTCGAACCATATAAAACATTCTCATCTTTAGAATTAGTTAAATTTGATAATAAAGCTTAAAAACGGAGGGCTAGTATGTATTTACTTATGTCAATGGTGCTTAGCGCACTATTAGGTTTTGTCTTGTTTATAATGGGACCATTAGTAGGTGGAATTATTGCGTTTGGTATTGTAGTAGGTTGTATTTTTAGGGGTCTATATCTTCTAACAGAAATACATAAGAAGATATCTTCTATCTCTCCCTCTAAAAGTAGAGTTGAAAAAGCGTATGAAGATTATCTAGAAAAACGAGATACTCAAAGCTAAAGGGAAAGATAGGCTGTTGTGATGACAGCAGCCTGAACTCTCTTTTCATCCTTACCCTTTTTTACTGTTCGTTGGTTTAATAGAAACATTTTTTGGCCTTTTAGGGTAAGATGGTTTTTCGCCATCTTCAGGTCCTGTTAGATTATTTCTTCGATCTAGAACTCTTCCTGTAAATTCAACTGGGTTTTGATCAGTCACCTTCAATCACCTCCATTTACTAAGGTGGTGCAAATCCGCGAGTTTCATTTATACCTTTTTTTAGCAATGTTGTAGAAGAGTATTGAAAAAAAACCAGTTACAGTTAATGCAATATAAGTTAATGTATTATTTTATGTAATCCTTGGAGAAACAAAATCACCTCTGTTTTGAACGCGCCAAACAATTGCATTATCGTTATTATTCACAATTTTTATAGCGGTAAATAGACCAAAAATATAACCAGGGAACAGAAAAATAAAAACAAGAATATCGATTGTATCCATTGAAAGCCTCCTAGTTATTTTTTAGTATTCTATCTTTGTAAAATTAAATACATCATTGAAACCTCTTTAGCGCAAACTATTGCTTAAAAAGGTGGTGAGCGGTTATATGAATACAAATAGATGGTTATTGCTCGCAGCAATGTTACTACCTTGGCTCTCAATACCTATTCTAGGAAAGAAATATATTAAAAGATTTTTACCTGCAACAATTTTTATTATTACATTTGTACATTTTGAAGGTCTTTTTGCCGAAAAACGTAAATGGTGGTGGTTTTTTGAGAAACTACACCCTAAAATGAACGGAATGACTCCTTTCCTTTTGGGGCCTTTTACGGTTGGAACTTTGTGGATATTACGCTTCACCTTTGGTAACTTCTTGCTATATATAGTAACGAACTTCCTTGTCCACTTAGCTTTTGTCTATCCACTTATGAATTGGCTTACGAAAATAGGAATTGGTTCGCTTATTAGGTTTACCAGAATGCAGCTACTAGCCTTGTTTACGTTTAAAGCTGTAATGCTATATGGATTCCAGACCCTTGTAGAGAAAATAAAGAAAGTTGGTCAAAATACTAACCTGTACCAATCAACGACTGAATAGTGACTTAAACAAGGGCCTATTAGAGGTCCATTTTTATTGATTTCAGAATATTCTTTCGACTATACTGTAGGTAACATGAACAACGGAGATGATAAAATGGGGATTGCTTATAATGATTATGATGCACTCGGGTTGGCTGAACTTATTAAAAAGAAAGAAGTTCAGCCGATTGAACTAGTAGAAGAAGCGATTAAAAGAATTGAACTCCATAATCCAGATCTTAATGCAGTTATTAATAAAATGTATGAGCAAGCTAGACAATCAGCGGTAAGCGTTAATCCAAATGGACCATTCGCTGGAGTTCCGATGTTATTAAAGGACATAACTCAGGAAGTAAAGGGAGAAAAGATTTCTTCCGGATCTAATGCTTTACAAGGTTACATAGCGAAACAGGATACTGAATATGTCAATAGATTAAGAAAAGCGGGTCTCCTCTTTGTAGGGCAAACAAATGTGCCTGAATTTGCATTAATGGGTATTACTGAACCTAAGCAATACGGTCCCACAAGGAATCCATGGAATACAGGTTATACACCTGGAGGTTCAAGTGGTGGTTCAGCTGCAGCGGTTGCATCAGGAATGGTACCTCTAGCAGGGGCAAATGATGGTGGAGGCTCCATTCGAATTCCGGGTGCATACTGTGGTTTGTTTGGAATGAAGCCAACAAGAGGAAGAACACCAGTTGGTCCTATAACCGGGAGAAACTGGCAAGGTGCTTCTGTTGACCATGTTCTAACAAAATCAGTTCGAGATAGTGCGGCAATCCTTGATGTACTAAAAATCCATGAAAAAGGAGCCGCCTATCATGCACCTCCTTATGAAGGGAGTTACCTAGATGTAGTAAATACACCAATGCCTAAGAAACTAACCTTTGCTTTTTCTTTAAAATCTCCGTTAGAAACTGATGTACATCCAGAATGCAAAGAAGCAGTTCTTAAGACAGTAAAGCTACTTGAGTCTTTAGGTCACAATGTTGATGAAAAGGAAGCTCCTGTTGAAGGCTACAAATTACTTAGAAGTTACTTGACCTTATATTTTGGAGAGGTAGCAGCATCAATAGCTTCACTAGAGGGTGTTTTAGGTCGAAAAGCGAAGCAATCTGATGTTGAACCTTCCACTTGGCTACTTGGTTTACTAGGTAAAGCAACAAGTGCTGAAGAATTTGTTCTGGGATTAAGAGAATGGGATATTGCTGCGTTTCAAATGGAGGAATTTCATTCTAGATATGATCTCTATATAACACCTACAACAGCTTATCCTCCAGCTAAAATTGGTGAACTAGAGCCCAAGTCAGTGGAAAAATTATTGATAAACATTGTTGGTAAAATAGGTTCTGGCAATCTTCTAAGAAAAGCAGGAATCATAGATCAAATTGCCAAAAACAGTCTAATGCGGACACCATTTACCCAGCTAGCTAATTTAACAGGTCAACCAGCAATAAGTGTTCCTATGCATGTAACGAAGGATGGTCTTCCATGTGGCGTTCAATTTATTGCTGCCCGTGGTAAAGAAGATATATTATTTCAACTAGCCAGTGAACTGGAAAAAACAGAACATTGGTCAACATCAAAAGAGAGGCAATAAGCAAGCGCGGGGTAAGAAATTATTGACGTTTTTTACAAAGCACGATAAAGTATAATTAGATGTTTATTACCTTGGCAAAACTGTTTTGTGAAAATGACTTTAGCATTCGGTTAATAAGATATATTGGCTTGAATGAAAAAGTAATCAAGTGATAAATTAGAAAGATTGGTATATTTATAAACTCGTAGGAAATACATTACTTTTGAGGAGAATTATGAATAAATCCAAGGGGTATATCGAATCAGAAATTAGCAAAGCGATAACACAATGGGAAAAAGATTTTCTTGGTCGAGGATCTGTATCCGTAAAGTCAGATATTTTACGTGACATGATCATCATCTGCTTAAAAGGAATTCTAACTCCAGCTGAATATTCTGTATGTGAAACCAAAGAGGGAATACTAACCATTAAGAAAACACGCTCAGAATTAGTTGAATCAGGAATTGATGACTTAAAACAAATTATCCTATCATGTACTGGAAAAGAAGTAACGAGTTTCCATACTGATATTAGCACTCATTCGGGTGAACGAATCATGGTATTTAAATTATGTTGCGATTTAGAGAAAGATTTTACATAAGGGAGATCCTCAAAAAACCAATTAGGTTAGTTGAGGATAAACCGACAATATTCGAGATTGGTAGATTTTTACCATTCGAGTATTGTCGGTTTTTATTTTTTGTTGTTAGAAAATGGTGTCAAGGAGGAGAATATGACTGAAATTATTGTAGATAATTTACTATCACCTGTTGTTTTATTTTTTGTTTTAGGGTTAATAGCAGCAGTTTTTAAATCTGACCTTAAATTTCCTAGTGCTCTAAGTGAGGCTTTAAGTATTTACCTATTAATCGCAATTGGTATAAAAGGAGGAACTGAACTTTCGCATTACTCCTTAAATACTGTGTTAGCACCAATGGGTGGTGCGTTAATAATTGGAGTTGCAATCCCTTTAATCACACTTTTTATTATGAGAATTATTAAGGTGGATCTAGAGAATTCAATAGGATTAGCAGCTACCTATGGATCAATAAGTATAGTAACCTATGGTGCAGCTCTCTCTTTTCTTGAGAAAAATGGAACAATGTATGAAGGGTTTATGAATGCAATTGTTGTGTTGATGGAGAGTCCTGCTATCTTAGTGTCATTACTGATTTTAAACGTAGTTAAAAATAAGAGTGAGGTAACTTCGCTTTCTTCTCGTAGTGTTGGTTTTATGCCTCAGTCTTTCAATTTAATTGATAAAGAGGTTCTAAGAGAAAGTATTTTTGGTAAGAGCATCTTACTTTTAGTAGGAAGTTTATTGATAGGTGTAATCCTTGGAGAGCGTGCAGTACCGATGGTAAAACCGTTATTTATGGATTTATACAATAGTGTATTAATTCTTTTTCTATTGAATATGGGACTAATCGCAGGACAACGACTTCCTGAAGTGAAAAAATATGGTGTCAAGTTAGTGCTATTCGGGTTGCTTTCACCATTATTATTCGGAAGCTTAGGGGTCATTGTGGGGAGTGTTGTTGGATTATCTATCGGTGGCATTACTTTAATGGGTGTTTTGGCTGGTAGTGCATCCTATATTGCAGCACCTGCTGCACTTAAAACATCTGTTCCTGAAGCGAACCCGTCGATCTATTTAGGTCTTGCTTTGGGAGTGACATTTCCCTTCAATCTTATTATTGGGATTCCTATCTATTATGAATTAGCTAAATGGATTCAATAAACAGAGAAAATATTACTGCAGCTTGGTTTTCGGACTAGAATAGCAATCACACTCCAAAATATTTTTCTCACATTAGGATAAATTTGACTCCACTTTCAAAAAATAAAAGATATAACTTGGAAGGGGGATTCGGACATGATAAAAAAATTCGCTTTTCTTGCATTAATAGGACTTTGCTTTAATGGATTTATTGGAATTGATGTTTTGGCAACAAATGTAGATGAGTTTAAAAGTATTCCTGTTCAACAACCACCAGAGGAGTTTCCACAACTAGAGGGTGGCCCTGAAACAACTGAAAGAGTAAGGTATCCTGTTTCGAACATCGTGCTTCAGCAAAGGTATCCTGAGACCATTGTGTTAAGTGGTCCGTCTGCTGAAAAGAAAGTTGCTTTAACTTTTGATGATGGTCCAGATCCACGCTTTACAGGACAAGTGCTAGATGTGTTAAATCAGTATAACGTAGATGCTACATTTTTCGTAATGGGCGCAAGAGCTGAGGCTTATCCAGATCTTGTGAAACGAATGATAAATGAAGGGCATATCGTTGGAAATCATACATATTGGCATCCAAATCTAGTTGACCAAGCAAGCGTTGCTGCTCTTGAAAGAGAAGTGAATCGAACAGAAGAAACCCTTGAAGATTTAATTGGGTATCGTACAAAACTTTTCCGAGCTCCCTATGGATTTTTATACAATGAGTTGGTAGAGAAGTTAAGAAACATGAACTACACCGTTGTTGGTTGGTCAGTAGATTCTTTAGACTGGCAAGAGGAACCACCAGCAGTAATCGCAAACACTGTTACGAGTCAGGTTCAGCCTGGTTCTGTTATTTTAATGCATGATGGTGGAGAATGGGATGCGAATCGAACCCCTACAATCGAATCTTTAAAACAAATTATCCCAACATTACAACAACAAGGTTATGAGTTTGTTACGGTACCTGAGCTTTTAAATATCCCATACAAGAAATAGAAGCATTGATCAATGACCAAGTCCATAAGGGATTTTGGTCTTTTATCTGTTTATTGTTTTTGAAAATACGAAATACGGGCTTTATGAGTTAAAACCAATAGATTGGCAAGACTAAACATAAAGATAAAAAATATGGGTGAAGTAAATGAAAATGTTATGTATAGATGGTGGAGGAATTAGAGGGGTATTTGCAATTGCTATCCTTAAAGCCTTGGAAGAAAAGTATAACAAGCCAGTGGCCGAATTATTCGATGTTATCGCTGGAACTAGCACTGGGTCAATTATTGCTGCTTCTGTCTCAATGAAAATACCAATGGACGAAGTTTTGGAAAACTATAAAAAATTTGGTCGTAAAATATTCATCCGTCAGGCTAAAGTTGGATTATTTAAAAGTGTATATAGTGACCGGTTTTTAAGGAGATACTTAAAGAAGTCGTTTAAAGACATAAAGCTTTCTGAAGTGGAAACACCAATTCTTATACCGGCAGTTGATGTCACACATGGTCGACCATATGTTCATAGAACTATGAAAAACGCTGAAGAGAAAGATGATTTGTCGATTGAACTTTGGGATGCAGTATTGTCATCCTGCTCAGCCCCAGTTTATTTTCCGCCGAATAATGTTGGTAATCGTTTTTTATCAATAGATGGTGGACTATGGGCAAACAACCCTTCCTTAGTTTGTGTCACGGAGGCTTTAAAGAATTATGAGAAGAAAATAGAGGATATTAAAATTCTTTCAGTTGGTACTGGAAAGCAAACCATTGATTTTACAATTCAAGATGATAAGTATTGGGGTGTTAAGCAATGGCTACCATTTGATTTTCCATCTATGAAGGTTACACCTAAGTTACTGGATCTTGCCCTTCATTTATCCTCCGAGTCAATAAGTTATCAATGCCATCACTTGCTAGGATCTAACTATCTTCGAGTAAATAAAGAGCTTGGAGAAGAAATTCCGTTTGATGAGCTTTCCTCAATGGAAGAACTTATCGATTTAGGATCAAATGTTTTTTTAGAACAAGAAAATGAAATAACCGGTTTTTTAGACAGAGTACAATGAAAAACATTGTGCTCTTTTTACAATTTTCAGAAAAATGGTTTGACTTTTCATCATTAACACGTTATCTTTGTGTTAAACGTATAACAATAATATTAGATGACGATAAATAAACGTTATATAAAAATAATCCTAAATATTTTTTATGAAAATAACTACTGTTTACGATTATATTGCATAATCTGTAACAAACTTAACATTATCGTGTTGTTTTCGTCATAAATAATGGAGGTGGAGTTTATGTCAGAAGTGATGTCTTTTGATCAGTTAACTGAGGAAGAGAAGATGCAGAGATTCATGGAGCGAATTGAAGCTGGAGAAAAGATTGAAGCTGAAGATTGGATGCCAGATGAATATCGACTTACATTAATAAAATTAATTTCAATGCACGGAATCAGCGAAATTATGGGAGCGCTTCCAGAAAAGGAATGGGTACCTAAGGCACCTAGCTTAAAAAGGAAACTTGGGATTATGGCAAAGGTTCAGGATGAAATGGGTCATGGTCAGCTTTTACTCCGAGTAACTGAAGACCTTATGAAACCACTTGGTAAAACGAGAGAAGATATTATGAATGATCTTTTTTCAGGAGATTTAAAGTTTCATAATGTGTTTCATATGGAAGCACCATCCTGGGCAGATGCAGGAATCATTGGCTGGCTTGTAGATGGAGCTGCAATTATTACGCAAACAAATATGCTTGATGCGTCTTATGGACCTTATGCTAGAGCACTTAAGCGAATTTGTGCAGAGGAAGTTTTCCACGCTCAACATGGTGAGTCTATCATTCTAGCATTAGCTGAAGGAACAGAGGAGCAAAAACAAATGCTTCAAGTTGCATTAGACCGTTGGTGGGAAGCGTTATTAATGTTCTTTGGGCCAGGAGATTCTTCAACAACAGGAACATCTAAACAGGATATAACGATTAAATATCAAATCCGTACAAAAACCAATGAAGAGCTAAGACAAGATTTCTTCTCTAAGTATATTCCTAGAGTTCTTTCACTTGGTTTAAAGTTACCAGATGACACAATGCACTATGATGAAGAACAAGAATTGTGGATTTATAAACAACCTGATTGGAACCGTTTTAAGCAAATCATAAAAAACAATGGTCCAAAATCAAAGGATCGCTTAGAGCTTCGTAAGGTTACGTACCACACAAATAAATGGGTTCATGAGGCACTTAGTAACAGCTAAAAAATGTAAGGAGGTATGACCATGGGTAGTGAAGGCTTCTTTCAGGAGTTCGAGGTCTTTAGTAAAAGAACAGATACATCTCCGCTTCAATACCAATTTTCACTATTAGCTCCTAATCAAGAAATTGCCCTTGTCTTGGCACAAGAAAATTTCATGCGTAGGGAGCCTGTTTCAGATATTTGGGTAGTGAAACGTTCTGATATTCGAAAAATGACGTTGGATGAGCGAATGACACTTAGCCGTCTAGATAATAAAGATTATCGTACAACAAAAGGATATGGCTATTTAAAGAAAAAGTGGCGTCACTATGAGCAGGGAATGCTAGATGAACAAGAAATCTTTTCATGGGGAGGGAAGCAAAAGAAATGACATCGAATAACGACTTACAAGTCTTATCAGAATTACTTTTTCAGTTAGCCGATGATGACTTTATTATCTCATACCGTGGCTCAGAGTGGCTAGGGCTTGCTCCCCATATCGAAGAGGATGTTGCATTTTCTTCAATTAGCCAAGATACGATGGGTCATGCCGCAATGTTTTATCAGCTACTAGAGGACATTGGGGTAGGAAAAGTAGATGACCTTGCACATTCTCGTTCTTCAAATGAAAGAAAGAATGCAGTGTTATTAGAAATGGTTAATGGTCCAGGACATTACCTAAAACAACCTCAATACGATTGGGCATTTGCGGTTGTACGTAACTATTTTTATACCCAAGCAAAAAAAATCAGAGTCGAATCACTAAAGACATCCTCATACCAGCCACTAGCTGATGTTGCTGTAAAGGTGAATATGGAGCTTTACTATCATCTATTACATTGGAAAACATGGTTTACACAATTAATGATGGCAGGTGGGGACGCAAGAACTCGAATGGAAAAAGCAGTACAGACTGTTGTATCAGACTTTGAGGGCATGCTAACATTCGGTCCTAAAGGAAAAGAAATGGCAGAGCTCGGTTATATTGGTACTGAAGAGGTACTAAAAACTCGTACGATAAACGCTATGAAGCCAATCTTTGAATCTATAAATCTAGATTTCCCTAGTACCTTTGAAATGAAGAGTGGCAATGGAAGAATTGGTCAGCATACAGCTGACTTAGATGATGCCTTATCAACATTAAGTGAGGTATACAATATCAATCCTGTTGCAACTTGGTAAGGAAATACCTTTAAAAGGATGGATGCTATGGTGACAGACGTTAATAAGCAAGCAATCGTGGAAGCACTACATAGTGTTAAGGATCCTGAAATTGATTCTGTTTCCATCATTGACCTTGGAATGGTAGAAGGAATAGAACAAGATGGTCATTCAGTAACCATCCAAGTACTTCCGACTTTCATGGGTTGCCCTGCACTGGACATTATTAAAAAAAATGTGATCGCAGCACTGCAAGCATTAGATAAGAGTTTGAGTATTAATGTCCAATTCATTTATTCACCACCATGGACCTCAGACCGAGTTACTGAAGAGGGACGCGAGCGTTTAAAGGAATTTGGAATTGCACCACCTCCAAGGCAATTAGATGAAAGCGGGGGCTGGGCAGTGAATTGTCCATACTGCGACTCCGTCTACACAACATTGGAAAACCTATTTGGCCCTACAGCATGTCGCAGCATCCTATACTGCAAAGGATGTAAAAACCCATTCGAAGCAATGAAGCCAGTATCAACAATGATGTAATAATTTAGGAAAAGAAGCGATATCCCTTTAACGTATAGCTTTTGATAATATAGGCTCTTTTCGTAAAGTTTGTTGTTTCTGACTGTATTTCTTTACAAGAGTGTATTGGAGCGGAAGGCATTTGACTCCTGCGGGAGTAGAGGGAAGTGCGAGACCCCACAGGCGCATGGCGCCGAGGAGGCTCGCGTCCCTCCCCGCGGAAAGCAAATGCCTGCAGCGCAAAGGAACGGTCAATGTTTAATTTGAAAACAACATTCTTTGAGAAATGAGCCAAAAACCAAACACTAAGGAGATGGATTTAAATGGTAAAATTAATCGCATTATACAAGCACCCTGAAAACAAAGAGGCATTCAACGAACACTACTTTAACGTACACGCACCACTAACAGCAAAAATTCCAGGACTACGCAAAATGGAAGTAACAAAAGTGGTTGGAAGCCCAATGGGTGGAGAAGGAAAATACTACTTAATGTGTGAAATGTACTATGACAGCCACGAAGCACTTCAAACAGCAATGAGAACGGATGAAGGAAAAGCTTCTGGTAAAGATGCAATGAAATTTGCTGGCGACCTAATCACATTAATGATTGGTGAGGAATTAGATGCTTAAAAATTTCGAACATATCGTTACATCTACTAATGGACGTCTCGGTATGATTGCATTGAATCGCCCAAAGGTGCTAAATGCAATAAATCGAAAAATGGTATCAGAAATTTTAGAAGCAATGGAAGGCTTTGATCGTGATAACGAGATTAGAGTCATTGTGTTAACGGGTAATGGTCGTGCTTTTGCTGCAGGTGCAGATATTGATGAGATGATGGATGATACTTCAATTGATCTAGAATTATTAAATCAATTTACAGATTGGGATCGATTAGCTCAGATTAAAAAGCCGATTGTTGGAGCTGTTCAAGGGTTTGCTCTTGGCGGTGGTTTTGAACTTGCACTTTGCTGCGATTTACTTTTTGCCTCGACGGAAGCAGAGTTTGGTTTTCCAGAGGTGAGCTTAGGTGTAATGCCTGGCGCTGGTGGAACCGTACGATTAACAAAGCTCGTTGGAAAAACAAAAGCAATGGAATGGCTGTTCACAGGGAAAAGAATTTCTGCTGAAGAAGCACTCCATTATGGAATCATAAATCGAATCGTAGCTCCTGAGTTACTTGAAGAGGAAACCGTTAAGTTTGCAAACACGATTGCGAATCAAGCACCACTTTCCATACGACTAATTAAAGAATCGGTACTAAAAGCAATTGATTATTCAATTTATGATGGAATGCAGTATGAAAGAAAGAACTTTTCTCTCCTATTCTCTTCAAATGATCAACGTGAAGGTATGGCTGCATTTAAAGAAAAAAGACGACCAAATTTTTCAGGGAACTGAAGGGAGGTACATAGGATGTTTGAAACAATTAAGTATGAGGTGAGAAACCACATTGCCTGGTTAACCCTTTCAAGGCCTGATAAATTAAATGCTTTTACAGAGCAACTGAATAAAGAGGTCCAAAAAGCACTAAAGCTTGCATCAAATGACCAAGAAGTACGTACGATTGTGATTACTGGTGAAGGTCGTGCATTTTGTTCAGGTGAAGACCTGGGTGGAGTAAATGACGACATGGACCATGGTGAGGTATTACGTAAGAGATATAACCCGATGCTACTTGAGCTAGATAAATGTGAAAAACCAATTGTTGCTGCTTTAAATGGGGTAGCAGCAGGGGCTGGAATGAGTCTAGCACTCGCTTGTGACTTTCGAATTGCTTCTGATAAAGCGAGTCTTGTTCAAGCCTTTATCCATGTTGGGTTAATTCCTGACGCAGGGAACCTCTACTATTTACCGCGTATTGTCGGTCATGCTAAAGCACTGGAGCTTGCTGTCTTTGGTGAAAAAATCAAAGCTGAGGAAGCTCTGAACATAGGGCTTGTTACAAAGGTGATTCCATCAGATGAATGGGAAACTGGCGTAGAAGAGTTTGCAAGTCGACTTGCAGCTATGCCTACAAAAGCAGTTGGGTTAATAAAACGAAACTTAAATGCTAGCTGGCATTTAGGTCTTCCTGATTTCTTAGAAAAAGATGCAGAAGGTCAACGAATCGCTGGTTTAAGCAATGATCATAAAGAGGGAATACATGCTTTTATGGAAAAAAGAAAGCCTGTCTTTAAAGGAAACTAATAAAAAGAAGGAGTTGGATGCTTTGTCTACAGTAAAAGAACAAAAACTAGAGCAGTTAGAAATGAAACGATCGCATTATTCATTAATCATTAATGGTGAACGTGCAGAGAGCGCTTCTGGTGAAACGTTTACAACTTATAACCCTGCAACAGGTGAAGCAGTTGCGACTGTTTCGAAAGCTTCTATTGAAGATGCACAGCGTGCTGTTGAGGCTGCAAGAAATGCCTTTGATCATGGTAAATGGAGACACTTCCCAGTTAACAAACGTCAACGCACGTTAAATAAAATTGCTGGGATTATGAGATCTCGTTTTAATGAATTAGTAGAGTTAGAGATTTTAGATACTGGTAAATCTTTAGCTGCAGCTCAAGGTCAAGTTATGCAAGCCATTGAAGACTTTGAATTTTATGCGGGTGCAATCGTTGCTCATCGCGGGGCAGTTAATACAATGCCAGGAGCATTCCAAAATATTACTGAAAAAGAGCCTGTAGGTGTATGTGCGCAAATCATTCCATGGAATTATCCATTAATGATGGCTGCTTGGAAAGTAGCGCCAGCGATTGCTGCAGGATGCTCAATCGTCGTTAAACCTGCTAGCTTAACTCCACTAACAGCTATAGTTCTTGGGGAAATCTGCATTGAGGCAGGTGTACCTGCTGGAGTTGTAAACGTGATTCCAGGTGCAGGTGCAGAAGTAGGAAACTATTTAGTAGAACATGAGAATGTAGATAAAGTTGCCTTTACAGGTTCAACTGAAATTGGAAAAGACATCATGGCAAAAGCTTCACAAACATTAAAACGTGTGACGCTTGAGCTAGGTGGTAAATCTCCGAGTATCGTATTTGAAGATGCTGATATCGATGCTGCAGTAGACGGCTCATTATTCGGTATTTTCTATAATACTGGACAGTCTTGTGAAGCACGCTCAAGATTATATGTTCATGAGAACGTATACGATGAATTCATGGAAAAGTTCGTTGAAAAAACAAAGAAATTAAAGCTAGGCAATCCATTTGAAAAAGAAACTCATGTCGGTGCGATTATCAATCGTGGCCAGCTTGAAGTAATTGACGGTTATGTTCAATCTGCAATTGCAGATGGTGCAACAGTTGTTGCTGGTGGTAAAGAAGCACAAGTAGAAGGTTATGAAAACGGCTTCTGGTATGAGCCTACTATTATTACAAATGTGAATCACGAGATGAAATCCGTTCAAGAGGAAATTTTTGGTCCAGTAGTAGTTGTTATGAAGTTCTCTGATGAAAAAGAAGCTGTAAAACTAGCAAATGATAGTAAATACGGCTTAGGTTCAGCGATTTGGACAAAAGATTATGGTCGTGCGACAAGAGTTGGAAAACAAATTGAAGCAGGAATCGTCATGATTAACTGCCCATTCTCTGCATTCCCAGGTACACCATTTGGTGGTTATAAGCAATCAGGTTTTGGACGTGAGTTATGTATAGAAACACTAGATTTATATACAGAAACAAAGAGTCTCATTTCCTACTATGGTAGCCGTCCATTAAATCCATTCGGCATCTAGTTTAAAAAACGCGAGGTTGACAAAGTAATACCTAGTCAACCTCGTTTTACTTCAACAAAGGAGGTTAATAGAATGGTTAAAACAATCGTAGTTATTGGCTCTGGTGTCATGGGCCGTGGCATTGCCTATGTTAGTGCTGTCGGAGGCTTTAACACTACTTTAATTGATATTGAAGAAAAACAGCTAAAAGCAGCAGAAAACGAGATTACTAGTATTTTTGATAAAGGTTTAGCACGTGGAAAGATAACTGTCGAACAAATGGAAGCTGCTAAAGGGCGCTTATCCTATTCAAACTTCCTTGCACAACACGTAGCTAATGCAGACCTTGTCATTGAAGCTGTACCTGAAAAAATTGAAATTAAGAAGACCATTTTTGAAGTTATTGACCAACATGCACCTGAACACTGTTATTTTGCTACAAATACATCGACTATGAGTCCAACTGAAATAGGATCTTTTACGAAACGTCCTGAAAAAGTGATTGCCATGCACTTTTTTAATCCAGTACATAAAATGCCTCTTGTTGAAATCGTACGTGGACTTGAAACGAATGATGAAACAGCTAATGTAATTAGACAAGTTGCAGAAGAAATGGGCAAGGAAACGGTTGTTGTAAATGAGTTTCCTGGTTTTGTTACAAGTAGAATAAGTGCCTTAGTTGGGAATGAGGCATTTTACATGCTTCAAGAAGGTGTTGGTACAGCAGAAGAAATCGATAAAGCGATTAAGCTAGGCTTAAATTATCCTATGGGGCCATTTGAGCTAGGAGACCTTGTTGGCTTGGATACTAGACTAAATAACCTGAAATATCTTCATGAAAAGCTTGGAGAAAAGTACCGTCCTGCACCACTCTTAGAGCAATATGTTAAAGCAGGTAGACTTGGTCGAAAAACAGGTCGCGGTGTCTTTGACTATTCAAGTAAGGGAGTGAAAATATAAATGAAGGAAGTCGTCATTGTTGATGCCGTGCGAACACCTATTGGGCGCTATAATGGATCTTTAAAAAATATACGACCAGACGATTTAGGTGCGGTTGTAATAAATGCGCTAGTTGAACGTAATCCTCAAGTCGACCCGCGTGAAATTGAGGAAGTTGTGTTCGGAAATGCAAATCAAGCTGGTGAAGATAACCGAAATGTAGCGAGAATGTCAGCTTTACTTGCGGGTTTGCCAGTTGAAGTAGCTGCAACGACCATTAACCGTTTGTGTGGTTCAGGTTTAGATTCAGTCAATTATGCTGCAAGAGCAATTGCTGTGGGTGAGGGTGATATTTTTATTGCTGGTGGAACCGAAAGTATGACTCGTGCTCCATTTGTTATGGCGAAGCCGACGAAAGAATTTCCAAGAGGCAATATGGAAATGTTCGATACAACGATTGGTTGGCGGTTTATTAACAACCAACTAGCTGAAATGTATGGAACGGATAGTATGCCCGAAACCGCTGAAAATGTCGCAAAAAAATATAATCTCTCTAGAGCAGAACAAGATAATTTTGCTTACCAAAGTCAGCTTAAAGCTCGAGCTGCAATGCAATCTGGTCGATTAAATGATGAAATTGTTCCAGTCTCTTATAAAGATCGTAAAGGCAATGAAGTTGTAGTTCAGATGGATGAACATCCACGCCCTGAAACCACTGTTGAAACCCTAGCAAAACTAAAGCCTTTATTTAAGGATGGTACAGTAACCGCAGGGAATGCCTCTGGTGTAAATGACGGTGCATCAGCTCTACTATTAATGAGTGCTGACAAAGCAAAGGAACTGGGCCTTAAGCCACTAGCTTCCTACGTTGTATCTGCGACTGCTGGGCTAGAACCTTCCATTATGGGTATTGGGCCTATTTTTGCGACTCGCAAGGCTCTTGAACGAGCAGGCTTATCAACAAGTGATCTTGATTTGATTGAGCTGAACGAGGCATTTGCTTCCCAATCACTTGCTTGTATGAAAGATCTAGAATTAGATGCAGAAAAGGTGAATGTGAACGGTGGCGCGATTGCCTTTGGACATCCATTAGGAGCAAGTGGAGCTCGTATTCTAACAACCTTACTTTATGAAATGAAGAGAAGGTCTAGTACCTACGGACTTGCTACAATGTGTGTTGGTGTAGGTCAAGGTATTGCAACGATTGTTAAAAACATAGATTCTAAGAAGTAGAGAGCTGTGATTTGGATCTTTGGGGAGTTTATAATTTTATTTTAGTCCATAGAGATTCCATCTCTCTATGGATTTTTTTCATTATTTCAAAAAAATAATTTTGCATGTAAAGCATAATCTAGTAGAATATACGAATAACGTTATTTTTGCGTAATACGTGGAAATTGAAGTGAGGATGAAGCTAAAGTGAATACTAGATCAATGATTTTTACATTATATGGAGATTATATTTCGCATTATGGAAGTAAAATTTGGATCGGTAGTTTGATTAGACTTTTGAATGAATTTGGCCACAATGACCAATCTGTAAGAGCTGCCATTTCGAGAATGAATAAACAGGGGTGGGTTCAAGCAGATAAGATTGGCAATAAGAGCTATTACTCGTTAACTCCACGTGGGCAAAAGAGGATTGAAGAAGCTGCCAAAAGGATATTTAAATTGAAGCCAGAAGAATGGGATGGAAAATGGAGAATGCTTATGTATACCATTCCAGAGGAAATTCGCAATGTAAGAGACGAACTAAGAAAAGAGTTAGTTTGGAGCGGTTTTGGAACGATGTCAAATAGCTGTTGGATTTCAGCAAATAACCTTGAAAAGCAAGTGTACGATTTAATTGATAAATATGAAATCTCCGCTTACGTTGATTTCTTTATTGCCGAATATAGTGGTCCACATGAAAACCTAAGACTCGTCGAGAAGAGTTGGGATTTGCAGGATATAAATGCTAAATATCAAGAATTCATCACGGAATATAGCCAAAAGTATATCATTGATAAAAATAAGATTGCCAAAGGAAATATGACAGACGCAGAATGCTTTGTTGAACGGACAAAGCTAGTCCATGAGTATCGAAAATTCCTTTTCGTAGATCCAGGATTACCAGAAGAGCTATTACCTAGTCAGTGGTTAGGTAACCATGCTGCGTCATTATTCGGAGAGTATTACAAAGAGCTGGCAAAGCCTGCATCTAGATTTTTTGAAAGTGTGTTTAAAGATGGTAACGAAATAAAAGATAAAGATCACGATTATAATGCGATGGATCATCCATATATCATAGAGTAAGATAGTCATCATTATGATGGCTATTTCTTTACATAAGTATTGGAATTACTATAACATTATTTTAACGAGGGGTGAAAAGGGTGAATGTGTTAACGAGTATTTTAGAGATAGATTACCCAATTCTACAAGGTGGAATGGGGAATATCAGTAATGCAATATTAACGTCTGCTGTATCTAATGCTGGTGGTTTAGGTACAATTGGGGCAGGAACGATGAGCCCAGAAGAAGTCGAACAAATTATCATGGACACAAAAGACAGAACAGATAAACCATTTTCAGTTAATGTGGCCATAAGTGTATCCCCTAATGTAAAAGAAGTTCTTAAGTTAGTGATCAAGCATAATGTAAAAGTCGTTTCACTTTCTGCAGGCAATCCTGCTCCGTTTATTCCGAAGCTAAAGGAGCATGGTGTTAAGGTCATTACGGTGGTAGCTTCTGTTAAGCAAGCTAGAAAAGCAGAAGAGGCTGGTGCGGATGTCCTTGTAGCTGAAGGATATGAGGCTGCAGGAATCAATTCAAATCTTGAAACTACCACTCTTACGCTGATCCCACAAATCGTAAGCAAAGTGAACATTCCAGTTGTCGCTGCAGGAGGAATCGGAGATGGTAAAGGATTAGCTGCCATGCTCGTTCTCGGAGCAAGTGGTATCCAAATGGGAACTAGATTCATAGCCACTGCAGAAGCACCATTTCATGAAGAATACAAAAAACAGTTACTTCTTGCACAGGACGACGGAACAGTAATTGTGGGAAGGTCCGTCGGTAAAATACGCAGAGTTCTCAAAACCGGTTATGCACAAACACTACTAGACCACGAAACTAAAGGAATATCATTAGACGAATTTAATCAACTTACAACAGAAGACTACCACAAAATCGGTGCCCTACAAGGAAAAGGCGACCAAGGATTCATGAACGGAGGCCAAATATCAGGCCTCGTATCAGACATCCCAACCGTCCAAGAACTAATAAACCGCATGATGAAAGAAGCAAAAGAACAAATTACAAAAGTTCATAGTTATCTATAATATAAAATGCACACTGTTAAAATTAGTTAACGGTGTGTTTTTATTTTTTTAACTATGGTTGGCAAAAAGGTGACGTCAAAAAACTTTAGTATAAATGGGAGTAAAAACTACGAGACTCCTGCGGGATGAAAGCGTCATCGGGAGACCCCGCAGGCGCAGAGCGCCGAGGAGGCTCCCGGACCGCCCGCGGAAAGCGAGTAGTTTTTACTCCCATTTATTTTATATACTAATGTTATTTTTATGATGAGGTTGTCATAAAAAACAGAATCTAGCATATATTTATCGAAATTTATTAAATTTTTGGAATATTATTGACTATTAATCAAGTAAAATGATAATATAACGTTATATTTACGATGCCTATAGTAAATATCATATATTGTAACCGGTTACAAAGGTTTCCCAACCTACTAATTTAACTCTATTAGTAAGTTTTTTAAAAAATAATAAATAAACGAGGGGGATTACCATGAAAAAACCTATGAAAGTAGCTTCATCACTTTTACTAGCAGGAATGCTAGCATTGACTGGCTGTAGTAGCCAATCATCAGGCGATGGCGAGTATGTGATTGGTCTTACTCAATTTGCTGAGCATCCATCATTAGACGCCGCAACAGAAGGATTCAAGAAAGCACTTGAAGACCAAGGCTTTAAAGAAGGGGAAAATGTTACATACGATTTCCAAAATGCACAGGCTGATATGAACAATACAGCTACAATTGCCAACAACTTTGTAGGTGATAAAGTAGACCTAATTTTCGCAAATGCTACACCAAGTGCGACAGCTGCATTAAATGCTACAAGAGAGATTCCAATTATTTTCACTTCAGTAACAGACCCTGTAGGAGCTGGGCTAGTTGAGGCTTTTGATAAGCCTGGAGAAAATATTACTGGTACAACAGATAATCACCCTGATGCTACAGCAAATACAATCAATTTTATTACAAATGAAGTTGGCGCTAAATCAATTGGTGTTATCTATAACTCTGGTGAACAAAATTCAGTTGTTCAAGTTGATCAAGTAGAAGAGTTAGCAGGTAAAAATGGTGCTTCCATCGTTAAGGTTTCTGTTTCTACTTCTGCTGAAGTTAAACAAGCGGCAGAATCATTAATTGGACGCGTTGATGCCATTTATATCCCTACTGACAATACAGTTGTTTCTGCCTTAGATGTTGTTATTTCGGTTGCGAATGAAAAGAAACTTCCTTTATTCGTTGGTGAATTAGATTCTATGAAAAAAGGTGCAGTAGCAGCAAGTGGTTTCAGTTATTTTGACCTAGGCTACCAATCCGGTTTAATGGCTGCGAAAATTTTAAAAGGTGAGAAAAAACCTTCAGAAATTAATGTAGAATTACCAGATAGCATGAAGCTTATGATTAATACAAAAGCTGCAGAGGCACAAGGCTTAGAAGTGAATTCTGAATGGGAAAAACTAGGGGAGTTCTTTGACGGAGAATAGAGAGGATGGTTCTTAGTGTTTACAGCGATATTCGGAGCATTTGAATCAGGAATCATCTATGCGATTATGGCGATAGGTGTTTACTTATCCTTTCGTGTGCTTGACTTTCCAGATTTAACAGTTGACGGAAGCTTTGTAACAGGTGCAGCTGTTGCAGCAACGTTAATTGTAAGTGGTGTTAATCCATTTACAGCTACAATGCTCGCATTAGTTGTAGGCTTTATTGCCGGCTGTATTACTGGAATTATTCATACGGTAGGAAAAATCAATGCTCTTCTTTCCGGTATTTTGATGATGATTGCTCTTTATTCTATTAATCTTAGAATAATGGGCAAGTCGAATGTATCACTGTTGAATACCGATACGATGTTTACGCAGGTTAGAGAAGCATGGGAAAAAACAGGAATTGATGCATTTTTCAATCAGATTTTAACCTTAGTAGGATTGGGTGATAGTTTACCAAGAACATGGGGAATTTTGATCTTTATGATTGTGGTAACCTTTTTACTGAAATTCCTAATTGACCGTTTTTTAAAAACAGAGATTGGCTTAGCCATCCGTGCAACGGGTGATAATCAGCGTATGATTCGAAGTCTTTCAGCTAACACCAATATGATGGTAATCTTAGGGCTTGGACTCTCCAATGCCATGGTTGCTTTTTCAGGAGCTCTAATTGCACAGCAAGGTGGCTTCGCGGATGTTGGTATGGGGATAGGTATGATTATCATTGGTTTAGCATCTGTTATTATCGGTGAAGCGTTATTTGGGACGAAAACAATTGCTAGAACAACATTAGCTGTTATTGGTGGAGCGATTATATACCGAATTGTGGTAACACTTGCTTTAAGGGTTGATTTCCTTGAGCCAGGTGACATGAAGCTAATTACTGCAACAATCGTAATTTTAGCACTTGTAATGCCTAAATTCCTTGCACATTCGCGTGATAGAAAACGAAAAGCTAAGAAACAATCAGAAGCCTTGAAATTTGTGGCTGCTACTTCCGAAAGGGGGGAATCAAATGCTGCATTTAAATCAGATTCATAAAGTGTTTAATGAGGGAACCCCTGATGAGAAGATAGCACTTGATTGGACGAATTTAACTCTTAAACGAGGCGATTTTGTCACGATAATTGGAAGTAACGGTGCTGGTAAGTCGACGTTAATGAATGTGATATCAGGAGTATTAACTCCAGATGTCGGTAATGTTGTGATTGACGGCAAAGACGTAACCTCAATGTCAGAATATAAACGAGCTAAACTAATAGGCAGGGTCTTCCAGGATCCGATGGCTGGGACAGCTCCAAATATGACGATTGAAGAGAATTTGGCCATGGCTTACTCCCGAAATAAACAAAGGACACTAAGAATAGGTGTTACAAAAAAGAGAAAAGAATATTTTAAAGAAGTATTAGAATCGCTACATCTAGGTCTAGAAAACCGTTTGTCTGCAAAAGTTGGATTATTATCTGGTGGTGAAAGGCAGGCACTTTCTTTATTAATGGCAACATTTACGGAGCCTGCTATTCTTTTATTAGATGAGCACACTGCTGCATTGGACCCATCAAGGGCAGAGCTAATAACGAATCTAACAAAAGAGATCGTTGAAAAGTATGGACTCACAACCCTAATGGTTACCCATAACATGCAACAGGCCCTAGACCTAGGAAACCGCCTAATTATGATGGACAAAGGCCAAATCATTCTAGAAGTGGAAGAAAACAAGAAAAAAGATCTAACCATCGAAAAACTACTAAACGAATTCCAACGAATCCGTGGAACAAAAATGACAAACGACCGAGCTTTATTGTCATAGTGAAATTTGAAAAAAGGGATTAATTAGGAGACTAGTTATTCCCTTTTTATTATTGTTTAAAGACATATAAAATGATCGACTTGTAGGTTTCTAAACTAATAAGGTTGCATAAAAATTTTATGAACCCTCATAGAGCTATTTGAGCAAAATGAGGTCACATAAATAGATTTATGTTCCCTCGTCCAGGGGTTTTAAGCAAAACGAGGTAACATAAACCGATTTATGAGCCTTCATCCAGGGGATTTAAGCAAAACGAGGTAACATAAACAGATCTATGAGCCTTCATCCAGGGGATTTGAGCAAAACGAGGTAACATAAATGGATTAATGTGACCTCATCAAGAGGTTTTTAGCAAAGAGAGGTCACATAAAACAGTATCTGTATATTGTTGTAAGTGCTAAGCATCTCATTTTATTAAAGTCGACTTTACTAAGTTGAAGCATTAACCTAAAAGAGTAAGAATTTTTATATTCGTGTGAATTGGTTAAAAATTAACACAATTCATTGACTACTTATTTAACGAAATGGTATTATATCGTTAAATAAACGTCATATACTTGATAGTGTGAGTTGGGGGATTCGAAATGAAACCTGGTTTAATTGAGGGGCATAAAGCAACATTAAAGGTTCAGGTTACACCTGAAATGTTTGCCCAGTTCGAAGGTAAAGTCGTGCACCCAGTATATTCCACAGTATCGATGGTATACCACATGGAATGGGCATCAAGACAAATCATCCTTCCCTTTTTAGAAGAGCATGAGGAAGGTATGGGCGCAGCTGTTAATGTTAAACATATTGCCCCATCACCACAAGGATCTATTCTCACAGTCACTGCAACTCTCGATAGATTACTAGATAATATCGTCATGACAAAAGTATCTATCCATAATGAAAAGGGGGTAATAGGTGTCGGTGAGGTAAAGCAAGTTATCCTTCCAAAAACTCAAATTCAGCAGGCCATTAAAGGGTAAAAGAACGACTTTAACAATTGCTTATAGAATATATAAATAAAGGGGATGGATCAAAAATGATTGAAAGCGCTACCAAAGGAACTGGAAAAAAGGGGGATTCTACACAAATGGATCTTTTTATGAAAATACGAGAGCATGAACAGGTCGTTTTTTGTAATGATGAGGCAACAGGTCTCCAAGCAATCATCGCTATTCATAGTACAAAGCTAGGACCAGCTTTAGGTGGGTGCCGTATGTATCCCTATAAAAGTGTGGATGAAGCGTTAGAGGATGTATTGAGATTATCAAAAGGAATGACGTATAAATGCGCTGTTTCCGATGTGGATTTTGGTGGTGGGAAAGCTGTAATCATTGGTGACCCAACAAAAGATAAGAGTCCAGAGCTATTCCGTGCCTTTGGCCAATTTGTTGAATCTCTAAATGGGCGTTTCTATACAGGTACAGATATGGGAACGACAACAGATGATTTCGTGCATGCTTTAAAAGAAACAAATTGTATTGTTGGTGTTGACGAGGCTTATGGTGGAAGTGGTGACTCTTCGGTTCCGACTGCTCAAGGTGTTATTTATGGTTTACAGGCAACGAACAAAGTAATATGGGGCACAGATGACTTATCTGGCAGGAGTTATTCGATTCAAGGACTTGGGAAGGTTGGATATAAAGTTGCAGAAAGACTGCTAGAAGAAGGAGCAGACCTGTATGTAACAGATATCAATCAGCAGGCAATTGATATGCTAGTTGAAAAGGCAAAGCAACTTGGTGCAGGAATTAAAGTTGTTAGTACCGACGAAATTTATAGTGCAGATGCAGATATCTTCATCCCCTGTGCGATGGGTGGAATTATTAATGATAAAACAATTGACCAACTTAGAGTTAAGGCTATTGTAGGATCAGCAAACAATCAGCTTCTTGAAATGAAGCATGGTCAACTGTTACAAGAACGCGGCATCCTTTACGCACCTGATTATATTGTTAATGCTGGTGGATTAATTCAAGTAGCTGATGAGCTTTATACTCCTAATAAAGAACGAGTATTACGACAAACTAAAGCAATCTATAATTCTCTTTTAAATGTGTATCAGTATTCAACTGAACAAGGAATTACAACAGTCGAGGCAGCAAATCAGTTCTGTGAACAACGAATTAAAGCGAGAACACAGCGTAACAGCTTTTTCTCACACAATAAACGTCCCAAATGGGCAGTACGAACGTGATTTTTTTTATAAATATAACAACATAAAAATAGTGAATATGTTACAAAACTAGCAATCTATGAGAGGGGGAGGATTATGCAAGTTGAATTTCCGATTGTACAAGTGATAGATACACAAGGAAATCTTGTTTCTCCACAATATAAGGATAAGATTACAGAAGAACTCGCTAAGAGCTTTCTTCAACATTTAATTCGAATTAGAGTCTTTGACAGAAAGGCCATAAGTCTTCAACGACAAGGGAGAATTGGAACTTATGCACCATATGAGGGACAAGAGGCATCACAGGTTGGTAGTGCATTAGCTTTAAACGATGATGATTGGTTCTTTCCAACCTATCGTGACCATGGAGCGGCCATGACTTTTGGCCATTCATTACGAAACATCCTTCTTTTTTGGAATGGACGTAATGAAGGATGCGTACCACCAGTTGGAAAGAAAATCTTTCCCCCGGGTATTCCGATTGCTACACAATTACCACATGCAGCTGGAGCTGCTTATGCAGAAAAACTTAAAGGAACTAAAAATGCAGCCATTGCCTACTTTGGGGATGGAGCAACCTCTGAAGGTGACTTCCATGAAGGATTAAACTTTGCAAGTGTTGTAAAGGCTCCTGTCGTCTTCTTTAATCAAAACAACCAATATGCGATATCTGTACCGATACATAAACAAATGAACTCAAAAACCATTGCGCAAAAAGCCATCGCTTATGATATGCCTGGTATCAGAATTGATGGCAACGATGTCTTTGCTGTGTATTTTGAAACATTAAATGCATTGGAACGTGCGCGAAATGGTGAGGGTCCAACTTTAATTGAAGCATTAACTTGGAGATATGGAGCACATACAACAGCTGATGACCCAACCAAATACCGTGATCAAGCAGAAAGTAACGAGCGAAGAAATGAAATTGATCCGATTCTCCGTCTAGAGCGTTGGATGAAAAATGAAGGCATGTATGATGAGAACTGGGTGAAGGAAGTCGAAGTGAAAGCTGCAGAAGAAATTGAAGCTGCCGTTAGTGAAATGGAACAATATCCAGCTGCGAACCCTGCGGATATTTTTGACCATGTGTTTGAAACACCAACATGGACTATTGAGCAGCAGAAACAAGATTACTTAAAGTTAATAGGGGGTGGAAGATAGTGACAACAGCAATTAATACAAAATCATTAACCCTTGTTCAAGCAATTACAGATGCAATGGATACAATGCTAGGAGAATCAGAGGAAGTTATCGTTCTAGGTGAAGATATTGGTAGGAATGGTGGAGTGTTTCGTGCTACAGATGGTTTACAACAAAAGTATGGTGAGACAAGGGTAATGGATACTCCTCTAAGTGAAGCCGGTTTCGTAGGTGCTGCAATTGGGATGGCTGTAAACGGGTTCCGTCCAGTTGTAGAAATACAATTTCTTGGTTTTATTTATCCTGCTTATGAGCAAATCATGACACATGCTTCACGTTTACGAATGAGAACAATGGGACATTTCACTGTGCCAATGGTCATTCGTGCCCCATATGGAGCTGGTGTAAGAGCACCGGAAATTCATTGTGACAGTACAGAAGCTATTTTTACCCACATGCCTGGGATTAAAGTTGTTTGTCCTTCTAATCCCTATGATGCAAAAGGCTTGTTAATTGCAGCGATTGAAGATCCAGATCCTGTTTTATTTTTAGAACCAATGCACAACTATCGTGCTGGGCGTGAGGAGGTTCCAGAAGGTAAATACACCGTTGAAATAGGAAAAGGAAAGAAGTTAATAGAAGGTGATGATGTTACTGTTCTAGCTTGGGGAGCGATGATTCCTGTTGCACAGAAAGCCGTCGAGGAAATGAAGGAACAGGGTGTAAGCTGTGACCTTATTGATCTGCGTACCCTTTATCCTTTAGATAAAGATATTATTGCAGAGTCTGTACAAAAGACTGGTAGAACGGTTATTGTTCATGAGGCACATGCTACAGGTGGAGTCGGCAATGATATCGTTTCGATTATTAATGATACATCATTTCTTTTTCAGAAAGCACCAATTGAACGTGTGACTGGCTTCGATGTACCTGTTCCATATTTTGGATTTGAAAACCATTATTTACCTACCACACAACGTGTTGTACATGCAATAAATAAAGTGATGACATTTTAGGAGGGGAAAAGATGATCGAGGTAAAGCTTCATGATATTGGTGAAGGTATGACAGAAGCGGACATCAACTGTTTCTTAGTCAAGCCTGGGGATTCAGTTAACATAGATGATCCGTTAGTTGAGGTACAAACGGACAAAATGACTGCAGAAATTCCCTCTCCTAAAAATGGCATTGTGAAGGAATTATTAGTGGAACAAGGGCAAACCGTTCGTGTTGGTACGACGTTATTAATCATTGAGGATGGGAATGCAGTTGATCTACCTAATGAAGTGGTAAAGGCCATAGAACCAAAAAAAGTCATTAATTTTGAAACGAATAAAAGTAGACGTGTTATGGCATCACCTTATACTAGAAAAATTGCTAGAGAGAACCAGGTGGATATTTCGGTAGTACCAGGTACAGGCGCTGCAGGAAGAATTACAGATGAAGATATTTATAGATTCCTTGAAAAAGGAGATACAATCGATGATACTCCTATAGAATCAGCAAATAAAATAGAAAAAGTTGAAAAGGTAGCTGTTTCTTCTCCACAATCTCCAGTTTCTACTGAAACAATACCGTTCCGGGGACGTAGAAAACAGATTGCTAAGAGTATGGTCAGATCTGTTTATACCATTCCACATTGCACTCATTTTGAGGAAGTGGATGTTACAAATTTAATCCAATTCCGGTCTGAGCTTAAGGCTTTAAACAAATCTATTTCAGCGACTGCATTTTTTATTAAGGCAATTTCGATCTGTTTAAAGGAGTTTCCAATCTTCAATGCAGAGCTTGATGAAAACAATGAGCAAATTAAGTTGAAATCCAACCATAACATCGGAATTGCTACAGATACTCCGGAAGGGTTAATTGTTCCGGTTATTCGGGATGTACAAACGAAACCTCTTCTGCAGATTCATGATGAGATGAAAAATCTGACTCAAAAGGCTCAAGCGAACAAGCTGACTATGAACGATATATCAGGTGGAACTTTTACGATTAGTAATGTTGGTCCACTTGGTGGAAGTATTGGAGCTACTCCGATCATACAACATCCTGAGGTTGGGTTAATTTCCTTCCACAAAACGAAGAAAATGCCAGTCGTGACAGATGATGACCAAATTGTCATTCGCTCCATTATGAATCTATCAATGTCCTTTGACCATCGTGTTACCGATGGAGCAACAGCGGTTGCATTTACAAATCGTTTTGCAACTTTAATTAAGGACCCAAAACTACTACTGTTGGAGATGATATAAATGGTTGTAGGTGAACTAGCACATGAAAGAGATGTAGTTATTATTGGTGGTGGACCAGGTGGATATCATGCGGCAATTAGAGCCGCTCAACTTGGAAAATCAGTTACTTTAATAGAAAAAGAGAATCTAGGTGGAGTCTGTCTTAATAAAGGGTGTATACCTTCTAAGGTTTTTACCGAAAGTGCTAAAAAGTTAACTTCTGTTAAGGACTTTGGCAATTTCGGGATAGAGGGTGTAAACCCTACTTTTCATCTTACCAATTTAGTTGATTATAAGAATAAAGTGGTGGAACAGTTACGCAAAGGAGTCGAGTCCTTATGTAAGGTAAACAAAATCGAACTGATTACAGGTCATGCCTTCTTTTTATCAGAGTTTAAAATTGGTGTGGAAAGTGGAGACCAGTATGAAATATATCGATTTAAGCAAGCAATCATTGCCACAGGTTGTTCACCTTACATACCAAATGAGTTTACGAATGTAGAAGGTACTTTACTTCTTAATCCGTGGACAATAACAAGCCTCGAGGAATTACCTGAAAACCTAATTGTGTATGGAAGTGATTACATTGCACTTGAAATGGCGATGAACTTTCATTCATTTGGAGTTGAGGTAACACTCGTTCTTGATGGGCAGAAGGAAGATCTGCCGTTTGATGACACCATTAATCGAGAGCTGCTACGTATCTTTAAAAAGTCAAAAATAAAAGTGATCAAAGGTGCAGAGGTACTTGATGCTTCTTCTGTTGCTGAAGAATGCACTCTAAATCTAGTAGTAAAAGGAGAACCGTTACAACTTAAGGGTTCAAAGGTTTTTGTTTCATCAGGCGGCTTTGCTCCAAATACAAAGGAATTAGGATTAGAACGAATTGGAGTAAGTATGAATGAAAATGGGTTTATTTTAGCCAATAAACATTGTGAAACTTCACAATCTCATATTTTTGCCGTCGGTGATGTTACTGGAGGGCCACAATTAGCTGTGAAGGCCATTAAAGAGGGAAAAGTTGCTGCAGAAATGTGTGCTGGTTTGTCATCAGAGGTTGACCTAACTTTCCTTCCCATTATTGCAAAAACACTACCTCCTATTGCTATGGTAGGTTTAACAGAAAAAGAAGCCTCAGAACAAGGCTATGAGATTCAAACGGGTCAATTTTCAGTTGCTGGAAATGGCTATGCTACCCTTATCGGACAAAAAGACGGGTTAGTTAAAGTGGTTATGGATCAAAAGACGAACGTGTTATTAGGTATGCATATCATCGGTGAAGGAGCAACTGAACTAATTTCAATGGGGACAACTGCCCTAGAAATGGTTGCTAGAGACGAGGATTTAAGTTTTCCATTATATCCACACCCAAGCATGAATGAAGCAATTCTTGAGGCAGTAGAAGCATTGAAGGACCAAGCAATTCATTCTGCTCCAAAAAGAGTGAAGGAAAAAGTATAACGCAATTAACGCTTTACTACTAAAAAGCGTTATAACTTTACATTACACTCTTGAGATAGTTTGTAAGGTTACTATATTATTAATTCAGAAAATTATAATTTAGTAGGGGGAACGAAGATGAGAGAAAAAGTAATGAAAGATACGACTGTTCAAGCAGATTTTTTTCCAGTAAGAGAAGTTGATTATTTAGAGATTTATTCAGGAAATGCAAAACAAGCAGCACATTATTTCTGTACTGCATTTGGATTTAAGCCTGTTGCTTATTCAGGGTTAGAAACAGGTAATCGTGAAACGGTTTCTTATGTTTTACAGCAACGTAGAATCCGATTAGTAATCACAGGCTCATTAAAAGAAGATAGCCGTGTGGCTTCTTTTGTAAAAAAACATGGTGATGGTGTAAAAGATGTAGCCTTAACTGTAGACGATGTTGAAAAGGCTTACAATGAAGCTGTGTCACGCGGTGGGATAGCGATCATTCCTCCTTTTGAGTTAAGTGATGATAATGGAATTGTTAAAAAAGCTGTCATCGGTACATATGGAGATACGATTCATACGTTAGTTGAACGTAAAAATTATAAAGGAACGTTCATGCCAGGTTTTAATGATTTAGAAATGAATATTCCTTACCAAGATGCAGAATTAATTGGAATAGACCATGTGGTTGGAAATGTAGAAAGCATGGGTGAATGGGTTGACTACTATGCAAATGTAATGGGCTTTAAAGAATTGAAGCACTTTACAGATAAAGACATTACAACAGAATACTCTGCACTAATGTCTAAAGTAATGCATAACGGTGGAAGAATAAAATTCCCAATTAACGAGCCTGCAGAAGGAAAAAGAAAATCGCAAATCCAAGAATACCTTGATTTCTATAATGGACCTGGCGTTCAGCATTTAGCGATCTTAACAGAAGACATCTGTAGCACTGTTGCTACACTTAAGAAAAATGGGGTTGAGTTCTTATCTACTCCAGACACCTATTATGAAATGCTGTCAGAACGCGTAGGTGAAATTGATGAAGAGATTGAAAGAATTAAAGAATTAAATATTTTAGTAGACCGTGATGATGAAGGATATCTACTACAAATTTTTACAAAGCCGATTGTAGACCGCCCAACCTTATTTATCGAAATCATCCAACGTAAAGGTGCTCGCGGATTTGGTGAAGGAAACTTCAAAGCACTATTTGAATCTATCGAACGTGAACAAGAAAAACGAGGTAACTTGTAATAGTTAGATAGTGTAGTAGCTTAGTATTGATTTTGTAACTGTGTTGATTTCCGCGGAAGGCACGAGACTCCTGCGGGAGTAGCGCGTCAAAGTGAGACCCCACAGGCGCAGCGCGCCGAGGAGGCTCACGGACCGCCCGCGGAAAGCGAGTGCCTGTAGCGGAAATTAACAGTTCAGATTAACTTAGCAAAATAAGTAGGAGAGGGAGATTGCGGTCTCCTTCTTTCCTTTATCTAACGTAATTTTTTGAAAATTGAGGTGCTAACATGTCTAAGATTATTGCCAGAGAAGAGATAAAAGGAATCAAACCATATACTCTAGGCAAATCACTTAAAGAAATTAAAACAGATTATAATCTACAAGTTATTCGAAAAATGTCTGATAACGAAAATGTGTACGGATGTTCACCACATGTACGTGGGGTTATCAGCGAAAATCTGAATGAAATTTTCTATTATCCAGATGGTACAACATCAACATTGATATCAAAACTTGCAAAATTTTATAACGTGCAAGAGAGCCAATTTATTATCGGTAATGGCTCTGAGGAAATGATACGACTGCTCACAAGAGCTTACATCCGTCATGGAGATGAAGCAATCATGGCCGATATCACATTTCCTAGATATGAGACAAATGTTGTGATAGAAGGTGGCCAGCCAATTAAGGTTCCATTGAATAATGGCACACATAATTTAGATGAAATGTTTGAAGCCATCACTGAAAAAACAAAAATGGTTTTTGTGTGTAATCCAAATAATCCGACAGGAACAATCGTTGGCAGAGAGGATCTACTACATTTTATAAAGCGAGTTCCTGAAAACATTATTGTGGTGGTTGATGAAGCTTACTACGAATACGTGATGACTGACGACTATTTAGAAACACTACCATTACTTGAACAGTTTCCTAATTTAATTGTATTAAGAACGTTTTCGAAAATTTATGGTTTAGCAGGACTAAGAGTTGGATATGGCATTATGGCTGAAGCTATTGTGAAAGAACTTGTAAAGGTTAAGGATGTATTCAATGTAAATCATTTAGCCCAACATGCTGCTTCAGTTGCTCTTGATGATCAAGGCTTTATAGAGGAATGTGCTCGGAAAAATGCAGAAGAGCGAGTATACGTATCAAAGGCTTTGACTGCTTTAGGAATGCAGGTTTATACGTCTGAAACAAACTTTTTATTTGTTTGTAGCAAGCAGCCGGTTGTTACATTGCTTATGGAGAAAGGCTTTATTGTTAGAGGTCTACAGATAGCTGGATGGGCAGAAGCCTTCCGAATGACGTTAGGTACGAGAAAAGATAATGATGCATTTATAGAGACGATAGGTCAGCTTTTAAAAGAAAGTGTGGTGTAACTAGTGGAAATTAAACCAGAAACGCTTGAATGGAAAGATGCTTATAAACTACTAGTTGGTTCTGTTTTACCACGTCCGATTGCTTTTGTTACTTCTATTTCTGAAGAGGGAGTAGTTAACGCCGCACCATTCAGTTTTTTTACCGTCATTTCAGCAGATCCAATGTTGGTTTGTTTTTCACCGATGAGACGTGGAACAGATGGAGCAAAAAAGGATACATTGACAAACATTGAGGCAACAAAGGAATTTGTTATTAATATTGTCAGTGAAGAGATGGCTGTTCAAATGAATGATTGTGCAATTGAGTACCCACCAGATGTAGATGAGCTAGATGCATCAGGTCTTACAAAAAAAGAAAGCGTTTCGGTAAGACCACCTAGAGTAAAGGAATCGATGGTTCATTTAGAATGTGAATTACACCAAGCACTTGATTTTGGAGATCATCCTGGAGCGGGTAGCTTGGTTATTGGGAAAGTGAAACATGTTCATGTTAATGATGAACTGTATGACCAGGGTCGAATACTTACTGAAAAATTAAACCCTATCGGTCGAATGGCTGGACAGACGTATACAAAACCATTGGCTGAGACATTTGAGTTAGTTCGAAAATAATCCTAAGGTGATGTTATGAAATTTGTGTCGTTTATAAAAAATGATGGTGCAACTCGTGCAGGCTGGATGCTGGGTGATTACCATGTTGTTGATATGTTTGAAACAAGCAAAGGAAAGCTTCCAAGTGATATGCTTTCATTTTTAGAAAAGCAGGAAGAGTATATGGAGATTATTTCTTCCTTAACTGAGCCTTTGGAAAGTGTTTATGCTTTAGATGAGGTTGAAATAATTACGCCTCTTTCGAACCCTCGTAGCTTTAGAGATTTCTATGCATTTGAACAGCATGTGAAAACGGCTAGACAAAATCGAGGCTTAGACATGATTCCAGAGTGGTACGAGATTCCTGTGTTTTATTTTTCGAATCACATGGCAATTAAGGGTCCAAATCAAGTAATAACACGACCAAGTAATTGTGAGTGGCTTGATTATGAGCTAGAAATTGCTTGTGTGATTGGAAAAGAAGGGACAAATATTAAGGCAAGTGAGGCTGAGGACTATATCTTTGGTTATTGTATTTTGAATGACTGGAGTGCAAGAGATCTTCAGCTACAAGAGATGAAGGTAGGGTTAGGACCAGCAAAGGGTAAGGATTTTGCAACGTCAATTGGTCCTGTGATTATCACCAAGGATGAGCTCGAAGCATTTCGAACGTTGAAGGGCTATGACTTAGCTATGACAGCCAAGGTAAATGGTGAGCTACTTTCAAAAGGGAATTTTAAAGATATTCACTATTCATTTGGAGAAATGATTGAGCGAGCATCTGATGGAGTGACTTTATATCCTGGAGAAATTATTGGGTCAGGTACGGTTGGCAGTGGTTGTATTTTAGAACTAGGCACAGACGTTCATCGTTGGTTGGAGCCTGGAGATGAAGTGGAGCTTGAAATAACAGGTCTTGGTGTTTTAAAAAATAGAATAGGGTAGGGAGAAGGTGAAGTAAATGTATTATCGTTCAATGGGGAACATTCCACATAAGCGTCATACAACTTTTCGAAAAGAAGATGGCAGTCTTTATAGAGAGCAAGTGATGGGGACGAAAGGATTTTCTGGAACACAGTCTATTTTATATCATCACTATATGCCAACAGAAGTTGTTAAATCGGAGTTAATCGGCAAATACTTGCCAGAGTATGAAGAGCAAGGTTCACTAGATCATCGTCATTTTTACACAGATAAGCTTTCGCAGAGTGGGGATGCACTGTCTGCACGAGAGTATTTGCTTGGGAATGATGATTTGTTGATTGGTGCAATGAACATTGACAAAGCAATGGATAACTACTATCGAAATGGAGATGGAGACGAGATGCTCTTTATCCATTATGGTAGTGGTAAGGTTGAGACCATGTTTGGGACACTTACGTTTCGTCCTGGGGATTATGTTGTGATTCCGATTGGAACTATTTATCGTGTCGTACCTGACGAGGGGGCTCAGACGAAGATTTTGTTTATTGAGTCTTTCAGCCAAATTACGACGCCACGAAGATATCGTAATGAATATGGCCAATTACTTGAGCACAGTCCATTCTGTGAACGAGATATTCGAGGACCTGAAACTCTTGAGCACTTTGATGAAAAAGGAGAATTTGAGGTTATTACGAAAACGAGAGGATACTTGCACTCTCATGTGCTAGGTCATCATCCGTTAGATGTTGTGGGCTGGGATGGGTATTTATATCCTTGGGTGTTTAATGTAGAGGATTTTGAACCAATCACTGGGCGAATTCATCAGCCACCACCAGTACATCAAACATTTGAAGGTCATAATTTTGTTGTTTGCTCCTTTGTACCAAGGTTGTTTGACTATCACCCAGAAGCGATTCCGGCACCGTATTACCATAGTAATGTAAATAGTGATGAACTTCTCTATTATGTGGAAGGTAATTTTATGAGCCGTAAGGGAGTCAAATTAGAGTCCATCACACTACATCCTAGTGGGATTCCACATGGACCACACCCAGGGAAGACGGAAGCGAGTATTGGTAAAAAAGAAACCCTTGAGCTAGCTGTGATGATTGATACATTTAAGCCGCTAAAGGTTGTAAAAAAGGCAAAAGATTATGAGGATACTGGGTATATGTATACTTGGGTGGAGTAGAAGAGCTTTACGTTCTGGGAAATAGCTGATTCCGGGAAATGAGGTCACGTAAACAGATTTACGTTTCGGGAAATAGCCGAATCGGGGAAATGAGGACACGTAAACCGTTTTACATTTCGGGAAATACCCGAATCGGGGAAATAAGGTAACGTAAACGGTTTTACGTTTCGGGAAATAGCCGAATCGAGGAAATGAGGTCACGTAAACAGATATACGTTCCCTCAAATATCAAGAACTGCGAAAATGAGATCACATAACTCGCCGAAACATAGAGCTTGAGGACACTAATAATCCTCAGGCTCTTTTTATTTATAGTACTTCTCACCATACCTATCCATTTCCATAGCATATTTACAATTTCGAAACAGATACTAAGCCTATCAAATTAAACGACATGATTAGGTGGATGATATGAAAAGGAGAAAATGGTGGATTTTTGCTGTAGGTGTGATATTTATACTACTTATTGGGTTTTTCGCAACAGACTTTCAATATGGCTATACACCCTCTACCAATAAAGTGAGAGAGTATCAAACAAATCAAATGGTCAGTTTTGACCCATATGGACGTAAAGGGCTTTTTCAAATTCATAATAATCCTACGGAAGACGATGATGTTCAGGAAATAGATCAAGATATGCTGAATCTTGGTAGAGAGGTTTTTTATGAGGAGACCTTTGGGAATGAAGTTTTCTTAACGGATATCGTAGGTATGATTGATGGACCATTTACCATTACGAACGTAACTAAAGCGATTTTAGCTTTAGGTGGAAAAGGCACTAACAATCTACAAGTTGAGCTTGCTAGTGACATTACCCTGGGTGACAAAACCTTTAAAAAAGGAGAAAAAGTCAACACTGGTATTGATGTGGCTGAAGGATCCTTAGTTCCCCTTGGACTTCCGGTTAGTATATCTCATGGTCGTATTAGAGTTGGTATCAGCTGTGCTGCTTGTCATGCGACATTTGATCCTGATACTAAAAAGGTTATCGAAGGTGCACCAAATGCAGATCTAAATGGTGGCTTACTTTTAGCACTGAGTACAAATTCGGCTGGCTTTTTTACTCATGCTAATGTAAAAAATTTAAAGGAATACATAACGGATATTGACAAGAAAGTGCAAAACACAAAGGGTGAAGAAGAAGCTCTACCAGATGCAGAGCTACTTGAAAAGGCTGTAGATGCTACATTTATTTCGTGGGCACCAGGTAATTTTGATTCAACAATTGAGTTGGAAGTAAATCCTACGCAAATTCCAGATTCATTTACATTAGGTGATCATCCGTATGGATGGAGTGGTTTTGCAGCAGCAGGCCCATTTAACGGTTTAACTACCTTTAGTAATAATGTTCATGCCCAAAACGCGGATACTTTGACCCAAATGGAAATAAGTGAAACTCTCTTTGGAATTGATAAAGAAGTATATATAGCGACTATTTTACAAAACTCGGCTAATCCAGATTTTCGTTATAATCCAACTTTAAAAGAAAAACCTTCAGAATTTCTGAAAAAAGTTGATCCAAATCCTGATACAGTTGGGGTTAATGAAATTGTGGAATCACCAGAATTTCCAAAAGTTTCAGTAGTCTCGCCTTCAGGGGTTATTGTTAGTAGTCCTGGATACAAATTCAACGAACAAAATAATGCTGTATCCGCGTGGCAAAACTCGATTCAACCTCCTAGACCGAAAATTAATTATAATGAGAGGTCAATTGTAAAGGGGCGAGAGGTATTCGAGAGAGCAAACTGTATGTCTTGTCATGCTGGAAGTACATTAACCAATCATAAGGTCATTTCAGTGAAAGAGATCGGAACCGACCCTTCAAGGGCAATAGCATTTAAGAGAACAGACTCAATATTCACTAAATCGAAGCTCTATTCTGCAGATACACCTGTACCATTGCCAGAAAACCCTGAAATTCATAATGTCCCTACAGATCATATAGGCGAAGAGCAGATAAAGCTTTCCTTTGCCCATGGCGATTCACCAGGGGGATATAAAGTTCCAAGCTTAATCGGACTATATTGGACGGTTCCTTATCTTCATGAAGGTGGGGTTGCTGTTGGGGTAAATGGTGAACTAGGGTTAGCGGGTACTGTGTTGAATGGAATTAAACCAGATCCAAGAAATAGTTTACGTGCTTTAGTAGACCAGGAACTTCGTGAAAAAGTAATAAAAGCGAATAAAGCATCAGAAGCCCTTAGAAAAACACATGTCCAAGGAATTGGACATACCTATTGGGTTGATGAAACAACTGGTTTTACAAAGAGAGAACAAGATGCATTATTAGATTATCTGCTATCACTTTACGAGATTAAGTAGAACTGGGCACTGTGCTGTCCAGTTTTTTCTATGTTAGCCTCCATTATTGTCGGTTATCCCTTACAAAGTCGAAAAATAGACCTTTGTCCTATCACACTCGTCCACACGCCTCTTTTTCATATTCATAAACTAATAATAATTACAGGAAAAGGAGGGATACCTTTGGGTAAAAAAAGAAGATTACGAATTGATGCTGATCGTGTTATTATCAACGCTGATGAAGTAATTATCCTTGATGCTGATGATAGAAGACACGACCGCAAACGTCGAAGAGATGACGATGTATTAGGAATTGATGATCGTCGCAAACGTCGAAGAGATGACGATGTATTAGGAATTGATGACCGTCGTAAACGTCGAAGAGACGACAATGTACTGGGAATTGACGATCGCCGTAAGCGTAGAAGAGACGACGACGTACTAGGAATTGACGATCGCCGTAAGCGTAGAAGAGATGACGATGTATTAGGAACTGACGATCGTCGTAAGCGTAGAAGAGATGACGATGTACTAGGAATTGATGACCGTCGCAGACCGCGTTTCCCTTGGTAATATGAGCAAAAAGGGGAGCAGCTAAATGCTGCTTCCCTTTATTAATGGATAAGTGGAAATTCAATTTTAACTGTTGTCCCTTTCCCTTCTTCACTATGCAACTGGAAGGTACCGTTGTGCTTTTCAATAATTTTTATAGTTGTCATCAATCCTAAGCCTGTTCCTTTTTCCTTTAACGTATAAAAAGGTTGTCCGATATTTACAATTCGTTCTTTAGGGATTCCAATACCAGAATCTGTGATCTCGATTTGAACTTTGTTTTCTATTGGAAAAGTATGTATTGTGATAAAACCGCCTGATTGCATCGCTTCTATTGAGTTTTTTACAATATTGATAAAGACTTGTTTTAGCTCGTTTCGATCACATAATAACTGAAGCTCTTCATCATAAGGCAGGTATGTAAACTCCACATCATGCAGCATTGCTTCGGGTTGCATAAGGAGAATTACTTCCCTAATAATATGATTTAAGGGGTAAACTTTGAAATTTTGAGCCTGTGGTTTTGCTAAAATCAAGAAGTCATTTGTAACCTGATTGATTCGATCTATTTCAGACATAAGTACATCATAATAGTGTTCTCCCTTTGAATCTTCACCCATCATTTGGATAAATCCTTTTATACTTGTAAGAGGATTCCTAATTTCATGGGCGATGCCAGCGGCAATTTGTCCAACAACGGCTAGCTTCTCGGATGCCTTTAATAGTTCTTCTTGTTTTTTACGTTCATTGATATTACGTAAGACAAGTTGAACACAGCGTTTATTATTAAATTGACAAACAATTGCTTTTGATTCAACAAAGGTAGAAGAGCCATCTTTTGAAATCAGCTCATACTCACTTAAATCTAAGTTTATTTCTTCTGGTGTAGTATAGATTTTTTGTTCTCTGAGTTTTATTTTCTCATGTTGTGAGATATGAGCAAAATCTAGCAGATTTCTGCCTATTACTTCATGTTCTTCATGACCTGTGTAACTTAATGCAATTGGATTTACATATAAAATGACACCTTTCTCATGTATGACTATACCATCAGGGTGATTATCTATTAACTGTTTATAACGCTCTTCACTTTCAATTCGTCTTTTAATTTCTCTCTTTGAACGATAGTAGGAAAATAATAAGTAAACGCTAGTAATTAAAATTAACAAGTAAGAGAGTAAAAAGATATAATTTAAATTACTAAGTGTTCCTTCTTCTAAAATGAGATTAAAATTTAAGATCATAAAAGTTAAATGTATAAATAAAAGAAATAGATTGTAGGAGTTTTTCTTCATTTTATCTTTTACCTTTTGGCTAAACATACCTTTGCACTCCTATATAAATCATAATGTTTCTTGTTGATATTCCATTACAATAATAGCAGAAAGTGACACGAATTTATATAATATTACAAATTTTTATTTATCTTAAAAAATATGGAGGAATTTTCATGATTAAAAAAGTAATTGTCTATACTACAAACGATTGTATCGAATGCACTATGGTAAAAAAAGTACTTGATGAGGAGGGAATTCCAGTTGAAGTGAGAGATCTTTCTATCAACCCAAACTTTCAAAAAGAAGTTGAAAAGTTAGGATTTATGGGAGTGCCTGTCACAGTCTTAGAAGATCGCGCTGTAAAAGGATTTACAAATGAATTAAAGGAATTAATAGAGCTAGCTAAGGAGTAATCTAGTACATACATGACATTTATCATGTTTTGGATATGACATCTATGTCTACCATGTTTCTTCTAGTTAAAGTATAGTAAGAGAAAATAACGAAATGGAAGGAAAATGAGATGACAAACCAAAATCAAAAAACTCTTAGAAAAGAAATGGCACCTTTTGAAAAATCGAACACTAAAGATAGCATAGTACAGATGATAAATACTCTTGTACCTTTTTTTGCGCTTTGGTATCTTGCCTATATTAGCCTTGAGATATCCTATTTACTTACGTTTATCATAAGTGTGTTTGCAGGAGGTTTTTTAGTAAGGACCTTTATCATTTTTCATGATTGCTGCCACCATTCCTTCTTTAAAAACAGAACAGCGAATAAGATTGTAGGGACAATTACAGGGATATTAACTTTATTTCCTTACAGTCAATGGGCTCATACTCACTCAGTTCACCATGCAACTAGTTCTAATTTAGACAAGCGTGGTACAGGTGACATTTGGGTTTTAACTGTTGATGAATATATTGAAGCATCTATTTGGAAGCGTATTGCATATAGACTGTACAGAAATCCTCTTGTTATGTTCATATTAGGTCCAATCTATGTGTTTCTTATTGAAAACAGATTTAACCGTAGAAATGCAAGATGGAAAGAACGAGTAAATATGTACATTACGAATACTTCTATTTTCGCTATTATTGCCTTAATGTGTTGGGCAATTGGATGGCAATCGTTTTTATTAGTGCAAGGTACAATTTTTTTAATATCTGGAACTGCAGGCGTATGGTTGTTTTATGTACAGCATACGTTTGAGGATTCGTATTTTGAAGAAGATGCACATTGGGAGTACGTCAAAGCGGCAGTTGAGGGAAGTTCGTTTTATAAGCTCCCTAAAATACTTCAGTGGATGACTGGTAATATTGGGTATCACCATGTTCACCATTTAAGTCCAAGAATCCCTAACTATAAGTTAGAAGAGGCCCATAATCAGAGTGAACCTCTTCAAAATGTACCTACGATTACACTTGCTACAAGTCTTCAATCTTTAAAATTCAGATTATGGGATGAGGACAAAAAAGTCTTTGTTGGATATAAAGATATTAAAGAAAAGTTAGCTGTTATTAAGAAGAATCGCGTGATTGTTGAAGAATAAAACGAATTACATGCAATCTTTTCCAAATGTGATATGATTGCATGTAAATACATTTTTAAAGAGGTTTAAATGAAGAAAAAATTTGCGCTATTCCAAAAGAACTGGGGGATTTCCCCCTATATTTGGAGTGTTTTTAGTATATTGCCATTTTATTTTATTTTCCAATCTTCTTCCACATTTGAAATTGTAATTGGGATTTTGTTGACCATTGTCTTTTTTATAGCCTATCGTCTTGCTTTTATTTCGAAAAAGTGGCCAGTATATCTATGGACGTGTATCTTAATTGCAATATCATTTACTATGACATTGCTTTTTCAGTTTGTATACTTTGCTTTTTATATCGCCTATTATAATGGAAATATAAAAAACCGAATTGCTTTTTTGACCTTATACATTATTCATCTTGTTAGTACAACCATTTCTATTAATTATAATTTTGTCATACAGGATGAGATGTTCTTTAGACAAATCCCGTTTATTATTATTATGTGGATTGCTGTAATCCTTCTTCCTTTCACAATCCACAATCGAAAAAAGCAAGATATTCTTGAAGAGAAACTAGAGGATGCGAACAAAAGAATTGCTGAGTTGGTAAAGCAAGAGGAGCGGCAAAGAATTGCAAGAGACCTTCACGATACACTGGGGCAAAAGCTTTCTCTTATCGGTTTAAAAAGTGACTTGGCTCGTAAATTGATAAGTAAGGATCCAGAACAGGCTCGAAATGAGCTAAAGGATGTTCAACAAACAGCGAGAACTGCTCTAAATGAAGTTAGAAAAATGGTTTCTCAAATGCGAGGTATTCGTTTGAAGGAAGAACTTGTCCGCGTGAGGCAGTTATTAAAGGCTGCTGAAATTGAACTTGTTTGTGATGATGATGTCAGTCTAGCGAATGTATCATTGTTTATCGAAAATATCTTAAGTATGTGTATGAAGGAAGCTGTAACCAATGTGGTTAGGCACAGCAAGGCCACAGTTTGCCGAATTTCAATCAATCAAACTTGGGAAGAAGTATCTGTCACAATTCAGGATAACGGAATAGGGATTGAAAAAGAGACAGACATTGGAAAAGGCAGTGGACTACAAGGAATAGAAGAACGCCTTGAGTTTGTAAATGGTATCTTGGAGATTATATCAGACCAGGGAACGACGGTAATTATGAAAATACCAAATATAGTAAAGCAGCCTGATAGGAGGGACCAGATTTGATAAGGATTGTCATAGCTGAAGATCAGCGAATGATGTTAGGCGCGTTAGGATCTTTACTTAACTTAGAAGATGATATGGAAGTCATCGGAAAGGCAAGTAATGGTCAAGAGGCAATTGATCTCGTTCGTAAACTTCAACCAGATGTTTGCATCATGGATATAGAAATGCCTGAAAAATCTGGTCTTGAGGCAGCAGAAGAATTAAAAGGTTTAGACTGTAAACTCATTATCTTAACAACATTTGCTCGTACGGGTTATTTTCAACGGGCCTTAAAAGCAGGAGTGAGTGGTTATCTATTAAAGGATAGTCCGAGTGAGGAATTAGCAAGTTCTATTCGCTTTTGCCTTGCAGGAAAAAGAATTTATGCTCCTGAGCTGATGGATGATGTTTATAGTGAGGAGAACCCACTTACAGAGCGTGAGAAGGAAGTACTTGAGTTAGTAGCTGATGGTAAAAATACTCAGGAAATTGCAGAAGAACTTAGAATTAAAACAGGAACGGTTAGAAACTATATATCTGCTATTTTAGAGAAGCTGGAAGTTAAAAATCGAATTGAAGCCATTACGCAATCGAAGGAAAAAGGCTGGTTTAAATAGGGTAAGTTGTTAAAAAGTTATGTGGAAAAGCATAACTTTTTTTATTTTTACAAGATAATAGGATATGATAGATTAACAGATTAATTTAGCATACTTGTTTTAAAGTAAGGAGAAGAATAACATGAAAATGGTATCATGGAATGTAAACGGTATTAGAGCGTGTGTAGGGAAAGGGTTTTTAGACTACTTTCACTCAGTTGACGCAGATATTTTCTGTTTACAGGAAACAAAATTACAAGAAGGTCAAATCAACCTTGATTTAGAAGGTTATCATCAATATTGGAACTATGCTGAAAAGAAAGGCTATTCTGGTACGGCTATTTTTACAAAAGAAAAGCCTTTATCCTGTTCATATGGTGTTGGTGAGAATGATTCTGAATCTGAAGGAAGAATTATCACTTTAGAATTTAAAGACTTCTATTTAGTGAACGTGTATACCCCAAATTCTCAACGGGACTTAGCGAGGCTACCCGTGAGATTAGAATGGGAAGTAAGTCTACGAAACTATTTAATTGATTTAGATAATAAAAAACCCGTCATTTTATGTGGAGATTTAAATGTTGCTCACCAGGAAATTGATTTGAAAAATCCAAAGCCGAATAAAGGAAACTCAGGTTTTACAGATGAAGAACGTGGGGAAATGACCAATTTATTAAGTTCTGGATTTATTGACTCTTTTAGACATTTATACCCTGACCAAACAGATTCATATACTTGGTGGTCGTACATGAATAAGGTTTAACTTGCGTGGAACTTTATTATTAAGGAGTGACGCATATGAAAACTAAAACAAATACAGTGACAGCAATAGTATATAACCGCAAGTCTAGGGGTGAACTAGAAGACTTACAGAAGTTCAAAAAAGAGTTACTTGACTATTGTAAACGGAACGGCTTTAAGCCTACGTACTTCGAAGAAATAGGCTCGTCAGTCAGTAGCGAGCGTGTAGAATACACCAAGCTAATTAACGAGATTAAAACAGGCAAATATGAGGTACTAGTTATTACCGATTTAAGCCGACTAACGAGAGACCTAGAGCAGCAAATAAAGCTCTTTAAATTGTTAACTAAACAAGATATGATTATTCACTCATTACTAGACGGCGTTATCAATCCTGCGGAAAGTACAAATAAAATGCTAGGTGTACTAAAAGGCTTATTTAATGAAAGTGCCTACGAAGAGACTTCAAAAAAAATGCACTTAGGGCGACTTCAAAGCGCTAGAGAGGGCAAATTTGTAAATCAAGCACCCTACGGCTACCGAAAAGACAAAGAAAGTTTAAAGCTTATTCCCGACGAAATAGAAGCGCCTGTAGTAAGGCGTATTTTTAAAGAGGTATTAGAAGGCTATTCTATAACCGAGATTAGTGTACGACTACACAGAGACGGCATAAAGACACGCAAAGGAAAAAACTTTCACCCTTCGACGATAAGCAACCTTTTAGAAAGGAGAACGTATATTGGTGAGATTAACTTCAAGTCAGATAAGTTCGGAGAAGACATAACAATAAAGGACACGCACGAAGGGCTAGTATCATTAAACGATTTTCTAGCAGTTAGAAAAATACTAAGCGAGAAACAACAATTCCAAAAGCGTACTCATGCAGTAACTTCGCCGCTTGATAAGCTAATCGTTTGTGGGCGCTGCGGTAGGCTAATGCAGGTAAACTTAGCGAAAAAGAAATACGTACATTTACAAAAGTGTAATGCGTACAAGTACGGCGAAAGATGTGAGAATAGTGGTGTAAGCCTAAGGCACATACTACCCAAAGTCTATGAAAAGGTTAAAGCACGTAGGAACATTTTAGAAAAGCGGTTAGAGGAACTAAATAGTGGTGGCGTAAATGAGCATTTAGAAAACTTACGGAAGGATTTAAAGGCTTTAGAAAAGCAGATTAAAAACAAGGAAACAGAGAAGGACAGGCTGCTTAACTTCTTACTAAACGGTACTATTTCTGAGTTAGTATATACAAACAAAAATAAGGAGATTAAAGAAGAGTTAGAGCAACTACAGCAACGATTAAATGACACGGTAGAGGCAATAGCAAGTAACGACGTAGAGGACAATAAAAAATATATAGAAGACCTATTGGATAACTTAGACGAGCTAGAAACTAAACCGATAGACGAACAAAATAGACAACTGAGGAAAACTATAGAGAAAATCTTATACGTTAAGGACGGCGAAAAGATAAAATTAGACTATCACTTTACGGACTAGACAGGACGCTATAATAGCGTTCTTTCTTTATTGCAGCTATATAACAGCGCCCTCTCGACAAGTAGTAACGCAGTAACCAAGTGCTAATATCACTCAGTAACCGAGCTAAGCCGCAATTAGAGCTATAAATAGAGGCTCTTATGCGATAAGGAGAGGCGGCTATATCATTATTCGACATAGAAAAGAGAGGCGCACTATATGAACACAGCACGCCCTAACTTTATAGATAGCGAATACTTCTACTGGAACGAAGAAGGTAAGACGATACGAGAGCGCATGTGTCTATTACCTAATGCGCCTCGATCGATTCGAAAAGAATACGAAGACTACGTAAGCTCATACGAAGAGTGGGAGCGACAATGGGACGCAGGACTACGAAAAGAAGAGCGTCACCAATCTACTATAATACGAAATGAAGAACATAATTAAATAGAAAACGAAACATAGGTTGTGAATAAAACGAATTGAGGTCGTAGCATGCTTTAAATAGCGCTACGGCTTTTTATATGTTGGGGTATTCCTAGCTGCGTTTTCCTATCCTTATATTGTATGAACAGGGTGTTTATTACGCATACAAACGGCTTAATGAGCTAAGCGCAAAAACATGACTACAGAAGAAAGTAGGAGAGGTACGCACTACTCTATATATTTATTAAAAGGAGGAAATTAGATGAGTGACAAATTAAATTCTATAAATGAAAATATGATGGTAGCACGTGATATAACGAACGCCTTAACTGGCAACTTTCTAAGGTATTTACAGTCTTTCAGAGAGGATAAGACAAGGGTAATGACAAATAGGGAACTAACTGAGGAAGGTAAGCGAAAAAAGCTAGAGCGGGAACAACAGCGCCATGAAGTAGCGGTAATGAAAATGATTCATAATGAGCGTACTAAACGGGACGAACACTTAAACGCAGCAATTAAGGACGCTACAGCAATCATTACAGCAGACCTACCGAAAGTAGACGCAGAGACAGAGAAGTTATTCATGCAACGTGTAGACGAGCTAGAAGGGAAGGTACTCTATGCAACTAATGCGAACACAGCTAGGCAAGCGTTAGAAGAAATGGCAGCTAACGCAACAGAGCCAGCACTTGCAGCTATTGTAAGAGACAGAATTAGGCAGCTTACGCAACAAGTATTACCTTTAGCTAACGAAGGAGAGCAGCTAACACTTAGGCAGGCTCTAGGACGCTTATATGAGGACGTATCAAACAGAGCGTTACCAGTAGGAGCTAAAGAGGCTCGTGAGCGCTTGGAAACAGCAAAAGGGCTATTGAGTGCGCCAATGGTATCGGAGCTTATACTCAACAACTTAGGGGAAATCTCTAATGACGCAGTAAGATACGCCAACAATACAACAGCCTACTTTAACGAAAAGGGGGGCTTAGTACGTGAAATAGAAATGAGAGGGAGCTACTAATGCGTATAGTACATGACGATAAACTCACTACTATTAGCCAAGACGGCAACGTATTGAAGTTCTCTACAGAGGACTATGCTAATGCAGATTTGAGCGAATACAACTCGATCGATATTAGTTTTAGTGAGCTACGTAGGATATATAACAGGGCGCAGCGTGTATACTTTTCATTGCGAAATGAAGGCGCACCCTTAGAAGAGTGTATAGCTGCAAGAGTAGAGTACGCTAATATCTACAAACGATATAAGGAGCTGTTGCTAGAAAGTTTACACAGTAAGTAAACCTAAGGCATATTGTACCACCTGCACCACGAAATGTATCAGCAGCGCCAGAGTTATCTCTAAACAGTGTCTAGGTATTAGTAAATATGGTAAACTTAATAATGCAGCGTCCGAAGTGCTGCCAACACTCGAACGCCTGTTTAGGTTAGGTAAAACCTATTTTCGCCTATTAATAGTTATAACAACCATTAGTAGCGAGCATACAGCGATAACTGTATTTGCGTCCATTGGTACACCTGCCTTTCGTAAACGTCTTTCGTACTGCAATACGAAGGGCGTTTTTTACTTACTAGTACATTTTACAATATATCTACTTAATGTTTCGATGAGATTTTCAGTATTAACTTCCAATGTTTCGATATAGTAACTAACTTTGTAAACTATCTACATATTGGGTTAACTATTTACACGACAACTTTTTAACGCATTAATATTGTTACAAAAGTTTACATTATAAAAGTCTAGGGGTGTTTATGCGCTGCTCTTTCCTACTGGACGACGCTCTCAGAACTCAGGGGGATATAATTACGAAGGTTAGAAGAAAGGCTCTCGTTATTGCGAGGGCTTTTTCTACGTTTCGCATTAATTGAATAATAATATTCAAGACTAGTAAAGCTGTGTCTAAACATTACCGATAGAGTACACTTATACGGTAACGATTTAAGGGAAATCATAAACGCAGTAATTACAAGGGTTTGCGGCTGCTCTCTCTGTTACCGTTTGACTGTTACCGAAATAAATGCTACTATTAAGGCTCAAGAAGGATAACTCTTAATGATTACGATAACGAAAGCGGGGGCGGTAACATGATTAAGGCGTACATACGAGTTAGTAGCGAAGGGCAGAACACAGCTAGACAAAAGAAGGCACTAAAAGCGGCAGGCTGCGCATTATTCTACGAAGAGAAAGTAAGCGGAAAGAATACAGATAGACCCGAACTACAGCGCATGCTTGAGGAACTGGAAGAGGGCGACGTAGTAATAGTACACGAAATAAGCCGCCTCTCTCGTTCGGTGAAAGACCTTATCGACATAGTGGAGCAGATAAAGGAGAAGGGAGCTAGTCTAAAATCGTTAGGCGAAACATGGCTAGATACTACTAGCGATAATCCTATGAATGAGTTCTTACTAAACATATTCGGTAGTCTTGCGCAGCTAGAGCGAGGGCTAACACTAAAGCGACAACGAGAAGGTATAGAGATTGCGAAGAAAGAAGGTAAGTTTAAAGGACGTAAGCTAGAGGTAGTAGAGGGCGGTAAGAAGGCAGAGAAGGCTGCGCAGGCTATAGAGTGGTACAAGGAAGGTAAATCAGTACGCTATATAACTAAGACGCTATCAATAGGTACAGGGACGCTATACCGATTATTAGAACGTGAGGGCATAAAGTAACAGGGCGCAGCTAAGGCTATGCTCTCTTTTTTATGCTAAAGGCTGCAACGATCGATTTGTACTTTACAGTTTTAGGGCGATACGGCGCAACGAGACAAGGGGATTATGCGTAGACTTAAAGTTAATTGCGTTGTAGCTCTTTTCTCAGACGCATTAAAACTAATCTACTCACTAAAAAGCCGTAGGTAAGCTCTCACTTTGAATTAATAGCGCACTTTTCGGATTGAAAAGAGGATTTATTTACGGAAAAATTAACGCAGTAAGTGCTAGGCTATGGCGTTACAGTTCTATATAGTAATACGCTGTTCCCCCCCAAGCACCCCCTGTACTGCGCTGCGACTACCACCTGGAAATTACGCAATATATTTTTGAACTCAATAGGTTAGAAACAAAAAAGCGTGTAGCTATCTTAGCTACTACGCAGTAATAATGTGCGCTTTTTAAACTATGAAATCTTCAACACATTAATAAAACTCTCCCATTAACGACTTTTTTGAAGTATTAAAAACCCATTCGTAATTAATTTAGATATTACAAAAAATAAAATGTAAAACAAAAACAAGTGTAAGTAATTAACCCATTCAAACATCCTAAAAAAATGATGTCCTACTAAGATGGGTTTCATACAAAAAGCAAAGAAAGCTGAAAGAATTGTTGAGTAGAGGTAAAAATTTTTATTCTTATTTAGTGTCCATTGATAAACAAGCATAAATGCAATTGGTACTAAAGAAGCATCTAATGCAAAACTAGGTATTAATGGGGAAACTTGATAAGGATATTCCCATAAACCTAGACTAATACCAGCCGAATTTGCATAAGCAAACCATATATGATAATTGAGCCCATAAAATCCCAATAGTAAAATCTTACTTCTATCAATCTTAATGAATAATATTATAAGTGGAACAATTAACATTAGGACTACGACCCAAAATTTCAAGTCATCAAAGTAAGAAAACTCTTTCCAGTAATCAGCTTGAAGTTGATAAAGTTCTTCTGTAGTTTGTCGTATCTTTTGTAAAAACTCTTCCTGACTTTTTTCCATTTTATACTCCAAAGAGTTTCCCCCTCTCAAAATTACATTTAGTATTTGTTAGTTAACCGCATTTTATGAACGTTGAATTAGATATTTATATACCGACATAAAAAAGACAATTACCTTTTCCAAGGGTAATTGCCTCTTCCCGTTTCTAACCAAATAGGAGGAAAGAAACAGTGCTATCATGTCGTACAAATCATTTTGAGGTGATTTGTAATAACATTATATAAATTTTATATTAAAGGTGTTCTGCGAATTTCACCTATTTTTTAAAAAACTTTCTCTTTAATTTTAGTATTAACTGCACAAATCTCTACGTAGTATGCACCAAGATAAGAAACAGGCTGCGACTACCACCTAAAAATTACGCAATATATTTTTGAACTCGATAGGTTAATAAAAAAAGCGTGTATCTATCTAAGCTACTACGCAGTAACTGTAGTTGACCGCCGTTACCTATTAGTCAAGCACCCTAAGTTCAGTTAGTCACTTATTTTCTTAGGTATTTTATTCACTATGTATTGAGTTTGGACTGTGGAATATATGACACCTAACAAAGTCAATATAACTCCACTGACTAAAGAAGCTTTCTTCTGTTTATCAAGAGAGTATCGTGTAAAAAGAAAGTGAGTTATTGTACATATTATCATAGTGATTATTAAGAACACAGACTTCATTTCATGTCCTCCTTTTAACTATAATATTCCAAATCATCTAGTTTCTATCCATTTAGTTTTTTCTTTTAATAAGACCAGTTTAAAGCTAATATCTTTTGAAGAGCCTATACGTAGTTTATTGCGTAGGAGCATTTTTAATGCTGGTATACCTTTTGGGATTGTATGCTGCGCCTATATAAGTATGCAACTAGGCAGCTCCACCTTTGAGTACTATAAAAACTAAAGTAAGGTACTACAAATATTGAAGTAGTCTACTCTAAATTTTATAGTCACATACTCTAAATCTTATAGCTAAATAAGAATTAATTAATAAGAATTACTTACTAAGAATTAAAGAATAAATTGTATTGCTAAAGCAATAGCGTATACACGCAATATATATTTAAAGATAAATACATAAGTAATGCGAAAGAAAAGAGATAGATATAAGAAGAAGTTATAGCCGCACTCTAATTTTTATAGTACCAAACTTAAATAACTATAGCGCCTATAGAATACGTAAGCAGCTACGAAGGCTGCGAGTATATTCATTAGGAGGAGCTATTATGGAACGAAAAGTATTCGACAAGACGCAGGAAGGGAGCGGGGCATTCGTTAAGTACCCGCTAGACCTACTACAATACAGACACCACCCAAAGTTTAAGAAGGGAGCGGAAACAGTATATATGCTTATCGTACACTATTACAATGCAGATAGAGGCTGCGCTTATCCAAGTATGGCATTACTAGCAGCAGACTGCGCTACAACAGATAGCACGATAGATACGCATATTAAGTCGTTAGAAGAACTCGAACTAATAAAAGTAGTGCGTAGACATAGCGGTAACTTATACATTCCATATGTACCGTTAGATAGAGAGGCGTTCTTTGCGAAGTACCCGCAAGTAGAGGAAAAGTACAACAAACGTTATAAGAAATACGAAGACAAGAAGGTACAGAAAGCAAAGTATATTATGGAGCTAAATAGCACGCAAGACATATCGATCGAAGAGGAAGAGGAATACAGCGATATAGAATTTTAAAGAGACGGCTATATCGGAAAAGAACTAGATATAGGGACGTAGCTACTGGCTGCGTCTTTTTTATATTTACATTATACCAAGCTGCGAAAGAGGCTGCGCCTATGTACCTGTAAGACACAAATACAGGAGCAGGAGGCGAAAGAGCATGACAACAAAGAAGAAACAACCAAAGAAAGAGATTATAGTTATAGAAACTGTTAGTAAAGAGTTAGGTGGTATAGAACTAGCTAAGTATCTTTTAAGTATTGGAGCTTATAAAAAAGTAAATAAATAGAGGTAGCATATATTGCTACTTCTTTTTTTATGTTATAATTCAGTTATACGTAATTATTACTTTATGAATAAAGTCAGAGAGCGTAATATCGGATGGAGAATTGATTATTTTATTATGTCTGAACGACTAGCTTCTTTGTTAAGAGATTCGCAGATTCACTGTGAAATCATGGGAAGTGATCATTGTCCTGTTTGTATTGAGATAGATTTATAATTTGTTGCAATTGGATAGATTGATTTGGGAATACTGTATGGTATGAGTTGGTATTAGGAGGAAAATTGAATGGTAAAAACATTTTTAGAAGAGATGGTATTAGACAAGGCTGATTTTACGGGGCTTGAAAAAGAGTATGCAGAGAAACAGGGTATTTCCATGGACGATGTTAAGGTTGGAACCATCGAACTTGCATCTCGTTTTTCAGATGCCTATATTGTTAGAAGTCATAAAGAGAATGAAGAAATTATTGCTGAAGCTGACGTAGAATTCTTACGTCAACCCTTAAGATACCTACAAAAACACAAAGATGAATATATTTATATGGAGTCCAAATGGTTTGACGCTTTGGGTGTAGATGCAGCGTCTCTTGAACTAGATGATGTGTTTAAGACCTATGGAGTTATGGTAGGGTTAAAGCAGAAGAAAAATGTTGGACCAGCGATCAAATCTTTTCTTGAAACGGAGCTTGAAGGTGATTTACTAAAATATGCAGCGATGTTTAATGGTGATGAAGGAATATGGGATGTTAATTTCTCACTAAATTATATAAAGGGTTTTTCAGATGAGTTAACCATTGGTGAGGCTTACTTAATGATACATCAACTGCTGTTTAAACTAGTTACTACATTGGAAGAGAAATAGGGTTGATTGGGTGAAAATCATTATATATGATTTTCACCCTTATTTTTTTTTGAAATTTTTTACTAAAATCTTGTAACAATTTGGTAATACAATCGTCTCATAAATGTAAACCAAAAAAATTATGAGGTGAAAAGATATGATGAAATGGTTAAAAATGCTACCAATGTTGATGATATTAATAATGACACTTGCTGCTTGCGGAATGGGTAATGAGGACAGTTCTGGAGATGCAGGAGAACAGGCTACACCTGTTAATGGAGCTGGGGAAGAAACAGAAAATAAGCAAGAAGAAACAGAGAAGGAAATTGTGAGAGAAGAAGCAGCTTACGTGGGGCAAGTTGATGTAAACTCAATTGAAGTAAATACGGAATCAAAAACCTTAACTTTGCAAATCGCAGAGGTTAGTGACGTAGATTGGAGTAACATCCCGAAAAATGCAAATGTGATTATTGAATATTATCATAACGAGAAGGATCAATATATGTTGACTAGTATTAAAGTTATAGAAGAGAAAAAAGCAGAAGAGAATGAAAAGCCCGAACCTAAAGCAAAAGTGATTCGTGTAGAGGCAGCATATGTAGGGCAAGTGGACGCTAACTCAATTCAAGTGAATACAGAGTTTGAATCGTTAACGCTACAAATTTCAGAAAATGTAAATGTTAACTGGAATAACCTACCTGCAAATCAACATGTGATTATTGAGTATGTGAAAAATAGCAGCGGTCAACATGTACTACAGCATATTGAAGTAGTGGGTGGAGGCAGCAAAGGAGAAACAAAAGCAGATACAATTCGTGAAGAAGCAGCTTATGTAGGTAAAGTTGATGCGAATTCCATTCAAGTAAACACAGAATTCCAACAACTAACATTGCAAATTGGAGAAATTAAAAACGTTGACTGGAGCAGCCTCGAGAAAAATCAACGTGTTATCGTAGAATACTATCAAAACAAAGACGGCCAATACATCCTAACAAACATTGAATAAATATGTCTAATGGGGCCTGACCCCCGGTGCTTTAAAGCGTTGGCGCACCGGGGGTCAGGTTTATTTCTTTTTCGGAATTAAATGGTTGTTACAGAATATATTGTAATGAAAAAATTCCGTATAAAGAGGTGTTTGTTAATGGCTAAAGTAGTCATAATGTACGAAAAACCAAAAGATGTTGAAGGGTTTGAGAAGCATTATTTCAAAGTTCATGTACCTCTAGGAAAAAAGATTCCGAATTTGAAAAGAGATTCCATTCACAGAGTAATTCAAAATGAAAATACAGATCTTAATCTTTATTTAATAACCATACTAGAATTTGAGAATATGAGTACACTTATTGATTCACTAGCTAGCAAAGAAGCGAAAGTGAAAGAAGAAGATGGCAAAGAACTAATCCAATATCTTCACAAGCCACCCATCATCACTATAATAGAATAATGTCTTGTGGGGCCTGACCCCCGGTGCTTTAAAGCGATGGTGCACCGGGAGTTTTGGCCTATTTTTATTAGAATATACTAAATTGTATAAAAATTATAAAAACTAACAAGGATATTTATGGAATATGAAGAATATATTGTTTAAGTATTTTGATTTTTCAGAACCGTAAGCGTTTGCAGTATTTCCCGAAAGGAGGAAGGAATTTGGGGATTTTAGAAATCAAGGATATCACGTTACGTTTCGGGGGTGTTACAGCTCTAAACCAGGTTACATATGAAGTAAAAGAAGGTGAGATTTTCTCATTAATCGGACCAAATGGTGCTGGGAAAACGAGTATGTTGAACTGCATAAGTGGATTGTATCGACCTACAAGTGGTGCCATTCGGTATAAGGGTGAAGATATCACTCATTCAAAACCGCATAAACGAGCAGGTATGGGTATTGCTAGAGCTTTCCAAAACATTGAGCTTTTTCCTCATTTATCTGTTTTGGACAACTTAAAGCTTGGCAGGCATGCCAGAATGAAAACAGGCTTACTCTCAGGCGGATTCTATTGGGGGAAAGCTCAAAAAGAGGAAATTGAGCACAGAGAGAAAGTTGAAGAGGTTATTGACTTTCTTGAAATTGAAGATATCCGAAATACCCCAGTTGGCAGATTATCATATGGCTTACAAAAGCGGGTAGAGGTAGGAAGGGCATTAGCACTAGAGCCAGAGGTATTATTACTTGATGAGCCTATGGCGGGTATGAACAGTGAAGAGAAAGAAGACATGGCACGATACATTATTGATATTCATGCTGAAAAAAAGACAACTATTATTTTAATTGAGCATGATATGCGGGTAGTAATGGATCTTTCAGATCATATTGCTGTTTTAGATTTTGGAAAGTTAATAGGCTATGGGACACCAAATGAAATACAAAATAACCAACAAGTTATCAATGCTTACTTAGGTGAAGATGAAGAACAAGTAGGCTAACAATCAGGGAGGAGGTATTTGATGTCAAACATGACATTTCCTCAAGTACTAAGAGAGAATAGTAGATTAAAGGGTTCGAAGGTAGCTTACCGAGAAAAGGATTATGGAATTTGGAATGAAGTTACCTATCAGCAATACTACGAACAAGTGCAACATTTTAGTTTAGGGCTTGCAAAACTAGGATTAAATCGTGGAGATAAGCTAGCAATTATTGGTGACAATCGCCCAGAGTGGGTCATCAGTGAGTTAGCCGCTCAGAGCTTAGGTGGAATATCCGTAGGAATCTTCCAGGAATCTCTTCCTAATGAAATTGCTTATATTCTTGATAATTGTGATGCCTCAATCGTTGTTGTAGAAGATCAGGAACAAGTAGATAAGCTTTATGAAGTGATGAATCAGATTCAAAAGGTCAAAACGATCATCTATTATGATCCAAGAGGAATGAGAAATTATAAAGCTGAAAATCTATTATTCTTTGATGAAGTACTAGAAATAGGGAAGGAACATAACAAAGAAAACCCTACATTTTTTGAAACAGAACTTAATAAAGGAACATATGAGGATTTAGCAATTCTATCTTATACTTCTGGAACTACAGGCAATCCAAAGGGTACTATGCTAAGTTATCAAAACCTGTTTGATATGGCGCATAACCTAACTTCATTTGATCCACTAGATGGCAATGACGAGTATTTATCTTTTTTACCCCTAGCATGGATTGGTGAGCAGATGATGACCATTGCTACCGGACTATCAAGTGGGATGACGATTAATTTTCCAGAAGAACCAACGACTGTATTGGAAAACCTTCGTGAAATCGGGCCACAGGTTATGTTTTCACCTCCACGAATTTATGAAGATATGGTTTCGAAATTTCAAGTGCGAATTCAGGATGCTGGCTGGTTTAAGCGTAAAGTGTATGAATGGTGCAAGCCAATTGGTGAACAATTAGCTAAAGCTAAATTCAATAAGGAAGAAATTCCACGTGGATTGAGAATGAAATATAAACTAGCAGACTACTTTTTATTTTCTGCTATCCGAGACCATCTTGGGTTATTGCGGATTAAACGTGCCTATACAGGAGGAGCGCCATTAGGTCCAGATGTATTTACGTTTTTTCATAGCATCGGGGTTAATGTAAAAAGTATTTACGGACAGACTGAGGTTTCAGGAATCTCAATTGTCCACCGAGATGGTGATATTAAGCTTGATAGTGTTGGTACTCCGATACCTGGTACTGAGGTGAAAATTTCGGATAAAGGTGAGGTACTCATTAAGAGTTCAAGTGTGTGCGTAGGCTATTACAAAAATGAGCAATCAACCAAGGAAACAATTGAGGATGGTTGGCTACACACAGGGGACGCAGGCAGACTGGATGAAGAGGGTCATCTGTATATCATCGATCGCTTAAAAGACGTAATTCGTCTACATACAGGTGAAATGTTTTCTCCTCAATTTATTGAGAATAAATTAAAGTTCAGTCCTTATATCCAAGAAGCAGTTGCGACAGGAAGAGATCGACCTTACGTTGTCGCAATGATTAATATTGATATGGAAAATGTAGGTCGTTGGGCAGAGAAAAAACAAATAGGATATACAACTTATACAGACTTATCATCTAAACCTGCTGTTCTTGAACTTATCCAAGAACAGGTAAATGAGGTAAATAAGTCACTACCTGAAAAAGCCCGTATTAAGAAGTTTGTTCTGCTATATAAAGAATTAGATGCAGATGATGAAGAGTTAACTCGTACTAAAAAAGTACGAAGACAGTTTGTGGCTAAAAAGTATGAAAAACTTATTGATGGAATCTATTCAGAAAGTGACCAAATCGATGTGGAAGGCCGAATTAAATATCGTGATGGGCATGAACAACTGATTCAAACAACACTTCGAGTAATCTTTATGGACGAAGGCGAGGGAGCAGCTTAATGACGTTTTTCTTACAAATGTTAGTAACAGGAATCGTTGTAGGTAGTGTGTACGCACTAGTTGCCCTAGGATTTGTATTAATCTATAAATCTAGTGACGCAATTAACTTTGCCCAAGGCGAGTTTTTACTAGTAGGTACGTATGTCTGTTTAACACTTATTACAGCATATAATATTCCATTTCTACCTGCTCTACTAATTGCGTTATTATTTAGTGCTATTTTAGGATTTGTAATAGAGCGGATTGTTCTAAGGCCCTTTATTGGAGAACCTGTCATATCAATGATTATGGCAACAATCGGACTATCGAGTGTATTAGCTGGTATCGTCCATATAATTTGGGGGCATGAAACACGTGTTTTCCCTAAAATCTTCTCAGAACAACCGGTAAGGTTCGGTGAGGTAGTTGTTGCACCTGTTTACCTTTGGTCACTAGTAATCGTAGTGGTAATGCTTTTAATCTTTACCCTCTTTTTCAAGTATTCAAAACTTGGAATTGCGATGCGTGCAACTGCGGATGACCAGCAGGCAGCCATGTCCATGGGAATCAGTGTAAAGACAATTTTTGCTGTATCATGGGCGATTGCTGCAATTGTATCAGCAGTTGGAGGTATTTTACTAGGAAACATTAATGGCGTAAATGCTTCATTATCAGCTATCGGGTTAAAGGTTCTACCTGTTGCGATTCTCGGTGGTCTCGATAGTATACCAGGTGCGATTGTAGGCGGATTAATTATCGGTATTATCGAGAGTATGACAGGAGGATACTTAGATCCATTAGTTGGTGGTGGTATGAAAGAAGTTATGCCATTTATTCTATTAGTCTTTATTTTAATGTTTAAGCCGTACGGATTGTTCGGTAAAAAAGAAATCGAGAGGGTGTAAACTATGCGAAATCCATTCGTAATGGATTGTGGTGAATTCCATGTTAACTACAAGCAAGACATGAACATTTGGAAAATTACCCGTGTTAGAATGCGAATTTACGCAATCGTTCTACTCTTTGCGATTTTCCCTCTAATTTCTTCGGATTATATCGTGGGACTTGCCACATTATGTGGGATAGCAGCAATTGGAGCGATCGGGTTAAATATTTTAACAGGTTTTACAGGACAAATCTCAATTGGGGTTGGTGCTTTTTTAGGGGTTGGAGGTTATACGTCAGCTATTTTAACTGTAAAGCTAGGCTTAAGTTTTTGGATAGCAATGCCGACAGCTGGATTAATAACCGCTCTTGTAGGTGCACTATTTGGAATTCCTTCGCTGCGTTTAAAAGGGCTTTACCTAGCCATTGCAACACTAGCAGCTCAAGTAATCATCTTGTTTGTCATTTCAAGATGGGATTCGTTGACAGGTGGAACTGCTGGAATGGTACTTTCTAGACCTAGTGTCGGTGGATTTATGTTCGCCAGCGAAAAAAGTTATTATTATTTAATGTTTGTTGTATTACTAATTACGACCGTTTTTACGTTGAATTTATTTAGGTCTAGAGTTGGCCGAGCCTTTATCGCGGTTCGTGACCGTGATATTGCTGCAGAAGTAATGGGGATTGATATCTTCAAATATAAAGTTTTGGCTTTTTCAATTAGCTCTTTCTTTGTTGGAATTGCTGGTGCTTTGCTTGGCCATTACACAATGATTGTTAGCCCAGAACTATATAGTATAACGGTTTCGATTGAATTCTTAGCTATGATTTTAGTAGGTGGTCTAGGAAGTGTGTTCGGGTCCATTTATGGTGCCATCTTTATTACGTTACTACCAGTATTCCTTCGTGGTGGTATCGAGATCTTGAGTGGTGTGATGCCGGATCTTGCAAATGTCTTAGTAGGGTTAAAGGAAGTGGTATTTGGATTAGTTATTATCCTATTCCTAATCTATGAGCCTGAAGGTCTAGCAAAAATGTGGAAGAATATTAAAGATTACTTTAAGCTTTGGCCGTATTCCTATTAGCTACAGTAAAAATGTTTTTTTACTTTAATTTAAATTTTTTGGAAAATGAGGGGGAGAAGTATGAAAAAGTTCTTGTCAATCAGTATGATCTTGTTACTTGTACTAGGTGTTATGGCTGGCTGTTCAGGAGGAGAAAAAGCTTCAGGTGATGAAAAAGGTACGATTAAAATTGGTGGACTATTTGATTTAACCGGTGGGACTGGTGATGTAGGTACTCCTTATGCTGAGGGGGAAAAGGCATACTTTGAGCACCTTGCTACAAAGGGTCTTGTTAATGGCTACAAGCTAGAATTAATTGGTGATGATTATGCCTACAAAATCCCAGAAGCTCAAAAACTATATCAAAAGCTTAAATCAAAAGACAAAGTAGCAGGAGTATTAGGATGGGGAACTGGTGATACTGAAGCACTTCGTAGTTTAGTAGCAACTGACAAACTACCATACATTTCGGCTTCATACTCAGAAAACCTTAAAAACCTTGAAGAGAGTCCATACAATTTCTTAGTGGCTGCTACTTACTCTGACCAAGCTCGTTCAGCAATTAAATGGATCAAAGATAATCATAAGGGTGGAACTCCTACACTGGCATTCATTTATAATGACACTGCTTTTGGTAAATCACCTATTGAAGATGCAAAAGCATTCGCAGCTGAAATGGGTGTAGAAGTAGTTGATGAGCAGATTGTTGAATTAAGTGCATTAGATGCAACATCTCAATTATTAAATATGAAAAAGAAAAATCCTGATTATGCAATTATTCAACAAACATGGGGTGCTACTGCAACGATCTTAAAGGATGCGAAAAAACTTGACATTGACACTCAGTTTATTGGTTTAAACTGGGCAACAGGGGAAGGGTTACTTCCGATTGCAGGAGAAGCTGCTGAAGGATTTATCGGGGTGGTTACACATGCATTCCCATATGAAGACCTAGAAGGAATGGCTGATATTAAAGAGTACTTAGAAAGCAAAGGAAAAACGATTGATGATATTAACCAAAAGTTTGTTCAAGGCTGGGTAGCAGCTTCAATTATGGTTGAAGGTGTAAGATTATCAGATGACCCAACAAGTGGTGAGGGAATCCGTAAAGGATTAGAGAAGATTTCTAACCTGGAGTTTGGTGGATTAGCTGCACCAATTTCTTTCACTGCTGACAATCATGCTGGGACAAACCAAATCCGTTTAGCAGAAGTTAAAAACGGTAAATGGGAAGTATTCACAGATTATATTGGATATTAATTCACTTAAGGGGGGAGAGGAATTGTCCCCCTTTTTTTATAAATATACTTAACACCACGCTTATTTTTCAGTAAATGGAGGATTATGATGCTAACTTTAAACAACGTCGAAGTAGTGTACGATCGCGTTATATTAGTTTTAAAAGGACTATCGATGGAAGTTCCGAAAGGGAAGATTGTTGCTTTATTAGGTAGCAATGGAGCTGGTAAAACAACGACCCTTAAGGCAATTTCAGGTCTTTTAAAAAGTGAGAATGGTGAAGTAACGGATGGTTTTATTGAATTAAACGACGAGCGAATTGATACCAACGGTGCTGATGTTATTGTAAAAAAAGGGATTTTCCAATGTATGGAAGGGCGACGTGTATTCGAGCACCTTACTGTTGAAGATAATTTAATTGCAGGTGCACATACTCGGAAGGATCGGAAAAATATTAAAAGTGATATTCAAAAGGTGTATCACTATTTTCCGAAGTTAGAAATGCTCAAGAACAGACAGGCTGGCTATCTATCTGGTGGAGAGCAGCAAATGCTTGCGATTGGAAGAGGCATTATGGCAAAACCAAGTGTCTTATTACTAGATGAGCCGTCCCTTGGGCTTGCTCCATTACTGGTAAAAGAAATCTTTGGAATCATTAAGAAAATTAATGAAGAAGAAGGGACTACCATTTTGGTTGTCGAGCAAAATGCAAAGGTTGCACTCTCCATTGCTCATTACGGCTACATCATGGAAAATGGCCGTGTTGTTATGGAAGGCTCAGTTGATAAGTTATTAACTAATCAAGATGTGCGGGAATTCTACCTTGGTGTAAGTTCGCAAGGTGCGAAAAGTTATAAAGATATTAAATCCTACAAACGTAGAAAGAGGTGGCTATAGTTGTCATCGATTCAAGAATTGGTTTCCTATGCTTTTGAGCATGCAGAAGGATTTAGGGTTGTAATGGAGGAACATGGACTAACTCCTGATGAAATTACATCTGTAGAGGATCTCGTAAAGATTCCTGTGTTAAAAAAAGATAAATTACCAGAATTGCAACAGGGAAATCTACCTTTTGCAGGGCTATTAACGCGTTCTGTAACTGAAGTGGCAAGGGTTTTTATGTCTCCAGGACCAATCTATGATCCTCAAACACATGAAGATGACTTTTGGAGATTTTCAGAAGCACTTGAAGCTGCCGGGTTTAATGAGAATGATATAGTTCAAAATACATTCTCTTACCACCTGTCACCTGCAGGTTTTATGTTTGATTCTGCTTTGAGGAAGCTTGGTGCGACTGTTATTCCAGCTGGAACAGGCAATAGAGAGCTACAACTTCAGGTTATGAAGGATGTAAAAGTAACTGGTTATGTAGGTACACCTAGCTTTTTTACGATTTTACTAGATGCCGCTGAGGAAAAAGGCTGGGTGAATGGTAGAGAAATAGCCTTGTCAAAGGCATTTTTTACGGCGGAGATGACACCAGTGACCTTACGACAAAGGTGTGAAGAATTAGGTATTCAAGTTTTTGAGGGCTATGGTACGGCAGATTGTGGCTGTATTGCTTTTGAAGATAAGAAAGGACCAGGCTTAAAACTAACAAGCTCAGCCATCGTTCAAATTTGTGACCCAGTATCTGGTGAATTAGTGGATGGTGGAGAAGGTGAAATAGTTATAACGTTATTTGATAAGAGTTATCCTCTAATTAGGTTTGGTACAGGAGATTTATCAAAATGGGTTGAAGGCTATGAAGGAAAGCGGATTGCAGGCGTTCTTGGTCGCGTAAGTGATGGAGTTAAGGTGAAGGGGATGTTTGTTAGAGAAAAACAGCTTGCTGCTGTTTTGGCAAACGAAGGTTATACATCTTTTCAAGCACTTGTTTCGAATAGGGAAAAACAAGATCAATTAGAGATAACTGTTGAATCAGCTACTGAATTGAATCCAGATCTTGTTAGTAAACTTCAAGATGTGATAAGAGTGAGCCCTATTGTAAAAAGGGTAAACATTGGAGAATTATCGAAAAGGGAAAAAATACTAGTAGATGAACGGGTTCGTTCATAAGTTTTTTATTTAAAAAGATGAGGTGTAAAAGCCTCATCTTTATTATGATTTATCATGATAATAACAAATATCAGCATGTATCTTGTCACTTAGTTCAAGAACTCCAAATGAATAGTCCTTCTGAAATCGCTTATCGGTAGGAGAACCAGGATTAAACAATAAAGTACCTCCGTGGTATTCCTGGTATGGAATATGAGAGTGGCCAAATATAATAACGTCTAAACTTGGATCATTAAAGGCCTCAAGTGCGCGCTCTTGTGTTGTTTTCTTTTTGCCGATATGGCCGTGAACAATTCCAATTTTAAAGCCATTTAGCTCTAGTATCTTTTTATCACCTAAAAATTGCCTAACCTCTGGAGTGTCAACATTTCCACTCACTCCAATAACTGTACCGTATTTTTTAAGTTGAATAAGAACTTCTAGGTCAGTCCAATCTCCAGCATGAATAATTAAATCAACATTTGCTAACTCCTTTATTAATAAAGCTGGGAGCTTTTTTCCACGTTTGGGCATATGAGTGTCTGAGAGGACGATAATCTTCATTTACTTCATTCCTTTAGTTGGTAATCTAATTTTACTATAAACGATGAATGATAAATTGGACAATTGGATTAAGTAAGCAAATCGTTGGTTAAGATTTCTCTTTTTTGAGATAATAGTAATCGTTCTAGAACTTACTTGTAGGAGGAATACACATGCCTAAAAGCTTAATGGATACAACAACATTACATAATGGAGTAAAGATGCCTTGGTTTGGACTAGGTGTTTTTAAAGTTGAAGAAGGGTCAGAGGTTATTGAATCAGTAAAGGCTGCAATTAAAAATGGATATCGAAGCATTGATACTGCTGCTATATATCAAAATGAAGAAGGTGTGGGACAAGGAATTAAAGAATCAGGTGTTGCTCGTGATGAGTTATTCATAACTACAAAAGTTTGGAATTCAGAGCAAGGCTATGACAATACATTACAGGCTTTTGAAACAAGCCTTAACAAGCTAGGTCTTGATTATCTAGATTTGTATTTAATTCACTGGCCAGGTTTAGATAGCAGCAAGTTTAAAGATACGTGGAAGGCTCTTGAAAAATTATATAAAGATGGTAGAGTTCGTGCGATTGGCGTAAGTAACTTCCATGTTCATCATCTACAAGAACTAATTAAAGATGCGGAAGTTAAGCCAATGGTTAACCAGGTTGAGTTTCATCCACATTTAACACAAAGAGAGTTATTAGCTTATTGTCAAAGTGAGGGGATTCAACTCGAAGCTTGGTCACCATTAAAGCAAGGTCAGCTTTTAAGTGACCCGACCATTAATGAGATTGCTGAAAAACATCAAAAATCTCCTGCACAAATTATTTTACGATGGGACTTACAAAATAAAGTTGTAACGATTCCTAAATCGATTAAAGAACATCGTATTATTGAGAATGCAGATGTATTTAATTTTGAACTTTCAGCTGAAGATATGGAGCGAATTAGTAGTTTGAACAAGGATGAACGTGTCGGACCGAACCCGGATGAATTCAATCGTGGGTTTGCAGAATAAGTAGTTTGTTTGGAAACAGGCTCGGTGTGTAAACCGGGTCTGTTTTTGTTTTATTGAAAGCTGTCTACCTATCTTGTAAAATAATGACATAATTAGTCTGAAAAGAAAAGGTGTTAGATATGAAACCATTTATAATAATTGGAGCGGGAATTTTAGGAGCATCGACCGCCTATCATTTAGCAAAAAATGGAGCAAAAGTGCTATTAATTGATCGTGAAGATAAAGGTCAAGCGACGGATGCAGCAGCAGGAATTGTATGTCCCTGGGTATCCCAGCGTAGAAATAAAGCCTGGTATGAGCTTGCAAAGAATGGTGCAAGGTACTATTCTTATCTAATTCCAGAGCTAGAAAAGGATGGAGAAAAAGATACAGGCTATAAGAAAGTTGGTGCCATCAGTCTACATACTGATTTAAACAAGCTAGATAAAATGGAAGAAAGAGCTAATAAACGGAGAGAAGATGCCCCAGAAATTGGTGAGATTAGAAGGTTATCAGAGCTAGAAACGAAAGATTTATTTCCTTATTTAGATGTGAAATTTGCATCTGTTCATATTAGCGGGGCAGCGAGAGTGAATGGAAGAGAGCTTCGGGATGCACTTGTGAGAGGCGCACAGAAACAAGGTGCCGAAGTTTTACGTGGCAATGCACGCTTAGAAATAGAGGCAGGGAAAGTTGTTGGCGTAACGGTGAGCAGTGATTCTTTTCTTGGTGAGAAAGTGATTGTAACTGCTGGGGCTTGGGCAACGGAGTTAGTTAGACCTCTGGGCATTGATTTCTTAGTAGACGCTCAGAAGGCACAAATTGTACATTTAGATGTTGATGAAGAGGAATCATCTGAATTACCTGTGGTTATGCCACCTAATGACCAGTATATTGTTGCATTTGACAAAGGGAAAATCGTAATTGGGGCCACACATGAAAATGATAAAGGATTCGATAAACGTGTCACATTAGGCGGACTTCATGAAATATTCGATAAAGCATTAGGAATTGCTCCTGGATTAGAAGAGGCAACAGTAAGTGAAACAAGAGTAGGATTTAGACCATTCACACCTGGATTTCTACCTGTTATTGGTTCACTTCCGAACAATGATGAAGTATTAGTTGCTAATGGCCTTGGTGCTTCTGGCCTAACAGTTGGTCCTTATCTAGGATTTCAGCTAGCCAAACTTGCACTCGGCCAACCACTTGAAATCGACCCCGAACTCTATCCTGTCTCAGGCGCTATTCTTTAATTGTGTCACCGGGGGCCTGACCCCCGGTGCTTTAAAGTGTAAAAGCTAAGAGTTATTTTGTTTTATGGTTAATTCTAATTTTGTGTTGGGTGTAGAGGTATTCATAGATTTGGCTATTTGTGGCCTCGCCGTATTTCTTTAACCATTCTTTGTTTGATAAATCTACTAGTTCAACCCGTAAGGAATGGTAGTCCTCTTTAGCTTTTTCGCGCAGGTCAAAGGTTAGCTTTGAGATGAAAAATAGTGCACCGTTTACAAATAAATCTCTTGTTAGGTTTTTATCTTGAAAAAATGCTTCTATTAAATAGAAGTTCGCGAAAAAGCTTGCAGGGAAGAAATACTTAATTAGTGTAATACCAGCTATTACGATAAAAGCATATAATACAGTCGTATGCTGACTCTTCTTTTTATTATGCTTTGCATTCAACTCTATTAATCTGTTTATTGAATCCTCGTCCTCTTTGGATATGTGAAAATCATGATGCTCCCAAGGTGCTACTGCGTTACTTGCAGACATGAATAATCCCTCCTTATCTGGAAAAAAGCTTGTATTATATGTATATTAACTAAACTAAAACATAGAATACTAAATTTGGGGCCTGACCCCCAGTGCGTTAATGTGATAAAGTGAAATGAAAAAAATCCCTCTTTTAGCATTAATTTGCTTGTGTTTGGGAAAATAATAGATAGAATTACTTATGTAGTTTAATACCACAAAATAAGGAGGAGAAAATATGGAAAAGATCGAAGTTGGAGAAGTATTTACAATTACAGATGAGAATGATACAGAGCAAGAGGTAGAGGTGCTAGGAGTCGTTACTCTTGAAAATACGGATTATATAGCTGTTAGTTTTGTTGAAGACCTTCAAGAAGGTGAAGAAGGAGACATTGATGTTTTCTTTTTAAAAGTGGACGAAGATGGTGACTTCACTGCTATCGAGAGCGATGAAGAGTTTGATAAGGTATCTAGTGCGTTTGATGCCATTCTTGATGAAGAAGTGTAAGAGGAGGGGATGTTTGATCCCCTTTAATTTTTATCTAGAAAGTTGATCACTTTTTTTGAGATTGCAACCATTTCAAGTCTTTCTATTGTTTTGCAATAATTCTCTTTAATTTCTCCATTTACTTTTTCCTCAGATTCCTCCATGTATTGAAGCACATTATAATCCTTATACCAATCACCTAGTGATGCCTGTTCGTGCTGTTGATTGTCCCAAGCTGCAACAACTGCAGGACTATAAATTCTTGGTGCACTTTTCGTAAGAGTACAATTTTGTAACCGGGGCTTTAACTTACCACCAGGAGCCAGTTCGGCAATATTATTAAATATATGAGGCCAGTAATCTTTTCTAGATCCTGTATGGACTGTTTGTTTTGCCCATTTTTCAATGGATGGTAGATTTTGCTCGGAAAACAAGACAGAGTATAGTCTCTTTCCTAATAATATCCGCTCATTTAGACTGTCAAAATGGCGGACAGTCTGGCCAACCAGCTTGTTATTTGTATTGTGGGAAGATGGAAAAAGTATATGATTCATCGATAGTAAATCCTGCAATTTAAATTCAAACGTATTTAAAACTTCCTGTTTGAATCTGTTGTTCTCCATTAATCTATTTTCTATATAGCTCTGTTCATTGATAATTAACGCGACTGTTAGCATGAAAGAATCTCTATTTTTAAGGAACTGATTCCAGATGGGCTCCATAAACACAGACACATTTAAGTGAGGTAGTAAATAGAAGAGGTTTTCTCCGGTTTGAATACTTTTCTCATACAATAGAAATTGTGGAAAAGCGTCCTGAAAAATCAACCAATTACCTCGCTCGATAAAATCAAAAAAAGATTTAATTTCTTTGTCTGTTAAGATTTTTGGCAAATACTCTCCTTTTAAATCAGTCATATTCCATCCTGCATTTCTAGACACCATATGAGCTAAAAAGGCCCAATGGATTTCAGGGTGAACTTGATAGAAATCAAGATAGGCCATTGTCCGAGTAATATTATTTACGTTGTATTTTTGAGTGATTGATTTAATTTCGTTTATAATAGCCTGATCCTTTGAAGAAAGGGTATAGTTTTTTCTCTTTTTCTTTAATTCTTTTTTTATTATTTTTAGATTTTTAGGTAGTGAGGTATCGTTATTGGTAAAAAGCCTACACATGCTTTTACCTCCTAAATATTGATAACACATTTTATTGAAGGGTAGTTAGAATCGTGAGTGTAATTTTTATTGTGTGATATTGAAAAGTAAGAGAGGGGTCCATTAACTTTAAGCGGAAAAATTGTGTTATGTAACGGCAAAATGCTATTCTTTTCCTAACTTATCGTACATATTAAAGGAGTTAAGCTCTGTTAGAAGGGGAGAAAGTAATGAGGATAAGTATACTAGACCAAGCGCCTATTTCCTCAAATCAAACAGCAAAAGAAGCATTACAGGAGTCGGTAAACTTAGCTATGCTTGGAGAAGAGCTTGGCTATACAAGATATTGGATTGCTGAGCATCATGATTTATCTGGGTTAGCATGTTCAGCCCCAGAGGTCATGTTAAGTTACATTGGTGCAAATACAACTACTATTCGAATTGGAAGTGGTGCAGTTTTATTACCTCATTACAAGCCATATAAGGTTGCTGAAGTTTATAATCTACTGGCAACTTTATTTCCTGGTCGGATTGATGTGGGAATCGGAAGAGCACCGGGAGGTTCTGCTGAAGCGACAAATGCTCTGTCGGAAAACTTTCTACAACAGGTATGGAGGATGCCTACTACCGTAAAGGAATTACTACATTTTTTAGAAAACGACTTTCCAAAGGATCACCCATACGCCAAAGTTAAGGCAGAGCCAATCCCTGAGATTCCACCTACTCCTTGGCTACTTGGAACAAGTAAAAAAAGTGCGATTCTTGCTGGGGAAAATGGAATGTTATATAACTTTGGGATGTTTATGAGTGACAGTGATGGTGTCCAAATTGTCCAACAATATAAAGATGCCTTTGTCCCTCGAAAAGAAAGACATAAACCGAACACAACTTTAACTGTGTCTGTTATTTGTGCAGAGACAACTGAAAAAGCAAAAGAGATTGCCTTAAGTACACAAATATGGTCGATCCAAAAAGGTAGAGGCGAAGGGAATGAAGGTGTCCCGTCAATAGAGGATGCTAAGCGGTTCTTGTTAACAGAAGAAGAAACAATGGCCGTAGAAAAAATGAATGGTAAAATGATTATTGGTAATTCTAAGGAAGTTAGCAAAAAAATAAACGAGCTACATGAAACCTACAAAGTAGACGAAATCATGATTGTTACAATAACCCACTCTCCCGAAGACCGTTCGAACTCGTATAAACTAATTGCTTCAGAGTTACTGGGTTACAGTGGTTAAATAAGGTCATATTTACACATCCTAAATCCATGGAGGTGATAAATGTGACAGAACAAAATATGAACAATGAAAACGAACAAAACGAAACAACGACAAATCATACTGAACCAGATGGATCTATGCATGTCGTACATAAAGATAATGAAGCCACAGACGACTTTCTACTAAAAATGGTAAAAACAGATGCCTTCAAGACAATGACAAACAACTAAGAAATTTGGGGCCTGACCCCGGCGCGTTAATGCGTTAACGTACTGGGGGTCAGGCCCCATTTAGGTCGACATAGTAGAATCGATCTTTGCCTGTGAATAGGTCTTGAGTAATCGTTGTTTCATCCGAGATGATGAATTCAATCTTTTTAGAAAAGAGAGGACCATCAAACACGAAGGTGTGAAATTCACCATTTTCTCCGCATGGGTCTACACTTGAAGGTAGTTCAGCAAGAAAACCTTTATCAATCACTCTTCCAACGAATGACGGGTCTAATTGTTCACCGTCAACACATGTAATTACTGTCTTAAATCCTAAGTCCAAAAACTCGTTTATTAGTAATGGGGAATCTTCTCCCCATAATGGAAAAATGGACGTTATAGAAGTGTTAACAAGCATTTTTTCTCGATATGCCTTTACATCCTCCAAGTGAATATCTCCAAACATGATATAAGAAATACTGTCTTGTTGGATTTCTTCTAGTGCTTTCCCCATAATTTTCTCATATTGTTCATTCGTACAAGTAGGTGGGATATATACTTTACGTAAAGGGATTCCTAATGCTTTTGCCTGAGCATTCAACAAACTCTCCCTAACACCATGCATGCTTGTTCGTTTGTTTTCTTCATTTAACGTAACCAACAGCGAGTCAACAATCCATTCTCCAGATTGAATGATTCGGTGCAAAGCTAGTGTAGAATCCTTACCACCACTGTATGATATTACAATTCGATTTTTCGACATTATATTATCACGTCTCCTTATCTTTTAATGGTAACGGATGATAAGAGAAAAAGACAAGAATGTATACTCAAAAAAATCTAGAACTGTACTACTTTTTCGTTAGATTAGAACGTAAAACTAATTTAATCTGAAAAAAGGAGTCTGAGATGAAACGAGATGAAAAAAGAAGACAATTACGAAAACAAATTCAAGCAAAGTATAGAAGGATTAAACAACAGAAGAAGGTAGAAACTGAGGCCAGTAATGGGGAAGTCATTCTTGTTGTGACAATTTTAATTTTGCTCATTGTTTTCAATGCGTTGTTTAAATCTTTTTAGAGGAGTGGAAAAAGAAATAGCCTGGACGATAAGAATCCAAGCTATCTATCTTCATGAAAACTTATCTATTTGATTTTCTACTTTTCTTTGTCAACAACTGACTTCATGTTAACTGTGCCATGGTCAGTTAGTGCTTCTTCAGATCGTTTGTCATCTTCCATTCCGTAATGTTTATTCGTTAATTTTCCAGTATCCTTTGGTTGAAACGTTTCTTTTTCCAATTGTGTACCTCCTATGTAAAATAAAATACGCTATTATTATCCATCTCATTGGTCCATTTTATACGAAACAGAAGGTAGCCTGATTTCCATGCGTCTAGGATTACTTACGCTGTAAGTCAGGCTCTTTTATTTGTATCAATAATAAGTAGTAGTCTAAACTAAGGACAAGGGAGGAATTGTAATGGTTAAAGTAACTCAAGCGGCAATTGATAAAATCAAGTCAGAAGTCCAAGACGTTATAGATGAAGGGAAGAAACCTTTTATTCGATTAACAATGGGAATTGGCTGAGGGGGCCCACAACTTCGCCTGGCTCTGGAGGAGTCAGCTTTACAAAATGATGAAATGACTGAGCAAGATGGCATACAGTTCCTTGTACATGAAAAAGATAAAGTATACTTTGATTCTGCAAAGATTGATTACACGAAAAAGCTATTAGGTGGAGGAGAGTTTACTGTCCTTCGGGTATAAAAGAGCCTATGCAAGAAACCTGTTTCAATAACAGTTACTTGCATTTTTTTATTGACAGAATTTTATTTTTGTGATAATTAAAAAATAGTGAAAATTAGCACTCTCCTTGAATGAGTGCTAATTAATATGTAAAATAAGAAATAATCGTTGTGGAAGGAGATCTAGTTATGGCTAAAAAACAATTTAAAGCAGAATCTAAAAGATTATTAGAAATGATGATTAATTCTATCTACTCGAAACGTGAAGTATTCTTGAGGGAATTAATTTCAAATGCAAGTGACGCAATTGATAAACTTTACTACAAAGCTCTAACAGATGAGTCATTGAGTTTTGATAAAGACAGCTACTACATAAAAGTTACAGCGAATAAAGAAAATAGAACGCTAACGATTACTGACACAGGTATCGGAATGACAAAAGAAGAACTTGAAAATAACTTAGGTGTTATTGCAAAGAGTGGTTCTTTAGCATTTAAAAATGAAAATGAAATTAAAGATGGACATGATATTATCGGTCAATTTGGTGTTGGTTTCTACGCAGCCTTCATGGTAGCCGATGTCGTTACAGTTGTAAGTAAGGCATTAGGCAGCGATGAGGCGTTTAAATGGGAATCAAAGGGTGCGGATGGATACACAATTGCACCAACAACGAAAGATACTGTAGGAACTGAAATTACGTTAACAATCAAAGAAAACACAGAAGATGAAAGCTATGATGAGTATCTAGAAGAATATCAACTAAAATCAATTATTAAAAAATACTCAGATTTCATTCGTTATCCAATTAAAATGGATGAAACGGAGAGCAAACCTAAAGAGGGAACAGAAGGCGAGTACGAGCAAGTTGTTGAAGAAAAAACAATCAACAGCATGGTTCCAATCTGGAAAAAGAATAAGAATGAACTAACGGATGAAGATTATGAAAAGTTTTACAATGAAAAGCATTATGGATTTGATAAGCCTCTAAAGCATGTTCATATTAGTGTAGATGGTACAATCCGATACAATGCGATTTTATATATTCCTGAAAAAACGCCATATGATTTTTACTCAAAAGAATATGAAAAAGGCTTAGAGTTGTATTCGAATGGTGTTTTAATCATGAACAAGTGTGCTGACCTAGTACCTGATTACTTTAGCTTTGTAAAAGGATTAGTTGACTCAGAAGATTTATCACTGAATATCTCTCGTGAAATGCTTCAACATGATCGCCAACTAAAGCTTATAGCTAAAAACATCAATAAGAAGATTAAGAGTGAACTGCAAGCTCTGTTGAAAAATGAGAGAGAAAAATACGATGAATTCTATAAGTCATTTGGTAGACAGTTAAAATACGGTGTCTATAGTGATTTTGGAAGCAATAAAGACGTTCTTCAGGATTTATTAATGTTCTATTCTTCAACAGAAAAGAAGATGGTTACATTAGATGAGTATGTTTCAAGAATGCCAGAAGACCAAAAATACATTTACTATGCTGCGGGTGAGTCTCATGCAAGAATTGAGAAATTGCCTCAAACCGAGCTAGTAGCTGAAAAAGGTTATGAAATCCTGTACTTCACAGATGACATCGACGAATTTGCAATTCGTATGTTAATGACATACAAAGAGAAAGAATTTAAGTCTGTTTCTAGCGGTGACCTTGGAATAGAGCAAGAGGATAACAAAGAGAATACAGAACAAGAAACCAACGAAAACAAAGAGCTGTTTGATTACATGAAAGAGTTATTAGCAGGTAAAGTGAAAGACGTACGTGTTTCCAAACGATTGAGAACACACCCTGTATGCCTAGCAACAGAAGGGGAAGTAACAATCGAAATGGAAAAAATCCTAGCAGCAATGCCGGATAACCAAAACATTAAAGCTGATAAAATCCTTGAAATCAATACAAATCATGACGTGTTCAAATCGTTAAAAAATGCATTTGAACATGACAAAGAAAAACTAAACCTATACACAAACCTACTTTACAACCAGGCGCTACTAATTGAAGGTCTCCCTGTAGGTGACCCAGTCGAATTTACAAACGACATCTGTAAAGTGATGGTTTAATTGTGTCTTTTGGGGCCTGACCCCCGGTGCGTTAAAGCGGTAGTGCACTAGGGCTCAGGTCCTTTAATTATTTAATAGTGAGCATCTTACTCGTACTAACTTCCTATTTTTCTTATATATTTCCAGTTATAAGGCTATGCTAGATTAGGAATATATCGGGATAGGGGATTCACTCATGGAACATATAGGTTCATATAATATTTACTGGTTCGTATTCTCAATATTTATTGGGATTATCTTTTCTTATATAGCCTTAGACCTTAGATGGAAGATGATAGAGTTTAATGAAATAATGTATAAGAAATGGTTGATTTGCTGTGCTGTTGTAATGGGCATAGGTATTTGGATTATGCATTTCGTTGGAATGGTAGCCATGGAAATGCCGGGTGATTTGGTTTATGATATGAGGCTAGTCTTACTTTCTATGATTTGTTCTATTTTAGGAACGGGAATTGCCTTTTTGATAATGAAAACAAATCTACTACGATTAATCATCGCAAGTTTGTTAATGGGTGCAGGTATATCAAGTATGCATTATGTTGGACTTAGTGCATTAAGTGTGAATTATATCATTCAATACGATCCACTGTTTGTTACGATTTCAACATTAATCGCGATGACTGCTGCTTTTGGTGCATTGTGGTTATTATTTTTCTTTAATGATAAATATTCCGTCCGAATTGGTCATCGAATTATTAGTAGTATTTTAATGGGAATCGGAATATCAGGCATGCATTATAGTGGAATGTGGGGGACACATTTTTACAATGACCCTATACCTGAAGATTACTTTACTTACTATGAAATCACCGCAGAAACACTTAGTTCATTTATAGGTCTACCAGCTATAATTGTGTTATTCATTATGTTTGTATCAAGCGCTTTTTTAGATAAAAAGTTGATTATGCATATTAAAGAACTTCGGGAAACGGAGAGGAAATTAAAAGAGTCAGAAAAGCTATCGCTTGTAGGAGAGCTAGCATCAGGTGTTGCTCATGAAATTCGTAACCCGTTAACCTCGCTAAAAGGCTTCACAAAAATCATCTATCAAAAGACGAGGGACAAAACAAATAAAGAGTATTTAACAATCATGATGGATGAAATCGATAGAATCAATTTCATCGTCAGCGAGTTTATGGTCTTATCAAAACCACATTTAGTTAAATTTACCTCTAGCGATTTATCTAATGTTTTACATAGTGTGGTTACTTTATTAAAAACACAAGCCGTTTTAAAAAATATTGAAATACTCACAGCTATCGTAGGCAACAACTTTCTAACCACTTGTGAGGAAAATCAAATCAAACAAGTTTTAGTTAATGTTATAAAAAACTCAATCGAAGCAACACCAGATGGTGGGAAAATATATGTAAAACTTGAAAGTGACAACTCAACAATTTCACTTACCATTATTGATGAGGGTGTTGGCATTTCAAAGGAAAACATGAAACAAATAGGAAATCCCTTCTTCACAACAAAAGCAGAAGGAACAGGGCTAGGCATTATGGTAAGTAAAAAAATTATCCATAATCACAACGGGAACTTTATAATCAAGAGCATTCAAAACAAAGGAACAACAGTATCTATCACAATACCTAAAACAAATGAAGCAAAACAGAAACTAACCGAAAACAACATATCCTAAATTTGGGGCCTGACCCCCGGTGCGCTAACGCTTTAAAGCGCCGGGGGTCAGGCCCCTTCTGTCATATTTTGATACTAGTCCGAATAGGGTTAATAGTGGTTAGTGAATTATAAAATTTTGGTAAGAGGGATCTGAAGCTATGATAGGACTAGTTGTCATCTTGGTGTTCGTGTTGTTTTTGCCTTTTTGGAATAAGACGGTAGAGCGCAATTTAGAATTATTTCTACTTGTTATGGGGGTTGCTGCTTGTATTGTAAGTAACTCTATGGATCGTACAATCATAAGTAAAGCACTTATGGATCCAATAAATATAAGTATAGCCGTATTGATAGCGGGTCTGTTGTGCAAATGGCTAAAAGAACCGATTGAGCGTTCAATAGTATTACTAATCCGCGTGTTGTCACCAAGAGTTTTCTTCGCAATAACTGTTATTATTTTAGGGCTTGCTTCAAGTATGATTACTGCAATTATTGCCGCCATTATTTTAGTAACGCTAATCAGCGTAATAGCACTAGACCGCCAATCAGAAATTCGCTTTACGATTTTAGCGTGTTTTTCAATTGGACTTGGAGCGGCTTTAACACCAATTGGTGAACCACTAAGTACCATTACGGTCAGTAAGCTTAACGGAGACTTTTTCCTCCTATTCAAACTAATCGGACCTGAGGTTGTTACTGCGGTAATTGTATTGGGACTTCTAACACCTATTTTTATCAAGCCAATTTCTCGTGAAAAAGGATTAACAGCGAACCAACCTATAGAAAGCTACACTGAGGTACTTGTTAGGTCTTTTAAAATTTACATTTTTGTTATGGGATTGACGTATCTAGGAAACGGTTTTAAACCATTAATTGATGCGTATATTCTTGGCCTACAACCTGCCTTGTTATACTGGTTAAATATCATTTCAGCTGTATTAGATAATGCAACACTTGCAGCTGCTGAAATCAGTCCTTCAATGGATGCAGAAACTATTCGAGCTATCTTATTGGGTCTATTAATTAGCGGGGGGATGCTAATCCCAGGGAATATTCCTAACATCATTGCAGCAGGTAAGCTTAACATTACTAGTGTAGAATGGGCACGATTTGGCATTCCAATTGGGTTAATTTGTATGGTCGTATATTATATTGTGTTGTTTATTTTCCAATAAAAAAATTAACAAGGAAGCCCATGTTAATATGAAGGCTTCCTTATCGTTTTTGTTCCTGGTCACGAATTTTTTCATCATATATTATTGAATCCTGTAAAAAACGAAGGACTGTTTCCTTATCGGTAAGGGTGGGATAGTTATACCGTTCTTTATATTTCTCTGGTCCTTTTCCAGTAATAATTAACCCATCACCTTTTTGCAGTAAGTCTAGAGTTTGTGAAATCGCCTCCGTTCTGTCTTCAATCACGGAAACATTAGCGTATGGATAACTTAGCTCAAACAATTCCTTAACCATTCGTTCTTTTTCGATCCCGTTCAAATCATCCAGTGTTAAAAATACATGATGACAATACTTCTGACTAATCTCAACCATTTCCTTGCGCTTCGAACAATCACGATTTCCTCTAAAACCAAATATATGATAAAGATCATTATTGATACAATAAGTAGCTGTTTCTAAAGCATGAGAAAGGCCATCGGGTGTATGGGCATAATCAATAATCACCTTCGCACCAATTGGTGTAAGGATTTCCTCAAATCTTCCTGGTGCCCCTTCAAACTTCTCCAAAGCTGATATAACTTCTCCAGGAGAAAACCCCATATCTCGTGCGCAAATATAACTTCCAAGGGCATTTAATAAATTGTGTTTTCCTGGAATTTTCATCTGAATTTGATATTCTTCACCATAATCTTGTACGATAAAAGTTGCTGTTGGAGTGGAAGTGTACGACTTCAAATAAATGGTTTCTTTCCGCTTTTTCTGCCCATATGAAAAAATACGTACTTTTTCGTTATATAGCTCTCTATATAATCTCTCACCCCAAAGGGTATACGTACCAACAATGGCTTTCCCTTCGGTTTTAAGACAGTTAAATAGTTTTTTCTTTGTTTGATAATAGGTTTCTAAATCCAAATGGTAATCAAGATGTTCATGAGTTAAATTAGTAAATAATGCGTAATCAAACAATGGACAAGCCACGCGATATTGATCTAGACCGTGTGAAGAAACTTCCATAACTACATAGTCATCAATGCTTTCGTAAATCATTTTTTGTAAGGTGATTGCGTCAGGTGTGGTTAAGCTGGACTCATGCTGTTTTCCATTTATAATGTATCCAACTGTTCCTATAAGAGAAGCTGATTTACCGTTCGTTGTTAAAATATGATGCAGCATATATGCCGTCGTGGTTTTGCCGTTCGTTCCAGTGATACCAATTACCTTATGCTTATATTGAGGCTCTTGAAAAAAAGCATTAGCCAATTGTGATAAAAGTGCTCTTGAATTATCAACTTGGTAATAGGGGACTGAAACTGCTTCCTTTAACTTCTTTTCCCCAATAACCACAGCAGCTCCATTGTCTATCGCTGCTTGTATAAAGGTATGGCCATCTGAAATATGTCCTGAAATAGCAACAAAAAGATTACCTTTTTTAATTTTTCTTGAATCGAATTCAATTCCGTTAATCACAATATCTTCATCACACTTTAATCCGATCTGTTGAAATATCTTCTTTAAAGTAATCTTCATTCGCTAATTCCTCATAAATAGTAGTTTGAGTTTATTTTTTATCATTAGCGTAAAAATATACTTATATAAAGGGAAATTGAGGAGCAAACATAAAAAAAAGCAGCTCAATTTTTGAACTGCTGTTGTGAAGCTATTTTAATAATCGATATTCTTGAATTTCTTTTTCAATCTCCGTAAGCCTTAGTTCAAGCTTTTCAAATGAATGGCCCAGTGATTCAAGACGTTCAATATCACCTTGTAGGCGAACATATTCGAGCTTAAGTTCAGTTATTTTATATTCAATATTTACTTTAGTCACGTGTTTCACCACTTTCTGTTTATAAAAAGTATATTGATAGTTTAGCTTAAAAGGTTTGGAAGTTCAAAGGGGAGGCTCAAACGGTAATGTTGGTAAAGCGAATAATTTGTGAAGAATCGCGAATAAAAGATCTTGGTGGACGAATAAATTTCCTTTTGAGCGAGAATACAGAGAAATACACGAGAAAACTGATTTTCCCTGCGAATATTTTAATAGAATCAGGTAGGAGAGCAAAAAAAGCTGAGCCAGATCATATAATCCAGTTCAGCTCCATATATTTTACTCAACTTTAACCCTTCTACCTTCCTCGTGTGAACGTCTAACAGCATCTAACACCTTTTGAGTTGTATGTCCGTTTTCAAAATCTGCAAGGTAAGGGTGTTTTACACCATTTTGCATTGTCCCTTGAAGTGCATCTAGCATACGATGAAATCCGTTATAGTAACGAGCGGCAACGGCTGGCATTTCCTCAGGCGCTTTAATTTCTGGAGCTAGTTCTACACTTTCTAGTCCAGCATCACCAGAGCCAAGGAACACTTTGTTATCATCTAACATGACAAGTGTGCCATCTTTACCAAACACCTCAAGACGCCATGTATCTTTTGTATGACGTGCAGCTGAGATTAACTCAAGTGTAACCGTTGAACCACAAGTTAGGGTACCAATTACTTGAAATCCATCATCGGCAGTTCGTACTTCAACTGTTCCATTATCCTCGTTTGAAGTAGGTACATGGATAGGAAGATTTGCAAACACCTCACTAAATCTACTATTTGTCCACCAGTGAAGAGCATCAATCATGTGTGAACCAAGTGCACCAAGCATTCCTCCGCCTGTTTCTCTTTGACCAAGCCAGCCACGAGATCTAGTAGAAAGACCCGAGTAGTTTGCAAAGGAAGCTTGATAGCGAATATGCGTTATATCACCTAAACTTCCACTTTCCAGGATTTCCTTAACCTTAGAACGGGCAGGGAGGAATCTGAACTCATGATTAATCAGACCAAGTTTCCCTGCATTCTCACTTGCAGAGATCATTTCTTCTGTCTCGGTTGTATCAAATGCCATTGGCTTTTCACACAAAACATGAACTCCTTTTTTATAAGCAGCACATACCATTTCTTTATGTAAGTGAACTGCAGATGCAACTACAACTAAATCAAGCTCTTCTTTTTCAAGCATAAACTTCCAGTCAGTATAAACATTATCAACTAAACTTGTGTTTCGAACTTCATCCACATTGCCTCGTGATACACTAGAAATTGCAACAACCTCAAAGCCTCCATGCAACTTCATCAATGGCGCATGAACTTTTGCCCCGAAACCTGTACCAATAATTCCAACTCTTATTTTACTCATACTCAAACACTCCTTAATCCAAATTATATTTCTAACCGAAACGCCTTCACAATAATACCGTCATTGGCCGGTTCAAAATCATATTCTGGCAATCTCTCAAAACCAATCCTTTCATATAGTGCCATCGCACTTTCCATGAAGTCTCCAGTATGTAATCCGATTGCATCAAAACCTTTTGCCTTAGTGCGCTTTATACATTCTTGAATTAGTGCTGATGCCACACCTTTTCCACGAGCAGCTGGAGAGACGGCTAGCAATCGGATTTCAGCATGTTCTAATTCTTCGATAAAACCTTCATAAGCATCCGTTTTGGGAGGGAAGAGGGCAACACTTCCCAAAATCTCGCCATCACTTTCTGCAACAATTAGCTCAACTCCAGGCTGAATATCAGCATCTGAAGAAATTGCTTTTCTTAAAGCATTCCAATGAACAGTTGGGATAGACTGTGCATGTTCATTGTAAGCAGAAACACGTTGTTCTCGGATAAAAGGGACTTCATGAGGTAAAGCATCTCGAATGTTCAATGAAATCAACTCCCTTTTTTAATAAGAAACTTATCATCTTGACTACTTAAAAGATGGCGATTATGTTCAGAGTTCCAAATAGTTAAATCAGGCCCTTTAGGTAGGATTTTTACTTCATTTTTTTCCGGCGAAATGGTGATAGACGTATGATAATGTTTTTTTATCGCATCAAAATCAGTAGTATCACCAAAACCTTCTGTTTGATAAAGGTCACGAACATAGCCCCATAAGTGGTTATATTCACGAATTAAATTACGATTCGTATTAAATCCGTTATAGTAGGCAGCATCAAATCGAACTAGTGTTGCAAACAATCGTACATCAGAATCTGTAATATAATCACCAAATAAAAAGCGTTGGTTTGATAACCGTTCCTCTAATTCATCTAAACGAGAGAAAAGTCGATCGTACGCTTCCTCATAGGACTCTTGTGACTGAGCAAAACCACACTTGTATACGCCATTATTGATGTCATGAAAAATATCATCATTTAATGCGTCAATATCCGCGCGGAGGTGTTCAGGGTACAAATCAGGAGCACTATTTTTATGGAATGGTTCCCAAACTGTTTCAAAATAGTTAGTAAGCTTGAAATAATCATTGTTCACTGCTTCATTTTTTAAGACATCAACGATAACAGGTACCGTTGGTCGACCAGCATATTCAGGGTCTGTTTTTAAATAAATTTCACTCATGTATCGAATACCTAAAACAGGATCTGTACTATTTTCATCAAGAGAAAATTCCCAATCTACACGTGGTAGGATAGGGCGCATTGGACTAGCAGTTCCTAAACTGATAACATTCTCTAATCCTAGTACTCTACGAACAATTACAGATCGATGTGCCCAAGGACATGCAGGTGACCATAGAAGTCGGTAACGGTTCGCTTCAACAGGTAAATCACCTGGTCCATTACCAAATGGAGTAGTAAATCGGTTTGTTTGACGTTTAAACGACCCATCTTTACTAATCTCAACCGGCTTTTTAACAGCGTTAGGTGTATCAAAGTTTTCTTTCAAAGTGAAACCACCTTCCAATTTAGTAGTTATGGATTTTATTTTACTTTATTTTTAAACTATTAAAAATTATTTTGACTTTAGGTATAAAATTTCACACAAAAAAAACAGGGTCTCTAAATAACAACCCTGTTTAATCCATTAACTATGTGAATACTCAAGTTTCGCACCTGGAACTGAAAGTCCTAAGCGAATTAAATGCTTTCTAATCCCACTGCGTTCCCATGTTTGTAAGAGAGGTTCTGAAAGTAATTTTTTCGGATAGAAAATACCTACTGTTGCAAGTTCTTCAAAGCTAAGTCCTTGACTAACATAGTGTTCGATTCGTTCATCACGTTTGTCGATGATGGATAGAAATTCAGACATAGCTTGCTTAAATTCTTGCTTAGTAAAAACTCCTTTCTGATGTCCAGTTATAAAGGTATCCGCATCAAGTGTTAATAGATGTTTACCTGAAGAAATAAAATCATCAATATCTCCGTCTGATCCATTATACCAAGGACCAAAGGAGGTCATATCGTAATCCCCAACAAAAACAACACCTTGTTCTGGAAAGTAGGGACAAGATAATCCTTTTGTATGTCCTGGCGTATGTAAAAAGTGTACCTTAACGCCACCAAAGGAGTATTCTGTTTCGTAATTATAGGTACCTGTAATTTGACCTAAATTTTCGACCCATTCTTGTGGAAGAGATTTACGCCACATTTCCACACCTTTTGAGCCCCATTCCTGGTAAATTCCATTCTCGTTAGCGACACCCTCGATCGTTCTAGTCGTTTTATACTCGATTGGGTTTATCCATTTTAAAGCATCTTTAAATAAATGATTGTGCTGTGTATGATCAGGGTGATAGTGAGTATTAATAATCAAATCTATCCCAGATTCTTTATTAATTGTTTGTAGGGTAGTAGCTTCTCCACCTGAATCAATTAACACTTTTTCTGAACAATCAATATATAAACTTCTTGAAAAGGGAACCTTACTTTGATTTGGACCTTCTACAATGACAATTGGGCCAATACGGTTCATTGTACAACACCTCTTTTATGCAATAATTGAATGAATGTTCATTCATTATATCATATGTTGCATCCTGATGAGTAGAAGAAGAGTTGACCAACTTTTAGTCTATTAGTAAAACTATGAATTTAGTCTTTATTTTTGTACATGTTACACATTGCAACACAAAAGTACTACACCATTTAACAGAGTGTATAATGCAATCAAATTTGTAAAAAAGTAAAATATACATAAAGTTCTAATTTTTCAGTCAATTTGAATATCATAGATTATAAACAACTAGTATTCATCCTAGTAACTACTTTTAAGCTGTAAGCGTTTTCTAACCTAAAAATAAACAAGGGGGGCATTTCCGATGTCAGATCAAGTGAAAATTGGTCTTATTCAAGCTTCAAATGATGTAGATGGAAACCAACCAGTCGAGGTTCACAAAGAAAAAGCGATTGAAAAGCATATAAAACTAGTAAGAGAGGCTAAGGCAAAAGGGGCACAAATTATCTGCCTGCAAGAGATTTTTTATGGGCCATACTTTTGCTCAGAGCAAAATACGAAATGGTACGATGCAGCCGAAGAAATACCTAATGGTCCAACGACTAAACGCTTTCAGGACTTAGCAAAAGAACTAGGGGTCGTTATTGTTTTGCCAATCTATGAAAGAGAAGGTATCGCTACCTACTATAATACAGCCGCTGTTATCGACGCAGATGGGTCCTATTTAGGAAAATACCGAAAGCAACACATTCCTCATGTTGGTGTAGGGAATGATGGATATGGATTTTGGGAAAAATTCTATTTTAAACCTGGAAATTTAGGATATCCCGTGTTTGATACGGCTTTTGCAAAAGTAGGTGTCTATATTTGTTATGACCGCCATTTTCCAGAGGGAGCTAGATTGCTAGGTTTGAATGGTGCTGAAGTAGTATTCAATCCTTCAGCAACAGTAGCTGGGCTATCTGAATATTTATGGAAGCTTGAACAACCAGCACATGCTGTAGCAAATGGATACTTTCTTGGGGCAATAAACCGTGTAGGGTTTGAAGGCCCTTGGAACATGGGTGAATTTTACGGACAATCATATTTGGTTGACCCGCGTGGAAATTTCGTAGCCATGGGAAGTCGTGACCAAGATGAAGTGATCATTGGCGAAATGAATAAAAAGATGATTCGTGAGGTTCGTGATACATGGCAGTTTTACCGAGACCGCCGTCCTGAAACCTATCAAGACATGACTTCCTTACTACCATAATCTAGTTTTCATCAGGGCTTTACTACTTTCAATACGTAAAGCCCTTTCTTCATTACTTTTATTTTAGAAATCTACTAAAGGAGGCATAAATGGTGAGTAACGGAAACCAAGCTAGAATTTCATTCGATGATTTATCTAAAAACTTTCAAGAAGTTCATCCAGGGCTAACAAAACAGGAAGCGATAGAAGAGTCGAATCGCTGTCTGTATTGCTATGATGCTCCCTGTATTCAGGCTTGCCCGACTGGGATTGATATTCCGACATTTATTAAGAAAATTGCATCAGGTAATGTCAAGGGCTCTGCAAAGACAATTATGACAGCCAATCCAATTGGGGCAAGCTGTGCACGAGTATGTCCAACCGAGGAGTTATGTGAAGGTGCCTGTGTGTTAAATCATTCAACAAAGCCAATTATGATTGGAAATTTACAGCGATATGCAACTGACTGGGCCATTCAAAATGAGCAAGTTTTGTTCAAGCCTGGTCTGAAGAACGGGAAATCAGTTGCAGTTGTAGGTGGAGGACCAGCAGGCTTATCTGCTGCTAGAGAGCTTGGTTTACTTGGCTATGATGTGACCATTTTTGAAGCAGAAGAACAAGCGGGTGGATTAAACACGTACGGTATAGTTTCGTTTAGATTGCCACAGCAGATTTCTTTCTGGGAAGTAAACCAAGTAAAAAGCTTGGATGTGAAAATCCAGACGAATACTAGAGTTGGCGTAGATATTTCGGTTGAAGAGATTTTAAATAACTACGATTTTGTGATTCTAGCAGTTGGAATGTCAAGTGTTCCTAATCTTGGAATTCCAGGTGAAGAGTTAGATGGAGTCTACGATGCGATTGAATTTGTGAAGGAGACGAAAACAAAACCAATCTCAGATCAATTTTTGAATAAAAAAGTAGTGGTGATCGGTGCTGGAAATACGGCGATCGATGGTGCAACCTGTTCAGTTCGGCTTGGAGCTGAAAATGTGAAGATCCTTTATCGACGTACAATTGAAGAAATGACAGCCTATGATTTTGAATATGAGTTTGCTAAACAAGATGGTGTTGAGTTTAGATGGCTAACTGCTCCAATCCGAATTATTGGGAATGAGCAAGGGCAAGTGACAGCGATTGAATGTATCAAGATGACATTAACTGAGCCAGGCGAAGATGGTCGCAGGCGTCCTGTGCGTATAGAAGGCTCTGAATTTACGCTTGAAGTAGATGCTGTTATTAAGGCAATCGGTCAATCCAGATATGTAGAGTTGCTTGAAAAATTTCAGCTTGAACACTCAGGTGGTGTTGTAAAAATTGATCAGAATACGTATCAAACCTCCAATGAAAAAGTGTTTGCTTGTGGAGATGTTATTTTTGGGAAAGGTCAGGGTGAGGCCATGGTCGTTTCAGCAGCTCAACAAGGCAAAGAGACCGCTTATGCAATTCATAAACTATTATCAAAACAATCGGTAGAAACAGCATAATCACCAAATAGAAACGGAGGTAAGATAATGGCAGATTTAAGTATTAATTTAGCAGGCATAAAATCACCTAATCCTTTTTGGTTAGCTTCTGCTCCTCCAACAAATTCAGGGTATCAGGTTCAACGGGCATTTGAAGCTGGTTGGGGAGGAGCTGTTTGGAAAACACTAGGCGAACCAATTCTAAATGTGTCATCTCGTTTTGCAGCTGTTAGCTTTAATGGCCAAAGAGTTGCCGGGTTTAATAATATAGAGCTCATTACTGACAGACCTTTAGAGGTAAACCTAAAGGAAATCTATGAAACTAAGAAACGATTTCCAAACCATGCCATCATTGCCTCGCTAATGGTAGAGCCGAAGCAAGAAAAATGGCATGAAATTGTTAAGCGTGTAGAAGATGTTGGAGTTGATGGTCTAGAGCTGAACTTTGGGTGTCCACATGGGATGGCTGAAAGAGGAATGGGCTCTGCTTCTGGTCAAGTACCAGAACTTGTTGAAAAACAAACCTACTGGGTGAAGGAAGCGGCCAAAACACCGGTTATTGTAAAGTTAACTCCGAATATAACCGATATTACTGTAACTGCAGAAGCAGCAGCAAGAGGCGGCGCAGATGCCATCAGTATGATTAATACGATTAATAGTTTAGCAGGAGTTGACATAAATACGTGGGACACGATTCCACATGTCGGAGGTAAAGGTGCACATGGTGGATATTGTGGTCCAGCTGTTAAGCCAATTGCTCTTCACATGGTTGGAGACTGTGCGAGAAATCCGAGAATAAATATCCCAATCTCAGGAATTGGTGGAATATCAAACTGGCAAAATGTTGTTGAATTTATGTTAATGGGCGCAACCGGCATTCAGGTATGTACCGCTGTAATGCACCATGGTTTTAGGATTGTTGAGGATATGATTGAAGGATTAAGTAATTATTTAGATGAAAAAGGGTTAGCTTCAGCAATGGATTTAGTCGGCAAATCAGTTGCTAAATACTCAGACTGGGGAGATTTAGATCTTAATTATAAGATTGTAGCCAGAATTAATAATGATGTATGTATTAACTGCAATAAGTGTCACATCGCCTGTGAAGACACGTCACATCAGTGTATTGATATGTTGAAGGATGGCAATGGCTACAATAGTTTAAAGGTAAGAGAAGAAGATTGTGTTGGTTGTAACTTATGCTCGATTGTGTGCCCAGTTGATGGTGCAATTGATATGGTAGAAATAACGAATGAACTTCCACCTATGACATGGAACGAACGTCAAGCTGCCTTAGGAGGAGTTTCTTGTAGTACCGAGACGGTGAAGAAATAAACATTTGTTAGGAGGGTAAAAATGAAGAAGATTATCAAAAATGGCACCATCGTTACAGCAACGGATACCTATCAAGCGGATATTTTAATAGAAAATGGGGTTATTAGTTTACTAGGTCAAAATCTATCTGAACAAGGAGCAGAAGTTGTTGATGCAAATGGTTGCTACGTGTTTCCAGGTGGAATTGATCCCCACACTCACCTCGAAATGCCTTTTGGAGGAACGGTTACGAAGGATGATTTTGAAACAGGTACAATTGCTGCTGCATTTGGAGGAACAACGACGATTATTGACTTTTGCTTATCAACAAAAGGTGAACCTTTGAAAAATGCGATTGATGTATGGCATAAAAAGTCAAAAGGAAAAGCAGTTATTGATTATGGATTTCATTTAATGATTGGTGAAGTAAACGAAGCTGTGCTTACAGAATTACCGAAAGTTATTAATGATGAGGGAATCACATCATTTAAGGTATTTATGGCATATAAAAATGTTCTTCAAGCAGATGATGACACACTATTCCAAACCTTACTTGCCGCTAAGGAGCTCGGAGCGCTTGTTATGGTTCACGCTGAAAATGGAGACGTCATTGATTACTTAGTGAAAAAAGCGCTGAGAGAAGGAAACACAGACCCAATTTATCATGCTCTTACAAGACCACCTGAAATTGAGGGAGAGGCAACAGGAAGAGCAGCGACATTAACAGGGCTAGCAAACTCTCAATTATATGTAGTACATGTATCCTGCGCAGATGCCGCCAGGAAAATTGCAGAAGCAAGATCGAATGGTATTGAAGTATGGGGAGAAACATGCCCACAATACTTGGTCTTAGATATATCTTACCTTGAAAAACCGAATTTTGAAGGTGCTAAATATGTTTGGTCACCACCACTTCGAGAGAAATGGAACCAAGAGGAGCTATGGAAGGCATTGAAAACAGGCGAGCTTCAAACGGTTGGATCTGATCAGTGTTCATTTGATTTTAAAGGACAAAAGGAGCTAGGAAGAGGAGACTTTTCTAAAATTCCAAATGGAGGTCCAATTATCGAGGATCGCTTTAGCATTTTATTTTCAGAAGGTGTAAAAAAAGGAAGAATTTCTTTAAATCAGTTTGTTGATATTACATCAACTAGGATTGCTAAACTATTTGGACTATATCCACGAAAAGGGACCGTTGCAGTAGGTGTTGATGCGGATTTAGTTATCTTTGATCCAAATGTAGAAAGAACTCTTTCTGCAGAAACACATCATATGGCTGTAGACTATAGTGCCTTTGAGGGAATGAAAGTTACCGGCGAGCCAGTCACGGTTCTCTCACGAGGAGAATTTGTTATTCGAGATAAACAATTTGTTGGAACAGTTGGTGCAGGGCAGTATGTGAAACGAGCAAAATACGGAAATTCCCTTGAAACAAAAGAGAACAAGTCTGTTACCCTTTAAATGAAAATAACAGTGGAAGGAGTGTTAGGATGCCTTCCACTGCTCTAAATGACCATGCTGAATAAAGAGGTATGCATAAATTATTCAGAATATTAAAAATACTAAAGGGGTGTTTTTATGGAAAAAGGAGGAAATTATTTAAAGTCTCCAGATTTACTTCCCATTTCTCATGGTAACAGGAAAATAAGTGCTTTTGGTTTCTCAGTCATTTGGGTTGGGATGGCTGTTGTTTTAGCAGCCTTTGCTATTGGTGGTTCAGGAATTCAAAGCTTACCGCTAGGCTGGGTAATTGCTGGTACCCTTTTAGGATCGGTATTAATCGGTATTTTCATGACGATTATCGGGGATATTGGGGTTGAACATGGGCTCTCTTTTCCAGTTTACATGAGGGCCCCATTTGGAACGATTGGTACTCATATTCCTTCATTAGTTCGTGGAATTACAGCTTCCTGTTGGTTTGGTATTAACACCTATTTTGGTGCAACAGCGATGAATGCAATTTTAGCAACTCTCTTTGGCTTTGACAATTGGTTTGTTTGTTTCCTTTTATTTGCAACAGTTCAATTAGTTAATACAGCATTGGGAATTAAGGCGGTTGAGCGCTTTGCTGATTTAGCAGCTCCCATCATTATTCTAATTTCTGCTTGGATGTATGTCTCGTTATCTGACAAAGCGTTAGCAGAAGGTAGGGATGTATGGACTTGGGTTGAAAATCCAGTCACTGGTGGTGCAGCTTTTACCGCATTTATGGTTGTTGTTATGAGTAATATGGGATTCTGGGCTACTTTAGCTGCTGATATGCCATCTCTATCCCGATTCTTTAAAGCACCTAAAAACGAGCGCAACTGGTTTAGACGGAATAAAGCTCAATTAGCTGGTAGTGTGATTGCCATGCCTATAACAAATACATTTATGGTTATCATTGGAGCCGTTTCTTATGTTGCGGTTATGAACTATGATCCTGTTGTTGGACTTCAACAAGCAGCAAGTGGATTTATTTTAGGTATACTTCTTCTAATGATTGTATTAGCACAATGGTCAACAAACACATCGGCAAATGTTATTCCTGCAGCTACAATATTCTCAAATGTTGGTGGACCAAAAGTTCCATTTTGGGCTGGAGTTATCCTTGCGGGTATTGTTGGCATTGTTGTTCAGCCTTGGAGCTTATTTGGAATCATTATCCCAGCCTTACTCGTAATAGGAGGAATTCTTTCAGCAATTGTAGGTATTCTTTTTACCGATTACTACGTATTGCGTAAAAGACGTGTAAATGTTCAAGATCTCTACAAGGCAGATGGTCAGTTTAAATACATGAATGGTATTAATTTGGCTGGAATGATTTCATGGATTGTCGGTGGATTTGCCGCGTATTGGTTATCGGCCTATTCTTTCTTCGTAGGCTTTGGGGTAGGAGCGATTATGTATTATGTATTGTGTAAGTATTGGTATTTTAACAAGTATAAGCAAGCGGAAATTGAAGACCCAAGTGATGAAAAGTATCTAGGAATTACAGCAGGACGAGATTGGGAAATCAGCCTAGATCCTGAGCCAGTCATTATTCCTGAAAGTGTAGATGTAAGAGTATAAAAATTATTAGATAAAAGGAGAACAAACAATGTCCGATTATCAACAATTTTTACAAGAGCGAGATAAAATCGATTTTCTACTTCAAAACGGTTATAAAATAGCGAACATAACCGAAAATCTAAGTGGGGCTTTTGTCGATTTTGAAAATAAGGAAAAAGAACAAGAAACACTACACATTCAAACAGCAGATGCTCGTAAATATTTCTCGGTTATGCTAATTAAACAAACTAAGCAAGCCTAAAAGGAGGAGCGTATGTGGGATTCTTCTTAAAACTGAAAGTAGATGAAGAAAAATACAGTCATAACAAGTTTAGAAACGGTAACACACCCTTTGAACTAATCAAATGGATTAAAGCCTATTGGCAGTCTGAAGACTTTTATGACAAAGAAAAGTTCAACGGTATGATTCAAGAGTACGATGCATATTATCCAAATGAATAGTCTTTACTTTAGAAACTGGTAAGCTAATCAAAAGCATACCAGTTTTTCAGTTATTTTCTGAAAATATAGATAATTAGTGCTTCTTGTCTTATAATTAATGTAATTCTTTAATTTATGTATAAGGGAGACGAAACTTTGAAATCTTATCTCATGGTTAAGGATATTTTAGAAAGAAAACATTTTGAAAATGTTGAAATCATTGCTGGAGAAGAGGGTCTAGGTCGTTTAGTAAAATGGGTTCATGTTGTTGAAATTATTAACATTCGTAATCTATTAAATGGAAGTGAATTAATCCTTTCAACAGGTGTCGCATGGAAGGACAACCATAACATCTTTCTATCTCTTGTCCAACAATTAATTGACTCAGATGCTGCTGGCCTATGTATTGAAATTGGTACATATACATCCACTATTCCACAACAAGTTATCACTCTAGCAAATCAAGCACAGTTTCCAATTATTTTATTTCACAAGGAAGTTCCTTTTGTCGAAATCACACAAGACATTCACACACTCCTCATCCACAGACAGTACCAGATGATATCGGACCTAGAAAGCTATTCGCAAGCACTTAATAAAAAGCTATTAACGATCGAAAATTATATTGAAATCCTCAAATTCATTCATCATTATCTTCAGGTTCAAGTGGTCCTATTGTTTAGCAATGAGGAAGTTCAATTTATACCCGAAATCAGTAGTAGTAATGGACGGAAATCACTCTTACAATCTATTGAAAAAAATGATAGTTCATCTTACTCAATCGAAAGAAATCCAATTCAACTATTAGGTGATCATTATGCTGAGCTGATTATTTGCTCTGACGGTCGAGTGTTAACAGATTTTGACCACCTTATATTAGATAGGACCTCAACGGCACTTGCTCAGTTATTATTACGTGAACTTTATGTAGAAGAAAAGAGAAGGATGGAAGAAACCGAGTGGCTTAGCGGTTGGATTGAAGGAGTACATACAGAAGAAGAGATCAAAGAATACCTTTCTTATATTAATCCAAAGTTTAAAACGAAAGGTGCAGTTGTTTGTTTAATTAAACTTGAATCATTTGACCAATACTCATCGGCTGATATAACCTACTTTAAACTTTTCGTTAGAGCTATTTTCGAACAACAGGGATTCAGTTTGTTTGCGATTGAAAAGAGAAACACATTGATTTTTATCTTTTTAAATGAAAGAGGTAGTTCAACCTGGAAAAAAAGATTCAAGCAAGGCATGGAAAGAGTTTGTAATGTAAGGTCACAAATAGGTGAACAAAAGAAGAAAATAGCAATCGGAAGATATGTAGAAGACATAACTGCAACTCATTTAAGCTATCAAACCGCACTAGAAACGATTCGAATTCAAGAAAGACTTGGAAACAAAGAAGAAAGCCACTTTTACGACGACCTTCATATTTATCGTATTATCTCACAGCTAAACCGCCACATAGACCTACATGAACTTGTCCTAGAATATCTCGAGCCAATCATTACTTATGATAAAAAATACAACGGAAAGCTGATGGAAACTTTAAAAACCTACCTATCCTGCAACGGCTCGAAACAAGAGACGGCCAAAAGACTTTATATTGTAAGGCAAACACTCTATCACCGAATTCAAAAGTTAGAAAAGCTACTTGGGGAGGATTTTATGGATCATGAAAAGCGTCTAACGATCGAATTTATGATATTATCGTATGAATTTTTAGTTTCTGCGAGTAAAACGATGGAAGTGGAGCGGGAGGCTTACTAGAATAAAGGGTTTTGAACAAGTATTTTTGGTAAACTCTTGAAATACATGCGAGAATAACTCAAATACTTGCAATAAAGCAGTAATACTTGCGACATTTACTATAATACTTGTGAAATTCAAGAAAATACTTGTGAAATATCATAAGATACTTGCATGAGAACACAAAACTTTTTATAAAGAACAAATTGTCCCAGCCTTCTTCTTTATTCACATTGTAGAATAATCACCACCACTTATTTTACAAAATGTCTAATGAATGCATGGTTAAAATGAGCGATAATTAACATAGATTAGTATAATAAGAAATACAGACAAGTAAGAGGAGGCATCAATATGACAGTAACTAAAAATGAGACAGTTGTACTACGAAACTATATTAACGGGGAGTGGGTTGCAGCAACAAGCACTGAAACACTTGAGGTACCAAACCCGGCAACCGGAGAGATTCTTGCAAGAGTACCAATTTCGTCAAAAGAAGATCTAGACTTGGCGGTGAAAGCAGCCTCCGAAGCCTTTAAAACATGGAGAGATACACCGGTTCCAAAAAGAGCGAGAATTCTATATAAATATCACTACCTTTTAACTGAAAACCATGAAAAGTTAGCTCAACTCATCGTTCAAGAAAATGGAAAATCGTATAAAGAGGCTCATGGAGAAGTGCAAAGAGGACTAGAATGTGTTGAGTTTGCAGCAGGTGCCCCAACATTAATGATGGGAGAAACATTAGCAAACATTGCCGAGGATATTGATTCAGAAATGTTCCTTTTTCCTTTAGGTGTAGTTGGAGGAATTACACCATTTAACTTCCCGATGATGGTCCCTATGTGGATGTTCCCACTAGCCATTGCGTGTGGAAATACATTTGTACTTAAGCCTTCAGAACGTACACCGATTTTAGCAAATGAGCTTGCTAGATTGTTTACAGAAGCTGGTGCTCCCAAAGGGGTATTTAACATCGTCCATGGTGCACATGATGTCGTTAATGGACTATTAGATCACCCAGAAGTGAAAGCGATATCATTTGTTGGCTCACAACCAGTTGCAAAATACGTGTACGAAAGAGCAGCGGCTCAAGGTAAACGTGTTCAAGCTCTTTCAGGAGCGAAAAATCATCACATTGTTATGCCAGATGCTGATATGGAAAAAGCGGTAGCTAATATCATCAGCTCAACTTTTGGAAGTGCAGGTCAACGTTGTATGGCTTGTAGTGCAGTTGTTGTTGTTGGAGATGGTGATAAGTTCGTTGAAGCACTTAAAAATAAGGCTGATGAACTGATTATCGGAAATGGAATAGATGATGAGGTTTTACTTACTCCAGTAATAAGAGATTCTCACCGTCAAAAGGTGTTAGGCTATATTGAAAAAGGGCTGGAAGAAGGAGCTACTCTTCTAAGAGACGGGCGAGTCGATATGGAAAAAATACAGGAAGGAAATTTCCTTGGAGCAACGATTTTTGACCATGTTACACCAGAAATGACAATTGCGAAAGATGAAATTTTTGCACCAGTATTAAGCTTGCTGCGTGCAAAGGATCTTTTCGAAGGCCTTGAATACATCCGTAAATCTCGTTATGGAAACGGGGCCACTATTTACACAAAGGATGCAAGAGCGGTTAGACAATTTAGGCAGGAAGCGGATGCCGGTATGTTAGGGATTAATGTAGGAGTACCAGCGACAATGGCCTTTTTCCCATTCTCAGGCTGGAAGGATTCGTTCTATGGAGACCTTCATGTAAACGGTAAAGATGGAGTGAATTTCTTTACTCGTAAGAAAATGATTACATCACGTTTTGATTATTAATACACTGTTGTAAAAGGGGAGTACCCTTATAAAGAACTCCCCTCGTGTTTTTGTCCGATTTTCATGATGGAAAGGGGAAAGACGTGATGACAAAGATGAAACAAGAAAGTGATATCCTTTCAAAAGATAAGGATTATGTCTGGCATTCAATGAAGCCTTATAACCCTAATGGGACAATGGTTGTTGAAAAAGCAGAGGGGTCATGGGTAACGGATCATACCGGAAAGCGCTACCTTGATGGGATGGCTGGGTTATGGTGTGTAAACGTAGGCTATGGAAGAACTGAGCTCGCTGAAGCCGCTTATGAGCAACTAAAGGAAATGGCCTATTATCCCCTTACGCAAAGTCACACTCCGGCTATAAAACTAGCAGAAAAGCTCAACGAAATGTTAGGAGACGAATATGTAATCTTTTTCTCGAATAGTGGTTCTGAAGCAAATGAAACGGCATTTAAGATTGCTAGGCAATATCACCAGCAAAGAGGAGAAGGATCTCGTTACAAGTTTATTTCTAGATATCGTTCATATCATGGGAATTCGATGGGTTCACTTGCTGCCACAGGTCAGGCACAACGAAAGTATAAGTATGAACCACTAGCACCGGGTTTTATTCATGTTGCTCCACCTGATTCATACCGCAGCCCAGAAAGTGACAACTGTAAACCAACCGAATTAAAGTCCGTCCAAGACATAGACCGTGCCATGACATGGGAGTTAAGTGAAACCATTGCAGGGATGATTATGGAACCAATTATCACCGGTGGGGGCATTTTAATTCCACCTGATGGGTACATGAAAGGGGTAAAAGAGGTTTGTGAAAAGCATGGAGCTCTTCTCATTGTTGATGAGGTGATTTGTGGTTTTGGGCGAACTGGTAAACCGTTTGGCTTCATGAATTATGGTGTTACACCAGACATCATCACTATGGCTAAAGGAATTACGAGTGCTTACTTACCTTTATCAGCGACTGCAGTGAAAAAGGAAATTTATGAGTCATTTAAAGGGACAGAGGAATACGATTATTTCCGTCATATAAACACATTTGGCGGTAATCCTGCAGCATGTGCACTAGCCTTGAAGAACCTTGAAATCATGGAAAGCGAAAATCTATTTGCCCGCTCAAAGACACTTGGGGAGCAACTAAAAACAAGCTTAGCCACCAATTTACAAGACCACCCCTATGTAGGGAATGTAAGAGGAAAAGGTTTGCTAGTCGGAATCGAACTCGTAAAAAACAAAGCTACTAAGGAACCACTAGAAGTGGAGCTTGTTAACAAGGTTATTGCTGGCTGTAAACAAAAAGGCTTAATACTTGGTAAAAATGGTGCGACGGTTGCCGGATATAACAATGTCTTAACCCTTTCCCCGCCGTTAAATATTCTAGAAGAAGATTTAGAGTTTATCATAAAAACAGTAACTGAAGAAATTAATAGATTATAGATAATACGATCAAGACCCAGATCAGCACATGATTTGGGTTTTTGTTTTGTCTCTTATATGTTCTACTCAAAATCAAGGACCAAACATCCTATTTACCGTTACAATTCAATTACTTAATTTTAACAAATTCACTTACTTTCGACTTGTTTTGATGTTTAGGGGCAAAAATCGACAAGTTTGTAGTATAATAAGTTTGCTAGAATTTTAGTTTCAGTTATTGGAGGCAAAATAGTATGGGTTTGGCTTTAACAATTTTATTCGGTATTGCAATGTTGTTACTTATCTTTTCATTTGTACGAATGAAACAATTAGCGAAAAAAGAGAAAAAAGAAATAGATCTAGTGTCCATACAACTAATGGAAGAGATTAATAGACTTGGAAATCAAGTCCGTAATCTTGAGCTTGATGCAGAAATATTTGCAAAAGAGGTTGGGATTCAAACCACTTCTTCGAGCAAGCGTGTTGTGATAAGAGAAGTGTTAGACATGTACAAACGAGGGTATTCACTCGAAGGGATTTCTGCACAAAAGGATTTATCTATAAATGAAATTCAACAACTACTTTCTCCATATGTAGCCCTTGATGGAAGGAGAAAAGTGGCTAATGAATCCTAAAATGATAATAAGCTTTGCAGCAGGACTAATTGTTTCGACGGGTGTATGTGGCGCAGTATATTACGCTGAGCCTAACACTGAAAAAAGTTCGGTTAAGACCACAATCGCCGTAACTGAAGACGAAATGAAAGAGCAACTAACTACTAAAGGGTATGTCATTTTGTCAGATGAAGAGTGGCAACAAATCACAGGTCCTAAGGAAGTAAAAGAGGAAGAGTCTACAAAAGAGGAAACTGGTGAAACGCAACCAAAAGAGAATTCGACTAAAGAGGATACAAAAAAGAAGGAATCTGAAGTTACCAAAACAACAGTCACTGTTGCAGAAGGTATGACAAGTATTGATGTAGGTAAAGCCCTTCAACAAGCGGGTTATATTGAAAATGCCTTTAATTTCACTAAAATCGTAGAAGATAGAGGTTTAGCTAATAAACTACGTCCAGGTACGTTTGAAGTAAGCAGCGACATGTCTATCGATCAGATTTTAGCTACATTTTTTAAATAAAGTGCAAAGCGAACAGTATTAAAGATACTGTTCGCTTATTTAATTTACAAATACTCCGCACTCTTCGTAAATCTGCGTCGTAATCCTTCTCCGATAATATTAAAGGTAAACATGACATAACAGAGTGCGAGTGCTGGGAACAATGGTATCCATGGGGCACTTAATAGGCTCGTTCTTGTTGTTGATAATAGAGTTGCCCAGTTATAGCTGGAGTTCTGCAACTCGAAATAACCATGACCCACATCAAGGAGTTGATGGGTTACAAATATATTGAATAATCCAAGCTGGCCTATAAGAATCGTCACACGGCCAAGATCCGTAAAGAAATTGGTGATCATTGTTGGGAATAAGTAAGGAAGATAGTGTCGGAAAATGATGCCGGTATGACTGTTTCCTTGCAGTCTGGCAACTCTAATAAATTCTTTCTCTGATAAATCGTATGCTTGTTGTTGAAAGAGATGGCTGACTCTTCCAACTTCGATAAAGGCAAGTATGAGTACACACCAAATGTACCGATTTTCTGAGAAAATTAAAAAGGGCATGTTTACTAGAATTATTGCCGCTATCAAAGTCGGGACACTTGAGAAAAATGTATGAAGACTAGTAACTGTCCAATGAGATAACCCTCGTTTTTCAGATGCGAATAACGCTAGTGGTATAGCTATGACGTATCGAATAACTGTAATTAAGAAGATAATAAGAAGTGTGTCTTTTGTACCAAGAACCATCATATCAAAGATCCCTTTACCATCACTGTCTGAACCGAATATGTTTTCCTTTGATGGAGGGAAGGGGGCTCTATCCATTGAACCATCTTCATAAAATGCTATTCGACTTATTTCTAATTTTTCCTTCGAGACAAGGGAGGATTCAAAAATTATGACAAGAACCAACACTGAAAATAAAATAATGCCAACCCATAATAAATAGTTAATCTTCATATCATTCCCTCCCAATCCGATTGTGTCTAATTCTTATGACAACATTAATCACCTGTGCGATGAATAAGGGTAGCAGAAAACAAACCATAATCCCAAAGATGACCGGAGCCTCTGCCGTACCTAAGGAGCCTTGGAACTTAATTTGCTTTTTTAACTCAACCGCTTGAAGAAGACGATAAGCTGCACCCTTATAATCTAATAGCCATTCAATAATGAGTAAATTTGACATGATAAATAACATAACAGAAGAGATGTGATTGCAAATGACACCAATCGTATTCTTGAATATATGTTTATAAATTACCCGGGCCCTTGTTAATCCCTTTGAATAGGCAACGAGTACATATTGTTCTCCAGCTTGTTCTTCACAAGCATTTCTTGTCACATTCGCTAAGTACATGATTGGATGTATAGAGACTAATAATGATGGTAGGATAAAATTGTACCAATGCTCGTGTCCGAAAATATCCAGCAACCGCAAGTTATAGATGATAAACCATTGTATTAGAATGATAAGCAAAAAATCAGGTAAGGAAGAGGTAAGCCAAGTAGATCCTCTACCAACAAATGAAAACCAGCGATTTTGGTATTGATAATCTAATAAGCCTTTAAGTACACCGAAGAACAAACTAATGATAAAGGCACTTATAATTATTTTCATACTTCTACCAAAATATCTTCCAATCTCTGATTCTATTGGAAAACCATTTTTTGTTTCACCTAAAGATTGGTGGTCTTTGAGATTTGTAAGAAGGGCAACAATATTTTCTTTATACAGATCTCCCGAAAAAATATAAGGGTTATTTATATAATCCCAACTTGCTGCACGTGGTATGAGAATTAGTGCAACTATGCCAATTACAACAATCCATTGTTTAATAAACAGCTTATACCAAGGTTGTGTAGAATGGTTTTTTGAAGCAAAGTAGGATACCCATTGTGATAACAGAAAAAATAAGACAAATCCTAGTAAAATAGCAATAATTAATTCATATTCGTACGTACTAGAGGCCCTAGTGAATTTACCAGTGCTATGATCAATCAGTTCAAAGACATGAAAGGCCGCACCGTTATATGCTGAGAGCCATTCAATGATAAAAAGATTTCCAATGATTAAAAGGACTATGATGTGAAATTTTATAAGTAGCGATTTAAATCCCTGTAGATAACCCTTTCGAATGATATAAATGGAGGGGAAAAGGGATACTAGAATGCCAATTTGGAGTATAGAAGGTTCTTGAAAGAAAACTGGGAACAATGAGAGAAGTACAATATAAACTAAGAAGTTTGGGACTTGAATCCAAGTAGGAATTTTACAAACAGCTTTATCTAGTAAACTCTTTATTTCCTTTTTTTGAATGAAAAATAGCAAGAGTGAACTACAGATGATAGTAAGTAATAAGGCTATGAATATAACTGTAAAACTTTTTCCAAGGAAGAAAGTTGCTTCATCAAAGACGGATGCTTTTGTAAAAGTCTGACCTAGATTGAAGGTTGTCAATCTCTCGGTTAAATAACTATACATATGGTGTGTATAATCTACGATAGAAAAATGATATTTAACCTGAAATTCATTGACTTCAACTATATTCGTTTGTCGTGGAAACATTGCAACTAACAGTAGTGCAACCACAACGAAAAAATAGATGACGACTAATTTTGTAATCTGAAAAGCAATCTTCACTTCCTAAACCTCCTTTTAACTAGTTATTTGTAATAACTCTACGAGTCAACAGGTTATAGTATCTAGAATTTCCATCAGGAGCTAGAGTAAGTATGATATTATTGTCTCTTATGGTTTTCACTTTAACAGCTGACTTTTGCTCGAATAAGTAGCGAATATTCTTTACTTCACCATCAGGAGACGTGATAACCACTTCTAGTGCTCCATTTATTTTTTCATCTAGGGTAACGCCACCATAAAATTCAAATGTTGAGCCTTCAAAAGTAGCTACGGCATAGTTCGATCCTTTCATCCATTCACGTTTAAAATCTACTCCATTTTGAATTTTAAAATCATAGGTTTGTTGAACTTGATCTAGTACTATATTCTGTTGGAAGTAATCTACTACACCAGTAGCATAATCCTGTAATTTTCCAGTGAACAGTGACGATAATAGAAAGAGTAAGACAGAGGAAATAGCAAAAGCTTTAAGGGCAAATCTAAACTGTTTTGTCTTTCGTTGCCTATAGTTCCACTCTTTTTCAGCCTTCTTAATCGTTTCATGGATTTGTTTTTGCTTGGTTGGATCCATTTTATAAAGAGGAGGCTTTGTAAAATCAGTATTAAAGTCGTAATTCGATTTCATGTTTCATCACCTCAAATTTCGTATGAAGAACTTCTTTTAACTTTTGGAATGCACGGTAATAGGTAGTTTTTACCTTTGATTCAGTCCAGCCTAATATTTCAGCTGTTTCTTCGACAGATAGATCTTGGATCCAGCGAAGAATCATAACATCTCTATAGGTAGGCTTTAACTGTTGAAGTGCATGGTGGACAGAAGCTGCTTCTTCATTTTGCAAGGCGATCTCAACTGGTGTTTTTTCTAATGAAGATATCTTTAGTAATATCTGTTCTGGCACCCATTTAATAATGCGTAAACGGCGATAGTGATCAATCGCTACATTTCTAGCAATGGAAAATAACCATGTCTTCGGATTATCAATGTGTTCTTTATGTTTCATTTTTATAGCTTTTATAAACACTTCCTGAACAAGATCTTCCATCTCCCGGCTTCCTGTATAGTAAACCAAGTAGTTATAGATTGCCTCGCTATACTCAATAAACCACTCTTCAACTAGTTGATGATTTTTCATACATCCCCCTCCAGCGCTTACTTACAAGACGAATAAGGTTACGATTTATTTTCACTTTTAGTGAAAATAATTTACATTTTTTTCATTTTCTTCATTTTACAATGAATAGTTGGAATGAGGGGAGAAGAATATAAAAAAACGAACAGCACTCAAACTGTTCGTCTTAAAGTTATTTAAACTTGCCAATTTCCTTAATGACAACTTTTGCTTCTGTATTTACTGTTACTGTAGGGAAAACCTCGTGCCAATCGAGACTTTTCCATTCTTCGTAAGTAATAGCATTTCGAACAAATTTACCAACCCCAATGCTATCCACTTTATTTTCTTGCATAGAAGCAATTAATTTTTCTACTTCAGTTTTAACATAGTATGATAAATCTTCTTCAAGTTTTGCTCTATCTTTGTCGTCGGAAATGGTTTTGTCACCAATATACTCTAAAACGGATCCTTCAACTTCAAGGGTTAAGTTTACCTCATAATGTCTATCCTGTATTTTTTTTGCTCGGATTTTTCGTTTGCCTATGACAGCGGTGAGCATAACTAATTCTTGGTTTTCTTCACCTTCGTTTAATTTTATATTCAAATTGCCTCCACTTATATCTTTATATGAGAGGACAAACAGTGAACCTTTGTCAGGACTGATTTTTGTGATATATTTATCATCTTGGAAGAGGGCGATACCAGCTATTACAATATTTTCTCCCTCGTTTTTTAACATGGGCATAACAGGATCAATGCCATCATCGAAATAATCCCTAGTAAAGTGATATACAGTTACCCTGGGTATTGCGTTGCCATTGACAGATTGCTCCAAGAGATCACTTATATAATCCCCGGTTCTTGGTCTTGCTTTATAATGCTTTTTAACAACTTCATATGCATCTTCGTTTGCTATGATAAGCCTGACAGTTTGGCCTATTGCTGGATCTCTGACTAACGTATCAATATGTGGCCATAATCCTCCCTTTGCAAGTGCTTCACCAAAGAGTGAATTTTGTAATTGACCACTCACAATCTGACGGTTTGTCATTGCTGCAAATTTACTCCGTGCATCCTTGCTACTAGCAGCTGTTGTTACTAAAAGTTCTCGGTCTTCTTTTACCCTCTCTGAGGTAACTGGTATTGATACAGACACCTTCAACATTGGGTTCTTTGAGTACTTTTCACTATTATCTGCAAGATCATAGGTTACGGTATGAATCATCCCTAAATCTTCAAGAATGTGTTGGTCTGAACATCCAGTAAGAAATATAATAAACACGAGGAAAAAGAATCTATACACTGACATCCTTACCTTTCCTCTTCAGTTTCTGAATAAATAAAGCCGAAAGTACTATTAGAGGTAATACAAATGCAATCACTGTTTCAATGTACGCAAGGTTAGTTAACCATAAATCAACCTCTGTGATAACTCTCGGGAAAAATGCGATTATAAAGGTGAAAATAATGATACCTAAACTAATCATTTTCTCATTTGATTTTTTAAAAATACGCTTTAAGGCTTGCTGAGCAGCCCAAAAATATAATACGGTAGTCACAAGTGTTTTAAGGAAAAATGTTGTAAATAAAATGTTTTCAATTCTAGCCATAAAGGGAAGTTGAATAAAGGCTAATAAATCGAGCACGGGATATAACATATGTGCCAGCTGTTGATAGCTATAAAAACCAAAACATACAATCATAACAGTGAGGTAGACGAAGGTTGTAACTAGGTTTCCTATATACACTGAGCGAATTAGTTTTGATTCCTTTGTGACATAAGGAAAAAATAGAATGGCCAGTTCATATCCTAAGAATGCACTATATCCATCAAGAAGTCCTTTAACCCAATCTGTTCCACCTTGGAGGAAAAAGGTAGTATAGCGGGAGAGTTCAATTTCGGGTATATGGAATACCTCTAAAAATACAATCCATACCGTAAGAATGAAAATAATCGTAGCAGACTTGGAGATATTGTATAGCCCTTTTATTAATAAGAGAAAAGCCAGTACATCCATAGCAACTTTAAACATCATCGGATTAGTTGTCGGAAATGAGAGCATCTGAAAAAGTAGAATGTATTTTTTACCAACCATACATCCAAGAATTGACCATACAACAGCAAGACCTAAATAAAAGGGATATAATATAATTTTTGAAAAAGTATCTTCTAGTACCACCCAAATAGAAGTACCTTTACTGTATTTGTAGGCTAAAGAAATAACAAAGATATTTACCATAACTATACTGGAAAGAAATAAAGTAATGATCCAACCATTTGTACCAAAGTGTTCTGCTAGTAGTCCAGGCAAGCTAAACAGCACAACTCCAGATTGGATTTGGTATGTTAGAAGAATGATATGAAAGCTATCTAATGACTCTTTAACAGGGTTGAGCATACCTTTATCTCCTCATCTTGTTCCTATTAGGGTTATCTGATTTTGATAATACAGGACGTTTTCGTAAGGCCCATAATGGACCACGTACGAATGTGTCCAACCATTCTTTTTTATAAAATGGAGCAATAGGGGTTACATAAGAAGTTCCCACGTTCGTTACACCACTAAGGTGAATGATTAAAAAAGCAATTCCAACAACAATTCCAAAATTCCCCCATAGACCAGCTAAGAGGATGAATCCAAATCGAATTAAACGGATAGAAGCACTCATAATATAACTTGGAATTACAAATGAAGCGATGGCAGATATTGCAACTGCAATGATTAAAATATTGGAAGTGAAGCCAGCATCAACGGCTGCCTGCCCAATAACAATCCCGCCAACGATACCGATTGTTTGTCCAATCTTCGTCGGCAATCTTGCACCTGCCTCCCTTAATAATTCGATTGTGACTTCTAAGAGAAGAGCTTCATAAATAGGAGGGAAAGGAACTCTACTCCGGGATTCAGCTAATGAAATTAATAAAGTATCGGGTATGATTTCATAATGATAGGTAGTTGCAGATACATATAATGCTGTAAATAGTATAGTAATAATAAATGCGAAAAAACGTAATAAACGAATAAAAGATCCTAGCCACCATCTTTGATAGTAATCATCAGGGGAAGCAAAAAATTCAAAAAAGCTTGTTGGTGCAATAAAGACCGATGGACTACCATCTACAATTCCAACAATACGGCCTGAAACTAATTTAGATGCAATCGTATCAGGTCTTTCTGTGGTCAGATATTGGGGAAAAATCGAATTAGGATTCTCATCAATCATCTGAACAAACATATTTGTATCATGTACAGCATCAAGTTCAACCGCTTTTATTCTCCCGATAACCTGATGAATTAAATCTGGATTAGCTAAATCTTTTATATAGAGAAGATACACATCTGTTTTCGCAATCTCGCCTACTGTAAACTTTAGGACTTTCAGGTGTGAACTTTTTACTCTTCTACGTAATATTGAAAGGTTTGTCCCGCTGCCCTCAACAAATGCATCATGTGGTCCAGTAATAACGGTCTCCGTTTCAGATTGAACAATGGCTCTTTCCTTAGGTCCATAAATGTCTATAATATAAGCATCCTTATTCAAAAAAAGTAAGGCTTTACCATCTAAAATCTCTGTTATGGCTTTTTTAGACTCAGCAACGGGTGCGTATTGCCTCTCTGTTAACATTGTTTGAAGTTGGTCAAATGAAAATGTTGAGCATGGCATTAATACAGACTGTTTTAGTTTTTTATAATCGACTAAATGATCAAAATAAAAAACATGAACTTGATTGTGAGGGTATGTTCTATGAACTAAATCACCACAATCCTGAAACTCATTAATAATGTGATCAACTGTTGGATACATAGTGTCCATTGGATTAATTGCACTATTTTCAGTTTCTCCGTAATCTCCTTGGCCAGAACTTTGGTCATCTGGAAACTCACTCATAGATACACCCCCTTATGTTTAGCATTCTTTAGAAGGTGGTAAGTTATTCCTCAATGAATAACAAAAGTTTATTTTTTGGGTATAAAGAATACAAAACTCTACTGTTACTTTAGAAAAATGGTACAATGTCTCCATATATAAAAAGGGGGAGCTACTATGAATTTAAGAGAAGGCATGATTGAAGTAACAGGCGGCAAGGTATTTTATCAACTTCATGACAATGGTACTGGGAATACACCAGTAATTGTTTTACATGGGGGGCCAGGTTCTTCGCATTACTCCCTACAAGGATTAAGAATTCTTGCAGAAGGTCGACCTGTGATTTTCTATGATCAATTAGGTTGTGGGAAATCTGATCGCCCAACAGATCCTTCATTATGGACGTTGGACCGTTTTGTCGAGGAATTAGGTCAAATCCGAAAAGCATTGAATTTAGAAGAATTTCATATATTAGGACATTCTTGGGGGACAACTTTAGCTGCAGCTTACTATTTACAAAAGCCTGAGGGAGTAAAGAGCATCATTTTCTCTAGTCCGTGTTTAAGTGCACCGTTATGGGCAGAGGACCAGGAGGAAAACCGAAATCTATTACCGCCAGAAGTTCAAGAAACATTAACTAGATGTGAAGAAAATGAAACAACGGATTCAGAAGAATATAAGGAAGCTACGAAGATTTTTAATCAACACTTCGTATGCCGTCTGGATCCATTCCCAGAGTTTCTAAAACAAGGTGCACACTTTAAGAATCCTGAGGTGTATAACATCATGTGGGGACCATCTGAGTTTCATGTGACTGGTAACTTAAAGGATTTTGATTGTACAAAAGAGTTAAAAGACATAGCTGTGCCAACTCTTTATACATGTGGAAGATATGACGAAGCTACACCTAAATCGACAGAGTACTTTAGTTCTTTAACACCAAAAGGAAAGTTTCATATTTTCGAACAAAGTGCACATATGCCATATATCGAAGAACGTGAAGAGTATGTAAGAGTGATAGGTGGCTTTTTGAAGAGTGTGGAATAAGTAATATAGTAATTAGGAACACATGGATAAATCCATGTGTTTTGTTTTAAAGTGAGTGCACACCAGTTATACAGGATATTATTTCTAATAATGGGATTAATAAGGGTGGGAATATATCTATAAATAAGGAATTACGGTAAATTATGGAGAAAGGGCGTAGCTACATGAACCATGGTGAAAAAATCAATCAAGCAGAGCAAGTACTTAAAGCAAAGCATGAAGAAATTCGTAAGACTAAGTGGTATCCTGCCTATCACGTTGCTCCCCAATCTGGATGGATGAATGATCCAAATGGGTTTAGTTTTTATAATGGTGAGTATCATTTATTTTATCAGCATCATCCATTTTCACCTCATTGGGGACCTATGTATTGGGGGCATGTTAAAAGCAGAGATTTGACAAGGTGGGAGCATCTTCCAATCGCGCTTGCTCCAAGTGAAGATTATGACCAAGATGGTTGCTTCTCAGGAAGTGCCATTAGAATCGTTGATAAATTGTATCTTATGTATACAGGGAATGTGTGGACCGGTGATGATCATGACCACCAATTAAAACAAGTGCAATGTATAGCTTCTAGTGAAGATGGGGTTCATTTTACAAAAGATAAACATAACCCTGTTATCTCGACTGCTCCTGAAGGCAACATTCATCCTTTTCACTTTAGAGACCCTAAAGTATGGGAAAAAGGAGAATACTATTATTGCGTACTAGGCTCTAAAACCAATCAGAATATTGGTCAAATTTTACTTTACCGTTCAAAAGATTTAGTGGATTGGGAATTTATGAATGTGGCTGCTACTGGGACAGGGAACTTTGGTTATATGTGGGAGTGCCCAGATATCTTTAACATAGATGGACAAGACATACTTCTAATGTCTCCTCAAGGAATGGCACCAGAGGGATATATGTATCAAAATCTTCACCAATCAGGATATGTGGTTGGAAAACTAAATTATGATACAGGGATACTAGAGCATGGTCCTTTTCAATTACTAGATTATGGTTTTGATGTGTATGCACCACAAACAACCGTTGACGAGCGAGGACGTCAAATTGTACTCGCTTGGATGAATATGTGGGAAAGTGAAATGCCTGAACAGAAGCATGAATGGGCAGGTGCGATTACCTTGCCAAGAGTAATGACACTTGAAAATGGAACAATTCGGTGTCATCCAGTACCTGAATTGGAATCGCTGCGTCAAGACGAGGTTGCTTATGAAAATATTCATGTAAATGGTATAGAAGAACTGCCGAGGGTGGATGGAAGTTTCGTAGAATTAAAAGTAACAATTGATGCAAAAAATGCAACACAGTTTGGATTAAAGGTAAGGGTAAACGAAGACCTAGGCGAAGAAACAGTTTTGTATTATGACACTAGAACAAAGATGATCACCTTTAATCGAGACAATTCAGGTGCTGGTCCTAAAGGGATTCGTCAAGCTCCCGTCGAATTAATTGACAACAAACTACACCTACATTTATTTCTTGATTCTTCTTCTGTTGAGCTATTTATAAATGAAGGTGAAAAAGTAATGACAGGTCGAATCTACCCAGATGAAGAATCGAAAGGAATTCAGTTCTTTAGTGAAGGGGAAGTTGAGTTACTAAAAGTAGAAAAATGGACGGTTGCAGGTGCATTTTAAGAAGAGGAGAGGTATAGGTGAATGAGTTCAAATCAGAAAGTATTGTGTGTAGGTGAACTTTTAATTGATTTTTTCTGTACGGATGTAAATGTTGATCTAATTGAAGGTCGCACCTTTGAAAAACAAGCAGGTGGTGCACCTGCAAATGTTTGTGCTGCAATCGTAAAGCTGGGAGGCAATGCGGTATTTAGCGGTAAGGTTGGTAAAGACCCTTTCGGCTACTTTCTAAAGAAGACATTAGATGACTTGGGTATTGATACATCAATGATTGTTTATGATGAAAAGCATTCGACTACCCTAGCCTTTGTCTCTCGTAAGGAAGATGGAGAACGTGATTTTGTTTTTAATCGTGGTGCAGATGCTTATATGACAAAGGAAGACATTGATGGATTAAGGCTGGATGAATTTTCGATTTTTCATTTTGGGTCAGCAACAGCTCTTCTTGGCGCCCCTTTTAAGTCTACCTACTTGAATCTTATGAAACAGGCAAAATCGACTGGGAAACTTGTAACATTTGATCCGAACTTTCGGCAAGACCTCTGGAAAGGTTCAAAAGAAGCCTTTATCTCTAGCGCAAAAGAGGGAATCTCATTAGCAGACTTTGTTAAGGTTAGTCTAGAGGAACTACAGATTATAACTGGACTTAATGGGATAGAAAAAGCTGTTCAAAGCCTTCATGAATTAGGTGCAAAGGTAGTTGCAGTTACATTAGGGAAAGAGGGAACTTTCGTATCAAATATGGTAAAACATGAAACGGTACCGAGTATCCAGGTTAAGAGCATTGATTCAACTGGAGCAGGGGATGCTTTTGTTGGTGCAGTTCTTTATCAACTTTCTATTGAAGAGACTCCGATTGAATTATTATCTAATTTTAACCGTATGAAAGAAATAGTGACCTTTAGTAACCGTGTTGGGGCATTGGTTTGTACAAAGGTTGGGGCGATTTCAGCGTTGCCTAGTGTGGAAGAGGTTGAAGGTTTTAGTGGATGATAAAAAGTGGTTTTCTAAGATTGAGTTGAGAGAAAAAGCACGAATAGAGGAAAAATAATGAATGAACTAAGATACCTTGTCACTTTATTTGAAGAGAAGCGTAATGAGGAAAATTCTATTCCGATGAAGAAGTATATGAAAAGTCATTTTCCCTTTCTCGGAATTAAAACTCCATTAAGAAGAGATTTGATGAGAAAATTCTATACAGAAACGAGCATTTTAAAGGACGAGTTTAAGCCTACTCTTGTTGAACTATTATGGGAAATGGATGAGAGAGAGTATCAATATGCTGCATTAGACTATATAAATAAATCCTTAAAGAAAGTAAACTCTACTCATTTGTTGCTTATGAAAAAACTTATCATGACTAAATCATGGTGGGACACTGTAGATACTTTGGCAGCTCATCCTGTTGGACAGATTGCCAAAGATTACCCTGAAATAATAGAAGAATCCATTGAAGGTTGGGCAACTAGTGACCATTTATGGCTTCGTCGAACAGCGATTTTATATCAGCTTCGTTTTAAGGTCGAGACAGATGATGCAAGACTTTATCGATTTATTTTACTAAATGCCGATAGCAAGGAATTCTTTATTCAAAAGGCTATTGGCTGGGCATTAAGAGAATACTCTAAGACAAACCCTACTTCTGTAAGAGAATTTATAGCAAACAATCCCTTAGCTAAATTAAGTATCCGAGAGGGGAGTAAGTACGTTTAAAAGTAGTATCCGCATAGAGCTGTCTATGCGGTTTTTGGTATGTATAGTTTCTTTATTTTTTATCCATTACTTTACCCGCGATAAAACCTAATAGAATATTAGTTATTATCAATTCACTTACCCCACCGATAAAAATAAATGAAAGAATTCCGGCTATAGCCCCAAATAAGAATGCGTTCCAAGTCACTTTAACCCACCTCCATTATAGTAGACGAATTAGCAACCATTAAGTTTCCTAAAATTTCAAAAATGTCCTGAAAAAATAATTCAGTAACAGACAGAAGAATGTCTAAAAACTAACCTCCGTGTATAAATATTAGGTAAGATACTAAACTTTTATAATGGGGGTTGGAAGAATGATAACGTATATTCCGTGTCAAAGTTGTAAGGATGAATATCCGAGGGGAATTATTTGGTATGTTTGTGATCGATGCGGATTTCATATTTGTGAGCAGTGTAAGGGAAAAGATAATAAAAATTGCCATATTTGTACATATGGGTATCTGGAAAGAAAGTTTTGAGTTTACTTTTTTTCCGCTATGAAGGGATTATGAAAATGTTGTCGAATAATTATGTTTATGAGATGAAATCAATTCTCAACATTAGTATAATTATACAGCATAGTGGAGGAAAATGATGGTTACGATTTTTAAGGATTTTATTTTGAACATTTTCTTTATCTTTTCACCATTGGTTTTCTACCCATACATTTATAAAATCAAACATAGAGTCTTACTTTATCGTTTTTTACTAACCGTTCTTTTTTCTGTCATTATAATAATTGTTATGACATTACCGATCAACGTCAACGGACTGACATATGATTTTCGGTCAATCCCTGTGATTGTTGGGTCCCTTTATGGTGGACCGGTCGTTTCTGCTGTTTTATTTGGTGTACTCGTTATTTACCGATTTATCCTAGGTAATCCAAATTCATTGTTATATGCAATTTCATTGCTACCAACGATCCTTATTGTACTTTGGACACTAAAGAGATTTAATTCGATTAATGTTTATCAAAAAATAACCATTGCTGTTGTTTTATGTACCTTAATGAAAATACTAACTTTTTCATTTTATCTTTCTTTTACAGATCAATTAGACTTGTTATTTAGTAGTCTTAGACAAACACTTCAAACGTATATCGTCCAAGGGGTAATTATTGGTTTATGTGTGTATTTGCTAGAAAAATTAAATCATTATTATTATATGGAGGAAGAAATATATAAAAGTGAAAAATTAAAAATGGTAAGTGAAATGGCAGCCTCTGTAGCTCACGAAATTCGAAACCCATTGACAACGGTGAAAGGGTTCATTCAGCTATTTGCTGAAGACCATTTAGATAAAAGCAAAAAGGAAGAATTCAAACAAATCTGTCTAGAAGAATTGAATCGAGCAGACCTAATCATTAGTGATTATCTAGCACTTGCAAAGCCCACAATGGACGAGGTAGAGACTATAAACCTACAGGAAGAACTTCGTTATCTTTCTAATGTACTATTTACCTACGCAAGTTTTAATAACATAGGTATAAAAACAAGCTCAACAGATGAAAGAGATATGTACATTGTTGGAGATAGGAACAAGCTGAGGCAAGCACTAATTAATCTTTGTAAAAATGGCATCGAGGCTATGCAAGAAGGCGGTATACTTGAAATTGAATTGAGTAAACTAAGTAAAACCAATGCAATTTCTATTTGTGATAATGGTGTGGGGATGTCACCTCAACAATTAAATAGGCTCGGGACACCATTTTATTCTTCAAAGGAAAAAGGAACCGGACTTGGAACAATGGTTTCCTTTGCTATCATCAAAAAGATGGATGGGAAAATTGAGATTAATAGTGAAGTTGGTAAGGGAACAAAATGCGTACTAACTTTTCCAGAAAAAGAAATAATAGGACCTATAACGTGAAATTGGTGGACAGTACTAGATGCTGTCCGTTTTTTTATTATGTAGATATAGAAATTAGTAACAAAATAGAAATGATTTGTAGTACACTTTTAACTAACTAGTTAATAGAAAGAAGATGAAATGTTGTGATTCAAGCTTTTAAACTAACCACTAACAACATAGGTACTAAGATGCGGGTGTACCTTTTTCAAATTGATGACATTCTACTCGATACCGGACCTAGTAGTGCTAGTCAGGAAGTGCGCAGGATTTTTAAAGAAGTCACGATAAAGCAAGTCATCCATACTCACCATCATGAAGATCATACAGGGAATAGTCCGTGGATTGAGAAGTATTGCAATATTCCACAGTGGATTCATCCGCTTGGAGTAAAGCATTGTGAAAAAGCTACGAAACTACCATTGTATAGAGCAGTAGTCTGGCACAATCGCAAGCCCTTTCACCCACAGGCTTTAAAGAATTCTTATATACAAACTTCATCACATCTTTTTAACATTGTTCATACTCCTGGTCATGCAGAGGATCATATTGTTTTGATTGATGAAGAGAAGGGCATCTGTTTTACAGGAGATCTGTATTTGCATCATGCTCCGACGTCTAATTTTTCTTTTGAATCAGTTCCTGAAATCATTCGTTCTATAGATAAGACATTAAAGTACCGCTTTAAGGATGTGTATTGCTCACATCGAGGTTATATTCAAGGTGGACGCAAACTTTTAGAGCAGAAACGAGACTATCTATTAAGTCTTCAAGAAGAGGTTATACAAGCTTTTCTGAAAGGTAAATCAGTAAATAAGATTCGTAAAGACATGTTTCCGAAAAACGGACAGATTCAGTATGCTTCCTTTTTTGAAAACTCACCAATACATACGGTTAAATCTATTATTCAGGAATTGTAGAAAGAATTTTGCCTTTATAGTGGTTCAAAGGTATTATCATATAAAAAGCAGTAGTATAAATTCAAGGAGAGAATGTAATGGCATTTAAACTTGTAACAACAATTGATGCACCTTTAGAAAAGGTATTCGAGTTTATGACTGACCCTAAAAATGCACCAGGAATATACGATTATGTTGTTAAAACAGAAAAAGTAACAGAAGGACCGGTACAAGTAGGAACACAAATCAAAGAGGTTAAAGAGATAAGAGGAAGAGAAATTACTAGTACATTAACCGTGTTAGCCCACACACTCAATAGTACATATGCCTTCAAAAATGAAGTCAATGGCTATACTGTTGAGTACCATTACACATTAAAACCGAGTGGAGAAGGGACAACCGTACAGTTTAATGGAATTCTTCGTTCGAAGGGGATCAAAAGCTTCTTTTTCAAACCAATGTTTGAACGTATTATTAAAACAGAGGATTCAGATCATTTAGATCGATTGAAGAAGCTATTAGAAAAGAACGAGCAGAAAGAAGAAGAAAAAATATAAGTTTTACATTGTAAGGAAGTGTAGCTATGTACAGTGAATACTGGGTAGATCATGAAGGGACAAAAATCCATTACATAGAGGTAAACAGTCATCTAAAAGAATCCACACCACTGGTTATTGTTCCAGGTCTTTCGGAATCTGCAGAAGACTATTTAACAGTCCTAGATAAGCTGGCTCCTAGACATTGTGTTGTTATTACACTAAGAGGTCGTGGCAAGAGTGATTCTCCTAAGACTGGGTACACTCTTGAAGACCACATTGGAGATATAGATTCAGTGATTACTCACCTTCATCTAAATGAGTATGTTTTAATGGGCTTTTCGAGAGGGGTTTCCTATGCAATTGGATATGCGCTAAAAAATACAAAAGCGCTAAAAGGTCTCATCATAGGGGATTATCCAGCCTTGCATACACAACTCCCTGATGGATGGGTGTACTTTTTTTCTTCATTACCACCTTGGAGAGGTAAAGCGTTAAAGCAAAGAATGAGTAGAGATGCTTTACATGGGCTACAACAAGAGTCTTATCTTGTACCATTTTGGGATGAGTTAAGTAAGATTATGTGCCCAGTCCTTATTATTCGGGGCGGGAAATTAGGTGCTGTTTTAACGGAAGACGATGTTAAAAAATACCAAGAAAAAATCCCACATGCCCAGGTAGAGGTATTTATAGGCCATGATCATAACCTTTTTGAACCTGATGAAGAAACTTTTATTCAGACAGCTGAATTGTTTATGGAAGGTATTGAATAAATTTTATTCATACAGTTAAATCCTATCAACTTTTACACCTACTAATACACATAAGTAGGTGTTTTTATATAAGTTATCCGGAAAGAGGGGAAATAGAAATGAATATTAAAAAAGAGTATGTCTGGTATGCAAGCTATGGTTCGAACATAAATGTAGACCGTTTTTTATGTTATATAAAGGGAGGACAACCAATAGGGTCGTCCGAGATAGAAGTAGGGTGTAGGGATCATTCACTTCCAATTGACGAAGACACTTTTATTATTAATCATCCACTTTATTTTGCAAAGGAAGCAGGAAGATGGAACAACCAAGGTGTCGCTTTCATAGGGCACAATAAAAGTAAAGACCTTACATATAGTAAAAAATATCTAATTACCACGGAACAATTTTTTGATGTAGTGAAGCAAGAAAATAGTGGAATTGAGCTAGATATAGACCTTAGGGAAATAAAAGCCAAAGGTATTAAAACTCTTCGCAATTCTTGGTATGGAACCATTCTATACTTAGGCGAAAGTAAAGGATATCCAGTCTTTACGTTTACAGCTCCTTGGGATATGAATCAAGTTGAACTAAACAAGCCTTCACATGCCTATTTAAGTACGATTATTAAAGGATTGAAAAAAAATTATTCTAATGAGGAAATTTACAATTATTTTATATCTAAGCCTGGAATAGAAGAATATTATTCTGAAGAAGAATTACGGAGTTTACTAGTTAAAATATAAACCACAAATTAACAGATTTTATAAGGATACGACTTACGAGACTGTATGGTAAAATAGGTATCTACTTGACTAACGTCCTCGGAGGAACCATACATGAAGAATACACCTTATTTTTATCAGTTTCTTGAACCACTATCAAAAGAACTAGCCTTTCTTGCAAGGGAGCTAGAATCTAGTATCTTTTCGAGTCCAAGAACAATGTTAACTCATGCTAGAGTGTTTGTTGAAAATATCTTAATCAACGTGATGGCCTATGAAAATATGAAAGAACATCCTACAATTACGTTAAAAGATCGACTTCATCTTTTAGAAAATGAGGGTATTTTAACAGCAGATATTCGTGATGCATTACACAATATTAGAAAAGTAGGTAATCAAGCCTCACATGATGCGAGAATGTTTCGCTACTCAGAAGCACTATTATCTTGGGAAGAGTTATATAAAGTGGTGAAGTGGTACATTGAGGTATATGCACCTCTTTCAATAAAAGTACCTGATTACCAAGATCCATCTGCATTCAAAGAACAAACCTATGACATTAGTGAACTAGAAGTTCGTTTAAAAACACTAGAACAATTACTGATAGCTTCAATGCAAAAGGAAACGAATTCAGATTCATCTGAAGGTGAAGTGGCAGCAACTACGACAGAAGAGCAGGTAACACTTGAAGAACCTGGATTTACAAAAATTAGAACAATTTCCTATAAAGGTGAAACATTGAATGTGCCTTACTTTTTACGTGACGCATTCTTACTTCCACAGCGATTTGAAAAATCAGAGACGTTTTTAATTCGTCTTGGAGCAGAGCAACAGGCTCGAATCATGAGTGAACTTCCTAGTAATCTAGAAGGTCTCTATACCCATGTGAAACGCTTTAATGATAAGAACGATGAACAATTATTCAATGAATTAAAGGTCTTTATCGAGGAAGAAAAGATTCGTAGAAAAATTAAACTGCAGCGTCAAGGGGAACTGTTTCTATTTTATAAGGACGAACATATTATCCTTACCGAGGAACTTAAGCAAGTCCCATTAACAACGATAGAATTTAAAGGAGTTCCAAGCCTTATCAAACAGCTTAATGAGGAACAAATCTATAAAGTCGAGCAATTGCCTATGGAACTAGTGATTTTAGGTAAATATAAAAATGTTGGTGTGATTAATATTGGTCGTTTTTTTGAACAGTTGAAGGGGAAGTAATCGGACAAGGGAGAGAATTCCTTGTCTTTTTTATTTTCGACAAATGCGAGGCAAATGTCGAATGGTTAATGTGTGGGGATATATTCTTAGTCGACAAATGCCACGTACTTGTCGATTGTGAATCCTTGTATCATTGTAGTATTGTTATAGAAAGAAGACAAAGGGAGGCTAGTGTTCATGGATTTAGATAGTAAGGAACTTGGTCAATTTGCATCGGAAATCGTAAGTGAAGCGGGTCAATTGCTGTTAAAGTTAAGAAACGACCCTTTAGACTTTGAGGAAAAAAGGGACCATGCGGATTTAGTGACAGTAGTTGATAGTGCAGTTGAGAGGTTTTTAGTGGACAAAATAGTAGAGAGATACCCTAGTCATGGAATCGTTGGTGAAGAAGGCGTTTTTGAGAGCAATGATTCTCACTTTGACACACAGTGGATTATCGATCCGATAGATGGAACAACGAATTTTATACATAACTTCCCGTATTACGGCATTTCTGTGGGGATTGTTCATAAAGGGATAGGAGTAATTGGAGTCGTCTATAATCCTTCAACGAATGAGTTATACTTTGCAGAAAAAGATAATGGGGCATATGTGAATGGTGAGAAGTTAAGTCTAGATAAGCCGATGATGTTCAAAGAAGCCCTTGTTTCATCAACAATGTTTTGGGAAGATACAAGAAAGAAGGATGCAATCCATCCAAGTCTGTTACATATCTATAAAAACACAAGAGGCCTTCGCTTAGTTGGGGGCGCAGCTATTAGTTTATGTGAAATTGCCAAGGGTACTCTTAGTGCGTATGTTGCACCAATGTTAAGTGCATGGGATTATGCTGGAGGAGTAATTGTTTTAAAAGAAGCAGGTGGAGTCATTACGAGGTTGGATGGAAAATCTGTTTCATTTGAAGAAAATGGCAGTATATTAGCTGCTCATCCAAGTATTCATCAAGAGCTTCTATCTATTTATACTGTTTAGTAACATTCACAAAGTCTCCACGTGACAGGAGTAAGATTACGTGATAATTTATATATAGACCAGTTGTTATAATTTGAGGTGAAGTCTTATGAGTACTAAAAAATCATCTAAGGATAAAATCATAGAAACGTCGTCATTCTTGTTTCAAACACAAGGTTATCATGCAACAGGTTTAAATCAGATTACAAAAGAAAGTGGTGCACCTAAAGGCTCATTGTATCATTACTTTCCTGAGGGAAAGGAGCAGCTGGCTAGTGAGGCAGTAGAGAGCACTTCGATTCTTGTTGCAAATCGTATTAGAGAAGGATTACAGTGCAGCGACGATCCTATTACAGCTATACAAACTTTTATTTACAATTTAGCTGATGATTACGAAAAAAGTGATGTCAAACAAGGTCTTCCAGTTGCTGCTGTAGCACTTGAAACAGCTCATATGAGTGAAGTTCTAAGGCAATCTTGTCTGAACTCCTATGAATTGTGGCATAACGTTTTTGCCGAGAAATTAATTTCAGGTGGATATAATAATGAGGAAGCAATAGAAGTTAGTTTAGTGATTAATGCATTGATCGAGGGTGCTTTTATTAATGTACTACTAAAACAGAATAGTGATCCGTTAAGGAAGGTTGCTCGTTATATCCCTAAGTTATTGTCATAATAAAAAGGCTATACAGATTAGAACGTATAGCCTTTTCATAAACATAACATTATATAGACTGGTCTATTATTTTAGGTTTTATCATATATAGAAGGGAAGTCTTCACTATGAAACCAGCTATACTAGTTACCGGTGCAACAGGAAATATTGGATATTATGTTGTGAAAGAGCTTACTGCAATGAAGGAAAGTGTTCGTGTTGCTGTACGAAATGCTAATAAAGAGAAAGAAGTGTTTTCGAAATATGATGTCGCCATAGTTGAATTCGATTTTTTAAAGCCATCAACGTATGATCACGCACTAGATGGAGTAAGGAAGATATTTTTAATACGCCCTCCACAGCTTGCAAACCCAAAGAAAGATATGAAGCCTTTTATTGATAAACTAAAGGATAAAGGTATTGAGCAAATAGTTTTTGTATCTTTAATGGGAGTTGAGAAAAATCCAATCGTACCTCATCGAAAGATAGAAGATATGATTGTTAACTCTGGAATAAATTATACCTTCTTACGACCGGGATTTTTTATGCAAAATTTAAATACAACCCATCGGGAAGATATTGCTGTACGTAATGAGTTGTTTATGCCAGTTCGAAATGCAAAAACTAATTTTATTGATACAAGAGACATTGCTGCAGTGGCTGCCGTGTGCTTAACTGAATCAGGTCATTTAGGAAGGAAATATACTTTAACAGGAGCAATATCCATTGATTATCATGAAGTGGCCTCGATACTATCAAATACTTTAGGTAGAAAGATAGAATATAAAAATCCCGGAGTGCTAAAGTTTCGAAGAACAATCATAAAAAGGGGAATACAAAAGGAATATGCAAATGTAATGACCATGTTATATTTTCTAACAAGTTTAGGTACGGCTGAAAAGACAACAGATGATGTAGAAAAGCTATTAAAGCGAAAACCTATTACTTTTGAACAGTATGCCAAGGATTTTCAAGAGGAATGGAAAATAGATATATGTTAAGGGAGAGGATTTAAATGTTCAAGAAAAATTTTATGTCTTATGTTAGAACAGGTATTATAGCAGGTGTTCTTATCCTGTTAATTGCCAATGCGGTGTTTCTAGTTATGGGTTTACTTTTTGGTCATGATACTCCTTTTGTTGGACAGAATCGTGATACACTCTATATTGTATTTATATCATTTGCAACGTTTATCTCACTATTTATAGGAGCGATTCTTTTTTACTTTTTTCAAAAGTATATGAATAAACCAGTCCTTTGGTTTTCATTTATAGTCTTGATAGGTTTCATATTTAACACTTACACAGCAGAGGCAAGCTTAAATGAACAATTTAAGGTAACTGCTCATATCCTACATTTAATTGTAAGTGGTCTAGCAATCTATTTGGTGCCAAAGCTTTCAAAAGTTAAATAAGTACAAACCCAAAAGGACAGGTGTGATTACCTGTCCTTTTGGGTAGTAAGGAAATTTAAAACGAATATCAATTATATCTTCCTTACTCCGAAATTTCATCAAGCGTTTTTTCAAAGCTCGGTGCGAGGTGCTTAAGAAAGTAATCCACTTCTGGCATATTTAGGCTGTTTATCTTTTCTTCTATTTGTTTTTTAGCTACAACAAATTCTCTGTTTCCAGCGGATAATTCAGTTGCACACTTTAAATATGCATCTAAAAGGTCTGCTGCTTTTATGTATCGTGATAACTCTTCCTCTGCCTGATTTTGTATTACATCTCTGTAGACCTCTCTTAATTCTTCAGGAGCTTGATTAGTTAATTTCTCTGCGGCCAATTCCTCAATATCTCTAAAATTCTTTAAAATATCACGATTATGGTGCTTGACTGGTGTTGGTATATCACCAGTAAATACTTCTGTTACGTCATGAAAGAGAGATAAAGTGACAGCTCTTTCAGTATTAACTTCTTTATTGAATATAATATTTGCGATCGAGCAGAGACAATGTGTTAAGACAGAGACATGAAAGGAATGTTCCGCTACGTTTTCCTTCATTACATTCCTCATTAAGCTCCACCTTTCAATGTACCTCAAACGATATAAATTGGCTAATAGATGACTTTCCATAATTCACTTCCTTACCTAAAACAAGAGCATAGGGAAAAGTTTAAATGATGTGTTTTAAATTCGCAAGTTATTAATCCTTCTTCATAACTAGTGTTTTTCACAATGGGTAGTATTGTCCCAATAAAAGTACGATGATACTTATAAAATAAATAGTTAGGCTGGACTTGAGGAAACATATTATTCATAGTTTTTTCTCCTTGTTTGATATATTGTTCTATTCAGGCATGATCCAAATTACTTCACATAAACGTAAAAAAAATGTAGAATCACGTTCTTGGAGTACTAAATGATCAGGTTTAACATCTATCACTGTACCTGATAGGTTACCTCTTGATGTTTCAATTACAGCTCTTTTTCCTTTAAGGGTGATAACTGTTGCATACACAAATGGCTCTACCACTACAACTTGTTTTGGTTGCATAGTAGGCTGCATATACATTGGTTGATTCATATAGTTATACATGTTGTTGATTCTTGGTTTACCTCCATTATCTAATTGCAATACATTCACAACGTATGCGACTATATGGATATTTGCCCTAGTTATTTGCCTAGGTATAAACGTTTTATTAAGCTATACATAAAAAAGAAATAGTAAATAATTTGTTAATGAAATACCTCTTGAAAGTTTACAGGTAATAACTTGTCCATCACTTTTTTGCAAAAGAATAGAATAACCTAATTAAAGAACAGCAAAACAAGAACATATTAAACTAACATGTTCTTGTTTTTTGTGTTTTTTATAAATACGACATCTATTGTTCTAACATTTTGGATAGTAGCAAGTACCTACAATGATTAATAAGATAAACAACACAACAATTAGTACAAAAGTATTGTTACATGGTGTTGGACAAGTGTATCCATAACTAGGTGCCATCATTGTTGGTTGTGGTGGTACATTAGCTCCTAATACTGGTGCTGCATTTACGTTAGCACCCATAAATGGTGCTGCATTGACATATGCCTCCATGATCAGACTTCCTTTCGAATTAGGGTATTTTCACTACATTATACTCACCTAATTGAAAATTGCCCCAATTCGTAAAGAAAATGGGTGAATGTCATGGAGGTTTATTGATTAAACTGCTTGTAGTAATAAGAAAGATAGTGTAGAAAGGAAATTGAACTTTTATTATGATGACATACTTTATATTGCTTTTTGGGAACTGAGCCTCTTTGAAAAGTGGATATTGCAAATAGACGCTGAAAGGAAGGGTTTGTAACTAATTTGGTTAAGTAAGCAGATTGACCACTACCTGGACGTCTATATTTATTCAAAAAACCAATCATTTCTTGAGTACTCTTTATTCCGACACCATGACCGAAAAAAGATCTACCTCTCATTGTGACCGCATTTACTCCCCTATACCATGAGGTTGTTGGGTTGTAATCTGGATTACGAAAATAAACAACATCCCCAGGCAAGATATGTTCCCCATAGTAGGTATTAATCCCAAGGTCCGGATCAGAATGCCAGCTATATAAATAAAGAGACTGAAATAGCGAATTGAAAAGAGGCTTTCCGATACTCTTTAGCACGGCATGGTAAAAAATGATGATACAAGCTGTCGCACATTCAAAGGCATATAGTGAGCTACTTTGAAAAATGTCCAGAATAGCATCAGAAGGATTTACGTTAGGCTTTAACAAAAAGCCGCCTTCATTTGTTCGATGCCAATAGGTTTCATTACAATATGCATGTTGAAAAGTTGTAAACTCAGCTTGGCTACTATTCATTTCCCTTGCACTTTCTAAAATTTTTTTACGAAGGTTGAGCTCAAATAGAAGTTCATTAGAAGAAGAGTATGAATATAAGACGCGAGTATTGATCATTTTCTGTATTATTTCGTTTTCAATACTTCCAACTGTAAATCCATTTGATTGAAAAGGCATACCAGATATTTGTATCATGAAGTTCTCCTTTCCAGTTGTATTGCTCCTATACTATTCAAGATTGTAGTTAAAAATATCCTTTACTTAGTAAACTATTTATTAGAAGTCACACTTACTTTTACTTGTAATTTTCTGACAACATGATAATTAAGTGATAAAATAAAGAAAAAGTCGTGGATGGTTAAGGGGTTGTAAAGTTGAACTACGAAATGAGAATTGCAAGGATGTTGGCTGAGAATATAGACGGCTTTGTTAAATTTGTTCAATTAAATTATGAAAATAGAAATAAGAGTTACATAGAGAATCCTGATAAAGTTTACCAACTAAAATTACTTGTAGAGGAGTACAAGTTTCAACTACTTGCAGATGAACTATGGCGAATTAATCAATTTGTTTGGAATGAAAAATACACAATGATACTAGTTAATAGCTTTAGAGACGGAATGACCGTTATTGACGAATATGTAGAAAGAAACTATAACGACTTATTCATATTCACACCTAGACTTGATACACTAAAGAGTCTCTACTCTTGTTTATAAAAGGCTATTAATTAACTTTAAAAAATAAATAAGAGTAGGTGATTTCGTTGCAAATAAATCCGTTTTTAATAGAAAAAGTAAAAGAGAAGGACATGGAATCTATCCTAGATTGGTTCGATTCTAAGAGAGACATATTTTATAAGTTTGCTTGGGCCTATAATAAAGACCCTAAGGTGATAGAAGGTATATTCTATAACTCCATCATGAACATTTATGATGGAAATCGTAAACTTAAAAAGAACACTAATTTTGAGACTTGGGTTATTTCAATTTTTTTAAAAGAATGCTGGGAAATCCAAAAGAATAACCAAGAAGAGTCTTTTATAATAACTGATAATGTGATATTAAACGATTTGAGTCAATTGGAAAGTAAATATAAAGATACGATTATACTATCCTACTTCATGGACTTGCCACATAACCAGGTTGCTCATATTTTACAAGTGCCTATTGAAACGGTGAAAACCAATTTGTTAACAGGAATTCAATTACTAAGTAATGAGTTTGGTAACTTAACCCCACAAGAAGGTTGTATGGAGTTTCAGAATCAATTTTTCGACTACCTAAATTGGTCGTTAGTTAGACAGAAAAAGATAGATTTAGAGATTCATATACACACCTGTCAAAGTTGTCAAAAAGTATTAGCTTCTGTACAAAATGTGGTTTTAACACTAAGAGAAGCAGTTAATCTGGAAATTCCCGAGGGGTTCATAAAACATATAACCTCAAAAGTAAATGAAACATTAAATAGAAGGCTGTTAGTCAAAAAAAAGCGAACAATCAAAAGCATAGTGGTAGCATCACTACTAGCAGTAACCCTTCTTGTAGGATTTTTTACAAATGGTTTTGGATATCTTTACTATTCCTGGTTAGACTTCCGGCAACTTGAAGACGAGCAGTTGCTCAGTTATTTAAAAAGTGGTTTAGGTGAGCCATTAAACCTCGAAGAAGAAAGCAATGGAATTAAAGTGAAGATAAAAACGGCTATAGCAGACGAATATCAAACACTTATCTATTTTGAAATAGAAGATACAAATGATGATAGTAATAAGTATATGATTAATGTTTTTGATGGTGTGTATATTGAAAATGAGAGAGAGATCTTAGATGATCGAGCTTTTCCTTTCTTTAACTTTCCTATAGAAAAAATAGGGCAAGAAAAAGATGAAAATATATTTAGTGGAAAGTTCAGTTTGTTACCGATTTCACAAGAAAGTGGGACTATTAAATTAAAACTAACCAACTTGCTAAAAGTAACAGAGAATTCATCTAGTCCTGAGGAACTGATCTACAGAAACTATAATGAGAGAAAGGTTGTTGTTGGGGATTGGAGTTTTGACATTCCGGTGACAAAACATGCTTCAATAGAACAAGAATTAAACAAACAAATTGAAATAGAAGGTGTACCAATTACTTTTAAAAAGATAGACTTTGCCCCAACAACAACTGTCCTTGAATATGACTTTGAAAGAATGCAAGGACAAAAACATATTAATGAAATTCGTATCCAAAGTCTTGAAAATGAGGGGAAAATATCTAAAGCCCATCTTTATGGATATCATTATTCAAGAAATGGATTCTATCAAAGTAGTTTTGACTCACACTATTTTGAACAGCCAAAAGAAATCAAAGTTCAGTTTAGTTCGATTCTTTCATTTGTAGAAGATCGTGTCACCTTTGACCTTAATGAGGAATCCACAACCCCTCAAACGGTTGAGTATTTAGGTAATACAATCTCAATTAACAATATTATAGATGGGGAGCGGAAGAGGGTTGAATTTATAGATGCCCAAGTCGAAGGTAGAGTCTATGAGTCATTGCATTTTGAGTTTAAAAACGAGAATGATGAACCATTAAACATGAACTTTCACTCTAGTGATGGAGTATTAATTGACCGCAATGGAAAAACGTATGACCAAACAGAATATAATTGGTTTATGAGCAATACAGAACCTCCGCGGTATTTCCAAACGAAAATTGATGTTGAGTTATTTGAGCAAGGATCTAATGAAGGTGTATTTCCAGATAAGTTACACATACATGGATATAGCACAATAAATTATATTGACGACGTGGTAGAAATCACACTAAATTAATTGGGATCTTACCGTAAAGAGGGAGTAACTAGTATTTTGAGTTACTCCTTTTTACATAAAAAAACAAACTCAGTTAAGAGTTTGTCTCATAGACAATATCGAGTTCGTATTCTTGTGTATCATCATCTTCTCCCATTAGGCATGGGAAGCACATATCAAATCCTGATAAAGCTGAACCAATTGCCCATATACTTTGACCACAGAAGCAACGAGCTCCTTTTTTCTTGCGTTCGGCAAAAGCTAACATTCTTATCTTCGTTTCTTGCTTGTTTAATGCAGAGTTTTGTTTAGCCATTTTCTCAAGCAATTCATCTATTGATATTGGTATCATAAGTTTCCTCCCAACAATGAACAGAAGCGAGAAATATTTAGTTCCCAGCTCCTCGATATTTTTTAACACCAGCATTCCAAAGGAAAATTGCTATTCCTAAGAAAATCACTCCCATCACAGGAGTTAGAAACGCATACATATACCATTCATCTCTTCCTAAGAAGTAGGCAGCGGGGTACACCCCGACAAAGGCGAATGGTAAAACCCAAGTTAGCACAAACCGTATCACCTTGTGATAAATATCAACTGGATATCGGCCGTAGTTACCGATATTGTACATCATTGGCATGATGTCCGTTCGGCTATCAGACCAAAATCCAATTGTAGCAATGGAGATAAAGATACCAGCATAAATAAATGCACCGCCAAAAACCATCGCTATAAATATAAACACATCATACCAAGCGAAGGTTAAACCTAAGTTCGCACCAGCATACACCATGATTACTAAACCAGTAACAACACTAAATAACGATTCTAACTCCATGCGTTCCATAATTATTTGGAACAGGCTATGAATTGGTCGTGTTAACACACGGTCCATTTCACCTTTTACAATATAACGATCATTAAAGTCCCATATGTTAAAAAAGGATGAAAATAAAGCATACGGAACAAGGAAAAATCCGTAAATGAAAATAATTTCATCACGACTCCAACCGCTTAGAAAGGAGGTGTGACCAAATACAACTAAAATGAAAATTAAGTTGACAGCTTGAAATAACAAGTCTGATAGAATTTCAACGACAGTATCTATACGGTACGTTAATCTTGTTTTTAAATATTGAGAGGCATATTGAAAGAACATTGAAACGTAAAACATATTAGCCTCCTTGTACAATTAATTGTTTTTTTGCGAGGGACCATAACATACGAATTGGTATAAGTAGAATGAAAGCCCAAACAGCTTGTAGCATCACGGCAGTGAAAATTTCCTGACCGACAAAACCTTCTGTGAAAATCATGCTAGGGATATAGCTTATCGCTTGAAAAGGTAAATATGTCATTACCGATTGCGCCCAAACTGGATAAAAAGAAATCGGTAGTAACAAACCTGAGAATAAGTCAATAACTACACGTTTTGCCCGAATTAATCCTGTATTATTAAATAAGAAGAATGTCATAATTCCAGTCAGCAGGTTGATTTGAGTATTAATAATGAAACTAAATGCAAGTGAAACAAAGAAGAACATCCACGTTGAAAAACTAGCTGAAAAACTGATTGGAAAAATTAGAGCAACAATGAACATCCCTGGTACAGAGAAAAATAACAAACGGAAAATCCCTTCTCCAAGTCCTTGCATCGTTTTCATCCCTAAATAGTTATAAGGACGAATCATTTCGATTGCAACTTTCCCATCCTTAATTTCGTTTGCGATTTCTCGATCGATATTATTAAAGTAAAATGCTCGCGCCATCCAAGCAACTGCTACATACGTTGTCATTTGCAGCACAGACATTCCTTGAATTTCTTGTTTATCACCATAAATGGCTGACCACAGAAAATAATAGGCTCCGATATTAATACTATAAATTAAAATTCCACTATAATAGTTTGTTCGATATGCTAGCATCATTAAGAAGCGAATTCGAATCATTTCAAGATATTTACTCATGAGAGGGCCATTCCTTCTTCATAGATCTTGCGGACAATCTCTTCCGTTGACACTTCATTAATACGAACATTTTTTATTGGATTCTTTTGAACAACCTCACTAATGATTTGTGATACTAGTTGTTCATCACCATTAACTAAGGCAAGCCATGTGGTAGCATCCTTCTGTTCCCAAGTTACATTTTTGAAAGTAGGGAGGTCACTATTTGTAATGACTCTTAGAAATTCAAATTCAACTTGTTTACCTTCAACTGCCTGAGCTTGAAGTTGATTGAGCTTGCCATCATAAATGATTTTTCCTTCGTCTAATAGCACAACACGTTCACATAGAGCTTCTATATCAGTTAAGTCATGCGTAGTAAGTAGAATCGTAGTCTTGTATTGCTCATTGATTTCCTTTAAAAACTTACGGATTTTTAGTTTTACTAATACATCCAGTCCAATCGTTGGCTCGTCCAAAAAGAGAAGGGGAGGATTATGAATAAGTGCAGCAGCCAACTCACATCTCATCCGTTGCCCAAGGGACAACTTACGAACTGGTTTATCTAGTAAAGGTCCAATTTCTAATGTCTCAATAACATGGCCCATATGTCTGTTATAATCTTCATCGGATACACGGTACACCTTTTTTAAAAGTCTAAATGATTCCTGTACTGCAATATCCCACCATAGCTGAGAACGCTGACCGAAGACAACACCAATGGTACGAACAAATTCTTCACGTTCTTTATGAGGATTCATTCCATTAACAGTAATTGAACCGGCTGTTGGTGTAAGAATACCAGTTAACATCTTAATCGTAGTAGATTTCCCAGCTCCGTTTTCACCAATATAACCGACCATTTCACCTTGCTTCACCGTTAATGAAATATTATCAACAGCTGCAAGAACTTTATAATTACGGGTAAACAAGTCACGAAAGGCTCCGGACAAGCCTGAGCGACTTGAATACGACTTAAATTCCTTACGCAAATTTTGAACTTCAATTACGTTCATTTTGATCCTCCTAGATGAAAAATACGAACCTTATCACAAACTATTATTTTATCGTGTGCCTATTATTCAATCAAGTATTGTGCACTATTAATGAAAAGGTAACAGGTGAAGTTACTTTACTCCAAAAAGACCCTTATAGATAAGGATATTTATAATTTCAGCCATTTCTTTTGGAGTTCTATCCATCCCTTTGTTTAGCCAGTTTTTTATAACGTGAATACTACCACTGATGATAAATGTACTCATATATTCAGATGGTTCTTCGTCTAGGTTGGTAACAGCTCTCCAATTTTTCATAAAGAAATGATTGGCGAAAATCATCACTTTCTTCTCAAAGGTAGTGTGTATCTTATCATTAAGGAGTGTTGTACATATTTCATGCTTTGATACAAAGTATTCAAGTAATTTTTCAATAACCTCAGAGGAGTCTTCCTCTTTCTTATAAGTAAACTGACTTAAATACCCCTTCATATCCTCTATGATTTCATCTTCTATCTTATCGAGCAATTCATATTGATCGGAATAATGTGAGTAGAATGTTGACCGGTTGATATCTGCAAGTTCGCAAATCTCTTTTACCGTAATCGACGAAATTTGCTTTACGCTTAATAGCTTCACTAGATGATCCTTTAGTACCATCCGAGTATATTTTTTTCTTCTGTCTAGTTTTTGGCTAGTCATAGTAAAGTTTCCTTTCTTTTTCAAGATTACCCAACACAAGTGATAAATGTGTTTGAAAAAAGACGGATGTTGCTTTACTGTTTGTTGATTAGGCAACACCGTGTCTCTATAATGATATAGGGAATAGTAAAACACGGCAAGAGAGGGTGAGTGATTATAAGCATTGCAGCACGAATTATTAAACATAAAAAATCAATAGCAATTATTTTTACCGTTCTCACAATACTCTGCTCAATAGCTATGTTAGGGGTGTCGGTAAACTATGATATGACAGAGTACTTACCAGATGACGCTCAGTCTACAAAAGCATTGGAAATTATGGAACAAGAATTTGAGGGAAGTGTCCCTACAAATAGAGTGATGGTGAACAATGTCTCTATTCAAGAAGCTCTTGCTTTTAAAGAAAAACTGGCTGAAATTGATGGGGTGTCAGATGTAACCTGGTTAGATGATGTCATTGATATAAAAGCTCCACTTGAAATGGCTGATAACGAGGTTGTGGAAACCTACTATAAAGATGGCAAGGCCTTATTTTCGTTTAGTATACGAGATGGAGAAGAAGTGGCGATTACCGATAAAATCTATGACCTTATTGGTGAAGAAAATGCAATGGCAGGTGAGTCTCTCAATACAGCTACCCAACAAAAGATGGCTGGAAACGAATCGATGTATGCAGCTGCTTTATTAGTCCCAATCATCATCCTCATTTTAGTTGTATCGACCAATTCATGGGTTGAACCATTATTCTTTTTAACAGCCATAGGTGTCTCAGTGTTAATAAACATGGGAACAAACATTTTTCTTGGGGAAGTATCTTTTGTTACACAATCAGTAGCACCTATCTTACAATTAGCTGTTTCCCTAGATTATGCTATTTTCCTTCTTCATAGTTTCGCTTATTACAGAGAGAGAGTAGCAGATCCTCATGAAGCGATGGAGCTTGCGATGAAGAAATCCTTTTCTGCAATTGCAGCTAGTGCGTCAACTACGTTTTTTGGTTTTATTGCATTATCATTCATGGAGTTTGAGATTGGTTCAGATTTAGGAATTAACCTTGTAAAAGGGATTTTATTAAGTTTTATTAGCGTTATGGTCTTTTTACCAGCGTTAACACTATTATTTTATAAATGGATTGATAAAACGAAACATAAACCACTACTTCCTAGAATTAAGAAAAAAGGTAGTGCTGTTGTGAAAATGCGATACCCGAGTTTAGTACTAGTTTTACTACTACTTGTACCCGCCTTTTTAGCACAGAGTCAAACGGATTTCACTTATGGAATTGGGGATCAGCCAGAAACGACAAGGGCTGGAAGTGATCTTGTTAAAATTAAGGAACATTTCGGAGAAAGTACACCTATCGTCTTACTTGTCCCTAAAGGCGATACTCCTAAAGAAGAAGAACTGGTTCAAGAATTAGAGAAAATTGCACATGTGACAAGTGTAATTGCCTATGTTAATACTGTAAGTGCTGTGATTCCTCCGGACTATTTAGATACATCAATTACAGAACAATTTTATTCTGAAAATTATAGCCGAATTATCTTGCAAACTGATACAAAAAACGAGGGAGAGGTAGCATTTCATTTAATTGAACAGGTCCAACGTACAGCACAAAAATATTATGGTAAAGAGGCTTATACAATTGGTGAAAGTGTAACCTTGTATGATATAAAAACTACAGTTCAAAAAGATAACAAGTTAGTTAACTTGTTAACCATACTGACGATTGCGTTCGTTCTGATTGTTACCTTTAGATCAATCTCAATCCCTATAGTACTTCTTTTAACGATTCAGTCAGCTGTTTGGATTAATCTTTCTGTTCCATACTTTACGGATTCATCCTTAGTTTATGTAGGATATTTGCTTATCAGTATCATACAGCTAGCCGCGACTGTAGACTATGCAATCCTTTTAACGGATGCCTATAAAGACTATCGAAAAGAGATGCCTGTGTTTGAAGCAGTTAAGAAAACACTCGACGAGAAAATTTTTGCTATTGCGATTTCTGGTGCCATATTATCGAGTGTAGGTTTCATTTTATGGATTACCTCGTCCAATCCAATTGTTTCATCAATTGGCTTACTACTAGGAAGAGGTGCGCTACTAGCATTTATTATGGTCGTATTTTTCTTACCGGCTATGTTATTGGTATTCGATAAATTCATTAGAAAAACAACATGGAAAGCAAATTTTTATAAGGAGAATGATTAATGAGGAGAATAACAAAATTATTACTTGTCTTTGCAGCTATCCTCTTAGTTCTGCCAACTTTTCTTGTAACAGCAGCTTCAAATGACAGTAAGTCAGGGGGAGAAAAAGGGGAAATCTCCTCAAAGGATGAAGTGGTATATGCTAAGCTTAGTGCGACTGGTGAAAGCCAAGAAATTTATGTAGTAAACATTTTAGACATCGAAAAAGCAGGAAGTATCGTGGATTATGGTTTGTATACTAGTCTAAAAAACTTAACGGATTTAGGGCAACTAAAACAAGATGACAACAGAGTGGAATTCACTGCTCAAGAGGGAAAATTTTATTATCAAGGGAACATAAATAATCAACCCTTACCATGGGAAATTAAAGTTGCATATTACCTAAATGGAAATGAAATTACACCTAAAGAGCTTGCTGGAAAAGACGGACGTGTAGAAATCCGAATTGCATCATCAGCTAATGAACAAGTAGATCCTGTCTTTTTTAAGAACTATTTATTACAAGTTTCTCTTTCGCTCAATCTAGATCTATTCACCAACATTCAGACATCTGACGGGATACAGGCAAATGCAGGAAAGAACAAACAAATAACTTTTACGGTCATGCCTGAAAAAGAGGAAGAGTTTATCGTTGAAGCGGATGTTATAAGGTTCGAGCTAGACGGAATAGATATCACAGCCATTCCATCTTCTATGTCAATCGATGCACCAAACATAAATGAAATGACAGACGATATGGAAACATTGGCAGATGCCATTAAAGAGATTAACAATGGCGTTGGAGAATTAAATAACGGTGTAAGTGATTTAAACAATGGTGTAAAAAGTTTAAGTAATGGTTCAAAGAAATATAAAGATGGAATTGCTTCAATAGCTGGTTCTTCTTCTGAACTTATATCTGCATCAAGAAGCATAGAAGAAGCACTTGAAACTTTCAGCACAGCTATTGCAAATCCAGAAGAAAGGGGGATCGGAGATTTGAGAGAGTTAGAAACTGGGCTCGCTCAAATTTCAGATGGATTAACAATTACAGCAGAAGGATTAGCTACTTTAAAAGATAATTATGTTAATGCTTATAGTGCGTTAAATAGTTCAATAGAAGCTATTCCAGATTATGTGATTACAGAAGAACAAATCCAACAACTCAATAACAGTGGTGCAAATCAAACGGTAGTTAATCAATTAATTGAAACCTACTCAGCTGCACGTACAGCAAAAGGAACCTATTTAGCTGTAAAAGAAGCATTTGACGCAGTAACTGCAACTATAGAGCAAGTCAGTGTTTCTCTTACAGATATGGCAAGCAGTATAGACACAATGGCAAATGGTCTTGCAGCCGCACAGGCAGACACAAATGTTGCCGATTCCCTGGCGCAACTACAGGAAGGACTTAGTCAATTATCTTCAAATTATAGAGCGTTTCATACTGGATTAGTGGACTATACAGGGGGAGTAGGGCAATTATCTAGCGTTTATCATGAGATGCACACTGGAATTGTAGAGCTTTCTAAAGGAACGGATGAATTAGGAAAAGGTGTTGGTAAGCTTTATGATGGAACGACTGAACTTCATGAATCGACTAACAACTTACCGGCACAAATGAAAGAAGAAGTTCGTGAAATGATGGCAGAGTTTGATAAATCCGATTTTGAACCAGTTTCCTTTGTTTCACCAAAGAACGAAAACATACATTCAGTTCAATTTGTTTTTAAAACAGAAAGAATTAAACTTGATGAGCCTGTCGAGTCAGTGAAATTAGACCAAGAAGCAAAAGGATTCTGGGCTCGTTTGGTGGAGTTATTTAGATAATAAAGTGGAGAATTTGGTGCTAGCCGACTGGGCTAGCACCTTTTTGTTGAAATAGAAGAAGTCCCTCCGGATAGCCGAAAAGGCTATGTAAGTTTTAAATTACTCAACTAGAACATTCCGTTCTCATTAGGTGAATTTTCTGGAATTGCTTGTCCAACATCCCATAATTCAACTACTTTACCGTTTTGGAACCTAAAAATATGTACAAGTGCAAAACCAAGATCTGCTGGATTCTGCTTCACATGGGAATAAACCGTAACTGTTTCATTTTCTTGAATAACCTGTTTAACCGCAAGTTCCTTATAAGGGTTTTGGGTTGCATCCTCTTCCATTGCGAGCATGAGAGATTCTGCATTACCTCTAAAATAGGGGTTATGGTGTTTGAAGTCAGTTGCTATGTATTTCTCATATGCTTCGCGGACCTTACCTGAACCTACGAGTTGAAGAAAAGACACTGCCATTTCTTTATACGTAAAGGTTGAAGTTAGTTGCTGTTCTGTACTCATTTCTCTCATCCTTTCATTATATGAATCTTAGAGTTTTAGAATTAACAGAAGTGTAAGTGATAAATAAGTTTGTGTCAATTTATGCAGCATTAAACCCGCTTTGTCGACAATCTTGCAACACATGTCGAACTGGTTAATTGGTAATTCGACAAGCAATTATTTTATGTCGAAAGGCGGATTGCTCTCATTCGACATTCGAGAAGCTGGTGTCGATTTTAGTTGACTCTCTATTCGACAAGTGAGTGGCAATTTGTCGGAGGGAAGTTTTTGACAGCGGTTTATGTGACCTCAATATGCGATATTCCAAGATATGAGGGCTCATAAAACGATTTATGTGACCTCAATATGCAATATTCTAAGATATGAAGGTTTATAAAACGGTTTATGTGACCTCAGAATGCGATCTTTCTAGATATGAGGGTTCATAAACTAAATAAAAGTAGCTAAGAATCACCCATTCTTCAAAAAAATGCCGTAAAAAAATAATAGACTTCTTTATTAACCCTTAGTAGACTACTAATAAATAGATTTTTTTACAAAAAGAGGAAATATCATTGATGGAGTTAAAAGGTGAAATATAATGAATTCAATTACAATCAAAAACTTTAAACAAGAAGATATGCCTTTATTAAGCAGTTTTTATCAAGCTGTAGGTAAAGATAAGAAGGTTGTGTTTTGGTGGGTTGGCCCTGAGGAAAATTGGGAGAATGTTTTTTGTGCGTATGAAAACGGACAAATGGTAGCTAAGGGTCAAGTAGATATCATTAATAGTATTTCTGACGGACACCCTCAAGATAGCAGACACAGTATTTATGTGAATTTAAAAGTGCTGCCCGAAAGAGAATCAGATACTAATTTGCTTAACAGTGTATATGAAAAGCTATACTCACGTGCTTTAGAGTTAAAAAATAGACTTTCATCAAATTATCAAACCAACCTCTGTGTAGGAAATTTTGGATCAGAGATAAACAATAATCTCTATTTTACAAAAGAAAAAGGTTTTCAACCTTTGAAAACGTTATACACGATGCAGAGAGATTTAACTAAGCCTATTCACAAGACTAACTTAAAACAAACGGAGCTTAACTGGGAATTCAGTGAGATGAAAAATATAGAAGAAGAAAAAGAATATTTAAAGGCTGAATGTGAAATATGGCCAGATACTGCATTAGGGCTTAAAAGATTAAAAGAGTACAAAGCTAATAAAGACTGGATTGCGATTTTAGTACGAGATAATAATAATGTGATTATCGCTAGTACAATGGCCTGGCAAGAAGAGGAGATGGGTGTGATAGAAGATGTGTTTGTTAAGGAACAATGGCGAAAACAAGGCATCGCTCAATTCCTTTTAACTACGGCACTTACCTACCTAAAAGAAAAAGAGCTTAAAGAAGCCAAATTAATGGTAGATACAGAGAATGATAAAGCACTAAATTTATATAAGTCTGTTGGGTTTGAGGTAACGGAAGTGGAGAAAAGACTTTTTACTGAGTTAAAGTGAAGATTAGAAGAAAAAACACCCATAAACGAAGGAAGGCCTTGCTAGGGAATTAGTTCGAGTTGAAAAAAGAGTAGATGTATTACAGATGGCCAGTAGGATTATATTTGTCCTAATAAATGTGGAAGCGTGTCTTGAGGCACGCTTTTTTAATTTCAAAAATCAACGATTTTACCAATAGGTTTGTCCTTTACCAAATAAATCTAGCTACATATAAATAATACTGTAAGATATCTTACTAGCATTAATAGAGAGGAGTTGATATGAAATGACAGGCAGCTATGGAAAAGGCTTCGCGTTAATTGTCGTATTGTTTATCCTATTAATTATTGTAGGAGCATCTTTCTAATAGGAGAAAGCAGCACCTTCCTGACGAGGTTGGTGCTGTACTTTTGAGTGGAGTAGTTATATGGAAAAAAAGACTTCACTTTTATCCATTCCATTACGAATACTCATTCTATTTATAGTGCAAGTGTTTGTTTTTTTCATTTAATTAATGAGGGAGAGATATTAATATGGGAATGACTCCAAGATTAAAGGATATTCAAGAAAAGCAATTAGAAACAGAAGTGTTGTTAACAAACGTACTAAACCAACAAGAACAATTATATAAAAGCATAAAAACAATAAATGAAACACTAGAGCCTATTAATATGGATAACATACAAACTCAATCTGCAAAGGTTGAACAACAATTAAGTAAGCTAAAATCTACGGTCACTAAACAGGGGAAGCAAATGAGCAAACTACAGGCAAGACAAAAAGAACAAACAAAGCTTTTAATAGAACAAAATAATAATAGTAGTACTATCGAACCCTTAGAGAACTTAGAACCAACTAGTTTACTTAGGTTGATTCAAAATTTGGACATTGACTTGGTAAAGTTAGCACATGTGTTTACTTTTCTTAATGAGCTTTACAAGGAAGAGGAGCAAAAACCTTTCGCATTTTTAGACCAGTATAATTTAGACTTTAATAAGATATCTCAAACATTGTTGTTTATTCATAGTTTTAATAGTGGTCATGAAGAAGATTAAAGCTTCTTAGGTTGATATAAATGGAATATATTTAACAAAGATAACAAAGTAGGATTTTATTTTGTATGAAAAAATGGCACCAGTGGGTTATCCATCTGGTGCCAATATCTTTACCAAATAAACAATGCAACAATAGTTGATATTATTAACCCAGCAATAACTGGCTTAAAGTTTTTCCGAACAAGATCCATTACAGGAACTCCACATAATCCTGCAACTGCTACGAGTGAGCTCCAGGCAATGATCGTTCCACCACCAGTCCAGATAGAGCCCATTTGGCCGATAGCTGCCAGGGTAGAAGGGTCAACTGAATTGGATGCTAGTGCTCCTGATAAAGCGCCTGTTAATGGTAACCCTGAAAAACCAGATCCATCTAAACCGGTGATGATTCCAATTAATAAGATACCAAAGGCTGATAATATCATATTCTCAGGGATAACCGTCTGACCTGCCTGAACTAAATCAAAAAGGAAGGCTGGACTAGCTTGATCTCCTAGAGATAAAATACTTGCTGAAAAATCTCCACTACCAAGGAAGAAGAAACCTGCTATTGGAATTACGGGTCCCATCGCCTTAAAAGCAAATACAAAGCCCTCCGTAATATGTTCACTTATTCTCTCTAAAGCATCACTTTTATCTTTTGTAATAGTTGCGAACGCAAGTAATAAAACAGCGACCCCGCCGATAAAGGCAGCACCGTCACCACCTTCAAAGCCTCCCATTCTACCACCACTAAGCTTTGTATAAACCATGAAAATCATAACTGCAAGCATGGATAGAGGTACTAAGATTGCAAACACTTTACTTTTTAATCCTTGATGAACAGGTTTCTTTTTACCGCCTTCATCCTGTTTGCTTTGCAATAGGTTTATTTCTTTTTCGATTGCAGGGTCATCTGATTTTCTCATTTGTTTTCTAAATCCTAGGTAACCTAAAAGAATTGCAATAATTCCAGTTACAAGAGACAATACTAGTGCTTTTTGGGCAACGATTGTTTGATCAATTCCTGCGGCAGTGGCACTTAGACCTGGGGCAACTTGGATGACATAGTCTGAAGATAGTGCCATTCCTTGACCAGCAAGAGCGACTGCCATGGCAGCACCCATAACAGGCAACCCAGCTCTTACGGCTGCTGGTACGAGTAATGCACAAATGAGAGGAACTGCTGGTGTAGGCCAGAAAAAGAGCGAGATGGCATATGTGACTCCAATGAGTGTAAAGTAAGCAATATGCCCATTCTTCATCACCTTTTGAAGTGGAGAAATCATTTGTTTATCTGCACCTAAGTCCTTTAATGATTGTAATAAGGCAACCATAAAGGTAATGATTAGAAATATACTAAACAATTCTTTTGCAGCGGTTAGATTCGCGTTAAACACGGAAGTAAAACCACCTACAAGACTGCCTTTATACACCCACGCTACAAGGAACGTACCTAATAAAGTAGGTAAAACGACACCTTTTTTGAAAATCATCGTAAATATAACGGCCAAGGTAACTAACAAATATAACCAATGAGCAAGTGTTAACGTCACCTAAAATTCCTCCTTTTCACCTTATGTGAAACCTCTTCAGGTTGGATGATATCCTATGCACACATGCCTATTTTGGTGATGACCAACAAGGTACCATTGTTTTTACGGATCCATTTAATAATGGTGCCGATAAAACTGCATAAATACCATTGACTCTTAATAGATTACGTATTATTATATGTTTAAACATTTAAACATTTAAACATTACTTATAAATAAATTTATAGAACGTTATTCAGGAGGAATAAAGATGAACAAAACAGCTTTAATAACCGGAGCAACTAGTGGATTAGGCTTTGACTTTGTAAAATTATTTGCAAATGATGGATACAATCTTGTCTTAGTTGCGAGAAGTACGCAAAAAATGGAGGAAATTCAACAAACCTTCAAAAATATAAAGGTAACAATTATCACAAAAGATTTAACTAGAGTTGGAGCAGCCCAAGAGGTCTATGAGGAAATTGAAAAACAAGGGATACACATCGATATTCTAGTGAACAATGCAGGATATGGTTTAATGGGTGAGTTTGATAAACTTGATTTGCAAGCTCAGTTAAATATGATTCAATTGAATGTGACAGCTTTAACTGAATTAACGTATTATTTCTTACCGAAAATGAAAGAAAAGAACAGTGGTAAGATCTTAAATGTTGCTAGTACAGCAGCTTTTCAGCCAGGTCCGTTAATGGCGGTATATTATGCTACGAAGGCTTATGTCCTTTCATTTTCAGAAGCACTTGTTGAAGAACTGTCAAATCATTCAATTACTGTTACTACCTTGTGTCCTGGTGCAACAAAAACGAATTTTGGTTCTGTTGCAAGTGTCGAAGGAACAAAAATGTTTAGTCGAGCTATGACCTCTGAAAGAGTGGCAAAAGAAGGCTATATTGGTTTTATGAAAGGAAAGCGGGTTATTATTACAGGCAACTATAATAAAATTGGAGCAATTAGTGCTAAATTTCTACCAAGAAGCCTGGCAGCAAAAATAGCTAAGTATGTAGCAGGAGAAAAATAAGATAAGCTAGAATAAATACGGGGGAATCAATGATGGCACAACAAGCAATTGAAGTATTCAGAGCATGTATTCCACTATTCAATGCTCTAAGTGACCCTGCAAGGCAAGATATCATTCTTTTACTTGCAGAACATGAATCGCTTAGCGTAAATGAGATTGCCAACCATTCAAATTTGTCCCGCCCTGCAATTTCACATCATTTAAAAATAATGAGGGACAACAATCTTGTGACTATTGAACAAAAAGGAACTGTTCGAAATTATTCTCTGTCACTAGAACAAAGTGTAAATCAGTTAAAGGTACTAATAGGCATTGTTGAGAGTGAATGTATTTTTGAAAAATAGTATAAGGGTGAATAGAATGACCTATGAAGAAATAATGACAAAGCTTAAAGAACTAGGTACGGACCAAACTAAGCAAATTTATTTAAACCATGGGGTAAAGGAACCTTACTTTGGCGTAAAAATCGGAGACTTAAAAAAACTTGTAAAGTATGTTAAAAAGGACCATGAGTTAGCATTGAAGCTATATAATTCAGGAAATCATGATGCAATGTACTTGGCAGGTCTTTCCGTTAATCCAAAGTTCATTTCAAAAGAGACATTACAAGATTGGGTACAAAAGGCTTACTGGTATATGATAGCAGAATACACAGTCGCACAGGTTGCAGCTGAAAGTGGGTATGGTCTTGAATTGGCCAGAGAATGGATGCAATCAGAGGAAGAAATGATTGCAGTTGCCGGTTGGAGTACATATTCAAATTACCTATCAATTACATCTAATGAAGAATTAGATTTCTCTGAAATTAGAGATTTGTTGAACAAGATAAGAGAGAACATCCATGATGAGCGTAACCGGGTAAGGTATGTTATGAATGGATTTGTGATTTCTGTTGGATGTTATGTTCCAGAGTTAACAGAAGAAGCCAAGCAAGTAGCGGAAACCATTGGGAAGGTACATGTTGATGTCGGTAATACAGCGTGTAAAGTTCCACTTGCAGTAGAATATATAGAAAAAGTAATTGATAAGAAAAAAGTCGGTATCAAGCGTAAGACTTGTATCTGCTGAGTGTTTAATAAAGATAGAAAATTAACCACCTTCACAATATTTATATGAAGGTGGTTATTTATTTTACACTTTTAAATAGCTCCTTGTATGTATACTCATCCTCTTAACGGGATATCTGGATTCCAGCAAGAATATAAATAAGTAAATGGACTGTGAAAAGGAGTGATAGAATGAGTCTTCAATACAGCCAAAACAACACGAAAGGTATGGTTTATGTAGTAGATCCTTCACCACTTAATTGGCTATATATTTTATTCAACACGATGGAAGAGGCAGTGGGAGTTGACCACTTAGGAAATGTTGTTCCCTCTTTGGCGGAAAGTTATCGCTGGGTGGATGATACGACACTAGAATTGGTGTTGAGAGAAGGTGTTAATTACCATAATGGTGAGTATTTTTCCTCAGAGAATGTTAATCTAAACTTCCAACAAATCAAACCTTGGATTGCACCTCATCCTCCAGGAACATGGATTAATTTACCAAATGGGACAGAATTAGAGATCGTAGACGAATTTACGGTTAGGTTACATCTGCCAAAACATGATGGTTTAGCTCCAGCAAAACTACGTGCACACCACTATGCTAACACGCTCTTTTGGCAGCGATTAGGCTTTGGGTATGCTTCTATTGGCAGTGCGGAAGGACATTGGTGAGTACTCGATGCACCGGGCCCGTGGGGCACTGGACCATTTATCCTTACTCAAGGTTTTTCATCTATTAAAAATATACAAGTAATTATAGACAATACTCCCTTTTCTGCTACCTGGCTAACAACCAAACAACTTCGAACTCCTTTCGTTGTCCTTGAAGCTAATCATAATTATTGGGATTCATCAAGAGGTCCCAGGTTAAATCGAGTTGTGTTCCGAAATGATTTAACACCTGAGCAAGCCCTCCATTTATGTACAACAACAGAAGGTCAAGTAGATATTGTCACACAAGTCTCACCACAAATTGCACAAAAGGTCATTGATTCAAACTATGCGAGGTTGATAAATGTAAACGGAAATAAAATTCTTGTGGGTATATTTAACCGATTCAAACGTGATGTTGACTTTACTGATAGTAACTTACGATTAGCATTAAATCTAGCAATTAACCGAAATACTATTATTCAGGAGGGTTTCTTTGGGTTTGCTAGTAAGGTTCCGGCCTTAACACCTCCATGGGCAAGTGATTTTCCTGAAGGGTTAACTTCAAGGGAATATGATGCAGTTCGTGCCCGTCAATTGTTTATGCAATCAGGCTGGAAGGAAGGTAGAAGATTAAAACTAGCATCCACGATAGAATATGAAAAAGTTGCATATATCATAGCTTCACAGATTCAACAAACACTACAAATAAGTGTAGACGTGACAATATACAATGAAAAGGAAGAATTCAAGTTAAGAAGAATGGTTGCAGAAAAAAAGTTAGTTCCCTCATGGGACATTTTACTAGCCAATACAACCGCTTTATATCTTGAGGGAACTCCTGCGTTTTTCCATAGAGAGTTCTTTGGTACTGATGGAGCGTTACGAGTTGGTCCTAAGTTAAACGAGTTTGATCTATTATTCAATAAGATGGTTGCTCAAGTAGATAAAGCCGAACGAGTAAAGGTCGCTAAAGAAATTGATAGGTATGTCTTTGAAGAAGCGTTAGGTCTTTTTATTTGCAGTCCCCAAGATTTGTATGCGGTAAACCGTAATGTTATTTTCAGACCATACCGGACATCATTAGAGTTTGCTGATACAGAGGTTAATGATAGACATTGGTCAAGGCGAAATTTTTATTTCTTTTAAGAGATTGTCAGTCAGATGAAATTATGAATATCAAGATACTTTTATGGAATTGCATAGAGAACAAAGTCCAAAGGAAAAGGCGAGAATATTTAGTTAGTGCATGAATTCTATTACTCTGCTTGAATAGCAGGGGGAAATCCCCCTGTTATTTTGTTATACTTTAACCTATATAACTACTTATCCTAAAATATCAGGTGATGAAATGCTACCCGAAATAAAGCTGTCTGTACGCACGTTAGTTGAATATGTATATCGTAGTGGAAGCATTGATAACAAATTTCGAACTACGACAACTCTTACTGAAGGAACAAAAGCACATAAGGCGATTCAAAGTACGTATAATGAAACAGATCAAAAGGAAGTGTTTCTTAAAACGGAAATTGAATATGAAAAGATCCTTTATAAAATTGAGGGTAGATGTGATGGGTTAATTTTTCGTAGTGATGAAGTTCTCATTGACGAAATTAAATCTACCACTAGGGATCTCAGTCTAATTTATGAGGAGACATTCCCAGTCCACTGGGCTCAGGCTATCGTTTATGCTTATATTTATGCTAAAGACCATGAGCACAAAGAAATAAGTGTTCAATTAACTTATATTCATGTGGTTACAGAAGAGCAAAAGAAATTTATTAAACGGTTTACCTTTGAAGATCTCGAACGGTTTGTAATCGAACTTGTGAAGCAATATGCACCTTATGCATCGCTTATGTACAATCACCGAGTACAAAGAGATCAAAGTATAAAAGATTTATCATTTCCTTTTTCTACTTATCGTGAGGGTCAACGTACTCTGGCAGGAGCTATTTATAAAACTATAACAGAGGAGAAAAATATATTTGCTAATGCACCCACTGGTATCGGTAAAACCATTTCTACTATTTTTCCGACTGTTAAAGCGATTGGTGAAGGAAAACTCGAGAGACTATTTTATTTAACCGCAAAAACAATTACAAGACAAACGGCTGAAGAGGCTTTTTCCCTTATGAAAACCAAGGGTCTTTGTATGAGTGCAGTAACTATTACTGCAAAGGATAAAGTATGTTTTAAAGAAGAAACCAATTGTCAGAAGGAATATTGCGAGTTTGCCAATGGCTATTATGATCGGCTGAATGAAGCTTTTTTGGATATATTTTCTCAAGAAACATTTATTAGCCGCGCTACAATCGAGGAATATGCGAGAAAGCATACGCTATGTCCATTTGAATTCTCTTTAGATTTGGCCTTTGTAGCAGATGCAATCATTTGTGATTACAATTATATTTTTGACCCGAAAGTATCACTAAAGCGATTTTTTGAAGAACATAAGAGACAAACTGCATTATTAATTGATGAAGCTCATAACCTAGTTGATCGTGCTCGGGAGATGTTTTCAGCTGAATTGCAAAAATCTAGCTTTCTAACATTAAAACGTGACTATAAAGGTACAATTTTGTACGAATCTGCTACTAAACTAAATAAATATTTTATTGAACTAAAGAAAAAGTGTGCTGACATTGGACATCTAGTCTTGAAGGATTTACAAGAGGAACTGGTAGAAATTCTTGAAGAATTCACACATGTGTCTGAATCAGAATTATTGCATCCAACAAAATCACAAGATCAGCAACTGCTATTGGATACCTATTTTGCGGCAACAGGGTTTGTCAGAATATCAAAACTTTTCGACGAGAGGTTTGTATTCTATGTAAGTACTGAAAAAAATGAGGTTCAAATTAAATTATTTTGTTTGGATCCTTCTTATCTCTTGCAGCAGATTAGTAAAAAGTTTCGAGCAACTGTCTATTTTTCTGCCACACTATTACCCTTTCAATATTTTATGGATATGCTTGGTGGTACTACAGAGGATTATACCATTTCGATTCCTTCACCATTTTTGAAAGAACAAACAGACGTATTCATACAGCCTTTATCCACTCGATATCATGACAGAGACCATTCAAATTCACATATTGTAAACATGTTATCAAATCTTGTAAAAGAACGAAAAGGAAACTATTTGATTTTCTTTCCATCCTATCAATATTTAAAAAGTGTTTTTGAAGACTTTACTGCAAATTATCCTGAAATCCGTTCCATCCTTCAGCATAACAATATGGGGGAGGATGAACGTGAACAATTTTTAGAGGAGTTTAAAGAAGGTAGCACAAGTACACTCGTTGGCTTTGCTGTATTAGGTGGAATTTTCTCCGAAGGTGTAGACTTAAAAGGCAATAGATTGAATGGTGTTGTTGTTGTTGGAGTAGGGTTACCACAGCTTTGTCTAGAACGAAATATAATGAAAGACTATTTTCACTCAACTGGAAAAAACGGATACGACTACGCCTATACCTACCCAGGAATGAACAAGGTGCTACAAGCAGGTGGTCGACTAATTAGGTCTGAAGCAGACACGGGAGTCATTGTATTAGTTGATGATCGCTTTCTAACTCAGAAGTATCAGGGACTGTTGCCAGTCGAGTGGAGGGATTTTGAAACTATTTAATAATAAGGAGGATTAATGGGAAATTAACTATTTCCTTAAACCCCCTTTCTTTGCATAAATTACATATTATGCCTATGATTTACCATAACAAGTATGAGAAAACCTAGAGTAAAACGAGACCAATACAAACTAAAATTTTAGTATAAATACACAATAATTCATTACTGGAATATTGTCCTATAAGGAGATTTATGGAAACATATATACAACATTGTTTAGAAGGAGACGTATTTTCTGCCTATAATCATTTAAAAGGGTTGAATGCAAAAACGGACGAACAACACGAATTAATAGAGAAATATAAAGAGGTATTTTTTACACCAAATCCCACATTCTCTATAGATAGTGATGATCCTTGGGTGAGAGGTGTAGTCAGTGCTTATTATAGTTACTTCATCCTCGTACTAACAAAACAATTATCAAATAAGGAAGCAGAACAGCGTTTGTACCAGTCATTACTAGTATACGTATCAGAAAATCCAAGAGATTTAAATGAAGTTGAGGAAGAGTTGGAAAACACTTTTAATAGTAAGGGTTTTTATTTCCTTGGCGGGTATACTTCGCCCTTTAGAGGACCATATATTTGGCAAAGTCAGGAGAAGAGAGAATATGAGGTTGAGTTGCCATTTTCATCACAGAATCTAACAATCTATTTAATGGATGATTTTTTAATGTTAAGTTGGTTACATTTTGCGACTTTTGGGGTGAAGTCTACAGGAGGTTGGGCAAAACCAGATGGCTTATATTGTGTTCGCAGTCGCTACGGTGACACACTGGAGACAAATGATTTTCAAGTTACCTTTCTAAAGCATGAAGCACAGCATGCTGATGACCTTGAAAAATATCCAAATATACAACCATGGGAATTAGAATACCGTGCTAAATTAGTAGAATTAATTTACGGAGAGTCAGAAAAGCTAATGGTAAAATTCATGAACGAAGCGAAAAACAACCCTTATTTTCCACACCTTTTTGCATCTTTTAAAATTAAACAAGAATTTGGTCGATTAAATGGAACTTCTATAAGAGATTTTGCATTGGAATTGTATAAAGATCACACTATCCAGTTGAATGTAAATAAAGGTACGGAGTGAAATGGATGGAGGTACTTAAAATGAATATTAATAACATTCTTGTCACGGGTAACTATCAGGAAGAATTTAAAAGTCATGTATCATCAAATCTTTTAAAGGATTTCCGATTTATACCGGTAGAAGAAATCACACCAGCTGACCTTTCTTGGGCAGATGCATATGTTGGTCCTAGACCAAGTCCAAATTTCAATTTTTTAAATATCAAATGGGTTCATTCCTTTAATGCAGGAGTTAATAACTATCTTGAGTTAGAGGGATGGAAAGAAAACAACGTGTTACTAACTAGAACAGTATGTTCGTTTGGTCAAAGAATTAGTGAATATTGCTTAAGTTATATACTACAAAATTTGCAATACCATAGTCAGTTTCAGGTGAAGCAACAACAGAAAAAATGGGAGCAAATGACTCCTAAAATGCTTAGAGACCAAACAATTCTGATTTTTGGTACAGGTGAAATTGGACAAGAGGTGGCTAAAACGTTTGCAAGTTTTGGTTCAGCTGTATATGGGGTTTCTCATAGTGGTAAACAAAAAGACTACTTTACTGAAGTCACAACAACTTCAAATGCAACTACTTTGATTGGTAAAGCGGATTGGATTATTAGTACTCTTCCACTAACAAAAGGTACTGAAAAACTATTTAATAGTGAGTTTTTTAATAAGCTAAATGGTACTGGTTTTATCAATGTTGGAAGAGGGGCAACTGTTGATGAAGAAGCATTGCTTCACGCCTTGAATACAGGGAAAGTTTGTAGGGCTGTATTGGACGTAGTCACTACAGAACCACTTCCAAAAAACTCACCACTTTGGGAGAGAGAGGATGTCATAATTACACCTCATATCTCAGCGGTCACTGAAATTAGCGAAGCAATTGATTGTTTTCTTGATACTTTATCAAAGGTACAAAATAATAAACCTTTAACAAATAAGGTAGATTTTGAAAAAGGATATTAAGACTTAAGTGGAAGTCAAGGTGAAGAAAATTTATGGAAGCAACACAACAAAAAATTATGACTGCCTTATTAATTTCAACGTTTTTGGCAGCGATTGAAGTAACCATTATTAGTACAGCCATGCCACAAATCGTCGATAGTCTTGGTGGATTTGAGATGATTAGTTGGGTATTTGCAATTTACTTACTAACAACAGCTATTACTACACCGATCTGGGGAAAGCTTGCTGACCTTGTGGGTAGGAAAAAGATTTTTTTGCTAGGAGTAACTGTATTCCTGATTGGATCTGCCTTATGTGGAATCTCGCAAAACATGGTTCAATTAATTATCTTTCGAGCGATTCAAGGTATCGGAGCAGGAGCGATTAACCCGATAACATTTACCATCATAGCGGATGTGTTTAATTTCCAACAAAGAGCAAAGGTTCAAGGTCTTGTAAGCGCGATGTGGGGAATCGCTGGGGTTTTTGGTCCTTTAGTTGGAGGACTACTAACTGATTTCCTTTCATGGCGTTGGATCTTTTTTATTAATATTCCTTTTGGAGTTATTTCAGTATGGATGATTACGAAACACCTTAAGGAGACATTAGAAACGAGAGAACGAAAAATCGATTATGGTGGGGCGATTACTTTTACGATAGGTATTAGTGCATTATTATTTGCACTGTTATCCACTAACCAAGGAGAAAGTGGAATAGAACTATCTTCTTCGAGTTTATATGGGCTGTTCGGAATCGCATTTATCTTTCTTCTGGCATTCTTTAAAATTCAAACAAAGCACTCTGAACCTATGATGCCATTACATCTATTTAAAATGCCTGATGTTTCAATCTCGATTTTGGGTGGTTTTCTAACGAGCATTATTTTAATTGGGTTAACAGCTTACTTACCTTTATGGACACAAAATGTTTTGCAGATGGGTGCTACATCATCAGGTTTTACACTAATACCACTTTCGATTGGCTGGCCGATAGGTGCTATTCTTTGTGGTCGAGTGATTCCTCGTTATGGGATAAAAAGTATTGCAATTTTTGGTGGAATTCTCATCTTTATAAGTTCATTACTTCTAACCTTTGTGACACCGGCAACTTCATTATGGATTCTTTCTATCATCATTTTAGTGATGGGTATGGGCTTCGGATTTGCTACGACCGCTTTCACAGTGATTATCCAATCATCCGTCGAAATGAACATGCGTGGCTCAGCAGGATCGTTAAATACACTCATGCGAACCTTAGGTCAGACTCTAGGTGTAGCTGTTTTGGGAGCTGCTATGAACTACGTCATGAACGCAAACGCATCTAGTGGTATTGCTTCACCACTTGTAATAGGAGAAGGATTGCATACCGTGTTTATTATCTCGGCAGCTGTTGCAATGGTTAGTCTTCTTGTAACGCTATGGATACCAAAACGGAATGCCGAAGAATATGCGAATTAACTGTATCTTAAAGCCTTTATACAGATAGATTCTATTGGCGTATGTTACTTAGGAGGTAAATTATATACAGTACAATTACAGTATCTTAAGTGAATTGATGAAAACTATGATGAGGGAGATAACAATGAGTGAAATAAAAGCAATTGAACAATTAAAAACACCAAATACAAGAGCTAGTTTAGCGAACGATTTTAAAAAACTAGGCTTAGAAAAAGGAATGGTTGTGATTGTCCATTCTTCTCTAAGTTCGTTTGGGTGGATATGTGGTGGACCTGTTGCAGTTGTACAAGCACTGATGGATGTGGTTGGGGAGGAGGGAACGATTGTCATGCCAACACAAACCGGTGATAACTCTGACCCATCAAGTTGGCAGAACCCACCAGTACCAGAGGAGTGGTGGCCGATCATTCGTAATGAAATGCCTGCCTATGACCCAAAAGTAACACCAACTCGAGCAATGGGTAAAATTGTAGAAGCATTCCGCACATTTCCTAACGTAATTAGGAGTCATCACCCAGCTTATTCTTTTGCAGCCTGGGGAAAGCACGCTGGGTATGTTCTTTCAGAGCAGCCTATTGAAGAGGGATTTGGTACTAAATCACCTTTAGCTAAGATCTATGAGTTAGATGGTCATGTTTTGTTATTAGGTGTTGGACATGATAGCAATACATCACTTCACTTGGCTGAGCATGCGATTAATAATCCAAAAATAGTTCAAAAAGGTGCTGCTATGATTGAAAATGACGAACGAGTTTGGAAGACCTTTGAAGAAATTGAATATAACTCAGATGTATTCGAAGAATTAGGAAAAGATTTTGAAGGAAAAAATCAAATCAATCTCTTAAAAATAGGCAATTCAGATTGTAAGCTTATGAGTCAACGAGTATTAGTTGATTTTGGTCGTGATTGGCTGCAGATTAAACAAAGCAATTAAAAATACAATTCTAGTTTCAGACCAGAGGGAGATGCCTTCTGGTCTTTTAGTTCCTTTTCACTCAGTCTCAAGACGGAAGTAAAGTTCAACCTGAGGCTCGTTAAAACTATATCTTTACAGATCTATAATAAGGGTAACAATTACAAATAAAACAAAGGCAGGTATCACCCCAATGAATACATCCAATAAAAGTTTTAAAATGTTTACCCTTATTTGGTTAGGACAATTGATTTCGGTAATTGGCACAAGTTTAACTTCCTTTGCTCTTGGATTTTGGGTGTTAACAGAAACGGGATCTGTTACGGAGTTTTCGATGATTATACTCTCTTTCGTGCTCCCAACTATTCTCGTATCACCACTTGCAGGTGTTATCATTGATCGCTTTTCAAGGAAAAAATTAATGATTCTTAGTAACAGTGTAGCCGCACTATCGACTGTAATCATCCTTGTACTCGTTTTGTCAAATAGTCTAGAAATCTGGCACATCTATTTTACAGCAGCGTTAGCATCTGTTTTTAATACATTTCTAATGCCGGCCTATCAGTCTGTGATTTCACTTTTGGTTCCGAAAAGTCAATTAGGTCGTGCCAATGGAATGATTCAGCTCGGCGAGTCAGTCTCTGTCATTCTTGGTCCAGTTGTTGCAGGATTTCTTCTTCATTCATATGGATTACATGCAGTTATTACTGTTGATTTAATCGCATTTGCATTCGGTGTTACAACTTTAATTATATCTAAAATTCCTGAACTTGAAGTCAAAGAGAAAGCTAAATTAAATGCGGGGCGGTTTTTGAAAGAGGCTAGGGAAGGCTGGACTTATATTATGGCTCAACCTGGATTTAAGTGGCTCTTACTTTTTTCTGCTGTAATCAACCTACTACTAGGGTTCATTAATGTGTTATTACAGCCGTTGATTATCTCTTTATCATCTGAACAAACGTTGGGAATTGTTTTATCAATCACAGGTTTTGGAATGTTACTTGGAGGTATTTTAGTAAGTGCATGGGGTGGACCAAAAAAACGAATTCACGGAGTTTTTATTAGTTGTATTTTTGCAGGTATTTTAATTGCTCTGTCTGGTTTTACAACGTCGATTGTATTCATTACAACCTGTTTTACGCTTTTCCTATTTTTAATACCTCTTGTAAATTCATCTAGTCAGGCAATTTGGCAAAGTAAGGTAGAACCGGAGATTCAAGGACGGGTATTTTCTATAAGAAGAATGCTAGGAACTTCATTATTTCCATTAGCTATTATTATGGCTGGTCCACTTGTAGACAAAGTGTTTAATCCTTTAATGGCACCTGGTGGATTACTGGCAGGGAGTATTGGTCACATCATTGGAGTCGGAGAGGGCCGTGGAATTGGACTATTATTTATCGTAACTGGCCTCTTATTCATTATTGTTACGGTGGCTATTTATTTACACCCTAAAGTAAGAAATATGGAAAAAGACATTCCTGATGCTATGGAGGAGAATGAGGAACAGAGTAAGATTCAAGAGCCTATCGTAGAAATGGTATAAAATCGACTACAAAAAAAGAGGTTGCATCTGAATTGGATGAACCTCTTCTTACTATGCCAATATGTTCATTGCAATTTCTTCTCCATTATAATATGCGGAATACCATCTTCCATAAATATATCTGAAGTTGTTTGATATCCTAGTTTACTATAAAAGCCCTCTGCATGTGTTTGACCGTGCAATTTTAGCTTTAATATGTCTTGTTCTGATGCAATGTCTTCTAGGGCTTTGATTATTGTTTTACCAAGACCATACTTACGATAGGATTCTAAGATACAGATTCTTTCTAATTTTCCATAGTCATTTACAACTCTTAATCTCCCCGTGCCCACTGGTTCATCGTTGTAAAACACTAGAATGTGTTTACAATTGCTACTAAGAGTATCAAATTCATCAAATTCATCTGCTAGTGGTACACCTTGTTCTTTAACGAATACTTCTTTCCTTATATCGAAAGCTTTTTGTAAATCAATTTCTTCATAAATTATCTTAAACACCATGCTATTCAAACCTTTCTTTATTAATGTATACGAGCCATAATTTTATCATTCTTTGTTTTGCAATTCTAATTATTGTTGATTAGATACCTTTTTTCTTACATCCTGTTCTATTTATGGTACAATTATTTCGTGGGGCGAAGTTTTATGGATAATAAAGGTTATTGTATGTTCTTGTCAAATAAATAATACATAATTTGTAAAATGTTTAAGGGGGATTTTTCATGAATTTTAAAGATTATCAATATGCTAGACCTAGTATGGAAGAAGTAGAGACAAGCTTTAATCAACTACTAGAAAAGTTTCAATCGGCTGTATCCTTTGAGGTTCAGGATGAGGTCATGGCAGAAATTAACGAACTTAGATCTGACTTTGAAAGCATGAGACAGATTGTTCAAATTCGCCAAACAATTGATACAACAGATGAATTTTATAAAAAAGAAAAAGAGTTTTTTAATGAAGTAGGTCCAGCTTATAAAGGGCTAATCACAAAATACTATAAGGCACTTACTGGCTCACAATTTCGTTCCCAGTTAGAGGAGAAATGGGGTAAGCAATTATTCCTATTAGCTGATAGTCAGTTGAAAACGTTCTCACCGGATGTGTTAAAAGACATGCAAGAAGAAAATAAATTAGTTAGTGAATATGTGAACTTACTAGCTTCTGCGAAGATACCATTTGATGGTGAAGTAAAGAATCTTGCTCAACTTACGCCTTATCATCAATCTCCTGACCGAACTGTAAGAAAAGAATCGAATGAAGCGAAGTACAACTTTTTCGTTGAACATGCAGATCAATTAGATGCTTTGTATGACAAGCTTGTAAAAGTACGTACTCGTATTGCGAAGAAATTAGGCTTTTCTTCTTTTACGGAATTAGCTTATGCAAGACTTTCTCGTACAGATTATGATGCTGAAATGGTTGCTAAATTTCGTGATCAAGTAAAAGAGTACATCGTTCCATTAGCTACAAAATTAAAACAAAAGCAACAAGAACGTATTGGTGTAGATACATTTAACTACTATGATGATAGCTTCAGCTTCAAAACAGGTAATCCTGATCCAAAAGGGGATGCCCAATGGATTGTCGAACAAGCGAAGAAAATGTATGAGGAAATGTCTCCAGAAACGAATGAGTTTTATACCTACATGGTAGAGAACAACTTAATGGACCTGTTAAGTAAATCAGGTAAAGCTGGTGGGGGCTATTGTACGTACATTAGTAAATATAAGTCACCCTATATCTTCGCAAACTTTAATGGTACAAAAGGGGATGTTCGTGTATTAAAACATGAGGTAGGTCATGCTTTCCAAGTATTTGAAAGCCGAGTTTTTGAAGTGCCTGAATATGGCTTCCCAACTTTAGAAGCGTGTGAAATTCATTCAATGAGTATGGAGTTCTTTGCATGGCCATGGATGGAGTTGTTCTTCAAAGAAGATACGGATAAATACAAGTTCTCTCATTTAAGTGAAGCTGTATTGTTCATTCCTTACGGTGTCGCGGTTGATGAATTCCAACATTTTGTATATGCAAATCCAGAGGCTACCCCGGCTGAGCGTAAACAGGCCTGGAGAGATATTGAGAAGAAGTACCTTCCGCATCGTAACTATGAAGGTAATGACTTCTTAGAAAACGGTGGGTTTTGGCAGCAACAAGGACACATTTACAAAGTGCCATTCTATTATATTGATTACACTTTAGCTCAAATTTGCGCATTACAATTCTGGAAACGTACCCAAGAAAATTCAGAAGTTGCATGGAAGGACTATTTACATCTTTGTAAACAAGGTGGAAGTCAATCATTTACTAACCTTGTAAAAGAAGCGAATTTAATCTCTCCATTTGAAGATGGATGTGTTAAATCAGTCATTGATGAGATTGAAACTTATCTTAATACGATTGATGATAAATCACTTTAATAAATTTTTTTCGAGTAGGATTCAATGTCCTACTCTTTTCTGTGTGAAAAAATGCAATTTTGTAAAAAAAGTTGGTATAAAGGTCTCAAACTCAACAAAAAATGACATTTTAAGCATAAAAGTTTGTTTCTTCCAACCGACTTGTTACTATAGTAATATAATCTTCATCAAGAAAGGATTAATGAAATGACAAATATAAATATTCCTGTTTCAGTACTAAATTTAGCTCCTATCCGAGAGGGTCAAAACGCTAAAGAAGCGATTGACGCGATGGTTGAACTGGCACAAGCAACCGAAGAAATGGGCTATGAACGTTATTGGATTGCTGAACATCATAATACGCCAACACTTGTTAGCTCCGCGACTGCAATATTAATTAAACATACACTAGAAAATACCAAAACAATCCGTGTAGGCTCTGGAGGAATTATGCTTCCAAACCATTCTCCACTTGTAGTTGCAGAACAATTTGGTACAATGGCTACGATTTACCCAGATCGCTTAGACTTAGGTTTAGGTCGTGCACCAGGGACAGATATGACAACAGCTAGTGCATTAAGACGTTCGCAACATGATTCCGTCTATACTTTTCCTGAAGATGTGAATGAATTACTAAAATATTTTGGTCCGATTGAACGACAAACAAATGTAAAAGCATATCCAGGTGTTGACACAAATATACCAATCTATATTTTAGGATCTTCTACGGATTCAGCTTATTTAGCTGCAAAATTAGGATTACCTTATGCATTTGCTTCCCACTTTGCACCAAGATATATGGAGGAAGCAATTTCAATTTACCGAAGTCGATTCCAACCATCTGATTACTTAGATAAGCCATACATGATGGTATGTTTGAATGTAATTGCCACTGAAAATGATGAAGAAGCTAGACGTGAAATGACGACAATGCAGCGGTTTTTCCTAAATGTGGTTCGCGGCACTTCAAGACCAATGCAGCCTCCTGTAGATAGTATGGAAGGTATTTGGACAGAGCATGAAGAGCTAATGGCATCATCGATGACAAGCGTAACTTTAATAGGTAATAAAGATTCCATTCGTAATCAGTTAACCAATTTTCAAGAGAAATACAATGTGGATGAACTAATGGCGGTATCTTATATCTTTGACCCAGTTAAACAAAAACGTTCATACGAAATCTTAAAAGAAGTTGTGGATGGAAAATAAAACATAAAAGCAAACTCTATACAAAATAGGGTTTGCTTTTATGTTGTTTGTAAGAGCCTAATTATCATGGGTTTGCTCATGTCAGCTATTTAACAATCTTCATCCTGGCAGTCATATTTATAAAACATTTCTTCGGCATATTCGGTCTCATGTTTTTTCTTATTATGAAGCTCGTCATAAGCTGAATTGGTTATGAACATTACTTGATTTTCTGCATGATCTTTTTTCTCCATCTAACGCACCCCTTCATTAAATGTCTCTCTACAATATTTCTTTTTACCTCATTTTTTATTCACTATTTTGCAACTAAAACAATTCAAGTTTATTATTGTATATTCCTTAAAACACAAGCAAAAAATAGTAATAGTAGAAAGGGGAGATTGTATGCCGGGCAACGATAAAACGCCAGATCTTGTTGAACAACCACTAATGTCAACAGGTACAACCCAGCCTGGATTTGAAAAAGGAAGAGAAGAATCAAATCAAGTTAGCCCTACTAAAATTGGAGAAGTTTTTGTAGGAGTCCAAGAAAGTAAAAGTCCATTAAAATAATCTACATATAGAAACAGGAGATGAATGACATGAAGAAGACGAAAGAAAAGTTTCTAGAAGGTGCAAAAGTAACCAAAGACAATCAAATCTTTGGAACCCCTAATAGTGATGCAAAGGATGGAACTGGAGATTCGCCAAATGATAATGTTCGTAAGAAAAAATAGTAAGTGAAAATATCTTTAAAAATTCAATAGCAAAAAAATGCATCCATGCAATAAGGCGATAACCCTATTAAAGGTTATCGCTTTATTTTATTTTTGAGGTAAAATTTTACTAGATAAGATAGTTATGTCTGATTAATACTTTATATTTCTATAAATCTTAAGAAATTCTTCATTTTTTCGGTACTAATTGCTTAAGAACTAGCTATCACTTTGGTAACGCTTTCTTTTCTTCTAATACATAACAAAAACAACTTGAGGTTTTCTGTACTATTTGTTTTAATAGGATAGAACTACCATTAAGATTAATAGAATTGGATTTGTTGTATAGCTAACTAGAAGAGTCTGAAAGGAAATGTCATCAATTATGAATCAAATGCGAACTGAAAAAGATTTTTTAGGAACGAAAGAAGTACCTATCAATGCATATTATGGAATTCAAACACTTCGAGCAGTTGAAAATTTTCCTATTACCGGATACAGAATTAACGAAGAGCTTATTAAGGCAATGGCTATTGTGAAAAAAGCGGCTGCACTTGCAAATATGGATATTCAACACCTTTACTCCGGAATTGGGGAAAATATCGTAAAGGCAGCAGATGAGTTGATAGAAGGCAAATGGCATGACCAAATCATTGTGGACCCTATCCAAGGTGGAGCAGGAACTTCTATTAATATGAACATTAATGAAGTAATTGCCAATCGTGCGCTTGAACTTCTTGGACAAGAAAAAGGAGATTATGTCTATTGTAGTCCAAATACACATGTGAATATGGCTCAATCTACAAATGATGCTTTCCCTACGGCAATCCATATTGCAGTGTTAAGTCTGTTAGAAAAGTTACTTAAAACAATGGAAGATATGCACGCTGCATTCAAACAAAAGGCGATGGACTTTAATCATATAATTAAAATGGGGCGCACCCATTTACAGGATGCTGTTCCAATTCGTCTTGGGCAGGAATTCGAAGCGTATAGTCGTGTTATCGAGCGTGATATAAATCGAATTAAACAATCTAGGCAACATCTATATGAAGTAAACATGGGTGCAACGGCTGTTGGAACTGGATTAAATGCTGACCCCCGTTACATTGAATTAGTCGTAAAATACCTAAAAGATATTAGTGGATTTGAGTTAACTGGCGCTGAACATCTGGTTGATGCAACTCAAAATACAGATGCGTACACAGAAGTATCAGGAGTACTGAAAGTTTGCATGTTAAACATGTCAAAAATTGCAAATGACCTTAGGTTAATGGCTTCCGGCCCAAGAGCAGGTTTGGCAGAAATAATGTTACCTGCAAGACAACCAGGGTCCTCAATTATGCCTGGTAAAGTTAATCCTGTTTTGCCAGAACTTATTAATCAGGTTGCTTTCCAAGTAGTAGGAAATGACCAAACAATTTGCCTTGCCTCTGAAGCTGGTCAGTTGGAGTTGAATGTAATGGAGCCGGTTTTAGTCTTTAACCTTCTTCAATCCATTAGCATTATGAATAATGCTTTCCGTACCTTCACTGACAATTGCTTAAAAGGTATAAAGGCAAATGAAGAGAGATTAAAAGAATATGTGGAAAAGAGTGCAGGAGTACTTACAGCAGTTAATCCACATATCGGATACGAAGTAGCTTCTAGAATTGCAAGAGAAGCGATATTAAACGGAGTACCTGTTCGAGAACTATGCTTAAGATATGATGTTTTAACCGAAGAAGAACTTAATATCATTCTAGATCCATATGAGATGACAAACCCGGGAATTTCAGGTGCATCTTTGCTTGATAGATAAATCATATTTAAAATATTTAAGAGTCTAATAAGAAATAGCAAGCAAATGAATCTATCTATATTGTGATTTGTTTGCTATTTTTTGTATATAATTTGTATAATTAAATTATACTATTCAGTTTAATGTTTAAACCTGTATGCTAGGAATGGAAAAATAAGAAAAAATACTATAAACTTAATGAACAAACTCGTTTTTAAAGTAAACAAGGCTTACATTATTGCTTTATCAAGTGATAGGTTTGATGATTTCGTATATGTGAAAGGGATTTTGTCTATGGAACATAATACAAGCCATACACATCAAAAAATTGTAAGAGTAGCACAAGAGCTTTTTATGGAGTTAGGTTATCGTGCTGTTTCTACAAGAAGAATTGCAGAAGCATGTGGTATTACCCAGCCAACACTTTATCATCATTTTTCCAATAAAAAGGCTATTTATTTGGAAGTCTTAAGAACTGAATTGTTGGATATGCAAAACGCTCTCCATCGAATTATTAAAAGATTTGAAAATGATATTGAGGAATGTCTATTCCAAGTCACTTACTATATTCTTATTAATAAACCTCCTTCCATGGGACAAATGTTTCACGATATTGAAAGAGAATTGAACAAAGAGCATCAAGACCAAATTCGAGAATGGTGGATCTCATCTTATCAAGATCCGATTGCTTCAATATTTGAAAAAGGGATTAAAGCCAAAAAACTAAGAAATCCAACTGAGTTTGGTACTTTCCCCGTCCCTACAGCTTACCTGCTTTTAGGTTTACTTTCCTCAAAGGATACTGACTATAAAATGAAAGAAAATATGGCAAAAGACCAAGCAAGATTTTATACAAATGTAATTCTTTATGGTTTATCGTCATCATAGAATGAACACAGGAGAACTTTAACAAAAAGAAATGTTAAAGTTTTTCTTATTTTCTTAACCTATCACTTGATAGGTATGTATAGATTTTGTATAATCTATTTATCATTATATTTTCATGAAGGAGAAAACAAAAGTATGAACTTTTTAACGAGGTTTAGTTTAAAAAATGCGGTTGCTGTATTTATTATTTCATTCTTGTTTGTATTAGGGGGAATCTATTCTTTTTCTAAGCTTAAGGTGGACCAATTTCCAGAAATTGAATTCCCACAAATAACGATTGAGGCGATTTATCCAGGTGCATCACCTGATGATGTCAACGAACAAGTAGTTTCAAAGCTCGAAGATAAATTTGATTCATTAGAAGGAGTTACAAAGATAACAAGTTCAGTCTATGACAGTATTGGATTAATTAATCTAGAATTTCCATTTGATACTGATTTAGACAGAGTAGAGCAACAAATTAATTCAGGTTTAGGTGATATTGGTTTACCTGAGGAAGCTGATATCAAGTTAAACAGATTGTCTTTCGGAGCTTTTCCTATCTATAATATTTCTTTCTTTAGTTCAGATGGAGAGAGTATTGAAGAAATAATGAAGGATTCTGTCATACCAGAACTAAAAAAAATAAAGGGCATTAATAATGTGTCTGTAGCTGGACTAACGAATAGCCTAGTTCAAATCACTGTTAATAAAGAGAAAGCTGAACAGGCAGGGCTTACACTTAGTAGTATTAAAAATCAAATTTATGAAAAGTTTATTTCATTTCCTGCTGGAAAAATAAACGACAATGAAGTCCAAATACCTATTCGAGTGGAAGAAAAATTAGATTCTATTTCTGCATTAGAAAACTTGCAACTTACATCTGCTTTTGGTGGGGGAAATACTCAACAGATAAACTTAAATGATGTAGCAAAAATTGAATCAATAACTGAGAAAAGTGAGTTAGCTCGTTTCAATCAAAAAAATTCTCTATCTATGGCGATCACTAAAAAACAGGATGCAAACACTGTTGAAGTAGCCGATCAAGTTATGAACGTTCTAAAGAAGTATGATGATCAATTAGATTATGAGATTGGAATTGATTCTGCTAAGGACATCGAAAAATCTGTTAGTACATTAGTGAAAGAAGGCTTACTCGGTGCTTTATTTGCTTCCATAGCAGTATTAATCTTTTTACGTAATGCAAGAGCTACCATCATTGCTATTATATCTATTCCATTATCACTCTTAATAGCAGCGATCTTCCTAAAGCAAATGGATATTTCTTTAAACATTATGACTCTAGGTGGAATGGCAGTAGCAGTAGGTCGAGTAGTTGATGATAGTATTGTAGTAATAGAGAATATCTTTAGACGTGTTCGAAAGTCGAATGAGGGAATGTCTGATCATGTAATTATCGAATCTACAAAGGAGATTCTAAAAGCAATCACATCATCCACATTAACAACGGTTGTTGTATTTCTTCCAATTGGTTTTGTTGGAGGAATTACAGGTGAATTCTTTTTACCTTTTGCACTAACGATTATTTTCTCATTATTAGCATCCTTACTTGTTTCTATTACGATTGTACCGATTCTGGCAAAATTTTCATTCAAGAAGGTACCAGTTGAGAAGAAAGAGGGAGCACTTCAACGATTCTACGGTCGACTAATTGAAAAATCGTTAAATCATAAGTTTATAATTTTAGTTCTTTCTTTTGTAATGCTATTTGGATCTTTTGCAGTTGTACCTTCATTAGGTTTCACGTTTATTCCTAATGAAGAGTCAAAAATTTTGACTACTTCGATTGAATTACCTTCATCCACATCATTGGAAGGTACAAACGAAATTTCACTTCTTGTGGAAGAAATGTTTAGCAATCAACCAGAAATTGCTGATGTTACAGCAGCCATCGGGGCAAGGGATTTCTCAACAGGTCTTAGGTTGAATAACAAAGCAAGCTATTTTATTAATCTAAAAGATGGTGTAAATGTTGAAAATACGATTAAATCGTTAGAGAATAAGATAGAAGAGATCGCCCAAAATGAGAACACTGATCTAAAAATTAGTGTTCAGGAGTTGTCAACTGGTGGCCCACCTTCTAACAACAATGTGGATGTAGACCTATTTTCTAATGATTTAGAAGCACTTCAAGAAGCGGCAGCGATTGTAGAAGAGTATATGAACAAAAACAATGACCTTAAATATATTACGAACAACTTTAGTGAGAAACAAAAGCAATTTTTAATTGATATAGATTCACAGAAAGCAAGTGATTATGGATTATCAGGTTTTCAAATTATTGGTACTGTTAGTAATCAAACAATGCCAGTGAATGTTGGAACATTAAAATTAGATAACATAGAACAGTCAGTTCAACTCTCTTTTGATGAAGATGTAGAATCGAAGGAACAGTTGGAAAGCATTATGTTATTTTCTCAAAAAGGGCCTGTTCAACTTTCAGAGATTGCGGAAGTAAAAGAAATAGAAGCTTTTACATCTATTCAAAAGCTTGATACGAAAGTTTACGCGCGTGTTTCCGGACAAGTGAAAGGTAATAATGTGCAGGCTGTTTCATCTGAAGTAAAATCAGGAGTAGAAAAACTTGATTTACCTGAAGGTGTATCGTTAACAAGTGGTGGAGGGAATGACGAAACGGTTGAAATCTTCCAATCACTAGGTATCGCCATTATTGTAGCTATTGGGTTAGTGTATCTAACGATGTTGGTTACGTTTGGGCAAGCAAGAATCCCATTCATTATTTTATCATCACTCATGTTTGTACCAATTGGTTCGCTGGTTTCGCTATTTATTGTTAAGGAACCTCTATCAGTAAGTGTTATGATCGGTTTCTTAATGCTAATAGGTATTGTTACAACGAATGCAATCGTGCTAGTTGACCGTATAGGTCAGAACAGGTCGCGTGGATTATCGATAAGAAATTCACTAGTTGAAGCAGGAAAAACTAGATTGCGCCCGATTCTAATGACAGCCTTTGCAACAATAGCGGCATTAATCCCACTTGCTATGACTAATTCTTCAGGAACACTCATATCAAAAGGATTAGCCGTTACAGTAATTGGTGGTCTTACATCATCAACCTTGTTAACACTAGTTATTGTGCCTGTTGTGTATGAACTATTCTTTATAAAAACATCAAAACAAGAAATGCAATCAGATGTAAAAGTAGAAATTTAGGTTATAGGTAGAAGGGGACAATTTTAATATTGTCTTCTTTTTTTTAGGGACAGTAAAGATTGTTATTCTGTATGACTATAGTTTACTTAAGAAAGTAACTAATAGTATGATAAAACGGTATAAAGACTAGATGGAGGTTATTGAAATGGTAGATGTTTTTACTGAGATTGAAATTAAGAGACCACTTACAGAAGTATCAAACTATGCAGCCAATCCAGACCATGCACCAGAATGGTATGTAAATATTAATTCCGCAGAATGGAAAACAACAAAACCCCTTACACTTGGTTCCAAAATTGCATTTAAAGCAAAATTTCTAGGTAGAGATCTTGCTTATGTGTATGAAATTGTTGAATATATACCAGAACAGAAAATGGTGATGAAGACAGCCAATGGTCCATTCCCGATGGAGACCACCTATACATGGCAGGCTCTAAATGAAAACCTTACGCGAATGACACTAAGAAATAGAGGAATTCCGTCTGGATTTTCAAAGATCTTCTCACCTTTTATGGCAACAATGATGAAAAAAGCAAACATAAAGGATTTGAACAAAATTAAGGCAATACTTGAAAGCAATCTTTGAGTTTTAGCCAAATATTACACTATCAAAGAGATTCTTCTTCAAGGGATCTCTTTTTTACATCCTGTAATAAACATTTTTGCACATTAACATATTCTAATTTGTAAATAATACATGTGATAATCGTTGGGGAGTTGACCATCTTGTCTAACAAAAGTTTAAATGAAACATACATCAAAGTAGCCGATATGAAATTGTATTGTGAGTACTTATTGAATGATAAACCACCGATTCTTCTGATCCACGGTTTTGCCTCATCCACTTATACGTTTCGACGGATTTTACCTTTATTACAAGAGAGATATTCAATTATCGCTGTTGACCTACCTGGATTTGGAAAGAGTGAAAAATCTACATCCTTTATTTACAGTTTTGAAAACTATGCGAAAGTAATGATTGAATGTATTCACAAATTTGGCTTTTCTACTACAAATATTGTTGCACATTCAATGGGAGGACAAATCGCTTTAAATATGGCACGCCTTGCTCCTGAAAAGATAAATAAATTGGTGTTGTTATGTAGTTCTGGCTATTTAAATCCTGCAAAAAGACTCCTTGTTTGGAGTTCTTATTTACCTTTTTTTGATAAGTTTGTCTATTATTACATTCGACGAAAAGAAGTAAAAGATCACTTGAAGAATGTCTTTTTTAATCAAAATTTGATTAATGAAGATTTAATTAATGAATTCGGAAGACCATTAGCTGAAAAGGGATTTTATAAGGCATTGATTCGGTTATTAAGACATCGTGAGGGAGATTTGCCGTCAGATCAACTTAAGAAAATTAAAGTTCCAACCCTGTTAATATGGGGGAATGAAGACCGTGTTGTACCAGTTGATGTTGGAAAGCGTTTGGTGCGCGACTTGCCAGATGCACAATTAATTACGTATGAAAATACAGGACATTTAATCACTGAAGAAAGACCAGAGTTCGTTTTTAAAAACATCATCATGCATACTAGTTAGAGATTTGTAAAAAAAATTCTGATTTGTTCTTTATGACTTCTTAACAACTCCTTAATATTCACTTGCTACAATGAAAATAAGTAGGTGAATATTTTTTAAGGAGGCTTTTTTATGAAGGTACGAAAAGCGATTATTCCAGCAGGTGGACTGGGAACAAGGTTTTTACCCGCTACAAAAGCACAACCGAAAGAAATGTTACCGATCGTCGATAAGCCGACCATTCAATATATTGTTGAAGAGGCAGTTGAATCAGGAATTGAAGATATCATTATTGTGAGTGGCCGTGGGAAACGTTCAATTGAAGACCATTTTGATAAGTCATATGAGCTAGAAAATACGTTAGCATCAAAAGAAAAATGGGCTCAACTTGAAGAGGTCCAATCAATCGCAAACCTAGCAAATATACACTACATACGTCAAAAAGAACCTTTAGGCTTAGGTCATGCAATTGCTTCGTGCCAAACATTCATTGGTAATGAACCATTTGCAGTTTTACTTGGGGACTATATTGTCCGTTCCACTGGTGTTCCTTGTTTAAAACAGTTATTATCGATTCACCAGCGGTATCACACCTCTGTTGTAGGCATACAGACGGTTAATGATGATGACGTCAGTAAATATGGAATTGTCTCTCCTAAAGGAATTGAAATTGAAAAAGGTGTCATTACACTTGAAAGTCTGATAGAAAAACCACCAATCAATAAAGCTCCTTCAAATTATGCAATCATGGGTCGTTATATCTTAAATCCGGGAATCTTCCAAATCTTACAGACTCTTAAGCCTGGAGCAGGGGGAGAAATCCAACTTACAGATGCGATTAACTTACTTAATGCTTCTCAAGCTGTATTAGCTTATCAATTTGAAGGTATTCGTTATGATATTGGGGATAAAGTTGGTTTTATTCAAGCGACCATCGACTTTGCTTTAGAAAGAGCAGACCTCCAGCAAAACATACGGTCGTACATGGAAGAAGTGCTAAAAAGAGAATCTAGTTTTCATTCTTATTAAATTTGAGTTATCCCTAGTTTAATAGAAACCTTTATATAAAAACCATTTTGATATTTTAACACAGAGGAGCGATTGTATAAAATGAAAAAGCCAAAAGTGTTAATCTTAACAACAAATTATGGAAATGGGCATGTTCAAGTGGCACGCGCTCTTGAAGAACGTATGGTATTTGAAAATACTGCTAATGTAGTCGTGAGAGATATTTACCAAGAAACCAATCCACGATTACATGAATGGACCAAAAATTTATATTTAAAAAGCTATACGAAAAGTGGTAGGCAGCTTTACCGCTTGTTCTATTATAGTAGCCAAGGAATTGCTAAGAGAAAAAAGCTAACGATATTTTCATATGGATATTCTAAATTAACGAAAATCATTGCCGAAGAGCAACCTGATGCTATTATTAATACGTTTCCTTCATTTGCTGTTCAATCATTTTTATCGAAAACCAATTCTTCCATCCCAACTTATAATGTTGTGACAGATTATTGTTTGCATCACTCTTGGGTACAGCCTGAAATAGATAAATTCTTTGTTGCAACTGAGGAACTAAAAATACAATTAATTAAAAATAAAATTGATAAAGAAAAGATAAACGTGACAGGTATCCCTGTGCAACAACAGTTTCAAAAATTGTTTTGTCGCCAAAGCTTATTCGGGAAATATCAACTTGATGCTGATAGAAAAACTATCTTAATTGTTGCAGGTGCTTATGGCGTGTCAAAGGAAATCAAATACATTTGTGAAGGTTTAACAAAGAATAAAAACATACAAATTATTGTTGTTTGCGGGAAAAATACTGAGCTTAATGATCAGTTACACCTTAAATTCCATCAGGAAAAAAACATACGTATTTTAGGTTATGTTACTGAAATGGCTGAATTGTTCGAGCTAGCAACATGTGTCATTACTAAGCCAGGTGGAATTATTTTATCTGAAGCAGTAGTAAAGAATGTCCCAATTGTACTAACTGGAGCAACTCCAGGACAAGAGAGGGAAAATGCACTTTATTTTCAGGAGAACGGTGCTGCCGTGTTACATGATAAGTGGGAAGATTTAGTCAAAGATACTCAAAAACTCGTTTTTGAAGAACAGAGATTGATAGAGATGAAAGCTTCCTTATCCAACATTTATTTACCTCGTGCAACAGATACGATTATTAATGATGTTTTGCAAACCTATTATTGGCAGCATGCTGAAAATAAAATCGGAAGAGTGTAAGGGGGAGGGGTAGTATAATGGATACGTCAACTCATGTGATTACAGGAGTCGGATTAGTGGGTTTATCTTTTATAGATCCGACCATGGCTAATCATCCAGAACTTTTTACGTCGATGTTATTTTGTACAATTGTAGGTTCTAATGCACCTGATGTTGATTTTCTCTATAAGTATAAAGGAAATGATACGTATGTTAAAATGCACCGTGGTATGAGCCATTCACTGATTGCACAAGTATTTCTTGCATTATCTATTGCTTGTATAGCAACATTGGCCAATGGGGGATTGTTTTTTACGACTTTTTTCTTCTGGACCTTATTAGCTGTAATTATACACGTGTTATTTGACATCTGTAACATATACGGAACTCAAGCATTTCGTCCAATTACTCATAAATGGTTTGCACTAAATATTTTACCAATTTTCGACCCATTTATAATGATAGTACACATTGTTGGAATTGCACTATGGTTAGTTGGCTTTCATTCTGGAACTGTTTTCTTAGTTATATATTTAGCAATTCTACTTTATATTTTACTCCGTTTTAAAGTTTATCAAAATGTCTTGAAACAAATCACTAGAGAGAGTGAGCCTGGTGCAACCTATACACTTATTCCAACATTTCGATTAAACCATTGGGGAGTCATTGCTAGCTATAATCAGCAATACAAACTAGGAAAATTTGAAAAGAACCGTTTTGTTTGGTCGAAAGTGTTAATGAAAGCTTCCGAAAAAAACGAAATCATCCGTGCTTCTCGGAAACATTCATTTGTTCACTATTTGATGTTGCATTCTACGCATTTGCACGCAAACATAATTAATCACAAAGATGGGTACGAGGTACATTGGTTTGACCTACGCTACCAATCTAAAATGGATGAACCATTCATTGCAATTATTAAACTTGATAAAAAACTAAATCTTGTAGATAGTAATGTGAAACGTGGATTGATACCAGCACCTGAAAAAGTTTAACAGCGATTTTGTTATTATTGTATAAACAATAATACATTTAAAAAGCTAAAGGCTGAGAACATCCTGCCTTTAGCTTTTCTTAATTTTAGAAGGGTTATTAACCTTATACGGAACAGGGTCTTCAATAATGAACTCTTCCTCAACGTCTTTCCCTTTAGGTAATCTCTTTTTGACGATTTTGCCATCGAATTCTAGTTTCTCACCAGGTGTTAATTCAAACTTTATTAGTGTTTTTGAATGAGAGCACCACGCAAGTCCAACTTCAATGGGCTCTTCTTGTTCAATCACGACATTTTCGAGAACAACAACCTCATCATGCTCTTCATTAAAATGGTTCCAGCTTAATGCGAATTGTTTTACAGTTGCTGTCATATGTACTTTATCTTCTGGTAACTCTATTTTTGCTGGTTTTTCTTTTTTTGTTTTTTCCTTTTGGGATACAGACTTCTCCTCAGTTGCTTTATTTTTGCCTGCCTTAGGAGTAATAGTAGCTGGCGTAGCCTCTACTTTCTCTTTTGCAGCCTTTGGAGCAGGTAATGTTTCGTCATCAGGTAGTGCACTTGCTTTTCCAAAGCTTGGTGATTGCATTTCTTTTAAGTAGGCAGGGTGGATACAGGTTAAATTGCCATCCTGAAATTCAATAACAATCGTGTTGTACTCATTGCTTTCACCATATAATTCGTAACCCTTAATAGTAACTAGCCTTTGAAACGTAGCTTCTTTATACCAAAATTCTCTTTTTACTTCCTTCGTAGTTGAAAGTCCCCATTCTCTAACCTTTTCCTCGTATTCTACTTCATCTGTAAAGGTCTCGAAGTGTCCTTTTGGTGGTAAATAAAATGTTCGATCAGAATCTTCAATGTGAGGTAACTTTATTGCCATCGTTACACTTCCTTTCTGTAGTTATTGTATACTATCTTCTTTTTTTTCAGCAAGAAATAGGGAATACCCGTTTTGGATACTATCAAAATTGAAGGGCATGAATAAACAGAGAAAATTTTTTATTATGTGAAGGGTGGTAACTATGGCTATTAAAGGAATCATAAAGCTCGAACGTCCTCTTCAAATTCTACTTCTCGGGGTATTATTAGCACATCTAGGAACATTACTAGTCATGCCTATCTTACCGATTATGCTAAAAAACGATGCAGGACTTTCAGTAACTAAAATTGGGACCGTTTTAGCAGCAATTGCAATCGCCTTTCAATTTGGAAGTATTTTTGGTGGTATATTAGCTGATCGAATCGGACGAAGATTTATAATTGGACTCGGTGCATTAATTGCTGGTGTTGGAATTATCTTATTTGGCCTCTTTACAGATTATGTCCCCCTTATAGTTGCTGCAATTATAATGGGACTCGGCAATGGACTTCATGCACCGTCTATCAAAGCTTCTATTGCTGCATTTGCTTCCGAAGAAAATCGAACTACTGCTTTTTCTTTAAGAGGTATTGCAGCAAACATTGGAACAGGGACTGCTGGTCTTATTATTTTTTTTCTCATATCAGGAACACCAATGATTCTTTTTTTTGCAGCAGGTATGATTTATGCTGTTCTCGCAGTCATGAGTTGGACACTTTTACCAAAAAGCTGTGGAGAAGTTCCGTGCCCTCAGCTCCCGATTGGTGCGTATGGTAAGGTTTTAAAAAATAAGCCTTTCTTAGTGTTCAGCTTAGTAAGTATCTTAGTTTGGGCATTATATGCACAACTATCACTAGCTCTCCCGATTAGAGCCACAACTATATTACCATCTCCTGAAAATGTTGCACTGATTTGGACGATTAATAGCGTGATTGTTGTTTTCACACAACGCCTTATTACAAAACGATTTATAGACCGCGTGCATCCACTATCAGCATTGAGTGTAGGTATTGTGTTTATAGGATTAGGAGTAGGATCACTCTTTTTTGCCAGTACTTTTTGGCATTTGGTTATTAGTGGTGCCATTTTTGTTTTCGGTGAGATGCTCATTTTACCGACTACAGATAGTACGATTTCACAACTTTCAAAAGCAAATATGATAGGTCTATTTTTTGCAGTATCAAATGTTGTGTCTGGTCTTGGCGAGGCTGGTGGAAAGTCATTAGGTGGAGCGTTATTGGGTAATGTAGAAATGAATTCTCTACCATGGATTATTTACGCTTTAACTGGTGTTGTTTTAGGTTTACTTGTGTTGGTTCTGAAAAGATGGGAACCACTTAACGCCTCATTGAAACAGGCTATTATACAAGAAGACAAACCAAAACATGCTCCCCATGTTGCGGTTGAACCTCCTCATCATCGATCACATCCAATAAATGACTGGGTTCCAGAACAATTTTTCCGAAAAAAACATCCTGTTAAATAAACTTGAAACGCTAAATGATTATATATCATTTAGCGTTTTTATAAGAAGGTGAGTATACAGTGCTTTTCTTATTTCTTTGTATGTTGACGGTTGGGCTAGTGGTTAGCTTTGTTCAAAAATACATTCTGCGTATAAAAGACCCAAATATAGAAGAGTTATGGAAAGAACTTCATGAGCAAGACTGGTTTAAAGACTTGCTTCAGCACCAAGAAATTAAGTTGATACTTGATGCATCAAAGGAAACAGGTCTTTTACGAGATCCTTATTACGTAAGAAAAATTATTGATCAAGAAGGGCACAGAGATGGCTTTATTGAATATGTACTTAATAAGACAAAATAATACTAGGAATAATGTTTTACTACCATAACCTTCTTAAAGGAAGAACACTAGTAGCTGTGAGACAACCGCAACCAAAATAAGCGCAAATGGATAAGCTGCCGCATAAGCTATCGCAGGATCTTCTGACTCAATTAGTTGATTGACCGCCCCTAAACCTGGTGTACTTGTCATACCACCACAAAGGGCGCCAAGTGAGTGTATCATACTTAAATGAAATAGTTTTCGAGCAATAAAAAATCCCGTAATAATTGGTACAATTGTAATAATCGCACCGGCAATTACTAAGCGAATACCTTCAGATTGAATGACATCTACAATTCCTTGCCCTGCTGTTGTTCCAGCCCCGGCTAAAAATAAGGCGAGACCAATATCGCCAATCACCTGATTTGAGGGTTGGTAATATCTTGCCTTTATCGGTCCTAGTTTACCAAAGTGCCCAATGATTAAGGCGACAAACAAGGGACCACCTGCAATTCCTAATGTTAATGTTCCTAAGCCAGGTAGATGTATTGGAAACATTCCAAGAAAGATACCTAGCAAAAGAATAACACTAAGTGAAAAGATATGGACATTTGTGATTGTAAGCTTATTTCGAGTAAATAACTTTTCGACGTCATTTAATCGATCTTCACTACTAACGATTGTTAAAACATCACCACGTTCTAGACGCATCCGAATGTTTTGGCTATACTCAATTCCTCCACGTTCAATTCGAGTCACTGTTACACCGTAATCTCTTCTAAGATTTAGTTCCTTAATGTTTTTTCCAATAAGGTCATATGAATCAACAACTATTTTGCGTAACTTAATATGATCGACATTTTGTAAAGTAGTTGGCACTTCCTTACCTGCATATCTACAAAACCTATCAAGTTCTGTTCTTATGCCCACTGTTACAAGGCGATCACCCTTTAAAAGGACAGTGTCACTTAAGGCAATAATACTACGTTGTCCTCGGATAACACGACTAATTACGACAGAGAAGTTCTTATGTAACTTTAGCTCCTGTAAAGTTCTCTTGTTAATAGCAGGGTTCGTTACTTCAATTGTTATCACTTCTGGCGACTCTTCATTTTTAACAGGGTTATTTTTCTCTTGTAAATCCTTTTGTAAGTCAACACTTAAAACACGGGGCAAAAGCTGAACGAAAAGGACAACTGCAATTACTCCAAAAGGGTAAGCAATGCCGTATCCAACAGATGCAATTGGGTCATTAGTTGCTTGAAGTGCGGCTGCAAGTCCTGGCGTACTAGTTAGGGCACCAGTCATAATCCCAATACTCAAAGCTTCTGAAAGATGGAACATTTTTGAAACTAAGACTGTTGTAATTGCGGCAATTATCACAATTAAAATACTAATAATTCCAAATATAACTCCACTCGTACGAATCATTCTAAAAAAACGAGGTCCAGCTTGTAGTCCAACTGCTACAATAAACAAACTTAGCCCGAAGTTTTGAACAATAGGGGAGACCTGATAGCCAAAATGACCAAACACCATAGCAATAAGAAGTACTCCAGCTGAACCAAGACTAAGACCTTTAACCTTCGTTTGGCCTAACCACGAGCCTAAAAATAAGATAAAAAATAACAAAAATAATGGTTCTTCTAGCAACACTTTAATCATGGTCATTTTAATGCCTCCATCAATGCAACTACTTTCTAGTATGCCATTTTACACAGGAAAAAATAGGAGGAATATAGAATTTACAATAAGCTAAAATTAGTTAATTGACAACAAACATAGAATACTATATTATTAGCTCATACAGTTGAATAGTTTCTCCTAAAGGGGAGTAGCTTTTACAACAAAGTCGTCATTTCGGAGTTTTTAACTCTCGGCTTTGTTGGCAACATTTCGAACGTTGTTAGCAAGACCTTTACCTATCAGGTAAGGGTCTTTTTGTGATTTTTGAGACCTTTACCATCCACGGTGAAGGTCTTTTTGTTTGCCAAAAATGATTTTAATACAGAAACTGGCTCAACTGATATTTTAAAAGTGATGAAAGGGTTGATGAAAGATGAAAAAGGGTATGTTATCCATGGTAGAACTAATGAAGAGGAATAAAGAGGAATTACTAAAGGATAAAAAACTACTTGAAAAAATTGAGCTTCGTATTGAGGAAAAGCATACGATGAGTTCCACTAAACAGTAATCAAGAAATAAGATCATAGGTCAAGAGATAAGGGTGAGATCAAATTGAAATTTTTAAAAAGAATAACCTTTATATTTAAGTTTAGAAGATTTGTCCCCTTTTTGAAGGATTTCTTCCTGTCAGATGAGGTACCGTTGCATAAAAAAGCACTAGGTGTTTTGTTTTTTCTAACCTATGCTTTCTTCCCATTCGACTTAATTCCAGACTATCTAGCATTTATAGGACTTGTTGATGATGTTGTTATTGCATCCTTTGTTTTAGAAAGATTTGTTAAAATTGCACCAGAGTCTGTAAAGAAAAAACATAAATTTATCGAATAATTACGTTTTAACCTAGGGGGTTAACATTCATTGGAAATTTCAATTTTATTAGAATATGCTTGGGTACTACTTTTATTAATTGCTATTGAGGGGCTTTTAGCAGCAGATAATGCACTCGTTTTAGCTATTATGGTTAAGCATTTGCCAGAAGAAGAGCGTAAAAGAGCGTTATTTTACGGACTTGCTGGTGCATTTGTATTCCGACTTGGGTCACTTTTTGCGATATCGTTCCTTGTAGACGTATGGCAGGTTCAAGCACTAGGTGCACTTTACCTACTATTCATTGCTTTTAATCATATTTTTAGGAAACTAGTGGTAAAAAAGCAGAAAGAAAAAGCAGGAATGGTAAAAGAAAAGAAAAAATCAGGGTTTTGGGGTACTGTTATTAAAGTAGAACTTGCAGATATCGCGTTTGCAGTTGATTCAATCCTAGCCGCAGTAGCTTTAGCTGTCACACTTCCTAACACGAATCTTCCTAAAATTGGTGGATTAGATGGTGGTAAGTTTCTTGTCATCTTTGCCGGTGGATTAATTGGATTAATTATCATGCGTTTTGCAGCGAACTATTTTGTTACACTCCTACAAAAGAGACCTGGACTTGAAATTGCAGCATTTATGATTGTAGGTTGGGTAGGTGTTAAGCTTACTGTCTTTACACTATCCCATCCAGAAGTTGGAGTTTTAGCAGAAGGCTTTGCTAAATCACCTGAATGGAAAATCACGTTCTATGCAGTGCTGTTATTAATTGCTTTAGGTGGTTGGTTCTTATCTAAAGAAAAGCCAGAAGAAACAAAAGTTCAAGAGAATATAAGCTAATTTCAAAAACCCTCAACAGTCAATGTTGAGGGTTTTTGAAATTAATAATCTGTCACAATTAAGTTTCTCTCTAAGTATGATTCTATAATTTCACTAATTTGAAATGATACTTGAGGTAAGTCATAATTTTGTAAAGAATGCTCGCACTGAGCTTTGTAAGCCATTGTATCATCATAGTTATTCATATGGCGCTGAATCGCTAACTCATCATCACCACGCTCTTTTTGCCTCTGCATAACAGTATCTCTGTCAGCGTAAACAAAAATTCGTACAACTTGATCTCCGTACATATCTTTTAACAATTGTGCACCTTCAGTATTCAATGTTAAATAGACAATTTTATGCTTGTTAAAAATCTTTTGGATATCGAGTTCGCGAATACCGTAATGGTATCCATCAATTTGTACACTCTCTAGAAATTCATCTTGTTGTTTCATCTGTAGAAAAGTTTCTTCACCTACAAAGTGATAATCCTTTCCATGTGTTTCGAAGGGACGGGGGGGACGCGTAGTAAAAGAGGGGATTGTTTCCATGTCAAACGTTGTTGACACCATTTTGGCAAGAGTTTTTCTTCCTGATCCATCTGGACCTGTGTAAATAAATATCATCTCTTTATCCTTTAACTTGTACATAAACTCCTCCTTGTAAAATAATTATTGATAATTCTGTAAACTATTGTACCATATTTTGGACGAAAGGGACAGATTTGAATGTATAAATGTTTGTAAAAAAGAGAAGTAGACATTTTTCTACTTCTCTCTAGCAAGCTTTTCGTGATCTGTGAACTGAGGTGGTTGCTCTAACCAACCTCTCTCTATTTGGAGATTTAGACCATCCTCACCAAATGGTGCAGCTTTTCTTATAAAGTTTGCATAAAGAGCACCAACATCATGTCTCATTGAAGTAGACATGGCTGTCCCATATAATGAAATTGCAACATTAGATAGTGTACCGATAACAAATAACATGAGCTGGTCACTAAAAGGTGAAGTGATGGAGTTTGTAAGTTCAGCGTCCCAGGTCATAGGAGAAGGTACATCACTATCTAATAAGACATCATGAACGTGACCCAGAATATCTTCTGAAATCTTTTTTCCACGAAGGAAATATTGTCGGAGTTCCTCTTCACCAGTTACTTGTGCAAAACCTAGACATGTTGATTGTCCTAACAGATTGTGTAGGGATGTCGTAGTTAAGTGGGTTACTTCTAGAGCCAATAATGGGCGACGATGACCAAAATATCCTCTTAAATAGCTCTGATCATGAGCAAACTTCACTTCTTCAGGATATTGCATGTTAGGAGTTCTGATGAAAACCCCAATTTCCTGCATGAACGACATGATGTTATTATTAAGTTTAACTGCATCATTTAGAAAATCACTATAAATTGCTCGAACATCTTCTCGAGCTGATAACGTAATCGCAGTTCCGTGTGAACCTATTCCAACTTTACATATATGCCTCATGTATTCAAGATAAAAAAGATCACTAAATAACTTTGGTGCGTTTGTAATAACGTGCTTTTCAACAGGAAATCCAGTTGGTATTACAATGTTTTCTAAATTAAATAAGGTTTTTAAGGTATTCATATGGTTTGTTGCAACCTGTATTGTCTCGTCTATCAATGGAGTGATATCCTGATTCTCAACAGTTTCCTTAAAGTGAGTCATTAGACAAACTGTTAAAGAGTCATTAACATATGTAGACCACAAATTAGAAATTTCTGCACTTGATAGTTTAATACTTGAGTTCAATTTTCTGCCTCCACAATCATATTTACATTATTTATGGCAATTTTACCTACATATAGCATGTCCCAAAATTATAAAAAGTTTATTCGTTTTTAAACTAATTCTTTAAATGAGTTTTGAACTAGATGCACTGCCTAATGGGGTAAAGATATTGAGTGTTGAATAAACACCAGTATGTGACACCAATCACATAATTTATCTATCTAACATGTTACGTTATTAATGAGAACTTTTCGCACTTTAAAGATGAAACCTATTTGCAGGAGGAGTATCTACTATGAGTGAAATCATTAATAACCGTGAACAACAAACTATAAAGAGATCAATTGTTGAGGTAGAGAGAGAAGAACGCCCTGAGGATCAACCAGGACATCCTGTGCACACATTTATTTTAGAAAATCAAGCAATCACAATGCTGGTTGAAACAAAGGTTAAAGTTCACTTAGAAGAATTTATTAATTCAGATTCACCAGAGAGTATTAACAAACTTTTGGAAGATTGCAATTTATTACTTGATATCGATAAGCACTACAGTCGGAAAGAAAACCTATTATTTCCTTATTTAGAGAAGTACGGAATCTATGGCCCGACAAACAATATGTGGAGAATTGATGATTTTATTCGTGACGGAATTAAAGATGCTAAAAGACTATTATCAAATTATAATGGGGAGAATCAAGCAGTTATAGATGTGATGACGTTTGTTATTAATGAAGTTTTGAATATGGTATACCGTGAGGAAAACATTTTATTTCCAATGGCCCTTATGAATTTAACGGAAGATGAGTGGATAAAAATCTCACATGAAAGCGATGAAATTGGTTTATGTTTGATTGATTCAATAGAAGAGTGGCATCCAGACCGTAAAGAATTGATTGAAAATACTATCTCTGAAGGTTTCATCAAAATGGAAACTGGAATCTTATCGTTAAAACAGCTTGAACTCATGTTAAACCATTTGCCGGTAGATATAACGTTTATTGACCAAGACGATGTAGTTCGATATTTTTCTCACGGAAAAGAACGTATCTTTGCTAGAACAAAAGCAGTAATTGGACGTACAGTACAAAACTGTCACCCACCTAGAAGTGTACATGTAGTTGAGGATCTCTTAAGAGACTTCAAATCTGGTATAAAAGATACAGAAGATTTTTGGATAAAGTTCCGTGATAAATATGTATATATCCGTTATTTTGCCGTTCGTGATGAGAGTGGTAAATACATTGGGACTCTTGAATTCACACAAAACATAGATCCGATTAAAGCAATTGAAGGTGAAAAGAGGATATTAACTTAACTTTACAATATTAACCAGCTGTTTAAGCTTAAACAGTTGGTATTTTTTTGTTCATTAAACAATCCACTTACAATCTAATTTGGCTAAGTTTACTTTACCATGGTGGAGAGGGAAAGTTTAGTTCGAATATACAGGTGGAAATTTTTGTATGAGTAGAGTGGATGTGGTATATGTACTTCTGGCAGATAAGGAGAAGCATGGTCCGTTAAGACCATGCTTGTGTCATCGGGGGCCTGACCCCCGGTGCGGTAAAGTGGTAAAGGAGTAGCCTTTTTGTCTAATTTCATGGATGAGTTCTGGAAGTATATGTAAGGTCTGTTTTAGTTCGTGAAGTAGAATGATAGCTCCGTCCTCTAAGTGATCAACGACATTGCATATTATTTGTTGAGGCTTATCTTTTAACTCCCAATCTATTGAGGCGATTCTCCACATAACGGTTGTTAATCCTAATTGTTGTGCAGCTTTAATGGTGTCTACATTATACCGCCCAAAAGGAGGGCGGAAGTAGTACATCTTTTCACCGGTCACATTTTCAATTACATTAACACTTGTCTGTAAATCTTTCAGCTGCTTATCAAAAGGTAATTTAACTAAATCTTTATGATTAATTGAATGAGTTCCAATAGTATGACCTTCTTTAATTACTCTAAGCCATGGCCTCTCATTGTGAAGCAAGCGGGATTGCCAAAAGAACATAGAGGGCACATTTTCATCCTTTAGAACATCTAGAATCTGCGATAAGATTCTACTTGGACCGTCATCAAATGTAAGGATAACTGACTTTTCGTTAGGTGATCCAAATGTCACTATATTTTTATCACTTGAGTCGTACACGACCCTTGTTTGATCAACCACTCATGGACTTTTATTCATACCAACATTTCTCCTTTACCTAACTATAAACAAGCTCTTTCACTTCTTCCGAACGCGAATGATAAATCAGATTAAACTCTTTGTCACTGAACTCATTAGGAGAGCCATCAAAAACAACTTCTCCTTCTTTTAACGCGATGAGTCTTGTAGCAAATCGTTTTGCTAACTCTACGTCATGAACATTGATTATCGTCAGTAAATTGTGTCTTTGGTGTATTTCTTGTAGCAAAGTAAAAATGCGAGTAGAGGTACCGGGATCAAGGCTTGACACCGGCTCATCACCAAGAAATACGTTTGGTTTCTGAAGCAATGCACGAGCAATTCCTACTCTTTGTTTTTGACCTCCACTTAATTGCTCTACTCTTCGATTCATTTGGGAACTTAATTCTACATCTTCAATGGCTTGCTTGGCACGGTCAATTTCCTCTTGTGAAAACCATCCAAGTAAATTTTTAAAAGTTGATCGATATCCAAAAGTACCTGTTAAGACATTTTGCATAACTGTGAGTCGGGGGATGAGGTTAAAATGTTGGAAAATCATTCCCATTTCTCGCCTAACAATGCGTAGTTCATTTTCAGACAAATTTGATAAGGATTGATTCTTATAAAACACTTCTCCTTTTGTTGGTTTTTGAAGACCATTTATACAACGGATAAAGGTTGATTTACCTGAACCACTTTTACCAAGTATACAAACAAACTCCCGATTTTCAAAGGATAAATTGATGTTAGAAAGAGCATCACTTTCGCTACCAGCGTAACGAACGGAAAGATTAGTAACAGATAACAATGGGATTCCCCCTCTAAATGACATTATTGCGTACTTTACTTCCTATTAGGTCCACCAAAATGACAATAATCATTATGATTAAAACATCTAAGGAAACAGAAGAATATTGAAACGTCTTAAAATCGTTAAACAACCGCTGTCCAATCCCTCCGCCACCAATGAAACCTAAGATGAGAGATGTTCGAATTGCAACCTCAAATCGATAAAAATATTGTGATAAAACATTGGGCCAAATTTGTGGCAGTATACTAAACAGGTATCCAAATCCACTTTTTGCACCAACTGCTTTCATGGCCTCCTGTGGTCCAGGATCTGCTGCTTCAATTAGTTCACTTATTAATTTACCTAAAACCCCAATATTGTGAAACATAATCGCTAAAACTGCAGGGAAGGGACCAAGGCCGAGGGCAGTTAATAAAATTAAACCAAAAACAATTTCCGGAATAGAGCGAACAAAGCTAAGGGTACTACGAGAAAAATGATAAACAAATTCTGAAGGAGTCGTATTTCTGGCTGCGGTAAAGCTGATTGGTAAAGCAATAACCAATCCTAGGAAGCTCCCGAGAAATGCCATTGCTAATGTTTCAGCACTATCACTTATCATATATGGAAGTTTTGAAAAATCCATTGGAAACCAATGCGATAAAAAGTCAATCATATTACGAAAGTCCCTGAATTTTGATAAATCAAATTCAGTATAAACGGCACTTATATAAATTAGAATTCCAAGTACGAGGGCAGTACCTATGCTCTTTGGTTTAAACCACATGATAAATCAGCTCTATTCTTCAATAATTCCCTGCTTAATTGCTGCTTGTTTAATACTTTCATAATCTTCATTTGTTGCAGTTGTAAAGCCAGTTGCCCCAAAAGCATCAAGAATTTCTGGGTCAGTAATATCTAAAAATGTATCTTGTAATGCTTTAATCGTTTCAGTGTCTAGATCTTTATGAACAGCCCATGGATATTGGAAAAGCTCCTTCGATGTCCAGATAACCTTAAGTTGATCCCCATCTAATTTGCCTGACTGTACAAGTTGGTTAAAAATAGCACTGTCAATTGCACCAGCAGACACTTGTTGATTTTGAACGGCTAACCCAGTCGCGTCATGAGATCCAGTAAAACGTACAGACTTAAATTCATGTTCATCTTCAGATTGATATACACCACGATCTTGTAATTCTATACTTGGAATTAATGAACCAGAAGTTGAATTAATATCACCAAAAGCAAAATCAATTTCCCCACGTGCTTGTAAAAGGTCCTCGAGTGAGTTCCAAGGGTTATCCTTATGTGTAATTACGTAGGAATGATAATAAGGCTTTCCATCAATAACTTGAGTTATGATTGCTTGAGCACCGCTTTTTTTATGAGCAATAACATAAGTTAATGGTCCAAAGTAAGCCATATCTATTTTATTGTAGTTCATTGCTTCAACTACACCATTATAATCAGGGTAAACTTCAACTTTCACGTCTTTTCCTATACCTTCAGAAATTGTTGTTTGTAACTTTTCCATTGCAGATTCCATTGAACCCTCGGTTTGGGCAGGAATAACTCCAATTGTAAATGGTGCACTCTCATCAGCTGCTCCACAAGCAGAGAGAATAAATGCTAAACTGATAACCATATAAATTTGTAAAATTTTCTTCATTTTTCTACACCTCATTATTTAATTAAAAAGGACCCCCATGGGGTCTTTAATTTAGCCATCGGAATGCCATAGCACCTAAGTACTGTTCTTAGAATTACACTACACTAATTCTACACGCTTTATCGCTAGTTACTTCACCAATAATCGCAGCAGGTACATTTCTTTCTAGCAAGGCTTTATGCAAAGATTCTGCTTCACTTTCGGGTACTGAAATTAACAATCCACCAGATGTAACTGCATCACACAATATGAACTGTGTTACTTCATCGATATTTTCACTATAATCAATACAGTCTGCTAGCCATTTATGATTCTTTTTACTACCACCTGGTATGATATCTTGCTCAGCAAGTTCTCGGGTTCTACTTAGTACTGGCACTTTATCACTAAAGATGGTAATTCCAGTTTTACTTCCTTCTGCGATTTCCCGAGCATGGCCTAGTAATCCAAAACCGGTTACATCTGTACATGCATTCACAGGGAAATTCTCCATTGCTTCAGCCGCATCCTTGTTTAGTGCAGCCATTGTCTGCATTACTTCGTTTAATTCTGTTTCACCTAGTAAATCTTTCTTAATAGCGGTGGTTAATATTCCGACACCAATTGGTTTCGTGAGTATTAATTTATCTCCAGGCTTTGCAGCTGCATTAGCACGAACACGCTCTGGGTGAACTGTACCTGTCACGGATAGACCGAACTTTGGCTCGTTATCATCTATAGAGTGACCTCCAACGAGGACGGCCCCAGATTCTTTCACTTTATCTGAAGCACCTGCTAATATATCTGCTAATATGCTTTTATCAAGCTTACTAATAGGGAAGCCAACAATATTCATTACAGTTAGCGGTTTTCCACCCATTGCATACACATCACTTAAAGCATTGGCAGCCGCAATCTGACCAAACATATAAGGGTCATCGACAATAGGGGTAAAGAAATCCAGTGTTTGAACCAAAGCTATCTCATCATTAATTTTATAAACACCTGCATCGTCGGAAGTATCTAATCCAACAAGAAGATTTGGATCTGGAACAGATTTAGGTAGATGACGCAAAACTTGCGCCAGGTCCTCAGGACCAATTTTGCATCCTCAGCCACCTTTTGAAGATAAAGAGGTAAGCTTAATTATTTCTTCTCTTGACATGAGTATCACTCCTAGACTTAATTAGATATAATGTCTTGATAAATATTTAACAAATGTTTTGCTTCTTTTTGACTGTTGTGGTGCTGGTCTACAAAGTCTTTTGCATTTTTTCCTAACATTTGTCTTAATTCGTTATTATTCATGATTTGTTCCGTATAATCAAGAAATTCGTCTGGTGTATTATAAACTAAACCAGTTTCTTGATGAGAAACGATGCTACGGTTGCCTTGATTATCAGAGACAATCACCGGTAGCTCATGTGCCATTGCTTCTAGAATAGAAGAGGGTTGGCCTTCAGATATTGAAGTATTAAGTACACAATCTGCTTGCTGATAGATAGTACCCATTTTATTATGAGGTACTTGACCGAGATAGGTGATCCAGCTGCTATTTGTATGTACCAGTTCTTCTACTTTTTTACCTTCATCGTCTTCAAGGATTGGACCAACTAACCATAAACGAACATTTTTGTATTTCTCATTTAGCTGTGTCAAAAACTCTATGGCAAAAGGAACATTTTTTACTTTGCGAATTCCAGCAGGGAGAACAAAAAGAAAGGTCTGATTTTCCTTCTTATGATCGATTACAACCTGTTGAAAGCGGTCTATGCCTTGTGGAATAACGTGAGTCTTCTTTAATATGTTAGGTAATTCATTTAATAGGATGTGTTTCGCTTCCTCATTAAATACGTGGACTGCATTCGCCTTCTGTAGGCAAGAGAGGACCATCGGTCTTGTTTTTTCATCAAATAAGTTATGATTTAAATCCGTACCAGTAAGAGTAATAACATAGCTTTTAGGCTTCCTTTCAAGTTGTTCCATAAAAGTGTAAAATCGATAGGCATGAAAGCCATGATACACATCTGCCTCTGGTAAGGAAGTGATATCGTTATCCTCGGTCATAGAAATAATTTCTGTTTGAACCTTAAAGTTTTCTAACTCATTTGCTATCCTTTGAACCGTGACTGTATTACCACGAGATTGATGAAAATTAGGTGTAACTAAGACAACTTTCACGAGTAATTCATCCTTTAAAAAGAGTTTATCGTTAGTGTTTGTGTGTTTTCTAATGGCTATTCTTTAAATGATAAACATGGGCATTATATTATTTATCCGATAACTTTACTAAGTTTAAATTTTTTGTTTTCTTTTGGCAAGAAAAAGCACTTGATTTCACAAACGAAAAGAAAGTGTAGAATATTCTCTACACCTTCAACAGTTGAACTAATTTGATTTAGCAAATTCTGTAATAATGTAAGCAATATGAACAATTCCTTCTTCATAATCTTTAAGGCGAATGGATTCGTTAGGTGCATGTAAGCGTGAATGTGCCCAACCTACTCCAGTACTTACGATAGGGAGCTGCAAGTGGTGTCCGAACTCAGACATTGGACCAGTACCCGCGTTATTAGGGGCTAGCACCACTTCAGTTTGGTACACTTCTTCTGCTGTTCGAACCATTAGTGAGACAAATGGATGTGATAAATCAGAGCGGAAGGCTCTTACACCATTTAATAATTTTACTTTCACATCTGAGAAGCCATGTTTTAGAAGATGGTTCTCAATGCATTGTAGTATATGGGCTGGATCCTGACCAGGAACTAAGCGGCAATCTAACTTAGCCATTGCTTTCTTCGGAAGAACTGTTTTAGAACCTTCACCGTAATAGCCGCTTTCAAGTCCGCAGATTGTCATCGTTGGATTAAATATATTTGCTTCACGTGGATCTTGTCCACTATAAGAAGTGATTAGTGGGTGTTTCAATCCATATAGGTTTGAAATAGATTTCTCATCAAAGGGAATACTCCTAACATACTCCAACTCCAAATCTGATGGAGGGGTGATTCCATCGAAAAATCCATCAACTAATATTTCATGTTTACCGTTTTTCATGGATGCAAGTGCATGGGTAAGTCTCCATGCTGAATTATCAACAATCGCACCAACTTTAGAGTGAAGATCCATATCTGCACTTTCACATACTAATTCAAAATAAGCCATACCTTTTACACCAGCCATTAAGCTAACCCGGTCTTTTTCATCTTTATCAGCATGCTCCCAAATACAAGCATCCGCTTTAAATAATTCATTGTACCTAGTTAAATAGAATTCAAGATTTGGACTGCCAATTTCCTCTTCACCTTCAAGTAGAAACTTTACATTACAAGGTAGACCAGCTTCTGACTCTTTTAAAATCTTAATAGCAGTTAGTCTGGCCATTAAGTCACCTTTGTTGTCAGCAGAACCTCTTGCAAATAATTTTCCTTCTAATTCAGTTAACTCAAACGGGGGAGTCTCCCATTCATCTAATGGTTCTGGTGGTTGTACGTCATAATGGTTGTAAAATAATAAAGTCTTTTCAGGATTTCCTCCAGGACCCGCTTCAAAGGAAGCATAGATAACTGGATGTCCACCTTCAATGTCATCTAATACCTTTGTTTTACCTCCAAGTTCTTCAATGAAATTCAAAAGGTATTGCACTGTTTCCGGTATCATCATTTTTTGAGCAGAAATAGTCTGTAAGCCACAGAATTCTTTTAAATCTTCCACAGATTTTGGGAGAGCTTCCTTTACTTTAGTTTGTATCATTTCAATTAACATCCTATATACCTCCAATTCATTGCTGTTTGTTTACTATTTTCGAGATATTTTTAAAAATACCTTTATTATATTTCGTAACTCAAAAGAATGTTAACAATCATGAGCATTGGGTATATTAGTATGGTGATATTTTACATAAAAAGGGGTGTTCTTAATGGAAAGTTTACAAGGTAAAACAGCGCTTATTACTGGTGCAGGAAGAGGAATTGGCCGTGCTACTGCTATAGCTCTTGCTAAAGAAGGTGTAAACATCGGTCTGGTTGGTCGTACAATGGACAATCTCGAAAAAGTAGCTTCAGAATTGAGTGAGTATAATGTTGAGATATCTGCAGCAGTTGGGGACGTCGCAGACTTAGAATCTGTAACGAATGCAGTTGAACATATAAAGGAAGACCTAGGTTCGATAGATATTCTTATTAATAATGCAGGAATTGCGAAGTTTGGGGGCTTCCTTGACCTAACTCCAGAAGAGTGGGAGTCAATTATACGGGTTAATTTAATGGGTGTATACAATGCCACGAGAGCCGTCTTACCAGGAATGATCGAGAAGAAAACTGGTGATATCATCAATGTTTCTTCATCGGCTGGTCAAAAGGGCGCACCTGTAACAAGTGCTTACAGTGCATCAAAGTTTGCCGTATTAGGTCTAACTGAATCACTCATGTTAGAAGTAAGAAAACATAACATTCGTGTGAGTGCGTTAACTCCAAGTACTGTAGCCACAGATCTTGCAATTGAAACAAACTTAATTAGTGAAAACAATCCAGATAAATTTATGCAACCTGAGGATCTTGCAGAATTGATGGTAGCCCATCTTAAACTTAACCGTCGCGTATTTGTCAAATCTGCAGGTCTATGGTCAACTAATCCATCATAGGATGAGGCTTGGAATTTTTCCAAGCTTTTTTTTGTGAGTTTAAAGAAAACTTTAAAAAGTAAGTTAACACACACACCAGGAAGCTGATATCATTTGATTATTCAGAATTTTAAAGGTAAAATTGCTTAGATTAAAATACTAGGAGAAGTTTATGAAAATACAATCAATATCTGCACATAATATACGAGTGATGTTTTGGGTACGTTTTTTTGGAACAATAAATTTTATTGCACCAGTATTAACTCTCTTTTACTTAGGAAGAGGACTAGAGCCAATCCATATTCTATGGCTACAAATCTTCTGGAGTGGCGCTGTACTACTGGGTGAGGTTCCAGGTGGAGTCGTTGCCGACCGTTTCGGTGCAAAAGTATCCTTTCTTATTGGAGTAATTATAAAAATTATAAGTATTGTTGTCTTAATATACTCACATGACCCTTGGATGTTTTTCCTATTTAGTGCGTTAAACGGGCTTTCCGTTACATTTTTCTCAGGTGCGGATGAAGCTTTAATCTATGAATCTCTTAAAGAAGACAACGACCATCACCGTATGGACCGTGCAATGGGAAAAATCCAATCAGCTGGTTTTGTATCGATGATTTTGGCCGTATTATTTGGTGCCTATTTTGCACAAGACCTACAGGATCAACAATTTGTCTTTTTAATTACCTTAGGCTTAGCTTTTCATTTCGTGGAATTGATCCTCATCTTCTTCGTAAAAAATCCAAGCAACTATGGCGGATATTATAAGGAAAATCCATTCACTCAAGTTAAATCGGGAATCAAGGCAATACGAAAAGCTCCAACTCTATTACTCTTGTTTTTAAACTTTACTCTTGTGTTTATTCCAGCTGATTCTGTTTATGAAGCATTTAATCAACCTATTTTCACTAATGCAGGTGTTCCCGTTGTAATGATAGGAGTGTTGTATGCACTTGCAGCAGTTTTCGGTTTTTTCGCGTCCCAATCAGTAGGGTGGTTTACTAGTCGCTTTCCAAGAACGTTCTTAATGACAGTAACAGGAGGCCTAGCTGCTATTGGATTATTCCTATCAGCTATACTAGGAGAATCGATTTGGGTTGTAATAGGCGCATTCTTTGTATTACGAATTGGGCAAGCCATTAGAAGACCCATCTACTCACAGTTAAAGAATGATTTAATTCCATCTGAAATACGTGCAACTACTTTATCACTTATTTCTGTACTAGATTCAGCGTTTGACCTTGTTATTTTTGGCCTATTATCGGTTGTTGCCTTCGAAGGACTAACTGGTATTTTACTGGCAAGTAGTGCTATCGCCTTGATAGGAACCCTTACTCCAATTGAAAGAGTTAAATGGAAAGTGAAAGAGGTATAAATGTACCTAATTTTTCCTCCAAGTTGAAATAAAATGATATATAGTTACAGTATAGAATTAATATTACATTTTCTTCATATTTAGATTTATAATTTGGCTAAGGAAAAGGAAAGGGTTGAATTAGATGGATGAAAGATTTCCAGTTGGATTGTTTCATTTTACTGGAGAACTAACTAGTGAAGTGATTGAAGAGTGGATTACTGAAATTGAATGTCTACCAGTATTTCTTCGAGATGTTGTTAGTAAATTAGATGATGATCAACTGAACACCCCTTATCGACAGGGAGGTTGGACCATTCGCCAAGTAGTACATCATGTATCAGACAGTCATATGAATGCCTTTATCCGTATTAAACTGGCATTGACCGAAAACAAGCCGGTCATTAAAACCTACGAAGAAGCACTATGGGCAGAGCATATAGATTACACGTTACCCATTGAAATTTCGTTAAATTTGCTTGATTCTTTACATAAAAGATTAGTCTCTCTTTTAAGAAACCTTAATCTAGAAGACTTACAAAAAACGTTTATCCATCCTGACTCTGGAGAAATTCCAGTGGCTAAAAATATTGGCTTATACGCATGGCACGGCCGTCACCATTTAGCACATATCACAACTCTTATTACCCGTAAAGGTTGGTAACGGTGACCACTCAGAAACAAAAGTCTCAAAACCCTTCACTAGGTCTAGAGACTTTTTTCTTTTATAGAAAATGCAACAATTGCTTAAACTAAAAGACATCTTAATTAACTTCATTCTTTAAAAGTGTCTTTACACATGTATATCCTATTGTATAATTAGTATGGAACTTAATTTGTTTTTTATAACATTTAGGTAAATTGGAGGGAATTCTATTGACGTCACGTGAAGTAAAATGGGGCCTTATGATTGTAGTCATTATATTACTAGGTTACATACTTCCATATACTGTCCTATCAAATGTAACGGCTTGGTATGGAAGCTTCTTACTATGGACGATACTAGCAATAGCAATCATCGTTATTAACTATCTTTTCACAAGAAATTGGGGTGATTCGGAATGAGTACAACCTTAGTTTGGTGGACCCTAGGCATTTATATTGTTGTATCTTTATATATTGCGTACTTATCTAGAAGTGGTAATCAAACAAGTATGGAAAGCTATTTCCTTGGTGAACGGAAACTTGGCGGTTTTGTTTCTGCCCTAAGTTATAGTGCAACAACATATAGTGCATTTATGCTCGTAGGTTTAGCAGGCTTAACGTATAAAGGTGGGGTTGGTGCATATGGATTTGAAATTATTTATTTCATGGGAGTCTCTTTAGTAGCTATTTTCGGACCGAGGTTCTGGCTTGTAGGGAAGAAATATGGCTATGTTACTCCTTCCGAAATGTTGGGCGATCGTTATCAAAATAAAAAGGTAGCTGCCATCGTTGCAATTGCATCTTGTATCTTTTTAATACCTTATAGTGCAGTTCAACTCGCAGGTGTTGGCTATTTACTATCCGGGGTAACGAATAATGCTATTCCGTTTACTACCGGTGTTATTATCGCAACAGTTCTCGCAATCGTCTTCTCTTATATTGCAGGGATTCGTTCAGTTGCATGGACTGACTCATTGCAGGCATTAGTGATGATCATTACTGCTACGATCGTTGTTGTGTTAATCGTAAATGGCTTAGGTGGAGTCAGTGGATTCTTTAATACTCTTGAAACAAGTCATTCGGAATTTTTGACGGTTCCAGGGAATAAATTCTTTAGTTTCTTAACATTCTTAGGTTTAACCGTACCATGGTTCTTTTTTAGTTTATCTAACCCTCAGGTTAGCCAAAGGCTATTTATGCCTGATTCACTAGGAAGTCTAAAAAGAATGCTAATGGGATTCTTAGTATTTGGTTTTATCTATACAATCGTTTCTGTAGTCTGGGGCTTTTCAGCACTAGTCATGTTCCCAGGACTTGAAAATGCAGACCTTGCAACACCTATGATTCTTTCTTCTGAATTAGTTCCACCTGTTTTAGGGGCAATTGTTATGGTTGGGATTATGGCTGCTGCTATTTCAACTATTGATTCGATTTTATTAACGTTATCCTCATTATTTGCACGTGATGTTTATGGAAGTCTATCTAAGAAATCAAATGATCAGCACCAGCTATTAGTAGGTAAGCTAGTCATTCCTGTCATTGCAATCTTAGCCTATCTATTCGCACAAATGAATGTTAGTTTAATTGCTGTTTTATCAGTTGCATCATCTGCTGGATTATTGGTTACTGTACCTGCAATTATTGGTGCGTTTTTCTGGAAAAGAGGAACAGCTGCAGGTGTAATGACAAGTGTTATTGTTAGTGGGGTAATCGTTCTTTACCTTGAATTTGCAAAGATTAAACCATTCGGAATCGCTTCAGGAATTTGGGGACTGCTCATTTCAACAACTCTCTTCATTACGGTAAGTTTAGTATCAAAAGCTCCTGAGCAAAAAGCGAATGAATTTCTTTCTTATATTAAAACCGAATTAACGAAAATCAAAAAAACAAAAAATAGAGTTTCATAACATATCTGACCAATAAGCATTTGCTTTTTGGTCCTTTTTTATAGTCAATTAGTACTAAAACATCGTATAATAGTTGTCTAAGGTGAAAAAGGGGAGAGTACTAAATGATTTGTGATGTTTGTCAACCTAAAGAAAGAGGATATACTGTATTTTTCAGTGTAGACCAAAACATAGATCAGCTAATACATTATTTCTGTGACTATTCTGCTGCAATGTGGAAGCAAATAGATAAACATACCTTTTGGATAATTGAATCGATTCTATATGATTTAATGGATTATCTTGAAGCACATATGGATATAGAATCTATTTATGCAGTTCAATCAGAGGTAGTTAATCCATTAGAAAATGTTAAAGAAAAAAAGCGGTTGTCCTTATTTAAAGCTGAAAGAGAAGCGATCTGGATAGATGATGTAATTAAAAATAGAACAATCTGTACTCACTATCAACCTATTGTTGGAATAGAAGAGGGGCAGTTGCATATTATTGGTCAGGAACTTTTATCTAGGGGACTAGATGAAAATGGAAACATTATTCCTCCGTTTAAAATGTTCGAGGCTGCTAGAATTAGAAATCGTGTGTTTTCATTAGATCGGGCTTGTCGATTAGAAGCTGTACGCAATGCATCAGTTCTAGGAGATAAGATGATATTCATCAATTTTATCCCTACAGCCATTTATGTGCCTGAGCATTGTCTTGCCTCTACTTTCGAATTAATTAAACAAATGGATATAAAACCGGAGCAAGTTGTGTTTGAGGTTGTGGAAACAGACGAGGTAAAGGACTTAAACCATTTAATGAGAATCCTGAATTACTATCGATCTCATGGCTTCAAATATGCATTAGATGATGTTGGTGTAGGCTTTAATGATTTAGAAACACTTAAAAAGATGGATCCGGATTTCGTAAAACTTGCCATAGAATTTACGAATGGCGTAAGTAAAGATATTTCAAAACAAAAGGTTGCTAAAAGGGTACTGTGTATCACACATGATATGGGTGCACTAGCTTTAGCGGAGGGAATTGAGCGTAAAGAAGATTTAGAATATCTAATTGAAATGGGATATGACCTATTTCAAGGGTATTATTTCTCAAAACCTCAACCCACTCCGATAGTAACATTAGACAATGATTTCATTTATAAGTAGATAAAAGATAAAATAGACCCACGCTTTTAAAAAAGCATGGGTCTATTTCTTTTTAATAATTGAATCATACACTTTTTCCCAGTCACTATCTGTATTTAAAATAAAAGAGTTTTGCGGAGTTTTAGACTTTTCAAATCCCTTTCCACCTAGTATGAACATAATATCCTTTTTCACTTGTAAGCATTCATATATCCAAGCTGTAACTTGTTCTTCGTATCTCGAATTGGTAAGCGAGATAGCCACGATTGAGATATTATTAGCTATAATCAAGTCTGTCAAACCCGGTAATGGAGTATTTGGCCCTAGGTAGACCACATCATGAGCTTTTTTCCTTAGAAATAAACTATAAAGCATTAATCCCAATTGATGATTTTCCCCTTCTGGACAAAAGGCCAATACCTTAGGCAGGTTTTTATTAATCGGGAGAATACGGAAGAATTGAGTAAAGCGTCGGAGAATCAATTCACTTGAAAAATGTTCTTGAGCAACAGTTATTTTTCCTGATTCCCAATCATCACCTGCACGGTACAATATTGGTACAAACACTTTATGAAATACATCCTCATAATGATACATGGAAAAAGCAAAATCAATAATTTGGTTTGACTTATCCGAGTCAAACTTTATTAGATAGTCGTACAATTTATCCGTTAGTTCCATAAAGGTTGAATGCTTAATCTCACTCACTTGGCTTGTGGGACTTATTTCTAATTCAGGAGATTGCTTTAGTAGACGAATGGCATCGCTTATTTTCAAGCCTTCTTCTTCAATTTGTTTTTTCAACCATATTAATGTATCAATATCATTTTGACTATATAACCGGTGACCACCCTCGGTTCGATGCGGAGTGATGATATGATATCTATTCTCCCATGCTCGTATCGTTACAGAAGGTATACCAACTAGATCCGAAACCTTTTTTATTGTGTACATAACATCGCCTCCTCTTAGTAATTATACATAAATTATACAAAAAGGCTAGCTATAATCGTTATCAAAAGAAAATTACACCATTTTTGTTATCCGGATTTGCAATCTCAATCAATATTGCCAATAGTTTACGATAATTAGATTATCGTAAACCTAAATATAAATTAAAAGGAAACTAGATTGATTAGTCTCCTTTTTTATTTATTATGCTAATTAGAAATTATATGAATCCTTCTGATTTATCCAAATAATGCAACAAGACCTTGATACCCGAAATATACACCAAATCCTATCAATGATAGACCAGATATAACAGAAATTGAGATTAAAATTCTACTATTAAGGAACTTTCGAAAACTACTAGATAAAGCAGCTACAAAGATATCCCACAGCGTAAGACCAATAAAAATCATCGAACTGTATAATAGCAATTCACCTGTACCATTTACCTGTGCAGTTTTAGCCAAGACCGACCCATAAATTCCTAACCAAAATAGAATTGAAAGGGGGCTTGTAATTGACATAATAAACCCAGTCATAAAACATTTAAAGAGTGATTCTTTTTGTCTGCTATAGGAAACGGTTAATGAATTAACACCTAAGATACTTTCGATTCCAGAATAAATTAATATGAAACCGCCAAATAACCAAAGGAAAACTTGTACAAAAGGTATATCTAAAAACTGAACCATTCCCATATACACTAATAGCATAAAAAAAGCGTCTGCAATCATTGATCCAGCACCGACAATCCAGGCATGCCAGAAACCATTTTTAATCCCCTTGTCCAATCGTGCTGAATTAACCGGTCCGATCGGAGCAGCGAGCGTTAACCCCAAAAATATATAACTTATTAAAATACTTACACTCAATGTAATTCACTCCTGACATAATATATAACTTGTACATTTTATGTCAGAAAAACCAAGCTATGACCCTTGTCCATAAATTCATAGGAGAATCTTTCTAAAATTCAAGAGGTGAGTAATCTTGATGAAGAAGATAACCCACCTGTTTCATTATAATTAAACCATGCTTCTAGGATTTAATAACTGTTCAAGCTCAGGTGTTAATAATCCTTTTTCGTGGAGAACTTGTTTAATTGTTTTCTTTTCTTCATCTGCTTGTTTACCTATTTGAGATGAGAGATCATACCCCAATTTAGGGCTAAGTGCAGTCACTAAGGCTAGACTTTCCTCTAATGACTTTTCACACATTATCTCATCTGCCTTTATTCCATTGATACACTTCACCACAAGTGTTGGAATTGTGTTTGATAACAGTTCAATTGAATGAAGAAGCGTATGGGCAATGACAGGCATAAACACATTTATCTCGAGTTGACTTCCTGTACCAGCTGTACTGATTGCCGTTTCATACCCAATAATTTGGCAACAAACCATATGTGTCATCTCTAAAATCGCTGGATTTACTTTCCCTGGCATAATCGTTGATCCTGGTTGAACCGAAGGTAGGGTTATTTCGGCTATGCCTGTTCTAGGACCTGAACTTAATAAACGTAAGTCGCTAGTTATCTTTATTAAATGAATAGCTAACTCCTTGAGAGCTAACATGGTACGTATTGCAGCTCCCGTGTTTTGCTGAAATCTAAATAGATTGGTTGGTTGACGGAAAGGAAGGTTGGTTCGCCTACATATTTCCTGTAATACTATTGTAGGGTATTGGGGATGTACATTCATTTTTGTACCTATTGCGCTTCCACCTAATCCAATCTCGTAAAGTGAATCGAGTGCCGATTCAATGGCTTCGTACGATTGTTTAATCGTATCTGCATAGCCAGAGAACTCCTGTCCTAACCGTATTGGTACAGCATCATGTAAGTGGGTTCGTCCACTTTTGAGTATAGGCATTAATTCTACAGCCTTTTTTTCTAGTTCTTGTTGTAGCTGTTGTATAGCAGGGAGTAGCCTTTGAACAAGGTTTTCTGCAGCCGCCATATTTATAGCAGAGGGAAAGGTATCATTTGTAGACTGGCACATATTTACATCGTCGTTCGGATGAACAAGGTGGTCTTCTAATGAACCTCCTAGCAACTCTATGGCTCGATGTGCAATGACTTCATTGGCGTTCATATTTTGTGAGGTACCTGCACCCGCTTGGTACACATCGACCACAAAGTGCTTATCCCACACACCCTGTGCAACTTCTTCTGAGGCAAGAACAATTACTTTTCCTTTGTCCTTTGGCAGTTTTCCAATTTGCATATTGGCGGTTGCAGCTGATGCTTTAATAATCCCTTGAGCCTTAATGAACGATCTAGGAAGTCGAATTCCGCTAATCTGAAAATTTTCAACAGCTCTCTGGGTTTGTGAACCATAGTAAGCTGACACAGGTACCTTGATTTCACCTAATGTGTCGTTTTCTTTACGGTAAAGATTAGACATCTCCATGAATGTACTCCTTTAAAAAATAGTGTAAGAAAACTTATTTATTATTTTAATCTATTTTCAAAATCCGCTGACATTCTATCCATTAGGGCTGCCATTTGTGCTCGAGTTGATAATCTTTAGTTTTTCTTCAGTTATTAAATCATCATGGCTATCTTCTGTTAAAGGAGCAACTGAATTCCCATTGGGTTCTTTGGAGGAACATCCAGGTAAAAGTATTAATATAATGATTGCGATAAATAATTTGAACAAGCTACCACCTGCCATAATTAGAATGAATTGGTTATCCTTATCGTTTGATTAAATGTGTATTTCATTCATACAAATACTTCCAACAGGGGGATAAAGTTTAAGTTTAATGAAATTTTAATAGGAATTAGAAAGCAGGTTAAAAATGCACAACTAAGGGTAAAACTTAATATGACTTATATGAAAATAAATTTAGGAGGAAGCATGATTATGGCAATAACATTTAAACAAATGGTAGCAGAGGCTCGTGAACATGTTAAAGCAATCAGTTCAGCTGAGGCAAAAGAGCAGATTCAAGGAAACAAAGATACGTTAGTCATTGATGTACAAGAGAAAGAAGCGGCGGGTGCATGTGGATTGATTCCGAGTAGCATGAACATTTCGCTTGGAATGTTACCAATTCGCGCTGACTTAGAATTACCTGAGCATTTACGCGAACCACGCTTAGCAGACAGAAATCAAAAAGTCATTACGACATGTGGTGCAGGAGGACAAGCTGCACTTGGTGCATACTTATTACATAAGATGGGCTTTACCGATGTTTCCTTTATAGAAGGTGGAACGAACGCGTGGAAAGAAGCAGGTTACGAAGTAGAGTAGCCGAGCTGTTCTAACTCAACACCCCAAAAACTCCTTATTTATAAAATAAGGAGTTTTTTTACGTAATACTTTTGAAAGCCAATGAATCAATTAAGGAGAAGGAGATAGAAGGTAAGAATTAGGTATTTAATAAACAAACCAATCAATAAATAATTCCTTCTTTATTTACCTGCCTTTTAGCTTTAAAATTTAATATAATGATAATCTTAAATTACGAAATGGGGAACTTCCATGAAAGTATCTTTATTTATTACGTGTCTAGCAGATGTTTTTTACCCAGGGGTTGGTAAAGATGTTGTTGAGATTTTAGAGAGAAATGGGTGTGAAGTTGACTTCCCAGTGAATCAAACATGCTGTGGCCAGCCAGCCTACAACAGCGGCTATCATAAAGAAACAATAGATGTTGCAAAGCATATGATTAAAACCTTCGATCATTCAGATTATGTTGTGACCCCATCAGGGTCTTGTGCTGCCATGATTCATGAATATGTACATTTATTTGAAAAAGATACAAGCTGGAAAGAAAAAGCCGTTCAATTTAAAAGTAAAACCTATGAATTCACTCAATTTCTAGTAGATGTTCTCAAAGTAGAGGATGTTGGTGCTAGTTTACCAAGGAAAGCCACCTACCATACTTCCTGTCATATGACGAGACTATTAGGAGTTAAGGATGCTCCAATGAAGTTGCTAGAAAATGTGAAAGACCTTGAAATTACTAGTTTACCAAACAAAGAACTATGCTGTGGTTTTGGCGGAACATTCTCTGTGAAAATGGTACCTATTTCAGAACAGATGGTGAACGAAAAAATTGAACATATTGAAGAAACAGGAGCTGAAGTATTAATTGGTGCAGACTGTGGCTGTCTTATGAATATTGGTGGAAGAATCGACCGTCAAGGAAAACAAATCAAAGTAATGCATATCGCACAAGTGTTAAATAGTAGATAGGGGTTGAGAATATGCCTATGAAGATTGGTGAGGATAAGTTTTTTGAGCGAGTTGATAAAGGTCTTAAAAATGACTTTATGAGAAATGCGATGGTTTCAGCACAGGATAGATTAAAAGCTAGAAAGCTAGAGGCCCAGGAAGAACTCGGTAACTGGGAAGAGTGGCGATTCTTAGCTGAGGAAATAAGACAACACACATTAGAAAATATAGACTACTACCTTGATCAATTAGCAGACAACTTCATGAAAAGAGGCGGACATGTCTTTTTCGCTCAAACGGCAGAAGAAGCAAATGATTACATAACGAACATTGCTAGACAAAAGAATGCGAAAAAGGTTATTAAATCCAAGTCAATGGTAACAGAAGAGATTAGTATGAACCAAGCGTTGGAAATGGCTGGTTGTGAAGTAATTGAATCAGACTTGGGAGAATACATCCTCCAAATCGATGATCATGACCCACCATCTCACATCGTCGCTCCTGCACTCCATAAAAATAAAGATCAAATACGAGAAACGTTTAAAGAAAAAAAGGGTTACACAAAATCTTCTAATCCCGAGGAGCTAGCTCTTTTTGCAAGAGAGCAACTACGAAAAGAATTTTTAACTGCTGATATTGGAATTACTGGATGTAACTTTGCGGTAGCGGAGTCTGGTAGTATTACACTCGTAACAAATGAAGGAAATGCGAGGCTTACTACAACTCTACCAAAAACTCAAATAACCGTTATGGGGATGGAGCGGGTTGTTCCTACATGGGAAGAACTTGATATTTTAGTCAGTATGCTCTGTCGAAGTGCAGTCGGCCAAAAATTAACTAGCTATATTACAGGGTTAACCGGACCAAAAGGCGAAGGGGATGTTGATGGACCCGAAGAATTTCACCTTGTCATTGTTGATAACGGTCGTTCGGCTATTTTGGGCACTGAGTTCCAATCAGTCCTTCACTGTATTCGTTGCGCTGCCTGTATCAATGTATGCCCAATCTATCGTCATGTTGGTGGTCACTCTTATGGATCAATCTATCCCGGTCCAATCGGTTCAGTTCTTTCCCCATTACTAGGGGGCTATGATGATTATAAGGAGCTACCATATGCATCTAGTTTATGTGGGGCCTGTACAGAAGCTTGCCCTGTGAAAATTCCTTTACATGACCTGTTAATAAAGCACCGTAAAAACATAGTCGAAAAGCAAGGGTTGGGTGCATTTGGTGAAAAGCTAGCAATGAAAGGATTCTCTCTTGCTGCCAGTTCTCCCACACTGTACCGTGCGGGTTCGAGAGTTGCTCCAGCTATGATGGGTCCATTTGCAAAGGAAGGAAAAATCCAAAGTGGGCCAGGACCTATTAAGCCATGGACAGATATACGAGATTTCCCCGAGCCTAGTAAAGAAAGTTTCCGAGATTGGTTTAAAAAGAGGGAGAAGGAGGCAAAAAGTGATGAGTGGCACGATTCAAAATAAAGAACGCTTTTTAGCTCAAGTTGCAAAAAACTTAGGAAGAGAAAGAAGAACCACTCCTGTTAGTAAACCAACCTGGAAACACCAGCCTCAGCATGACGTGTATAAAGGGCTTAGCACGAATCAACTTGTCGATGTCTTGAAGGAACAATGTACTAAAATTCATACCGAGATAGAACAAGTTACAGTACAGTCACTGAATAAAGCGTTAGAAAACATCATTTCTCAATGGCATGCAAGTTCAATTGTTCATTGGGATGATCCTAGGTTTCAAGAGTACGGAGTAACAAATTTCTTTGATAGAGCTTCTTCTACCGGAATGAATGTTCATCGATGGGACGCTGGTTTAAATGAAGATAACATAAGAATTGCTGAAAAAGCAGATATAGGGATTACCTTTGCAGATATGACATTAGCTGAATCAGGAACGGTTGTTCTATTTAGTGATAAAGGGAAGGGTAGATCAGTCAGCTTATTGCCCGCCAACTATATTGCGATTATCCCTAAAAGCTCTATTGTTGCCCGCATGACACAGGCTACAACTTATATTCATCATATTCAAGAGAAGGAAGGAAAACTTCCATCCTGTATAAACTTTATTTCAGGCCCTAGTAATAGTGCAGATATTGAGATGAATCTAGTAATTGGTGTACATGGTCCAATCAGGGCACATTATGTAATTGTGGAAGATAAATAATGTTTCTAAATTTTATATAAGTTACTAAATTTTGCTGTAACTTTTTTGTTATCTTCACGTCTACTCCTATGAATTTATTAAACAGCGTTATAAGGAGAAGATCATGATGAAAGTATATTACAAAGTTTTAGCCACAAGCGTCCTATTGAGTAGTTTATTAGTAGCCTGTGGAACTACAGAAAGTGGCACTACGAATGGAAGTGCACCAGCAAATACTGAGGTTGATAGTAATAAGCCAGAAGACAAAGCTAAGGACAAATCACCTAATGAAACTAAAGAGAACAAAGATACGAAAACAGAGGATTCTAGTTCGCAAAAGCTTGCAGCTAACATGGATATTGAAGTATATGTAGAAGGTGGATTCGAACTTAGACCCGCCACTCTTTCAACAAGTGAAAATGGATATGCAGTATATGTATTAGAAGATTTCACCTTTGAGGCAGTGGAACCAAATAAGGATATAATTCATTCTAATTTTGACCCAGAATACTTCGTACGTGTCGAGAAATTGGATGCAGAAGCAAATACCGAAGAAATGAAAAAGAACATTATGAGTTCATATGAAGGTAATAAACAATTTGGGGTACATGATGTACCACCAACTGATTTATTCATTAAAGAATTTCATAAAGCGGATTTTCATATCTTAGTTCAAGACTTTCAAACTAAATTGGATGTAATATATATTGTTTCCGATATGCATGGAGAGAAATTCCAATTTACTTTCTTTATGCCACATAAAGAAGCTGCTGAAGGATTAGCACCTAGTTTATGGGCGATTGCTAGAACAGTACTACCTACTGGTGACGGATTAAAATAACTAAAATAAGCCAGACCAAATCATCATGATTTGGTCTTATTCTCATAAATAATACGTAGAAAAAGAACAAGAAAGCTAGAGCACAGATGAAAGTTAATGAAGGGTGGTAACTTTACTTTTGAGAATTTCTGAATTGCATCCAATTTTATATCACACTAGAATTAATCAAAAACGCTTTTTTAGATATTTTATTAACCTTAAAGATCTTACAAAGCTCGCAAACAAAAAAAGTAAAACTTCTTTCCGATATACATGTAAGAAACACCAGTCCTTATTAAGAAGAAGGTTAGGTGATAGCGATCCACAGTTACAAGAAAATAAGATTACAAATCTTCGTATTGCCTCTAATAAAATTGACGGGATCATCATAGAACCAGGACAAATATTCTCATTTTGGAATCTGGTTGGAAAGACAACTAAACAAAAGGGATACATAGAAGGTATGCAGTTATCAATGGGTGAGGTAAAGACCGGAATTGGTGGAGGGATATGTCAATTAGCCAATCTTTTATATTGGATGGCTATTCATACACCTTTACAGGTTGTTGAAAGACACCATCACAGTTTTGACCCATTCCCAGATGCAGGAAGAGTACTTCCTTTTGGAAGTGGAGCTGGCGTTTTTTATAACTATATCGATTTAAGGTTTAAAAATCCTACTGACCAAGCATTCCAAATTCGAGTATGGCTAACAGATAAACATTTAAAGGGAGCCATATATAGTAATGAGGAATGGAAATACTCTTATCATATTGAAGAAAAAAACCATAAATTTATTCAAAATAATGGAGAAAATTTTAGACAAAATGAAATCTGGAGAAAAACAGTCGAAAAACGTACTGGAAACTGTATTGATGAAAAACTCCTTATTAAAAACTTTTCAAAGGTTAAATATGAAATTACCAGTGATATGCTAAAGGTATATAATTAAGAGTTAATCAAAGGCCAAACCTTCATGTTTGGTCTATTCGCTATTTATAGTCTCCTTGTTTAAAATCACAAAATCTATGTTAAAATAAAAAGAAATATAGAAAGAACAAAGGTTCTATCTTAAATAGATAGGAGGAGCGGTAATACATGAATATAAAAGTATCTACCAAAATGATAAAAGAAATGTGCGGTACCGTCTCCTTCAAAAGAGGAGACTCTTTTTATCAAGCAAATAAAGTGACAATTAATGAATATAGCCCTGATGTTTGCCAAGCAACCGTAAATGTTGTAGAAGACTTCCAAGTAACCATTAAAAAGAATGGTGTAGGGACAATCCAAACTAAATGTAGTTGTCCATCGCTTGTAAACTTCCAAAAAGATTGTCAGCACGTGGCAGCTGTCTTACTTGCAATACAAGATCAACAACGAAAAGACAATGAATCCCTAGTTATCACAGGCAACGAACCGCGCTTAGATGATATAACAGAAGGCTTTATGACACTTTTTAATGATAAGCCCACTCAGTCAAGTCGGCACCAACTCCACTTTGAAAATCGGCAAAAACTCAATGTCACATTCAATTGTAAGCCGGTTTCAATCGGAAACGATCACTACTTAATAGGGATTGAGATTTCTATTGAACAGACGAGGATACAGAATATAAGAGGATTTCTAAACGATGTAAAACAAGGGAGGGTTAGCAGGTTATCTCCTACATTTACATATGATCAAAGTTTACATTGCTTTGAAAATCAATCTGATGCCGTGCTTCATCACCTTATTCGTGTTATCCATGATGAGCAGGCTTTTCTAAATGCATTGCCAAACCTTTTTAATTACAGCCAAAGCAACCGTACCTTACTCATCCCACCATCATCATGGGTAGGACTGGCCTCATTACTAACAGATAACACGGTAGTTAGGATTAAAAATCAGAGCCATCATTACATTTTCAAAGTCGTAAGTACGCCACCACCATTAACATTTTTGTTAGACGAATTCGAGGATAGAAACTACAAACTAACGATTAAAGGTTTTAACAGAATGTTAGTTTTGCCCTTTTACCATTCAGTCCTATGTGAAGGTAACGTTTTTCAACTACAAGAGCAGGATTGTGAAAGATTATTTGAACTTAAGCAAATGCTTGAATCGCCTGGTGCAGAGCATATCCTTATTCGACATAATCAAATGAATTTTTTTCTAAAAAAAATTGTGCCCAGTCTTAAGAGAATAGGTGAGTTTCAACTTACAAGAAGTGTTTCACAAGAATTTATGAAAACTCCACTTGTTGCAAAGCTTTTTCTAGATCGCTTGAAAAATCGTTTACTGGTCGGTTTGGAATTCCACTATGACAATGTTATTATTCATCCTTCTGAAAATCGTGATATCCCAACAGGACCTGCGATTATTAGGGACCTTGAAAGAGAAGAGGAAATACTAGAACTTCTGATGAAAAGTGAACTTTCACAAACAGATGGCGGCTATTACATGCAAAATGAAGCTCTTGAGTATGAATTTTTGTATCATGTGATCCCTAAATTGGAAAAACTAGTTCAAATCTATGCAACTACTGCTGTTCGAAATCGTATTGTCAAAAAAGATACCCATCCTATCATTCGTATAAGAGTTAAAAAAGAACGGACAAATTGGCTTGAATTTAAATTTGAGTTGAATGGCATCGCTGATATACAAATTCGAGAGCTTTTAGCTGCATTAGAAGAAAAAAGGAAGTACTTCCGACTAAAAAATGGTTCACTCATGTCTCTTGAAACGAAGGAATTGGAGGAGATCCAGCGATTTTTAAAAGCCGTTCCAATTCAGAAAGAGGATTTTGAAGGAACATTAGATATGCCAATCCTTCAAAGTATCCAATTTTTTGACCAATTTGATAAGAATAATCTTTTTAAGATAGAGGAAACATTCCAACAGTTTCTGGATGCGGTACGAAATCCTGGGAAAATAGATATTGAAGTACCCAGTAAGTTGGCTCCCATTTTAAGAGATTATCAGAAGATTGGGTTTAAATGGATGAAGACACTTTCAACTTATGGCTTTGGGGGCATTTTAGCTGATGATATGGGGCTTGGTAAAACATTGCAAAGTATCACTTTTATCTCTTCAGAACTTGAAAAGTTACGAGAGAGTGGTAAACAAATACTCATTGTTTGTCCATCATCCTTAACCTATAACTGGTTACAAGAGATTATGAAGTTTTCCCCTGATATTCAAGCAATCGTAATAGACGGAAACAAAGAAAGCCGCGAAGAGTTACAGAAAGATAGTAAGGGGCTAGATGTTATAATCACGTCTTATCCGTTATTGCGACGAGATATTAAGTGGTATGAGAGCCAAGTGTTTCATACGGTATTTTTTGATGAGGCACAAGCGTTTAAAAATCCAACTACCCAGACATCAAGGGCAGTTAAACGAATCCAATCAGAACATCGGTTTGGCCTAACAGGTACACCCATTGAAAATTCATCTGAAGAACTCTGGTCAATTTATCACGTGGTTTTCCCACAACTATTTCAGGGGTTAAAGGCATATAGTAACCTTAATAGAAAAGCAATTTCACGTAGAGTCCGCCCATTTTTACTTCGCAGGGTAAAAGAGGAGGTACTTGATGAGCTTCCTGAAAAAATTGAATCACTTGAATCTTCTGAGTTACTACCAGATCAAAAGAAACTTTATGCAGCCTATTTAGCAAAGTTACGAGAAGATACATTAAAGCATCTCAATAAAGATACAGTTCGTAAAAACAAAATTCGAATCTTAGCGGGAATAACCCGTTTACGACAGATCTGCTGTCATCCTGCACTTTTTGTAGATGGATATAAGGGGAGCTCAGCAAAATATGAGCAACTATTGCAGATTTTAGAAGAGTCTAGATTGTCAGGTAGAAGAGTATTGGTTTTTTCACAATTCACGAAAATGCTTCAAATCATAGGAAGAGAATTAACAAATAGAGGTCAGACCTTTTTTTATCTAGATGGGCAAACACCCTCAGGCGAAAGGGTGAAACTTTGCAATCGATTCAATAACGGTGAGCATAATCTGTTTCTCATTTCGTTAAAAGCAGGAGGGACCGGCTTAAACTTAACTGGAGCAGACACTGTCATTTTATATGATCTTTGGTGGAATCCAGCAGTTGAAGAACAAGCTTCAGATCGGGCTCATCGCATCGGACAAAAAAATACTGTACAGGTTATCAAACTGGTCGCACGGGGGACAATTGAAGAAAAAATGAATGAACTTCAGGAGAAGAAGAAAGATCTCATCGCTGATATCATCGATTCAGATGATAAGACCAATCCAGCTTTAACAGAAGAAGATATTCGTGAGATTTTGATGATCTAATTTTATGTATAACATAGTTAAAAATGTTAAAGTAAACAAAGGTAGCTTAAGATAGCTACCTTTTTAAATCGGAGATTTCCTATGCTTAGTAAGCCCAAGTAGCACCAACGATTATTAATAAGATGAACAATACTACGATTAAAGCGAATCCACCGCCGTAACCATAGCCGCCACCGTAGCTGCCATAACCATAGCCACCATATCCGTAGCCCATACAATTCACCTCCTTAGAGATGATTTAGAGCAAGCCAATTACTCACTCTTACTATATATATATGAACTGTGGTCTTTTGTGTATAGACATTCGTGTAGAGGGCAAAAAATTAGTTTTAAATCCTAAATAGAAAACAGCTCTCATAATAGAGAGCTGTCTTTTAGGTTAGAATACTTTATCACCATTAAAAATTGAGTTTTTAACAATTACATAGTCTACGTGGCGGATTGCTTCGAGAGTCTTTCCTCCAGAATATGAAATAGAAGATTGAAGATCTTGTTCCATTTCAGTTAATGTATCTTGTAATGAACCTTTATATTCAACAAACATTTTCTTTCCTTCTACGTTCTTTTTTTCACCTTTTTGATACTCAGATGCAGATCCGAAATATTCTTTAAACAATTTTCCTTCTCGCTCAACAGTTTCACCTGGGGACTCTTCATGACCAGCAAAGAGGGAACCTATCATAACCATTGTTGCACCAAAACGAATAGATTTTGCCACGTCACCGTGTGTACGAATACCACCGTCAGCGATAATCGGCTTACTTGCTGCTCTAGAACACCAACGAAGGGCTGCTAATTGCCAGCCTCCAGTCCCAAATCCTGTCTTAATTTTTGTAATACATACTTTACCAGGTCCAATACCAACTTTTGTCGCATCTGCACCTGCATTCTCAAGTTCTCTAACCGCTTCGGGAGTACCTACATTACCAGCAATCACAAAGCTCTCAGGTAGGTGTTTTTTAATATGCTGAATCATATTAATTACAGCATTTGAATGACCATGAGCAATATCAATGGTGATATATTCAGGTGTAAGTTCCTCGTTTGCAAGCTCTTCAATGAACTGGTATTCTTCTTCTTTTACACCAACACTAATAGAAGCGAAGAGACCTTTTGAATGCATTTCTTTTATAAATTTCACTCTTTTTTCAGGCTCAAAACGGTGCATAATATAGAAATAATTATTTTCAGCAAGATATAAGGCAATTTTCTCATCAATGATTGTTTGCATATTAGCTGGCACTACAGGAAGCTTGAATTGACGACCTCCTAGTGTAACAGTTGTATCACACTCTGAACGGCTGTTAACGACACATTTTGCAGGAATCAACTGAATATCTTCATAATCAAATACATTTTCCATAATACACACTCCTAAAAATTCAGATTTAAATAGTTAGAGGAATTTTGAACGTTCGTGTTTTGAACGAACTAAAAAATCCTAAATATAGATGGGTAGAGAAATACCACCCATTCGTAGTTAGGATTTATCGGCTCCTTGTAGAAACTCTTAGACCATCATTCTAAGAATATACGAATGTATTAGACATATATTTATAACTCCAAAGATGATTATATACGAACTTTAATTACATGTAAATAATTATCGTTCGTGTATTATCATTAATTAAGATCATTTTTGTGTTAAATAAAAGAGAGAGAGGGCTTAAAGATTGATTTTTTACAATTGGTAATTATAGGAAAGGAAAAGGTGTCGTAAATAAACATTCTAGATTATTACGTAAAATATAAATTTGACGTAATAAAAGAAGGGAAAAAGCGTAGTTTGTAGAATTACTATAATTGAGGTGAATTTTCATGGCCAATGAAGCACAGCAACAACATAATAAAAAGCTACAAATAATCCTTAAGGAACTCCCTTGGTATGTTGAAGAATACATTAACCATAAACGCAGAAAACTTTCGGCAGCTTCCTTACTAAATTATTGTCACGATTATAAGATCTTCTTTAATTGGATGGTATCAGAGCAACTACATCATGGAGAAATAAAAAACGTCCCTTTAGAATTATTAGAAAAACTAACTATACAACAGGTTGAAGGTTTTTTAATTGCTCTTGAATATGAACATAATAACAAAGATGTAACTGTAAACCGGAAATTGTCTGCTTTAAAATCCCTCTTCAATTATCTGCAAAACATTGCAGAAACACGGGATTTACAAGCTTATCTAAAGCGAAATGTAATGGCAAAAGTTGGATTTAATGAGCTTAAACAAAGTATGGAAACTATTGCAAACAAAATGGAAGGGAAAATCTTGCTTGGAGATGAATATGAGAAGTTTAGACGATTTATTGCATATGATTACGGAGAAATTAACAAAGATAATAAGAAATTATTAAACTTTTATCTATTGAACCATGAACGTGACACAGCAATTGTTTCACTAATATTGGGCTCTGGCTTACGTTTATCAGAGGTTGTGAATTTAGATTTAGACGACATTGATTTTAATAAATTGTCTGCACGTGTTATTCGAAAAGGAAACAAAGAGCAGTATGTTTTCTTCAGTAGGATTGCTATGGATGACCTCAAAGAGTACCTTAAAATAAGGGAAAATCGGTATCAGGTAGATAAGAATAACAAAGCGTTATTCGTAGCAGCTCCAATGGGACCTAAAGGAAAATCAAGACGTCTTACTGCTCGTTCAATTGAGAAGCTGATAGAAAAATATGCAATTGCTTTTGGAAAACCAGCTCTATCTGTACATAAACTACGACATTCATTTGCCACTAGGTATCATTCTGAAATTAACGACGTGCCAAAGCTTAGACGGCAATTAGGTCATTCATCTATTCAAACAACTATGATTTATACACATATTAAAAATGATGACCTAAAAAGTGCCGTAGATCGTATGGATATACCAAAGGATGAAATTGATGAACAATAATCTATCTATTTTTTCTTCTTTTTATCATTGAGGACTGGTTGATTTTTCATCACTTTATCTAGCTCAACATAAACATTAACAACGTTTTCTTCAACTTGGCTTACATTGACAACTTTACCTTTGCGACCTTTGATTTTAATATCCTGATTAATTGAAGGAACATTTTGTAATAATTGTGTTAATACAACCGAGTTGTTTTCTAAGAAATGTACGACAGCCATTGTTTTATCCCCTTTACATTCAATATTTTTTTGAAGAAGAAAGAATTTAGAAATATAATCTATCTTCTCTATTAAAATATTGAGTGTAGGGGTCATTTAGACCAAAATGAAGAAAAAATTAAAGAATTTTTATTAGTGGGTCTCTTCAATTTTTTTAATTCATTTAGGTTTACATAATGTTATTATGGTTACCTCTTTGAAAATGGAAATTTCAGCACTTATACAGTACTATTAGTACATGAATATACGAAAGGAATGAAAACTTTTGACAGAAAGACTGTATTACACCTCTCCCCTTCTATCAAGCTGGGATACCGTGATAAAAGAAGTAATTGAAGAAAACGAAAAGTTTCTTGTTACATTGGCTGCAACTGCTTTTTATCCTGAAGGTGGAGGTCAACCATCTGACCACGGCTATATAGATAGTATTCAAGTGTTAGATGTGGTTGAAAAAGGTGATGAAATCTATCATATTCTCCCACATCCTCCATCCAATTCTACTGTTTCATGTACAATTGACTTTAACCGTAGAATTGACCATATGCAACAGCATACAGGTCAGCATTTATTATCGGCAGTTTGTATTGAATTATATGATGCTCATACAGTGAGTTTTCACCTTGGTGAAGATACTGTAACGATTGATCTATCCGTGTCTGAATTAACTGAAGTGCAAATGAATTCTATTGAAAATAAAGTTAATGAATACATCTATGAGAATCTTCCGATTTATAAATATATAGTAACTGAGGATCATCTGTCTTCCCTTCCTCTACGAAAAATTCCCGAAGTTTCAGATGATATTCGAATTGTAGAAATAAAAGGTATCGATACTTCAGCTTGCTGTGGAACGCACGTCATGTCAACAGGTCAATTAGGAGTTATGAAATTACTAAAAACAGAAAAGCAAAAAGGTAATATTAGATTACACTTTAAATGCGGTAAACGTGCACTTATAGATTATCAAGAATCCAGTATGATTCTCCAAAATCTATCAAGTAAATTTAGTACTAATCGTAGTCAGCTAACTGACACGGTTATTAAACTAGAAAACGAAAATAAACAGTTACAAAAAGAGTTAGAGCAACTAAGAGATAAAAATGATGAATTTATTGCTCAGGAATTACTTAATAATAACCACAATGCGATGATCATTCACACGTTTGAGGAAAAGACTTTTAAAGAATTACAGAGCTTAAGTAAAAAGCTTGTAAACATGACCGATAAATTAGTGCTATTAATTTCTTCAAGCGAAAATAAAATTATTTTTTCTCACAGTGGCACTCACTTTATAAATTGTGGTCAATTATTTAAGGAGCACCTCTCTTCTTTTAATGGTAAGGGTGGAGGAAATGCTAGTTCAGCTCAAGGAGCCTTTAGCTCTTGTGATTTAATGTCTCAGTTTGTAACTTTTTTAGAAAAAAGAATCCTTAAAAACGATAGATAATAGCATCTTTCAAAAAAAGAAAGTCGATGTGACTATTTCACATCGACTTTCCTTTTATTACCACCATCCCTTTTTCTTAAAATAAGTTGCTGTTGCTCCCCCTATTCCAAACATTAGCAATAGGCCATATAAATAACCAAAATCCCATTTTAACTCCGGCATCTTTTCAAAATTCATTCCATATAATCCAGCAATAAAGGTCATCGGAATAAAAATAACACTAACAAGTGTTAATGTTTTCATAATGACATTCATGTGATCTGATTTTAATGACATTTGTAAATCAAAGATACTCGTCAAATTTTCTTTAAATGAATCGAATGCGTCCGTTACACGAGAAAAGCTTTGAATTAGGTCGTTCATATAAAAACCTGATTCCTCATCAACATATGGGAATTCAGTATGACCTATATCCTTTATAACGTTTTCTTGAGCTTCAATTATCTGTCGCATTTCATGAAGTTTATATTTCTTATTATGTATTTCATGACCAATTTCATTTGCAAATGGCTTTATAAATACCTTTCCTTCAATTTGTTGTATTTCATCAGCGATAATATCTACCATCTCTAGATAATCAGAAGAAATAGCATCCATGATATGATACAATATGTGGCCAGTAGACACCATTTGTTCAGGGTGCTCTTTAAATTGTTTCTGTATCTCTTCTATATTTTTTATCTCCTTCATTACGGTTGAAATGATTAGACTGTCAGCTACTACTATATTTAATGAAACAAAACTAAAATCAGCTTGAATGATCTTCACGCAAATAAAAGCATGATCTTTGTATACATCAACCCTTGGCTCGCCATCCTTAGACTTCATATCTCTTCTAGCCAGGGGATGAATATTTGCTTTCTCGTAACACGAGTTAAGCTTACTTTCGTCACGGGAATGAAACCAAATTTGCTCATCCTTACCTGGTGTTTGAAACGATTGTAATTCCGTAATTTTGTTCTCTTTTATCTTGTAACAAAGCATAATTACACTAACCTCTCACAATGATAGATTATGATTAGTGTTAACCAAATTTTAATTAAAATAACAAAAAGCTGAAAAGTTATCCTCTTTCAGCTTTTCCAAATTTAAATCGATTTTTAATAATATCAGCTTTAACTAGTGCATCGTATAGGAGAATAAGTCCTGGACCTGCTAAGAGACCGATAAATCCAAGCAATTGGAAGCCAATATACATACTTACAAGTGCAGCCAATGCGCTAATACCAAGATTAGTAGAGAAAATCTTAGGTTCAATTACTCGGCGAACAACTGTAATGACTAAAAATAAGATGATCAATCCTATTGCTGTTGAACCATCACCATCGATATAGCAATAAACCGCCCATGGCACGATAAATGAACCAGTACCTAGAATTGGGAGCAAATCAACTAAAACTATTAACAATGATAAAACAACTGGATAGCTACTATCAAGCAATATTAACCCAATATAAGCAATTGCAAATGTAACCCCACTTAGTATAATCTGTGCTCTTAGAAATCCAACTAATACTCGATTTATTTGAGATAAAAGAATTGTTACTTTCGCTTTTGTCTCTTTCTCTAGCGATTGATTTAGTCTTTGATAGATTCTAGGAAGATCATTTGAAAATAAGAAAACAGCGATTACATAAACAAGAAATTGAAATAAAAATTCTGGAATACTCGATAAAATTGTAAATAGTCCTTCCGTTAACCGTTTTGCAATATCGATTAACACTGTTTTAAGTGAAATGACTGCACTTTCAATGGATTCTACTAACTCAATCGGTAAACGTTCTAAGAAATCTTCCCATCTTACCATCAATAACTCGATTCTACTGATATCGAAGGAACCAATAAAAAATGGTATATTTCTAAAAAACATGATCAACTGATCAACTATCACTGTTATGCTGATATAAGATAAGATTGAAAGTACAATCAAATATAGGAAAAACGTAATTGTTACGGAATAAATCCGCTTTACATTTAATTTTGTATGAATATATCGAACTAGCGGTTCAAGTGCCACTGCCGTAATAAAAGCTAAAATAAGAGGAACTGAATAAGGTATTAAAAAAAGAATGAGTGTTGTAAGAATAGCTATTAAGATATACTTCTTCTTTATCAAATGACTGTACCTTCTCTCAGGAAAACTAATTGACTACATTACTTTAATGCACAAAATTTAATTAGCTATTACTATTTTACAACATACACATGTTTAATTAAATCAAAATCTACTATGGTCAATATAAAAAAACTGTTAAGGGCTAGCCTTAACAGTTTTTCTAATTACTCACTCTGTTTGTCTTTATTTGTGAGTTGTAATAACTCCACTACATCCCCAGTTTCATTGATATCAACAACAAAAGATCCGTTACTGTATCGGTCATTTGGTCTTAAATCTTCTGCGTTAATGGTTTCAGTTGTTCCGCTTTTTGTTTTCAAGAGTAGTTCATCTTTCTTTGAAATCAATGCAACTCCAACAATTCGGTGAGGATTTGCTTTTAATTCTCGTAGCATCACTACTCCACGTTTTGCTCTTGATGATTTTTCAAACTCAGTTAACTTCATCTTCTTAATGGCTCCACGTTGAGTGACAACAACAACGTCCGGGGATTCTGCTGGATTAAATATCTTTCCACCTACAACAAAATCGCCATCCTTCAGGTTAATTCCTTTCACACCAGCCGCCCTTGCACCTACGATACTTACTTCGTCTTCGCCAAACCATAGTGCATAGCCGTATGATGTTGTTAGGAATACATCCTGCTTACCATTCGTTATAAATACATCTATTACTATGTCATCATTTTTTAGATTAATAGCAACTAAAGGTTTAGAGTACCTCGAAGCTTTGTATTGAGAAAGTTCGGTTTTCTTGATCATGCCGTTTTTCGTAACAAATAATAGGAATTCTTCCGTGTCAAAACTCTTAATCGGGATTGCCTCAATAATTCGCTCATCACGTTCAATACTGATGATATTAGCAATGTGCTGGCCTAAATCCTTCCAACGAATATCTGGCAATTCGTGCACAGGACAGTATAAGTAATTTCCCTTATTTGTGAAGAACAGTACCACATCGGTTGTATTAATCTCAATTTGTCGAAGTAACGTATCTGTGTCCTTCATCCCAAAGTCCTGGCCATTCGAAGCAGCATACGAGCGTAGGCTTGTGCGTTTTACATAGCCATCTTGAGTAACGGTCACAATAACGTCTTCAGAAGGAATCATAACTTCCAGGTTAATCTTGATTTCTTCGATTTCATCTTCGATTTTAGAACGACGGTCATCGGCATACGTTTTCTTAATTTTCTTTAAGTCAGTTTTTATTACCGTTAAGAGCTTGCTTTCATTATTAAGAATGGAAAGTAATTCTGCAATTTTTTTATCCAACTCTTCTGCTTCCTGTTGTAACGCTGTGATGTCAGTATTTGTTAATCGATATAACTGTAAAGAAACAATTGCTTCGGATTGTGGCTCAGTAAACTGATACTTGTCCATTAAGTTATTTTTTGCATCTCGCTTATCTTTTGAAGCTCGGATTGTTGCAATTACTTGATCTAGAATCGAGAGAGCCTTCATTAACCCTTCAACTACATGGTGGCGTTCACGAGCTTTTTCCAAATCGTAATTAGAACGATTTGTTATAACTTCTTTTTGATGGTTAATGTAAGCATCTAAGAATTGTGTAATGCCCATTAAGGTTGGACGCTTATTGTAAATTGCTACCATGTTAAAGTTATAAGGAACTTGAAGATCACTATTTTTATAAAGATAGTTTAAAACACCATTTGCATCCGCATCTTTTTTAAGTTCAATTACAATACGTAGACCAGTTCTATCCGTTTCGTCACGAACCTCACTAATTCCTTCTACTTTACGGTCAAGTCGAAACTCATCTATCTTCTTTACTAAATTAGCTTTATTAACTTCAAAAGGAATCTCTGTAACAACAATTTGCTGCTTGCCTCCACGAAGATCTTCTACCTCAGCCTGTCCACGGATAATTATTTTCCCTTTTCCTGTTTCAAAGGCTTTTCGAATCCCATCTACTCCTTGGATAATTCCGCCTGTAGGAAAATCAGGACCCTTAATTACCTTCATCAGGTCATCCACTGAACAAACCGGATTATCAATACGCATGATCACACCTTCAATAACCTCACCGAGATTATGAGGAGGAATTTCAGTAGCGTATCCGGCAGAAATTCCTGTTGAACCATTTACCAAAAGGTTAGGGTACATGGCAGGTAGCACTGTCGGTTCCTTACTCGTGTCATCAAAATTCGGAACAAGTTCGACTGTTCTTTTCTCAATATCACGTAATAATTCAGATGCAATAGAAGACAGTCTAGCTTCGGTATAACGCATTGCTGCTGGTGGGTCACCATCGATACTACCATTGTTTCCATGCATCTCAATTAATAGATTACGAAGCTTCCAATCCTGGCTCATACGTACCATTGCTTCATATACTGAACTATCACCATGTGGATGATAATTACCTATTACGTTACCTACTGTTTTGGCTGATTTACGGAACCCTTTATCAGATGTATTACCTTCAACATGCATCGCATAAAGAATTCTTCGTTGTACAGGTTTTAGACCGTCCCTTGCGTCAGGTAATGCCCTCTCCTGAATAATATATTTACTATAACGTCCAAAACGGTCGCCGAGTACATCCTCAAGAGGTAAGTCTCTAAATTTCTCTACTTGTTCCATCTATTGTTGTTCCTCCTCTACGACCGATAAGTTCTCATTATCTAAAATATTAGTTTCGTCTGCAAGACTAAATGCTACATTTGACTCTATCCATTTACGACGAGGTTCAACCTTATCACCCATTAATGTGGACACTCGGCGCTCTGCTCTAGCAGCATCATCAATACGCACACGAATAAGTGTTCTCGTCTCAGGATTCATTGTCGTATCCCATAATTGGTCGGCATTCATCTCACCTAAACCTTTATAACGCTGAATGATATACCCTTTGCCAATCTTAGCAATCGCACCTTTAAGCTCATCATCAGACCAAGCGTATTCAATGACTTCTTTCTTACCAGTACCTTTGCTTACTTTATAAAGAGGAGGTAGTGCAATAAACACCTTCCCAGCTTCAACCAGTGGTCTCATATAGCGGTAAAAGAAAGTTAAAAGTAAGACCTGAATATGCGCTCCATCCGTATCAGCATCGGTCATAATAACAATTTTGTCATAGTTAATATCTTCTACTGAAAATTCAGGGCCAACACCGCCACCAATTGCATAGATGATTGTATTAATTTCTTCATTTTTAAAGATATCTGATAACTTAGCTTTTTCAGTATTTATAACTTTACCTCGTAAAGGTAGAACAGCTTGAAACCTTCGGTCACGACCTTGTTTAGCCGATCCACCAGCAGAATCTCCTTCGACTAAATAAAGCTCATTTTTCTGAGGATTACGCGACTGTGCAGGCGTTAATTTTCCACTTAGCATCGCTTCAGAACGTTTTCGTTTTTTCCCGCTTCTTGCTTCTTCTCTAGCTTTCCTAGCAGCCTCTCGAGCTTGGAATGCTTTAATTGCTTTTTTAACGAGTAGTCCACTTGTCTCTGGGTTCTCTTCGAAGAAGTAGTTAAGTTTTTCAGACACAACGGAATCAACCGCGGATCTTGCTTCACTAGTTCCAAGCTTGCCTTTTGTTTGTCCTTCAAACTGAAGTAATTCCTCTGGAATACGAACAGATACAATTGCGGTTAAACCTTCACGAATATCTGAACCTTCAAGGTTTTTATCCTTTTCCTTTAGTAAGCCGACCTTTCTTGCATATTCATTAATGACACGAGTTAATGCCGTCTTTGAACCCGCTTCATGTGTACCTCCGTCCTTTGTACGAACATTGTTTACAAAGGACAGTACATTTTCTGAATACCCATCATTAAATTGGAAGGCAAATTCTACTTCAATACTGTTTTGTGTACCCTCAAAGAAAACAACAGGATGTAACGCATCTTTTTCTTCATTTAAATAACTAACAAATGCCTCAATTCCGTTTTCATAATGGAAAACTTCTTTTTGGTCATGACGTTCATCAATTAGTTCTATTTTTAAGCCTTTTAACAAGAAGGCAGATTCTCTTAGTCTTTCACATAACGTTTCATAGTTGTAGACAATTGAACTAAAAATCATTGGATCTGGTTTAAAGTGTATCGTTGTTCCAGATTGATTCGTATTACCAACTCTTTCAAGTGTCGTAGCTGGCTTTCCACCACTCTCAAACACTTGTTCGTAAATGCTTCCATCACGCTTGATTGTCACTTTTAACCATTCAGACAAAGCATTTACAACAGAGGCACCTACGCCATGTAGCCCTCCACTCGTTTTATAACCTCCTTGTCCAAATTTACCACCTGCGTGTAATACTGTTAATATAACCTCAGGTGTTGGTTTGCCAAGCTTATGCATCCCAGTTGGCATTCCTCTTCCCTTATCCTGTACACTTATACTATTATCTTTATGAATTTTGACAATAATGTGATCTCCATGACCTGCTAATGCTTCGTCAACAGAGTTATCTACGATTTCATAAACTAAATGGTGTAATCCGCGGCTATCTGTGCTTCCAATATACATTCCCGGTCTTTTTCGAACTGCCTCCAGCCCTTCTAAGACCTGTATCGCATCATCATTATAGTCAAACGTTTGCTGCTTAGCCAAAGAACATACCCCTTTCTATTCCGGAAAACAAAAAGTGACAAAATGTTTTCCGGTTAACAACAAATTTGATTTGTTGTTAACTCCCCACAAGAACATCTGTTTCTATTTTATCATATAACTAGCCAATAATTAGTTCACTAGCAATAAATTAATGTCATAAGACTCGGCATTTCCCCATGAAAGTAACCGAAAAAAATGAAGCTTATTGCACTAAGCTTCTCTTTTAAAAAAGATTGTCCAAGCTATATTTTATATGTTTATCGAAATTTAGCAAACCCTCATTTAGGGAAAAAATAAAAATCCTTGTAGAAACAAGGACTTTTGAACGATTCATTATGTAAGGAAAACCTGCCCAGGCGAGCTATTTTCTCTACCTATAAACGCTATTTCGTCAGTGCGTGCTCTACTTTTATGCAACGATCCATAATTACTGTGTACCCTTTTTCTTTCAAGAAATGATATGCATCTTCATTTACAAGCCCTAACTGCGCCCAATAAACATCTGCATTGATTTCTGCAAACTCCTTAGCTACATCGAATAAATGTTCGGACCTGCGGAAAACGTTAACAATGTCCACATGACCCTCAATTTCTTTAAGCGTTTTCACTGCTTTTACACCGAGCACTTCACTTGCCGTCGGATTTACAGGAATAATCTCATAGCCGGCATCTTGCATTGCTTTACTAACCATATGAGACGTTTTCTCTGGATTTTCAGATAAACCAACAACCGCAATTCGTTTACTTTCCTTAAGTATTTTTCCAATCTCTTCTCTTGACGGGATGTTAATTGCCATGGATTAATTTCTCCTTTCATATACCATACCTCTTCTTACACTAGTATTTCGGTAATATGGTTCATTATTCCTTCTGCTTTAAACAGATTTTGTCGAAAAAAAAGATAGTGGAGCATCTTAAAAGCTTCACTATCCTTATTGATCCTTAAACACACATACTCTGTTACGTCCTTCTTCTTTTGCGTTATACAATGCTTTATCAGCACGATCTACTATTGTTTCTACATTATCACCAATTTTATATTTCTCAACACCAAAGCTTGAGGTTAAGTTGCCTATCTCTGTAAAAGTATGTTTTTCTACTTTTTCCCTTAATTTTTCGGCTAATTTAATCGTATCGTCTATAGGAAGTTTTGAAACAATGACAAATTCCTCTCCACCCCAACGTCCGAAATAATCATCTTTACTTAATTCCTTCGAGATAAGAGTTGTAAATTCAACAAGTACTTGGTCGCCTGTCGTATGGCCAAATACATCATTTACCTTCTTAAATCGATCAATATCGAAAAAGATTACCGATAAGTTTGTATTGCTTTTCTGAATCAACTGTTCAATCGTTTTATATAGATGTCTTCTGTTTCCTATACCCGTTAATTGATCTTGATAGGCCATTTCCTCAAGAATTTCAGCTTTAGTATAATTCTTAATCATCTTCCTAGCAGAGAACAAAAATAGAATATAGACTAAATTTGCTAGCATATATTGTGAGAAATGACTTTTATAGTCGAATAATAAGTTGTCCCAAAATGCTAGGGTAACGAACAACGTGAGTAGCCATAAACTAAATGAGTAAATAGCTCCAGCTTTCCCGTAAAGTGTAATAAAAATATAAATATAGATGAGTGTTGTCCAGTATCCCGCACTACCTGGAGAATGATGATTATCTAGTGCTGCACTGTTAGTAACTCTATAAGTTGTAATTAAATGAAGAATGCTGTTTATGATCAAGGTCGCAAGTTCTATGATACGAAACGCATACCCTTTAAAAATGAGAATCCAGATAAGAACATACCAGGTTATAAGAAATAACACTGTATATTCATAGAATCCTAGCCTACCGTCCCATTCAACAAATGGACCTAATAGTGCAACTATTAACAGTGGTAATACCCATAAATATAAACGTTGTTTAAAAAGTTGGAATTTTGTAAGCTGGCGTGGCATGTCTAAAGCCTCCAATTTATATCAAACCATAGTTGCATATAAAAAAGTTTTACTTGTAATTTAAAAGCTTTTACAAAGTGATTATAGCCTTAAATAGATAAAAATGAAAGTAAATTATCTTCAGTTCAAGATAACTATAAATAAATTAAAACCCAAATCAGATAATTGATTTGGGCATTTCATAACAACTATTCTTTGCTAGTTGTTTCAAGTCTTTTTAAAGACTCATCAAGCGTTGTCCATCCTAAGTCATTAGCAAAGAAACGAGACCAGGTCGCAACCCCTGCAAGATTATACTTATGAACTAACTGTCCTCTTTTATATAGGGAGAGTTCATCTTCGATCCAAATCTTATAGGTCGCTTTCTCTTCTACATTTCGATATTCTACATAATTTTGACCCGAGGCTTCATCATAGTTCGGGGTTAACTCTCTCTCTTTTATCCACTCCCAAATCGCATCCATGCTATAAGCCTTCGAAGAAACTTCAATGTTTCCTCCCTCTGTATCTTGTTCTTTCCAAATCCTTGCATATAGAGGAACACCTAAGATGAGGCGATCATGTGGTACGACTTTTAAAAGCTCTTTAAGGTTGTTTTCAACCCATGGTAAACTTGCTACACTACCCGCTACAGGAGATGTTCCCCAATGTTCATCGTAGGCCATAACCATGATATAGTCGACAATTTCTGCTAGCTTTTCTCGTTCATAAAACTTGGACCACATTTCACTACCTGATATAAAGGTAATGTCCATCGAAACAATTAGTCCTGCTTGATGAAAGTATGGTGTTGCCTCTCTTACAAATTGAGTAACAAGTGGTCCGTCAGCTGAACGAACGTTTTCAATATCTATATTAATGCCATCTAGCTTGTACATTTCAGCATATTGAAGAAGCTGTCTAACCATCTTCATTCTAGTTTCATAGTTTTTAAACGCTTCATGGGTTTTATCTGGATCAAAATCATTCGAAAAGAGTCCCCAGACTTGGTAGTTTCGAGACTTTGCCCAGTTCACATACTCAATTGAACCAAGATTTGAGATATCACCTTCATTATTTTCCAAATGGAACCAAGTAGGTGAAACAACGTTTACACCTGGCATTTGAGGAAGCTTCTTCACATCTGGATTCACTGAATAAACAGCTTCCCAGGTTACATTAATTGGCCACTGAATGGCAGGGTGTGGTTTTTTTACACTTTCATATTCCACTGTAACTATTCTTGTGTTTGCAAGAGTGATAGAATCTTTGGGTAAAAAACCTGCCACACCATTGTCTTTTCGAACATAATAAAAACTGCGTTCTTCTTTAATTATTTCAATATTTTCTTTCTCAGTAACCTCTGCAACGTAAGGACTAGTTAAACTAGTTTCTAATCTAAGTCGAAGATTATCTACTTTTTGGTCCGCATTGACTGTTCCATAAAGGATAGATTCACCATGCTTTCTTACTATAACTACTCCCGAATCTTCAAGGTGCTCTATTTGAACCGGATATAGATTCTTGAGCAGATCTAAAGCAATATATGGAATCTCCTCGTTTTCTAGTAGAATTGGTATCTCTACCTTGAAAGATTGTTCATTCACTAGATAACTTAATGAATCCGTAGGCATTTGAATAACTTTGTCAGTTGTTGTAATAATAATCGAATTCGTCTCTACATCCATTACGAATGAGTCATCAATATGTTCTTTAAAAAATGTAAGAGGTAAATATACAATGTTATCTTTTATTAAAGCTTCTTCCTCCAACATATCTCCCTTATAAATGATTGGGTGCTCTTTGCTTGTATATATCACTTTTTCTTCTGATGGGAATGGATAGATAAAGAAAAATAGACTTGTAGATATCAGTACGAGTGAAGCAATTAACCCCACTACGATTGTAGAAGTTTTTATTCCATTCTGTTTATGAGTTTCAATTCTCGACATACTACACCTCCTACCGACATACTACGAAATTTTTTGACAAATGAAAAGTTATATTTGCAAATTAACAGGATTTGCTGATTGAATAATTGGTATGTTTTTTTGTATTGACGTGGTACAATTATAAGAAGACATGCTGGATTTAAAAGGGGAAAAGTAAATGATACTTGAAGTTTTCGTAATTATCCTTGCATACTTACTAGGTTCAATACCCTCTGCACTGATTGTTGGAAAGATTGGGTACGGGATTGATATTCGTGAACATGGCAGTGGGAATTTAGGTGGAACAAATACGTTTCGCACTTTAGGTGTGAAAGCGGGATTAATTGTAACAATAGCTGATATACTAAAAGGTACATTGGCAGCAGCTTTACCAATGCTAGTAGGTGCGGACCTTCATCCATTACTAGTTGGGGTAATAGCAGTCATTGGACATGTTTATCCTGTCTTCGCAAAATTTAAAGGTGGAAAAGCAGTAGCAACATCTGGTGGATTGCTCTTATTTTATAGCCCTATTCTTTTTATAACTATGCTACTTGTATTCTTCATCTGTTTATACATATCAAAGTACGTTTCACTTTCATCCATGCTTACAGGTATCTATGGTGTCATCTATAGTATATTCTTTGGAGACCTTCCTTTAATTATTGTTCTATCCTTACTTGCAGCGTTTGTAATCTTTAAACACATCGCTAACATTAAACGAATTATCAACAAAACAGAACCTAAAATTAAGTGGCTTTAAACACATCCTTTTAGGGTGTGTTTTTTCTATTTCAAGAGGTTCGGGCGCTCACTGCCGTACAAATTTATGTAAACGTTTTCAATTTTGACAAATTTCAAGGGTTAATTCCACAGATTTTGCTATATGATATAAGTAACAACACTTGAAAGGTTGATGAGCATGCAAAAACTCAACCCACGTAATTTTATATATGAAACAACGGTAAGCCATTCCGAAAGCAATGAAGAATTTGCCTTAGAACTCTTTGACTCCTCAAACTTAGAATGCAGTGGTGACCCATGCAAAAAAATTTCTTCATTTGATGAATTATTAAAAATGATTGACGAATTAGAAGACGAAAAAGACGTACAACCGAAGTAGGTTGCCCGTCTTTTTTATGTCTATATATTAAATAAAACGATCAAAGAACTCAAGAATCGTTCTGTTTACTTTTATTTCATTTTCTTTCTTAGAGAAGCCATGTCCTTCATCTTCAAGGACGAGGTAATCTACATTGATTCCTTTATCCTGAAGTGCTTGAACAATCTTATCTGACTCAGCCTTAACAACACGAGGGTCATTTGCACCTTGAATAACTAGCATTGGTTTGACCATACCATCTAAATGAGTAATCGGAGAATATTCTATTAACTTCTCTTTATCCTTAACAGGATCTCCTACCCATTGTGCCATCGCAGGCTTCCAATGCTCAGGAACTGATTCAATAAACGAGAATAAGTCACTTGGTCCAAATATATCTACAACAGCTTTAAAATATTCAGCATGTCGACCATGTAATAGTAACGCCATGTAGCCACCGAAGCTACCACCCATTAACAAGATTTTCTCGCGGTCTGCATAACCATTTTTAATAAGGTATTCTAATCCCTCAATATTATCAAGTCTTGGACCATGTCCCCAGTCACCTTCAACCATTTTCATAAACGATAAGCCATAGTTAGAAGAACCACGGAAGTTCGGAGCAAAGAGACTATAACCACGGTTTACTAAGAATTGGAATAGTGCTCTAAATGATTTCCGCTCGGCAGCTTGAGGACCACCGTGTGGCCATAAAATAACATGTCCATTGCTAACTTCTTCTTTTGCCTTAAAGAAAAGAGCTTCAATTTCTAATCCATCGAATGAAGGATATGTAAGAACTTCAGGCTCAACTAACTCCTCTTCAGCTACCCCTGGAACTCCGTAATTTGTGCACGGTTGCCATTCTTTAGTTCTAGAAGTTCTTTTGTAAATATTGAAAGGGCGTGTTGCAGAACGACCAAGAATATATAAATTGCCAGCTTTTGATACAATTAGCTTTTCAATAACACTAGTAGGTGTTTCAATAGGATTTGTCTCTCCTGTAGCTAAATCATATTCATATAAGAAATCTTCAACACCTTTTGAACTCGTAATGTATAGTTTATTTTGCTCTTTATTGAACTTAACGTTATTCAAGTCTTCTTTGTCAAAAGCTAGAACTTTTGTAAATTCTCCAGAAGTGAGATCATATTTTGCCAAATATGTTAAATCTTCCTCGTGGTTTGTAAGTAAATAAGTTTCCGTATCACTTGTAAATACTACACCTGTAACAGTGTGCTGTTTATTAGTTTCAGGTGTTAGTTGAATGAAATTGCCATTATTCAACACATAAGCACGCGTGTTCGTATTAGCAAAGTGTCTCCAATAAATTTGGCTTTCTTCATTTGGACTCACATCCATTAAATAAGTAGCCGATTCACTTCCTTCGTTTATAACTGATTCTTCACCGCTTTCAAGATCATAGCAATATGTATTTAAATACATCGGATTTTCTTTAGTTGAGGTGTAAAATAATCTCTTTCCATCCTTTGAAAGAATCGGTCCCATATGACGATGGCCTTCTAGTGTACGAAGTGGTTTTAATTCTCCACCCTGTGTTTGAAGAGCAAATAATTGGGTATTTTCGTCTCCATCTTTATCAAAGCCAGCAATAATAAATTTACCTTCCTTATCATACACAAGCTCTTGATTGCTTTGGTCAATAAACGTAAGTGGATAAGGAAACTGATTAGGCAAATCCATTGCCCAAAGATTATATTTTCCACTTAAATTCGTACTAAAGATTAATTGTGTCTCATCCGGACTTACTGCAAAGTTTTGAATTGCAAACGTTCTAAAAAATTGTTCTACATCTGGTTTCTTAAAAGTAATCATGTACTGACCCTCTTTCTATTAAATTGCATTTATATTTACAATATTCGCTATGAATAAGAAAAATCCTTGTATTTTATTTCGGTTATTGAAATATTTTTCTACTTTTACTGCTAAAATTCTTGTTTTTTTCGCAAAATATGAGTAAATTTTCCAAATTTATTATATAGTAAGATTAAATGAACTTAAGGAGTCAACGTGCGTGAAAAAATCGAAGCAAAATTTAACCTTGTTTGCGTCTATTGTTAGTTTAACTTTACTAATCACTATCTCTTATTTACTATTCTCCATGTATTTTGAAAGAGATCAAGCAGTTTCTAGTACAACAATTAAATCTATATCAGAACACTCTACAAAACAATCCGATTTTGTTTATAAATCCTATTCTGCAACGATATCACTTGCTGCAGTTGGTGATATCTTGATTCATGGCACTGTTTACAAGGATGCAAAAACCGCTACTGGCTATGATTTCAAGCCGAATATAGCAAGTGTGAAGCACCTGCTTCAAAGTCCTGATATAACCATAGCAAATCAAGAGACAATCATTGGAGGAACAGAAATCGGCTTGTCTACCTACCCTTTGTTTAATAGCCCTTATGAGGTTGCAGATGCACTTTTAGATGCTGGAGTCGATATTGTTTCCATTGCAAATAACCACACATTGGATCGAGGAGAAAAAGCAGTCCTAAATGCAACTTCCTATTTTGATAAAATTGGGATGGAGTATGTTGGAGGCTATCGTGATCAAGAAGATAAAGAGCGAATCAGGGTTCTTAACCGTAACGGAATTAAGCTTGCTTTCTTATCTTATACTTACGGTACAAACGGCATACCGGTTCCCAAAGGAAAGGAATATCTCGTCAATCTAATTGAACCTGAGATAATGAAAGCAGACATAGCAGCCGCTAAACAAATTGCAGATGTACTTGTTGTTAGTATGCATTGGGGAAATGAGTATCAACTCTTCCCGAATGATGAGCAAAAATCCTTAGCGAAAATGCTCGCAAATGAAGGTGTTGATTTAGTTATTGGACACCACCCACATGTCTTACAGCCTATGGAGTGGATTACAAGAGATGATGGAAGTAAGACCTTTGTTGTATACTCATTAGGGAATTTTTTATCTGGACAAATAAAAAACTATAAAGATATTGGTGGGGTCTTACAGATTAGCATTACAAAACAATTAGTAGACAATAATTCAGTGGTAACAATTCACGATCCACAATTTACACCTACGTATGTAACAAATACAAATGTCAGGAGATTTCAAGTAGTACCACTAGAAGCAGCAACAACCTCTGGTACAAGATACTCTTCTTCCATATTTGAGGAAATGGATAGCCATATGAAACAATGGCTTGACTAAAAAATTCACCTATTGTTCATTGGATACTCTACATGCCTAAATGTATAATAAGGTTATACCCCTTAAGGAAGGTGTTACTTATGGAATTAATGGTGTCTGACAAGGCCGCAAAATGGTATAAGGATGAACTAAATTTACAATCTGGTGACGGTGTTCGTTTTTTTGTACGTTATGGTGGGTTTAATTCCTTGCAAAGTGGCTTTTCACTTGGTGTTAGTATTGAAAAACCTGTAGAATCTGCAATAAAGGTTGAAGAAGAAGGTATAACATTTTTTGTTGAAGAAGCTGACATTTGGTATTTTGACAATCATAATCTCAGAGTAGCTTTCGATGAGAAAAAAGAAGAACCTGAATTTGAATATGAATCTTAATAATAATTAAAAGAAGTGATTCGTTGTAAGCTGAATCACTTCTTTTGCTGTATAAAACGTTCAATTTGGTCAAGCATACCCTCCTCTTGAAGTATACTTCGTTGACGGTCACCTAATAAATCATAATGAGGATATGTGTCTCTTACGTGTATCCATTCTGGTTTTAAGCCATATTGATTACCCCAGTTGATTAACTTATCAATGTCAGAGCAACCAACCTTAGTCACCGTATTGCATTGAGGAAAACGAGGGTCATACCAGTAATGTGTTATAAAAGATATTTGTCCTGAGCGTACGCCTTCTTTCCACTCCTCCAGTTCGCGTTTTTTTATACCAAATGCCATTTACTTTACTTCCGGTTTTTTTGCTTTTTCATATGCTTCATGCCAATCTGGATAAACTTTGCGAATTTGTATTGGACGAAAGGAATTCTTTTTCACACACACATGAGTAGAATTAGCACTCACAGCAAGCTCATTTGTTGGGGTTAGTATTTCATAGCCATAAATCACGCGTAACCCGTCGTAATGCTCAATCCACGTATTTACTATAGCTATATCCCCATAACGTAAAGGCTTCTTATAAGATACTTGAATATCAATAACTGGAGAAATGATTCCTTCTTTTTCCATTGCTGCATAGCTAAACCCCAAATCTCGAATCAGCTGCGTACGACCTAACTCTAACCACACTAAGTAATTACCATGATAAACAACACCCATTTGATCGGTTTCTGCATATCGAACTTCAACTTCTTTTCTACTTATTATCACGATTCTTTCTCCCCCTACTTACAATCAACTAACGTTAATTGTACGAGATATAACGTTTAAATACCAACAAAAAAGACCAAAACTTTAGAAGTCTGGTCTTTGCTAGAGTTAAATATTACCGTTTTCTCTCGCTTGTGCTTCATCACGAATTTCATTTCGCATTGCCTCTATGCTCTCTTCACGACGTTGATTTTTCGCTTCAATTGCGACTCTTTCTTCTGCTGTAGCAAATTGCATTGTCTCATGAGATTCTTCGATATTTTCAATCGTATTCTGAACCATGTCCTGTAACTTTTCTACGTTATCATTACGGTTATCTGGTTTTGGTTGATGTTTTGTCATATGTATCCTCCTAAAATTGACGTTCATTACTTCGTTATTTTGCTTCAAAGGATAGACAATTATGAGGGTTTTTTCTTTTTTAAAAAAATAAAAAGGACGTAAATACGTCCTTTTAACCTAATTAATTACTCACCTTTTGTTTGGATAACTTGTGGTTGATGCCCAGACTTATCTTGCATCTTTTTTCCTTTGTTTCCTCCAAAGCCACGTGGTTGTGTTCCAATTTTATTATTTTTAAATTGGTTATATTGATTGTTTTGATTAGACATAATTTTATCCCCTCCTACAATACATTATCACCAGTGTATAGGGTCTTCATGTATGGAGATATATGGAGAGGCTTGCTTCGTAGTCTCTATTCAGCTTTACCAAGCATCTTTTGTTCTAGTCTCGCTTCTATTTTATCCATAGCTTCTTGGTCTTTAAGTAATTGCTTTTTATTTTCTAAAACTAATTCTTCAAAGGACTGTTTTCGGATTTTTCTCAATTTTCTCACCCCTCTTATCACTATTGTAATATTATTAATTCCCAAAATACGTTGAAATTATTACAACTTTTTGAAAATTTATTGAAAAATAAAAACAAGAGCATAAAATAACTCTTGTTTCAAACACATTAATTCATTTTCTTTGTTTCACTCTTCATCATATCTAATGACATAGCCCCTATATATTTGTATCTAATAATACCCTCAGTATCAATATAATAGGAAGTTGGGATTGAGTAAACTTGATAAGAAGTACTTACATTATTAGTTTCATCTAATAGTACAGGAAAAGTTAATTTCTTTTCATTTACATAGTTAATTACAGTGTCTAAGCTTTTCTCTGTAGTTGTCATATTCACAGCAAGGATGACTGTTTCTTCACCATAGGCCTCATGAAACTCCAGCATTTCTGGCATCTCAGCTTGACAAGGACCACACCATGATGCCCAGAAATTCAAAATAACTTTTTTACCTTGAAAGCTCGATAACTTAACACTATCTCCGTTTAGTAATTTTAATTCAAAATCTGGGGCTGCTTCTCCAATTTCTATACCAGTTGTCACTGGTTTATTTAGAACAGATTGATATAACGCGTAACCACCAAGTACAAGTAATACGGCTATTGCAATTATTTTTTTCTTCATATGTATTAAAGCCTCCTATTGTTCGTAAAGAAATGTAACTAATAAATAATACATGATAAGTGAGGTTAGCATGCCAAAACCTAGAACATCAATGACATTCTTGACCTTAAATTTATTTTTCTTAATCTTCCATCCAAGATAAAGAATTCCGATTAGTAATCCTAGCAGAAGACCTTTTGTTCCACCTGTGAAAAATAGAATGCCTTGCGGATTTGTAAAAAGAATGACTGGTCTAAATAGGACTATACTGAATTTATATAATAGTAAGCAAATGACTAAACCATTTCCTATCTCATTGAGTAACAATGGTTGAAGATCAGGAAATTTTCTAATTCTTATTTCCATTACTATATATGAGAAAAGCCCAGCAATAAATAATACAATCCACAAATTCTTTATTAAAAAGGGGCCAATTGTAATACTATCGTATAACATATACTATTCTCCTACCTGGCTATTGTTCGTACATATTTATTATTAAAACACACTTCTCGTTATTTTAGTAATTATTTGACCAAAGGAAAAAGGCAGATATGTGAACAATCACATGTCTGCCTTTTTGGTTTTATAATTATGCTTTCAATTTATCACGTAATACCATTTGTAAAATGCCACCATGACGGTAGTAATCAATTTCAACTTCGCTATCGAAACGAACAAGTACTTCAAATTCTTTTTTGTTTCCTGCTTCGTCAGTAGCTGTAACTTTTACAAAGTCACGTGGTTTTACGTTCTCATCAATTGCAACTTCGATTGTTTCTTTACCAGTTAAACCAAGTGACTCTGCGCCTTCTCCATCTTTAAATTGAAGAGGAAGAACACCCATTAGTACAAGGTTACTTCTGTGGATACGCTCGAAGCTTTGAGCGATAACTGTTTTAATTCCAAGTAGGTTTGTTCCTTTTGCTGCCCAGTCACGAGAGCTTCCCATACCGTAGTCATTACCAGCAAGAACAACTAAACCTGTGTTATCTTGTTTATATTTCATACAAGCATCATAAATTGATGTTACTTCGCCAGTTGGCCAGTAAGTAGTGTATCCACCTTCTGTACCAGGAGCGATTTGGTTTTTGATACGGATGTTTGCAAATGTACCACGCATCATAACTTCATGGTGACCACGACGTGAACCATAAGAGTTAAAATCACGAGGTGACACGCCACGCTCTTGTAGGTAACGACCAGCTGGTGTATCTTTACCGATTGAACCTGCAGGAGAGATGTGGTCAGTTGTTACTGAATCACCGAATTTACCAACAACGCGTAGTCCGCTTAATGGCGTAACTTCGCCTGGCTCAGCAGATAACCCTTCAAAGAATGGTGGGTTAGCAATGTAAGTAGATTCATCATCCCAAGTGTAAAGAGCATCTTCACTTGTCTCAATTTCATTCCAACGAGCATTGTCATTGAATACATTTTCATATTCTCTACGGAATAGTTCAGGTGTAACAGTATTTTTAACAACTTCTTTAACCTCGTCCATTGAAGGCCAGATGTCGCCAAAGAATACATCATTTCCGTCTTTGTCTTTACCGATAGGATCTTTTTGTAGATCGATATCAACCGTACCAGCAAGCGCATAAGCCACAACTAATGGTGGTGATGCAAGGTAGTTACCTTTAACTAGCGGATGGATACGTCCTTCAAAGTTACGGTTTCCAGAAAGAACAGAAGTGATTAGTAAATCACTTTCAGCAACTGCTTTTTCGATTTCGTCAGCTAACGGACCAGAGTTACCGATACATGTTGTACAACCAAAACCAACTGTGTTGAAGCCTAATTGCTCAAGGTATGGAAGTAATTTTGCATCTTCTAGGTAACCAGTAACAACTTTTGATCCTGGTGCTAAAGAAGTTTTTACGTATTTAGGAACTTGTAGGCCTTTTTCTACTGCTTTTTTCGCAACAAGACCAGCACCTAACATAACGTAAGGGTTTGATGTATTTGTACAGCTTGTGATTGCAGCAATTGCAACCGCACCTGTTTTCATTGTTGTTTCATCACCATTGTTAAATTTAACAGTGATTTCTTTATTAATGTCATCAGCAGCTAAACCGAATCCTTGGTTTCCAGTAGCTGTAAGTGCATTTGTGAAAGATTCTTTCATAGCTGAAAGAGGAATTAAATCTTGTGGACGCTTCGGCCCAGAAAGATTTGCTTCAATTTCAGAAAGGTTGATTTCTACAATGTTTGTGAAAATTGGATCTTCAAGATCAGAAGTGTAGAATAAACCATTTGCTTTAGAATACTCTTCAACTACTTTTACTAACTCTTCATCACGGCCAGTTAGACGTAGGTACTCTAGTGCTTCCCCGTCAACTGGGAAGAACCCACAGGTTGCACCATACTCAGGAGCCATGTTCGCAATTGTAGCACGGTCAGCTAATGGTAATTGTGAAATACCAGGTCCAAAGAATTCTACGAATTTACCAACTACGCCTTCTTTACGTAGAACTTGAGTTACTTTAAGTGCTAAGTCAGTTGCAGTAGTTCCGTTTGGAAGTTCTCCAACAAGACGAACCCCAACTACTTCAGGTACTGGGAAGTATGAAGGTTGACCAAGCATTCCAGCTTCTGCCTCAATACCACCTACACCCCATCCTAAAACACCGATACCGTTGATCATTGTTGTATGAGAGTCAGTACCAACTAATGAATCAGGGAATGTTTCAAATTCACCATTTTCACCTTCAACAGCATGAACAACGTTCGCTAGGAACTCAAGGTTTACTTGGTGAACGATACCAGTTGCTGGTGGTACTGCACGATAGTTATCAAAGGATTTTTGAGCCCAGCTTAAGAATTTATAACGCTCAGCGTTTCTTTCAAATTCAAGATCCATATTGAATGCTAATGAATCAGCTGTTCCCGCTCTATCTACTTGTACAGAGTGGTCAATTACTAGATCAACAGGAATCTCTGGATTAATTTTGTCTGGATTACCACCGATGTCTGCCATAGCTTTACGTAAAGAAGCTAAGTCTACAACAGCAGGAACTCCAGTGAAGTCTTGTAAAATTACACGAGATGGTTTGAAAGGTACGTCTACTTCACGAACTTCGTCAGTTCCCCATTTTGCTAAGTTTTCAACGTGCTCTTTAGTAATTACTCTTCCATCAACTTGACGTAATACGGATTCAAGTAATACCTTAATTGAATAAGGTAAACGAGAAACTTTACCAATATTAGCGTCTTCAAGTGCTTGTAGGTTATAAAAGTTATAAGTTTTGCCATTCACTGTAAAAGATGAACGTGCATTAAAAACATCTTGTTTTGCCATATGTATTACCCCCTCTTGAATAATAGTAGTATAATTTCAACAAATTGTCGAAAATAAAGCTTTTTTATGAAATTCCCTACTTGAATATATTAATACATTGATATACATAAGTAAATAACAAGAAAGTTATTGGTTATAATAAGTTTTTCTTATCTTAAATTCAAATCAAAGAGCACACAATTTATTATACATATTTCCTCTCTAATTACTCAAAACTACTAGTATGGAGGTGATTCTCATGGCAAAAAGAAAATCTAATCACGTTATACCAGGTATGAATGCTGCAAAATCTCAAGGTATTGGTGCTGGTTTTAATGAGGAGTTTTCAAATGAACCTCTATCTGCTGAGCAAAAACAAAACAATAAAAAACGTAAAAAGAACCAATAGGCAAAGAAGAAACCCGCAAATTTGCGGGTTTTTTAGTCGTTATTTACTTCAGAGACGATAGACTGAAGATCATCCTGAAATTGTTGTAATTGATCTCGTTGACTATCCGAAGCTACTTCAAGAGCATTATTAATCTGTTGAACAGCTTCATTAACCTCATTCTTTAGACGCTTTAGATGTGCACCATAATCAGGGTCATCTTTTACAATGTTCTCATAAATATCTCTTGCCTGTTCAGTTCCCTGCTGTGCAGCTTGAAATGCTTGTTGCTTATCCTTACTATAAGGCACTACTGTCATCTCCTTCTAGGTGAAATCTTCATTTACTATCTTTCCTTAAAATGAATAAAACATTCGAAGTTCTTTTAGAATAAAAATAGTCTTTTACATCATCCTATTGTTAGAAGGAGGGATACTGATGGCTGAAAAAAATACCTACAAGGATATCCGTAAAAATTCTCCTAAGGGTAATAATCCGGGTCAACCTGAGCCTTTGAGTGGTTCAAAAAAGGTTAAGAACCGAAACCATACTAGACAAAAGAATAACCAAGGACATGATATGTAAACAAATAAAATGAATTAAAGCCGCTACATTTAGCGGCTTTCTTAAAGATTCTTCAAGATAGAAATTAAAGTAGCTGATTCATCTTCCATTATTGTTCTAAAATCAAGGATTATTTGTTCATTTTTTATCCGTGTAATTACACTAGGCTTTGAATGTCTAAGTAAAGTTGCAATTGTATCTGCTGACTGTCCATTTTTTTGAAGAGTGACTACATAGGTAGGTAAAAGAACTTCTGGCATCGTTCCACCGCCGACTTGGGAGAAATCCTCAGTGACCTCACATTCAAATCCAGTTCTTTCTTCATTCATTTTGGCGACAAATTGATTAGCACGTTCTTTTATTGTTTCTGAAGTTAAAAGAATATCCCTGACTGTTGGTATAGATGTAATTTTTTCTGTTTCTTGAAGGTATGCTTTTAAAGTAGCTTCAAGAGCGGCAAAAGTCATTTTATCTACTCGTAATACTCGTGCTAACTGGTGTTTTTTTAGCTTTTCTATGAGGTTCTTCTTACCTGCAATAATACCAGCTTGAGGACCTCCTAGTAATTTATCTCCACTAAATGAAACGATATCCACCCCTTGTCCTATAATGTCAGCAACAACTGGTTCATCCCCAATACAATTACCTTTGAAGTCAAAAAGCGAACCACTTCCTAAATCTTCATAGAAAATAACTCCATCATGCTTTTGGGTTAGAGAAACAAGTTCATCACTCTCAACAGTTTTTGTAAATCCAATTGTTTTAAAATTACTTGTATGCACTTTCATAATCATTGCTGTATTTTCATCGATTGCATTCTCATAATCATAGAGATGTGTTTTATTCGTGGTACCTATTTCAATCAGATTTGCCCCACTCTCTTCCATAATAGATGACACCCGAAATGAACCACCAATTTCTACTAATTGTCCTCTTGAGACAATTACATTTTTATCTTTTGCAAGTGCCCTTAAAATCAAATAAACAGCAGCAGCATTATTGTTTACGACCATTGCAGCTTCAGCACCCGTAACATTTATTATCAATTCTTCAATGATATCGTGCCTTGAGCCCCTCTTACCAGATGATAAATTATATTCTAAGTTTGAATAATTCCTTGCTACATTTACTACCTGCTCAATAGCCTTTTCACTAAGTCTTGCTCTGCCCAAATTAGTATGTAACACAGTGCCAGTTGCATTAATAACAGGTTGTAAGTAATACTCACTTATTCTAATACAATCATTTTCAACATGTGTAAACAGTAAATCAATAAATTCAGTTTTTGCTGTACTTGGCCCATTAAAGTTACCATTTAATAGATTACTGCGAACCTGCTGTATTTGATTTTGAATAAGCTCAGTAACAAGTTCATGATGTAGTTTATAGGTTGAGACCAGTTGTTGAAAACGATTGTCCTTTTGCATTTCATGAATCGGCGGTAATTGTCTTACATATTCTTTCATCCTTGTTTCCTCCAGAATAAATCTCTTATCTACATTATAGCCTAATTTTTTAACTTCCAAATGAAAAGAGGCTGTCATTTTAACAGCCTCTCCTAATTACATTTGCTCCATTTTAGCTATAACTTCTTCTGCTGTAGGAAATTTTCCTACCTCTAATTTTGAAAACACTTTTTCACCATTTACAGTGACTTCAAAAGCCCCACCTGATGCAGGAATTAGTTCCAAGTTTTTAATACCATGCCTAAAATGGCTGAATAGTCCTTCCGCGAAACTCGCGGCTTTGGGTGCGAAGTTTCACATCATACAAAATTCAACAGTTACTTTATATTCGTTCATAATAGTACCTCCTAAAAACAGATTCTTTGCTCAGACTACTTTCATTTTAGTATAAGCACTTTATTTTAGCAAAACTTTTGAATTTTATAATGGATGGCTAGATCGGGCTAAGCCATTTTATTTTTCAACCCATATCCTTTTGTTATCTTCTCGTTTTGTAAGGTTCAAAGTGTCTAGTAGCTCTAAAAATGGTACTAGATATTTTCTTGAAAGCTGTAATATGTCCTTTGCATCCTTTAAATCGAAAGACTCACCTGTGGAGGCTTTAAGATTAATTAATGCTTTATCAACTACGTTTTTATGTATAACGTGTTTTTCATCCAGTTGGTACAGAAGATTTGAATTCGTTAAGTACCATTTTAGCTCGTTGGCCTCTTTATCGGGTAACCCTGCCAGAGCAACATATTCATCCCAGGTTTTGACTTGTAAATTATCTTCTATTAGGGTATTGATAAGATTATCCATACGCTTAGCCCACTGATATGGGAAACTAGGTTTAAAATGTTCAAGTGCTAGGAATTGCCCATTTTTCTTTATTTTACCCTCAGTAATCATCCCCTCCATTACAAAATCCAATAATGTCTTAGGAAACTTACTTGAAAGTTCCTGAGAAATTTCTGCTTTATTAAGTCCTAATCTCAAAGAATTTCCAAGATGGTAGTTTTGTAATAGTTCTTCTATTTTAATGTGTAGTTCAGATACGACTGTTTTTAACGTATAACTATTTGTCTTAACCTCTATAACTTCCTGGTGTGAAAGTAATTCCTCTACAGACTCTTTAGCAAGAGAAGTTGACTTAATAATCTCTGATTTAGAAAGTAGTTTTTCTCTTTGTAAAGCCTCTATTAAACGTTCAAACGGACTTCCTTCTTTCTTCTGAAGAAGCATTGAAACTGTGTCTTTACCAAACTTATATTTTCCACCAAGTGGATCAATCACCCAACCACCCGCAATCGTTTCTGATGGAGTAGGCCTTCTTAAAATAAATCGATCTCCCCGTTTTGTAACGATTGGCTGCTTAAGTCGAATCTGACAGACTACCTCATCCTGTTCATCCTTAACCTCATTCCGATCAAAAAATACGATTTGTCCCATCACTTCTGAAGTGCCAATGTGACACTTGATTAGCGCTCTTTGCTTAACAAGGTGCTCTAAGTCTGTCACAAATCGAATGACAACATCGATTGTTTGAGTAACAACATAATGTTTAGAAGAGACTAGCACATCTCCTCTAGTAACATCATCTGTTGTGACATTAGAAAGATTGATGGCGACTCTCTGTCCTGCAGTAGCTTTGTCTGTTTGTATTTGATGTATTTGCAACTGCCTAGCTTTTGTCTCATGAAAGGAAGGTAAAATAGTAAGCTGATCTCCTTCGAAGATAGTGCCTTCGTAAACAGTACCTCTTACAACCGTTCCCTGCCCCTTCACAGTGAACACCTGATCAATTGGAAGTCGAAAGCTTCCCAATGAATTACGTGCTTCTATCTGAGACAGCTGATTAAATATTGTACTTTTTAGTTCATCTATTCCCATTTTTGTTAGACTATTAATTGGTACAACTGGTGCCTCTGCAAATATCGTTCCTTGTAATTGCTCAGCTATTTCTTCTTTAACTAATTCAGTAAATTCTTCTTCTACACGGTCAATCTTACTAATAGCAACGATACCTCGTTTAACACCTAGAAAAGATAGTATTTCTAGATGCTCCTTCGTTTGTGGCATCACACCCTCATCCGCTGCCACAACTAAAATAACCAAATCAATCCCCGCTACTCCTGCAATCATTTGACGAATAAAACGTTCGTGACCTGGAACATCAATAACAGATATTTGCATTTCCTCATTTATATGTAAGGGAGCAAACCCCAATTCAATAGAAATTTGTCGTTCCTTTTCTTCTTTTAAACGATCTGTATCAACATTTGTTAGAGCTTTTGTTAACGTCGTTTTTCCATGATCTATATGGCCTGCCATACCTATTGTGAAAGACCTCTTCTCCATTACTCCACCTTCTTTACCAAAACATCAACTATCTTTTTATCCATTATACGTTTGTTCCCACCAATTTTAAAGGAAACAAACCTGAACTTGACACTTTAACACATTACCACGCTGGGGGTCAGGCCCCAGAAGACACATTTTGCTTGATTTGTTTAATGTTATCCTTGTATAATAGGAGTTACATTTCTACGGGGCTGATTGGGGTACTGGTGTCCTCCATGGTCTTCAAAACCACTTGTGTCCTGCGTGCCAGGATAGCTGGGTTCGATTCCCAGGCAGTCCCGCCAAACAATACATACAACCTCCTAACTTAGGGAAATTCCCGTAGCTAGGAGGTTTTTTTGATCAATCGAACAGGAAACTAAACCAAAATTATAATTCAAAAATACTAAAAAAGTAGTAAAGCTACTAGGATTTCTCCTTTTAGCTTTACTACCTTATTCTTTCTTACTTTTCTTTAGGTTTAAACGTCCTACAACAAGTTTGAGCAGATTTTGCTGCTTCATCAATATGATCTTTATATCCAAATTCCTCTGCAAACTCTGAATTATAGCCTGAATGACGGTCTAAATCTACCATGATTTTTTCCGCACGACAGACATTTCCTTCCCCATAAAAAGTACAATTTGAAATAGAACAACTTACTTCTACATTTGGCATGTACTTGTCCTCCTTTCAGAAGTAACCTACCCTTTAAAATTTCAATTCCGTTCCTTCATAATTTGCTTATTTTAGAGTTAAATATGTACCAGATAGGTTAGCATCATTTTACAAAGTTCACTTCTTACCTTTTTGTTTCGACATTTTTTTATTGTCAATGCCTATTTATTCCATATATAATAAATAAAACATAACAAATCCAAAAAGAGGTATCGGAGGTATACATGCCATTAGCCATAATGGAGTTATTAATTGGATTGCTATTTATCTTTACATTGCTATTTCTTTTTCAAATATATAATGATTGGTATGATAAGAAACCATCTCCTCTAACCTTTTTCTTATTTTCAACTCTCTCAATGATTCTTGTGATGATCACTCCGTTTGAGGATTCATCTGGAATGCGCTTTGATTATAGGTACATTCCATTAATCTTAGCTACATTGTACGGCGGCTACCGAGTTGGATTACCCCTTTTAGTAATTTGTATAACGATCCGTTATTGGTACGGTGGAACCGGATTTTATGCAACACTAATCAATTCTGGCGGCACAGTTCTGCTGTCTATACTATTGCATCAATTTTTTATTAATGTTCGAACATACCAAAAGGTAATAGTATCAACCGCCCTATCACTTGTCGTTACAACATCGACTTTACTGGTTATTCATAATTACTTTAATGTAAATTTGTCATTGGAGATATGGATTGGGTTTGCAGTTATTCAATCGATTAGTGTTGGTCTAGTAACCTTATTATTCGAAACCACGAAAAAAACATTACTCATTAGAGAAAAAATTATTAGGGCAAAGAAACTAGAGGCTGTAAGTCATTTAGCAGCTAGTGTGGGACATGAAATAAGGAATCCGTTAACAGTAACTAGAGGATTTTTACAGTTATTACAAACTGACAAAGATCTTTCATTCAAAAAAAGGCAAGAGTTTCTACAGATTGCAATGGAGCAATTAGACAGTGCAGAAAACATAATTTCTGACTACCTAACATTTGCTAAGCCGGATATTTCAAATGTCGAAGTTTTAGATATCGGTTTAGAAATCAAAAAGGCGACAGAGCTTATCACTCCATTGGCAAATCGTCATTCCGTTGTAATAGAAAATAATACCGCTAACAGTCAGATAAAAGGTGACCGCAGTTATCTTCAACAATGTCTTGTAAATATTTTAAAAAATAGTATTGAAGCAATGCCACAAGGTGGATTTTTAACAATACAATCGGAGGTTACTGAAGGGCAATATAAATTATCCATCAGTGATACAGGGGTTGGCATGACAAATGAACAGCTAAAACGGCTTGGAGAACCCTATTTCACCACTAAAGGCTATAAGGGTACAGGGTTAGGAATGATGGTAGTTTACAGTCTTATTAAAGCCATGAGTGGGAGTATTGATGTAACAAGTGAAATAGGAAAGGGAACTAAATTTGCAATTAACTTTCCTATTGTTGCTCAAGAACTAACTATAGAACATACATATAAGACTAAATCTGTAAGCTAAAACACATCGTGTTTTAGCTTTTTTAGTCTTTGATAACCAATAAATGAGGCTTCAGTTCATTTCTGATTTCCTCAGGTATCGGTTCTGACTTTTGAGTAACAAAGTTAAAATTAACATATGTAGCATTACCCTTTGCACATAGTTTTTGGTCTTGATGTATTTCCTCATACACCTCGAAACTGGATTTCCCAATCCTAGAAATCCAAGTCATAACAGTGATTGGGCTGCCATAATAGATTTGTCCTACATATTCTACATTCATTTTTACAATAACACATTTCCATTCCTGAAAGGATAAGCTCGGTGTAAATATTCGAAAGATTTCATCACGGCCTGACTCAAACCAAACTGGTATGGTTGTATTGTTGATATGACCTGCTCCATCTGTTTCCGAAACTCGAGGTTCGATTACTTTTATAAACACTAGTGCTCACCTCTGAAAAGTTTTTAATTTTCCGACTATAGTGATTATATTACATAATTCTTAAAAAGTAAAAACCCAAGCATTAATGCTTGGGTTAACTTCAAGTTGACTTTAACGGATATGACCGTCACCAGTCATTAAATATTTGCATGTCGTTAATGCTGGAAGTCCCATGGGACCACGTGCATGAAGCTTTTGCGTTGAAATTCCTATTTCAGCACCAAAACCTAATGCTCCACCATCGGTAAATCTTGTTGAAGCATTATGATATAATGCAGCTGCATCTACCTGTTTCATAAATGTAGCTGCAGCTATTTTATCTTCAGTAATAATTGCTTCTGAGTGCTTTGTACCATATTGATCGATATGTTCAATTGCCTCATCTATATTTTTTACGATCTTCATAGCAATAGTTAACCCTAAAAACTCTTCTGCCCAGTCTTTTTCTTCTGCGAGTGTAGCACCTGGTATTTCGTCCAGCACTGCCTGATCTCCTCGAATGCTTACACCATGATCATTTAATGAAGAAAGTAAAGTAGCTACATTAGCTTTAAACCAATCTTCATGAATAATCACTGTTTCAGCCGCATTACAAACAGCAGGGCGATCGGTTTTTGCATTGATTAAAATGGATAATGCTTTATCTACATCTGCTGCTCGGTCGATATAGATATGACAATTTCCTACACCTGTTTCTAGTACAGGTACAGTTGCATTATTAACGACTGCGTTAATCAACGCACCTCCACCACGCGGAATTAAAACGTCAATATACTCTTTCATTGTAAACAATTGCTTAGTAGCTGCGCGATCAGTACTAGCAATAAACTGAACAGCTTCCTTAGGTATTTTCGTCTCCTCTAATCCCTGATGAATCACATCAACAATAACTTTATTGGTGTTAATTGCAGAGGAACCACCTTTTAAGATAATTGCATTTCCAGACTTTAACGCGAGACCTGTTGCATCTACTGTAACATTTGGTCGTGCCTCATAAATCATTCCAATAACTCCTAGTGGCACTCTTACCTGCTCTACCTTTAAACCATTTTCAAGTGTCCAATTAGATAAAACATCTCCAGTTGGGTCCTCTAATTCTACGACTTCTCTTAGTCCTTTAGAAAAGTCGTATATTCTCTCTTTTGTTAGTGAAAGTCTATCCATAAAGGCTTCTTCGAAATTTTGTTCTTTTCCATTAGCTAGATCCAATTCATTTGCTTTTAAAATAGTTTTATATTCCGCTTCAAGCTTATCGGCTAAAATAGTCAATGCTTCATTTTTCTCTTTTGTAGTTAAAGCACTTAGTATTTTAGCCGCCTTCTTTGCTTGAATAGCTTGTAATTCTACATTAATTTCGTTTGATGTTGTTAATAACGTCATCAAATTCCCCCTTATGATAAATTAGTTATAATTAGTTAAATCTATAATCCAGCTGGAATTGAAAAATCGATATGGCATACTAGGTCATCATGATCTACTACCACTTTTTCATTGGTCGATTGAAGCGGCTTCGCTTCCCCTAGTATTAAATTTAACTGCTCGTAGGAACAATTAATCACGCCTAGCCCAACCGAATTACCTTCATGATCCATAATTCGCACAACTGAACCTTTTTTAAATTCACCATTTATTTCAACAATACCCTCACGTAATAAACCTGTTTTTTGGTTGATCATTTTTGTCTTTGCATCTTCTGTGATATACACTTCTCCCTCTGGTCCGGAATTAAATGCAATCCACTGCTTTTTCTGATCCAAATTAGTAACATCTGTTTTAGGTACAAAATACGTACCTTTTGCACTTTCGTTGACGGCATCTACTAAAATATTTTTAGTTCCTGCCTTACCAAGAAACGTAGATATTCCAGAAGCCATTGCAATTTTAACTGCATCAATTTTTGAACGCATGCCGCCTGTTCCAACAGCACTACCTGAATCACCAGCAGCCGCCTCAATAGCAGGTGTAATATTATGGACTTTTTCAACTAGGCGAGCGTCACTATTTGTTCTTGGATCTGCATTATATAAACCTTCTATATCAGAAAGGATAATAAGCATGTTAGCATCAACAAGTCCAGCTACTTTTGCAGAAAGCGTATCATTATCGCCAAAACGCAGACGATCGACAGTCACTGTATCATTTTCATTGACGATAGGAATGATTCCTCTCTCTAACAATACATTTAAGGTGTTTCTTACATTGTTGTAGCGATTTTCATTTAAAAAATCACTTCGTGTAATTAAGATTTGAGAAGCTACGTAACCATGGGACAATAATAATTCAGAGTAAGCCTCCATTAATAATCCTTGCCCAATGGATGCTGCAGCTTGCTTTTCAGGTAAAGAAGTTGGTCTTTCTAAACACCCAAGCTTACGATATCCTGCTGCTACTGCACCTGATGAAACGACGAGTACTTCATGACCTTCATCTTTTAATTGCACGATTTCATCAACTAGTTTCTCGAGTTTGCGCCGACTAACTTCTCCATGTTGGCTAGTTAATGAACTGCTACCTATCTTAACAATGATTCGCTTATTCTCGGTGCATGAGGTCATTCTATCACTCCTATTTCTCTCTGTTTGTTGATTTTTTTCAACTATGATTAGTTTAATACAATTGTTTTATTTTTCATTTGAGCACTTATTTCTTTTGAGCGTTTCGCCGCATGTTGAATAGCTTGCTTTATCGCTTTACCACCGCCATGTTTGGCAAGCGCTTCTAATCCAGCCGCTGTTGTTCCATTAGGAGACGTAACCTTTTCTCGTAAGTCAGCTGGTGTTGTATCATTTTCCATCATCATTTTGGCTGCACCAAGTATCGTTTGTGATGCAATTTTTCGGGAAGTCTCTTCATCTAGACCGGCATCTTTACCAGCAATCTCCATGTGTTCCATTAGGTAGTAAAAGTAGGCCGGCCCACTCCCTGCAATACCAGTAAAGATATCCATTTTATCTTCTTCTATCAAGTATACTTCTCCAATTGCTTCTAAAAGTTCTTTTGCAACCTTGACTTGATCATCTTCGGTAAATTTTCCTCTAGAAATGGCGGTTGCAGATTCTCCAATCATACTCGAAGTATTCGGCATCACTCTAATTACCTGTTGACCAGCCTTTAAATTCTGTTCCATAAATGAAGTAGAAATTCCTGCTAGTACGGATAAGACTAACTGATTAGGAGTAATTTTATCTTTAATTGATAATAAGGCTTTTTCAGCATCCTTAGGCTTCATTGCCAAAATAAGAATATCAATTTCATTAAGACTTAAATTTTCACGAGTCAATCCTGTAATTCCATATTTATTTTCAAGCTCTATTAAGCGAGTTTGATTACTATTATTTGTAACGATAATTTGTTTAGATGGAACTTTATTTGCATTTACAATACCAGCAATCATTGCTTCTGCCATTGATCCTGCACCAAGAAAAGCAACCTTTTTATGCTTTAACATCTAACCTCTCCTTAGTTTCATTTTTTACAATGACTTTATAGTAGCAGATTGATATCGTTATTCAAGGCTTTTTGAACATGTCATGTGGATATTGGCCAATTAGTTAGTGTAAGCGTTATCATTTAACGATAAATTTCCATAATCCTTTCTCAGGCTTGAAAATAGCGGCTAATAGCTGAATATGGAGAAAAATCCAATGTAAGTAGACATGCAGTGTTTGTCCACTAAATCCTCTATTTCGAAATAATTTATTTTATCTAATGGACAACATCGGCTATAATGTAGACAGAGAATTGAATGTTTTAAAGGTTTTGAGGTGAACAAATGGTGAAGTTAGAGGGCTGGTTTTTATGGCTTATATTGTTTTGGGTTATATTCCTACCAACAATGATGTCAATTGGTGGATTTTTTATGTTTCGTAAATTTCTAAAAAGGCTCCCAAAGGAAGATGGTAAATCTGAATTAGACTGGCAGGAGCATTACCTAAACGAAACAATTAGCTTATGGAGGGATGAAGAAAAAGCCTTACTCGAGGAGTTAGTAAAACCCGTTCCAGAGCTATTCAGAGATATTGCACGACAGAAAATTGCTGGTACGATTGGAAAGCTTGCTTTGGATGAAAAAGCAAATGCTATAACACAAGATCTTGTAGTCAGAGGATATATTATTGCTACTCCTAAACGTGATCATAAATTTTTACTTAGAACGTTACGTGAACAAAAAATTGATATAACTCCTTATCAGCAATTATTTTAAAAAAGCGTCAGGTGTCCATTTTTTATGACATCTGACGCTTTTTTATTATATATGGCGACTTGAAATTACCAATTCTGTTTTTAGTTTTTTAAACTTGTACAGCATCGCAATTCTCCATGGAACAATCATGCCAAATGCAAGAATCCAAAACATTCCGCTCAATTCCCCAAAATCAATGGTTGAGCTCAAAAGATATTTTAACACAATTCTTATCACCAATAATCCTACTAAAACATAGATAAAGGCTTTCGATGCTTTCAGATAAATATCATTTCCCTTAATCTCAAAGTTAGAAGTTTTGATTAAAAGTATAGAAAACAGTAAACCTACAGTCAGTGCTTCAAGAAGCTCAAGTGTAGTCACTCTAAACATCGGATGAACAAACATAAGAGCGCCAGTGCTCATTAAAAGTGGTGGTAGTATGATTTTCTTTACATTTGTAGGTTTTTTTGCTGCTCGCATCCTGACAAACATCATTAGAGTTGCCATGAACACTGCAACAATCGATGAAGCAATTACCATAGAATCAGTTCCTTTCAATTTCCACTTCCCTATATATATCATAAAGCGAAACAGGAATAAACAAAACCATCTACGACGTAACCCGTAAATGGTTTTGTTTATTTACGTAAGTACTCTATTTATTGCCTCCAATACCCTTCCCTCATCAAAGGGTTTGACGATAAAGTCCTTGGCACCAGCTTCAATGGCTTCAACGACCATTTTGGACTGCCCCATTGCAGAACACATAATAATTACAGCACTTGGATTCTCTTTTTTTATTAATTTTACAGCATCTAATCCGTTCATTTCTGGCATGGTAATATCCATAGTGACTAAGTCTGGGTTAAGTTGCCGATATAATTCAACCGCTTCCTTGCCGTTTTCTGCTTCACCAATAACCTCGTGATTAGCTTTACTTAAAATACTTGAAAGCGTTAATCGCATAAATTTTGCATCATCAACTACAAGAATTTTTGCCAAAATAATACCTCCTCAGACTTACAAAGAAGAATAGCTTGTTTAGATTATAACAAAAATCACTGAAGAGATATAGTAAAATAGTCTCATAAAAATATAATTTTCTTTTACGTTTATTAAAAACCAGTGAAACCACCAAAAATAGGAGTTAAGTAAACGATAATTTTTGTCATCCAATCAAAGAATAATACAACTCCCATTATTATCATTGTATATCCACCAACTTTTACAATCTTAGCACTATTTCTTCGAATCCACTGCATTTTCCCTAGGAAGAATGAAAGTATTAAAAATGGAATTGAAAAACCTAGAGAATAAGCAATCATATATACCATCCCTGATCCTGGATTTGATGCGGCTAATGCAATAACTGCTGCTAAGATTGGTCCGGTACAAGGTGTCCAGCCTGCGGCAAAAGCCATACCAATTAAAGTAGAACCTAGATAGCCTGTAGGTCTATTTTTAAATTCAAATTTACGATCCTTCATTAAGAACTTAGGAGATAGCACTCCAATAATTACAAATCCAAAGAAGATTATTAGGATAGCACCAATCTGTCTAATTAAATCTTGATATTCATTAAAGAATTGTCCTAAAAAGGACGTTCCAAAACCTAACATTACAAAAATTAAGGAAAAACCTAATAGAAAGAAGATTGTATGTAGTATACTTCTTTTCTGTAACATAGCATTATCAGACTTTAATTCTCCAACAGATACTCCCGTTATATAAGATAAAAATGCTGGATACAGTGGTAAACAGCAAGGTGAGATAAACGAAAGAAAGCCAGCACCAAATGCTAAGAACAAATTTACATCTGTCATTATTTAACAACTCCTAAACTCTATAGTTCCTTTCTATTTTAGCAAAGTATCGTATACATTGCATGAACGAATGTTACAATTTTGTGTTCTCCCTAATTAGAATATGCTCCCTAAGAATTAAAGTGAAATAAACTAGAATACTTTTAAAATCTACCAGCTTTTTTCCTTTGAATTAATTACCATTTTACAGTATAATAATTACATAGATTTAAGATGAAGGGACAGGCTGTTGTGACAAAAACTGAAATGCTTGCAACCATAGAACAAAAAAGAGCCGAACTTATTGATATTGTCCTTAAAAATGGACTATCTTCTTCCATTTCTATTAAACACAGTCAAGAATTGGATGCATTACTAAATAAATATAATAATTATTCAAACTTCAGACAAAAAAGCCTCTCAAATACATAAGAGGCTTTCTTTTTTTATTCCTATCCTTATTCCCCAACAACCTTTTCCAAACCTTCTGGATGCCCATTTTGTAGAAGATACATCTTATAATAGAGTCCTCTTATAGATAACAGTTCTTGATGCGTACCACGTTCAACAATTTCTCCCTGATGTAATACTAGTATCTCATTTGCATCTTGAATAGTTGACAATCGATGTGCGATTGCAATGGTTGTTCTTCCTTCTCTCATTTTCTTTAGTGCAATTTGTATAGCTTCTTCTGTCTCTGTGTCAATGCTCGCTGTAGCTTCATCCAATACAAGAATTTTAGGAAGTGCTGCTATCGTTCTTGCAAAAGCAATGAGCTGTCTCTGACCACTCGAGAATGTTGACCCCCGCTCAGTAACTTGGTAATCATATTGATTAGGCAATTTCTGAATAAACGAATCTGCTTGAACAAACCTCGCTGCTTCTTCAATCTCTTCATCCGTAATATCTTTGTTAAATAATCGGATATTTTCCTTGACTGTACCAACAAATAAAAACGGATCCTGCAAAACTAATCCAGTATGCTTCCTGAGTTCATCATCTTTAAAACTCTTTATCGAATGACCGTCTATTAAAATATCACCACGATCAACATCATAAAAGCGCATTAATAAATTGATAATTGAACTTTTCCCACTACCTGTATGGCCAACTAGAGCAATCGTTTCGCCTTTTTTTGCACTAAAAGAAATGTTTTTCAACACATCTCTCTTACCGTCATATGAAAAACTTACATTTTTAAACTCAATAGTACCAGTATCAATCTTAGGATCTTCTGTTCCAACCTTCACTGGAGCTAATTCATCGTTATCCATAAGTGAAAACACACGATCAGATGCAACAATTGCTTGCTGTAATAATGAAAGTCGCATCATCATTTGGTTAATAGGTTCAAAAAATCTTTCCAAGTAGTTTACAAAGGCATACAGGACACCTATTTCTACGACATTATTTATCGAAGTTATTCCGAAGAAGCTTAATACCAGTATTAGTGCAAGAATATAAACAAAATCAATAGCGGGTCTTAACAATAAACCATCTAACTTGATATTTTTTATCCCGGCTTTATAATGAGCTTCATTAATTTCATCAAATTCTTTTTGGAGACGTCGCTCTTGTCTAAATACTTGAATAATTGCCATTCCTTGCAAGGACTCATTTATCTTTGCGTTTAATTGACTAAGCCTCTCCCGCATATCTTGATAAAATTTTGAACTAAAATGTCGATAAGTCTTCATAATGAGAAAGATAACCGGAATCAGAAATAAGCAAAAGAATGCTAATTTAACATTTAAGATAAACATTGCTATAAATACACCTATTAACAACACTGCATTTTGCACGAAGGTTGCTATTACACTTATAAACATATCTTTTATTGCTTCTGTATCATTTGTAACTCTCGAAACAATGCTGCCTCCAGGTGTTTTATCAAAAAACTTTAAGCCCAATGCATGAACCTTACTAAAAACATCAATCCGTAAATCCTGAATAATATTTAATGATATTTCGTGAAATTTTACTAACTGAAAATAGTTAACAATAACCTTAATAATATGAACAAGGATATATGAAACACCCAATACAATAAGTGGTTGTGCCTCTATATTTCTTGGAGTTAAGTAGTCATCTATAAAAACCTTCACGAATATTGGCCCTACTATCTCACCTATCGTTCCTACTAGTAAAAGTGTAAACGCAATGAAAAACTCTTTCTTATATTTCTTTGTATAGGAAAGAAGTCGGAAAAGCACTTGTCGTTGTTGTTTTGAAGTTAATGTTTTATTCATAATCACATACCTCCATGTTCTACAAGTGCTTCTAATTGTTGACGATGATACATTTCTTTATACCATCCTTGTTCATTCATTAATTCATCATGTGTGCCCTTTTGAACAATTCTACCTTCTTCTAATACAACTATTACATTTGCATGCGCAATGGCACTTAAACGATGAGATGTGATAATAGTTGTTTTACCCTCTCTCGTTTGTTTTAAAGCAGATAATATCATTTCTTCTGTTTTTGCATCAACTGCTGATAACGAATCGTCTAGTATTAAAACCTCTGGATTTACTATAAGAGCTCTAGCGATTGATATACGCTGTTTCTGTCCACCTGAAAGTGAAACTCCTCTTTCTCCTACCATTGTCTCGTAGCCTTCTGTAAAACTGACGATATCCTCGTGGATTGAAGCAAGTTCTGCTGCCTGTATTATCTCTTGGTAAGTAGCATTTGGTTTAGCAAAAGCTATATTATCAGCAATTGTTGCGGAAAATAAGAAATGATCTTGTGGGACATAACCGATTCCTTTTCTTAATGCTTCTAATGAATAAGTAGAAATTGAATGCTTACCAAATGTTATTTCTCCTTTATAACCTTCGAACTCTCTAATTAATAGTTTAAGCAGTGTTGTCTTTCCTGCACCTGTCTTACCAACAATTCCTAACGTCTCACCCTGTTCTAAAGTTATTTGTATATCACTTAGGGTGATCTGTTCGTCAGAAAAAGCAAATTCCTTGATATTATAGATAATATTACCAGAAGGTTGCTCATTCAATACATCTTCACTATCTTTAATATCTACCTTCTCATTTAAAAGACTAGAAACACGATCATACGAGGCTCTCCCACGTTCAACAATATTAAACAACCATCCGAAAGCTAACATTGGCCATATTAATAATCCCAAATATGTTGTAAACGAAATAAGTTGCCCTAATGTCATTTCATCAGTAAGTACAAAATAAGAACCAAAGGAAACTGCAAGGAAAAAAGAGAACCCCACAATCAATGAAATTGTCGGATCGAATAAGGCATCAATTTTAGCTACTTTCATATTCTTTCTAACAACTTCCGCGGATTCCTCACGAAAAGAATCAACATCATCCTGCTCATAACCAAACGTTTTTAACACTTTGATACCACTTACACTTTCCTGTACTTTATCATTTAATGATGAAAAAGCCTCCTGAGCCTTATGAAATCGTTTATGTAACAATGTACCGTACCAACTTGTGGATAGTGCCATAAACGGCATTGGAATTAAACTAATGAGTGTAAGCTTCCAACTAATTGTTGTAGCCATCATAATTAATACAAATCCACCAGTAACTAAAGAATCGACCAAGGTAAGTACACCTGCACCCGCTGTCTGCTGAACAGCTTGAATATCGTTGGTCGAATGGGCCATCAGATCACCAATTCTGCGTCTTTGGTAGAAGGATTGAGACATCTTAGTGAAGTGGCTATACAATTTTTCTCTTAGCAACCTGGCTAACCTCACCGAAGCCCCAAATAAAATAATTCTCCAAAAAAATCGAACGATATAAACTGTAGTTGCTACAACCAATAATAGTCCAAGCCAGCTGGTAAGAACCTTCGTTGTTAACTGACCTTCAACAATTAAGTCTACGACCTTCCCTATGACAAATGGAGGGACTAGCTCTAATAAAGCTACGACACACAATAAAGAAATTCCTATTAAGTACGATTTCTTTTCTTGTTTAAAAAACCACATTAAATCTTTAAAAACTCGCATAAACTTTCCCCCACTACTTCTTTTAAACACTTGAATAGTTTATCAAATATTTAGAAAACAAGGAAGAAAAAAATAAAGACACTCAGTGACGAGTGCCTGTCCATCTTACTTATCCATTTGACCGTTCATTGCTTTTAGCATTTGATTGATCTTCTTTTGAGATGGTTTCATTCCCATTTGCATCATCATTACCTTAAGCATTTGCTCATTGATCGGTGGATTTTTCTTTAAGTAGTTCATCATGTATTTACGTGCAATGAAAAATCCTAGGGCTACTCCAGCAAGAAGTGCTAGAATACCTACTAGAATCGGTACCCAAATACCCATATTTCTTCCTCCTTCATGTTGTCTACATTACAGTGTACTAGACCAAATGTAATTATACAATATTTGTTTACTAATTTCTCTATATTTTATAACATGTTTTCACACAAATTTTCTTTCTTTAATAGGGTTCAACCAACCATGGCGTTGTAATGTGAAATCCATCGCCAAAAAGCAGGGATCATATTTTCTTAATACTTCAAAGAAAATCGTTTCAGCTTCATAACTTCCAGATGATTCTAGCAAAAGATATCCGTCATGTACTACTAGTCTCGCCTCACTATTGTTACTATTTATCATCAGTTTATGTACATTTCGCTCATTCAGGTAATCTGTTCGTTTTCTTAAAAGGCTATCAATACATTGATGAATATGCAACGTAGGTATTGGTCTAGTTACATAGTCGATTTGCTTTCGTAATTGAGCCTTATGTTTATTTTCAACATTTTCGTATTCACAGAAAAGTTCATAGATTTTCGCTTCACGACCGAAATAATGACTAGCAATTTCCTCTTCTATCAGATAAATATGATATCGTCTCATCCCCATCGCTCCCCGGTAATGTATAGTACCACCATTATACAGGACAAGTAAAATTGATATTGTCTGAAAATGGAGAAAATATATCACTACTTTTGTCGAAAACACCCGAAAGCGAAAGAAGTGCCAACTATTAACTCAATCATTAAGGTCTGTTTGGTTTAAACATGCTTAATGTAAGTAATACTTGGCACCCTTTAAAAGTAAAACCTATTTATTTAAAATTTTTCTCATACGTGCTACAACATTCTGCACAGAGAATCCATACTCTTCCATAATTTTCGGTCCAGGAGCAGAAGCACCAAAGTCATTAATCGCCAGAACTTCACCTTCATCACCAGTATACTTTTCCCAGCCAAGTGATGATGCCATTTCAATTCCAAGACGTTTTTTAACTGACTTAGGAATAACTGAATCTTTATATTCTTGAGTCTGTTGTTCAAAACGGTCCCATGAAGGCATACTTACTACTGATACGTGAATACCCTGGTTTGCTAGTTCCTGTTGAGCGCTGACAGCAAGATTTACCTCAGAACCAGAAGCGAGTAAAATCCCTTCAGGGTTATTATTTTGTGCCTCTGAAATAACATAAGCACCTTTTTTAACACCATCGTAGGCCTTTTCACTAGTACCAGGAAGCGTCGGAAGATTTTGACGCGTTAAGACTAATACGGTTGGCTTATCTGTTGACTCAATAGCTAATCTCCAAGCAGCAACTGTTTCATTTCCATCAGCTGGACGAATAACTCCAAGGTGTGGCATTGCACGCAAGGAAGGAAGTTGCTCAATAGGCTCATGAGTAGGTCCATCTTCTCCAACTGCAATGCTGTCATGTGTGAACACATAGGTAACCGGAAGTTTCATTAAAGCAGCTAATCGAATAGCAGGTCGTAAGTAATCAGAGAATACGAAGAATGTACCTCCATAAACTTTCACGCCACCATGTAGTGCCATTCCGTTAAGAGCAGCACCCATCGCAAACTCACGAACACCAAACCAAATATTACGGCCACTATAATCTTCTGGAGTGAAGTCGTTTGCACCTTTAATCATTGTGTTGTTAGACCCAGCAAGGTCTGCTGAACCCCCAAAGAATTGTGGAACATGCTTCGCGATAGCATTTAATGCTTCACCTGAGGATGCACGCGAAGCAAGGCTTTTTCCAACCTCATAAGTAGGTAATTGAGTCTCCCAGCCTTCTGGTAGTTTTCCAGAAATCGCTGCATCTAATTGATTACCTAACTCGGGATATTTTTCTTTATATTGAGAGAACAATTGATTCCATTCTTGTACTTTCTTTTTACCTGGCTCAAGGATTGTTGAATGGAAATGTGAGTAAACCTCATCAGGAACGTGAAAATCATTTTCGAATGTCCAATTGTAGGTTTCCTTTGTAAGTTTTGTCTCATCTACTCCTAGTGGTGCGCCATGAACTCCTGATGTACCAGCTCTGTTTGGCGATCCATATCCAATCGTGGTCTTAACTTCAATTAATGTCGGACGGGACTGATCACCTTTTGCCTCTTCAATTGCCCGTGAAATCTCTTCAATACTATTTCCATCTTCTACACGGATATATTGCCAGCCATATGAATCAAAACGCTTTTGAACACTCTCTGAGAATGAGCGATCAAGATCCCCATCTAAAGAGATATCGTTTGAATCGTATAAAACAACTAGTTTTCCTAATTTTAGGTGACCGGCTAATGAAGCAGCCTCAGCAGATACACCTTCCATTAAATCACCATCACCACAAATACTATATGTAAAATGATCTACTACTTCAAAACTTTCTTTATTATAAGTTTTAGCCAAGTGACGTTCTGCCATTGCCATCCCAACTGCCATCGCAATACCTTGTCCAAGTGGACCAGTTGTTGCATCTACTCCAGGGGTATGACCAAATTCAGGATGTCCAGGTGTTTTACTACCCCATTGTCTGAATCCTTTTAAATCGTCAATTGAAAGCTCATATCCACTTAAGTGTAATAAACTATAAAGTAACATTGAACCATGGCCAGCAGATAATACAAATCGGTCACGATTGAACCACTCAGGGTTGCTAGGACTAATGTTCATGTGTTTTGTCCATAGCGAATATGCCATAGGCGCAGCACCCATTGGCATTCCCGGATGACCTGAATTTGCCTTTTCAATCGCGTCAATTGATAGTGTACGAATCGAACCAATCGCCAAATCTTCAATAGTATGTGTCATTTGTAACGTTCATCCTTTCTAATAAAACCTCTATGTATACTCTACTATCATATATTGACGAAGAAAAATGTACAACTCTTCTTCACTGAATTGTCAAGAATTAATTTCACCGTCAATATGAGTAGTATGCACAATAAAATAAGAATACATAGCATACCTATGTATTCTTCCAATGAATAATTTAATTTAATCGTTGATTTTTACTCTTTTTCAACTTTTCAGGAGTAACGTCAGTACCGTTTGGATCAACAATTTTCACGGTGTGAAGAGTATCTGTCATTGAATTTCTAAAGGTTTGTATATATTCTTTTCGTAATTCTTGCTGCTCAACCACTTCCTCAGAAGTTAAGCCTTCATTTTTTGATTTTTTTGAAAGCTCATTAATTCGAGCAATTTTTTCTTTTGATAGCATTTTTCAAACCTCTCTTACAAACATTTATGGATAGTTTCCATCTTACTAAAGTAAGCTGAGGTTTACAAGCTATCAGACTTATAGAGTTTTGTTACCTTGTTATCTTTTACCTTCTAAATTTTCCTTTTATACGTAATAGATTATTCACTAGCATATGTATGAAGTGTATCAAGATCTTCGATGGATTTAATTGGAATAAAAAGTGTATCGCCTGGCTTTAACTGATTTGAGTCTACTCCGTTATTTTTTTCTACCCAGGTAACAAAGTCTGAAAAACTAAGGTTGTGCTTTTCCTTATATGCGTTATTTATTTCCCATAGTGTATCACCATAATTTATTGTAATCTCTAGATAACTCTCTTGGTTATGTGTTTGTATAGTAGAATCACTAATTGCAAAAGTCATAGAGATTAATAAAAATGTAAATAAAACATAATAGATTGCTGATATTTTTCTTTCTTTCATATTAATTACCCCCCAACACGAATGCTTGTTCGTATGTTTATATTTTTAGTATAATACGAACAAACGTTTTTAGTCAACGTCTTTTTTCGAACTTATGTTTGTACTAATAGGAAAATCATGCTATAATCTAGTTAATTAATAGAAGATACGAGGTGCAAGCGGATGACAAAAATATCAAAGAGGCAACAGGATATCTTAAACTTTATTAAAGAAGAAGTTAAAGCAAAAGGGTATCCGCCTTCTGTTCGTGAAATTGGGGAGGCGGTTGGTTTAGCATCTAGTTCAACTGTTCATGGTCATTTATCTAGGTTAGAAAGTAAAGGATTGATACGTAGAGATCCTACAAAACCTAGAGCAATTGAAATACTAGAACTTGACTCATCTAGCCATATTCCTAAAAGCAACGTAATAAACGTTCCAATTATCGGTAAGGTTACTGCAGGGCTTCCTATAACAGCTGTTGAAAATATTGAAGAATTTTTCCCACTACCAGATCGGTTTGTATCTCCTGACGATAATGTATTCATGTTAGAAATTATGGGAGAAAGTATGATTGAAGCTGGGATTCTCGATGGTGATTTGGTTATCGTCCGCCAACAACAAACAGCCAATAACGGAGATATTGTTGTAGCTATGACCGAGGATGATGAGGCAACGGTTAAGCGTTTCTTTAAAGAAAAGGACTATATTCGTTTGCAACCTGAGAATTCAAGCTTAGAACCTATTATCCTACGAAATGTTTCTATCCTAGGAAAAGTAATTGGTGTATATCGTACAGTTCACTAAGCGTAAAAAGGAAGACTGCTATAAATTAGCGGTCTTCCTTTTTTTATATGGTTTATAAGATTATTAAAAACCCTCTGGCATAGCCAGAAGGTTGATATTTTTAGTACATTGACATATATTGTTCTCTTTCCCAAGGATGTACTTGAGTGCGGAACATATCCCATTCAATCTCTTTAGCTTCAACAAAATGTTCGAACAAGTGTTCACCTAGTGCATTTATGATCACTTCGTCTTTTTTAAGCTGATCAAGAGCTTGAGCTAAAGTTGCTGGAAGGTCTTCGATTCCCGCTTCTAAACGCTCTGCTTTGTTCATTACATATATATTACGATCAATAGGTGCTGGAGGAGTTAATTTATTCTTAATTCCATCAAGACCAGCAGCTAAAAGTACAGCCATTGCTAGGTATGGGTTTGCTGCAGGGTCTACACTTCTAACCTCAACACGAGTACTTACTCCACGTGAAGCAGGAATACGGATAAGTGGACTTCTGTTACGAGCAGACCACGCTACATAACAAGGTGCTTCATAACCAGGAACTAAACGCTTATATGAATTTACTGTAGGGTTTGTTACAGCTGTAAATCCAGGTGCATGCTTAAGGACCCCAGCAATGAATTGACGAGCAGTATCACTTAGTTCTAAATTACCTGAAGTGTCATAGAATGCATTTTTTCCGTTACTAAATAATGAAACGTTACAGTGCATTCCTGAGCCATTCACTCCGAATAATGGCTTTGGCATAAATGTAGCATGAAGTCCATGTTTACGAGCAATTGTTTTTACTACTAATTTGAATGTTTGAATGTCATCACATGCTTTTAATGCATTTGCATATTTAAAATCAATTTCGTGTTGACCAGGTGCTACTTCGTGGTGAGAAGCTTCAACTTCAAAGCCCATCTCTTCTAGTTCTAATACGATATCACGACGGCAATTTTCCCCTAAGTCTGTTGGAGCTAGGTCAAAATAACCACCATTATCATTCAATTCTAGAGTAGGTTCACCTTTTGCGTCTAATTTGAATAAGAAGAATTCTGGCTCTGGCCCTAAGTTGAAATCTGTGAATCCTAATTCTTCCATCTCTTTTAACATGCGTTTTAAATTCGTACGTGGATCACCTGCAAATGGTGTTCCATCTGCATTATAGATATCACAAATTAGTCGTGCTACCTTTCCTTTTTCAGCAGTCCAAGGGAAGATTACCCAAGTATCTAAATCTGGAAATAGATACATATCAGACTCTTCAATTCTAACAAATCCTTCAATCGAAGAACCATCAAACATCATTTTATTATCAAGTGCTTTTTCAAGTTGACTAACTGGAATCTCAACATTTTTAATTGTTCCAAGGATATCCGTAAATTGTAGACGAATATACTTAACATTTTCTTCCTTTACAATGCGAAAAATATCTTCTTTAGAAAACTTTGCCATTTTAATAATTCCCCCTAAAAATTTGAGTGTAACGCTTCATCAATTAATGAAAAAATCTAGACATATCACCTTGTCTTAAGGTAGATCTGTTAAACCTTCCTGCATCAATTAATTCTGCTTTTAATAGTTTCCTCAATTCGATATCAGATAAGTCTTTTTTAGCTGGCCTATCTTCAATCATTTCTTGTTGTTCTACTTGCTTCTTCATTTCAAAGAGTTGTTTGATTCCAGCTAAGTTTACTCCTTGTTCAATCAATTTCTTAATTTCGAGGAGACGGTCAACATCATTAAAGGAAAACATCCTTCTATTACCTTCTGTCCTTGCTGGAAAGATTAATTCATTTTCTTCATAGTAGCGGATTTGCCGAGCAGACAACTCTGTTAGTTGCATCACTATTCCGATTGGAAACAATGGCATCGATCGTCTCATGTCGTCACTCACAGCAGTTCCTCCTTTTGCTTTATATAACCACATTATATGTCATGTTAGGAAAAGTGTCAATACCATGTTAGGTAATCTAACATATAATTTTTAGTATAAAAAAAGGACAACTTAAGTTATCCTTTTTCCTATATTTTTATTAACTTTTTAGAGATTAATTGATCTATTGCAGTACAAATCGCGATTTTCACATGGGAATATGTTAATCCCCCCTGTACATAAGCAACGTATGGTGGTCGAAGTGGTCCATCTGCAGTTAGTTCGATACTCGCACCTTGAATGAAGGTACCAGCTGCCATTATAACGTCATCTTCATAACCTGGCATGTACGCAGGGTAAGGTGTTACATGAGAATTGATAGGTGAAGTATATTGAATTGACTGACAAAAGGCAACCATCATGTCTCTATCATTAAACTGAACAGATTGTATTAAGTCTGTTCTCTCACTGTCCCATTTTGGGTGGGTATCTAGTCCAATTTCTTCTAAAATTGCAGAGGTAAAGATCGATCCTTTTAATGCTTGTCCCACAACATGTGGTGCAAGAAAAAAACCTTGATACATTTCCTGCAAGCTATAAAGAGACGCCCCCGCTTCTGCACCAATGCCTGGTGAGGTCATACGGTAAGAACATGCCTCGACATATTCTTTCTTCCCTACTATGTAACCTCCTGTTTTTGCAAGTCCGCCACCTGGATTTTTAATGAGGGAGCCCGCCATCAAATCGGCTCCAACGTGACAAGGTTCAAGCTCTTCCACGAATTCTCCATAGCAGTTATCAACAAAAACGACAACATTAGGATTAATTTCTTTGACGAAGGATATCATCTCTTTTATTTGCTCTATTGTAAATGATGGTCTTGTCGCATATCCTTTTGATCGTTGAATTCCTATCATTTTTGTATTACTCTTCATTGCCTTTTGAACAGCATCAAAGTCTACAGTTCCTTCTTCTGTTAAATAAACTGTATTATAGCTAATATTAAATTCTTTCAACGAACCTACACCAGAACCACGTAACCCAACAATTTCCTCGAGCGTATCATAAGGCCTGCCTGTAATGTATAGCAATTCATCATTAGGGCGTAGAATTCCGAATAAGGAGATAGAAATAGCATGAGTCCCTGAGATAATTTGGGGTCTAACAAGAGCAGTTTCCCCACCTAGCACATCTGCGTATACCTGCTCAAGTGTATCTCTTCCAATATCATCATACCCATATCCTGTAGACGGAATGAAGTGTGAGTCGCTCACCTTATACTTCTGTAAACTTTTAATTACGCGATATTGATTTACCTCTATTCTTTGATCTACCTGTTTGTGTTGCTCGACAATTTTTTCTTCTACCTTAGATACTAAACCTTTTAAAAATTCCCCATTATTTAATTGTGCAAACATCTTTTACTCCTTTTACGCTTGAAAATTCTTTAGTTGTCCGGATAGTGTGTGACTAGGCAAAATAAACCCATTACACTCATACCTTTCCGTACTATCATTATAATGTAAATCCTTCAGGATCGTATCACTTTTTAAGCTAGCTAGTAATTTTCCTTCTGTACTAGGTAATGAAACTCGATATTCGTTCATCATATGAATCATCTCATCTTCTACCTTTAACTTTAAGTCAAGGAGATCATTTTGATCAAATGCACTTATAACAATTGAATCATTAGTTGAACTCGGAACAAAATCAGGATGTTTCTTGTCTGCTTTATTATAGACTGTAACAATAGGTATTCCCTCAACCTTAAGTTCATCTAAAATTTCATATACCGTTTTTTCATGATTAAATGAATCTGGATTTGACGAATCAACAACATGAAGGATCAAGTCAGCCTCTTTAACCTCTTCTAAGGTTGATCTAAAGGCTGCAACTAAAGCCGTTGGCAAGTCTTGAATAAATCCTACCGTATCTGTCAATAAGGTCGTTAATCCACATGGCAGGATCATCTTTCTTGTCATCGGATCAAGGGTTGCGAACAAGAGATTTTCTTCAAAAGTTCCAGCTTCTGTTATCCGATTAAACACTGTTGATTTTCCTGCATTTGTATATCCAACTAGGGCAATTTGATAGGCATTATTTTTCTTCCTGCGCTCACGATAACGCTCTCGATGCTCAACTATGACGGATAACTGTTGTTTAATATCATCAAGCCGTCTACGAATATGTCTTCTGTCAGATTCAAGTTTGGTTTCACCCGGACCTCTTGTACCGATACCTCCCCCTAAACGAGACAACTGAAGCCCCTTACCTATAAGACGAGGAAGTAAATACTGTAATTGAGCAAGCTCTACCTGCAGTTTACCTTCCTTCGAATTCGCTCTTGAAGCAAAAATATCTAATATTAACTGTGTCCTATCAATAATACGTGCTTGTAATTTTTCCGACAAATTTCTCACCTGACTAGGAGAAAGCTCATCATTAAAAATTATGATATCAGGTTGTAGTTCACTCTCTAGGTTAACTAATTCTTCAACCTTTCCTTTCCCTATATAGGTAGCAGAATGTCTTCTCTCTCTCTTTTGTGTAAGAATTGCCACTACCTGACCTCTTGCAGTCTTAGTTAATGATTGAAGTTCCTCAAGAGAATATTCAAAACGAGTTTCATCCATATCGGCTAATTGACATCCTACTAAGATTACCCTTTCTTGCTCAGTGTTTTGTACTTGATTCACAGACTTCCCTTCTTTCCTATAAAATTCATATAAACATCTTAACAAAACTAAGACAAATAAACTAATTTTATATATATAATATTAAACTGTTGCAATATAATGTCTTTGTAGATATTATCTATTATGGAATCGACATCTATGAGTGTATCGGAAAGGAAAATTGTTATGACTTGGGATGTGCTAAGTATTATTGGAACAATTGCGTTTGCTGTAAGTGGAGCTATTGTTGCATTAGAGGAAGAGTATGACATTCTAGGTATTTATATTCTAGGAATTGTAACTGCGTTTGGTGGCGGAGCAATACGAAATTTGTTAATAGGTGTTCCAGTATCAGCACTCTGGGAACAAGGCCTATTATTTCAAATTGCATTGTTTGCAATTACAATTGTATTTTTGTTTCCTGCCGGATTACTTAAGCAGTGGAGAAAGTGGGGAAATTTCTTTGATGCAATTGGTCTTGCTGCCTTTGCCATACAAGGTGCACTATTTGCAACAAATATGGAGCACCCATTAAGTGCAACTATTGTAGCAGCTATCTTAACTGGTAGTGGCGGAGGCATAATTCGTGACCTTCTCGCCGGAAGAAAACCACTTGTTTTACGTTCTGAAATATATGGGGTTTGGGCCATTTTGGCTGGTTTGGCAGTTGGACTTGGTTTTGCAAGTTCACCATTTGAACTTTACTCATTATTTATTATTATTGTTATTCTTAGGGTATTATCTTTCACCTATAACTGGAAACTACCACACAAACTAATGAAACCTTCAAGATCATTTCTACACTTTTAAGAGGCTGCTAAGCAGCCTCTTTTTTTAAGTAAGTTTAATCTTTAAGAATTAAGTCCTGATTCTTTATTGTCATTAATTCCTCACGTTCTTCTGTCTCGCTTAGTAAAAGCCTCATCGCTTGGGCTCGAATTGATTTTTCGATAATATTTCGTACATATCTTCCATTACTGAATGATGAGGTCCCAGGACTATCTTGTTTGATCGAATATAAATGGTCTCTAAACTTCCATTCTGCCTCTTTACTAAACACATACTCTCGCTCTACTAGCATCCTAGAGGCAATGTCCATTAACTGATCAACGGTATAGTCTGGAAAATCAACAACAAGTGGAAATCTAGAATACAAGCCCGGATTTAATGACAGGAAGTGATTCATCTCTTTAGAATAACCGGCAAGAATCAGCACAAAATCATGCTGCTTATCCTCCATATGTTTTACTAAAGTATCTATCGCTTCCTTTCCAAAATCCTTCTCTCCTCCTCTAGCTAAGGAATAAGCTTCGTCTATGAATAAGATACCACCTAATGCCTTCTTAATTAAGTCACGGGTCTTTTGAGCTGTATGACCAATATATTCACCCACTAAGTCAGCACGCTCAGCCTCAATCAAGTGACCTTTCGATAAAACATTCATTTGAAAAAAGAGCTTTCCCAGAAGCCTAGCTACAGTTGTCTTACCAGTACCAGGATTACCTTTAAACATCATATGAAGCGCTTGTTTCCCAGGTTTTAACCCCTGTTCTTCACGTTTTTTATTAATATAAATCCATGCATAGACTTCCTTTACAACACGTTTGATTTCATCCATTCCAACAAGTGCATTCATTTCATCTTCGATTTCTTTAAGAGCCGCATGTTTTACATGAGACCTCTTAGGGACCGGTTCCGGGGAAGAGGGATTTACAACTTTCAATTTTTTCTTTTGGCCATTTAAAATTACATTTATTTGTCCATTATTTTTCATTGTTATTGGTTGATCCAAAAGCTCTCACCTCTCATTCTTTACCATTATACGTATAGCTTATAAAATTGTGACAAATGCCTATGTTTTGGCTGGTCACCATTTTAGTAAAGTGATGTAAATTCCATAGATTGTAGGTTAGGCAAGAAAACTAGGGTATACAGTCTGTCTTTTTCTATCAAAATTCTTCAAAATCTTTACTTTTTCCTTGTCGAAATCAGACTTCTTGTCTAATTTTGCGCTTTCCCAAGAAATATTTTCCTCTTACAACATATAGAGTTTTTATGAGATTTATGAGAGGTTCTTACTAAAAAAAAATAAAAAAGCAGCCTTCAAGGAGAAAAGGCCACTTTTAAGGGAACATTTATTCAAGTTCTAATTGAATATTCTTTTGTGGTGAAAACGTGGAAATAGCATGCTTATAAATCAACTGCTGTTTTCCCTCTGTTTCGAGCAATACAGTAAAATTGTCAAATCCCTTAATCAAACCACGTAGCTGAAACCCGTTTAAAAGAAATACCGTTACAAATGTATTATCTTTTCGAAGCTGATTTAAAAATTGGTCTTGAATATTGATTGCTTGTTTCATGAATTCGTCCTCCTCTATTCTCTATATTGATTAGTATTCGATTAAATTCTTAGCTTTCCTGCTATATATTTTAAAATTTCATTTATCTTTTCATCAAGCATTGAACTTTGGGCACCTGTCATATCGAACCACTGAACATCCATCTTATTTCTAAACCATGTTAATTGCCGTTTGGCATAACGCCTAGAATTTTGCTTCAATTGCTCAATTGACTCCTCCAAGCTACTTTTCCCATCAAGATATTGATAAATTTCCTTATAACCAATTGCTTGGATTGATTGACAATCTTTAAGCCCTCTCTCATAAAGGGTCGTTACTTCTCGAAGCAATCCCATATTCATCATTTCATCTACTCGAAAATTTATTCGTTCATAGAGGATGTTTCGGTCCATCGTTAATCCTATGAGGGCTGTATCGTAAATCAACTCCCCTTCTTGCTTTTCTTTAGTTTCAGTAGCAGTTTTTCCAGAACTATGATACACTTCCAATGCTCTAATCACCCTACGGACATTGTTAGGGTGAATATTGTCAGCACTTTGTGGGTCAACTTGTTTCAAAAGATTATGTACAACTTCAATACCTTCCGTTAGGGCCATTTGCTCTAAGCTTTTTCGGTAATTGTCATCTGAAGGTGATTCTGAAAACTTATAATCATAAATAACGGATTGAATATATAGGCCTGTTCCCCCAACAATCATAGGGAGTTTTCCTCGAGAGGTAATCTCCGTAATTAGATTTCTAACCAACTGTTGAAATTCTGCAACAGAAAAGTCTTCATCAGGTTCTTTTATATTTATTAGATGGTGAGGAACTCCTTCCATTTCTGCATTTGAAATTTTAGCTGTTCCTATATCCATCTCTTTATATACCTGCATTGAATCTCCACTAATGATTTCAGCATTTAGTTTTTTTGCTAATTCTATGCTTAGCTTTGTTTTTCCAACAGCTGTAGGTCCAATCAGTACCACAAGCTTTTCTCTTTTTTTCTCTCCCAATAACCATCACTACTTTCAATTAAAAGGTAGTCTAGCGATAGTAAACGCTCTAAAATGGCGAACACCAAACTAGTATATCCAATTTCTCTCAAAAAATATCAGATATTTAATAAAAAAGTGAAAAACGAAAATGTTTTTCACTTTTACATAACACGCTTAAATAATTTCTCCATCTCATAAGTCGTAAAATGAATGATAATGGGTCTACCATGAGGGCAAGTAAATGGATCAGAAGTATCTCTCAGGGTTTCTAGTAGTGTAAACATATCCTCATTTCTAAGATGGTGATTAGCCTTTATAGAGGCTTTGCAACTCATCATAATCGCTGCTTCTTCTCTTAGCTTTTTAATATCAATTTTTTTATAATTTAATACTTGCTCAATCATCTCTTCGATCACAAAAACCTCTTGACCTCGAGGGAACCACAAGGGATGTGATCTGACAATAAAACAATTATGACCAAAAGGCTCTAAGAATACTCCAACCTTTGCGAGATCTTCTATATGTGCTGATATTAAAATTGTCTCATCTGTCGAATATTCTAATGTAATTGGAACGAGCATCTCCTGAACCTCTGAAATTACCTCTGCGACCTTATTTTTATAATACTCGTACTTAATTCTTTCTTGGGCAGCATGTTGGTCAACAATAAACAAACCATTTTCATTTTGAGCTAGAATATAGGTTCCATGCATTTGTCCAATAGGATATAGTGGAGGAATTCTTTTCTTCTCAACCGGCTCTATTTGTTGCTTACTTTCGGCTTTTTCTATAAATTCCTTATACTTTTCAATATCCACATCTTGTTTTTCAACGATAGAGTTTTGTGCTAAATCTATAGTAGTTGTTTTAACTGGATATTCTAAAGTTTCCTCTTGAGAAAAGCTAAAGCTATCTACGCTAACTGTATGTTTATCTAGTGTATCTATTGAATCATCACCTAAGGTTGAAAATAGCTCATTACTTCTCTTTTGTAGTTCCTTATGTTCAAAGTTAAACTGCTGCTGCTCTAGGGGATTGGCTAGTTTTTTCTTAGGTTGGGTTGGTGTAATGTCTGGATACAAGCTTTTTTTCTTGAAAACGTTCTTAATACCAGTTTCAATTAACTCGTTTAACTCAGCTTCTTTACTAAGTCGGACTTCCATTTTCGCCGGATGAACATTGACGTCTACAATTAATGGATCCATTTCGACTTCAAGAAAGACAATAGGATATCTTCCAATTGGCAAAAGAGTATGGTAGCCTTGCTGGATGGCCTTAGCTATCGAGTAATTCTTAATAAATCTCCCATTAATAATGAGCGACATATAGTTTCTCGAAGCCCTTGTTACTTCAGGAAAAGACACATACCCTTTCACCTGAAAATCTAGTGACTGTAAGTCAATTGGCGTCATTTTCTTCGCAATAGACATACCATAAATCGCAGCAATAACCTGTAGTACATCTCCATTACCCGAAGTATATAGCATCTGTTTACCATTATGAGATAGTCTAAATGAGATTCCTGGGTGAGCCATTGCAATTCGATTGATTATATCCGTGATATTTCCAAGTTCTGTGTGAACGGTTTTCATATACTTTAAACGGGCTGGGGTGTTATAGAAAAGATTTGATACAGTAATGTCTGTCCCTTTTCTACTATTTGTCCGTTCTTGTTTAATGATTTCGCCACCTTTTAGAATTAAATGAGTACCAAAACTATCCCCAGTACTCGTTTTCATTTCTAATTCCGATACAGAAGCAATACTTGGCAAAGCTTCTCCTCTAAAACCTAAGGTTCGGATACGAAAAAGATCATTTTCATCTTTAATTTTACTAGTTGCATGACGATGAAAGGCATTTAAGCAGTCATCCTCCTCAATACCTTCACCGTTATCTATGATTCTAATTTTAGAAAGTCCTGCTTCTTCAACCTCAATTTCAATGATAGTACTTTTAGCGTCAATTGCATTTTCAACTAATTCCTTCACAACAGATGCAGGTCGTTCTACGACTTCACCTGCTGCTATTTTATTAGAAAGCTGATCATCAAGTTTGATAATTTTTCCCATTTGACCAACCTCCCTTTCTAAAGCGTAATTTAAGCTTTAAGTTTTTTCTGTATTTCATAAAGTTTATTCATCGCATCTAATGGTGTCATATCTAATAAATCTAATAACTTAATTGAATCAAGTAATTGTTTATCTTTTCGCGTTAGTTCATTAGTTTCTCTCAAAACTATCGGCTTATTATCTGTAAAGAACGATAGCTGCTCATCAGCTTGTCCCACCTGATCCGTTTTTGTGGACTCAGTTTTAATTTCCTGCTTGTTCCCAGCCTCTAATTGATTTAGTATTTCTTGAGCTCTAGCAATCAATGGCTTCGGCAAATCGGACAGCTCTGCTACATGTATTCCATAACTCTTATCAGCGGGGCCTTCCTTAATCTTATGAAGGAAGACTACTTTCCCATGATGTTCAATCGCACTAACATGCACATTATTCAATTGACTTAGCTGCTGTTCTAATGATGTAAGTTCATGATAGTGTGTTGAAAATAACGTCTTAGCTCCAATGTTGTTATGAATATACTCAATAATCGCTTGAGCTAAAGCCATTCCGTCATACGTAGATGTGCCTCGCCCAATCTCATCAAATAAAATTAAACTGTTGCTTGTAGCATTAACAATGGCATTTCTCGCTTCAAGCATTTCTACCATAAACGTACTTTGACCTGATATTAAATCATCAGCTGCTCCAATTCTAGTAAATACTTGGTCAAAAATTGGCAATCTCGCTTCTGATGCAGGTACGAAACAACCAATTTGGGCAAGAATTGAGGTTAATGCCACCTGCCTCATATATGTGCTTTTACCTGACATGTTTGGACCAGTTATTAATAAAATCGATCGATTATCATCCATTTGACAATTATTTGGAACATACTCTTGTGCGTTCATCACCTTTTCAACAACAGGATGACGCCCATCAATGAGTTGGAGTTCTCCATTCGTGAAAATCGGTCTTGAATAATGTCTTTCTTCACTAACCGTAGCAAAACACTGCAAGACATCTAATTCACTAATCATCTTAGCTAATTCTTGAACTCTTGTAATATAGTGCTTAACTCTTTCTCTAATATCAGTAAAGATATTGTACTCTAGTTCAATGATTTTTTCTTGAGCCTCTAGTATTAAAACTTCCTTTTCTTTTAACTCAGGCGTGATGTATCTTTCCGCATTAGATAAAGTCTGTTTTCTCTCATATAACCCTTCAGGGATGAGATGAATATTGGCTTTTGTTACTTCAATATAATAACCAAATACTCGGTTATAGCCTATTTTAAGCGTTTTTATACCAGTTCGTTCTCTTTCTTGTTTTTCTAAAGCTGCAATCCAAGACTTTCCATTTCTGCTAGCATCGCGATACTGGTCTAATGTAGTATTATAGCCATCCTTAATGATGTCACCATCCTTAACCGAGAGAGGTGGATTTTCCTCAATAGATCGATCAAGCAGCTCGGTTAATTCATCACACGGATCAATCCTTTTCGCAATTGAACTAGCATTGTCATTATGAAGTCTTTGAACTACCTCTTGAATATGAGGTACTTGCTGTAATGACTTTTTCAATTGTACCAAGTCTCTAGCATTTACATTCCCAAAAGCGACTCTTCCAGCCAATCTTTCTAAATCATACACTTCCTTTAAAAGTTCACGTAACTCTTGTCGTTCAAAGAATTGATTTAGTAGTGTTTCAACCATATTTAAACGATTATTAATATCACTTTGTTGAATAAGAGGCCTGTCTATCCATTGTTTTAGCCTACGTCCTCCCATTGCTGTCATGGTCGAATCTAGCAACCAGAGTAGAGAACCTTTCTTTCCTTTAGATCGAATGGTTTCTGTTAATTCTAAATTTCTCTTTGAATAAAAATCAATCTTCATGAATTGATGAACATGATAGACCTGAACTGGTTGAAGATGCTCTAAACTTCTTTTCTGTGTTTTTTGCAAATAATTCACCAGACGACCAAAAGTCGATAATAATTGTAAATCATTTTCTAATAATTCCACACTTCTTACAAAATCACTTGGGATAGAACTTTCAGTTTCAGTAGATAGCGTGACCTGACAGCGTTCAATAAGCTTTTTCTTAACTTCTTCAGCTAGAGTTGGGTCAACAACCACCTCTTTGACACCATTCACATAGATTTCATTAATGAGTTCATCTATTTGTAATGATAGTTTCGTAACTTTACTTTCACCTGTCGTTAAATCGCTAAACGCAATACCAAATGAGTCTGAGTACTCGCTAATCGATGCTAAAAAGTTATTTTCTTTATCTACTAATCCCTTGCCCTCCATCATCGTCCCTGGAGTAATAAGTTGAACAACTTCCCGTCTTACAACTCCTTTTGCTTGCCTCGGGTCTTCAGTTTGTTCACAAATAGCAACTTTAAAGCCTTTCTCCACAAGCTGCTCAATATATCCAGGAGCTGAGTGATGAGGTACACCACACATTGGTATTCGATCCTCAGATCCACCATCTCTACTAGTAAGAGTAATCTCTAACTCTTGCGATGCTTTAATCGCATCATCAAAAAACATCTCATAAAAATCACCAAGTCTAAAAAATAAAAAGGCATCCTGGTACTCTGCCTTTATCTTTAAATATTGCTGTATCATAGGCGTATACTCTGCCATAATTATCCCCCAAAACTCATCCATTTCTTTTTTTACATGAAATTATTATAACATAAAGAAATGACGAACAAGCACCTAGAAGACAAAAAGAAAAACTAGGAAGATAACCCTCCTAGCTTACTCTTATTCCTCGAAATCACCAACTAAAAAGTCAGGATTTAAATCTTCAAATTCTTCGTCATCTACATCACAGTCAAAGTCCTTGTCGTCGTCGTAACAACCGTCAGGATTAACCGCTACACATACTTTCGTTTCACCGATCACTTCTACAAGGAATTCTCTTTCTACTTGAACTACAACTTTATTACCGTTAGGTGAAATTGTTGCTTCTAAGCAGTTTGGTTGTTGAAGAACTCTTGCAATTACATCACAGTCATCGCCTAAGAAGTTATCATCTCTGTATTTTAACTTGACAACATCAGTGTATGTTACTGTATCTGTGACAACCTCGGTCTTTGTATTATCGTTGTAAGAATACCAAACGTTAATATCGTATCGACCGTGTACCTCTACAGTGTTATCACATTTCTTCGCTTCGTATTTGTGGTTAATAATCCAGCAACCTAAAATACTTGTAGGGCGATGAGATGGAGAAATCGTGTGTGTGCATTGAGTAAATTTACGACCTTTTCCTACAACAGCTTTCGTTATAATCTCTCTGTATTCAGACATTCGAGCATACCCTCCTCAATCAATCTTCATTTCATCCTATGCGGGTCAAATGACTAGTGTGCTACTCTTTTTTAAAACATTGGAAATCTTTTTCCTCATGTTTTCACAGTAACTACCTAGTAAGGCCATCATTCCCTTTCTTATGGAAAGTAAATAAACAGAAACAATGAAACCGTATAATTAATTGTATGCGGCTACGCCCAGATATGTACCTAAATTACCTAGAAATTTGTAAATATATGTAGGACAAACTATTTGAATATCACTGAAGAGGGCTATCTTCAGAGTGAAATAAATTTAAACAGAATAAAAAGACCCAAACTGTGTAGACAGTTCAGGTCTATAGGTAGATTGGTTTAGTGACAACCGCATCCGCCATCTTTATTTGATTTTGATCCTGTTTCCCCACGCAGTACATCTCCGCCTGTTGAAGCAATCACTTCATTCGTTACATTATTAGAAATTGTATGTGCTACAAGTTGTAATAAATCATTCACTTCTACTTGAGAGCTCTTGAACTCTTGTACAACCGGAATGCTATCAATCTCTTCCTGTAGTTGGTCAATTTTCTCTTCTACCTTTTTTAAGGCTTCCACTTTGCCAAAATGCTTGAAATTAACTGCTTGTTTTTGTAGGTTCTTAATGTTCGCAATTATTTCTTTTACTTTTTGATTTCCGTTAATTTGTGCCTCAGCACGTTTAAAGAAATCTACTTCTTCTGTTTCTGAGATCATTTTTGCTAGCTCTTTTGCACGAGCAACAATTTCTTCTTTTGTATAAGTTGCCATATTATTTCACCTCTACCGCTTCTTCTATCATTTCTCCATCTAAAGACCACGTTTTAGCCTGAGTGATTTTTACCTTAACAATTTTTCCAATCGTTGATTTAGGACCTTTGAAGTTTACTATCTTGTTCTTACTTGTATATCCAGCAAGTATTTCAGGATTCTTTTTACTTTCTCCTTCAACAAGTACCTCAACAATTTGATCTTGTAATGCTAAATTCTTTTGTACTGCTATTTCATTAACTAGAGCGTTTAAACGCTGTAAACGTTCTTTCTTCACTTCCATTGGAATATTATCTTCCATTTTTGCTGCAGGTGTACCCTCACGAGGAGAGTAAATAAATGTATAAGCTGTATCAAACTCTACTTCACGATATAAGGACATTGTTTCTTCAAATTGCTCGTCTGTTTCATTAGGGAAACCAACAATAATATCGGTTGTAAAAGAAGCATTTGGTATTCTTTCCTTCATTTTACGTACAAGCTCTAAATAGGTCTCACGATCGTATTTACGAGCCATTAATTTAAGAACCTCAGAGCTACCTGATTGCACCGGTAAGTGAATATGCTCCATCAGATTTCCACCCTTGGCTAACACATCAATTAAGCGGTCATCAAAATCGCGTGGATGACTTGTCGTAAATCGTATACGAGGTATATCAATTTTACGAAGCTCGTCCATTAATTCACCTAATCCGTATTTCATATCAGTGAAGTCTTTTCCATAGGCATTAACATTTTGACCTAAAAGAGTGACCTCTTGATAACCGTTTCGAGCGAGGTGACGTACTTCTTCAATAATATCTTGAGGTAATCGACTACGTTCCTTACCACGAGTGTACGGTACAATACAATACGTACAGAATTTATCACAACCATACATAATGTTAACCCAAGCCTTTATTTCTCCTTTTCGAACCCTAGGAAGGTTTTCGATTACGTCACCTTCTTTAGACCACACTTCAACAACCATTTCCTTACTAAACATTGCTTCTTTTACAATTTGAGGTAAACGGTGAATATTATGTGTACCAAAGACCATATCAACAAACTGATGTTTTTGAAGAATTCTATTTACCACTGATTCTTCCTGTGACATACACCCACAAATGCCTATTAATAGATTAGGATTGCGTTTTTTATAAGTTTTTAGGTGTCCAATTTCACCGAAAACCTTGTTTTCCGCATTTTCCCTAATCGCACAGGTATTCAACAGGACGATATCAGCTGTTTCGACTGAATCTGTAGGCTCATATCCCATCTCTGTTAATATACCAGCCATAACCTCGGTATCGTGTTCATTCATTTGACATCCGTAAGTTCGTATATAAAACTTTCGGCCTACTCCTAGATTGATCATATCATCAGGAATAATGAAACCACGGTCAATCTTAATTTCTTCTTTTCCACGTTTCTTTGCATCTTGTAAAGAAGGTGGTTGATAAACAGATTGGAAATATTGGCTATAATCCTTCACGGATTTTTTGTCCGCTGGATTTATTTGAGCACTTGTTTCTAATCTTTGTTTTTCATTCATTTAGGATACTCCTTTCGATAAAGTGGTGAACCACTTAAGATTGATACACATTATCATAGTATATAGGTTAATAGAGTTTTAAACAATAAAATAAGAAATTTGTAGAAAATTGTACAATTTTTCAGCATAAGTTGCTACTGATATTAAGTGTAAATCGTTATTTTTCGTTAAAAAAGAGAGGAATCACATCCTCTCTAAATTAACTAAATAATCCCTAATTCTTTACCTGCTTTTTCAAAGCTATCAAGAGCTTGTTGTAATTCTTCTTTTGAATGTTCAGCTGTAACAATAGTACGTACACGGCCTAACCCTTTTGCAACTGTTGGGAAAGCGATACCTTGTGCAAATACACCATATTCTAATAATTTATCTGAAAACTGGTGAGTTAACGCTTCATCTCCTACTATAACTGGAGTGATTGGAGTTTCGCTATGTCCTGTATTAAAGCCTAGTTTTAGTAAGCCTTCCTTTAGGAATGCAGTGTTATCCCAAAGTTTATCAATTAATTCTGGTTCTTCTAACAATACATTAATCGCTTCAATACATGCAGCTGTAACAGCTGGTGGATGTGAAGTACTAAATAAGAACGGACGACCTTTGTGGATTAAATAATCAATCAGTGTTTGTGTACTTGCAACGTAACCACCTAACACACCTACTGCCTTACTTAGAGTACCTACTTGAATGTGAACTCGTCCATCAAGATCAAAGTGGTTAACTGTACCACGTCCGTTTTTCCCTAGTACACCAGAAGCATGAGCATCATCAACCATGATTAGAGCATCATATTTTTCAGCTAATTCTACAATTTTAGGAAGTGGCGCAATATTTCCATCCATAGAGAACACACCATCTGTTACGATTAAGCGTTTACGATAGTTTTGTGTTTCCTGGAGTGCTTTTTCAAGGTCTTCCATATCAACATGCTTATATACCTTACGTCCAGATTTCGTTAAACGAATACCATCTATAATCGAAGCATGGTTTAACTCATCAGAAATAACGACGTCCTCAGGTGTTAAGATGGCAGATAAAACCCCCTGGTTTGTCGTAAACCCTGATTGGAATACTAATGCTGCTTCTGTATGCTTAAATTTTGCAAGCTTCTGTTCAAGCTCTTCATGCATAGAAAATGTACCAGCAATCGTACGAACAGAACCAGTTCCAGCACCATAACTTTCAACTGCTTCTAGAGCTGCTTTTCGTAATCTTGGGTGTGTCGTTAATCCTAAGTAGTTATTAGACGAAAGTTGAATAACTTCTTTACCATTAATTTTAACTTTAGAACTTTGATCTGACTCTAAAGGTACCAGCTTACGAAATGTACCTTTTTGTTTCATTTCATTAAGTTCCTCTTGTAAATATTCAAATCCCTTCAATGGAAACCCTCCTTGTTATGTATATATAAATTACTATTACTATAATAACAAGCGACTAGACACATTACTAGTAACTAGACGCTTGCGTGAAAGTAAATTAAGGGATTAACACGACTTTTCCGCAATTTCCTTGAATCATAAGATCAAAGCCTTTTTCAAAATCTTCTAGTGGGAAGTGGTGTGTTATCATCGGTTTAACATCTACTTGTCCAGATTTTAATAGACGAGAGACTTGTTGCCATGTTTCATACATCTTTCTACCTGTAATTCCATGAACTTGAATTCCTTTAAAAACGATATCATTCGTCACATCAATTTCAACTGGTCGAACAGGTAAACTAAGAATTGAAACACGTCCACCATTTGTTACCATTTTGAAGCCTTGGTTCATTGCAACTGGATGTCCTGACATCTCACAAACTATATCTACTCCATTTCCTTCTGTAAGCTTTGAAACTACCTCAAGCGGATCTTCATTCTTAGAATTTACAACAGTAGTTGCACCCATTTGTGTCGCTAAGTCGAGTCGGTAATCGTTTAAGTCAAACGCAATTACTTGGGAAGCACCAGCAGCTTTTGCTACTCCAACTGCCATAATACCAATCGGTCCACAGCCAATTACCGCAACCGTTTTTCCGGCAACATCCCCTGAAAGTACTGTATGAACAGCATTCCCCATTGGTTCTTGTACAGATGCAACATCAAAGGGCATATCCTTTGGATTCTTCCATAGGTTTGTTGCAGGTAAAGCTACATATTCAGCAAAGCAACCATTTGTGTCTACACCGATAATTTTGGTATTTTTACAAATATGGTATTGACCAGTTAAACATTGTGGACATTCTCCACAAACTAAATGTGTTTCAGCAGACACTGCATCTCCAATTTGAAGATTTGTAACCTTAGAACCTACTTCAACAACTTCACCTGCAAATTCATGACCAAAAACATACGGTGGGTTTACACGGCTTTGAGACCACTCATCCCAAGTGTATATATGAACATCTGTACCACAAATTGAAGTTGCTTTTACTTTTATTAGTACTTCATTGTCTTTAATTTGAGGAATATCAACCATTTGTAGTTCAGCACCTACACCACGGTGATGCTTAACAATCGCTCTCATCTTTCCATTCATCATGAACACTCCATTCTTAACAAGATACTGATATAATTACATGTTATCACCGTTTTGATTTTCAGTAAAGGAGTCAGTCCACTCCACACGAACACTTGAGCACCTGGTATAAAAAATTAAAAATTTTTATGTAAGCGTTTCAAATTATTTATAAAATAATAGAAAAAAGCCCTCTCCTTAAGGAAGAAGAGGACCGAATAAGAATCTACATAAACTCAGAAACTAATTTATTAAATTTATCTTCACTTAGTGATAAATCAGCATGAGCTAAAGAAGTTTCACTATAACCATGAACAAGTTCTTGGTAAGATTTTTGCTCAGTGTTTTGATAAATTAGACCTGTAACTAGACCTTTATGCTCCATTAAAGTTTTCATAGCAGTCATACGGTTGTGTGGGTCGTAACCTTCAATATCACTTAATTTAGTTAAGTTTTCTTTAAACCAGTCATATGTGTTTACTTTATTATACGTTACACATGGGCTGAAAACATTAATTAAAGAGAAGCCTTTGTGATTAATACCCGCTTCAATAAGTGCTGTTAAATCCTTAAGGTCAGTTGAGAAACTTTGTGCAATGAATGTTCCACCAGCTGTTAATGCCATTTCCATTACAGAAAGTGCTGACTCAATTGATCCTTTTGGAGTACTCTTTGTTTTGAAGCCCACATCACTACGAGGTGATGTTTGACCTTTTGTTAAACCATAGATTTGGTTATCCATTACGATGTAAGTCACATCGATATTACGACGAATTGCATGGATTGTATGTCCTAATCCAATCGCAAAACCGTCTCCGTCTCCACCTGATGCAATAACTGTTAAATCTTTGTTAGCCATTTTTACACCTTGTGCGATAGGAAGAGATCTTCCGTGAATACCATGTAATCCGTAGGCATTGATATAACCAGAAATACGACCAGAACATCCAATACCTGAAATAACAGCTAATTCTTCAGGCTCTAAACCAACGTTAGCAGCTGCTCTCTGAATGGCTGCTTGTACGGAGAAATCTCCACAACCAGGGCACCAGTTAGGCTTTACATTATTTCGAAACTCTTTAAATGTTGCCATTTAGAACAACTCCTTACATTTCGTGTGTATTTCATGAGGTAGGAAAGGATTCCCGTCATATTTCAAGTGATTTGTAATCTTTTCAGCATTTCCTACATTCATTTTAATGATATTTGCAAGTTGACCAGTTGCGTTATTTTCCACAACAACAACTTTTTTAGCTGATTTAACTAAAGGTAATAATTCATCTGTTGGGAATGGATGAAGTAATCGAATGTGAGCATGGTTTACTTTAATCCCATCATTCTCAATTCTTGTCATTGCCTCTTCAATCGTTCCACGTGTTGAGTTAAAACCAATAACTAAAACGTCAGCTTCATCATGTTTTGCATTTATATGAACTGGAGTGTCAAACTTAATATTATTAAGCTTTCTCATACGTTTGTCCATTTGTGCTTTACGGTTTGGAGCACTTTCAGATGGTTTACCCGTTTCATCATGCTCAACACCAGTAACATGGTAAATACCATTTTTCGTACCTGGGATAATACGTGGTGATACACCATCTTCTGTTACTTCAAAACGCTTGAAATAGCCTTTGTCTTCTCTTTCAGGAAGTTCTTTAGTAAGGTCTAGCTTACCACGGCGAATTTCAATTTTATTGTAATCTAATGGCTCTACAGTTTGTTTACCTAATGAAAGCTGTAAATCTGTTAGTAAAATAACAGGCACTTGATACTCTTCAGCGATATTAAACGCTTCCACAGCATCATAAAATGCTTCTTGTACAGTACTTGGTGCCATTACAACTTTAGGAATTTCACCATGTGTACCATAGATCATTGCCATTAAGTCAGATTGCTCTTGTTTTGTAGGTAATCCAGTACTTGGACCTCCACGTTGTGTATCAACAATAACAAGCGGTGTTTCAGTAATTCCAGAAAGACCGATTGCTTCCATCATAAGTGAAAGACCAGGACCTGCTGAAGCAGTTAATGTTCTTACACCAGCGTAGTTACCACCAATTGCCATTGTACAAGCAGCTATTTCGTCTTCTGTTTGAATAACTGTTCCACCAAATTGAGGTAATTTTACGATTAAGTATTCCATGATTTCTGACGCTGGAGTAATAGGGTAAGCTGGCATAAAACGTGCTCCACCTGCTAAAGCACCCATAGCAATTGCATCGTTACCAATCATAAACATACGTTTTTTGCCATCAGCCTTTTCAAGCTGCATCGCACCAACGTTTTCACCAAGTTGTTCTCTCATGAAATCTGCTCCAGCTTTCACAGCTTCCATGTTTTTAGCGACAACTTGTTCACCTTTTTTACCAAAGATTTCTTCGACTACTTCTTGATATACTTTAATATCAAGATCAAGTAGTGCACTAGAAGCCCCTACTGCTACCATGTTCTTCATTAAAGAAGTACCTAGGTCAGTAGCAATATCAGTAAATGGTACAGCATATAATGTACCTTTCGAATCAGCAGCTAAAGTTGGATTAAATTTCGCATCAGCGATTACAATGCCACCTTCACGTAATTCACTATAGTTCACATCAATTGTTTCTTGGTCAAAAGCTACTAATATATCAAGGTCATCAGAAATTGAGCGAACTTGTGTTGTACTTACACGAATTTTATTATTAGTATGTCCACCTTTAATACGAGATGAAAAGTGGCGATAACCGTATAAATAGTAACCTAATCGATTTAGTGCAATAGAGAAAATTTCCCCTGTACTTTCGATTCCTTCTCCTTGTTGTCCGCCAACTTTCCATGAAAGTTGATTGATCATGTCTTACACCCCTTTGGAATACGTTCGTTATTATGAAAGTAATTACGTATAATAGTGTAGCACTTTTCCAACTAAATCACTAGAAATTAACATATAAAAATCGAATAAACTGTAAAAAGTTATCCTTTGTTATTAAAAGATGACTTGTCCATTATATTTAATATGAAATATTCATCGAATAAAATGTGGTTGGATATGTACTAAACGCTTTCAATTCTAGACCTATAAAGCAAAAATTGCAACCCTTAGAAGTCAAATTATGACGAAAAAGAGAATATTTTTTTCTAATATAAAAAAACTAACGACTTCTATATAGGAAGATGGTTCAGATAGTTTTCATAAAGAAACCTATTTACTTGGTTTTCTTTATAATACTTTAATAAAGTATTAATCAAACTTTCATAGCCATTGTAGTTTTCTAGACCTTTTACCGTTTGTGTTATCCCATCGAAATCAGATCCAAATCCCAAGTTATACTCACCACCTAGACCGCAAATATAATCAACATGTTTCAATACATCAGATATAGTGGCTATACCTTTGTAGGATAAAAATTGTGGTACAAAGGTTACTCCTATCATTCCGTCTACAGAAATCAAACTTTTGATTTGTTCATCATCTAAATTTCTAGGATTCTTACATAGTGCAAATGCGTTAGAATGTGATGCAATTGGATAATCTGCATGCTCTATTACATCCCAGAACCCCTTAATTGAAATGTGAGAAACATCAGTCATAATGAAATGCTTATTATTCTCATGAACTACCTCATGTCCAAAACTAGAGAGCCCAGCTCCTCGCTCTTCAAGTATGCCATCAGCTACTGCATTTGCATAATTCCAGGTTAATCCAACAGAAGAGACACCTAGGCGGAATAAAGTCTGAAGCTTTACAATATTTGACCCGATTGCATCACAACCCTCTAGAGTTAGCATTGCACCAATTTCATCATCAGATAATGCTTCTATATCCGATCTATTTCTCACTAATTTTAATTTTGGGGAACATGGTAATACCTTAGTATAAAATATTTGAATCATCTCAAGAGCCACATCGAACCTTTGCTCTTGTTTTACCGTTTCGGGGATATATATTGCAAAACATTGCACCTTACTGTTTGTATTAATAAGTTTTTCAAACGAAATATGTAAATTATCCGAACTCACAAAGGATATTGATGGGTCTAACCACATTTTATATAAAACATCACTATGTGCATCAAAGATTCTCAATCTACTTCCTCCTTCTAATAGTAAGACATAAAAACACCTGTTTGCCATTATCTGCAAACAGGTATTATGACATTGTAGCTATTTCTTAGACTGTTGTGATGGAACCTATTTTATTAACGCGGCTCAACAATTAACTTAATAGCCGTTCGCTCTTCACCATCAATAATAATATCTGTAAAAGCAGGAATGCAAATAAGGTCTACGCCACTTGGTGCAACAAAGCCTCTTGCAATCGCAACTGCCTTTACCGCTTGATTTAAGGCACCAGCCCCAATTGCTTGAATTTCTGCCGCTCCCCTTTCACGTAACACACCAGCAAGTGCACCGGCTACAGAGTTAGGATTAGATTTTGCTGAAACTTTTAATATTTCCATTCCTCGTTTCCTCCTTGTTCTCTACAATGTATCATGAGTGTTCATTAGAACAGTCAGTAAAATAATGATTCCACTGATACTATATTCACGAGGAGTTCAAGGTATTCCTGCTTGTTCAAATTCTTTTGTCTAAAAATTCAAACATTATCGCATTAGTCAAAAAATGGATGATCTTCGTTAATTAAAATACGTTCTATTTTTTTAGCTTCTCCAGAGGTCTTATCTAGTTCAACTATAACACCATTGAGCTGAGTGCGGCCTCCAGTCACCTCAAAGCGTACAGGCAACGTAGTTTTAAATCTTTTCAATACAGCTTCACGTTCCACACCTAGAATTCCATCATATGGGCCAGTCATTCCCACATCCGTTATATAAGCTGTCCCCTTAGGTAATATACGGTTATCAGCTGTTTGCACATGCGTATGTGTGCCTACAACTGCTGAAACCCGACCATCTAAATACCATCCCATTGCTTGCTTCTCACTTGTTGCTTCTGCATGAAAATCGACAAAGATAAATGAAGTTCGTTTCCTTGCTTCTTCTATCAACTCATCTACTTTTTTAAAAGGACAGTCTATTGGCGGAAGGAATGTTCTTCCTTGTAAATTTATTATGGCAACCTCTTGACCATTGCAATTTATATAAACAATTCCTGTTCCAGGAGTTTCTTCTGGAAAGTTTGCTGGGCGTATTAATTTCTTAGCAGAATCTATAAACTCAAAAATCTCTTTATTATCCCAAGTATGATTTCCTAGTGTTACAACTTGGGCCCCTGATTCAAGAAAACTACGATAGATTTTTTCTGTTATACCTTTACCATTAGCAGCATTCTCACCATTAACAATAGTAAGAGTAGGTCTATATTTTGCTTTTAATTTCGGCAGGTACTCTGATACCATGTCTCTCCCAGGAGAACCTACCACATCACCAATAAATAAAATATTCATTTTTTCACACCTTCATTATCTTTCAGTCATTTTATATATTAGTTTGTCACAAAAACCGTGATTGGGCAAATAAATTAGAAAATCAAAAAAAATAAAGCGGTCAAAATTGACCGCTTTATTTTGCATATTCAACTGCTCTCGTTTCACGTATAACAGTGACTTTAATATGTCCTGGATAATCCAGTTCTTCTTCAATGCGTTTACGGATATCCCTTGCTAAACGGTGTGCTTCAAGGTCATCAATAGTATCAGGTTTAACCATGATACGGACCTCTCTCCCCGCTTGAATTGCAAAGGATTTTTCAACACCTTCGTAAGACTCTGAAATCTCTTCAAGCTTCTCAAGTCTTCGAATATAATTTTCAAGTGTTTCACTTCTAGCTCCTGGTCTTGCAGCAGACAATGCATCTGCAGCAGCCACTAATACTGCAATAATCGACGTAGGTTCCGTATCACCATGGTGAGCAGCGATGCTGTTAATAACGACAGGGTGTTCTTTGTACTTAGTCGCTAACTCTACACCGATTTCAACATGACTTCCTTCTACTTCGTGGTCAATTGCTTTTCCAATATCGTGTAATAAACCAGCGCGACGAGCCAATGTTTCATCCTCACCTAGCTCAGCAGCCATTAATCCTGATAAGTAAGCTACTTCCATTGAATGTTTTAACACATTTTGACCATAACTTGTTCTAAATTTCAATCTACCTAGAATCTTAATTAGGTCAGGATGTAGTCCATGAACACCAACTTCAAACGTTGTTTGTTCGCCCATTTCACGAATATACTCGTCAACTTCTCTTCTAGACTTTTCTACCATCTCTTCAATACGAGCTGGGTGGATTCGTCCATCTTGAACAAGTTTATCAAGGGCGATTCTTGCTGTTTCACGTCGAATTGGATCAAAGCCGGAAAGAATTACTGCCTCTGGCGTGTCGTCAATAATCAAATCGATTCCTGTTAATGTCTCAAGTGTCCTAATGTTTCTTCCTTCTCTACCAATAATTCGACCTTTCATCTCATCATTAGGTAGGTTAACAACTGAAACGGTGGTCTCTGCTACATGATCAGCCGCACATCGTTGAATGGCTAGTGATAGGATTTCTTTAGCTCGTTTATCAGCTTCTTCCTTTGCACGATTTTCAGAGTCCTTCACCATATAGGCTACATCATGAGACAGTTCATTTTCGACACGTTCAAGGATGATTTGTTTAGCTTCATCACGTGTTAAGCCAGAAATGCGTTCTAGTTCTGTTTGCTGTTTACGAACCATCTCTTCAACTTTGCTTTCCATCTCTTCAATATGCTGTTGTCTTCCGTTTAGAGAATCCTCTTTCTTTTCTAACATTAAATCACGTTTATCCAAGGATTCATTCTTACGATCAAGATTCTCTTCTTTTTGCATTAAACGATTTTCTTGTTTTTGCAGTTCGCTTCTTCGATCACGAATATCTCGTTCTGCTTCAGTACGAAGTTTGTGAATTTCATCCTTCGCTTCTAATAGCGCTTCCTTTTTCGAGGAATCTGCTTCACGTTTTCCATCTTCTACGATTTGCTCTGCTACACTTCTAGCACCAGCAATTTTCGTTTCTGCTATGGATTTACGAACAAAAAAGCCAACAACTGCACCGACGATTAGGCCAAGCAAAGCGGAGATGATTATTTGTAGTGGATCCATCGTTTCACCTCCTCTTGCTATGAACTTTTTTCTTGCTAGATCAAAATGTCGGCATGTACATTGTTACAATAGTTTCAACATACAGCAAAAAAGGCATCATAAAACAGTTTCAATTCTAACAAAGTCTAAATTTAAAAAGATATACATACTAATTTTAAATGTGAGAAATTTTATTGTCAAGACCTGTCCACTTAATTCTTTACATGAATATGGAAATTCCGACTATTTTTTCATATTTAGTTGATTTCTTAAACGAAAAAGAGGCACAGAATGCCCCTTTTTCGAAACAATATTATTCTATTCTAAGAAATCTAATTCCTCTTGTGATGCATCAGGAATTGTTATATCTTTGTCTAATCCATAATGAGCACGGATTTTTTCTTGAATTTCTTTGCGTAAAGCAATGTTTTCTTTTAAGAATACCTTTGCATTCTCACGTCCTTGACCAAGACGTTCTTCATTGTAAGAGTACCAAGAGCCACTCTTTTGAACAATATCAAGCTCAGAACCAATATCAATTATTTCACCTTCTCTAGAAATACCTTCGCCGTACATGATGTCGACTTCAGCTGTTCTAAATGGTGGTGCTACTTTATTCTTCACGACTTTTATTTTCGTTTTATTACCTACAAGATCATTCCCTTGCTTTAACTGCTCAGCACGACGAACTTCTAATCGAACAGATGAATAGAATTTTAATGCTCTACCACCAGGTGTAGTTTCTGGATTACCAAACATTACACCGACCTTTTCACGAATCTGGTTAATGAAGATAGCAATTGTTTTCGATTTATTAATAGCACCAGAAAGTTTTCTAAGAGCCTGAGACATTAAACGTGCTTGTAACCCTACATGCGAGTCTCCCATTTCTCCTTCAATTTCTGCTTTTGGTACTAATGCCGCTACTGAGTCAATAACAAGAATATCAATTGCACCACTTCGTACTAGTGCTTCAGCAATTTCTAACGCTTGTTCACCAGTATCAGGTTGTGATAATAACAATTCATCAATGTTTACCCCTAGCTTTTGAGCATAATCAGGATCAAGAGCATGCTCAGCATCGATAAATGCAGCTTGTCCACCATTTTGTTGAACTTCAGCAATTGCGTGAAGAGCAACAGTTGTTTTACCTGAACTTTCAGGTCCATATATTTCAACTATTCTACCTCGAGGATATCCACCTACACCTAATGCAACGTCCAGTGCCAGTGAACCACTTGGAGAAGTCGAGATTTTACGATCTGTTTGTTCCCCTAATTTCATGATAGAACCTTTACCAAATTGTTTCTCTATTTGTTTTAGTGCCATATCTAATGCAGCTTGACGATCACTCACCTAATATTCCTCCTCTATTAAAAACCCTATTTATACTATACCGTGTTTTTTCTTATTTGCCAAGTAAAAAATCGAACATTCATTCGATTATTTTCAATGATATTTGTTGGTGTAAAATCCATTTTTCCCCTACACAAAATTTATTTTCCAATAAGAACCTCACCTCTAAAATATAATAATACAAAAGATAAAACAGTTGAAAAAAATTCAACTGTTTGAAAGTGTATTAAGTATATAAAAACAACCATATTTGACAGAGCGCTGTCTAATTCCCTGTCGCGAGCCTGCAAAAACGTGTTTATAAACGGTGGTTTTCCCATTCTTCAAAGATATTCCTATATATACTGTACCTACTGGCTGACCTTCTAATTCGTTCGGGCCGGCTACACCAGTAAAGCTTATTCCTATGTCAGTATTAAATAAGGACCTGACATTTTCGGCCAGCTCTTTAGCACACTCTTCACTTACAGCACCAGATTGTTTAAGTGTTTGTGGTTTTACACGAAGAATTTTTTCTTTTACCTCATTCGAATAACAAACAACGCCTCCCTGAACAACTGAAGAGGCTCCATTAATACTCGTTAGTTGTTCTTGGAATAATCCACCCGTTAAGCTTTCAGCACTTGCAATTGTATATTCCAAAGCTTTAAGCTTTTTTGAAACCTGAGTAAATAAAGAATCGGTATCATAGCCATATAAAAATTGTCCAACCCTTGTTAGAATTTCTTTTTCAATATTATCTAGCAATTCACAGGCAATTTCTGTTGAATGATGTTTTGCTGTTAATCGTAAAGTAACCTCACCGTCTGAAGCAAGTGGAGCTATAGTAGGGTTACTTTGTTTGTCAATAAGGTCCTCTATTTCGGTCTCAAGTTGAGATTCACCAATTCCGAAAAACCTTAAAACTCTTGATTCAATTTTTTCTAAAGTACCAAATTGCTTTAAAAGATAGTCAATGCCATAAGTTATAAACATTGGATTCATCTCTTTTGGGGGACCAGGTAAAAGCATATACGTATAACCTTTTACTTCAATTGCCATTCCAGGAGCCATACCAAAATCATTTTTTAATATTGTTGATCCCTCAAGGACCAAGGCTTGTTTCTTATTATTTTCTGTCATCGTTCTCATTGTTTTACGGAAATACTCCTCTATGCTATATAGAGCATCCTGGTCCATCACGAGAGGTTTATTAACCACTTCAGCAATCGTTTCCTTTGTCAAATCATCCTTTGTTGGCCCAAGACCTCCAGTAAAAATAAGAAGGTTTGACCTTTGTTTGGCAGTTAAAATCGCATCCTTTAATCGCTTTGGATTATCGCCAACTACAGTATGATAATAGACATTTATCCCCATTTCAGCCAACTGCTTTGATAGGAACTGTGCATTGCTGTTTACAATTTGACCTAAAAGTAATTCTGAACCAACAGCAATAATCTCAGCATTCATTTTGTCCACCTGCTTTAGTTTAAAAGTGTGCAGAAATTCGCACCTTTAGGTTTCAATCTATTTTGATTGTGCAAAAACTTGCTTGTTTTTTGCAAAATAATCCCAACCTGAAATTACAGTAAATATAACTGCAACCCATAGAGAAATCATATCAAAGGGGATCCCAATAAATTCAAAAGGGAAGTTGTGCAGTAGTAAGGCTGAAATAGCAACTACCTGTGCCCACATCTTAATTTTACCTAACATTTTCGCTGCTGAAACTTCCCCACCCTCAGCTAGAAGCAAACGTAAACCTGTAACAGCAAATTCTCTGCTTATAATTACTACAACCATCCAAGCAGGAGCCAAATCAAATTGTACAAGTGTTACTAATGCAGCCGAGACTAATAATTTATCAGCTAAAGGATCTAAAAATTTCCCTAAATTTGTAACCAAATTATATTTTCTCGCATAATAACCATCAACCCAATCAGTAGATGCTGCCACTATAAAGAGCAATGCTCCGATTAAGTGGGAGAAGGGTAGTACCATCGTACCTATGACTAAATCTCCTAAGTTTAATGGTGCTAGCATGATAAACAAAAATAAGGGTATTAACAAGATCCTTGCAACTGTAATTTTATTTGGTATATTCACTTTTGAAACCTCCAAGAAACTAGGATAATAATGAAATAAGGTAGACCTAGAAAAGTCATTTAAGTATTACTATAAACTATTTACAATAGTGATGATACACTTATACGTAAAAAAAAGCCATCATTATGATGACTTCAAATTACTGAACCGTTGGGCTAAATAAGATTGTTATTCGTTGCTGAACCTTTTCATTTGGATCAAATGGAAATTCTAGTACTTGCCCATTTATTTTTACTACAGTGTCTAAAGTTCGACCAATATTAAGACGTATGTCCGTTTCCTTTGAAAAATCAAACTGTTGAGCAACGCCATCTTTCATCAATCCAGAGTAAAATGTTTTGCCTTTAGCATTTTTAATCCCAACCCAAGTTTCACCATTTGGAATTGCAGAAATGTCCAAGGTAAACGTATCCGTAGCTTTTAGCTCATATATTCCTGACATTCCACTTTTCTCTTTAAGTACAATCTCTGCTACAGGTTCAGGCTCTTCAACTGGTGTTTCCTCTTCTTTAACTACCTCATCGGTAGCTACATCGGTTTCGTTTGTTTCGGTACCAGTTGGAGACTCATCTTCTTTGTTTAATTTAGAATCTTCAGGTTGTTCAAATTCAGTTTGCTCATTCGGACTATCTGTCAATGGTTCGTCTGCAATGTCTTTCGTTTGCCAAAAGAACCAAATGGCAACTAATCCACCTAAAATAAAAACAGTAAGGAGGATCATAGGAATTAAATCCAACACCTTTGAACCCTTCGGCGAAATTTGTTTTTTTGTACGAACACGTGATAGCTGTGAAGGCAGTTCTTCAGTGTGTGACACTGGAATATCTTTTTTAAATTCCTCAAAAATTTCATCAGAGTCTAATCCAATTGCCTCACAATACTGCTTAATAAAGGCACGTACGTAAAACTTCCCAGGCATTACTGAGTAATTGCCTTCTTCGATTCCCTTTAGGTATCTTTTCTGAATTTTAGTCAAAGACTGTAATTCATCTAAACTAATATTTTTTGCCTCTCTGGCCTCTCTTAGCCTCAATCCTAAATCAGTCAATACAAACACCTACCAATTAAAAATCAAACGTTGAAAAGTCTGACCCATTAAACATTTGTGGTTCATCAACAACCTCATACGTTATTTCCTCATCAGGGTCATTTCTTATCTCAATGATATAATCAAAATCATCCAGAGTATATTCTGTATTTCTAACAAAGATATCAGGATGCTCTACAACTTTACAAGCAGGTAATCTCATAATTTCACGAACTAACTGCAAGTGCTTTTCTGATGCTCTTTTCGTAGATACAATTCCATCGATAATAAAAAGGTTGTTGTCACTATACTCATCCTCAATAAGCTGACTTCTGATTGTTTGTTTTAATAAAGTCGAAGACACAAACAACCACCTTTTATTAGCACAAACACTCGATGCAACAATTGATTCAGTCTTGCCAACCCGTGGCATCCCCCGAATTCCAATTAACTTATGGCCTTCTTGTTTAAAGAGTTCCGCCATAAAATCTACTAACAAACCAAGTTCATCTCTTACAAATCGGAATGTCTTTTTATCGTCAGCATCTCTTTGAATATAACGACCATGCCTAACAGCCAATCGATCACGAAGTTTAGGCTCACGGAGCTTTGTAACTGTTATATTATCCATCGTGTTTAAAATTGATTCAAGTCTTTCAATTTGCTCATTATTATCACAAAGTAACAACATTCCTCTGCGCATATCATCTACCCCATTAATCGTAACAATGTTAATGGATAGCATTCCCAACAATGAGGAAATATCTCCTAATAAACCTGGGCGATTTTTTGAAATTTCATATTCTAAGTACCATTCTTTCTTTTCCATATCTGGCTACATCCCCCTCAATTAAGGTTCTGACAAAAACTAGGTAACCTCTCAAGGATAAAAAGGATAAAAAATGACAAGTTCCTTCATTATTCTACCTATAAATTAATAATAAATGATTTTATACTAATAAGAAAGGGAATTTAACCAAAAGAAGAAAAACATGGAAAGAAAATTTTATGTGTTTAATGGGGAGGTTATAAAAAAACTGAAAAAGAAGAGGTATGTACCTCTCCTTTTTTACTGCATATTGCCATCGTTTTGAACTAATTTAACCATCATATTAGCAATTGCATGCTGTTCTTCTGTTGATGCTACACTCCATAGGTCAGCTAATACTTTTTCTTGAGCATTTTTAGGTTCAACTTGCTTTGCAAGATAGTCACCAACTGAATAAGCTACATCTGAAACAACTTGTTGGCTCATACCTTCAGCAGTAGCTTGGTGAAGACGATCTCCTAAAAAGTCTTTCCATTGTTCCCAGTTGTCTAATACAGACATATTTACCCCTCCTAAAATGATTAGTACAAGGTTAGTTTGTCTATTTAGAAAGGATTTATGCACAATAAATTTGTAAATTTTACATTCTTTAGCAATACCATCCACCATTAACTGACAGGACTTGACCAGTTATATAGGACGACTTACCAGAAACTAAGAAAGCTACTGCTTCTGCTACTTCTTCAGCTTCTCCAGGCCGTCCCATCGGAATTTGTTCGCTCAGATGAGATAACTCTTCATCTGTAAAATCATTTAGTAGCATAGGTGTATTTATGGCACCTGGAGCAATTGCGTTAACACGTATATGACTAAGAGCGACTTCCTTTGCAAGTGCTTTTACATAAGCAATTTGACCACCTTTTACCATCGAGTATAACACCTCGCAGGACCCTCCTGTTAATCCCCATATAGATGAAATCATGACAATACTACCGTTCTTATTTGAAATTAAATTAGGTAATAAAGCCTTTATCAAATTAAACGGACTCTTCAAGTGGAGTTGTGTAAGTTTATCAACAGAATCTTCATGCGTTTCTGTAACTAAACCATAAAAACTAGTTCCAGAAGAATAGATAATGGTGTCTATTACATGATTAAGCTGTTTAAGTAATATTGAAACACCACTAGGTCTTGAAAGATCTGATTTAACTAAATAAATATATGTATTTTCGTTTACAAGTTCCTTTTGTAACTCTACTACTTCTTGTTCTCCATTATGATAATGGAGATAGAGCGAGTAACCATCAGCTGCTAACCTTCTCGCAATTGCCTTTCCAATTCCTCCACTTGCTCCCGTGATTAACGCATATCTTTCCATTCATTTCACTTCCTAAAAAAAGGGCTACCCAAAGGGATTTAGTCTCTTTGGATAACCCCATTATCTTATTTTTGTTTTGGAACGACCTGACAAACAGTAAAGCAATCTTCATTTATGAATGAGGAAATGGTCTCTTTCATATCTTCAATCGTTATTTGTTCCATTACTGGCACTACATCGAATAAGTTCATATCATTAAACGCGTACCGAGTAAATTGATTTGCAATATATTCAGGTGAATTAAGAGACCTTAAGAAACCACCAATTTTCTTTTTCTTAATCCGCTCCAACTGTTCTTGTGTAAAAGTCATTTCTTTCGCATCAATTAATACCTTTTGAATACGGTCTGCTAATTGATCCGGGTCACCTGTATCTCCACCTATAATGGCAAACCCAAATCCGCTTTCTTCAGTATAATCAAAAGAAAAAGTTTCATCAATTAGTCCATCATTATAGAGCTTTTCATAATGGTCTGAGCTTTTACCGAATAGAAGGTCTAGGATTATATTTAGCGTGAGTTCATTTTTCAGTAATTCGTTGCCAGAACGAGTAGCATCTTTTGCTTTTACCCCCACTAAACACTTTGAGGATTGGACATTCATCTGGAGTACCTGTTTCTTCTCAGAAACTTGGTTTGGTTCCTCATCAAAATGTCTTTGAATCTCAGGCTGATCATTGTAATCTTTATTAGCTTGGTTGTTACGAATTTGATCTAATATTTTTTCTGGATCGACTGGACCTACGACAAATAAAAGCATATTGCTCGGATGATAAAAAGTCTCGTAACAAGTATATAACATATCTTTTGTAATCTTACTGATTGAATCAATCGTTCCAGCAATATCTATCTTTACCGGATGGTTCTGAAACATATTTTGAATTACACCAAAATATAAACGCCAATCCGGATTATCATCGTACATCGTAATCTCTTGGCCAATTATCCCTTTTTCTTTCTCGACTGTTTTTTCTGTAAAATATGGACTTTGTACAAAATCGATCAATGTCTCAAGATTTTTTTCGACATTAGATGTTGCTGAAAATAAGTATGCCGTTCGTGTAAAGGAAGTAAACGCATTTGCAGAAGCTCCTTGTTTGCTGAATTCCTGAAAGACATCTCCATCTTCTTTTTCAAATAACTTATGCTCAAGGAAGTGTGCTATTCCATCTGGGACTTGAGTCATCTCGTTTTGATTAAGAGGAACAAACTGATTATCAATTGAGCCATATTTTGTAGTAAAAGTTGCATATGTTTTATTAAAACCTTTTTTTGGTAGAACATAAACCTCTAAACCATTTGGTAACTTTTCATGAAATAATTCTTCCTTTAATTGATCAAATGTTATTTTTTCCATTAATCGGCAACCTCCGATCCTTTTAGGAAATAAATTGTATCCTGTTGAATTTTATTGGCAACCTCTATTATTTGTTTCTTAGATACTGAATCAATACCTTCTAACCATTCATTGATTGGGTTTGATTTTCCTGTAACAGCATTTTGGTAGAAAACTTCAACCATACCTCTAGCTGTATCAATTGTTTCAAGCAGTTGATTTTTAATTACAGCTTTTGTCTGGTCAATGTCCTGATCTGTGAATTCACCTTTGCGCATTGCATCCATTTGTTCATTTATAATTGTAACTGCTCTATTATAATTTTTAAATTCAATTCCTGACATAACCATTAGTAAACCTTTGTGGCTTTCAACTCTTGATGCCGCGTAATAGGCTAAACTTTCTTTCTCACGTACATTTATGAATAATTTAGAATGTGAAAACCCTCCAAATAAGCCATTAAAGACCTGTAATGCATTATAGTCGTCGTCTCCATAGTAAATGTTTGTTCGATATCCGATATTTAATTTACCCTGTTTTACATCATCATCCTCAATCACTTCATTTACTTTCTCAATCATTTTTGTGGTTGGCTTTAACTCCCGATAAGATTCTCGGTTACTAAAAGGAAACCTTTTTCCAACAATCTCAGCCACTTCACTTGACTGAATATTACCAACTACATATAAATCAACTTGATCTTCTTGTAGCACTTTTTGATAATACTCATATAGAGATGTAGGAGTAATTGCGTCAATATCCTCAATTCGACCGTTTACATGTAATTCATAAGGTTCATTTTTACACATTTCCTGAATTAATCGTAAGTTCGAATACCTCATTTTATCATCGAATACAGATTCAATTCTTTGACGTAATGTTCTTTTTTCTTTATCTAATGTAGTAGCTAAGAATGAAGCGTTTTCAACTACGGGAGAGAAAACAATGTCACTTAGTAGTTCAAGTGCCTTATTCAATAAAGGGGTTTGATCTGAAAGAAATTTCTCGTTCGCAATTTCCATGCGAAGTGTAATAATATGGTATTCACCCTTCTTTGATAAATCGACCTGTAATGTTGCACCATATAATTCATCTAAATAACTTCGTAATTTTGTTGATGTAGGATGTTTAGATGTTTCACTTTGCAATACGTAAGGTAATAGTGCCCTTTGTGTAACGTACTCTGCTTCTAACGGTGCTTTAAGCTTTAATACAATTGTGTTAGTTTTGTATTTATCACTTTCTATCGTATGAAGGGTTAGACCGTTTATGCTCTGTTGTGTTTCCTGAGAAAGCATCATCTCCGAATTCCTCCTTTAACGGAATCAATAAACATACACCTTAATAATTAGGTCTCATACTAGTTTTCAACTAAGTTGCACGATTTAATCTTAAAAACAATATAACCTTAAATTAGCAATATTTTCAAGTATTAGGGGTATTTAAAAAAGAGATGACTATTGTCATCTCTTTTTTAAGTTTACATAATATTTTTATCGTTTACCTGAGTCAAAGGGTTCTCCAGCTGCTTTTGGTGCTTGAGAAGATTTAGAGAAAAGCACTAATGCAATCAATGTCACTACATACGGGAAAATCTTTAAGATAATTGGCGGGAACACAGCCAATTCAGGAATTACCTGTGACACATTTGCAATCGTACTTGCAAGTCCAAAGAATAACGTTGCTGCTAAAACCCCTAACGGCTTCCATTGTCCAAAGATCAGGGCAGCCAATGCTAAGAATCCTAAACCGGAAACAGTTCCAGTGAATTCTCCGGCATAAGTAACAATGATTAGTCCACCACCTAGGCCAGCAAAAGCACCAGAAATTAATACACCACTGTATCTTACACGTCTTACATTTATACCAGCCGCCTCAGCTGCTTGTGGGAATTCTCCACATGAACGTAAACGCAGGCCGAACTTAGTTTTATATAAAACAAATGTACTTATTAACAGTACTGCTAAAACAAACCAAGTTGTAGGAACGCTCTTTGAAAAAAACAAATCACCTAAGATAGGTATGTTTGAAAGATTAATACCAAAAATTGTAGCATCTTTTGGTAAGAAACCAGTCGTTATCCTAACATTCCCACTACCTGTAATGTTTCTTGCTAAAAATACAGTTAATGCAGTTGCAATCATATTAATTGCCGTACCACTAATAATTTGATTAGCACTTAAATTGATACTTGCAAAAGCGTGTAGGACTGAAAATAACATACCTACCAGTGCGGCTACTAATAAGCCAATCCATAAAGCCCAACTATTTGGCATACTGCCCTGTAAAAAGTAAATGGTTAAAGCACCAGAGAATGCACCTATTACCATTAATCCTTCAAGAGCGATATTGACGACTCCGCTTCGTTCACTAAATAGACCACCTAATGCAGTAATAAGAAGAGGGATCGTAAATATAATTGCATAAGGAAAAATTTGTTGTATTACCGTCCACATTTTAGGATTCCTCCTTCTTAGCAACAGGTCCATTGATGTTTTCTTTATTTGAACGGCGACCAGAGAACTTTTTAATTAAACGCTCAATTAAGACACTGGTAGCAGCAAAATAGATAATAATAGCAATAATTGTATTCGCAATTTCCGGTGGAATGTCAATCATAGCATTCATAAAACCAGTACCTGAATACAAAATTCCAAAGAAAAGTGCTGCAAAGAATACCCCAATAGGAGCATTCGCTCCAAGTAAAGCCACTGCAATTCCATCATAGCCCTGAGTTGGTAAGATACCTATTTGCATACTTGTTGCATTACCTGTATACAACGCAACTCCACCAAGTCCTGCTAATCCACCTGATATTACCATTGACAAGATGATATTTCGGTTAACTTTCATACCTGCATATTCTGCTGCATGTCTGTTAAAACCAACTGCCTTTAACTCGAAGCCTAACGTAGTTTTATTAATAATAAATCCAATAACAATAACTGCGATAACAGCTAGGAAAAGCCCTAAATTCACATATGAACCGCCAAACATATTAGATAAAAATGGAACTTGTAATGTTGCGTCTGCCGATAGTTTACGGGATTCAGTCTCAAGGAATTCACCCTTAAAGTAGCCTGGAATTACGTAATATACAGTCCAATACGCAATCCAGTTCATCATGATTGTGGATACAACTTCATGAACATTAAATTTAGCCTTAAGTAAGCCTGGAACAAAAGCCCAAAGAGCTCCACCTAAAAATCCTACTATGATCATTACTAATAGTAATAAGGGTCTAGATAAATCTAAACTTAATCCAATAGCAGTTGCAAATAATCCACCGATTAACATTTGACCAGATGCACCAATATTAAATAATCCTGTTCTAAATGCAAAAGCAACCGATAATCCAGTAAAGATTAAAGGTGTTGCAGTTGCGAGTGTATTTCCAATTCGTTCTATGTTTCTTAAGCCGCCTTGAAAAAGGTACATGTATCCTTCAATTGGGTTACTTCCTATAACTAACATAAGGATAGCACCGGCTAGGAGACCTAACAAAACGGCAACGAGTGAAATTATAGTGTGTCTCATATACTTCTCTCCTTACTTACTCCAGCCATCATTAAACCTACTTCATTTTCATCTGTTTCAGAAGCATTCACTATACCGACAAGCTCACCATTATTTACAATGGCAATTCGGTCTGATAGTTGAAGAACTTCATCAAGTTCTAATGATATTAAGAGTACGGCCTTACCATTATCGCGATGCTCAATTAAGCGCTTATGAATATATTCAATCGAACCAACGTCTAATCCACGTGTAGGTTGAACGGCAATTAATAAGTTTGGATCAAGCTCTAATTCTCTTCCGATAATTGCTTTTTGTTGATTTCCTCCAGATAAGGTTCGGGCAATAGAAACTGCTCCCTCTCCTGAACGAACATCAAAGTTTTCAAGGATTTTCTTCGCATACTCTTTCATAGCGTTTTCATTCAACAATCCAAATTTTGAAAAAGGTGGTTTATTATATACTTCTAGTACCATATTTGATTGAAGTGTATAATCCAATACCAACCCTCGTTTTTGTCTATCCTCTGGAATATGTCCAATCCCTTTGTTAATTCTTTGACGTATAGGAATATTTGTAATGTCTTCACCGTTTAAAAGAATCTTTCCTGATTCTACTTTCCTAAGACCCGTAATTCCTTCAACTAAGTCAGACTGTCCATTCCCTTCCACACCTGCTATACCAACAATTTCACCAGCTCTTACTTCAAGCGAAAAGTTTTTAAGACCCATTACTTTCCGAGCATTCTTAACATATAAAGAATCTATTTCAAGAACAACCTCTCCTGGCTTGCTCTCTTCTTTCTCAACTTTAAAAGATACATGTCTTCCTACCATCATCTCTGCAAGTGCTGCTTCACTTGTTTCAGGTACATTTACTGTACCAATTCCTTTGCCACGTCTAATAACAGTACAACGGTCTGCAACCGCTTTGATTTCCTTTAATTTATGGGTAATGATAATAATGGACTTACCTTCTTTAATGAGGTTGCGCATGATATTCATTAACTCTTCAATTTCATTTGGGGTTAGTACGGCTGTAGGCTCATCCAGGATAAGAACATCAGCTTCACGATAGAGCATTTTAATTATCTCTACCCTTTGTTGCATTCCAACAGAAATATCTTGAATTTTTGCATGAGGATCTACATTTAAACCATAATGCTTAGATAACTCTTCAATTCTTTTTGCAGCCATATCAATATTAAGTACAAGTCCGCCTTTTAACGGTTCACTACCTAAAATAATATTTTCAGTTACAGTAAAGTTCTCAACCAACTTAAAATGCTGATGAACCATTCCAATTCCTAATCGGTTAGCGACATTGGGGCTGGTGATACGAACTTCACTACCATTTACCTTTACTACTCCCTGCTCTGGTTGATACATACCAAACAGAACACCCATTAAAGTAGATTTTCCAGCACCATTTTCACCTAATAATGCATGAATTTCACCTTTTCTTAATGTTAGGGTGATATTATCGTTCGCAACAATCCCAGGGAATTCCTTACGGATATTTAGCATCTCAACAACATAATCCATCGTAGCACTCACCTTTTTCAAAAGTAAATTCCTATTAAAGTAAAATTTTGTCTATCCAATATTACAAAAGAGACGGTAGAAACCGTCTCTTTTGTCTACACTCGTTTTACTTCAATAAATTTCCTTGTTCAGCGGAGACAGTGATATCACCAGATTTAATTTTTTCTAAAACATCTTTAACCTGAGTTACTGTGTCTTCACTTAAGTTTGGATTTTCTTCTGGAATTCCAACACCGTTATTTGTTACGTCAAAAGTTAGTGTTTCTCCACCAGGGAATTCTCCATCAATTTCAGCTTTAACCATGTCGAAAGCAACTTGGTCTAACTTTTTCATTGCAGAAGTTAAAATGATTGATTTATCGCCTTCATAAATTCCATCAGCATATTGGTCAACGTCTACACCAACGATCCAAACTTGTTCTCCACCTAATGCGCGGTTTTTAGCTTCGTTGATAGCTCCTACTCCAACTCCACCTGCAGCAGTAAAGATTACGTTTACACCACGGTCGAACATTTGAGCCGCAATTTGTCCACCAGCTGCAACGTTATCAAACGAACCTTGGTATAAAACGTTTTCAGCTTTAATATTAATGTTTGTGCCTAAGTTCTCATTTGCATATTGAACACCTTGTTGGAAGCCCCAGTTAAATTTTTGTACAGCTGGAATTTCCATACCACCGATGAAACCAGCTTCACCTTCTTTAAGTTCAAGCGCAGTAGCAACACCAGCTAAGAATCCTGACTCATGTTCCGTAAAGAATACTGATACTGTGTTATCATTTACAACAGGATTATAATCTCCAGAGTGTGGTGCACCATCAATAATTACGAATTTAGCATCTTCATATCTAGATTGTGCTTGGAATACGGCCGTTTCGAATTTGAAACCAGGAGTAACGATGAACTTGTACCCTGCATCATAAAGGTTACCGATTTCTTTTAAGTAGTCAGCCTCAGTTGTTCCAGCTGGCTTAAGATATTTTTCTTGAATTTTTAACTCTTCTTTAGCTTGAAGAATTCCTTCCCATGTACCTTGGTTAAATGATTTGTCATCAATAGTACCAGCGTCTGTAACCATTCCGACTTTTAGTCCATCGTTAGCTCCGCTGCCACCACCGCAAGCCGCTAGAAAGCTAACTAAAGCTAATGTAAGTAAGACTATTAAACCTTTTTTCATAATTGTACCCCCAATTTAATAAAAATTTTAAAATCAATAGTTCAAAAGTAAAAACTTGACCTTGCTAGTCAAATAAAAGTGCAACGAACGAAGAAAACCTCACCTCCTTAAATAAAATGCTCAATAATTTTAAAAAATATTAAATTCTTTTTCTAACAACATAAAAATCAAATTTATCAGCTTTAAAATAGTTGATTGAATAAAGGATTGCTTCATCATTTTCATCATAGTGCATCTGCTTAAGAACCAATAATGCAGTTTCAGGATCACACTCCAAAATCGGAGAAATTTTCTCGTGGTATCCGAGTGGTTCAATATGAGTAACCGCATAGGATATATGTTTACCAGTCTTCTTATGTATAAAATCTAATAAAGATTCCTCTTGATGTGAAAAATCAGTATTCATAATATTACTGGGTATCTTATCAATGCAATATATTACAGGGTCACCATTAGCTGTTCGTACCCGCTCCATTAAAACAAACTCGTCTTCTTCAGTGCATTGAAACCGCTTTATATCTTCTTCGGTAGCAGTCTGTGTCATGGATGTTAAGAAGATCGTCCCAGGCTTCATACCAGCATCGATAATCATATCCGTAACCGTATTTAACTGCTCAATTCCTGAAGAGAATAAAGGCCTACTACTTACAAACGTTCCTACTCCGTGCCTTCTAATAACAACATTTTCTTCCTCAAGTATTCTTAGTGCTTCTCTTAGCGTTGCGCGACTTACACCAAGCTGCTTAGCTAACAAGAATTCTGATGGCAACTTTTCTTTTTCTTTGTAGTTCCCAATTTCTATATCTTTTTTTATTTTATCAATCACTTGTAAATACAAATGACGAGCATCAGTTTTAATAGACACGACTTAACCCCCAAAGAAAGGTATAACTACAACCCTCTGAACAATTCAACCAAAATAGATGTCGGACGTTAGACAAGCAGTACTCAATCGACAATACTATACCACTTTTTACCCAAGAAATAAATAAGGAAATAAAATTATTGTCGAAATTTGAAAGGGTTATCCTTAAAGTTTTCATAATATCAAAAAAAGTAAGGGGCGAACCCTTACTTCTAACTACCAAGTTCTTCCTTTGAAGCTGTTATAAGAACTGCCCTTGGTTTACTACCTTCATAAGGGCCTACCACACCTCTAGCTTCCATCGCATCAATAAGCCTTGCAGCTCTTGTATATCCAATTCTAAAACGCCTTTGGAGCATGGATACTGATGCGGTCTGCATTTCAAGAATTAGTTGGACAGCCTCATCATATAAATCATCCTCTACATCTTCGGTAACCTCTGATACTTCTTGCGGAATCATATCCTGCTGATACTGAGCCTTTTGCTGTGAGATAACAAAGTCTACCACTTCCTCAACCTCATCATCAGATAAAAAGGCTCCTTGAACACGAACAGGCTTATTTGCCCCAACAGGGAGGAATAACATATCTCCTCTTCCAAGCAGCTTTTCTGCTCCACCCATGTCTAAAATCGTTCTAGAATCCGTTTGAGAGGAAACACTAAAGGCTATTCTCGATGGGATATTCGCTTTAATTACACCTGTTATTACATCCACTGAAGGCCTTTGGGTTGCGATAATTAAATGAATACCTGCAGCCCTAGCCATTTGTGCCAGACGGGTAATTGAATCCTCAACATCTGAAGAAGCGACCATCATTAAATCTGCAAGCTCGTCCACTATAACGACAATATAAGGTAGTGAAGGTTGCTTCGCTTCTTCTCCATCATTATATCTCTTGATATAATCATTATAGCCTTCTATGTTTCTTGTACCTGTATGTGAAAAAAGCTCATATCTTCTTTCCATTTCATTTACAACTTTCTTTAATGCTTGAGACGCCTTTTTGGGGTCTGTTACGACAGGTGCAAGTAAATGTGGTATCCCATTGTATACATTTAATTCTACCATCTTAGGATCAATCATCATCATTTTTACTTCATGAGGTTTTGCTCTCATTAGGATACTAGTAATTATACCGTTTATACATACACTTTTACCACTTCCTGTTGCACCTGCAACAAGTAAGTGTGGCATCCTATTTAATTCTGCTAACACTGCGTCACCTGAGATATCTCTTCCTAGTCCAATAAGAAGCTTAGCATCAGGTTTATCATTTTCCTTTGCCTCTAGAACTTCACGGAGCGATACAGTTGCAACTTCTGAGTTTGGAACCTCAATACCGACAGCTGATTTTCCAGGAATTGGTGCCTCTATACGGATATCTTTTGCAGCTAACGCAAGTGCTAGATCGTCATTAAGGTTTACAATCTTACTTACTTTCACACCTACGTCCGGGTATACCTCGTACTTTGTTACAGCTGGTCCTAAATGCACCTTTGTCACTTTTGCTTTTACTCCAAAACTTTGGAACGTTCTTTCTAGTTTTCTAGCATTCGCATAGATGTTCTCATGCTCAGAACTCTGGTCAGTAGGCTTAGGGGCATTTAATAGATGAATAGGAGGTAATTCATAATCCACATTTTCTACTTCAGTAAAAGTAATAGGTGGAACTTTCTCATCAACCACCTCTTCAGCTATTGTTTTTTTAGGTTCCGCATTGTTTGTTTTTGGTTCATATGCTCGATCCGCAAAATTTGATATGATAGGTGGCTGTGCTGGCTCGCCAACCTCAACTTCAATGATTTCTTCTAGCTCATTTTCTTCATCAATTATATTTGTTTGAGGCGTTGCTTTTTTCGGTGTTTTCTTCTTTGCACTTTTTGATGACTTTTTCTTATTCTTTAAATTAATTGACCATTCTTTAACATCTTCAGTAAAGGCATTCCATTGCCCTTTAACAAAGGATACAATTGGTCTAAGAAATTTAATTAGTGTTTCATTAAGTGATTTTCCCGTTACTAAAATAACCCCGCAAACAATTAGTAAAACGGCTATGATCTTTGTTCCAGGCTCATCGAATAAGAAGTAAGAGGCAGCGAAAACAACGGCTCCTATCATCCCTCCACCTAAATCAGAAGAACTGATTTGACCTGCTTGTTCCAACCAATATAACTCCCAGGTATTCAAAATAACACTTGGTTTTGCAAAGGCACCTTCATTAGATAATAGCTTAAATAGTGTTACGTGACTCAGCAGCAAAATGGATATCGTTATTAAATATGTACCGATTAAGGGTCTGGTAAAAAAGTATGGCCAAGTTCGTTTCCAGATAATATAAAAAGATAATAGTAAAAGGCCTAGTAAACAAAGCATAAACCATTCGCCAGTAAAAAATCGAAACAAGGCAACAATCGTATTTCCTACGACTCCTAGATTGGCAATTCCAATGCAGGTTAAAGCTAATAGTGTTAAACCTAACAATTCAAACTTAAAGGTTTTTTTCCATTCAGTTTTGTTCTTTGTACGTCTTTTTTGTTTCGCCATAGACACCCCACCGGATAATAAATAGGACAAGCCTAGTATAAAGAAAAGCAGCCCATGCTTACGTGGCTGCTATTAGGATTGCATATTAAATTATATCACATATTTTTCTGTCATGTGGCATACCCGACTCTCTTTTTCAATACTTAAGAAAAAGAAATCATCAATCGTTGTCCTGGTGAATACTGAGCATCTAGATAGTGTTGTGGATCCGTACTTACAATTCTAACGATTTCACAACACTGTGGGCTAAGTTCATTTACGAGCATCGAAACACCATTAAGTTCGACATATCTTTGCTTACCGAAGTCATTTTCATTTATAGGAAAAACTAGCTCCTCAGGCATCATGGTGTAGAGAATCATTGTAACATCTGCTCGCTTCCACTTAATTTATTTCGCTCTTCTATTAACTCATTTAGCTTTTTAATGGCTTGACCAACTCCACCTACTTCATCTATCAAACCATATTTTACAGCATCAGCACCAACAACATTTGTTCCGATATCACGTGTTAGATTTCCCTTTGAAAACATTAATTCTTTAAACTTTTCCTCCGATATATTGGAGTTTTTTGTAACGAAGTTTATAACACGCTCCTGCATCTTATCTAAATATTCGAAAGTTTGGGGTACTCCAATTACTAGTCCTGTTAATCGAACGGGATGGATTGTCATTGTTGCTGTTTCGGCAATAAATGAATGTGAACACGATACCGCAATTGGCACACCGATTGAGTGTCCTCCACCTAGCACAATAGATACTGATGGTTTAGATAAGGATGCAAGCATTTCTGAAATGGCTAACCCTGCCTCTACATCTCCACCCACTGTATTCAAAATGACTAATAGTCCTTCGATTTTAGGATTTTGTTCTATTGCAACTATTTGTGGGATTACATGTTCATATTTAGTTGTTTTGTTCTGTGGAGGAAGCTGCATATGGCCTTCGATTTGCCCTACTATGGTTAGGCAATGTATTTTTGTATCGTTTGCCATTTGAGGTATATTTGTTTGTCCTAATTGTTGAATCTTCTCAACAAGACTCGATCCTTTAGTTTCGTTTTTATCAGTTTCATCTCCACCAGGTTGATCACCAGATTGTATGTATTTTTCGGTCATGTAACATTCTCCTTTCAAGCAAGGTTACTTGTAGTATGAAACGAGAACGCAATTTTCATTCTTAAAGCAGAAATCTAAAAAGGTTTATACAATAATTAAATGAGGCTGGGACATAACATAAGTGTTTAACTAATTTTTTGTACAAAGTAATAGCTTAGCGGATGAAATATACGTAGACTCCTGCGGGATGAAAAGCAATGGCTAGATCCCGCAGTGCAAAGCACGAGGAGGCTTGCCTGCTTCCCGCGGAAAGCGAAGTATATTTCAGGAGCGGCTTAACTACTCCTTCAACCAATTTTCGGTTTCTATATAGTTACACTACCTTTGTCGTTCCTCTTTAAACAATATTAAAAAGACACCTATAAAGGTGCCTTCTCTAAATATTTTATTACTTTAATAAACTTTGAAGTTGTGTACGCTCTTGCTCTGTTAGTGGAACCATTGGTAAACGTACTGAACCTACATCTAAGCCTTTTAATTGTAAAGCAGTTTTTACAGGTGAAGGACTCGGCGCAGAAAATAATCCCTTAACTAGAGGTAATAGAGCTTGATGGATTTTCGCAGCTTTTGACACATCTCCTGTTTCAAAAGCAGCAATCATTTCTTGCATCTCCTGACCTACAATGTGTGAAGCAACAGAAACAACACCATTACCACCAACAGATAATACCGGTAGTGTTAAACCGTCATCTCCACTGTAAAGTTTAAAGTCTTTATCTGTATTTGCAATAATTTCTGTCATAGCATCTAAATTACCACTTGCCTCTTTAACAGCAACCACATTAGGTAATTTTGAAAGCTTAACAATGGTATCTACAGATATATTTACGACAGAACGTCCTGGGATGTTATATAGCATGACAGGAAGTGTTGTACTCTCTGCAATTACTTTAAAATGCTGATAAAGACCCTCTTGATTAGGTTTATTGTAGTATGGAGCTACGATCATAATTGCGTCTACTCCAGCTTCCTGAGCTTTTTTTGTTAATTCAACAGAAGCATAAGTGTTATTACTTCCTGTCCCAGCAACAACTGGAATTCTTCCATCGACTACTTTTACAACATGTTTAAAGAGTGCAACCTTTTCTTCAGAAGACAAAGTTGGTGATTCACCTGTAGTACCTGCTACTACTAATGAGTCTGTGCCATTCTGAATTAAATGGTTAACGAGTTGAGTTGTCTTGTTAAAGTCAATATTTCCTTTTTTATCAAATGGTGTAACCATTGCTGTTGATACTTTTCCGAAATTAATCATTCGTTTCCCCTGCCCCCTTTTTAAATTCCAGTATTACTAGTATTTTGAGTCTCCTCTGATAGTTGAAAAGCTTTATGCAATGCATTAACAGCTTTTGTCATATCCTCTTGTTTTACTAAAACCCAAATAGTCGTATGGCTGTCTGCAGATTGTAGTATTTGAATTCCTTGATCTGACAAGGCAGTTACAATTTTAGAGGTAACTCCTGGAACACCGTTCATGCCTGCTCCAACAGTTGAGACCTTAGCACAATTTCTTGTAACCAGAGGTTCGTACCCAAGGTTTTTCAATACATCAATTGCCTTTTCAGTCATCTCACCTGATACTGTATACACAACACCATTTGGTGTGATATTAAAGAAATCAACGCTAATTTTCGCATTAGCCATAGCTTTAAATACTTTCGTTTGTAAATCATATTGACCTTTACTAGCTTGAACCTTTATTTGTGTTACACCTGAAACATGCGCAATTCCAGTAATTAACCTTTCCTTAACATCTCTACCTTTGCTTCCTTTTTCAATAGAAGTGACAAGCGTTCCAGGCAAATCGGAATAGGTTGATCTTACACGGATAGGAACATTTGCTTGCATTGCAATTTCTACAGCCCTAGGGTGAATAACTTTTGCTCCTTGATAGGCCATGTTACAAATCTCAGTATAAGTTACAACAGATAGCGGTCTGGCATCTTCTACGATTCTAGGGTCTGCAGTCATTACTCCCTCAACGTCTGTAAAAATATCAATCCATTTTGCATTTAACGCTGCCCCCAGCGCTGCAGCAGAAGTATCACTTCCACCCCTGCCTATTGTGGTAACGTCCCCATTCTTAGCTACTCCCTGAAAACCAGTCACAACAACAACGTCGTGTTCCTCCAGTTCAGTTTGGAGACGATCACATTTCATATCAATAATTTTCGCATTTGTATAGTCATCTGATGTTCGGAAACCAGCTTGTGCTCCAGTTAGAGCTGTAGCTTTAATACCATGACTATTTAGCATTTCGGAAAACACAACACTTGAAATAATTTCTCCACAAGATAAAAGCATATCTATTTCACGATTACTAACCTTTGTAAGATTGTTGTCAATTAAACCTAGTAAGGTATCTGTTGAATATGGATCACCTAATCGACCCATCGCCGAAACAACAACAACTACTTTGTTTCCTTCGTCCAGTGCATTTTGTATATGCTTTCTAGCTAAATGTCTTGTTTTCTCATCCTTTACAGATGTTCCACCAAATTTTTGGACGATGATGTTCATATTTACACCCCATATAATTAATAAGTCTTTACGACACTACTAATTATTTATTTTACTAAACCGAGTTTTACTAAGCTTTCTGCAATTTGAACTGAGTTCCACGCAGCACCTTTTAAAAGGTTATCTGAAACGATCCACATGTGAAAACCAGTAGGACGATCTAAGTCTTTACGAATTCTACCAACAAACACATCATTTTTCCCTACACAATCAGCTGGCATTGGGTAAAGCTGTTGCGAAGGATCATCCTGTAATACAACCCCAGGAGCTTTGCTTAGTAACTCCTTAATATCAGCTGCTGACACATTTTCTTCATCGATTTCAATATACACCGACTCAGAGTGCCCTGTTACAACTGGTAGTCGAACGCAAGTAGCTGCTACGTGCAACCCAGGATAAGTCATAATCTTTTTAGTTTCATTGATCATTTTCATTTCTTCTGTTGTAAAACCATTGTCTTCAAATTTATCAATTTGAGGAATAGCATTAAAGGCAATTTGGTAATGCTTTTTGTCAGACTTAACAGGCAATACTTGAGGAGTAAATTCTCTTCCCTCCAAGATTGCTTGAGCCTGATCTTTTAATTCTGTAATAGCTGCATCTCCAGCACCTGACACTGCTTGGTATGTGGATACAATTATATTTTTTAATCCGAATTTTTGTCTAATTGGTTCAAGTGCTACGACCATTTGTATTGTTGAACAATTTGGATTAGCAATTATTCCATTATGATTTTTAAGCTCTGCTTCATTTACTTCAGGTACGATTAAAGGTACATCCTTATCCATTCTAAATGCACTTGTATTATCTATAACAATAGCACCATGCTTTACAGCCTCTGGCGCTAATTCTTTTGATACACTTCCTCCAGCACTAAATAAAGCAATATCTACCCCATTGAAGCTTTCCGGAGTGGCTGCTTCCACAACTAGGTCTTTGCCTTTGAAACGTACTGTTTTTCCTGCGGAGCGTTCTGAAGATAAAAGTGTAAGTTTAGCAATAGGGAAGTCTCGGCTTTCCAGAGTTTGAATCATTTGTGTACCTACTGCACCGGTTGCTCCAACTACTGCTACATGTAACCCATTCGGTTGTGCCATAATTATTACCCCTCCAAAAATCAAAAATAAACGTTGTTCATTTTTTACCAGTAAAATATATTTTATCATATTCACGTAGTAAAGAAGAGAAGAATTTTACTACATAAATAAAATCATTCTTCTCTTCTTATTGTAACAGTTCAATTTCTTATTCGCTATCTCGAAATTTCTCAATAATAACAGGCTGCAGTTGCTTACCTTCCATTGCAGCAAGTACAGTGTCTTGAAGCAATCCCATACGCGCGACCATCGAGTTTGGCTTTTTCATCGGTGCATCTTGGCCGTAAGGGATAAAATAGATATTTTTCGTAGCCATTAATCGCATTAAATTTACACCATTTAACCCTAGAGCATCGTTTGTAGATATTCCAAGTACAACTGGACTTAGATTTCTTAGTGTTGCTTTAGCAGCCATTAAGACAGGAGAGTCTGTCATTGCATTTGCAAACTTGCTCATTGAATTCCCAGTAAATGGTGCAATAACCATACAATCTAGAGGGATTTTTGGACCAAGTGGTTCGGCGGCAACGATTGAATCTATCACTTTATTACCGGTAATCTCTTCTACCCGTTTAATCCAATCTTCGCCTTTACCGAAACGTGTTGTCGTCGTTTTAACTGTGTTTGAAACAACAGGTAATACATCCGCACCTTCTTTTACAAGCTTCTCTATTTCTGGCATTACTTCGTCATACGTACAATGAGAACCTGTTAAACCAAAACCAATACGCTTCCCCTTAAATTTCATATTAATTCTCCTCTCTTTTATGGTGCTCTAAAAGGATTTGTGACAAAACATTGGCAACAATTTGACCAGCCGTTTTAGGTGCAACTATACCAGGAAGACCTGGTGCTAATAATGCCTTGATCCCACGTTTCTCTGCATACCTAAAATCTGTTCCACCTGGCTTAGAAGCAAGGTCGACGATAAGGGTATGAGCAGGCATTTTGGAAATAACACTGGCCGTTACAATAAGATGTGGGATTGTATTTATACACACATCAGCATCTGTTACTTTTTCCGATAATTCATCTAAATGAAAAGGCTCTAACCCCATCTCAGTGATTCGAGCGATATGCTCTGACTTTCTAGCTCCAACTTTGACCTTTGCTCCTAGTGCGCTAAATGTCCGAGCAACACTCATTCCAACTCTTCCAAGACCGAGTACGACCACCTTTGAATTGTGAATTGTTATATCGGTGTGCTGAATAACCATCATTATGGTTCCTTCAACAGTCGGGATGGAATTATAGATTGCAACATCGTCCCGCTCAAATAACTTAACAAGCTTTCTGTTATTCTTATTTACAATTGAATCTAAATAACTGTTACTTATGCCGGAAAAAATAACACAATGTTCAGGTGTCTTTGCAACAATTTCTTCTGTTAGGATTACTTTTTCATTAGAAAATATCGTTTCAACTTGCCCCTCACCGTTCGTTCCAGGAACAGGCAGAATCATTGCATCTATATCTGAAAAATCAACTTCATCAATTTGCTCTTTCGAAGCACCTGTGAAACCATGATCTAATTGATCAAAGCCGATTAACGAAATCTTCGCATCTAATTCTAATAATTTGCGAATAACTTCTAACTGCCTTGCATCCCCGCCAATAACAGCAATGTGCATACCAGTTAACATGTTTTCACCTTCTCTTTTATAAAAATCTTCCAAAACAATTTCATTTACTTAAACATCTTATGAGAAACGCACATAATCGGTGAATAGAAAGTCGAGGTGTTCAGGAGAATTAAAAGAGGACAAAAAAAATTGACCACTAAAGGTCAATTTTCCAAGTTTTTATTCACTAAAGTTTTTATTTGCCGTATATTCATCAGGAATATCAATAATAATCATGTCTGCACCAATTTTTTTAATATGTTTCCAAGGAACTCTTACTTCATTCCCTTGTTTTCTAAAACCAAACCACTTTAATGATGGGATAATTAACGCGTTAATTTGCCCCGTTTGCTCGTTAATTTCTAGATCAGTTTGCCCTAATACTCCAAGGCGTTCTGCTCTCTTAACATCAACTATTTCCTTGCCACTTAATTCGCTAAGCCTCATATTGATTCCTCCTCGATAGTCATTAATATATACTATCGAAGTAGTCCATTATTTAGAAGTAAATGGAGAGATTTACATTCCTTTAGGTAATTGATCATTTGGACCAATTAAGGCTGCAGAATAATTATCTGTAAAGATACGATTAGATAGTTCATTCACGCTATCTTCATTAACTAAATTTAGTTTTTCAATGATTTCATCAAGTGTTCTATGTTGTTTTAGTAATAATTCATTCTTTCCGTTTCGACTCATCCTACTATTTGTGCTCTCTAGACTAAGCATTAGATTACCCTTCATTTGCTCCTTGCTGTTTCTGAGCTCCTTTGTCGTAATACCATCATTTTTTAATTTATCTAGAGTCGACTGGATTGTTTCAAATAACAAATCTAATTGATTACTTCCAGTTCCTCCATAGACCGTAAGCATTCCGCTGTCTTGATAAGAGGAATGATAGGAGAAAACAGAATAAGCTAATCCGCGTTGCTCACGAACTTCTTGGAATAAACGACTGCTCATACTACCACCAAGGATATTATTTAACACAATTAAATTATAGATGTCTTTATCTCCAACTTGAAGCCCGTCAAAGCCAATACATAAGTGGGCTTGTTCTGTATCCTTTTTCCTTGCAACACGATTTGAATGAAAACTTGGCTTTTCAAACACTTGTTTTTTATGATCAGAAGTAAAAGTACCAAAGTAGTTTTCAATTTCCTTAATAAAACCTTCATCAATATTACCAGCAACTGATACAACGACATTCTCTGGAATGTATGTTTCTTTCATATATTGCCTTAGGGAATCGCCATTAAAAGTTTCAAGTGTTGAGTCTGTTCCCAGAATTGGATATCCTAGTGGATGCTGTTCGTATGTTGCCTTGCTTAATAAGTCATGAACAATGTCATCAGGTGTATCTTCATACATTTTAATTTCTTCATAAACTACATTCTTTTCCTTTTTAAGCTCTTCCTCGTCAAATGTTGAGTTGAAAAACATATCAGCAAGTACTTCTAAAGCATAGCTAGAATGTTCATCAAGAACCTTTGCGTAATAGCATGTATACTCCTTTGATGTGAAAGCATTTACTTGTCCACCAATACTATCAAAGGACTCAGCGATTTCTCTAGCAGAACGTGTGCTGGTTCCTTTGAAGAACATATGCTCTAGAAAATGTGAAATTCCATTATTTTGGCTCGTTTCATTTCTTGATCCAGTTCCAATCCAAACACCGATTGCGACTGAACGGACGGTAGGGATATTTTCTAATACAATACGTACGCCGTTATTGCATGTGTACTTTTTAATCAATGTATTGCCTCCTGACATAGACCTTCTATTTTTAATTCAAATGTTATTCGCTTAACCTCTCTTCACTTAGCAAAGTGGATACATTACTAATAGAGTATTCCTTCTTTTTAAGTGATAGAATCAATGTCTCTAGAGCTGATGCAGTAGATTCGGTTGGATGCATTAAAACGAGTGCACCAGGATGAATTTTCCCTATCACTCGATTAATAATTACACTTGGCTGCGGCCTTTGCCAATCTATTGTATCAACACTCCAAAGGATTGTCCTCATATTTGACTCAGATGCGATTTTAACGACCTCGGGTCGAAAGCTCCCACTTGGTGGTCCGAAAAGCCTAGGTTGCTTTCCAATCGTTGCTTCAATAACTTTATTTGTCTTCGCTAATTGCTCACGAACTTGTTCTGCTGGAAGCGTTTTTAAATCTGGATGAGTATAGGAGTGATTGCCTATTTCATGACCAGCATCACTTATCATTTTAGCAATTTCAGGATTTTCCTTAACCCATCTTCCTTCAAGGAAAAAAGATGCTTTTACATTGTGCTTTTTTAGGGTTTCAAGCATGCTTGGTATATACTCATTTCCCCAAGCAACATTAATAATAAATGAAACCATCTTCTTTTCTGGGTTCCCTCGATATATAGGTTCAGCTGGTAAGTCTTTTAATTTTACATTTGGTTCTATTTGTTTCAAGACTAACTTCGCCTCATCAAATACACCATCTTTTTTCATTTTTTTATAAGAAGCTTCAATATCAACTTTGAGACCATTATAACCAGGAGTTGCTTTCCAAACTGGGTCAATCTTTGCATCAATTGCCGGTATCTCATATCGTGATGCATTATCAACTATTTCCTTATATAAGGAATCTTGCTTGATATCTTCCGCTTCAACTAATATTGGTTGTTTAACTTCTCCATAGAGAATTAAACACATAGCCATAAGTACTGTAATTGTTATGAGTTGCTTTCGCATCTAACTCTTCCTCCTTTAAAGTATTTCACGGTATAGGATACTTTAGTTTTCGTTGAAAGGAAGAATTTTATTACATACTTACTAAATCACACAAAATTATGTAAGCAATTAATTTCACTTTAAATTAACAGAAAAAAAGACCTGGGGTTACCAGGTCCCAATTAAGACTCTTGTTTTTCTTTTTGTTCACGTAATACAACCTTGCGTGATAGGTTGACACGTCCTTGTTTGTCGATCTCCATAACCTTCACAAGAATCTCATCTCCAATTGAGACAACATCCTCCACTTTGCCTACTCTTTCTTCAGCAAGCTCCGAGATATGAACTAAACCATCTTTCCCACTAAACAACTCTACAAATGCACCAAACTTTTCAATTCGCTTAACTTTTCCAAGATACATTTGTCCAACTTCAACTTCACGTACAATATCCTCAATAATCTTCTTCGCTTTTTCATTCATTTCTTGGTCTACTGATGAAATGAAGACTGTACCATCTTGTTCAATGTCAATTTTAACACCTGTCTCATCAATAATCTTATTGATTTGTTTACCGCTTGGTCCAATAACATCACGAATTTTATCAGGATTGATTTTCATCGTTAAGATTTTTGGAGCATATTTAGATAATTCTTGTTTTGGTTCATTGATTGTACGTAACATTGATTCTAGAATTTCCATACGACCTGTTTTAGCCTGTAATAATGCTTCTTCTAAAATTTGTTTAGACAATCCTTCAATTTTGATATCCATTTGGATGGCAGTTACACCATTTGAAGTTCCAGCCACTTTAAAGTCCATATCGCCAAGGTGGTCTTCCATTCCTTGAATATCTGTAAGAACTGTATAATGTTCATCTTTTTTAATAAGTCCCATTGCAATACCAGCCACTGGTGCCTTAATAGGAACTCCAGCATCCATCATTGCTAACGTACTTGCACAAATACTTGCTTGAGAAGTAGAACCATTTGACTCTAATACTTCTGAAACTAAACGTATAGTATATGGGAAATCCTTTTCGGATGGAATAACTGGCTCAAGCGCACGTTCACCCAGTGCACCGTGGCCGATTTCTCTACGACCTGGTCCTCTCATAGGTCCAGTTTCACCTACACTGAATAACGGGAAGTTATAATGATGCATAAAACGCTTGGATTCTTCAATCCCAAGCCCGTCCAAAATCTGAACATCACCTAACGCACCTAAGGTACAAATACTTAAAGCCTGTGTTTGACCTCTTGTAAATAGACCTGAACCATGTGTACGTGGCAATAAACCAATCTCTGAAGATAATGGGCGAATTTCATCTGGCTTTCTACCATCTGGTCTAATTTTCTCTACCGTAATTAGTCGACGAACTTCTTCTTTAACAAGTTTACCTAAAATCTCTTTAACTTGCTTAAGCGTTTGATCATCGGCTTCTTGTTCTTCATATTTTGCAATGACAGCTGCCTTCACTTCACTAATCGCATCTTCTCTAGCATGCTTTTCATGAACCTGAACAGCGCTGTTAATATCTTTTTCTGCTAGTTCACGTACTGATTGCTCTAAGTTCTTGTCTACTTCATATAATTGAATTTCTCTTTTTTCTACACCAACTGTTTCCATAATTTTTTCTTGGAAAGCAATTAACTTTTTAATTTCTTCGTGTCCGAACATGATTGCTTCTAGCATTACCTCTTCAGGAACCTCATCTGCTCTAGCTTCCACCATGTTAATAGCATCCTTTGTTCCTGCTACTACTAAATGAATGTCACTCTTTTCTAATTGTTCAACGGTTGGATTAATAACAAACTCATTGTTAATTCTTCCTACAATAACCCCTGCGATCGGCCCTTCAAATGGAATATCCGATACACATAATGATAAAGAAGATCCAAACATTGCAGCCATTTCAGATGAACAGTTTTGATCCACACTCATAACAATGCTGATTACCTGAACCTCATTACGGAATCCATCAGCAAATAAAGGGCGTATAGGTCGATCAATCAGTCTACTAGCTAAAATTGCTTTTTCACTCGGTCTTCCTTCACGTTTAATAAAACCACCAGGGATTTTACCCACTGCATACAAGCGTTCCTCATAGTTAACAGTTAATGGGAAGAAATCTAAATTTTTTGGTTCTTTTGAAGCGGTTGAAGTACTTAATACGACAGTTTCACCATAACGTACTAATACTGAACCACTTGCTTGCTTAGCTAATTGGCCAATTTCAACAGTAAGCTCACGACCAGCCCACTCAGTGGAAAATAATTGTTTTCCTTGATCCATATTTTGTACCCCTCTCTATATGTACATTCTTAAGAATATTATAAGTATTTTATCTATAAAAAAACGATGATTGTTTGATCATTGTTCTCTTTTCATTATTAACAACTATAGTTAAAATTATATTTTATGTATAGTATGGACAAAAGTTATTCAACATATCAAATTATAACCGGAATATGTACCATAAAAATATGCTAATAAAAAAGCGGGAATTCTCCCGCTTTTCTTTACATTATCTACGTAAACCAAGTTTAGTAATAAGTTCACGGTAACGAGTTACGTCTTTGTTACGAAGGTAGTTTAGTAAATTACGACGTTTACCAACCATCTTCAATAGACCACGACGTGAATGATGGTCCTTCTTGTGAGTACGTAAGTGTTCGTTTAAGTTATTAATATCCTCAGTTAGGACAGCAATTTGAACTTCTGGAGATCCAGTATCAGTTTCGTGTGTTCTGTATTCACTGATTAGTTCATTCTTGCGCTCTTGTGTGATAGCCATCCTATTTCACCTCCTAATAGTGTAATCCCCTATTACCGAGCAAGCGTTGGTGATTCGACCTGCCAAGCAACGGTTCTATAGTACGTTTATTAGAATACAACTTTTTATCTTAAAAAGCAAGTCTCGTGTGACATTTTCTCAAAATAGAGCTTCGTTTCCTCTCTATCTTCATTAATTTGCTTCACTAATTCTTCAACATTGGCAAACTTTTTCTCTGATCTAATTCGCGTGTGCCATTCAATAGTAATTTGTTGGTCGTATATAGACTCATCAAAATTAAAAATGTGTACTTCAATTGTAGGTACCTTTTTATCCTTATGGAAGGTTGGTTTAAAACCAATATTACACACTCCATAATACCAAATTGAACTTACACACACTCTTACAGCATAAACTCCAACTGGGGGAGTAATATATCCTTCTTTTACATCAAGGTTTGCTGTAGGAAAGCCTATCGTTCTACCTCTTTTATCACCATGAACAACTTTTCCAGTGTGTGTGAAATATCTGCCTAACAAATTATATACCTCAGCAATTTGACCACTATTAATAAGTTGTCTAATTAAAGTTGAACTAATTTTCATCTCACCGTGAGTTTGTTTTTCAATAGTTGTTTGTTCAAATTCACCACGAGAGTGAAAAGGAAGTGTTTCCATTGTCCCTTTTCCTAATCTACCATAGCTAAAATCAAAGCCTGCTACAACATGCTTTACATTTAGCCCAATAATGTAATCATCTACGAATTCTTGTGGTAATAAATTGGCAAATTCTTCATTAAAGGTAACGATATATAGGATATCAATTCCTAATTCCTCGATAATAGCTGCTTTCTCTTCAATAGTAGTTAGTAGGTCCACCTTTTTCCTTCCATTAGCAAGAACAACAGATGGATGAGGGTTAAAAGTCATTACCGCACTAGAAAATTGATGATGGGCTGCAATATTTATAGCTTCCTTTATAACAGATTGATGACCTTTATGTACTCCATCAAAATAACCTAATGCTAAAACTGTGTTTGGGAGTTCTTTCTTACTTAATTGGTGTGGATGAGATATATAAATAATTTTCACGTATTTTTCACCTAGCTATGCTTTTAGTTCTTGAGCATTTACTAATACCTTTACCGGCTTCATTACATTGGGTTTGCTAGGATGCTTTTCATAAATTGCAATCGTATCCCCTGCCTCATTCAATATTGTGAATGGTTCTCCGCTTTGTAATGACGATAGCTCTTCCGGAATGGCAAGTACTGCCCCATTTTGTACTTTCCCTGCTACTTTATCATTAATTGTTAGATTCGGCAAATGAGAAAGTGCTGCTTCAATCGGATACAATGCCTGATTAATGTCTCCTAATTGAATTAGTTCTTCGATTTCTGCAAATGATAAACAGTTTTCTAGATAGAATTGCCCTGATGCAGTTCGAACTAGATCTGACATATGTGCTGGATAACCTAATTTTTCTCCTATTGTTACCGCAAGAGTTCTAACATAAGTTCCCTTGCTGCCTGTGACACGAAAGCGAAAAGAAAGTGTCCCATCATTACTTTCAAAAAGCTGGCGATTATCTAATAATACTAGTTCTGAGATAGTAATCTGTCTTGAGGGTCTTTCAACCTCAATTCCTTGTCTTGCATACTCATAAAGCCGCTTACCATTGACTTTAACTGCTGAGTACATGGGTGGTGTTTGCGTAATCCTTCCCGTTAAAGACCGGAGAGTTTCTTCAATTTGTTCCTTGGTAAAGGTTTCATTCACTGTTTTTCGTTCTACTACTTCACCTGAGGCATCTTCAGTCGTAGTTGAAAAGCCAATTGTGACTTCTCCCTCATATGTCTTATCCGCACCAGTAATGTACTCAACAACCTTTGTTGCTCTCCCTACACAGATTGGCAGCACTCCAGTAACATCCGGATCTAGCGTACCAGTATGTCCCACCTTTTTTATTTTCAATAACTTCCTTACTTTAAAAACACAATCATGGGATGTCATCCCCTTAGGCTTATTTAATAAAAGTATACCATCCATGCTTACGAAACAGCTCCTTAAGTCTTGAATACAAACGGCTGTGTTAAAGGTTTGGTTGATAAATGGGAGTCAAAACCACTCGCTTTCCGCGGGCAGTACGTGAGCCTCCTCGTTCCGTTTCACTCTCTGCGGGGTCTCACGTCTACTGCATTTCCCGCAGGAGTCTCGTAGTTTTGACTCCCATTTATAATAAAGTGTTATAACCACAGCCAGCTATAACTAATTCAGAGTACAGTTATTCGCTAAAATTCACGAGACTCCTGCGGGAGAACGGTTCAGGGGAGACCCCACAGGAGCTGTGCTCCGAGGAGGCTCCCCGAATCGCCCGCGGAAAGCGAGTGAATTTTAGCGAATAACAACAATGTGGTTTGACAAACATTTTCTTTTAAGGGGAACTTTACGAATAAAAGGATAGACTCTAAAGCCTATCCCCTTATCAATCAATCTTGATTGGATTGTTTATTAATTTCATGAAGTAATGTATCAATTCTATTTCCATAATTGATGGATTCGTCGAATTCAAATGAAATTTCAGGTGTTTTTCTTAGACGTATACGCTGACCAATTTCAGAACGGATAAATCCTTTAGCTTTTGCAAGACCTTTTAACGTATTTTCCTTCTGCTCATCATCTCCAAGAACCGAAATAAACACTTTGGCCTGCTGCAAGTCTCCAGTTACCTCAACATCTGTAACAGTCACAAATCCAATCCTAGGGTCTTGGATTTTACGTCCAATGATCTCACCTAATTCTTTTTTCATTTGTTCTCCCACACGAGTAGGTCGTAAACTCATTTTTCATCACCTCAAATCAAATGCGCCTGCTTAAGTAAAGTTAAAGCCATTCAAATTCTGTAATCGTTCGTTCAATTTCAGGGAAGGAATCAATCATGCCTATGGCATGGTTCAATTCTATTTCAGTTGTTTTTCGACTTGACGAAACAACTGCCATGGCAAGCTTTGTTCGTTGCCATGTATCCTGAAAATCAACTTCCGACACTGTAATATTATATTTCTGTCTAAGCCGAGTTATAATCCTCTGCAAAACAGCTCGTTTTTCCTTTAAGGAATGAGCATCGTAGATTATGCATTCACACTCTACATACCCTATCATTCATTACGCACGCTCAATTTCTTCCATAACGAACGCCTCCATGATATCTCCCTCTTTGATATCATTGAATTTCGTAATGGTAATTCCACATTCATAGTTACGTGCAACTTCCTTCACGTCATCTTTAAAGCGTTTTAATGTATCAATTTCACCTTCAAAAATAACGACTCCATCACGAATGAGGCGCACGCCACTATCACGAGTGATTTTACCTTCAGTTACATAACAACCAGCAATGGTTCCAACTTTTGAAACCTTGAAAGTATTACGAACTTCTGCTTGACCAATTACTTTTTCTTGGAATTCTGGGTCAAGCATACCTTTCATTGCAGCCTCAATTTCTTCAATTGCTTTATAAATAATACGGTGTAAACGAATATCTACGTTTTCAACATCCGCAGTTCTCTTTGCACCAGCATCAGGACGAACGTTAAATCCAATTACAATCGCATTTGAAGCAGAAGCTAGTATAATATCTGATTCAGTAATTGCACCTACACCTGTATGAATGATTTTAACCTTAACGCCTTCAACATCAATCTTTTGTAAAGATGCTGCTAATGCCTCTGTAGATCCTTGAACATCAGCTTTAACAATTAGGTTAATTTCTTTCATTTCACCTTGTTTGATTTGCTCAAATAAATCCTCAAGGCTTACACGGTTTCCTGAACCACGTTGTTCAACAAGCTGTTTTTGAAGTCTAGCTTCCCCTACAGAACGAGCAGTTTTCTCATCATCAAATACAAGGAACTGATCTCCTGCTTGTGGTACATCATTTAATCCTGTTATTTCAACAGGTGTAGACGGACCTGCTTCTTTAACTCTGCGCCCAAGATCGTTAACCATTGCACGTACACGTCCAAATGTGTTACCTACAACGATAGGATCACCTACACGTAATGTTCCGTTTTGAACTAGAAGTGTAGCAACTGAACCTCTACCTTTATCAAGCTGAGCTTCAATAACTGTACCTGTAGCATTAGCATTTGGATTAGCTACTAACTCTTCAACCTCGGTAACTAAAAGGATCATCTCAATAAGTGAGTCAATTCCTTCTCCTGTTAAAGCAGATAGTGGTACAAAAATCGTTTCTCCACCCCAAGCCTCTGGAACTAAGCCATGGTCTGTTAGTTCTTGCATTACACGGTCAGGATTTGCTGACGGTTTATCCATTTTATTAACAGCAACGATAATTGGTACCTCTGCAGCTTTCGCGTGATTAATCGCCTCAACTGTTTGTGGCATTACACCATCATCCGCTGCTACAACAAGAATTGTAATATCTGTTACTTGAGCACCCCTTGCGCGCATTGTCGTGAATGCAGCGTGCCCTGGTGTATCAAGGAATGTAATTTTCTTGCCACTTTGGACAATTTGGTAAGCACCAATATGCTGAGTAATCCCTCCAGCTTCACCTTCTGTAACCTTTGTATTACGGATAGAGTCAAGTAATGTTGTTTTACCGTGGTCAACGTGCCCCATTATTGTAACAACAGCTGGACGTTCAACTAGGTCTTCAGGTTTTTCTTCATTAATATATCCTTCAAACTCTGTTTTTTCGTATACAATTTCTTCTTCTACTTGAACGCCATATTCACCTGCGATTAACTCAATTGTATCTTTGTCTAAGTCTTGGTTAATCGTAGCCATAACACCAAGCATAAGTAGCTTCTTAATGATTTCAGAAGGTTCTTTCCCTAACTCTTTTGCCAACTCGCCTACTGTTAGGGAGCCAACGAATGTAATTTTTTCTGGTAATTTCTTTTCAGGCTTCTTTGGAGCAGCCTGTTGATTTTGGTGTTGATTATACTTGTTTTTATTGTTGTTATTGTTCTTATTTTTATTCTTGTTAAATACTTTTTTCTCTACCTGTTGGCTTTGTTGAGCACCCTTTTTACTATCTGTTTGCTTTGGTGCTGCCTTTTTGATTGGCTCCACTTTTTTAACAGGGGTAACATCATCTTCATCATCAAATGATTTTGCTACAGGTTTTTGTTTTGTACTCCCTTTAGCCTTATCTTCAACAGGCTTTCCGGCTTCCGTTTTCTTATTATAAGTTTCATCTAACTTTATCACTACATCATCTTCTATTGTCGCCATATGATTATTAACCTCGATGTCCATTTCTTTTAACTTAGAAATTATTTCTTTGCTTGAGATGTTTTGTTTTTTTGCATATTCATAAACTCTCATTTTACTCATATGTTCACCCCCAAATAAATTAATCGAGCAAAGACATCAATTTATTGGCAAACCCACTGTCGGTAACAGCAACAACTACTCTAGCATCTTTTCCAATCGCTTGACCTAGGATGTAACGATCATTTACAGTGCGAAGTGGTATTTGATAATAGGTACATTTGTCACTAATTTTTTTTGTAGTATTTGCTGATGCATCCTCCGATAATAAAACTAGCTTTGCACGTGAATTACGAACTTCCTTGATAACTAGTTCTTCACCTGAAACGATTCTTCTTGCTCGACTGGAAAGACCTAACAATGACATCCATTCTTTATTACTCATTTCCTGCAATATTCTCCTTATCAGCCAGTTGAATTAATTCATCGTATAACTCATCAGGAATTGATACTTTTAATTGGTTTGCAAGAATGTTTTTCTTTTTAGCTAGTGAAATAAGGTCTTTATCTAAGCTAATGTAAGCTCCCCTTCCGGCCTTCTTGCCTGTTGGGTCAATAGATACCTCGCCCTCTTTGGAACGTACAATTCTTACTAACTCTTTTTTCGTTTTCATTTCACCACTAGCCACACATTTACGTAACGGAACTTTTTTACGAGTTACCATTTTATATCACCTCTCACTCGATTTCTTTTAAATGTAAATCGAATGTATCATCAGTGTCATCGTTTTCCTCTTCAAAGAGAGAAATACCCTCTCTTGGAAAAATACCGGATTCTTCTGCTTCTGATTGGCTCTTAATATCTATCTTCCAGCCCGTAAGCTTTGCAGCTAAACGTGCATTTTGACCACGTTTTCCAATAGCTAACGAAAGTTGATAATCTGGAACAACAACTGTTGTTGCTTTCTCAGCTTCATTAACCATTACATCTAGAACTTTAGAAGGACTTAAAGCATTTGCCACAAAAACAACTGGATCTTCTGACCATCTCACTATATCAACCTTCTCACCTTTAAGTTCATTGACTATAGCCTGGACACGTTGACCTTTTGGTCCTACACATGAACCTACTGGATCAACCTCTTCATTATCAGAATGCACAGAAATTTTCGATCTGTCTCCCGCTTCTCTAGCAACCGACCTAATCTCTACAGTACCGTCATAAATTTCTGGTACTTCTATTTCAAATAATCTTTTCAAAAGACCAGGGTGAGTTCTAGAAACGAAGATTTGAGGTCCTTTTGTTGTTTTTTCAACTTTTGTTATGTAAACCTTTATGCGGTCATGAGGCTTATACTTCTCATTCGGCATTTGTTCATTTGCAGGTAAAAGGGCTTCAATTTTACCTAAGCTTACATAAATGAATTTTGAATCAAGGCGCTGAACAATACCAGTCATAATGTCATCTTCGCGATCCATAAACTCCGAATAAATTACGCCTCGCTCTGCTTCTCTAACACGCTGGGTAACTACTTGCTTTGCTGTTTGAGCAGCAATGCGCCCGAAGTCCTTTGGCGTAACTTCAATTTCAAGTACATCATTGACTTGATAATTCGGGTTAATTAATCTGGCTTCATCAATAGAAATTTCAAGACGTGAATCATATACTTCATCTACAACATCTTTCCTTGCAAATACTCTCATAGAGCCATTTTCAAGATTTAAATCTACTCTGACGTTTTGTGCCTGATTGAAATTACGCTTATAAGCAGATATCAAAGCAGCTTCAATTGCCTCGATTAATACATCACTACTTATGCCCTTTTCTTTTTCGAGTAATGTTAAGGCATCTAAAAGTTCACTACTCATTCGTATTACATCCCCCTTTATTCTTACTTTAATGGCAAAATAATTAGTTGAAAGTTACAGCTAGCCTTGCACTTGCAATCTTTTCGTATGGTATTTCAATAGCTTTCTTTCTCGTTTTAATCGTAACTGTAATTGTTACAGTATTTCCATCAAAAGAAGTTAATTCACCTTCAAAAACCTTTTCACCATCTAATGGCTCATAAGTTTTGATATAGACTTGTTTACCTAATGAATTATGGAAATCCTTTTCCTTTTTCAATGGACGTTCTGCCCCAGGTGAGGACACTTCAAGGAAGTAGTTGTATGGAATAGGATCAATTTCATCAAGCTTTTCACTTAATCGTTCACTTACTACTCCACATTCCTCAATATCAATTCCCTTGGGAGAATCGATAAAAACACGTAGAAACCAATTCTTACCCTCTTTGACATACTCAACATCAACTAGTTCAAGACCTAATTCTTCTAAAATAGGTATCACTAAATCTTCTACGGTTTGTGTTACCTTTTGACTCATGTTATTCCTCCTTAGTTTTAACAAGGAACTTTCCTAAAATTATTTTGGTGTGAAAAGACCCTGCTATGATAGCAGGGAACAAGTGTAACACTATAAAGCTAAAATGCGACTGATGATGACCAGAAATTATGTAATAGCACTAAAAACACCCTCACATCAACAAGAAAGAGTGGGTTTCCCCACTCCTTTTACCTAAACTATTAATAGCATTTCCATAAAAACTATAACATAACCGTTATGCTATTGCAAATTAAACAAAATTTTGAATTAGAATAGCGACAATTGATTTTGTTCAGGAAGAGATTGCAAACATCCTTGACTGTCTAAGTATTCTAGGATTGTTTTTGAAACCTTTCCGCGCTTTTGAAGATCTTCTTTTGATAAGAATTCTCCTTCTGCCCTTGCTTTAACAATGTTTATAGCGGCATTTGTCCCTAAGCCAGCTATAGAGTTAAATGGTGGAATTAATGATTTACCATCAATTATAAACTCTGATGCACTCGAACGGTACAAATCCACCTTCTGGAAGGAATATCCTCTTTCACACATCTCTAAAGCTAATTCTAATACTGTTAATAAATTTTTCTCTTTCGGAGATGCATCTAGTCCCTTCACATTTATTTCATCAATTCGTGATTTAATCGAACTAGAACCACGATTCATCACATCTATCTCAAAATCATCGGCACGAACTGTAAAATATGCTGCATAGTAAAGTAACGGATGATGCACTTTAAAGTAAGCAATCCTTACTGCCATTAGAACATAGGCCGCAGCATGGGCCTTAGGGAACATATACTTAATTTTTAAACATGAGTCAATGTACCAACTTGGAACATTGTTCTTTTTCATTTCATCAATAAACTCATCAGAAAGTCCTTTGCCTTTACGAACAGATTCCATAATTTTAAAAGCTAACGATGGTTCTAATCCCTTATAGATTAAATAAACCATGATATCATCACGACATCCGATAACTTCACTTAGAGTACATGTTTGGTTATGAATTAACTCCTGTGCATTGCCAAGCCATACGTCTGTACCATGTGATAATCCTGAAATCTGTACAAGTTCGGAGAATGTCGTAGGTTTAGTATCTTCAAGCATTTGCCTAACAAACCTTGTACCAAATTCAGGTATTCCTAGTGTTCCGGTCTTACACATAATTTGTTCTTCCGTAACACCTAATGATTCCGTTCCGCTGAAAATTTTCATTACTTCTGGATCATCTGTAGGTATTGTTTTAGGATCAATCCCGCTTAAATCCTGTAGCATCCTGATAACTGTTGGATCATCGTGTCCTAAAATATCAAGCTTTAATAGATTATCATGGATCGAATGGAAGTCAAAGTGAGTTGTTTTCCATTCTGATGTTGAATCATCCGCCGGAAACTGAATTGGTGAGAAATCATATATATCCATATAATCAGGAACAACTATAATCCCACCTGGATGCTGACCAGACGTTCTTTTAACACCAGTACATCCCGATACAAGTCGGTCAATTTCAGCACCTCTTAAGAGTAGGTTGTTGTCATTCGCATATCCCTTCACATATCCATAAGCTGTTTTCTCAGCAACGGTTCCAATTGTTCCCGCTCTAAATACATATTCTTCACCGAATAACACCTTTGTATAATTGTGAGCACGTGGTTGATATTCACCTGAAAAGTTAAGATCGATATCAGGCACCTTATCTCCTTTAAATCCAAGGAAGGTTTCGAATGGAATATCATGCCCATCTTTATTATATTTGCCACCACATTTAGGGCAGTCTTTGTCTGGTAAGTCAAAACCGGAGCCGACAGAACCATCATTAAAGAACTCAGAATCCTTACACGTTGGGCATACATAATGTGGTGGTAAAGGATTAACTTCAGTAATTTCTGTTAAAGTTGCCACTAGAGAAGATCCGACGGAACCACGTGAACCTACAAGATAACCGTCGTCTAGAGATTTTTTTACTAGTTTATGAGAAATCAGATAAATAACTGCAAACCCATGACCAATAATACTTTTCAGTTCTTTTTCAATTCTTTTCTCTACAATCTCTGGTAATTCATCCCCATAGATTGACCTCGCACGGTCATAACTCATTTGCCTAATTTCATCATCGGCACCTTCAATTTTAGGTGTGTAAAGGTCATCTTTAATTGGTTTAATTTCATCAATTCCATCAGCAATTTTTTGCGTGTTTGTTACAACAATTTCATGTGCCTTTTCACGATCCAAAAACGAGAAGCACTCCATCATCTCATCTGTTGTTCTAAAGTGAACATGTGGTAAAGAGTGACGGTTTAAAGGGTTGGCACCACCTTGTGAACCGATTAAAATCTTACGATAGGTGTGATCCACTGGATTCAAATAATGGACATTCCCTGTAGCTACAACCGGCTTGTCCAGTTTTTCACCTAATTTAACAATGTTAGCAATAATTTCTTTTAGTGACTTAGTATTGTGCACCAGCTCTAACTCAATTAGATGTTTGTAATTATCAGGTGGCTGAACTTCGATATAGTCATAAAAAGATGCAATCTCTTCAACCTCTTCAGGAGATTTCTGCATCATTCCTTCGAATATTTCTCCCTTGTCACAAGCGGAACCAACTATAATGCCTTCACGATACCTCTGTAGTACAGACCTTGGAATTCTAGCAACTCTATAAAAATAATCAATATGTGAAATAGATACTAGTTTGAAAAGATTTTTCAACCCTATATCATTTTTTGCCAGCAATGTAACATGAAAAGGTCTGGACCTTTGGTATGCCTTACCTTTCCCCATGTTGTCATTTAACTGATCATGATACTCAATACCTTGCTCCAAGGCATCCTTTAGCATTTTAACTAATAAATATCCCGTTGCCTCTGCATCATAGATCGCCCGGTGATGTTGAGTGAGTTCAATATCAAATTTCTTACACAATGTGTTTAATCGGTGGTTCTTTAAATCAGGTAATAGAAATCGGGCAAGTTCTAGCGTATCAATAACAGGATTCATTACCTTCTCGAAACCAATCTTTTTATAACCTACATTTAAGAAACCCATATCGAAGCTTGCATTATGTGCAACAAAAATATCGTCGCCACACCAAGCGTGGAATTTTTTCAAAACTTCAGATATATCAGGCGCATCCCTTACCATATCATCAGTAATACCCGTTAAATTTATTGTAGTGGCAGAAAGTGGATGGTGTGGATTTGCAAATGCTTCAAAGCGGTCAATTATTTCTCCGCCTTTAATTTTTACAGCGGCAAGTTCAATAATCTTATCATAAACAGCTGACAATCCTGTTGTTTCTACGTCAAAAACAATAAACGTATCTTCCTGTAATAATCGATGCTGTGGATTATAAGCAATCGGTACACCATCATCAACGACATTTGCTTCTAATCCATAAAGAATTTTAATCCCATGTTTTTTCCCTGCTGAATAGGCTTCAGGGAAAGATTGAACAACACCGTGGTCTGTTACAGCAAGTGCTTTATGTCCCCATTTGCTAGCTTGTTCAATATATTTGCTAACCGAGGTTACTGCATCCATTTGACTCATTGGAGTGTGCAGATGTAACTCGACTCTTTTTTCATCCGATTTAGCTAAATCTTCACGGCCTTTAGGTTTTATTTCATTAATGTCATTTGCTATCATGACAAGGTCACGAACAAATGTATCATTTTGAATACTACCTCTAACCTTAACCCACATACCTTTTTTTACAGATTGTAGTAAAGTAACGTCTTCTTTGTCTCGTGAAAACATTTTAACAAGTATAGAACTTGTATAATCAGTAACTTTAAACGTTAGTAAAGAACGACCACTTCGTAATTCTCTTGTTTCTGCATCAAAGATGTACCCTTGTACTGCTATACGACGTTCTTCATCATGAATAGATTCTATGTTTCTCAATTCTTCGTCATCTTTAATCGTATAACCAATTGTTAAAGGTCCTGAATGCTCTGCTGGATTGTCTTTATCTTTTTCCTTTTTATTCATCTCAGTGACAGCAAGTAGTGCTTTTGCCTGATCTTCTTGTTGCTTTTGTATCAGAAACTTCTCATATTCTTGCTGATCAGCCTTTACCTCTGTCTCGAGTTGAAAGCTTGGAAAACCTAAATCTTGATAAGAATCAGCAACTAACTTTGTATATTTACGCTTAATAGCTATAGCTTCAGTCTCATTTTTAGTTTTAACAATAAGCTTTAACCCTTGTAGGACTGGAACTTGTTCATTTAATAATGCTAAAAGTGGAGGGGCAATTCCATCCATCTCTTGTAGACAGATTGTCCAATATGATTGAACCAGTTCCTCTGTAAATTGTTGATTTCTTGCCCTTATCGAAAATGAAATTTTAGCAATATGAGCAAAGGACTTTTGTAGTCTCATGTAAAATAATTGATAAACATCAATTGGTAAGATGTTTTCTACAACAAAATGAAAGTGCCATGATTTTTTCTCTTTTTGAATTACTAACTTTGCAATTTCTGCTTTATTAAAATACTTAACAGGTTCATCATCTGTTAACCCAATTTGCTGTAATAGGAGTTTAAATTTATCTATCTGCTCTGACTCAATCCGATCCAATTGTCAATCACCTCATCCCACCAAAATTGAAGGTACCCCAAAAGAGGTACCTTTATAAAATATATGAAAGTCAATGTCTAGCTCCAGCGCCTATCTCCTATCAAACTTCAGATCATCTCCCTACGATAAGTCAACATCGGCTCACTTACGCTCACCGTGTTTCCTTTATCTCAGTCGATGCTCATGAAGTTTGTACGGAGATGAGCAAGGCGCTTTCGCTTTTCTATTCTATTTTACTATAAAAGTACGTAAAGTTTCGATGAGATTTTCAGTATGAACTTCCAATGTTTCCCCATTTAAACGAACCTTTACTTCAACGATACCTTCTTCTGCACGTTTTCCAACTGTAATTCTTACTGGAATACCAATTAAATCTGAATCGGCAAATTTTACACCTGGACGTTCTGCACGGTCATCATATAATACCTCGAAGCCTTCGTCTTGAAGGGTAGAATATAATTCCTCTGCAAGTTCGCGTTGTGCATCATTTTTATTATTAACAGGGATTACATGCACTTCATATGGAGCAAGAGCAGTTGGCCACATTAAACCGTTTTCGTCATTATATTGCTCTGCAACAGCAGCCATCGTTCGAGAAACACCGATACCGTAGCATCCCATAATCATAGCTTGAGTTCTTCCGTTTTCATCAAGGTACGTAGCTTCCATCGCTTCACTATATCTTGTACCTAATTTAAAGACATGTCCAACCTCAATCCCACGAGCAAACAAAATACTTCCTTCACCGTCTGGAGATGGATCACCCTCTTGGATAAAACGAAGATCTTCATATTGGTTGACTGAAAAATCTCGGTCAGAATTTACCCCAACATAATGGTAATCCTCTTCATTTGCACCACAAACACCGTTAACAACTGCTTTAACGGCATGATCTGCGATCACCTGAACTTCCGAATTAATATTAATTGGTCCTAAAGAGCCAATTGAACAGTTCATGATGGTACGTGTTTCTTCAGGAGAAGCAAGCTCAACAGACGTTGCTTCCAAAAGATTCTTAACTTTAATATCATTTACCTCGTGATCACCACGTACAAGAACTAAAACAAAACTCTCGTCAACCTTAAATAATAGAGATTTAATACAATTTGATTGTTCAACTTTCAAGAAAGATGAAACCTCTTCAATCGTTTTCTGACCTTCTGTTTTCACTTTTTCAAGTTCTTGGTGAGGTTCATCACTTCTCTGATATTCAACAACTACCGGAGCCATTTCAATATTAGCCGCAAAACTCGATGTATCCGAGTAGGCAATTGTATCTTCTCCAACATCAGATAATACCATGAATTCATGCGTATCTTTACCACCCATGGCACCGGAATCAGCTATAACTGCACGGAAATTCAAACCACATCTAGTAAAGATATTTGAATAGGCAGTAAACATTTTTTGATAAGCTTCGTCTAAGCTTTCTTGACTAGCATGAAAAGAGTAAGCATCTTTCATAATAAACTCTCGTCCACGTAATAAACCAAAACGTGGTCTTTTCTCGTCTCTAAATTTCGTCTGAATTTGATATAAATTTAAAGGAAGTCTCTTATAAGACTTAACCTCATCTCTTACTAGACTTGTAATCACTTCTTCGTGGGTAGGTCCAATGACAAAGTCACGCTCATGTCGATCCTTCATACGCATTAATTCAGGACCGTATGAATACCACCGCTTGGATTCCTGCCACAACTCAGCAGGTGTCAAAGCTGGCATTAGCAATTCAACTGCTCCAGCACGTTCCATTTCCTCACGGACGATTGCTTCAACTTTTTGTAAAACTTTTCTTGCTAGTGGCATGTAGCTGTAAATTCCACTTGCATTTTGTCGTATAAAACCAGCCCTTAATAATAATTGATGACTTTTAATTTCTGCATCTGCTGGAACTTCCCTAAGTGTAGGAATAAGCGTCATACTTTGTTTCATTAACTAGCACCTCATTTATTTTCACTGTTTCTCTGCACACTATATCTAAATCTTATAAGAAAAATCTTTGAATATCATTCCATGTAACAACCAACATAAGTAACATCAATAAGGCAAAACCTATAAAATGAACCATACCTTCCTTATGACGATCGATTGGTTTTCCTCTTACGGCTTCAACCGCAAAGAATAATAATCTCCCGCCATCAAGTGCAGGAATTGGTAATAGATTTACGATCCCTAAATTAATACTCAAAATGGCAGCCCATCTCATCAGGTAAAAAATACCCGATTGTGCTACTTCATCTGTCATATCGTATATTCCAACTGGCCCTGAAAGCATATCAATCGAGAACTGGCCTGTAACCAGCTTTCCTAAGCCAACAAGTATTTCTTTGGTCCATAAGTATGTTTCGACAAACCCGTTCTTAATTGCCGAAACAAAAGATTTTTCCATTGGCTTATACACACCAATTATACCTATTGATTTTCCTTCAATCTCTCTTATATCAGGTGTAACAGGTATTTGCATCGTTTGTCCATCACGAACGATAGAAAAATTTATCTCTTGATCGGGATTCCTTTGAATTATTTCAACTACATCATTCCATGAATCTACAGAAGTTCCTTCAATCGATTTAACAATGTCACCTTGCTTTAATCCAGCCTCTAACGCTGATCCATCATTTGTTAATTCTCCTAAGATAGGTTCATTAATAAAGGTTCCTTGTAGAATACCAATCGTTAAAAAGATAAAGAATGCCAAAACAAAGTTCATTGCAGGACCAGCTGCGATAGCCAGTGTTCTTTGTGTCAGTGTTTTTGAGGCAAATTGTCTAGAAAAAGGAGCAATTTGCGTCTCCTGTTCATCTACGACAAAAAAGGCCTTTTCACTAACTTCAAATCGTTGCAATTGTTCATCGTTACCTTCTTCATAACCAGCAATAAACATATCATGCTCTAAATCTGCCTGCTCGACTTCAATAATCTTTGCATTTGGATGCTTATCCTTATTATTTAAAATAATTTTATTAACTTTGCCTTGATTATCCAAATGAATACCAATATTATAACCAGGTTTAACTTCAATCACTTCAGGATCTTCACCTGCCATACGAACAAACCCACCGATAGGCAATAGGCGAATCGTATAAACTGTTTCGTTTTTCTTAAATGAAAAAACCTTAGGTCCAAAGCCAATCGCAAATTCCCTGCAAAGTATTCCTGCTCGTTTCGCTAGCAATAAATGTCCAAGTTCATGAAAAAAAACGAGCGCACCAAATATGATAATAAAGGCAATAACCGTATTCACATGTCTAACCACCTTTTGAAAGTTTAGGGTACATTTTTGATTCTATAAATTAAAGTATATTCTGTCTTGCCTTATACATGTCCCTATTTTTATTGAAGGAGTTGTTCTCTTACATAAGCACGTGTTTCTAAATCAACTTCTTTAATTACATCCAATGAAGGATTGGAAATTGACTGATGTTTTTCTAACGATTTTTCCAGTATATATTCTATGGTTAAAAAAGATATAGAGCCCCCTAGAAAAGCTGCTACAGCAACCTCATTTGCTGCATTTAAAACTGTTGGCATTGTACCACCAATTTTTCCAGCATGATAGGCTAAACCTAAACAACGATAGCGGTCGAAATCTATTTCACTAAAATGTAATGTCCCAACTTCCCAAAGATTTAAGGACTTTGTTGATGGTAACATTAGTCTATCAGGGTAGCTAAGTGCGTATTGTATAGGCACCCTCATGTCTGGTGTTCCAAGTTGTGCTATTACACTTTTATCATGAAATTCAACCATTGAGTGAATAATACTTTCCTTATGTAATACAACATCTATTTGATCATATGGTAGTTGAAATAGCCAATGAGCCTCAATTACTTCCAATCCTTTGTTCATCATGGTGGCAGAATCAATTGTTATTTTAGCACCCATAGACCAGTTTGGGTGATTGAGAGCTTCTTCAACCGTCACACCTTCAAGCTCATGTCTTTTCTTATCCCTAAAGCTACCACCTGATCCAGTTAATATAATCTTTTCAATATTTTTTTCATTCTCTCCTTGCAAACATTGAAAGATCGCTGAATGCTCACTATCAACAGGTAAAATTGAAACCCCGTGTTTTTTTGCTGCATCCATAACAATATGTCCAGCAGTGACCAAGGTTTCCTTATTAGCTATTGCAATTGTTTTTTTGGCTTCGATGGCTTTCAATGTAGGAATAAGTCCAACACTTCCTACTACTGCATTTACAAGTATAGTTGCTTCATGATAAGTAGCAACTTCCACTAAACCTTCTTCTCCATAAACAAAAGTAATTTCGTTAGTGAATTCTGTTTTTAAGGTATCACAAGCTTCCTTATTTCTAACGGAAACAATTTTGGGGCTAAAATCCATAATGATTTTACGACCAAACTCTATGTTATCCCCCAAAGACATTGCTACTAATTCTAAGTCTCCTGGATGGGCTTTGATGACATCAAGAGTTTGTTGACCGATAGAGCCTGTCGCGCCTAACAAACTAATTTTCTTCAAAAATCTCACTCCCAATCAAATACCAAAGAGACCTTTATTAAAGCTTTTGACCTCTTTAATCATTTAAAACATAAGCTGTAAAAAGTAAAGCACCGGTAATACGAATAACAGACTATCAAAGCGATCTAGTATGCCACCATGGCCCGGGAGTATATTTCCTGAGTCTTTAACAAGAAAATGTCTCTTTAAAGCTGATTCTACTAAATCACCAAGTTGTCCAAAAATGGATAAAACAATAGTGAATACAACTAATGTTAGTAAAGATTCATTTAATGGTACGAAAAACTGATAAATAAACACAATTATAAGGGCGCAAACGATACCACCAATGGACCCTTCCACTGTCTTATTAGGACTTATTTCAGGCCAAAGTTTGTGCTTCCCAATTGCACGACCGATAAAATATGCACCAGAATCCGTTGACCAAATAACAATTAATGCATAAAAAATGTATTTTAGTCCCTCTAAAGTAGTTCCTCTAGTTTCAATAAAATAGAAAAAGCCGATCCCAATATAAATCACAGCTAATAAAACAAAGCCTACATCATCAAATGTGAATTTGTTTTTCTTCAAAACGGTATAAGATAGAAAAAACAAAACCACAAGTAATGCTACCTCTACTTTTGAAATAGTAAGCTCGGTAATTAATGCTTGGTACCCGTTTGGCAAAAGAAATATCCATAATAACACTAAAGATAGTATGCCGGGAAAAGAAGTAATTGAGATGTGTTTCATTTTTAATAACTCGTATAAAGCAATTGAAGCAAGGATATAAGCAGCAACGGTAAATGGTAGACCACCATAGATAACGATTGGTAAGAGAATTGCTGCCCCTATAACTCCTGTAATTATTCTTTGTTTCATTCTAATATCATCACCTTTTTTTTGCCCTAAACAACTATGTAAAGGCAGAAATGGTAACTCAGGTAATAGACAGAGTTACCCTATATACGACTTTGCCCAATATTGCAGATTTTATACTCCACCGTAACGACGACCTCGTTGTTGATACTCATTGATTGCTTCAAGTAGATGTTGTTCTTTAAAATCCGGCCATAGCACGTCTGTAAACCAAAACTCTGTATAGGCTAGTTGCCAGAGCATGAAGTTACTTAACCGGATTTCACCACTAGTTCTAATCAGTAAATCAGGATCAACCAGATTATTAGACATTAAGTATGTGGAAAATAGATTTTCATCTAAATCATCAAAATTAAGTGTACCATCTTTCGAGTCCGTTAGAACTTGTTTAACAGCATTCATAATTTCAGAACGGCTACCATAATTTAATGCAAAATTTAAAACTAATCCAGTGTTTTCTTTTGTTTCTTCAACTGCTTTTTCAACAGCACTCAATGTATGCTTTGGCAAAGCAGATTTATCTCCCATGATTCGAACCTGTACATTTTCTTCAATTAACTCTGGTAAAAACGTGCCTAAAAACTCTTCGGGTAGTTTCATTAGATAATCCACTTCTAATTTAGGTCGTTTCCAATTCTCAGTAGAAAAAGCATAGACAGTAAGAACCTTGACTCCAAGTTCACTAGCCAATTTGGTTACTCTTCTAACAACCTTCATTCCTTCATGGTGACCTGCTGAACGAGGTAGGGCACGTTTCTTAGCCCAGCGTCCGTTGCCGTCCATAATAATAGCAATGTGACTTGGCATTTGCCCTTTCACAATATCTTCTTTCGAAAATTCTTTAGCACTCTTCTTCCAGTTTTTAAGTTTACCTAACATATAACTAGTCCCCCATCACCCTTAAAAGATCTATAACTAGTAGAGGTTGTTCAAAATGGAAATAAACAAGCACTAGTATTTTAGATACCTACTTATACTAACATATTACTATTGATGGTCTAATTATGTAAGTATCATTAACAAAAAAACCCCCTGTTTACGTTAGAGGGTCTTTTCATATATTGTACCTTGAAATCAGTTACACTTCCATGATTTCTTTTTCTTTTTCTTTTGTGACTGAATCTACTTTAGCAATATAATCATCTGTTAGTTTTTGCACATCATCGGTGTAACCGCGTAATTCATCTTCTGTAATATCACCATTTTTTTCAAGCTTCTTTAAATCATCATTACCATCACGACGAATGTTACGGATTGCAATTTTAGCATCTTCTGAGTACTTTTTAACTACCTTAACTAATTCACGACGACGCTCTTCAGTTAAAGCAGGAATTGCAATACGGATAATTGAACCATCATTAGATGGATTTAACCCTAAGTCTGCTTTAATAATTGCTTTTTCGATATTCCCTAAAACTGTTTTATCGTAGGGTTGAATAACTAGCATACGAGCTTCAGGGACATTTATTGAGCCCAGTTGATTTATAGGTGTTGGGGCACCATAATAATCAACTGTAACTTTGTCAAGAAGTGCAGGATTAGCTCTACCAGCTCTTACAGTAGCAAGCTCACGTGAATAAGCTTGAATTGCCTTATCCATTTTATCTTTCACCTGATTAAGTGTACTTTTTGGCATCTTATTTCCCCCTCACAATTGTTCCAATATTTTCACCTAGTACTGCACGTTTAATGTTTCCTTCTTCTAGAACAGAGAAAACTATCAATGGAATATCATTATCCATACATAGAGAAGAGGCAGTTGAATCCATAACTTCTAATCCCTCTTTAAGTACATCTAAATAGGAAAGTGTTTCATATTTCTTTGCATTTATATCCTTTGAAGGATCTGCAGTATAGACGCCATCTACATTGTTTTTAGCCATTAGAATTACATCTGCTTCTATTTCTGCAGCTCTTAAAGCAGCTGTCGTATCTGTTGAAAAATACGGGTTTCCAGTTCCAGCAGCAAATATAACGACTCGTTTCTTTTCTAAATGACGAATTGCTTTTCTTCTTATGTAAGGTTCTGCAACCTGACGCATCTCAATAGATGTTTGGACGCGGGTTTGAATTCCAATGCTTTCTAAGCTATCTTGAAGAGCTAATGAATTCATAACGGTAGCTAACATTCCCATGTAATCAGCTGTTGCACGGTCCATTCCCATCTCACTACCGATTTTACCACGCCAGATGTTTCCTCCGCCTACTACGACTGCAACTTCAACACCCATTTCAGCTATTTCTTTTACCTGCTTTGCAACAGAGTTAATAACAGTTGGATTAATACCAAAGCCTTCTTTTCCAGCTAAAGCTTCTCCACTAAGTTTTAAAACGACCCGTTGATATTTAGCGCTCATAATTACCTCCATTTTTAAGTAAACCTAGGTAAAACACAATCCTTATTTTATATACTTAATTTTAGTAGGTACTGTAAAAACAGGGAACACAAGAGTGTTCCCCATACTATCTTACTTGTTAACTTGATTCATTACTTCTTCAGCGAAGTTATCTACACGCTTCTCGATACCTTCTCCTACTTCATAACGAACAAAGCTTTTTACAGTAGCGCCTTTTGATTCAACAAATTGACGTACTTTTAAATCTGGATTTTTCACGAAGCTTTGATCTAATAAACAAATATCTTCGAAGAATTTGCTTAGACGACCTTCTACCATTTTAGCAACGATATTTTCAGGTTTGCCTTCGTTTAATGCTTGTTGAGTTAATACTTCACGCTCACGCTCTGTTTCTTCTTGTGAAACTTCGTCACGAGAAATATATTTTGGATTTGCAGCAGCAGCATGCATCGCAACATCTTTTGCAACAGCCTCATCAGTCGTACCTTCAAGTAATGAAAGAACACCAATACGACCGCCCATGTGAAGGTACGCACCAAATGCATCAGCGTCTGTTTTTGTTACAACAGTATAACGACGTAATGAAAGTTTTTCACCGATTTTAGCGATAGCACTGTTAATATGTTCTTGAACAGTTTCACCGTTATCCATTTTTTGTTCTAAAGCTTCTTCAACTGTTGCAGGGTTATTAGCAAGTAAGTGAGCAGCTAAGTTTGAAGTTAATACTTTAAATCCTTCATTTTTTGCAACGAAGTCTGTTTCAGAGTTTACTTCTAAGATAACAGCTTTGTTACCTTGAACCTCGATGTAAGTAGTTCCTTCAGCAGCAATACGGTCTGATTTTTTAGCCGCTTTAGCAATACCTTTTTCACGAAGATAATCAATTGCTTTTTCCATATCACCATTTGTTTCAGTTAGTGCTTTTTTGCAATCCATCATACCAGCACCAGTTTTTTCACGTAATTCCTTTACCATTTGCGCAGTAACAGCCATGAGTAAATTCCTCCTTGTTTTCTCATAAGTATGTAATGTTGAAACATTTCAATTAACGTCTTTAGTTTGCTCTAACTTTCGGTTCTTAAAAATTTTACTTTAAAAAAGGTGATAAAAGGCAGCCCCTCTTATCACCTTTCGCTCATTAAGCAGAAGTTTCTTCACCTTGTTTAGATTCCATAATAGCATCAGCAATTTTAGCTGTAAGTAATTTAACAGCACGAATTGCATCATCATTTGCAGGAATTACATAATCAATTTCATCTGGATCGCAGTTAGTATCAACGATACCTACGATAGGGATATTTAATTTATGTGCTTCTGCAACTGCGATACGCTCTTTACGTGGATCGATAATGAATAAAGCATCAGGAAGTTGCTTCATATCTTTAATTCCACCTAAGAATTTTTCAAGACGCTCTAATTCTTTCTTAAGTTGTACTACTTCTTTTTTAGGTAGTACTTCAAAAGTACCATCTTCTTGCATTCTTTCGATATCTTTTAAACGTTTGATACGTTTTTGGATTGTTTCAAAGTTAGTTAATGTACCACCTAACCAACGTTGGTTAACAAAGTACATACCTGAACGTTCAGCTTCTTCTTTAACAGAGTCTTGAGCTTGTTTTTTAGTACCAACAAAAAGCATAGTACCACCATTAGCTGCTAATTCTCTTACAAAGTTGTAAGCTTCTTCAACCTTTTTAACTGTTTTTTGAAGGTCGATAATGTAGATTCCGTTACGCTCTGTAAAGATGTAACGTTTCATTTTTGGGTTCCAACGGCGAGTTTGGTGACCGAAGTGAACACCAGCTTCAAGTAATTGCTTCATTGAGATTACTGACATGAATATTTCCTCCTAAAATGGTTTTTTCTCCTCCGTTCATATCATCTTTAAACAAAACTGTAATTGTTATTGATTTTGTAAATGACTGTCGAAAGAACAAAATACAATACAATGAAATCAGCACCAATGTTTAAATCTATGAACGTGTGTAATAACACCAGAAATTAATATAACATAATCTGTTATAACTAATCAAGAACAATTGCTAGTTTTGACGAAATTTCAGTAATAACTCTATTTCTGTTTTTCCTTTACCTAACTTTTTGGCAATTTGTTCAATAGTGTCACCCTTTTTTTGTAGAAGTAAAGCTTGAGCAGATAGAGATTGAACATATAAGTCGTCCTTTATTTTAAAAGTTGACTTTGCTTCCCCCGTAGCATTCTCTTTTTCTGAAATAGTAGGGTTAGTATAAACTTTATTTTGTATATTCTTTTCAAATTTATTTTCATCATCGTACTTAGGTAATAAACTTTCCATTTCTTGAGTAGTAAGAGATTTCTCAATGATTTCAAAAGGTTCACTATTTAAGGATTTATCTTCAAAGCTTGAATGAGTTAGTTTACTTCCTCCCTTAACGTTTGAACTGCTCAAATCTTTTTCATCCTGTAACAACCTAGTAAGGAAAGCCTCATTTTCTTCCTTCATTTCCATAAGGTAGATAGTGATCATCTGTTCCATTTCATGGATGATCGTTGATTGCTTTTTTTCTAATTCCTTAATCGTCGAGAACTTTTGATATAAAACTATGATTAATAAAAAGGCAATGGCAATTAAAACGAAACAGAACAGCAGTAAAAATGTAGTCATCTTATCCCTCTATCCAACAAAATCTACAATGTTTCCTTTATAAGGGTGTTGCTCTTTCGGTTCTTCCTGAAGCTTTTCAATATTCTTGTTCTCTTTATTTTGAGTAGTTTGCCCAGTGCTCTTTTTATTCCCAGTTAACGTCTTAGCCAGTTCATCGTTTTTAGTTACTTGTTTTCGTTTCTTTTCTTCTTCTTGCTGAGCAGCATTTACAAGTAGGTCTTGCTGCAGTTGGGATCTTTGGTTCAATTGTTCTTGAACCTTGCCCATATCTTGAGTTCTAGGAAGGGCAACTTGCAATTCGATTAATTTCAAACTCATTTTAGACCACATCCCTATGTAAGGTATCAGTAAGACTTATTTAAAGAATGTATTACAATTTCTTTATTATCCAAGTGGATTTTTACTGCTTTGTTTAGGGAGTTTATTATTCTCTTATACTTACCAAAAGTTATCGTTACATTTGGATAAATTGTCCCATTAACAAGTAAATAACTCTGCTCAATTTTTTTTATAGCCCTATAAATCTCTTGAAGTTGTTCAAATACTTCTAGTTCTTGTGTATTTAGTTGTGTTTCAGTAATCTTTTGCCTTTTTAGAAGGGTTAGTTCTTGTGAATTCAGTGATCCAGTAGTGCGATATTTTTCCGTTAACTTTTCTGCAATAATCTTAAGTTTTTCGGTTTCAGTTTTTATTTGTTCCAATTGGTGAGTTAATACCTTTTCTTGTTCTAACAATTGTGAATCTACATTGAAGCAAATCTCTGTCTTAGAATGCATTTCATTTCCTAGATTTGATGTATGTATAGATACACCTGCAATACAACACCCTCCAATAACGTTACCACTACTACATAAAACCTGGCTACCAGCTTTTAAGAAACTATGTAAAATTGTTGATTTTACTTCAATGTTATGCCCCGCTTCTACGTGACCTTGATTGATATAGGATGCCTGGATGTCTCCTCCTGCTGTAACTTTTCCACGATTAGAGCCTGCTATTCCCCCAGAGACATATATAGAACCACCAGCATTCAGATCTGCTCCTTCTACCATTCCAAAAATCTTTATATCCCCACCAGCATAAACAGAATATCCAGTTGGCACATTCCCTCTAATAACGACGTTACCTATAAAAGTAATATTTCCAGTTTTCAAGTCTAAGTCGCCGTTAACTTCAAAAACAGGAAAAACATTTATTTTTTTTTCAGTTAAACTTAATTGTCCATCAATAGTAGCATAGAGATGACCCTCTTTTTCAACGATATTCTTCCCCATACTTAGTTTTAACGGCTTGCCAGGAACTGCTTTTAGCTCCTGATCAAAAATGGTCTTCCCATTTATACCACTAGTAGGAGGTATAATGGATCCTATCTTTTGCCCGGTTTGTACTGAAGGAATTTTAATTACATTACGATAATTAAATTCCTGGTTAGTATTTGACTCCTCAGTGATTGCAATCTTTAGGAATCCGTCATTTCCAACTAATGGCTTTTTGCCTACTGCTATAAGATTTTCATTGTAAAGTAACTCTGGGTCTTCTATTATGTTTTTTACTACTTCACCTTGAATGCCAAAGGTAACTCCTTTAGATTCTAAGAAGCTTAAAATTGTCTGTTCTGTTACAAATGAAAAATCACTCTCTTTTTCTTCAACCGTTAAAACAGCCTGTAAGGAATCCTTTGAAACCTTAAGCCTGAACAAGTCACTCATCTCTATCTCACCTCCAGTAAAAAATGACCCATGTATATATCTCTATTCGTTGATCTATATTACTTTTTCAAGGATGTTTTTCAGCTTAAAAATGGCTTTGGAATGTATTTGTGAGATTCTAGATGTAGATAGTTCCATAACTTGTCCAATCTCTGTTAGCGTAAGCTCTTCCTTGTAGAATAAACTTACAACTAATTGTTCCTTTTCGTTTAGCTGAGCTATAACTTCAGCTAATTGGCTATATATTTCATCTTTAACAAGATGCTCTTCAGGAGTAAGAATCCTTTCATCTTTTAAAGAAAAAACAGCGCTCTCTTTCCCTTCACCCTCTTGGAGTTGTTCATCAATGGATAGGACGTTTGCAAAAAAACCTTCATTCACCGTCTGATAAACTTCCTCTTCTGTAATACCAAGTTCATTAGCTATTTCTTCAGGAGTAGCGTTCCTCATATACCTTTGTTCAAGCTTTTCAATTGCAGCCTCGATTTTTTTAGTTTTTTCTCTCGAGCTACGTGGAAGCCAATCCTCTTTTCTTAGACCGTCAAGTATTGCACCTCTAACTCGAAAGGAAGCATATGTATCAAATTTTAAGTCACGTGATGGATCGAACTTCTCAAGTGCATCATACAGCCCTAATAGACCTAAACTCGTCAAGTCATCTTTACTTACACTCTTTGGAACACCAACTGATATACGCCCCACATGATATGTAACTAAAGGCATATATTTGCGGACTAATATATCACCTGCAAGAGGGTCTCGTGAGTTAATCCATTTATCCCAGTTTTTTTGATCCTCACTTGATGACATCTGTGTCATGATTCTCCTCCTAAACATGTATAACAAGGTAAAATAATACTTATTTACCTATAGTATATCAAAAAATGCAGGAAACTTTTAAATAACTCGTACAGATTTACAAATTATCTATAAGTATAAAAAAATACGAAGGCTACAACCTTCGCATTCTTGGGTATCTGTTGGTCTTGAAGAATTTTTAGAATTTAAATTTCTGTAGTCCCCTGATTCACGGTACGAATGGATAGTAATGAAGTTGAAGGAAAAAACTCAATGGTCCTCCCACTATTTCCACCAACATCTTCTGAGACGATATCAATTTTAAAGCGCTCAAGTTGTTTTCTTACTGCCTCCACGTTTCGAGGACCAATTCTCATAACATCACTACCACTGGTGAACTGGAACATTTGAGCACCTCCAGCAATTTTTGCTTGAAGGGCATACTTTCTTCCCCCCATTTTGTCCACCATTTGTACTAACTCCTCAATAGCTGTATCAGCATATTTGGCAATATTAATTGTTCCGGCTTTCCCTAAAGAAGAATCAGGCAGCATAATATGAGCAAGACCAGCAACTTCTCTTTGCTGATCGTATAAAATAATACCTACACATGACCCTAACCCGGATGTCCTAATTGAATCAGGTGCCTTCACTACATTCATGTCTGCAATACCAACTTTTACAACATTAACCGTTTGATTCATCTAACATTACTCCTAAAGACTTAAAGATAATTTCAAACGAATCGGGATCTGGTAACAGAAAAAAGTGTCCTTTTACGTCCTCACTATTTCCGTCCTCTTCCTCTGTGATGATGGTATCGATAACAATAGCAAAATCACTGACATGAGACAGTTCGATTAAACCATACCCAAGTATTGCTCCAACCATATCAATTGAAAGAGCTGGAACAGTTGGATAAAGGTTTAAATTTGTAAAATCAGAAAGTGATGATAAGTACGACCCAGATAGAATGTTTCCAAGTTCTTGAAGTGCAGAAATACCTAATTCAGAATATGGGGGTTCTTCGAAAGAAAATGTGTTTTCTCCAGTCATTTGATGAATAAATCGGGAAGCCTGAGAAAGCGGAAGCACAAAAAACATACTACCAGGAGCATCTCCTTCTATTCTTAAGAAAACACTAGCGACCACATTATCAGGTCCACCAGCCATATCCATCATCTCATCAAAAGTTACTAATTTTACATTTGGTACTTTCATATCAATCTTCTTATTCAATAATTTAGAAAGTGCAGTTGCAGAGTGCCCCGCTCCGATATTGCCAATTTCTTTTAATACATCAATATGAGTTGAATTTAAGTTTTGTATAATTGACATAAAGTTACCCTACAATTTTGTCAGCAAAGTCTTCTGGATTAAGTACCTTTTCTAAATCTAATAAAATAAGTAGTCTTTTGTCTAACTTAGCAATACCATTGATATACTCAACTTCTATTGCTCCTACAACATCTGGAGGTGGTTCAATTGAATTTGTAGAAATGTCGATTACATCATTTGCTGCATCAACAATCAATCCTACTTCCATATCCTCTAGTACGACTATAATTATACGAGTATTCTCAGTATAATCTTCCTCATTAAGACCAAAACGCTTTCTTAAATCTATTATCGGAGTAACAACACCTCGAAGATTTATTACACCTTTTACAAAACTTTCAGTACGAGGAACTCTAGTAATATGCAAAACTTTTTCAATAGAACGCACTTGATCTACTGGAACACCATATTCCTCATCTTGAAGTTGAAAAACAATTACTTTAAGTTCGGTCATTTCTTTTCCTGACATACTTGTTCCCTCCCCCTCTAAGCTATCGAAAAGAACTGCAATGCCTTATCTTATTAAGCTATTAACTTAACAAGACATTGCTTTGGATCTATTTCGAGTATTTATTAGTTTATCAATGCGTTGCAATCAATAATAAGTGCAACCTGACCATCACCTAAAATTGTTGCACCGGAAATCGCGAACACTGAATTTAAATAGTTTCCTAAAGATTTTAGGACGATTTCTTGTTGACCGATAAATGAATCAACTATTAGACCTGCCATTTTCTCACCTTTACGAACAATGACAACCGAGAAGAAGTCATCTTCTACCTTAGTTGAAGGTACTTCAAAAATATCTTTTAAGAATACAAGTGGAACTACCTTTCCACGGAAATCAATCACTTTTTGATTATGAGCACTTAAAATATCTTGCTTCTTAATGATTGCAGTTTCAATAATTGAAGATAGTGGAATCGCAAATTTTTCTTTTTGAATCTCTACTAACATGACTGAAATAATCGATAATGTTAACGGTAATTGAATTGAAAAGATAGATCCGTTTCCTTCTTTTGAATCGATTGTAATTGATCCACCTAGGGATTCAATTGTGTTTTTCACAACATCTAATCCTACTCCACGTCCAGAAACATCGGAAATAACCTCAGCTGTTGAGAAACCTGATGAGAAAATTAATTCATAAACTTGTTTATTGGTCAACGTTGAAGCAGATTGCTCTGTTACAATGCCTCTACTAATTGCTTTACGTAATACCTTTTCTCTACTAATTCCTGCACCATCATCTTCAATTTCAATGAACACATGATTTCCGCTATGGAATGCTTTAAGTATTACTTTTCCTTCTTCAGGCTTGCCATTTTTTCTTCTTATCTCAGGGGTTTCTATTCCATGGTCAAGTGCATTTCTTAATAAATGAACTAATGGATCCCCAATTTCATCAATAACTGTACGATCTAACTCTGTTTCAGCTCCAACAATTTGTAAATCTATTTTTTTGTTAAGATCGCGAGCGAGTTGTCGTACCATACGTGGAAACCTATTAAACACAGTTTCTACTGGAACCATTCTCATTGTTAAAATAATATTTTGTAAGTCATTTGAAACTCTGGACATTCTCTCAACCGTCTCATGAAGTTCGGAATTATTAAGATCATGGGAAATCTGTTCTAAACGACCTCTATCAATAACTAATTCTTCGAATAAGTTCATTAGTATATCTAGGCGTTCAATATTTACACGGATAGTTTTATTATTTACTCCAGCTCCTTTTGCAGTAACTGGTTTCTTAACTTCTTCAGCCTCAATTAACTCTACACTGTCATCTACTTTAGTTTCGGGTACATCCATAGCAACAGTTGCAGCTATCTCCGGTTCTGCGTCCATAGACCCTTGGTTAGCTACCGTTTCATTTGAAAAATTAAGCACTTTTATTTCTACACTTTCGACTTCTGAAACCTTCATCACTCGTTTTTGTAAATCTGTACTAGGTTCTTTAGAAACAATCGTTACACAAAACTCTTGGTCGAATTGTTCTTCCTCTAGTAATTCAACTGAAGGTGCTGATTTAATTACCTCTCCAACCTGCTCTAGAATTTCGAAAACCATAAATACACGAGCTGCTTTTAACAAGCAATCTTCACGTAAGCTAACTGTGATTTCATAACTTTCAAAACCTTGTTCCTTTGATTGGTGCAATACTGTAAGTTCGAAGTCATCATAGCTCATTTTATTTCCAGATTCAGCCTTTACTGTAACAGGCAGATCTTTAGGGATTTCTTCGCCCTTTTCGATGCTTTTCAACTTTTCTACCACTTGAACTACATTCCTCTTACCGTCTCCACCTTCTGCAATCGAAAAAACCATTTGTTCTAAATCGTCGACTGCTTGGAAAACAACATCCAATATAGATGGGCTTACTTTGATTTTTTTGTTTCTAATTGCATCAAGTACATTCTCCATTTGATGAGTCAAACTAGCTAAATCTTCATAACCCATTGTTGCAGACATACCCTTTAAAGTATGTGCTGATCGAAAGATCTCATTTACGATAGTCAAGTTTTCAGGATTCTTTTCAAGTAGTAATAGTTGTTCATTACATGACTGAAGGTGATCCTTACTCTCTTCGATAAATACTTCTAAATATTGATTTACATCCATTACTTCTTCACCCCATTAGTGGATTGTCCATAGGTTTTATAACCTTTTAAACTATTATTTACTCAAGTAGCTCATTATCGTGTCTGAAATAGTATCTAGTGGAACTACATTGTCAATCAGATTCGTTGCTATAGCTGCTTTTGGCATTCCAAACACAATAGATGTATTTTCAGATTCAGCAATTCCGATTACCTGGCCCGATTCTTTCAGTTGTTTTAATCCTCTTGAACCATCCGAGCCCATTCCTGTCATAATAACTGCAATTTTCACATAATCTTGTAAATCACTAATTGATTCAAACATCACATCAACCGAAGGTCTATGCCCATTACGCACTTCAGAGTGATCTAAGTTAATTGCTAAGGTAGTACCAATTCTCTTAACCTTGAGATGATATCCTCCTGGGGCAATATAAGCTACTCCCTTTTTTATTACTTCTCCGTGTTCTGCCTCTTTGACGGCTATTTCACATAATGAGTTTAACCTATCTGCTAGTGATTTGGTAAAACCAGCTGGCATATGTTGGACTATTAAAATAGGGACGTCAATATTTCCGGGCAAGCTGGTAAGTACTTTTTGAAGTGCTCTAGGTCCACCAGTAGATGTCCCAATACAAAGAATTTTTTTACTACTTTTTTTCCATGTAATATGTTTATTAGATAGTTCTATTTTACTATATATATCGCCTGAAATCGTACTTTCTTTAGTTGATTCTAGTAATCCTTTTATATTACTTCTGCTTGCATGTATCACTTTGCTGATTATTTCATCCTTGACGATATGTAGGTCTAGTGAAATGGCACCAGAAGGCTTTGCTATAAAATCGAATGCCCCGTATGTCATTGCTGAAATCGTGTTCTCGGCACCTTCTGTTGTAGTACTTGATAACATGATTACTGGTGTAGGACGCACTTGCATGATTTGTTTAAGTGCTTCGATTCCATTCATGACAGGCATCTCTACATCCATCGTAATAACATCGGGGTTCAATTGTTTTAATTTAGCTAGGGCATCTTGTCCATTTCGAGCTATTCCAACCACTTCTATCATTGCCTCACTCGATAGAAAATCAGAAATCAACTTTCTCATAAAAGCAGAATCGTCTACAACGAGAACTTTTATTTTCTTCAAGATGTTAAAACCCTACCTTTCGATTAGTCTTTTTAACTTTGTAATAAAGGAGTACCTCATTTCTGATCCTTCATTATATGGTGTATTCTCTAAATAACGTCTTGTTAGACTCTCAATGGCTCTACTAATCATTGATTTTGGAGAGTAAAGTAAATAAGGTATTTGATGACTAACAGCTTTGCTAACAGTTTTATCATCAGGTAAGATCCCTAATTGAATGGTTTCTTTATTTAAAAATCTAGAAACAACATTACTAAGTCTCTGCATGGTTTGCTTACCCTCATTTTCTGACTGTGCCCTGTTTACAACTAGATAATACGGAATGGTGTTATTAAAAGAATATATATATTTCATTGCAGCATAAGCATCTGTAATGGAAGTTGGTTCAGGAGTGGTTACAATAAAAATTTCATCCATTGCTATTAGGAATTGTAAGGATTCATTTGTCATACCAGCTCCCATATCAAATATGACATATTCATATTGAGGAAGCACGAGTTGCAACTGTTCAAAAAAACGATCTATCTTTTCAAATTCCATAGTAAAAATAGATGATAGTCCAGAGCCCCCTGAAATATAGGCCAAGCCATTAGACCCTTCTTTTATAATTTCATTTATTGGGAGTTGGTTATCTAGCATATCAACCACCGTATGTTGAGAAGTAACACCCATTAAAATATCGATATTACCCATCCCGATATCCATGTCAAACAACAGTACCGATTTCCCTTGTTGTTTTAAAGACAATGCAAAATTTAATGAAAGGTTTGATTTCCCTACCCCGCCTTTTCCACTGATTACTGCAATAGATGTAGTATTATTCGTAGATGATTTTTTCTGCTGTAATTTAATACGAAGGCTTTCTGCTTGATCTTTCATAGCTTCTCGTCTCCAAATATCGTATTAACAACTGATTCAGGGGTTGCAACCTTAATATCATCTGGCACATTTTGACCATTTGTTAGATAGGCAACTCCCAATCCAGACTCAGCTAACAAATTAATCATTGGACCATACACACTCGTTTCATCCACTTTTGTAAAAATAAATTTATCAATTTTAACTAGTGAGAACTGCTTATATATATCCTTCATATCTGAGAGCTTAGATGTTAATGTTAGAACCAAAAGCGTTTCTATCTCTTCATTAAAGTCAATAATTTCTCTTAAATCATCAACATACTGTTTATTACGAAAATTTCGACCTGCGGTATCAATTAAGACTACATCATAATCCTTAAATTTTTCTTTAGCAGCTTTAAAGTCATTTATATTATAGCTAACCTCAATCGGAATCCCTAGTATCTTTGCATAGGTTTTCAATTGATCAATAGCAGCAATTCTGTAAGTATCTGTCGTTATAAATGCAACTTTTTTATTATCCTTAAGTTGACATTCTGCTGCAATTTTCGCAAGAGTAGTGGTTTTCCCTACTCCAGTTGGACCAACGACGTTTATATACTTTTTTTTATACGTAATTCCACCAAATTCATGAGCCCCTAACTTTTGGATTAGGAATTCCTTACCCCAGTTGAATACCTCATCAGTTGATGCAGTGGCGTTTGTCAAATACCACCTTTCAATAAGATGAGTTAGCACGTCCTGCCTTATCTCATCACATACCTCTTGTTGAATTAATTGCTTATTCAGTTCTTTCATAGGTGCTGGATAATGCTCAAAGCCTGTGCTAATCCCTGTAGAAATATCCTGCATCAAGTCTCTTAGGCTTTGGATTTCCTTAATAAGTTCTGAGTTATCGCTGTTTACTACATTTGTAGTTATCATACCTTCAATACTAGGGCTTACCTTTTTTGGCTGCTCAAATGACTTTTTTGGTTTTTCTTTCACAACTGGCTTTATATTTTGGGGTTGTACAGGGTCAATTGCCGCTATTACTTCGATATTTTTTTGAGTAAAGAAGCCTAAAAATCCACCCCTTTGTACAACCTTCGAATTCAAAATTACTGCATCACTACCAAGTTCACTTCTAATTTGCTTCATAGCTTCAGGCATTGATTTTGCTATAAATTTTTTTACTTTCATTCAATATTCACCACCCCTACACTTTGAACTTCAATATTAGCCTCTAACTCGTTGTAGGATAATACCGGGATTTGCGGGAAATACCTTTCAATCATTTGTCTCACATACATACGCACAGCTGGTGAGCATAGTAAAATTGGTGATTGTTCTTGTAGGGAAACATGCTCAATCTGTGTTGCAATATTTTCAATAATTGTCTGTGAAACAGTAGGGTCAAGGGATAAGTAATTACCATGTTCAGTCTGTTGTATTCCTTCAGCTACTGTCTTCTCAATTTTCCCTGACAATGTAATAACCTTTAGTGTATCACCATTACTTGCGTAACTATTCGTTATTTGACGTGCTAAGGATTGTCTCACATATTCAGTTAACAAATCAGTATCTGATGTCATCCGACCAAAGTCTGCTAAAGTTTCAAAAATGATTGGTAAATTACGAATCGAGACATTTTCTTTTAATAATTTTGCTAAAACCTTCTGAATGTCTCCAATAGACAATGGATTCGGTGTAACCTCTTCAACTAGTATTGGATAAGACTCTTTTAGGTGATCGATTAATTGCTTCACTTCTTGTCTACCAATTAGTTGATGTGCATTAGATTTAATTAACTCTGTAATGTGGGTAGATACAACGGACGGTGGATCAACTACAGTGTAGCCAAGCATTTCCGCCTGATCCTTCATATCCTCAGATATCCACTTTGCAGGTAGACCAAAGGAAGGCTCAATCGTTTGTATTCCTTCTATTGAGTCATCATCAATGCCTGGACTCATTGCTAAATAATGGTCCAGCAATAACTCTCCTCTTGCCATTTCACTACCTTTAATTTTCAAACGATATTCATTAGGCTGCAATTGAATGTTGTCACGTATCCGAACTACTGGAATGACTAAACCTAATTCTATTGCAAGCTGTCTTCTAATCATAACAATGCGGTCTAATAAATCTCCTCCTTGATTAGTATCGGCCAAGGGGATTAGACCATATCCAAATTCGAATTCAATAGGGTCTACATTTAACAAGTTGACAACACTTTCTGGGCTTTTCAATCCATCTACGACGAGTTCTTCCTCAGCGTCATCCAACGATTGTTCTTCTACTTTATCAGTACGACCAATCATAAATGCACCAAATGCAAGAGCACCAGCAATTGGGATTGTCAATATATCGTTAATAGGAGTTACCAGACCAAGCATAAAGATTGTTCCAGCTGTTACATAAATCATTTTGGGATATGCAAATAATTGAGCCGTAATGTCTTGTCCCAGGTTTCCATCTGAAGCTGCTCTTGTAACTACAATTCCAGTTGCAGTTGATATCAATAACGCTGGAATCTGACTGACAATTCCATCACCAACTGTAAGCATAGTATACTTTGATAACGCTTCAGTTAACCCTAGACCTTGTTGAGTCATGCCAATGATAAATCCAAACATCATGTTAATTAATACGATAATGATACCAGCTATGGCATCTCCTTTTACGAACTTACTCGCACCGTCCATTGCTCCATAAAAATCTGCTTCTTTACCAATTTTATCTCGACGCTCTCTTGCTTCCTTATCTGATATCATCCCTGCATTAAGATCAGCATCGATACTCATTTGTTTTCCCGGCATTGCATCTAGGGTAAAACGAGCAGCGACTTCAGATACACGTTCTGACCCTTTTGTAATAACAACAAATTGTATAATGATTAAGATTAAGAAAACAACGAAACCAACAACAACATTTCCACCAACAACGAATGTACCAAACGTTTCAACTACTCCACCCGCTTCACCATTCGCAAGTATTGATCTTGTAGTTGATACATTAAGACCCAACCTAAATAAAGTTAATAGTAGTAATAATGATGGGAAAATAGCAAATTGAAGCGGTTCTTTCATATTCATAGAGGTAAGTAAAACAAGTAGAGCAAGAGCTATGTTAATGATAATAAGAATACTTAACATCCACCCTGGGAATGGAATAATAAGCATAGCAACAATTAATATTACACTTAGCAGAACAGATAAGTCTCTTGCTGACATGGATTACTCTCTCCCTCGGATCATTCTATCTTTATAAAATTACCTAATAATTTTTTGTGAATTACGCTTTTTGCTTAAGACGATATACATAGGCTAGTATTTCGGCAACAGCCTTAAAAAAGTCTTCAGGTACTGTATCCCCGATCTCTGTCTGGGAGTACAATGCTCTTGCAAGAAGACGATTTTCAACCATTATAATATCGTTCTCGTTGGCAATTTCTTTGATCTTTTGAGCTACAAAATCAACACCTTTTGCAACAACATATGGTGCATCCATTTTGTTCTCATCATATTTTAGAGCAATTGCATAGTGAGTTGGATTCGTAATGACAACATCAGCCTTTGGGACCTCCTGCATCATCCTCTGCATTGCCATCTCACGTTGCTTTTGCTTAATTTTCGACTTTATTAATGGGTCTCCTTCAGATTTTTTATACTCATCCTTTATATCCTGTTTAGACATTCTAATATTTTTTTCATAATCAAATTTTTGATAAAAATAGTCTAGTACTGACAAAAGTAAAAGTACAAAAGCCGCTGCAAGCCCCATTTGAATTGTTAGCTTTCCTAAAAAGGCAAGTGAATTACCTAATGTAATCTGAGAAAGCTTAAGAATCTGTTCAATATTTAGGTAGATAATGAAAAAGGTTACAGCCCCAATAAATAGGATTTTTAAAATGGATTTAATCATCTCTACAAGTGCTCTTACTGAATAAATTCGTTTAAACCCTTGAATTGGGTCAATTTTATTAAGTTTCATTTGGATTGATTCAGTTGAAAAAAGAAAACCAACTTGCATTAGATTGGCTCCAACTCCAGCTAGTAACGCAACTGCCATAATTGGACCAACAATTACTACTGATTCCAATAATAGATCTAAGAAGATTTTATGAACTGTATTTATTGACACATCCATTAACATATATTCCTGAAAAGAGTGCCGAAAAATATTTAAAGTGATATCTTTGAGGAAACCACCAATAAATAAGAGCAATAGAAAAATGGCAATTAGCAGAAAAGCTGTATTTACGTCTTGGCTCTTGGCAACCTGACCTTTTTTTCGACTATCTTGCCTCTTTTTGGGAGTGGCTTTTTCTGTTTTTTCACCCGCGAAAAATTGCAAATCAAGCCTTAATAAATCCATTTACGTACCCCCTAGTAACTCCATTAAACCTCTCATGATATAAATCATGCTTTCAAACAACTGACCCACAAGCATCATCATGACTGCCATTACTAGAATCAAAACAATAAAGCTCACCAGGATTTTTAATGGTAGTCCAACAACAAAGACATTTAACTGTGGTACAGTTTTTGCCACAATCCCTAATGCAAGATCAACTAAGAATAGAGAACCTACAACTGGGATAGACATTTGGAATGCTATGACAAACATGTGGTTAAACACTTTCATAACAAACTCTATTACATTTTCATTCCCGAGTGGAAGCCACATTTGTTCAAGCGGTATAAATTGATAGCTATAAAAGACTCCGTCTAATAATAGGTGATGTCCGTTTACAGCTAAAAGGAGCAATAAAGCAAAGGTATAAAGATATTGACCAACTAGAGGACTTTGAGCTCCAGTTTGCGGGTCAACAACGTTTGCAATTGCAAATCCCATTTGGAAATCTATAAATGCACCAGCGATTTGGATAGCAGAAATAATCATATATGCAACTAAGCCTATAGCTAAACCGACAAGTACTTCTTTAATAACTAACATCATGTAGAAACCATCAATCGTTAAGACTGGAGCATCTATCGTAAAAAACATAATCCATGATAAGAAAAAGGCAAACCCAATCTTATGTTGAGCCGGTATTGTTCGATATGAAAATAAAGGCAAGGTAGCAAAAAAACTAGAAACCCTTACAAATACTAGTAAAAAAGCTGGAAAACTTGTATATAATTCAAGCATTCTACTATCCTACAAATCTATTTAAATTACCGAAGATATCATGGGCATATGACAACATATGTGTTAACATCCAAGGCCCAAAAAAGATTAAGCCCACTAATACAGCAATTATTTTAGGTACAAACGCAAGTGTTTGTTCTTGGATTTGGGTTGTTGCTTGAAAGACACTGACAATTAATCCAACTACAAGAGCTAGCAATAATAAAGGACCACTAATTATAAGTGTTGTATAAACCCCTTTTTCGGCTAATGAAATAACAAATTCAGGACTCATTTACTTTCCCCTTCTCTAAAAGCTCTGTAATAATGATTTAACGATTAGATACCAACCATCTACTAAGACAAATAATAAAATTTTAAAAGGTAATGAGATCATAACAGGTGGAAGCATCATCATCCCCATGGACATTAGTACACTTGCAACTACCATATCAATTACAAGAAATGGTATAAAGATCATAAAGCCAATTTGAAAAGCTGTTTTAATTTCACTTATTGCAAATGCGGGTACAAGTGCTGTTAGAGGAATATCCTCGATTGAAGCTGGTCGTTCACTTCCTGAATAATTCAAAAATAACTGTAAATCTTTTTGTCTAGTATGTTTTGCCATGAATTCTTTAAATGGTAAAGCAGCCCGTTCATATGCCTCTTCCAAATTAATTTCTTCGTTAAATAATGGCGTTAATGCTTCCTCGTTTACTTCAGACAGCACGGGTGACATTATGAAAAACGTTAAAAATAAAGCCAATCCGATTAGAACCTGATTAGGTGGCATCTGTTGAGTTGCCAACGATGTACGTACAAATGAAAGGACGATAATTATTCTTGTAAAACAGGTCATCAATATTAATATACTTGGTGCAATTGTTAAAACAGTTAGCAATAGGAGCAATTTAACAGATGTTGATACATTTTCAGGCGCGCTGTTATTAAAAAACTCCATAAATTCATTCATTCTTTGTTAGATCCTTTCTTCGAGAACTCCTCTAACATTTTTTGCCTACCTTTTGAGAGTTCAGATAATTGCTCTTTTAATATTGATTGAAATTCGTTCGTATCCTTTGATGATTTACTCTTTTTATATTGTAGAAGTTTATTAAAGATATCTCTGGGCTGAGCTAAGTGATCTAATCTGGAATTATGCTCTTCAAGGATTTCCTTAATTTCTTCGTTATCATCAATTTCCTTTAATAGCTGGATATCTTCACCAACACCAACTACCAATATTCGGTCTCCGACTTTAACTAATTGAATAGAACGATTGGTACCTAGGCTCGTCCCTCCAATGTTTTCAATATATTTATACTGGTTAAATAATTTATTTTTTTTATTAATAAATTTTAGTAAAAGATAAATTAAGCCAACTACAAAAATGGTTGCAAAAATCATCTTAAAGAAATCCCAAGCAGAGAATTCCGTTGAAGAACCTAGTTCATTCAAATCCGTTTCACTGCTTGTACCATCTATTTCTTCAGTAGGTTCATTGTTATCTTCTAACCACTCATCAACGTTCTTATCTGATTCATCAGCAAGAGCTACTGTTGAAAACGTTAGTATGTTTGAAAAAGTGATTAAAAGAATAAAAGTTAAAATCAAAATACGCTGTAGCAAATGCCGCACCTTCTTTATTTGGGTTAGCTTAATGTTTTGCTGATAGCTTCAATAACTCGGTCAGCTTGGAAGGGTTTAACAATAAAGTCTTTTGCACCTGCTTGGATTGCATCAATTACCATTGCTTGTTTTCCCATTGCTGAACACATAATTACCTTCGCATTCGGGTTAATTTTCTTAATTTCTTTTAATGCTGTAATTCCATCCATTTCAGGCATCGTTATATCCATTGTTACTAAGTCAGGTTGAAGTTCCTGATATTTTTCAACAGCCTGAGCACCGTCTGCTGCTTCACCAACTACATCAAAACCGTTCTTAGAAAGAATATCCTTAATCATCATTCTCATGAAAGCTGCATCGTCTACAATCAAAATTTTATGTGCCATATCGTTAAGTTCCCCCTAAATTTATCTAAGATTATTAATTCTATCTTTTTGACTAATAATATCTGTAATTCGTACACCAAAGTTCTCGTCAATAACGACAACTTCACCTTTGGCAACTAGCTTATTGTTTACCAGAACATCTACAGGCTCGCCTGCAAGCTTGTCTAATTCAATAATTGAACCTGTTGAGAGTTCAAGAATTTCTTTAATAGAACGTTTTGTTCTACCTAATTCAACAGTCACTTGAAGTGGAATATCTAAAAGCATATCTAAATTTTTTGCTTCATTTTCACCTAGCTGAACCTGCTCAAAATTCGAAAATACAGCAGGTTGAACATTTGTAGGCTGACCCATTGCTTGATTGTAATTAGCACCCATATGTTTTGGTCCTGATGGTTGACTTGGTCTAGTTTGGTAAGATGGTTGACTCGGCGGTTGCGGGTTCGCATGCTGGCCATAGTCATTATTCATAGTTTGTTTTGGTTCCACAGATGCCAAGTCTGGCGTTACAACAACCTGTTCCTCATAGCGTTCAGCTTGAGTTGTAGGAGCAACTTCATCAAAAGAAGAAGGGTTCATGAGCTCATAAACCAATGCCTTTGCGAATTCCAAAGGAACTAACTGCATAATATTAGAATCTATTAAATCACCAATTTTTAGACGGAAAGAAATTTTAGCAAGTGTTTGATCAGTTGGAATCTTCCCAGCTGTATCACTCTCGGTAAAATCTAGTACATCAATACTTGGCGGAGAGATATCAACCTTTTTATTAAAAACAGTAGACATTGATGTGGCAGCAGATCCCATCATTTGGTTCATTGCCTCTTGTACTGCACTTAACTGAATTTCTCCTAATAAATCTGCCGGGTTTCTTCCGTCCCCGCCTAACATTAAGTCTGCAATAATAGCTGCATCACTCTGTTTAATAACTAATAAATTCGCACCTGAAAAGCCTTCTGTATAACTAACCTGTATCGCAACGTAGGGTTGAGGAAATTCATCTGAAAGCTGGCTCTTCTCCACAACGGAAACACTAGGTGTTGTAATTTCTACTTTTTGGTTTAATAATGTCGAAAGAGCAGTTGCTGAGCTTCCAAAAGATATATTTCCGATTTCCCCAAGAGCATCTTCCTCCATTGAAGTTAGATATTCTTCAGTAGGGGAACTATCATTTTTTTCGTCCTTGTTATTATCAAAATCAGTGACGCCTCTTAATAGTGCATCAATTTCGTCTTGTGAAAGCATATCACTCATCGTCATCGCTCCCCCCTTGAATCGCATTTATAATTTGAATCCCAATTTTTTTATTGACTTTACCAGCTTGCCCAGTAAATTTAGGTGTCCCAGCTACTTTTATCGTAAGTGGCTTACCAATGGTTTGGTCGAGTTGAATGACATCTCCTAAATCAAGCATTAAAAAGTCTTGAATCGATATATCTGTTGAACCCAACTCAGCTATAACTGGTAAATTTGCATGTCTAATTTTCTTTTCAATTGCGGCTACTGCTTGTGGTGCACTTTCTTTTTTTACATTTTGCATCCAGTAATGTGCAGAAAGTTTTGGAATGATAGGCTCTAACACGACATGTGGTATACAAATGTTAATCATCCCGCTTGTTTCACCAATCTGCGTGTTCAATGATATAACAACTACCGTCTCATTTGGTGAGACCATCTGTAAAAACTGTGGATTTACCTCAAACTCTGCTAACATTGGGTCAATATCTGCCACCGAGTCCCACGCTTCACGTAGATTTTCGAAAGCTTTTTCAAAAATGTTAGACATAATTTTTGTTTCAATCTCAGTTAAATTTTCAACCTTATTAATACTAGCTCCTCGTCCACCCAATAAACGATCCATTATTGCATATGCAATATTTGGATTTACTTCCAAAAGGATTCTTCCATCAAGTGGTGGAACTTCAAATACATTCAAGATTGTCATTTTCGGGATTGAACGGATAAACTCTTCATAAGGGACCTGATCAGCAGATCCTACGGTAATTTGTACATACGTTCTTAATTGTGCAGAGAAATAAGTCGTTAAAAGTCTAGAAAAATTCTCATGAATTCTAGTTAAACTCCTAACTTGATCCTTTGAGAAGCGTAAAGCACGCTTAAAATCGTATACTTTAACTTTCTTTTCCGTGACTTCCTTCTTTAATTCATCTGCATTCATTTCTCCAGTTGAAAGAGCGGATAATAAAGCATCTATTTCACTTTGAGATAAAACTTCCGCCGACATGATGCATCACCTCGATTCACCTTAACGTTATAAAGTTATATTTATTGAGGGAGAAAGGAGGTTGCATAAACACTCACGACTGTACCCTCTTGCATGAGTTCGTTAATACGGTCTTTTAATATATTTTCAAGTGAGGAAATACCTTGCTCACCTTCGAACTGGTCTATTGTCATTTCGGATATTTCTTTAATCACTATATTTCTAACCTGAAAATCTCGTTTTTCTAATTCAGTTTTCGCCTTTTTACTATCGGTATGAATGTTAAAAGATATGAGCATATAGCCTTTTCCTTTTAACTTTGTAGTCATCTCAGGTAAAACAACTGTTGATTCTAAAACTTCATCAATCGTTGGTTCTGTTTTTTCATCACCTGTAAACTTCATAAGAACAACAAATGCAGTTGTTCCAACTAAAGTAATAGCACTGATAATAATTAGCATGATTGTAAGTAACTTATTTTTCACAATGACGATCCCTCCGTGCCATTTTGAAGCCCTAACACATTTACACTGTGATAAAAATTTCTCACCCTTAGGTTAACATCATCTTCGGATTCCTTCACGACAAACTTTTTTCCATTTGTTAAGGTAATGGTTGTATCCGGGAATGATTCTACCTGTTCAATATAAATAGCATTTAATGTAAAAGGCTTTCCATTTAATCGAGTCAGTTTTATCAATCTATATCAGGGACTAAAGTTTATACTCTAGCCCCTTACCTCCCTTACCTATCGTTTAAGGTTTACTAATTCTTGAAGGATTTCATCTGAAGTTGTAATAATACGTGTGTTCGCTTGGAATCCACGTTGTGCAACAATCATATCTGTGAACTCTTCTGATAAGTCAACATTTGACATTTCTAGTGCGCCGGAAACTAATGATCCATTACCACCAGTACCAGGAGAACCAACTGTAGCAGTACCTGAGTTAGCAGATGCTATATAAAGATTATCTCCTGCTTTTTCCATACCTTCTGGATTAGCAAATTTAGCCAAGCCAATTTGCCCAACTACTTGAACTGTACCACTAACAATGGCATTTACAGTTCCGTCTTTAGAGATACTAAAGCTCTCTGCATTTGCAGGCATTGGGGGTAATGCAGCCCCACCAACAGCTTTTAATTTCAGACCATCGGAGTTTACGATATTTCCTGCTTGGTCTAAATAGAAGTTACCTGCTCTTGAGTAAAAATCAGAAACTCCATCAGTAACGATAAAATATCCGTCACCTGAAATACCTAGGTCTAGAGGTCTACCTGTTGTTTGTAGGCTTCCTTGAGTGTGAATTGAATCAATTGATCCTAATTGTGACCCTAACCCCACCTGTTTAGGATTGACCCCTCCTTGATTTGCAGTTGGAGCAGAAGCCCCAGCAATCTGTTGACTCACAAGGTCTTTGAATGTTGTTCTCCCTTTTTTATATCCATAAGTATTTACATTGGCGATGTTATTTCCAATTACGTCTAATTTAATCTGGAAGTTTTTCATACCACCGATACCTGAGTACATTGATCTTAACATTATATTCTCTCCTCTCGATTAGCCTGCTTCAGTCAGTCAGCAAGGCGTTGGCTTCCTTTCGGTCCAGCCAGTTAGTCTATCAGTATTGTGCCATTTATGTTAGTGAAAATTTGTGAACTTGCTTCACTTCTATTCATTGCTGTAATGACGGTACTATTTATTGCATTAACAATCAAAGCTGCATCATCCATTACAACTAATGAGTCACTGATGCCCTTAGATTTCGCTTCAGCCACCTTCGCATTAATTTGAGCCCATCTTTGCTGGTCAATTGATATATTTCTTTCATCAAGACGCTTTTGTGCATGCTTACTAATTTTTAAAGCAGTTGCCTGTGCAAGTGTTTCTTTAAATGAAATAGTTGGATGTGTTACTCCATTTGTATTTTTTTTCAGTGACATTGACAATGGATGATTTTGTAATTGATGTATTCTATGAACCATTTTTACTTCCTCCCTTATTGTTCAGATACGGGCTTAGGAAGACTTACTGAAATGATTTCATCTGTATAAACTTTTGTACCATCTTCTAATTCAAGCTCAATATCAGTACCTTTTTGTTTAATTGACTTAATAATCCCTATGCCAGATTTTTTTAACTCATTGCCTTCAGAATCAGTTGTTTTATAACCCCATTCTACTTCTTTACCAATCATACTACTGTACTTAAGTAAAAGATCACCGTTGTGAGCACTAACAAACTTCTCCATCGTCTTGCTCATATTAGTCATTTGCTCTAAAGAAGAGAAGGTTGCCATTTGGGCAATAAAATCTTTGTCTTGCATTGGATTCATTGGGTCTTGGTTTTGCAACTGAGTCATTAATATTTTTAAGAAATCATCTTTACCCAGAATCTCATTCCCGGTTTTTCTCTGTTGCTGAACATTTGAGAGATACAGACTAGAGTCAATCTTATTAGTCATGCTATCACCTATACTTTCACGTTAAGTTCTTCTTGTAATGCGGATTCAAATGATTGAGTAATATCAGAATCATCCTGCTGATCTCGTTCTTTCATTTGTCGATTCCCCTGACCTGAGTTTTGCCCAGAGTCCTTGAGTAAAGATCGTTCAGACTGCTGTAACTGTTGAGAAATTTCTATCTTTTCAACTTGAATATTTTGTGCTGAAAAGGATTGCTTTAAGGATTGAATCTGCGATTCCAACACATCTTTTGCTGCACCAGAAGAAGCAATAATACGAGCAATCATCATGTTATCTTTTTGTAAAAGTTCTATTCTTAATGAACCAAGGTGCTCAGGATAAAGCTTTATTAATAGCTTCATTCCATCTTTACCATTTCCAAATTGACTACGAGCCAGGATATTTTGAAATTCTTTTATAAATTGCTCTTGGTTGATTGTTTGCTTGCCATGCTGTTCTACAAACAAGGCAAACTGTTGTACCTTCGTCATTGGAACTTGTAGGTCTGGAGTACCAATTATACCCTGGGTATTCATATCAGACTTAAGGGATGTTTGTATACCATCTTGAACAGTTCCTACTGCTTGTGCAACTACACTTTGATTTTTTAGAGAAGTACCGTGATTCACTTTCAGTCCAATTGGTTGAACAAAGTGTCTGGAGAAGACCGATTGTAAGTAACTCCTATTACTATCAACTTCTATGATCTTTCCCTGGTTCTGTGTTAACTTTTCTACTATGGTATTTGATAGTTCGACTAGCTTATTCAATGTCTTTGAAAGATCCTGTTTACTAGGGATAATCTCAGATAGATTCATAGTTTCAAGCTGCCTATTCACATATTCAACTAATTTTGAAACTGACGGGTTCTCCATTAGCTTTTTTCCATCCTCTACAGACCTTGCTAGTAAGATTAGCAATGCAATTGATTCAGGATTTAGCTGTTCATCGAATGAACTATCAAAACTGCCACCTTGCATAAGTGATTGAAGGATTTGTTCAATGTTACTTTTCACATCATTTGGGAAACTTGCCAGTAACTCCGTAATGAGTGACTCAGTTTCATTATTTTCTTTGCCTTCAGATTGGTTTACGAGAACAGCTACTGCCTCATTTATCTCTATATCAACAGCGTTATCTGTCTCAAAGAATACTTCCTCTGATTTTGTAAGTAATTCAACAAAAGCCGAAAAACTTTCACTGTCCAACTCCATTAAATGTTCTGCTTCACTAATATTACTGAATTGCTGATTCATTACCAGGTTCTGTCCTAGCTTATGTCTAATTGATTCTGTAGGAATATGATCAGTAGTAGATAATAAACTCAGTAATCCACTAAAATTAAATTCCTTTTGAGACTGGCCATTTTGAACGGGTCTACTGTCGTTATGATTTGCTAATGAAAGGGCCTCAATTCTCACTTTTTCACCTCCTTTCAGGATAGTAAAGCTTTTTACTCTGTAAGCAATTGCGTGTATTTAGCTGCATCCTCAGGGTCCATTTTCTCTAGTATCTTTGAAACAGTTTCCGTTTTCAAAGCTGAAAGGATAGATATAGCCTCTTCATTATCAAGTTTTGGTATGATAACAGCAGCGTTTTTAGGTGACATTGTTTCATACATTTTCGAAATTTCTGCTATTGTTTTCCCATAAGTTTTCTGTTCTTCTTCTTTTACTAACAACTCCTCTTCAAGAAATAACAGTTCTTCTTGTAGGGAATTAATTTCTGTTTCCTTTTCTTTCAGGTTTTTTTCTAATTCAGCAATTTGCTCTTCTTTTTCTTGAATTGTGTCTTCTAATGAGCTTATTTGCAATTCAACACTTTCCCTGTTTTCAACAACAGCATTCTCATCACTGGAAACATAGCTAGAGAGAATCGGTGTGTTTTGAGTAATCACTTTCGAGTATTCAAAAACATTAACACCTGCAATTGTTAATAAAACCAATGCCAAAGTGATTGTAAAAAGAATAGGTATTACAATAACGAATAGAACCCATTGAAATTTGCTATACATCTTACCAGCTGAAACTTTCGAATCCATTTCTCCACCTAATTTCCTTTACCCATAAACTGTTGGATAGAAATTTCATCCATTATTTTACTCTCTTGATAATTAAGGTCAGCAACAAATGCCTGTAGTCTTTTTTCTTTCATTTTTTCAAACTTTTTAACTTCAATGTTTTTTTCAAGTAAGATAGCTTGAAATTGCTGCATTTTATGTCGACTGTCCATAACTAATTTTTGATAATGTGCAATTGTCTTCTCAAGATTAGTAATAAATTGCTGCTGATGTCTAATATCTTGGATTTTTAAACCTGTGCTAAGCTTCGATACCTTTTTTTCTTCAAGCTCTTCTTTACGCTTTAAATAGGAATATAACTTTTCAGCAAGAGTTTCAAAATGTTTTACAGATTCATTGTAATCAACCAGCACTTTGTCTTTTTCTATTTCTCTAATTGCTAATAACTTTTGAAATTCAAACTGATAGCTCATTCACTATTCACCTACTTCTATTAATCTTTTTAATCTTAGCAAACTCTCTTCTGCAGATATTTTTTCTTCAGTGCCTTGCTTTAAGAAGGTTATAATTTTGGGGTAGTAACGGATTGCTTCATCAATGTCTCTTGAAGAACCTCTTTTATATGCCCCAATATTTATTAAATCCTCAGAATTGATATAGGTTGATAAAAGCTCTCTTAGTCTTTCTGCATGATGACGGTGTTCCTCAGGCACAATATGATTCATTACACGACTAATACTTTTTAACACATTAATAGCCGGAAATTGGCCTTTATTCGCTAGAGCTCGGTCCAATACTAAATGACCATCAAGTATACCACGAACTGTATCGGCTATAGGTTCATTCATGTCGTCACCATCTACTAATACTGTGTAAAAAGCAGTAATTGTACCATTTTTATTTGTACCTGTTCTTTCTAGTAGTTTTGGTAGTATTGAAAATACACTAGGCGTGTAACCCTTGGTTGTGGGTGGCTCACCTATGGCTAATCCAATTTCCCTTTGGGCCATAGCTACACGGGTAACCGAATCCATCATAAACATGACATTAAGTCCTTTATCCCGAAAATACTCTGCAATAGAAGTAGCCGTATACGCTGCCTTTAATCTCATTAGAGCAGGTTGGTCAGAAGTAGCAACGATTACGATTGATCGTTGTAACCCCTCAGCCCCCAAGTCTCGTTCAATAAACTCTCTTACTTCTCGTCCACGCTCTCCTACTAGTGCTATTACATTAATATCAGCAGTAGTATTACGAGCAATCATTCCCATTAAAGTACTTTTACCTACACCACTTCCAGCAAAGATCCCTACTCGCTGACCTTTACCAACGGTTAAAAGACTATCAATCATACGAACACCAACTGATATTTCTTCGTTTATCGGCGGTCTTTCTAATGGGTTCGGAGGATTTTGGTCAGTTTGAACAGATGCTAATCCTTTTGGAAGTTGACTTCCATCTAGTGGCATACCAATTGAATCAATAACACTACCTATTAAAGCAGACCCTACTTTTATTTCTAACGGTTTAAGAGTTGCTTCTACTATACTTCCCGGAGAAATTTCATTAACAGATGTATAGGGCATTAAAATAACATATTCTTCACGAAATCCAACGACTTCTGCCTGAATTTTACGCTTGTGTTTTGAACCAACATTTATATAACAGACGTCTCCAATCGAACATTCTGGACCTCTAGATTCAATCATTAGTCCAACTACTTTATTTACTTTCCCATAACGCTTATAGGGATTTATCGTATCTATTTCCTCTAGTAAGTCTACTAGTTTCATAAATTATTCACCTACCAACAAGGAAAGAAGTTTGTGCTTAATTTCAATCAACTGACTATCCACACTAGCATCAATTCTTCCAAAACTTGATTCAATCACACATCCCGTTTCTTGTAACTCTTCATTTGGATAAATGGTTAATCCTATATCCTTGTTAAATAGATTTCTAAGCTCTTCTTTTTGGTTTAATAGAAGTTCAAAATGGCGTGGGTGAACATGTATTTGTATTTCAGTATATTCACTAACCTCTTTAATAGCTTTTCTTACAATAAGTAGAAAAGCTTCGTTGTTCTCATCTAATTCTTTATTTATTATTTTTTTTGCTACCCTTAAGCCAATTTTCAAAATGGTCTCTTCTGAAGAATCTATTAGAGTTCTATACTCTCGCTTTGAAAGGTCGATAATTTCCCTTGCTTCAGCGATAAGTATTTTATACTGTTCTAGCCCTTCTTGTTTACCCTCTGCTAATCCATAGGAATAGCCCTCTTCTTTTGCTAGTACTTGAAGCTCTTGTTTTTCTGAATCCCATTTTTGTTTTTGATTTCCAATTTCCTCAAGCGTTTTTTCCAATTCTAATTTTGCACTTGAAAGCACATTCTCAGCCTTTCGGTGTGCTTCTTGAATAATTGCCTCAGCCTCCAAATGGAACTTAGTTAGGTCAACATCAATATTATCCCGGTCGTTATGTGAAGTTCTAATTTTTTGTAATGCAATAATTCTTTTCTCATCAATCGTCGTATTCGTAAAGTTAGATTTTATCACTTTAGACAATGATATCATCTCCTCCACCGCGAGCTATGACGATTTCCCCTGCTTCTTCAAGCCTTCTAATTACCGCTACAATTCGAGATTGTGATTCTTCCACATCTCGTAATCGAACTGGTCCCATATACTCCATTTCGTCTTTAAATGTATCCACCATTCGTTTAGACATATTTTTAAAGACGATTTCCTTGACTTCTTCACTTGCAACTTTAAGAGATAATAGCAAGTCCTCATTTTCAACATCTCGAATAACTCTTTGAATCGAACGATTGTCTAATGTAACAATATCTTCAAATACAAACATTCTTTTCTTAATCTCTTCAGCTAGTTCGGGATCTTGAATTTCTAATGCATCAAGGATTGTACGTTCTGTACTTCTGTCAACACCATTTAGCACTTCTACCACAGCCTCTATCCCACCCGTTTGTGTATAGTCTTGTGTCACTGTAGCAGATAGTTTTCTCTCGAGGATTTGTTCAACCTCATTAATAATTTCCGGTGAAGTACTATCCATGAGTGCTATTCTTCTAGCAATATCTGCTTGCATTTCCTGTGGCAACTCCGATAAAATCTGTCCTGCCTGAGTAGCATCCAGATAAGAAAGGATTAATGCAATCGTTTGTGGATGCTCATTTTGTATAAAGTTTAAAATTTGAGCAGGATCTGCTTTTCGTGCAAAGTCAAAAGGTTTAACTTGTAAAGAAGATGTAAGGCGATTAATAATCGTTGCAGCTTGATCAGCGCCTAGTGCCTTCTCTAGTACCGTTTTGGCATATCCGATACCACCTTGAGCAATATAGTCTTGTGCAAGAGCAATTTGATGAAATTCATCCATGATTTCTTCTTTCGCCGACGCATCTACCTTCCTTACCCCTGAAATCTCTAGTGTTAACTTTTCAATTTCTTCCTCTGATAGATGTTTATAGACAGAAGCAGATACATCAGGTCCTAATGAGATTAAAAGAATGGCTGCTTTTTGTTTTCCGGATAGTCTAATGTCTTTATCTCGTTTTGCCACCATTAATCCTCCTAATCTTCAGCTAACCAAGAGCGCAGTAGTTTCGCGAAATCCTCTGGTTTTTCCTTTGCCATCTTTTCAAGTTGTTTTCTGCGAACGGTTCCTTCAGTCTCCCTTTCGCGATTAACATCTGGTACATTTCCAATATACGACTGCTCCTCTTCCTCTTCCTCGAATTCAACAGAATCATCTGTCTTCCTCTTTCTAAAGTTAAGGAATAGAAGTAGTAGAATTACAAGTACTAATCCACCACCAACAAAGTAAATCCAAATTGGAATTGAATTTACCACAGGTGCAGTGGTTGTTTCGACTTTCCCTTTAAATGGTTGAACAGATACAACTATCTTATCCTCGATATTCTGTTCAGTAAGCTGTGGTGTATTAACATCCTTATTTATAGTTGTACGAACAATGGTGCCGAGAATTTGTTTAATATCATCAACACTTTCCTGCGGTAAAGATTCTCTATTATCGGCGTCAGGTGGCTCGACCATTACCTGTATACCTAAATCCCTGATTTTATAAGGGCTTTCGACTATTTCTTTTCGAATTCGATTCACATCATTGTTTATTCTCTCTTCAATCCGTTCATAGTCTCCATTACCCGCTGCACCATCTGCTGGGTAGTTTGTAATATCTGTTTCACCGGTTCCAACAACACCAGCTGCTTGTTGTCCGTTACCTGTAAAAGTTTCCGTAATACGTTCTACACTAATTTCAATCGCTTCATTATTCTCTCTATCAAAAGGTTCTACGATATTTTCCTCACGATTTTCCTGGGTAAAGTCAAGGTCTGCAGTTACTGAGACAACAACTTTATCTTGTCCCATCATTGTCCCAAGCATTTGCTGTACTTGTCGTTGAATATCTCGTTCAATTTCCTTTTTAATATCTAGTTGTGTTGAAATATCACCAACAAAAGATTTATTTTTTTCATTTTCTAGATCAAAGTACTCAAAATATTGATTGGTGATGACGATATTATCTGTGGGAAGGTTTGGGACACTTTTGGATACTAAATGGTATAGTGAACTAATCTGTTGTTGATCAAACTTATACCCTGGCTTTGTGTTTAAAACAATGGAAGCACTGGCAGCTTCCTGACCACTTCCTACAAAAATGTTTTCTGGAGGAAGATTAATCATTACCCTAGCATCGTTAATCCCATCGATTCCTTTCATGAGGCCTGCTAGTTCATTTTGCATAGCTTCAAGCTTTAGTGTATTAAATTCATTATCTGTCATACCGAACCCAGCATTTTGACTAAAGAATGAGTAGTCTATACTTCCGCTATTAGGAATTCCTTCGGCTGCTAATTCCACTTTTAAAGTATCCACTACTTGAGTTGGAACACTTATTGTTGCCCCATTATCTGATATTTGAGAACTAATTCCCCTTGAATCAAGAGTAGCTTTTATTTGACCAGTTTCTTGCGGTGATAAATTACTATATAAAGGAACAAAGTCTTCTCTTGTTGTGAGAACGGAAACTAGAACAACTACGAAAAGTAGGCCAATAACTGAACCGACTACGAGCATCTTTAGTCCCTTTGAGCGACTTTGCCAATATTCAGTTGATTTATTTTTATAGTGTATTAATTTTTCGTTCATACCTAGCCCCCGGTTATTAATCTTGTTTTCTCTCGATGCAGCTAATAACCGCTATGTATAATTGCTACTAGAGCAATTATACTTGCATCCTCATTACCTCTTGATAGGCTTCAATTACTTTATTTCGAATTTCCATTGTAGCTGCCATTGTAACACTTGCTTTTTCAGCTGTAATCATAACTTGATGTAAGTCAACATTTTCACCTTTGGCAAGCTTAACAGTCATTTCGTCAGATTTACTCTGGGCGTTGTTAACATTGTTAATCGCATTTTTCAGCATAGAAGAAAAAGCTTGATGCGCTTCATTAGGCGTAGTTACCTTTTTTGCAATTGGTGTATTTGTTAGTTGATTTGCTATTGAAATTTTATCAATCATCTTATTTCACCTATTTTCCGATTTCTAGTGCTTTCATTAACATACCTTTTGTCGCATTTAGTACCGTGACGTTTGCTTCGTAAGAACGTGTAGCACTAATTAAATCTACCATTTCCCTTAGTGGGTCAACATTAGGTAATTGAACATATCCCTCTTCGTTCGCATCCGGATGATCTGGGTTATAAACTAATTTAAAAGGAGTCTCATCTTCTGCTATTTTTGTAACCTTTACTCCATTCCCAAGGGAGTTGCCATTATTTGCTACAGCAGATTTTAAAAATGAAGAGAAATTGCCTGTATTCTCCTGTGTAACAACCATTTTTCTACGATAAGGTTGCCATTCTCCGTCCACAAATTTCCCACGAGTTGTATCAATATTAGCCATATTAGATGAAACAACATCCATCCTTAATCTTTGGGCAGTTAAAGCTGATGATGTTGTATTTATACTATGGAAGATGGTCATTTCTACTTCCCTCCTCTAATCACCGTTTTAAGAGAATTAAACTTACTTCCTATTCTGTCTGCAACAGCATTATAATAAATTTGATTTTTAGCAAGTTCTGACATTTCTTTATCTATATCTACATTGTTACCGTTATGGTTATAAGAACTACTATTTTGAGTAAAAACAGAGAAGCTTTTACTATTAGTAGACTTAAAATCATAATGACGTGTATCAGTTTTATTCGCTTGCATGGAATCTTTTAGTATTCTACTAAACTCAGAATTAAAACTAACACTTTTTGCTTTATAATTCGGCGTATCTGAATTAGCGATATTATGAGAGATTACCTTCTGCTTAGCAGTTGAGTAATTCATCGCTTGTTCTAAAGTGGTTATTGTACTGGAAAAAAGTTTCAATGGAGGTCCCCCCATAAAATTTCTACATATTTCGAATATATATGATGTAATATGACTATTTTAATGAATTATGACACGTATGTCTATGAAACTTATAGAAAAATCCTCATTTTTCGACAAGATAGTTCTTTTTTCATACATATCACTTAATTTAAATGTAATAAATCATAAAAAAAAGAAATGCTATCAACATTTCTCTTACCTTATAACTATATTATATGTCAATCTTTTTGCATATTCACTGTTTTTCTTCAGGTTTCGACAATTAAATTTTTACCAATAGTCATTTATCCTTTATAAATCAATGAAAAAAAAGAAGACTGGTATAACCAATCTTCTTTTTAATTTGATTAATTTGTTTTTAACTTAGATAATTCCACTAAGAATTTATCATTTAATACTTTGATATACGTTCCTTTCATCCCTAAGGAACGTGACTCAATAACTCCGGCACTTTCAAGCTTACGCAATGCATTTACGATAACGGATCTTGTGATTCCTACTCGGTCTGCAATTTTACTTGCCACTAATAGTCCTTCACTTCCATTAAGCTCCTCAAAAATGTGCTCAATCGCTTCAAGTTCGCTATAAGATAATGAACTAATAGCCATTTGAACAACTGCTTTACTTCTAGCTTCCTCTTCAATCTCCTCAGCCTTTTCACGGAGAATCTCCATTCCAACAACTGTTGCACCATATTCAGCAAGAATTAAATCATCATTTTCAAAAGATTGTTCTAAGCGAGATAATATTAGTGTACCTAGACGCTCTCCTCCACCAATGATTGGAACAATTGTTGTTAAGCCGTTCTTAAATAACTCTCTGTTTTCAACAGGGAATGCAGTATATTCACTTTCTACATCAAGGTTTGAAGATGTTTCTGGGATATTGAATAAGCTTTTTGTATACTCCTCTGGAAACTGACGATCTTCAAGCATCTTCTTCATACGCTCATTCTCAATTTGCTGATTTATTGCAAATCCAAGTAATTTTCCTCTACGACTTAATACAAATACATTACATACGATAACATCACGTAATGTTTCAGCCATTTCCTTGAAGTTAACTGGTTTGCCAGCAGCCTTTTGTAACATTGAATTAATCTTTCTAGTTTTTTCTAATAATGCCATTGATAAATCCTCCTATTTACTTTTCAATTACTTATATTGGTAGATCTTTGATCAAGAGTATTTCTTTATAGTGCTATGACAAGGATTTATAAAATAAATTGACTTAAATCTTTGTTTTTAACAATCGTATTTAACTTATCATCAACATATTTCGAAGTAATTGTCACCGTACCCATCGAAATTTCTGGTGCTTCAAAAGATAAATCTTCTAACAATCTTTCCATAATCGTATGTAACCTTCTTGCACCAATATTATCGGTATCTTGATTTACTTGGTATGCAATTTCAGCCAATCTACGAATAGCATCGTCAGAAAATTCTAGTTTTATACCTTCCGTTTCTAATAAAGCAATGTATTGTTTAAGTAATGCATTATCCGGTTCAACCAAAATTCTTACAAAGTCATCAACTGTTAATTTAGTTAGTTCAACTCTAATCGGAAAACGCCCTTGTAGTTCTGGGATCAAATCAGAAGGCTTTGCCATATGAAATGCACCAGCTGCGATAAACAATACATGATCTGTTTTTACAGAACCATATTTTGTAACAACCGTTGACCCTTCAACAATAGGCAATATATCTCTTTGTACTCCTTCTCTAGAAACATCTGCAGAAGAAGATTGGTTCTTACCAGCAATTTTGTCTATCTCATCAATAAAGATAATACCAGATTGTTCAGCTCTAAAGATCGCATCTTGGCTAACTTCATCCATATCTATCAATTTTGATGCCTCTTCAGTCGTAAGTACTTTCCTTGCCTCTCTAACAGTAAGCTTTCTTTTTTTGCGCTTCTTTGGCATGAAGTTACTTAGGGCATCCTGCATATTCATACCCATCTGTTCCATACCTGAACCTTGAAGCATATCGAACATTGATGGCTGCTGTTCATCAACTTCAACTGTTACGTAGTGATCTTCAAGTTCTCCAAGAGCAAGTTGATGAGTAATTCTTCTACGCTTATCAGAAATGCTCTCATCCTCTTTTGTTGTTTCTGGCTCAGATTGAACATTAGGTTGACCACCACCGAAAAGCATTTCTAATGGGTTCTTATACGCATTTTGCCTTTGGGGAGCAGGTACCAATAACTCGACAATACGCTTGTTAGCATTCTCCTCTGCCTTGCCCTTAACACTAATCATCTTTTCTTCTTTAACTAACCTTATGGAGGTTTCAATTAGATCGCGGACCATTGATTCTACATCTCGACCTACATATCCAACCTCAGTAAACTTTGTTGCTTCTACCTTAATAAATGGAGCACCTACTAGTTTAGCTAGCCTTCTGGCAATTTCGGTTTTCCCTACTCCAGTAGGACCAATCATTAAGATGTTCTTGGGAACGATTTCATCCCGAAGTTGATCATTTAGTTGACTACGGCGATAGCGATTTCTTAATGCAACCGCAACAGCCTTTTTAGCATCTCTTTGACCTACTATATATTGATCAAGCATTTCAACAATTTGACGTGGAGTTAGATTATTTTTCATGAATGAAATCCCTCCTTATAGCTCTTCAACAATAATATTTTCGTTCGTATAAACACAAATTTCACCAGCAATCTCTAATGAAGCCTTTGCTATTTCTACCGCAGTTAAATGGTCTCCTGAGTATTTCTTCAGTGCACGACCTGCAGACAATGCATAATTACCTCCTGAACCAATTGCTAGGATACCATCATCAGGCTCAATCACTTCTCCCGTACCAGATACAAGTAAGAGATCCTTTTTATCCATAACAATTAACATTGCTTCAAGCTTTCTTAATACTTTGTCACTACGCCATTCTTTAGCGAGTTCAACAGCAGCTCTTTGAAGATTACCATTGTATTCTTCTAATTTCCCTTCAAACATCTCAAATAAAGTAAACGCATCTGCGACCGAACCGGCAAATCCAGCTAAAACTTTCCCTTGAAAGATTCTTCGTACTTTACGGGCAGTATGTTTCATTACTACTGCATTACCAAAAGTTACTTGACCGTCACCTGACATTGCACATTGTCCTTTATGATGTATTGCAAAAATCGTTGTTGCGTGAAACGTAGACATTATTCTCGACCTCCTCTAAGAAAAACTCCGACCCAAGACTGGGGTGGGACATTAAATATGTATTGGTTAGAGCGTTTTCGAAAACCTCATGCTTGTATGATCCTCTACTTCGACGACAATTGTATATTTTAATCCCTTTTATGAGTTTGTAAAGATTAAAATGATAAATGTAACGAAACATTCATATTTACCAATATTTTCACCTCACAAAGGCTACTAAATAGTATCACAATTTAGTAGCCCTTGCAAACAATTTCTCTTATTTTTTTATAAAATTCTGAATTGTTTTTAGTGCTCTATCAGCATACTCTGCATAGCGCTCTTGTTTATTCTTAATCTTTTGATCGAGGTCCGGAAACAAGCCAAAATTTGCATTCATTGGCTGAAAGTTCTTTGAGCTAGTTGAGGTAATATATCTAGCCATACTTCCTATTGCTGTTTCAGGAGGAAAAGTTAATAATTCTTCCCCTAACACATGGTTAGCTGCATTTATTCCTGCAACTAATCCTGAAGCAGCTGATTCAACATAACCTTCCACACCTGTCATTTGCCCAGCAAAAAATAAGTCTTCTCTGTCTTTATACTGGTATGTTGCTTTTAGCAAGCTCGGTGAATTAATAAACGTATTGCGATGCATAACTCCGTATCGAACAATTTCTGCATTCTCTAACCCTGGAATCAACTTAATAACTTCTTTTTGTGGGCCCCACTTTAAATGGGTTTGAAACCCTACAATATTATATAATGTACCTGCTGCATCGTCCTGCCTTAGTTGAACAACTGCATAAGGTCTTTTCCCTGTTTTAGGGTCCTCTAAACCAACAGGCTTCATCGGGCCGAAAAGTAAAGTTTTCTTACCTCGGTTTGCCATTACTTCAACTGGCATACAACCCTCAAAAAAGATTTCCTTCTCAAATTCTTTTAAAGGGACCGTCTCTGCAGTTGTTAAAGCTTCATAAAATCGATCAAATTCCTCTTCTGTCATTGGGCAATTAAGATATGCCGCTTCTCCCTTATCATACCTAGACTTAAGGTAAACCTTATCCATATCAATACTTTCTTTTTCAAGAATAGGTGCAGCTGCATCGTAGAAATATAGATAATCTTCCCCTGTTAGCTCTCTTAGTTGATTGGATAATGCTTGAGAAGTCAAAGGCCCTGTCGCGATAATTGTTGGTCCTTTTGGAATCTCAGTTATTTCTTCATTAAAGACCGTAACATTCGGATGGTTTCTAACTCTTTCTGTTACATTTCCTGCAAATTCATGACGATCAACAGCCAGTGCTCCTCCTGCTGGTACTGCACAAGCATCTGCAGAGCTTATTATTACAGAGTCTAAGTAACGCATTTCTTCTTTTAATACGCCAACTGCATTTGTTAATGAGTTTCCTCGTAAAGAATTACTACAAACTAATTCTGCAAATTTATCTGTATGGTGAGCTGGCGTTTGCTTTACAGGTCTCATTTCATATAAATGAACTTTTACTCCTCTTTTCGCAACTTGCCATGCTGCCTCGCTACCAGCCAATCCTGCTCCAATTACATTTACAAAAACTTCATTCATCTTAATTGCCTCCATCTCTAATGCCTTTACTTCTATTATGGTAATCGCCAAAACAGTTATACAACATAAAAGTGGTGAGCACAGGTTCGAGCCCACCACAGAATTAACTATTTTTGCGTCTCTTCTTTGTAATCACACTCTACACATTGAACCTGTTGTCCTTTTTTGAGCTTTTTCTCCACAAGCATGCTTTCACACTTAGGACACTTACGTGCAAGTGGTTTATCCCAAGAAAGAAATTCACACTTTGGATACGTGTCGCAGCCATAGAAGATTCTACGTTTTTTACTTTTACGCTCAATAATACTTCCTTCATGACAACTTGGACATGTAACACCTATTTCTTTTACAATGGCCTTTGTATTTCGACAGTCTGGAAAATTCGAACATGCCATAAACTTACCATAACGTCCCATTTTAAAGACCATCGGATGATTACATTCTTCGCAATCAACACCTGCTGGTTCATCCTTAATCTCTACTTCTTGCATTTCATTCTCAGCTTTTTCAAGACGCTTTTCAAACCCGTTATAGAAGGAGTCAATTACGTTTACCCATTCAACCTTACCTTCTTCAACCTCATCTAAGCCATTCTCCATCTTCGCTGTGAATTCCACATCTAGTATCTCTGGGAAGAATTCTAGTATTAGCTCTAAAACGATTTCACCTAGTTCTGTAGGAATGAATCGTTTATTATCAAGAGATACATATCCTCGTTTTTGGATAGTATCAAGTGTTGGCGCGTAAGTAGAAGGACGACCAATACCCAATTCCTCAAGCATTCTAACCAATCGAGCCTCAGTGTATCTAGGGGGTGGTTGAGTGAAATGTTGTTTCGGCTCAATATCTTTTGAGATAACTTTGTCCCCTTCCTTTAAATCAGGAAGCATTTTATCTTTTTCCTCTACACCGTCATCCGTTCCTTCAACATATACCTTCATGAACCCAGGGAATTTAACTTTAGATCCAGTCGCTCTAAAAATGATATCCTGATTCACAAGATCTACACTCATTGTATCCATAATAGCAGGTGCCATTTGGCTAGCTACAAAACGTTCCCATATTAATTTATAAAGTCTTAGTTGATCTCTACTTAAATACTCCTTAATACTATTAGGTTCTCTAAGAGTAGAAGTAGGACGAATTGCTTCATGCGCGTCCTGAGTATTCGCACCTTTATTTTCTTTCTTTTTATTATCAGATAAAAATTCTGAGCCAAAGCTACTTGTAATATAGTCTGCCGCTTCGTTTTGAGCAGTTTCAGAGATACGTGTTGAATCTGTTCTCATATATGTAATTAAACCAACGGTTCCTTCTTCTTTACCCAAGTCAATTCCTTCGTATAATTGTTGGGCAAGCATCATGGTCTTCTTAGCCCTAAAATTTAGCTTTCGGGCAGCTTCTTGCTGTAAGGATGATGTAATGAAAGGTGGTGCCGGGTTTCTTTTACGCTCTTTTTTCGTTACCGATTGAACATTGAATCCATTACCACTTAATCTGTTTAATACTTTATTTACGTCATCTTCATTTGTTAACTCTAGTTTCGAACCATCCATACCATAGAACTGGCCATCAAAAGTTTCCTTACCTTTAACAAAGTCAGCCTTAATTGTCCAATATTCTTCTGGTATGAAGTCTTTAATCTCTTTTTCACGCTCAATGATTAACCTTACTGCAACAGATTGAACTCTTCCTGCACTCAGACCCTTTTTAACCTTCTTCCATAACAACGGGCTAATATTATAGCCAACGAGACGGTCAAGAATTCTTCGAGCTTGTTGAGCATCTACCAGATCCATATTTATTGCTCGAGGGTGTTTAAAGGATTCTTTAATTGCGTCCTTCGTAATTTCATTAAAAACTACCCGACAATCAGAAGTAATATCTATATTAAGCGTATGAGCTAAATGCCATGCAATTGCCTCACCTTCTCTATCGGGGTCGGCTGCGAGGAAGATTTTTTTTGCTTTCTTAGCAGCTGTCTTTAGCTCTTTTAATACAGGTCCTTTACCACGAATTGTTATATATTTAGGTTCATAATTATTTGTCGTATCAACTCCCATTTGACTTTTAGGTAAATCACGAACATGTCCCATGGAAGCTTTCACTTTATATTTTTTACCTAGATATCGTTCAATTGTTTTTGCTTTTGCTGGTGATTCAACTATGACTAAGTAGTCAGACATAAATCATTTCCTCCTTAAGAGGGTAATAGAAATCTTCATTATTATTGAATATTAATTGATAGTTTGTCAAACAGTTATACATAAAAATGAATATTTAAATTTTATAAACCCTATTTTTTTATTCTAACTATTTAGGAATTTGTTTAAACATAATACACTTCTTCTAATTCTTCAAGGATGTCTATATGTGATAGTACTAATTTAGCACCTTGTTGGATTAGCTTATTCGTGCCTGTACTTGTATTACTGAGAATGGAACCTGGAACGGCAAAAACTTCTCTACCTTGTTGAAGGGCTTGGTCTGCAGTAATTAATGAACCACTCCTGTCTTTGGCTTCTACAACAATTGTCCCTCTTGACATACCACTTATAATACGGTTACGCATTGGAAAATGCCAACGCTGTGGTTTTGTATTAGGTGGATATTCCGACAGAATAAGATGTTCTTGTATAAGCATATCAACCAGTTTCAAGTTGCTTTTTGGGTAGATATAATTAAAGCCACTCCCTATGATAGCAATTGTTTTTCCCTTGTTATTAATAGCTAGTTGATGTGCCCTCGTATCAATACCTTCTGCCATACCACTTATAATACACCATTCTTTTTCAATCAATGGGATGATCAATTTTTCCATACAGTTATATCCGTAAGTTGTGGGTAGTCTAGTACCTACCACACTTAGTTGCTTTTTCTCGTGAAGAATTGCTAGATCACCTTTTGCATACAGGACCCAAGGCGGATCAAAGATTTGTTTAAGTTGGTTAGGATAATCTTGATCAAAAATGGTAATTAAATGAATATTTTGTTCATTATATTGTTTTAGCATACTTTGGATTTCAATAGAATGCAAATCTTTTAGGAAAATTTGTGCAGTAGATTTGGTGATAGTAAGAAGAGATTCTAAAGTTTTGTGGGATAACGAATAGATAGAGTCTAATGAAGGGTCATATTTAAGAAGAGCTGCAATTCCTTTCCAACTAACACCTCTACAATGGTGTAAATGGATTAATCGATCCCTAGCGTTTTTCATTCACATACCTCCTATATTAAAAAGTTAAATACAAATAGCCCCCCTTAGAGGGAGCTATTTGCAAATTAATTAATGAGTTTTACATTTTTCATATAATCCTTGTTCTTTAAGAACTGAGATTAAAGTTTCTCCCATTACAGATGGAGTTTCAGCAACTTTTATGCCACACTCGTTCATTGTTTTGATCTTTTCTTCAGCAGTACCTTTACCACCTGAGATAATCGCACCAGCATGGCCCATACGCTTACCAGGAGGTGCTGTTTGACCACCAATGAAACCTACAACTGGTTTTGTCATGTTAGCTTTTACCCATTCAGCTGCTTCTTCTTCAGCAGTTCCGCCGATTTCACCAATCATGATAACAGCATACGTATCCTCATCTTCGTTAAATGCTTTAAGCACATCAATGAAATCTGTACCATTAACTGGGTCTCCACCAATACCAACTGCTGTTGATTGCCCAATACCTTCTTGAGTTAATTGGTGAACTGCCTCATAAGTTAACGTTCCAGAACGAGAAACAACACCTACATGTCCTTTAGTGTGGATGTAACCTGGCATAATACCAATTTTACACTCATCTGGAGTAATTACTCCAGGACAGTTAGGACCCACTAAACGAGTCTTTTTCCCTTCCATATAACGTTTAACCTTAACCATATCAAGAACTGGGATATGTTCTGTGATACAAATAACTAGGTCTAATTCAGCATCAACAGCTTCCAAAATTGCATCAGCAGCAAATGGTGCTGGAACATAAATTACAGATGCATTTGCTCCTGTAGTATTTACAGCATCAGTTACTGTATTAAATACAGGAACTCCTTCTACTTCTGTTCCACCTTTACCAGGTGTTACTCCACCTACGATTTTTGTGCCGTATTCAAGCATTTGCTTCGTATGGAATAAAGCTGTAGAACCAGTAATACCTTGTACTAGTACTTTTGTATTCTTATTAATAAATACGCTCATGAATTTGTCCCCTGCCTTTCTATCCTACAAGTGATACGATTTTTTGTGCGCCATCTGCCATAGATTCAGCAGCAGTAATATTAAGACCTGACTCTTGTAAAATCTTCTTACCTAAGTCAACATTTGTACCTTCTAAACGAACTACAAGTGGAATCTCTAGACCAACTTGTTTTGTCGCTGCTACAACACCTTCTGCAATTACATCACATTTCATAATTCCACCAAAGATATTTACAAAAATACCTTTAACTGCTTTGTCAGACAGAATGATTTTGAATGCTTCTGTAACCTTCTCTGCTGTTGCACCGCCCCCAACATCAAGGAAGTTAGCGGGGTCTCCACCGTAATGCTTAATTATATCCATTGTAGACATAGCAAGACCAGCACCATTAACCATACAACCAATATTTCCATCAAGTGAAATATAGCTTAGGTCATATTTAGATGCTTCAATTTCTTTTGCATCTTCTTCATCTAAATCACGATATTCCACAATGTCTTTTTGACGATATAAAGCATTAGCATCGAAATTTAATTTTGCGTCCAATGCCATAACTTTTCCATCACCAGTTACAACTAAAGGATTAATCTCAGCGATTGAGCAATCTTTTTCAACGAATGCAGTATATAAGCTCATCATGAATTTAACTGCTTGGCCAACTAATTCTTTTGGAATGTTAATGTTAAAAGCAATTCTACGAGCTTGGAAACCTGTTAAACCTACTACAGGATCGATAACTTCTTTGAAGATTTTTTCAGGTGTTGCTTCCGCAACCTCTTCAATTTCAGTTCCACCTTCTTCAGATGCCATAAGTACAACGCGTGAAGTAGCACGATCCAATACTAGACCAATATAGTATTCTTTTTTAATATCACAGCCTTCTTCAATCAGTAAGCGCTTAACCTCTTTACCTTCTGGACCTGTTTGATGTGTGATTAATGTTTTACCAAGAATTTCACTAGCGTATGTACGAACCTCATCAAGATTCTTAGCTACTTTAACTCCACCAGCTTTTCCACGTCCACCTGCATGGATTTGAGCCTTTACTACACAAACTGCAGTGCCAAGTTCTTTTGCAGCGTCAACAGCTTCTTCAACCGTAAATGCTACTTTACCATTTGGAACAGCAACCCCGTATTTTCTGAGGATTTCTTTCCCTTGATACTCATGGATATTCATTTCCCATCCTCCTATCGTATGTAAGCCAATTTTTATAAAGAAAATTGAAGCAATGTTAAAATTGCTCTATTTTCAAAATTAGAAACCAAGAAAACAATAATTTCTAATCAAAATAAAATAGACTGCGTTTACATTGTATAAAATGATATCTACCTTGTCTACTATTCAAACTAAAATAGTGTCTAAATGATTAACTTTTTCTTATGAACATTATATTTTACCAAGTATTTACTTTGTTTCAACTTGTAAATTATTTAAAAATAGCATTTACTTATCTAGTTTTTTGTCTACTTTGTAAATAAAAGCAAATATTTCTGCTACAACTTGGTATAGCTCCTCTGGGATGGTTTCATTTATTTTTAGCTGACTCAATAATTCTACTAGGGTTGGATCATCCTGAATTGGTATATTTTGCTCTTTTGCAATCTTTATGATGTTCTCAGCAACCACCCCTTTGCCTTTAGCCGTTAATCTTGGTGCAGAATGTTTTGTAGAGTCATAAGAAAGAGCAATAGCCATAGGGCTTTGCTTTTTTTCATCATTCATATTTTAATATCAACCCCTGTAAATCCATCATTTTTTCTCATTATTATCGATGTAGGTGATATTCCCTCAGTTCCTGTTAATTTTTCACTTATTTGACTTACTTTTATAGTTGAAAGTTTATAACCTACTTTTTCAAGTCCTTCAGCTAATGAATACTTCATACCCTGTACCAACTTCTCTAATAATTTGTGGTTATTATATATTGTGACACTCAAAATACGGTTTTGTATTTTAACATCAATCATAGTTTCACTAAGAGTTTCTAGCTCCAGCTGAAAGAAAAGCTGACAATAATTAGGATCAATCGTTTTACCCTTATTCTTTTTACCCGAGTATTGAATAGTTAAATCCGATAACTTTCCCCCAAGCTGTAGAGGTATTTGGAAGATAAGGTGGCCATAATCACTATCACCAAGCGAGAGGAGTTGTTGACCGGTTATTCGATGTATTAAATGCTCTAGTGTCTCTTTACCAGGTAGATGGTTTAATTCTATAAGTGCTGTCATAAGAAGAGGTTTTAGTGATTCGTGTTGGATAAGTACGCTTTGCCTATTTCCCCTATCCATAACTCCGGCTAAATCATTCTCATACTGAAGACCAAAAGAAGTGATCATTTGTTTGAAAAGCTTCTGCATTGTTTGATCATTTGATAACCCTACTTTACTAACGGAGGATTCAATAACCTTATTCGTGTCTTTAGCAATTAGATTTTGCAACATGACTATTAACCTATTTGTATTTGGCGTTTTATCTTGCAACTTTTCTAGCTCAAAAAGTAGCTTTGAAATGTAACTCGCCATTGGCCTATCATCCTGTATAGCTATTATTGAATGAAATGTTTTGGTAGTGATTGGAAGCTGATTCAAAAGAAGATACTTTACTACACTTAATCCTTTGGTAAATTCTTTTTGATTTAACAGTTGGTTAGTAGCTTGTTGAAACTGCTCCCTTGTAAATGGAATATTTTCATTATGAAGGTACTTGATAAGCTGAAGAGAAGCATCCGTTGCCTTTATTCCAAGTTTATTTAATAGCTGTTGTGAACCCATATGTTCACTTCTAGTATGATCCTTTATTATCCCTATCGTTTTATTATCAAAGACCTTTAACTCAGTTTGCTCATCACTAGGCTGAACCTGAAACCAATAGTTTTGGTGTAGGATTAACGGCGCATGAAGTTTTGCCACAAATTGAGTTGAGCCTACTTGAATTTTGGCAACATCTTCTCTAAATAATTTAACAGCCTTTCCTTGAAAAATTTGTCCAACTTTTAAAGAGAGAGCATTTGTAGGATTGATTTGATCGGCTTTTAATAATGTTTGGATTACACCTAAGTTCACAAATACTCCACCTTCAAATTTAGTATTATTAAAACATCTTCTTTACTGAAGCAACTGGTGCGAAAGATTGACGATGTTCGATTGTGGAACCAAACTCTTGTAACGCATTAATATGCTCTTTCGTTCCATAGCCCATATGATTCTCAAAGCCATATTCAGGGTAAATATCTCCCATTCTTCGCATAAGTCTGTCTCTAGTAACCTTTGCTACAATTGAGCTTGCAGCAATGGAGATACTTGCTGAATCTCCTTTAACTATGGAGGTTTGTGGAATATTGATAGGGAGTTTCATTGCATCTATTAGTAAATGTTCTGGTCTTACAGATAGTTGATTTATTGCTTTGACCATTGCAAGTTTTGTAGCTTCATATATATTTACTTCGTCTATTTTTTTAGCTGGAATAATTCCTATACCAATAGCCACTGCTTCATTATTAATAGCCTCGAAAAGATCATTTTTCATGTTATCAGTTAACTTTTTAGAATCATTCAAACCTAAAAGTTTAAAACCTTTAGGTAGAATTACCGCCGCGGCAACTACAGGACCAGCTAGTGGGCCTCGACCAACCTCATCAACCCCTGCAATTGTATTAATTCCTTGATGATACAGATTGCTTTCATACTCCGACATTTCTTTAAACAATAATTCAAGACTTTCTGTTTCTCTTTTAGTCTTTTCCCATCTGGCGAGTGCCTTTTGGACACCAACTCTATCATCCTTTTTACATTTAGCAATTAACGGATGTTTTGAATCTTTAATCCCTTCAAGCAAATGTTCAATATCTTTAATCGTTTTATTTTTCATAACATTTCTCTCTTTCAATGATGTCCATACTATGTATATCGGATTATGATTAAAATTAATTAGTATTAGAAAAGAAATAAGACTCGCTATTTATAGCAAGTCTAAAAGGTTATTCATTAGATTCATTTTCCTCAAACTGCTTTGGTTCTTCAAAAGAAATAGGACCAAGCTTTTGGGATCGTAGTTCTCGTAGAATTAGCTCGGATGTTTTGTCATAGTCAATATATCCACCTGCAACCATACAACCTCTTCTTTTCCCTATTTCATCGAACAATGGTACAATCTCTTCGGGGATATCTTCAATATTGTATCGTTCTTTTAGACGTTCAGGATATTCTTCCTTTAAGAAGTTTAATACATAAACGGCGATATCTTGAAGGTTTAGAATTGTATCTTTTATTGCTCCGGTTGCAGCTAGTTTTTGACCTACGAGTTGGTCTTCAAACTTGGGCCATAATATTCCCGGAGTATCTAACAATTCTAGGTCCTTTCCAACCTTAATCCATTGTTGAGCCTTGGTAACACCTGGTCTATCTCCTGTTTGAGCAATATTTTTCTTCGCTAGTCTATTAATAAGCGTAGATTTTCCTACATTGGGTATACCAACAATTAGAGCACGTATCGCTCTAGGTTTAATCCCTTTTGCAGCCATCTTATCAAACTTTTCTTTCAAAATGTCTCTCGAAGAAGTAATAATCTGCTTTAATCCAGTACCTGTTTGGGAATCTATCGCAAGTGCTTGAATTCCATTGCTTTTATAAAAGTTAATCCACTCTTTCGTAATCTTTGGATCTGCCATATCTGCTTTGTTTAGTAAAACTAACCTCGGTTTATTTGTAATGATCTCATCAATCATTGGATTTCTAGATGCTAACGGGATTCTAGCATCCACGAGTTCAAATACGATGTCGATAAACTTAAGCTTCTCTGTAACTTGTCTTCTAGCTTTGGCCATATGGCCAGGAAACCATTGTATTGTCATCATTTCACCAACTAACTTTTTCGTACTTTTTACTTATTTTATAATTCCAATATCGGAAAGTGGCCAATAAATCATATTAGTTTTTCCTAGCACTTCTTCTAATGGAACAGGACCAATATGACGACTATCTTTACTTTGTCGTCGATTGTCCCCCATAACAAATATATGCCCTTCCGGCACTTCCTCAAGTACAAACGGATCTGTTAAAGGACCATCAACTACTTCGCTTTTATATTGCTCTAAATATGGCTCTTCATACGCCTGTCCATTTATGTATAAAGTATCTTCTTTGTATTCAATATGGTCACCCGGAAGCCCGATAACACGTTTAATATAGTCCTTTTCTTCGGTAGCATGAAAAACAACAATATCAAACCTTTTTGGATCTCCTATTTTATATCCGATTTTATTAACAATCATACGGTCTTCATTATGTAATGTTGGCATCATTGATAAGCCATCAACAACAATCGGAGCAAATAAAAAGTACCGTATGGTTGCTGCTAAAATAACAGCTATCGCTAAGGCTTTAACCCACTCCCAAAGCTCATTCTTTTTTCGAGTCATCTCCGTTTCCTCCACCTAAAAAGTCTATGTACTTACTATAAATACAATATGCCCTTAAAAACAAATAATTTCACTCTATAGCTTTTATTATAGGTTCTTTTTGATGAAAATAAAAGGAGCTTGATCCACAAGCTCCTTTTTACTGAAATTATCGAATTTCTTTAATACGTGCTTTTTTACCACGTAATTCACGTAAGTAGTATAGTTTCGCACGGCGAACTTTACCACGACGAAGAACTTCTAGCTTAGCAATTTTTGGTGTGTGTACTGGGAAAGCACGTTCTACACCTACTCCGTAAGAAATCTTACGCACTGTAAATGTTTCGCTAATTCCACCACCACGACGCTTAATTACAACACCTTCATAAACCTGAACACGCTCACGAGTACCCTCGATAACTTTTACGTGTACACGTACAGTATCTCCAGGACGGAACGCAGGAAGGTCTGTTCTTAATTGTTCTTTAGTGATTTCTTCGATTAATTTTTGCATCGTTTTCTCTCCTTCTCACAGACGCTCATAACAATGCTTTTTTATCATTGCAGCGGAACATCGTTATAAAGACTAAAAGCTTTTACAGCCCAAGTCACAAGGATTATCATACCACAATATAATACTCCCTGCAATAGTTACTCTAGTTCTTTCTTAATTTCTTCAATCCATACTTTCTCTCTATCTGATAGGTTATTCAAATCTAATAAATCAGGTCTTCGTAAGAATGTTCTCCGAAAAGATTCTCTTTCACGCCAATCTTCAATTTTTTGATGATTTCCAGATAGTAAAACTGCTGGCACCTCCATCCCGCGAAAATTCGCAGGACGGGTATAATGAGGGTGTTCTAGTCTACCACTACTATGAGAGTCCTTTATTGGAGAATCTTCGTTACCTAGTACATTTGGTAATAATCGAACAACGCTATCAACAATCACCATTGAAGCTAGCTCTCCCCCAGTTAATACGAAATCACCTATAGAAATTTCATCTGTAACAACAAACTCTCTTATTCGCTCATCATATCCTTCATAGTGACCACAAACGAAAATGAGATGATCCTCTTTTGCAAGCTCCTCAGCCTTTTGCTGAGTATACTTTTCGCCTTGGGGGCACATAAGAATCACTCTAGGTTTTCTAGTATGGTCTTTCACTAACTCGTCAACCGCATCAAAAATCGGCTGGGGAGTTAATACCATTCCGGCTCCGCCACCGTAAGGGTAGTCATCAACATTTTGATGTTTGTTTGTTGAGTAATTTCTAAAGTTTACGACATTTAGGGAGACTGCGTTTTTTTCTTGGGCCTTTTTTAAAATCGATTCACCAAAAACTCCAGTAAACATCTCTGGAAAGAGTGTTAAAATATCGATTTTCATTTTATAATAACCCTTCCATTAGATGGATTTTAATTACTTTATCAGTAATATTAATGTCCTTTACAATTTCCTCAATGTATGGAATAAGGAGATCCTTTCCACCTTTACGTTTCACAACCCATACATCATTTGCCCCAGGTGTTAGTATTTCACTGATTTTACCTAATTCTTCTCCCTCTTCAGTTAAGACTGTGCAACCAATGATTTCATGGAAATAATATTCGTTTTCTTCTAATTCTTCTAGTTGGTCTTTAGGCACTTTAATAATATAATCTCTTAACTTTTCTACTTCGTCTAAATTGTTATAGCCTTCAAATGTTAATAAATCAAACGTTTTATGTACACGATGGCTTTTTACAGTAACCTCGATAGGTTCAGTGCCTTCGGCTTTAAAAAGATAGAGTGTGTTACCTACCTTATATCTCGCTTCTGTAAAGTCTGTTCTAGAAATTACCCTAATCTCACCTTTAACACCCTGCGTATTTACAATTTTACCAACGTTAAACCATTCTGCCATTTGTTTTTCACCCCTGACGTATTTCGTCTACGATACCATCCTTTATGATAATCGTCTTTGAAATTAAATCTTCCCATTTATCACCGATATTAATGTCAACAACCGCTTGTACTTCTCTTTCTTTTACTTCGCTACCAATGGGTAAAATATGTATTTGCTCTAATTGAAAATCAAGTATTTTAATTTTCTCTTCTCTCTTTACTATTTCTTTTTCATAATGTGACTGAACTTTTGTAGGGTTGTATTTTTTATTCTTAGCTAATTTTCTTGCTTCAAACCGTAATTGGTCACATTCTTTTAGTAAATTATGTTTTCTGGACTCGTAGTTTTGCATAAGCTCGGCTTTACTGTGTTCGGTTAAAATTTGTTTAACCACTACCGTTTGCAATAATTGCATTATACAACCCCCATTATCCTTCTTCAGCTAAAAATAGCTTTTACACAATTATAGCCATATTTTTAAATACATAAAAAAGGGGAGGTTTCCCTCGCCCTTCTCCATCACTTTGTTTATTCGTTAATTTCTAGATGAATTCGTTTATCAAGTCCAGTGCCTGCTGCGTAAACAACGGTACGAATTGATTTAATTACTCGACCTTGCTTACCGATGACCTTCCCCATATCTTCCTTATGAACAGACAATACATAAGTCATTGTACGTTCATCTGAAGTTTCAGTAACTGACACCTCTTCTGGATGATCTACAAGGGCTTTTACAACTGTTTCAATTAACTCTTTCATCTTGACCATATTCATTACTTGCTTTGCTTAGCGTTGTGGAATTTTTCCATAATGCCTTGTTTTGAGAACAAGTTACGAACTGTGTCAGATGGTTTTGCACCATTTTGTAACCATTTTAATGCTAACTCTTCATTGATTTTAACTTCAGCTGGTTGGTTTACAGGATTGTAAGTTCCAACTGTTTCAATGAAACGTCCATCACGTGGTGAACGAGAATCTGCAACTACGATACGATAGAAAGGAGATTTATTAGCTCCCATGCGTTTTAAACGAATTTTTACTGCCATTTTATATAGCACCTCCGAAAATATTTCAACAAGATATAATATTAGCAATTCCTTTTATGTTTGTAAAGTGTTTTTTCTTAACAGCATTTAACATTACATAAATGGGAATTTAAACCCTTTTTTCTTACCTTTTGACATACTTGTCATCTGTTTCATCATTTTTTTCATGTCTTCAAATTGCTTAAGAAGTCGGTTTACTTCCTGAACGGATCTGCCACTTCCTTTTGCAATTCGCTTTTTCCTACTAGCATTAATGATATCAGGGTTAATTTTCTCCTGTTTAGTCATTGATTGGATAATCGCTTCGACATGACTGATTTGTTTTTCATCTACTTGTACATTTTTGAGCCCTTTCATCTTGTTCGCTCCTGGAAGCATATTCAAGATTTCATCAAGTGGACCCATATTTCGAACTTGAGTAAGCTGTTCTAGAAAGTCCTCAAATGTAAAGGACATTGAACGCATTTTTTGTTCAAGTTCTTTTGCCTTATCTTCATCAACAGAAGCTTGTGCTTTCTCAATGAGTGTTAACACATCACCCATCCCAAGAATTCTTGAGGCCATTCGTTCAGGGTGAAATGGCTCAATTGCATCCATTTTTTCCCCTAGACCGACGAACTTAATCGGCGTGTTTGTAACTGCCTTAACTGATAAGGCTGCTCCACCACGAGTATCACCATCAAGTTTTGTTAGGACAACTCCTGTTAGACCCAGTAGGTCGTTAAAACTTTCTGCAACATTAACCGCATCTTGTCCAGTCATCGCGTCTACTACTAAGAAAATTTCATCAGGATTTGCAATTTCTTTCACTTGCTTTAATTCATCCATTAGGGCTTCATCAATGTGAAGTCTTCCTGCTGTATCAATTAATACATAATCGTGATGATCATCCTTAGCTTTTTGAATTGCTTGTTTTGCTATTTCAACTGGACTAATTTTATCCCCTAGTGAAAAAACAGACATATTTAGTTGTTTCCCTAGTGTTTCTAACTGTTTAATAGCAGCTGGACGGTAGATATCGGCCGCAACGAGCATAGGATTGCGATTATGCTTTTTTCTAAGTAAATTCGCAAGCTTACCCGTTGTTGTTGTTTTACCTGCACCTTGTAAACCTACCATCATAATCACAGTGGGAGGTCGTTTGGCTACTGCAATTTTACTTTGCTCGCCACCCATTAATTCTGTAAGCTCTTCTTGAACTACTTTTATGACCTGTTGTCCTGGAGTTAAGCTTTTCATAACTTCCTGACCTATAGATCGTTCGCTTACTTTCTTTACAAAATCTTTTACTACCTTAAAGTTTACATCTGCTTCTAGAAGCGCTAATCGAACCTCACGCATCATTTCCTTAACATCAGCTTCTGTAACTTTACCTTTGCCACGAATTTTTTGAATCGTGTTTTGCAGTCGGTCGGCTAATCCTTCAAATGCCATATATGCCGCCCCCTAATCTAATTTCTCAAGTCTTTCAATTATACTCAAAAGCTCATTCTTTAGAGTACCTTCATTATTAGAAAGGTCTTTAAGCAGTTGAAACAATTGTTGACGCTCTTGAAATTTTTGAAATAGTAACAGCTTTTCTTCATACTCTTCAAGCATTACTTCGGTACGTCTTATATTATCATATACTGCTTGACGACTAACTTCATATTCTTCTGCAATTTCACCTAGGGAAAAGTCGTCTAAATAATATAAGCTCATGTAGCTCCGTTGCTTGGGTGTTAGTAACGACTGGTAAAAATCAAATAGATAATTAATTCTAGTCGTTTTTTCAAGCATGGTGGCTCCCCCCTTTGTTAAGTGAAATGCCTTTACAAGTAAATAGTTTACAAGCATAGGCTTTTAATGTCAAGTTTTTTTCTTGTCATTAACTTTTAGTTTACATAATGTTATTATGGTTACCTTTAAAAAAGAACAGTTTGTAGAAATATATAGTTTGTTATTCGCTAAAATCCACTCGCTTTCCGCGGGCGATTCGGGGAGCCTCCTCGGAGCAAAGCTCCTGTGGGGTCTCCCCTGAAACGTACTCCCTCAGGAGTCTCGTGGATTTTAGCGAACAACTCAACTCTGAACATAGGTAATTCAACGGTGTATTAAGTAAGAAAAAAGCCTCTGAGCTACTCAGAAGCTTTCTAATTTACTTATTCAGCCTCAGGTTCTTTTTCGATTAGATCGGAAAATAGACCATAGACATATTGTTCTGGGTCGAATTGTTGTAAATCGTCTACTTTTTCTCCTAGACCAACGAATTTAACTGGAATTTTAAGTTCATTGCGAATGGCAAGTACGATTCCACCTTTTGCTGTACCGTCTAGTTTTGTTAATACAATACCTGATACATTAGTTGCCTCAGAGAATGTTTTTGCTTGCGTCATTGCATTTTGCCCTGTAGTAGCATCGAGCACGAGTAGTACTTCGTGTGGAGCACCAGGTAGCTCACGTTCAATAACACGCTTTACCTTTTCTAGTTCTTTCATAAGGTTAACCTTATTTTGCAGTCGTCCAGCCGTATCACATAAGAGCACATCCACATTACGAGATTTAGCAGCCTGTACAGCATCGAACATAACAGCTGCAGGATCTGAACCTTCCGATTGCTTGATCACATCAACACCTACACGATCACCCCAAACTTCTAGTTGATCGATGGCACCAGCCCTGAATGTATCTCCGGCAGCCAGCAGTACGGTTTTCCCTTCATTTTTCAAGCGATTAGCTAGTTTTCCAATTGTAGTTGTTTTCCCCGCACCATTAACTCCTACAATCAGAATAACCGTTAAGCCCTCTGACTGAATATTTAAATCAGATGACTGTTCATACCCGGCTTGATAGATGTCAACAAGCTTTTCTGAGATCACAGCTTGTACATCTTTCGTATCTTGAATATTACGCCTTTTCACTTCTGTTTTAAGCTGATCAATTAACTCCATAACAGTGGATACTCCAACATCTGCTGCGATCAAAATTTCTTCTAACTCCTCGAAAAAATCTTCATCTACTTTTCGGTATCTAGCGACAAGATCATTTACCTTTTCAGAAAATGAATTTCGCGTTTTAGATAAGCCATCTTTAAACTTTTCGCTTACCGAATCTGTTTGCTTAGTAATCTTGTCTTTTAATTTCTTAAAAAAGCTCATCTTAGGTATCTTTCCTTTCGTCAAAAACTATTTCACCAATTCCTTTGTTTCTTCAAGTCTTACGGAGACTAATTTGGAAACACCAGATTCTTGCATTGTTACTCCATAAAGAACATCCGCCTCTTCCATTGTACCTTTTCGGTGAGTGATAACAATAAATTGTGTTTCACTACTAAAATTCTTTAAGTATTGGGCGAAACGAAACACATTTGCTTCATCAAGGGCAGCTTCTACCTCATCTAGCACACAAAATGGAACTGGCCTTACCTTTAAGATCGAGAATAATAATGCAATAGCCGTTAATGCTCTCTCTCCTCCAGATAGCAAACCAAGATTTTGCAGTTTTTTTCCAGGTGGCTGGGCTACAATGTCTACACCCGTATTAAGTAAATCAGATGGATCCGTTAAACGCAAGTCTGCTCTACCACCACCGAACAACGCCTGAAAAACTGGTTCAAAATGTGACCTGATACTAGTAAACGTTTCATTGAAACGCTTTTTCATCTCATCATCCATCTCATCAATAACCTTATAAAGCGTATCCTTTGCTTCTTGGAGGTCATTCTTTTGTTCAATTAAAAATTCATATCGTTCTGAGACTCTATCATATTCATCGATTGCACCCAAGTTAACCGTTCCAAGTTCCTCAATTGCTAATTTTATAAGCTTTACTTTCTTTCTAGCTTCTCCTACTTCTATTTGAAGAGGGTATTTTTCCTTTGCAGCTTCGTATGTTAATAAGTACTCTTCACGAAGCTGTGATAAACGATTTTCTAATTCCACATCTAATCGATTCATCTTCACTTCTTCATCTTTTAAGATATCCACTAATTGCTTATAATTTCGCTTCTCTTCTTTTACCTCTCGTTCGAGGTCTTCAAGTTTGTTCTGAAGCTTCAGGCGCTGTTCCCGTCTGCTTGTAATGAGTTGAATAGTCTCTGTTTTATCACTTGACTTTCGTTTTGCAGCAATTTCAAGTTCTTCCTCACCTGAGCTATTTGTTGTCATTTCACTTGTTAAAAGATTCAAATCTTCAGTGGTCTCTTTGAACTTAGTTACTGTTTCTTCAAGCTCCTCAGTAATTTTTTGAAGCTTTTCTTGCTGACTTTCTGCCAACTGTAATTTCCCAGCAAGCAACACCTTTATGTCAGTAATTTCTGACTGTAGAGATTCTTTAGACGTTCGCTGGTTATTTTTTTGTAAATTTAGTTCGCTAATTGACAGATCTAGTTGCTCTATTTCAGAAGATACTGTTACTAGCATCGTTTCTAATTCAACAATTCGGTCTGACATTTTCTTATTTTCAAATTCAGACATCTGTCTTTCCTGATCGTAAAGGGACAAATGCTCATTTGCATTTTTCTCTTTAAACTCAACCTCACGAAGATCGCCTTTAATTTTTTGTTGCTCAATACGTAGAGCTTCCCCTGCTTCCCTTAACTCTGCCACTGTCATTTCTTGAGTAGAGATTGATTGTTTTAACTGTTTAACATGTTCTTCTAGCGTTGCAGTTTTCTCTTCCATCTCAGAAAGCTTTTGCGAGATATCTTCTAATTCACGACCACGACTTAATAAAGAATTGGACTTTTGTTTAACTGCTCCACCAGTCATAGATCCACCTGGATTAACCACATCTCCCTCCAATGTTACAAGACGGAAACGATAGTTACAGAGACGAGCCAATTCATTTGCACCTTTTAAATCTTTCGTAACAATGACCGTTCCAAGTAGATTTGTAATCACCGAGTGATATTTATCATTGAAGGCAATCAAATCGGAAGCAACACCTATAAAAGCAGAATGCCCCTTTAAGGATTGTAATTGTGGTGATGGAATTGTTCGTTCTTTAACAACTGTTAGTGGCAAAAATGTAGCACGTCCAAATGAATGCTGTTTTAAGTAATTAATAGCAAGTCTACCATTTGGCTCATTGTCTACAACAATATGCTGTGTAGCTCCACCTAATGCAATTTCAACGGCAGTTTCATAATCTTTTGGAACATTTATTAACTCAGCAATTGCCCCTTCAATACCCTGAAGCTTATTTTCTTTAGCAGCATGTAGTATCTCTTTTACACCTTGGAAGAAACCAGCATAATCATCCTGCATTTCTTCAAGCATTTCCTTACGAGATTTAGTTTGTTGTAAAAACTGATATGCTTGATAGAGTGTTGTTTCTTTCTTTTGGTAGTTCATTTTTAAGTTTTCAAACTTAGCTTGTTCTTCTCTAAATGAAGAGATTTGACTACTTAAGCGTTCTTCTACTTTAGAAAGATCATGGTTTAGTCTAGTTTTTTCTCCACTAATGAACTCTCGTTCTTTAATGTATTTTTGATTTGATTCAACTAGTCTAATATTTTTTTCATCTTGCTGACTCATTTGTTCCTTGAGGTATTTCAATTCATTTCGTGAAGTTGCCTGTTTATTTAGCATTTCAATATATTCACTCTTAAGGTCTTCAAGCTTTTCTTCAATGTTCTGATCATGAGTTGCAAGTATTGCTTGTTTATCTTTCAATGAATCTTTTATACTTTTGACTTCTGCAGCTAACTTTTGTAGAAGCTCATTTTCAGTTGCTCTTACAATCGTTAAATGTTCTTGCTTCTGCTTAAGATCAGAAGCAAGATTGTATAATTGGTCTTTATTTTGATGAGCATTCTTTTTTCTTTCTTTTAGAACTTCTTTACGACCCTCTAGTTTTTCTAGTTCTTCACTGACCTTTAACAATACTTGCTGTAAATCATTTATAGATTCGTCTAGTGCATCTATATGATTACGAACCTTTTCTATTTCTGCTTCCTTTGTCTGTAAATCTGCCGATAGCTCTAATTCCTGTCGTTTATGAAGTTCAATTTGTTTATTAAAACCTTCCCATTTCGCATGGAAGTCCTCAATTTCATAAACAGTGAGGGCTACTTCAATATTTTCAAGGTCCTCTTTCTTCTGTAAAAAATCTTTCGCTATCGATGCCTGAATTTTTAAAGGCTCTACCTGACCTTCAAGCTCATGTAAGATATCGTTAACCCTATTTACATTTTCCTGAGTTTCTGCAAGCTTATATTCTGCTTTTTTCTTACGATTTTTATATTTCAGAACACCAGCAGCCTCTTCGAAAATACTTCTACGTTCTTCTGCTTTACTACTAAGAATTTCTTCAACTTTCCCCTGACTAATGATTGAAAATGCTTCTCTTCCAAGGCCTGAGTCCATGAATAGATCTACAATATCTTTAAGACGACACGACTGTTTGTTAATAAAGAATTCACTATCGCCAGAACGAAAGACTCTTCTTGTAACGCTTACCTCGTGATAATCAATCGGTAAAAAATAATCTTCATTGTCTAATGTAAGAGTAACTTCTGCTATATTTAATGCTTTTCTAGAGTCACTACCTCCAAAGATAATATCCTCCATTTTTGCACCACGTAACGATTTAACAGATTGTTCTCCTAATACCCATCTCATTGCGTCTGTTATATTACTTTTTCCACTTCCATTTGGTCCGACTACAGCTGTAACTCCTGGAACAAAGTCAATTGCAATTCTCTCAGCAAATGATTTGAAACCAACAATATCTAAACGTTTGAGGAACATAAGTCTCCCCCTTATGCATAATTGATATGTAATCTATGAATTCTAACATATTTTATCATAAATATTGGCCCTATTAAGATGTTTTTTTAATGTGGATATTGGAAATTGATGAAAAAACAAATCCCCCTTTGGAAGGGGGACTACTCATTTCATTTTTTCTAGTAACACTTTTAACGCAACCTGAGCTGCCTTCTGTTCTGCCTCTTTTTTTGATTTGCCAATACCAATGCCAAGTTCTTCACCTTCAAGGGAAACTCTAGACATAAACTCACGATTATGTGCAGGTCCTTTTTCTTGTAAAACTTTATACTCAAGCATCCCACGTGCGTCTCGTTGAATTAGTTCTTGCAACTGACTTTTGTAATCCATCACATGAGAAAAAGCACCTTCATTAATTCTTGGAAACACAACTTTCTCTAAAAACTCACAAACCTTACCAATCCCTAGGTCCAAATATAATGCACCAATAAAAGCTTCGAATACATCAGCAAGTAGTGCTGGACGTGCTCTCCCACCAGTTAGTTCTTCACCCTTTCCAAGTAATACCAATTCTCCAAATGAAAGTTGGTTAGCAAAAGAAACTAAAGAGGGCTCACAAACTATTGAAGCACGAAGCTTAGTTAATTCACCTTCACTCATAATTGGATATTTTTTATATAGGAATTCGGAAATAGTAAGCTCTAGTACTGCATCTCCCAAAAATTCTAACCGTTCATTATCTTCATACGGTTTCTTGCGATGCTCATTCACATACGATGAATGAGTAAATGCTTGTATTAGTAGTTTTTCATTGGTAAATGTTATACCAATTTGCTCTTGAAAGGCTGCAAATTTTGCACCTACATTGTTTTTCTCTTTGCGATTCACTCGTTTTATCATAGTTTCCTCCATAAAACACTGCACAATATATCTAAAATGAATGATAATAATTCAAAATTAGTATTCCCTCACATCATAAATCTATAAAAACTCTGTTACTGCTCACTAAAAAATATGGAAAGCCCCGTAATAATTTACGGGACTTTTTGTGTAATAGATTAAAGCTGGCTATTTATGTAGTTAACAGCATCGCCAACAGTTGCGATTTTTTCTGCATCATCATCAGAGATTTCCATATCGAACTCATCTTCAAGCTCCATAACAAGTTCAACTACATCTAGGGAATCAGCCCCAAGATCATCTTTAAAAGAAGACTCTAGCTTAACTTCAGCTTCATCTACGCCTAAACGATCTACGATAATTTTTGTTACACGTTCTAAAACATCTGCCATCTTCGGTCACCTCCCCTCAAGTATTATAGATTATATTAGCTTAAAAAACCAGTTTAAGAAATATTTTGTAATTTTTAAAAATAGTACTTAATTACATGACCATTCCACCGTCAACATGAAGGGTTTGTCCAGTCATGTAATTACTTTGCTCAGAAGCAAGGAACAGCACGACATTTGCAATATCCCTTGGCTCTCCAAATTTAGCTAGCGGAATTTGTTTTAGCATTTCTGCTTTTACCTCTTCAGGTAATTTGTCAGTCATATCTGTTGTTATAAATCCTGGTGCAATTGCATTTACGTTAATATTTCTAGAAGCAAGTTCTTTTGCCGCTGTTTTAGTTAGCCCAATGACACCAGCTTTTGCTGCAACATAATTTGCCTGACCTGGATTACCACTCACACCAACAATTGATGCAATGTTTATAATTCTGCCTGAACGTTGCTTCATCATTTGTCTTGTTACAGCCTTAGTGCAATTGAAGACGCCTTTTAGGTTAATGTTAATTACATCATCCCACTCATCTTCTTTCATTCTCATAAGGAGGTTATCTCTAGTAATTCCAGCATTGTTTACTAAAATATCAACTGTTCCAAATGTGGAAATCACTTCTTTTACCATATTTTGAACAGAATCACTATCTCCAACATTTGATTGGATAGCAATTGCTTCTCTACCTAATGCCTTAATTTCATCTACAACTTCGTTAGCTTTTGCTTCACTGCCAGAGTAATTGACAGCAACGTTTGCACCTTGCTTTGCTAATTCCACTGCAATTGCATGGCCTATTCCTCTAGAGGCTCCAGTAACTAACGCAACCTTACCATTAATCATTTTGAGTTTCCCCCTTAATTGATTCAATCGTTGATACCAATGATTCCTCATCATTTATGGAATAAGTAGTCAGTTTACGATTTACTTTTTTAACTAATCCAGATAGAACTTTTCCTGGACCAATTTCAATAAATGTATCTACACCAAGCTCAACTAGTGTTTCAACAGAATTCTCCCATAAAACTGGGGAATAGAGTTGCTCAATAAGCTTGACTTTTACTTCATCAGCATCTGTAATCGGTCTAGCCGTTACGTTAGAAATTACAGGTATACTAGCATTATTAATATCTAGACCTTCTAAAACGGCTGAAAACTTTTTAGCAGCTGGCTCCATTAATGCCGAATGAAAAGGACCACTTACATCAAGCGGAATCACTCGCTTAGCACCTTTCTCCTTAGCCATTTGAGAAGCTAATGAAACCCCTTCAACAGTTCCAGATATCACGATTTGACCTGGGCAATTTAAATTAGCTAATTGAACAGAATTTCCTTCAGCAGTAATCTGGTCTGTTATCTGTTTTAATTCTTGACTATCCATTCCAAGAATCGCTGCCATTGTTCCGACCCCTGCAGGAACTGCCTCTTCCATTAGCTCTCCTCGTTTACGAACAGCATAGACGGCATCTTCAAAAGAAAGTGCACCTGCTGCAACCAATGCCGAATATTCACCTAAACTATGTCCGGCCACATAATCTGGAACGATGTTAGCTTCTTTAAACTTTTCCAATATCGCAATACTAGTTGTCAATAATGCAGGCTGAGCGTTTGCTGTTAAAGTTAACGTTTCTTGAGGTCCTTCAAAAATTAACGAAGTTAGATCGATTTCGAGTCTTGAGTTTGCTCTCTGAAAAATGCTTGCAGCGTTAGGATACTTATCAGCTAGTTGTTTCCCCATTCCTACGGTTTGAGAACCCTGACCAGGAAAAATAAATGCAATTTTCCCCATAACTCTACCCCCTTCTTCTATATATCTTTTTTCATATTCGATAGTGTTTCTCTAATCGTATTCGCAACATCATTTTGTACCATATCTCTTGCTTGACGAACAGCATGAAATAGCGCATTTTCATCAGAAGACCCATGGGCCTTGATAACTGGTGCGTTCAATCCAAATAAACCTGCTCCACCATATTCAGAGTAATCCATTCGATTTTTTATCACTTTTAACTGAGGCTTAAGCACAGCCGCAGCAAGTTTACTTTGAAGATTGCTTGTTAATGCTGACTTTAGCATAGTAAATATTGAAAGTGCTGTACCTTCAATTGTCTTCAACGTAACATTCCCAGTAAAGCCATCTGTTACAACAACATCTGCAACTCCCTCTAGCAAATCTCTAGCTTCTACATTCCCAATAAAATTCACGCCAGAATCTTTTAAAAGATCAAATGCAGCTTTTGTTAATTCATTTCCTTTTTTTTCTTCAGTCCCTACATTTAACAAACCAATTCTAGGATTAGTAATTCCTCTGACCTTCTCTGAATAGATTGAGCCCATAATGGCGTATTGTAATAGATGTTCTGGCTTTGCATCAACATTTGCTCCTACATCCAAGAATAAAAACCCTTCTCCTCCTATCGTTGGAAGAGTCGGAGTTAATGCGGGTCGGTCAATTCCTTCAATTCTTCCAACAATGAACAACCCAGCTGTCATTAACGCTCCTGTATTTCCAGCTGAAATACAAGCATCGGCTCGTCCTTCTTTCACCTCTTGAGCCATCAGTACCATTGAGGCTGTCTTCTTTCTTCTGACTGCGCGAACAGGCTCATCTGTTGCCTCAATTACCTCATCTGTATGTATAATTGAGATACGTTCATCCTTAGTTAAGTATTTGCGTATTTCTGGTTCTTTCCCAACTAAAGTAATATGTAAGTCTTTATAATGCTCGATGGCTTTTACTGCTCCATTTACAATCTCCTTTGGTGCATTGTCGCCACCCATTGCATCTATTACGATTTTCATAAATGATCATCCTTTATCCAATTTGTTTGAACGGAACATTTCAAACTCGCCAGAAAACACTAATTCACTACCAACATAGCTACTGACTTCTACTAGTGTTCTACCTTTTGTTTGTTCAACTTTTTGAACTCTAGCTTTTGCTACTACCCTTTCATTTACTTTAACTTGTCTCGTAAAGCGAATGTTCGCCTTTGCGGTTAAAGCTAGCTCATCGTTAATTACTGCTACAGCCAATGAATTCGCCTGTGCAAATAAATGATGACCACGAGCAATCTGATTTCGTTTGAAAACATGCTCACTAGTAACTTCAAGAATCGAGATTGCGCTATGATCTAATTCTATATCTATAATATCTCCTATTACTTCATCAAGAGGAAGAGAACGAACTTCGTCTTTAAGATTTTTTTCAGCTACATGCTTAATGCGCTCCCGAAGTTCTGGAATTGAAAGTTCAAGACGATCTAACCGTATGGTTTGAACACTTACTGAAAATTTATCCGCTAGATCCTCGTCTGTTATAAAAGGATTCTCGTTTATCGTATCGAGAAGAAGCTCTTGTCTATCTTTCTTATTTCGTCTCATTAAACAAACACCATCCGAACTATTATGACTAGGTACTAATAGTAGTATATAGTTAAAAAACGTAGAAAGCAAGAAATTCCTTACGTTCTACGTTTACTTAAAAATGGTATTAATCTAGTTTATCTCCATCTAAAACACCGGACAGTTCTAAGTCTTTTCTTAACAACTCATATTGTTCATCCTTCCAAAAAGCTTTAGATTGGATTAACCTAGTCGCATCGTCTCTTGCAACCTCAAGTGCACGATAATCGTGAACCATATCTGCAACTTTAAACTCCGGCATTCCACTTTGCTTTTTCCCAAAGAAATCGCCAGGACCACGTAACTCTAAATCTTTTTCAGATAAGACAAAGCCATCGTTTGTTTCTGACATAATTCTCATTCTTTCCTTACCAACTTCCGATTTAGGGTCTGCTAGCAAGATACAATACGATTGCTCACTTCCACGACCAACCCTACCTCTTAATTGGTGTAACTGTGACAAGCCGAATCGCTCTGCATCATAGATCACCATAATTGTGGCATTAGGAACGTTTACTCCAACTTCAACCACCGTAGTTGAGACAAGTAATTGGACCTCATTTTGGCTAAATTGCTTCATTACCGAGTCCTTTTCATCTGACGATAAACGACCATGCATAAGCCCTACTTTAAATCGGTTATGAAAGTGATAAGTAAGAGTGCTGTGAACATCAATAGCATTTTGTACATCCAATTTATCCGATTCTTCAATCAACGGGCAAATAACATAAGCTTGTCTTCCTTTGGTTAACTCTTTTTCAATAAAAGCTAATATTCTTTCAAGCATATCGTGCTTTGCCCAATATGTTTCAATTACCTTTCGACCAGCAGGCATTTCATCAATAACTGAGACATCCATTTCTCCAAAAACAGTGATTGCTAACGTTCTTGGAATGGGCGTTGCGGTCATAAACAAGACATCAGGGTTCTCTCCTTTTTCTCTCAGAACTCTTCTTTGCTCTACTCCAAAGCGGTGCTGCTCGTCTGTAATCACAAGACCAAGTCTATTAAAATTAACTTCGTCCTGAATTAAAGCATGTGTTCCGACAAGTATATCTATCTCCCCGGCTTCTAAGCTTCCGAGTAATTCTCTCCTTCGTTTTCCTTTGACAGAACTAGTTAGGAGTTCTACTTTAACATCATAGGGGGAGAATAATTCCTGTAAAGAGGTCATATGTTGCTCAGCTAAAATTTCAGTTGGGACCATTAACGCACCTTGATAACCTGCTAAAATTGTTGAATAAAGGGCAATAGCAGAAACAACCGTTTTACCTGAACCTACGTCACCTTGTAATAGGCGATTCATACGATATGGCTTTTCTAAATCACCAATTATTTCATCTACAACTCTAACTTGAGCATTCGTAAGAGGAAATGGTAATGCGCTAATAAATGATTCTAACGAAGTTCTAGAGAATTTTTGCTGTATCCCTTGTGAATGCTCACGTTCAACTTTACGTAAAGCTTGCATTCTCAACTGAAACAATAAGAATTCTTCATAGACAAAACGGCGTCTAGCTTGTTTTAAATCCTCATGACACTTAGGGGAGTGCATAACTTGTAAAGCCATGCCTTTTGGTAAAAGCTTATACTTATTAAGTAAAGAGTTTGGGATATTCTCTTCTATGAATTCAATATATTGATTAAACGCAAGAGAGATAAACCTTCTCATCCCTTTAACTGTCACTTTCCCTTTTACAGAGTATACTGGTTCAATTTCTTTATCTACTGAGTATGGTGTAAAAGAGATTTCACTCACTGTAATTGTTTGGCGATGCTGATCCCATTTTCCAGTAATTGTTATTGTCTGATTTAGTTCGAGCTTTTCCTTAACATACGGTCTATTAAAACAAACTGCCTTGATTAAATATCTACCTACTAATACTCGAATGGTTAGTCGGTTACGTTTCCGTCCAAAATACTGTAAGGAAGGTTCGCTATGAACCTTCCCCTCTACAGTTACTCGCTCATCATGTTTAACTTCCGCTAAATCACGTAGTTGGTAATCTTCATATCGGTATGGAAAATACTCCAATAAATCTTTAACCTTATAAATATTCATTTCAAATAGATGATTGGCTGTTTCTTCACCTATTCCCTTAATATTTGTAATAGGCTCATATAATGGATTATTCACTTTTATTTAACGGGATACCAAAGATTTTCGCTTCAAGCGCACGACCTGTTGGTGTTGCCGCTAATCCTCCTTGTGCAGTTTCTCTAAGAGCTGAAGGCATTGATTGCCCGATTTTATACATTGCGTCAATTACCTCATCACATGGTATACGGCTAGTAATACCCGCTAACGCCATGTCAGCAGCAACCATCGCATTCGCAGCTCCCATTGCATTTCGCTTAACACAAGGAACCTCAACAAGCCCAGCAACAGGATCACAGACAAGTCCTAACATGTTCTTTAAGGTGATTGCCATTGCTTCTGCAGACTGCCTTGGTGTACCGCCTGCCATTTCAACAATTGCTGCTGCAGCCATACCAGCTGCTGACCCTACTTCTGCCTGACAGCCTCCTGCAGCACCTGAAATCGAAGCATTGTTAGCCACAACAAAACCGAATGCTCCTGCTGTGAAAAGAAATTGTACCATCTCTTCTCTGGTAGGATGTAATTTGTCTCTTACTGCAAACAACGTCCCTGGAACAACCCCAGCAGACCCTGCAGTTGGAGTCGCACATATAGTTCCCATTGCAGCGTTCACTTCATTTGTTGCCACAGCTTTACTCACTGCATCTAAAATCGTTTTACCTGTTAGGAAATTTCCTTTATCGATGTAATTTTGTAAAAGAACAGCGTCTCCTCCAGTTAAGCCGGAATGAGATTTTACCCCTTTCAATCCATCTTCAACTGCTTTCTCCATTACTTCAAGATTAAATAGCATCTGCTTCATAATCTCTTCACGGCTTTTACCTGTTACTTCAACCTCTTGGTTTATCATTATTTCTGATATTTTCATATTTTTACTTTCTGCTAATTCTATTAATTCAGCTACATTTCTAAACATCATGTATGTCCTCCCTGTACATGCAACTTTGGAAACGGTTCCAAGCTCTACCTAGAAGTATTAATCAACAATCTTAGTTACCTTCAAGATGTTTGGAAGTGTCGTTAACTCATCGATAACATGCTGATCAATGTTTTGGTCAACTTCAATTGTCATTAGTGCCAGTTGTCCTTTTTCTTTTCTAGAAACTTCCATATGTCCAATATTTATTGCATATTTTGCAAGTACATTTGCTACTCCGGCAATTGCACCATATCGATCATTATGAACAACTAAGATAGCTGGATGATTTCCTGACAACTTTAACTCAAAACCATTTAATTCAGTAATTTCAATTTTACCTCCACCGATTGAAATACCAACTAGTTCAAGCTCCCCATTCTCATCACCAATCGATACTCTTGCCGTATTTGGGTGATCTGTTATTGCATCTTCCTCAATAAATGTAATTTTCATCCCAGCCTGATCAGCAATATCTAGTGAGGTTTTGATTCTTTCATCAAATGTATCAAAATCTAGCAATCCACCAATAATTGCTACATCTGTGCCGTGCCCTTTATACGTGCTTGCAAAGGAACCATAAAAAGAAATAGTAGCCCATTTAGGCTCTCTTCCAAATAAACTCCTTGCTACTCTGCCAATTCTGGCTGCTCCTGCAGTATGTGAACTAGATGGTCCAATCATAACCGGGCCAATAATATCAAAAACGCTTCTATACTTCATATTATTGCTCCTCTCCCCTATGGTACTATTCTATTTATAAACAAACACGAATGTTCATTAATCATGTACGAAACTGTTATATATACTACCATAAACTAATGGATTTAGACAGTAAAAAAAGAAGGGAAATCCCCTTCTTCTTCATTTACTCTATTGAGATAATAAATGTATACAATGGCTGGTTACCATTGTGTACTTCTACTTCTAAATCTTCATAATTTGCCTCAATGTAAGAAACAATTGTGTTTACATCTTCCTCTGACGCATCCTCACCATATATTAAAGTTAAGATTTCATCAGTATCAGTGGAAACCATCTCTGCTAACAAGTCAGTTGTTGCTTTGATCTTATCTTTATTCGTAGTGACAATTTTGCCGTCAGAAATACCCATGAAATCATCTTTAGCGATGTCTAATCCATCGATGTTTGTATCGCGAACAGCAAATGTTAATTGTCCAGTTTTTACAGTTCCTAACGATTCAGTCATAGCATCACGGTTTGATGATAAGTCGACTCCTGGGTTAAATGCTAACAAAGCAGCCATACCTTGCGGAACCGTCTTAGAAGGTACAACAACAACGTTATCTCCTACAACTTGTGCAGCTTGTTCTGCAGCCATTATTATGTTTTTGTTATTCGGTAAAATAATGATTTTCTCTGCATGAACCTCTTCTATCGCTTTTACGATGTCTTCCGTACTAGGATTCATCGTTTGCCCACCTTCAATTACAGCATGAGCACCAATACTTTTAAATAATTCTGATATGCCTGAGCCCATTGCTACAGTCACAATACCAAATGGTTGTTTTTCTTTTTTAGCTATAGGCGCCATTGTTGCATGAGATTGCTGCTCTTCGTATAATAAATTACTGTGCTGCTCTCTCATGTTCTCGATCTTCATATTAATCAAGCTACCGTATTTCTGGCCATAAGTTAAAACATCACCAGGGTGTTCAGCATGTATATGTACTTTAACAACTTCTTCATCAGCAATGACTAGTAGTGAATCTCCATACTGACTTAAATCGTTTCTAAATTTTTCTTCTGAAAAAGTATTTTTATCTGTTTCAAACTTAACCATAAATTCAGTACAATAGCCGAACTCAATGTCTTCAGTATTAATATGACTATGAACACTTTTATGGTGTTCTGCACTTACTAGTTCAGTTAATGATGGCATAGCCATAGGCGCTCCTGGTAACTTCTCACCTTTTAAGACAGCTAAGAATCCTTCATATACAAGAACAAGACCTTGCCCACCACTATCGACAACTCCAACTTCCTTTAGGACAGGTAACAAATCTGGAGTTCGGTTTAGAGAAGCTTTTGCTTCTTTTACAACAGTTTCCATTAGCAACGTAATATCAGGTTGCTTTTTTGATTCCGCTACAGCACGTTTTGCAGAATCTTTTGCAACAGTTAAGATTGTACCTTCTACAGGTTTCATAACTGCTTTATACGCTGTTTCAACACCAGCTTCCATTGCATTAGCAAATTCAACAGAGCTAATGCTATCTAGCTTTTCAATAGACTTAGAAAAGCCTCTAAAAATTTGGGAAAGTATTACACCGGAATTTCCTCTTGCACCCATAAGTAATCCTTTAGAAAGCGCAATCCCTACTTTTCCAATATGATCTGAAACATTGCTTTTCACTTCTTTTGCACCAGATGTCATAGACAAATTCATATTAGTACCGGTGTCACCATCTGGTACTGGAAAAACGTTTAAGGCATCAACCATTTTTGCGTTATTTGATAAATGGCTAGCACCAGCCAATATCATTTCTGCAAAACGTTTTCCGTCTAACTTTGTAATCGACACAAACTTTTCCTCCTCTTTACGGGTTCGTTACACGAACTCCTTGTACGAAAATATTTACTGAATCAACAGCAAGTCCAACGGTTTGATCAAGTGTGTACTTAACCTTTGTTTGAACATTATGAGCCACTTCAGAAATCTTTGTACCATAGCTTACGATTATATACATATCAATATGTACTTCTTCATTTTCTTGACGAATAAGAACTCCACGTGTGAAATTCTCTTTTCTAAGTATTTCTGAAATTCCGTCTCGGATTTGATTCTTTGATGCCATACCAACGATTCCGTAACAATCAACAGCAGCTCCACCAGCAATCGTAGCGATCACTTCATTCGATATATCAATTTGTCCGAATTTCGTTTTTAATTCGATCGACATGTCAGTTCCCCCTTTGGAATTGTTCATCTTGGCTAAAGCCATTTTACTATAAGAAAGGATATTTTGAAAGCAATTGTATAATTTTATTGTTTCCTTATGTTTATTATTATACAGAAAACATAATTTTATATGTCAAGGTTATTTTCTTGAAACCTATGTATTGCATTCTAGGTGTACTTGTGATAAATTAATAAAGTATTTTCATGACTAGTTGCTTATAACGGTTAGTTTTTTGGTGGTAAGGAGGGAAATTTATATGGCACGCAAATGTGTAGTTACGGGTAAGAAAACTCGTTCTGGTAATGCACGTTCTCATGCAATGAACGCTTCAAAACGTACATGGGGTGCAAACCTTCAAAAAGTACGTATTTTAGTAGATGGCAAACCTAAACGTGTATACGTTTCAGCTAGAGCACTTAAATCTGGTAAAGTTGAGCGCGTATAATTAAGAAAAAATGCAAATAAAATGAGGACAATAAACACTGTCCTCGAGAAGAAAGCACCTATACCGGTGCTTTTTTATTTATCCTTTTTTTATCGATCCTAGCATTGCGCGAACGATGCCCCCTAGAAACCTTGGTAGCTTAATCGTATAAAATTTCATAGTTTCCCTCCTCAACACAAGTTCCCGTTCTTTTTCTTTTTCTTTTTCTTGGATTCATTTTAATTAACATGAGTCACTATAAGTATATTCATTTCTTTCAAAAGAGTACCTCGTGCTTGAATAAAAAATCTCGTTTTAATAATGCCTTATCAAAATAATATGCCTCTTTAAAATAAATAAGTACACTAATAAAAATAATAAGTTCGTTACTTAATACATAGTTTATTAAACGTTATATTATGACATTTTTTAATAAAAAAGGTCTTAACTTTATCACTTTTCATTTTGATCGTCCTTTACGCTGCGGGCACTTGCTTTCCGCGGGAGTCAAGTGCCCTCCGCTCCAATCCACTCTCTCACATTACATTAAAAAGCAACCATCACTATATAGTCTCAAAAGAAAAGCCTTTCCTAACCCTGTTTTATCAGGAATAGGAAAGGCTAATTTTTTTATCTTAATTTTGAAATTGCCTGGGCTCGGTCTTCTTGATTGAACACAGCTGATCCCGCAACTAAAACAGTTGCTCCAGCTTCAATACATAGTTTGGCCGTTTGTTCATTTACACCACCATCTACTTCGATTTCAATGGGAAGTCCGAGGGAAGTAATCATTTGAGCAAGGTCCTTTATCTTGGGTATAACTGATGAGATAAATTTTTGGCCTCCGAAGCCAGGATTTACTGTCATTAATAATACCATATCAATATCAGGAAGCACATGCTTAATCGAGTCTAAAGGGGTCGCTGGATTTAATACGACCCCTGCTTTTACACCTTGACCCTTTATCAATTGAATAGTACGGTGAAGGTGTTTGCACGCTTCTACATGCACCGTTATATAGTCAGCTCCTGCTTTTGCAAAATCTTCAATGTACTGGTCAGGATTTTCAATCATTAGGTGAACATCTAACGGAAGCTGGGTGATAGGTCTAACTGCATTCACAATTAAGGGACCGATTGTAATGTTAGGTACAAAGTGTCCATCCATTACGTCAATATGAATGTAGTCTGCACCTCCAAGCTCAACGTCTTTTATTTCTTGCCCTAACTTTGCAAAATCTGCTGATAAAATGGAGGGAGCAATTTTTACCATAATCTTAGTACCTCGGCTTTCTATCTTTTATTTCTTCAAGGAAGCTAATATAATGCTCATAACGATAATCCTTAATCTCTCCTTGTTCAACCAGTGTTATTACTGCGCATTTTGGCTCAGAAGTGTGTGAACACCCTCTAAATTTACAATTCGAACCCGCCTTATAAATTTCCGGAAAACAATAGGACAATTCATCTGATTCTATTTCATTGAACTCCAGAGAACTAAAACCTGGGGTATCAGCGACAAGCCCAGAGCCAACTTTTATTAACTCAACATGTCTTGTCGTATGTTTCCCTCTGCCTAGATGTGTTGAAATATCATCTGTTTTTAATTCTAGATCTGGACGCAATACATTAAGTAGCGAGGATTTGCCAACCCCTGACTGACCTGCAAATACAGAAATTTGATTCTGCACCAAAGGAAGAAGGTCATCTACACCCAGGTCTTCTATAGTAGAGGTTAAAATTACTTTATAACCAATTGCTTCATAATCCTTTGCGCTTTCTTCTATTTGTTGTTTAACTTTTTGGTTCGTTAAATCCATCTTACTAATACAAATAATAGGTTCAATATCATTGGCTTCTATTAACACTAAGAAGCGATCGAGAAGTACGGTTGAAAAATCTGGTTCAACTGCAGAAAAAACGAGAATAGCTTGATCTACATTTGCTATTGGTGGTCTAATTAGCTCATTTTTACGCTCTAGGACTTCTAAAATATATCCATCCGTTTCATTTTCAGCCTGAAATACTACATGATCACCAACAAGGGGGGTTATTTTATTTTTCCTAAAAACACCCCTACCTCGGCACTGTGTAATTTGATCATTCTCATCTAGCACATAATAAAATCCGCTTAGCGCCTTAATGATTTTGCCTTCTGGCATATTTTCACTCCTTGTTATTCCTTACTCTTCTTCTGGATAAGGAATCTCTCCACCATCAAAATACTTATCGTTAATATGAATTAAATACCTAGCCTTTTTACCAGGTGCTATTACAAATTCAATATCCCTACTGGTCTGTGAAACAATATCGAATGGAGGTAAATAAAGCTCTGTAATTGAATGTTCAGCATCTTCGACGTAAATTTTAACATTTAAAACTTCACCTTCAATTGCTGGTTCATATGGAATTTCAATCGTTTCAATAACGGTCTTAGGTAATTTTTCTTCCGCTCCAAGAGAATAAATAATTTCAATTTTATCTCCTTTTTTGAGCTTGGAACCAGCTGGAGGAGTGTGAGAGATTACACTTCCTTCAGGAACTGTGTCATTAAATTCCTGTTTAGGTTCTTCTCTAAGTTCATTATTTGCAATATAGGAGTTAACTGATTTTTGATTCCAACCTGTTAAATCCTCTAAAACGATCGGCTTAGGACCTTGACTAACTTCGAACACAACTTCCGTTTCACTTGGAATGACTAGTTCACCTTTAGCTATCGATTGATCCAAAATGGTACCCGGTTCACTCTCATCGTAAATATAATTAGGAGAAACACTTTTATAATCATTTAATACAAGTAAGATATCTTCAAAAAGTTTTCCAGTGTAGTCTTCAAACTCTTCTTTTTCTTTTCCAGTACTTTCATAGATTGTAACAGTTTGTCCCTCTTTTACAGTCTCATTTGCACCTGGATTTGTCCTGATAACAAAACCTTCTGCAATTTCCTCATGAATCTGTTTTATCGGCTCACCAATTTTAAAGCCAGCAGCTTTAAGTATTTCTTCAGCTTCATCATATGGTAAATTCACTACGTCAGGCACGTCTATATCCTTTGGTAACATTAAAGATGGAATAATGGTTATAGCTGCTACTCCTGCTGCTATTAATACTAAGAATGTCGTTATAATAAACAAGGCAACTTTATTTCGTTTCTTAGGTTTCTCGACATCCTTATTTACCTGATTTTGACTTTCTGGTTTACGTACGATCGTATCATCTTTGTGTGAAAAATGTTGATCCGTTATTATCGGAATAGCCTTCGTAATTTCTTCCCCATCTTCAGGAATCATAAATTTAGGCTCGTTTAATCTATTAGGCTCAAGTGCCGACAGTATATCCTCTTCCATTTCCTCTGCAGATGTATATCGGTAAAAAGGATCCTTTGCAGTTGCCTTCAAGATAATATTTTCAATGCTCTGAGGAATTGCCTGGTTCCACCTTTTTGGTGATGGAGTTTCAGTTTGAAGATGTTTAAGTGCTATTGATACGGCTGATTCACCTGAAAATGGTACTCTTCCTGTAAGTAATTCAAACATTACAATACCTAGAGAATATAAATCGGATTTACTAGTTGCCATTCCACCTCTTGCTTGTTCTGGTGATAAATAATGAACTGAACCGAGAACAGAATTTGTTTGAGTAATAGTTGTTGAACTAAAGGCTACAGCTATTCCAAAATCAGTTACTTTTACCGTTCCATCATGATCAATTAAGATATTTTGTGGTTTGATATCTCGATGAACAATTCTGTTGTGATGGGCATGTGAAATAGCGGATGTCAACTGTTCCATAATATTTATTACTTCTCTAGGGTGTAAAGGTGCATGTTGCTGTATGTACTGCTTTAATGTTTGACCGGCCACATATTCCATTACGATGTAATAAATATCGTCCTCTTCTCCTACATCGAATATACTAACAATGTTAGGATGGGCAAGACTTGTAGCAGCATGTGCTTCACGTCTAAATCTTTTAATGAATTCTTCATCATTTGAAAAATCTAAACGTAGAATTTTAATGGCAACATCCCTCTCAAGGATGACGTCCCTTGCTAGATAGACGTTGGCCATTCCTCCCCCACCGATAACCTCAAGAATTTTATATCGTCCACTTAACCGTCTACCGATGAGCATATTATTCACCTACTTCACTTTCAGACGAGTACTGAACAATCACTAATGTAATATTGTCTTCCCCACCGTTCTCGTTTGCTAAAGAAATAAGTGTTTCTGCTTTTTTATCTAGGGATTCTGATTGAGATAATATATCTTTCAACACTTCATCAGGTACTTTATTAGACAGCCCATCTGAACACAATAATAGATAGTCATCATCTTCTAAGATAATCGTCTTCTTGTCCATCTCAACACTTACTTCAGTACCTAATGCACGTAATACTACATTTTTTCTAGGATGATACTCAGCATCTTCCTTTGAAATTTGTCCTAATCTTACTAATTCCCCCACTAATGAATGATCATCAGTTATTTGTTTAAAACCAGTTTCATTCAAAATGTAGCATCGACTATCACCTATATGACCAATTGTTGAAAATTTGGGAGTACAGATTGCTCCAACAAAGGTTGTCCCCATCCCTTGGCATTCACTATTCATTTGTGAATGATTATAGAGAATCGTATTAACATGAAGGATATGCTGTTGTAACCATTGCTCTGCAATTTCTGGAGAATCGATTGCACTAGATTCCTCCCATAGTTCCATAAGGGTTGAGATGGTCATTTGACTAGCTACATCACCTGCACGGTGGCCCCCCATGCCATCCGCAACAATAGCTAATAAATCACCATCCTTATTTGTAAAAACGCCACAACTATCTTCGTTATGCTGTCTGACTTTTCCCCGGTCTGTTAAAAAAAACGATTTCACTTAAGTCACCTCGTCTCCTCTTTACGCTCCTTTGCGCGTAACTGCCCACATGCAGCGTCTATGTCATGGCCTTGTTCACGTCTAATTGTAACGTTTATGCCACGTTTCTTTAATACTTTTTCAAAAGCAAAAATTTGTTCTTTAGGTGTACGTACATAGTCACGTTCAGGTACATAGTTTACAGGTATTAAGTTAACATGACATTTTACGCCTTTAAGTAATTGAGCTAACTCTTCAGCATGTTCAACTTGATCATTAACCCCACCAAATAAACCATATTCAAAGCTAATTCGTCTCCCGGTCTTTTCAATGTAGTATTGTACCGAATCCATCAAGTCTGGTAGCTTGTATGCTTTATTGATAGGCATTAGACGGCTTCTAATTTCAGTATTTGGAGCGTGCAGGGAAATGGCGAAATTAATTTGAAGATTTTCATCTGCAAACTTATAGATTTTCGGGATAATTCCACTAGTTGATACAGTAATATGCCTTGCTCCAATATTTAAACCCTTATCATGGTTGATAATTTTTAAAAATGATAACATCTCATCATAATTATCAAAAGGTTCACCAATACCCATAATAACTACATGACTTACTCTTTGATCTAGTTCATCTAAAGCCTGTTGAACCTTAACTACCTGAGCAACAATTTCACCCGCTTCAAGATTCCTTTTTAACCCACCAAGGGTTGATGCACAGAAAGTACAACCAATGCGACAACCTACTTGAGTAGTGACACAGACAGAATTCCCATATTGATGTCTCATTAATACTGTTTCAATTGAGTACCCATCATGAAGTTCGAATAAAAATTTCATCGTTCCATCAGAAGATGTTTGTTGAATAATTGTTTTTAAGGGTGTTATGGTAAAGTATTTATCCAAATTTTCACGAAGATTCTTTGATAGATTTGTCATCTCTTCAAATGATGTTACTCGTTTTGAATACAGCCATTCAAATATTTGAGTTGCTCTAAAAGGCTTCTCTCCTATTTCTCCTAACCATATTTGCATATCCTCTAACATAAGAGAATATATCGATTTCTTTGTATTTTTATTTTCAATAATGTTTTTCTGGGATGTCTTAACGTCTTCCATGAACGTTACACCTGCTTTCTTAGACTTGCAATATAGAATCCGTCCGTTTCAAAGTATTGAGGATAAATCTGCAATTGACCATCCTTAATATATGGGTGAACTCTAGTAGGGAGTCTATCGTTTAATGTACAATCTTTCTCAAAATCTGGATTTTCAGAAAGAAACTTATCAATAATCTCTGTATTTTCTTCTTTGTCAATTGTACAAGTACTATAGACAAGTATACCACCTTTCTTTAGAAGGGGTGAAACAGCTTGCAAAATGGATAACTGAATAGATGCTAGCTTTTCAATATCGGTTTCCTTTTTAGCAAATTTTATATCAGGCTTTCTTCTAATTACACCAAACCCTGAACATGGTGCATCAACTAAAATTCGATCAAAGGATTCTCTTTCAAATTGACCTTCTACCTTCCTACTATCCATGGCAAGAGTCTTAACATTTGTTAAGTTTAAACGACTAACCTGTTCGTTAATTAGTTTTACCTTATGCTCGTGAAGATCTAAAGATATAACTTGTCCGCTATTCTTTAGTAATTCAGCAATATGTGTTGTTTTCCCTCCTGGTGCCGCACAACTGTCCAGTACTTGATGATTATGCTCTACATCTAAAGCACGTGCTACCAACATTGAGCTTTCATCCTGTATAGTAATATAACCTTCTTTAAAAGCATTAGAAGAAACTAGATTCCCTCCATTTGTTTTGACACTATCCAAAGAGAGGTCTCCTCTTTCAACATCGAAACCTTCTTCCCGCAACATCGTTAAAACTTCTTCAATAGTCGTTCTAGAGATGTTAACACGAGCTGTTTGAATAGGAGGAATAAGGTTTATCTCACACATTTTTTTTGCTTCTTCGTACCCCATCTGTTCAACCCATCTTTTGACAAGCCACTCTGGATGACTTGTTTCGATAGCAAGACGTTTAACCGGATCAGCAATTTCTTTAATTGAGGGAGCACCTTCTCGTTGTAAGGAACGTAATACCCCATTTACCATTGATGAGATTCCTTTATGTCCTCTTCTCTTAGCAATCTCTACCGCCTCGAAAAAGATTGCCCTGTCTGGAACCCTATCTAAAAAGGTCATTTGATATACTGATAGTCTTAATAGGACAGTTACCCACAATTCCAGTTTCTTTTGTTTTTTTATAAACGGAGCTAAGTAATAATCCAAAACATCACGCCTTTGAATAGTACCATAGACGATTTCTGTTAATAAACCAATGTCTTTTCCTTTAATGCTGTTTTTTTCAATCATTTTGTTCAAAAGAAGATTACTATATGCCTGATTTTTCTCGATTGATAGTAGAATCTCCAATGCTGCTTCGCGTACATTTCCCTTATTCATCTTGACCGCCTAACTTTTCACCAATTTCGAGTTGATTTCCCTGTAAAAACTGTTTTGTCGGCATCCGTTTTTTACCTGCTGGTTGAAGTTCGGTAATTTTAATACCTAATTCACTACCTGTACTCACAATGAAACCATCTTCGTTAATTTCTACAATGGAACCAGGTGACAATTTTTCTTTGTTATATTCTACTTTCTCCCCTGCCCATATTTTTATAACATCTCCTCTAAAAGTTGTATAAGCAACTGGCCAAGGATTTAAGCCACGGATGTGATTATAGATATCCACTCCTGCTTTATTCCAATCAATAATTTCCTGTTCTCGTTTGATATTGTATGCAAAAGTAGCCTTTTCATCATCTTGCTTAATAGGTGTTATTTTATTTGCTAACAACAAAGGAATGGTTTCTGAAAGAAGTTTCGATCCTGCAACACTAAGCTTATCATGTAAAGACCCTACATTATCTTTTTCGTCAATCGGTACCTCTACCTGAGTTAAAATATCACCTGCATCTAACTTTTCTACCATGTACATGATTGTAATACCTGTCTTTTCTTTACCTTGGATAATTGAATAATGAATCGGTGCACCACCTCTAAGTTCCGGCAGTAATGATGCGTGTACATTAATACAGCCATGTTTAGGAGTATCAAGTATCTCATTAGGTAGAATTTGGCCAAATGCTGCAGTTACTATTAAATCCGGCTTATAATCTAACACTTTTTTTATCTCTTCTGCTTCACGGATTTTATTTGGCTGAAGTACAGGAATGCCATGTTTTTCTGCTTCCACTTTCACAGGTGGTGGAGTCAATACACGTTTTCTTCCAACGGGACGGTCTGGTTGTGTAACAACTGCAACAACTTCATATCCGTCATCAATTAATTGTCGTAAGACTGGTACTGAAAAATCAGGTGTACCCATAAAAATAATTTTTTCCATTCTAACAATAACCTACCCTTCAAGTTCACCTTCATCATAGTATCGGGTGACCTTTGATGTAAATAATACTCCATTCAAGTGATCTATTTCGTGCTGTAACGCTCGTGATAAAAAACCTTCTGCTTCAAGAATAAAGGTTTGTCCACGGTGGTCTTGTGCTTTTATTTTTACATAATCAGCACGTTTTACCTCGCCAAAAAGGCCCGGAAAACTTAAACAGCCTTCTGGACCAATTTGTTCTCCCTTCATCTCTAGAATGACAGGATTAACTAGGTCAATCCGACCATGTTCATCATCAATTTCTACAATTGCGATTTGTTTATCAATGCCAACTTGAGGTGCTGCTAATCCTACTCCATCAGCCTCAATCATTATCTCATGCATAGAATCTAGAAGTTTTATAAGGTCACTATCAAAGGATGTAACCTGTTTACATTTTGTTTCTAAAATATCATTTGGATATTCTACTATTTTCAGTACTGACAATCTATTTCCTCCACAAAGTATGTCTTTATTAGGTATGTTTCATTACATTAACATGTAAGGATTTAAATCAATAGATAATGTTAATTGATTTTGAGATATTTCCTGTTGGTATCTTTCGACCACTGTTTTTAATGCAATGGTAAGATTTGGTTCATGCTTATATTTTATCATGCACTGGTATCGATATCTATCATTGATACGAGGGATAGGGGATGCTACCGGCCCTAAAATAATGGCTGATTCAGAAAGTTGCATTCGTAAAAATGAAGTTATCTTCTCAGTGATTGAGACTACTTTAGTTAGCTCCTGATGTGAAACGGTTACTAATGTTAAGTAATAAAACGGCGGATATGCATGCGATTTTCGTACCATCATCTCATTTAGATAAAATTGGTCAAAGTCATGCTGACTGGCTAATGTAATACTATAATGCTCGGGTGTATAAGTTTGAATGATTACCTCACCTGGAAGATCATGACGCCCTGCTCTACCGCTAACTTGGGTTAATAATTGAAAGGTTTTTTCAGCAGCCCGAAAATCTGGAAGATGTAGCATCGTATCCGCTGTTAATACCCCAACAAGCGTTACATTAGGAAAATCTAAACCCTTCGCTATCATTTGAGTTCCTAATAAGATATCCGCTCGGCCCTCTCCAAATTCGGTCAAAAGCTTCTCATGAGAGCCTTTTCGACTTGTCGTATCAACATCCATTCTTATTACCCTTGCTTCCGGTAGGATTTTTGATAATTCTTCTTCGACCTTTTGTGTACCAGTCCCAAAAAAACGAATGTATTCACTATTACATTCCGGACACTCTTTAGGTAATGGTTCTTCAAAACCACAATAATGACACTTCAATCGTTGACTTGAACGATGATAGGTTAGTGAAATATCACAGTGAGGACAATTCATCACATAGCCACAGTCTCTACACATTACAAAAGATGAATACCCTCTTTTATTGAGAAATAGAACAATTTGCTCCCCGTTCTCTAACTTTTCTTGAAGTTTCTCATATAAGAGACCTGAAAACATTGAACGATTTCCATTCCTTAATTCTTCTCTCATATCAATGACTTCAACCGCTGGTAAATCACGCTCATTCATTCTCTTCCTCAAGGTTAAAAGTTTGTATACCTGTTTAGAGGCTCGAGCGAATGATTCTAGAGTTGGCGTAGCACTTCCTAGTACTATTGGACAGTTATGATACTTCCCACGATATATAGCTACATCCCTTGCATGATATCGCGGATTATCTTCCTGCTTATAGCTACTCTCATGCTCTTCATCGATTATAATAATTCCTAGATTCTCAAAAGGTGCGAATATAGCCGACCTTGCCCCGACGACTAATTTAACTTCTTTTCTATGTATTTTACGCCATTCGTCATATTTTTCTCCGGCAGAAAGTCCACTATGCAATACTGCAACTTGTGAACCGAATCTACCTTTAAAACGATTGACCATTTGTGGCGTTAAGGAAATCTCAGGTACTAGAACAATAGCTTCCTTCCCGTTTTTTAGAACGGCATCAATTGCTTGTAGATAAACTTCCGTCTTACCACTTCCGGTTACACCATACATAAGAAATACATCATGTTTTTCTGCTTCTACACAATCTAAAATTGGTTTAATTGCAGTCTCTTGTTCTTGGGAAAGCTCAAATGGAGAGGTTCGCTTAAAATACTTATCTTCAAATGGGTCACGATAAACCTCTAGTTTTGTCTCTTTTAATATCCCCTTGCTAACCAGCGTTTTTATGGAAGAGTCTGTCGTAGTAATGATTTGTAAAAGTTCTTTTGCGGAAATCGGTTTTGGATTGGAAATAAAATGGTTGACGAGTTCCATTTGCTTGACTGCATTTTTAGGCAACCCATCCACATATATCATCATTTCGTCCTTGGAAACAGCAGGTTCCACCTGTCGAATCAACTTCTTATTTGCTCTGTCTTTAACTTTATAGCTAACTTCTAGCAGTCCCCTTTGGATTTCTTTTTGAAAAAGCTGTACATCATCCGACTTTTCAATCTCTTCCCACAACACAACACTTCGATTTTGAAAATAGGATTGGATTTCGCTAGTTAATTCCTTTTGTTTGTTGTGGTCCGATATAACGATTTCTTTTTCATATTTAGCCTTTAAAGCTGCAGGTAACATTGCCTGAAAGGCTGATATTGTGTAACAAAGGGTCGTTTTAGTTAGCCAAAATCCTATATCTAATAGTTCCTCGTTAAGGACAGGGGAGATATCAAGAATTGATTGGATATTTTTAAGTTTAGTAAATTCTGATTCAGTTTTTATTTCAATAACAAACCCTTGTACTTTCCGTGGCCCAAAAGGTACCACTACTCTCATTCCAGGTTGAATAACCTTTGTCCATTTTTCAGGTATTGCATAGTCAAAAGCGCGATCAGTTTGTTTGGCAGGAACATCTACTATGACTGAAGCAACACTCATTTTGTAGCCTCTTTTTCAAGTTTGATGATTTCAGCCAATAACCGCTTAGCTACATCGTTTTTTGACAGCAATGGTAATTGAATGATATCTCCAACACGGTTATAAATTGTTACAATGTTTGTGTCACCCGCAAATCCCGCACCTGTTTCATTTACATTGTTCGCAACAACCATATCTAGATTTTTATTAATTAATTTTTTCCTAGCATATTCTTCTACATGTTCAGTTTCAGCGGCAAAACCAATAAGGAGTTGTTCCTTTTTCCTTTCGCCAAGTGTTTTTAATATATCTGTTGTACGTTCCATTTCAATCGAGAGTTTCCCCTCTTGTTTTTTCATTTTCATTGAATATGTTTCACTTGGTCGGTAATCAGCCACCGCTGCTGTTTTCACGACAATATGCGACTCATCATATCTATTAATTACTTCATGAAACATTTCCTCTGCAGATTCAACTCGAATCGTAGTAACAGCTGGAGGGTCTGGTAATACTGTCGGGCCGGATATTAACCAAACATCCGCTCCTAACCGAGCCGCTTCAGTTGCAATTGCATACCCCATCTTCCCACTAGATCTGTTTGAAAAAAAACGAACCGGGTCAATTTTTTCTCTTGTTGGTCCAGCTGTAACGATCATTTTTTTACCTTGTAATGGCTTTCCTTCTATGAAGTGAGCTTTTACAAGTTCAACAATATTTTCAGGCTCTTCTAGTCTTCCTTTGCCTACATAACCACATGCCAAATATCCTTCTGATGGTTCGATAAAACGATAGCCATAACCAAAAAGTGTTTCAATATTTTTTTTAACAGCAGGGTGATCATACATATGTACATTCATAGCTGGTGCTATCCAAACCGGTGAAGTTGCTGCTAACAATGTGGTCGTAATCATATTATCTGCGATCCCATTTGCTAATTTACCTATAATGTTAGCTGTTGCTGGTGCAACAATGACCAAGTCTGCCCAATCAGCTAAATCAATATGAGCAATTACAGATGAATCTTTTTCATCAAAGGTATCATAGTAAACATCATTCCTTGATAGTGCTTGAAAGGTTAACGGAGTTACAAATTTAGTGGCTGATTCACTCATTATTACTCGAACGATAGCGCCAGCTTGAACTAATTTGCTAGTTAACGCAGCAGCTTTGTATACTGCAATTCCTCCACTCACACATAATAAAACCTTCTTACCCTTTATCATCAAGAATTCCCCCTAACTTAAAAAAATAACAACCTCTTATTATCAAGGTTGTCATTAAAGTTCTAACATCTTCTATGCGTTAGTAGTAGGCGTAGTATCTGATTCAACCTTAGCCTCAGTAGAATAATGTAAAATACCAGCATGGATTTCTTCTAATGCTTTTCCTACAAATTTATGTGAGCGTGGCTTTTCAATTTTTTGATCCTTATTTTCTTGCATTTTACGAGCTCTCTTTGACGCAACTGTTACTAAAATATATTTTGAATCTACCTTGGTCATTAATGAATCAATCGATGGATATAACATAGTTTATTCTACCTCCAGCATTTTTTTATAACGTATTGCAACTCGATCTCGACGGCAATGCTCAGCTGTAACAATGGCTTTAATACGATTACACGCGTTCTCAATTCTGTCATTTTCAACCACGTAATCGTAGGCATCCATCATTTCAATCTCTTCTTTTGCCACTCTCATTCGATCATTAATAATATCTTCTGATTCGGTACCTCTTGTAACAATTCTATTTTTAAGCTCACCTAGGCTTGGTGGCATTAAAAAAATAAATAATCCTTCCGGAAACGCTTTACGAACCTGTAGTGCACCTTGAACTTCAATTTCTAAGAAAACATCTTTTCCTTCTTGAAGTGTCTTCTCAACATAATCAATCGGTGTCCCGTAATAATTACCAACGAATTCAGCCCATTCTAAAAGCTTTCCTTCGGCAATTAATCGTTCGAATTCTTCACGTGACTTAAAGAAGTAATCAATACCATCTACTTCTCCCTCACGTGGCTTTCTCGTTGTCATTGATATTGAATACTGAAATTTCGTATCCGGTTGTTCGAAAATTTCTTTTCTTACGGTTCCCTTTCCAACCCCCGAAGGTCCTGAAAGAACTATGAGTAAACCTCTTTCATTCATAATAGTAAACCAATCCTACCCTTCATCAGATAAATCATCTTTATTTGAAAGTCTTTGTGCAACAGTTTCTGGTTGGACAGCAGATAATATAACATGGTCACTATCCATCACAATAACAGCACGTGTTCTTCTACCATATGTAGCATCAATCAGCATTCCACGGTCTCTAGCATCCTGTACAATCCTTTTGATTGGAGCAGACTCTGGGCTTACGATTGAAATAATTCTATTTGCTGATACGATATTCCCAAACCCAATGTTTATTAACTTTATACTCATGAATGCTCCCCCTAATGTCACACTTCTATTTTTACCGTGACCACCATTTCGTAACCATTCTATTTAGATTAATTATTCTATATTTTGGACTTGTTCTTTTATTTTCTCTAATAGGCTCTTAACTTCAACAACTTGCCTCGCAATTGCACTATCATTGCCTTTTGCGCCAATTGTATTAATTTCACGATTCATTTCTTGTACAAGAAAATCAAGTTTTCTTCCGACCACCTGTTTTTCTTTATTACGTAGTGTATCAAAAAATTGCTGAGTATGACTGTTAATTCTGGTTATTTCTTCACTTATGTCAATTTTCTCTGCAAACAAAGATACTTCTGCTAATAGTCTGTCATCCTCAACAACACCATTTATGTATTCATTTACACGCTTTGTAATCTTTTCTCTAAATTGTTCAACAACGGTTGGAGCTAATTTAGCAATCGTGTTTTTACATTTTTCAATTTCTTTAAGATAAGAGGTAATGTCAATAAAAAGTTTTTCCCCCTCATTTATTCGCATTTGCTTAAGTTCTATGGCTGCATTTCGAACTACTTCTAATACAATTTCCTTTAGTTGTTCGTTTTCAGTCTCATCTTCATCTATGGAAATGATGTCATTTACACGAAATAACTGATCTAAGGTAATTTCATCGTTTAAAGAATATTTTTCCTTGGCAAGCTTTAAACTTTCGTAATAGCTGTCTACTAAAGCCCAATCAATTCGCAAGGACTTTTTACTTAAGCCTTCACCTTCTATTGTAATGAAAACCTCAATGCGTCCACGGCCAACATATTCACCAATAACCTTTTTTATTTTATCTTCTATTATACTTAATTGTCTAGGCATTCGCACAGAAATTTCACAGAAACGGTGATTAACCGATTTCATTTCAACTGTCACTGACAGTGGATTAGATTCATTTCGAGCATATCCAAAGCCTGTCATACTTACAATCATTTCATCACATCCATTTCTTTCATTAAACGTGTAACGAAATCCCCTTTAAGTTTACCATTTATTTTCTCAGGTTAATTAGCTACTTACAGAGGAATTGATATGTACATACTAAAAAAAGGTAATAGAGGATATCTCTACTACCTTTTGGATTATAACATATATTATTTTCTTTTTCTTGTTAAAAGTGTACCTGCTAGTAAAAATGTTGGAACTGCCGATAATCCAATAATCAATAACCAATCTTGTAAAATAATAGATTGTGTATGGAAGATAGGCTGCAATGGTGGATAGTAGATAACTACTAGCATTAGGACAATAGAAGAAATGACTGCCCAAACTAGATATTTGTTTTCAAAAGGATTTCTGTCAAACACAGACCTTTCACTACGACAATCAAACACGTGTATAAGTTGTGCTAGAACTAATGTTGCAAATGCGATGGTTTGAGCATATCCTAGATTGTTTGGATTTCGATCATACACAATCATAAAGGCAATTAGAGTTACGATACCAATTAAAAAGCCTCTACTAATGACCTTCCAACCTAAACCGCGTGCAAACACACCTTCCCTTGGGTTCCGTGGCTTTCTTCTCATTACATTATCCTCTGCTTGATCTAGTCCCAAAGCCATGGCAGGTAGGCCATCAGTTACAAGATTCACCCATAGGATCTGAATAGGAACTAAAGGCAATGGAAGTGCCAGTAGCATAGCAAAAAGCATGACCAATATTTCTCCAACATTTGAGGCTAGTAAGTATCTGATGAACTTTCTAATATTTTCATAGATATTTCGTCCTTCTTTAATAGCAGCTTTTATCGTTGCAAAGTTATCATCAAGAAGAACAAGTGAGGAAGCTTCTTTTGCTACATCTGTACCTGTAATACCCATTGCAATACCGATATCAGAAGCTTTGATAGCAGGTGCATCATTCACTCCGTCGCCAGTCATTGCAACAATATGACCTTTCTTTTGAAGAGCCTTAACAATTTTAAGCTTATGTTCAGGTGAGACTCTTGCAAACACATAAACATCGTCCACAATCTCTTCTAACTCTTCTACTGTCATCATTGAGAGGGTATTTCCATCGATTACCTTTCCTCCCATAGGAAGAATTCCAAGCTGCGTAGCTATTGCTTTGGCGGTTATTACATGATCACCTGTAATCATGATTGTCTTAATTCCAGCTTGTTTACATTCTTTTACCGCATCCTTTACTTCAGGACGTGGAGGATCAATCATCCCTTGAAGACCGATAAAAGTTAAATCTTTTTCGGCTTCAAATTCATTTATAATTTTTTGACCAGGTTGTATTGGTTTGAAACCTATTGCAATGGTTCTTAGTGCCTGGCCTGCTAATTGATCAATTGCATGTTGAACTTTTGTTTCATATTTATCAGATAAAAATTGCTGTTTGTTATCCCATAAAATCGAGCCACTCACTTTTAACAATACATCTGGTGCACCTTTTGTAACTACAAATTGTTTGCCACTCTTATCCTCTACAATAACACTCATCATTTTTCTTGAGGAATCAAACGGAAACTCGTGTATTATCGAAAATTCTTTTTGAATATTCTCCCTAGATAAACCTGCTTTTAATCCTGCTACGACTAAAGCGCCCTCAGTTGGATCGCCATCTACAATGTACTCTTTATCCTTTAATTTTAACTCGGCATTATTACACAAAACACCAAATGTTAATATTTGATGAAGTGCTCTTTCATTCCTTGGCTGGACTTCAGCGTCACCTTTATGAAAATGACCACTTGGATTATAGCCCGTGCCACTCACTTGCCAGGTAGAGCCGCCAGACCATAGATGAGTAACCGTCATTTTGTTTTGTGTTAATGTCCCTGTCTTATCTGAACAAATAACAGAAGCACAACCTAGTGTTTCGACTGCAGGAAGCTTTCTAACAATTGATTTCTTTTTTATCATACGTTGTACACCTAAAGAAAGAGCAACTGTTACAATTGCAGGTAAACCTTCTGGTATGGCAGCAACCGCTAATGATACCCCAGCAAGAAACATTGTATAAATATCATGTCCTTGAATGACTCCAACAAGAACAACCAATGCAGTTAACAGTAGAGCTACTGTTATCAAGATTTTCCCCAATTGTTCAAGCTTGCGTTGTAATGGAGTGATCATCGTTTCAGCAGATTGTAGTAAATCAGCAATTTGTCCCATTGCTGTGTTCATACCAGTACCTACAACGACACCTACACCGCTACCTCTCGTCACCATCGTTCCCATGAAAGCCATATTTTCTTGATCACCAAGATTTACATTGTCACCAGATATAGGTTGCACAAATTTTGCTACAGGCACAGATTCACCAGTTAAGGCAGATTCTTCAATTTCTAAGCTTTTAGATTCAATAATCCTAAGATCTGCACCTATTCGATCTCCACTAGTGAACTTAAGAATATCACCTGGAACAACTTCCCTTGAAGGAACTTTCACCCATTGATTATCTCTTAAAGCAATTACTTGAGGTGCGGATAATTCTTTAAGCGCATGAAGAGACTTCTCTGCTTTACGTTCTTGTATAAATCCAAGTACTCCGTTTAAGAGGACAATAGCCATGATTGCAATTGCATCTAAATACTCTCCTAAAAGTCCGGATATCAATGTTGCAGCTAATAATACAATGACCATAAAGTCTTTAAACTGTTCTAAAAATACTAAAAACGCAGAAGGACGATCAGCCTCTTTAAGCTCATTAAGGCCTAATTGCTTTTGTCTTTGCTTAACTTCTTTATCTGATAAGCCTTCCTGAAAATTAGTGTTAACTGTTTGTTCAACTTCCTCACTTCGCATTTCATACCATTTCATTCAGCTACCACACACCCCTCAACTAAAACTTTTCTATGTTGAATAAATCTCTACCAAAAGCTTATTCAGCCTCGTCCAAAAAAATGCTATACTTTTAGTGGACAGAAAAACAAAAGCAGAAATCAGCATAATTTTTCTAAAATCTAAAGATAAAAGTAGAAATGGGGCTTTGCTATGTCCTTTGATGGCATATTTACATACGCAATTACGAATGAACTAAAAAACACACTTGAAAGTGGTCGTATCTCAAAAATATACCAACCATACAAAAATGAACTTATTTTCCAAATAAGAGCAAACGGTAAAAATCAAAAGCTATTACTATCTGCTCATCCTAGCTATGCAAGAATTCACTTAACAGAAGGCACCTACGATAATCCGAGTGAACCACCGATGTTTTGTATGCTTTTACGAAAGTACCTAGAAGGAAGTATTATTGAGGATATCTCCCAAGTGGGATTAGATAGAATCATTGTTTTTACACTAAAAAGTAGAAACGAAATTGGTGATATCTCGTACAAGCAACTTTATATCGAAATAATGGGTAGACATAGTAACATCATCCTGGTTGATCGCGACAAACAAGTTATTTTGGACAGCATTAAGCATATCTCTCCTTCGGTTAATCGACATAGAACGATACTACCTGGGCACAACTATGTTTCACCACCAGCACAAGAGAAAATAAATCCATTCAATATCGATGAGGACCATTTCTTAAGAAAAATTGACTTTAATGCAGGTAAACTTAATGAACAAATCGTAAACAAATTTGAGGGTATTTCTCCAATTCTTGCAAAAGAAATTGTCTATCGAGCTGGGCTAGCAAACCGTAAATCACTACCCGCTTCATTCCTTTCCATAATAAAGGAAGTACAGGACAATGCTTTCCAGCCACAAATCATTAAATACGGTACCAAAGATTTGTTTTACATCCTTACACTCTCTCACCTTGAAGGAGAGTCTCAGTATTTCTCAACAGTAAGTGAACTTTTAGATCGCTATTATTATGGTAAAGCAGAGAGAGACCGAGTAAAACAGCAAGGGAACGACCTAGAACGTTTTATTACAAATGAACTTAATAAAAATAAAAAGAAAATTAAAAAGCTTGAAGCAACCTTAACTGATGCCAAAAAAGCAGATAAATATCAGATTCGTGGAGAACTTATAACTGCAAACCTCTACGCAATCAATCGAGGACAAAAACAAGTTGAAGTTATAAATTACTACAACGAAAATAATGAAACCATGTTAATCGAATTAGATCCACAAAAATCACCTTCTGAAAATGCGCAAAGCTTTTTTTCTAAATACCAAAAAGCAAAGAAATCTGTCGCTGTCGTAAAGGAGCAAATTGAAAAAGCAAACGAGGAAGTCATCTATTTTGAAACATTATTTCAACAAATTGAATCTGCTTCACCGAGGGACCTCCAGGAAATACGTGAGGAATTAACAGAAGAAGGTTATTTACGAGCAAGAGGAAAAAAAGGTACAAAGAAAAATAAGCCACAAAAACCAGTTATTGAACAATACATGGCAACTGATGGTACTGAAATTCTAGTTGGGAAGAATAATAAACAGAATGAGTTCTTAACAAATCGTTTAGCTGCCAGAGATGATGTGTGGTTACACACGAAGGATATTCCAGGCTCTCATGTTGTTATTCGCAGTAAAGCTCCATCAGAACAGACGATTTTAGAAGCAGCTAATTTAGCTGCGTATTATAGTAAAGCTAAAAGTTCTTCCTCTGTTCCGGTTGATTACACTTTGATTCGTCATGTAAAAAAACCAAGTGGTGCTAAGCCAGGCTATGTGATTTATGACAATCAGCAAACTGTATATGTTACACCTGATGAAGAGCTAGTGATTAGGATGAAAAAATAGGTCCTGTAATACTTGACTGTTGATTTCCGCTGCAGGCACTCGCTTTCCGCGGGCAGTCCGTGAGCCTCCTCGACGCTTTGCGTCTGCGGGGTCTCACTTTGACGTGCTACTCCCGCAGGAGTCTCGTGCCTTCCGCGGAAATCAACATAGTAATAGAACATTAATAAGGTTTTAAATAGCTACTAACTAAAAAATGAGGCTGAGACATAACTATTTCAGACAATGTTAAACCCAAACTATTAGGTGATATTTTAATGAATATATCGCCTAATTGTTCGGGTCTTTTATTTTCTTAGATTTGTTCTGTAAGCTATTATTAAAAACTAGTGGAATGGAGCGGAAGCCACTCGACTCCTGCGGGAAGTAGAGGAAAGGCTGAGACCCCACAGGCGAAGCCGAGGAGGCTCAGCTTCCTCCCCGCGGAAAGCGAGTGGCTGCAGCGCAATGGAACGAACTAATTATTCCAGCTTTACTCATTATTGTCCTACAAAGTCTACGCAGAATAGTTTAAATATTATTCGTCTTTGAGCATAGACTATTAAGTTATGTCCCAGCCCCATTTGCTTATTATTTAATCCAGCTTTCATCAGAAGGGTCTTTTCTCCAGCTTTCTAGTCTTTCTAGGTCTTCACTGGATATTACACCTTTTTCTAAGGCAACTTCTGATAGTGTAGTGAAATCACTTAAAGCATAGGCTTGTATATTCGCGTCTGCTAATCTTGTAAGTCCTGTTTCTAGGCCGTATGTAAAGATGGCAACGACACCTAGTACTTCACAGCCAGCTTCTCTTAATGCTTCTACGGCGGTGATTGCACTGCCACCTGTTGAGATTAAGTCCTCTACAACGACTACTTTTTGGCCTGGCTCAGCCTTACCTTCGATTTGTTTACCTTTACCGTGTCCTTTTGGTTTACTGCGAACATAACACATTGGTTTGTTTAAAATATCACTAACCCATGCTGCATGTGGAATTCCTGCCGTTGCAGTCCCTGCAATAACCTCTACTTCATTAAAATGTGTTTCAATCAACTCAGCTAAACCTTGGGCAATTTCTTTTCGGACTGTTGGAAATGATAATGTAAGTCGGTTATCACAATAAATAGGAGATTTTATTCCTGATGACCAAGTAAATGGATCATTTGGCTGTAAAAATACCGCTCCTATTTCTAATAAGTTAGCTGCAATTTTCTTTTTCATACTGTTACCCCTTCCCAATCAGCTTTAATACGATGATAAACTTCCAAAGGTTGCTCTGCCTTCGTGATGCTTCTTCCTACAACGATGGCTCTTGATCCAAGCAGCCTTGCTTTCTCAGGAGTTACTACTCTTGCTTGGTCACCAATTTCATCAGTAGCAAGTCTAATACCCGGTGTAACTGTTACAAAATCTTCACCAATGTTCTCAATTAGCCTAGGCACTTCTAAAGAAGAGCACACCACTCCATCTAGTCCACTATTTTTAGCCATTAAAGCGTAATGAAGTACCGTGTCATCTAGACTTTTGCTAATCCAAATCTCTTCGTTCATCATTTGTTCAGTAGTACTGGTCAGCTGTGTAACAGCGATACACATAGGTCTTTTTCGTCCTGCATGTGTACCCGCTTCTAACCCCTCAATCGCAGAGTTCATCATCGCAGTTCCACCAGCAGCATGAACATTTATAATATCAACACCTAAACGGGCAATCCCCTTCATTGCAGATCCTACTGTATTCGGTATATCGTGTAGTTTTAAATCTAGGAAAACCGAGTGACCCTTCTCTTTTAAGCTATTAATAATGCTAGGTCCCTCTTGATAAAAAAGCTCCATACCAACTTTGACAAAAAGCTTTTCGTCTTCAAATTTAGTTAAGAATGAATTTACTTCTATGCTACTTGGAAAATCAAGAGCTATAATTAATGGTCTTTGCACGTTTTCCCCAGCTCCTTCCAATACACTCAGAAATGTGGTCAATCTTTAGTTCATCTAGTAGATTAGGAAGTTCGTCAATAATCGTAGGACAAACAAATGGATCAACAAAGTTGGCTGTTCCAACTGCAACTGCACTTGCTCCTGCATAAAAATATTCGATAACATCTTCTGCTGACTGTACGCCGCCCATACCTATTATTGGAATCGATACTGCCTGGCTTACCTCATAAATCATGCGAATAGCAACAGGTTTAATGGATGGACCAGAAAGACCACCCGTTTTATTCGAAAGAATTGGTTCACCTGTTTTTAGATTGATCCTCATTCCAATTAACGTATTAATCATTGTTAAGCCATCTGCACCAGCTTCTTCTACTGCTTTAGCCATTGCTACAATGTTGGATACATTTGGAGAAAGCTTCACATAAACTGGAACCTCGGAGACGTTTTTAACTTGCTTTGTTAGTTCAGCAGCTACCTCTGGAATCGTTCCAAACGCAATTCCACCTGTCTTAACATTAGGACAGGAGATATTTAGCTCAAGTGCTTTTACGTTTGGCGCTTTAGAAATTTGCTTTGCAACCTCCACATAGTCCTCTACCTGAGAACCTGCTACATTTGCAATGATTGGAACATCATACTGTTCTAACCACGGTAATTCCTCAGACATAACTTTCGCTAAGCCTGGATTTTGTAACCCAATCGCATTTAACATTCCAGAAGTTGTTTCTGCAACTCGAGGTGTTGGATTACCAAATCTAGGATCGAGTGTTGTTGCTTTGATCATAATGGCACCTAACAGACTCAAATCGTAAAATTTTGCGTACTCTTTGCCAAACCCAAAGCACCCAGATGCAGGCATAATAGGATTTTTTAGTGTTAGACCTGGAAGTTCGATTTGTAATCTGCTCATAGTACCACCTCTCCTACCTTGAATACTGGACCATCGCTGCATACTTTTTTATATGTGAAACCGTTTGGATCATTTTGCAAATGACATACACAGGCAAAACATGCACCCACTCCGCATCCCATTCGCTCCTCAAGCGAAATAAACGCTCTTTTATCTGAATACCTTTGTTCTATTGCTTTTAACATCATTGTAGGACCACAGGAATAGAGAGAATCAAATAGAATACCGTTTTGGCTAATTACATCTGTGACAAAGCCTTTTGTACCATATGAGCCGTCAACAGTGGCAATAAATGTGTCTCCTAGTAATGAAAATTTCTCCTCGTAAAACACCGCACTTTTCGTTTGAAATCCTAATACACTTACAACATTCACGCCTCTACTTACTAAACGTTGGGCTAGCTCGTATAAAGGTGGTACTCCGATTCCACCGCCTACTAACAGGGCTGTTTCACCTTTTTCTGTAGCATCAACAGGAAATCCATTACCTAGAGGTCCTAATACATCCACTAACTCACCTGAAATTTTTTCAGAAAGAACTCGTGTTCCGAGTCCTTCCCTTCTGTAAATCATCGTAAACTGGTTCTTAGCTTGATCAATGTTTGCGATGCTAATTGGTCTGCGTAGTAATGGGTCCGTCCCACCAGTTACCTTCACATGAACAAATTGCCCTGGCTCGTTCATTTCAGACACTAAAGACCCTTCAAGTGTTAATTCAAAGATGTTTTCAGCAATTTGCGTCTGTGTAACTACGCTCATTAGCTCTTTTTTGATCATGAGTAAACCACCTCAGTTTTTTTAGCATGTGTTGCCATTGATTCTGCTGAAAAAGTCATAGATTCTAATACTCTTAATATTGCTTTTGCAGTATCTAGTGACGTTAAACAAGCTACACCATTTTCAACTGATTCACGGCGTATTCTAAATCCATCACGAGCTGGCTGTTTTCCTTTAGTAAGGGTATTGATTACGAACTGAGCTTCTCCTTTACGGATAACATCTAGTAAGCTTGGTTTTTCTGCACCAATCTTGTTAACAATTTGGGCTGGGATATTTGCTTGACTTAAGTAGCTTGCTGTCCCACTTGTAGCTAAGATTCGATAGCCTATTGTATGGAAACGTTTTGCAATGTCTAGCGCTTCTTCTTTGTCCTTATCTGCAACAGTTAATAGTACTGATCCGTAAGTTGGGATTTTATATCCTGAAGCAACAAGGGCTTTGTAAAGGGCTTTTTCTAAGGTAGAATCTTTTCCCATTACTTCTCCTGTTGACTTCATCTCAGGCCCAAGTGTAATATCTACACCTCGTAGCTTTGCAAAAGAGAACACAGGAGCTTTTACATACACACCTTCACTTTCAGGATATAGTCCTGTTGTATAACCTAAATCTTGTAAACTAGTACCTAAAATAACTTTTGTTGCGATATTAGCCATCGGAATTCCAGTTATTTTACTTAAGAAAGGAACCGTTCTACTTGATCTTGGGTTTACTTCTAGAACAAGAACCTCTCCCTTAGAAATAACAAACTGGATATTTAGCAAGCCTTTAATTTTTAAACCTTTTGCCAAAGATATTGTATATTCTGCGATTTGCTTCTTTATTTCGTCTGACAAGCTCTGTGGAGGGTATACTGCGATTGAATCTCCTGAATGGACCCCTGCTCGCTCGATATGTTCCATAATTCCTGGGATTAATACTGTATCTCCATCAGAAATCGCATCTACCTCAATCTCTTTTCCGATTAAGTAGCGATCAATCAACACTGGATGCTGTGGGTTTACATTTACTGCATTTTCCATGTAGTGTAAAAGCTCTTCTGTTTGGTATACGATTTCCATTGCGCGACCACCAAGTACATAGGATGGGCGAACTAATACTGGATAACCAATCGATTCCGCAATAACAACCGCCTCTTCAACAGATGTTGCTGTCTTTCCTTTTGGCTGGGGAACACCAAGGGTTGTTAATGTTTGCTCAAACTTATCACGATCCTCTGCACGGTCCATGTCTTCTAATGATGTACCAAGAATCTTAACTCCTCTAGCGGATAATTCGCTTGCTAGATTAATAGCCGTTTGACCACCGAATTGTACGACTACACCCATTGGTTGCTCTAGGTCAATGATATGCATTACATCTTCTATTGTTAGAGGTTCAAAGTATAGCTTATCTGAGATAGAAAAGTCAGTAGATACTGTTTCAGGATTATTATTAACGATAATCGCCTCATATCCCGCTTCTTTTATCGCCCAAACTGAATGAACCGTTGCATAGTCAAATTCAATGCCTTGGCCAATACGAATTGGCCCTGACCCTAATACAACAACACTTTCGCGTTCTGTTACTACCGATTCATTTTCATCTTCATAAGTACCATAATAATATGGAGTGGATGATTCAAATTCCGCTGCACATGTATCTACCATTTTATACACAGGCATAAGACCAGCCTGTTTACGGAACTCATAAACCTCGCGCTCTTCACAATTCCAAAGCTTAGAGATTGCTATGTCTGCAAAGCCCATTCTTTTTGCTTGTAATAATACATCAATATCAAAGATATTCTCTACGATTGTAGATTCAAAACAGATGATGTTATCAATTTTTTGCAAGAAAAATAGATCAATTTCACTCCACTCATGAATGGTCTCAATTGTAATACCACGTCGTAATGCTTCAGCGATATAGAATAAGCGCTCATCTCCAGCTTTTCGAATACGTTTCTCAATAATCTCATCACTAATTAAAGCAGCATCTTTTAATTCTAGATGATAAATATTGGATTCTAATGAGCGAACTGCCTTAAGAATGGATTCTTCAAAGTTTCTTCCAATTGCCATTACTTCTCCAGTTGCCTTCATCTGCGTTCCAAGTCTACGGTTAGCAGATTCAAATTTATCAAATGGCCAGCGAGGAATTTTTGTAACGATATAATCAAGTGCTGGTTCGAAACATGAATACGTCTTCCCTGTTACCGGGTTAATCATTTCATCAAGCGTTAAGCCTACCGCAATTTTTGCAGCTAATTTCGCAATTGGATAGCCCGTTGCCTTAGACGCTAAAGCAGAAGATCGGCTTACACGAGGATTAACCTCAATGATGTAATAGTTAAAGCTGTAAGGATCTAGTGCAAGCTGAACGTTACATCCGCCTTCAATTCCTAATGCTCTTATGATTTTTAAAGATGTATTACGTAACATCTGGTATTCTCTATCGCTCATTGTTTGGCTAGGTGCTACTACGATTGAGTCACCCGTATGCACACCGACTGGATCAATGTTTTCCATATTACACACAACGATTGCGTTATCTGCCGAATCTCTCATAACCTCATATTCAATTTCTTTAAAACCAGCAATACTCTTCTCGAGTAAACATTGGGTCACTGGACTACTTTTTAATCCACTTGTGACAATTTCAATAAGTTCTACTTCATCACTACAGATTCCACCACCAGTTCCACCTAGAGTATAGGCAGGACGAACAATTACTGGATATCCAACACTATCTACGAATGAAAATGCTTCTTCAAGAGTATGGATAATATCACTTTCTGGAACTGGCTCATTTAATGTGTTCATCAACGTACGAAACAAATCTCTGTCCTCCGCTTGTTCAATGGACGAAAGTTTAGTACCAAGAATCTCTACGCCACATTCATCTAACACACCTGATTTTGCAAGCTCAACTGCCATATTAAGACCAGTTTGACCTCCAAGTGTTGGTAATAAAGCATCAGGTCGTTCTTTACGAATAATTCGGCTAACAAACTCTAGCGTTAATGGCTCAATATAGACTTTATCTGCTATTTCAGTATCTGTCATGATTGTTGCTGGGTTTGAGTTTACCAAAATGACTTTATAGCCTTCTTCTTTTAATGCAACACAAGCTTGTGTCCCCGCATAGTCAAACTCTGCTGCTTGCCCGATTACGATTGGTCCTGAACCTATTACAAGAATACTGTTTATGTCTACGCGTTTTGGCATACTTCTTCCCCTACCTTCTTGGATGTTTTAATCATGTCAATAAATTGATCAAATAAATGATTTGCATCTTCTGGACCTGGTGATGCTTCTGGGTGGTATTGTACAGTGAATGCTGGATAGTCAAAGTGCTTTAACCCTTCGATTGTTCCATCATTTAAAGCGACATGTGTTACTGTCAATCTAGTATCTTTTAATGACTCTTCGTTTACTGTGTAGCCATGGTTCTGTGAAGTAATCGCAACCTTACCTGTTGCTAGGTCTTTAACAGGATGATTTGATCCACGATGGCCAAATTTTAATCTTTCTGTATCAGCTCCACCAGCAAGTGCAAACAACTGATGTCCAAGGCATATTCCAAACAGAGGAACCTTACCAATTACACCATTGATCATCTCGATAGCTTCTGGAACATCCTTAGGATCTCCAGGACCATTACTTAACATAATTCCATCTGGGCTTAAACGAAGAACTTCCTCCGCAGTTACGTTATATGGAACTACAATAACGTCACAATTACGTTTGTTAAGTTCTCGCAAAATACCATGCTTCATTCCAAAATCGACTAGGACTACTCGATGACCTCGGCCAGGGCTTGGATAGGCACTTTTAGTTGATACTTGTTTTACTTGATCTGTTGGTAAATGTACAGTTTGAAGTGAAGCAACAACTTCTTGAACATTAACATCCATGCTACAAATAGCACCTTTTAACGTACCGTGCTGACGAATTATTCTTGTTAACTTCCTAGTATCAATTCCAGCTAAACCAGGAATATTTTTAGCTTTAAAAAACTCATCTAATGATGATTGACTTCTAAAATTAGATGGGTGGTCACATACTTCTTTCACGATAAAGCCTTGAATGGCAGGTGTAATCGATTCAAAGTCATCACGATTAATTCCGTAATTTCCAACAAGTGGATAAGTTAATGTAACAATTTGTCCGCAGTAAGAAGGGTCTGAAAGAATTTCTTGATAGCCTGTCATACCTGTATTAAATACAACCTCACCGATTGACTGAACCTCACTACCAAAACCTGTTCCTACAAATATCGTGCCATCCTCTAAAATTAATTGACGCTTCATACTGTAACACTTCCCTTCTCCCAAACTCGTTTACCATTTACAAATGTCATTACTGGCCAGCCCTTACATTTCCAACCTGCAAATGGTGTGTTTTTACCTTTTGATAAGAATGTATTTGGATCAATTTCTTCTTCTTGTTGTAGATCAATGATTGTTATATCAGCTCTAGCTCCAACCGCTATTTTTCCGTATGGAAGTCCGAAGGTGTCTGATGGTTTTGTCGCTAAGAAATCGATTAACTGTTTTAAAGTGATCGTTCCAGATTCAACAAAATGTGTATAAAGTAGCGGGAATGCAGTCTCTAGACCAACAATTCCAAATGGTGCTAGCTTCATACCTTCGGCTTTTTCAGCCTCAGTATGAGGAGCATGATCTGTTGCAATAAAATCGATTGTTCCATCTAATAATCCCTCAATAAGTGCAGCTCGATCAGCTCTTCCTCTTAATGGTGGATTCATTTTAAAGTTTGTATCTAAGCCTGGTATATCTTCGTCACATAGTAATAAGTGATGCGGTGATACCTCTGCAGTCACGCGGATACCAGCTTTTTTGGCATCTCTTACAACCCTAACCGATTCCTTTGTACTAATATGACAAACATGATAATGACAACCAGCCGCTTCAGCTAATAAAACGTCACGTGCAATGTGCACTGATTCGCATACAGAAGGAATACCGTTTAATCCATGTTTTTCAGAAAATGCTCCTTCATGCACGCTTCCTTTATTAATCAAAGTGTCTTCCTCACAATGAGCAACAATTGCCATGCCAATTTTTGCAGCCTCTTTCATTGCTTGTAGCATCATCGCTGCCGATTGCACGCCAACACCATCATCAGTAAATGCGAATGCACCAGCATTTTTCAGAGCATTCATGTCTGTCATTTCTTCCCCAAGTTGCCTAGTTGTAATGGCTGCATAAGGTAAAACATTCACATGTGCTGTTTCATCAATTCGTTTCATGAGCCATTCCATTTGTGCTTTTGTATCAGGGACCGGTCTTGTGTTAGGCATAGCTGCAATTGTAGTAAAGCCGCCCTTTGCTGCAGCAAGAGTTCCAGTTTCGATTGTTTCTTTGTGCTCTCCTCCTGGTTCTCTTAGGTGGACATGAAGATCTACAAACCCAGGAGCAATAAGATTTCCTTGAACATCGATAAGTTCAGAGCCTTCATGATTTAACTTAGTACCGATTTCTACAATGCGGCCCTCAGTCATTTTAAGTTCAACCTCTTCTAACTGACCATTTTTGTTCATCCATTTACCGTTCGTTAAGATTATTGACATACTTTTGCGCCCCCTTGTACTGATTGTAATGCTCTTTTTAATACAGCCATTCTTGTATGAACACCATTTTCCATTTGCTTAAAAATTCTAGAACGCTCACACTCTACTAATTCACTTGCAATCTCTACATCTCTATTAAAAGGAGCAGGATGCATAATAATACTAGCAGATTTCATACTTTTTTCACGCTCAACTGTTAACCCATATTGTTGATGATAATCTTTAGCCGATTGCTCAGCAGTTTTACCATGTCGTTCATGTTGAATTCTTAATAGCATGACAACATCTGATGTTTGAATGGCTTCCTCGATATGGACGTATGTACCATAAGGAATCGTTTGATCATGCCATTCGTTCGGCCCAGAAAAAATAACTTCTGCTCCAAGCCTTGATAACGCTTCTGCATTTGACCTCGCGACTCTACTATGTCGAATATCACCTATGATCGCTACTCTTAAATCTTCAAATCTATTAAATTCTTGTTTTATTGTTAATAAATCTAACAAACACTGTGTTGGATGGTTACCGCATCCGTCGCCTGCATTTAAAATAGGGATACCCACTTTTTCACGAAGATCCTCGAAGTAATTATCCTGAGGATGTCTGATGATAACTGCTTTAGTCCCGATTGACTCTAAAGTTCGGATTGTATCATATAAGGTTTCTCCTTTTTGAACACTTGAAGTTTCTGCTTCAAAGTTCAATACATCAAGGCGAAGTTTTTTTTCAGCAACTTCAAAGCTAAATTTTGTTCTAGTACTTGGCTCGAAAAATAAGTTGGCTACAAAAGTTTGTTCAGGTATATTCCATTGCACACCTCTTGAAAATTGTTCTGCCTCTCGTAGAATATCCTCAATCTCACTAATGGATAATTCATTCATCTTTAACAAGTGCTTCATGGACATCCCCCATTCTTTTATAAAAAAACACCCCGACTTTTTTTAGTCAGGGTGTGTAAAAGCGGCTTTTTTGCGTAGCGAAGCAACAGAAATTGTTCTTTCCTGCTTACGCCACTAACCACACCCTTGGAAGCCTCTCTGGACTTTTTTTAAAAGGTGATATTATGCAGCTGAATCTTTATCTAATTCGTCTATATTTTCTCCATTTTGTTCTTTTCCTGGTAAAACTAGATTTAGAATAATACCTAGAATTGCGGCTAGTGCCATTCCATGTAGTTCAAACTTATCTCCGATATGAATGAACGCTCCACCGATTCCAATAACTAGGATAACAGATGAGATTATTAAGTTACGTTTTAGACCAAAGTCAATCTTACCATCAACTAGCATACGTAAACCTGACGAAGCGATGATTCCAAATAGCAAGATTGAAACCCCACCCATTACCGGTGTAGGAACCGAGCTAATTAATGCAGTTATTTTTCCAATAAATCCGAAGCAAATCGCTATAACTGCTGCACCAGCAATTACAAAGATACTGTACACTCTTGTGATAGCAAGTACACCAATGTTTTCTCCATACGTTGTATTAGGAGGTCCACCAATTAATGCTGCTATCATTGTAGCCACACCGTCTCCTAGAATTGAAACGTGTAAACCAGGTTTTTTAACATAGTCTCTTCCAACTACATTTCCAAGAACCATTTGGTGCCCGATATGTTCAGAGATTGTAACAATTGCAACTGGTACCATTAGTAAGAAGATCTCCCACGAGATAGTAGGTGTGTAACTTACAAATGGAATTAAGAAATCTGGTGCTGCAATCCAAGGAGCCTGTGCAATTCCAGTTAAATCTACAAGACCCATAAAGCTTGCGAACAGATATCCACCTACAATCCCAACAAGGATAGGGATAAGACCGAAGAAACCTCTAAAGAAGATGGCACTTACAATTGTGATCGCAAGTGTTACTAACGCTACGATAAGATGTTTTGAACTATAAACTAGCTCTCCAGCTGGTGCTCCTGGATTTTCATACATTGCCATACCTACTGCAACACTTGCTAAGCCAAGTCCAATAACTATGATTACAGGACCAACAACTACTGGTGGGAGAATTTTCATTACCCATTTATATCCTGCCAATTTTATAATTAATGCAACTACACCATATGCTAACCCGGCAAGAAAGCTTCCAACCATCGCTGCACCAGGACCATCTACTGTTTGTGCAGCAATGATCGGTGCAATAAAGGCGAAGGAAGAACCAAGATATGCTGGAACCTGACCTCTTGTAATTAATAAGAAGGCAATTGTACCTAATCCACTTGAAATTAATGCGACTGCCGGACTTAGTCCTACTAAGTATGGCACCAAAATTGTTGCACCGAACATCGCAAAAAGGTGCTGTAAGCTTAAAGGTAACCATTTACCCATTGATGGAACATCTTCTACATCTAAAAGTACTTTTTCTTCTTTTGTACTCATTTGTAATTCCTCCTCATTATATATCGTCTCTTTTATCTGTGATTTAATCCATGCTTGTTAGTTTCAATGTGGAGGTTATAAAAAAACCTCTTCGTGACTTTTAAGGCACAAAGAGGTGATGTAACCCTGCTTCATGTAGCAAGAATTACTTCTCCACCTTTGTTAGTCTCTCAGGACTAGCTTAAAAGGAATTATTCTTTATCATGTATTGTAACTAAATCTTTTCCATCAATTTCCGTTAATTCTACCATAATTTTTTCAAGATTTGATGTTGGTATGTTCTTACCTACAAAATCAGCTCTAATTGGCAATTCACGATGACCTCTATCAACTAAAACGGCTAATTGAATATGCGCTGGTCTGCCAATATCAATCAGTGCATCAAGAGCTGCTCTTACGGTTCTCCCTGTGTATAAAACATCGTCAATAAGAATTACTTTTTTATTTGTGATGTCCACAGGGATATCAGAGCCTTTAACTAGTGGCTCTTGATTTTCTGTCTTTGTTGTTAAGTCATCTCGATATAACGTTATATCTAAGTCACCCACTGGTATTGGTTTTCCTTCAATCTGTTCAATTCGTTCTGCCAACCTTTTGGCCAGATGAATCCCTCTTGTTTTAATTCCAACAAGAACACATTCTTCAATACCTTTATTTCGTTCAATAATCTCATGAGCAATTCTAGTAAGTGCTCTTCTAATAGCTTGTTCATCTAACAAAACAGCCTTCTGTACCACTTTCTACACCTCACATTCTTATTGTATAATAAGAAAACGGAAAAACCCTCTCACCATTGGTGAGAGGGTTTGGATTTTGCACATAAACAAATAGATACAGCAATCCTATTTGTTATCTTGCTCCGCTTCCTTCTCAGCCTCACGGGACTGTGTTAAAGGTTCATATTTAACTATAGAAATCATAATAAAATAATCGAAATTTGTCAACTACGATTTTTCAATAAAGTCAGGAGATTTTTAAACTCCTCAGGTAAAGGAGCTTCAAATTCCAAATACTCACTCGTTCTTGGATGGATAAAACCTAAAACTCCCGCATGTAAAGCTTGGCCATCAATCGACAGTGTTTTCTTAGGACCATATTTAGGGTCACCAGCCAGGGGATATCCAATGTATTTCATATGAACACGAATTTGATGAGTTCTCCCAGTTTCTAATTGACATTCAACAAATGTAAAATCTTTATAACGCTCTATAACATTAAAATGTGTTATAGCTTCTTTACTATTTTCATCTGTTACAGTCATACTTTGGCGGTCTCGTTTATCTCTTCCAATAGGAGCATCAATAGTACCATGATCATGTGGAATTATACCATGCACAATTGCCTTATATTTTCGAGTAACTGTTTTTTTGACCAATTGATTTACTAATGATTCATGTGCCAAGTCATTTTTTGCAACCATAAGGAGGCCCGAAGTGTCTTTATCAATACGGTGCACAATTCCTGGTCTTAACACTCCATTAATACCGGAAAGATCTTTACAATGAGCCATTAACCCATTTACTAACGTACCAGACAAATGACCGGTCGCTGGATGTACGACCATCCCTCTCGGTTTATTTACAACCAGTACATCACTATCTTCATAGTAAATGTCTAAATTCATTTCTTCAGCTAGGACATCAAGTTCTTCAGGATCTGGGATTGTAACAATGATGTGATCCCCATCTGTCACTTTATAGTTAGGCTTTATTTCTTTTCCATTAACTATAACTTGTCCTTCTTTAATCCATTGTTGTACTTGAGTTCTTGACCATTCATTGTTGATTGCAGAAACTGCTTTGTCAATTCGATCACCTTGTTGTTCTTGTTGTATAATTAACTCGATTTGATTCATTTACTTTCTCCTTCTTTAAATTTCCCTTCAAACAATGTTAATACTAAAATGATACCGACTCCTACAACTAATGCTGAGTCTGCGATGTTGAAAATAGGGAAATCGTATGTGAAAATGTATGTATTTATAAAATCTACAACTTCTTTTCGGAAAATACGGTCGATAAAATTACCAATTGCTCCACCAAGCATTAAACCCAGTGCATAACCCATTATACGCTGATCTTTAGGCAGCTTTTGAATATAAGCTACAAGAATAACGACTACGATTAACGTAACAATGTAAAAAAACCACATCTGGCCCTGTAATATACCCCAGGCTGCCCCTCGATTCCTATGAGAAGTAATGTAAAGGAAATTTTCAATTACAGTTATACTTTCACCAAGTGACATGTATGTAACAATTGCCCATTTTGTTATTTGATCAAAGACAATAATGACTAATGCGATTAAATAATAAATCACAAATGTACCCCCATCTTAACATTTTATGTACCTTTAGAATTTTAGCACAAGTTAGTCTACATACACAATGAAGTTCGTTTTAATTTCACCGTACAATGAAAAACAGAAGTGATAAACTCACTTCTGTTAATGTGTTAATTGAGGATCATACGTTTGGGGATATGCGGTTTTTTGATAAAAATAACTATAAGCAAAATCATAGATCGTTCTTGCAGTTGGAAGTACATTTAATTTTTCAAGGGGAATCTCTTCTCCTGTTTCCTCACAGACACCATACTTACCATTTTCAATTTTCCAAAGTGCTAACTGAACATCCTGTAAATCTTCCTTTACATGATGCAAGATAATTTTTTCTTTATCACTATTATCACCTTCATAGCCTAATTCAGCACTCATTTCATAATATGCGGAATGGGAAAAAAGTCTTGTTTGAAGTTCGTCTTTCATCATAAGTAATTCTGCTTTAATCTCTGCATATTGACCGTTCATTCGAACGCCTCCTTGTAATGCTTTTGATTAACGCTGATCTGTTAGTAGTGATAGTGTAACCGAAAACAATATCTTTAAAAGCCCACAAGTTTTTCCTTTAAAGCTCTTCATAAAATAAACAGCCTTATAAGTCGTTCAATGAAAATATACGCAAGAATGATTTGTTATGTGTCGGCAGACAAGACTAATGAAAAAAATTCAAAGCAATTTTTATCAATTAAAATGAAAGAAAACCCGCCTCTAGCGAGTTTCCTTTGTTTTATTTTATGAGAAAAAACAATTTCTATGATTGATAACTCGTATTCACAACATTTGCACATCTAGTACAAAGTGTTGGATGATCTTCGTCTTGACCTACTGTTGCTGTTACAACCCAACAGCGTTCACATGTATCCCCTGTAGCAGTATCAACAACTATTTTTACATTTTCAAAATCTTGTGCATTCTCAGGTGCATCATTAAAGCTTCCACCAATTTCAAACCCTGAAACTATAAATAGTTGTTGAAGGTTTTCTTCAACAGATACCAATAATTCTTTCGTTTTATCGTTAGGGAATAGCACAATACGAGCACTAAGTGATTTACCTATCACCTTTTCGTTCCTAGCCACCTCTAGTGCTTTTAGGACATCGTCTCTTAAGATCATAAATGAATCCCATTTTGCTTCAATATTTTCTTGATTTGTAATGGTTTTTACTTCAGGCATATCAACTAACTGAACACTTTCTTCAGATACAAAAGATATTTGCTCCCAAACCTCGTCAGCGGTATGTGGTAAGATTGGTGCCATTAATTTAGTTAACGCAAGCAAAGTTTCATATAACACAGTTTGGATTGCACGACGTTCCTTATTGTCAGCAGATTCGATATACAGTACATCCTTGGCAAAATCTAAGTAGAAAGAACTTAATTCAATCGTACAGAAATTATGAACAGCATGGAAAATAGCAGCAAATTCATAGTTGTCATAAGATTTCTTAACCTTAGCGATAAGCTTATTTAATTTAACTAACATGTATTGATCTACTTCTCTAAGCTCTGAAACATTTAGTGCATGATCCGGAGTAAAATCAGCTAAGTTACCTAGTAAGAAACGATAAGTGTTACGAATTTTACGGTAAACTTCAGCAACTTGCTTTAAGATATTATCAGAAACCCTAACGTCGGATTGATAATCAACGGATGCTACCCATAAACGAAGAATATCTGCTCCGAGCTGATTCATTACCTTTGATGGTACTACTACATTACCTATTGATTTACTCATTTTTCGACCTTCGCCATCAAGAGCAAATCCATGACTTAATATACCTTTGTATGGTGCTTTACCTGTAACTGCTACAGCTGTCGATAAAGAAGAGTTAAACCAACCACGATACTGATCAGAACCTTCTAAATATAAATCTGCAGGACGCTGTAAATCGTCACGTTCGACTAGCACTGCTTGATGTGAAGATCCAGAATCGAACCATACATCCATGATATCCTGTTCTTTTGTAAATGTTCCATTTGGACTTGACTCGTGAGTGAATCCTTCAGGTAATAAATCCTTTGCTTCACGTTCAAACCAAACATTGGATCCATATTCTCTAAATAAATTTGATACATGATCAATTGTTTCATCATTGATAATAGGAGTTCCATTTTCACCGTAAAATACCGGAATTGGTACTCCCCATGCACGTTGACGTGAAATACACCAATCACCACGGTCACGAACCATGTTGAATAAACGAGTCTCGCCCCATGCAGGTACCCATTTTGTTTCTTTTACTGCATCCAATAATTCATTACGGAAATCTTTAATGGATGCAAACCATTGCGCAGTAGCACGGAAAATTGTTGGTTTTTTTGTACGCCAGTCATGTGGGTACGAGTGGGTGATAAATGATAGTTTTAAGAGTGCACCTACCTCTGACAATTTCTCAGTGATTGGCTTATTTGCCTCATCATAAAATAGGCCTTCAAACCCTTCAGCCTCAGATGTCATATATCCCTTTTCATCAACAGGACATAATACATCTAACCCATATTTTTGCCCAACAATAAAGTCATCCTCACCATGGCCAGGTGCTGTATGAACACAACCAGTACCTGATTCTGTAGTAACATGCTCTCCGCACATCACTAGTGAGTCGCGACCATATATTGGATGTTTAGCAATTACGTTTTCTAGCTCTTTTCCTTTTACCTTTTTAACGGTTGAGACATTTTCCCATTCAAACTCTTTTGTTACACTTTCAAGTAAATCTGTAGCTACCACATATTTTTTATTACTAGCTTCAACAACACTATAATCTAGGTCAGGGTGTACAGAAATCCCAAGGTTAGCTGGAATAGTCCAAGGTGTTGTTGTCCAGATAACAATCTGCTCATTTCCTTCTAGAACACCCTTACCGTCTTTCACCTCAAAGCCAACATAGATAGAGGCTGAGCGCTTATCTTGATATTCAATTTCTGCTTCAGCTAGTGCTGATTCACTTGAAGGAGACCAATATACAGGTTTTAATCCTTTATAAATGTACCCTTTTTTTGCCATGTCACCGAAGACTTTTATTTGTTGTGCTTCATATTCAGGTTTTAACGTAATGTATGGATTATCCCAGTCTCCTCGAACACCCAAACGTTTAAACTGTTCACGTTGACTATTTATTTGTTCATAAGCATACTCTTCACATAGCTTTCTAAATTCAGCAACCGACATTTCTTTACGGTTAACTTTTTTATTTTTTGTAAGAGCTGTTTCTATTGGTAATCCGTGTGTGTCCCAACCTGGAACATACGGAGCGCAAAATCCACTCATTGATTTATAACGAACAATAAAGTCCTTCAAAATTTTATTTAGAGCATGCCCCATGTGGATATCCCCATTAGCATATGGAGGGCCATCATGTAAAATAAATAATGGGCGATCTTTCGTGTGCTCTTGTACCTTTTTATAAATATCCATTTCTTCCCACTTAGTTTGCAACTGTGGCTCTCTGTTTGGTAGATTTCCACGCATCGGGAATTCGGTTTTAGGCATTAATAACGTATCTTTGTACTCCATAAAAACATTTCTCCTCCAACTTTGGTTTCACTTTCATCATTGCCAAAAATAATCATTTATTATCAACAATAATGAAACATACATAATTTTTAAAATACAAAAAGACCCTCACATCCCAAAAGGGACGAGAAGGTCTCGCGGTACCACCCTTAAATGACTAATAAAAAATATAATTAGCCCACTCAAACATTCTTAACGTGAATGATTCGCCTAAACTTACTTAACTTTCAGAAAGGAACTCCAGGGTGATCTTCATATTTTATCCTTAGTCAGGCTCACACCGTCCCTAACTCGCTTCGTAAGTAAAATAAAATATTACTGTCCCCATCATCGTTTACTATTTAATAAAATTTACTATAAATTATATGCTATGAATTGGCTAAACGTCAAGTTTGCTTTTGTTTTCTTCTGAATCATCAAAAACAGGTTCAACATTGTATTTCATTAAGTGATCCCAGTCATCAGATTGAATTAGATCCAGTTGTGCTTCAATCAGCATTTTAAAACGATTTCTGAAAACCTTAGACTGTTTCTTAAGCTCTTCAATCTCAATAGCAATCTTTCTTGATTTAGCAAGAGATTCATTGATAATACGATCAGCATTTTTTTCTGCTTCTTTAATAATAAGTTTCGCTTCTTTTTGAGCATTTCTTTTTACATCTTCAGCTGTCTCTTGTGCTATTAAAATTGATTTATTTAACGTATCTTCAATATTTGTAAAATGTCCTAATTTCTCACCTTGCTCTGCCAATTTAGCTTCTAGTTCCTTTTTTTCACGAATGACCAATTCATAATCTTTAATAACTTGGTCAAGAAATTCGTTTACTTCATCTTCATCATACCCACGAAATCCTTTATTAAACTCTTTGTTATGAATATCTAATGGTGTTAAAGGCATATTGCCACCTCCAAAAAGTAGTAGTGTTAGTCCATAAATTTCACTATTCGACATATTCGACGTTTTGTAGTCAATATCCTGCAATGATTTTAGAATTATTTTTGTTTCCCTACAATGATTCGCCATTTTTCCTTTTTTGTTTTTCCTTCAATTGTAAGCAGTTTACTTCTTCCAAATCCACGAAGGGAAAGTACATCTCCTTCTTTACACTCAAAAGCTGTTTGTTCTACAATTTTCCAATTAACCTTAACTAAACCAGACTGTATAAATGCTTGAATCTTTTGTCTGGATAAGTTATAGACTGATGATAGTACCACATCGAGTCTCATTGAAGAAACTGTTGTGGTATGTTCATCCCACGTTTCCTCGGTTAAAACAATTTGGTCAAAAGAAATTTCTTTTAGAGAAACTGTTGCTTTTCCAACAGATTCCAGGTTCATTCGGATATAATCTCCTATTTCTTTTGCTACAATAATCTGAACGAGGTCACCTGAGACAAGAATATCCCCAAACTTACTCCTCTTTACACCTAAAGACATTAATGATCCTAAAATTTTTCGATGATCAATTGTAACAAATTTAGAAGGATACTCAATTTGAAAAACAGATAACTGAAAATCATCAACAGCAGGTCTATAATATTCAGGGTATAGAAGTGCCCGTTTTCTTTCAGTAGAATCATGTCCACCGTAGAAGCTAACCTGAACTTCTGAGTCAGTACCGATGACAAGTTTCATCATATCCTGTTCTCTTGGATCTAGAAAGTCTATTGTTTTAGGAGCATACTGTGTAAGTACAGTTTCCTTCCATGACATTACTTGATCAATAAAGGCATGCTCTTCTTTTCGAAAATGTTGATAGATACTCATTTCAATGATTCTCCATATTATAAATTAGATAGAACTATTTAAAGAAACTCGGCTAATGCCGAGCTTCTAGGTTTGAACTATATACTAAAACATTCCAAATAAAGTATTTAATCCAATTGAAGCAAAATTCAAGACAAAAATAGCTACAATTGGCGAAATATCAATCATACCTAATGGTGGAATAATCTTTCTGAAAGGTTCTAAGTATGGCTCACATATTTTTGTAAGAAATTGGCCAATCCTAGACTCTCTCGCATTTGGAAACCAAGACATTAAGATGTACGCAATTAATGCATATGAGTAAAATTGAATAGCTGTTTGTAATATACCTTGAAGTAAATCCATCTAATCTACCACCTCTTCTCAGATAACTCATCCTCTGTAACAACGTCTGAAATATTACCAGATACATCAACATTTTCAGGTGTACATAGGAAAATATTTGTTCCAATACGCTGAATATCTCCACCTATCGCGTATACAGTACCACTTAAGAAATCAACAATACGCTTTGCTTGATCATGTTGTATTCGTTGTAAATTAACTACAACTGCACGTCTGTTCTTTAAATGGTCAGCAATTTCTTGTGCTTCAGCATAAACTCTAGGTTCAAACAAAACAACCTTAGAAGATTTTTGTACACTTTGTAAGCTTACAACATTTTGTTTAGCTGAAGATCTAGTAGCCTTTACAGGTTCAAGTTCCTCTTCTTCAAAATATTCATCTTCATTGTAGTCATATTCATCTTCTAATGCAAAAAAGCTTTTAAATTTATTTTTTATACTCATCTATCTTACCTCCTCAAAATTCCTTTCCAACTAAAGAAGTCCCTATTCTAAGAAAGGTCGCACCTTCCTCTACAGCAATTTCAAAATCATTTGACATACCCATAGATAGCTCAAGACAAGGTGCAAATGGTAGCGTTAAGGCTTGTACATCAAGACTTAGAAGTCTAAGGTTCCTAAAGCATTCTCTGATAACCTGTTGGTCTTCAGTGAATGGAGCCATTGTCATTAATCCAACAACTCTTATGTTTGGAAAATCCTTCAATTTATGTATGAAGTCAATTACTTCGTCTGAATGTATTCCGTGCTTTGATTCCTCACCAGAAACATTTACTTGAACAAAGCAATTTATCTGTTTCGAGGATCTCTTATGAATTTCTTCCGCTAAAGACAATCGATCTAGTGAGTGTATATAGTCAACTTTATCAATAATTTTTTTTACTTTTTTAGTTTGTAGTGAACCAATAAAGTGCCAAGCTACTTTTTGGTTTAATTCGTCCCACTTTTTTAATAAGCCATCATCCCTACTCTCACCTAGATGCGTGATTCCGGCTTCAACTGCTTCTATAGTACGATCTATACTAACATATTTCGTTACCGCAATAATTTGAACGTTGCTACGATCTCGCCCAACTTGCTTACAGGCTTGTTCAATACTAGCTTCTATCTCTATTAAATTTCCCTTCACATTCATAGCCCAATATCCTCCTTACGTCCAATATAGCTTGCCATTCTTCCTGACCGACCTTTATCACGTCGATGTGAATAAAACAATTCTTTTTCACAACTCGTACAGTAAGAGGAAACTTGAATATTTTCTTTAGGCACACCAGATTGAACTAAAAGAAGTTGATTTACAATTTTTAAATCGAGGGAATATTGTCCTTCACTAACAAGTTTGTAAGGTAAGTATTCATCATAGGTAAGGACTTCATTTACTTTTTCAATTACATAATTGTCTACGATATAACAGCATGATCCAATAGCAGGCCCAATTACGACATGAATATCCTCTGGAGTTACTTTTTCTTCGGTGTTCCAGATTCTAATCATCTTGCCTCCTATATCATTTACTGTTCCTTTCCACCCCGCATGAGCTGCACCGATTAGATTATTTTTAGGTGCAGAAAAGTAAAGCGGAACACAATCAGCAAAACACAACGTTAGAAGAAGGTTTCTTTCACTTGTATAAAGGCCATCTGTTCCCTTTATGCCCTGCTCGTATATATATACACCTTTACCAGCATGATTCCTCGTCACTTTCATAATCTCAGCATCATGGACTTGTTCTGAGCACACCCAGTTCGAGGTTGGGAAATCAATCGCATTAGCCAATTTATCACGGTTTTGTCCCACAAGTTTAGAATCATCTCCTACATGTAGACCCATATTAAAGGACTGAAAAGGAGCATCACTAAAACCACCTATCTTTGTCGTAAAACCAGCTACAACAGATGGGTCTATGTTCTCCCAACTCTTCAGTTGTAAAATTCCTTCACTTTGTCTTGAAAAGAGATTTTTTGTCATGAGTTAAATCCTTTTTTCGTTAAATTTTTACCTTCTTTTCCTTATTTTATCATAGTTTTACATAATTGAGTGCTAAAACATAAGAAAAATGTCAAACTTATGCAACCTACTCAAGATTTTTCATTTGTCTTACGAGGATAACATCTGCTCCAACTTTGACTATATTTTTCCACGGAATGACAATATCTTCATCTCTTCCGAAGAATCCTAACACTTTTCCTTGTCCAGATATAATAATTGCTTCAATTTTACCAGTCATTAAATTAATGTCAAAGTCCGTTATACTTCCTAACCGCTTACCGTCCCCAACATTTACAACCTCTTTCATCTGAAACTCTGATATATGAATCATACCGTACCCGCCCTCTCGAAAAATCCTTTTACTGTACTATATGATTACGAAGCCCAGAATATTGTATAAAATTTATAGTACCTTGAAAAAAGGGGTAGTAGACTATAAGGGTTGTTATTTGCTAAAATCACAAAAATTTTATTCATATAGGATTGTTATTAACTATATATAAAAACTTGAGTGGATTGGAGCGGAAGGCACTTGACTCCTGCGGGAGATAGAGGAAAGGTCGAGCCCCCGCAGACGGAACGTTGAGGAGGCTCGACTTCCTCCCCGATGGGAATTCGTTCTTGAAAAAGCCGGTAGTTTGGCTTTTTCATAATTCCCCGCGGAAAGCAAGTGCCTGCAGCGGAAAGGAACGGACAAAATAAAAATTTATTTGGAAATTACCATTAAAAAGAACTGCTCCAATTAAGAGCAGTTCTATGCATTAGTTTTGAATGTTTTTATTCATTTGTTTAATAGCAGCTTTTTCAAGGCGTGAAACTTGGGCTTGAGAAATCCCAATTTCTTCAGCAACTTCCATTTGAGTCTTTCCTTGGAAAAAACGTTTTCTTAATATTAATTTCTCACGCTCATTAAGACGTCTCATACCTTCTTTTAATGCAATTTCTTCAATCCAGTTAATATCCCGGTTGCGTTCATCACTTAACTGATCCATTACAAAAATCGGATCTCCCCCATCATTATATATCGGTTCAAATAATGATACAGGGTCTTGAATAGCATCTAGTGCAAACACAATTTCTTCATGTGGAACATCAAGCACCTTCGAAATCTCTTCTGCCGTTGGCTCCCTTGAAGTCTCACTCATTAATCGCTCCCTCACTTGTAATGCTTTGTAAGCAATATCTCTGAGCGATCTTGATACTCTGATTGGATTATTATCTCTTAGATAACGTCTGATTTCACCAATGATCATAGGCACAGCATATGTAGAGAATTTGACATTTTGGCCTAAATCAAAGTTGTCAATAGACTTCATCAATCCAATGCATCCTACCTGGAATAGGTCATCTACAAATTCCCCCCTGTTATTGAATCGTTGAATAACACTGAGAACCAATCGTAGATTTCCATTTACTAATTTCTCTCGTGCAGACAAATTACCACTTTGCATTTGTCTAAAAAGTTCTCTCATTTCTTCATTCTTAAGTACTGGTAGCTTAGAAGTATCTACACCACAAATTTCAACTTTATTTCGAGTCAATTCTTTCCCTCCTAACAGGAGTTGCTGTACAAAGTTAAGTATCTCCTTTGGAGGGAAAAATATGCACAAGCTATTTCTCGAATTTACAGGAAAAGGCAAGAAAAAACCCGAATAGTAGCGTAATTTCAGCGACTTAATCGGGTTAAAAAAATTTTTTATTACACCATTTTATTGAATTCTTTTCGGAGCCTTTTAATGATTCTCTTCTCAAGCCTGGAAATATAGGATTGTGATATACCAAGCATATCCGCTACGTCTTTTTGTGTTTTCTCTTCTCCACCAATTAACCCGAAGCGGAGCTCCATAATTTGTTTTTCTCGCTCGTTTAATTGATGCAGTGCTTTAACAAGTAACTTGCGGTCAACATTCGCTTCTAAATCCTTAGTAATAATATCTTCCTCTGTGCCTAAAACATCTGATAAAAGAAGTTCATTACCATCCCAGTCGATATTTAGTGGCTCATCAAAAGAAACTTCTGACCGGATTTTATTATTTCTTCGTAAGTACATGAGGATCTCGTTTTCGATACATCGTGATGCATATGTAGCTAATTTTATTTTCTTTTCAGGGTTAAAGGTATTTACAGCTTTAATTAGTCCTATAGTTCCGATACTTATTAAATCTTCTATATTAATACCTGTGTTTTCAAATTTTCTTGCAATGTATACAACTAATCTTAAGTTTCTTTCTATTAAGATTGATCTTGCAGCTTTATCTCCAGTAGGAAGCTTTTTTAATAAAAGCTCTTCTTCGTCCTTTGAAAGTGGTGGTGGTAGGGCTTCACTTCCACCAATGTAGTAAATTTCATCAGTTTTAATCCCAAATTTCAGTAATATTTTATACCACAAATAGGTTAAACGAAGTTTAAGTTTGACCACGTAAAGTTCCTCCTTCTAAATTGTAGTTTGATGAGTATGATAGTATAGATAACTCTAAGATGCCGGTTGAACAGATGATGAGAGCAGCATTTTGGGATGAACAATACATTCATACTCTCCATCGGAAGATAGAGGGGTATGATTAAGTGCAATCAAACCTTTCGTAACAGAGATTTGTTCACCGTTATGGAAAATTGTGATCTTATCAGGTTTAATAGCGAGTAAAAATTGATGGTCTTGGCCAACACCTCGATACGGTATTATTCGGATTCTGCTTTCCCATTTATGGGCTTCTTGGTCTTGTTCTGAACCTAAAGATTCAATATTTTTTGATTGTCGAATAATTGACTCAGGAAAAAAATGAACTGTTTTAGTCGTATCAATAATAAGCACAGGACTTTTTGTTATCGGATCGTATAACTGATTACCACTATCTATTAATCCCTTTACCCGAAGGTCAAGTGAGTCTATAGATATAACCACTTTAGCAATCTGATCAAATTGTATCTTTTTCATTTCAAAATCACTAATTTGTTTTCTAGTAAAATACCATAACACAGGAAATCCAATTAATACGAAAGCCCAACTAATAGGATTGCCTAAACCAGTTGAATTTGTCAATAATACACCATCCAATACCTTAACTTCATATTCCAAGAAATTATGAACACCAATCATTCCACCACCAACTACAAAGGTAGCAAAGTAAAAGGTTAGTAGATTTTGAATAAAATATCGGAAACGTTTAAATCCAAAGGCACTACCAATTATTAAAAATGAAAAAATTAGTTTTATAATTGGATGTGACGCATACATTGACAAAGGAGATACCATTAAAATAACAATTAAAGACCCAATAAATGCCCCTAATACCATTCTCCATATTAAAATTTTTCGCTTTAGAATGAATGCCGTTAGTAAAAGTAATAACCCATCAAATAGAAAGTTCAGTAACCAAATAACATCAAGGTAGATGTTCAATCCCGTTCTCCTTTCAAGAGTGCCCTTATTCGATTAACTACCTATTAGTTAATAGTATATAGTACATAGTCTATTGAAGTCTGTCACTTGCTGACGATTATAGAGGAGAAATTTTGATAGATTTTTACGAATATTGTAAAACAGTGTATTCTAGATGTTTTTTTAGAATAGCTTTCGATATTTACATTCTCTAAAGTCTTTCACATTCAAAGTTCCGAACAATAGAAAAAGAGTCGATCCAATTGGAAAGACTCTTACTAATATTATCTGCGACGATTGCGGTTTCTTAAGAAAGCCGGAATATCTAGAGCTTCGTCATTTTGAGAGCTTTGTGTAGTAGGACGGGATTGATATTCGTTCGAAGAATCATCTCGTTTTGTTTCTCTCGTTGTAGGTGAAGCTTGTTTTGTAGCGTTAATGGCTGGTCTTACAGGTTTAGAGGAAGTAGTATCAATATCATTAAAGCCAGTTGCAATGACTGTAACTAATATCTCATCCTTTAAATTTTCATTGATAACTGATCCAAAAATCATATTTACTTCTTCATCTGATGCAGAGGCAACTATGTCTGCAGCCTCTTGAACCTCATACAAGCTCAAGTTAGTACCACCAGTGATGTTCATTAGTACACCTTGTGCACCATCAATAGAAGTTTCTAACAATGGACTCGAAATAGCTCGTTTTGCTGCTTCAGCTGCGCGATTTTCACCAGTTGACATTCCAATACCCATTAGAGCTGAACCTTTGTTTGACATTATTGTTTTAACATCAGCAAAGTCTAGATTAATTAATCCTGGTACAGCGATAAGGTCAGATATACCTTGTACACCTTGACGAAGTACGTTATCAGCTTCTCTGAATGCTTCAAGCATCGGAGTATTTTTGTCAACTATTTCTAAAAGGCGGTCATTTGGGATAACGATTAAGGTATCTACTCCCTCTTTCATCGCTGCAATCCCACCTGAAGCTTGCCCTGCTCTTTTTCTTCCTTCAAAAGTGAAAGGACGAGTAACAACACCAACAGTTAAGGCACCAAGGTCACGTGCAATGGAAGCTATAACCGGAGCTGCACCAGTACCAGTTCCGCCACCCATACCTGCCGTAACGAAAACCATGTCTGCACCTTTTAATACTTCTTCGATTTGTTCTCTACTTTCTTCTGCTGCCTTCTTACCAACTTCAGGATTTGCGCCAGCACCTAAACCACGAGTAAGCTTACCACCAATTTGCATTTTAATATCAGCTTTTGATAAGTTTAATGCTTGTGCATCTGTGTTAACAGCAATAAAATCCACACCTTGTACACCATGTTCGATCATTCGGTTTACAGCGTTATTTCCACCGCCACCGACACCAATAACTTTAATCGTTGCTAATTGGTCGAGATTTGTATCTAACTCCAACATCTAAGATCCTCCTAATTCAGCGAAAGAGCTTTCGATACTTCTACTCGAAGAAGTAACCGAAAAATCTTTTAACTTTTTTTCCAATATTTTGATCATCGTTTGTGTTTGACTTGCTTTTTACTGGTTGTTGTTTTGTGTTTCTCTTTTCTGATTCTTGTGAAATCATAGAACCAATTCGCTTACCTTGAATTTTTGAGTGCTCGTAGGCAAACTGAATTAGGCCTACACCAGTTGAGAATTGTGGCTCGCGAACCCCAATATAATCGGGCTTTGCAATTCTAACATTGCTCTGCAGTACTACTTGGGCTAGCTCTAAAACCCCTGGTTGATTAACAACTCCACCGGTTAGTACAAATCCTCCTGGAAGATCTCTTACATTTAATTTTCTCAATTCATTAATAACTAAGTCTAGAATTTCTTCTAATCTTGCTTCAATTATATCTGATATTTCTAATTGGTTAAACTGCTGGTGCTGATCACTTCCAATAATCGGTACACTAAATACTTCTTCTTCAGAAGCGTCATCATAGAAGGCATGTCCATGCTTAATTTTAATTTTTTCAGCATCTTCAGTAGATGTTCGTAAACCAATTGAGATATCTTTTGTGATATGATCCCCGCCAATTGGAACAACATTTGAAGATTGTAAAAAACCATCTCTAAAAATAGAAACTGTAGTAGAGCCACCACCAATATCTATTAAAGCAACTCCTAGATTCTTTTCATCTTCTGAGAGAGTAATAGAACCTGCCGCTAGAGGCTGTAGGCAAATGGCTGCAATTGTAAGACCTGCTCGTTCAACACAACGTAATAAATTATGTAATATCGTTCTTGAAGTGGTGATAATCGTCCCTTGCATTTCAAGACGTACACCAAGCATCCCACGAGGATCACTAATTTCATCATATCCGTCAACAATAAACTGTTTTGGTATAACATCAATGATTTCACGTTCTGGTGGAATCGAAACAAATTGAGCTGCCTCGATAACCCTCATTACATCCTCATTGCTTATTTCACGATTTTCGCGGCTTTCACTTGAAACGGCTATAACACCATGACACTCTTTCAATTGTACGTTATTTGCGGGCACACTAACAACAACTTGTTTTATTGGCATACCAACCATTCTTTCAGCTTGTTCAACAGCCTTCTTAATTGAATGAACGGTTTCATCTATATCTACAATTGAACCTTTTTTAAGTCCTTCAGATTTCACATTTCCTACACCAATTATGTTTAAGGAATCATGGCTCATTTCACCAATGATTACTTTAACACTGGATGTACCGATGTCAAGACTTACGTAAATTTCATTGCTGTTCATTCTTTGGCACCTCCTTTTACAATTAAAGCATCTCTCATTCGAGCGTATTTGAAGAATAACAGCTATTTTTCTAATAAAAATAAATTACATATAAACAAATATTCAACAAATACAGTATTTTCCCTTTTAAAAAATTCAATTTTTTTCAATTTTATCTCTTGAAATACTCCACTTAGCAATTAATATCCTTCTAATAACAGCGATATTTTGAAATAGTCTAACTCCAAATGCAAAAACCGCTACTAAATACAAGTCTACACCAAGATGAACACCTAGAAAAGCTAAACTTGCAGCTAATAAAATATTAAAGAAAAAACCAGATACAAAAACAGCTTGATCATAAATATTTTGCAAATGAGCACGAATTCCTCCAAAGAGAGTATCTAGTGCAGCAAGAACAGCAATCGATAAATAGTTGGAATATTCATCTGGCACTTTAAATTCTGATGATAATCCTAGTAATATACCTATTAGTAATCCTATAATAGGGAGCCACATGTTTAACTTCCACCTTTTCCACTTGTAACTGGTTCTAAATGTTTTATACGAATTGCATCATCGTAAGCCGGAATCGCCACTTCACTTATTGCGTCGGAGACTGATAAAATAAGGTTATCTGAGAAGAAATCTTGAATTGAGTTTGAAACTTTCATTCGATTTGATAGCTTCTCTGCATCATCGGTTATAACTCTTATTTCTATAGGAAGAGAACGGATAGGATACGTATCGATTTTAGTATATTGCTGTATTTCACGAATAACAGTTGTATTAATTACCCTATGGCCATCTATTGAAATTTCTTTGGCGTTATAGGAGTTTAATTCGTTTATTAATCTTCTTAAAAGTTCTGGAGAAACATAACTCACAGGTTCACCAACGGTGTTAAATGAAGGCTCGACCGTTAATATTATACCTGGTCCAGTTACTTCAGTAAGTCCTGCTTTTTCCCGTAATTCATGTAAGGTCTCCCTAAGGATGTTTTCTTTACTATCGTCCTTTTCTGTTTCGTACTTCACAATTTTCTCTTCATATTTATATATTTCAGATAAGAGTTCCGAATGAAGTTCTTGTTGCCTTTTTAAATCCTCCCGAAGTTCCCAGGTATCACGTGTATCTCTTACAACCGGTTCTTTAATGGTTTGGAATTGGACGGCTAACATGACACCGACTACGACTGTAACAATAGTAAAACTAATACTCGATTTTTTGTCCAACATTCCCACCAACTTCTTTTTACAAATTATTCATTCGTTTGTAATAACGGCTCCATAACAATTTCTGACTTTTTTTCTACTTTGATTACAATGTTATCCTGAAGTAGTTGATCAATTACACCACCATTAATATTTAAGGCAGGAATTAAAACATCAGGATTCCCTATCCCAGCAATGACGAAAGGAGCAGGATAAGGGTTACCATCGACAGTTACAACTGGTCCATTACAGTAAATGTAGGAGTCATGTGAAAGTCTTTTGCCATTAATAGATACTGCTTGTGCGCCAGAAATATATAATTCATTGATCACTTTAAATAGATGGCTCTCATGAACAATATAATTATTTACATCCTCGCCAGTTGGTACATATGACGAGTCTGATAAGGTAACCTGTATACCTTGTCCCTTTACCTTTACGTCTCCAACATACATACGGAGCTTTTCAACATCTTCAACAAGGTTAAAATAAATTTTCTCTTGTTCGCCCTTAGCTAGTTCTTCCTCAATTTCACGGACTTTCTCTTGTTTTTCCAATAATTCCTTTTGAAGCTCACGATTTTTTTCCTCTTGCTCAATTAAATTATTACGGTATTCATATTCTTTAGTCCATTGCCGTTCAGTTGGTTTACCATTTCCGTTTGCAGCCTCTTGCTTTGTAAATTGATAAGAAAAGGAAATCATAAACCCTAATACTAGACAAACAAACGAAAGAATGACATGTTTACCTCTCACTTTCACTCTCTTCATCTTCCTCTCGTTCATAAGCTTTAAAATAAGAAACTACCTCTAGATGAATAACCCCTTTTAAGCTAGGGTCAAGCTCACTTATGATCGCCGGATAGGCTGACATTTTTTCAGCAAAGTTTCGTACAGTGGCACTCACTTCATACCCATCATTCATGAATAATGTTATATGTAAAGGATCAGATGATTCAGGTGTATGGTGAATTTCAGATATAGAATTTGCAATACTAGGGTTTAGCTTGGTTAATTCCTTTGCCATGCCCTGAATATCATCATTGTTTAACCAATTAATTAAAATTGGTGCATCAGAGGGAATTGTTGCTTTAGTTAAGGATTGAAGGACTTGTCCATTTTCCAATATAGGAAAATATTGCTCTTCATTAGAAATATAGGCAACCCTTTTATATTCACTCACTTTTATAAGTACTTTATTTGGTAACTTTTTCTCAACACTTACTGATTTTATCTCGGGATGAGTTTCAATTTGTTTACTTGTATTTTCTATATTAATTCTCCAGAAGCTTGTATTATTAGAAAGCTCACTTAACTTAATGATCTCAGTTTCTGAAACATTATAAGACCCAGATATAGAGATTTTGGACACTTTGCTTAACGGAGATTGAATGTAAACAACACACATAACTAGCAGAAAGAAGACAGAAATGTACCATATCAGTCTTTTATTTGCTTTTTGTTTTCTCTTCTGTTTAAGTTTTGGGATCCTGTCTTCGATTGTTACAACTTTCCCTTTGGACAATTAACTTCACCCCACACTAAATTACAATATTCGAATAGAGAAAACGAGGAAAAAGTGAAACAAACGGCACCTAAAATGCCGTTTTCCTAAAAGAAGTTCAATAATGAATATTATATCATAAATGTAATTAATTAGGTCATCCTATTATTTATTTTCTTCCTATAATTTCAACCTCTGTCTCCATTTTTACATCATGCTTTTCCTTAATGGTTTCTTTCACATGTTGTATTAGATCCAAAACGTCTTGTGCTTTCGCATTACCTGTATTTACAATGAAATTTGCATGCATATCCGAAATTTGCGCTCCGCCAATACTATGACCTTTTAAGCCTGAATCCTCTATTAATTTTCCTGCGTAGTTTGGCAATGGATTTCTAAATATACTACCTGCACACGGGAAATTCCATGGTTGTGTTTCCTTTCGGTAATCCTTATTTTTCTTCATTTGATTAACAATTGCTTCACGATCACCATTTTCTAATCTAAATACAGCTTCAATACAAATACCTGGTCGTTCATTCTGTAGTATAGATGTACGGTATGAGAATTTAAGCTCTTCATTTGTCAACCACTCCATCGTACCATCTGCAAATAAAATATGTGCTTTCACTAGTATTTTAGAGATATCTGAACCATGTGCCCCAGCATTCATATAGACCGCTCCTCCAACAGAACCAGGGATACCACTCGCAAATTCTAAGCCTGATAATCCTTTTTTGCTTATCATAGTTGATAATCTAACAACTGAAAAACCAGCACCAACAGTAATTGTTTCGCCCTCAACAGAAAGATGGTCAAGACCATCTCCCAACTTTATCACAGCTCCTTCAATTCCTTTGTCAGAAACTAATAAATTTGAACCTCTCCCTATAGCTATCCATTCTATTTTGTGCCTTTTGATAATTTCGATTGTGTTTTTTATACCTTGTATATCCTGTGGTTCTATGAAAATATCTGCCGGACCACCAATTTTCATTGTAGTGTGATTAGCTAATGGTTCATCTTTCAACACTTTTCCGACATTTGCACTTATTAATTCTTGAACAATCGCTTCCACGATAGGTATCCCCCTTTAGTAAAAACTTTAGAACTAAATGCTGTGTTTGTGTTAAAAAGCAAACAAAGAAATTAGTAATAAGCTTTTTTATTAGTTTATGCATGATGTTTACCTAAAGGTACTTAACTACTTTTTATAAGTTGCTTAGTTTCAGCATATAGTCTTTGCGCCGCATCTCTAATACCCAATTTTTCTGACGCTATCTTCATTCTTTCCAATAATTGAGGATCTAAAAGGATAGAATCTATATCAGATAATAGTTTAGAACCACTCATTTCTGCCTCTAATCTTAAGATTGCTGCAGCATTATCACTTAGTGCTCGTGCATTCTTTTCTTGATGATTATTGGTAACATATGGGCTTGGAATAAGAATACTTGGGAGACCTAATGCAGTTATCTCAGCAAGAGTAGTAGCTCCAGCTCTTGCAACTATTAAATCTACACCTGCTAAAACCTCTGGCATATTATGAATAAACGGTTTGATCACTACATTATTTGGGCTTCCAACTTCCTTTACACGCTGCAACACTTTATCATAGTGTATTTCACCAGTTACATATACAACCTGATAATCCTTCTTACCAATCTCTGGCAATACCTCTAAAAAAGCGTCATTAATTGGTCTGGCCCCTCTGCTTCCACCTACAATTAAAACAGAGCGTTTATCATGACTTAAGTCTACAGATTCTCTTCCTTTAAATCCATCTCTTCCAACAACCTCAGATGCTCTTGGATTACCGGTAAGAACAACCTTCGGACCACGAAAATAACTCCTAGCTTCTTCAAAGCAAATGGCTACTGTATCTACATAACGCGAGAGAAACTTATTGGTAAGACCAGGTACACTGTTTTGTTCATGTATAATTGTTGGGATATGTAATTTTGCAGCTGCATATACAACTGGTCCACATACGTAACCACCAGTTCCTATTACTACATCTGGTTTAAATTCGTTTAAATACTTTTTACTTTCTCTTACACCATTAACAAATTTAATAATTGTTTTAATATTATCTATTGATAGTTTACGTTTAAAGCCCGAAATGTCAATGGATTTAAAAGGGATATTCTCACGTCTAACAATCTTATTTTCTAGTCCTACTTCGGTTCCAATATATAAAAATTCTACTGTAGAATCGATCTTTTTAATTTCATTGATAAGTGCTATAGCCGGATAAATGTGTCCCCCGGTTCCTCCACCACTAATTGCTATTCTCATTGATGTAATTTACCTCCTAGATGCAGCTTTTTAAGCGTTAAGCTACTAAATAACATTTGTAAAAAAATAGATAAACCCTGTTATAAAGAACAGGGTTTACACTAGCATTTCTATTATAGCATCGGTCAAGTTGTCTATAAAAGCATTTTAATTAATACCTTGCGTACCGGCTTATATTAAGTAATACACCTACAGCCATAAGCATGAGTGTTAAAGAAGAGCCACCATAACTTAAGAATGGTAATGTTATTCCTGTAACAGGCATTAACCCTGTTACTACCCCGATATTAATGATTACTTGGATGGCAATCATTCCAATAATCCCTATACCTAAGAAGCTACCATATAAGTCAGGTGCACCTAATGCGATTCGAACCCCTCTCCATAATAAGAGACTGAATAGCAAGATGACAAAAGAACCGCCGATAAAACCAAGTTCTTCTGCAAGAATCGCAAAGATAAAATCTGTTTGTGGTTCAGGCAAGTAAAAAAATTTTTGCCTACTTTGACCTAGTCCTAATCCGAATAACCCACCTGGCCCAATCGCGTAAAGTGACTGGATTATTTGAAAACCACTACCTAAAGGATCTTCCCAAGGGTTTAAAAAGGATGTGATACGTTTAATTCTGTATGGAGCAGAAAGAATAAGCGCTACAAATCCCGCAACCCCTAGTAAGCCTAAGCCCACAAAATGACTAATTCTTGCCCCTGCTACATAAATCATAACGATACAGGTTCCTACCATAACAGTTCCTGTCCCTAAATCAGGCTGAAGCATAATCATTCCAAATGCTAAAAATACAAGTGATAGGGACGGAACTAATCCCTGCTTAAACGAAGTAATCTTTTTCTGATTTTCCGATAAGTACTTGGCTAAAAAAGCAATCATAGCTAACTTCATAAATTCCGATGGTTGAACGGAAAATGCCCCAACGCCAATCCAACTCCGTGAACCGTTTCTCTCCATTCCAATTCCCGGAATCAATACAGCTACTAATAGTACAAAACAAATAATAACAATTACCTTAGCCCACGTTCTCCATGTCCAATAATCTATATTCATAATAAAAAACATCGCTACAACACCAACACCAGCAAACAATAGTTGCCTTTTTGCAAAAAAGAAGGAATCATCAAATTTATAGGTCGCCCAAATTGCACTAGCACTATAAACCATGATTAAACCGACAGCTAGTAGAGATAAAGTTATAACTATTAATATTATGTCAGGCGTGGATTTTTTGGTCGACAACGTAAACACCCCAAGATCTTAGATTAAGGGCTTGCATTACGGTGAAAAATAGAAAATATCTATTTAGAACACAGCATTTTTACTCTTAGACGAGCCCTCATTTAAGCTTATGCACGGCATGAATAAAAATGTCTCCTCTTTCTTCAAAAGTTTTATATTGATCCCAACTTGCGCACGCTGGAGACAGTAAAATAACATCTCCTTCGGTTGAATGATCATATGCCACTTTTACCGCATGTTCCACATTATCGACATATTTTATTAAATCTATTCCAGCTAACCTTCCTGCTCTTTCAAGTTTAGGAGCGGTTTGACCAAAAACAATTAATGATTTAACAGACTTTAATTCTGGTATTAAATCATCAAATTCATTCCCACGATCTAAGCCGCCAGCTAATAAAATAATAGATTGATTAAAAGCAGTTATTGCTTTTTGTGTTGCTAAAATATTTGTGGCCTTTGAATCATTATAAAACTTTCGGCCATTGACTGTATCAACGAATTGTAAGCGGTGTTTCACACCTGTAAAAACAGTTAAGACCTGCCTTATAGCATTGTTTGATACTCCAATTAATTTAGCAGCTGATATGGCTGCCATTATATTTTCAAGGTTATGCTTTCCAGGGAGTGCAATATCATCAATCAGAATTACAGGTTCTTGATTGTAATATATAAAGTTGTCTTTCGCGTACGTTCCTTCTTCAAGAATACGTTTAGTAGAAAACAGAACTCTTTTAGCCCTACTTTTAGTTCCTAACTCCATCACTTCTAAATCATCAGCATTAATGACGCTATAGTCAGTCTCTTCTTGATTAACAAGTAATTGACCTTTTGCATTAACATAATTTTCTTTCGTTCCATGATAATCAAGATGCGCATCAAAAATATTTAACAGAATTCCTATTTTTGGTCTAAACTTCTCGATTCCCATTAGTTGAAAGGAAGACAATTCGGTAACAATGACATTGTCTTTTGTCGCCTCTTTTGCTACCTCACAAGCCACAGTTCCAATATTTCCAGCTATAAGAGGTTTCTTATTACCCTTTTCTAGGAACTCATATAGCAAGGTTGTAGTAGTAGTTTTACCATTCGATCCTGTAATACCAATAAAGTCTGCCTCACTGATTTGATAAGCAAGCTCAATTTCAGTAATGATTGGAATATCCCGCTCAATTGCTCTAACCAAAAGTGGGTTCGTATAGGGAATTCCAGGATTTTTTACGATAACGTCAAAATGATCATCCAAAATTTCAATTGGATGACCTCCACATACAACTTTTATACCAATTTGTTGCAATGCTTTTGCAGCTTCATTCTCTTCGATTGGCTTTTGGTCATTAACTGTAACATTTGCACCCAACTCGTGAAGTAAGGTTGCTGCAGCAGACCCACTTTTAGCCAATCCAAGGACTAGTACATTCTTCTGAAGATATTTATCTGTATTTTCCAATTAAATCCACACCTCTATATAGATTGCTAGCATTGCGAATAATAAACCAACTGTCCAAAAAGTGACTACTACACGCCACTCAGACCACCCTACGAGTTCATAGTGATGGTGTAAAGGACTCATTTTAAAAATTCTCTTTCCTGTTGTTTTAAAGGAAATAACCTGAAGGATAACGGAGAGAGTTTCTAAAACAAATACTCCACCTACGATAATTAATAATATCTCCAGTTTAGTTAGAATAGCAATTGTCGCAATCGCTCCACCTAACGCAAGAGAACCTGTATCTCCCATAAATACCTTTGCGGGGTGTGCATTAAATACTAAGAACCCAAGCACGGCTCCTACTATAGCTACTGAAAAAATAGCAATTTCAAACTCTGATTGGTTCCAAGCTAGAACAGCGAAAGCACCAAATGCAATGGCAGCAGTACCTGATACTAATCCATCCAACCCATCTGTCAAATTAACAGCATTTGAGAAACCAACAAGCCAAAAAATAATAAAAAATACATAAGTCCAGCCTAAGTCAAAACCAAAATTTAAACCTGGTATTTCAACCACCGTAGAAAAACCATTCTTATTAGCTATAATATAAAAAATAATAGCAATGATTATTTGACCAACAAGCTTTTGTTTTGAAGTAAGCCCTAAATTTCGTTTCATCACAACTTTTATAAAATCATCAAGAAACCCAAGAAGACCATAGCCAAGTGTTACAAATAGCAATAAGAAAGTAGTTACTGTAGGTTCGGAAAATTTACCCGTCATTACAAGTGTTGTAATAACAATAGATAATAATATCACGATACCACCCATTGTCGGTGTCCCTGATTTCTTTTGATGTGACTTTGGCCCTTCCTCTCTTATGCTTTGTCCAAATTTTAATCTACGTAAGAAGGGAATAAAGAGTGGGGATAGCAGGACACAAATTAGAAACCCCATTATAATTGTAAACAAGATCACTTGTTCAAGCATGATTACTCCCTCCTTCCTGAGTTTTGCCCTTTAATTCTTCAATTCTATTCGATAATGTTTTCAATTTATGTGTTACAGGACTATCATATGTGAAATTTCCTTCATTATGATTATCTGTTTTAGATAGTCTAAATTCTGTTTTTAACATAGGTATATTTTCTCCGTAAAAATCTACTAGTTTTTCAAGAGCTTCTAATGTATCGTCTACCATAAATGTCGGAAAATGATTCGGTACATACGTTGGTATTGGTAGATTATTTGGCCAGATAGCCGCTATTGCACCACCATTTATAGCTTCTAATAAGTTATCGCTATATTGTTTTTCGGTTGAATCAAATATTGGAAAGTAAAGTCCTTTAGTAACAATTTCATTGGAACTTATATATACAGTAAGAAAGGGAAGCGTATCCTCCTTTATTCCCTTCGATGAGGGAAATAACTCTTTTACATGTTTGTAAAGTAACATTAGTTTCTACGCTCCTTTATAGCCTTTGCAGCAACAAGTCGATCATCAAAATCTAGAGTGTTATCTCCAATAATTTGATAGGTTTCATGACCTTTTCCAGCGATTACAATTACATCTTGATTCTGAGCATTGTTAATAGCAAATTTGATTGCTTCTTCTCGATCCACAATCGTTTTATAATTGCCTTGGGCACCAACTTCCATTTCAAGCAGTATCTGTTGTGGATCCTCAGACCTAGGGTTATCTGATGTAAAAATAGAACTATCTGCATACTTTGTGGCAATGGAAGCCATTAACGGGCGTTTTGTCCTATCACGGTCACCGCCACATCCTACCACTACTGTTACTTTTCCGTTTGCAAACTGTTTTACAGTTGTCAAGACATTCTCAAGGCTATCTGGAGTATGTGCATAGTCTACTATAACTGTATATCCTTGGCCTTCGTGGACCAATTCAAAGCGCCCAGGAATTCCTTCTAAATCTTCAATTGATTTTATAATCGTTTCTAACGGAACACCAGAGTACAAACATGTGGCAACCGAAGCTAAAATATTATAAATACTAAATTTACCTACTAATTTAGTTTTCACTGTTTTCGTTTCAGATGGTGTAACCAATGTAAAGAAAGTACCTGATGAAGTCATTGAAATCTCTTTTGCCATAATGTCACTATTATTTTCAATTCCGTATGTAATAACAGTTGCAGCAGTACTCTTTTTGTACTCCTGCGAAGATAGGTCGTCACTATTTAATATAGCAAACTTGGGTTTTCGATGGTTAAACGAATTTCCTAGTCCGGAAAACAATAAACCCTTTGCTCTTCTATAGTCATCCATTGATTTATGAAAATCTAAGTGGTCCTGTGTTAAGTTTGTAAACACAGCAATATCGAAATCACACCCATGAACTCGTCCAATATCAAGTGCATGTGAGGACACCTCCATGACTGCAGTGTCTACCTTTTCACTAACCATAGTTGCGAACGTTTTCTGTAATGTTAATGATTCAGGCGTTGTATTTTTAGTCTCAAATACTCTTTCTCCAATTTTCATATACATCGTACCAATCATGCCTGTACGTAGCCCATGGTCTCTCATAACTTTTTCAATGATATGTGTAGTTGACGTTTTACCATTTGTTCCAGTAACACCTATTAGATGAAGTTTTTGCGTTGGTTGATTATAAAACGCATCAGCTAATATAGCCATGGCTCTTCTCGTATCACTAACTATGACTACTGGTACGGGGATATTAAGTTTCACTTGCGATAGGATTGCTACAGCGCCCTTTTCAACTGCCTGTTTCGCGAATTCATGCCCATCGAAATGATCTCCCTTTATACATATAAACAAGGAACCCTTGGTGACTTGGCGCGAATCCATTTCTATTGAGGCAATAGAAGGGTTATTATTTATCCCATCAATTGTGTGTGTATGTAAATGTGAAATTAACGTGTTTAAATCCATTAAAACCATTTCCTCTCATTTTTATCACGAAGTTCTTCAGACTTAAGTTTTCATAGTACGATATTTATAAAAGCTTTGTCTAGGGGTAAAATGACTACTTTCTAGTTTCTTACCCCTTAGTTATTTTAAATGATATACACTAGCGTTGTAAATTAACTTTACTATTTATCAGTACATTTATGATTATTTCGTGATAGAAAAAGAAGCCTTAAGGAAGAATCCTCTAGGCTATTATTTTTGTCATTTTTTTCCTAAATAAACTCTTATTGTAGTTCCTTCTTTCACCTTTACACCTGGTTCAGGAGCCTGTTCAACTATTACGTCTCCTTCTCCACTTATATCAAGCTTAAGATTTAACAATTGCTGTTGAATTTCCTTTTTAGTTAATCCAACTACATTTGGTACAACAACAGGTTTCGGGTCAAGCCAATTTGTATATTCTTTCTCAATTTGATTTTTACTAGGCTCTACGCCTAATGCTCTTAAACTATCTTCCATGATATTCCCAACAATCGGTGCAGCTACTACTCCCCCAAATTGAAGTGTATTTTTTGGATTATCTACCGCTAAATAGACTACGATTTGTGGATCATCAGCAGGGGCAAAACCAATAAATGAAACGATGTGATTATTTTGTAGATAACCTCCACCCGGCTTCGATTTCTGTGCTGTACCAGTCTTTCCGCCAACTCGGTAACCTTCAACAAAAGCACCTTTCCCTGTTCCTTGTGCAACAACGCTTTCTAAAGCATGTCGAACTATCTTAGAAGTTTCCTCAGAGATAACTCTTCCTTTTGCTTTCGGTGTATTTCTACTTATTACATCCCCACTAATTGGGTCAACCCATTCCTTTGCAATATAAGGCGTATAAAGTGTACCACCATTAACCGCAGCAGCAACTGCTGCAACTTGTTGGATTGGTGTAACGGAAACACCTTGACCAAAGGCAGTTGTTGCTTGTTCAACCGGGCCTACACGGTCTAAATTAAACAAGATCCCTTTACCTTCACCTTGAAGGTCAATACCTGTTTTTTGCCCAAATCCAAAATTACGAATGTATCCAAACAATTTCTCTTTACCTAAACGATCTCCTAATTCAACAAACCCGGGGTTGCATGAATTTTGCACAACCTCTAAAAAGGTCTGACTACCATGACCACCTTTTTTCCAGCAACGTAATCTCGCATTGGCCACTTTAACAAAACCAGGATCATGAAAATTATCTTTTTCTAAGTCTACCTTCTTCTCTTCTAAAGCAGCTGCAAGTGTAATAATTTTAAACGTTGATCCAGGCTCATACGTACTCCAAACTGGTAAGTTCCGATTAAAAATCTCTGAAGGAACGTTTCTAAAATTAGCTGGATCAAAATCTGGCCTACTAGACATTGCAAGAATCTCACCATTATTTGGGTTCATCGCAATTGCAATAATACCATCTGGGTTATAAGTAGCTTCCGCATTATCTAATTCTCTTTCAATAATCGTCTGTACACGAGTATCAATTGTTAATTTTAGATTTGACCCATCAACCGGTGCTGTATAATCATCCGCAATATCTGGCATACGTTTACCCTTAGCATCTGAGTAATACTTAACACTTCCTGCAGTGCCACTTAATTGTTCATCATAATATAACTCTAGACCAGTTAATCCTTGGTTATCAATACCCGCAAATCCTAACACATGGGACAGATAGCTTCCAAAAGGATAATGACGTTTTGAATCTTCGGCAATATAGACTCCCTTCAACCCCAACGCTCTAATTTCTTTAGCCTTCTCATGTGAAATTTTTCTACCTTCTGGATGAATTCGTTCAATTCTTTCATTTTTTGTTACATGCTTATATGCCTTTTCCTTTGACATATTAAGGGCAGCTGCTAGCTTTTCAGCAGTTTCAACAGGATCTTCAACCTGCCTAGGCACGACCATAACAGATGGGGCACTCATATTTGTAGCGAGTGGTACTCCGTTCCGGTCGAGTATTTCCCCTCTTTCAGGTTCAAAAGGAATATCCCTACTCCAAGAATCGTCAGCAAGCCCTGTTAGTTTGTTTCCTAAGATGAACTGAACATAACCTAACCTTACATCAATAATTAAAAAAATAAGAAATCCAACTAATAATACAACGGCTAATCTTTTACGTACTGTAACATTTGAGACCCGCATAGATTAGAACCTCCTTTAACTAGGCTCGTTCAAATATATGCTTGTACTTTTTAGGCTAGAACATAAAAAAAGGAATGGGTTATTAACCCATTCCTTGTTACTCTAATCGATAGGTGGAGAGTCTTCCTGTCCCTCTTCTCCATTCTCTAACTCTGAACTTTCCTCTGGACTGTAAGGAGGTTTTAGATGAACAATAAGATAGTCATCCTCCTTTAATTTTGTCCCTGGTGCAAGATTTTGCTGAAATACATAACCCTTGCCGACAACATTCGGCTGTAATTTTACCAGATTAGCTACTTTCATTACATCTCTAAGTGACCAACCAGTTACATCAGGCATGACTACATTTCCTTCAGTTAATAAAACCACACGTTCACCTAGAATGACATTTTCACCATTAGATGGAATTTGAGCTTTAACAACCTTCCCAGAACCTAAAGTAATAACGTTCAAGCCCTTAGCTGTCAAATCTGTCATAACCTTCTCTATCTCTGTCCCCACGTATGACTCAATTTCAATCCCTAGCTTACCTCTTGTTGGCCCAGGAGACTCTTTCTTTTTTATAGGCTCAATATTTAAGTACTGTAAGCTATTTTTCATAACTGGGTTAAAAATCATCGATACAGGCTCAGAACCCTTTTCATACTCTTTTAATTTGGGCTGCTCAACGGCAATATAAACGATTAATTTAGGATCCTCTTTTGGCGCCATCCCAATAAAGGAGAATATATTATTACCATGACCAGATAGATACGGTGTTTCTCCTGTCGGATTAGGGATTTGAGCAGTACCCGTCTTTCCAGCCACATTATATCCGTCAACTGCGTACACTTGTCCAGTTCCATTTTCAGAAGTAACAACTGTCTCAAGGATATCAAGAACCTTTTTAGATGTTCCTTCCGATATAGGTTTACCAACCTCAACCGGTTTATAATCATTGATTACCTTATTAGTGCTTGAATCTACAATTCTATCAACTACATACGGCTTCATCATGACACCGTTATTCGTAATTGCTGTTGCCGCCTGAACTTGCTGTATAGGTGTGATGGCAGAGCCTTGCCCAAAAGCAGTAGTTATTTTTTCGAGCTCGTATGTGAAATTGATAATACTATTAACTTCTCCATCAATATTAATTCCTGTCGGTTGGTGAAATCCAAATCGATTTAGGTATTGCAACAAGGTGTCAGTTCCTAGTTTTTCAGCAGCTAGTTTCGCAAAAGCAACATTTGATGAGCGTTGAACACCTTCATCATAAGAAATCTTTCCCCAACCACGTTTATTGTGGTCTCTAATTCTAAACCTGCCTACATGGTATTCTCCTGATTGAAACGCTTCTTGACCATTATATACTCCCTCTTCAACAGCTGCTGCTAACGTGAAGATTTTCATAGTTGAACCGGGTTCAAAACGATATGAAATTGCATCGTTTAAGTAATTGCTAATATTCCTCACATTTGGGTCAAAACTCGGTCTAGTACTCATTGCTAATATTTCGCCAGTCTTCGCATGAGCGACTATTCCGATGATTTTTTTTGGTTCATACTGCTGAACCACCTTATTCATGGAGTCCTCTAGGAAAGTTTGTATTTTTTGGTCAATGGTTAAATAAATATCATTTCCATTTTTAGGTGGAACAATTTGTTCTTCAGCCTCAGGAAGTCTAAAGCCTCGTTTATCTGATTGAAACTTAAGGTAACCATCGGTTTCAACTAAGTAATCATTCAAGCTTTTTTCTAATCCTAACATACCAACTGTTACGCTTTCACTATTATCCTTATTTTCAACCTTTTGAGCATATCCAATCGTATGGGAGGCAAAAGTTCCATTCGGATAGTACCTTTTTGAATCTCGAATAAAAGCAATACCAGGTATCTCTAGTGCTTCGATTTCAAGCTTCAGGCTATGACTAATATCACGACCTTTTGACCCAAACTCTACTTGCTTCTTGTCCTTTGTAAGGATTTTTGCGACTTCTTCTTCACTCATATTTAGAAGTGGAGCTAATTTTCGAGAGGCATCATAAGGATCAATTACATGCGATGGTAAAGTTTCATCTAGAATAGCTACTACAGTGTAAGCTGGGGTGTCTTGTGCAATAGCTTGTCCTGTTCTGTCGTAAATTGTTCCCCTACTGGCTTCAATCGTCCTTTGTTTTGTGTATTTCTTCTCTGCTAATGCTGCTAAAACTTGGCCATCAACAACACCTGTAGTTTGAATGTGGATAAATCTCCCTATTAACAGAAAAAAGAGCATTGCAAAAAATATTGAAATAATTGCAGCTCCTCTGTTTATATTTTTACTTTTCTGCCACTTCATAGCCTTAATCCACTACAACCTTAACGTTATCTTCGTTTAGGAATAATCCAAGTTCCTGAGCTTTGCCCCAAATTCTCTCATATGTACTTAACTCTTTTACTTGAACATATAAATCATTATTTTGCTTTATTTGACCATCAATAGCTGTTTCAACTTTTTGGATTTCAATATTTGTAGTATAAATTGCAATTTGGTTTGAAATAATTTCCGTTGCACCAAACATAACTGCTCCAGCAAATAATAAACCTAAGCATTTTTCACCAAGAGTAAAGCGCGCTTTTCTTGTTGTGGCTACCTTTCTCTTTGGTGAGTGATCGATTTCTTCTTGATATTTATGTGTTTGATTTATTTTATAAGCTAAATTCCCCACCTGAAATCCTCCTTCTCCCATTTGAAATCTATTTTTAACTTCTATAACTTTTCGGCAATTCTTAGCTTAGCAGATCTTGCTCTTTTGTTTTCTTCAAGTTCTTGCTCTGAAGGTAATATCGGCTTTCTAGTAATTAATTTCAGTTTTGGTTTATATTCATCTGGAATAATTGGCAATCCCGGAGGAAGTTGTGGACCTTCACTCATTCTCTTAAAGGCAACCTTGCAAATTCTATCTTCCAAGGAGTGAAAAGTGATAACGCTGATTCGTCCACCTTTGCTCAAAATGCCAATGGAGTCAATTACAGCTTCCTCAAATACTTTCAATTCATCATTAACAGCAATACGGATAGCCTGGAACACTCGTTTAGCTGGATGACCACCGGTTCTCCTAGCAGGTGCAGGTATTCCTTCTTTAATTAATTCAACAAGCTCACCAGTTGTATTAATAGGTTTCTTTTCTCTTGCAGCTTCAATCTTCCTGGCAATCTGTTTAGAGAATTTTTCTTCTCCATATTGAAAGAAAATCCTTACTAATTGTTCGTATGGCCATGTATTTATCACATCATATGCAGAGAGAGTAGCATCTCTATCCATTCTCATATCAAGTGGTGCATCATGATGATAACTAAAGCCTCTTTCAGGAGTGTCTAATTGTGGGGATGAAACACCTAAATCAAACAAAATCCCATCTACTTCTGTAATACCTCTTTTTTCAAGTTCTTCTGCAATATGTAAAAAATTACTTCTTATCAATACAACTTTATTTCCATATTCCGCAAGCTTTTCTTTAGCGTTTTCAATTGCTACTTCATCTTGATCAAAAGCATATAGTCTGCCTGACCCAGTTAACTGAGAAGCAATATACGAACTATGGCCAGCTCCACCAAGTGTACAATCTACATAGATTCCGTCTTTTTTAATAGCTAAACCATCAACCGCTTCATTTAGAAGGACTGTTGTATGTTGAAACATGATAGCACACCCTAACAAATTGTTTTCTAATAGTTTTCACTACAAGTCATAATTATATATCAAAATCAATCATATTTTCCGCAATTTCTGCGAAAGATTCCTCAGAATTCGCAAAATACTCTTCCCATTTACTTTTTTCCCATATTTCTATTCGATTAGAAACACCAATAACCACACATTCTTTCTCTAACTTTGCGTATGACAACAATGGAGTAGCGATATTAACCCTACCTTGTTTATCAATTTCACATTCAGTTGCCCCTGAAAAGAAAAATCGTGTAAATGCACGGGCATCCTTCTTGGTAAGTGGGAGTGTCTTTAATTTATCTTCTAGCAGTTTCCATTCACTTAGTGGGTATCCAAACAAACATTGATCAAGTCCTCTTGTTAAAACAAAGGTTTCACCGAGGTTGTCCCTAAACTTAGCAGGGATGATCATACGACCTTTGCTATCAATGTTGTGATGGTATTCTCCCATGAACATACTCTCTGCCCCACTTTCTAACACAATTTTACCACATTCCCCCACTTTCCACCACCAATACTTTAGTAAATTTCTAGAAAATTAAAAAAAACCCTGCAAAATGCAGAGTTTTCGTTAGACTTGGCTCTTTTCACAAGGATTGTTAATTAAATTTGAAGTTTAATTAAGAGTGGATTGAAGCGGAAGGCACTTGACTCCTGCGGGAGATAGAGGAAAGGTCGAGACCCCACAGGCGCATACGCCGAGGAGGCTCGACTTCCTCCCCGATGGGAATTCGCCCTTGAAAAAGCCGGCAGTTTGGCTTTTTCATAATTCCCCGCGGAAAGTAACGGTCTATATCCAAAGTGACCAGCCACAGTTTTTACTAAAAGAGCCTAGACTATAATGATTTTATGATCATGATTAAACTCGTAAGGTAATTCCATCAGATCTTTTACAAAACCAAATCCATATTTATTTATATAATAATACAGATTCCAGATCCTTTCTTGAGGTGAATTGTTCGGATAGAGAGATAGATCTACCCTCAAAAATTTATTTAACTCAGTCTGATATTGAGCTTCTACTCTTTTATTTATCGTAGCTTTTAAGAATTCAAACTGCGACTGAATTAACATTGCATTTTTATGGAGCAATGGTTCTAGGCTACGGTCAACATTTAGAGCCATCAACCTTAACTGACTATGTAATAATTCGACTTCACTCTGAGTTTTTACAACAGCTTCTTCAAACCGATTTTCTGTCTTTGAACGTAACCAATTCTCTCTTAATTGAACGGTTCCTTTAAGTGCTTCTTTTAACGAAATATCTAATTCTCGAATGTCAGCTTCAATATCGCGCTCTAACACTGTTATATTTAACCTTGGAACGACTGGTGGCATTTTAAGTTCAAGAAGCCCAAAAACCCTTTTTAGTTCTGCCCAATAAGCAATTTCTCCTGGGCCAGAAATGAATGCTAATGTTGGAAACAAGTACTCTTGCATTAATGGACGAGTTACTACATTATTACTTAACTTTTCTGGTGTAGTTAGGGCAACTTCAGTTAACTCTTCCATTGTAAATTCACATTCATTACCCTTGCCTTTAAATCTCTTTTCTTCCGGATAATACTCTAATAAGACTCTTTCATGATCAAAGTGAAAAAATAGGTTTGCTGAATATTCAGCTGTATCAATTACTTTCTGAAATCCGTCGTCTTTAAGAGTATGGTGTTGGAACATTAGAGCATCTCGGATATTTTTACTTTCTACTACTAGCTTATAAAGGAAGTCAGACTCAATTTTGCGAAGCTCTTTGGAACCAGAGTCCACCAGCACAATACCATACTCTTTAAATAGCTCCATAATAATCGACGCAAAAAAGTCTACATATGTAAGAATTGTTGGATCATCTAATTTTTTCTTTAAATTGTATAGAATTTCATTCGTAAAGTTTGTTTCTTTATAGGACTGAAACACCTCTTCAATCCAATTGAAACATGCCTCTTTATCAATCTCTACATCTGATACCGACTTTTTAAGGACTTCCCTCTGAGGAATTGACTTCTTTTTAATCTGATACTTTTGCGAAGTAAACAAATGATTAATTTCAGCAAAATCATGGTCTTCACCCGCTATCCAAAATACAGGAATAACAGGGGTTTGCAACACCTTTTCTTGCTGCTGAGCTAGCTTAATTATGGAAATAAGTTTATGTATTGTATAAAGTGGTCCCGTTAAAATCCCAGCCTGCTGGCCCCCAATAACAACAACACTATTCGGGTCTTTTAACCTATTAATATTATCTATTGTGTTCTCATCACACTGAAAACGTTGGTTAAATGTTAGCAAGTGTTCTGCAAGAGCTTCTCTTGGAAAGCTCCTAGCAAATAAATCAACTTGGCGTTTTTGAAAAACAGTAGAATCATGAATATCATAGTCAAAATATTTCTCAATATCTATATTATTTGTAAGATAACTCTTAACAAAATGACTAGTTGGAGGGTTAGAGACACTTTGAATCTCCATAATTAGAACTTCCTTTCTAAAGTAAGGATTCTTTAACTTATTCAAAAATTATAGCACTTTCTACTTCGAAAGAAAAAAATCCTGCTTAGAAACTCGTTGAATAAAAAATACTCTGTATTAGGCCAACAACCATTAAAAGACAATAACTTAAGGTGAATAGGAGGAATGTGAATCGCCAAAAACCTTTAAAAACTTTTGCTGTATCAATCTCTTGTTTCATCTTCCAGTGCATTAGTACAAACATCATACATATCGAAATCAAGATAAGTATGATTAACCACAGGTACGACTTACCGACAATTACTAATACTAAAAAGTGAACTGCTATAATAAAAAGAATTGTCGAGAGATCAATCGTTAAGAGCACAGATTTTCTTTTATTTGATACAAAGCTTCTACAAGCTATAAATATAAGAAATAAACCTAAAAATGGCAAAGTTATAATTGTAGCTATTACCCCACTAACCAAACCCTCCAATTTAATCCCCCCTTTTTTCCAATCCTTTTATAGAATGATATAGAAAATTTGTTAGTGGCAAATCAATCTCTTTCCGTTTACCAATCTCAAGAACGTAACCTAAAATAGCGTCTATTTCTGTTAGACGTCCCTCTTCAAGATCCTTTAACATCGATGACCTATTAATTGAAGTTTTATTACAAACCTCCACTACCCGATCCCATAACTCCCTGTTTTCACAAGAAAACACAGAAATTACTTCATTAAAAAGCACCTTCATTGTCTCAAAGAAAAACCTATTTCTAACAAGTTCTCCATTCGTTACTCTATAAACAGAGGTAAGTGGATTTATCACACTATTTACAACTAACTTTTCTGTTAACATCTGGGACCAATCTTCTTCAAAAACAAAAGGAAAGTTTTCAGTCTCTACTGTTGTAAAGATATTAGAAACAATTGATGAACAACCTTTAAAAGGGCTTATTTTCGTTCTTCCTACACCTGTATGTTCTAAAGTATGACTTGTTAAAAGCATTGCTCCATGTTCAACCACTCCAACGCAAATAGAGTCATTATTGAGCTTGTCCAGATATTGGATATGACCCATTCCATTTTGTATGAATAATATAGATTTTGCCTGATTAATAGATGGATATTGAACAATCAAGTCAGGTAGATGATATTGTTTAACAGCTATAATTAATAGGTCTAATCTTTCTATACTTTGATTTTGTAGAATTTCCGCACTTATCTTAAGGTTGAACTTCTGTCCATTTCGTATTAATAAGAGACCTTCTTTATTTAACAGTTCCTTTTGGTCCAACTTCCTTGTATAAATTGTTACGTTATATGTTGGAGCAATGTAAGAGGCAAACAATAAGCCTATAGCTCCCGCTCCAATAATTCCTACTTTCATATCAACACCCACTAACCACAATATTACTCATATTTTACCAAATGATTACCGGTTAGTTAAGAACAAATAACTAGTAGTTTTAGCATATAAAAAAAATAGCGAGAGAAGTCTCGCTATTTTTCTATTAAACTGGATATACAGGGTGCTTTTTAAAACCTGATGCTAGTACTTTCGTGTCATAATAAGCAAATCTATCACATAGTACGTCACGCAAATCAGAAGCCGCAACGATATCGTCGATAATCATCTCTGAAGCTAATTTGTATATATCTATTGTCTCTTTATATTCCTGGTGCTTTTGCTGAACGAATGCAATCTTTTCCTTAGGATCTTCAATTTCATTGATTTTGTTTGAATATACAGCGTTAACAGCTGCCTCAGGTCCCATAACTGCAATTTGCGCTGTTGGTAAAGCGATACAACAATCTGGTTCAAAAGCCGGACCTGCCATTGCATAAAGACCTGCTCCATATGCTTTACGCACAACAACAGAAATTTTTGGAACTGTCGCAGAACTCATCGCTGCAATTAATTTCGCTCCATGGCGTATAATTCCCGCTCTTTCCACCTTCGTACCAATCATAAACCCTGGTACATCTGCTAAGAATAATAATGGAATATTAAATGCATCACACAGCGTGATAAACTTTGCTGCCTTATCAGCAGAATCAACAAACAATACTCCACCCTTTACCTTTGGCTGGTTAGCAATAATACCCACTGGTCGACCATCAATTCTAGCTAAACCAGTAATGATTTCTGCAGCAAATAGTTTCTTAACTTCAAAGAAGCTTCCCTCGTCAATTAATGCATCAATACACTCATACATGTCAAAAGGTGCGTTCTGGTTCTCAGGTATTATATCAACTAAATTACGACCTTGTTTTGGAGAAACACTCTTAGTGATTGTTGGTCGCTTTTCGAAGTTTTCTGGGAAGTAACCGAGATAATTTCTAGCAATGCCGATGGCTTCCTCTTCATTGCTAGCTAATACGTCCCCACAACCGCTAACTGTACAGTGCATTCTAGCACCGCCCATTTCTTCAAGCGTAACCTTTTCTCCAATTACCTTCTCAGCCATCCTAGGAGATCCTAAATACATTGAAGCATTTTTATCAACCATGATTACAATGTCACAAAATGCTGGTATGTATGCTCCACCTGCAGCAGACGGTCCAAATAAGATACAAACCTGAGGAATCATTCCAGAAAACTTAACCTGATTATGAAAAATTCGGCCAGCCCCACGACGGTTTGGGAACATGTCGAGCTGATCAGTTATCCTAGCACCCGCAGAATCTACTAAATAAAGTAAAGGTACACGTAACTTTTCAGCTGTTTCTTGGATACGAATAATTTTTTCAACTGTTCTTGCTCCCCATGACCCAGCCTTTATGGTTGAATCATTTGCCATAACGCAAACTGTTTGACCATTTACTTTTCCAATGGCAGTAACCACACCATCAGCGGGCAAGTCTCCTGCCTGATTATTTGCAAATTTTCCGTCTTCGATGTATTCACCATTATCAAATAACAATTGTAAGCGGTCACGAACAAATAATTTATTTTGTTCTTTCAGCTTCTGATGATATTTTTCATGCCCACCTGCTTCTATTTCTTTTACCTTCTCGTTAAGTCTTTGCTCTAAATCATTTGTTTGAATCATGTTGCTCCCCCTAAAAAATATTATTCAAGAACTAACAGTACATCGCCCTCATTTACAAAATCACCAATCGCCACTTTAACATCAGCAACTTTTCCAGACTCTAGGCTCTCTACTGGAATTTCCATTTTCATTGACTCTAACATTAATACCTCTTGACCAGAATTAACCTCGTCTCCCACATTTACTAATACATTTAATACCGTTCCTGCCATAGATGCTGTAATTTCTTTCATGATTGTTTCCTCCTAGGATAATTAGATTTTAAACAGTCAATGCTGTTTTATTTAAATAGTTTGTTGTGTAGTTACCTTGTTTAAAGGATTCCTCTCTTAAAACCGCTAGAAACAATGGAATATTTGTCTTGATACCCTCAACTCTAAGTTCAGATAAAAATTGATAAGCCTGTTCCAACGCATGGTTACGTGTTTCACCACTTACAATAATTTTAGCAATCATTGGATCATAAAAAGGACTTACGGTTGAGTTAGATTCATAACCACTATCAACACGCACTCTTAAATTGGTAGGATATGTAAATAGATCAATCAAACCTGGAGATGGTAAAAACTTTACCGGATCCTCAGCATACAACCTAAATTCGATTGCATGTCCTCTTGACTGAATTTCATCTTGTGATAGTGGTAAAGGTTCTCCTCCAGCAACAAGTATCTGCCATTTTACTAAGTCTAGATTTGTAACCATCTCAGTGATTGGGTGTTCAACTTGAAGTCGAGTGTTCATTTCTAAAAAATAGAAAGATTCATTTTCATCTACAATAAACTCAATGGTCCCTGCATTTGCATAACCAACATGCTTAGCAGCCATGATTGCTGCTTCAAAAATCTTAGCCCTTGTATCATCAGCTATAAAAGGTGACGGGGTTTCTTCGATTACTTTTTGGTTCCTTCTTTGGATTGAACAATCTCGCTCAAATAAATGAACAACATTTCCATGATTATCTCCAAATATTTGAACTTCGATATGCCTTGCTTCAGCGATAAATTTCTCTATGAATACTTCATCATTTCCAAAATACGCTTTCGCTCTTGCTTTTGTAGAATCAAAAGCTTTCTGTAAAGCGTTCTCATTATCGCAGCGAATCATACCAATACCACCGCCACCACCACTAGCTTTAAGCATAACTGGGTAACCTATTTTATTTGCATATTCGCAAGCATCTTCCAATGAAGTAATACCCGTTTCACTACCAGGAACGACCGGAACTCCAGCATCAATCATTGTTTTACGAGCTATGACTTTATCACCCATCAGTGAAATAATGTCAGGACTCGGTCCAATAAATACAATGCCTTTTTCTATTATTGTTTTTGCGAAATCACTATTTTCAGATAAAAAACCATAACCAGGATGGATGGCATCGACCTGCTCCATTTCAGCAATTTCGATAATTTTTTGAATTTGTAAGTAAGATTTAACAACCGGTGGTTCACCAATTCTATACGCTTTTGTTGCTTGTTTAACAAACGGTAGATCTTTATCAGCGTCTGAATAGATTGCGATTGTCTCTATTCCAAGTTCGTTACACGTTTTAATTATTCTTGAAGCGATTTCTCCACGATTTGCTATCAATATTTTTCGCAAACTATAAACCCCTTTCTTTTTATACTCAGGCTACGCCTTAATAATGTTATTCTACAAATTTTTTAAAATTCCTTCTTTTTCTGTAACCGCTTTCTATATTTAATACAGAATTTTATGTAACTTTAGTATATAATGAGTATATCACAGTAAATTTTTGAGTAGGAGGAAAACTAAATTGGTACTTACGAAGGTTGAACGTTTATTAATAAATTACAAAACGTTAGAGGAGTTTAAAAAATTCAAAGAATATGGTTTACAAGAACTTTCCATGTTGGAAGATCTTCAAGCCAATATTGTTGAAAATGATAGCGATTCACCCTTTTACGGAATTTATTATGGCGATAAACTAGTTGCCAGAATGAGCTTATATCGCTTTGACAAAAAGTTAGATAAATATTTCGACCCACCTCAAGATTATTTGGAGCTTTGGAAACTTGAGGTTCTCTCAGATTATCAACGTAAGGGATTTGGAGAAGCTTTAGTTAATTACGCTAAAAGTTTTAACTTACCAATTAAGACGAATCCAAGAGTAAAGTCAGAAGACTTTTGGAACAAAATGGGCTTTAAACCAGTAACGTATGATATGGAAAGAGACTTGGGAGAGAACCCACTCGTTTGGTATCCTGAAGGCGTTCAAGAAAAGAAGTAAATAACAAAAACAAACAGCTGAACCTTACTAGGCTCAGCTGTTTTTTATTTTAGTAACTATTAAAAAATCATTTCTCAATTCTTTCAAGATTGCCGTTTCGGTCCATCTGAAATTTTACCTTTCGGCTTCTTTCATCCTCTTGAAGGACAACCATTTTTCTCGCTCTTTCCATAATTTCTATAAGAGCATTATAATCCTCTTCTATTACTTCTAAATTGTTTGCTAGCGTACCATTTTCTTCTAATAATTTTCTGTTCTTTTCTTCAAGAGATAAAATTATTTCTCTCAATTCAGTGTTTTCTTGCTTAAGCACCCCATGATTTTGTTGAGACTGCTCATATTCCTCTAGAAGAGTAATAATCTTACGAATAGTTGAGACTTCAGTTGTTTTTGGTAACTGAACATTAACCTCTTCTTCATTACTATTATCCTTAGTAGCTATTGGGGCTTCAAGCACAGTAGAGTCTGTAGAGTCTTTTTTAGCCTCTTTCCTTTGCTTTTTTGCGAGCTCAATCCCCGATTTATATTGCTTCCTCACATAAGAATTCCATCTGAACCCACATGCTGCAGAAGTTCTAGATAATTTCTTACCAACTTCTTCAAAAGCAGCTAACTGTGTTCCACCATCTCGAATATGACGAAGTACAACCTCAGCTAATAAAAGATCTTCATCTTGTGTCCAGGCATCCTGGCGTGTTGTTGTCATAATACTCCCTCCTAGTGAATGCTTTTTTCTATACATATGCACCTACTAGAAAAGATAGACTACTGAGAATTCTATCAATAAAAGAATATAAGGAAAAAGTTCTATTTATTTACCCTGCAAAAATGCATCGACTGCATGATGATGCTCATCTGATTCCCAAAGATATGAACATTTCTCAATTTCAGAAAACATTCTTTCCTTAAAGGTTGTATCCCATTTTCTTACTGCAACCATTTTGTAAGCTGAAAGAACTTGTGTACTTAATGAGAGATAAGGAACTAAATAAGAATTGCATGCTTCAAACAACTCTTCTGGTTCAACCACCTTATGTATAAATCCGAGGTTTTTGGCTCTATCTGGAGTCAAAATAGTTGCGGTCATTAATATCTCCATAGCATTGTCGTATTTCATTTTTTCAAGGAGCATGGTTGCACCACCCCATCCAGTAGTGATACCTAACTTACCTTGGACAAATCCCATCTTACTGGTAGAGCTTGAAATTCGAAAATCACAAGCTGTTGCTAACTCTGCCCCTCCACCAATACATGTTCCATTTATTAAAGCTACTGTTGGCTTGGGTAAGCAAAGAAGTGAATAAAGAATAGCTCCCATTCTAGAGAGCATACCATAAGCTTGGGACTTCGACTTTAAATCATGAAACACTCCCAAGTCACCGCCAGCACAAAAGGCTTGATCGCCACTTCCAGTTATTACGAGGGCCTTAGCATTGTTATTAATGGAAACTTCCTTTATCGTTTTTTCAAGTCCATCCATGACATCATAATCAATTGCATTTCGTTTATCTGGTCGATTGATTGTAAACCAGACTATTCCAGACGAATCAAATCTAACAGTATACTTTTCCATCATTAACACTCCCAACATACCTAATTTATATTCATTATAAATTAAAAGTGTAGATAAAAGGGATTATTCTAGACAATAAAAAAACAAAGCAGTCAAATGACTACTTTGTTTCTTTAGCAACAGATTAACCGTTGTTTACTACTTCTTTTCCTTTGTATGTTCCGCATGCTTTGCATACGCGATGAGCTAGTTTCATGTCACCACAGTTTGGGCATTCTACCATACCTGGTACTTGAAGCTTAAAATGTGTACGGCGTTTTCTTTTTGCAGTTTTAGATGTTCGTCTAAAAGGTACAGCCATTATTCCCACCTCCTTAAAACAAGAATTAAGATGGATATGAAGGCCGGATAATGCCGGTTCTTCTAATCTTAGTCTTTTTTGTCGTTTTCAAAAAATTTTGATAACCCAGCCAAACGTGGATCAATTTGATTGCTCTTGTCTTCCTCTGAAATTACTTCCCAGTCACGACCTGTTTGTGGTGCGCCACCAGCAGGGTTTTCGTCTTCACAAAAAACCTGCAAAGGAATCTCAAGAAGAATCAGTTCTCTTATAATTGGATATAAGTCAATCATTTCTCCATGCACAACATGAGCATCTTCATCAGCTTCAAAGTCTGATGTTTGACTTAGTAAAAATGTCTCAGTTGAATTCATTTCGAACGGGTAGTTTACATCTACTAACGTTCGAGAACAAGGTAATACCATTTTACCTGAAATTGATAGATGAAAGGTAACTTTTTTTGAACTAAGGTCAGCTGTTCCGCTAACATTAACAGGGTCAATACCTCTTATCGAGTTGACACCTATAAGTTCACTAGCATCTACCGATTCATTAAATGATAATCCTTTATTTTTCAACTGATGTAGTTGAGTAATTGACCATTTCATAATGAAATCACCTCAAGGCAACAAAGGTAATTATAGCTTTGTAGAATTGATTTGTCAATATTTTTTCTTTACACTATAATATAGACAATCTAATTATACTTTAACACGTTTGTTGCGAAAATCAAAAAGAATAATGAATTAATTTAAATTAAGTTTATAGGAGCGTACGATTGTGAAGTCAGTTGGTGTTGTAGTAGAGTATAATCCCTTCCATAATGGACATTTATATCATATTGAGCAAACTAAAAAACACACAAATGCAGACTGCGTTGTAGCTGTTATGAGCGGTAACTTCTTACAAAGAGGAGAGCCTGCACTTCTTTCAAAATGGTACAGAACAAAAATGGCTCTTCAGGGTGGAGCTGATATTGTAATTGAATTACCTTATGCTTTTGCCACTCAAAAGGCCGAAATTTTCGCAAATGGCTCTATTTCTATTCTGGATGCCATCGGCTGCAGTGAAATGTGCTTCGGGAGCGAACACGGTTCAATTGTAGATTTCAACAAGACAGTATCATATATGATAGAAAATGAAGAAACCTTTAATACCAAAATAAAAAATACCGTTAAGCAAGGTTATAGTTATCCTAAAGCGGCTTCACTTGCTTATTATGAGCTCGAAGGACAAGAATCATTCTTAGATTTATCACGACCAAACAACATTTTAGGCTACCATTATGTAAAAGCCATTAAGGGTCAACAATCTTCAATGAAACCTACAACAATACAACGAACAGGAGCAGGCTACCATGACATCGAGCTCCCACCCGATAATATAGCAAGTGCCACAAGTATTCGTAAGGCTATACTGGAGGAAGAAGTTAGTCTGGAAACAATTAAACAGTTTGTTCCTGCTACAACTTTAAATGAATTAAAAAAATACCTTTCAGAATTTCACCTATTACATAGCTGGGATGATTATTTTTCATTATTAAAATATAAATTAATGACATTCACCGCTAAAGACCTTGAACAATTATATGAAATGGAAGAGGGTCTTGAAAATAGGCTTATTTCCAATATTTCAAACTCACATACCTTTGAAGAATTTATGAAAAAAATAAAGACTAAACGATATACTTGGACACGACTTCAAAGGGCGTGTTGTCATATTCTAACACACACAACTAAACAACAAATGTCAATCGTCAGAGATAACCCAAAAGCCACCTACTTACGACTACTAGGAATGACCGTAGCCGGACAAAGGTATTTAAAAACTGTAAAAAAAGATCTTTCTTTACCTTTAGTAGCTAATTTATCATCGTATAATGATCCATTAATAGAACTCGATAAAAAGGCTGCGAATACATACTCAATGATTTTTCCAGAACCAATTCGATCAAAAGTCTTGAAACTTGAGTACTCAACACCACCCATTCGATATAATGAAGAAAACTTGAATTAATAATAAAAAAAGCTTTCCGAACTTTACGCCGGAAAGCTTTCCTTATTTAGTTATTCTTTTTTTGTAAGCTATTTAAATAGTCTAAAGCATCTTGGAAAGTATCAACCGGCACAATCTTCATTTCAGTTTCAATGTCTCTGGCTGCCTCTAATGCTTCATTGTAGTTCGATTTTGGGGAGTTTTTCTCGTTTGGAGCAAAGAACACTTCCACTCCCGAGTTATGTGCTGCAACTATCTTTTGTGAAATCCCACCTATTCTTCCTACTTCTCCCTTTTCATTAATGGTACCTGTACCCGCTATTTCATAACCTTTTGTTAAATCATCTTCAGTTAATTGATTTAGAATTTCTAAAGAAAACATTAATCCTGCTGAAGGTCCACCAATCTGTTCTGAGTTAATCGTAATATCTGGTTCTACACTTATTTCACGGTCAGTAACCAAGGATATCCCGATCCCAAATTTTGCTGGATCGTCTGGAAATTTAGCTATAGGAATTGTAACCGTCTCTTGCTGCCCATTTCTTTCATAAGCCAACTCGACTTGTTCACCTTCTTGCTTCTTACTAACAATTTCAATAAACTCATCTGACGTTTGAAACGCTTGACCATCGACTTCATAAATCCGGTCTCCTGCTTTTAACATCTGAAATGCTGGCATTCCTTCAAGTACGGACATGACATATACCCCATGGTACTTAAAAGTAACAGGCTTATTTGCATGACGATAGGCAACGGCAATAGCAGACTCTTTTGAACCCTCCATAAGATGAAGTTGACGATTTGAATACTCTTCGTCACTTTCCCCCTCATAACGGATTTGTTCTATTGGATAGATAAAATGATATTTATTTACATGGGCCCAACCGTACGTAAAAACATTCGCTCTTCCCATTCTAACGGTAGTTAACATAAAACTTCCTTTTTCTTCATCAAAACCACCTTCAATGCTGACAAGTGGTTGTAATTCTGTAGCCATCCCCGGCTTGGTAACATAATAAGGCAATTGAACAAACGTTAAAGCGATTGCTATGATTGAGCTAATCACCAATATTTTTATGTATGTACTATTTCGATTCATTCTGTTTCTCCTTCCACTCCTCAATTAATTGTTTTATTTTTGGAATGTGTTGTTTCGTTTCTTCCTCTCCTATACGAATAATTTCTTCAATATTAGTGAAAGCCCTTGAACTAAATTGTTCCACTCTAGGTCGGATCATGATATCTGAGCCGATTTCCCTATGCCTTACAAGCTCATCTTGCATAATATCTATACTTTGTAGGATAACATCAAAAATAGATGTTATGTCTTCATTCCTCTTTACATGAGAGACATCCACAGCAATAATAATATCTGCTCCCATCTCTCTTACAACTGAAACAGGGACACGATCTATTACCCCACCATCTACAAGTAATCGACCTTCTACCCTTTCTGGTACAAAGATCCCTGGGATTGCAATACTTGCCCTAACAGCATCTGCTATTGAACCACTTCGAAATATGACCTTCTCTCCCTTTATTAAATCAGTTGCAACAATTCCGATTGGGATATCTAACTGCTCAATTGTTTTATTATGAGTAAATAATCGGATAAGCTCTTTCACACGTTTCCCTGATATAAAGCCCATTTTAGGAACTGTAAAATCCAAGTAATATTTTCTTTTAAAAGCAACTGCAAATTTATATAAACGCTCAATATCTAACCCAGCACCATAAAACGAAGCCACTAAAGCTCCCATACTACTTCCTGCAATCATGTCAATCGGTATATTTTCTTCCTTAAGCACCTTTATTACACCTAAATGTGCAAAACCTCGCGCTCCCCCAGAACCTAAAGCGAGACCAATCTTCGGTTGAGACAAGCATATCACCCCACACTAATACTTTCGTGCCTTATGTTAATATTGGTTGAAAATTAAATCTTGTACAATCTTATGGTCTAAAATTAGCACCTATACACGTATATTGAAATATAATTGATTGTCCTAATTTAAGGATTTATTACTACTATGTTCTCATATTCTATCATTCATCATGACAAGTTGTATAGAATTTGGCATGCTAGGAGGCACAGCTCTTGACACGTTCTCGAATGAAAACAGTTGTATTAGCATCATTTGTTATAATTATGGCGTCAGCCTTAGTAACATTCCCAAAAGAATCTCTTGAAGCATCGAAAATTGGATTAAGTATGTGGTGGGAGGTTGTTTTTCCATCTCTTTTACCTTTCTTTATTGTTGCAGAGATGTTAATTGGTTTTGGAGTAGTTAAATTTATTGGTGTCTTATTGGAACCACTCATGAGGCCCTTATTTAGAGTTCCTGGTGTTGGGGGTTTTGCTTGGGCAATGGGGATGGCATCCGGGTTTCCGGCAGGGGCAAAAATTACCGCAAGACTAAGACAAGAAGAACAAATCACTGCTATAGAAGCTGAAAGACTAGTTTCATTTACAAATGCCTCAAATCCTCTCTTTATATTTGGTGCAATAGCAGTAGGCTTTTTTGGTAATCCAAATTTAGGGATTATTCTAGCACTATCTCATTATTTAGGAAGCTTTTTCGTTGGAATAGTCATGCGCTTCCATGGACCGAACGAACAAAAAGGTAAGGAAAAGCAAAAACTGAAACCATCATTAGTGGAAGCTTTAAGGGTTCTCCACCGAACTCGATTAAATGATAAACGTCCGCTAGGTAAATTATTAGGTGATGCTGTTATATCATCAATTCAAACCCTATTAATGATTGGTGGATTTATTATATTATTCTCTGTTTTTAACAGACTTTTGTCGCTAGTAAATATAACAGAATTAATTGGTTACTTCACTTCCTTTAGTCTACAACTTTTTAATCTATCACCAGACCTTAGCATTCCGCTAATATCAGGGTTATTCGAAATTACATTAGGAAGTAAATTAGCAAGTGAATTAGTGGACGTAGAGTTACTTCAGCAATTAATCATTACTAGTTTTATACTTGGCTTTAGCGGCTTTTCAATTCACGCACAGGTTGCAAGTATTATCGCTGATACAGATATCCGTTATAAACCATTTTTTTTCGCAAGAATCTTACAGGGCTTTATTTCTGCTATCCTGGCATTAGTTCTTTGGAAACCTGTCTATCTCGATAATTTAGCATATGGTGAAGTCATTCCCGTTTCTCTCGTAGAACAGCAAAGTGTGTGGGCCAACTCCTTATGGGGGCTTCTCTCTACCTACGGGCCAATCATAACATTGATATCCTTAACTCTATATATTTTTGTTTACGCATCCAGACTATTTTCTTTAAACACTCACAAAAGATAATTAAACAAAAAACTCGCCATTTTCGGCGAGTTCTTTTTATGTAAACTTCTTAATTAAGGCATTTTCCACAGCTTTTGGAACAAGTTCTGAGATATCCCCTTTATACTTAGCAACCTCTTTTACTATACTTGAACTTAAAAAAGAATATTGGTTGTTTGTCATCATAAAAAAAGTTTCAATGTTTTCATCTAATACCCGATTCATCGAAGTAATTTGCATTTCATATTCAAAGTCTGAGACCGCACGTAATCCTCTTAAAATAGTACTTGCTTTTTTATTTCTAGCATAGTCAATCAACAACCCTGAATGCGAATCTACAATTACATTGTCAATCCCTTTTGTAACCTCTTTAATTAGAGCAATTCTCTCTTCTAAAGTAAATAGTGGCTTCTTTGAAGAATTATTTAAGATTACAACATAAACTGTATCAAATACCTTTGCACCTCGACGAATAATATCAAGGTGTCCATAGGTAATCGGATCAAAACTCCCTGGGCATACTGCCACACTAGCCATCATAGGTTCCCCCTAATCCTCTTTTCTACTTTGAAATACTGAAACAGATGTAACTCCATAGTTTTCAAACTTTACTTTTTTTAGTACACCTATGCTGCTAGGTAAATCAACCTCATCACTGTGCTCTGCAATTATATATCCATCCTCATTTAGTAAATGATTGTTTTCTATCTTCGAGATAAGCTCGTTTATATGTTGTTTTTTATAAGGCGGATCAAGGAAAATTAGATCAAAGCGAAGATCACGTTTTAAGATAGCTTTTAACGCACGCTCAGCATCGTTACGGTAAATTTCTACATTATCTGTGAATTTACATGCTTCAACATTTGAACGAATCGTTTGTATAGCTTTCTGATCTTTATCAACGAATATGACCTTATCTAGGCCCCGACTGAGAGCCTCTATACCTAAGCCCCCACTACCACCAAACAAATCAAGACCAACTCCTCCTTCAAAATAAGGACCGACTATATTAAAGATAGCCTCTTTTACTTTATCAGTAGTTGGTCTAGTAGACATTCCTGGTACAGCTTTTAACGGTCGACCCTTACATACTCCAGAAACTACTCTCATTTTTTCACCACACTCTATTAAAAAGATTATTATTTGCTTACTTATAACTATAATTATTTAACATCCTACCATAAACATTAGCAAGAGGCTACAATTCAATGTTACAACCTCTTATCCAAAAAAATAGGGTTTGGATGTATACTCAATGCGAGAATGGTCATAATTAGTAAAGACAACATCATTCGAGGATGTTGTTGCCAACCGCGGAGAAGACTTACGTTTCCCCATAAGTTCTTCCTCCGGTTTCTCCTCTCCCTTTGCCTTCCACTTTGAGACATTATTGTTTTCAACTTTGGAAGGAACCTGCAGGATATTCTGCAGGTCTTTTTTTGTTTAGGGGAATTTTTCATAATGGTTATAACAATTACAATATATTTATAGCAAGAGTGGATTGGAGCGGAAGGCACTTGACTCCTGCGGGAATTGAGGGACATCCGGCGAGACCCCGCAGGCAAAGCCGAGGAGGCTCGCATCCCTCCCCGCGGAAAGCAAGTGCCTGCAGCGAAAAGAAACGGTCAAGGTTCAAGTCAAAATCTAAAATTCATTTAAGTATGAACTTTGTATATATGATTTATTTTATTGTTATCTCATGGTAAAGTAATGTGGGAGAAAAAAGAGGAGGACTTGAAAATGATTCAGCGATTTATTGAACTAGGCGAAGGCTATTCAGATATTTATGAGCTAATTGAACTCACTAGAGCAAACAAACATCGAGTGTCAAAAATGTTTGTTTTAAATACAAAACATAACGGACGGGATTTATCCTCATTTATTGTAGCATTACAACCTACTGATCCAGGTAAATTCCAAGCACTGTACATATGTCGAGAAGGTATTCCAAATCATGAAATAACACCAAATAAGAGGTATGAGCTATTTGCCCAATTAGCTACTGAAGTAGAAAAAACTATCATCTCCTTTGACGTTAAACATTCCTCAATGTTTGGAGAAAAAGAACTATACTTCCAACACCTAATTGGCATCCTTAGAATGAATCGTTATATTCCACCTATGCAATAGATGATAATGAGAAAAAACCACTTACCTCTGTAAGTGGTTCTTTACAATCCAACTTTATAGTCGTATTCTTTAGCCTTATCTGGTCTTGCATTCTCAAACTCCATCTTTAAGAAAGGTTTATACGAAGGTTCTACTTTCTTCACAAAGGAAAATGCCTTTAACTTAGTTATCGTATGGTCTAGATCTTCCATATTTATATAAATAACTACATACTTTAACTTCTTGGATACATAATGAATGTTTCCGAAACGACGTAGCATTTTTACTTGCTTTAACGAATGCAAATACACAATTATACCTTGACGATTACCAAACATAAATTTTCTCCTTCTAAACGTTCCGTTTAACATTATCCATTATTAGTCTAGCACACCTTTTTGCTATCTTACAATATTTTTCATACAATTTTGAAATTAGTATCTAACTATAGACTTTACTAAAACAAAAATAAAACGGGAATATATCCCGTCTTATTTACATCCGCAGCCCCCACCTGATCCACAACCTCCACCACAGCTCATGGAATCAAAATAAGGATTTCCTGACGGTACCTTTATATGTTCTGATATAGCAGTACCTAATTGGACACTTATTTCATCTAGGATAGTTTGAAGATTATTTTCAGCTTTCTTAAATGCAATAATCGTTTCATTTAGGTCAACAGCCCGCTTAAGCTCTCTTATCTCTTTTGATATTTCCTTGTAGTCTGGGTGGTATTTCCCAAACCTCTGAACTTCCTCATAGCGCTCTTTGCATACTACAAATTCGGAGATCAATTTTTGGGCAACAGGGTCTGTATTCAATGTATATAAACATTCTCGATAATCATCGGCAATGTCTGAGTGTAGGATCATATTAGCTAATTCTTCTGCTCTTTCCAGTATTTCAATTCTTTCTAATGTGGCAAGCATGCATACACCTCCAGAATCATAATACCATAGTTTCACCTTGAATTGCTAATTTGTAAGTCCTACTTTACTATAGATACATCGAACTCTTTACTAATATTGTATTTTAGTGAATCATTATGAACTAATTCAAGCTTTACAGTATGGTTTCCTGAAGGTAATTCCTTAATGATAAATGCTGCGGTTGCTATTTCATCAACCTTTTCTCCATTGAGGTATAACTCGATATGACCCTCTCCATCTACATTTTTATCTTTGCCTTTAGTAAATGTAAAGTTAGCCACCACACATTCAACATAAACATCATTTCCCTTTATTTCGTGCTTAACATCTAAAGAACGTTGAATTTGAGTACCCGATACCTCAATCGAAGGAATGACTTTAGAATATTCTACCTCCATCGGTACTACCTGAGTGTTAGTTTCAGGATGAGGTTTATCGTTTGTACACGCAGTTCCAACTAAACTTAAGGAAAGAATAAGCAGTACAGTAAAATACCTTTTCATCACTATCACCTCTTAGTGAATAGTGTTACACGCTTCAAAGGAAAATAATCAAAAAAAAGAGACATGAATGCATCTAAAATTCAGTCTCCCTCTTTCATTGATTGATACATATGCAACATCATTGATGCTAACCCAAGGGTGTTTGAAAACTTCTCGACTTTATCAGGAATAGTTTGCTTGTAATAAGACATAGAAGAAAGCTTCAATGATTCAATATCGGTGGGATTCCTTGTAAGGTTCCGATACCACCTTGGATTTGCTCTAATAAATTGAAGAATTTTTTTATCGTCTTGAATAAGCTGAACGACATCTTTTCTCATAGTAATACAATCCCCTTGCTAGAAAAACCAACTGTTAGTCCTTACGAAAAGAAAACGGATGGTTTCCTCCTGTTGGTTGCTGTCCAGTATTGTTCGTATTTCCACCTTGAAATTGACTTATTACACTTTGAATTGTAGATATTGCACTTCCAGCATTTGATATCTGTTGTTGAAATTGATTCATATCTACATTTTTGATCATTGTAAAGATTTGTGACATAAAGTCCTTTTTAGATTCACTGTTAGATTCATTTTTTGATCCAGATTGGTTACTTTTATATTTTTCCCATGACTTATCACTTTCACCTAGAAGATACCAATCCTCATATACCTCCTGCCAAGATTTCTTTCCAACTCTAACCTCTTGAATTAACTGAGGATGCTCTCTTACAAACTCTTTAAATTTCACGATAGATGGATGTACTTGCTGCTTACTCATATACCTCACCTCATAATTAATACAATTGCCTACTACATACTATCTTGGATATACCTTTATTGTTCGCCCAATTTTAAGAAATTGAAAAATTGCCAAATGACTTAAATTGTTGTTACAATGTCAATATTACTTAGGAATAATGAAAGAAGGATTTTTTAAAAATGGATGCAGAACTTATTCAAAAATTTAATCAGATTGTAGAAAACTCAAGTGAAAAGGACCAAAAAGTCCTTGAATTACTTCTAGATGGTTTAGTTAGGAAACAGACAAAGCAAAATGGATCTTATCTAGGTGGAATTCTTGGTTCAACTAGCCGTGTAACAGAGGATAAACAATTTGAGATGATCATTCCAAATACTGATCTTATTCAAAATTCTCTTGATATAGTCCACGGAGGTATTACTGCAACACTTCTTGATTCAGCAATGGGATCGTTAGTTCACTACCATTTACCTGAAGGACAAGCAGCAGTAACCTCTGAAATGAAAATAAACTACGTCGCACCAGGAAAAGGCTTAGAACTTAGGTGTATTGCTAATATTATTCATCAAGGATCAAAGATTGTAGTAACTGAAGGCAAAGTCTATCGTGATGATGGAAAACTAATTGCCCATGCCACAGGCAGTTTTTTCGTCATTACAAAGAGATAGGTTTAATAAAGGTCTATATAACCGGGGGAATTGGTATGGTAGCAGCGATTGTGATTCCGATTCTTTTCCTTTGCTTTTTCATTATTTCAAAAAGAGAGAGAAAAGATTTCACCGCAAAATGGCTTGCTGTTAATATTGTTGAAGAGGAAGCTATACTCAGTGGTACAATTACAAATATTACCAAAGAGAAACAGAGGTACTATTATAATAGATATATTTTTGTAACTGACCTTGTCATAAAAGAACAACATAAATATACAAAAGCAAGACATATCGTCCCTATTACTAATGAAATTACACCACCAACATTTACACATGGAACTAAAATATATTGTATTGGTAAGTGGGAAAATGATATCTTCCGATTTACAAAATTTAAAGAACTAGATTAAAGAGAAGGCTCTTAACGGGCCTTCTCTAGTTTGGGAGCAATAGGTTAATACCTGTCTATTCCCAAGTTTGGATAAAATTCTGTGTATAGTATCTTTCAAATACCCCTACACCCAGGTGTGTAAACTTTTCGTTTAGTAGTGTTTCACGGTGTCCTTCACTATTCAACCATCCTTCTACAACAGCGATGCCATCTACATATTTTGCTGCAATATTCTCACCAGCTAACTGATACAATACCTCACCTTTTGCCAATCGATCTGCGAGACCACCGTTTGTAGGAGAATCATGTGAAAAGAAATCATTATTTCTCATATCCTCACTATGTTTATAAGCAACAATAGAAGTTGCCTCATGCCATTTTACGGGACCCAGGTTATGCCTGAAGCGCATCATATTTGTTATATCAAGTATTTGTGTTTCAATTCCTTTTTCAATACTCTTCCACTCATCCTCTGATAAATCCTTTGCGGATAAAAGTTCTCCCCGATAGACAAGTTCATATGGCCTTTGCATCACTAATACTTCGTTATCCATTAAACGGATACTTGAAAGTTTACCTGTAATCTTATCAAAGTAAAGTTGAACAAAAATATCCCCAAATACAACTAGTGGTCTCTGTTGTATTTCCTCTTCTGTTAATTCAAAACGATACGAATTTCCCTTTGCGGTTAACGAAATTGTATTTTCGAAATCAAATTGCTCTTGTATCTCTCTCATTGTTTGGTTAATTGATAGTGGTAGAGTATTTATTTCTTCTCCTATCCCATATACAGTAACTACCTTATTATCTTTAATTCCAACTTGTATGTAGGCATTAGGATAGTGATTATAAATCCACCAATTATATTCGTATGCTGTTTGATCTACTCTAGTGGGCTTTCCTAACAATTCTTCAATCTCCTCTACCGTCTTTCCCATATATGTAAAAAGACCCTCTGTAGGCATTTTCCTCTTTGGGGATTCTTCCAGTACAGGAATTTCTACACTACTTTCTGTTGTTATAGGGATACTACTACTTATAATAGGATTTTTTTCGGTATTTACTGTAATGACTATGAAACTACTAGTAAGGATTAATAGAATGAATATAGTAAAACTTCTAAAATGTTTCAGGGGTATCCCTCCCTATCATGTTTTCTATCATTATATTTTTCATTACTAGATTTTATTCCTAAAAAAATAATTTCATTAAGTTCAAAAACCCTAGTTAACTATTAAAGAAGTTCGCCTGCAAAAGTTTATAATAATAAGTTCTCTTTATTGTCGGACAATAAAACAAGGACACTTATGATTCTTAAGTGTCCTTGTCCATTTTAACCATTTAATGATGCATATTTTCATTTTCTGAAATTTCACTAAGTGCGTGTCCTGCTTTTTGATCGGATAGCTTATTAGTTGCTAGATCCCCCAGGGAAACGATACCAACTAATTTATCGTGCTCAACAACTGGTAAACGACGAATTTGATGTTTAGACATTAGCTGAGAAGCCTCGTATACTGAAGTATCCGGTTCAATAGTAATCAACTCATCACTCATCACATCAGTAACCTTTGTCGACCCAGAATGTTTTTCTGCGTACCCTCTAATAACTAAGTCTCTGTCAGTAATCATGCCAATCAGCTTTTCATTATCAACAATTGGGATTACACCAACATCGTTTTCTTTCATTTTTAGAGCTACCTCATATACATTGTCTAACGGAGTACAATACTCAATATCCGAAGTCATAATTTCACGAACAGATTGCATAGTAGACCTCCTCAAATAGTAAATCATGCCTTTTAACCATAAATAAAGGCAATATTAGTTTGTTTCTCAAGCTCATGTCCTATTCAATGAAATAAAAATATGACATATTTAGCACATTTTCGAGGGGTCTTACATCTATAGATTGCATCTTGACGTTTTTCGTACTATTATTATACAGAGAACATTTCTTTGTTGTATGTTTTAGGAGGGACTATTATGAAATTTGAAAATACTGGGATTGAAAATCAAACAGTAGAATTCTCTAGATTAACTTCATTAATGGAAGATTTAGGATTTGTACTAGCTGGTCAATGGGATTATGAGCGAGTTACATATGATCGCAAATTTGAAACAAAAGATGGCGTTTTTTATTTGCGAGTTCAAGGTTTTGCTGTGGAAGGTGAAGTCGATCGTGGTCACGCAATTATAAAATTACTACCACCTTTATTAGGAAAACACTATTATCCACATGGTGTTGAGTATGGTGAAGGAGAAACTTTCCCTAAAGCGCTTGTCGATCAAAGCCAGAAGCTACTAAGCCAAATCAACGAAGGCGTCGCAAAAATTAATCAGTAATAACCTAGGGGACAGATCGCAAAACATCTGTTCCCTTTTCATAGCGTTTTAAGTTGCCCTAATGATTTGCTCAACTTTAATATTTATGTCCTTTACAACCACACCAGTCATTGCTTCAATTTCTTGCACCACCGATTCTTGAAGTTTTTTACATGTTTCAATTATATTATTCCCGTAGTAAAGTGAGATTCGAATATCAATTGAAACACCATCCTCTGAATTTTCTATGGTGACGCCTTTACGAGTATACTTTGAACTTAATACATTGAAAATTTCATTCTTTACTCCAGAAACAGTCTTTGCTATACCTTCCGTTTCATCTATTGTTAATAATGTAATTAATGCTAATACCTCTTCTGTAATGAGTAGCTTGCCATTTGAAAGTAATTTTTCGATCAAATAAACCAACTCCTTCTTTTCTGTTTTTTAATAATACATCTTTATATAGTTTATGCTGATTGCCAGAAATGGGCACTTATCCCATCAACTTATTTTATCCTTTAGTTTGATATTTTTTTGTTGGATTTATTGCAATTCTTTACTATAATTTTATATAGCATTGTTTTTTTATGAAAGGAGTAACCTATTGTCCAGTCTATTTACTAAGCGAACCATTTTGATTTTACTCACTATTCTACTTATCATATTACTTGGATATTGGATACTTCCTGTTTCCATACCTTTAATTATCGCGTTTGTTACTGCACTTCTACTCGAACCCGCAGTAAAACTTTTTCAAAAACGTTTTAAGATAAAAAGACCATTATCAGTAACCATCATTTTTATCATTTTCTTATTGTTAATGGCACTTGGAAGTTACTTTTTGATAACAAAGGTAATAGCAGAGGCTATTCAAATTATTGAAAATGCACCTATTTATATTAATGAAATAAACCGTGTTTTACTAGAAGTTGAGAAAAATCTGTATGATCGATCACAAGATCTTCCCCCAGAGTTTGTGGAAGTGATCACTAGGCAAGTTGAAGAAACTTTATACAACTTTCAAACGGGGCTTCTTGCATATGTAAATATTGAAAGCTTAAAATCACTTTTAACAGAAATACCTAGTTACTTAGTAAGTTTTATTGTATATTTAATCGCATTATTCTTGCTGATGATAGAAATGCCAACTCTTAAGGAGAAACTATTTACTCTTTTTACAAGTCGAACAGTTGATAAAGTTAACTTTATGACTTCTAGACTTTCATATGTTTTCTTCGGCTTTATAAAAGCACAATTTTTAGTAAGTATCATTATTTTCATTACTTCATTTATTGGTTTGCTAGTTATTGCTCCAGATGTAGCGTTAATGATGGCATTTATTATTTGGATCATTGATGTTGTTCCTATAATCGGCTCTATCGTAGTTATGGGTCCATGGGCACTATTTCATTTCATTACTGGAGATATCGTACTGGGTACAGAGTTAGCGATATTAGGAGTGATCCTACTTGTTATTAGAAGAACAATTGAACCAAAGGTAATGGGAAGTCATATTGGGCTATCTCCATTGTCTACATTAATTGCAATGTACCTTGGATTAAAATTAATTGGTATCCTTGGATTTATCATTGGCCCTATTTTATTAATAGCATTTAATTCAGCACGTGAAGCAGGAATTATAAAATTTAATCTAAAAATATAAGAGAGGTGGGATATCCACCTCTCTTTTTTTAAATAGCTTTTCGTAGCTCCCATTTTAAAAATTTTCCATCTTTTCTGGTACATCTCATTCCTAATTTCTCAAACAATTTAATTGATTCCGTATTATGATCGCAGCATTCTGTGATTACTTTCTTCACATCTTTTTGAGTAATCATCCATTCGATTAATGCGTCCATACTTTCATAAGTCAAACTGCTATCTGCTAAATCCTTAACCATTGAATAACTCAAATGAACCGTACCATTTTCATCAGGCTTGCTATTAACATAAACATCTCCAATAATACTTTTTTCCGCATAATTAATAATTAACCAAAGTCCCCAACCGTATTCTGACTCATCATCTTCTAATTTCTCAATATAAATTGGGAGCATTCCTGTCACACTTGGATAAGGCCATCCTTTAGGAATAATTATAGGAGACCTCTTTTCTAACTCTTTCCTATGGAAAACCAAGGATTTGGCAATATCTAGTGAACAAGGGACGATAAGTAAACGATCTGTAAAAATTTCAATCATTATTCACATCTCTCCCCTTTCAAATATTGTTTAAGCTACAAGATAGTAAATTCAAGCAATTAAGAGGCGGATGTTGATTTTCTCGAAGTAAAAATCAATTTTTCTCAATAAAAAAAGATGCTATAGAATAATTGTATTCCATAACACCTTATACATATTACAATATTAGAAACCTAGTATTGCTTTTATAACTGAGGTTGTTTCTCCACCTGAGTAGAAAACATATAGCAGCAAGTAAACAGCAACACCTGTAGTTGCTGTAAAGAACCAGATGATACTTGTAATAGGTCCAAGTTTTCTATGTTTGGCAATACGATCTTTAAACCCTAAATATAATGTAGTAATCCCAAAAACAGCCCCTGTAGTAGCTAGTATAATATGAAATATTAGAAATGATGTATAGTAAATTTTCATATCATCAGGACCACCAAAGGCCGTGTTTCCGATAAAAATCGTTCTTGATGCATAGATAATAAAGAAAAGTAAAGCAGCAGCTGCTGCAAGTGTCATAACTTTGCGGTGACCTTCTATATTTCTTTTACTAACTAAATACCAACCTATTGCCACTAAAATTGCACTAAGGACAATAAAGAATGTACTAATTGTAGGTAAAACCGGTATTGAATGGTTCATATTCTTTCCTCTCTCATTTCAAAAATGTAGTGTCTAAACTGAAAATTTATTATTCAGTCGTGTGTGGATTCATTTGTAAGGCATCAATATCATCCTGCTCTCTTTCCCTACGAACCCATTGGTAAAATACATATCCTAGAATACTACCATACACAATCTCTTGAATAATTTTCATAATGACTCCACCTGTACGTTGGTCCTCTAAAGGTGACATGAAGTTAAACATTTCAGGTCCACCAAGGTCAAGGGTTGATAACATACTTGCTGGTACACAGAGTTGTAAGGCATTTACCCATGCTTGTGGATCTGTATACGTAGCATAAAGAGGTGTCTCAGCAAAAATAATAAGTGCACACGCCGGTGTTAATAAAATACCATCCGCAAATATATATCCTACCTTTTTAACGCCAGACAGCGTCTCCCACTCTTCTAAAGGATTTACAAGTGGCCACCACATAATAAAGGCAGCGATGAACAGTAGAGCTGTTGTCATCGAATGTAGTACCATATCAGTTTTAACAACATCAAAAATTAATGGGATATGATAAAAAGAGAATACTCCATTAAATAAAATTAATGCGATTAATGGTTTTGTGAAAAATTTCATGAACGGTTTAACCACCGGTAATTCAACAATACTACGTAAGAGCCAAGATGGTATACCTAATATGACTAATGGAGGAACAGCCAAATATAAGATTGCCATCTGTCCCATATGAGCACTAAATATTAAATGACCTAAAAGATCTAATGGGCCGCCTTTACAAATATATAAAAGTATCATGGCAGTTACAAACAAGAATTGTTGCTTAAATGTTGCAGGTTCACTGTTCTTAAATCGACTTCTCATTGGTCCAATTAACACAAAGTAAAGAACTGTTAAAGATAAAACGGTTATGAAAAAATATGGACTCCACATCGCTTGAAATCCGAATACACTTAAAGACATAATTTCACCTCATTAAGTTGCAAATTGCGACAATTCCATTATACATCAGTTTGTCTGTTATAAACAAATGAACGTTTTGGTAACATTTCTACACTACTTATAGTAAAAACTCTTGTTTATTGAAAAAAAGAAAATCGGCCATAGGCCGATTTTCTTTTACATCATATTACCACCAAATAATTGTCATGAAAGCAAGAACTGTGATAGCTGCTACTGTTACACCGGAGTATAAAAATAGAGCTGGCACTTCATGACCTTTATGAGACATATGCATGAAATAATAAAGTTGAAAGATTAATTGTACGACAGCCAACAGAATGATGAAAGGAACAACATACCATCCTGAGAAATCAAGGCCTACAGCTAAAAATGCCATGATTGTTAGAAATAACGTAATTATAAAAGTAATTACTTGGTACTTCATATCTTCTGCATTTTTCTTCTTACGATATACCAAATCAACTTTAGGGTTACCTGAATTTGATAAATTTGCCGCCATCAGTTTATCCCACCATTCCCATTAAGTATACTACCGTGAAGATGAAGATCCATACAACATCGATAAAGTGCCAGTATAAACTCGCAACATAGAACTTAGGTGCATTGTAAAGATCTAATCCACGTTTTGAATTACGAATCATTAATGCAGTGATCCAGCATAATCCAAAGGCAACGTGCGCACCGTGAGTTCCAACAAGTACATAAAATGCTGAACCAAATGCACTACTAGTAATTGTATGCTCTAAATGCACATAATGATTAAATTCATAAATTTCCAGTCCTAAGAACAAAGCTCCCAGGAATACAGTTACACCAAGCCATAACTGCATTTTTCTAAAGTCAAAATTTTTCATATGATACATTGCGTAAACACTTGTTAACGAACTAGTTAATAACAACATAGTTGCTATGAAAACTAGTGGAAGGTCAAAGATCTCCTGACCTGTTGGACCTCCATTAGTTTGATCCTTTAATGCAAGATATGTTGCGAATAAAGAAGCAAACAGGACAGTTTCTCCACCTAAAAATAACCAGAAACCTAAAAATTTATTTTTACCTTCAAGGGTTGCTTTTTCGGGAGAGTCAGGAAATGTTTCAGCTGTTAATTTCTCTTCAACGTGCATTATGCCTTAACCCCCTTATCATTATCATCCTTCAATAATTCTTCTTTATGAATATGATATCCGTGATCATCAATTACTGAACGTAATAACATTGAACCAAATGTAATGATAGCACCTAGGAATAATACCGGGTAAGCCCAAGGCTCTTCTGTGCGGTACATGATTCCAAATGCGCCAATAAATAATCCCAATGAAATTGTGAACGGTAAAATAGATGCATTTGGCATATGGATATCACCGATTGGTTCAGCAGGTGTCATTTCTTTTTTCCCTGCCATTTTCTCAACCCAAAGTGCATCTAATCCACGCACTAATGGAAGTTGTTTAAAGTTGTACTCAGGCGTTGGAATCGGAAGAGCCCACTCTAAAGTACGACCATCTCCCCAAGGGTCTTTACTTGCTTTTGGTCCGTTAATTGATGTTTTTATAACGTTATAAAGTAATACTAATGTTGAAACAGCCATAAAGATTGCACCAATTGAACTGATTAAGTTACCAGTATCTAAACCTTTTCCTGGTAGGAATGTGAAGATACGACGTTGCATCCCCATTAGACCTAGGAAATGTTGAATAAAGAATGTTAAGTGGAAACCAATTAAGAATAACCAGAAAGTTATTTTCCCTAATGTTTCGTTTAGCATTCTACCAAACATTAATGGCCACCAGTAGTGAACTCCACCTAATAAACCAAATACTACCCCACCAACAATTACATAGTGAAAGTGAGCTACTACGAAATAAGTGTCATGGTATTGGTAGTCAGCTGTTGCTGCGGCAAGCATTACACCAGTTACCCCTCCCATTACAAACGAAGGAATAAACGCAACTGCATAGTGCATAGGTGTAGTGAACTTGATTTGTCCGCCCCACATCGTAAATAGCCAGTTAAATATTTTAATACCAGTTGGAACCCCGATAGCCATCGTTGCTACAGCAAAAATTGCATTAGCAATTGGTCCTAACCCAGTTGTAAACATATGGTGAGCCCATACCATGAATCCTAGAAAACCGATTAATACAGTAGCAAAAACCATGGATGAATATCCGAATAAACGTTTTCTAGAGAATGTAGAAAATATTTCAGAGAAAACACCGAATGCCGGCAAGATCAAGATGTAAACTTCAGGATGTCCGAAAATCCAGAATAAGTGCTCCCAAATAATTGTGTTTCCACCCATTGTAGGATCAAAGAATCCAGTTCCGAATAGACGATCAAACATTAATAATGCTAAACCTACAGTTAATGGAGGGAAAGCAAATAATATTAAAGCAGAAGCTACAAACGTAGACCATGTAAATAAAGGCATACGCATATAAGTCATACCAGGTGCACGCATATTAATGATTGTAACTAGGAAGTTAATACCCCCAATTAACGTACCAATACCTGAGATTTGTAGACCAAGTGCATAAAAATCAATACCGTGTGTAGGTGAAGCTAGAGATAATGACGCATATGAAGTCCAACCTGCATCAGGTGCTCCACCTAAGAACCAACTTAAGTTTAAGAAGATTCCACCAAAGAAAAACAACCAAAATCCTAATGCATTTACAAATGGAAATGCTACGTCACGTGCTCCAATTTGTAGTGGAACAACGGCATTCATCAATGCGAACAATAATGGCATTGCCGCAAGGAAAATCATCGTTGTACCATGCATAGTTAATATTTCATTATACAGTCCTGCACTGACAAAATTACTATCAGGAACAGCTAACTGAATACGGATAATAAGTGCTTCTAATCCCCCAACAAGGAAGAAGAATCCACCAGCAATTAGATAAAGGATAGCGATTTTCTTATGATCAACAGTAGTTAAATAATCCCAAACTGTTGCGCCAAATCCTTTTTTCTGAGTTAACGTACTCACAGTGTGACCTCCTTTTTATCGTAATGGAATATCCATTAATCTTGAACCTTAAGACCCATTAAATATTCTGCAAGAGCATCTAGCTCATCCTCAGAAAGCTCTGGGTAAGTGTTTGTCATTTTATTAGCTGGTTTAACAGATTCAGGATCTCTCAACCATTTTTTCAAGTTTTCTTCATTGTAATCTAAGATACCAGCAATTTTCACACGTTCACCGAAATTTGCTAAGCTCGGTGCAGTTGCTCTCTTTTCAGAGGCATTAATTGCGTGACATGCAATACAGCTCTTATCATTAAAAATTTGTTCACCAGCACTAGCTAATTCTGATTGTGGCTCGTGAGTAGCTGTTTTCATATCCTCAATCCACTTATCGAATTCTGCTCTAGGCATTGGTTTAACTTTAAAATCCATGAAAGCATGTGAAGGTCCACACAGCTCAGCACAGATACCATAAAAAATTTCTTGAGCTCTCTCTTGGTCAAACTCTAACCAAAACTGGTTTGTGTTATCAGTGTTTGTATCCATTTTCCCACCAACAGATGGAATCCAAAATGAGTGTTTTACGTCAGAAGCTTTTAAGTTGAAGTAAACTCTCTCATCAGTAGGAACAACTAATTCTTGACCAGTAACTACTCCTAAATCAGGATATTCAAACTCCCACCAATAAAGGTTCGCAGTTACATTAACTACAAGAGCATCCTCATCACGTGTTTCATCTAGCATAGGAGAAACATCAGCAAGTTTAAAAGTAGAAGCAACAGTAGGAATAGCTAAAATAATTAAAAGGATAATTGGAATAACAGTCCAAATTACTTCTAGCTTGTGACTTCCTTCTACTTGCTTAGGGATAATATTTTCATCCCCTGGACGTCTACGGAAACGTATTACAACATAAATGAAAATAACTGTTACTACTAAAATAACAATTACCATAATTAAGGTACTCAAAATCATTAATGAGTACTGATCATCCGCTACTTCACCAGCTGGTTGAAGTGTGGACAAAAATGGTTTACCACAACCTGCTAACAGTAGCGCCATCAAACCAAATAATAAAAATGTGCGCACCTTTGGTAGCCATCTTTTCATAGCTTAATCAAACCCCTCTTTCAAAGTTAGTAATAAATAATTCCTATTGAGTAAGTATTACTTTCAAATTAATAAAAGTAGACTTTTACTAATAGAAAGTACGATCTAGTTGTATCCATAAGTTTAGCTTACGAACACAACTAGATAAAATTCCTTCTATATATAATTTCTGTTGAGAAAGAATTACCTAAAGTAATTTTGTACTACTATCAAACTAAATAGTTACAATAACCATTGCTACAAACAGAATGGTCAAATAATTAAGCGAGTATACAAACATGAACTTAGCCCACTTAATGTCATCCTTCATTTTAAAACCATATAGACCAATTATTAGCCACCCTAAATTTAGAAGAGTAGCAAGAATCATAAAAGGTATTCCAAGTGAAAAGAGATAAAAAGGAAGAGGTAGTAGACATGCAACCCAAATCACAATTTGTCTCTTGGTTACTGCAAAACCATGTACAACAGGGAGCATAGGAACGCCTGCAGCACGGTATTCTTCTACACGCTTCATAGCTAAGGCTAGAAAGTGTGGTGGTTGCCATATAAACAGAATTAAAAAGAGAATCCAAGCAACCATATGAAGGTCTGGATCAACCGCAGCCCATCCGATGAGTGGAGGTACTGCTCCTGATATACTTCCTATTACTGTATTAATTGTATATCTTCTTTTTGACCAGATTGTATATAGATAGACATAAGCTACAACACCAATGATTCCAATCACTGCTGCTGTAACAGTCGTTAACAACAAGAAAATAGTACCAATAATTGTGAGTACAATTCCCATTACTAGTACACGTTTAGGATCAACTGTACCCGTAACGGTTGGACGTGATTTTGTTCTTTCCATATAGGGATCAATATCGCGGTCAATATAGTTATTTAAACTACAGGAACCAGCGATAACCAATGAAGAACCAATTAATGTAAAAAGGACAATGTCTAAATTTTCTAGAAAAGCCATCCCTGAAAAGTGAAGGGCTAACCACAGTCCAGTAAAGGTAGTAATCGCATTTGAATTTACAATACCTATCTTGATTAATGCTAGAAAATCCTTGTAAGCGGACCTCTTGTTTATATAATGAGAGCTCGTTTGGTCTTGCAGTTCATTGTCATCAACTGCTCTCGTGTTGCTCATATTTATTCCTCCTTTATCTACGGGCATAGTCTAGCTTCACATACCGTAATTCCGAATGTGAGGTACTATACCAATCAGGTAAATAAGATAAATTTATTCACCACTGATAACTATATTATAGAATGAAACAAATTTATATAAAAAAGGAATAATCTAAACCAATTTTCTACAACATTTTTATCATAACATATTGAGGACATTTTTTATATTATATTAATAAATTCCTCTTCTGTATATTAAATCACATTTTCGATATTTTTTGTGAACACTTTATGAATAATTTTTGTCTAAATTGTGACCCGAGATTTATTAATATTATATGCGATTTAATCTATTAATAAAATATATTTTTTACAGTTTAGACAAGATTCAATTAAACACTATTAACAAGGTGAAAAAGTTGGAAACACTAGTGAGGATAACACTTTTCTCCTAGTATATTTAGTGATAACTCAAAATCTACTCTTCTATTTCTAGCAAATTAAAAATGATAAATCAACTACTTTTGAAACAATTACAATATATTTTTTTACTATAATTATAGTCCATTAATATCTGACTTCTTGCAATATCGACAGTTGTAAAATTTTATCTTTGATTAACCATCGAAAATTGTATATTATTGTAGAGATGGAATTTTGATAAAACAACTATTACTAATTATTCATTGCATTGACGATCATGAAACGATGTATTAGTAATTTGGAAGGTGAATATATTGCATCGAATGCTGAAATGGTTCGCGGTATTAACTACACTTGGAATGTTGTTCGTTCTTATTGGTGGCGCATTAGTAACTAAAACTGAGTCAGGAGAAGGTTGCGGAGATTCCTGGCCATTGTGTCATGGAGAATTTGTCCCGAGTAATATTACTCCTGAATTAATAATTGAATTAAGCCACCGTCTTGTTTCTGGATCTGTCGGGATTATGGTATTAATCCTATCGATTTGGACATGGAAAGCAATTGGCCATATTCGAGAAACCAAATTTCTAGCTCTTATTTCCTTTTTCTTCTTAGTATTACAGGCTCTAATTGGCGCTGCTGCTGTAATGTGGGGGCAGTCTGACGCTGTATTAGCCTTACATTTCGGAATTTCCTTAATATCATTCGCATCAGTTTTACTATTAACCCTATTAATATTTGAAGTTGATAAGAAATTTAATGCTGAGTCACTGATTATTAATGCAAAAATGAAATTCCATATTGTAGGCATTATTTTATATAGCTATGTAGTTGTATATTCTGGGGCTTATGTTCGACATAAAGGTGCGAGCCTAGCTTGTCCTGATTGGCCAGTATGTAATTACAACCAACTTGGATTTCCTACTCAGTCCCATGAATGGGTTCAAATGGGTCATCGATTTGCAGCAGGATTAATTTTTGTTTGGATATTTATCGCAATGCTCCGCGCTATTAAATATCATAAACATCAAAATGTTATATACTGGGGCTGGATAATTGCATTTACTCTTGTTAGTTTACAGGTACTTTCTGGTGCAGTAGTAGTGTTAACTAGACTTAATCTTTTTGTAGCATTAGCACACGCTTTGATTATTGCATGTTTATTTGGGGTATTAAGTTATTTACTCCTGTTAACATCAAGGAGTAATAAGAACGAATTATCTCTTAAAAACTCAAAAACAGATAAATTTGATATTAGTTAACACAAAAAAACCAGAGATGCTGTTTGAGCCTCTGGTTTTTTTAGATTTTTATTTAATAACTTCTATCAATAAATCTCCTGTTTTAATAGCTTCTCCATTTGAAACATAAATCTCTTTAACAGTTCCTGCAAATGGTGCTTGCACAGTTGTTTCCATTTTCATTGCTTCTGTAATCATTAGGTGATCACCCTTACTTATTTTTTCACCTTTATTTACTAACACTTTTATAACTGTTCCAGGCATTGACGCACCGATGTGCTCAGGATTATCTCTATTAGCCTTTTGTTTCGCTACAACAGTTGCTTTAATATTTTCATCCTTTATTAGAACTTCCCTCGGCTGACCATTGAGCTCGAAATACACAATTCTCATTCCGTCTGCCTGTGGCTCTCCTATAGAGACTAACTTAACAATAAGAGTTTTTCCTTTTTCAATTTCAACCTCAATTTCTTCTCCTAATCTCATTCCATATAAAAAGGTTGGTGTATCAAGGACTGAGATATCCCCGTACAAGTCAAAAGTTTTATGGTAGTCCATAAATACCTTAGGATATAAAGCGTGTGATATTATCTCAAAACTTGTCACTTGTCTGCCAAGAGTATGGAAAAGGTGTTCTTTTTGCTTAGTAAAATCCACTGGTTCTAAGAGTTCCCCTGGGCGAACTGTTATGGGCTCTTTCCCCTTTAGGATGATGCGTTGTAATTCTTTTGGGAAGCCACCATGAGGCTGACCTAAATATCCTTCAAATAACTCAACTACGGAGTCCGGATAATCTAATGTCTCTCCTCTGTTGTATATATCGTCTTCACTCAGATGGTTCTGAACCATGTATAAAGCCATATCCCCTACAACCTTTGAAGATGGAGTTACCTTTACAATGTCTCCAAACATGTCATTTACACGTCGGTACATTTCTTTAACCTCATCCCAACGGTCACTTAGTCCGACTGCTTTAGCCTGTTGCTGTAAATTACTATACTGACCACCTGGCATTTCATGCATATAGACCTCAGTATGAGGAGAATTCATACCACTTTCAAAGTCGATATAATACTTTCTAACATCCTCCCAATAGTGAGAAAGCTGTTCTAAAGCTTTAATATTAATGTCCGGCTTACGCTTTGTACCTTCTAAAGCATAATACAGTGTATTCATACTAGGCTGTGATGTAAGTCCAGCCATTGAACTTATAGCTACATCTACGATATCTACGCCTGCTTCAATTGCCCTTGCATAAGTCATAATACCGTTCCCACTCGTATCATGTGTATGAAGGTGGATTGGAATATTTACTGTTTCCTTTAAAGCAGAAATTAGTGTATAAGAGGATTCTGGCTTTAATAGACCTGCCATATCCTTGATTCCTAATATGTGAGCTCCAGAGTTTTCTAATTCCTTTGCAAGCTCTTTATAATAATTTAGATTATATTTGGTTCTTGAAGAGTCACTAATGTCACCAGTATAACATATCGTTGCCTCTGCGATTTTCCCGCTTTCTCGAACCGCCTCAATTGCAGGCATCATTCCTTTAATCCAGTTTAAACTATCAAAAATTCTAAAAACATCGATACCTGCAGCAGCAGAGTTATCGACAAACTCCTTAATAACATTATCAGGGTAATTCTTATAACCAACAGCATTTGAAGCTCTAAGTAACATTTGGAATAAGACATTTGGCGCTTGTTCACGCAAAGTTAGTAATCTATCCCAAGGGTCTTCTTTTAAAAAGCGATAGGCTACATCAAATGTTGCTCCACCCCACATTTCTAAAGAAAAAAGTTCTGGCAGCATTCTTGCCGTCGGTTCTGCAATTTTCGCTAGGTCATTTGTTCTAATACGTGTTGCTAATAAAGATTGATGTGCATCACGGAAAGTGGTGTCTGTTAATAATACTTTGTTTTGATCCTTAACCCATGAAACTAGACCTTCTGCTCCATTTTGATCGAGAATTTGCTTTGTTCCATTAGGAATTGGTTCTGAATACTGAATGCTAGGTACTCTTGGCTTAGCAAAAACTGGCTTTTTCCTTTGCTCTACTCCCGGAAATCCGTTTACAGTAACAGTTCCGATATAAGATAGCATTTTTGTACCACGATCTTTACTCTCTGGGAAGATAAAAAGCTCAGGTGATGAATCAATAAAAGAAGTATTGTACTCACCGTTCATAAACTTTTCATGTTTTATAACATTCTCTAAGAATGGAATATTCGTTTTAATCCCTCGTATTCTGAACTCTTTCAAATTTCTGACCATTTTAGCTGCAGCTTGTTCAAACGTTAATGCGTGAGTGGAAAGCTTAACTAATAATGAATCATAATACGGTGTAATCACTGCACCTTGGAATCCATTCCCTGCATCTAATCTTACACCAAACCCACCACCTGAGCGATAAACGGAAATCTTACCAGTATCAGGCATGAAGTTATTTAGTGGGTCCTCTGTTGTTACCCTTGACTGGATGGCATAACCATGAGTTGTTATATTAGATTGATGAGGAATACTAACCTCTTTACTGTGAAGAGAATGACCTTCAGCAATCTTAATTTGCGATTGTACAATGTCTACCCCAGTTATCATTTCTGTTATGGTGTGTTCAACTTGAATCCTTGGGTTTACTTCTATAAAGTAAAATTCTTCTCCAGAAACTAAATACTCTACAGTACCGGCATTTATGTATTGTACATTTTTCATTAATGAAACAGCTGATTCACATATTTTTTGGCGTAGCTCTTCCGACAATGAAACGCTTGGTGCAATTTCTACTACTTTCTGATGACGTCTCTGAACTGAGCAATCTCTTTCATACAGATGAATAATATTCCCATCTGCATCTCCTAGGATCTGTACTTCAATGTGCTTTGGATTCTCTATTAACTTTTCAACATACACTTCGTCATTTCCAAAAGCAGCTTTTGCTTCTGATTTAGCTCTTTCATAGGATTCCTTAACGCTCGATTGACTACGAACAATTCTCATACCACGACCACCACCACCAAGTGATGCCTTGATAATAATTGGATAACCTACTTCCTCTCCAAACCTAACAACATCCTCTAACTTTGTTACAGGTCCATCACTTCCAGGTATAACAGGAATATTAGCTAATTGTGCCTGTTTTCTTGCTTTTACCTTATCTCCAAACATATCTAGATGTGAGGATTTAGGGCCTATAAACGTAATCCCCTCTTCTTCGCATCTTCTTGCAAAGTTTATATTCTCTGACAAAAAGCCATAGCCTGGATGAATAGCATCGACTTTATTCTTTTTAGCAATTTCTATGATTCCTTCAATATCTAGATAGGCATCAATTGGTTTTTTCCCTTCACCTATCAAATACGCTTCATCAGCTTTATATCGATGATAGGCACCGGCATCTTCCTTTGAATAAATGGCAACTGTACGAATATTTAATTCCGTGCAAGCTCGAAAAACTCGAATTGCAATTTCTCCACGGTTAGCAACTAATACTTTCTGGATGCGATTTCTCATTCTGTTCCTCCTCTAATTTTTCTATTAGTATATCATAATTATCAATAGTATAACACATTAACCGGATATAGTGGTTAATATGAATAACGATTGTTTTTGATCTTTGGTACATTTACCGGTTGAGAGACAGTTTCCTTTTTATAGTTCTTCTCATAGTTTACAAACATTGAGACGTTTAAAAGAATTCCCATACAAAGCAACAGTAGAATCATGGAGGATCCACCATAACTAATAAACGGTAAAGTTACACCTGTAATTGGAATAAGACCAGTTAAACCTCCAAGATTAATAAACGACTGAATGGCTAACATAGAAGAGATTCCGATTGCTAGTAAACTACCAAATGGATCTGTACACTTCCTAGCAAGTAGTAGCCCTTTAAAAATAATAAATGCCAATAAAAAGATGACGAACAGAACTCCAAACAACCCTAACTCTTCTGCAATGACAGCCATTATAAAATCAGTATGAGCTTCAGGTAAATAACCAAATTTTTGAATACTTTGCCCCAATCCTAAACCTGTAATCCCCCCTGAACCCATTGCAACATAGGAATTTATTAATTGGTAACCTGCATCTCCTTCATGAAGAAATGGATCTAAGAAGCCCTGAAATCTAGATATTCTCTCTGTCGTAAAGATAGACTCTCTTTTCAGCAAGATTACTGGTGTCAAGATACCTACAAGTGTAATGGCAAAAAATAATAGTTTTATTATGTTTTTTAACCCCATGCCTGAGCACACGATTATCGTACCAGCGATCAAACTGATAATAAAAGCTGTTCCTATATCAGGCTGAATTGCCACGAAAACACAAATACCCACTGTAAATAAAATCGGAGGGAGTACTGCTCTATTTAAATCGTTTATGTAGGATTGTTTTTTAGCGTAAACTGCCGCTAAATAGATGATTACACTAAGTTTTGTAAATTCAGAAGGCTGAATTCCCCTAGTTCCAAGCTTCAACCAACTTTGGGCATTGTTTGCCGTTGCTCCAAATACCGAAACTAACAATAGCATTCCTATTGAACCAAAGACGATTAAAGCTAAAAGTTTTGAACTGGCATAGGCCTTATATGGAAAAATCATAGCTGCTAAAAGACCTAAAAAACCAATTATCATGGATAGTTTTTGTCTGTCGTAGAAGAACTCAGGATTATTAATCTTAGGATGGGAGGCAGCAAATACCATGCTCGAGCTATACACCATAACTAACCCAAAAAAACAAAGCATACAAATTGCTATCAGTAAGGTATAATCATATGATTTTATTATTTTTCTAAACATTAAGCATCTTCCTCTAGGTAATCAAATAAATACTATGTATTAATTACTTCTATTTAAATTGATTAAATCCTTTTAAATTTTTTCTATCCAAAGGGGATATCTGGAATATAGATAATTAGTTGTAAAAAAACTCAAACTATCCTTCTTAAGAATAGTTTGAGTTTTCTAATCGTTTTTTTATACCTTTAACTGTATAGTTCTACTATCTTCTAACAGAAGACTCATGAAGTGCAGATAATTCTCGCTCTAACTTATCAAGTAATTCTTTTCCGTCAGATTCTTCAACAAGACCAAGTCGGACAGCAAAATCTATTTCCCGTGATAATCCAAACATTTGTGTATCTAAAACTTCCTCATACAATGGACATTGAGGCATAGTTAAATTATCCATTTGGACCTTAATCAATTTTAGTATTTTATCAGCATCAGCTTTAAGTAGAGCGTATGCTTTTTCGCGATGGTTGATAACGATTTCAGATGTCATTTTAAACCCCTCCGTTCCGAGCGATTACCTAATCCTATCTATAAATATTAACGTGAAAACCATAAAATTGCAAGAGAAATTGACTAGACTCTAGTATTTTTACATACTGCTAGGGTAGGAATTCCTATTAGAATAACCATGGTATTTAAGTGACAAACCTAACCAATAAATTTATACTAATAAATGAAAGGCTGGTGCAATAAATTGAATTCAATCGTTATGCTAGAAGGAAAGGTAGATTTTAAAATAACTCTTGATCCTGGTGTCTGGATTTTTGATGATCGAAAAGTGGATTTAACCACTTACTTCACTACAACTCATACAGAAGTAGATGAATTAGAAGAATATACAAAATCAGTTTCAAAGCACTGGGACCGGGAGATACAAGAAGGAGCTATCCATCCTCCTACCTTAAAAACTGAAACAAAATTTAAGAAAGAACAAATTCTTAAGGGTACTTTCGGTATTCCATTCCGTTATTTTATTAAAAATGCAGAACCACTAGAGGGCTCGTCTACTCTACTCATTGAAACAAAGAATGGTGAAATCAAAGTACCATTAGAAAAGGCCTATGACTCTATATTAGGTTTTTCAAAAGAAGGAAAGCCTCTTAGGGAGGACGGACCTATTCATTTCTATTTTGGAGATGGATCGAATTACGATGGTCCGATTAAGGACATTATAGGTTTTAGGATTGAATAAAAAATGAGCCATTATCGGCTCATTTTTTTACTTTATAGTATATCTGCTGCAAGTTGTGCTAGACCGGATCTTTCTCCCTTTACTAATTTAATATGTCCTGCTATCTTCTGATCTTTAAATTTTTCTAAAACATAGGTAAGTCCATTATTATATTCATCGAGATAAGGATGGTCAATTTGTTCTGGGTCTCCCATTAGAACAATTTTACTTCTATCTCCAACCCGAGTTAGAATGGTTTTTACCTCGTGCTTCGTAAGGTTTTGTGCTTCATCAATTATGATATATTGCTCTGGTATGCTTCTACCTCTAATATACGTTAGAGCTTCTACTTCAATTGATCCCATTCCGGCCAAAATCGCATCGAGTTCTCCTGGCTTTTTAGTATTAAATAAATACTCAAGGTTATCAAAGATTGGCTGCATCCAAGGCCTTAACTTTTCTTGTTTCTCGCCAGGTAAATAGCCGAGATCTTTTCCGACTGGAACGATAGGTCTTGCTACCAACAGTTTCTTAAATTTTCCTAGGTCTTCAGTTTGCAATAATCCAGCCGCTAACGCTAGTAACGTTTTCCCAGTACCTGCTTTTCCGATTAAGGTAACCAGTGGGATATCGTCACGTAATAGAAGTTCAAAGGCCATAGACTGTTGAGCATTTCGTGGTCTAATACCCCATATATGATCATGATTAAAGACCAGTTTTTTAACTTTTTTACCGATATGATCAACAATACCTATAGCTGAAGATGAAGTTCCTAACGCGTCCTTCATTACGATAAACTGATTAGGATAAAAAGGATGGTTCGCCAATTCTGATAAGCTTAGTTCCCCTTTTTCGTAAAAACGATTAAGTAAGTCCGTATTCAAATAGAGAGTTAACTCTCCAGTGTATATATGGTCTACTTCAACAACACGGTCACTTAAAAAGTCCTCCGCCTGTAATCCTAAAGCATCTGCTTTAACTCTTACAAGAGTATCCTTACTAACCAAAATAACAGCTCTTCCATTTTCCTTTGTTTGTTCTTCAAGTGATAAATTTTTTGCAACCGCCAAAATGCGATTATCATTCGTTTTTTCTACAAATATCTCCTGAAGTTGGTGGAAGGATCGATGGTTTAACTCAATCCGTAATACTCCACCATTTTCTAATGGAATCCTTTCATGTAGCCTCCCTGTTTCACGTAAACGATCAATTAATTTAGATACATGACGTGCATTTCTCCCAATTTCATCCATATAGCGCTTTTTCGAATCAACCTCTTCTAGGACAACCGCTGGTATAACAACCTCATTGTCTTCAAATGAAAATATTGAATGCGGATCTTGCAATAGTACATTTGTATCTAGAACATATATTTTACTCAAACTTCCGCCTCCTACCCTATTATTTTTTTCTGTTTGTAAAGGGAGTGAAACAGGTGTCCGACCAATCGGAAGCAATAAATTGACAAACTCCTTTTTAATTCAAACAAAAAATTAATTTATATAGGATATGTTTTATAAGGACTCCTTGCAACCTCGTTACCTCTGTTGGACGGACCGTTGATAAAAATATATGAGAGCATGTATAAAGATAGAAGAATTATTAAACAATAAAACAAGAAAAACTTAGTCTAGGTACCTAAACCTAGAAAAAATAAGGAATTATATTTAAGGAGGGAAAGTTATGAAAAGATTACTTTTTATCATTCCTATTGCCTTCATCCTAGCCAGCTGTGGTGCAAATCAAAATGCAGATGAAGGAAACGATAATAGAATTCATGTAAAAAATACAGCGGATGACTATGTTGACAGAAAAACAGGGCAAGAAATTTCAGAGCATTTAGTGGAACTAGCCTCTAGTATACCAAGTGTAAATGACGCGACAGCAGTTGTTCTTGGTAACTTTGCTGTTGTTGGAATTGATGTAAACGCTAAGTTAGATCGTTCACGTGTAGAGTCTATAAAATATTCGGTAGCCGAAAGCTTACAGCATGACCCATACGGGGCGAATGCTATCGTAGTTGCAGATGCTGATACTTTTGAAAGACTTAGACAAATGGGACAAGAAATCCAAGATGGGCGTCCAATCGTGGGTATTTTAGATGAGTTAGCCCAAATAGTTGGCAGAATCATACCTGATGTGCCAAGTGACATTATCGATAATGACAATGCGAACCCTACAGAACAAAATGATAACCAGCTTAATACTAATCAAGAAAAGAAGTTAGAAAAAGAACAACAAGATCAATCTAAAAATCATATGAATAATCGACAATAAAAAAAAGGCTGCTTAATGACTTCACATTTAGGCAGCCTTTACTTGTTATACAGTATACCTTTTCATCGATTCCATAACTTGTTTATCCAATTTTTCAGCAGCTGTAACATCATATGTTTTTTCATATTGTGGTTCAACAGATATCTTCGAACCATAAAACATAACATCACGGACTTCATTAATGAATATCTCGATAAGCGCTAACTTAAGAGGCACACCCTCCATTTTTTCTGCTTTAATGCTTGCTCTACCACTAATAGAATAATTCGATTCAATGGCTGTTATATTTAAAACAACAGAAGGATTCCTAAGTATATTCTCTACAATCCTAGACCGATTATCAACTGTAACTAAAATTCTCTTTTTGTCTGGGGCAAATACCCATGAAATTGCATTTACGTTGGGTCCACCACTTTCATAATCAACTGTTGATAAGGTAACAAATCGTTCTTGTTGAAATATGTCAAACAACGGCTGAATTAATTGTAATTCTACTTGATTTGCCATCATATCTCCTCCTACTAAGCTTTCTATAGTATCTATCATACCTTTTTTAATCAAAAGATAAAACAATGGTTACTGAATATTATGATTTCATGCTATACTGAACAATAAAGAAAAATCGATCCACAATGTACGATTGATATGTATTTTGGATATATATTATAGGAGTGTAAAAAATGAGAGTAAAATGTGTATTATGTGATCAAATCAAGAATATTGAGGACGAATCTAGTCAAGCTAAAAAACTGCGAAATAGACCGATACATACGTATTTATGCCCTGATTGTAATAAAAGAATTGAGGACAGAACAAACGAAAGAATTGCTACAGGTAAATTTAAATTATACCGAAAAAAAGTTAAAAAAGATGACCTATTTTAAAAAGCCGAACAGAATGTTCGGCTTTTTTCATTCAGGATAATTAATATATTTTTCGGGTTCCTGCTCGATTTGGTCATACATAATATCAATCAACTCAGCAGCAAAACGAGCTTTTTTCTCTTCTCCATCTTTTTCAAAGATGACGAAATACATTAACTCATCTTTTTCTACTTTAATTTTGCTAACGTTGTGATCTGTTTTTAATATATCATCAAATAATTCGAATGTGTCACGTGCTGCTGTATCTTCCGGACGTGCATCTGCTACAACCTTAATCGTTAACCAATTATAGAGAGTATCTTGTAAAGATTTCAACTTTCGTCACCTACTTTACTGTTGATTCTTGTTTCTTGGATTGATGTAATCGAATTTTATAAACAATTAGAACGAGAGCAGCAACGACAAGGCCCTCTGCTACGGGCAGAAAAACACCTAAAAAGGTTAAAAATGTTCCCCCTAAAGCAAGAAAGAAATAAATAACTACTGACTTTAATATTGGTAGCTTCTTAGCAAATCCTAGTTTATAAACAACAATAGATAGTCCAACGATTGTAAAGTATAAAAGCCACATTCCTACTGTAGGATTTGTATCTACTCCAAATAGAGCAGCGAAGAAAGATAATCTATCACTAAGTAACATGGTAATTCCCCCTTGGGTCTTTCATTGTATACCTATAAAGTAACAGAAAGAGACATAATTCTCAATATATGTACAAAATAAGACCCTACAACTTGTTAGTAAGCTGTAGGGTATTTATCATTATTTTGTAGCTGTTTCTGCTAATTTCTTTTTCTTTGTTACTCTTTCACGTTCGTTTTTATCTAGAATTTTTTTGCGAAGACGAATAGATTCAGGTGTAATTTCACAATATTCATCATCATTTAGATACTCAAGTGATTCCTCGAGTGACATTAAACGAGGTTTTTTCATTGTTGTCGTTTGATCTTTATTTGCAGAACGCATATTTGTCATTTGCTTAACCTTAACTACGTTAACCGTTAAGTCGTTTTCACGTGTATGCTCTCCAACAATCATACCTTCATAAACATCAGTACCAGGTTCAACAAAAATCGTACCACGATCTTCAATACCCATTATTCCATACTGACTTGCTTTACCGCTCTCCATAGAAATAAGAACACCTTGTCTACGGCCACCTACTTGGCCAGAAGCCATAGGCTGGTAGCTATCAAATGAATGGTTGATAATACCGAAACCACGAGTTAATGTTAAGAACTCAGTAGTATAACCAATTAACCCTCTTGCAGGAACCATGAAAATTAACCTAACTTGGCCATTTCCATTATTAATCATATCAAGCATTTCGCCTTTACGTGCACCAATTGACTCCATAATAGAACCAGTATGCTCTTCAGGAACATCAATTTGTACTCGTTCTACAGGTTCAGAACGAACACCATCAATTACACGTACAATAACTTCTGGTTTTGATACTTGAAGTTCAAAGCCTTCACGACGCATGTTCTCAATTAAGATAGATAAGTGAAGTTCTCCACGTCCTGATACGATCCAAGCATCTGGTGAATCTGTATTTTCAACTCGTAAACTTACATCAGTTTCTAATTGAGCACGAAGTCTCTCTTCGATTTTACGAGCAGTTACAAATTTACCTTCTTTACCAGCAAATGGACTATTGTTTACTAGGAATGTCATTTGTAGTGTTGGCTCATCAATTCTAAGCACTGGAAGAGCATCCTGGTGAGTTACAGGACAAACAGTTTCACCTACGTTAATATCTTCCATTCCAGAAACCGCAACTAGATCTCCGGCTTTAGCTTCTTGAATTTCAATACGTTTTAGTCCAATGAAACCAAACATTTTCGTTACACGGAATTGTTTAACAGTTCCGTCTAACTTCATTAACGCAACCTGTTCTCCAACTTTCATAGTTCCGCGGAATACACGCCCTATACCAATACGACCTAAATAGTCATTATAGTCTAATAAAGCTACTTGGAATTGTAGTGGTTCGTCGCTATTATCAACTGGTGCAGGAATATGTTCTAAAATAGCTTCAAACAGTGATTCCATATTTTCATCTTGTTTTTCTGGATTTGCACTAGCTGTTCCATTGATTGCTGAAGCATAAATTACAGGGAACTCTAATTGCTCCTCTGTAGCATCTAATTCAATGAATAGGTCAATTACTTCATCAACAACTTCAGCTGGGCGAGCAAAATCACGGTCAATTTTGTTCACAACAACGATTGGCGTAAGCTTTTGTTCTAACGCCTTTTTTAACACAAAACGTGTTTGAGGCATACAGCCTTCATAAGCATCAACAACAAGTAAAACTCCATCAACCATTTTCATGATACGTTCTACTTCTCCACCGAAGTCAGCGTGACCAGGTGTGTCCATGATATTAATACGCTTATCTTTATAGTTAATTGCCGTATTTTTCGCTAAAATTGTTATTCCACGCTCACGTTCGATTGCATTTGAGTCCATGGCACGTTCTTCAACCTGTTCATTAGTTCTAAATGTTCCAGATTGATGTAATAACTTATCAACCAAAGTAGTTTTCCCATGGTCAACGTGGGCAATAATCGCGATATTACGGATATCATTGCGAATGTTCAAGTTTTTCATCTCCTAATTATTCGTCTCTATAATTACAACTTTGATATTATACCACAAAGATAGTGGTAAAGTAGCAAGTTTATTTGTAAAATAAATATTAAGCATGGTTGGTACAAGTTGTAACCATCCTACTTTCAAGGGGGACTTCATATGAATTCAATCAATTTTCCGATGCTAGGTATTGCTTTGTTAACTGCTATTTGCATGATGCTTATTGGAGTTTCCATTGCTTTACGCAGTGTATTAGGTATAGTGTTGTCAATCGTAGCAGTTTTTATTGTTACGGGTTTTGGCTTTGTTACCAAGAAAAAGCTACGTGAAAAAGGCAGGATTTAATTTTCCTGCCTTTTTACTTATTATACAGGATACACGAATACTAAAAAATTTTGACCAGTTTCATCTTTTTCAATTTTAAATTGTTCAAACCCGCAATTCCCTAAAAAAATTGACCATTCGTTTATTTCGATTGGTATCCCGCAAAATATTGCCTCTTCTCCTTTTAAGAGAGCTATATTTGCAAGTTCTTTTATAATCCTACTTGCAAATCCTTTATTCCTATGCTCTTTCGCTATTAGTATCGTACCAAGCCACATTTTATTATTTGAGGGTGCATTATTAACAATAAAGGTAATTCCAATAGGGATACCATTGTCTAACCATATATACCAGTTCCCATCTAATGAAGAATAACCATTCATATATTCTTCCAGTGAGAACTCTTTTAATTCATTCTCCTTCCAAAGAGGACTATCCTCTATAAGAATGGTAAAGAAATCTAAATGGTGAGGAGCCATTTCAATCTGTTTCATTGTTTTTACACCTACTTTAGAACATAATCCTCTACTATCGTTTTATGTAAACTTTTGTTCGTTACAAGTATTGTGTTTTCCCCTAAGTAGTTTAATGGATTTCCATCTAATGTTGTAACAATGCCTCCCACTTCTTCTATGAGGATTGCTCCTGCTGCAAAATCCCATGGAGATAATCTCATTGAGATATATGCATCAAGTCTCCCTGTAACAACATACACAAATTCTAGAGTAGCCGCTCCATAAGATCTTGTTCCCCTTACTGACTTAACAAGTGGTGCTAAAATGGAAGAATCGATTCGTTTGTTATCAGTTACCCAAGTAGCGTTGATTCCTAAAATAGCTTTGTTCAACTCAACAGAAGGAAGCTTTGGAATTAGTTCATCATTCAAAAAAGCACCTTTTCCACGAATGGCGTGATAAAGCTCATCATGTACAACATCATATACCATACCAAACTTTCCGATTCCATCTTCATATAAAGCTACGGAAATTGCAAAGTTTCTTTGCTGATGGATAAAATTCATTGTTCCATCAATAGGGTCGATAATCCATACATTTCCTTGAAGTGATTCAAGCTCATCCCCAAATCCTTCCTCACCCATTATTTTATGGCTAGGGTATGAAGCTTTTATATTCTGTATAAAAAATTGTTCAGTTTCTCGGTCAATGTTTGTGACTAAGTCATCGGCATTTGATTTAGTATGGATTGTTAATTTCGTTTGAAATGAATCCCGTATTCGCTTCCCTGCCTCACGGGTCCACTCGACTGCATTTCTATACATTTCATTTAAATCACCCATCACCGAACACCCTTTTCTTTTAAAATGGTTGATATAAGATTAAGGTAAAGAAGGGTGAGAAATCAAGTAATTCTCACTGACCCACAAATAAAAACGAACCTTCTATGGCTCGTTTTTATATGCCACCGTAATAAATTTATGCTTTCAATTGAATCATTTCACTTCTAATTTTTTCAAGTTTTTTTACACATTCTTGTTTCATTTTTTCATCTTTATTTATCATCGCATCATAAAGGGTTGCCAATTCATAATCTAACTCAAGACGTAACACTGCAATGCGCCTCTTACTATCATTAAGTTTCAACGCGTTTGTCACTTGCTTCATTTTCCTGCACCCCTTTCTTTATTTTCGAAACACGTAACATTTTTTTAAACAAGGATTAACTATTAGGTTTACTTTATAATATGTGAATTCTGTCTCCATGCAACAAATATGTGCGTTTACCTAGTATAAATACTGTATAAGATCCTATTTTATTATCCTCTGAGTATTTCGTTATATATTAAACAATTAGTATGATACTATGTTAACAGCAATGTTTTTTTGGAGGTATACATATGAATTTTAAAGGTTTTACTAATGAGGATTTTAATGTATTTACAATTGAGGGTTTAGATGCGCGAATGGAAGCTCTGAAAGAAACGATCCGACCAAAGCTTGAGGCTTTAGGTGAGCACTTTTCTCCAACTTTATCATCCTTAGCTGGAGAAGAAATGTACTTTCATGTTGCTAAACATGCAAGAAGATCTGTTAATCCGCCTAAAGATACCTGGGTTGCGTTTGCAAATAATAAAAGAGGTTATAAAATGGTTCCACATTTCCAGATAGGATTATGGGAAACACATCTTTTCATTTGGTTTGCTGTAATTTATGAATCACACGGCAAAGAAATGTTTGGAAAGTCGTTAGAAAAAAATATAACTAAATTAAATGAGTTAATCCCTAGTGATTTTGTTTGGTCAATGGATCATACAAAACCTGAGGTGATATCGAATCAAGGACTATCTCAGGATGACTTGTTGTCCATGTTTACACGTCTCCAAACTGTAAAAAAAGCAGAAATACTATGTGGTATAACAATTGACAGAAATAGCGCAGTGAAAATGACATCAGATCAGTTTATCCAAAAAGTTGATGATACGTTTAAACAACTCATTCCCTTATACCAACTATCTAGTAATACTAAATAATAAATATAATGAAGGCAGAAGATTCTTCTTCTGCCTTTTTACTTAACCCTTAATAGTTACATTTCCCTCTGCTTCTTTCGCTTTCTTTATAACCCTGTATGAGGAATATCCGCTTATTTCTTCAAACTCGCGGTCTATCTGTTTTTCTTCAGCTTTACTAGGAACTATTTCTTTAAACCTTCGATAGGTTATCATTAATTCTTCACGATTAATTCCTTTCTCGTAAGCTTTTTCTACTGATTGATAAAAATTTATAACATCTATGATTTCTTCTGTTTTCCAGTCTGGTGAAATCGGGTATTGATAATCCAAAATGAAACACCTCAATTTAATTAATTTTTCTATTTATTATTGCCATTTCCTACGTATTTCTTCCCCTTCTGAGATCATTCGTTCAAATAACTCCTTTACAGAAGGGATATCGTGTATTAAGCCCATTACTTGCCCTGCCCAGGCATATCCCTCATTAATTTCTCCATCATAAATATACCTCTTATTTGAAATACCACTAATATAATCTTTTAAACCTTCATAGCCACAATTCGTTTTTTCTATTTCAAGGATTTTTTTTGTCCATTCATTGCTGATCGCTCTTCCTGGTGCTCCTAGCGATTTTTTTATAACTACTGTATCACTTTCAGAGCCATTCACTAGAGCCTCTTTATAAGTTGGGTGAGCATGAATACATTCTTTAGTAGCTATGAAACGTGTTCCCATTTCAATACCTTCAGCCCCTAAACTAAGAGCTGCCATTAGGCCTCTTCCATCCCCAATTCCACCGGAAGCAATTACAGGGATACTTACACTTTCTACAACCTGAGGAATCAACACAAAAGTACCTGTATCATCTTTTCCCAAATGTCCCCCTCCTTCTTGACCTACAACCATTACAGCATCTGCTCCAAGCTCCTCAGCCTTTATTGCTTGACGTTTAGCAGCAACTAAAACGAGTTTCTTTATGGCTGTACCTTTCAATTGGTCGAATACCGGTGTAGGATTTCCCCCAGTCATGGACACAACCGGAACATTTTCTTCAATTGCAACTTCAAGCATATGTGAAAAAGGTCGCCCATGCTGCCCGATAGCAAAATTAACACCAAATGGCCTAGACGTTTTATCTTTAACTTTTCTTATTTCTTCACGAAGTTCCTCTGGACCATCTAATGACATAGCCGTGATTTGTCCTAATCCACCAGCGTTTGACACCGCTGCAGCTAAATCTGCATAAGCTAGATATGCGAGTCCACCTTGAATAATTGGATATTGTATTCCGAGAAGTTTCGTAACTCGAGTCTCCCAATTCATATGAACAACCTCCTTTTTTCCTCTACCTTTTCATTCTCTATTCCTTCACAGAATCCTTTTTATTTCTTTAAATCATGTTTATTAATAGTAATGATGAGTTACTTTAATAACATAGAGAAAATTTCTATGCAAAAGGTACGATAAATGCTATAATTCATTTGTTTTATGACTTTGCCAATATGAAATATTTGTATATAGATGAAACAATAACAAACTGCAATCCTATTGGCTTAAAAATATCGATTTTAAAGAGGTGCGAGCTAAAATTGTCACAATCAGAAACACCGCTATTTAGCGGATTAGTAAATCATTCAAAAAGAAACCCTGTTCAATTTCATATTCCAGGACATAAAAAAGGAACTGGAATGGACCCGGAATTTCGAAATTTCATTGGAGATAATGCTCTATCAATTGATTTAATTAACATCGGACCATTAGATGATCTTCATCAACCAAAAGGGATGATAAAAAAAGCACAAGACCTAGCAGCAGAAGCATTTGGTGCGGATCATACTTTCTTTTCTGTTCAAGGAACTAGTGGAGCAATCATGACCATGGTTATGGCTGTCTGTGGACCTGGAGATAAAATTATTGTACCAAGAAATGTGCATAAATCAGTAATGTCAGCGATTGTGTTCTCAGGTGCAGTCCCTATTTTTATTCATCCAGAAATTGATAAGGACTTAGGTATTTCTCACGGTATAACTACAGATTCTGTTGAAAAGGCACTTGAACAACATCCAGACGCTAAAGGCGTACTTGTCATTAACCCAACGTATTTTGGGATAGCTGCAGACTTGAAGAGAATTGTTGAAATTGCTCATTCTTATGATGTGCCAGTCTTAGTGGATGAAGCACATGGTGTTCATATTCATTTTCATGAAAAGTTACCTCTCTCTGCAATGCAAGCTGGTGCTGATATGGCTGCAACTAGTGTTCATAAGCTAGGTGGATCGATGACCCAAAGTTCCATTTTAAATGTAAGAGAAGGTCTTGTTTCAGCGAAACGTGTTCAGTCCATCATAAGTATGCTTACTACAACATCTACCTCATACTTGTTATTAGCTTCTCTCGATGTTGCACGAAAGAGACTCGTAATGGAAGGTCATGAATTAATTGAGGAAGCAATTCGAATTGCTGAAAAAACACGTAAAGAAATAAATGAAATTGAAAATCTTTATTGTATTGGTAGAGAAATTGTTGGATCAAAGGCAACGTTTGATTATGATCCAACCAAATTGATTATTTCTGTAAAAGCACTTGGTATAACAGGTTATGAAGTTGAAGGCTGGTTAAGAGAAAAATACAATATCGAGGTCGAACTTTCAGATTTATACAATATCTTGTGTATAATTACCCCTGGTGATACTGAAAAGGAAACCACTATACTAATTAACGCTTTGAAGGAAATGGCAAATGAATTAAAGCAGCATAGTGATGTAGACCATAAGCCTGCTGTACTATTACCAAATATTCCACGCTTGGCATTGACTCCTAGAGATGCTTTTTATGCTGAGACTGAAGTAGTGCCTTTTGATCAATCAGCAGGAAGAATCATTGCTGAATTTATTATGGTTTACCCTCCTGGGATTCCAATCTTTATTCCTGGTGAAATCATTACGGAAGAAAATTTAACATACATCAAAAAGAATATAGAGGTAGGCTTACCAGTTCAAGGGCCAGAAGACAGTGAATTAAACTCACTTAGGGTTATTAAAGAACATAGAGCGATAGAATAAAGAAAAAGCATGCAAATTTGCATGCTTTTTTAATATATATAACTAAATCTTTCTAATTATTTATCTGATGGTTCACAGTTACACTCTTCACATTTTGCGTAAAGTGTCGTTACTTTTTCGTCATCGAAATGGTCAATTGTGTTATTACAAGTTTGACATACGATTGTTCCCATTGTTTCAAAAACCCCTTCCAAAGCATTTTTGTTTTATTATGACGAGATTTGTTAACAAAGCACTCATAATGAAAGCGCTTAACGTTATGTTATTTCTATAATAATATGTCACAATTAATTAGTCAATGGTTAATTGTATGTCATAATTACTTTTTTTGTTTAGCATTCTCTTTAAATAGTAATTTAGTTTCATGGAGCTTATTCTCTAACATCCTCTTCGCTTTTTACTGGCGGTTAATATAAAAACAGACCAAGCACTATATGCTGGTCTGCAAAGTATTTAACTATTCATATTGTGTTTCAAATGGGATATGTGGTAAGGATGTTTTAAAGAAATCAGCAAGGTCGGCAGCTTCTTCAAGGGTATCAATGCGGAAGATTCGACGTAGATAATCTAGATCCTCAATATCTTTTGGATCGAGGAGGGTTGATCGTCCTGTTTGCATACAAATGACTAATGGTTTGCCAAAGAATAAATTCGTATAAACTATACCAAAATCATATCGTACATTTTCAGTTGTAAACCCTACAAAACGTACCTTTACATTTTCTTGATCATCATATAGTTTGTCAAATAGATTCATAGAATACCTCCTTATAAGATTTGATTATTCAGAATATTATTATAACTTACAAAACAGCTTTTTACAAGCCTAATAACGATTATTTGTTGTCATTAACTTTTAATAAATGCTAGAATGGACTAGTATTATGAAGTTTTTATTAGGAGTGAACCGAATGGCAAACGCATACATAAAACTCGTTCCAGGCTCAACTAAACAAGAAATTACACTTAATGATGTAAAAGAGCTTTTTTACTACTATAAAGAGATTACCAGTAAAACCGGACAGCAAGTAAGTTGGGAATACGGAGACGCAGCTTTTCCATATGATTTGAAGGAAAACAACGAGGAAGGCACCAACTGGTTTTATTTAAAATCTACAGATAGTCGTTATAACCTAATTGTATTAGGTATAGGTAAAGAAGAAATTGAAGATGAAGAAAATAAAACTGAACAATATTTTATACAGATTACTCTTCCGGGGGCCTCATCTCATGGGGATAAAGGAAAAGCAAATGAATTTTGTAAATTCTTAGGAAAAAAACTTCAAGGCGAACTACACTTATTTAATGGTAGAATTATGTACTATTATCCTAGAAAGTAATAAAACACGGGTTAATTACCCGTGTTTTTTGGCGTTTCAATTACATTGGGATCGATAATTTCATATCCTTTTGATTCAAGACCTGTTACGATATCAGCTAGTGCAGCATTTGTCCATTCTCTGTCATGCATCAAAAGATTAGCTCCATTTCTCAACAGTGGAGTATTTACCATTATATCTGCTAGGGACTCTTTCGTACGATAGTCTTTTTCCCAATCATACCCGTAAGTCCAATTCATTAACAGCATCCCCTCTTGTTCAACCAATTGCCTACTGTAGTCAGTATTTACACCAAACGGAGCCCTGAAAAATCGAGGCCTTTCTCCAATAATCTGTTCAATCATATCACTAAGTCCCACAATCTCCTTGTACTGCTCCTCTTCAGAGCTATCTTTCAGGTTTGCATGAGTCATTGTATGATTACCTATAGGAAATCCCATCTCATGAATTTTCTTAAGTATCTCTTGTTCTTCATTAGAATCAATAAAATGACCGTTTACAAAAAAGATTGCACTTACTCCTAATTCCTTTAAAGTTGATGCCATTTCTAAAGCATATTTGTCTGGAGCATCATCTATGGTTAGTAGGACAACCTTTTCATTAGCATCACTAATAGGTTCAATTGCCCAGTTTGAAGGGTTCAAACGGTGTGCTGGTTTTGTGACCTCCTCTTTATGCTCCACTTCAACACTATCTTCTTTCTCAGTAACATCTTTGTTTGCTTCATCAACACTTTCTTGTTCTGTTTTAGGAGGCACCTTAGTTTCCTCAGGGGAATTATTTTCCTGATTTTCTGGCATCGATTTTGGGATATCGCTTGTTATTCCACAGCCAGATAAAAGAATTGCAAGGATGACTAGTCCGAGTGTTTTTTTCATGCTGCTTTCCTCCTTTTTACTCCGCACCTTTCCATTATAGTAAAAAACTGCCCCAGTTTATATAGCCAACCAAAATAACTGCTGACATGAAAAGAATGCCGCCATTGTTACTAATGTAGTGAATAATGCTTTTCGTTTTGTTAAACCAATGGTTGTTGCAACCCAAAATGCTAAATAACTAAATACAAGAAAGAGAATAGATTTAGACTTTATGCCATCTTGATTCGAAACCCATGAAGCGATTGAAAAACTACTCCAAATCAAAAATTGCACCAATATTATCACATATACCCTCATAATGAAAGCCCCTTCACTTGAATTAAACATTTGTAATATATATGTTCAATAGGCGCTATCTATTTTTCATTTCTGTAACAATTACATGACAATCGAAAGAATTATTTGAAGACATGATAGAATAGATTTAGAATTTGTCGATTAACTTAGAAAGAAGTGGACCATCGTATATGAGAAGCTTAGTTATTTTTATGCTATCATTTCTTTTGCTCTCATCCTGTCATCTCGCTCAAAACACTCCATCAAGTCTTGTCTTCAACAATACAGAGAAACAATTACTATTTTTTTCTGATGAAGACAACTTGCATAATGAATCCAGCTATTATGATGCCTTATTAGAAATTAAAAAAACCTATCCTGAAATCGTTACATCAATGAAGGTAATTCCATCAAGCGAGAAGGTCCGTTATTCAAGTTTCGATGTAGACACCTTTCCAACCTTACTTGTAATTCATGACAATCAAATCATTGCTCAAATTGAGGGGGATTTAACAAAAGAAGAAATAATACAACCCTTAATAGATGTTTTAAAATAAAAATCGCTCTCAAAAAATTTGAGAGCGATTTTATTTGTCTATTTATTTTACAATATGAATCGGACTGCCAATTGCCACCTCTGCAGCTTCCATCGTTATTTCACCTAAAGTTGGATGAGCATGAATAGTCATTGCTAAGTCTTCAGCAGTCATACCCGCTTCAATCGCTAGTCCTAGTTCGGCAATCATATCCGAAGCACTTGGTCCAGCAATTTGCGCCCCAATTACTAATCCATCCTCTTTCCGAGTAATCAGTTTCAAGAAGCCATCAGCACTGTTAAGAGCTAATGCACGCCCGTTCGCACCGAATGGGAATTTTGAAGCAGTAACATCAATACCTTCTTCTTTTGCCTCTTTTTCAGTATATCCAACAGACGCAAGCTCAGGGTCTGTGAATACGACTGCAGGGATTCCTAGGTAATCGATCTCTGAAGCATGACCTGCAATTGCTTCTGCAGCAATTTTAGCTTCATATGAAGCTTTATGAGCTAATGGTGGTCCTTCTACGATGTCACCGATCGCATAGATATTACTAACGTTTGTACGACATTGTTTATCAATTTTAATTAAACCACGTTCTGTTACTTCAATACCTACTTGCTCTAAGCCTAACTCATCTGTATTTGGACGACGCCCTACAGTTACAAGTACGTAATCAGCTTCAACTGTCTTACTTTCACCTTTTACTTCAAAGGTTACTGTAGCACTATTTTCAGTCTGCTCTACACTTTTTGCTAACGCATTAGTATGAATTTCTGCGCCTTTTTTCTTAAGTTTCCTTTTAACTAGTGAGCTCATTTGCTTTTCAAATCCTGATAGAATTTCATCAGCACCCTCTAAAATTGTAACCTGTGTTCCAAAGTTAGCGTAAGCTGTTCCTAGCTCTGTACCGATGTAGCCACCACCGATTACCACAATCTTTTTCGGAATTTCCTTAAGATTTAAAGCACCAGTTGAATCCAATACTCTACCACCATATTTAAATGCCGGTATTTCGATAGGACGAGAACCAGAAGCAATAATTGCATTTTTAAATGTGTATGTTTGTGCAGAATTTTCATCCATCACTCGCACAGAATTGCTGTCTACAAAGTATGCTTCACCACGTACAATTTCAACCTTATTACCTTTCAGAAGTCCTTCGACTCCACCAGTAAGTTTGTTAACAACGCTCGACTTCCATTCTTGTACCTTCGAAAAATCAACTGTTACATTTTCAGCTTTAATACCCATATCCTCTGAATGTAAGGCATGCTCGTAACGATGAGCAGCTGAAATTAACGCTTTAGATGGTATACATCCAACATTAAGACAAACTCCACCTAAAGTGCCTTTTTCAACGATTGTAACCTTTTGGCCTAGTTGAGCAGCACGAATTGCTGCAACATAGCCACCAGGCCCAGCGCCGATAACGAGTGTATCGGTTTCAATTGGAAAATCTCCTACTACCATTTATTACGCCTCCATTAATAATAATTGTGGGTCGTTCAATAAACGTTTGATATGATTTAAAGCATTTTGTGCAGTTGCACCATCAATCATACGATGATCAAAACTCAAGGATAAAGCTAAAACAGGAGCGACCACAATTTCTCCATTGTTAACTACTGGTTTTTCTGCAATACGGCCGATACCAAGGATCGCTACTTCCGGGTGGTTAATAACAGGCGTAAACCATTGTCCACCAGCAGAACCGATATTCGTAATTGTACAAGAAGCACCTTTCATATCGTCTGATCCAAGCTTACCGTCACGTGCTTTACCTGCAAGTTCATTAATTTCATTAGAAATTGTAAATATCGATTTACGATCTGCATCTTTTACAACAGGTACTAATAATCCTTTATCTGTATCAGCTGCAATTCCGATGTTATAATAATGCTTATGAATGATTTCGTCTGTTGCATCATCAAGAGATGTATTTAGTGCAGGGAATTCTCTCAATGCAGAAGTTAACGCCTTAACAACATATGGTAAATACGTTAGCTTAATGCCTTTTTCTAATGCAGTACCTTTAAATTTCTTGCGATGTGCAACTAATGCTGTTACATCAACTTCATCCATTAGGGTTACATGAGGTGCAGTGTGTTTAGAATTAACCATTGCTTTTGCAATAGCCTTACGAATCCCACTCATTTTCTCACGAGTCTCTGGATATTGACCTGCAGGTATTGGCTGTTTAGCTGGTGCAGCTTTATCTTTTTCCTCTGCTTTAGGTGTAACAGTTTCTTGTGTAGTAACTTCTTCTTTAGTTTCTGTTACTCTCGTTGCTGGTGCTCCACCTTGTAAGAAGGAATCAATATCTGCCATTACAATACGTCCATTTTTACCAGAACCTTGAACAGCTTTAATGTCGACACCCTTTTCACGCGCATACTTACGGACAGAAGGCATTGCAATAATTCTACGGCTAGGATCTACCTCAACCTCTTTAGTATCTTCTTTCGCTTCTACCTGATTTTGAGTAGGCTTAGCCTCTTCATTTTTAGGCTTATCCTCGTCGTCACCTTTAAACTTAAGGTTTTCATAGCCTGGTGCATCAAATTTAATTAATGTGTCACCTACAATTGCAACAGTACCTTCTTCTACTAGTACCTCTAATACCTTACCTTTAACAGGTGAAGGAATCTCAACTACTGCTTTATCATTTTGAACTTCACATAATACATCATCTTCATTTACTTCATCGCCAGGTTTAACAAACCATTTTACGATTTCACCTTCATGGATACCTTCACCGATATCTGGCAGCTTAAATTCGAATGCCAAGGTTTTTCGCCTCCTATTATAAATGGTAACTATATTTCAAACTTTAGGTTTTATTAGAAATTAAGCACTTTCTTTGCTGTCTCGAGTACATCTTTATAGTTTGGAAGCCAAACAGATTCAGCAGCAGAGAATGAAAACACAGTATCAGGGGCTGCCACACGAAGTACAGGTGCTTCAAGGCTTAGGATAGCACGGTCATTAATTTCAGCAACAACGTTAGCAGCAATTCCAGCTTGCTTCTGTGCCTCTTGAACAACAATTGCTCTACCTGTTTTTTCTACAGAAGAAATAATCGTTGGAATGTCTAATGGACTAATCGTACGAAGGTCAATTACCTCAGCCGATACCCCTTCTTTTTCAAGTTCTTCTGCCGCCTTTAAGCATTCATGTACCATAGCACCGTAAGTTACCATAGTTAAATCTTTACCTTCACGTTTCACATCAGCCTTACCAATCTCAATTGTATATTCCTCTTCAGGAACCTCCTGACGGAATGAGCGGTATAGCTTCATATGTTCTAAGAATACAACCGGATCATTGTCGCGAATGGCAGAAATTAATAAACCTTTTGCATCGTAAGGAGTTGAAGGAATGATAACTTTCAAACCAGGTTGTGATGCAACAAGGCCTTCAAGGCTGTCTGCATGTAGTTCGGGAGTATGTACTCCTCCTCCGAATGGAGAGCGAATTGTAACTGGTGACGTATACCTTCCACCTGAACGGTAACGCATACGTGCCATTTGTCCATTTATAGAGTCAATAACCTCGTAAACGAAACCAAAGAATTGGATTTCTGGAACAGGACGAAAACCTTGTAAGCCAAGACCAATCGCCAAACCACCGATTCCAGATTCAGCTAAAGGTGTATCAAACACGCGATCTTCACCGAATTCTGCTTGCAGACCCTCAGTGGCACGGAAAACCCCACCATTTACTCCTACGTCTTCTCCAAATACTAAGACATTTGGGTCATTTTTTAACTCTGTGCGTAACGCATCAGTGATTGCTTGAATCATTGTCATTTGCGCCATGGCTTACTTCGACTCCTTCTCTTTATAGATTTCCATTTGCTCTTGTAGATTTAGCGGAAGGTTTTCGTACATGATTGAAATTAAATCTGTCACTTTTTGTTTTGGTGTTTCATCCGCTTTCTTAATCGCATTTTTAATATCTTCTTTCGCTTCTTCAATTACTTTATTTTCTAATTCTTCATTCCATAGTCCTTTACCCTCTAAGAATATACGGAAACGTACAAGTGGATCTTTCTTCTCCCACTCGTCATCTAATTCTGAAGAACGGTAACGTGTTGGGTCATCCCCAGCCATTGTATGTGGGCCGTAACGGTAAGTTAGAGTTTCAATTAATGTAGGACCTTCTCCATTTATAGCACGCTGACGAGCTTCAGCTACAGCAGCGTAAACAGCTAATGGATCCATCCCGTCAACCTGAACACCTGGAATACCTGCGGCAACAGCTTTTTGTGCAATTGTCTTTGCAGCTGACTGTTTCTCTACTGGTGTTGAAATAGCAAATCGGTTGTTTTGAACAATGAAAATTGCTGGTGCTTTATAAGCTCCTGCAAAGTTAATTCCTTCGTAGAAATCACCTTGTGAAGCTCCACCATCTCCTGTATATGTAATAGCAACAGATTTAGCGCCACGTTTTTTCATACCTAATGCTACACCAGCACATTGTATGTATTGAGCACCAATAATGATTTGAGGTGAGATTACATTTACACCTTCAGGCGCCTGATTGCCATGGAAGTGACCACGTGAAAATAAAAAAGCTTGGTAAAGAGGTAAGCCGTGCCATACAATCTGTGGAACATCACGGTAACCTGGTAGGATAAAATCTTCTTTTTCTAAAGCAAATTGAGAAGCTAATTGGCTTGCCTCTTGACCTGCAGTAGGTGCATAGAACCCTAGTCTCCCTTGACGATTTAAGGATATAGAGCGTTGATCAAGAATACGAGTATACACCATTCTTCTCATTAATTCTTTTAGTTGATCATCACTTAGATCTGGCATTGCTGCCTCGTTTACAATTTGTCCCTCTTCATTAAGAATTTGTAGAGTTGGAAATTGTTCAGCAACCTTTTCAAGTTGTTGTTGGCTATCAAATAATGCTTCATTTGTTTTTGCAGCCATATCAGTCACCTCTTCCTTTCATTTTCCTAGTTATTAGTTGATAAAGACTTTACACAAAATGTTAAAGTAAGGAAATGCCCTAAGTTGCGAGTGGGAGTTATTTATACAGCAATAGGTTACCCAAAAACGATTATAACAAGACATTTTTTGCGTATATGTACTACTGCTTATCTTTCCATCTATAGTTTGCCCATACTCCACCTGAAACAATTTGTTGAAAAGTTCACTTTAAATAATCTGTATTAATCACTTCGAAAGAAATAATAATACAATTTTCATTTACAGTTTTAAGTTTACAATAAGAACTTTTTGATAGTCAATCCTTTTGCCCTCATATTTTTCTATGCAAACAGGGTGATAACTAGTTTCCAGTTAAATCCAATATAAACAACCTGTATTAGCACAACAACAAAAACTGTACTAATAAAGTGAAAACACAAAAAAAGACTAGAGGATTATCCCTCTAGTCTTTGTATACTACCTCTAATCCAGCATTTTCATAAAAAGCCAATTTAGATTCATTATACTGCTCTGTATAGTTGTTAAATTCTTCATTCGCTGCAATAACCTTTTCATAGCTCTCGTTAATATTTTTGATTTGTTCTTCTAATTGCTCGAGAGTAAGGTCCTCACTTTGGAACATCGTATAAAGTTTTTTATCATGCCCAATAGCTTCTAAGTAATTTGAGTACAGGGTTGAATAACTAGAATATCTATTTTCCATTAACTCAATAAGTTGATTTGCATCCTCGGTTAGCTTTTCGTCCTCAAGATTTGCAATATAATCTTTTACTAAATTAAACTTTTCTTTTGATGCCTCAATACTGGCATTTTCCTCATTTAACCTTGTTTCACGTTCCTCTACAATTGCTAAAGCTTCTTCGGATAAAGCTACAATTTTATCAAATTCCTTCATCCCTAATGAAATGATTTGATCGTATAGTTCCTTTTCCTTTTTTTCAAGTTCAACTAGAGGGTTTTGCTGCTCTTTAAAAGAAGTCTCAAGATTTACTACTTCTTCAAGCGTCTCATAAATTTCTTCTTCTGGAGTTGGTCCTGTATTACAACCGGATAAAACTAAGCCAAGAACCATTGATAATATCGTCAATTTAAGTTTCACCTATAAATCCCCCTTACCTATGTACCATATTCTACTATAAAGTTTTACACTTTTTTTTACAACCTGTTCATTTCTTTTTTTCATTTTTAGTGACTTATCTATTTTTTATGAAATACCTTGGAAATTATTCTTTAATTAGTGATTAATAATATGTATGTGCTTGTCCACTTAAATAGAACTTTTTTAATGAGTATTCTATACACACAAATTTAAATGATTAAAAGTAGCTAATACAAAACTAATTATTCAATAAAAAGTGTTTTTAAAAACAACCTTCCTCTGCTAAACTAAGGATAATTGTTTATATAAGATCTGGTACATAAGGAGTGAATGTTAAAATTGATTACAATGGCAAATATCATAAGCGAGGGTCATCCCTCTTTAAGAGCTAATGCCCAAGAGGTAAAATTGCCTGCAACACAAGAGGATAAGGATATACTAATTAAAATGATGGAATTTGTTCAAAATAGTCAAGATCCTGTAATTGCCGAGAAATATGGCCTCAGACCTGGTATTGGCCTTGCTGCTCCACAAATCAACGTACTAAAAAGAATGATTGCAATTCACGTAAGAGATGAAAATGACCAACTTATTAGCTACGCACTTTTTAACCCTAAAATTATAAGTCATTCTGTTGAAAAAAGTTACTTAACTAGTGGAGAAGGCTGCTTATCGGTTAATCGTGAAGTTCCTGGATATGTCCCTAGGTATGCACGAATAAAAGTAAAGGCTACAACAGTTGAAGGAGAAGAAGTAAATCTCAGACTTAAAGGTTTACCGGCAATTGTATTCCAACATGAAATTGATCATTTAAATGGTGTAATGTTTTATGACCATATTAATAAAGAAGATCCATTCGTTATTCCTGAAAATGCAATTGGAATTGAAAGATAACATAAACTTTTAAGGCTGTATTATTTAGTAATGCTGATAATTACACATTACTATTTAATACAGCCTTTTACTATTTATTCAAGCAATCCCACTAACTCTAGTCCATGGACAATCCCATCTTCATCTACAGATTTAGTCACAATATCAGCGCGTTGCTTTATAATTTCCTCAGCATTTCCCATTGCGACGCCTGTTCCTACAAAATCTAACATCTCTGCGTCGTTTAAACCATCCCCAAATGCATAGACATCTTCTCTATTCACTCCTAGTGCATCCATAATCTTTTTAATGCCTTCTGCTTTAGAACCACCATAGGGAATGATATCAGTTGAAGATTCATGCCACCTAATAAACTGAAAGGATGGGAAAGATTGAATATATTTATCTTCTTCCTCTCTTACACAAAACAACAGAGTTTGATAAATATCTCGATTTGCTAAAAAATCGGGCTCGTAATTCGGATGTTCAAATTTCAAGCTAGAGATGCTTTTATGTATAAATGGGTGATTTTCAACATTCGATCGCATCATTTCTGCATTCATATACACTAGTGGATGCTTATTCCTTAGTGCAAAGTTTCTTAATTCATTTAATTTTTCTGGATTGAGTGGATTTGTGTATAATACCTCTCCCTCAAACACAACATATTGGCCGTTAAAACTAACAAATGTATTAATTTCTAACTCATCTCTAAGATTTTCATACATAAATGGAGCTCTGCCAGTTGCGATTGCGACGTTTATTCCTTTTCTTTTCAAGGTAAATATAGCTTCCTTAGTACTTTTAGGAAGTTGTTTATCATGATTTAAAAGGGTTCCATCTATATCAAAAAAAACTAATTTTTTAGTCATTTTTAACACCTCGTTTTTCAGCTTAGTAGTTCTTTCATAAAGCTACTTTATCAGTTTACTCTTGTCAAATTATAATGTTAACCGAGCCTATTTTTCCTCCAATAAGACAGACACAATCGAATCCAGTGGGGATTCGGACAGGTTGAGCGAGTATTTCTTCAACGAGGCCGAATCCAGTGGCTATTCGGACAGGTTGAGCGAGTATTTAATCAACGAGGCCGAATCCAGTAGTTATTCGGACAGGTTGAGCGAGTATTTCCTTAACGTGTCCGAATCCAGTGGGTATTCGGACAGGTTGAGCGAGTATTTCTTCAACGAGGCCGAATCCAGTGGGGATTCGGACAGGTTGAGTGAGTATTTCTTCAGCGAGGCCGAATCCAGTGGGTATTCGGACAGGTTGAGCGGAGTATTTTGTCAACGAGTCCGAATCCAAAGGCTATTCGGACAGGTTGAGCGAGTATTTCGTCAACGAGGCCGAATCCAGTGGCTATTCGGACAGGTTGAGCGAGTATTTAATCAACGAGTCCGAATCCAGTAGTTATTCGGACAGGTTGAGCGAGTATTTCGTCAACGAGGCCGAATCCAGTGGCTATTCGGACAGGTTGAGCGAGTATTTCCTTAACGTGTCCGAATCCAGTGTGTATTCGGACAGGTTGAGCGAGTATTTCTTCAGCGAGGCCGAATCCAGTAGTTATTCGGACAGGTTGAGCGAGTATTTCATCAACGAGTCCGAATCCAAAGGCTATTCGGACAGGTTGAGCTAGTTTTCTTCAAAGAGGCCGAATCCATTATTCATTCAATTAATATACTCCTACCACCTACCAACCTATATTTTGTTTTACCAAATATCCCCACGATAATCATTCCTAAAAATCCATATACTAATAATGGAATTAAAAAGAAAAAACATGAATTAAAAATAACAAATAAAATTAATTAAATTAACCTATGACCTATTTAATAATGGACAAGGAAGGTTTAAAATAGTAAATTAAGGAGATGATGTAATCATGCTCAAAAAGCTTCGGAAAAAGTTACTACAACAGTGGACAGACATTTTAAAGAAAAAAACAATTGCTTAAACTTTATTGATAAAAAAGTGCCCTTCTGGACGTCTGAAGGGCATCTTTTCTACATATTGATATGGGAACAATATGCTAAATTTTTATCAAAAATAGAAAAAACATGAAAAACTTGTTAATTTTTTATATAATAGAACAAGTGACTCTTATAAACGGAAATTAAGGAGAGATTTGGCAAATGATTTTTAAAGTTTACTATCAAGAACAGGCAAATGAAGTACCTGTGCGCGAAAGAACAAAAACACTATATGTTAATGCAGATGCAGAAAGATATGTTCGTGAGAAATTAAAAGATCGAAACTACAACATTGAGTTTGTACAACGAGTTGAAGGCGCACATCTAGCTTATGAGCAACAAAATGAAGACTATAAGGTATTGGAGATCTGATTATGAAATTTGTTAAAAATGACCAAACTGCTGTTTTCGCATTTGGGGGACTAGGCGAAATCGGTAAGAACACGTATGGTGTTCAGTTTCAAGATGAAATTATTTTAATTGATGCAGGAATTAAGTTTCCAGAAGATGAGCTTTTAGGTATTGATTATGTTATTCCTGACTACAGCTACATTATTAAGAATGCTGATAAAGTAAAGGGATTGTTTATCACACATGGTCACGAAGACCACATTGGTGGTATTCCTTACCTTTTACGTGAAGTAAACATTCCTATATACGGTGGTAAATTAGCACTAGGATTAATCCGAAACAAATTAGAAGAACATGGTTTACTTCGAACTGCAAAATTAATTGAAATTCAAGAAGACGATATTATTAAATTCAGAAAAACGTCTGTTACTTTCTTTAGAACAACACACAGTATTCCTGATTCATATGGAATCGTTGTAAAAACACCACCTGGTCAGGTTGTACATACAGGGGATTTCAAATTCGATTTCACTCCTGTTGGTGAACCTGCTAATTTAACCAAGATGGCAGAGATTGGAAAAGAAGGCGTTCTATGTCTACTCTCTGATAGCACAAACAGTGAGATTCCTAATTTCACAATGTCTGAACGTCGTGTTGGGGAAAGCATTAACGATATTTTCCGCAAGGTAACGGGAAGAATTATTTTCGCAACCTTCGCATCGAATATCCACCGACTACAACAAGTTGTTGAGTCTGCTGTTGCTTATGATCGCAAAGTTGCTGTATTCGGACGTAGTATGGAAGCAGCGATAAATATTGGACAAGATTTAGGTTACATTCGTTGCCCAAAGGACACATTTATTGAGGCATCACAAATAAATAGACTTCCTGCTGACAAAGTTGTTATCCTATGTACTGGAAGCCAAGGTGAGCCAATGGCTGCCCTCTCAAGGATTGCGAATGGGACTCATCGTCAAATTCAGATTATCCCTGGAGATACGGTTGTCTTTTCTTCATCACCAATCCCAGGAAATACAATTAGTGTAAGCAGAACAATTAACATGCTATATCGCGCAGGAGCAGAGGTTATTCATGGTACCTTAAGTGACATTCATACTTCAGGTCATGGTGGTCAAGAAGAACAAAAGCTAATGCTTCGCTTAATTAAACCTAAGTATTTCATGCCTATTCACGGTGAGTATCGCATGCAAAAAATGCACGCCAAGCTAGCTGTTGACTGTGGCGTTCTTGAGGAACACTGCTTCATTATGGATAATGGTGAAGTATTAGCATTAAGCGAAAATGAAGCTTCTGTAGCTGGAAAGATCCCTTCAGGAAATGTCTACATTGATGGAAGCGGAATTGGTGACATCGGAAATATCGTTTTACGTGATCGCCGTATCCTTTCAGAAGAAGGACTAGTTATTGTCGTTGTTAGTATAAACATGAAAGACTTCAAAATAGCAGCAGGTCCTGATTTAATATCACGTGGATTTGTTTATATGAGAGAGTCTGGTGATTTAATCAATGATGCACAAGGCTTAATTTCTAAACACTTAAATAAAGTGATGGAACGTCGCACCACTCAATGGTCCGAAATTAAAAACGAAATTACTGATACCTTAGCACCTTTCCTTTATGAGAAAACAAAACGCCGTCCGATGATATTACCTATCATTATGGAGGTATAAATAAAAAAAGAGACAATCTCGGATGAGACTGTCTCTTTTTTCATTCTATTTACTCTCCAATCATTGTTTTCTCGAATCGGTCAATATCTACATCTGCCCCGATTACAATGAGTATATCCCCTTTTCTTATCACTTCAGTAGCTTGTGGAGAAACAATGATATCCTTGCCACGTTTGAATGCAACAATATTTATACCAAATTTTGCTCGAATGTCTAAACTTATTAATGTATGACCATCAAGCCTTTGACTTGCAACAATCTCGACTATACTGTGTTCATCTGATAACTCTAGGTAGTCCAAGACATTATTTGACATGATACTATGAGCAATACGTCTACCCATGTCACGCTCAGGGTGAACAATTTGATCAGCACCTATTTTATTTAAAACTTTTTCATGATAATCATTTTGAGCTTTAACAGTAATATTTTTTACCCCAAGCTCTTTCAAGATTAACGTTGTTAGGATACTAGCTTGAATATTGTCTCCAATCGCTACGATGACATGGTCAAAGTTACGAATACCTATACTTTTTAACACAGATTCATCAGTCGAATCACCAACAACAGCATGCGATGCTATCGAAGAAAATTCATTCACCTTTTCTTCTATTACATCCATAGCCATAACTTCCATTCCCTCTTCACTAAGGGCCCTACATATACTTCCACCAAAACGGCCTAACCCTATTACTGCAAACTCTTTTTTCATAATTAAACCCCCGATTTGTTGCTGACTAGTACATTAAGATGGTACTCATTTTACCACAAAATAGAGGGAAAAGTATGCACAAAACAAAAAAGCCGAGATTAATCTCCCGACTTTTGTTGTTCCTCACGTATCTTTTGTCTAGCAATTTTTCTCATAAATAAGTAAACGACAAATCCAAGCAATCCAAGTAATAGAAGGATTGGTGAATTTCCAATTAAGAAGACAAAGAAACCTGAAACAGCTCCTAATATAAAGTTAATGCTATCCATAAACTGCTTTTTAGTCTTATCCCATGTATTTAGTCCACTTCCATCTATTTCTGGTACAATTACCTTGTTTTCATACAATGTCATCGAAACAGTAGATAAGTTCGCCTGGTTCTCGAGGTAGTTCATTCTACCCTTGATTTGTTCAATTTCTTCTTGTACAACAGCTAAATCTGACGATATTTGTAGTAGATCTTTTGTTTCTTTTGCATCTCTCATAAATTGAAGCAATCGTTCCTCAACAACCTCTTTAGACTTTAATCTAGACCCCAGATCTACATATTCCTCTGTTACATCTTGACCAGTTATGTTTTGGTGATTAACTTTTTCACTCATTTCCCCTACTTGCGAAATAAATGAATTGAAGAAAGATTGTGGAACACGAACTGTTAGTCTTCCTTCCATTTGGTTTTCACCATGGTTATACACATTAGATTCAACAATATAGCCATTCATTTCATTTACGAGCAGCTCAATTTTACTGTGAACGGATTTATAATCCTTCACTTCCAAATGAAGATCAGCATTGTATATAACCATTCTACTTTGTTGACTTTCCTTATTTGTATCATTGGCACCCTTATTTTTTCCATCAGCCAATCTATCTTGCTCCATCTTCGCCTCTGCTGGAGCTTCCTCTGAAGCTGCCATATCCATTGAAGTTTTAGCTTTCTCAGATGATTCTGAAGAACCTCCACTACATGCTGCCAAAAGTATGCCGAGTGACAGAATTACAAGGGTTACTAATTTATATTTATTCATTTCAACACCCCTAGTCCCTTTAATGATATAGACGAATAAGTACAAAAAAATGTTACAATTTTCCTCAATTAAAAAACGGGAGATTCCTAATCTCCCGTTTATCTTTTTACCCTACGTCTAACATCTTAAATTGTGATTTAACTAGGTTATGATATTGGCCTTGTAATTTCATCAATTGGTCGTGTGAGCCTTGCTCGATAATTTGACCATGATCAAGCACGATAATATTATCAGAGTCACGGATCGTTGATAGTCGATGCGCAATAATAATTGCTGTTCTACCTTTTAGCAATTTTTTAAGTGCAGTTTGAATCTTAACCTCTGACTCTGTATCAATGCTAGCTGTAGCCTCATCAAGAATGAGTATTCTTGGATCAGCTAGTAATGCACGAGCAAATGAAAGTAGTTGTCGTTCACCAACTGATAGTATATTTCCTCGTTCTTCTACTTCAGTTTCGAAGCCCTTTGGTAGTCTTGCAATAAATGAATCAGCTCCAACTGCCGTTGCTGCATCAATTACTTCTTCATCTGTTGCATCTGGTCGACCGAAGCGAATATTTTCCATGATTGTCCCTGAGAATATAAATGTATCTTGTAATACAACACTTATTTGTGATCGAACGCTAGCGACAGATAAGTCTTTAACATTATAACCATCAATCTTAACTTCGCCCGCTGTCGCATCGTAAAAACGGCTAATTAAGTTTGCAATCGTTGTTTTACCTGAACCCGTATGTCCAACTAAGGCAACAGTTTGCCCCGCTTCCATCGTTAAGGAAACACCTTTTAACGCTTTCCGTTTTTCATCATAAGAGAATTCAACCTTGTCAAATTCTATTTTACCTTTCATATCTTTAAGAGAAACCGCATCGTCTTTTTCAGAAACAATCGGCTTTTCATCTAAGAATTCAAAAATACGTTCAGATGAAGCCATTCCCATTAGCAATTGATTATAAACCTGACCTAAACGAGAAATTGGTTCCCAGAACATTCCTAAGTAAAATGCGAAAGAAACAAATACCCCAATGGTTACACCACTATCTGGGTTTTGTATAAGCATTGCTCCAAACCAAATTAAAATTGCAGTACCGATTGCATTAGACATCTCAACAAATGGTCTAAACATTGCATTTTTCTGAGTAGCATCTCTCCAGCTTTCATATGTCTCTGTGTTAACACCATCAAAGAAAGCCATATTTTCTTTTTCTTGTGTAAATGACTGTGTTACACGAATTCCCTGAATGCTTTCATTTAAATGTGAATTTAGTTTTGCTTGTTTAATACGTACTGTTTGCCATGAACGTCTAATTTTTTTACGTAGACTTGTTGAAATAAAAAACATAATTGGAAGTATAATTAAGATCGCAATCGTTAACTCTGGACTTAATGCAAATAAGATAACGAAAATCCCTATTAATAATAAGAAATCCATGAGTAGGTTAATGACCCCGCTCGTAAATAATTCCTGTAAGGAGTTAATGTCATTCATAATTCGCACTAAAATAGATCCTGCTGATCTTTGGTCAAAAAAGCGATGCGAAAGTCCTTGAACATGTGTAAATAAATGCTTACGTAAATCATAGATTACGTTTTGTCCAAGTAGATTCATATACCGAATACGGAATGTATTTGCTAAATAGGATAAGAAATAAAGACCAGCAATAATTAAGACTAGTTTTATTAATAAATCTGAATCCTTATTTGCAATCGCATGGTCCATTGTATACACACCAATTAGGATTGGTACGATTAATCGAACAGCTGTTGCAACGATTACTGTTAAAAAGGCTAATGGTAATAGACTCTTAGAATATGGCTTCATATAGCTAAATAGTCTAGCCATTTGCTTCCAGTTAAAAGGCTTTTCGATTACTTGATCTGTTGAGTATTGAAATCGATCTAGTTTATTTCGTTTTTCCTTCTTTTCATTCATGTTGTTCACCTACCTCATCCTGTTTGTGATTGAAGCACCGTTTTTTGATCTTTGTATTGAATATCATAAATACGTTTATATGGTCCTTCGTTTTTAATTAACTCTTCATGTGTACCACGTTCAACGATTACACCTTGATCTAACACAAGGATTTCATCTGCATGTTTAAGTGATGAAATACGGTGAGCAATAATGAATGTTGTACGACCCTTCATTACTTCTTTTAATGCTCCTTGAATCTTAAATTCAGTCTTCATATCTACCGCACTTGTTGCGTCATCTAAAATTAGAATACTAGGATCTATACAAATGGATCTTGCAATTGCAATACGTTGTTTTTGACCTCCAGATAATCCCATACCACGTTCACCTAGCATCGTATCATAACCATCTGGTAGCTCCATGATAAATTCGTGAGCATCCGCACGTTTTGCTGCATCGATAATATCATCCATCGATGCGTCGGGGTTACCATATGCGATATTAGCCTTAATAGATGATGAGAAAAGAAAAGATTCCTGTAAAACAAAGCCAATATTATTACGTAGAGTATGTAGAGAGTAATCTCTAACATCCTTATCATCAATTAATATTTGTCCACTAGTAGGTTCATAGAAACGTGTAATCAACTGTGTGATACTTGTTTTACCTGAACCTGTTGCCCCGATTAAGCCAATAACTTTACCTGGCTTTGCATCAAAGGTAACATTCGATAAAGCTTTTTCATCATCCTCTGTATAATTTAAAGTAACATCTTTAAATTCAACATGCCCTAGTAAGCGGTCTTTTTTAATCGGATTTTGTTTTTCAACAATATCCTCCTCCGCTTCTAAAATTTCTAAAAGTCTTTCTCCTGAAGCTTTAGATTGTGAAAACATGTTAATAACGAACCCTAAGTTCATGATTGGCCACATAATGTACCAAACTAAACTAAAGAACGCAACTAACTCCCCTGGTGTTACCTGATTATTGATAACTAAATAACCACCAAATGAGAGCAAGGTCACGACACAGATATTACCGATAAACTCCATTAGCGGAAAATACTTTGCCCATACATTGGATGTTTTTAGATAATGGTCTTTATAATCAGTATTTGAATCATTAAATTTATTAATCTCAAAACCTTCTCTTGATAGAGACTTTACCGTGTTAATACCACTGATATTTTCTTGAACCTTCGTATTAAGTCTTCCAAATGACTTTCTAATACCTCGGAAAGCTGGATGAACTGTTTTATCAAACTTATATACAGCCACCGCTAAGAAAGGTAAAGAAGCAATTGTTACTAATGTTAAAGGCACTGAATAATAAAACATGACGCTGAAGCTAATTCCAAGTAAAAGTACAAAACGGATTAACTCCGCAAAGCCAAAGGATAGGAAGAAACGAAATCCTTCAACATCTGCTGTTAAACGAGACATTAGATCTCCGGTTTTTGCATTATCATAGTACTTAAATGGTAAAAATTGAAGTTTTTCATAAAGAGAATTACGAAGCGAATAGACTGACTTAATTCCAAACATATCACCTAGGTATTGGTTAAAATAAGTCGCAATTCCCTTTATAATCATAATTCCAACAAAACCTAATGCTAAATATGGCACATATTGATATTGTCCACCCCGTATAACATCATCGATTGTAAATTGAAGAACAATCGGATATACAACTGTAATCGCAGTTACGATAAGTAGGAATGAAATTGACCAAATAAAATACCGCTTATATGGCCAGTAGAAATTTTTTAGTTTCTTAAAGGTTTCCATTATAAGCCCCCTCCATAAGATGTGAATTTTTTGTGAACTGTAACACGTATATATAAATATATCGAGTTTCGAAATAAATTTCCAGTGAATTGTGAGAAAATGTTGAATTTTTTTGTCAAATTGGAAATATAGTTCATTTCTAGTTTCTATTTTAAGGAAGTTTCTTCCTATTTTCATCACCTACAGGACTGATTAATCACTACGACTTTCGGTGTAGAAACATGGTGTTTTTTCACTAACAACCTAGCCCGTTCATTTCCGCTGCAGGCACTTGCTTTCCGCGGGAGGAAGTCGAGCCTCCTCGACGTTCCGTCTGTGGGGTCTCGACTTTTCCTCATTTCCCGCAGGAGTCAAGTGCCTTCCGCTCCAATTCACTCAGAGACAAATATTTTTATAAAAACATTTATACCTAAAACAAAAAAGACCGATCCCTAATAGGTCGATCTTCTTTTATGTTATTCTGCTTTTTCGTTTTCTTCTAATACACGGTTTACGCGTTTTGTTAGCATTTTCATTCCACTTCCGCCTGCTTGGAAATGGCGCAGTTTGCCTTCTGCATCAAATACGTAGTACGCTGGTACGTACTGATTTTCAAAGGCATCTGTTAATTTATGATTACTGTCAACATAAATGGGCTGTGAAATATCATGTTGAGCTGCAACTTCTTTAATTTCATCAAGATCTAGGTCCTTTTCCGAACGGGGCATATGTACAGCAATCACATTTAGTTTGTCTTTATATTCATCACGGAATTGATTGATATCCGGCATTGCATCTTTACATAGACCACAGCTGATTGACCAGAAGTGAATTAATGTTGGTCTTTCTCCAACCAAATCAGTCTTTGATACTTCTCCATTTAACCATGCACTTGCGCCATCTAATTCTGGCATTGGTTCTCTTAGTTTCATGAACGTTCCTCCTAGTAAATGAACAATATTATAGAATGAAAAGGCCTAACATAACTGTTAGACCCTTAATGTATATGCACTGATCCTAAAATTAAACGTTAAGTGTAGCTTGTCCTGGCTTCCAGTTTGCTGGGCAAAGTCCGCCAGTTTGAAGTGCTTGAAGTACGCGAAGAGTTTCATCTACATCACGACCAATGTTGTTATGGTTAACAACAGAGTACATTAATTCTCCTTCAGGGCTAATTACGAATAATCCACGAAGTGCGATACCTTCTTCTTCAATTAATACCCCATACTCGCGTGAAACAACATGGTTTGTATCTGCAGCTAATGGATATCTTAATTCACCTAATCCGTTTTCTTTACGATCTGTGTTAATCCAAGCTAAGTGAGTGTGGATTGTATCAGTAGATACTCCAATTACTTCTGCATCTAAATCTTCAAACTCATCATAACGATCTGATAAAGCTGTGATTTCAGTTGGACAAACGAAAGTAAAGTCCATTGGATAGAAGAAAAGTACTGTCCACTTGTCGTTTTTCATGTTTTCTTCAAGACTTACTTTTCCAAATTCCTTGTTTGCTAATACTGCATCCATTTCAAAGCGTGGTGCTTGTTTACCAACCATACGTTCTGCCATATGTATTTCCCTCCAATAAATAATAGTAAATGAGAATGAGAACTACCTCAATATCATTACTTGTTATTTTAATCACAATCATTAGTATAATTTAACGTTTCTTTTGAGTCAATATTAAGTAAGAATTAATTTAAAAAAGAACTTAAATCCTAAATAATTTAACCCTCATTAATTATTCCCGGTTTACCTTAGCTTTAAACATACATATGACTCAAGTGTGTATCATTTGATTTCTTTCGTCACTATGTTACAATTTTCACTATGATTCTAGTTTACCAAATTTTAAACAGGGAATAAAACAATATGCATTATCAGCAAAAAGGAAAGGAAGGTACATAGTTTATGGATTTTAATTTTAATATTGATTGGTCAACAATTATTACAGTTGGCAGTGTAATTATCCTAAAACTTCTAGCAATTATCATAGTTTTTCTTGTCGTTAAGGCAATAGGTAACAAAATTATAAAAAGGTCTTTTGAAAAAGTCACAAAACGTGATGAAATATCAAAAGGTCGCGCCAAAACGTTAGAAGCTTTAACAGTCAACGTGTTCTCTTATGTATTAATTTTTATTTTCGTCGTTATGGTATTCCAAGTATTTAATTATGATGCCACTGCGATTCTAGCTGGTGCAGGTGTAATAGGTCTAGCAATTGGTTTTGGTGCTCAAGGACTGGTAAGTGATGTTGTTACTGGATTCTTTTTATTATTGGAAAAACAAATTGATGTCGACGATTATGTAACAACCGCAGGTTTTTCTGGAATTGTTGAGTCAGTGGGCTTACGTACATCGCAAATTAGAGGGTTTGATGGCACTTTACATTATGTACCAAATCGTCAAATCTCGAGTCTAAGTAACCACTCAAGAGGAAATATGCGTGCCCTAGTCGATATCGGTATTTCGTACGATGATGACATTGATAAAGCTGTTACTGTGCTACAAACAGCTTGTGATCAGATTGCGAAAGAAGATGATTCAATTAAGGATGGTCCAAATGTACTTGGTGTTCAAACTCTTGGTGCATCTGATGTAGTAATACGTGTCATTGCAAAGACAGAAAATGGTGGTCAATGGGCTGTTGAAAGAAAGCTTCGTAAAGCTCTAAAAGAGGCTCTTGATGCAAACGGCATTGAAATTCCTTTCCCTCATCAAGTGTATATTGAGAAAAAAAATAACTAATAAATTTAGTAAAGACTAGGTAGCAGCTACCTAGTCTTTTTTTACATGAATTATGAATTTTGAGTACGATTTAATCTGCTTTCAACTTCTTGACAAACTTGGTCTGCTGTTAACCCATTGGCTTCAATTACTGATCCTTTAGTAACTGTATCAGCCATACCCATCACATTAGAATCTAGTCCAGTTAATACACAACAGTCACAGCCTTGTGCATCACTTTCTTGTTTTAATTGTACTACATCATATCCTCTTTCTTGTAAAGCTTGTTGAACATCGGTTAATGAACCTTCAACTCCGACTTTTGCCATTACTCATCCACCTCCTCATATATGTTAATTTGTCTCAATTTACTACTGTTTATTCTCGGACACATAAAATGAGGAGTGAAAAATTTCCTTCTAATTAATTCCCTTTAAAATGTAGATATTTCGAAATAAGTTCAATGGCTACAGGAATAGCGTCTTCGCTTGGTGTTAACTTTGAGTGATGTAGTCCAAAATCTGATTTTACACCGAGCCAAAACATAAAACCTGGAATTTCCTTAATCATATATCCAAAGTCTTCTCCAGTCATGGCTTCGTTACACTCGAATAACGTCACATCAGGCTGCTCACGTACAAAATTCATAAATTCCATTGTCGTCTCAGATTCATTATATACCTGATGGTACATAGCACCGTAATCGATCTTTGCTTCACATTGGTAGCCTATTTCAATTCCTTTAACAAGCTCTTCTATCCTTTTTTTCACTTTTACCATTGATTGCTCTGATAAAGTCCGAATAGTTCCTTCAAGCCTTGCATTTTCAGCAATAATATTTTGTACAGTACCTCCAGTAATTTTCCCTATAGTAATAACCGCACTGTCTAATGGGTTTACATTTCTAGAGATGATTGATTGTAGTTGTGTGACCAAGTTACATCCGGCAACAATCATATCATTTGTTAAATGAGGATATGCAGCATGACCTCCCTTTCCTTTCAAGTCAATATAGAGTTCAGAGGTATTGGCAAACAAAAGACCCGTCTTTGTAGCAATCGTTCCTACTTCATACTCTGGAGCAATATGTAATGCAAATAGAATATCTGGCTTCCACTCAATCATAACTTCACTTTGAAGCATAGGGAGAGCGCCACCAGGTCCTTCTTCTGCAGGCTGAAAAATAAATAAGACATCATCTCTCAGCCGGTTTGAAACAATAGAGGTCATAACACCTAATGCAATACTCATATGAAGGTCATGTCCACATGCATGCATTCGTCCTGAGTGTTCTGATTTAAATTCATAATCTGTTTGTTCCTCAATAGGAAGTCCATCGATATCAGCTCGATACCCTATTAGTTTTGACGGATTGGTCCCTTTAACCTTTACAAATATACCAGTCTTCCATTTTTTTATTTCAACGTGTTCACCGGGTAAACTCTCAATATAGTTTAGTAGGTAGCTTTGTGTCTTGTATTCCTGAAAACCTAGTTCAGGTATTCTATGTAAATCTCTTCTAATTTTCACAAAAGGATGAAGTGCATTCATCTTAGTTCCTCCTATATAAATGGCGCGGATTATAATAATCCACGCCTACGGTTTTACTCTTCGTTTAATTGACGAAGCTCTTGTTTGATTTCAGTTTTTGCTTTTGTTTTTTCATCAATTTTCTTAATTACACGTGCTGGAGTACCAGCAACTACTGTGTATGGAGGAACATCTTCAATAACAATAGCACCAGCTGCCACGACAGCACCTTGTCCAACTGTAACACCTTCAAGAACAACTGCGTTTGCTCCGATAACTACATCATCTTCGACCACAACCGGTTTTGCTGATGGTGGCTCAATTACTCCAGCTAAGACAGAACCAGCACCGATATGACAGTTCTTACCAACAGTAGCACGACCTCCTAAAACTGTATTCATGTCGATCATCGTACCTTCACCAACAACTGCACCAATGTTGATAGAAGCACCCATCATAATTACAGCATTATCACCTATTTCTACCTGATCACGAATAATAGCACCTGGCTCAATACGTGCTTTAATTCCCTTAAGATCTAATAGTGGAATCGCTGAGTTACGGCGATCATTTTCAACAACATAATCTTCAATATTTGCTTCATTTGCTTCAATTGCAGCTTTGATGTCTTTCCATTCACCGAAAACTACACCAGTGTTACCAGTTAAAAACGTTTTAGAATTTGCACCAAAATCAATTCCCTCTAAATTGCCTTTCACATACACTTTTACAGGTGTAGACTTTACGCTATTTTGAATAAACGAAATAATTTCATTTGCATCCATCATTTTCATATGTAGTTTCCTCCTCAATATGCTATAAAACCTAGAATATAAACTTTACCTAATTAATGTATCAAACAAAAACATGTGTGACAAGAAAATAGTTCCTTCATTGGACTACAAATGTTTTGCACTTTCCTTCATGATTTCAACAAAAGCTTGAACTTGTTTTAATTCAAATGCAGATTCGTACCCAACAAGCCACGTATCACGTTTAATTGGCTCATCCTGTTCATTTAATAGAGGAATCTTATAAATGTTTGTATCTGACTTATTTAACGTGATGGAAGGTAAGATTGCATATCCAATGCCATTTAAAGTCATTTGTTTACATGTTTCAATTTGATCAACTACAATCGTCCGTTTGGGTGGAGTTTGAAATTTACTATACCACCATTCTTGAATTTCTTGATAGTATGTTGAATCACTTTTAAATTGAATGAAAGGTCTTTCTGTCTCCAGCACCTGCTCAATTTTACTAATCTCAGTGTCAACGAGATATAAAGTATCTGTTAGTAAATGTTCTTTAACACCCTTCCAGTCTGGATTCCCTCTAATAATACCTATATGCACAGAGTTATCATAAAGGTTTTTTAAAATTTCACTACTCCAACCTGTTAGTAAAGATATTTTGGCATGTGGATAGGCTGTAACAAATCGTTTTAAGATTTGTGGTAACCAATTTTGACCTATAATAGATGCACAAGCCAATTTTAGTGTTCCATGAATACCAAAATCCAATCCTTGTATTTCTTCACGGATGATTTCCTCTTTTTCTACAACTTCTTTTGCATACTCAATAATTCTCTCTCCAGCAGGTGTTGTTGTAAGACCCTTTTGTGATCGTAAAAAAATTTGAGTTCCCCAAGACTTCTCAATGGTTTGAAGCCGTTGTGATAGCGCTGGCTGAGATACAAATAATTTCTCTGAAGCCTTTCTCATATTCATTTCTTCCGCAAGTACAACCAGCATCTTAAATTCTGAAAACTGCAAAATCCATCATCCCCGCTTCTCCATAAGAATTACTTATAGTATATCTTAATTTTTCCATAATTTCATTATCACCATTATAAGTATAAAATTTAGCTAGAATGCAATAGAAAGACGGTGTTGTTTGTGACTGAAATCATATTAATTTTAGTTGGTTTCCTAGCTACATTTATTGGAACAATTGCTGGTGGAGGAGGTATGATTAGCTTACCAGCGATGTTAGCAATTGGTGTACCTATCCATTCAGCTATTGCAGCAAACAAGTTCTCAAATACATTTAGTTCATTTTCAAGCTTCGCTGTATTATTGAAAGAAAAGAAAATCACTCTTAAATCAGCTCTTATTATTGCTCCATTTAGCCTTATCGGAGGTATAACAGGAGGAGCAATTGCTTCATCCTTCACCGAAAGAAATTTAACAATATTTGCTATTATTTTATTAAGTTTTGCTCTATTATTAAGTTTAAAAAAGAAGCCTCAATCAAGTGAAGGCAAAACTAGTAACATTCCGAAGAAGCTGCTTCCTATTTTATATGGAGTAGGTATCTACGACGGCATGTTTGGCCCTGGTCAAGCAACATTATCCATGTATACTTACCTTCATCATGGTTTTTCTTTTATAGCTTCAATGGCCTTTACACGATTTCAAACCTTTTTAAGTTGTTTTGGAGCCGTTATGATGTATGTATCCTCTGGACATTTTGATCTAAAAGTTGCAGTCTTTCTTGGCATTGGATCTATTATTGGTGCACAATGCTCGGTTAGAGTCGCAAATAAGCTACCAACAAGACACCTTCAGGTCATTCTACGTATTGTTACAGTCTTATTAATCTTTTATCTATTAGTAAAATCCATTTAATAAGGAGGGGCAAAATGAACATTCAATTTAAAAGACTAGACCATGTACAAATTTGTATTCCATTTGGTGAAGAGGAAAATGCACGAAGGTTTTATACAGATCTGCTGGGTCTTACAGAAATTGAAAAACCTGAGTCTCTAAGGTCAAACGGTGGACTCTGGTATAAAATAGGAGATATCGAACTTCATCTTGGTGCTGAAGACATGGGAAATTATAAAAGTAAACGCCATCCAGCCTTTGAGATTGGTAATCTAGTAGAAACAAGAACATATTTAGAGAACCATAACATAACAACACAAGATGAAAAACCAATTCCAAACGTTAGCCGTTTCTCTTTCTTTGACCCGTATGGAAATCGCATCGAGTTTTTGGAAAAAAAATAAAAAAAAAGCTGTCACAAATGTATTTCAGTCAATGATAAACCCGAACTATTTAAGTGATATTTTAATCAATGTTTCGCCTAATTGTTCGGGTCTTTATTTATTTTAAATAGAGTTGTTCTGCAAACTTTTATTAAAAAACCAGTGGAATGGAGCGGAAGCCACTTGACTCCTGCGGGAAGTAGAGGAAAGGGTCAGACCCCACAGGCGAAGCCGAGGAGGCTCAGCTTCCTCCCCGCGGAAAGCAAGTGGCTGCAGCGCAATGGAACGAACTTGTAATTTCAGCTTAACTCATTAATGTCTAGTAAAGTGTACACAGAATAATTAAAATAATATTCGTATTTTAGAATAGTTTATTTAGTTATGCCCCAGACTCTTTTTACTTTTCGCCTTTAGGCAAAAACAAAATCAATACAAAACTAATAACCGCAAAAATAAAGACTCCCCAATACACATAGTGTAAGGATAAAGTTAGTCCATCTTGAAGTACAGATCTAACACTTTCAGTTAAAGCATTTCGCTCTTCCTCATTTAAAAGGACGTTTGTTGAATCTAATGAAACATTCTCAATACCTTCAGCTTTAATATAGGACTGTAGCTTACTATTAAGAATCCCACCTAACAATGCTGCTCCTACAGTACTTCCTAAAGTTCTCATAAACATATTGGCTGCAGTTGCTACACCTCTCATTTGCCATTCAACAGTGCTCTGAATGGAAACTATAAAGGAAGTTGTTGTCATCCCCATCCCGATACCAACCATAAACGACCCAAACGCAGCCCATACCGGACCATCATCTGGTGATAACGTAAGGAAAATAATACTCCCTAACACTAGTGCGACTCCACCAATAAGGGATGTAGTCCTGAAACCAACCTTTAATAGCATTCGGCCTGCGACAGTAGCAGCTATCGGCCACCCGATTGACATTGTTGTAAGTGTAAAGCCGGCTACAATTGGAGATCTTTCCATAACACCTTGAACAAAAGCAGGTAAAAAACTTGAAATTCCAATTAACATAACACCTGTTGTTAAAGAGGTTATATTTGCGATAAATATCGATTTTTCCTTCCAAATTGTAAATGGCATCATTGGTTCTTTTGCTCTATTTTCTTGGAGCACAAATAATACTAATGCAACTAAAGCGACCCCTATTAATGTTAGTGATTGAGTAGACGTCCAAGACCAATGAACTCCACCTTCAACAAGGACGATCATTATTGCACTAATTGCCACAAATAATAAAACAGCTCCTATGTAATCTATGGAATGCTTCTTCTTCTCAATTCCCTCATGTAAGAATAACATTAGAACAATTATGGCTAGAATGCCGAGTGGAACATTAACCCAAAACACCAATCTCCAGCTAACATACTCAACGAATATTCCTCCAAGTGCTGGCCCCATAATAGCTGAGATCCCCCAAACACTTGAGAGATAGCCTTGGATTTTGGCTCTTTCCTCTTTAGTGTACATATCCCCGACAATGGTAGATGCAATTGGCATCACTGCACCTGCTCCAAATCCTTGAATAAATCTAAACAGGATAAGCATTTCCATATTAGTTGCAAATCCACATAGCACAGATCCAATCAAAAAGACGACTATACCAAAAATTAAAATAGGCTTTCGTCCAAATAAATCAGATAACTTCCCATAAATTAAAACGGTAACTGCATTCATTAATAAGTAAGCCGAAAATACCCAACTATAAAGAGAAAATCCTCCTAAATCCCCTACAATTGCAGGCATTGCGGTGGAAACAATAGTTGCTTCAATTGCTGCCATAAACATCGCTAACATCACTGCTGCCAGGACTAAAGGTCTCTTTGTTTGATTAGGCTGAGATAATCGCCCAACTTTACTTGAAATAGCTTGTCCCATTCCTACCCCCATCCCTTCTATGTGTAGTCTAAAATAGTAAAGACCTTCTGCCTGAAGGTCTTTACGGTATCACCATCGTGTTATTTATTCAGCTTTTTGACATGCTTGTTTAATTGTTTTAGAACAGCACGCCTTGTAAAAATCCCTTCAAAAAAGTTCTCTTCATTTTCGACACAAACAAAAGGATGATCAACAACCAGCTCCAACCCTTTTTCTACTTTATCATTTAGCTTTAGAACAGGTATATCCCTATTCATAACTTCTTCAACCTTCATAGCTTCTAATCTTTCAAACTCAATTCGCTCCAAGCCGAGAATTGAATCAAAGATGTGAGTAGAACTAATGAGCCCGTGCAACTTGTAATATGGGTCTAAAACTGGTACGGCTGTATAACCTGTTTTTGTTAGAACCAGCAAAGCATGTTCGAGGTTATTACCTATTTGAACGTGCGCTACTTTATCGGATTGTATTATTAGATCCTTGATTGTTGTTTCTAAAAATTCATTACTTTGGAGGCTAATCATGATTGTATTCCCCTTATCACTAATAATTCTCTTTATCTATAGTATACTATATGCATTTTGCTTAATTTCGTATTACGGCTAGCATGATTATTCATAAATTCATTTTATATTTTACCACATTACCGGTAGGAATGAGGTCACTTTTTTCTAAAGTCCTGTTAAACTATGTTTGTTGATTTTCGTTACAGGATACTTGCTTTCCGCGGGGAATCATGAAAAAGCCAAATTGCCGGCTTTTTCATAAGCGGATTCCCATAGGGGCGTGCGGTGAGCCTCCTCGGAGCATGGCTCCTGTGGGATCTCACCTGTCCCGCTGCTCCCGCAGGAGTCTCGTATCCTTCCACTACAATCAACAATGATAGCAAATCAACATATTCTTACAGAACAATTCAGAAAAAAAGACTATCACTTTGAGTAATAGTCCGATACCATTCTATATTTCATCTACAAGTTTATCATAAAGGGTAATTAAGCGTTTATATACGAGTTCATCTGTTGGTTTTGAACCGTTCTCGATGTCTGCGATTTCAACACTTACTAGGTCTAATGCATATCGTTGACTAAATAGTACTTCTAATAACAAAGCTTGTTCATCCTTTGTAAGCCTATTTAATGTGCCATTTATCATTACTTTCCCTCCAACTAATATATCTGGTTATTAATTTATAGTTTCAAAGAGAGGGAAACATGCTTGTCAATAATTTACAACTACTTAGTATAGCGGTTCGCATAACTGAAAGCAGCATATGACTCAGGTTTTATTTTTGCTTCAAGACCCATAGCAGTTATTCTGCCTGTCATATCCTGAATTAGCTCCTTAGTTGCTCCTCTAGCGCCAATATCCAAATGGATCTCAATGGTTAGGTCTGACCCCTCATCAGCATATGGAAGGATGATCTCAGTTAAATCAGCTAAGTCCTCAGGAGAAAATAAATAGGTAACTTCTTGACTCAATGCAGTTTCTAATGATATTTTTTCTCTTATGCTTTTTATGGCTCGTTTAACATTATAATTTCTTAAGCATCCCCATGCACCTTTACCCACACGGTGTAAGTGAATCGCTGTAATAAATCGAGTTTCGGTTTGATGTACATGTGAATCAGTTCCTATGGAAAGAACATAACGTGAACGTGGATCCTTCTTCATAAAACCCTTCATTCTAGTTAATACCAACTCAAAGTCCATATCCTTTTCCGACACATTATAAAACCTAAACGATTCGATGATACAACAGCTCCTTTTGTCTCCTTTTATATACTATACGTCCAACTTAGGAAAGATGTTAAAAAATATATAGGAGACTTAGGACAAAATAAAAAAAGCCTTTCAATCGCTTGAAAGACTTTTTTACCCTTTACTTGTTTCAATATTACGTTTTGTATAATCACATTTTGAACAGCTATAAATAACATTTTGGTTAGATTGAGCAGTTAAGACTTCCTCAAATCTTGCTTTCGATTGACATTTCGGACAAGTAACAATTGGATCCATGAAAAGCCTCCTATTGTTTAGAATTCACCTTCTGGCACAAAAATATCGTTCTTATTGATGGCTCTATTCTTCGTCGCCAACACTAATCCAAGTTCTGTTTCATGATTTACATCATTAAAAATTGTAAAGGGAATATTTAACTTATTAACAATCTTTATGTATTTAGATAAATATGAATAATTCAAATCTCCATCTAAGTACATGTGACAGTCTGGATAACTTTTTATCAAGTCAACTATGGGGGCGTACGTCTCATTCTTCATAACCTGTCGATTAGTTAAGGCGACAATTACTCGTTCTCTGATCGTTGAAAGAAATAGTTTCCGCTCATCCACGTTTGTTTGTTTATTTCCATACATGCCTCTATTTAGATAGTCCTGAATATTTTCGCTCATTATTCACCTCTGAGCACATTTAAATTGTATTAATTACTACTAGCTAATTAAATCGAAAATCTCAATAGCAATCATATCTACATTATCAAATTGATAGGATTTAGGTTTTTCCCCTTGTTGATAAATTTCCAACTCAAAGGTTCCTGTTTTATCAAAATACTTTACACTACATTTTTTCTCACCGTTAACCTCAAAAAAACGTTGAGGTGGTTCTCCACCATCTGATTTTTCTTGAAGACTAATTAGACGTGTTAAAATTCCTTGAAGCTGTGACATTGTCCCTCTCCTTTCTTAATACAGTATGACTTCCCTTTTATATTAGCATTAACAATCCACAATGTTCTATCCAAAAACATTTTGATTTTGAAATTCTTGTTATTCTCTATAATTAGAATTTTAAATCAATTTCCTGTAAACTGAAAATAACACACTAATTTTAGGGAGTTGAATACATGAATCGGTTAATTGAATTAAATGAAAAAATCACCTTAATTGATGATTTTGATCTAGGTAGACCTGCAAGAACAGGAACATATGTTATAAAAGAGGAGAAACTGGCCATTGTTGAAACATGTGCAAGCCCTTCAATCCCTTTTATCCTAGAAGGTCTACATAAGCTGGATATCCAACCTGAAGAGGTTGAGTATATCATTGTAACACACATTCACCTCGATCATGCAGGAGGAGCCGGACTTTTATTAGAAAAATGTCCTAATGCGAAGGTTGTTGTTCATCCAAAAGGAGCAAGACATCTAGCTAATCCGTCAAGGTTAATTGCTGGGGCAAAGGCTGTATATGGTGAAAAATTTAATGCATTATTTGAACCCATTTTACCTATTCCTGAGGAAAAAATAATAATAATGCAAGATGGTGAATCGCTAAAATTGTCTTCTGACTGCTCTTTAACTTTCTATGACACCCCTGGGCACGCAAATCATCATTTTAGTATACATGAATCTGTTAGTAATGGGATATTTACTGGAGATACAATTGGTATCTTCTACCAGGAACTAATGAGAGAAGGAGTCGAACTTTACTTACCAACAACCTCTCCTAACCAATTCAATCCGGAAGTCATGTTGAGTTCTACTAGTCGAATAAAAGATCTTTCTCCCGACTCAATTTATTTTGGACACTTTGGTATGTCTACAAACGTTCAAGAAGTATTTAAACAAATTCAACATTGGATTCCTATCTTTGTGGCTTCAGGTGAAGAGGGCCTAAAAAACACTCGTGGTCTATCTTACATAGAACAAAAAGAAGCAGTAAAAGCTCGGCTTCTAGAGGCGATTACCCATCATCTTGATACATTAGGTATATCAAGAGGTCATGAGGTTTATTCTATACTCGATCTAGATTTAGAGGTGTGTGCGATGGGAATTATTGATTACTTACTTAAAAAATAATCAAAAAAAGGAACCTTAGTGGTTCCTTTTTTGTGATGTAAGTGAATTGATTCTGATATTCCATTTGTAAAACAAAGTAGCTTCCCCAATGTTGATACGAAATATATGAATGATCTTGTGTTGGTACCATCGTAAATTCTTTTTTTGGTGAAGTCTTCTTTGAAACGGACTTTTCTTCTATCTTTTTAATAAAATCTGGCTTTTTAGTACTTTCTACAATTTCGTTAACCTTCCAGTGTCCTTCATCTTCTATTAAGATTATAGTTTCAAAATGATCATCGTAATCTACAGGACCCTCTTCAGGTTTTAGAAAGAACTCATATACATAAATTTGATTCTTCTCTGAATCATAAATAAATTTTGTTTCGTCTGTATACGAATAAAAAGGAATATAGTACAATGCAAAATCAGAACCGTATATAGTATAACCTTCTTCCTCATAAACAAGGTTTTCCTCTAGGAATAACTTTGCATAATCGTCAGTAAAATAAGGCTCTAACGTGTCTCTTGCCTCTTTATAAGTTTGATACTTTTCACCTAAAGAAGTTTGTGCTTTATACGCATCCTCAAGGAAGTCAAATGCTTCTTCCCTCGTAAATGCTTCTTGTGCCTTTACAGTCTGATGATGGAATAGAAATCCTAGTACAATAACGGACATAATTAAATAATAATGGCGTTTATTCAAAATATCACCCTTTCCTTAAGGCTTGTACTTATCATTGTATCAACATTACGTTTCATAAAGACCATTAATCGTTCGTAAAAATCCCTCACCATTTGACAGGTTATTGCCTGTACGAACAATATTCCCGCTTTCTTTTGACCATAAACAAGATTACTCAGTTAATATGAAATAATAAGGTGGAATTTGTTTAGATTACGTATAAACTGTCGACAGAATAACCTAAATTAGGTCGTTCCTTTCCGCTACACAAAAAAACCACAAAGACGTAATGTCCTTGTGGTTCTGGGCTACCATGAAGTAGCAACAGCGTTATATATAATAAAAGCAATGACTAACACGGCTGCTATAGCATAAGTAAGGAAAACCGGGTTTAGAATATATGGATGATCTTGGACCTTTTCACTTATTTCGGTATCGTATTCGCTACGCATAGTATGCTGTTTTGTTCCTAGTCTATACGTATAGATCAGTCCAAAAGCCAGTATAAGAATTACTAATATTGATAGAACAAAATTCAACTGCTCCATACTATATATCACCACCTTGTTTTTGTTACTTTCCCACAAAAACAAAATCCTTATCCATAATAAGATAAGGATATGTGTAAAATACTATAGAGCATCATGATCATATAAGTAGTCATAAGGTACGTCTATAAAAAGGTATAGTTGGTCATCTAATGGGTAAGAAAATGTCCTAATTATTTCTCCAGTCTCAATATCACTATATAAATCAGAAAGAATCCCAATTCGTTTCGTTCTCATTCGAAAAATCGTCTCAAGAAAATAAGGTCTCCAGCTCCAATTTTTCATATAATAATGTTCTTGAACAAGCCATTTATTGTCCTTCTTAAGAAGGTTAGCAGATTGTTGAAAACCATCCTCATCACAAATGTACATTCTAAAACTTTTATCATGTAATGTCTTACCCAAATAAGATAGGAACTCATTATATGATTCGTTCTTTTTAAATTTTATAAGAGCAGACTGTAGCTGAACATGAAATTGTTCTGATATATTATACAGCGCTTCAAGCTTTCTCTTTTCATACTTAATGAATTGCTGGAACTCCTGCTTTAATCGCTCTTTGAGTAGATCTTTTTCTACAAATTCTCTATCTGGTTTTTGGAGATAATAGCCCTGATAGTATCGACCGCCATTTTTCCAAGCATATTGGAGCTGAAAGGCAGATTCAATATCCTCATATAGAAGGGTTGCTCCTAGCTTTCTTGCTAACAAGGAAATAGAATAGACCACATCATGAAATGATTGGCTAATTTCGGTTTGACGTAAAACCTGCAGATCAATTTTAAAAATATCTGGAGATAAAATACCTATTCTCTCCAAATTACTACTTTCTTTACCGATATTATCCACTGCAATTTTAATTCCGTACGTTCGATAATAGGTAAGTAAATGATTAAGCTGTTCAATATCGCCTTGAAAATTATGCTCAGTAATCTCAACTACAACATTTTTAAGCTCTAATCCTTTTTGTTGATAAGATAAAAGCATTTCTAGAAATGCTTCACCATGATCTAGCATTAATAAATTCGCATTACGATTTATAAAGATTAAACTAGTTTGATGGAATTCAGAAAAAACTCCTAGAGCTTTTCTTAAAATTTCATTATCAACCTCTAATCTAAACTCCTCTGGAATGGTTTCATCATGAAAAAATGGACCCAAACTTTTTATACCTTGCTCAGTATTTATCCTCCCAAACACCTCATATCCGATTACACATTGTTCATCCGCGCTAAATATCGCTTGATAATAAGGTACAACTTGATCGATGTTTGCCATAATATCCAATGGATCCATCATGATTCACCCCTACGTTCTAGCCTGATATGCAAGATTATACCATATGTTTTTAATCTACTCTAACTGAGGTAATTGAAAAAAACCTACTTTATTCAAAAGTAGGTTTCCACTCACTTATAATGATAGGTCCCTTAACACAACCCTAATTTTTAAAATGGGAATTGATTCAGCCATTGGCCGCCATCCATCGTTATACATTCACCATTAATATATGCCGCTTCATCAGATAATAAGAAGTAGGCAAGACCCGCGATTTCTTCTGGGGTTCCTAACCTACCAAGAGGAACACTAGATAGTGTACGTTTAGCGGCTTCCTCTGACTCCCATAATCGGTCTGCTCCGCCTGTACGTTCAATTGGACCAGGAGCAATTGCATTGACTCTAATACCATATTTACGTCCCCACTCAACTGCTAAGGTTCTTGTCATAGAAAGTACCCCTGCTTTTGCACTTGCAGAGTGTACAACTCCTGCTCCAGCATTCCACGCATATGTAGCAACCATATTAATTATACTTCCCTTTATCCCTTTTTCAATCCAGTAATTACCTACAGCAGAACTACAGTAAAACGTTCCGTTCAAAACAATATTTATCACTGAATTCCAACCATTTACAGATAACTTCTCTGCAGGTGTAATAAAATTCCCCGCTGCGTTATTTACAAGATAATCAATTCTACCAAATGCCTTGTCAGTTTCATTAACCATATGTGCAACATGATCAGGCTGGCGCACATCCATTTGAACTGGGAGGACCTGCCCCTCGAATGTTTCAATCTCTTGTCTTGTTACTTCTAATTTCTCAAGAGTTCTACCAGTTATGACAACATAAGCTCCTTCTTTTGCAAATTTTTGAGCCATATATTTCCCCATTCCATTTGAACCACCTGTAACGATTACTACTTTTCCTTTCATTATCCCACTCCCTTTTATTTCTTGAAAATGAATGACTATTCATTTATTCTACCACTATTTATCGAAATTTTCTAATTTTATTTCACTTTAATAAGGGGTATGGTTTGCAATAATTGTGCTATTTTGTATAATAATGGAGATGCTAGTATAATCTGGGGGGATTTATGAAAAAACATCAGTCATCAATCATTAATGAAAATGATATTTTACTTGCATTAAGTTCAACAAATCAATTAATAAAAAGCTTACCTTTTTCAGAGATTGATAGGCAAAAGGTCTTTGTTAGCATTTCAGAATTAACACGAAATGTCATTATGCATGCAAAAGGTATAGGTGAGTTTACCTGTGAAGTAAATGACAAAGGTGTAACAATCATCGTTAAAGACCGGGGGATTGGCATAAAATCTGTCTCCGATGTAATGAGCGGTATAAAGGACCCAAATTCTCAAGGTCTAGGTCTTGGACTTCTCGGTGTAAAAAGATTAATGGATGAATTTTATATTAACTCATCTGAGGAAGGGGGAACGACAGTCATTGTCACAAAATGGATTAACCAGCAACGAAGAAAGTGACGAAAAGCTCAGACTAAACCGACTAGCCTCTATCGGACAATTATCTGCTGGGATTGCCCATGAAGTTCGTAATCCTTTAACAGCAGTAAAAGGTTTTTTACAGCTTGTTAATGAAGATAAGTCTGAACCCTATATCGATATTGCATTATCTGAACTAGACAATGCACTATCTACCTTGAATAATCTCTTACAAGTTTCTAAACCAGACTTAGAGGCTGAAAAATATGTCTCTATTAATTTATGCTCTGAACTCGAAGCTATTCTCGCACTCTTTCAGGACCAAATCTATAGAGTGGAGATTATCAAAAGTTTTTCAAACTGCGACAAAGTAATCTTAGGACAAAAAAATGCACTTAAGAAAGCATTCTTCAATTTACTAAAAAATGCTTTCGAAGCAATAGAAGACCGTGGGTCAATTACTGTTGACCTCTATTCGTCAGGAGAAGAGCTTTGTGTTCGGATTAAAGATACTGGAGCGGGGATTCCTTCTGAAAAACTGGAGCTGCTAGGGACTCCTTTTTTCTCTACTAAAGACAATGGAACAGGAATGGGTCTTACCCAAGTATTTACTACACTACATAAACACGGTGCGAAGGTTAAAGTTGAAAGCTTTGTAGGCGTAGGGACGACATTTGATATCGTATTTCCAATCACACAAAAAAAGGAGTTTAAAGTAACTAAAATGGATGGATTACAATACATAGAAAACCACAGTTTTAAGGAATTTTTATATTTTAATAAAGAAGTCTTCGATGAACTTTTAGAAAAACGCTCTCGAACAATTTTTGCAGAAATTAAAGATTCACCTATAACTGAAAATCATTTGCATGAAATTGCGTTAAAGATTGTTAGTTATTTAGATCAGGACTCGGAGCATGAGCTTTTGATTCTTGCAAAACAGCAGGGTGTAGAATGGGCAAAACATGACCTCCCCTCTATTATTAAGCTTGAGTGGTTCCAGGGATTACGTAGTTTATATTGGGATTTTATGTATAACTTCTTTAAAAATTGCGATGTGGAAATTGATGAATTTTTTAGCCTTGAAAAGAAAACAAACTACTATTTAGATATGTTTTTAAATCACTATATTATTAGTTTCAATGAATATAAGAACAATCTCTTCCATTCACAACGTGAGGTAATTGAAGAGCTATCCGTCCCAATTATTCCACTAACTGATACAGTGGCTGTATTACCAATTGTAGGAACAATGGATACCTATCGTGCAAAAAAACTTCAAGAAAAAACACTGCGTGAGATTGAGAAAAATAAATTCAAAAAGATGATTATCGATTTATCTGGAGTTGCTTACCTTGATACAGCAGTAGTTGCGCATATGTTTAAAATTATTGATGGGTTTAGATTATTAGGTTGTAATGCTGTTGTAACTGGAATTCGTTCAGAGGTTGCTAATACCATGATTGAACTTGGTGTTGCGTTGGATGACAAAGTTGAAACAAGAGCAGACTTAAAGCAAGCTCTCGAGGATTTCAAAATTTTATAAGATATAACATAGGTCTAGCCATATGGCTTAGGCCTTATGTTTATTCAATAAAGAGATTTAGCTAATGAGAAATGATATAATGTATTAATAAAAATAATGAGACAGGATTGTTTAATAAATATGGCAAAAAATTATTCACGTCGATTCTTTTTAAAACGTATCATTTCTTCTATTATTGGAGCATTTTTAGCGTCAGCCTTCGGTTATTATTATGCAAAGTATATAGAACCAAAAATGATACACCTTACAAAGCATATAATTCAACATCCTCTTATCCCTAGATCCTTCAATTCTATGAAAATTGTTCAATTTAGTGACACCCATGTTGGTCCCTTTTTTACAATCGAACAATTAGAAGAAGTTGTCGAGAAAATAAATCAGACCAAACCTGATATCGTTTTGTTTACCGGCGATCTTCTTGATGAACCTAATAAATACCTTTTCCCAGAAAAAATACCACCAATCCTCTCAAAGATTCAAGCTCCACTAGGTAAGTATTGTATCTATGGGAACCATGATCATGGTGGATATGGTACAGAAATTTATAAAGAGATTATGCAGCAAGGTGGTTTCACTCTATTAAAGAACAGTTCTGCTGTCATCTCCCAAGATGAAGGAAACATTGTGATAGCTGGACTAGATGATGCAATGTTAGGTAGGCCTGATTATTCTCATACTTTTGCTTCCTTTTCTCCGGAGTCAATGTTCACCATTTTATTGGTTCATGAGCCTGATCTTGCGCCACAATCTGCCTATCATGGAGCACATATCCAGCTTTCAGGTCATAGTCATGGCGGCCAGATTCAACTGCCTTTTCTAGGACCTCTTGTAACTCCGCCACTCGGAAGTAAATATTATGAGGGTACTCATACAATAGAGAATTTGACACTTTTCGTTAATAAGGGACTTGGAACAACTCGTCTTCCTTTTCGCTTCTTAGCGATTCCAGAAATATCTGTTTACACGTTAAAAAGTCCACACTAAAGAGTAGTGTGGACTTTTTATAGTTATTTTTTTAAATAATGAGCCTCAACGGACTCCTCATTGATCGGTCTACTGAAAAAGTAACCTTGTGCTTTATCACATTTCATCTTTTTGAAGAAAATTGCTTGTTTCTCATCCTCCACACCTTCGGCAACAACAGATAAACCTAGACTTTGGGCAAGATGAATAATCGTTGTGGTTATCGCCATATCTTTCTTATCCTGTAAAACCTCTCTAACAAAAGATTGATCAATTTTCAAAGTATCAATCGGAAAGTATTTAAGGTAGCTTAATGAAGAATATCCAGTTCCGAAATCATCTACTGCTACTTTCACTCCAAGTTTCTTCAGTTCTGCTAAAGTATTTAAGGCTTCCTTCGAATCCTGTATAGCCCCCTCAGTTATTTCAAACTCAAGGTTATTGGAATCAATCTTATTCGTTAGTATGTTTCTCTCAATATAGTTAACCAATCCAGGCTGTTGAAACTGTCTGGGTGATAAATTGACAGCGATTGAAATATTACTATGCCCCGATTCTTTCCAATCTCTAAGTTTGTTACAAACCTTTTCTATAACCCATTCTCCTATCGGAATGATAAGACCAGTTTCTTCGGCTAGTGGGATGAATTCTCCTGGAGAAATAAAACCACGCTCTGGGTGATTCCACCTAATAAGCGCTTCAAAGCTTGTAGTTTCACCTGTTAGTAAGTCAATCTGAGGTTGATACAAAAGAACTAATTCATCACGTTCTATCGACTTTCTAAGACCCGTCTCCAGTAGCATGGTTTGAGAGGTACCCTTTTTCATATCCTTACGATAATATTGATAATGGCCTTTTCCACGTTCCTTAACTTGATAAAGAGCAGTATCAGCATTTTTTATTAAGGTCTCTCCATCTATTCCATCATTAGGGAAACAACTAATTCCAATACTAGTAGTCATGAAATATTCCTGCTGAGAAAATGTAAACGGCATTTTAAATACTTCTAATATCATATCTGCTAGAAGGCTAGATTTTTCAACTGTTGAATTCTCTAAGAGAACAATAAATTCGTCTCCACCTTGACGATATATAGTGTAACCTTTTACGTCTATACTTTTTAAACGATTCGCAACTTGAATGAGAACTTCATCACCAACATTATGTCCTAAAGTATCATTTAGGAACTTAAACCTGTCTAAATCTAAGTACATAATGGCGAAATGTTGCTTTATTTGATTGGCTTTTAAAACAATATTCGTTAAGTCTTCCTTTAATGAACTTCGATTTGGTAAACCAGTTAGTTGGTCAAAAAAAGCCATGTGTTTCATCATTTGCTGATAGTTAATCTGTTCGGTAATATCTTTTACAATTGCGAAAATGCCACTAACCTCTCCACTGACAATGATTGGTACTGTTTTCACATGAACGAATATGTTTCTATTTTCTCTATGCTTTATCTTACATTCCATTAACTCACTTGGTTTCCCGTTTAATGTTTCTTGGAAAATATCTCGAAAGTTGTCAACGTCACTATCATCTATTAAGTTAAAAATCGATTTATCATTTAAAGGCTCTTCATAATTCCCAAAAATATTTTCCGTTGATGGATTTGCATGAAGAATGTTCCCCTTTAAATCTAGAGACATGACTGCATCCATATTATGATCAACTAGTGATTTATACCTTTCAGTGCTCTCAATAAGTTTTTTATTTTCATTTACACGATTGGTTATATCCCTCGTTATACTAACAACATACCGAATGACGTTTTCTTCATCAAAAATAGGAGTAAGTATTGACTCACTGTACACGTCCCTTCCGTTTGGAAGGGTAACCAGATCCTGAAAGGAAAATACAGATCTGGAACTAATTACTCCTTCATATTGGTCTTGAAGATGAACGGCTATACGTTCTGGAAGGATTTCGTGAAACGTTTTACCAATGTAATCGGGGATTAGCATTGCTTGTTTTAATGCATTTTCATTTGCATATAGATATCTAAAAGTATTGTTATTGTCTACTTTCATGATATAGATAAGATCTTCAATATATTTTAGAATGATTTGAAATATATCATTCTCCATTTTCTCATTATTCATGATGCTCTTTAAATTTCTGCCGATAGACCCTTTGCGCTTTTCCACTTTACCAATCCTCTACAATCATAGAGCTTCATTATTATGAATTATCTATAAAATATTTTCCTTAAAGTTAGTACTAGTAAAATTACCTTACAAAACATATTGTATGTATATATTATTCTACATATTATGACAAAGCTCTTCAAGGTTAAAATTTAGTTTTATCAACTGTTAAAAGTAAGTTAGTCATTACACTATCTAATTTTTGTGTATAATAGAGATTACTTAAAAGTGTGAGGTTTAACTATGACTATTTATCAAAATTTTATTAAACGTACCTTAATTAACTATTGTTTAGGTTCCTTTATTGCTGTTGTTGGTGTAGGTGGTATATTTATATTTTCTACCCTCTCGCTTTCAACCTCTGAAACCATTTATCTTTTAGTTACTTTGTTCACATCGATAGTAATTATGTTCATAGCAGAGTTAATTGTTTTTCGCAGACATACACATCCAATTCAAATAGCGTTCAATCAAGATCTACCATCACTTGAAGACATTGAAAGGGCCTATATCCAGACTCACCGGTTTCCAATTTTAACCCTTAGAAGAATATTCGGACCACATCTATTTGGGTTAACTATCCCTGCTGTTAGTATAACTTTTGTTTTAATATATTTTGGGCTTATCTCTTTTCCATACCGTTATATTCTACTAGCAATCGCTGGTGCTATTTTAGTAGCTGCCATGCATGGGTTAATTGAATTCTTTTTAACAACAAAAGCAATACAACCAATCTTGGACTACTTAAGAAACAAAGCAGCCTCACTCTATAGTGAGGATATTTCACTACACGGAAAGGTACTTGTTTCAATCCAACAAAAGTTTTTATTTAGTTCCTTATTTATTGGGGTTTTTCCTCTCTTATTATTCAGCTTAGCATCCCAAATCAGACTTCAAGAGTTTGATATAGCACAGTTTTCTGATTACTGGAGCTGGGCTATTGTTGTTCTTTTTATTGCTATCTTATCAGCCATTTATGGAGCTTATCTATTGTATAAAGATATTTCTCAACCAATCGAGCAACTTCAACAAAATATGAAAATGATTGAACAAGGAAGATATACGATTGCAGAGGATAGTTATTCTGATGAATTTTCACGCGTTATATCAGGGTTTAACATGATGGTAGATGGTCTACGCGATAGAGAAAGAATGAACCAACAATTAATGAATAGCTTTTATTCAACATTTGCAATGACACTTGACGCAAGGGACCCCTACACTGCCGGACACTCCATTAGAGTTGCAGAATACTCTGTTAAAATTGCAAAACAAGCAAATTTTTCTGAAGAGGAAATCGATTTGCTAAAGAAATCAGCCCTACTACATGATATTGGGAAAATTGGAGTTAGAGATAACGTACTATTAAAGGATGGAAGATTAACAGAAGAGGAATTTGATGAAATAAAAAAACATCCTGTTATTGGGGCTTCAATCCTTTCTCAAATACAACCAAGTGAAGCTATTGCCCCTTTAATACCTGGAGTAAGACATCACCATGAACGAATGGATGGTAAAGGATACCCAGATAAACTAAAAGGTGAAGAAATCCCTGTTTTCGGAAGAATAATGGCTGTTGCCGATGCATTTGATGCGATGACTTCAGATAGACCTTATCGTAAAGGAATGCCGATTTCAAAGGCTCTACAAATACTAGAAGAAGGAAAGGGTTCACAGTGGGACCCCCATTTTATAGATATTTTTATTAACATTCTGGATACAGAGCATAAAAAGAATGAAAGAGCGACTAGTTAACTAGTTGCTCTTTTTCAACACTAATTTGCAAAAGTCGAAAATGTCAGTATAATGGTATATAGAAAGGAGAGAAATGATGAATAACGAAGAAAACCATACTCCATTATCACCAACTGTTCAAAACCTCGCAAAGGCAATCTTCATTGTCAATCGACATGCGAAAACTGCGACTAATCCTAAATATCTCTATCTCTTAAAGCGGAAGGCATTAGAAAAGCTTTTAGTTGAAGGTAAAGCTAAAAGAGAGGGATTACATTTTTCAAGAAATCCGAAAAACAGTCAGCAACAATCTGATGTTTTAGTTTCAGCAGGAGACTATTATTTTCATATGCCTCCATCAAAAAAGGACTTCGATGAGTTACCACACCTTGGAACCCTAAATCAATCCTATCGAAACCCCAAAACACATCTATCACTCCAGCAAGCGAAAAATCTTTTACAGCAATATGTAGGGATTAGGGAGGAATCTCCTCTTAATAACAAACAAGATAAGAGAAAATTCTCAAAACCTATGTTTAAAAAGCTTGGTGAAAGTTACTTTTAAAATTGATTTAAAAAGCAGATAAGGTGCACGAACCTTATCTGCTTTTTTTAGTCTTTTTCTGGTTTTGGTATATGAATTTCCCCAGTTCGGTCTTTTTGGAGTAATGTTTGCAAAATCGTATTGGTTAACTTACTAGGGGAATAAGGTTTTATTAAATAATCATTTGCACCAAGAGCAACCCCTTTTTCCTTTTCCTCAAGTGCTGAAGAGATGAAAACCGGTATAGAAGATAACTTTGTATCACTTTTCAACTCTCGAATAATATCCCAGCCATCCATTCCTTTTTCTGCTAACATTATGTCAAGAACAATTGCATCAGGTGGATGACCCTTTATCCCGATTAGCGCTTCCTTACCTTCTTTATAATGCTTAACATGTAGTCCACTTTCTTTCAACTCTGCTGACAATAAAGAAGCAAGATTCATATCGTCTTCCACAATGACAACATCTGCATGTTTTAATGATTTTGCTAAGGAAGGTTCAGACGTAGCAGATTGATGTCCTTTAATTTGTGGGAATGTAATCGTAAAGGTGCTACCTTCTTTTAGACTTGACCTTACCCCCACATATCCTTCATGTGCTTCAACAATTTCCTTAACAATAGCTAATCCTAATCCAGTTCCACCTATTTTTCTTCGATCAGAATTATCAATTCGATAGAACTTCTGGAAAAGATTCGGAATCGCATCAGTTGGGATACCTAGTCCTTGATCACGAATATCCACTTTTAAATACTCATCCTCCTCAAATACAGTAAGGATGACATCTCCACCATCTGGTGAGTACTTAATAGCATTGCTAATCAAATTATTAAAGACTTGTGATATTTTATCTTTATCACATAAGATAATTGTTTCGCTTGCATTATTAATGAGTTTTATTGAATGTTCTTTAGAATTTACCTGGTTTGTTTCTATTACACCTTTGATAATTGGAATGATATCCTCATACTTTTTTTCGTACGATTGCTTTCCTGCTTCCATACGTTGAACATCAAGGAAATCATTAATTAAGGCGGTTAACCTCTTGGCTTCTTGATAGATTGTTGTTAGGTATTTTTTCTGTCGTTCCGGCTTAAGTTCTTTGTGGAGAAGAAGCTCTGTAAAACCAAGTACACTCGCCAAAGGTGTCCGTAATTCATGACTAACGGTACTTACAAACTCGGACTTCATCTGGTCCACTTCAAATTCTTTTGTGATATCTCGATGAACAAGAACCGTACCAATTTTTTGCTTGTTTCGAAATAATGGTTCACAATACACATGTATAACGCGTTTCATTGGCTCTTTAATATGATAGATAAACGATTGCTCTTTACTACTGTTGTTCATAAGTGCATCCTGATAGAAGTCTAGCAATTCCCTATTGTTTTCGACTACTTTTTCAAAGTCTTTTGTCCAGTTTGAGAAAGGCGCATTGATCAAAGTTACTGGATCCTTGCACTCTAGCAATTGGCAAACTTGATCGTTTACCTGCAGCACTTTTCCATTTTGATCTACTAGTAGAATGCCTTCATGTAACGTATTTAAGATGTCTTGTGTTAATAGTCTATCTGCTTCAGTTTGTTCAAATAACTTAACATTTTCAAGTGAAATGGAGATTTGTTTTGCTAAAGCTTCGAATTCCTCAATCTCTTCTTTTGTAAAATCATTTCCATAACGAGTATAGACCATAACAGCTTCGACTTCATTAGCGAATGATACAACAGGCAAATAGAGATCATAGCAATAGAAATTATGCGTATGATAGCCTTGTTCTTCTTCTATATAACTCCGTTTGATTGAGTATCCTTTTTTCTTTTGGATAATTCGGCTAAGTTGTCCATTTTCAAGGTTACTCATAAACTGATTTACTCTTTCTGTGGAAATACCATATCCAGCATAGTCACCTTTTGAATGAAGGAGAGCAATTACACCACAGTCTGCTTCTATTAATTTACACATGTTTTCAACAATGCTTTGTAGAACTTGCTGTTTATCAAGGGAGTTTGCTATCCCATTAATTAGCTCATTTCTACGTTCAAGCTCTAACTCACGATTTTGCATAATTGAAATTGCTCGTTGAAGCTCAATTTGTTGACTATGCAATTCATCTTGCTGAGCATGCAATTCTTCATTTTGAGCTGTTAAGTCCTGCTCATTCTCATAAATGCTTTGAACCATCTTATTGAATGATCGAGATAAGGCCCCAAGTTCGTCATCACGATGAGTTTGTCCTAAAAGGCTGACCATTTTGCCGTTCGCAACATCTCCTGCTGCTATCGCTAATTCTCTTAATGGCTTGCCAATTTGTAGGGCCATAAATCTAGTTACTATCAACAAAATCAAAAGGATTGCTCCTAAAAATAAAATGAAGGCAAATTGGCTGTCATTAATACGATTATTTAGCTCTTTAAAGTTAACCTCTACATTGTCATCTTGTGCTAATCGATAATTTGTAAGTCTAGTTTGAAATTCATTTACTCTTGCCGTTACCCCAGCGCTAGCATAGGTCGTGATGGCTTCTAAATCTCCATCTTTAAGATAATCTAATACAATTGGTACTGATTCTTCGAAGTAATACTTTTCGAATTCAACAACGGCATTATAAAATAGAATATCTTCATTTGTTTCGATTAACTTCTCAAGATCTGAAATAAGACCATTAATAACCTCTCTCTGTCTAAGAGCAGTATCCTTCATCAACGTTTTTTCAAAAGCTATATAACCTCTCATTTCGAAGAATGCGCGATTAAAAGCTTGGTCTAGCCGTTGTGCTGTTCTTTCTTTTTTCTCTATTATCTTGTTTCTTTCGAGGTAGACTTCTGATAAATGGTTCTGATACCAGAGGAAAAAGGTTGCACTTATAAAAGAAATGATAAAGAAGATACTCATTAACAGAAAAAACTTCCTAGCCAAACTTTTCCTAAAGTACTTATTTACTTTATTTTCCTTCACTAAGTATCTCCTCAACTCTCTTTACTAGCTCTAAAGGACTGAATGGCTTGGACATAAAATAGTTTGCACCTGCATTTAAGACTTGTTCTTGGTCTGACTGCTGATTCTTAGCTGAGAGCATCATTACCTTAACGTCCTGTTTGTTAGGCATGACTCTTATTTTTTCTATCACTTCCAGTCCAGTCATCACAGGCATCATAAAATCTAGAATAATGAGATCATACTCATTCTCACTTATGAATTGATAAGCTTCTTGCCCATCACATGCTTCATCGATTTCATAACCCTCATCCTCAAGCGTATCCACAATGAGCATGCGAAGGACTTCTTCGTCCTCCGCTAATAATAATTTAGCCACTCTTCTCACTCCTTGAAATCTATACTTTTATAAAGGTCCTGCATTATATAATAGGACTGCTTTAATCGTTCATGATAGGTAGGTTCTTCCCACACTGGAAGGGTATACTCATAGAACCTAGAAGGAACAAAGCTTGAACCGGTTGTTCGGGGTACTGTTTCAATATTACCCTTTTTTGCAACTACTCCTATTTTCACCTTATCAATTATCTGACTATTCTCAAGGCCACCTTCACTCCAAATATCTCCCATTACTTCATTTAAACTTGGGTCTTTAAAGTTAAGGAGCTGCCATGGCAATCTTAATTCGATAATATTACGTGACTTATTCAAACTAGCATCCGTGAGTGAATTATAATCTTCCGAAGTAGGATTTCCATTTCCAAATGCTAGCTTTCCTGTTTCATAATAATCAAATGAAAGAGTTTTGTTTTCACCATTCTCCGTTTGAATCGTTACTTCTTTGTTTAAAGCTAAACGAATCGGATGGAATACACCATTATTTTTTTCAGAAATATTTTCAGTCCTTTTATTTTCTGGGATAGCATTGCCGTAATGATAGTAAAACGTATCATAATAACTATCTATTAACAATCTTGATTGTTCTTCCCCCTTAAGCTCTAGGACAAAATCGAGTTCTTCAGTTTTCAAGTTATCTAGCCCTGGAACGGAGGCTTGCCCCTGATTCTGTATGGTATCAAACAAAATATAAGTATTCATTTCGTCAAACTTCTCTTTATAATCTAGACGGAGATATAGGTACCGCTCATCACTAGTTACAAACACACTTGTTACTTCTCCATTCGATGTGATTGCTGGCTCAATCCCTTTATCATTCCAATCAGAAGGATCTCCATCAACCTTTAACATGTTTTTGTAACTCGAAGTAGGATCAAAACTCAACAATCCAAATTGTTGCTCATTGGTTTGGGCATTTGACCAATATGGTCTACGATCTTGATTATCATAATCCATTGTATTCCATGTTCGTTTAAACCACTCATCCTGCCATGTAAAAACAATCCCACCAGCCATATTTTCTTGAACGATATCTTCGAATAAACGAGTATTATAATACCCTTGTTCTTCTTCACTATGATGGCCTTGGTCTCTACCATGAACATTTCGATGGGTTAATCCACGAGAACCGGGTACTCCGAACTCTGCTACCACAATCGGTAATCGGTGGTTTTTCTTCATTTCATTTAAATAACCAGCGTAATTATTCTTCTCACCACGATGATCCTTATATTCTACATAATTCTGTTCATAGTTAAGGAAATCTGGATAATAAGGATAAAAGTGATAAGAAGCAAATAGACCTGAATACATTTGATCTGTTGAGTAGATAACATTTGGATTTACAGAAACCATATCCTCATGACCATGAGGATCACTTGGATGATCGAGTAAATCAGTTGTTGGCCAGTTTGTAAAACTAACAAGTCTCTGCCAATCATAGTTGGATTCCTCATATTCAATCGTAAAGTTCATCATTTCTGCAAGCCAAATCTCAAACGGATTTGCATTCTGAGTATAGATAAACTCCCCTTTGTAGTCCTCCATCTTATGGTGCTTATCATTTGTTGCTAACACAACAGTCGGATCCCACTCAACTCCTAGAATCCATCCCAATACATAAGGTGAAACATCGTATTTATATTCCCCACTTGAATGACCCCGTCTTTCTGCTAAACTAGCATTCCCGTGGATCAAATCAATGACATCTCTAATTTCAGACTTAAATTCCTCTGTATTTTCAACTGCAAATGCATCTTGTGATTTATGGAATATGTCTTCATTTACCCACACCCCATGCAGTAAATAAAGAGGTGTTTTAGCAATTTTATTGTATTCGTACAGAGCCTCGTAAAATGCTGGAGGATGAATCGTATAAACCCTAATAACATTCGCATTCATATCACCAATTTGGGTAAACCAGCGATAATATTCCGCTTTTGAAATGTTAGTTTCACCAGGCCATGAACCAGGCTTCGCGATTCCCATGTTGACACCTTTTACTAGAATATCCTCCCATTTCCCATTTTTATAAATTTGTAGATAGTTGTCACTTACTTTAGCTCCAACCTTTACTCCATTTTCCCTGGCAAACTCTACTTTTGTACTTGTAGCTTTTTGTAAACCTTGTGTCTCTTCAAAAATAACTTCCATCATTGGGAGATAGGCTTTCCAAAAGAATGGCAAAGTTCCTGCCTGACTACTTGGGGTCGTCCATTTCTTCCAGGTAGTAAAACCTACCGTCTGATATAATCCTGGTAGTTCCGCTTGATCAGCATAGTCTCCTGCAAAGTAATAAGAGGTGTACCTATCATTTCTATGTTGAACGACAGCTGGGAACTGTAAAGGGATATCGTTGGCTCTTAAAAGATCTTTACCACTCTCATTAACAGTAAGATTATAATTAGCGAGAACTTCTTCTTCATTTTTTGGAGTAATTACATCAAACCAATAGTCATAGGTTACCTCCGTTTGTTCGCCAAAATAACTTTCTCCATTTTCTGTAAAGGTAAAGGTTACACCCTCTTTACCTATTTGTGACTTGTCTAAAATAACGACCTTATTACTTTCATTTACAAATACATAACCAGAACCATTAAATTGGTAGCTCTTACCAGTCTGAGATTCATAATTTGTTCTTATCCAAACGGGTACTTCATCACTATTAAGATCTTCAAAATACCTAGCAATCCACCCCGTCCAATTAATATTCAGTAGTTGATAAAATTCTTCTTTTACATTTGATGGGGTGGGACTTGCAAATGTATTAAATTCCGCAACAAGAGTTGTTCCATTCTTAAAGACAGCCTCTCTAATACGTGCAATTTCTTCACTAGTCATTCCACCGTAAATAATATCCGAACGTTCTCCTAACTGATTACTTTCATAGAATTCTTCCTCATACACTCCATACCCATCCGCTATATAAATCATTTGGTAAGGGTCTAAGTTTTCTGGTAGATTTCTAATTCCATACTCATTCTTTTTCTTTGGGTAAAATCCAATATAATCATTAATTAGATGGTATTTAGTTCCGTCCGATTGTACATACTTCAAATGATTTAATGCCCACATTACACCCTTATGCTCCCTATATGTCTCATCAGGAACTGTCTTATCGAGAATTAAGACCTCTAGCGTTTTTTTAGGCTTTAACTGCCATCCCCAAAAAGGAGAAGTCATAACTGCTAGTATAACTAAGATAAATAGCAGAAATATCGGTAACTTTATTTTCAATCGCTTAGTCATTCGACACACCTTTTCTAATCATTTCTCCCCAACCCTGTTTACGTCGTAACAAGTGTAAAATCCCCTCACATCTCCATACTACCGTTAAGGGTCTGTACCATAGGGTTTCTGTTAAAGAATATAAAAACAGCCTTAGAATATCGGTTACCTTAGGGAACTTCCGTAAGCTCCATTCCTCGAGCAAAACAGCTGCCATTGAAAAGACAGACCCATATAAAATTGACAATAGGAAGAGCAGAATAGCAAATTCAATATAAATTCCACCTAAGAAAATCGATGTCCCCATAATGAAATACCCAAAAAGTTCAACAACAGGACCTAAAAACTCAATGAAAAAGAAATAAGGCATTGAAACAAAACCAATTGAACCATATTTCGGATTGAACATTAATTTACGATGAGTCCATAAGCTATCAAATAAACCTCTGTGCCATCTATTTCTTTGTCTTCTTAAATATGTCAGCGACTCAGGGGCCTCTGTCCAACAGACAGGGTCTGCTACATAAACAATTCTTTTATCAGCTTTACGTTCTTTTATTAGTCGATGAAGCCTAACCACTAGCTCCATATCCTCACCAACAGTATGCGAATACCCTCCAGCTTCAATAACCCATTGTTTAGAAAAAACTCCAAAGGCCCCTGACACAATTAGTAATAGATTGTGTTTACTAAGCCCAATTCTTCCCATTAAAAACGCCCTTAAGTATTCAATAATTTGCATAACAACAAGTGGTTTTGAAGGCAAGCCAACACTAACGATTTCCCCGCTTTCAATTTTACAACCGTTTGCAATTCGGACACTACCTCCAGATGCTATCACTTCACCATCTGATTCAATAATTGGTTTCATGACTTTAATAAATGCATCTCTCTCTAATATTGAATCTCCATCCATTGAGCAAAAATATGGATACCTTGAGACATTTATGCCTACATTTAACGCATCTGCCTTACCACCATTTTCTTTATCCACTACGATTAGATGATCATAAATAGTAGAACGATAAACCGCTTTTACTTCCTTTGTCTCGATCTTCTTCTGTATAACATGATTTGTTTTCACTAAACTAAATCGTTCTATTAACTTTTCGAGAGTATTATCTTTAGACCCATCATTTATAACAACTACCTCATATTCAGGGTACTCGATACTCAGTAAAGATCGTACGCTGCTATAGATTCCAACGCCTTCATTATAAGCAGGCACTAAAATAGAAACAGGCTTTGAGTAACTAACCTGGAGAATTTCTTCGTAAGGCTCTTCATCGTCCAATTGGTACTCTCTTCTAAGCTGGAAAATGGATGTTACTAACAATACCGAATAAAAAATGATAACCACTGACATGTAAATAAAAATAACAGAACTAGAAATTACTATGAATTGATGCCATAGATCACTAACGTAATTCATAGTTTCTTCCTCTTTCTAACCAATCAATTGCCATGTCTCGAGCATAGATATCGTCAGTATTTTGAATGATTTCCTCTAGTAAGACCTTGCCGTTTGGGTATAGAAGAAGTGATTTTGCTGCTTGTGTACGGACTGAGAAATGTTGGTCTATTATTAAAAGTTTAAGATCATGGATTAGTGCATCTTCCCTTAACATACCTGCGACTTTTGCTGCCATCATTCGAACAGCCCAATTAGATGAACGTAAGAAGCTTACAACTAATGACCGCTCGAGTGGGTACCCTATCTCTGCTATTGCTTTTAAGACCCTAATTTTTGTTTCATCCTTAACTGATGAAGCCCTAAGTAATTTCTCTAAGAATAGACCCTTATGAACTAAGTTTTTCACCCCAATAATATCTATTAATGGAAGTTGCAAATGGTAAGGTAACTGGTGGAACTTCGCAATAGTATATTCAAGTGTACTTGGAGACATTTTATTGAAAACTGATCGATACGTAAATTCCGACATGGTAAACAAAGGATTAAGTACACTATCCAATAACTCAGGATAATCAAACCTTGACATTAATTGTAAAATTTGACTTTCTTCTGCTTTAGTTACCTTTTTGGATTGGTATAACTCAATTACTTCAGGCATCAACATGGATAGATTGAATTCCTCAATCATGTAAAGAGTATTCATTCGTAAACTCCATCTTCTACTTTTTAAGTTTTTGCGGTAATTTTCAACAAAATGTTCAGTCGCAAAGAGTGTTATATTCTGCTCAGCTTGTTCACCTGTTAAAACATTTGCGAAGTCTCCTAATAATTCCTCTAACGCTCGCAATTTAGTTTCATTATCAGGTACGAGCATTCTCGTGATATTATTTTTATAGATATAGGAAAACATTTGGTCTCTGTGCTTTTCTTTATACCTATCAATTTTTGCTCGTTGATTATTCTCTATCGCCTTTCTGATCATTAGATAAACCAATAATAGGAATAGTAGGATTATTAATATAGAAAGGCAGAGTAAGAAGTACACTATTTCATTTTTCAACAACCTACTTCATCCTTTTTAATAAATGGCGTATTCTTGTTTCCAATTCTAGTAACTTGAATGGTTTCGTAATATAGTCATCCGCACCTAACTGTAGAGCTCTAGCAATATCCCGTTCACTTTTTCTAGATGTTAACATGATAACCGTATAACGATCTGAATTCTTTGAACGTAATTGCTGGAGTACCTCTATGCCATCCATTCTTGGCATAATACCATCTAGAATAATTAAATATCGGTGTTCTGTATGAGACCACTCATTATTTATAAAAGCTGACCCATCTTTAAACGATTCGATTTCTAAATGATGCTGAACTTCTTTACCCAGTGTTTCCAATAGATCAACAAGCATTGTTCTGATGATTGGATCGTCATCAACAACAGCAACCTTAACAACTTTTTGGTGCGTACCGTTCAGTACTTGATTTGCAACTTTCACCTGATTTCTTCCAGATTCCTTTGCGTCATATAAGGCATTGTCTGCTAATAACAGCCACTCCTCTAAAGACTGTGTAGGATTATTCACTTCGACTACACCAGCAGAAAAAGTACAAGATAAATCGCCATTTTCGGTACCTAGTTTCGTATCTCTAAATTTTAAAATTAGGCGCTCAATTACCTTTTTTGATTCATCAACAGATAGCTCGGGTAATAACAGAATAAATTCTTCTCCACCAAAACGAATCACAATATCTCCTGGTCTACTATGATTTGTTAAGAAAGAAGCAAACTGTTTTAAAACTTGATCCCCGACCAAATGACCATAGATATCATTTACCCTTTTAAAATGATCAATATCAATCATTACAATAGAAAAAGTCTCTTTATTACGAATTAGTTCAGATCGTAATTGGTCATAGGCCTGAATAAGATATTTTCGATTGTAAACCCTTGTTAATTCATCAACTAACAAAAGGTTATCAATTAAATTTTTCCGTTCTATATGACGTCTTATTCTTACAGTTAATTCATCAAGTTCAAAGGGCTTAGCAATGAAATCATCAGCACCCATTTGATAACTTTGCATACGTATATTTTTACTATTGTCAGAGCTAATCATAATTGTAGGAAGGAATTGTTGTTTCACTTTCTCCTTCAAGAATGCCAATATTTCAAAGCCACTCTTTTGACCCATATAAACATCGATAATCACACAATCAGGTTGAATATCGTAAAAGGCTGAAATTGCCTTAATTGGATTTGCAATGGCATTAACCATCCAACCTTGTTTTTGAAGCTCTTCTTTTAAGTACATTAACATGCTGGTTTCATCATCGATAAGTAAAATAACAGGCTCATTACCCTTCATAGTCATTAACGGTGCTTCTGATATTACTTCATCCTCAAGGTCGTTGTCATATATAATAGTTAATAGTTCAAATAAGAATACTTTTAAATCTTTTATATTCCATAGTTTACTATCATCTTCGTTTAAAGAATTCATTAATTTCCTTGCTGTGTCACCGATTGCATGTAAGCCAATACTCGATGCAGTACCCGCAACTGAATGAAGAAATCGATACATATCTTCATGGGGTACCGATTCATTTTCTTCAAACCAATCTCCTAATTGTTTGTTCATATTATCCATTAACTTCTTTTTATACTTATCCATAACAACCCAACTTTCAAAAAAACTCCTACTAATACCATATTACAATATCCGACAATCGTTTTATAGTTATCTATCTCATTTTGAAAATTATTCCCTAAAAATTGCAAAAAAAGAGACATCAGTCTCTTTTCTCACCTACAAAATATGTTCATCTATTAAGTTAACTAGCTCTCCTATTTCAGGTTTGCTAACTTGTCCATTAGCACCAACCATTTGTCCTTTATGTCGAAGGTCATCAGTTATAAGTGAAGAGAAGATTAATACTGGTAACTTGGTTAAACGAGAGTCAGCTTTTATTCTCTTTGTTAAATGGTGACCGTCCATTTGTGGCATTTCAATATCTGTTACTACCATTTGCACATGTTCTTCAATGCACAGATTCTCTTCCACTAAGCTTTCCAAAAAAGAAAAAGCATCTTTTCCATTTTCAAAAAACTCAAGATTATCGTATCCAGCTTCAGACAAAGTATCATGTAATAGTTTTCTTAATAAAGGTGAATCCTCAGCTATTACTACCTTTTTATTAGAACGTTCTCTAAGACCTAGCTTTTTTATTTGATTAACATTTATTCCTGAATCAGGATTGATATCTACTACTATTTTTTCAAAGTCAAGCAATAAAAGTACTTCTCCATTTAGCTTTATTACTCCAGTTACATGACTCTGAAGACCCTGATACACAGTGGATGGTTTTTCAATTTTATCCCAAGAGATTCGATGGATTTGTGTGACTTGATGCACATGAAACACAATTTTTTGTTTATTGAATTCAGTAACAATAAATTTATCTAATGTTGGATCTGCTGATTGCTCGAACCCTAGAGCTGTAGCAACATTCACTACCGGCAAAACCTCTCCACGAAGTTCAATGATCCCTTCTACATTCTTATGAGAATGAGGTATTTTGGTAATAGCAACTGGATTCATAATCTCTTTTACTTTTATAACATTGATACCAAATTTATTTGTACCAATACTAAATTCAACGATTTCTAGTTCATTTGTTCCACTTTCTAGTAAAATGCCTTTTTTATCATCCATACGCTTCTTCCTTCCACATAGCTAGTCTCTACTATTATATTCTCTCACGAACAATCTTTAAAGATAGATTGTGTAAATTTATAAAAATATTCGACAAAAACAGACAAAAAACTACCCCAGCACATTGATAAAAGGCTGGGGGAGTTTATTAATATAAATATTGTAACAACCTACTATCCGCTAGATTTGTGTCAATCGGGCATTCAGGTGCATCTCTTCCATATTGCCATAACCATACGTTTCCTTGGCAATTAGGCTTAGCTGGTTTAAATGCTGGTGCATTTCTATCCTTTGTTGGACCTGGATCTGGCTCAGCACTCCACAAGATTGTTTGGACAGCCACTTGATTATTTTCAGCAACTGCTTTGCAATATTCTACTGCAAACGGGCCTTCAGTTGGATCATGGTAAATTCCTGGGCGATATCCAGTAGGATATAATGCTTCAACCCAGCCTCTAATCCAAGCCTCATCTGCCTCAAAAAACCGCTCCACATTAGCGAATATTGCAACATTATTTGGTATTCCTAGTCTCCTTGCATGAAACACCGCATTCCTAGCGGCAACTTGCCCCTTAGAATAGCCTAGGGCCTCGGAAAATACATTATAAATGGGTAGAAGTTTCATTCCTTTACTCTGAATAAAGGCTATTTCACGTTTTGTTAGCCCTTCTGAGACATTTGGTACCTCTGTTAAATACCTTCCCCAGTAGCGCGGTGTTCCGAAATTAGATTTCACACAACTATATAGTTCATCATTGACAGTAGCTGCTGAATCTACCCCCCAAATATATCGAGGCATACTCATCACATCCCTTCATCATACACCTGTATTATGTATATGAAGGTACACCTTGTCTAAATCTTTTTTATTTGGGCTTCACTATGGTACTTCTTCATCACATTCCACCAACAAAGGAATAAATAAGTAATTTCATCTCATACTAAGAGAAACAAAATTAGAACAAAAGGGGATGAACTTATGAAAAAGTGGTTGTTTTTTATTTTCCTTACATTGTTAACTACAGCCTGCACCGCAAATAATTCAGATACTGCATCACCTACCCCAGGAAACAGTAATGATGAAGGACTAACACATACTTTTGATGATGGTGTTCAAACTGATGAAGAAATACTAATTGAAGCCCGTGATCATGTTAACATGAATAGGACAACGAACGATTATTTGTCGAGAGCTGAAGCCGAAGAATTACTGCGTGAACACCTTAATATAGATAATAATGGCAATATTGCAGTTTTTTTCGTCCGAGAAGAAAATGATAACTATATAATTCAAGTCAATCATTTAGAAAGAAATACCAGTGAAACCTTTATTGTGGATCCTATTACAAGAAAAATAACAAAACAATGATCTAAAAAGTAAGAGGCTGGGACATAACTTAGGTGATTAACTAGAACTCCGAACAAAGTAATACCTTAGCGGATGAAATATACGTAGACTCCTGCGGGATGAAAAGCAATGGCTAGACCGCGCAGTGCTTAGCACGAGGAGGCTTGCCTGCTTCCCGCGGAAAGCGAAGTATATTTCAGAAGCGGTATAACTACTTTCTAAAGCTTTGATCAGTTTCTATTTAGTTAAAATACTTTTGTTCCAGCCTCTTATTTTTTTATAATATACTCTAAAAAACTATTGTAGAAATTATTTCATCTCAATTGTTGGAAGGATGATTAAAACCTTCGTTCCCTTGTTCAGTTTACTTTCATACTCAACTTTCCCATTCATATCTCGAATAAGACGGTTAGTAATCATACTTCCAAGGCCCGTACCTTTTGTTTTTGTTGTAAAATAAGGCAACCCAATTGTTTCTAGCTGCGTTTGAGTCATACCTTTGCCATTGTCCTCAATCTCTATAACTACCGTATTTTTATCATCACCTGGACGTTTCGTAACTTTTACAAAACCACCATTTTCAATCGCTTCAATTCCATTTTTAATAACATTTAGTAAAGCTTGTTTTAAATGATGTTCATCAGCATAAACATAATGATTCCCACTTCCTTGATAGAGTATGGTCACATTATCATACATTCCAAGCGGGCGCAGTAGTTCTATTGAGTCCTTAATTACTGTATCAATTTCAACCTTTGAAAAATCAGTATCTGAAGGCTTGGTAAGCTTTAAATAATTTGTAATAATCTTATTCGTCCGATCTAATTCTTCAAGAATAAGTGGTGCAAACTGCTTAAGTTTTTCATCATTAGTATCTTTATGAAGAAATTGAATAAAACCTCTTACGGTGGTAATAGGGTTTCTAATTTCATGAGCTATAGATGCAGCCATTTGACTAATCATTGAAAGCTTGTCCGAATAGACCGTTTCTTTAAATTGCTGATTAGCAATGATGAGCTTTTCTATGATAAATATGAGTGCAAAATAGGTAGCAAGAAAGGCTGTAAAATATGCTAAGTAAAAGGAAACATTTAAAAAATCAACTGTATGATAAAGAATAATTACATAGAACAAACAATAAATAGCAACAACTACTGCACCCGTAGCCATTTTTTTTGAAGACCTATGATAAAATCCCTTTAAAAGAACAGCTACTAAAAAAGGAAGAACAGATACAATAATACCAATTAAAACATAATCGCCACCTATTATACTTCTTACAATCACAACAAGCACTAAGCAAACGAAGCCCGATAGGTAACCACCATACAAAGTACTAATCATGATTGGTATCATTCTAAAATCAAAATTCGTATCTCCTAGGCTTTCAATAGGATAAAACATGCATAATATTCCAGCAAATGCACTAATTAACCCATAGATCAATTGTTGTTTATATGTAATAGGAGTTTTATTATTAAAAGGGAAAAATAAATTCGCATTAAAGGTCAGAGAGAAGATAATTGTAATATTTACAATTAGGGGTTTTATAATAGATAGCATTCTTTACCCTCCGGGCTATTAAAACTTTAAATTTTCATTTAAGTTATTTTAGCATAGAACTTCCATTAACCCAACTTCAAAATAGCAAAAAAGGGAAACCCTAAAGGTCCCCTTATACAGACTTATTCTTTCCATTTATGGAGAAGTTGATCTTTTGGTCCTTTTGCAAAAAGATCTATTCTTCCTTTTCCCCATGAAACTGCTGCTGGTTCAGACGTAACACTATCTCCAATTCTCTCCCAGTCACTCCATTTAGTTTTATCCCAATTGATAGTATAAATATGTTCATCCGTTCCCTTAACAAAGACGTCTAAGCGGTTTGGACCCCATGAAGCAACACTTGGACTAGAAGTCAAGGTACCACCTAAACTATCCCAGCCGGACCATTGCCTGCCATCCCAGTACTTATGATACAATTCTCGATTTTGACCTCTTGCAAATACGTCTACTCGGTTTTCTCCCCATGAAATGGCAGCTGGAGCTGAGGTTAATTCCCCACCTAAGTCATTCCAGTCACCCCATCTTGTTCCATCCCAAACCTTCTGATATAACCTTTTATTTGATCCACGCACAAATACATCTAATTGATTCTCACCTCTAGAAGATACTGCTGGCGATGAGGTTAGTGTCCCGCCCAGGTTCTCCCATCCACTCCAACTAGATCCATTCCAATATTTATGGATTAGCTGTTGATCTGTACCTCTTGCAAATACATCTATTCGATTGTTCCCCCATGAAACAGCTGCTGGTGCAGAGGTTAAAGTGCCTCCTAGGCCTTCCCAGTCATTCCACTTAGCACCGTCCCACCATTTATGATATAGCTGTCTATTTCTTCCCCTAACAAAAACATCGATGCGATTCCTTCCCCATGATGAAGCGGTTGGTCCTGAAGTTAATACACCACCTAAATCCTCCCATTCACTCCAGTCCTTTTCAGGCTGGTAATCTAGATTTGAGAGCACTAACCTAATAAGGTCCTTAATTGCATTCTCAAATTCTCTTACTGGAAGATTATAAGTTTGTAACACGTTAAATAGCCAGCTTAGCTGTTTTCTTAACGCATTATAGGCTTGATTAACTCGTTGATTAATAGAACCTGAATACTGGTTTTGTGTGACAATTAGAAATTGAACTACCTGTCTGAAAAGATAACGTAAAAACCTTCGATCAATATTATACTCTTGAAATCTTTTGAATAATGGCTCTACTTCACTTTTAATGGCATTCCAAACCCTTCTAAACGTGTCTTGTTGTTGTCTTATATATTCTTGGGAATAGGCTGAATTATTTGATTGAATGGGTGGTTGCTGATAATAATATGAATAAGGACCATAAGAGTATTGTTGAGGATATGGTTGATAATGATTTGGGTACTGATACATAAATGTAACCTCCCTCAGTTTGTTAATTATCATTCTATCTTATGATGACATGAGTCCAGATAATCCATTAATATATAACTTATTAAAAACGAAGAATGGAGAATTGTTATGAAAAAAGGAATCATCCATCACCTAGAGCTTTATGTTTCTAATTTAGAGAAGTCAAAAAAGTTCTGGACCTGGCTATTATCAGAATTAGGGTATGAACCTTTCCAAAAATGGGACAAAGGGTTTAGTTGGAAGCTAGGAGATACCTATCTTGTTTTTGTTCAAGTTGAAGAGCGCTATAATGATGTCACATATCATCGCTGTCGAGTCGGATTAAATCATTTAGCCTTTCATCTTGACTCAAAAGAAGAGGTAAACGAGATTACAGAAAAATTAATGAGCAAAAACATACCATTATTATATAAAGATCGACACCCCTTTGCAGGTGGTCCTGATTACTATGCAGTGTTTTTTGAAGACCCGGACAGAATAAAGGTTGAATTAGTTGCTCCGTAGGTTTTCCATTGAATGGGAGTGGTTAGCATATAGCTACTTTTAGTTGGGGGAAAATCCCATTATCAGATATATCTAAATTTTTAGAAAAATACTTTACTTTTTCTTCGTTTCAGTTAATAATAGTAGAAACGATAGGAGGAGTGATTAAAGATGAACCAAAACGGGCAAAAGAACGAATTACTTATCATTACGTCTACTAACAGCGAATCCACAATGTATGAAAAGGAAGCAGAATTGGTTATTAATCAGTCACTGTTCTCCTTTAAGCAAACAAAACTAATGGAACAAATTGACCATACCCTTATTAACAGAGATAAAGTTCTTTTTATGGAACTTTCTAAGAAGTATTCGATGCTTTTATCTCAGTACAATTATTTACTGTAGGGGGTTATCATGAAAACGTGTAAAAGACAATTTGTACTTATTAAAAATAACGATAAAAAATATATAAGTTATAATCTTACAGAAGCTGATCGATTCATGTTCGAACAATATGCAGGTATGGTTTTAGATGAAATATGTTACCACTTCAATTTACAAAGAATGCAGAAGTCAATAGATCAGGCTATTGATAACAATGATAAGCAATTGTTTGAAGAGTTAAGCCTAAAATATAACCAGCTTATACAAGAAAATAGGTAAAAAGAAAGAGGCTATTCTTAATTGAATAGCCTCCTTTCTTTTTATAAGCTTATCGCTCGATTAAGATTGCTCGGACTGGGCTTCCGTCAGCTTCCTTTATTGGTAGTGGAAGAGCTACTAATTCATAGATACCTTCTTTTACAGAATCTAATACAATCCCTTCTAATATGTGAATGTCATTTTCTAATAAACTATGGTGTGCTGGTAATTCCTTACTATCAAGCACATCTACCGAAGGAACATCTACTCCAATTAGTTTAATCCCGTTCTTTGCTAAAAATGGTGCAAGATCTGGAGATAAGGCTGTGATCGATTTAGGAAATAAACTTCGTTCAATCCACGATCCAGTTTTGATTAAAATCCTTGAGACTCCCTCAAAATTAACATCATTAAAGTGTTCTGGAGAAAGCATCTCAATATTTTTTTTCTCAACTACTAATGCTGGCCCTATATAAAGTTCTAAATCTAGTTCTATCACCTTTTTTCCATCGTTATCAAAGTGAAACGGTGCATCAATATGAGTACCCGTATGAGCACTCATCTCTAATTTACCAACATTCACGGAGCCTGAAGCCTCTTTAGTCCAGCTTAATTCAAAAGAAAAAGGCGTATCCCCTGGCCATACTGGTATGTCATTGTGTAATACTTGAGAAATATCAATTATTTTCAATTCTTCAACCCCTACTGAAATCACTTGATTAATCGTTATTTTTTACCTTCTAGTAAATCCATTAAAACGAGATCCCTGGTACATAAGAGTTCCTTCATCCCCCTCGACGATGAGGCCTGAATCCTTAGGTTTAACTTGCAGTTCTACTCTTTCTCCATTTCCTAATTCAAACGTAATAAAATACACAGTTCTTGCCCTAGTCTCACCGCTTCCGCCATATACCTGTGTTCGCTTTGATAAAACCTTTGCAAAAGTAGTAACTGGTGTAGCTGCATTATTTGACGACCATGTCATTAATCCTTTTCCTATAACATATATAAATCCACCTATTACGATAATAAAGACAATTGTTCCAAATGAAGTCATCCAAATTGGCGGGCCGCCGAAGCCACTGTTAAACACCAAATCCCCCCCATAATTTCCCTTTTCTAGTATCATAACATAGGATAATCCCAGAGAGTTATATTTTTCAGAATGATAGAATGGTGTTTATTGACCATTTGCGATAAAATAGGTTAAATTGTATTACAAAATTGGAAGGATGAATCAATTCGTGGAGCACCTTATAAACAAAAATGTACAATCGATTGAAATTTCAGGAATCCGTAAATTCTTTAATATGGTAGCAGACTACAAAGATGTTATTTCTTTAACGATTGGTCAACCTGACTTTCATACACCAGATCATGTAAAAACGGCTGGAATTAAAGCAATTGAAAAAAATTTCACTACCTATACACATAATGCCGGCTACATAGAACTTCGAACAGCTGCTTGTCAATTTCTTGAAAGGAAGTACAACCTTGTCTATAAACCAGAAACAGAGGTAATTACTACAACAGGTGCCAGCCAGGCAATCGATATCGTTTTTCGAACGATTCTAGAAACTGGTTCCGAAGTAATTCTTCCAGGTCCAGTTTATCCTGGCTACGAGCCACTTATTACACTCTGTGGGGCAATTCCCGTGTATGCTGACACACGAGAAAATGGCTTTCGTCTAACAGCTGATATAATTGAAAAGTATCTTACGCCGAATACACGTTGTGTAGTTTTACCCTACCCTTCAAATCCAACAGGGGTTACATTATCCGAGACAGAATTAAGAGATATCGCCACTCTGTTAGAAGGAAAGGATATCTTTATATTATCCGATGAAATTTACAGTGAATTAGTCTTTGAAGGTAAACATCATTCGATATCAAGTCTATTGAGGGAACAAACTATCGTGATTAACGGGTTATCAAAATCTCACTCAATGACTGGATGGAGAATTGGATTTGTTTTTGCTCCCCAATGGCTAACACGTCATATGTTAAAGGTCCACCAATACAATGTTTCTTGCGCTTCATCAATAAGTCAGCAGGCTGCTATTGAAGCTTTAACGAACGGAGTGGACGATGCTATACCTATGAGGCTTGAATATATGAAGCGTCTTGATTATGTATACAAGCGCCTTGTAGCTATGGATATTGAGGTTGTAAAACCAAACGGAGCCTTCTATCTCTTCCCGTCTATTGAAAAATTCGGCATGACATCATTTGACCTAGCTATGAAGCTTGTAAAAGAAGCTGGAATAGCCGTTGTACCAGGGAGTGCTTTCTCAAGCTATGGAGAAGGTTATGTAAGGTTATCATATGCCTACTCAATGGAAACACTAGAAAAAGCACTAGACCGATTAGAAACATTCGTGACGTCACATTCCTAAGAAACAACAAAAGCCATGATTCAATTCATGGCTTTTTGGTATTCATTTAGTCTTTTAGTGGTAGAGCAACTGTTATGGTAGTACCTTTATTCATCTCACTAGAAATCGTAATATTTCCCTGGTGGTTTTCAATAATTTTAAAACTAACCATAAGTCCTAAACCTGTTCCTTTTTCTTTTGTCGTGTAAAAAGGTTCACCTATACGTTTTACAATGTGTTCTGGAATTCCAATACCTTCATCCATAACAGAGATGCTAATCTGTTTATCTAAAACCTCAGTGGAAATTGTAATTACACCACCATTAGGCATTGCATCAATCGCATTCTTGATAAGATTAATAAACACCTGCTTTATTTGGTTTTCATCACACATTATAGTAGATTCCGTTTTCATAAAGGACGATTTTAATTGAATATTGTTCATAATCGCTTGTGTTTCGAGTAGTGTCATTACATCTTTAATCAGCACTTCAATATTTGTCATCTTAAACCTTATTTCTGTAGGCTTTGATAAAACCAACAGTTCACTTAAAATGGCTTCAATCCGATTTAATTCTGATTCTACTATATCAAAGTATTGTTGTTGCTGATCCGTTTTTATAAGTTGGAAAAATCCTTTTATAGCGGTTAAGGGATTTCTTATTTCGTGTGCTATTCCTGCTGCTAGCTGTCCCGCAATTGAAAGCTTTTCAGACTTTAACATTAGTTCCTCTGCTTGCTTTCGCTCTGTAATATCACGAATAATTACTTGAATAGCAGGCTCTCCGAAATAAGTTGTAGGAATGAATATTTGCTCCGAATAAAGTTCCTTTCCAGAAGCTGTATACCAGGTTTGTTTACTCTTTTTTTCTTTCTTCTCAGACAGAACAAGTTCTATCATTTCATCGACTTTTGAATGCTCATCTGAGTGAAGATACCTATGAATACTTGTTCCCAACATCTCAGTATAACTTCCAGCTTCAAACATTTTCACACCAGATTCGTTAATAAATACCCACCGACTGTCATATACAACTGCTATTGTATCAATAGAGTTATGTATTATGTTTTGATATCGTTCTCTACTTTTTTGAAGGATTCCTTGAAAGTTTTTTCGAGATGAGATATCGTCTAATACAAAATACTCAAAAAGTTCCCCTTGCAGTGTTACTGAAGATAGTCGTACATCTACATCAATAATTGAATGGTCTAATCTTTGCCATTTTTCCTCAATAACACCCACTGTGTAACCATCATGAATCGAACTTAATCTTTTCTCTATAACTTTATGAAAAGGTTCCAATGCGAATTGAAAGATGTCTAATCCAACAATATCTTCTTTTATTCTAGCACCAAGCAATCGCCTTGTAGCTTCATTTACATACACGATTCTTCCATTTTTGGCTAAGATAATAGCATAAGGGGTAACCTCCACTAATGAAAATGAATCTTCCTTAGTAAAAAGCAACTCTGTCTCCTCTTTCTTAGTAGTCGAGAGAAGTTCTAGTGTAGGTTTACTTCTTAATGTATCTTGATTATTTACAGTTATTTGTAATAAAATCTCTTCCGCATTAACTGTCCGGGACTTTTTGACTAAGTCTATTTTACTATTAACCCATAAGTATGTTTTATCCTTATGAAGGATCCTGAATGTGCAGGGTTCATGAGTCGTCTCATTAAAAAAATAACTTTCTACTAAAAATTGGTCATCTTCATGGATAAAGCTTTTAATATATGTACCAATTAACTCACTTTGGGAGAATCCTAGAATTTCCTCACAGTTTGAGGATATATAAAGAACTTTACCACTTGAATTAACAGATAATACTAGATGCACAAATGAAAGGTCATTTACAGTTTCATTAACAAAAGAATGATTCGTTGAGAAAGCTCCTGTTTCGGCTTTCATATAGAATATATCCCCCCTTAATAAGGTGATCAGTTAGAAAACCTATGATTCAATATATTTTAGCTATAATTTCTTCTACTTCTACCTTAATTTAGAAATTTTAATCAAGCCATAGGAATTAATGCTTAATTTAAAAGGGAATTTTTGGAACAAAATATAAACTAGGCACTAAGACCTAGTTTCCTTGATAATATTATGTTAACTTTTCAGCTCTTTGGCTCATAAATAATGATTTTGGATTATGCAGAAAAAGTTTATCTATCGTAGTCTCTGAAACTCCCTTTTCGCGTAATTGTGGGATAATTGACTCCAATAGATAGGTTGGATGCCAGTTCGCCATTATCTCAACAAGTGGCTCTGGAAGAACTGGTGGTCGACCTAGCCACACATTTACAGTGTCATGAGAAAGCATTATACGATCTTCATAGCCATCATTAAGTAATTTTAGTAAGAGTTCAATTCTCTCTGTATCAAAAGGTGTTCCAACCATTCCTTGGATACCAAAGCGATCAAGTGCGATATTTACTCCGTATTCTAATGTTTCCTTATGATAGAAAGGGTTTATATTCCCACACATATGGCCAATAACGATTCGATTAGGAGCAACACCCATACTCACAAGTAATTGGGCCTGTTCTGGACCCATGGTACCTTCTTGTGTATGAGTTAAAATTGTAACCCCAGTCTCTAGATGAGCCCTAGCAGCAGCTCTGAAAAACATTTCTTCATAGGCGGTGATCTCATTTTTACTAGATGCAAGTTTAATAATACCTGGCTTTATGCCTGTGGATCCAATACCTTCGGTGAGCTCTTTCATGAACATCTCATAGATTTCCTGTTCAGCTGTACCTAGGGCTTGGCGAAACTTGAAATAAGGAGTCGCTCCCTCCCCTTCGTAATAATAGCCTGTTGCACAAATAATTTGAAGGCCTGTATGTTCCGAGATTTCCCGAAGTAACTCTGGATTTCTACCACACTCATTCGGAGTAGGATCTACGACTGTTCTAATTCCATAACTCATTAATTGCATGGCTACCGATATCCCCACCTCAAGTGCCTCTTGTCTATTAAATCCTCCAAGAGTTTGATCTCCCTGAAATCCAGGATAGCCAAATATAAAGTGCTCATGAATCAGTGTCTTACCCAATTGGTTAATGTCTATTGGACCTGTTACAGTGTTCACCATTTGTCTCATGCTATTACACCTCTTTTACGGTCTTTTTATTAAATGCATTCTGTAGTGAATTGCTAATATGTTCAACTGCCAGTTTACCTTGATGCAGTACACCAAACATACTTACAAATCCATGAATCATGCCATCGTAGCACTTGTATTCTACTTCAATACCAGCCTCAGTTAGTGATTCAGCATATGCTTTCCCCTCATCTCGTAATGGGTCAAAACCTGCTGTAATAATTAGTGCGGGTGGTAAATCAGACTTATCATCTATTAATAATGGTGCAGCAAGTGGATTTGTTAGATCTTGTGTTCCATTTAAGTAACAGTCTCTAAACCAACTCATAGCTGATTTTGTCAGGAAGTATCCTTCTGAAAACAATGAATATGATTCTGTTATTCCAAAGTTTGTAGCAGGATATATTAGGGCTTGAAAGCATAGTTTTGGAAAACCATCCTTTTTTGCAAGATGGGATACGGCTGCCGCCAAATTCCCTCCCGCACTATCACCTCCAACAGCTAAGCGTGCTGGGTCCACTTTTAAAGCTTCTGCATTATCATAGACCCACTTAGTTGCATGAAAGGCATCATATACAGCAACTGGAAATTTATGTTCAGGTGCTAGACTGTAGTCAACAGATATTACGACACACTCAGCCCTATTTGCAATTGCACGGCACAATGAGTCATGACTATCTAAATTACCTAACACCCATCCCCCACCATGAAAATAAATAAACGCCGGTAATATTTCATTTTCTTTAGGAGAGTATACTCGTATTTTTATATCATCTTTCTCACCATTAATTGCCATATCTTCAATTTTATGAACTACTATTTCTGAATCTCCTTGACGTAATCTTTGCTGAGTAAGTGCAAAGGCTTCCCGTGCTTGTTCAGGTGGGAGTGTTTCAATAGCAGGGGCACCAGAAGCTGCCATCATATCCAGTAACATTTTAGCTTGAGGGTCTAAATTCATTCTTTTCATCCTTTCTCATCAAAAAGCTAATCTAAAAGTCTAACAAACTTTTAGATTAGCTCTCCCATTTAATTAGTTACTCATTAATGATGACAAATTCCCCATTCTCAATAGCAGTTGCAGAAGGCTTCCAATTAAATCTTCCATTGTCTAAGCCTGATAAATGCCAAACCATTTGATCATCTTCCAACGAATCAATACCTGCTTGAATATTCTCCATTATTTTCTTCGGATCAGAAACCGTGCCGGCTGCTTGCATTGCCTTAACTAATACATGTAATGTTTGATAGTTAAATGCACCTTCAGCGGTTGGAATTCTACCAAATTCCTCTTCATATTTCGCTTTAAATACTTGGCCACCAGGTGCATCACTAGTATAGATTGGTAATGTTCCTACTGCACCTTCAAGCATGTCATAGCCACCTAATACTGGCTCCATTTCCTCAAACTTCGCTTGGTCCATGATGATAAATCCACCTTTAAACCCTAGCTCACGAGCTTGTTTGATAACTAATGCTGTTGGCTGTGAAGGGCCCCCCACAAAAAGAACATCTGGGTCTTTACTCAATGCATTAGTAACGATAGTGAAGAAGTCTGTATCTTTACTAAAGTCTATAGATCCTTCATAAACAACCTCTCCACCAAGCTCTTCCCACACTGGAACTAACGTTTCTGTCCAATCCTTTCCATATTGTGAAGCTGTCGGAAGAACAGCTAATTTATTTCCAAACCGTTTCATCTGATATTTGGAAAATGGAACAGGGTAGGCACTATACGCTGGTGGAATACTTAGAGTTAATTGATTTCCAACTTCTTGCACCTTTGGTTCACTCGTATAAGCACTTATGATAAAGTTTTCTTGTTCATTAAATACTTGAGTTGCAAAAATCCCTCCACTATGTGGAACGAAAATAATTGGGGTTTTGTTTTCTTGAACAAGTCTCCGTGCATTTGTTCCAGTTTCATTTGGTAAGTATTTATCGTCTAGTTTAACAACATTAAGTTTGTAGGTTTCACCATTTACCTCAAAGCCAGTTTCATTGATTTCATCTGCCGCCATCGTAACACCACTCAGTGTATTTTCTCCGTAAAATGCAGCTGGACCACTTAACGGACCACTAAAGCCAATATTTACAACTTTAGCCTCTTTAGTTGCTGGAGTTTCTTTAGTGTCCTTTTTATCTTCCACTGGTTTGGCATCATTCGTTGCAGGTTGAGCTGGAGTATTTGTCCCACTAGAACAAGCTGCTAACATTAATAAAAAAGCTAAAAATAACACTAGCGAATACACTTTTTTCATTTTAAAATCCCCCTTAAATTTTATTCATAGACGATTGCAACTCAAATTACAAATTAGTACGAATGAACAAGATCACCCCCTAAACTTTCGGCTAAGCCCCGATATAAGCCTTTCTAACTTGGTCATTATTAAATAACTCATCACGTGTACCACTTAAAACAATCCTTCCGTTTTCTATTACATAGCCCCTATTAGAGACTTGAAGTGCTGCATTAGCATTTTGTTCTGCCAATAAAACCGTGGTTCCACTAGAATTTATTTTTTCAATGATGGTAAACATTTGTTCAACAATGAGGGGTGCAAGACCTAATGAAGGTTCATCTAACATGAGTAGTTTCGGCTTTGACATTAATGCCCGACCAATTGCCAACATTTGTTGTTGCCCTCCACTAAGTGACCCCGCAGGTTGATTTCTTTTATCTTTTAAAATGGGGAAAAGATCATATATCCCTTCTAATTCATTTTTTAGTAGTGACTTGTTTCTCCGGAAAACATAACCACCCATTTTTAAGTTTTCATAAACCGTCATTTCAGGAAAGAGCTTTCTTCCCTCAGCACATTGAACAATCCCTTTATGAACTAATTTGTGAGGAGCTTTTCCGCCTATTTGTTCATTTCCAAAGTAAATATCTCCATTAGTTGGTTTTGAAAGGCCCGAAATGGTACGAAACAATGTACTTTTTCCCGCTCCATTAGCGCCTAACAGAACAACAAGCTCACCCTGCTCAACTTCTAGATTAATATCTTTTAAAGCTTGAAATTGACCATAGTTCACTGATACATTAGCTAGTTTTAGCATTTTTGCTCCCTCCCAGATAAGCTTCAATTACTTCTTCATGATTACTAATCTGTTTTGGAGTACCTTCTGCTATTTTCTTACCATGATTTAAGACCATTATTTTATCTGCTAGATTCATAATCATCTGCATCTTATGTTCAATTAAACACACCGTAATTCCATTATTGGCCATCTTCTCAATTAACTCAGCTAACCCATCCGTCTCATCAGGATTCACCCCAGCAGCTGGTTCATCAAGTAAAACGAGTTCTGGGCTAGTTGCTAAGGCTAGTGCAAAAGCGACTCTTTTTTGCGCCTCCTGTGAAATAAGGGCAACCGGTTGATAGGACAAATGTGTTACACCTACGAAATCTAAGGCCTCAATCGCCTTGTCTAAACACTCTTTTTCTTCGCGCTTTTCACGTTTAGTTCGTAAAATTGCATCAAGAAGTCCTGATTTGGTTCGTAATCTGTGGCCAATCATAACATTATCCAAAACGCTAGCTTGAGCAAATAAGTTCGTCGTTTGAAATGTTCTACCAATTCCCAACTCTGCTACTTTATTAGGAGCTAGCTTTGTAATATCATGATTATTAAAAACAATTCTTCCTGCACTAGGCGGATGGAAACCACTGATTAAGTTAAAGAATGTAGATTTACCAGCTCCATTCGGACCGATAATTGCTGTAATCTTTCCTTTTTCAATATCAAGATCCACATCATCTATCGCGGTTAATCCTCCGAATGATTTTGTAAGATTTTCAACCTTAACTAACATTTAGCCAGCCTCCTCTACACTTGAATCTACGTTACTATTTTTAACTTGTTTTCTTCTCTTACGTTTCAAATAACTCCTTATATCAATAAACCCTCCTACTATTCCCCTTGGGTAAAATAGCATGATCAGGACTACGATTGGACCAAAGATAACCATTCTATATTCTTCTAAGAACTGTAAGGTTTGTGACAGCCACACTACGATAAACGTTCCAAGAATTGGACCAGTTAGTGTCCCGATTCCACCTACCAATAAATACAGCAACATTTCAAACGTCACTGTAATTGCAGATATGTCCGGACCGATAAATCGAATAAAACTGGAATATAGAGCCCCGGCTAATCCTGCAAAGAATGCAGAAATTGAAAAAGCGATAAGTTGGTTTTTCATTACTGAAATTCCAATTGTTCGGGCCAGTTCCTCACTATTTCTAATTGCGATTAACGTTCTACCAAATAAAGAATGCACGATGCGCCTGACTATAAAGACAGTCAATATCAAAAAGAATAGAACCAAATAATACTGAGAGGTGAGGCTTGTAAATGTAAGAGGTCCAATAGCATCTGGCTGAGGTATTCCGATTAAACCGCGAACTCCTCCAGTTAATTCATCCCATTTGTCGATAATAAGATAGATGATAAAGCCAACACACATCGTATAAATTGCGAAAAAATGACTTTTTGTACGTAAAGCAACTATTCCAACGATCAAACCACAAAGAACAGAAATACCACAAGCAAGTAAAAAAGCTAACCAGAAACTCAACTTTGCTTCTACAGTTAATAACCCCAGTGAATATGCACCGATTGCAAAAAATCCTGCATGAGCAAGAGATAATTGTCCCGTATAACCTGAAATAATATTTAACCCATAGACTGCTATAGACCATATAAAAACAAGAATCATAACCTGAATATAATAGTTGTTTTGTAAAACCAATGGAAAGAGAATGGCAAGAGTAACTAATAACAACAAATATGATTTAGTCGTAAATATTCTTTCCATTAGTGCACCCCCCTCGAGAATAAACCTGTTGGTTTTACAGTTAAGATAACGACTAGTAAAATGAATGCAATAAGATCTTTGTAATCATTGGAAACATACGTTGCTCCAAGACTTTCTGATAAGCCCAATAAAAAGCCTCCAACAATTGCTCCTGGGATACTCCCCATTCCCCCTATGATAATAATGACAAATGCTTTCATGATAACGAGATTACCCATTGTTGGGAAAACTAGATTAATAGGTGAAGCCAAAGAAGCTGCTGCCGCAGCTAAACCACCTGCAATTGCAAAAGTTAACATCGCTACCTGATTTGAGTTAATACCGACCAAAAAAGCGCCTTCTCTGTTTTGTGCCATTGCAATAATTGATGCACCAATCATAGTCCGTGTTAGAAATAAATGAAGAGCAACCATTAAAACAATAGCAGCTATAATAATAAGAATTCGTTGCACTGTTACTGTCAGGCCAAACACGGTAACGATATTGTCATAGGGTGAAGCCATCCGCTGATATTCAGTACCGAAAACGAGATGAGCAAAAGATTCAAAGAATAATAGAATTCCAATAGCAGCAACCATAACCCTCATTGGGTTTAGTGTTCCTAACTTATGAAAGATCAAGCGCTCACACAGAACACCAATGATTGCAACAAGGACAACAGATAAAAACATCGCTACCCAATAATTCATGCCGGCATTCGTCATAAAAGTAAGCGTAAAATAGGCACCGATCATGTAAAACGCACCATGTGCAAAATTCGGAACATGAAGAATACCAAAAACTAATGTGAGTCCTAATGCCACCAGACTGTAAACGCTTCCAATAGTGAGGCCGTTTAGCAATTGTTGAAATAACAATTCCATTAAATCACTCCTTTACAAAAAGATCGGTATTTATATTCAGTATTTTCAGAAATTTAAAGATAGAATCTTACAATTATGATTATCAAAGGTGGGTAGTAATACGTTTGCTCTATCAACTTCGAAGTAATGTAGTAGAAGATTTAGAAGAATAGTGAAAAGTAATGCATTCTTCAATCAGCAGGTATCTGCAGTTCACACACTGCTGATTGAAATAGTGTAATATCGTTTACGGGATTAAGATAAGTTTACCTTTTGTTTTTCTACCTTGTAACATAGTGTGAACAGAGGCAGCCTCATTTAATGGAAATGTCCCTCCAATTGTTAATTTTAGACTTCCATTATTTACAAAAGATAGTAGTTCCATAAGGCTCGATTGGAATAACTGTGGTTTTCTCATAATCTGTGGTAAGAAGAAGCCAATCACAGACTGGTTTTTTGCCATTAAGGACGAAGGATACAGCCTGCTTTGTTCACCACTTGCGACTCCATAAATGACAACTCGACCAAATGGAGCTAGGCATGTTAACGTCTTTTGAAAAATATCTCCACCAGCCATTTCTAACGCAACATCTACTCCCAAGGCATCGGTTAAATGTAAAACCTTTTCCTCCCAGCCAGCTTCTGTGTAGTTCACAACCTCATCTGCACCTAGTTCTTTTGCAAGGGCTAGTTTTTCATCAGTACTTGCAGTTGCAATAACTTTTCCTGCTCCGAATAACTTAGCCAATTGGACTGCAATAGTCCCAACACCACCTGCAGCTGCATGAACAAGCACAGTTTCACCTTTTTCGATTCTTCCCATTGTCTTAAGGATATGGTAAGCACTTAGCCCTTGGAGAGGTAGTGCAACTGCATATTCAAAATCTACACCTTCTGGTAAAGGAATCAGAGAACGTTCATGCGCAACAGCATACTCTGCATATCCATTCGATTCAATTAATGTAACAACGCGGGTACCAACCTGAACACCTGTTACATTGTCTCCTATCTCAACTACAACTCCTGCAACCTCAGCACCAGGAATAAATGGCAATGTTGTTTTTACAACATACTGACCTTCTCTTCGTGCAGTATCCGCATAATTAACTCCTACTGCTTTTACTTCTATTAATACTTCATTTGATTTTGGCTTTGGTTTTTCTACATCAACATACTTTAATACCTCTGGTCCACCGAACTCAGTTAATTGAATTGCTTTCATTTTTTACAGCTCCCTTATTTACCCTTAAATACAGGTTTTCTTTTTTCCTTAAAGGCTGCTACCCCTTCTAGATGATCTTCTGTTTGAACCATCAGTGTTTGTGTTATACGTTCTTGCTCAAGTATTTCACCAAGGCTCGAATTGAACGAATGATCAGCAATTTTCTTCATCATGCCAAATGCTTTACTTGGTCCATTTGCTAGTTTAATAGCTAGCTTTTTAGTTCCTTCCTCTAATAACTCTAAAGGAAATATTTGATTAACAATACCTAACTCATAAGCAACATTTACCGTGATGGGTTCTCCACTAAAAAATAATTGTTTCGCACGATAAGGTCCAATCAATCGTGGAAGAAAATACAATCCTCCTCCATCAGAGATTAATCCTACCTGGCTAAAGCTCAAAGCAAATTTACTGTCTTCTGCGGCTACGATTAAATCACAAGCTAGCGCTAAATTAAATCCAGCACCAGCAGCAAAGCCGTGAACTGCTGCAATGATTGGTTTTTCCAAATCTTTCATCGCAAGTATACATTCATTAAGTTTTCCGATATGATCATATACTTGGACGGACGATGCTTCTCCCATTGTTTTTACATCTCCACCGGCACTAAAGGACCGGCCAGCACCTGATAGCACGACCACACGGATTTCTTCATTCTCACCTGCAGACTTTATTGCTTCTGTAAGACCTAAAATCATCTCTGGACTAAATGCATTTAGGCTGTCAGGTCGATTCAATGTTAATGACATGACATGACCATCAATATTTATCAATAAGTGTTCATTCATCTATATCCCCCTTATCTAAATGAAAACTTTTATGTTAAGTTATTAACCAACCACCATCTGCTAGTACATCAGAGCCTGTCATATAGGAGGCTTCATGTGAAGCAAGAAATGTAATAATATTGGCAATTTCTTCTGGCCTTCCAACTCGTTTTAATGCAGTGTTTCTCCTTATTGCAGCCTGGAAACTTTCATTTTGTAACCCTTGTTCCGTTAATGGAGTTTCAACAAAACCTGGGGAAACAGAATTGACACGTATTCCATACGGCGCTAGTTCCAACGCTAATGCCCTAGAGAAATTAATAACTGCAGCCTTTGCTGAACTATAATGGGGAATATGTGAGCCAGCTTTATAGCCTGATAACGAAGCAACATTAACTATAGATCGATCTCGGCTCTTATCTTCACCTTCTGAGTCACTGGATTTCACCATCAATTTCCCTAATGATTTCGAAACAAGGAAAACGCTTTTTAAGTTTGTTTGTTGTACAAAATCCCAGTCTTCTGACGTTGTTTCAAGAATTTTTGATTGACGAGAACCACCCGCATTATTAACAACAACATGCAAGTTACCAAATTTCTCCTCAATAAAAGTTGCAAGCTCATTAACATCGTCTTCGTTCGTAACATCAGCAGAAAAAATATCTGCAACAGGATATTTTGAGGCTTCGTTTATTCTGTTTGCAACTAATTCTAGCTTCGACCCGGTTCTTCCAACAAGAATCACTTTAGCTCCTTCATTAGCAAGACGGATAGCCGTTGATTCCCCAATGCCGCTCCCTGCCCCTGTTACAACTGCAATGGTTTGTGAAAATCTCATCATTCTTCACCCTCCTCATGCGGATACAACCAATTTCTAGACTATATATTGCTCAGCATCTATCAAGCGGTTTGCAATCTCACGTTTACGTTCAACTACTCCTGCCACTTGGAAAGGACTCAAACTTTTTATGATTAACGAGAGTGTTTGTTGAAGTTTTGGACCATCTACTACACCTGTTATTAATTTTCTAGCAGTAACTTCAATATCAAGTACTACATCATCCATAAATGCTTGTGCTAATTTAACTTTAAAATCGGATTGTATTTTTTTTGATCTAAGGACTACGGACTCTGCTGCGTATAAATTCATCGCAATATCTGCTAACTTCATCAGTGTTTCTTGTTCATTTTGTAGTTCTAACCCATATCTTTCATAGGCCACACCGACACAGAGTAAAAAGATTCTTCTAATCGTATTTACTGCTTCAATTTCACGTTCAAGTGTTCCTTCAAACTCTCTTTTCAGATTCTGTAACTCTATGATTGCTTTTTGAACGATTTCCTCTAATTGTATCTCTCCCTTAACGGCCTTTCGGAACAGATGGGTTGGTATCAAGAGGCGGTTGATCTCATTCGTGCCTTCAAATATTCGGTTAATCCTTGAGTCTCTGTACATTTGTTCGACTCTACATTCCTTCATAAAGCCTGAACCACCATGCAACTGAACTGCTTCATCAGCTACAAAGTCTAGCGTCTCAGACCCATAAACCTTACAAACAGCACACTCAGTCGCATATTCCATCATTCTTCTTCCGATTAATGCAAGATCAGTAGATTCATATAAATCACCTAATGAATCTTCTAACATCTTTGCAGTCCTATACTGTAAAGATTCTGCAGCATAAATTCTTGTAGCCATCTTCGCAAACTTTTCTTTACTCGCACCAAACTCAGAAATAGCTTTTCCGAACTGCTTGCGCTCATTTGTAAACTTTAGAGAAAGATGAAGACCATATTTTGCAGCTCCCATACAAGCTGAACCTAAGTTGAATCTACCTAAATTCAAAACATTTAGCGCAATTACATGACCCTTACCTATCTCACCAAGTAGATTCTCAACTGGTACTAGACAATCCTCGAGGATAACCGTTCTTGTTGAAGAGCCTTTAATTCCCATTTTTTTCTCTTCCGGCCCTAAGGATAGACCTGGAAAATCCTTTTCAACAATAAAGGCTGTAAATTGAGTGCTATCAACTTTGGCATATACAATGAATGTATCTGAGAATACTGCGTTCGTAATATAGAGCTTTGTTCCATTTAATAGATAATGAGTTCCCGCTTCATTTAAAACAGCTGTTGTCTTTGCTGCTAGAGCATCAGATCCAGACCCTGGTTCAGTTAAACAGTAAGCTCCAATGTATTCACCGGAAGCTAGCTTCGGCAAGTACTTAGCTTTTTGTTCGGGTGTTCCGAAATAGGTAATAGGTAAAGTGGCTATACATGTATGATTTGAGTGAGCAACACCGTAGCCTCCAGACCTTCCCACTACCTCTCCTACAATCCCTTTACTTATTTTGTCTAGGCCTAATCCACCATAAGCTTCAGGTATACTATGAGCTAAGAGACCCAACTCTCCAGCCTTATGTAACAAATCAACAACCTTATCAAATTCTTGATTTTCTACCGCCTCATTATGAGGGTCAACCTCTCTTTCAATAAATTGTTTTGCTGTGGCAGCAATCATTTTGTGTTCATCTGTAAAATCTTCTGGAGTAAATATGTCATTTGCCTCAATCTCAGAAAATAAAAAACTAGCACCTTTTTGAGTCGCTTTTGTATTCTCCAATTTGTATGTACCTCCTTATATAACTATTCGGCCATTTACTAGATACGGAACGATAGGTATACTCCCATGATTCCCTACAAACCTTACTTCTTCTTCATATCCGTACTTAGCAAGCAACTTCCCTACTCGTGAACTTAGTAATACCTCATTTGACTTATCACGCATTCCTTTGTAAAAGAGTAAAGCTGATTGTGCAGCATCTGTTAGCTGCCAATCTTTATCTTCATTCCTCACCAAGCAATCAAGAAAATAACCTGCACCATAGAAGTCTTCTAAACAAAACTCTCCGCCAGAGCCTGAGCAAATCACAACCACTGTCTCTTCCTGTACTTCACAATTAAGTTTTTTAGCTACTGCCTTTCCATTTAATAAAGAACTAATATATACTCTATTTGCATCAGCAGCTTTTTTAATGGCAACAGTACCATTCGTAGTGGAAAGAATCATTGATTTACCTTCTAGGACTTCTCTTAGTTGCAGTGGATTGGGATCTAGGAAGCCCTCAATTGTTTTCCCTTCATATTCACCAACTAATACGTAGGTTTCCTCGTCTCTATGCTCCGCCTCTTTTTGAGCTTCCTCTCCATTTAACACCGGGATTACCTCCCTGGCACCAAAGTGCAAACCAGCTGTAATTGTCGATGTAGCAAGTAGCACATCAAAAACAACTGCAACCTTGTTATCTTTCATTTTTATTGAGTCTATTTCTTCCTTCCTCATAAGAAGATGGAGCTTTGGCATTTTAAGCACTCCTTCACCTGCTGAGTTTCCACTTTTTATTTATTTCGGGAAGATTCTACTAGCGCATATTGAATTAAGCTTTTTACAGTAAAATTAAACTTGGCAAATCGTTGATCGTTTGTTTGCCCTTTTTTATAGCGATAATAAATTTGCTGACAAATCACGGCAAGTTTGAAATAGGCAAATGTCAAATAGAAATTCATATCTGAAACATCACGACCACTCTTTTTTGCATACTCTTCCACAAATTCATCACGTGTATAAAAGCCTTCTTGTACTGTAACAGGTGGCTTTCCAAGTCCCCGTTTTAACATTTCATCATCGTCGGATTGTATCCAATAACTCATGGCTGCACCTAAATCCGCCAAAGGATCACCCACGGTTGTCATCTCCCAATCAAATAAGCCAACCATTCTAGTTAAATCATCTGAAAACATAGCATTATTCAACTTATAGTCATAATGAATAACAGTTGGCGCTTGGGATAAAGGAATATTTTTAACCATCCATTCTTTTAACATTTCAACTTCTCTTATCTCATCGGTCTTTGATCTTTCATACCTAGAAATCCAACCATGAACTTGGCGCTCCATAAATCCTTCAGGCTGACTAATGTTAATTAAACCTGTCTGTGTATAATCAATATCATGCAAATTAACGAGCTCATCAACCATGATCTTTGATAACTGTCTACAAATATCCTTAGTAGGTGTAATGTAACTAGGAAACTCAGTGTCTAACACAATTCCATTCTTCCTCTCCATAACAAAGAAAGGACTACCTACGACAGTTTCATCATCTGAATATAAATAAGGTCTTGGTGCTGCCTGATAAACTGGGTATAACTCTGATAAAATTCTAAATTCACGGTTCATATCATGAGCTTTAGGTGCTACTGGCCCAAGTGGAGGACGTCTAAGAACCGCAGTCCAGTCAGCAATTTTTAAATGATAAGTTAAATTCGAATGACCAGTACCAAATTGTTCAATTTCGATCTCTCCCATTGGTAAAGATTCAATATTGTCTCTCAAAAAACTTTCTAGCCTGGAATTATTTAACTCTTCCCCTTTACGAACAGGAATGGTGTCTTTTAACTTATTTGTCATAGGTTCTCTCTCCTTTCTACGAACTTGATACAAGATGACGTTCTAGCTCCATCTTTAATAATTCCGGAATGACTACACTTTGTTGTTTCTCAAAATCAAAATAAACAATGATTGCATTTCCACGAGCAATCAATCTATCCGTTTGATCATCAAAAATCTCGTGTTCTAACTGAAAGCTCTTATTTCCAATCCGTGTTACTGTTGTTGTTATCCGTAACACCTGATTAAAATAGCCTTGACCAATGAAGTCACACTTAGTTGAAGCTAATATAAAGTTCCAGGATGTTGTGCTCATACGACATCCAATGGATTCAAAGAAACCTATACGTGCATCTTCTAGGTATGCGAAGTAACTAGCGTTATTTATATGTCCTAAAGCATCTGTTTCACCAAAACGAACCTTAATTTTTGTTATATGGTTCAAGTATTAACACTCCATTCATGTTTTTACTAACCAGTCAGTATGTTAAAAGTAAAAAAATTTAGATTATACAGATAATTCTATATGTACTAAGAGAATCCCTGCATTTTTTATGAGATTCCCTACATTTTATTTAATACATTACGCTTCAATTCCATTTAATATCATTTCAACAAAAATTTTAGCTACTTCATGATCTTTTAGAGTTCCTTTTGGGTTATACCAGTTATAACTCCAGTTAGTAATTCCTAGAATCCCAAACGTCGCAATGCCCACTTCTAGGTCTTTTCGAAACTCTCCATTATCTTTTCCTTGCTCTAGTAAGGATTGTAGATTCAGTCTAAATTGATCACGCTTTGGCAATACCTGTGCAAGATGATCGTCATTTAAATTACGTAGTTCGCGAAAAAATACTCTAGCACTAGCTCCTTGTTCCTCAATAATATGGATGAGCATGAAAACCATATCATAAAGCTTAGTTTTACAGTCCTTCGTCTCATCTGAAAGGATTTTGTCTTGCAATGATAGTAAATTTTCAATATAGCGGATATGAATATCCATTAGGAGTTCTTCTTTACTAGAGAAATAATAGTAGAAGGTTCCCTTTGTCACGCCAAGTGCGTCAACAATATCTTGAATGGACGTTTCGGTGAATCCTTTTTTCTCAAATAATGCCTTACTTTGCTCTGTTATTCTTTCCTTCATGACATAGCCTCACAATCTATAGTTATCCATCAAAATTATAGCATATCTTCAACTCCTCATTCGGTAAAAAAAGACAATTTATGAATAATAGTGTAGGCTACCTAAGTGGTAGCCTACTTGCAAAGCCACCCTACTTTACTGCATTAACCTCATCTCGTAGGGCTCTGCGAAGGATTTTACCAACGCTAGTCTTAGGTAGTTGTTCTCGGAATTCGATGATGGTAGGGACTCTATAGGAAGCCATATTATCTTTACAATATTGAAAAATCTCTTCTTGATTCGCTTCCTTACCTGCTTTTAGAACAATCACTGCTTTAACCGTTTCGCCACGATAGCTATCAGGAACACCGATGACAACAGCCTCTTGGACAGATGAATGTTGGTATAATACTTCCTCAACATCACGGGGATAGACATTGTATCCACTTGCAATAATCATATCCTTTTTACGGTCAACGATGTATAGGAAGCCGTCTTCATCCATTCGTGCAATATCACCTGTATATAGCCAACCATCACGTAATGTGTTGGCAGTTTCTTCAGGCATATTCCAATAACCTTTCATAACCTGAGGTCCCTTAATGATGACTTCTCCTAACTCACCTGCTGGAACCTCTAACGTACCAGTTGCTAAGTCGACAATCCTATAATCTGTTGAAGGGAAACCAATACCTACACTACCAGGTTTTCTTTCAGCAAACATCGGATTACAATGAGTAGTTGGAGCAGCTTCTGATAACCCGTACCCTTCAAGTACCTTAGCTCCCGTCTTTACCTCAAACTCTTTCATAAGTTCAACAGGCATCGGTGCACTTCCACTATTACAAACTCTTATACTATCAATTCCATATTCCTCTGCTTTAGGATGGTTTGTTAAGGCAACATACATTGTTGGTACTCCTGGGAATGTAGTTGGCTGCTCCCTTTTAATCGTTTGAAGCATTTCTTCTAAATCAAATCTAGGTAATAACACGTTACTAGATCCGCAGAAAATTGATAAATTCATCCCAGAAGTCATCCCAAACACGTGGAAAAGCGGAATAACAGTTAAGCACTTATCCTGACCAAGGTTAATATCCTGTTTGAAGAATTCATAAGACTGAACAACATTTGCAACTAAGTTACGGTGAGTTAGCATTGCACCTTTTGAACGACCTGTTGTTCCACCTGTATACTGTAATACAGCAATGTCATTAACTGGGTCAGTAGTAACAGGATCAATATTTCCGGTTGCAGTTTGCATGAACTCCTCAAAAGAGCGGTCAGGTGTAAAGCTAGTCTCAGAAGGTTGTAGGCTGACAACAATAACATTTTTCACATTGGTCTGATCCTGAATGGACTTTAAGCGTGGATACAATGAATCCAAAATAACAATTGTCTCCGCACCAGAATCCTGGAGAATATATTGTAGTTCTCTATCTACAAGCATTGGATTTACCTGGGTAATGATACCGCCTGCCATAAGAGTACCAAAATAGCTTATAACATATTGCGGGCAATTTGGTAGCATCACTGCTACACGGTCTCCTTTTTGTACACCATTTGCTTGTAATGCAGATGTAAATGCACGAGATAATCCTGTTAGCTCTGTATATGTCATTCTTTTGTGATAGAAAATGATAGCTTCATTTTGAGGATACTTAGCTGTAGAATCTAGGAGCATTTGTTGGACGGGAATATTAGGAATCTCAAGCTCTCTTTGAATACCTTCAGGATAGTGCTTTAACCAAGATTTTTCAGTCATGTAAACGCCTCCATTTTATAATAAAAGATAATAGAATCTTATTAATAGATATTACTTAAATACAATTTAAGACCTAAGATTGTACAAAATACTTAAAAGGTAAGGCCTCCACCATCAACATGAATTGTTGAACCAGTAATAAAAGATGCATCAGAGGATGCTAGAAAAAGCACTGCTGTTGCAACCTCATCAGGTGAACCAATCCTACCAAGCGCATTGGCTCTGGAGATAAACGGCCACTTACGTTCATCATTTTTCCAGCCATCAATGATAGGTGTGTCAATGACACCTGGTGCAACTGCATTTACTCGAATATTCTCCTTTCCATATTCCAAAGCAGCATTTTGAGTAAGTAAACTGACTCCTCCTTTTGATGCATTGTATGGTGCCATATACTTTTTACCTTTAAATCCTAGCAAACTAGAAGTATTTATAATAGAACCGCCACCTCGTTTTCTCATTTCCGGGATAACATATTTAATTCCTAAAAATACACCTTTTAAGTTTATATCTAGGACTAGATCCCATTCTTCAACAGATAGGTCCTCAATCTTGAGCTCTGAGTTACCAATACCAGCATTATTAAAGAGAATATCAACCCCACCAAAAGTTGAAGCAGTAAAAGCTACTAAACTCTTAACCTCTGTGGGCTCAGCAACATTTGACTTATAGAATGCACTTCGTCCTCCTTCTTCTAGGATACGATTTACAGTTTCTTGGCCTGATTCCTCATTTACATCAGAGACAACAACTTCGGCACCTTCTTTTGCAAACAGAAAGGCTGTTGCCCTTCCAATCCCTCCACCTCCACCAGTGATAATAGCGACCTTGTTTTTTAACTTCATCTTACGCCCCCCTTTCTATGATGGCTGCAATCCCTTGTCCTCCTCCAATACACGCAGAAATGATTGCATATTTTTCATTTCGACGTTTTAACTCATATAATGCTTTTGTCAATAGAATTCCACCTGTCGCACCGAGTGGATGTCCATGAGCAATTGCTCCACCATTAACATTTAGCTTGTTATGGTCAAAGTTCAATTCGCGATCACACGCAATAACTTGTGCAGCAAATGCTTCATTTAACTCAATAAGCCCAATTTGCTCTAAAGTTAGTCCTGATTTCTCAAGTACTTTCCTAATAGCAGGTACAGGTCCTATTCCCATAATTGAAGGTGGGACTCCAGCCACTGCGTATTCTCTAATGGTTGCCATAGGTTCTAAGCCAAGGTTTTCTGCTCTTTCCCTTGACATGACAACTAAAGCTGATGCCGCATCATTGAGTCCCGAACTACTTCCTGCAGTCACAGTTCCTTCATCTAGAAAAGCCGGTTTAAGCTTAGCTAGAGAGTCTAATGTTGTTTCAGGGCGAGGATGCTCATCCACCTTGAAAGGAATTGACTCTCCTCTACGTATTGGAATTGGAATAGGTACAATTTGATCTTCGAATAGATTTTCTTTCATAGCCCTAGCCATCCTCTGTTGGCTATTATAGGAGTACATATCTTGTTCTTCCCTAGAAATACTATATTTTTCCGCTAGTGTTTCGGCAGTAATGCCCATTGGTGGATCACCAATTTCTTTAGGAGATAGACGTAGTCTTCTAAATGTAGGAGGCGTCACACTAAATGGTTTACTTGGTCGGTCCATTAAGTAAGGTGCTCTGGTCATACTCTCGGTTCCACCCGCTATGTAGATATCTCCATCCCCAGCACGAATTGCTTGGGCCGCTAAAATAACAGCATTAATGCCTGACCCACATTGCCTATCAATTGTTATACCCGGTATTTCAAGTGAGAGACCTGTCTGTAGTGCCGTTAGTCGGGCAATATTTCCCCCACCACTTAACACATTCCCTAAAATTACATCATCTACCATTTCGGCTGTGATCGTCGCTCGTTTCATTGCTTCCTTAATCACAATGGCACCATAATGATGTGCGTCTAATGGTGACAAGGCCCCCCCTTGCTTTGCAATTGCCGTGCGAACCGCTGAAACAATTACCGCATCCCTGTTCAAATGGATCCCTCCTACATCTTTTAAATATAAAAAGTGTATTTACATAGCATGTGTTCCACCATCAACAACTAACGTATCTCCAGTAACAAAGTTTGAAGCATTTGATGCTAGAAATAAGGCAACTCCCTTTAAATCTTGATCAGACCCAAACTTTTTCAATGGGGTAGTTGCTAAGATATGATCCTTTCCACGCTCAATAAGTACTTTTGACATTTTTGTTGGAAAGAAACCAGGTGCAATTGCATTTACATGAATATTATGCTGACCCCATTTCACCGCTAAGTCCTTTGTAAATGTGATAACTGCTCCTTTACTAGTGTTATAGGCAATCGTGTCCATAAATCTAGGGTCTGTACCACCTAATCCTGCGACTGATGCAATATTTATGATTTTCCCACCCTTTTTTTGCTCAATCATAATTCTCCCTACAGCTTGGCTCATTAAGAATAACCCCGTAATATTTACATCCATCACTTTATTCCATGCCTCTAAAGGCATTTCAGTAACAGGTGATGACCAAGTAGCACCACTGTTATTAACTAAGATATCAATCGAACCAAACTCTTTTACTGTTTCATCTACAACTTTTTGAACATCTTCAGGATTTGTAACGTCACACTGAAGTGCTAAAGATTTGACACCTAATTCTAGTAATCTATCACTCACTTCTTGACATGCTTCTAGTTTACGTGAGCATACAACGACATTTGCCCCCGCTTCTGCAAATCCAACTGCGATTTGTTCTCCTAGTCCTCTACCACCTCCAGTAACAATGGCTGTTTTTCCTTTTAAACTAAACAAATCGAATACATGCATTATCAAAAAACTCCTTTATCTCTAATTTCGGTATTTACGCAATTCTAGCTTAGCTACCTGTGCTTTATGAACTTCGTCTGGTCCATCAGCAATTCGTAACGTACGAGCATTTGCCCATTGAGCTGCTAGTGTCATATCATCACTAACTCCTGCTCCACCAAAAGCTTGTATAGCACGGTCTATTACTTTAAGTGCCATGCTAGGTGCAACAACTTTAATCATGGCAATTTCAGCTTTTGCTTCTTTATTACCAACTGTATCCATCATATAAGCTGCTTTTAGGGTCAGAAGCCTCGCCTGTTCAATTTCAATTCTTGATTCAGCAATCCATTCCTGAACAACACCTTGGCTTGAAAGTGGCTTTCCAAATGCAACTCGTCCTGAAACTCGTTCGCACATTTCCTTAAGTGCTCGTTCGGCTGCACCAATCAATCTCATGCAATGGTGAATTCTTCCTGGACCAAGTCTTCCTTGTGCAATCGCAAAACCTTTTCCTTCACCCCATAGAATATTTTCAGCAGGCACTCTTACATTTTCATAAGTAATTTCAGCATGACCATGTGGGGCGTGATCATACCCGAACACTGGTAATACCCTTTCGATTTTCACTCCAGGGGTATCAAAAGGAACTAATATCATTGCTTGTTGTTCATGTTTAGGTGCATCAGGATTTGTCTTTCCCATTACAATTGCAATTTTGCAACGAGGGTCTCCTGCCCCTGATGACCACCACTTTCTGCCGTTTATCACAAACTCATTACCATCTCTAGTAATGCTGGCTTCAATATTCGTGGCATCACTAGAAGCTACATCCGGCTCAGTCATTGAAAAACATGACCGGATTTCACCTGCCAGAAGTGGCTTTAACCATCGTTCCTTTTGCTCTTCTGTTCCATATCGTACTAACACTTCCATATTCCCAGTGTCTGGGGCATTACAATTGAAAACCTCAGGTCCAATTAAGGAACGACCCATAATCTCGCACAAAGGGGCATATTCGGTATTCGTAAGTCCCGCTCCGTATTCACTTTCAGGTAAAAATAAATTCCACAATCCTTGATCCTTCGCCTTTTGTTTTAATTCCTCCATTATAGGTGGTACAGCAGACCAACGAGTCTCTTGCTGATTCAACTGTTCCTCATATACCTTTTCATTTGGATAAACGTACTCCTCCATGAAAGCGTTTACCCTTTCTTGTAGTTCAACCACCTTTTCTGAATATGAAAAATTCATCTCTTACCATCTCCCATACAGATATCCAACCTAACTAACCGGTCGGTATGTTATCCCTACTACTATAATACAACTGATGGATAAAAATATTCAAGGTTTATTCTAAAAATTCTAACAAATCAAAGAAAAAATAAAAAGGAACCGTTATTGAGTCCCTTTCTTTGTATATAGTCACAGAGTTGGTTGGAGGGGAAGGCACTTGACTCCTGCGGGAGATAGAGGAAAGGTCGAGACCCCGCAGACGGAACGTTGAGGAGGCTCGACTTCCTCCCCGCGGAAAGCAAGTGCCTGGACCGGAAATCAACGGATTAAATAACTATTAAAATCAATCGTTACAATTCTTAATATTGGACAGTATCCTTATAACCCACCATGATATTGGCCGTCGTTTTTAGGTGCTTTTTCTTTTTTAGCTTTTTTCTTATGTTTCTTATTTGCATCATGGCTACCTAATTCATGACTAAATTCGGAGTCAATCGTAGCTGAATCAAAGCCTTGTTTATTTTTTTGATCTGCATCATTTTTCTTATTTCTTTTTGCCATTACTATACACTCCCTTAAATTAGCCTTTGTCTTGCCAGTATAGTATTCGCAGTAGTAATTTGTAATATTAGAGGAAACTACATCCTTGTGATTAACCTTAAATAGAAAAAAACTCCTAGTTTGACTAGGAGTAAAGCTAATTTATTTATAAAATTTAAACAAAGCTTGCGTACCACTATTTTCTTCACCATTTTCAGCAAGCTGTTCATAAAGCTTTTTCGCCAGGGATAGCCCAGGTGTGGTCATTCCCATTGCCTCAGCCTCTTGTAGTGCAATTCCCATATCCTTAATAAAGTGCTTAATATAAAAACCAGGTTCGAAATTACCCGCTATCATCCTTGGTCCTAAATTACTTAAAGACCAGCTACCTGCCGCACCTGCAGAAATACTATTTAGAACCGTTACTGGATCAAGACCAGATTTTTCGGCATAGGCAATGGCTTCACAAACTCCCATCATATTTGAAGCGATAGCAATTTGATTACACATTTTTGTATGCTGCCCTGCCCCTGCCTTTCCTTGGAGAATAATGTTTTGACCCATTACTTCAAAAATTGGCTTACAAGCTTCAAATGCCTCTTTATCACCGCCGACCATAATGGTTAGTCGTGCTTCTTTTGCACCAACATCACCACCTGATACAGGAGCATCAAGTGAATGAATGTTACGCAGTTTCGCTTCTTCATAAATTTTTTGAGCAAGAGACGGAGTAGAAGTTGTCATATCAATCACATATGAGCCTTTTTTTGCATTTGAAACTATTCCGCTTTCTTCAAGGTAGATTTCCTCGACATCTTTTGGATAGCCCACCATTGTAATAATGACATTTGATACCTTTGAAATCTCTGCCACGGAATTTTTCCAGATTGCACCCTGGTTTACTAATTCCATTGCTTTATCTTTGGTTCTTGTATAAACGAGTACAGGATATCCTTCTTTAAGCAAGTGACCTGCCATACTTTTCCCCATTACCCCTGTACCAATAAAACCAATTACCGTATTGTTTTTTGACAACATGTTAACATCTCCATATCTAGCAATTCTTACTTTTTCAAGTATGCAATTCCGTCTGGGTGTACTCCTGCCTTGATTCTACTCTCTTCTTCTAATGTAGTCATATTAATCACCGAAACATCGTTCGTTTTGTTGTTAGCTACAAACGCTTTTGATCCATCATGATTGAAAACAGTTCCACCAGGCCAAACTCCAACACGGATACGCTTGATTTCCCATGGTCTTCTGTTTCCTTTTAGCTCGTGTGCTGTTTCAATGATAGATAAATCCCCAGATTCACGGTTAGGTATCAATGCATATTTACCATCTGGTGAAAAAACAACACGAATTGGACAAGTTCCTAATTTTCTTTTATAAAGAACTTCTAGGGTCTCAGTATCGATAACAAACAGATTGTTGTCATCTTGATTTGCTACATACAATTCCTTCCCATTAGGATGAACTGCTACACCTTCAGGGCCTTTTCCAACAGGAAAATGGTTTACAACCTTCTCTGTTTCTGTGTCAACGACGGTAACATTATGGCTACCTATATTTGGTATATAGGCTGTCTTTTCGTCTGGAGTAACTGCTACCATATGAGAGTATTTTTGATAGGTTGGGAATACTTTTTCAATTTCGTCAGTTTTAAGGTCGATGATAAAAACCTTTTCACTATACGTTGATGCAAGATATAGTTTTTCTCCAGAGATTCCTAACCCATGAGGAAAATTGAAGTCCTCATGCTCTATCGTTTTTTCGATCTCAAACGTTTCATTGTTAATAATGTTTACTTTGTTTCCTAAAGAACAAGTTACATATGTTTTTGTTCCGTCCTGAGTAACGATCACTTCATGCGGATTAAAGTCTGTCTCAATTGTTTTTTCAACCTTACTTGTTTCCACGTTTATAAAAGAAATTGTATCTTCATCTTTGTTTAGTACAATTAGATATTCTGCCATGTATGATTCTCCTCCAAGTTGAAAAATAATTACATTTATACTTCTCTAATCCTCAATCCATTCTCCGCCCCATATATTAAACTTATTACCGTCCGGATCATAGCAATCAAATGCTTTACCAGTCCATGCTTCTCGAAGTTCACCAACATTTACGTCATTTTTCAAGAGTCGCTGGTGAAGGATTTCTGGATCTTTTACATTTAAGGTTGCTAGGTAAATTTGTGAGCTATCTGAATGAGGTAAATTTCCTTTTGTATATGTATGTTGGTTTTGTATTTCTTTTGTCTCAAATAGAAAAACCCATTCACCATTACCAACTCTGAGTTCTGCTTTCCCTGAGTTCGGATCAAATGAGCTACCGTGTTCCACATTAAAATTCTCAATCCACCAATTTACTGATTGATGTAAGTCTGATACTGGAACATGAATACAAGGAATACTTTTTATAAAACTTCCACTCACACTTCTTCCTCCCACCAACAATTAGATTGATTTTACCATTCCACCATCAACAAGGTAGGAATTTCCTGTCATATATGTATTTGCTCCAGAAAGTAAAAATGTAACTACCTTCGCAAATTCTTCCGGTTCTCCTGACCTTCCTAGGGGAATGGACTTCTCTGCTCTTTGTTTCACTTCTTCTTTTGTTACACCTTGTTTCTCAGCGTTAACTTGGTCTAAAAATGAAATTCGATCTGTTGCAATTCTGCCTGGAGCAACTGTATTAATTATTATATTTTCTGGAGCAAGCTCAGTAGCTAAGGTTTTGGTTAATCCAACGATACCTAAACGGAACGTATTTGATAACAAAAGACCTGGTATTGGCTCTTTAATAGATACAGAAGCTATGTTAACGATTTTTCCACCTTGTTTCCGTAGATAAGGCAGTGTTTCACGAATAATTCTTACATAACTAAGAAGATTCAATTCAAAAGATTGCTGCCATTGTTCATCTGTAAGTGTATCTATACTTCCAGCAGGAGGTCCTCCTGCATTGTTGACTAATAAATCAATGCCACCAAAATCTTCTACTGTTTTTTTAACGACATCTTTAATTTCTTCTATTTTAGTTATATCCGCTTGAAGATAGGACACCTTTCCCTTACCGAGCTTCTGTAGTTCATCTTTAACTAATTGAAGTTTATCAGCATTTCGACTAGTAATCATAACATTCGCGCCTTCTTCAACTAGTTGTTTTGCAATAGCCTTCCCTAGGCCTTGACTAGATGCAATAACTAGAGCTGTCTTACCTTGTAATTGAAAATCCATCGTACCACCCCTTCATCGAATTATTCACTTACCATTATACTGATAATTGTGGAACTTTTCATTAAATTTGAAAAAGGGTGCTTTAGAAAGCACCCTTTTCTCACTTAGTATTTCCTTCAAAGAACTTTTTGAACTTTTCCATATCTGGATCCACTTTAGGATTTAGATGAAGAGGATTTTGTGGTTGCGTGAAACTTTCAGGATTCACATCAACTCTTACCCCCATTTGATCACCTGCTGAAGCTGTCGTATCATTAACTACACTTTCTAGCCTCTCATCCGGATTAAAGTCATGGGCATGAAAGTTATTATTTCTTCTTTGTGACATGTTCAATCCTCCTTTTTAAAACAGTCCTTATCTTACTTTCTGTTTAAATAAGGAGAAGTATGTATCTGTTTACATGCTAGTAATCTAACTTCTTTAGAACAAAGGATTGGAACGACAAATCTTTTAATCCAATTGTCTCTGACCCTAATTCTTCAAAGGAGAAAACAGTGAAATATTTTTTTAGTATGGATATTAGTTCTTCGTTTTCATAAAAGGAGAAAAATCGTTTAGGTTCATAAAAATCATTTTCCCATATACCTTCTGAGCTATGACCTCCATACACTCCCATATAAAAATAACCATCTGTTTTTAAAACCCTCTTGATACCTTCTAAAATTCCCTCAAGTTCCTGCTTTGGAACATGTAGAAGACAATTTAATGCCCAGACTGCATCAAAAGATTCATCGGGGGAGGTTATAGAATCAAATCCCATTTCATGTGCTTCAAGCCCTTTTAGTTTACACAGATTAATCATTTCAGTGGATAAGTCTGTACATACCACAGTTAATCCTTGGTCCTGAAAGAACAGACTATCCCTACCAGATCCGGCTCCAATTTCAAGTAGGGTTTGCTTATTGTCTTCAAGCAACCTGTTTAGAAATGACTGTCTTATCTCAACTTTCCATGGTTCAATCTCTAGAGAATCACGTTCACTAGCTTTATTGTTATAAGCTTCTTTTAAGTTCGTTTTTATTTGGATATAACTCATGCGGTACACTCCTTACATATATATGTTTCCATTTTATCACATTGTCCATTGTATATTTCAGTACCTCCTAGTAAAAAATAAGGAAAAATCCGGAATGGAGTGGGTTCTGTGGGTGCAATTGATCGTGATGGTTATCGGTTTGAAACAGAATATAGTGTTATTAATCAGAAGGGTGCGGTCCATGTATACAAGGAAGGGGATTTTGTAAAGGAAATCACCTTCACTTTCAATGGCGAGAGACCAAGTGGAGAGCAGATTGAAAATCTTGTGAATGATTTCTTTGAAAGGGAATAGTTCTATCAACTCACCCCACAAAGTTAGAAAATGACACCTATCAAAGGTGTCATTTTATCTGTTTATTAATCTCAAACCCAGGGATGATATCAATTGGAACTGCAAGACCTACGGATTCCTCACCTTTACCAAGTTGGGGGATGGTTTTTGCATAGACAACACCTATTACCAAACCGTTCGAGTCAATTACCGGACTACCACTATTTCCCTTATGTATTGGAGCTGAAATTTGCATACGATTTTCTAATCCGACGATGTTTCCTTCCATTACAATTTGACTATAAGCAAGAGGATTACCTATTACGTATATGTGATCATCAAGCTTCCACTCTTTTTGGTCTTGGAGTTCTAAATAAGGGAGGTTTTCCGCTTCAATTTCAAGCAATGCGATATCTAGTTCAGGATAAGATTCTTTAACCGTTGCTTGATAAAATTCACCATGTGGAAAGATAACCAAGATAGCTAGCATATCGTCAATAACATGGTGGTTTGTAACGATAAAGCCTTCTGGAGATATATTAAATCCGGTACCTTTAGAATTGCCACCTTCTATTGTTACAACAGCTTCTTTATAATTCTGGATGTTTTCGATTTTAGATAATTCATTTGATTTTCTTAAGAATTCAAAGGACGGGATATTAAATATATTAATCCATACACTAAATCCACTAACTAAAAGTGCAAGAACTATTACAAAGGCAATAAGCTTACCACTAGTATTTTGTTCTTTTTTTCGATTCTTCTTTTCTTCCAGTTCTTCTTTTGTAAATAAAAAGTCTTCAGCAGAAGGCCCTTCATAATGCTCGGGATCTTCAAATAAGTCTTCATCCAAATCATTCGATTTCTTATCTTTTTCGTACATACAATATTGGCTCCTTTAGCTGAGTTCATATGTATATACTACCACAAATGAGTAACCTCATTTAGAGTAGTAAAAAAAGTAAGGAAATGCATCCCTTACTTTTTTAAAAATTCTCCTTCACAAAGTTAACTACATCTTCTGTTGTACTCATTGAAAGAATCTTGTCTTTATAGTTTTTGGAGTCTATATACGAAAGCTTGCTCAACTGTGATCTTGCTGGAAGAATGGATGTAGCACTCATGCTAAACTCATCTAACCCTAACCCTAGTAATAATGGAATAGCTACCGGATCACCAGCCATTTCTCCACACATACCAGCCCATTTCCCTTCTTTATGGGCAGCTTCAATGACCATTGAAACTAATCTCAAAATTGCTGGGTGGTAGGGTTGATATAGATATGACACTGTTTCATTCATTCGATCTGCAGCCATTGTATATTGAATTAAATCATTGGTTCCAATACTAAAGAAATCTACTTCTTTTGCAAATTGGTCTGCAATTACTGCGGTAGAAGGAATTTCAACCATGATTCCAATTTCAATTTCATCTGATACAGATTCCCCATTGGTTACTAATTTTTCTTTTTCCTCCAAAAGAATACTCTTAGCTTGCCTAAACTCATCTAGAGTAGCTATCATCGGAAACATAATTTTTAAGTTTCCATATGTACTTGCTCTTAAAAGTGCACGTAATTGAGTTCTAAAAATATCTTGCTCTTCAAGACAGAGGCGAATTGCACGGTACCCTAAGAAAGGATTCATCTCTTTGGGTAAGTGTAAATAAGGTAATTCTTTATCTCCACCTATATCTAACGTTCGAACGACAACAGGTTTATTTGCCATTTTTTCTAGCACTGTTTTATATGCAGTAAACTGTTCATCCTCGGTTGGAAGTTGGTCACGACCCATGTATAGGAACTCTGTTCGGTAAAGGCCAACACCTTCTCCACCATTTTTCAATACACCTTCAACATCGTCTGGTGTACCAATATTAGCAGCTAGTTCAACATGATGACCATCGCTTGTTGCTGTCTTCTCGTTAACTAACTTAGCCCATTGTGCACGCTGCTCTTCATAATCTCGTTTCTTTTGTTCATATTGTGCAATTTGATCTTCTGTCGGACTTACAATAACATCACCACTTAATCCATCAACAATTACTACTTCACCATTATCAATGTTAGCAGTAACAGACTTTGTCCCGACAATCGCAGGAATTTCCATAGAACGAGCCATAATTGCGGAGTGTGAAGTCCTACCCCCAATGTTAGTTGTAAAGCCCTTTACATATTTACGATTAAGCTGTGCTGTGTCAGAAGGAGTCAAATCCTCTGCAACAATAATCACCTCTTCTTCAATCATGCTTGGGTTAGGTATAGTAACCCCTAGCAAATGCGCAATAACACGCTTTGTAACATCTCGTATATCTGCAGCACGTTCTTTCATGTATTCATTATCCATCGACTCAAACATCGAGATAAACATATTTGCAGTCTCTTGGAGAGCAAATTCTGCATTGCTATTTTCTGTTTTAATTCTGTCTTCAACAGGATTCACTAACTCTGGATCACTCAGAACAAGGAGGTGAGCGGCAAAAATTGCTGCTTTATCCTCGCCTAGTTCTGTGTGTGTTTTTTCTTTTATTTTTTCTAACTCTTCTTTAGAAGTAGCGATCGCTTTCTTAAATCTAGCTAGTTCTAATTCGATATCACTGATGCTTTTTTTTGTAACAGTTAATTCTGGTTCTTCCAGTCGATATGCTTTAGCAATTGCTATCCCTGGAGAGGCAGCAATACCTTTGATCAATTTAGACATTTATTCCCCAAGCCCTTCTTTTGCCATTGTTTCAGTGATACCTGTTATTGCAGCTTCTTCATCACTACCTTCTGCAATGATTTTAATTTCTGAACCTTGTTGAATCGCTAATGACATTACACCCATAATTGATTTTAAGTTTACTCTTTTCCCATTGTACTCAAGGTGAATATCTGAGTTAAACTTACCTGCTGATTGAACTAATACAGTTGCTGGTCTTGCATGAATTCCTGATTCGCTTGTAACTTTAAATGTTTTTTCTGCCATTGTTTGTTGTCTCCTTTATCATAATGTTATATAGTACCCTCTTTTATTTGTTCACTAAAAAGAAGGAACCTTATTAACTAGTATCCGAATAATTACTATTTATATATGTAAAAAAGGCATGAGTAATAGAAGTAAATTTATTATCTCATAAGGTTAAATTACCCAAATGAAGATAAATAAACACATCTAATTTACTCATGCCTGCATGATCAGTAACACGTAAATTGTAATTATTCATTTTTACTAATTAATCTTTGGAGATGCATTGTGAAATAAACTATTTCCGCATCTAGAACTGAAATATGTAAAGCGTTTTTTATTTCCAACATCACTTTACAAGAAAGATTATAGCACAGAGGGTATTCATTCTTCAATAAATTTGCTAGTTCGCTCGATGCATAAACTTTATCTCTATTTTGTGCTCTTTTTATTATATTGGTAAGATGTCTAGCTAGACGAAGGTATTGAATTCCCTCACGGTCGAGTTTGACCTTTAATGATACTTCTACCAATTGAATCAATTCACTAATTAAATCTACATAATGATGGAACTCATCAGATGATTTGTTTGAAATGGCACTATGAATATGTAGTGCTATAAACCCAATCTCACCGTCTGGAAGCATTACCCCCACTGCGTCATGCAATAGCTTAACAACCTTTACTGCAAGTCCATACTCTGTTGGATACATATCTTTTGTTTCAGTCAAAAATGGATTTTCAATATATATACCTTGCTTTACCCGTTTAATGGCAAATGCAATATGATCTGTTAAGGCAATATGAATATGCTCATGTATTGAGGAGTGAATATTTTCACTTATCAAGTAGATGAGATCGTTCATAACCTCAACAAACTCTTCATCAATAGTAGGTAATAATTTCATGTATTGCTCTTGTTCTACTTCATTTTTTAATACAAACATCTTTTCATAGGAATCCACTTCGATCCAATCATTCGGGTTCTTCCCAAAGCCTAAGCCTTTTCCTAATAATACAACTTCTCCATAAGCTTCATGGTCTGCAATGATCACATTATTATTTAGGCGTTTTTTTAAAATAAACGAAGCCATCTAATCATCCCTAAACATTTATAAATATCGTTTCCATCTTACTAATAACTTGATTTATCGTCAATGGTGATGCGTATTTCTATTAACTTTAAAAACTTTTTTTAAAAAATGTGTATATCTTTTAAGATTAAACACAAGATAGTAAGGAACATACGAAAGGAGGTCGAAAACAGATGGCTAGTAATAACACAAATAACTTACTTGTCCCTGGTGCCCAAGCAGCACTTGACCAAATGAAGTATGAGATTGCACAGGAATTCGGTGTAAATCTTGGCGCGGATACTTCTGCTCGAGCTAACGGCTCTGTTGGTGGAGAAATCACTAAACGTCTAGTTAGCTTAGCTCAAGAACGATTATAAGAAAAACTGCCATTACACCTTACCACAACTTGAAGTTTTTTAGCTTAACATAACTACACACCATAGAAATGTAATCAATAGAAATGTAATCAATACCACCACGATCTACTTCCTTGAGATAATTGATTACCATACACCATGACACATCATAAGCGCTAAAAAATTTCACCACAAACATGAACGGTTTACACCTCTCAAGGTGTAAAAATTAAAAAAAGAGGCTATCTACTTGGGTTATCCAATTGATAGCCTCTTTTTTGTTAATAATGGAGCCCAATCTGTTCATACTAACAATAAAATCGTACGAACTTTGGAGGATGACCATGCCTATTGCAGAAATAAAAAATAAATCTGTACCGATTTATTATGAAAGCTCAGGCTCAGGAAAACCTATTGTGTTTATCCATCCGCCTGGAATGGGATTAGTAACCTTTAGAAAACAGCTCCCTCTTTCTAAACACTACAAAACAGTTTGTATTGACTTAAGAGGAAATGGTCAAAGTGGTTATGATGATGAAAAAATCACTCTACCTTTATTAGCCGAAGATATTTGTGAGGTTCTAGATCACTTAAACATAGAGCAAGCAGTCATTTGTGGATACTCTAATGGAGGGTCTATTGCATTAGAACTCGCATTATCACACCCAAAACGAGTAAGCGGTTTAATTTTAATGGGAGGTTTCCCAGAGGTAAATACATTTCTACTTAGATCAGAATTCAAGCTTGGTATCTTCACTGTAAGAATGAAGGGACTCCCTTTTTTGGCAAAAGTTCTTGGACAAGCCCATGGCACAAGTAAAGAATATAAAAAAGAGATTGAGAAATATGTTTTGAAGGCAAACCCTGAAATTCTTTATCAAATGTATGTTGAGGGGCTAAAATATAACTGTACGAATAGCTTGTCAGACATAAAAGTACCTGTGTTATTGATTGATGGTACTCGAGACCACTATCTTCATAGCTATCAAAAAATGTTAGAACGATATATTGAGAACACAACTAAAGTATTTATTTCTAAAGCCCGCCACCAAATTCCAACGAAACACGCAAATGAGGTAAACCGTATTATTCATGAGTACATGGAGAATTTAGAAATGCATAGAAACGAGTAAGAATCGACAATCTATAATTGCGAATTGAATTTTAATCAGAGGAGGGGTAAACATTGGCGAAAAAAGGTAGGCAAAATAAAATTACCCAAGAGGTTGCAAATCCAAACGTTTCAGGTAAAGATACTGAGTTTGCTGGGGAAATAGCTGGAACACCTAAAAAAGCAAAAAAACAAAAAAATAAATAATTGTTACATAAGAAGGGCCATAGGAGCCCTTCTTTATTTTTAGTTTAAACAGGCTGCTTCAGCTTATTTTTTGATACTGAGTTATAAGCAATTTTAACCTTGGACAGTGTTGTTTTAAGAGCTTCCTCTGTATCACCCTCTACACCCAGTTGAATATTTGTAAGTGTAACAAGTGACCTCGAAAGATTTTCAACAGCACTCCTTAATTGATTCTCATCATAAGCTCTTCCGTCCTTAAGCATCTCTCTAATAAGGTTTGCAGCAATAGCATTTACCCGTAAAAGTTTCTCACGCTCATTTATTAGTGTCATCTCTTTCACCTCCTAACTCAACTATATGAGTAAGTTGGATAGAGAAAGACTATTATGTTTCTATAATTGGTAATTTATCTTTTAAATCCACCTTCAGAATGGATGATTTGCCCAGTAATCCATTCAGCATCATCGCTAGCTAAAAATCTGATGAGCCTTGCGATATCTTTGGGATTCCCTATTCTTCCAAGTCCGAACCTCGGCTCTAGCTGTTCTCGGAGCTCGTCATTAATCCACCCTGTATCAGTTGGTCCGGGATTAACAGCATTGACTGTTATTCCTTTCGAAGCTACTTCTGCTGATAGCGTAACCGTCATCGCTTCTACAGCACCCTTAGTTGCTGCATAGGCTAATTCCCCTGGCATAGGTCCAAGTGATTGACCTGAGGTTAGGTTTATAATTCTTCCTCCCCTACCATTTGTGAAGCCTTTTGCAAAAGCAGCACTAAGTAAAGTAGTTGCCCTTACATTGATGAAATAATGCAAATCAAGCTCTTCTTCTGATATCTCATCAAAACTTGTACTTGTTGAATAAGCAGCATTATTCACTAAAATACTTGGTGAACCAAGTGTGTTGGAAACCTGGAGTAAAAGATTCTGAACACTATCTGGTCTAGCCAGATCTAACTCACAGTGTTCACACCTTACACCCTTCATAATAAGCTCTTCTTTTAAAACATGTTGATCATTAAGTTGTTCTCCCCACGGCATTGCACGGTCATAGGTGGACCAATGCGTAAAGAAGATATCTGCCCCAGCATCTGCTAAAGCATGACATATCGCTGCCCCGATTCCGGCCTTTCGACTTGCTCCTGTTACAATAGCTATTTTTCCATTTAAATTAAGCGAATACGTCAATTACTACCAACTCCTTTTTTCACATAAATCAAACCGCTAGCAGATTAGCAAGCGGCTTTTCCAATGTATCTCATTATTTTTCTTTTTTAAGATCACGCATTTGACTCTTTAGTTGTTTTACAATGGCATCACATTGTGCATTTTCAGTCTCAGATAATTGTTCTTCTCCATACCTAACCTTTTCGTAGGCTGAAACAAGGTTTCTATCTAAGAATTTTTCGCGTGATAACCATTCTTCAACTGTTTCATATCCAAATCGCCCACGACCTTTCTTAGCCGCATGCGTTTCAAGTTCTAATACCAACCTTCGAACCTTTTCACTCGGTGCATCTTTTCTTTTCTTAAACCAAGATTGTTCAGCCAGTCCTGCATTGCCTATTGTCATAGAGAAAGGAATACCTGCAGCAACAACCTCTTCACTCCTAATCATTCGTTTTCTAGCCAATATAAATGCGATGATAGCAATAACGATAATTGAAAGAATCCCTAGCACTGTCCATATATTGAACAATGAATCACCAATTGCCTGCAATTCTTTATTCTCTAATGCCTTATCCCATCCACTTACTCCTCCAGTATCCCCTTGTGAATTTCTACTAAATTCAGCATTATCAACCGCATTGAATAAAGGGACCGAAATAGCATACATTCCTTTACCAACAAGGCTCATTAACCCTGAAAGGATAAATTTAAATAACAATGGGAAACCAATAGCAGTGACTGCAGCAGCAACTGTTAATCCGAAGAACATTGCAACCATTGATCCTGTTTGCCTCCTGGCTGTCTTGCTCTTGTTCGAAACGGAACTAATATAAATCCCATTAATCATCTTGCCAAGCATTAAAAATAACAACTGAGAAAGAATTAAGTACAATGGAACATTTTTCAAGGGATAACCTTGTACAACAGATCCTAAATAAATTAAAAAACCAGCAATAAGAGTAACAACTAATATGGTTGATTCTGATGGCCGATAGCCTTGGTTATAGTAGGCAATGACTCGCCAACAAACAAAAGCTGACAAAGCTAAACTCATACCGAATCCATAGCCAAACATACTGCTAACATAAGCAATAATCGGTATTAAAACCATCACTACGAAAAATGGTGTTCGGTCATTTAGTTTTGTTAATAAGAGTAAGTAAGATAATCCTCCAAAAGCTACTATGATTATAAATGGGAGGATAGGCGGCAAACTTGTTGTATGAAAGTAAAACAGTACTAGTATGATGTAGAGAAAAATTATCTCCATTAAATACTGATAGACGCGTTGAAAGGCACTATCCTGCATAGTCTACTACCTTCCTTTCTTGCAACGCGGTTCGGTTTAGATGAGTTAATCCTTCATGCTCAAACAGTTTAAACGAATCAATACCACGCTTCTTTAGTGTATTTAAAACAATGGCTTCATTTTGTTCGAACTCACCACATAGAATTACGTACGGTGATAATTGGCTTTGTCTCCCTACTGTATATACCATATTGTGAAAAGGAATCGTAACACTATGCTTACTAAGTCTAGCAATGATTTCTAGTACTTTTTGCAGATGCTCTTTACCAACTCCCATAGGAATATGTAAATAAGGTGTCTTTCCTGCCCTTCTTACATTTACAAAAAGCTCAAACGCTATATTTTTCTTTGTAGCATACTCTAAAAGGTAAGTTAAACCACTTAGTATTTCTTCTAATTTCCTTTCTCTAACATTTACAAATAATGTCCAAGAAAATAAGGCTGTCCTCTCAAATTGCTTTGTTTGTAAATGTGCAGTTCGGGCAGAAGCTTTCCAATGAATTCGATTAAAAGGGTCTGCAGAGTTATAGTCTCTTGCTCCTGTAATCGCCGACATATCTTCAAAAAAGGACTGCCTTATAGGATATTCTCCTTGATTCTTTGGAATGATTCTTTCAATCCCACTTACAGCATGTGGGTTTGTATAAACAATTGTCTCAAAAGGAATTTCCTTTATTCTTTTTAGATATAACTCACCAAAACCAAACAAATGAGGGATACGCATCTCAATTGTACGAATTCTTGCCACTCCTCTTTTCCTCGCAACAAAAGGAAGTTCAATACCCACTTTTTGTTTTCTGAATAGTGAAATAGGGATGATCAATTCTACTTGCTCACCATCAATAATATCTCTACCATTATCAAACTCTAGAACATTATCAATTGTCACTCGTAATGTTGCATTAAAAATTGGAAAGATACCCCTTTGACTCAAAGCAAGTGAGAACCGTTCACTTTCGCCTTGAAAAAGCTTTACAACCGACTGGTCACATGTAACAGTTAATTGATTTCCTACCCTCTTTAGATAGAGTTGATTTGCATAGATAAAGACGAGGAAGAATGCCCCCACAAAAAGCAAGAAAAATGATTTTCCTAGAATACCAGAAAATAAAACCACTAAGGAGATAATCCCCAAAAATGATAACTCATTTCCTAAAGAAACTTGCTTTTGCCATTCCATTAATTAACCGCTCCCGCTTCAACTGGTACAGAAACTGAAGATAGAATCTCTTGAATAACTTGTCGACTTGTCTTCTTAAGAGAACCTTCCATTGTAAGGACTAATCGATGTGATACAACAAATGGAGCCATAAATTTAATGTCTTCTGGCGTCACGAAAGAACGTCCAGATATATAAGCTCTACCTTGAGCAGCTCTCATGAGTGCAAGTGTTCCACGTGGACTAACTCCTACTTCAACATCTAGATGTTCTCTCGTTGCATGCACGATTTGTAGTAAGTAGTTCTCAACATCATCAGAAAGCTTAACAGCCTGGACCTCACGCTGCATTTTTGTTATATCTTCTTTTGTGAAAATTTCCAATAAATCCTCAATCGGATTATTTTGTCTATATGCATTCATCATTTGTTTCTCTTCTTCAAAACTTGGATAACCGATATCAATTTGCACAAAGAAACGGTCCATCTGTGCCTCAGGTAAAGCAAACGTCCCTTGTTGTGACTCGATAGGGTTTTGTGTCGCAATAACCACAAATGGCGAAGGAAGTTTTAATGTTTCTCCGTCAATCGTTACTTGTCGTTCTTCCATTACCTCTAGTAAACTAGATTGAGTACGTGGTGTTGCCCTGTTGATTTCATCTGCTAAAAGAATATTTGTCATAACTGGACCTGGACGTAATTGAAATTCTTGTTCTTTCGGATTAAAGAACTGAATACCTGTAACGTCACTAGGAAGTACGTCTGGTGTAAATTGAATTCTTTTAAACTCACCACTTATTGTTTTAGAAAAACTTTTTGCTAACATTGTTTTTCCAGTTCCTGGGACACTTTCTAGTAAAATATGCCCTTTATTTAATACCGCATTCAATAAAAGCTCTACGACTTCATCTTTACCAATGATAACTTTTCCTATGCTCTCTTTTAGTTGCTTTGCATTCTCTCTAATATCCATAATAGCCTCCAGCTTAATATTTTTAAATAATACTAATTTTCCTAAAATTCAACCCATTAGTCAACTTATATTTCATTAACATTTCAATTATTTCAGTCTTATTCCATAATCAACATAATTATCGCTAACTATTTATTTTTCAATCTTAAACCCAAAAAACACTTGGCATTTTAGCCAAGTGTTTACTCTTCTACTTGATAAACTGGTATATTCACGGTTACTCTTGTTCCGATACCCACTTCACTCTCAATCTCCATGGAACCTTTATGTTCATGTATTATCTTATTACTAACTGTCAGACCCAAACCCATACCTTTCTCCTTAAGAGTAAAGAATGGCTCACCAATTCTTTCAAGTCTTTCTACAGGTATACCAACCCCTGTGTCTTCAATCTTGAATTCCACATTTCCATTCAGCTTCTCTACCGTAAAAAGAATGCGTCCGCCCTTTGGCATAGCGTCTATAGAATTTTTAAGGATATTAATAAAGACTTGGATTAACTGATTTATATCACCATTAATGTAAGTGTCTTGAACCTTATCACGGACTTCAAGTTGGACGTTATACATTAATGCTTCATGAGAAGTTAAGTTTACTACATATTTAATCATATCATTAATATTGAAAGGCTTATGTATCACACTTTGGGGCTTAGATAAGACCAACAATTCACCTACAATTTGATTAATTCGATCTAATTCCGAAAGGATAATATCATACCGGTTAGTTGTAGAATGATCAGTCTCCTTCATTAGCTGTACAAAACCTTTAATTGATGTAAGCGGATTACGTATTTCGTGTGCAATACCAGCTGCGAGCTCACCTACAACTGAAAGCTTTTCTTTTTGTAATAGCATAGTTTCTGCATTCTTCTGTTGCGTAATATCCCGACCAATTGTTACGAGACCTCTTCTCTCCCCATTGCTAAAGAAGAGCGGTACCTTGATTACATCAAAGGTTTTAAGTTCACCGCTTGGTACATAAAAGGACTCTTCACACCGGGAGGTACCATTTTGAGCCCAGGCCTCCTTGTCACTCTGAATACAGTATAAAAAAGCATCCTTAAAGAATGGAGATACTTCTGCGAGTTCGGCGTCTGTTTTCCCGTAATAATTTATATGGTTTAGATGATATAAATCTTTTCCAAATTGATTCACCCTTACCCATCGACCTTCACCATCCTTGAAGCAGACAAAATCCGGCATGGCATTAATTAATGAAGACAACTCTTGTTCTTTTTCTTCTAATGTCTTTAAAGCCTCATGCTTTTTTATAATAATGTAGATGAGAAAGGTGGTAAATCCAACGAATAACAAACCCTTGCCTGTTTGTAAGATTTCATATAGTTTAGCTGTTATTTCTAGTTGATTAATCAACATTTCCGAGAAAAATATCCATCCTAAACTAAAAACAAAGTATAGCAACGGAATATTTTTCATAAGTTTTTTTCTTTTCATACTTGCACCTACTTATATATAAGCATTTTGTATTAGTATAGTATCTCCCAAAAATGGAATTCTGTTGACAAATAGTTAAAAATAGAGTAACATTTAGTCTTGTTGTTCTTCGCATTAGCGTAACTATATATAACTAATGAATAAACTATCATAAATTAAATAAATTAGCTAGTCATGTAAGGTATTACCACTGAATCTCACATATGCACAGTTAATAATTTATTATATATCTTGGCAATTCCGTTAAGTTGGTTTTTATGCAAGACTTATTCACACTGGATCGGCTAAGGAGCCGTAAGGACGGAAGAGAGGTAGGGCTTTCGTTGTTTAAGAAGTAAAACTACCAGGAAGATTACCGCGGCTATTGGTAATTAGATAACATAGTTACGTTAAAAAGTTTCGTAAACGAGCCTATTCGGCTCGTTTTTTTATTTCTGAGTGAAGTAGCAAAACGAACGACCCATATTTAGTGCAAATAAAAAAACGTCTACTCAATTAGTTAGACGTTTTAGTTATGTGGCTCTGTTGTTAAAAATTCAATTGCTTTAACGCTTTGTTTAAGGTGACTTTTGACCTTAAAAATTTCAGCTTCTTTTTTGGGAAGACGGTTAGAAGTATGTACAAGGCTTGCTAACTGATCAATATCCTTGTAGATTGACAGAAATGCTTCATACAAATCATTTTCTAATCTAACTTTTTTACTTTCCATTAGTATCCCCACTTTCCTCTATCTAGTTAATTAGACGGATGAAAACAAGGAAAGTTTCAACTATTTTTTAAAAAATAGAACTTTTGTAATGTTTTTTACTTAAAAGATTTCATTAATACGTTTTCCTGGTAAATCATAATTTGATTTTTACCGGAGTTTTTCGCATTGTACAAAGCCTTATCAGCATAATCAATTAAGGCATTAGGATCAGATTCTTTGTTTAATAGGTCTGTAGAAACAATTCCAACACTGACTGTTACACAATTTATGACAGTAGAAGATATATGAGGAATATCGCTCATCCTTACCCCAGCGACAACATCATTACCTAACAAGCTTACTTCTTCCGTAGTAGCACCCTGCAGAAGGATAATAAATTCTTCTCCTCCATAACGGAACAATTCTGCGCCATATTCATTTGCAATTCTGTCCACCGTTTTTGCAACTGTCTTTAAGCATGTATCGCCATTGATGTGTCCATATGTATCATTAAATTCTTTAAAACAATCAATATCAAACATTAATAATGCTAGCGTGAGGTCTTTATTGATATACTCCTTCCATTTAGCTAAAAGTGTCATATCAAACTTCCTTCTATTCCCCACATTCGTTAACCCATCTATATAAGATAAGTGTTCAAGCTTTTCATTAGTTTTTTGTAGCAACTCATTTGTTTTCATCAGCTCATTTTCTAAAAGCTGTCGTTCAGTGATATCTCGTGTAATACAAATAAGTTCGATTGTTTCTTCAGTTACAATTCTTTTTCCAGTGGATTCTAGCCAAATTATCTTATGGTCTTTTCGAATCGCTCTGAATGTAAACGTAACAATTTCATCTGAATTTAGCATTTTTTGGTGATTTATATAGCATTGTTCATGATCTTCAGGGTGGATAAAGTCATAAGAGTTATTTGAAAAAAGAACATCCTTTGGTTTTACGCCAAGTATCTTTTCAATAATAGGCGATACATAAAGAAAGGTCGAATCTGCTGAAAGCTTCATAATGATATCAGTTGCGTTATCCGTAATAAACTGAAAGTGATTTTCTGTTTCCTTTAGCATTTCAACTGTTTTATTTCTAGCTGAGACTGGTTTAGAAACGACTACTAACGAGACAGTAGCTTCATTTTCATGTTTAATCGGATGAATGGTTGTTTCTAAATGTTTTTCACCTAATGGAAAGCTGACTGTTGATTCATATTCGACTGGTACCCCAGTATTAATGGTTTCTAAACATTTTTCAACAAGTTCTTCTCCAAACCATTCAGCTGCAAGAGTCCCAATCATTCTTTGCTTTGGAATTCCAGTAATCCGCAGAAAACTTCGGTTTACAGAAGAGACAAAAATCTTATTATCTTTTAGCTCCAGTAAAAATACGAGGTCTAATACAGAATCAAACATACTTGCTAGAGAATTTTCTTCCCTCTTTTTTAAATATTCATTTTCACCTTCTAGTTTTAAAGCCCTTAACCGACTTTTATCTAGTAAAGAAGCCATTATTGTAACAAGTATTAAAAACATGACTACTCCCGTTATAAAAACAGGAATATTTTCTACTTGTGGTAGGATGAATATCGAAATGAGAATACTTAGAATAAACGCAAGGAAGGGAAAAACTATAGTTGCTTTTAATCTCATTGAATTTCTCCTTCTACTAATCTACTTATACCTAACAATTGGTAATATATATATGTGATAAACTTAATTTTACAATAATTCGTAAAATAATTATTCCTTTTCTGGGTTATTTTATGAAAAAGTTTTCGATTCATTTCGACAAATAACAACACGACCCTTTCCACACCTTTGTATACATTCCGCCAAAACCGGAAATGATGAGAGTATAAGGCGGTGGGTCGCATGTTAATAACAAATCTAGTTATATCAAATATTACGAATAGAGTAAATCATTCTATCATTCAAGCCACATTTACACATGCAAGTGAACCGGAGGATTGTAGAAATTTTACCATGAGAATAAAAAGTGAGTCGGCCACAGAGCATTGTATACAATTTCTTGTCTATAACAAGAGAACAGAAAGACTTGAAGATGTTCAATCTATGTATTCTGAAGAACTTATCCATGACATAATGAATCAAATCTTGTCAGTTTCCACTATAAAATCTGCTCTCCTAGATTCTGAAGCAGAAGCAATTTAATGCATAAAAACAATGATTATTGAAAAAAATGATTAGGAAGTACCAATACATAATAAGGAGACATGATTTCAATGGATTTAAACCGTGCCAGGCAAATAATTTCATCCCCTGAAGAGATAAGAGTAACTTATAATGGTGTTGCAGTACGTTTGATAGAAACGGATGAAACAAACAACACAGTAAGCATAAGACCAGAAACAAATCCTGAAGACCTTATGCAATTACCTGCTGATGAATTAGTAGAAGGATAAAGAACAAAGCTCGAAGTTACTCACTTCGAGCTTTTTCGTTGTTCCTTTATAATCTCATCTCGTTCTCCACCATCAGACAATTCTTCAGCGAACTCAATTATACCTCGATTATCCTCTATCTCAAGTTCACCTTCATCTTTCAGTTCAACAACTTCGTCTGGAAATAATTGATTTTCATCTTTATTGCTCAAACCTTAACACCTCAACTTTCATTTATATGTGGTTAGCATTCCCCTCTCATCCTATTGTACTCGTGAATCAAAAAATCTAGATAAATGCCTTCTAATTGCAAACTCAGCTATTTTGTGTGAAAATTAAAACTATTATTATTACTTAGGAGGTTAACCATGTTTAAACAATCATTCTTTGAACAATTAAAAGAATTAGCAAGCATTCAAGGTGCTCCTGGCCAAGAAATGCTAGTCGTAAAAAAATTAGTAGAGTGGTTTACCCCCCACTCAGACCGAGTTGAAGTAGATCATATGGGTAATATATATACATATCTACACGGAAGTAAGCCTGGTCCTACTGTGATGGTTTCAGCACACTCAGATGAAATTGGCTGTGTTGTAAGAGATATAGATGAACGGGGTTTTATAAGAATAGAACGAACTGGTGGAATGATTGAAGCTTTAATGGTAGGTCGAAAAGTAAATGTAAACGGTCATTTCGGTGTAATTGGCGTTAAAGCTGGTCATCTTCAGACACCTGAGGAGCGTAAAAAAACTCCTTCAATTTATGAATTGTATGTGGATGTAGGAGCTTCCTCTAAAGCAGATGTTAAAGAAATGGGAATAAAAATTGGTGACCAAATTACGTACATAAGTGATCTAGAACAGTTCTCAAATAAAGATTTGATATGTGGTAAGGCTATTGATAACAGAAGCTGCTGTGTTCTTGTTTTAGAGTTATTTAAAGCTTTAGCTAATCGTAACTTTAGTGGAACACTTGTTGGTGTAATAGCTGTCCAGGAAGAAGTTGGATTACGTGGGGCAAAAGTCGCTTCCTATAAAGTAAACCCTGATTATGCTCTTGTTCTTGATACAATCCCTTGTGCAGATACACCTGACAGCCTTTCTAGTGGATATCCGATTGGAATCGGACGTGGACCAGTTATCCCTGCACTGGCTGGTGGATCTGTTCGCGGAAATATTATGTCGCCACAAATGAAAGAATTGATTTTAAAATATGCAGATGAGTTGGACATGCCTTACCAACTTGCAGTAATGACTGGTGCAACAACTGATGCGGCAGCAGTTCATCTTGAGCGTGAAGGCATCCTTACTGGAGCAATCACTTTCGCACGCAGATACTCTCACTCTCCAGTCGAGGTTGCTGATTTAAATGACTTTGAGAAAGGTCTAACGCTGCTAACACGAATGGTCAGTGATGTTGAGTTCTGGGGAGATATGAATTTTATTAAATGATGAAGACTGCACACCTTTCAAAAGGTGTGCATTACTTTATTAGATTGAGTATACTCCTGTAAGAAAGCCTAAAACCGTTGCGTTAAATTCCTTTGGTTTTTCCATGTTTAACATATGGGCAGTTCCAGAAATATTTTCGATTTTAGATCCTTCTATTTTTTCATGCAGATAGAATGCTATTTTTTTGAATTCAGGAAAATCAAACTCAGAGGTAACTAGTAAGGTAGGAATCTTAATTTCTTCTACTCTCTCAATAGAGTTCGTTTTTGGGAGAAGCATCCTTCCCTTTCCTTTTTCCTTTGCATATGTTTCTTTTATCATTTCCGCAAATAAGCTCACTATATCCTTTGAAACCATATCTTGAACCCTATTAGGCCCTATTACCCACCCATTGCACATAAGCTCAATCGTTTTTTCTAAATTTTCTTCTTGATAGGATAAATTTATTTTTTCATTAAAGTGTTTTCTCTCCGATGAAAATTCAGTCCACCCCATTATTCCATTAGAAGCTAAAACTAGAGAATGTACTTTTTCCGGATATTCTAACGAGAAGTCAATACCAATTTGCCCACCAACTGATAATCCAATAATTGAGACAGTTTCAATTTTCAAATAATCTAGTAAACCCTTAAGATCTTCCACAAATGAAAAGTCATTATCATGAGCACCTGATTTTCCGTAACCAGGTAGGTCAAAGCGAATAACTTTATATTGTTTGGATAACTCTTCAACCTGTTTGTCCCACATTCTTGAATTAATCGGCAATCCATGAATAAGTAATAAGGGTTTTCCTTCCCCTACAACCTCATAATAAATAGTTGCTTCATTTATTTTTGCAATACCTGAATCGCATACTAGCATGTTCTAACCTCCTAAATATGTAATTTTCCTATGTAAGAAAATTCCGTAGCATCAATATCATCTAATGCACCATCAATAATTTGTTGGACGTCTCTGAGTGTGTCCTGTAGTTTAACATATTCACCAGGTTTATTTGTAAAGCTTTCAGCAACAAAAAATGGTTGTGTTAGGTAAGCCTCTAATCGTTCTCCCCTCATATACACCTGCATATCTAAGAAAGGTAACTTTTCAAATCCAACTGCATTAACTAAAAATCTTAATTCACGATAACGTCTTAATAACTTTCTCGCTCGTTGTAGTAAGAGGTTATGGCTAGGTTCTAACTGTGAATCTTCAATAATTACAGAAGTGGATTGAATTGGATTGACTGAAGGATACATTCTTCTTGAGGCTAAATCTGCATCAAATTGCCATAGTGATTCTAATGGCCCAAATGGCTCCTCTTCATCAACCGCATCACCACGGGGATCCACTAAGAAGGTCGTTATGAGTTCAATGCCTTTCTTATGTAAACGATCATAAAGTGTATATAACTCGCCATTCAACACAAGTGAACGATCTGTAGCAAGAGCTACCTCTTGATTCTGTCCTATTTTTAGGATATGGTTGTACACTTCTTCTACATTGTTACAGACGTTTGAAGCAACCTCTATAACATCGCTCACTCCAGGGTCGGCATTAGTTGATAATAAGAACACTGTCTCATACCCCTTGTCAGATAATCTTTTGAACATCTCTGCGAGTAAAACAAGTTGCCCCATCCCCGGCCGTGCAACAAATCCATTAATACCTCTAGAAACTAACGGTGCAAAAAAGTCCACTACCTTAATACCTGTTTCAATCATCTCTCCTCCATGTCCCCGAAGGATTAATTCATCTAGCGAACATTCAGCTATTGTTGCTAGGGCAATAAGTGTTCGAACTTCCGCACGCTCAATTGGAATTTTCCCTGTGCAAAGATTCGAGACAGTTGCCGGTCGAAGGCCAACTGAACGCGCAGCTGCTGTAAGATTTGGTACTCTTTTTCGTAACAAAGGGACATTTAGTCTTATTTGGTCCACTACTTCCAACTCCTTCCATAGTTACCACAATAATAAACTAAATTACCCTTAAAGGCAATTAAAATTACTTTAAAAAGTAATTATGTTATCAAAAAACTCACTAGTTGGAATACTAGTGAGCTTTTTGATATTACCAAATTCACCTTATTATGACTCTACTCCGATCGGTCTTGTTCCTGAAAAAGCGTACATTCACTTTCTGGTACATCTACGAATGCCTGAATACTAGGCTGTCGTAGTGACATCCCTTCAGTCCATTCAGCAAACATAATCTTCGTCGTAATTTTTGGTTCCACCCAGTATGTAGCTGATGAATTTGGAAGATTTACAAATGGAGATTGTTCGATCTCAATTTGTTTTAGTACGGCTGTAAGGTCTTTCCAGTCTTGGGTTGATAACTTGCCGGTACCTGTGTGACCAATATAGACAAACTTATTCTCATGATAAACTCCTAGCAGTACTGCGTTCACTGTTCCTGCTCGTAATGTAAAACCACCAATAATCGCGAAAATATCACGATAATTTTTTACTTTTAACCAATAATCCTTCTTTGCACCACCTAGAATATGTGGTGAATTAGTTTGCTTCATAATAATACCTTCCATGCCATGCTCTTTAATTGCCTCGAATAAGGCAGCACCGTTCTCCACGCTTGGGACAAGTTGAATCGTATCATTTGGAGTCAAAATTTGAGCTAATAATTCCATTCTTTCACTCCATGGTTTGGTGTTAACCCATTCTCCGTTATAATACAAAATATCAAATACCATATAGGTAATTGGCGTATGCTGCTGAACTTCACTAACACGGTCAAGTCTTCTCAAACCATCTCGTTTCATTACAGCTTGAAAAGACGGTGTTCCTGCATCACTAAGTGCAATCACTTCACCATCTAGTATGACTGAATCAGCTGAACAATAAGAAGTAATGTCGGCAACCTCAGGAAAATGCTTTGTTCTTTCGTTTAACTTACGGTTGAATAACTGTACTTTATTATCTTCAAAGTACGTTAGGATTCTGACCCCATCCCATTTTATCTGAGCAATCCAATCTTGACCTTCTGGTATGGAATCACTTCGAACGGGTTCCATTGGAACAATTGGCTTCATTTTCTCACTCCTATATCTCTTGTATCTTTAGTTTCTACCTCCTGTAAAATATCTATGAGAAGTACTACATAATTTTCTTACACACTAGAAATTATAAGTAAAGACATATAGGAAAGGAGTACCGGTTATATGAATAAAAAGGATTTAATGTTGCATATAGTTGAGATTTGTATGAATCATTCAGAGGAGATGCCCTCTGATCTTAAATCTAAACTTGAAAAGATAAGAGAAGGTGTACAATCATCATCCGATGAAGAAATTGAAAAGATTGATGGAGTAGTAACCGAACCAGCGAGTGAACAAGAATACAATCCGAATCATCCAGTTATGATGTTACTTGATACTTATAGTGATATAGAAAAGTTTGCTTTTACCGGTGAAAAAGATAAAGAACTATATAGTGCAGTTGATCAGCTTCGTGGCTTATTTGATATACCAGATCGGTATTTTCCGTAAAAAAAAGAGTGACCTTTATGACCGTGTTAAAACGGAAATAAAAGTCACTTTTTTATTTCTTAATATACATCACGTTGGTAACGCTTCTGTTTTTGCATGTCATTTAAATAGGCTTCAGCGTCTTCTTGAGACATTGATCCTTCTTTTGCGATAATCTCGATAAGTGTATTATGAACATCTTTCGCCATGTATTGCTTATCTCCACATACATAGAAGTAGGCACCATTTTGTAGCCATTCAAATAACTCTTTGCTATTCTCAGCCATTTTATGTTGTACATAAACTTTTTCTTCTGTGTCACGAGAAAAAGCAGCATCTAATTTTGTTAATACACCGTTTTCTTGGTGTTTCGTTAGTTCTTCTTGGTATAGGAAATCTGTTGCGGAACGTTGGTCACCAAAGAATAACCACGTTTTACCTGTTGTACCATTTACTGCACGTTCTTGAATAAACGAACGGAATGGTGCGATGCCTGTCCCCGGCCCAACCATAATGATGTCTGTCTCTAAAGACTCAGGTAAGTTAAAGTGTTTGTTTTGTTGAATAAACACAGGTAATGTTTCACCTTCTTGAACACGCTCAGCACATTGTACTGAACATACCCCTTTACGCTCACGTCCATGAGCAGTATAGCGAACTGCACCAATTGTTAAATGAACTTCATCAGGGTTAGCCACAAAGCTACTTGCTATCGAATATAGACGTGGTGGCATTTTTCTTAATAAAGCAACGATTTCTTCAGCAGATGCATTCCAAGGACCAAAATCTCGTAACATATCAAGTAAGTCACGACCATCAATATACTCTTTCAACTGGTCAGCATTTTCAATTGCAACAAGGTTTTTCAGATCTGCACTATCTGTTAATTCAGCTGCCTGCTGCATGATTTTCTTTGTTAATAACGTAATTTCAAAGAAGCTTGTTAACGCATCTTTAAGTGGAAGTGTTTCACCTTGCTTATTAATGGTTACAATTGTTTCTGAATCCCAGTTCATTTCTTCAAGAAGGGTAGCGACTAGTTCTGGGTCATTTTCTGGGATAATCCCTAGACAATCTCCTGGAATATACGAAAGATCAGACCCTTTTAAGGACAACTCAATATGTCTTGTTTCTTTACTTGAACCAGCACCATTTAGATTTATATTTTCAAGAACCTTCGCTTGAAATGGATTCGTTCTAGAATATGTTGGCACTTTTTTCTCTTCCTTTTTATGTTCTAAATTTTCTACTACAGTAGGTTGCATATTCTTCACCTCTTACAAAGTTGTATATAGAGAGGATAGCATAGGATGAGTAAATTAGGTGTGCTTTTTTTCACACTTTTAAAATCACAGCATCCTCTTCTTTACTATTATAGAATATTTCGTCAATAACTGCACGGCTTTGTTAGGAATTCGTACATTTTTTCACAAAGTTAATAACTATATCATTACTATTGGGAGATTTCACGAAAATTAATCATATTATTTACTAACCAAAAAAGGCAAAGTCCCTTTTAAGAGGACATCACCTATAGTAAGAAGTAATTCTTTAGTAATATGTTTTTGCATTCTCAATTTGATGTTCAAGTTCCATTTTATAAACTTCAGTTTCCTTAGGTGACCACTTAAAATAATGAGACATGAACGTAAGAACCTTGTCTTTTGATTGTTCAATTAGGTTTAGATCAAAATATAACGCTCCAGTTCTTCTAATATAAAAATCACTAGGTTTTACAACCATTTCATACTCTATGCCATATATAAGAGGTCCAATAAGATCTTCAGGTAATTGATATTTGTTTATATTTTTATTTTCCGTAAGAATTGAATAGATCTTCGTTATGTTTGAACCGTATTGCTGTGCAAGTTTTCGTCCCTGCTCTTTAGTTAATTCAAATTTATGTGCAAGATCTGACTGCTCTTCTATAAATTTTTCAAGATCAACTACATCACCACCGGAAATTGGAATATTCTTTGTACGACAACATGGCAACTTTCTTCCTGCTTCCTTTTTAAAACTAGAGCCAATCAAGTCGACAACTGTCTCTGCCATTTTTCGATAGCCGGTTAATTTTCCACCAGCAATCGTTATTAAACCAGATTCAGACACCCAAATTTCATCTTTTCGTGATATTTCTGAAGGATGTTTCCCTTCTTCATGGATTAATGGTCGCAGGCCAGACCAACTGGATTCAATATCCTCAGAGGTAATTTTTATAGTTGGGAACATGTGATTAATGGTTTGAATAAGATAATCCCGATCAGATTTGGTTATTAGAGGATTAGTTAATTCATCTTCATAAAAGGTGTCTGTTGTACCTACATAGGTCTTTCCATCCCTCGGTATCGCAAAAACCATTCGATTATCTGGAGTATCAAAATAAATCGCTTGTTTTAGCGGGAAACGTTTTTGATCAATAACAATATGAACACCCTTTGTTAGTTTTAATGTCTTGTCATTTCGTGAAAGGTCATATTTTCTGACAAGATCAACCCAAGGTCCTGTAGCATTCACGATTTTTTTTGCATAAAGGTTAAATGCTTTACCTGTTAACTGATCAACTACCTTTACACCAATGATTTTCTTATTTTTGAAAAGAAAATCAACCACCTTTGTATAATTTACAGCTCTTGTACCAAATTCGACAGCTTTCTTAATTACTTCAATTGTAAGCCTAGCATCATCTGTACGATATTCAACGTAATAGCCGCTACCTTTCAGTCCTTCTTTTTTCAAAAGGGGTTCTTTTTCTAAAGTGGTTGAAGCATTGAGCATTTTTCTTCGTTCAGATTTTTTAACTCCCGCTAGAAAATCATATACTCGTAAGCCAATAGTTGTAGAAAACTTACCAAACGTTCCCCCTTTGTAAATGGGTAAAAGCATCCATTCGGGTGTAGTGACATGCGGACCATTTTCATAGACAACAGCACGTTCTTTTCCAACATCAGACACCATTTTCACTTCAAATTGCTTTAGATAGCGAAGTCCACCATGAACAAGCTTGGTTGATCGACTGGAGGTTCCGGCAGCAAAGTCTTGCATTTCAACTAAAACTGTAGATAAATCTCGACTGGCAGCATCTAATGCGATACCCGCACCTGTAATTCCTCCTCCAATCACCAACACATCTACTTCTTTATCTTTAAGGTCATATAAAATGATGGATCTTGCCATCCCCGAAAACTTCACATTCATTTTATAAACCTCCTTTAATCGTAAAGAAGACCACGAAACACTATAGAATCTATAATGTATTTGTGGTCTTTGTGAATCGATCCATATATTAACTTATTTTGAGTTTATCACTTTAATTCCAATCATTTGAATGCCATTGCTGCATGTACAGCCTTTTGCCAACCTTTATAAAGGTTGTTCCTTTTTTCAGACAGCATGGATGGTTCAAATAAACGATCTATTTTCCATTGACTTGCAATTTCCTCCTGACTTTCCCAATAGCCAACGGCTAAACCAGCCAAATAGGCTGCTCCAAGTGCTGTCGTTTCATTAATGATTGGTCTTTCAACTGGTACTCCTAATATATTACTCTGGAAATCCATCAAGAAGTTATTCTTCACTGCTCCCCCATCTACTCGCAAGGTTTTCAGTGAAATCCCCGAATCAGCCTCCATGGCAGCTAACACATCTGTGGTTTGATAAGCCATCGATTCAAGGGTAGCTCTTACAAAATGCTCCTTTGATGTTCCTCTTGTTAATCCAAACACAGCACCGCGAACATCACTATCCCAATAAGGTGTACCTAATCCAACGAAGGCTGGTACAACATACACACCGTCAGTTGATTCCACCCTACTGGCATAAAATTCACTATCCTTTGCGTCTTTTAGCATTCTTAGTCCATCTCGTAACCATTGAACCGCTGATCCTGCCACAAAAATACTACCCTCGAGTGCATACTGAACCTTCCCATTTAATCCCCATGCAAGAGTTGTAAGTAGTCCATTTTTTGATTCAACTGCTGTTTCACCGGTATTCATTAACATAAAGCAGCCTGTACCATACGTATTCTTTGCCATGCCTTGTTCAAAACAAGCCTGGCCAAACAGTGCTGCTTGTTGATCACCAGCTGCTCCTGCAATTGGAATTTCTTGACCGAAAAAGTGGTGAGGAGCTGTTTTTGCATAAATTTCAGATGACGAACGTACTGCTGGTAACATCTCTTTGGGTATAGATAATACCTCAAGCAACTCATCATCCCAGCATAGGTCATGAATATTGTATATTAGAGTTCTAGAGGCATTGGAATAGTCGGTTACATGGGCTTTACCACCGGAAAGTTTCCAAATTAACCATGTTTCTATGGTTCCAAACAACAACTCTCCCTTTAAAGCCTTTTCTCTTGCACCTTCAACATGGTCAAGGATCCATTTGATTTTCGTTGCAGAAAAATAAGCATCTACTACTAATCCAGTTTTCTTTCGGAATGCTTCTTCAAGTCCCTGAGCCTTCAATTGACTACAAATTTCAGAGGTTTGTCTAGACTGCCAAACAATGGCATTATAAATTGGTTGGCCAGTTTCCTTATCCCAAACTACGGTAGTTTCTCGTTGGTTCGTGATTCCTATCCCTGCAATTTGTATTGGTTTGATATTTGATTCAGAAAGAACTGACGCGATAACAGCCAGGATTGAACCCCAGATTTCATTTGCATTATGCTCTACCCAACCAGGATTCGGGAATATTTGTGTAAATTCCTTTTGAGCAACATGAACAATCTCACCAGCTTTGTTAAACAAGATTGCACGAGAACTTGTAGTTCCCTGGTCAAGAGAAAGTATATATTCTTTACTCATTTGTTTCCCTCCCTCTCAATTCGCTTTCTAATGCCCAAAGCCTTTTCAGGGTAGTCAGTAAAAATTGCATCAATGGTATTCCTGATAAAAAACTCGATACTTTCATCCTTGTTTACAGTAAACGTTCGTATAGGCACCGAATTAGCTGCCTGCATTTTCACATAATAAGCTGCCGCTGGCTCAAACACATGAATAGAAGTTGCACCAACGTATTTAGCATACTCCCATGGCTTATACAAACCTTCCATAAAAAGAACTCCTGTTTCAAGTGCAGGATACAAATCAAGACATTTTCTAATACTGTAATGATTAAAGGAAGAAAGAATGACATTGTCTAGATAAGAATATTTTTCTACTTCACTTAAAACTGCCTCCTCAATTCCTTCATATGGAAATACATCATTTTTCAATTCAATATTCAGCGTAAAGTTCGAGGGCTTAACAAGTTCAAGAACTTCACTTAGAGTTGGAATCCTCTCACCTTCATACTCCTTTGCAAACCATAAGCCAGCATCCAGCTGCTTAATTTCATTAAGCGTAAGATCCTTTACGAATCCTTTTCCATTTGTTGTTCGGTCAACCGTTTCATCATGAATCACGACCAATTGTTTATCCTTTGTCATATGTACATCTAATTCAATTCCTTCGATTTCCAAAGACAAAGCTTCACGAAAAGCTGCTAACGTATTTTCTGGTCGGTTCCCTTTACTACCTCTGTGGGCAAAGATTGAAGTTGGTTTCAAAAATATTCCCCCTACTAACGAATGATTAACAGCATCTACTATTATTAGTTTATGAGCATCACATAACAGACATTAAGCTTCTTTTGCAAATTGCACCTTTTATTGCAAAATAATCAACTTCATCCGGCAGTGCTTCTTTTAAAGGCTTTAGCTTATCAGCACCTAACTCTTCAATCTTTGAAAAAATCAATTCTTCAAACTTATTTGGAACAATTCTTTCCCAATCAACTTCATGACCTTCAGAGATAGCTCGTATTAGGTGGTTTTGAATTGTCATAGACTTCATATTTCGTTTTTTAGAGATAGTCTCTAGTTCCATACCTGTTTGAAAGTATTCATAAGATACCATATGGCTGGGTTGTCCATCGTCAATATCATTTGTTACGTCCGTCTCAACAAGCTCAGCTTCAATCAGCTTTCTGTCAGGCTCACCATGCTCAGTGATGTATTCTTGAATGACTTGCAGAAAGTCCTGACCAAAACGCTCAAATTTTACCTGTGCAACACCTTTAACAGCAAACATCTCTTTTTCATTTCGTGGGCATCTCTGACTCATCTCTCTTAAAGTACTATCTGAAAAAACAAGGTAAGGTGGAATGCTGTCACGGGATGCAATCTTCTTCCTCACATCTCTTAATAATTCAAATAAACCATTATCCTCGATGATTGTATTTGCTCTTAATTTTTCTTTTTTATAGACCTTTTCCTGGCCTTTTAGCACAAACAAAGCTTTTTCATTTAAAGTTAAGATTGGAAACTGACTGTTCGATAAGGATACATAGCCTTCAGCTACTAAAAAATCAATGAGACTAACTATATCTTTTTCTGTATATTCCTTCATTAGACCATAGGTCGATAATTCATTAAAACGGAACTGTTTCACCTTTTTATTATTTGATCCTTTTAGAACTTGAGCGACAAGTGTTTTTCCAAACTTCTCATTCATTCGTTTGATACACGAGAAAATTTTCAATGCATCTATTGTAATTTCAATTTGTTCGCGGTTATCTCTACAGTGTAGACATCGCCCACAACCACTGGTATCATGTTCCTCACCAAAATATTCGAGAATGTATAATTGTAAACACTTTTCAGTATGACAATAATCAATCATTTGTTGCAATTTAACATATTCATTCTGTTTTTTCTCGAACTCTAAGCCGGTTTGTTCAATCAAAAACTTCTGAAGCTGAATATCCTGTGCACCGTATAAAATATGACATTCACTCGGCTCTCCATCACGACCAGCTCGTCCAGCTTCTTGATAATAGGCTTCAATGTTTTTGGGAAGGTTGTAATGCAGCACGTACCTGACATTTGATTTGTTTATTCCCATCCCAAAGGCATTTGTTGCAACCATAATTGTCAGATCATCATATAGAAACTTTTCTTGATTATCATTGCGCTCCTCTTCTGACAGTCCAGCATGGTATTTTCCTGCACGATACCCACTCTTCACTAAGAAATTATGCAAATCATTTACTTCTCTTCTTGTGGCAGCATAGATAATACCAGCCTGATTTTGGTTCTCTTTCAAGTACCGATTCACAAATTCTCGTTTATTTTCACCTTTAATAACCGAAAACAAAAGGTTTTCCCTCTTAAAACCTGTTATAAACACATCCTGCTCATCAATTGATAATAATTGGCTAATATCGGAAGTGACCTCTTTCGTTGCTGTAGCAGTTAAAGCAATGACTACAGGCTTTACTGGTAACTCCTGGATTATATATTGAATGGAACGATAACTCGGTCTAAAATCATGACCCCACTGTGAAATACAATGTACTTCATCTATAGCTAATATTGAAACATCTAATTTATAAAGTAATCTACGAAATGAGCTTGAATCTAGCCTTTCTGGTGCAATATAAATTAGTTTATATTCTCCGATTGCAGCTTCTTCAATTCTACTTTCTATTTCTTGATGACTTAAACTACTATTAATAAATGTTGCTGAAATACCGGTCTGCAAAAGGGCATCTACCTGATCTTTCATTAGTGAAATAAGAGGAGATATAACGATTGTGACCCCTTTAGCCATTAAAGCTGGTATCTGATAGCAAATCGATTTCCCTCCACCTGTTGGCATAATCCCCAGTGTGTCCTCTCCATTTAACACATTTAAGATTATCTCTTCTTGGCCCTTTCGAAAAGATGAGTATCCAAAATAAGATTGTAAGAGTTGTTTAGCTTGTTCGAGCATGATTATCACCTTGCTTTACGATTTTTTCGTTATTTTCATTTTAACATGATTGAAATCATTATTGTTAGGAGGTCTTTCGTTTAGAAATTGAGGGTGTAAAGAAGAAAAAACGGAAAAACGGCAGACGTCTTTCCGTTCTATGAAGCTAAGATTTTGCTAAAGGAATACTGCTGTTTCGAACGAACCTATGATCGAAAATACCGCTCCCCAACAGTACGCCTGATATAATAAAGATAAAACCAAGTAATTGAAACGAAGTAATACTCTCACCTAGAAATAAGACAGAGCCTACTAGCGCAAAGAATGGTGTTAAGTTTATAAAAATAGCAGTCTCCCCAGCACCTAATTGATGGATAGCACTGTTGTAAATCATATGACCGATTCCTGTAGCGATCACTGCAGACGCTAAAAAGATTAACCAAGCAGCTGAAGTCCCCTCACTTAAACTAGTTATTCCGCTTGGATCCATTATTAAACTTGTAATAAATAAGAAAGTTGCCCCTAAAATAAGCATGTAGCAGGTCATAACCTTCGCTTGTAAAGTTTGAGTGGCTTTCTTAATAAAGATAAAACTAATAGCTTGAGCAATTACCGATAAAAAGATATAGAAATCTCCAATGCTTATATAATGAACTCCAGCCCCGTTCATAACAATAAACGATACACCTGTAAATCCTAAAATAACACCTAGTAGTTTAGTAATTGTAAAACGTGCTTTTAAGAATAGGACCGCAAAAATAGATGTTACCAAAGGTATTAATCCCAAAATGAGCGCAGCATTTGACGCAGTTGTAGTAGTTAATCCTACTGCTAAAAATAAATGATGACCTAGCACTCCAGAAAAGGCACCAATCAATATATAAATTGCTTCTTGCTTAGTTACCCTTTTCAATTCCTTACGATAGAATAAAACCGCTAATACAACAAGCCCTGCTAAAAAAACACGCAATGAGGTTATAGTTACAGGAGAAAAACTCTCGACTATAATCTTTACAGCAATGACATTAAATCCCCAAACGACCATGACAAATAATAATAATCCATATAATAATGGTTTTTTCACTTTTTTCTCATCCCAATCTCTCTTTGATGTACGATGATTAATTATAAACCAAAATAAAATTTATTTCGAGAGACAAAATATTTAATGGAATTAACTCATAGCATTTTAGTATAATAGAAACATTGTTATGTTACATCAAAGTAAAGGGAGTGCTAATTTGGTGAACTCATATATCCTTTTGGTTATTGTTGCAGCCATTTATGCGGGGAATTTACTTGTGGGGAAAGCTGTGGCAGATTCAATTCCACCAATCACACTAGCATTCTTGAGATTATTCATTGCCTTCTTAATATTATTACCCCTAGGTCTTAAAGAATGGAACCAAAATAGACAGTTATGGCTCAAGGAATGGAAAGTCATTGTAAGCCTAGCCTTTACAGGGATTGCAGCCTTTAATACTCTACTTTATTATTCATTACATTTCACCTCCCCAATTAATGCTGGGATCGTGGAATCATCCACACCCATTTTTTCTGTTATTATTGGATTTTTATTATTAAAAGAAAAGATGGAAAAACGTAAGCTACTGGGTGTTTTTATCTCAATGGCAGGTGTTCTGTGGGTTTTATCAAAAGGGTCATTGGAGGTTATCACATCACTCTCTTTTAACTTTGGAGATATTCTGATGTGCTTAGCTGTCATTTGCTGGGTCCTATATTCATTTGTCGTTAAGGGTCATTCAGGAAAATTTCCGTTGTATGGTGGATTATTGTCTATTCTTTTTACAGCACTTGTAATTATGGTTCCTTTTACTGCCTTTGAATGGAATACACTACATACCATTAACTGGAATTGGAATTCAATTTTGTCTCTTCTTTATCTAGGAGTTTTTCCATCAGTCATTGCTTTAATTGGCTGGAACAAGGCAGTTGAAAATATAGGTCCTTCATTGGCTTCGGTTTTTTTAAACCTGGTACCAGTGTTTGCAGCAATTGGTTCTTTTATCTTTTTTAGAGAAGCAATAACGTGGCATCAGTTTTTTGGTGGCTGTGTTGTTCTATTAGGCGTTTATTTAACAACAAAAGAAAAAATGATAGGCCGGGCAACTCATACCAAGTTAGATATGTAGCACATGTTAAGTAGTAGTACAGCGAGGTGATAAATTGAAACATCTATATTTAGGAAGCATTATTAAGAGTTATGCAATTGCAGCGATTGCAGGCTATTTATTTTACATAGGAGATTTACCAATCCCATGGATACTTGGACCAATGACTGCAATGATCTTATGGAAAGCAATCCGTCCACAGGAAAAGACAGTGCCAAAAGCTATCTTTAATGGAGGATTAGTTATTCTAGGTATATTCTTTGGCCTCTCATTTACTACAGCAACCTTTACCACTGTAGGACCTTATATTCTTCCATTCTTACTAACAACCATCTTATTATTAACCGTTAGTGTTATCAATAGTTTAGTTGCAGCTCGATTTATTGACATTGACTCTGCAACGAGCGTGTTTGGTTCAATCCCAGGCGGGTTATCAGAAATGGTTGCAGCAAGTGAATCTGTGAAAGCTAATTCTGCAATGGTAACGATTTTTCAAACCGTTCGACTACTTACTGTTGTTTTTACAGTTCCTTTTCTGGTCGTTTATATGTTTGCAGCAGAATCAGTGAATTCCCTTCAGACAGCTGCAGTTATTCACAATAATGCTAGTATTTTTTCTTACGGATGGTTTATTATTCCTATTTTGGCAGGGTGGCTTTTACGTAATCGTTTGCCAGCAGCCTATGTGATAGGGCCACTTCTGGCAACAGCCTTGTTAAATAGTAGTGGTGTTGAATTACCTATTCTTCCTAGTCTCTTACTCATTCTTGCACAAGTATCTGTAGGGATAAGCATGGGGAGTAAGATAACAATACAAGATTTAAAATTAGGAGGAAAATATTGTGGGATTTATTTTCTTTTAGCAATGATTATTATTGCAACTTCTTTTGGTCTTGGTTATTTGTTCTCATTAGCGACAAACCTCCACCTTCCAACTGCACTATTAAGCTTTGCACCTGGTGGACTTGTTGAAATGGTGTTAACCGCAAAAGCCGTTGGAGCTGACCCTGCGATTGTTAGTTCATTACAATTTATTCGATTATTGTTTATCATTATATTTGTACCAAGTATCTTGAAATGGTTTTTTACGTTAAAACAGAGAAGAAATCTTGCTAGTTTCTCATCAAGTAATTAAGTGGGATAGGGTACTACTTTTTCCAGTCCGAATCTGCATGGGATTCGGACTGGTTTTCTCTTCCTACCACTCAACCTGTCCGAATTAGCATAGGATTCGGACTCGTTTTCTCTTCTACTACTCTACCTGTCCGAATATGCTCGGGATTCGGACTCGTCTTCTCTTCCTACTACTCTACCTGTCCGAATATGCTCGGGATTCGGACTTGTTTTCTCCTGCTACCACTCTACCTGTCCGAATTAGCATAGGATTCGGACTCGTTTTTTCCTGCTACTACTCAACCTGTCCGAATTAGCATAGAATTCGGACTCGTTTTTTCCTGCTACTACTCAACCTGTCCGAATTAGCATAGAATTCGGACTCGTTTTCTCTTGCCAATGCTCAACCTGTCCGAATCTAGCTTAGATTCGGACTCGTTTTCTCTTCCTACTACTCTACCTGTCCGAATATGCTCGGGATTCGGACTCGTTTTCTCCTGCTACCACTCAACCTGTCCGAATTAGCATAGAATTCGGACTCGTTTTCTCTTCTTACTACCTAACTTGTCCCCATTCTAGTAAAAAATCACTTAGCATATTGTGTTCATTGCGATTTCTCAAATTCAGATCTTAACCTCTACATCAAGTGGTAAGGTTATTAAAAATGTAGTTCCCTTCCCTACAACACTATCAACTGAAATTGTACCATTATGATTTTCGATAATTTTATAGCTAGTCAATAAACCTAATCCAGTACCCTTTTCTTTCGTTGAATAGAAAGGTTCTCCAATTCTATTTAAGCGTTCTTTCGAAATTCCTGGACCATTATCCTCAACGGTTATGCTTATATGGTTAGCGCAGGAACTTACCTTTATCGTGATATTCCCTTTCTCCATGGCCTCTATTGCATTTTTGACTAAGTTAATAAAAACTTGTTTTATCTTTGTTTTATCACAAACCACCTCTAGATATGAGCTTTCGAACTCGGTTCGTACTAAAATACTCTTCATAATAGCTTGTGTTTCCAAAAGTAGCTTGACTTCATTAATAATATCATACAAGTTATGTTTTTCATGAGTCTTCGATTGAGGTTTTGCAAGCATTAACAACTCACTTGATATCTCCTCAATTCTTTCTAACTCATTGTCAATGATCGTAAAGTATTCATCCTTTTGGGTAGATGATTTTATCAGTTGAAAAAATCCTTTAATCGCTGTTAGCGGATTTCTGATCTCATGTGAAATACCTGCAGCCAACTGACCAGCTAAGTTTAACTTTTCCGATTTCAACATGAGCTCGTCTGCCTTCTTCTGCTCAGTAATGTCTCTAAAGGTAACGACGACTCCAACGATATGATCATCCTCAATAATGCCAACACTTGTATACTCAATAGGAAAATAAACCCCATTACTCCTATGAAAGGTTTCATCTTTTTGAGTTCTTCTTAAGCCATCTATTAACGTTAGATGAATGCTCGTGTTAGTAATTCCTTTAAGGAACGTAGAAGATGGGCTTTGGTGCTGTAATTCATCTGTTGAATATCCTACTATCTCAAGAGCAGAGCGATTGCAATATCTAACTTCTCCATCCAGGTCAAGCCCGAAAACACCTTCAGAAAGCGAATCAAGTAATAGCTGTTTTTCTTTATAAAGCTTTGTATAATCAATCTCTACCTGTTTTTTATTATGTTCAAGTTCAACCACATAGGTAAGGAAGGTTGACATTGTTTGAAGTAGCTGTAAATCCTGTTTTGTAAAAGAATAAATATTTTTATCAAAGCAGCAAAGGTTACCAAATAATTCTCCGTTTTCTCTAAAAATTGGTACCCCAAGAAAACTTCTAATTTGGAAATTCTGCGTAATTTCCATATCACACGTATCGTGATGTTGCAGTGCATCATTTATAATAAGTGGTTCCCGACCACTTTTAAATAAGAGATGTCAATAAGCTTCATAAACTGAAATAGTAATTCCTGAACTAGCAATTTGATCTGATCGATTAAAAACGCTAACAAAGTAACTACTCGTTTCATTTATACTTGTAATGCAAAATGTATTCACATCAATGAACTTCTCAACCATATTTAGGATATAGTCACCTGCTTCTTCAAGGGTCATATTAGCTGCCACATTCTTATCTAACAACAATTGAAATCACTTCCTTCCATAGCCAAATAGGAAAGAACAAGATTTCATTTCGTTCCTAATAGTAGTTTGGTATTATTTCTAAAGTGTAATTTCGACAAAAATTCACAATTTCCCTTCAAAGTTTTGAAGAAAAAATACCTTTGGAAAAGAAATTATCTATTTCTAAAAGCTATAGTATGGTATCTTTATCTATGTGAATTTTCTCAGGAGGGAAATATGCATGTTTGATACGCAGTTTTCTTTTTTAGATTTTAGTATATTACTTCTTATTTGCTTTATCATGTACTTTTTTAAAAAGCAACTCTTTAAAATTGAACTTACTACCTGTTATAAGGAACTAAATATGGACCAAATCACCTCTTTTCTTAAAAAGCATGGAGGCAGTCATCTTTCCCATTTAATTTATCTTCAAGATAAAGAGGTGTACTGGACAACTAACCAAAAAGTTTTAATTGCCTATAAGAAAATCGCAAACAAACTAATTGTATTAGGAGATCCTATTGGCGATCCTTTATTTATTGGGGATGGAATAAGGGAATTTGATGAGTACAGTAGAAAACGAGGGTTAAAACCTGTCTATTACCAGGTCAACGCTCAAAATTTAGACTATTACAAAGATATGGGTTATCAATTTCTAAAACTTGGAGAAGAAGGTCTTGTTAACCTAAAGAATTTCACACTCGAAGGTAAGAAAAATAGTAAACTCCGAACTAGTATGAATAAACTTACTCGTAGTTCATTCGAATTTCGAGTAATCCATCCTCCATATTCAAATACACTTATATCAGAAATAAAAACAATTTCAGATTCATGGCTAGGTAACAATAAGGAAAAAGGATTCTCAGTCGTTTCATATACAGAAGAATACGTATCTCGATTTCCACTAGCTATTTTATGTGATGGACAAGGCAATATCGTCGCCTTTGCTACTTTAGCAACTGATTATAAAAACTCAATTAGTATTGATTTGATGAGAAAAACAGTCGATAGCCCTAACGGGACAATGGATGTCCTTTTCGTACACATCTTTAATTGGGCAAAGGAGCATGATTATCAGGTTTGTAGCTTAGGCATGGCACCATTAGCAAATGTAGGTACAAGTTGCTCGTCATTTCATTTTGAAAAAATTTTAAGACTGGCATATCTTCACGGGAACTCACTCTACAAGTTCAAAGGTCTAAAAGCCTTTAAAAGCAAATTTGCTTGTGGTTGGGAACCCAAATATCTCGCTTACAAAAGAACCTGGATTCCTATTGTCCTCTTCCAGCTAATTTTGTTAATCAACAGTAAACCTAACCCAACTGTAATGGTTGATAAATTAAAGTTTCTTTTAAGAAAAGCAAGCTAAAAAAGCCACATGAGTCTAGTAAACTCATGTGGCTTTTCATACTTATGCCTCAAGTTGTTCCTTAGTATCATCATAAACTGATGCATCAAGTTCACCTGTCAACCTACCTGTTATAACACCTGCCGTCATACTTCCACTTACATTAACAGCTGTACGTCCCATATCGATTAGTGGTTCCACTGAAATTAATAAACCTGCTAAAGCAATAGGTAAATCCATAGCAGACAATACGAGGATTGCTGCAAAAGTAGCTCCTCCTCCTACACCTGCGACTCCAAAGGAGCTAATAGCCACAACAAGGATTAGAGTTGCTAAAAAACCAGGATTTAAAGGGTTTATCCCAACAGTAGGTGCAATCATAACAGCAAGCATGGCTGGATAAACACCTGCACAACCATTTTGGCCAATTGATAGACCGAATGATCCGGAGAAATTTGCTATACCATCTGATACACCTAAGTCTCTTGTTTGAGTCTTTATATTTAATGGTAATGCACCAGCACTTGTTCGGGAAGTGAAAGCAAATGTCAGTACAGGTATAGCTTTCTTTACATACGTTAGTGGATTTAAGCCTGAAATCGCTATAAGAATTAGGTGGATAATGAAGACAATCAACAATGCTACATATGACGCAATGACGAACTTTCCTAACTTCATGATTGCGTCATAGTTACTTGTAGCAGCAACTCTTGTCATAATCGCAAGTACGCCGTAGGGTGTAAGTCGTAGGATAAGCGTAACTACTCTCATTACGATACTATAGAAGGTATCTACAATTTTAGAGAAAGTTTGAGCATGCTCTGGGTTCTTTCTTCGGACTCCTAGGAATGCAATTCCGATAAATGCTGCAAAAATAACAACTGCAATCGTAGAAGTTGGTCTAGCACCTGTGAAATCTAAAAATGGATTAGCAGGTAGAAAATCAAGTATTTGCTGAGGAAGTGTTCGTGTTGTAACATCTGCTGCTCTTTGTTCCATTTGCTCTCCACGAGAAGTTTCTGCTTCACCCTGTGGGATCTCAACAGCCTCCAAGCCAAATGCTAATGTCACTGTTATTGCAACCGCAGCAGCAATTGCAGTTGTACCAACTAAAATACTTAAGATCATACCACTAATTTTCCCTATATTATTAGAAAGCTTCATTCTCGTAAAAGCAGCAATAATTGAGATGAAAACGAGTGGCATTACGATCATTTGCAGAAATTTTATATAACCTGTACCCACAAGATTGAACCATTGAATAGACCCATCAAGCACCTCTGAACCAGCACCATAAATTAGTTGCAGAACAAAACCATAGACAACACCTAATCCTAGAGCTAAAAAGACTCTTTTAGAAAAAGATACATGCTTTTTCTGCATAAAATAAAGACCGTAAAGTAATAAAAACATAAAAGCAATGTTAACAATAATTAATATGGTCCCCATCCTCTTCCCCCTTTTTCACTTTAATGGATAAAATTTTTATCCTATTAATACTATATGTACAGGGGGAATAACTTTTCCTTGTCTTAAAAATTATTTTTTAAGTCTTCCACATCAACATTAAGAAAAGAGAAAAGAACCTTACATCACTGTAAGGTTAAGTCAAGGCCTTGTTATAAACTTTTTAGAGTGACCGTTACGTGTGTTTTGGGAGGTTAATTCCGCAACAACGACAAACCTTTCTGGGGCACGTCCGATGTAATTGAAGGGATAACATGTTGTTAGTGTCAATGTACCTCGTGGACGAGGCATTAAGGACGTTTTATCTTTCGCATCGACGATTCTAATCTTTTTGACTACATACTCAAATTCACCAGCAACTGTCGAAACGAAAAGCTTGTCATGTACTTTTAAATCCTTCAGACCTCGGAACACCGTGTCACGATGACCTGAGAGAACAGAATTATTATTTTCACCCGGTAGGGCACTTTTCGTATAGTGCCCTACTCCCTTTTTCAAAACTGCCTTACTTGTACCTTGAAGAATTGGAAAAGTACGTTTTAGCTTTGGAATGGTCAAGTCTCCGATACTTTCGCCTATGCTAGGAATATCCTTATACAACTCTACATTTTTGGGGTACTGAGCTTTCGTAAGCATCTTTGCTTGTCTTGCTACTTGACTATCTTCAATTGTAGTAGTAGCTGTGTAACCTACTAAATAGGAGTACAAATTCCAGGAAAAAAAGGTTACTCCACATCCGATAAGAATGATGGATAGCTTTCTCATAGCTTAAAATTGCTCTCTTTTGCGAGTCTTTTGAAAAACTAGAAACCCAACGAATATGATCAATAGTCCAAAAAGCATGTTTATCAAATAAGGTGATGCTGTCTTTGGAATGGTATCATGCTTAACTATTGTCAATTCACCAGCCAGGTCACCAACATCTACTAATTGGTTAGCAGCTTGGAATAGATAATCCGAAGTAAGCATTTCATCTGATAATTGCATATCTAGTAGTAGATTGCCGTCCAAATCATATAGCTCTAATACTAGGCTTTTTCCCCCTAAGTCATTCATTCCTAATAATTCCTGAAAAGATACAGGAGTAGCAACTCCGTTCTCATCTAACAGATGATAGTTTGGATTTAAACCTATTAGATTCATCATGTCTGACCAAACAGCAGCTAGTTCATTTTTCTGTGCCTCGGTAAGTTCTGCCTCAGGGTCAAGCATAGCAAATGGCTCTAGTTTCGCAGCAACCTCTTCCATTCTTTGCTCTAGCTCTGTTTCATCCAATGCCATTAGATAATTAAAAAGTGTATCAACCTCTTCCTCTGTAAGACCAACATCGGCAAGGAATCCCTCTGCTTCCTTCATGTATTCATCATGATTTAAATAAAAGTCAATCGAAGCATCTAATTCTTCATAAATTAGATAATCTTCAACAGAATCACCGAAACTTGCAAATAGTTCATTGAGCTCATCTTCTGTCATATTATAAGTTGCCAATAATTGCGCAAAGTTCTCTTCAGTTAAAGGCGTGCCTAATTCGGTCTGTAGTTCTTCGATGGTTGCAAATTGATCTAGTGATAATTCAAAGTAATCAAAGTACTCTTGTAGTTCTTCACGTGTCCATCCTATATCTGTTAAATATTGGTCTAATTGTTGATCGGTAATTGCAGCAAAGGTTGGATTAGCGTATGCAGTAAACAGAATAATGCCTAAAACAAATAGTTGAATGACTTTTTTCATCAATCTTACCTCCTGTAATTTTCTAATGGTATTATGTGAAATTACAGGAAGATAATGCATCTTATAATATTATTTTAAAGTATTTTTATCATTACTTTTGGATATCCAATTTAAATATTCTATTGATTAAGAACAATCGTTACTTTAAATAGATCACCATCAATATCAAGTTCTAGAGTTCCTTCATGGAGGTCAATGATTGATTTTGCGATTGCAAGCCCTAAGCCTGACCCTTCGGTGTGTCTTGATACGTCACCACGTTTGAACCTTTCAAAAAGCTCATCTATGTTTTCACTTAATTCATATTTAGATACATTTTTAAATGAAATTTCGGCTTGACCGTCTTTTTCATCTATATTTATATACACTCTCGAATTTTCTAGTGAGTATTTTATTATGTTTCCTATGAGATTATCAAACACTCGCCACAGTTTTTGCCCATCAACCGTTGCATTGATTGGTTTTTCTGGTGTATTAAATCGAAATAGCAAAGTAGATTCTTTAATTTTGTCATCATATTCTGCAAGAGACTGTTGCAATAGCTGAACAAGATCAACATTATCTTTATGAAGCTCCATATTTCCACTAGCCATCTTAGATACTTCAAATAAATCCTCTATCAAAAGCTTCAAACGTTTTGATTTACGATCAATAATTTCAAGGTAAGCATTTCTATCCTCATCAGAAACACCTTCTTTTTTGAGCAATTCAGCATATGAAATAATAGAGGTTAGTGGTGTTCGTAGATCATGACTTACATTTGTTATCAATTCTGTTTTTAACCTCTCACTTTTCGCTTGAGCATTTTGTGATGCTTTTACCCCTTGTTTTAAAACATTTATATTCTCTGCAAGACTTGTTAAGATAGATCTTCCTGATATTTCTAGGTTAGGCCCCATCTTTCCAGCTGCTAATTCATTTGTTTTTTCATAAATTCGGTTGAACTCTCCTACTCGACGTACCAATATCATAACGATTGGTATTCCTATTATCGCTAGAAGAACCAAGTAGAAAAGGAAAAACACTGGATGAACAAATACAATAAAAGCTGCTACACCTAAACCAAATACGATTCCTAGTACAAGGAAGAGCTGTGTTCCAGTACTTCGATTTAAAAAGGCTTCGTTTAAGCTTTCTAGCATTCTTTTCACAAGCTTCTTAAACGTAACCCACAAAGTGAAGCTAATTCCGACTTTCCATTGTTCTTTAACTTTTTTCCAATTCTTCATCTCTGTAAAAATAAGATTACCTTGGATCATAGTTAAAGCTATGAATAGTGAACCGGTAATTATACAGACAAAGAGTTCCAAGCCATATGTTTGCGGATAGTCAAAGAAATATAAAAATTGATTAATGTACAAAACTATTGAAATAAAAGTACCAAAGGTCGTTAACAGTAAAAATACGATTCTTGAATCAATTGGAAGTTTAGAATACCAAGTCCTCCACCATGTTAGTTCAATTTCTGTCGCCTTCGCCTTTCTTGCAATGAAAATACCTAATAGTAATGCAATGAAACCTGCAACAATATAAACGATTACTACACTTTGCTTCATTTTAAAGTTTTCATAGTTTTTGTAAATCCTACTTGAAGTTGATTTAGGTACAATAATTTCACCTTCAATAAGTCCAATATTTTCTGGAATTGTATTCTCTAAGATTTCCTCATACCCATGAACATTATTATGAATTAAATTCTCTCTTAAAAATGAGAAGCTAGTCTTAAACAATATATCTTGACTATTTATATAAGATTCAATTGAATCATTTTTTTCTAGATTGATATTAGTGAAAACATTCTCCGTTCCCTTTTCTTCAAAATAGTAAAGAAAATCTTGAGAATATCTCACATAATCGGAACGGTAGCTTTCTCTTTCTTTAAAATAGCGCTCCACTGTCTGTTCTTTCTCTTTTTTTACTTTGGCACGAACATGTTCATCACTTTTAAAATTAGCTGTAATATCCTCTATCTTCGTGTCTCTTTCAGAGATAAGTGCCTCCGCTATTTCTTGATTTTGGGAAGATATAGCCTCCTGAATACGACCTTCATACTGGCCATTAATGTTGCTAATTTGTTCTGGAAGGTCACCGTAACGGTATCGATGTTCATTTATATCTTCATCTGATACTGTAATGGCAGCCTTTGCATCTTCCTTTGTAAAATCACTAAATTCAAACATCGTAATATACCAGGCTAAGTTTGTATATTCAGTCTGAAAACTGTGTGAGTGAAAATAATCTTTGTTTAAGTATGTACTCCCTAACGCGAAGAAAGTTAACACTCCAGTTATACCAAATGTTATTAATAATGAATAAAAGAGTATAATAATTCTACTTTTCCATTTTGTACCCAATACCCCACACCACCTTTAAATATCTCGGATTTTTTGCATCAATTTCGATCTTTTCACGGATTTTCCGAATATGTACAGCTACTGTATTTTCAGCATTAAAGTTAGGTTCTTTCCACACTCTTTCATAAATTTCATTAATAGAAAATACCCGACCAGCGTTTGTCATTAGAAGCCCAACGATTTTGTACTCTATTGGTGTAAGTTTTATTGGATCCCCATGAACAGCTACCTCTTTTGCTGATGGGTCTAATGTCAACCCATTTAAATTAATAACCTTATTTATGCCTTCATACGTTCCAAAGGTAACATACCTTCTAAGTTGTGATTTTACCCTTGCCACTAGCTCCATAGGGTTGAATGGCTTTGTTACATAGTCATCTGCCCCAACCTGTAATCCTAAGATTTTATCGGTATCTTCACTTTTTGCACTTAAAATAATAATAGGGATATTTTTGTTCTCTCGGATTTTATAAGTGGCCGAGATTCCATCCAGCTTTGGCATCATAACGTCTAAAATGATCAGATGAATTTGTTGTTCATTTAAGATTTCTAATGCTTCAACTCCATCTTTAGCCTTTAACACCACAATTCCTTCATTTTTTAAATAAATCTCTATTGCATCTCTAATTTCCTTTTCATCATCTACAACTAACACAAAATATTTATCCATTGTCACCCTACTTTCTAGCAAGTCAATTATCTAGTACTTTCATAGTAACCGGTAAATCTTAACAATTAATAATAAAAAATCTTAAGAATTTCTTAAGATTGAATGATAGATATTAAATTTGTATCTATTTTATATTAGAAATCATTCTGCTAAAATACACAATACTAATATTAAAGTGAGGTAATTATAGATGAATCTCTTAACACTTAACTGTCATTCCTGGCAGGAGGAAAATCAAGTAGAGAAGATAAAATACTTGGCTGAAACGATAAAAGAAAAAACGTATGATGTCATTGCATTACAAGAAGTAAGTCAGTTAATTGACGATGAGTTAGTGACAGATAGAATCAAGAGAAGTAACTATGGCTACGTACTTCTACAAGAGTTAATCCAATTGGGGGTTAAAGATTATTCAATTATTTGGGACCTTTCCCATTTTGCTTACGGTAGATATGAGGAAGGTTTAGCAATCTTATCAAAGCATCCAATAATAGGAGAAGGTTCCTTTTTTGTATCAATGAATAATGATTTACACAGTGGAAAAACACGTAAAATTGTTGGGGCTAAAATTAACTACGATGGCAAGCCTATTTCTGTTTATTCCTGTCACATGGGATGGTGGCATGATAAGGTAGAGCCTTTTAAACATCAAGCAGATAAACTAAAGGAAAATCTAAATTGGGACGAGCACCTTTTTCTTTTAGGTGATTTTAATAATGATGCTAACTTAGAGTATGAAGGCTATGAATATTTGCTCAACCAAGGTCTTGTTGACACATTTAAACTTGCTCACGAAAAGGACGATGGTATAACAGTGAAAGGTAAAATCGCCGGGTGGGGTGAAAACAAAAAAGATTTAAGAATTGATCTAATACTAACAAATAGAAATCTTAAGGTGGATTATTCTAGGGTCATTTTTAATGGTGTTAACAAGAATGTCGTATCTGACCATTATGGGGTTGAGGTAAAATGTTTGTTGGAGGAATAACCTGGTAATTTGCAATTTCTCCCCTTACTCCCTTATACTCAGAATAAACTATAAATCTATGAGGAATATATGAAAAAAGTTGATCGTTTGATGGCCATTGTCTTAAAATTAAAGAAGCAAAATAAAGTCACAGCAACTGAATTAGCTAACTTTTTCGAGGTTACACCCCGAACAATTTATCGCGATATCCAGGCTCTAAGTGAAATGGGTATTCCTGTTATCGCCCTTCCAGGAAATGAAGGCGGTTATTCGATTGCTGATCATTATTTTATCCCTCCGATTATGTTCACAAAGGAGGAAGTATTTTCTCTATTATTATCTGAACAAATTGTTAACCAAGTGGAGATTCCTGGACATCAAAGGTCAATTAATACTGCGTACTTAAAAATTATAAATGTACTAGATGATGAAACAGCTTTTAAATACCAGAATTTACATAAACGCATTGTCTTTAATATAAAGGAACAAAAACCTTCAGCAATTGACCAGCAGCCGTTCCAACTTGTCACAACATCAATTGAACAAAACAAGAAATTGATACTTACTTATTTTCACCCAAAAAAGCAGGAGTTAACGGAGCGTAAAGTTCATCCATATGGCCTTATTTATGAAGATGGCCTGTGGTATATAATTGCTTATTGTGAATTAAGAAAAGAAGAGCGAATGTTTGCAGTTAACCGAATTAAATACATAAAGTTAGTAGAAGAAGAAAACTTTTTTTTACCACAAGATTTCGAAATAGAAAAGCACTCTTCACAAGCAATATACAATGGCCATGGAGATACACAGGTACTCCTTAAGGTTTCAAAGTCCCTCTTTTACATTATTAAAGACTACCACCAGATGATATCAAGTGAAATTGTTGAAGAGAATGATGATTTTTATATAGTTGCCTTACAAACCAATGCGCCGAAAAATTACCTTTCATTCGCACTACGCTTTGTTGATGGAGTAGAGATTATGAAACCTCACTCACTTCGTAATGAAATGAAAGAGCTATTATCTACTACAATAAAAAAATACCAATCTTAATTTTAAACCTGACACACTGTTGTCAGGTTTGTTTTTGTATGATGATAATAGAATACACTAAAAAAGGATGAGGTATATGTTGAAACAAAGATTCGTCACAACAAATGGTGTTCGTTTAAATGTATTGTTAACCGAGAAGATGCATGCAGAAACGATTGTTTTTCTTCATTATAGTAGCGGTGACACAACCGTTTGGAATTCGTTACTTCCATATTTCGAGAATGATTACAACATTGTTATTCCTGAATTTCGTGGACATGGTGATAGCGACAAACCTGAAAGTGGCTATACAATGAATTATTTTGTTGAAGATTTACTTGGACTTTTTGATGAGCTTAAGCTTGACCAAGTACATATTGTAGGAAGTTCATTAGGGGTGGATGTAGCTGTAAAGGCTATTCCTAGTCTAGGCTCTAGAGTTTTATCGTTCATTTGTGAAGGACCCCCTCAAAATATGTTTGGTCCTTTCGGGGTATACAATCTTTCGGGACAGGAAAAAGAAGAAAAACTAAAGGAGCTTCTTCAGCAGCGTCGTGAAAAACAATATCCAGAATTCCCAACAAAGCAAGAATTAATTGATGCAGGTAGGACAAATATTACTAATGCGGGACTTTCTTTAAATGACTTTATCTTAACTACAATTGAAAATAATGTCTTTGAAACAACCGAAGGAACGTTCCGATGGAAGATGCCACGTATTGTCATGGATGAATTTATGGAAGAGTTTTATCAAATTAATTTTGAAGAGCTGTTTAAAGAAATTAAGTGTCCTGTATTGTTCATTCCTAGTGAGGACGAATGGGCTAGTGATAGTTTTCGAAGATTCATGGACGAGTTGAATCAAACTCTACCTTATTTCAAGTCTGTAAAAATACTTGGTGCTTTACATGCTTTTACGATGTTTTTTCAATATGAGGAAATGGCAACTGAAATGAAGACATTTTTATCTGAAATAAAAACGAGAAAGATGAAACAGGTTACAAGATAATTTAAGCAAGAGTTGGGAATTGTAAAGGTAGATATCTTTTCAAGGGGGAATAATCGTTGAAACTATCTATACAAGAAATTTCTGAATGGCTCAGAACTAATAATCAAAATGGGGTAATTGTGATAAATGGCGTACCTCATGAGGTAACCTTAACCATTGATGGTGATGTTACTTTAACTGGTGGAACATGGAAATGGGAAGAGACTTTAGCACCTTCTGCACATGGAGATTATGTGGTGGAAGCAGATCAATTTGTAAAAACCTCTTTAACAGAATTTCCAGCTATTAAAGAAGAAGAAAGCTACCAATTTTACAGTAATGTAGACGATTACTTGAACGTACCTTAATGGTTTCGTTTAGGAAATAGCTTTCTTTATAGTTACATCTCTTTCACTCTCAAGTAGTTGATCAATGTCAATTCTACGAATAACAGGAACGTATTCTTTTTCTTTATAATCAAAAGAAGTGTTTTCTAATAGTTGATCAATATCAATACGGAGCATGTTCATATAACCACCTCATAAACATTCTTTTTCTAGGAGTTTTCCCTATTTTTGCTTCTGTTAAAACTTTCGAAAAGAATGTTCTTGTTATGGGGGTGGTTTTTAGTTTTTTTTATAATTAAAAAAGCTTTTTTTCCATCAATGTTGACACATCTGTAAACCCCAGAGCTTTGTACAAATTATAAGCAGGGTTTCCTGAAAAAACATTTAGTTGAACTGTTTTGTAGCCTCTTTGTTTTAAGAAGGATAATGAGTGTTTCATTAACCATTTTCCATAGCCCTTCCCTCTATTTGCTGGTAAAATATAAAGCTCTAAAATGATCCCTGTTGGATCATTAAATAATGGATGAACAGTTTCACCAACTAATATCCAACCTAGTAATTTCCCTTGATGAATAGCAACAAAATAATAACTATTTCCTCCAAAGCTTGCCTTGATGCTAGGCAAGTCATCGTAATGTTTTAAATAGCCTACAGTTGATTCTTCCTGTACTATCTTTTCATAACTCTTAATAATTGCCAGGTCTTTTTGTGTCGCAACTCGTATATACATTTGGCACACTCCTTTGTCACTGCAGATGAAACAACATCTTCATCTCTTTAATCATACTTTATTTTCCAGAGGTAAATTATGTGTAAAAAAAGAGCCAACATTTTATGTTAGCTCTTTCAATCTGTTCTCTGCATGAGTTATACTGTCTTTTGGCCAAATTGGCATACCCGGATGATTCATCACCTCATCATAGGTCAGCCATAAAACGTCTGACACCTCATCTGGACAATTTGGTTTGGCATCTCCTTTTGCATATTCACAAAGGAATACGATGTTAATCACATGCTCCCCTTTATCCGTTACAAATGATGTATTATGTAGATACGTGACTTTATCTTTAACTTCAATATTTACTTCTTCAAGAATCTCCCGCTTAACTGTTCTCTCTAATATATCCTGCGAGTTCCCTTCCAAATCAACCTTCCCACCAACTAAAGAAAGCATTCCACCAGCGTGCTCTTCCTTTTCACTACGTTTTATAATTAACCACTTATCCCCATTTAAAACTGCACCTTCTACATTAACGATAAACATCGTAATCACTCCTTTACTAATAATATACTAATCTATAACTGTAAAATTTTTCAACACAAAAAACCATATCCAATCATGATATGGTTCTGTAAAATACGTTGGGTTAGATTGTTCTTAATTTAATACGGGACACTGAATGGTTTGTCCCTTTTTCTAAAATCAAATTGGCTCTAGTACGAGTTGGTAAAATATTTAGTCGTAAATTCTTTCCATTAATATTCGTCCAAATATCTGTTGCAAATTTTACAGCTTCTTCATCTGTTAAATGTGCATGGCGATGAAAATATGATTTAGGATTATTAAACGCTGTATTTCGTAAAATTTTGAAGCGGTCAATGTACCATTCTAATAAATTCTCTTCATCTGCATCTACGTAGATTGAGAAATCAAAGAAATCAGAAACAAACAGTGGCGAGTGTGACTTTTTAGGCTTATTGGTTTGAACTTGTAATACATTGATTCCTTCAACAATCACAATATCTGGTTCAACAACGTGTTGAAACTCACCTTTTAAAATATCGTACTCTAAGTGGGAATAAATAGGTGCCTTTACCTCTTTTTTACCCGTCTTTAAATCAGCTAAAAATTGAATAAGCCTTCCTGTATCATAACTCTCCGGAAATCCTTTTCGATTCATGATTCCTCTCCCTTCAAGGATTTCATTCGGATAAAGGAATCCGTCCGTAGTAACTAGTTCTACTTTAGGATGTTCAGGAAATGTGGAGAGTAAATGTTGAAGCAAACGGGCGGTTGTACTTTTGCCAACTGCTACACTTCCAGCAATCCCAATAATAAATGGGACTTTTTTTATACGATTATTAAGAAACGAAGTGGTTATTTGGTGACGATCCTTCGTTGCTAGTGAGTATAAGTGTAATAGACGTGTCAATGGGCGGTAAATGTGTGTAACTTCGTCCATTGATATTTGTCGGTTAATTCCTTGTAAGTCCTTTACTTCTGTTTCTGTAAGCGCTGTCGTAGAAGTTGTGTCAAAGCTTGCCCACTCTTCTCGGTCAAATGTTGTATAGGGTAAAGTATAATTTAAATCTTTCAGCATATTAGCACCTTTCTGTCTGAAGCCATTAGTTTGCTCTATATTTTCAGGTAATACCTACTATTTTCTCATGTTTGAAGACAAAATAGTAGAAGTTATTTACATTTTACGCTATTTTAAATGTAATTCTAAATAATAAAGTATACAATCAGAGATTACCATAAGGAGGAATAGAAATGAAGAATTTAAACTCGTGGTTTGAAAAAGGATTAAATGCCCATACCTATATATCAAGCATGAAAGTACATCAAGAAAACTTATTAAATGTATATAATCATGTTCAAGTTCAGATCAATAATGAGGAACTTGAATTCTTACATACACTTCCACCAAAGGATTTAAAAGCTGTAATCCTAACAGCGGATTGGTGTGGTGACGCGATGGTGAACCTCCCTATTTTCCTAAGAATTGCAAATGAAGGATTGATTGAAACCCGCTATTTAATCAGAGATGAAAATTTAGAACTTATGGATCAGTACTTAACCAATGGAACAGCAAGGTCCATTCCAATTATCATATTACTTGATAACGAAGGTAACGAAATTGGGAAATGGGGGCCAAGAGCACCTTATGTACAAGATCTCGTTACTACACTAAAAGAAGAAGTTCCGTCCAAAGAGTCACCTGAATATGAGCAAGCTTTTAAACAATTTATATCTACCTTAACTGCACAATTTGCAACTGATGAACATCTTTGGAATGAAGTAAAGAAAGATTTAATTTCATTTCTTAAGAGTGTAAATGTATAACTTTCTCCTGATAACCATACAATAGAAACAAGGGTCATCCACCTCTATCTAATCGCCTCGTTGCGGGACTAACCAGAACGGTATGTGGATGGCCCTATTTTTATTTTTTTGAAAAAGAAATAATCGATATTTCCTAATCTGTGTAAGTGACTACATAATATGATATGGTTATTAAAAAGCAATAGGAGGAAATGCCATGTCTACATGTAACATTGACCACTCGATAGAAGACGTTTTAAATAAACTCGAAAGCCAAAAAGCCTTTTTACCACATTCATTATATGAAGCAACCGAAGCTTTCTTATCTAACAAACAAGACCAAGATACACTAAACGTAGTATTTCATCTTCTCAAAAAATATGACTTAGCTACAGACCTAGAGCAAAGTGAGAGAAATAAGAAACTCGCTACAATACTTAATTTATAGAAATGAGTTTTTGTCCTTCATCCTTAGTATGATGGACTTTTTTTATTTCCCCAAACAAATTATTGTAAATATTTACATTCCTTTCCCCTTCTAAAAAATGTTGTAAATTGTCGAACCACGTAGTATAGTATCACTTATACAAATTGTTTGACTATTCTAAAATTTACAACACAGAAGGAGTTGGCATCATGGAACAAGTTAGTCATGTAGTTGGTTTATTAAATGGCTTCTTATGGACTTATATAATTATTGGAGGATTACTCGGGGCAGGAGTTTATTTTACACTTCGAACAAAATTCGTACAAATTCGAATGATTAAAGAAATGGGTCGGTTACTAACAGACAAAACAATTATTACAAATGATGGACAAAAAGGGATCTCTTCTTTTCAATCATTTTGTATCGGTGCAGCGACTCGGATAGGTACAGGAAATTTGGCTGGTGTTGCTGTAGCTCTAACACTAGGTGGACCCGGTGCATTATTCTGGATGTGGATTGTTGCTTTACTTGGCGGTGCAACAAGTTTTATTGAAAGCACATTAGCACAAGTTTACAAAGTTAAAGATAAAGATGGATTTAAAGGTGGACCCGCTTATTATATGGAGAAGGCTTTAAATGCAAGATGGTTAGGAATTTTATTTGCGATATTTATTGCATTAGCATTTGGAATTATCTTCAATGGTGTTCAATCTAATACCATCTCAATTGCATTTGAAACAGCTTTTGGTGTAGATCGTGCAGTAATGGGAATTGTTCTTGTTGTTTTAACTACAGTCGTAATTTTTGGCGGCGTGAAACGTATTGCTAGATTTTCAGAAATAATAGTTCCGGTTATGGCAGTCTTCTACTTATTAATTGGATTATTTGTCATCGTTACAAATATTTCACAAGTTCCTGCTGTTTTCACTTTAATCTTTAAAAGCGCATTTGGTTTAGAGCAAGCAGTTGGTGGTGGTATCGGTGCTGCAATTATGATGGGTGTAAAGCGTGGATTATTTTCAAATGAAGCAGGAATGGGAAGTGCTCCGAATGCAGCCGCTACTGCTGTTGTAACTCATCCAGCAAAACAAGGTTTAATGCAAACATTAGGTGTGTTCGTTGATACTTTATTAGTTTGTAGCGCGACAGGATTTATCATCCTACTTGGTGATATATATGGCAAAACAGATGCGACGGGAATTGAGTTACTTCAGGCATCTTTAAGCTCACATTTAGGGAGCTGGGCAAGTATATTTGTCGCTATTTCAATCTTCTTATTTGCCTTTAGCTCAATTGTTGGAAGCTATTATTATGGCGAGACAAACATTCAGTACATCAAGAACAACAAAAACTCGCTTTTGATCTATCGTATTTTAGTTCTTGGAATGGTTATGTTTGGATCAGTTGCAAGCATTCAAATTGTATGGGACCTAGCAGATTTATCAATGGCTTTAATGGTAGTGATTAACTTAGTTGCAATTATATTATTAGGTAAAATAGCATTTAAGGTATTAGATGATTATATTATGCAACTGAAAGCAGGTAAAGATCCCGTTTTCTACGCAGATAGCATCGAAGGACTAAAAAATGTTGAAGCATGGGAAAACAAGCCTAAATCATCATTAAAAATAAAAAAAGTTGTCTAATGTCAAAAAGCCACAATACGTGGCTTTTTCTATTTCACTTCATATCCAACTAGTTGTTCACCCCAGGGAGCAATCCCCTTATCCACAAAACCTGCAGTTTTATATAGATTATGAACTGGCGTGTTTTCCTGGTGATACCCAACCATAATCAGTTGACAGTTAGGCTTTTTCATAAGGTTATTAAGAACTTCTTTTATTGCATGTTTTCCATACCCTTTGCCTTGTTGTTTTTCGTCAATCATAAGACGATATATCCAATAATTATTGTCATCTTGATCAAGACCGTACATTGTAAATCCAACCATCAAGTCTTCATGATATATTGCTAAAGCTTCAAAATTGGGTAAAAACTGGACCTCTGCAATTGAATAAAGGTTAGATGCAACAAATGTTTGTTGTTCTACGCTTACCCTTAAATCAATGCACTCTTCCCAATTTTCTCTTGTAATCTTTTTTAAAGTAACCGACACTAAGGTTCTCCTCCAATAATGTTTCAATGAAATTATGAATTTATAGTTCCTCATGTATTTTATCCTACATTTCCATTATTTGCATGATTTTATTATTAAAATAGTAGTCAATGTAATTAGAAGTATGCAAAAGTCCCAGGTCCGTAACGGCGAATTCATCATTTTTAGAAAAATGGACTATCGCCCAAACCAAACAACCTTCTCCTCCATAGTCTATAATTGTATAACACATATGGAGGTGTTACGAAATGAGTGGAGTTGGTTATGGCAGCGGATTTGCTTTAATCGTTGTGTTGTTCATTTTGCTAATCGTTATCGGAACAGCATATGTGTAAGTATGAGTAACAAAAATGAAACTGAATAAAAAAACTATTAAGGAGTGAATAAATCTATGCATATGTATCATGGATGTGGGTATGGTTATGGAGCACCTGTAGCTGGAGTTGGAACTGGTGTTGGAGGTTTCGCACTAATCGTAGTGCTATTTATCCTTCTAATCATCGTTGGAGCTGCTTGGGCTTAAGAATAAATAAATCCTAGGAATATATAAAATCCCATCCTTTTTGGATGGGATTTTATTTTTTATTTTTCTATTTCCCCACTACCCACTAAATGCTTTCAAATGAACTCTATAAGGAACAAGCTGACTTATTTTTTACATAAAAAAGGCATTTGCCCCATGCACATTTGACCCATATTACATAGGCTACTATGTATACTTCTTTAAATTGTAATCTCAGGAGGAGAATAGAAAATGAATCAACAATTCTTTGGAACACAGATGCAACCATATGGAGCACAAATGCAAGATAGTCGAAACGATGAGCGCTTTGGAGCAATTGGTCCTTTAGGAGCAGGGTTACTTGGCTTTGGTTTAGGAGCATTAGGTAGCGGGTTTGGCGGTCCTGGGTACGGAGGTTTTGGATATCCAGGTTACGGATATGGCTACGGAACACCTGGATATGGCTATGGCTATGGTCATGGTTATGGCTATCCTGGATATGGTTATGGTCATCACCATCATCATGGTCATCACCACCACGGGCATCATGGACACCATCACCACCACGGCTACGGGTACGGAAGATAACATAAAAAAGAAGGCACCAGATCCATTCTGTTGCCTTCTTACTTATTTCACTTCTTCCGTTCTCTCATACCGGGAATCTAAATAATCTACGATATGAATTAAATAACCTTCCACTGTTTTAGGAGCAATATTAGCACCCCATTCTAGTTTTCCATGGTGACATAAAATGGCATGCTGTAACCTGTGGATGTCCTCCAAAGTCATTGCGATATTCTCTGTCTCAATAATTTTTGAAATTAACATGACACCATAAGGGATGTGACCTACTAAAACTCCTAAATCATCCATTGTAATACCTGTAGGCTTACGATTTGCTAATGAAGAATGATCAGCTGTTGGATATAAGAACGCAAATTCACTTGTCCCTTTTCCTGCATGATGATATTCCATAAGCTTACCTAAGTCATGATAAAAAATCGCACACATGAGTAACGAATAGTCTACCTTTTCATTACGATACTTTGCCATTCCATAAAACATTGTATATAAATGATCGATTGAGTCTTTCCAAACTAAGTTACGTGGATTATCTCCAGGCGATTCTGAATTAAGATCTTTCCACAACTCCTGCTTGTATACTTTTTCAACTTGATTAATCAATTTAAGTACTGCCTTATAATGGTCGTTCTCATGAATTAAAATGTATCTAGCTAATCTCATTAAGCCAACCGTATGCTTTAGAAGACCTCCTAAATAAGCATGATGATGCCCCATTGCAGCAGGGCGTATGCTGAACTCTTTCCAAAAGCGCTTCATAGCAGAAAGGCTAATCCTTCGGTAAGGTTCCTCAAGTTCATTTAAGTATTGATGCAATTCAACCGTAAAATCCTCCAATGACTGCTGAGTGCAAGCAATCAGACTAAATGGATCTACTTCATTCTCACAAGGATTCATCTCATTAATAGTTATTGACTTAAATCCTTTATACTCTTCAACTTTTCCCGAAATCTCAAAAACACTATTGTTTTCTAGAATAGGTGTATATCGATCCACTGCACCATTATTGTCCCACATTTTTGCACTATACGTCCCTAAATGATTGGATAATTTCATTTTAAAATAAGGTTTTGGGTTAGTACCCTGAGTACGTTCAACTTTAAATTCATTTAGAAGAAAGGTTACTCTATCTACGTTTTCTCCATGTGTTTGTGTTTCAAGTGAGAAACCTTCTGTATTTATTGAAAAACCAGGCACTGGAAATTCCTTTATTACTGATTCTCTATTTTCATCATTTTTTGAATCGTGTACGGGAACAATTCCGTAAAAATAATGACTTATCGACATGTATATCAACTCCTCGAGTATAAAAATAACTATTTTCTTTGAATTTTGTTCCAAGATACATTTTCGTATAAGTATTACATAAAACATTTTATAAAACCTATACTACCAATGATACTATAAAATGGAGATGATAAAATGGGTAGAACCAAACGTGGAAATGCAAATGCTCAGCGTAATAATAATGCTAAAAAAGGAAACAGAATTAGTAGCGAGATGGTTGAGTTTGCGGCTTACACAGATGTGAAAGCTGAAAAACAAAACGTACTTGATGAGCAAAAGTAATAATATCGCCTAGGCTTACCCTAGGCGATTCCTAATAAAGCCTTTGTGAATAGCTTTCTTTAACCATTCTTCCACTTCTTCAACAGTTAAATTATGTATTAACAATCTACTATTCCTTATCTCTAACAATCATGTATGTAATAAACTTAATAATCTAATTTTACCATGAAATAGTGCACTTTCTACAAGCAAAAAAGCTTACCCCAATTAGTAAGCTTTCTAACCTTATGTGTTTACAGAGAGTGATTCATTTCTTTCTTTAAGTATGTCTTGAATAATCTCAATGTGGAAAGCGGCCCAGGCCTTTTCACGAAAATGAACAATTACACTAACAATTAGTGTTGAAAAATAGATGATTCCAAAAATAATCCATAGTGCACTTCCCTCTTTAAAGAGAAATTCCTGTAACTGCTTTGAAAACAGAAACAAAAACCACGGCACAGCAGTTACAAAAATCGGCACGATACCTGTACCATTTTTTTCTTTGATCATACGATAATAAATTAATTTTAATGTTTCCGTATTGATTGATCGGTAATGCTTTTGAATCTCCTCAATTTCTGCTAACCCCTTAATACTACTAAATGATTCCCCGTTCTTTAATGTTTTTATTAGTTGAAGATAAAATTTATGTGCATCCCCACGTAATGAAAACATACTAACATCCCTTCTGCAGAAGAATCTAATAAAGTAGTATCCGACATCTTGCTTAATAATATACAAACCTTTGCTAAAATTTATAAATCATTCAATATTCTATTATGGTTTAGTCGCACAAACCACAATAGAATATTGAATGAAGTGGGCTTAACTAGGTGGACGGGAGAGCTTATACTTAACTTGTTTTGGGTTTCGAAAAGCCTCCTCCGCTATCGCTAGCACAATAGCTAAAGTTAGTTCAGAGTAAGAACTTAGTTTGATACCACTCATTAGTTCATCTGCCAGATGAATTGCAAGCCATGCGAAAATGAAGTCAACCAAAATTCTACCCAAAACGATTCTAAATCCTGTAACTTTCTCGGAGAGCATGTACTTCACTAATTTTGAGAAAACATCTGTAATTATGCTTATACCAACATATAGGATAACAAAAAATAGCATTGTGATTATTGAATCATAATGAACTCCAGTCAGGTGTAAGACTCCCAGTATTCCAAAAAAATATAGACTGAATACAGAGGAAATGACCATAAAAAACAAAAAAATCATAGCACTCCAAACTATGACTTTATCCTTACCTCTGTTATTCATTTCAACCTCCCCTTTGACTTTTTTGATTTACAAGTTCTAAAAAGTGTGTAAGGATTCGCGCAGTGAGTCCCCAGATGACCCGGCCCTCATACTGATAAAAGTACTCATCTACCTTACGTGCCGCCCAATTGTAGTCCTTTCCACCTTCAATCAAATCAAAAGGGAAGTTTGGATCAGGTTGGAGGTTGAAGTTTATCTTATAACAATCAGGTTTTGTTCTTTGAAAGTAAGATAGTGGTACGGTAAATATCTCTTCAACTTCAGTAGGGTTAGGCATGATTTTCTCCGGCTCAGTTATTAAACCAACATAAGGATATATGATCGTTCCAAAAGCGGTAACCATATAATCAAGTGGCCAAACGTTTTCAATAGAAGACTCTGAAATACCTAACTCCTCAGTTGTCTCACGTATAGCTGTGTAACGATCATTTTGGTCCTCAGGATCAATTTTTCCTCCTGGAAAACATATCTCTCCTGGCTGTCTTCTCAAATTTTGAGAACGTACTTCAAATAGAATGTGGGGTTCGCCACCTTTTTCAAGCAAAGGTAGCAGAACAGAAAACTGTGCGAAGTTTTCACTTCCTAAAATTTTTCTTGATCGATTTTCTAATTGCCTTTGTATGTGATTTAGATCCATCTCTACGCCTCTCTAATTAATTTTCTTATTAGTATATGATTATTTAGACTGAAAATGAAGGAAGTTCTTATTTAGATATATGTAGTAACTAACTTTATATTATACCAAAAGGTTGTCTAAATGAGCTAAAATGGGCACTTAATCAATGGTACAACACTCTATAAAACATTCATTTTCTCGAATACTATAGTACTAACTTGTTTTGAATTGAGGTGGAATTATAAAATGAACCATATTAGCGTAGCCATTCTAAAAGACTTATATGAAAAACAACAGAACAAAAACTGGAAGCCTTCTATTGAATCATATGGACTTCAAGAAAAATCTCAAACAATGAAAATAAAAGAAATGATGTTTCATATTTTTGAGTTAGAAAAATTGGGCTTTGTTCAGTTTGATCGAACTCCCTGTCAGCAGCAGTGCATCCCCTACCATCCATTTTATCGTAATAACTGCACATCGATTTGGTGGGAAGAGATTAAAATAACATATAAAGGAGTTGAGTTTCTAAAATAATCGTCCCCTCATAGAATAGTAAGGGAGGCGATTATTATTTAAACTTATGAAAAAAATGTAAATTTTTTCACAATTTCATACAACCACTTTCCAAATTATGTTATTTTAACTATAAAGTAACTATATACATAGTTAATATAGGTACAAACTTCTCTGTACTGACTCGATGACTCAATATAGAAAGAGGGGATTTTGTTGAAGAAAGTAAGTTTGGTGCTATTATCATTACTGTTGTTTATGGTATTCCCTAACTTCATCTTTGCTAATGAAGGTTCATCTTCATTTACAAAAGCGTTAGAGGAACGACTAGAGTCTGCAAGTTCGTATAATGATGCAAATACTGTTACGATTATTGAATCCATTTCACTTAAAGGTGAAGTCTTTAAGGTTGTTACAAAAGATAATCCAGACACACCCGAAGATGAAACTGAAACAGAAACCTATGAATCAACGATTATAGCTGCATTAGTAGAGTACCAGCAGGTTCGTGATTCCATTTTTAAATTTAATAAAACCGAAATTTATTATTACGATTTAGATAATAACGAATTTTTAGGAGTATCTAATGTAATCGGAAATCCTGAATTTGAAACCTTTAATAATAAAAACTCTGAGAAAGTTCATAAAGAGATAACGCCCTTTTCATCTACGCTTGTCATTCTCTTAATTTTAAGTGCCTGTTTCTTGGTGCCAGTTTTAATCTTTATGTTTCATGGCACTTCAGGTTCAGGTCAGTACATTAATACACAAGGAAGAAAAGCTTCTTATTAATGATCAAACGCTTGGGAATTCTCCAAGCGTTTTTGTTTATGTTATAGCTTTAATTACTCTGACTCATCACTTACTACCAATTTTTGATAAATATCCTCACCGTTAATTGTCCATGGGCCAGTTGTACTTTCTCTTTCTAATTGAAATTCTGTATGTACGCTCACTTTCCCTTCTCCACTAACATACATCTTCATCTCAACTGGAACTCTCAAAAAAGACATATTTGAAAGTTCTTCTTTGGACAATTCTTTATCAATATTTATTTTTATTTGCTCTATGTCAGAAGTATCCCGGAAAAGCTTGTCCACACTCTCTCTTTGAATAGTTAACGCTAATATCTTCTTATCTCTTTGGACAATTCCTTCTGAGAAAATATGAATGAGCTCGTATGGATTAGACCGAAGAACATATTCTTCTAGTTGGCCAGCTGCTTTTAAGATCATTAATTTATGAGCTCTGTTCGCTAATTTTGAACGATGAGTAGTGCTATCAATAAAATGAACACAAAAATGGCCTGGGAATCCATTTTGTATAGCCCCAGCCCCATGAGGCATACCATGCATAGAAGCAGCTAGTAAATTATCGTCCTTTAACACGAACACTGCTCTTCTTTTCCAGCTCCACTTTCCACTATAGATCTCTTTCATGATTTTTGTATCATTCCTAGTAAGTGGCTGTACATCAGCATGACTTCTGCCCGCTCTTCGCTGAACTTGAAATTGCATTCCAGTTTCAACATCAATAATGGTAAATACAGATTTATATGGAATTATTGTATTGACCAGCTCCCAAGGCAAAACCTCAACCGTGAAGCTTATTGGATTATCTATGTCCTGAATCTCAACTGCTTTCACATCTAACGTTTTGAATCCAAATAATATACTCACAATCAATAGAACCTTGCTGATTTTATTTAACATTATCGTAAACCTCATTCTTTTTTGTTATTACTATTTTTGTGCAAACTTTAAGATTCGATAAATGAAAAATACTGGAATTAAAATACAGCAACATTAAAAAGTTATCCTCTTCTCATACTAAGAACAGGAGGCTGATTATTATTATGAAATTGTTTAGTATTTTGGCACTTATGTCTGTTTTTTTACAACCAATCAACCCACAAGAAAATTTGGTTCTTACCAATAAGGGCGAGACCATTTCTGTAGTAAACAGAGGTGAGTTTTCCATTCCCCTCTTAACCGTGCCAGTTATAGATGAGTCTAAGTACAACATGTTTATTAATGACTTAGATTCACTTGTATATGAAAAACCGACAAATGCAAGATTTGGAAAATATGGTGAATTACTGCAAGAAAAAGTTGGCTATAGATTAAATCATGATAAATTCAGAAGCATGTTTTATAACTATTTTTTTAATGAGGGCCCTTTAAAAGTAGCAATCCCTCTTTCCACAATTTATCCTAGGGTGGACAGTGAATTGCTTGTTTCAATACATACAAAACAGATTGGGCAATATATGACCTATTATAAAACACGTAATAAAGAGCGGTCTCACAATATTGCATTAGCCACCGAAGCAATAAACAACCATGTTGTTTTTCCTGGAGAAACGTTTTCTTTCAATGAAGTAGTAGGAAAAAGAACCGAGGAAAAAGGATATCTTCCTGCTCCAATCATTATTAAAGGTGAGTTATCTGAGGGAATTGGAGGTGGGATATGCCAGGTCTCTTCAACACTTTTTAATTCGGTTGATTTGGCTGGACTAGATATTGTACAGAGATACTCACATAGTAAGCAAGTTCCCTATGTACCACCTGGAAGAGATGCAACTGTCAGTTGGTATGGGCCAGATTTTCGATTTAAAAACACATATAACCAACCTATATTAATTCGCGCATTTACTTCAGGTGGAAAATGTATCATCAGGATATACTCCTCTGATGTTATTAATTACAAGCCAAGAACAATATAGGAGGAAAGGAAATGGTTGAAACTTTGAAAGAGATACTTGTTGTGTATGGTCGAATCATTACTATTTATCCATTACTATTATTTGCAGCATTAATGATGGGAAAGCGCTCTATCGGTGAACTACCCGTCTTTGACTTTTTAATCATTTTATCCTTAGGTTCACTTGTCGGTGCAGACATTGCAGACCCGAAGATTGTCCATTTACACACTGCCTTAGCCGTTGTGGGTGTTGCACTTTTACAACGTGTGTTTTCAAGTGTGTCCATTAAAAGGCGTTGGTTTGGCAGGTTAATTACCTTTGAACCGACCATAGTAATTCGAAATGGAGAATTTGTTATGGGTGCAATGAAGAAGATTCGCTATTCATTGGATAATATTTTACAGATGCTACGGGAGAAAGATGTATTCGATATTAGCGAAGTCGAAGTTGGGATTATTGAGGCTAACGGTAAATTAACCGTATTAAAAAAAGCTACTAAACTAACACCTACTTTAGAAGACCTAAATATTTTTAAAAGTAAAGCTGGTGTCTCTTATCCTGTCATAGTTGAAGGAAAAATTTATACCGATATCCTTAACCAGTTAGAATTAGATGAAGCTTGGATTCTAGGTGAGCTTTCAAAACATGGTCTAAATCGAAATGATATTTTCTTCGCTTCAGTAAATGCAAAAAACGAACTCACTTATTCAGTTGTAAACAATAAGACAAGTTCTCCACCAGATATTTTGCATTAAAAATAAACCCTAAAAACCCCTGCGAGCAAGGCACACAGGGAATTTTACTTAACACTTAAAAAGCTCTTAAATTTATTTACTAGTTTTGTTGTAAATTCTTGAAAATCAAATGATTGGTCTGCTGACTGTTGGTACAGTAGTCGAACAGATTCAATGATCCATAATGGAATCTTTTTTCCATCTATTAAATCATAGTACTCTTCATACCCTTGTTTCAAATAATTCCAGCGATAATCGTTACCGGGATGTATATATTCTGAAACGTCAATCAGCTTAGCTTTTCCATTCTGAAGTAAAATATTTTTCAAATGAATGTCCCTTGGATTTAACCCCTTCCTCAGGCAGTAATCTCTTGCTTTTTCCACATCCTTTAACACTCGGTATGGGATATGTGTGCCAGTTCGAAGACAGTCATATAAGGTCATGCCTTCTTCGTAGCTTATAACAATATAATTAGGACCTCTCCCGAATAAGACTGGAAACCATTCTGATTTTCCTAGCTTTTGATACACTAAAAACTCTGCTTCCAACTTATATAATTTATCTTCTGCATACACCTTAAAAGCGAAAGAAGGTTCATAACGTTGCTTGAATACAGCTGCATCTGTACCAATCCCAATACACTCTAATTTTTGACTATACTTTCCTATTGAAACCAGTTCATTATTTTTAGTTGAAGTGATTTTTATATTACGTAGATCCTCATCAACATTCTTCCATCGGTCCTCCATATGACCACTACCCTTTGTATGATTTGGGTACATCTAAGAAAGAGAACGAATAAGATCTTCCATCTCCTTGAGCAATTGCGGATATTCCACTATATTAACTGCAACAATCCCCAAAGAAATAATAACATAAATACGTACCCACTGCGGTCTAATTAATCTTGTAAATGGTTTCATATAGGTTACATACCTACCGACTAGACCAGATACAGGAAAACTAAATAAAAGAGCAAAGAATAAAATAGTGATTACCCAAGCATTTCTGATTTCATACACTTTATATTGTAATAACCATAACAATTTAACATTTTCATCTGTTATACGAAAAGAATACTGCTCTTTTTCCATGCCTAGAAAGTTTGTTTCCGTAACAATTAGTATATCGCCACTAAGTGTTGAGTGGTAACCATTTGGATAGAAACTAAAGGAATCAATTAATAGGACAGTTAGTATTGTTAAGCAAATATATATACAACTAAAAATAGAAATGAGTGTTAGTTTGCTTCTCTTTTTCTCCTTCATTTGTAGCCCAACTTTCTAGAAGAGTTAGGGACATCTTTAATAAATTGGACTCTTTTCTAAAAAAATATTATTTTCACATCGAACCCTGACCGTTTCTTTGCGCTACAGGCACCTGCTTTCCGCGGGGAGGAAGTCGAGCCTCCTCGGCGCATGCGCCTGTGGGGTCTCGACCTTTCCTCTACTCCCGCAGGAGTCAAGTGCCTTCCGCTCCAATCCACTCTTGTTTAATATATAGTTTAAAGCAAAACATTTTTTGAAAAGAGCCTATATAATCTATATTTATTACAACATAATTTGTCTTATGGCATTATTTGGTCCCTAGGTCTCCATTATGGGCAGAATCTGAGATATTATTCTAGAAAAATAGGCATTTATCCCTTACAAAACTCATCTTTCTCCATAGTATATAGTAAATAACACATTGGAGGTGTTATTCAGATGAGTGGAGTTGGTTATGGCGGTGGATTTGCACTTATCGTAGTGCTTTTCATCTTGTTAATCATTGTTGGCGCATCTTGGATGTAATTTAACTAAATAATCATAAGTTCGATATAGTAGGAGCCCTATTCTTAAAATAAGGATAGGGCTCTTTTATTTTTAGTATTATTGTAAAAAATCATTTTCCCGAAAAAACTGGGCGTTTATCCCTTACGAAACAACCTCTCATCCCATAGTATAAAGTAAGTAACACATATGGAGGTGTTATTCTGATGAGTGGAGTTGGTTATAGCGGTGGATTCGCACTAATCGTTGTGCTATTCATCTTGTTAATCATTGTTGGCGCATCTTGGATGTAAATTAACTAAATAAAAATAAGTTGGATATAACAGGAGCCCTATTCTTTAATTTGAAGATAGGGCTCTTTTATGTTTAATATTATTTTAAAAAATTATATTCCCGAAAAAACTGGGCGTTTATCCCTTACGAAACAACCCTTCATTCCATAATATATAGTAAGTAACACAAATGGAGGTGTTATTATAATGAGTGGAGTTGGTTATGGTGGTGGATTCGCACTAATCGTTGTGCTATTCATCTTGTTAATCATTGTTGGTGCATCTTGGATGTAATTTAACTAAACAAATTTAGTTTAAAATATAAGAACTCTGTTTTTTTAAAACAGAGTTCTTTGTTTTTATACTTACTGATTTATAAACTACCAATAGGAGTTTATTACAAAGTAATAATGATTGGCTCATCCTTTGTTATGATGATCGTATGTTCGATTTGTGCTACAAAACTATTCTCCTTAGGAACATAAGTCCAGCCGTCACTTAGTTGAATAATGTGCTCAGAATTTGTAGATATAAATGGTTCAAACGCAATTACCATACCATCCTGAAGCAGTTCATTATCCCACGGATCGAAATAATTTAAAACATGACTTGGCGGCTCATGAAGGGCACGACCTACCCCATGACCTGTTAAATCCTTGATAACCGTTAAACCATTCTTTTTCGCTACATTATGGACAGCCTTACCAATCCCATTAAGCTTTGAACCGGCCTTACATTTTTTCAGGCCTGCTTCAAATGCCTCTTTAGCAACCTTGCAAATTTTAACTAAAACTTCATCCCCTTCACCAACAACAAAGGAAAGTCCGGTATCTGCAAAATAGCCATTTTTTGAGCCTGACACATCAATATTAACGAGATCTCCGTTTTTAATTACTCGAGAACCCGGAATTCCATGAGCAATTTCCTCATTAACACTTATACAAGTATAGCCAGGGAAATCATATTCTCCCTTTGGACCCGAGACTGCATCAAATTTTTCAAATAATATTTTAGCATGTTCGTCTAATTCCTTAGTGGTGATTCCGGGCTTTGTCATTTGGATCATCTCATCACGAATGGTCGCTACAATTTTACCAATTTCCTTTAATGCTTGTATATCTTGTTCGTTTTTAACAATCATTTTCTCGTTCCTCTCATCCTTAATGTATTCTATAACTATACCCTAATCGGACAATAAATTACATAAACTTGCTTCAAAATCCATATGTTGAAATTTCTACGAAACTACTCTTAGCTTATTCAGTTTCATTAGAATCCGTTTGTTAATCTGTAACTAAACCTCTACCTTTTCTTAAACTTTTTGTAACTTTTTATGTCTCCATTTTTTATAAAATCAAAATGTAAACAACACAACAACCATTGGAGGAAAAACAATGAATTTAAAAAAACTTATGATTACAGGATTAACAATTGGATTATTAACAGTACCATTTTCTCAAGTCACCCAGGCTGAGCAAGTCAATGAAAATAGAACAGTCTCACTAATCAGCTCAAAAAAAGCCATTTCATCAAAGCTAGTGGTTTCCCTATCAAATAAGCTTGCTCAAACAAAAGCCTATGTGCAATCAGGAGGAAGTTATAAAGAAGGTGAATACAAATCATTTATGTACAAAGATCAGTATTACCGTTTTTTATCTTCTGATATTGATACAAAAAAAGAATTAATGAAATACTTAAAACGTTCTTTAACACACAAAGCAGCTGAACAGTTCATTGAGGACTCAGGAATTATTGAATTTCAAGGTAAGATGGCACAGGTAGAAGCAGATGGTGGCTCATTACTTCAATGGGAAAAGGCTAACACTGAATATCTAAAAACAGAGAAAAACAGAAAGTTTTATCGTGTTACTGTACCGGTAGGTGAAACTGATCAAAAAGTAATGTACATTGTTAAATTGAAGTATGTTGGAAAAGTAGGTTGGAGAATTGACCAAGAGCCTTATTTAGATTTGGATATTCCATTTAATATTAATCCAGCGTTTATTTTCTTTAATTATTTATTAGTTGACTCTAATCATTCAAAAGAACAATTGATTGATCCAACCAGTTTTAATGTGGAATCATTTAAAAAAGGTATAAAGAAACTTGAGGTTAGAGAATTAACAGAGGTTGCTAGAAGTAAATACCAGGTTGAATATAAAGCAGATTTCTATGTTGAATTAGAAAATGGATATAAAGGTTCATTATCAGCAGGAAACAACCAGTTATTCTTCTTAATTCAACAAACAAATGAAATGGAATTTAAGATTGAAAGTATTGGTACCAGTGGACACCTATTATAAGAAGAATAATTTAAAATAGAGGCTGGAACATAACATAAGTGTTTAACTAAAACTCCGAACAAAGTAATAGCTTAGCGGATGAAATATACGTAGACTCCTGCGGGATGAAAAGCAATGGCTAGACACCGCAGTGCTAGCACGAGGAGGCTTGCCTGCTTCCCGCGGAAAGCGAAGTATATTTCAGGAGCGGTGTAACTACTCCTACACCCATTGTTCGGTTTCTATTTAGTTAAACTACTTTTGTTCCAGCCTCTTTATTTTTTTCGTAAGGATCGAAACATAAATGTAAATATTGTTCCTAATAAAACCAAAATAAAAATCAACATATTCCATGTCCCTAATCCATTTGAAAGACCTTTAGCTACCTGTACAATTTGATAACTTAAATACGTGAAGTCTACGATGATTATTGTATTTACTAAAGTTATCATCAATTTAGCGTTCTTATATTGAAATTCTGCGTTCTCATCTGTAATCTCAGTTAGATAGTTAAATACATGTGGAAAGCGCGATAAGATTAACATACCTACCCATAATAGACTTCCGATAATAAGAAGGATCCAAACTGTCCATTTACTCCCCCACCCGTCAGCCTCTCCAACTCCATTAAAATGCATTGGTACCTGGTTAGGTAAACTAGGCCATTCCACCATAAGAAATATTGCCGACACGATAATTAAACATAGGGATATACCGTTTAATATGAATTCCAATGGTGTAGTTTTCAGGTTGAGTTTGGGACGCTTGTTTTCTTTGAACATAGTAATCACTTCCTCTTCTTGATAAGCTTTTACGAATGAGGTAGAGTAAAAGTTTCACCAAAATAAAAAATCCCCCGTGCCCGGAGGATTTTCTTTGTTAGCTGATAAGTGGCTCTTGTTTATTAGATTTAGAGTGAATTTGATTTAACACAAGCGCACCTATCGCCTGAACGATTGTTTTAAATATCACTTGACCTAAGATTGCAAAAATGACCATTTCCCATGTTAGGAATCCTGCTCCAATTGGGCTTAGTCCGATTACAACAAAAATAACTGAATCAAGGAACCCACCAACAAGACCGCTATAAAACACTCTCCAGGCCATTGGTAATTTTAATCTTGTATATATTTCTGTATCGGTTGTTTCAGCAACTATAAATGCTAAGGCAGACGCAACAACAATCAGCAGTGTATCACCTAATAAATACGAAACAAGTGCTGACATGAGCAGAGCTAATCCAATGAACATATAGGTCTTTTTTCGCCCATATTTATTTTGGACAAGATCCCTGAAAATAAAAGTTGCACCGATTAAGAATGTCCCCATTGGTACTAAGAAAACTCCCACCTGCATTGGGGCAAACTTTGCTGTTACTACGTTGGCAGCAACAATTGACAATAAATAAAATAAAATTCTCATCTTTCTTTCCTCCAAATAAAGAAAACAGTACACCAAAAGGAGTACTGTTTCCTCTTAGTTTTTTTGAGAGGGTAGCTAATAACCTCTACCGCAAATGCGGATTTATTATTCAAGTGAAGCTATTGTATCATAAAAAAGATCCTAAATGCTGTTTTTTAAATATTTCTATAATTAGTACAATCTTACCCAACAGATTTAGGCTCGAGCATCAAAAATAATACGCTTTTTGGCACGTGTATAATTGCATTTGCACGCAATTTTTTATCAGCTTGTTCTAACAAACTAGCTAATTCTGTACGTAAAACAAGATCTTCATTTGTATTAGTTTCAAGAGGGTAAAACCATTCTTTTAGAACTTTACCGGTCTCTACTTCAGACTTTTGGATTCCTTGGTTAAAAACAATCGAGTTCATGTTCTTATAACCAATGTATTTACTTGGTCCAAACATATTTAGATCGGGGATGTAATACCAGTTTTTAAATTGACTTAATAAAGAAGCAACCTCTTCATCATTTTGTAAATCTTCATTAAACTGATATATATTAACAAGTACATCGTTATATTCTGTAACTAAATTATCAATAGCAGACATATTAGGTCCTCCAGTAAAACTATATTCTCTACTATTCTATCAAGAATTAAAGAATATCTCCAATTTTGTTTGTTACTTTTAACAGTAAACGTAAAAAAGGTAGTTAGTTTCTCGCTAACTACCTTTCGAATTTACCATCTCTCGTTATGCTCAGCCCCTATTTGTTCCATTGGCGGGGCTTCAACTTCTTCCCTTGGTTGATTATTTGTCTGAGGATTTGTTTGAGTTTGCTGCATATTTTCCTGTTGGTTCATATTATTGGGTTGCATTTGGTTTTGTTGATTTATTGGTGTTTGTTGCATCTGTCCTTGTTGGTTCATTGGGTATTGTTGCATCTGGCCTTGTTGAACTGTAGAGTTGGTCTGTACTTGGGGTTGTTGGTTTGCTGTATTTCCTCCACCATTGTTTTGAGATGTCATCGGTATTCCATACGAAGCAGAATTTTGAATACTCGGTTCATTCGTAGGCACTTGCTGATTTTGATTGGTCATTTCATTTTGAACAAATTGATTTTGTACGTTTTGTGCCATCTGTTGACCTGTTTGCCCAGTTACATTTTTTTTGATTTGAAAGTACCCTTTACTTGCCTCCGGATTTGAAATGATTCCTAAAGCTACAAGGACACCTAATATACCATTAACATAGGTTTCCCATTGGGTTAAATCAATTTGAAGTCCCATGTCCCGAAAAAACATATATAAAAGAGAGGCAATTGAAGCCCATAATCCATAATTTCTCCATCTCATAATAAAATTACCACCCTTAAAAGAATGTTATGTTGCAGTATACTCTTTTAAGCCGTGATACGTGAGGACTAACATAAGAATTAGAACCATTGCACTATGTGGAATAAAAAAAGATGAGGATGCTACGCCTCATCTTTTGGACTGATTGTTACGTTCTCCAATTTTCGAAAGGAATTCCTAAATTCTCTGATAAGTAGGATAAAAAATAATTCAACAATAAAAGATACAAATGCAATAGTAAAAAGTACATATATCCCAGCTTCGTCATTCAAATTCAATAAAGTTGGCATGATTGCAAGAATAATAATGGACGAATAAATATAAAAACGCGCTCTTCCTTGTACTCTCTCAGGCATACCATGAAGATTGGCTTGTGTAACCATCTCCATCATCCCTCTAAAAATATAAAAAGCAAGAACAATGTGTAAAAAACCAAGAATGCTAGAATAAAACAATGAACCTATGAAAAGGTTGGTCGGTAAAATTCCCTGTTCTAATGGAAATGTCGCTGCAAAATCAATCATTGAGGGAATAGAAAGGATGCCGAGGATTACAGCAAAAACTTGTGCTTTCCTGAAAGATTCTGATTGTGCGCTTAAGATTTTCAAACCCGAAACTACAATAAAGTAACCAACTGCATCGATTAACAGATCAAAGCCCATGATTCGAAGATCGAGTATAACAAGTAGAAATCCCCAAAGTAGCCTATTATAACCACTACTCACCTTATTTCCCCCTTTCCTCTTTTAATATCTGCTTTATATCGTACTCACTAAAATACGGATTATAATGAAGAACCGTACCATGGGTAAAGGAACTTCCATTCTTTGTTTCTCCATTAAATTCAACTTCAAAATAGTAATAATGGTATCGATTTGGATCTTTGCCAGTAAAAGAAAAATGGTGCTCTACATTTAAGAACTCCCCTGCTCTAAGTTCAAGTGGAAAGATTTTCTGATCTAATTTGTCAACCGTAACATCCTTTAACTTCTCTGCTGGATTATCATCTGGTAAATGGTTCCCATTTCTCATCTCTATAGCAATGGGCATAAGTGAAGCTTGCTCATGATTTACAAACAATGTTAACCCACTTGATAATTTTTCAGGATATGGTATTTCGTACGAATGAAGAGTTAGATCTTCTTCTGCAGCCACAAAGTCGAAGGAGCTGCCATCTGATGAACCACCTGCAGCACGAAATTCAAATGGACCTCGCTTCCACTCACCAAGGGTGATTTCTCCAATATCATATATAACTCGTTCCCCATTTGTTAGGAACGCTTCAACTTCATTAATGACAAAACCGTCTTTGATTTTGTCCTCTAGTACATGTTTTTCAATTTTAACAAAAATTGTTTTTAATTCATGATGTCGATATGTATTGTATTGATGACCTTCATCAATGATTTGAACATAGTCTAATCCAGGAATTTGAATAGTTGAAATATCTACCTTTTGATTGCGATTAATTAAGTAATGTAATTCAAATAACGTTTCCTCTTCAATATGTTTTTGGTAAAAGTGTTTGAGCATAACTGGTTTAACTAATTGATTCATAGAAAAATAGAGATAATTGCCAATCCAACTAAGGAGTATAATTACTAATCCAACATACAATATGAATTTTTTCATCGGTTCTCCTCCTTGATCTGTTTTAATAAAACGAACATTTCATTATGTTCTACCTGCTGCTGGTCTAGCATTGTTTCTAGCTTTCTAACTTTATTGAACAGAAAGATTAATAGTAACAAAATTGTAATTAAGAGCAAACTGACTAGGATTAACATCTTTTGTTCACCACCAATTTATAATACTCTTTTGTCTCATCATAACTTAGTTCATCTAAGACCTGGTCTCTCTTAACAAATTTGACCTGACTAATTTCATCATCAATAGGTTGTAATGATACTCGGTCTCCTTGAAATTCAACATAAAACATTGTCGTTTCCTGAGAATCATAGCCAATCTTTTCTTTTATATCCTGAGGAAATTCAAAGCAAACTTTCTGGTCAAACTTACCTTTGACCTGATAATCCTTTGAACCGGTTTCTTCATATAATTCGCGGAGTAGTGCTTCTTCAAGATTAACATCAGACGGTTTGACTCCACCTTTTGGGAAATCCCATTCTCCTACTATGTATTCTGGACCTGATTTAGCGTCGCTCATTTTCACCTTATGTACAAGTAGAATTTCATCTTCTTGATAAATTATTGCCCCTACTGCTTTTCGAATCATACTATTCACTTCCGGTTTCGCAATTTCCGTATATTATACCATTCTTTTTCCAGTTGATTTCACCCTTTTTATAAAAAAGTAAAAAATGAAGATTACGACATACGTATTTTGTGATATTCTAATTAGTGGTCTTTTCATTTTTTAATCGACTAACATATGGTAAACTTATAACAAACAAACTACATATATAAAGGAGATAGAGTATGGAAAAAGTACTTATTTTCGGTCATAAGAACCCTGATACTGACACAATTTGTTCTGCGATTGCCTATGCAGATTTAAAAACGAAACTTGGCATGGATGTTGAGCCAGTTAGATTAGGAGAAGTTAATGGGGAAACTCAATTTGCTTTAGATACATTCAAAGCTGAAGCCCCTCGTTTAATCAGCTCTGTTGCAACTGAAGCTAAAAAAGTTATTTTAGTTGACCACAATGAGCGTCAACAAAGTGCAGATGGAATTGAAGAAGTGACGGTATTAGAAGTAATTGATCACCACCGTATTGCAAACTTTGAGACAAGTGATCCTTTATACTATCGTTGTGAACCAGTCGGATGTACTGCGACGATTTTAAATAAGTTATACAAAGAAAATGGTGTAGAGATTGAAAAGAACATTGCTGGCTTAATGCTTTCTGCGATCATTTCTGACTCATTACTTTTCAAATCACCAACATGCACGGAGCAAGACGTAGCTGCAGCTCGTGAACTAGCTGAGATTGCTGGTGTAGATGCAGATAGTTATGGTCTTGATATGCTAAAAGCTGGTGCAGACTTAAGTGATAAAACAATTGCTCAATTAATTTCTCTTGATGCAAAAGAATTCCAAATGGGTAGCTATAAAGTTGAAATTGCACAAGTAAATGCAGTTGATACGAAAGAAGTTCTTGCTCGTCAAGGTGAAATTGAAGATGCACTAAATGCTGTAATCGCAGCTAAAAATCTAGATTTATTCTTCTTCGTGGTTACTGACATTTTAAATAATGATTCAGTAGGTCTTGCTCTTGGTAAGCAAGCTGAAGCTGTTGAAGAAGCCTACAATGTTAAATTAGACAACAACACAGCTGTACTTAAAGGTGTTGTATCACGTAAGAAACAAATCGTTCCGGTTTTAACAGAAACATTAGCTAAACGATAAGAGTATATAAGGTAAGGGCTGGCACTGGTAAATAACTGGTGCCAGTTTTTTAGTGAATTATAGGGCTTTAGCTTCCTACTATGTTATATACAACGTAAATTAGAGGATTCACATACGATTTTTTCACGAAATACTGTCTTGCACTCTATTAGTTCGATGCATTAAACCCCTTTTCTCGTCTTTCCCACTAACTTATTCGCGACTCGCCAGATTTTCTCGCGGTTCTACCTCATTTACTCGTTAATCTACCCCATTTTCTCGCTAAACAAAGTGTCTTTTTCGTATTCATACATATTCTATATTTATCTTTAACTAGGAAAATCTACCATGTATAATAGTAAATGCCGAAATGGCAAATTTCCTAGAAAGGTGGGGTGAATAATGAAAAAAGATTATTTACTAAAAAAACAATTTGTGGAGATGCATTACACATAGTGAAAGGATCAAGACATGAATACAACTACAAAAACATTTGATAAATTATATAATTTTCGTGACATTGGCGGGTTAAAAACGACAGATGGACGCTATATGAAGTCTGGTATACTCTTCAGATCAGATGAATTATCACGTTTAACACGAAAAGACCTAACTACCTTGGAATCACATAATTTAAAATTAATCATTGATCTTCGGACTGAAAATGAAAGAAAATCAAAGCCAGACCGCTTGCCACAAACAAAAGATTTACAACAAATCCACATCCCGATTTACCATGATAGCCAGGATTTTTCACATAAAGAGTTTTTCAAGTTCCTAACGGGCAATTCTAAGGATTTGGACTTTGAAGTTTTAATAAAGGATTTTTATCAAAGTATGGCTACTGAAAGAGTCGCAGAAATAAATCAAACCCTAACTCTTATCTCACAATCTCGTAATTTGCCTGCCTTGATTCACTGTACAGGGGGTAAAGATCGTACAGGACTTATTTCAGCTTTGATTCAATTGACATGTGGTGTACCTTTTGAAACAGTCATGCAGGAGTATTTACGTTCGAATGACTTAATTGAACCAAGAATGAAAAAGATTGAAAGATTTATTAGGTTGATGAGTTTATTTCAAATCCCACGAGAGAGAATTAAACCAGTGCTTATTGTGAAAGCAGATTATTTACACGATACACATGACTATATGTTGAAACAATTTGGTTCAGTCGAGGGGTTTTTAATAGAAGGCTGTAAGATTGAAGAGCGAAATCTCCAAAATATTAGAGACTTGATGTTAAATTAGGTCGGGCTGAAGGTTATCTGATTCCTTAGGTAACCTTCTTTCATGTAAAAACATCCTATTCATTCTCCATATTTTGGTATAATCAAGTTATAAGTTTACTAGAAAAGGATGAACCCTATGACAAAGACAATCTATGTGAATTGGGACAAGCACTATATGAAACTAACATGGTATCCAACTACAGAACTTCCTCCTCTTGAGAAAGTGACAAGTGTTCATGGGTATTGCTTTTATCAAGACAAACTATTACTTGTACATATAAAAGGAAGAGGCTTTAACACCCCAGGTGGCCATATTGAAGTCAATGAAACACCTGAAGATGCTCTCCATCGAGAAGTATATGAAGAGGGCTATGTTAAAGGGACTCACAAATACATAGGAATGATTGAAGTAAGTCATGAAGAAAACCCACATTTTGATCCAGGAGGGAAGTATCCTCTCATTGGCTATCAATTATTTTATCGAATGGAAATAACTGAGTGTCTTTCTTTTAAACGTGAAAATGAAGCAACTTCACGAATATGGGTCGAACCAGAGGAACTCCCATATGTAATAGATGATCACGAACTTAGTACACTCATTTTAAAAGAAGCTATGAAATAAGGGGGTTGTTTGTGTGAATCACGTATCGAAAAAGAATTCAATCCTACTTCTATTTGGGATTGGTACATCTACCTTTGGTGACTTTATATACTTAGTTGCTATTAATATCCTTGTCTTTCAAATCACAAACTCCGCTGCTGCGGTAGCCGGATTATGGATTATGGGACCAATCGCTTCAATTCTGACAAAATTTTGGTCAGGTAGCGTTATTGACCGTATGAACAAAAGAAATCTTATGATTGCATCAGACATCTTTCGTGCACTTTTAGTGGCTGTCATTCCTTTCTTAACTTCGATATGGCTTATTTACGCTTGTCTATTTTTTCTGTCCGTAGCTAAATCATTTTTCGAGCCAACATCAATGACCTATATCACCAAACTAATCCCTCAGGAGCAGCGGAAGAAATTCAATTCATTTCGCAGTCTAGTAACATCTGGTGCGTTTTTAATGGGTCCTGCGATTGCTGGAATTTTATTAATTATTAGCTCTGCGAAAGTTGCTATCTGGATTAACGCAGTTACATTTATTGTTTCAGCAATCATCTTATTACTTCTACCAAATTTAGAGAAACACAATAGTATTTCATACGGAAATGTTCTAAGTCTCACTAATCTTAAACAGGATTGGCGACATGTGCTAACCTTTAGTAAAGACAGCAAATATATTGTAACAATCTACGCGATTGCTCAGTTTATCATGGTAATTGCTTTAGGAATGGATGCTCAAGAGGTCGTTTTCACCCAAACGGTACTTGGGTTATCAGAAGCAGATTTTGGCTACTTAATAAGTATCACAGGTATTGGCCATATAATAGGTGCTTTGACTGTTTCTGTTTTCTCAAAAAGACTCTCAATCCAGAAGCTGATGGGAGTTGGTTACTTTATGGTTGCCATCGGGTATCTCATTTACGCTTTTTCGTTCTCTTTCACATCTGTCGCAGTAGGTTTTATCATACTAGGTTACTTTAATGCTTTCTATAACACTGGTTTCATGACTTTTGTCCAAAATAATGTACCAACAGATATGATGGGGCGGATATTAAGTGTGTTTGGAACATTCCAAAGTTTCCTACAAATCGCCTTTATCTTGTTAATTGGTTTTACAGGTGAACTTTTAGAATTACGTTATACAATTATCATCGCCTCAATTCTTAATATGACTGTTAGCTTGGCATTAATCCAACTAGTGTATAGACCATCTAGAGCGATTTATTATAGAGAAACGAACGAATTATCGAATTAGACATTAAACAAGCAAAAACGAAAATTCACGTTTTTGCTTGTTTTAGTCTTTATATACTTCATTTTCCTTAACTGATATCTTAACTTTCATAATTCGTTTTTCGCTCATTTCTTCAATTGAAAAAGTGATGTTCTGATATTCAACTGTTGGTAAATCATTGCCCGAAGGAATATAACCGATTTGACCAATCACAAAGCCACTTATGGTGTCGAATTCATCAGTTGGCAAATCCATTTTTACTATTTCTTCAACTGTATATAGATTTGCACTTCCCGCTATCAGGTATTCACCATTTCCAAGCTCAACGATTTCATTTTTATCCTCTTCATTTTCATCATATTCGTCAAAGATATTACCTACTATTTCTTCAATGATATCTTCTATTGTTATAATACCATCTGTGCCTCCATATTCATCAACAGCAATAGCCAGATGAATATTGAATTCCTGCATTTCTTTTAATAGGTTGTCGATTTGTTTTGATTCAAGAACAAAATAAGGGTCCCTTAAAAGCTCTCTCATATTAAATCGCTCTTCCTCACAGTTTTCTATAAACTGAATTAAATCCTTAGAATGCAAAACACCAATGATGTTATCTATGTTCTCTTCATAAACTGGAAACCTGGTGTATCTCTCATCTAAAACTAGCCTAGTTGTTTCCTTTAACGTGTATTGTATGGGAATGGCAATAATGTTTGTCCGATGTGTCATGATATCAGAAACCGTTTTGTTGTCAAATTCGAAAATATTATTGATCATTATTTTCTCAGCTTCCTGTATCGTCCCTTTCTCTTTTCCAACATCCACCATCATACGAATTTCCTCTTCTGTTACATTTTCATCTTCCGCATTTGGGTCCACTCCAAATAAACGAACAATTGTATTCGTTGAAAAAGTTAATAACTTTACAAATGGTGAAGAAATTTTGGAAAGGAAGGTTAATGGAGCAACTGCAAAATTTGATATAGCCTCTGCTTTTTGTAAGGCTAGGCGTTTGGGAACGAGCTCTCCTAGTACTAACGTAAAATAAGCTAAAATAAGAGTCACAACGAACACTGAAAGGGTATCAAGTATTCGTAAAGGAATGCGTACCCCAAGTGTAATTAGGAATTCTGTTAGCTCCCCCGCGAAGCTTCCTGCTGCAAACGCACTAGCTAGAAACCCAGCAAGAGTGATTCCAATTTGAATGGTTGCTAAAAAACTGCTAGGTTCAGCTAGCAGTTTATAGAGCATTACTGCCTTTTTATCCCCACTATCAGCCATTAACCTTACTTTATTATCATTTAAAGAGATTAAAGCAATCTCTGATGCAGCAAAGAAAGCATTCAGTATTATTAAAATCAAAAGAATGATTAATTCCATACTCACTGTTACCAGCTCCAATTAGTAATCCTCTATATAAAAAATAACCCCCTTCTATGTGAGGGGATTTGCTACTCTCATTTGTTTAGTTTTTTATTAAATGCCATATTTTATTCGAAAAATGGTATTGAAAAAGGACCGATGTTAATCAGTCCTATCATGAAGGTAATCTTTTTTCTTTACAACTTTGAGCTCACTATCCTCTTCTTCCTCCACAAGATGCTTAAGCATTGAAAGTTTATTCGACCAATATTGTTCAAAGTACGATAACCAATCCTTTAACTCGGAAAAGGATTCAGGATGTAGCCTGTATCTTTTCTCTCTTCCAACCTTTCGCCCGCTAACTAGTTCAGCTTCTGAAAGGATATTCAAATGCTTTGCAATCGCTGTTCGACTCATTGTAAAATGTGATGTAATCTCAGAAATAGGCAGCTCTTTTTCTGCTAATAATTTTAATACTTCTCTACGAGTAGGGTCTGCAATTGCTTGGAATACATCATGCTTTTGCGCGGGTTGAGACACCTATGCCTCCACTACCTTACCAAGATTTTCAACAATGCTTGTCCAACCTTGGTTCATACGATCACGTATAACAGAAGCCTTTTCGTTCGCCTTTCCAACAATTTCTTCAGAGTCTCTCCAACCACTATGGATTAGTGTAAACTCAGTCTTATCCCCTAAATCTTTTAAAATGAACTCAACAATCCATCCATCTGTATCCCAAGTGAATGATAAACGATTAGGTGGTTCAATTTCTACTACTTTACAAGGTGACGGACCAAACGGAGATTGCAAATGAAACTCGTGCCCTACTTTTGCCTCAAAATCATTTGGCATAAACCAAGCAGCAATTCCTTCTGAAGTTGATACTTTGTCCCATACCTTTTGGATAGGCGCATTAAATGTAATAGTTTGTTTTATATCTTGTACTGTCGGCATTACGATTCCTTCTTTCTATTTAATATAAAACCAAATGGTTTCACTTTTCACATTATATAGAACCATTTGGTTTCATGTCAACCTTACTATATTTTTTAAAACAAAAAAGCAGCTCTCAAAAGTACAAGAACTGCCTTTTGTTATTCTTTTATTACTATTCCTAAAAGCCTTGCAAATGCAATTGCTTGTTCACTTGATACTACGCACCCCTTTAAATCTCCTGGTGAAAGACTTAATTGATCAATTTTACAACTACTAAGATCAATCCCATCTAATGAAGTATTCGTAAAGTTGGCTTCAACTAAATCACAATCAGTAAAATCAATTTTGTTGAATTTACATTCAAAGAAATCCCCATTACGTAGGGAGCACCTTTCAAATTTCACATTCTTTAAAGAAGCATATCCGAATGAGCTTAAGTTTGCATAACAGTTATCAAATACCACATTTCCGAAAGTGGCCTCTGTTAGGTTTAAACCAACTAATTTTGATTCAATAAATTCTACTCTATGGATAGCTCCTCCACTAAAGTCTGTATTTGATAAGTCACACTTTTCAAAGATAACATCGGTAAGTTCAATATTCGTAAATGTAACATCCATGAAGGTTACGTTTTTAAAAACAACTTGATCAAAACGCATTCGATTGATTTCTTCTTCAAAAATAGTACAGTCTCTAATAGTACACACACTTAGGTACCTATCATCCATATCATCAAAATTAGCTGTTTCTAAAAACGATGGTATTTTGGGTGGTTGAATTTTTATTTTATTCATTATAAGAACATCCTTATCTATTGATGAGAGACCCTTCTGGATTTCTTCTTATAATTTATGTTACATTATTTTTCCTAAGAAAGGTAGCACTCTACATTTCAAAAGGACCTACCCTTTTTGCCTATTATCTTAATTTATAATAGGTAATTCCTAGTGCGAAGGCTAACACTGTCCCTTTTACAATGTCCATAGCATAGTAAGGAACAGACATCATGACCAATCCATTTTGTAAAATACCAATTAAAACAGCACCGACAAATGTACCAAAGGCATTGGGTTTTCCAGCACCTAAAACGGAAAAACCGATAAATGCTGCAGCAACTGAGTCCATCAAATAGGGCGAGCCTGCGTTAATTTCAGCAGTCATGACCCTAGAAGCTAAAATAATTCCTCCAATTGAAGCAAACAGTGCAGACATTAGATAGGCAATGATCTTATAGCGATTAACTGGAATACCTGATAATCTTGCTGCTTCTATATTCCCTCCAATAACATACATGTATCTACCATGCTTTGTGTACGTTAGAAAAATATGAACAAAAACAACAACGACAACCATAATGATTATAATCCAAGGGACCTGACCAAGTTTTGAAAAAAACGGGCTAATAACTCCTTCAGCAAAGCTGCCATCAGGCATAATCATATTTTGAGAGATTGTTGCTCCTTTTGTGTAGGTTAGAGCTATCCCCTGAATGATGAACATCATGGCTAAGGTTAATAGCATGTCTGGAATTTTCATCTTTACAATTAAAAAGGAGTTTAAAGCCCCCACCAACAAGGCTGCTGTAATCGCTGCAAAAATAGCAATCACCGTATTCTGAGAAAACCAGACAAACATCGATATGACAATCGCATTAGACAAGGAGGCTACCGAGCCCACTGATAAATCAAAGCCATTAACTGATAGAGATATGGTAATCCCAATTGCGATAATGGTTACTATCGAAATAGATCGCAGAATACTAATTAAATTGTTTCCCTGAATAAAAGATGGGTTAGCAGCGGCAAATACAGCAATTAACACAAAGATTGTCAGGATTGTTCCATATTTATAAAAAAACTGAAATAGATCAAAGGATTTTTTCTTTACGCTCGTAGTTGCTGTGACTGAATCCTTCATGTGTAGTACCTCCAGCTGCATAAAATAAGATTTCTTCTTCGTTCGTTTTAGAAGTTTCTAGCTCCGTTGCCACTTTTCCATCATATAAGACATACACTCGATTCGTAATTCCAATGATCTCTGATGTTTCTGAGGATGCGTATAATACTGCCTTTCCTCGTCTAGCTAGACCGGAGATCAACTCAAAAATATCTTTCTTCGCGCCAACATCTACTCCTTTAGTTGGTTCATCAAAAATATAAACATCTGCATCTGTAATGAGCCATTTACCGATTGCAATTTTTTGTTGATTACCACCTGATAGATGCTGAACTTTCGTTTCTGTCGTAGGTGTTTTAATGCCAAGACTCTTAATCAATTCAACTGCTTGTGCCTTCTCTTTACCACGATTAATAAAAGAAAAAAAGCTAGTAAACTTATTTAAATTGACTACTGAAAGGTTCGTTACTACTGATTCCTCAACAAGAATTCCTTCTTTTCTTCTTTCCTCAGGAACAAGCACAATACCTTGTTTTACAGCATCAAATGGACTTCGAATTTTTACCTCTTCTCCATTTAATAGAATCTTTCCGGATGTTATTTTTGAGGAGCCAAACAAAGCTTTACAAAGCTCTGTTTTTCCAGCCCCAACAAGACCCGCTATCCCAACAATTTCACCAGCTGAAGCACAGATTGTCAGATTGTTAGTTTTAACTGTATCTGATAAATTGTGAACTTCAAGAATTGGTTCTCCTATTGTAAAAGAGTGGTTTGGATATTGCTCATCTAGCTTTCTTCCTAACATTTGTTCGACAACCCTACTCTGTGATGTTTTAGAGATCGATTCACAGCTTACAAATTCTCCATTGCGCATAATAGTGATTTCATCACAAAGTTCAAAAATCTCTGGTAGGCGGTGTGAAATAAAGATAATACCAACATTGTTCGCCTTTAACTCGTTTACAATTCGGAACAACTCAGTTGTTTCAGATTGGCTGAATGGCGCAGTAGGTTCATCTAATATGAGAAACTTGCATTCTGTTAAAATGGCCCTGGCAATGAGTACCATTTGTTTTTCAGCAAGTGTTAGTTCACTGACTAATTCAATAGAAGATACGTTTATTTTTAAATTTTTTAGAATATTGGTAGCCTTATTATGTAACTCATTCCAATTGACGAATTGCCTCTTACCCATACTATTTACTGTCTGATTTAGCATGATATTTTCACCAACAGTTAAATTAGGAATAAGAGCTGTATCAACCTCTTGATAAACAATTTGAATTCCATAGTCCTGTGAATTCTTTGGAGATCGGATGGACAGGGGCTTCCCATCAAGGGTGATCTGACCTGAATAATGATTATAAGCACCTGACAACACCTTCATAAGTGTTGATTTCCCAGCACCGTTCGCACCGATAAGAGCATGAGCCATTCCAGTTGAAGTTGTAAAATGCACATTATTCAAAGCTTTTACACCAGGAAATTCGATGGAAATGTTATTCATGTGAAGTTGTGATACTGACATCCATCCTCACTCCTTATTAGTGATATTGTTATGTGGCCTCATTTCTAGTAGATAGCTAGATTAAGGTTGCATAAATAGGTTTATGTGACCTCAGTTCCTCCATATGGCCAATTACAGGGCTCATAAATGGATTTATGTGACCTCAGTTCCACCATTTAGCCAATTACAGGGCTCATAAATGGATTTATGTGACCTCACTTCCTACACATCGCCAATTACAGGGCGCATAAACGGATTTATGTGACCTCAGTTCCACCTTTTGGCAAAACCCAGGTCACATAAACCCTTAGCAACAAAACTTACTTTTGATAATGCTCTTTTAACACCTTCATCCATTCTTCATCAAACGTAGTTGATGTACCCCAGCCTTCTACAATTTTTGCTAGATTCACCATATTAACGGGCTCACTTGAACTCTGCAGCTCAGATTGAGAGATAAGAGATGCTTCTAAGTCATAGGTTTGTGGAGTTTCTTCTCCAGCTAATTTTTTCGCTAATAGTCTTAAGTTAACGGCACCGATTAGCTTGGGATCAACTGCAGCTGTATATTTCCATGAACTTCCCTCAGCTTGAATTTCTTGAAGGTCTGCATTAGAGACGTCAATACCATAAATTTTAATTTCTTCTCTACCGGCTTCTTTAATCGCACGTGCTGCACCAATTGCGAAAGCATCCCATGTAGCAAATATTGCATCGATTTCACCTTTTGGATGTTTGTTTAACATGGCTGCTACTGCATTTTGTGTTTGAACAGATGTGTCAGCAGCTGCAACTCCGAATCGTTCAACCTCTCTAAGACCTGGATTATTTTCAAGCACTTCTTTATAAACATTGTTTCTTCTTACCATAGGTGGAAAACCGTCTACCCACAGGTACACAATATTTGCTTCAGCGTTATGCTCCTTAACAAGAGCCTCAAGAGCCAACGTTGCTAAAGCTTCATCATCCTGTGATGTTAATGTTACTCCTTCAATTGTCGCAAGGTCAGGGTTTGAATCAAACGTAACAACGCTTTTCCCTGCTTCAACTAACTTTTTGACTCCATCGACAGTGGCCGCATCATCACCATGTGATATTATAAACCCGTCGTAATCTTGTGTTAATGCTTGCTCGATTGCATCATGGAATTTAGCTGTATCACCATTTGCTGTGAATACATCTACATCAAAGCCAAGTGACTCCCCTTCTTCCTTTGCACCAGCTAAAAATTGTGCTGTATGATCATCTCCACCAATTTTACGAATGACTTTTATTTTTGCACCTTCTCCATTGGCAAAACGTTCTGGAACATTTTCAAAGCTTACCTTCTCATTACCCGCTTGATTTGTTTTTTCTCCTGAAGCACAGCCTGTTAAAAGAAGTGAAAAAGCAAGTGCTGAAGTTAATGCTATTTTGACTAAAGATTTTTTAAACATTATTAGTTCCCCTTTTCTAAGTAGTTTTCTTAATACTGATCTAAGCTGTCATTTTCCTCCTTGCCTGTCGTATTGAGAGGGTGTATGTAGACATTAAAAAAACCTCTCTAAAAAGAGAGGTTTAAGCGGCATTATCCGGTCTATCCTCTCTCATCTTCCAAAACAACTAAATAATTGTTTTGCAGGATTTAGCACCAATTCCATTTAAAAAATATGGAACGGTTGCCGGGCATCGTAGGGCCAGTCCCTCCGCCACTCTTGATAAGAGATCACGTATTAAGTTTGTTGATTAAATTTGATAATTATTACTTTAACGTGGTAGAGAAATAATGTCAATAAATATTTTTAATATTTTTTAAGTTAAATAACTTCTAAATAGTAGTATTATTTCTCATAACCACCATTGAGAAGTATAAACCTTATAGCTCATCTGCATATTGTTTTAGTTTTTGGCTCATCGTTTCAATCTCTTTTATAAAATTTGAAATTTCCACTGTTGAATTTGCCTGGTTATTTCCGACTTTGACAAGCTTCTCAATTTCAATTGAAATTGCATTCATAGATTGTTGAATATTTGTTAGTGTTTTGCGTATTTTTTCTGTAGATGCAACCGTTTCATTGGATAGTTTTCTAATCTCATTGGCAACTACTGAAAATCCAGCTCCCTTTTCACCAGCACGGGCAGCTTCAATCGATGCATTTAACCCTAGTAAATTAGTTTGGTCAGCGATTTTTTTAATAAATGATAGAACTTCTTCTGTATTTTCTACTTCTTTTGATGCCTTAATCGATTTTTCCATTAATCCATCACTTATTAATGATAAATCGGAAGCCGCTTGAGTTATATTGTGAACTTGATTGTTTGCAGTAGAAAGGGAGTCAACAATTTGCTCAGATATGCTGCGTAATGCTCTTTCATTTTGTTTTTGCATCTGTATGGCAACAGCCCCAATTACTTTCCTACCAATAACGATTGGTGCAGCTAACCCAGTAAAAGAAATTCCAAAAAATTCTGCTGGTACCTCTACTTCAATTTTCCTATTAAAGCGGATACAATCAGTTAATGGCTCTTCTGGATTAATTTTCATGCCAGGACGGGCTCCGATATCAATTTTTTTACTAGGATAATAGACTAACCACTCTTCAGTATTCGTAACCCCGATAGCTATATCTGGAAGCATGGTATGAATGATTGGAATCGTTTTTATAATGTTTGATAGTACCTCTTGTTCAGTAGCTTTTTCAGGAATATTTGATATCGTCATAATTTATCCTCTTTCTAAGATAATAATAGTTTTAATATAATTAACATTTTAGTCTATTTAGTCTAAAAGGTCCATCGTTATACAACTTAACAAATAATTTATTTAGGTATTAAGCACCATACTTATCTAACTCTTAAACCTCCAACCCGCTTGATATCTTTTGAGCAGCAGCCTCTTTAACTCGATAATGTCGATTAAGAGCATATCCAAACAGTGAGGCGATTAACTGCTGAAACAACATCCCGACTACAACAGGTACAGCCACTTGGGCCGGAAAAAAGGAAGTTGCAATAACTGCTCCAGCACTGATGTTTCGCATCCCGCCAGTAAAGGTAAGAGAAATTATCGTTTCCTGATTCCACCTAAATAATTTTCCTAGTAAAAAGGAGAACAAGTACCCTGTGAAAGCAACAAAGAAAACAACGACAGCCACCCAGATTAGTTTCAAATCAACATTTTGTAAATATGGAGCTACAATCGTGCCATTTAACATAACAACAAGACCTAAACTAATTTTTGAAAATGGAGCTAATTTGGGTCCCCAACTCTCTTTTATTTTCCCATTCGTCATATGATTCAAAAGCATACCTACCAGTGAAGGTAAGACAACCATTAAAAATAAACCTGTCATCATGGCGACAACGTCCATCTCCACTTTCGTACCAACAAAGATAGATAGTGTATAAGGTACGATAAACGGCGATAGTAATGTATCAATTAAGATGATTGATAAGGTTAGAGCAAGGTTTCCTTTACATATCGAAACCCAGAGAACACTCGTTATCCCAGTTGGAATGACTAAAGCTAATATTAACCCAGTAATTGTGTATACATCACCATTAAAAGTAAGATGTCCTACTGCCCATGCCCAGACTGGCATTAAGATATGCAATAACCCTAACGCTAGTATGATAGGCAATGGATGTAGGACTGCCTTTTTCAGAGCGGTAAAATTTGAACTTAAACTTCCTGCAAATGTTATAAACGCAAAAATCCAGGGTATTAAAAAGGTTAAGTCAATTAACCAGCCTGCAAATAACACTCCAAGAATAACTCCTGTTGGAGTGATCAGGGCCATGTACTTTTCTAGTTGTCTATTTACAATCTGTAACATTTATTAACACTCCTACACATTTGCTTCAACAAACCTAATTATTTATTCTACTAGATTAACAGTTATTTGAATAGATACGTGTTAGGATAGTGTTCATTTCCATTCTACCTCTTACAATTCTTCAAATTTTACTCTAAAATAATGTTGAAACTCATTTTTTCTGGCTAGAATGGTAGTACGCAAGAGAGGAGTTGAGATCGCTTGAGACGATTGATATTATTATTTGCTTTTATTTTATTTCTTTTTTCAGCTTGGTCTACCTTTGAAAAATGGTTAGAAAAAAACAAATTAGATGTTACGTTAAACACAATAAAAACAGACATAGACGAAATCCGTGAAAGTCCTGAATATATTGCTGCTGTTGGAACAATTCAAGAAGGTATAATTCAATTGATGGATCAGCTTGACCAAAGGTTTCAAACATCAGAAACAGATGTTAATTCAAAGACCGAGGTCCAAAAACCTGAATTATCAACACCAACAAAGCAAGCCTTTTCGATATATAATATTGAACTTGGTGAAACACGAAGTGAGATAGAAAAAAGGATTGGCTCTCCGATCAGATCAACCCTTAACGAATATGGTCTGATGTGGAATGCCTATCATGATAATTATCAAAACTTTATCATGATTTCCTATAATGCAAATGATGAGGTAGTAGGATTATATACTCCTCATGACCTCATCTCCTCCACGTATGGTATACAAAGAGGAAGTGTAAAGGCATCAGTAATAGAGAAGTTGGGTGTTCCACTTGATAAAATTCGAAAAGGAATGACCTACTACCAATTTGAAAAAGATCGTGATTATGATGTATTTTTAGTTGACAATAGCTATGTCACAGTCTTTTACGACCAACATCAACAAGATACTGTCACCTCCATACAAATTGTAAGTGAAGAGGTAGAAAAAAGTAAAAAAGACTTTTATACAGCTGCTAGTGAGACTTTAAAAGAAGGCTTTGAGTACCAGTTGTTCGACTTAACGAATGCCACTCGTGTAAATCATGAATTACCTATTCTTTCATGGGATGATCATGTTAAGAAAACAGCCCGTAAACATAGTCTTGATATGGCTGAAAATAATTATTTTTCACATACTAACCTAAAAGGACAGTCCCCTTTTGATCGGATGTTAGAAGACGATATCCTTTTTACAGTTGCAGGGGAAAATCTAGCCTATGGACAATTTAGTAGCATATTCGCACATGAGGGGTTAATGAACTCCATAGGCCACAGAGAAAATATTCTCCAGCCTGATTTTAGAAACCTAGGAATTGGCGTAGCCTTTAATACAAAATCACAGCCATACTATACACAAAAGTTTTACAGTAATTGACTTAGCAAGAACACCAGACAAGGTGTTCTTTTTTTGTATTTATGATACAAGTGGTAACTATTTAAAATATTCTTTTAATTATAGTTATTATAAAAAAGTATTGATTTTACTTTAATAAATGTTATCATAAAATATATAAATTTTCTTGAGTGTACATTTTGTCGGTTGAAATATAGAGCAAAATAGCCAGTTATTTTGCAGAATAAATATAATAAAGAGTCATCATAGAAAGGAAGAAGAAATCTATGTTAACTAAGCAGAAGATTTGTCCAAAATGCCAGGGTATTGTTAAAATGCTAAAGCATAGTGTGAAATGTAATTGTGGTATCCGTATTAAAACTATGAATAGTAAGTAACATAAATAAAAAAACAGGCGATTTTAGTAAAATCACCTGTTTTTTTATTTATCTGTTTCTCTATAAATCTGGATTATTAGCTGTAATTAAATTAACAATGTTGCTAATTGCACCCATCGTTTGGCCTTTAAACACATCTGGTACGGTTACATTGCTGTTTGTTGAGTAGTAGAACGCACCCTTAACACTGTTATACCAGTACCCAAGGTTTTTCAATAAATCTTGTAGTTCCTCAGGTAATGTTGTTATACCTGTATTCTCAATTAAATACATTGAAGGTAAAATCCATACATCAATGTCTCCAGTTCCAGTATGTACCTCAAATAGATCACGTTCCGTTTTTGAAATCCATTGACCTTTAGAGTAGAGAGATATACGTGCTGCCTCTAAACCAGAAATTCCATTTAAATTAATACCATAGATTTGGTTAATCACTCTACGAATCTCTGAACTTTCTATTTTATCACCATAATATTCTAGATATAAATCCATTACTTTTACTTTAGGCAGAGACATAATAAAAGCATCTTGCTCAACAAGAGTTCCTTCCATCGAAAGGACCTTTCTTATTCCTTGCATAATTTCATCTGGATAGGCTTGAGTAGCCTTGCCCTCTCCCTCCTCTGATACTCTATTCAGATTTATAGCAAAAATATCATTAATAACTCTTCGAATTTCTATAGATTCTATTTTCTTACCATAATAGTCTAAGTACTTATCCATGACCTCAACCTTAGCCATGGCTTCAATCGATGCCATTGCATCTGCATATACTAATGGACCTTCTTTTTCCTTTTGCAATGTCTTCATGACCCCCTTAGTGATCTCGATTGAATACTTCAAGCTACATTTTTCGACTTTATTATATAATTTCCCCATAACATGAACAACAAATTTTTACCATGAGTGGTATAATTTATAAACTTCAATACTTTTTACCTATAAAAAAACAACCAATTCAACGAATTGGTTGTTCAGCAACTTAGTTTCTTTCCTATTCATAATTTTAGTAATTGTCAATTGGCTCGCTAAATTCACTCTCTTCTTTTAAATTAAAGTGCTTCATTGCTAGCCACATATAAGCCATTGCAATAACATAATAGACTAAATTATGTAAATCAGCGCCAAATACTTGTAAAAGAATATCTAATAGAATTGGTACGGTTAAAGCATAAATAGCTAGACTGTATAAGCCTCCAAATGATATCTTCTTTTTTCGAATCGCAAGAAGAATTAAACCTATCAAAGCTAATAACAGTGAACTGAATAATTTTCCGATAAAAAAGCCAATCCACACAAAGAATGCAGCAATAAAACTAAACCATTGAAGCAATGGCAATTTGTTAACTACATCATCCTGATCGAATGTAATACCTACAAAATCACCGAAAGAAAATGCTTCTGATTTAAATCCATTTTCCTTTGTAATTACTTGATCAGATAAAATTAATGTAGCTGATTCATATTGATCTAAAATATCAGGAGTTGTTTGTCCAGTTGTATCGATAATAAGTGTACTACCATCTAAATCCTCATGGATAATCGGCATGGGTTCTTTCACATCAAGTGTACCATTCGAAAATGTAAATTCGGGAATATTTCCACTAATATCTGATACAAACCCGCCTATATCCTTATTGATCTGAAATCCGATAATAATGCTATGTATTGTACCAAAAAGTAAAGTAAATAAAAATAAGTATAAAAATGCTTTACCAACACCCTGTTTAACCATATCTGGATACTTTTCAAATTTCCCCATACTATAAATAAGCTTATTAAAAAAACCCATGTTGTAAATCCTCCTAAAACTTGTCTTAGTTTCCATTTTATTCATTACTTTTAGAAATAATCAAGCTATTTTTAATTTTAAGGTTAATTAAACTGTAGTGTGATTTTCGTTTAAGAACACTGCACTATAGATGGGCCTTATTTTAAGCAGTAATGTAATTGTGCAAACTGATTAAAGCGTGTAATCTCTTTTAAGGAATATTCTATCTTATTCTCTAGATTCTTAAATAATGGAATTCCCTTCCCAATTATGGTTGGGGCAATCGTAATAATCATTTCATCAACTAACCGGTTATCTATGAACGTAGTAAGTAATTCACCTCCACCAACTAACCATATATCCAAACCTTCCTCATTTTTTAGCCGATTTATAAACTGCTTAACATCCTCATTTACAAATTCAACGTTTTCATTGCTAGGTGTGTTGGAACGTGAAAAAACATAACACTTTTTATTCTTGTATGGGAAATTACCTTCTTCTAGATGTAGAATTTGTTCATATGTCTTTCTGCCCATAATGATAGTGTCAACTGTGTTGTAAAATGTTTCATACCCATTATCACCTTCACCTTCAACGTTGAACAGCCACTCTAGTGAGTCGTCTTCTTTTGCAATATAGCCATCTAAACTAGTTGCAATATATAAAATCACATTTCTTTGCATTTCCATTCAAAATCCTCCATTAGCGTATTAATTAGATTATTATTGTTTTAAAACAGCACAATTCTATATAGTAGGAATTATGTTAAATTCTCACTATAGTTACCTTTCCTTCTTCATTCTTTTCATGAATAAGACACATTGTCCATGATTTATAGTTTATAGTCTCAGTCATTAGTAATATCCTAATATCGGGTTATTTTAATTCTTTATAATAATAAACCGTAGAATGATAGTCACCGTTTGCTGATTTGGCGTAATTAGGGATTTTCCCTGCTTCCACGTAGCCCATTGCTTGATATAGACGGTTGGATGGGTCTCCTTCTCTTGTATCGAGAACAAGTAGAGTTCTTCCATCTCCTTTCGCCTTATCTTCAAGCACTTCCATCAACTGACGACCAATCCCCATTCGACGAAATCCAGGTTGTGTCATTAATTTGGCGACTTCTGCACGATGACGTCCATTTTCTTTCATACACAAATGAAGTTGAACAGTTCCTGCAATCTCTTGATTTACTTTGGCAATGAATAAGATACAATCGGATTGAAGGACACCTTCCCAATAGCTCCTCGCTTCTTCTATTTTCAAAGGTGGCAGGAAACCAATTGAGGCTCCATCACCTACAACTTGTATTAGTAGTTCAGAAAGCTCAGCCACGTAATCTTCAATTTTAACAACTTGTTCAATTATTACCTCATTCTCCATCAGAGAATCCCCTTTCAATTAAAGAAACATGGATTATCAACTTCTCTTTATTACATATCAAAAATCTAACATATTTGTTAAACTTATGAAAAGACTTTTTAAAAATGGTGAAACTCTTAAACCACTAGAAACGTATTAAAAATAAAGATAAGGAGGTTTTTCAGGTGACAGGTTTAGTAGCTATTGTCATGATTTTTTCGATTCCATTGGTGGCCATTGTTACAGAGCATTTTCAAAAACAATCAAAAATAAAAAGAGACATGCTAAAAGATGAGTTAGAGCTAGAGAAACTAAAGCATGAAAACTACCTAATAGAAACACAGAAATTAAGACTTGAACTTGAACACATGCAAATAAAAGATTCAAAAAACGAATCAAAGTTACTCTAGACCGTAACTTTGATTCGTTTTACTTTTTAGAATTCTTCATGCCATCTCTTATCTTCTTCTAACTGTACCCCCTGGTCGATATACTCAAGAGAAACACTGCCATATTTGACTCCTGCTTCATTTTTCAAGTAACTTACAATACCATCAAAAAGTTCTTTATCTCCAGCCTCTGCTTTCCTCGGAATAAAGATCATCACATGTGGCTTCGCATCATAATCCTTATAGCTACTTGGTTGATTGGGATCAACGTTTAACTCAATACCCGTTCGTTCTGGATAAAAAATCCAAAGTTCATCAAGTGTACCCAGTGTACTTTCAAGATACGGTCTTATCTCTATTTCTAGCTCTCTTTCCCATCTATCTGCTATATAGGTATCTTCCATTTGATTTGTTTCCTTATTAAAAAAAACTAGAAATTGCGTCCCATCTCTTTTATTTTCAACGTTTGCAGCATACTCAAAGTGTGTAAAGTTCCCCATATTATCGTATAACGTATCAAAAATAACGACCTTATCAGTAAATGTAGTGGCGATATATTGTTCGGCTTGTTTTTCAATCTTGGCGACTTCGTTTTTGTCTGGTTTCATGCTTTGAAAAAATACAAAAATCATAATCCCAATAATAAGAGTAATAACAGCCAGAACCCAAAACATCCATTTTAAAAATGTTTTCATATTTCCCCCTAGTTTCTCTTTTTTACTATGGTACCATATTTCAAACCAAATATATCCAATAAAAAATGTGCACCTCTGAAAATGTGCACATTTTTATCTTCCTTTACGTTTCCGCTCATTTGACTTACGAATTTTCATTAGTTTGCTTGCTGGTTGTTTTCGAATCCACTTAATAAAGCTTGCAAGTTGTTCATCTTCCCTTAATTCCCGGATTGTCGTTAAACGGGCTGCGATTTCACCATTGGTATAGAGGGCATGTATTTGTTTATGACACGGTATACATAAGTTAGCTGTAGCACCAAATGTGCCCCCCATTTCTTTAGGTAACAAATGGTGGATAGTCGTCTCAACTTCATCTCTTCCGCACAACTCACATACTTCCATGCCATACCCTCCTATTCAATCCGAACATTAAAAGAGTGACCTTTATTAAATAAACCTATACATTCATTACGTATTTGCAAAAATACCACTTGATTTTGCTACTAGCACGTTATTTTCATCATAAATATAACAGTCTACGTGGTTTAACGTTCGGCCTTTCTTTATTAGATGAGCATCAGCAACCAAAAACTCTCCAGTTGCACCTTTTAAGAAAGAAGTCTTAATATCTACAGTAACAACCGATTGTTTATTACCTGTAGTTTTTGTTGTATTCCCCATAGCAATATCGGCAAGGGTAGAAATAATTCCTCCATGTACAACACCAATTGTATTTAAAAATAAGGGCTGTATAGGCATGGTAACCTTAATATTTGTATTACTTACTCTTTCATACTGACATCCCATAAAATCATCGAAGGGATTATTGATATAATTGTTATCCATTAAACTCCTCCTTTAGAAACTTACATAAGTACTTAATAACCTCTTTTCTACTACCTTTATGCTGATCGCCGGTCAAAATGTCTTCTAAGTCCTTCTCCCAAAATATTAAATGTGAAGACTGTAAAGGTAATCGCCAAACACGTATAAAACGGAATCCAAAAGGCTTTTAGAATATCATTTCGAGCCTGTCCTAATAAAGTTAACCAGTTTAAGCTTGTGTTCATCATTTCAGCTACCATAGAACCCGTCTGAACAAAGACTTGAGAGATAAATATCCCAAAAATCCCCATCTGTCCAATTAGTAATGCTGTACGACCAATATCAATAAAGAAATTAACTACAATGGCTGGGAAGATATTAGGTAATATATTTGACGTTAACTGTCTGATAGGATGCATTCCTACGGTTATCCCTGCTTCAATGTAAGGCTTACTTAAAATACCCCTTGTTTCTTCTTGAACGATATGAGCAACTTTTCCAACCTCTATTAAAGCTAAAATAAGAATGGACCAATAAAATCTAAATTCATGCATAACTAGTACAGGAATACTTAATAGAATCATAGCTGAAAAGATAATAGGAATACTTGAAAAAATATGATTCCATGATGAGACAAGCCATGAAAAAAAACCCTTCCCTCTAGATGCTAACAAGCCTAAGGGAATTCCAAATAAATAACGAATAACACAAATTACAAGCATCATTAAAAGCGTGTCCTTTGCACCTACGATTAGGACACTCAATAAATCTCGGCCCTCACGATCTGTCCCAAAAGGAAATTGTTCTTCAGGAGAAAATGGTGCAGTCATAATGACATTATCCTCCCCAAAACGCACCCTACTCCCTACTTCTATTTCATTTTTTATATATGGAATATGAGGTCCAATAATGGTAATTAGTACTAGAAAAGTGATCATAATAGTCCCCATTAGTAATAAACGGTTCTGTTTCATCCCCTTCTCTCCCCTCATTTCGGCTCAAGCTTTAATTTAATTAGTCTACTTGCAATATGAGCAACCATAACAAACATTAAAAAACTGATACAAATACCAATCACTAACCCGCTTTCATCGACCTTTCTTGCAAGCATCATCGGACTAATAAAATTTGAGTATCCAATTGATGAAAATAAACGGTATGCTGCTCCCTCATAGGCTAATAAATACTCAACAACTAACAAGTTAGACAATAAGAAAACCATAACCGAAGGAAGGTACCCTGATACATGAGTTATACACGGCTTGAACATGTGTCGATAGAGTACTAGTTTTTCAGTAAAACCCTTCGAAAAAGCAACCATAATATGAGGTTCATCTTTTTGACCAAGTAAGGATACTGACGTGATTCTAGCAACATAGAACGTTGGGGCAATCGCAACTAATATTCCTGGTGCAATAAACTTATACCAACCTTCATCCCCAAGAATAGTAAAAGGCATCTTAAAGAAAACAACCCAAATTACACACATGACGATAAAATAATCTGGTATTGACTGAAAGAGCCAAGTAGTGCCACTACCCAGGAAGTTTTGTTTTGTGTTGATATTTCGATAATCATATATACCTTTTAGTACTCCAAAGAATAGACAAAGGATTAGTCCTGTAAATACAACAAGCATGCTTTTAGGAACAAACTTCAGCAATTCATCTTCAACACTTCTTGTTTTCCACTTTGTAGGCCCTAGGCTTTTTGTCTCTGCCACTTGAGATAGATATCCAACCACATTGTTCTTATATTCTTCAAAACTAAACGAGTAATCATAATTTATTACTCCTCCCCAACCTGCGCCAACGCCGAGGTTTGGTGTCCTTGGGACTAGAACAAAAAGGATTATACATGTAACAACCAACAAATAAATCAAAAAAAGCTTTACCATTTCCTTTAATACCTTCATGGTACTGCCCCCTCACAACTCTATATCCTTACTAATATTCGGCAAACTGATTCCATTCCCTTTTTTTGTAAGTGTTTTCTTGACAAAAAACACCATTCCAATTACCGGAATGATGTCTTTTAAATGGCTTACTTTTCTATTAAGAAGGACTTTCTATAGTTTTCAAGCTTCGACTCAAACTTGCCCTTTAAATCAGATAACCATTGTGGGTTGGTTTCACCTTCTTTAAGGTCTAATGATCGATAAAGCTTTGCAAACGTAACTAGATTATGAAGCCTCATAAACCATTCTATCTTCTGAAGTAAGTTTAATTCAATGCTCGTTTCTGAAGAATACCCTTTAATAAACTGCTCGAAGGATGGGTGATTTATATCTATTTCTTTTTCAAATAAATCCCGAAGTGCATAGGCGATATCTGCAATATACCAATGCTGTACACAATCATCAAAGTCAAGAATCCCTAATCCATTCTCATTCCATTTAAGGTTATCTAACTCAAAATCATAATGAATAAGCCCATATGTATCCTCTGAAACTGGTAAACTGGTTAATACACTCTCTACTTCAAATAATTCATTAAAAAACGCACGTTCATCACTAGAAACGGTACCCTTTATAAACTGAATATGGTTTTGCCAACTAGGTCGACTATCCTTCAATTCCTGTGGCATCATTTTGAATGTTTGATGTAGTTGACCAAGTGCTTTTCCCCAAATGTAATATCCTTCTTCATCAAGAGCCTCAAGCTCAACTTGTTCACCTTTTAATCCTTCAAACACGACACAATGGAAGATCCCGAGTTCAGTCGTTACCGTTTCAATTAAGTTTCCATCCTCTGATTTCACCGGTAATGAAATGGAGATAGAAGCCTTTTCAAGATACTGTAGGATTTGTAACTCTGTCTGATAATCTATGAAGGTTCTCTCTGTAGACTCATTGCAGCGTAGGAAATACCACTGATTCTCCTTTTTAAACATAAAGATGAAGTTCGCGCTTCCTCGAAAATAATAAACCTCTTTTTCATCAAAACCCCATTTTTCTAAAAGTTGCTCAGCGAAGGAACTTCTCCAATCCTGATCAACTGTTGCTACAAGCTTTTTCATCGTACTTAGCTTCATCATAAAAAACCCTCATTTCTTGATTCAGTTCACCCAAAGGAATATATTACCACTATTACAAAAAAAAGCCATCCTTTTAGAATGGCTTTTTTAGCTATTTTAATTTTGCTTCCTGAAGTATTTCTTTTCTGGCCTTGAGTAAACGGTTTGTATTTAGTACCACTGTCTTTAACACAGCATAAGTTGGGATAGCAAGAATCATTCCTAAAACACCTGCTAAGTTTCCTGCTACTAATAATAAAATGATAATCGTTGCTGGATGTGTGTCTAATCTCTTACCTAAAATAAGTGGAGAAAGAAGATTCCCTTCCACCTGTTGTGCGATGACAATAACAACTATGACTAAGAGAGCCGTCGTAGGTGAAACAAAGAATCCGATAATAACTGCTGGAGCTCCTCCTAAAAAAGGGCCTACATAAGGAATAATATTAGTTACTGCAACTATCATAGCCATCACTAAAGCATACGGCAGATCTATAATTAAGTAACCTATAAATGCTAAGGTTCCCACAAATAAGGCAACTAGTATCTGTCCTTGAATGTATGCTGCTAACGTTTCACTTGTATCTTTTAACGTATCAATGGTTTCCTTACGGATTGAACTTGGAAAAAATTTTGAGACTGCAATTGGAAATTTATGACCATCCTTCAGCATATAGAAGAGTAAGAATGGCACCGTAATAATGGTAATAGTTACATTCGCAATTAAGCCAAAGATGTTAGAAATTGCTTGGGAGGCCCTGTCCGGCAACGTATTCACAAAGCGGATAAGCTCCCGCTCAATTTCACTTATCGGCACATAAGTTTGAGTCATAAACCAATTAAATTGTGGTGTTTTTGACAGGTCATTTACAAGCTGCATCGTCTGTTCTGCATATAACGGTATGTCTCTAACCAATTGGGTAAATTGCTTTGATATTAACGGGGCTAGGCTACTAACCACCAATACGACTACTCCAATAAAAACGATATACATAATAATAATAGCTAGAATTCTTGGGATTTTCCACTTCTGTAATAAGCGCACCATTGGATTCAACAAGAAAAACAAAAATCCAGAAATAATAATAGGAAAAAACAATGTAGATACAAAAACAACGACAGGTTCAAATAGAAATGTTATTTTTGTTGATAAGTATAATATTGTAACTAGTATTAAAATCTGTAGCGTCCAAAATTGAAACTTATTTTTAACCAACCGTACCTACCTCTTTTTCTAAATAGTATGTATATGTCTAGTGTAAGGGTATTTTTGGGATTTGTATACATTGATAGCGCGAGATTGAGCATTCATAAATATCAACAACATTATCTCTAATGGATTTAGGTTCATGTGTTTAAATTAAAACACGTATCCTCATCGAAGATTCGTGTTTTCCTGCGAGGCTTTTTGAAATAAAATAACCGTTTACACTTGTTGCCAAAGTTGGTAATAAACTCCAAATAAAAAAGCTCCAATTTCCAGTTATAAGTGAAACAACCAAAAAAATAAAATTAATAGTTAAACCAATTTGTAGTGATCTTTTAAACATTTGACTCGCATCTACTTTCTTGAACATCAAAATTCCTCCTAAAGTTTAAATTGATTGTATATGCCTAAAACTGCCCAACCTGCTAAATGGACAATGAATAAAATACCTAATATTGTATAAGACGATAAAGTAACACCCATTATTTGCAATGTAAATAGCACATACAAAGCACCTAACGTAAGCATCCAACTTCCTCCGCGTGCATTTTTCCATATTTGAAAATATCGCTCATCAAGTCCTCGCTTCTTAGCTGCCATTCTTCTACCTAACCACCAGCCTAAAAAACCAAATAAAGCTCCTCCCCATAAACCTGCTAATCCAATCCATTGTATCTCTCCCATTCGTTACTCCCCCTCCTGAAAAATAAAGATATTCTCAATCTGACAGCCAAATACTTTTGCCAATTTAAATGCAAGCTCCAATGAAGGATTGTACTTCCCATTTTCTAAAGAAATAATTGTTTGCCTTGATACACCAACTAGTTCTGACAATTGCTCCTGGGTAATGTTTTTTTCTGATCTTTTTTCCTTTAATCGATTAAGAATAGGAATCAACCTCCACCTAACGTCAATGTAAAGTTAGTTTTACGTAAAGTTTACTTTACATCATTATGTTTTGTAAAGCATTATTTACATTTTTTTCTAAACCTTTTTTGCTACAAGAAAAAAGCCAGCCAAATAATGACTGACCTAAGGTACTATTATTTTTATTTTAAATGTCCTGATCTAACGACTTTTGTTTTTAAATATTTTTCATTAAACTCGGAGATATCTCCCCAAAGTGGTGTACGTCCAGATAGATCCATACCAGCACTTTTTAAAGCTTCCACTTTACGAGGATTGTTTGTAATTAATGTCACTGGTTTTGATCGCAGTGCCTTAAGGACAAAAATAGCATCATCGTAGTTTCTAGCATCGTCAACGAAACCAAGCTGTAGATTTGCTTCAACCGTATCGTAGCCATTTTCTTGAAGAACATAAGCCATTGCCTTACTGAATAGGCCAATACCTCTACCTTCATGATTTGCTAAATAGAATAAAGCACCAGAACCGTGTTCAACAATCATTTGTAAGCTTTGATCTAGTTGGTATCCACAGTCACAGCGTTTGCTTCCAAAAATATCACCTGTATGACATATCGAATGCATTCGTATAAGTGCTTCTTCATCATTTTCAAAATCACCATACACTAAAACACTTGATTGCTGAAGTTCAGCTAAATTAGCGGAGGAAAGCTTTTCAATTATACGCTGATAATTCTCGGTTACTTCATTGCATTGCAACCAACTATACCACTGAAAAATAACCGTTTTTCCAGCAAGTGTCACTGGCAGTTTAATAGGTCCTACTAAGTAGATAGCACCCCTTGGTGATTTGATAAGTTTTATTTTTTTCTCTAATATAGAAAGGGTATTTGCGTCAAGTTTGCTGCTGTTCATCATTGTTAACTCCTCTTTTCACTTACTATACGTAATTACCTTTAGTATTGTAATATATTTACGTCATGTGAGCTTTTTATTAAAAATAAACTTGTTTTAAAAAGTTAGTATACGTTAAAATATATTAAGGTTCTTTTTAGAAAAATGCAAGAAAGTAGCCTGAAATCCAAATGAGGTGATAAAAATAAATCCATCTATATTATGCCCTAGATTTGAAATTGCCATGAAATTAATAAGCACCCGTTGGAATGGATTGATTGTTTTTTCACTTCTTTCCGGTACACAGCGGTTTAGTTCAATGGAAGCATCCTTGCCTATAAGCGGAAGACTTCTATCTGAAAGATTAAAAGAACTTGAAAAAGAAGGAATTGTTCATCGAGAAGTTATTCCTGAAACACCTGTACGAATTGAATACTCTTTGACTGAAAAGGGACGCGCATTAGAACCTACGAACAATGAGATTCAAAAATGGTCACAGAAGTGGATAACAGATGAAGATATCGAGAGGAGTAACCGATGAAGAGAAAATATACCGTGCTTTTATTATTGTTCACACTATTTTTATCAGCGTGTGGTGCAAATAAAATGAATGAACCAATTACAGTTCTGGATCATACTGGGAATGAAGTGACCTTTCCACAAGATAAACCAGTGATTTTTTTCTTTATAACAACCTACACCTGAGGACTTTGTCAGCAGCAACTAGGTCAGTTGCATGATAACTTTGAATTACTAAATGATATTGATGCTAACATGTATATCATAAGTGCCGATAAACCTGAGGAACAATCGGAGCTTTATAAAGGATTAGAAGAATTATTTGGTTTTAGTTTACCTCTTATTTCAGACCCTGAGTTTAAAATCATTGACCCATTTAACATGAGAGATAATGATGTACCATACAGAGGCTATGCTCTACTGGATACAGATGGTAATTTTGTGTTCCACACAGTTAATGATCACTGGGGAGAAGAACTTGAAAAAACAGTGGCTGAAATTCAAAAGGAATTTCAAGGATTGAAATAGACATTAAGCAAAAAATGCCGGGATACTGACTTGTTCAAAAGTCTTTTCCCGGCTATTTTTAATTACTGATCTAGTTTAAATTTAATAATTTCTTCGTTCAATTCACGTGCAAACCCATCTAACTCTATAGCAAGGTGGTTTAATTGTTCCATTGAAGCAGTTGTTTCTTCAATTGATGCCGATACTTGTTGTGTGCCAGCAGCAGTCTCTTGACTGATAGCAGTTACTTCTTGAACATTTTTTACTAATAAATCACGTTTATTTACCATTTCGTCCATAGAATTTGCAATGTTTTCAACTAGTACTCTACCATTTGTAATAGCTGCTGTAATTGTAGAGAACACTTCTTCAGTCTCGACAACAGCTTTTCCTTGCTCTGAAATAGATTCATGAGTTTTACCAATAAGTGTTACCGTTTTCTTCGTTTCTTGCTGCATGGATCCAATAATTGATGAAATGTCTTTTAAAGAGTGTTCTGTTTGCTCTGCCAATTTTCTTACTTCGTCAGCTACAACCGCAAACCCTTTTCCTGCTTCACCAGCCCTGGCTGCCTCAATTGCTGCATTTAAAGCAAGTAGATTTGTTTGAGACGCAATCTCAGCTATTTTACTTACAATATTATTAATGGAAGTAGAGTTTTGATCTAGAGATTGAACTGCTATTACCATCTCTTTTGTAATTTGGCTTGTCATCTCAAATTGATCCTTTAAGACATTAACCTTTTTTAAACCATCCTGCGAAGTTTGATGCATGTTTTTTGAATTTACATTAATTTCATTGGCTTCACTTTCGACTTGCTTAATCTTTTCGGCTAAGCTTTCCATTACGTCTGAATTTCTATCAAAGATCTCCGTTTGGCTACTAGCTCCTGAAGCAATTTGCTCCATTGTTGTTGCAACTTCATTTGATGCAGCTGTATTTTCCTCGGCACTTGCAACTAGTGTTTGTGAAACATCTGTTACTTGATTAGATATAATTGAAACCTTTTTCATTATGCTTCTCATCTGAATAATCATTGCATTAAAACTTTCTGAAAGTTTACCAATTTCATCTTGTTTATCAACTGAAAGTTGGACTGATAAATTACCTTGCTCAACGTCTTTCATTGTTTCTTGTAGCTTTTTAATCGGTTTTGTTATCTTGCGGGAGACGACTAAAGAAATAGCGATGGCTAAAGCAATAACTGCCCCTAAAGCAAGGGTTAAGGGAAGCAAAATAGCTTGGGCTTTTTTAGATAATTCTTTAGTATAAACAGTACCAGCAATTTTCCATCCAGTTGTTGGACTACTAATAAAGGCCATTACCTTCCTTTGACCATCTTGTTTAAATTCTAAATTCCCTTTCTCCCCAAGTACCTCCATTTCCTGATAGTAGGATTCCTGTGAAATATCTATTCCTACAACTTCCTTTACAGGGTGTGCTAAGTATTTCCCTTGATTGTCTATTAATACTGCATATCCAGTTTCTCCAATTTTCATTCGATTAACCATATTGATAAGAGTATTGATTGATATGTCGATTGACATAACTCCAACTAGCTTCGAGCCGTCATAAACAGCTTTAGCTGCACTTACTATTGCTTCATTTGTTGCTGTGTCAATGTAAGGCTCCGTCCAAATAATTTCACCTTTCTTATTTACAGCATCCTCATACCATGGTCTAGTTCTAGGGTCATAATCACTAGGTAATTCGACTGGTGGATATAAAATCATTTCACCATCACTTGTACCTAAATATATATTAGTAATTGTTTCATCCGCACCTGCTGATTCCTCAAAAGATTTCATAATATAATTTTTGTTCATTCCAAATTTTTTGATTTCTTGTTTTTCTACATATCGATTGATTGTATTTCCAGTGTTTTCAAAGAACAATTCAAACGATTCATTCATTCCTACCATTTGTTCTCCCACAGCATTTGTTAACTCCGTAGTTACTACACTAACTGTATTTGTGTAGGAAACAAACGCTAGAATACCACTGGAAACTATAAGTAGTGATAGAAAAGGGATCAATATCTGACGCTGTAAAGTTCTTGAGAAAAGATTTCGAAACTTTCTTTTCCAATTTTCCACTTGTGATTGTTTGTTAGTATCCATATAACTACCCCCTTATTTTTACTATAAAAATTTTAATTTAAAACTAATAGGTTAATTATCCCACGTTCGACTTCCTTCGACAAGAGATTTATTTTAAAAAAATGAAATTTCCGAATTCTCATTGGGTAATTCGAACTATGTTTTATATAGAGCCGTTTATTTTCTAGTTAACAACATACATTTGACGAGATATCAATAGCTTAGGTTTCAAAAAGTTAATTTGGTAGTTAGGACTGCTTGAGCAACTAAATTGACACTTTCTATTTCGCTTTACTAAAATAATGATAGTAAGATATATAAGAATAATAATTAGGGGGAACAACTGTATGTATGACATTCTAATAATCGGTGCTGGGCCTGCTGGTGCAAGTGCTGCTCTATTTGCTGCGAAAGCAGGGAAAAAGACTTTAGTGCTAGACAACGATAAAAGTATGACTAAAAGAGCATGGGTTGAGAATCATTATGGTGTAAAAGAAATTTCTGGGCCTGATTTAATTGATATTGGAAAACAACAAGCCGGGAAGTTCGGTACAGAGATTGTCCAATCAGAGGCGACAACCATCCATAAAACTGTGGAAGGCTTCAATGTAGAGACAGAAAACGGAAGCTTCCAGACAAGACATGTTATTTTTGCAACTGGAATTGCTGTTGATTTAGCTGAAAAAATCGGCTTAAAAACAAAGCCAGGTACAGAGCCTAGAATCAAAACTGTTTTAGATGTAGATTCTGACGGTAAAACAAGCATCGAGGGTATTTGGGCTGCAGGTACTATAGCAGGATTAAGTGTGCATACTATCATTACAGCTGGGCATGGTGCACATGTTGCCATAAATGTAATCAGCGAACTGAATGGTGAACGTTATGTGGATCATGACGTGTTAAAATAAGAATGACTTTTAAAAAGGCAATAATCCGTCTTGAGGGATTATTGCCTTTCTTACTGTCTACAACCATCTTTGAGCTTAAGAAAGGATTTTATGTGACCTCTCTTTGTTCATTTTACTCCTTCGAGGGCTCATAAACTGCTTTATGTGACCTATCTTTGACTTTTTTATTCAAATGAGGTTCATAAAATGTTCTATCTCTTTTTCCTAGACTCCCAATTTCGCTTTAATCTCTTCAATTTGCTCAAGATGTCTCTTCTCATGTAGCCCAACAAAAGGAACCCACTGTTTCAAACTTAACAGTCCGAATATAGGATGAGGATAGGATTTTTGCTCCAATACGCTTTCCTCAACATTTGCGACTGCATTTACTAGTGCCTCACGTGATTTTGCCAGCTTCATTGTTACTTCTTCTAAAGTCAAAAATTCCCCGGATGGTTCAATAAAACTTGGAGCTTTCACTTTATGTCGGCGATCAACAGTAAATTGAATAGGTTTGTCCTCTGCTCTTACACTTTTCTCATTCTTTACTTGCTCTGTAATTGCATTTGCAACTACCATTTCGATTAAGAACAAGTGCTCTAATACTTCCATTATTGACCAACTAGTATAATTGGGACGTTCATTTAATTGAGTATCATCAATAGAGCTTACACTTGCTAACAAAGCCTCTCTAACTCTATAATTCTCTTCCATTTCCTCATCCCCTATTTTCAAACAAATTTTCTTACTATTATTAAAATAACATGTATTAACATGACATAACATTTATTTTTCTAGTTATTGACAATAAATCATATCTCATCATAAACTAAGTATATGAACATATGCTCATATACTTTAACGGGAATATCTTAAGAGATAGTTTTGCTATTTATATCAACATCTCACATCTAGCAGTTAGAAAGGATTTTTATATGAAGAAAGACGAACACACAATTTTACCATTAGAAACCATTGATGAAGCATCGCGTATCTTTAAGGCATTATCTGACCCTACCAGAATTAAAATCTTATATTTACTTTCCCAAGAGGAGTGTTCTGTAAACCATATGGTTGAGGTCCTCGAAATGACTCAATCAGCTGTTTCTCACCAGCTCAGTTTATTAAGAAATCTCAGACTAGTTAAATATCGTCGCGAAGGCAATACGTTTTATTATACATATGACGATGAACATGTTATAGAAATTTTGAACCAAGTTCTATCGCATATAGATCACACCTAAGGGGGAAAAGTATGGGGCACCATCACGGACATCACCACCACCATCACCATGGACACGATCATCATCATGGTCATATTCATAGTTTTGAAGAAACCAGAGAGGGAAATAAAAAAGGATTAATCATTGCTTTATTGATTACCACTAGCATAATGCTACTCGAGTTCTTTGGGGGTTTACTAACCAACAGTTTGGCTTTATTAAGTGATGCTGGTCATATGTTAAGTGACGCAAGTTCTTTATTATTAAGTTTAATCGCAATTTGGTTTGCTACAAGACCACCTTCACCTAACAAGACCTACGGATTCTACCGGTTTGAGATTTTAGCAGCACTGTTTAATGGGGTTTCCTTATTTATCATTGCTGGATTTATTGTCTGGGAAGCTATTGAGCGTTTCTTCGCTCCTCCAACCGTTGCAAGTGGTACCATGATTATTATTGCTTCAGTTGGATTGTTTGCGAATTTACTGAGTGCATGGGCACTAATTCGTAAAGGAGATGTAAAAAACAATGTGAACCTGCGCAGTGCGTATCTTCACGTCTTAGGAGATGCCCTAGGTTCGGTAGGAGCAATTATTGCAGGAATTGTAATGCTACTGTTTTCTTGGTATATTGCAGATCCAATCATTTCAGTAATTGTCGCCCTTTTAATTTTAAAAAGCGCATGGGGTGTCATACAACATTCAATTCATATTTTAATGGAAGGAACGCCAATTACGGTCGATCAACAAGAAGTTAAAAATACACTGTTTGAAATTGATGGCGTGAAGGATATTCATGACCTACACATATGGACTATTACATCAGGTTTAGATTCATTAAGCTGTCATATGGTGATAGAAGACCAGTTAGATAGTCAGGAAATTCTACAACAAGCCATTGATAAAATTAAAGAAAAATTTCATATTGAGCACACCACCATTCAAATTGAAACATCAAGGATTCAGCATAATGAAACGCTGTGTATGAAGTAGTGTAAAGATTAATTTTGCATGGACACGGAACCCCTTTTCTCATAGGTGAATATCCTATTTATGCAAAGGAGGGATGTTCATGTACAATCAAAATGGTTATCCTGGGATGACGAATCCTATGGATATACAAAATGCGTGTCAAAGATACATGAATTACTATGTTACTGGCCAATTAGCAGATGGGTCACAAGTGGAAGGTATCATTACCGATATGGATGAAAATGGAGTCGAAATGATGGTTCCAGAAGAAGTTCAAGAGCAAATGACAGATATCCGCTACGGATTTGGCAGCTATGGTGGATATAACGGTTATAACGGTTATGACGATTATGGTTATGGATATGGTTACGGAAGACCAAGAAGAAGATATCGTCGTTTCCGTCGTCGTCGCTATCCATACGCTCAATTTGTCTTCCCATTCATTATTCCATTCCCGTTTTATTATTAATATGAAGTAAAAGGACCCTTATGGACTTCTGCTTTGTTGTTAGATTACTAATAACATAAAGAGTCTTTTACAGGTCCTTTTTTGCGTAATGAAATAGAATAATGAATCTTAAGTGGCCCCTCTACTCAGCATCTTTCCAATCACTTTTTTGTAGGGTATAGTAATGATATTTTTGGTTATCAATATCTATTGTTTCCTTAAATAGAAAGCCAACCTTTTGAATCACTTTGTTTGAGCCTATATTATGAGGTAATGCAATTGCATTTAGCTGTTCAACATTTGTTTCCTTAAATAAATAAGTGATTAAAGTTTTCACCGCACTAGAAGTATATCCTTTACCACTATATTTCTTTGAGATAGCATAAACAATTTCCCTATTTGGTTTAGGTAGCTGAGGTTTAACTCCTGTCATGCAAAAACCAATGAATTTACCCGTTTCTTTTAAGAAAATCCCTAAGCGTAAATATGCGTCTTCTTCGATAGCTGGAACACTTGCTAAAAAGCTTTTATTTTGAGGAATCTCATAATCTTTTACCCACTCTAATCGTTGTTCTTTTGTTGACTTAAAATCTGGTAGAAATTCATGAACCTCAGGTTGTAGAGTTAACTCATATAGAGCACCCACGTCCTCGATGGTATATTCTCGAAGGAAAATCTCTCCACAATCTATTGTAAGTAATTCTTTCATTAAACTGTCCTCTATTTCGTTATTTTTTTACAAACATAAATCATTTGATAGCTGTCTGTTGTTATAGGTGCTTCATTCCAATCCTTTTATAAGGGAATATCTTCTTTGAAGGATTCATTCTCTATATCATATAATATGGGATCATTGTATTCTTCGTAATTATTCTTCATTTAGGATTACCTTCAATTAGACTATATTTCCTAAAGCAGGCTATTGATAGACCTTCAGTAATTTGTATTTCATTTGTCTTTGTAAAACCATTTTTCTCATAAAAAGCAAGTGCAGGGCTATTTTTTGCACCTGTTGATACAATATAAGAGTACGAATCATCAAAAGACTTCTCAACAAAATCTAATAACCGTCTAGCAATCCCTTTTCGAAAATGACCTGGATGTACAACTAACCTATGTATATCAATCACTGAATTCTCTACCTTATAAGAAATGACTCCACATAGCTCCCCGTCATGGTAAAATCCAATAAACGTCTCCCCACAATTAGCCAAACTTTCAACTGTGTCCTTTAACGGAGGTAAGTCAAAAAACTGAATGATTTCAGCCTCCACCTTATAAGCAGGAATTTGTACCTCTAGTACATCCTTTGCAATATCTTGGTTTGTAATATCTAAGTTCTTTATCACCATTATTGATTACCTATTCCTTCCTACTAGTCCATAAAACCTTTAAATACAGTCCTACATGACCCACTTAATTCAACTGTATTCTCTACTATCCGGACTAACAATTCCCCACCACGCTCCGAAGCTTGATAGGCTTTAAACTCACTTTTATGTAGTCTCTTCTTCCAATAGGATGCTAGGGCACAATGGGCTGAACCAGTAACAGAGTCCTCATCAACGCCTATTTTCGGAGCAAAATATCTCGAGACAAAATCATAGTTAATGGAATTACTAGTTGTAACAACCACACCTGCAGCATCAAGTTCTTTTAGCAAATATAAATTAGGAATGACTCTTCGTACTATCTCTTCTGACTCTAACTCAACGATATATCGATCCTTAGCCCAAGCCATAGATAAAATGGGCTCACCTAATATAGATTCCATCTCCGCTATAATTTCAATATCACTTGACTCTATAAGAGGGAAAGTCAGCTTGATAGATTTATTCTGCCTCTTTGCTACTAACTTTCCAGACAGAGTTTCGAATTCAATTGGAGTATTTACGTCCCATAACCCCTCACCCCAAATAATATGTGCTGCTCCTAGGGTACCATGTCCACATAAACTTATTTCACTCTTCGGTGTAAACCACCTTAATTGGAAACCCTCTTCCTGTTGCATGACAAAAGTAGTAATTGGCTGAATTAGCTGTTTTGCCATTTGCTTCATCCAACCTTCTTCCACCTCTTTATCTACTAAAATAATCGCAGCAGGATTTCCCTTAAACTCTTCGACAGTGAACGCATTGATAAAGTAAACTCTCATCTTCTGTTTCTCTCCTCTTCTTAAAGGGTGGAATATTACATTATAAACTAATTGTAAAGTTTTTAATTTTCAATCAAATATCGTTTAATTATTCTACTATTTCATGTATAGTTAATTTAATATTTTTATAGAGATAGGTGAATAATAATCTATGATTGAAAAATATAAAGGTAGACTTATAGCAACCATAACATTTATTTTTGCCATTACTATTTGGAACTTAATTTTTTATTACTACAATAACTATTCTTTTAATCTATTATTAGACCTATCATACACAGTGATAGTTGCTTTAGTCGTATGGTGGCTTGCATCCTATTATGATAAATCAAAGGTTCTGCTGAAAGAACTAAAAAGTAGTGAAGAAGAATATAAAAGGTTATCTGAAACAACTACCTATGTCTTCGAAAATCTTAACCAAGTCGTCTATCAAACCGACTGTCAGGGTGTTTTTACACTTTTAAACTCCCAATGGGAAAGGTTTACAGGTTTTACTGTTCAAGAAACGATAGGTAAGAGTATCTTTCTGTTTATCTATCCTGAAGATTTAGCAATAGCCACCGATAAAGCTACAAGTTATTACCAAAATAAAGAGAAAGTATTGCAAGAAGAACTTCGCTTTCGTAAAAAAGATGGTGGTTTTATTTGGTTACAAATAAATACTAAAATTAATTACAACTCAAATAATGAAACGATATCTACCGTTGGGACTCTTACCGACATTACTGATTGGAGAATATCTGAAAAAGAGTTACTTCAAATAAATGAAGATTTAGCTATAAAGTCAGATAAACTAAGTGTGATTGCCCAAATGTCAGCAGCTATTGCACATGAGGTTAGAAATCCTTTAACCTCCATAAACGGCTTCTTACAATTACTACAAGAACAAAAGCATTTAAAAGATGAATATTTAGAGATTATCTTTTCTGAGATGAAGAGAATTGAACTTGTTTTAAATGAAATGCTCATGCTCTCAAAACCACAAACCATTTTATTTGATAAAATCGATCTTGTCCGAACCCTTGACCATGTTTTAGCACTCATAAACTCTGAAGCAAATATGAAAAGTATTGAATTGATTAAAGAAACTGGTGATGAGCCTGTTTGGGTACACGGTGAAGAAAATCAGTTGAAGCAAGTCTTCATAAATATTTTAAAAAATGGCATTGAATCTATGAAGACTGGTGGAAAGCTACATATTTTCTTAGCCACAAACAGTGAATATGTATCGATTTATTTTAAAGATGAAGGTAGTGGAATATCCCAAGACACCCTTAAGAAAATCGGACAACCCTTTTATACAACCAAAGAAAAAGGGACAGGTCTAGGCCTAACCATTTGCTTTAAAATTATTGAAAATCACCGCGGCAAAATACATATTACAAGCCAAGTAGAAGTTGGTACAACATTTGAAATCATTCTACCTCGTCACCTACCTTCTATTACCGAGAATGTAAGTTAGGACCCAAACTCCCACTATTTTATGGATTGTGGGAGTTTTTTTAGGTAGATTCTTCGAGATCCTTTGCTTGAAGATTCTAATCTATTCCTGCCAAAAGCAATTTTTAATAGGCTTGATCCACTAACCATACAAAAATTATTAGTACATAAAAAAAACACATACCATTTCTAGAAAATGACAAACTATAAATGGAGGTGTCCAATATGAATAGAAAATCTGAAGTTGCTTTTTTAACAATCTCAACATTGATTTGTATCTTTTTATTACCATACGCAATTGTAAAAAAATCGTTTAAAGATTGGGTTATAGTTTACTTAGTGAGCATTCTTGGTAACTCAATGGCAGATAGATACCTTGTGTCTAAAGGATATTTAAAATATAGAATCAGACCATTTAATAAGAAATTTTCAATCCATCTGCCTTTTGATTATGTGCAATATCCTTTAATTCTTCTGTACTATAATCAGTGGACATTGAACAGCAAACCCCTGGGTATATTTTTAAAACTTTTCCCATTTGTCATTCCACAAGTTCTTATCGAAATGTTTGCAGCCAAGAAGACAAACTTAATATCTTGGAGAAAAGGTTGGTCTTGGGAGCATTCTTTTATCAGTTTAGTAATTAAACTCCTAGTATGTCGAGCAATCATAGCTTTCATTCGAAAAGTGAATAAAGGAGTCATCTCTATTACATAAAAAGTGACTTTCCGGCCGGCAGAAGAAGCTGGAAAGTCTGTATTACCTCAATGCCTTCTACTAGTTCCCAACATACCCACTATACGCCTTTTCCCAATTTCTTTTTTCCCCAACATTTGATTCAAGTGATTGTAGATTTCCTACTTGCCATTTGTTTTTAGTAGTATTATGAACAAATGAGATAAATACGTCCTCATACACGCGCTCTTCTCCATTCTCCACAACCGTTAAGGTCACATAACCTTGTGGGTAACCATCATTTGATCGGATCTTTATTCCACTATATGACTTTATGTATATACCTTCAGATTTCAATTCCTCAACTCGACTAACCCAAATTTGTTTAGCTTCATCTTGCGAAATTGTTACGTCCTCATCGTAGGCATTATTATGAAAATACACATGCTCAAATGCCTCTTCATATTGACCCTCTTCAATATTAGTAAGAAATTTGCTAACTGAATTCCTTGGACTGCCTGGTCCTAAATTAAGGTATAAGAAGATTAGAATGACTGTTAATATAACTAAAAATCCCCATTTTATTATTTTCATTTACATTTCCCTCCTCAGTTTATACCCTCTATCTTAATTTGACGTTTTTTTGGCTTTATTAGTTTCAAATCAAAAAGATAATCATTTTCCCCACGTAATTTATTCTTTTGTATTTAGCGGTTTACTAAATAGAAAAAGGCTGCGGTGAGGGATATGGAACAAGATGTTCTAATGTATTATTAATGACTGATAATGAGATAGAGTACATAGAGAGAACGTACTCAACATCCGATGTAAGCGACCGAAGCTTTACGATTAAACGATAAGTGGGGTCTAACAACCCCACTTCTATTTTTTATCTTTTTCTAGTACTGCGATGTTCAATTTGACACACCCTTCCTATATAACAATAATTATCGCCTTTCCTGCATAAACCTCATCCATTTCTTTTGCTTTGAGTTAACAAATAGGTATCCAATAAATGAAACACCAAGTATTCCTGATGATACTTGTATTATAGGTAACTGGTTAATAGCCAATCCTAGTAGGATTCCACCTACACCAACTAAACCGAAGTAGGATAATTGTTTTTTATAATTTTCAAACACAGTAAAGCGAAACTGTCTTCTCTGTTCTACTTCTTTTAATTGCTCCATTCGGTTTGGTAGATCAAGAAATTCTCCCACTGAGTGAATAATCTTGAATAGAGGCTGTGATTGTACCCATTGCCATAGGAATGTCCATTTATTTGAGCCTTTAGTTTTCAACCATTCTGTTAATACTGGTTTAAATAAATCAACCAATTCCTCATCAGGAGCGATGGATAAAAGCATGCCTTCTATCGTCACATAAGAACGACCTAAGAAAACAAAACGAGTCGGAACTTGGATGGGCAGTGTCTGTATAATATCATTCATTTCCTTTTTAACTGCAAACATATCCATCTCTTTTATTTTTGTAAAATCAATTGATAACATGTCAGCAAGTAGCTTCTCCATTGATTTTAGATCTGCTTCAGGTAGAAGGAATCCCAGCTCAGACAAACCATTCACTACCCTTACATAGTCTTTCACTACGATTCCCTCAATAAGTTTTTGAAAGTTTGCAGCATCCTTTTTAGATATTTCACCAACCATTCCAAAATCTAGAAGAATGAGATTTCCATTTTCATCAATTAATACATTCCCTGGATGAGGATCTGCATGAAAAATTCCAGGCTCCAGCCACTGTGGAAGAAAGACTTGTAAAAGTCGCTTGGCAGTGTCCACACGTTTTATCTGTAATTCATTAAGAGCTCTATCGTCAGTTACTCTTCTACCCTCAACCCACTCCATAACAAGAACTCTGGATGTACATAGCTCTGGATAGATTTCTGGTATTTTTACTCCCTCGAACTCTTTAAATCTATTTTTGAAATATAAAAGTGTTTCAAGCTCTTTGTGATAATCTAGCTCTCTTTGTATAACATGTTTTAGCTCTTGAAATAACACTTTAAAATTTATGAAGCCTTTAGGAACAGGTATAAAATGATCAGCAAACCAAATAATGATTGCTAAGGAACGAAAATCTGCCTTTACAATGTTAGCTATATTTGGGCGTTGTACTTTTACAGCAACCTTTGTCCCATCATGCAGAACACCTTGATATACTTCACCTATAGACGCTGAGGCTACTGCTTCAAGATGAATAGAAGTAAAATATTTTTCAATTCTACTTCCCCATTCCTTTTCTAAAATCGATATAATTTCATTCCACTTTGAAGGTGGTACTTTATCAACTAAATCCTCTATTTGTGAGATAAATGTTTTTGGCAATAAGTCTCCTCTAATACTAAGGAACTGACCTATTTTTATGAGGAGGCCTTCTAAGTCAACAAGTGTTTCTCGAAACCTTTTACCAATATCCCCCCAAAGTTTCTCCCACTCCGACTCTGGTTTTCTTGAAATCTTATACCAATAGATTTTTATGAAGATCATGAATGCCATAGATAAAATTTTGTACATTCGTAGCAACTTGGATTGATTTTTCATAAGAATTAACCTCATTCTCTTATTAATAAAACTCCTTTAATTTTACCATAAGTATCCATTTACTTACTCTAATTATTAAAATCGAATGGAATTATTTTGTAGAAACAAACAAATACTACCTGTAAAAATGCGACGAGGTGAGGTTATGAATAAGAAACAATTATGGTTATTGATGGTGTTAGTGTGTTCTTTATTTATCTTGTTTTCTTGTGCACCACCTGAAGATGAGGCTACTAATGATAATAAGCAGGAGGACAAAGAAAACAAAGAAGAAGTAGAGGGAGATACAGAAGACAAAGCTGGTAAAGAAGATAAAGAAAAAGGTGATGGTTTACTTCAAAAGGTAAAGGATGAAGGTGTATTTTTAATTGGTACAGAAGGTACTTACCCACCATTTTCATTTCACAATGATGCAGGTGCTTTAACCGGTTTTGATGTAGAAATAGCTAAAGAGATTGCAAAACGAATAGGTGTTACTCCTGAATTTAAGGAAACTCAATGGGACGCTATGTTTGCAGGCCTTGATGCAAAAAGATTTGACATGGTTGCCAATCAGGTTGGAATACGACCAGACCGTCAAGATAAGTATGATTTTTCAGATCCTTATATTACATCTGCCGCGGTTTTAGTTACTCATTTAGATAATAAAAATGTAAATAGTTTTGAAGACATGAAAGGCTTACGATCAGCTCAGTCCTTAACGAGTAATTTTGCTGACCTTGCAAAAGCATTCGAGGCTGAGATCGTTGGAGTTGATGGCTTTAATCAATCAATTGAACTGTTAATATCAAAAAGAGTGGATGCTACTATTAACGATAAGTTAACTGTGTTGGATTTTTTAAAACAACGACCTGATGCGCCTGTGAAAATTGCTGCTACACACGAAGAAGCCTCACAAAGTGGATTCATGTTTCGTAAAGGTAGTAAAGACCTAGTGGATGAAGTGAACAAAGCCCTTCAAGAAATGATTGATGATGGGACTTATCAAGAAATATCTAAAGAATGGTTTGGCGAAAATGTTCTTAAATAGTATTTTTACAAACCCTGAACGTTTAGAAAGATTAACAACAATTGCTACAAATTCCCTTCAACCTTTGTTGGAGGGTGCAATTGTTTATACAATTCCACTTACACTATTTTCATTTATTATTGGAATTATCTTGGCCGTTCTAACAGCTCTAGCTAGAATCTCTGGGATAAAGCCACTTAAAATCATTGCTAGAATTTATGTCTCCGCCATTCGAGGTACACCATTACTTGTCCAACTTTTTATTCTTTTTTATGGATTGCCAACGGTTGGAGTCGTTTTAGACCCCTTTCCTGCTGCCATTATTGGCTTTTCATTGAATGTTGGAGCTTACGCATCTGAAATTATTAGAGCTGCTATTCTGTCAGTACCAAAAGGGCAGTGGGAAGCAGCATACTCCGTTGGTATGTCATATCAACAGGCATTAAAACGAATCATCCTTCCACAAGCATCAAGGGTTTCCATTCCTCCCCTATCGAACACTTTTATTAGTCTGGTAAAGGATACTTCCTTGGCCTCATTAATTCTGGTAACAGAAATGTTTCGACGAGCACAGGAAATCGCAGCAACCAACTATGAGTTTTTGCTTTTATATACTCAAGCTGCCCTGATTTATTGGATTTTTTGCTTTATCCTTTCCATTGGACAAGCAAAACTTGAACATAGACTAGATCGTTATGTTTCAAGATAGTGATGAAAGGAGCTCATAAAATGATACAAATTCGCAACCTACATAAAACATTTGGAGAGCTTCAAGTTTTAAAAGGAATAGATTTAGACATCCCAAAAGGGAAGGTGATCGTCATCATCGGTCCCTCTGGCTCAGGAAAGACCACTTTTCTTCGTTGTTTAAATATACTAGAAGTACCAACAAAGGGTAGTCTGTCAATTGATCAACAAACATTGGATTTTAATAAGAAAGTGCCTAAAAGTTATATTCCCCCTTTTCGTCGGCTAACTGGAATGGTGTTTCAAAACTACAATCTCTTCCCCCACATGACTGCACTTGAAAACGTGATGGAAGGTCCGCTAATTGTTAACAAAGAAGAGAAAGCGAAGGTCAAAGACCGAGCACGTGTCCTGTTAGAGAAAGTGGGTTTGGGGGACAAGATGGATTTTTATCCTTTCCAGCTTTCCGGGGGACAACAACAACGTGTTGGTATCGCAAGAGCCCTTGCAATGGAGCCAAAGGTCATGTTGTTTGATGAACCAACTTCAGCCTTAGATCCAGAGCTTGTTGGAGAGGTTTTAAAAGTGATGAAAAATCTTGCTAGTGAGGGAATGACAATGGTTGTTGTTACTCATGAGATGAGATTTGCGAAGGAAGTTGCTGACGAGGTATTATTCATGGATCAAGGGGTAGTCATTGAAAAAGGACAACCAGATCAGATTTTTACGGATCCAAAAGAAGAGCGGACAAGGCAGTTTTTGCGTTTGATTCAGTAGGAAAATAAATGGACACTGTCTACCACTTTGTATATAGACCGTCGGACTTCAACTCGTACAAGCTCGGAATCGAAATCTGAATAAAGCTTGTTTTGCGACTTCGACTCGTACTGGCCTGGAGTTGAAGTCTGAATGAAGCTTGTTTTCGGACTTCAACTCATACAATCCACGATTCGAAGTCTGAATAAGTCACTAAAAAACCTAAAAAAAAGACCAACATATCTAATGTCGGCCTCACAATTAAAATCATAGATCCTTACTAATCTTTTCTCTTTCTTCCTTTACTTTCTCCATCATTTCGTTCATCATATCTTTTGTTAATTCTTCTAATTCGTCTAGTATGTCATTTGCTCTTTTTCTAGACTCTTCAGTAGGCTCGCTCATCCCAAGTAATTGTCCTAGTTCATCCTGAAGTTCATCATACCGCTTCTGTAAGTTTGACATGCTGTTTCTACTCCTATTCACTAATAAGTCTTATTTATAGTTTATCATACAAGCTTCCTTATTGAACGGATTACCTTCTCATAGTATGACTTTTCATGGGGAACAAAATCACTCCTTGTTACAGTTTTCTCAATAGATTTTCTAGTCCCTAGTCCACTTTCTTCAAACCCTACAGCAGGAACTCTATCCAGATCACCTAGCCATAACTGTTCAAAATCATCTAAAGTAACTCTGTAAATCCCTGAAACCTCCTCAAGTTGAATAGAGAAATCCTTTAATCCAAATCCACCTTGATATAAATAAACATGTGCTAGTTCCTTATCAATAAATTCACCTTTAACAACAGTGTAGTCAATGACCCCAACACGCACTAGGTCTTGCATGTTAATATTTATTCCAATTTCCTCTTTCACTTCTCTAATGCCATCGTCAACCGTCTCATGTGCCAAGATGTGCCCTGCCGCTGTAATATCTAAAAGACTAGGATAGTCTTTTTTGACAGGACTTCTTAATTGTAAGTAGACATACATCTGATCATTTTCTTGTTGAATAAACCAACAATGAAACGTTTCATGCCAATACCCATACTTATGTACTTGTTCTCTTGTGGCAGTTCCAACTGGCTTTCGATTCTCGTCAAATATCTTAATCATTTCTGATTCCATTATCAGTGCTCCCTATAAATTAATATAAAACGAAGTGTTCGGATACTTTACATCCTTTATAAACCCTATTCTACTATAAAATTGGGAGGCCTCTTCAGCATCTGTATAAAGAACAACAACCTTAAATTCGTTTCTTGCTTCCTTCAAAATTGTATCTACAAGAAGCTTACCCAATCCACTTCTCCGTTCATTTCTTGCTACATAAAATCTACGAAGGCGACCAATTTTGTTATCATCAGCATAAGGATCAATTGTTAAGCCGCCAACGGCAACTAATATCCCTGCTCTATTGAATATGCCGTATAATACCTCACCTGGCTTGCTGAATGTGTTGGCTCCTGATTTATAATCAGAAACAAGTCTTTCCAAAAATCGAAAGCCCTCTGATTTGCTTTCATTGACTAATTCTAGATAATCTACTTCTAATAGATTCGTAATACGCTTTATTACGTAAACTTTCAAACGATCCTTAACTATATAGAAATAAACTAAATTTTTTTTTAATTCCTCTGACTGAGTAAATCCTAATTTTCGCATAAGTGAAAGTGACTTATGATTTTCGGGCTCCACAGTGGCATCAATAACATCAAAACATAAATTTTCAAATCCAAACTCAAGAACAGTTCGCATCACTTCTGTCATAATCCCTTTTCCCCAAAAGGCTATGGCCAAATCAAAACCAACCTCTGCGACTAATTGATTATCTCTTTCTCTTATATAATGATATCCGCAAGTCCCAACAAATTGATGTGATACCTTCTCATAAATTCCAAAGCGACAGCCCTGATCTTTAATATGGTAAGTAATAATTTCAATCGCATCTTGGATATCCTTACATGGCTCAATATCCATGAATTTCGTGATTTGTGGATCTGCGAAATGCTTATACACATCTTCAGCATCTTCGAGGGTTAATAGTCTAAGATAGAACCTTTGTGTTTCTATTTTTTGATCGTATACTTGCAACTGTATCCTTCCTCCCCAATAAAAATAGACCGAAAGAACACACTGTCTTTACGGTCTAATAGATTCATCAATACAGATCGATTAGTTGTTTATGACAGCGTATCCTAACTTTTTGTGAACATGTAAATAAAGCACCAAAAATGGGTACCCTTTTACTTTTCTACATCCAAAAACAGTTAGAATCTCCGTGCATAAACAACCCCTTTAACTAATTTTTAATTTTACTATAATGGAAGATATTAAAAATGTCTACTTATCATTTTCCGTTCACAATTGGTCCCTTCCAACTTATTATTCCACCTTCAACATTGGTGATTTTTTCGAATCCCAAATCTTGCAGTATTTCAGCAGCTTGCATGCTTCTATTACCACTTCTACAAAACAAAACAACCTCCGAATCTGTTGGAATTTGCGTATAGTTTTCTTTTAATGTACTTAATGGTACATTTATCATTCCTTCAACATGACCTGTCTTAAATTCATCGACTTCACGAACATCAACAAATAAAACATTCTCATTAGTTGAATCAAGCTTTTCTGCTAACTCTTCAGTAGTTATTGAGGTGATTTTTTTCGATTTATTAATATTCATCCCCACGAAAACGAGTGCTAGAATGATAGGAATGATTATAACTAGTATTTTTTTTGACATGAGTTAACCCCTTCCATAAAAAATAAAAGAGTCTCTGACTCTGACTCTTCTATCTTTATCTACTTTTAACTTATAGCAATATCTGATTATCTTTTACAAGATACCTTAATAGGAACGAGACGGCTCCTACTCAGTGACTAGAATATGATCCTGATCTTTACTCTCGACACCTTCGTTAAAAGTAAGCCTCGTTTTAAATCGGTAGGAAACCGCTTCGGAACTAACAGGGATGTCCTCTGGTAAGGAAAAGGTGAAGGCCATTTTATTTGATTCATCCGAATCAATTTTCTTCGAAGTTAGGACTGTAGTAGAATCAATAAGCTTTTCTTCCCCAGATACTTCATTTATCATGACTAGGTCACAATCAATTCTTCTAATTTTTTGCTCAATTGTTCCACCATGAATTAGAAAGTGTCCGCTTATATCTTCCCCACGCCTATATATTTCTTTTGGCAGAATAAGATCTATACGTGCTGATCCAATTCCTAAAAGTGATAAATATTTTCTTAAAATCAACTCTCCCCTCCCCCTCCTTAATTATTAGTAATAATTTTACTATATTTATCATCAATTCGCTTTTCAATTCTTTCTAGTTCATTTTTATCTTTTAGAAGTTCTTCTTTGTTTTTCTTTAATAGGTCTTGTAAAGATAATTTCATTTTTCTCATTTTGGATATTCCCCTTTCAATGATAATTGTAGTGTTAGGATTAGTTCATCTAATCTCTGGCTTTGTTTTATAGTTTCTTCACAATTTAATCCGTTGGTTTGAACTAAGCTTGCAAGTTTATCCTTTTCGTCCTGAAATTCATTTAGCAAGATTTGAGAATTCTTCATGAGCTAACCCCCATTTCCAGTTAAAAATAATAAAAACCTTTACCGATTGTGGTAAAGGTTTTTAAATACATAAAGACCTTTACCTAGTTGGTAAAGGTCTTGCTAACAACGGTAAGGTTGCCAACAAAGCCGAGAGCCTAATAGCTCCGAAATGACGACTTTGTTGTTAAAGCTACTCCCCTTTAGGAGAACTATTCAACTGTATATATAAATAATAAAAGAATTATAGAGAACTGTCAATCGATATTTGTTAGACTATTAAATCAATTATGAAAAGACAGAGGAATTCTGTTAGAAGAAAAAGTGTATCTTTGGTAATATAGGGAAAGATAAAAATAGTCTGTAGAAATGAGGTACATGCAAATGACATATGTTCTTTTATTAGTTGGATTTGCATTATTAATTAAGGGTGCTGACTACTTTGTAGAAGGTTCATCTACGATAGCAGCAATGCTAAAGATTTCCCCACTATTAATCGGCTTGACCATTGTTGCATTTGGTACCAGTTCTCCTGAAGCAACTGTAAGTATCCTTGCCGCTCTTGATGGAAACGCCGGAGTCGCAATTGGGAACGTAGTTGGAAGCAATATTTTTAATATTACGCTTGTCGTAGGAATTACAGCAATGATTAATCCTTTAAAGGTTGAAAGTACAACGATCCGTAAAGAGATTCCATTTACTCTTTTAGCTAGCGTTACCCTTTTAGTACTCATCGCAGATATTACATTACAAGGGTTTAATGAGAACTTAATTACCAGAAGTGATGGATTGGTATTTTTACTTATTTTCGCAGTGTTTTTGTATTATATCTTCGAGGTTGCACGAAATAACCGTGAATCAAATTCAGATACTATGCCTACTGAAAAGAAAGGTCCCATAGGTAAATATATTCTTTTTACAGTTGGGGGTCTAGCAGCGATTATCTTTGGTGGAGATCTCGTTGTTGATAGTGCTACGGAAATTGCATTTTCCTTTGGAATGAGTCAAACCTTAGTTGGACTAACAATTGTTGCAGTTGGAACATCTCTTCCAGAATTAATCACTTCAGTAACTGCCGCATTTAAAAAACAAAGTGAAATTGCTCTAGGGAACATTGTTGGTAGTAATATCTTTAATATTCTTTTTGTTCTTGGTGCATCTTCACTTATCTCACCACTTGCTGTGATTGATGAAATATTCATTGATATTATCCTCATGATCATCTTAACTGTTGTACTTCTCATCTTTTCAAAATCACAATACAAAATTGCCAAATCAGAAGGCTTTGTCTTAGCTGCAGCATATATTGCTTACATGGTTTATATAATTTTGAGGAATTAAAAATAGAGAAAGTCCTACACCACGACGGTGTAGGACTTTTCATTAAAAGCTTTTTTTTCCCTTTGCTAAATGATCTCGGTCAATATTTTGTGGGGGTTCTTCCATCCACCCCTCGTTAATCATAATATTTGCACCGTCTTCTGCGTACAGGGTAATCTCAGGGATTAGGGACGCATATTTCGCACCCAGGTCTCGACGTGGACTTGCTGCTAGTGCCATTCCGTAGTTACCTATTCCAGCAGCAATCATCCCTGAAACGTGAAACATGATTAGCTTATCTGAAAATACCTTCTTGGTCGAATTGGTTACATCCGAGTCCCAAGTCATAGGGGCAGGTAAATCTTCCTTCAAGAGAAAATCATTAAAGTTCTCAATATGTTTTTGTGCAATTCGTTTTCCTCTAATGAGATAATCTTTTACCTCTTCCCGTAAAGCTACCTGAGCAAAGCCAACCATTAATGCCTTTCCAATGGTATTTGTTTGAATATTTAAAAATAGATGGGTAATTTCAATAGCCGTAAGTGGTCTTTTTTCACCAAAAAATCCTGTTAAGAACGATTGCCTTTCAATGAAATCTACCTTCTCTGGTATAGATATATAAGGTGGTTTAATGTATGTACCTTGTTTTAACATAATATCTCTTGCCATATCCTGTAGCTTAACAGCTGCTTTAAAAACGGACTTATGAAAGTCTACGATATCTGCCCTAGTTACAATCCCAAGTGCAGCACTACTTGCGGTCATTGCAAGGATTGACATTTGACGTAAATACATAAGTACGAATGAATCTGAGAAGAGCCTCGGAGCGGTAACGTCTACATCCTCTTCCGTAAAACCGATCGGTACAGGGAAATTTTCTTTTTCAAATAGTTCGCCTAAAAAAGCAACATGCTTTTCAGATGATTCCAATGTAAACTCAATTACTGGACGCACTTCCTCATCTTCAACCACTTCTAGAAAATAGCGCTGAACACAGATTGAAAGTGAATCATTAAAATACTGTGACCACAGTGTCGCCATTTCTGCAGATGTTAGCCGAATTTTTAACTTATCTTCCATTGCTTGTTACACCTACTTTAGCTTCGTTACAGACAGTATTTCCCAAACAGAATGAGTGTATTAGTTTCTTTTTCTCTAATTATTACAACTATAGGATAAAAAGTTTCTTTAGTTTCGGTAATGCTCTTGAATACGTAGCATCTTTTACGTTATCTTTATAACATTAACTAGAACCTAGGGAGGTGTGTTATATCGTGAGAATTAATAAATATCTAAGTGAGTCTGGAATTACATCTAGACGAGAAGCGGACAAGTGGATTTCAGCAGGTAGAATTACAATTAATGGTGAAACTGCTGAATTAGGGAGCAAGGTTGAAGAAGGCGATGACGTTCGTGTTGATGGAAAACCTGTCAAGCTTACTGAGGAATATGTTTATATTGCATTAAACAAGCCAGCGGGCATCACAAGCACTACCGAACGACATATCAAAGGGAATATTATTGATTTTGTAAATCACCCTCAAAGAATATTCCATATTGGTAGGCTTGATAAGGATTCCGAAGGTCTTATTCTACTTACAAACGATGGTGATATCGTAAATGAAATCCTTCGAGCAGAAAATAAGCACGAAAAAGAATACATAGTAACAGTAGACAAGCCTTTAACACCTGACTTTTTAAGGCAAATGTCGCAAGGGGTAGAAATTCTAGACACCAAAACCTTACCATGCAAAGTAACTCAGTTATCCAAATATGTTTTTAAAATAATCTTAATGCAAGGGTTGAATCGTCAAATCAGACGAATGTGTACAGCACTAGGATACAACGTTCGAAAGTTGGAACGAATTAGAATCATGAATATTCATTTAAATGAACTTCCTAGGGGTCAATGGAGAGACCTTACTTCTAAAGAACTTAAGGAATTATTTTGGGAGTTAGATTATCAACCAAAGCAAACGAATTAGATAAACAATAGCGCAAGATTGGTGCAGGGTGAGCAAGAAGTCTGCTTATTGAGCTCGAAGCTAGTGTCTATTTCAGACTGGTTGATCTTGTAGTACGCTTATCGAGTCCGAATCCAGTGGTTATTCGGACTAGTTCACCTTGTTGTCCGCTTATCTAGTCCGAATCCAGTGGTTATTCGGACTGGTTCACCTTGTTGGCCGCTTAACGAGTCTGAATCCAACGGTTATTCGGACAGGTTGATCTTGTAGTCCGCTTAACGAGTCCCTATCCAGTGGTTATTCGGACAAGTTCACCTTGTTGGCCTCTTAACGAGTCCCTATCCAGCGGCTTTTCGGACAGGTTCACCTTGTTGGCCTCTTAACGAGTCCCTATCCAGCGGCTTTTCGGACAGGTTCACCTTGTTGGCCTCTTAACGAGTCCCTATCCAGTGGTTATTCGGACAGGTTGACCTTGTAGGCCGCTTAACGAGTCCCTATCCAGTGGCTATTCGGACAGGTTCACCTTGTAATCCGCTTATCGAGTCCGAATCAAGCAGTTATTCGGACAGGTTCACCTTGTTGGCCTCTTAACAAGTCCGAATTCAGCTTTGATTAGCCCTGACAAGCAAATAAGCCGTGCGCTAAAGCTGGATGATTAAATACTTAAAGTTATCCTTAACTTACTTTTTAATTTTCTAAAACAAAATAATAGGAAGGAGCGAAATCCACATTCGTCCTTCCTATTTTTCACCTTCAGCCTCTAATAGCATATTGGCCTCATCTAATGGTAGGGGTTCTGAGAAAAGGTAACCTTGCCATAAATCGCACCCATTTTCTTTTATAAATTCAAGCTGTTCCTCTGTTTCTACTCCTTCTGCAACTACTATGACATTTAATGCCTCTGATAAAGTAATCAGAGCTTGTATTATATAATTTGTCTTTGAACACGGTCCAATTTTTCCGATAAAACTCTTATCTATTTTTAAGGTATCAAACGTAAAATCCTGTAAGTAGCTTAATGAAGAGAATCCGGTTCCAAAATCATCAATCGCTATTCTTACCCCTATTTCATTTAATCTAGAGAAGACTTCCTTGGTCATTTCTGCATTTTGCATGGCCATAGATTCAGTTATCTCAAGCTCAATTAATGACGGGTCAATGGCTTCCTTACGAATACAGGTTTTTACTAACTCCGGAAACTCTTTATTATTTAACTGGTGATAGGATACATTAATACATAAAACTAAATGCTTATAACCTGCTTCGTGCCAAACCTTTAATTGCCTAATGGATTCTTCTAAAACCCAAGCCCCAAGTTCATTAATAAGTCCTAACTCTTCAGCAATTGGTATAAATACATCAGGAGAATACTTCCATCTTATAAGTGCCTCAAATCCTTGTATTTGATTAGAAGCAGTATCTATCTTAGGTTGATAGTATATTTTAAAATCTTTTTCTTTCAGAGATGCTCTTAGCTCTCTCTCTATTGTGGAGCGCTTTTGAATCTCTTTCTCCATATCTGGGTGAAAAAACAAAAAGTTATTTTTGCCACTATGTTTTACAACATACATAGCGGTATCTGCTTTTTTTATTAAAGTTTCAATATCAATTCCATCTTCAGGAGAAAAAGAAATGCCAATACTTGATGTAACAAAATAATTTTTGTCATAGATTGAAATAGGCTGCTCTAATACAGATAGAATTCTTGTTGCTATAGTGTTTGTTTCATCTTTGGTTGCTTTTTTTAAAACACAGAGAAATTCATCTCCACCTATTCTTGCAAGGATATCATCTTTTCTAACACAAGCCCTCATTCTATTCGCGATTTCGAGCAAAGCTAAATCTCCAACGGGATGTCCATCTGTATCATTAATAATTTTGAAGCGGTCTAAATCAATAAACATAAGAACAAATTGTTCAGTGCCAACGATTTTTTCTAGCACCTCGGTTACAAAGGCACGATTTGGTAAATGTGTTAATGAGTCTTGAAATGCCAGATCATTAATAAGTTGATCAGCCTTTTTCTTTTCAGTGATGTCTCTATAATTTAAAACAATTCCTTCAATACCCCACTCGTCAATTAAATTAGTTACACTAATTTCAGTGTCTCTTGGGCTTCCATCTATATGTAATAATTGCATTTCAAATAATAGTGTTTGTTTAGGAAGTTTTAAAACTTGTTCGAAGTCTCTAATCGCTGTTTCAAGGTTTAGGTTAGGTACGAATTCGGAAAAATGCCTACCGACTACTTCACTAGGATGATAACCTAGTATTGTCTCAACGCTCAAACTGATATATGTAAAGTATCCCTTAGGATTTACTATAGCTATCACATCAAATGAATGTTCAATTAGTTTATATAGCTGGACTTCCTTTTTCTTTTGTTCAGTAATGCATTTAATTACACCAATTAATTCAACTGGCTCGTTCTTTTCATTTCGAACAACGTACCCTTGAGCAGAAAAATACTTTATGCCATCTGTGGGTTGATCAAATCTAAAGTCAGCATCAAACAGGTGATTTTTTACAAGCGCATCTCTATAGGCTTTACGAACTAAAGGTACATCTTCTGGATAAACCCTTTCCCAAAAGACATTGGCATTTACACTTTCTTTTTCCTCTGATGGTACACCTAACAACTCCCATAGCTCTGGAGAATATTTAATTAAGTTAGTCGTGATATTATATTCCCAATTTGCTACGTCACCCATTCTTTGCACATTCGTTATATGCTCATAGGTTTTTTTCTGTTCTGTAATGTCCATTGATAACCCATCTAACCGTATTAACTTTTTATTTTTAAAGGTAGGTTTAAGCTTTTCGCGAATCCAACGAATCTCACCTGATGGTGTAAAAATCCGATATTCACGGTTTTTAATGGCTTGCTCAGATGATTCCCTTTCCTTAAAAAAAGAGTCTTTTAAATCCTCTTGATGCATAATTTCAAACCATATTTCAGGCTTGTTATAAAAGTCGGTAGAAGGGACGCCAAAAACTTTAATGGCATTTTCAGACATATAAAGAACTTCTCTATTGCAGATATCTGCAGCCCAAATGGCAATTTCCAGCTCATCAGTGATATCCTTTAACAGCTCTTGTGTTTCTCGTATTTTATGTTCATATTGACTTTGGTAAGTTAAGTCAGTTGTAAAATAAACAAAGAATCCTATGATATTCTCTTGAAAGTATAAAGGTGAAAGACAAGCAAACACCTTAATATATGTTTGATCCGGTTGCTTAAATCGGCATTCGACATTTAAAGCAGAAAGATGTTCATCTTCTAATTGAAAATGGTCCTCCCATAGGTGAAAGTCATCTGGATGAATATGTGCTAATACATTTGAATGAACCAGTTCCTTTTGAGTTAGTCCCAAAATAGTGCGACTAGCATCATTTACCAATTGAATCTTTCCTTGTCTGTCAATTATGAACATCATATCTTTGCATTCATTAAAAAAGTAATGCAAAATTAAGTCTTCTGTCACAAGGTATTCAATCATATTCACCGTAATCACCTCCCCTTCACATGTTTCTCCTAACTTTAGAATTACCTAAGCACAAAGATAGATACGTGACTATAAACATTATTACAATTTCAAAAAGAAACTGGTTTGTAGTCGACTCTAATATTACAAGACACCTCTAAGTTTATTATTAAGGTTATTAGTCGTACTGCCCACCGGTTACTTTGGCAGAATGTATCCAGTTTACCACTTGCTCTTTTTCATTTTGTTTCAAAAGCTGAAAACTTACCTTAAGAAAGATAGCCAGTTCTTCTGAGTCTATTTTTGAAATATCAAGAGGAAAATCTTCGTTCTCGTTTACATACCTTACAAGACTACTTAACACCTTTTTACCAGTCAGGGTTAGCCTGACATATTTGTTCTTTGATTTTGTTCGATCATATGTAACTTCTATTAATTTTGACTTCTCTAGCTGCCTAAGAATTCTTGAAGTTGATGAAACATGCCAGCATCCTATTTCACTAATTTGACTAACCGTCATTGGATCGCCAATTGTTTCTACTATAAAAAGAATGTGTTGTTGCGCTGGCGTAATTCCATATTTACGACCAAGCTCTTCCCAGTTTTTTTCGATTGAATGGTAAAGCGCTCTTGTTAGTAACAAAAAGTCCTGTCTTGTTTGAATCATACCTTACTACCTGCCTTCCGTCCTCATTAGTATCTACAAATGATAAATTAAGCTATTCATACTATTTTCTTGTTATACTTTTCTACCTATGATAATAATGAAAATAGACAAATTTAGTATGAAGGTGATTACAATGTGCGGACGTTTTACTTTATTTGCTGATTATGCAGACATCATTGAGCGTTTTTCTATACAGCAAGGCATTTCTATCGATGAATATGAATATAGCTATAACATTGCTCCCTCTCAGACCGTGTTATCTGTCATAAATGATGGAACGAAAAATAGAATGGGCTTTTTGCGTTGGGGTCTTATCCCACCCTGGGCAGAGGATGAAAAAGTAGGTTATAAGATGATTAATGCACGTGCGGAAACATTGGCTGAAAAGCGGAGTTTCAGAAATGCTTATAAATCCAAACGTTGTCTAGTCATTGCCGATAGTTTTTATGAATGGAAAAAACATCCGGATAAATTGAAAACACCTATGAGAATTAAACTGAAATCCTCCGACCCTTTTGCAATGGCAGGACTATGGGAACACTGGAAATCCCCGAAGGGTGAATCTGTTTATTCCTGTACGGTCATAACAACAACTCCTAATGAACTGGTAAAAGACATTCATGATAGAATGCCAGTTATTTTAAAACCAGAAGACGAAAAGATTTGGTTGGATCCTACAATTACTGGTTCTGATCGATTAGGAAACTTATTGAAACCACTTCCAGAAGAGTACATGGAAGCCTATGAGGTATCTTCTTTGGTTAATTCACCAAGGAATAACTCTCCTAACTTGGTACAGGAGATAGGATGAATTCGTTTTATGTGACCTCACTTTTAGCTTTGGGTGGTTTTGAGGGCTCATAAATTTGTTTATGTGACCTCACTTTTGGCTTTGAGTGGTTTTGAGGGCTCATATATCCGTTTATGCGACCTCACTTTTGGCTTTGGGTAGTTTTGAGGGCTCATATATCCGTTTATGCGACCTCACTTTTGGCTTTTCCCTGGTTGGAGGGCTCATAAATCCGTTTATGCGACCTCACTTTTGGCTTTTCCCTGGTTGGAGGGCTCATAAATCCGATTATGCGACCTCACTTTTGGCCTTTCACTATTTTGAGGGCTCATAATCCAAATCACCTATATCACGAAATAATAGTTGTAATCATTTTCAGAAAATTCTAGAATATACATAAGGTAGACAACCTTAATTATGTATAGGAGGAATTCCATGAAAGAATTTAAAAATTACGAAGAGTTTTGGCCCTTTTATTTAACTCAACACAGTAAAAAGTCGACTAGATTGTGGCATTTTGTTGGAACAACCTTTGTTTTCATTTGTATTGGTCTTGCAATCTATTTTTCAAATGCTTGGTTTATTTTACTCGCACCTGTAATCGCTTACAGTATTGCATGGATCTCTCACTTCTTTATTGAAGGTAATAAACCAGCCACTTTCGGCCATCCTTTTTGGTCATTACGTGCAGACTTTCAAATGTATTTCTTCACGATATTCGGCAGACTTAACAATGAATTAGCAAAGCTTGAAGAAACAAATCACAAAATAGCAAAGTAATAAACAAGACAGCTCGATTTAACTAGAGCTGTCTTTTTAAATTAAACCAATTTCTTATTCGAAACTCATCCTTCAAAGTCCTCATACGAATTCATCATCCATAACCCAATATCCTCAAATCCAATACGTTTATAAATGGCACCGGCTGCTGGATTATCGTAGAACAAACATAACTCCTTATTCTCAGCAAGCAGTTGTCTACAAAGCTTTACCATACATTTAGATGCATATCCTTTTTTCTTATAGTCTTCTAGAGTAGCAACCCCAACAACCATTGCAGATAAGGTATTTTCTGCTGTTGTTGATGCTGTCGAAACCATTTTTCCATCTTCTTTAATAAAAAAGGACCTTGATACACCCTTTTCTAACCCACGACGTTTTGACTCCACCGTTATTTTAGATTCACTAAACTCTGGTATAGCACGAAGTAACGTAACAAGCTCCTCTGCATCATCTGGAACCCCCTGAAGTACGGTGGACGTATCAATATTCTGTGTTGTATCAGAGCTTAATTCTATACATTTTGCATAATAAAATTGTCTCTTTCGTTTTAAACGCTTCTTTTTTATGTATGGTTCTATTTGCTCTGTTATCTCTTTTAATCCTGACAACATCGAATAAGTAGCTTCTTGGTCCATAATTTCAGCAAAAGCCTGTGCATTAAACTCAGAAATCGCATAAGGTATAAAGTTTTCTTCATATCGTAAAAGTACTGCAATTAATTCACCTTTATTATTGAACTCTCCCCATACCTTTTGAAATTTTTGATCATACCCAAAAGCCTCAATATCCCCAATTAAAAATAAGTTCTCGGCAGGCTGCCGTTTTAAAAGCGCAAAACACAGATCATGGTCGTTCTGACTAAGTCGTCTAATCAATTTACATTCTCTCCTCTTTATCTAAATTTCTCCTATTTTACTTCAACTTTCATTAATAAGGAAGTTAATTTTTCACCTTAAAAAAATGACGAATTTCCTATAGTGAATAGTTTGTGAGTCCTATTCCGGTCTTAATGGATTAATCATATATTATAGTGAAAGGAGGTTATTATATGGACTTCAAGACTGACAATTTAGTATTTTTATATTTAGCTTGTATTCTTGCAGGATTTGCCATCATAAAGATTTCAACTACAGCAGCTATTTTAATTAGCTTAAAACCCCTTCTTATTATTATTGCCGTCATAGTTATCTTACTTTTCTCATTCCTTATTATCTGGAAAGGGTTAAAAACTCTAATGAAGAAGTAGTTAACCAGAAAGGCTGAAGAAACAACTTGAGTCTTTCGACCTACGAAATACGTACTTTTGTAAAATAAAAAGAGGAATAAAAGGAAAAGCGTCGAATTATTCAGTTAAAAGAAACTACGGCAAATTGGAGGTTAGTTTCACTTGAAGTCTATCTCAAAACAATACAACATAGAGACTATTATTAAATTTCTTGAAAATAGAGAAACTGAATTTATAGAAGAATGGTACATATCGACTCTAACAGATGAAAAAGATTTTAATAAAGACAAAGTGAAGTTAAACGGACTACACATGTACGGAATTATAAAAAAAGCAATCAACTCATCTTTCTGTCCTAAAGAAGTGAGAGAGTTTGCATATAAGGTTGCAGAAGAAAGACTTGAATCCAATACGAACATCGGAGAGTTTGTATTCAATGTCAATACGGGCCGTAGCATCATTATTAAGTATGTTCTTATGTCAGAGCTTCCTATCATTGAATTACAAATGATAATTAATGATATTAATGATCTTTTTGATCAATTTTGCTATCATGCCGTTTCAAGATACACTGAATTAAAAGATAAACAAATTGAAGAGAAAAATCTTTATATAAATGAAATCCACAATGATAAATTGGCAGTACTTGGCCAATTGTCATCTAGTTTTGTACATGAATTTCGTAACCCACTAACCTCAATTATCGGCTTTACAAAGATATTAAAAAATGAAAATCCCAATCTGAAATACCTTGATATTATCGAACATGAGCTTAATCAGCTAAAATTTAGAATCACTCAATTTCTACACACCTCAAAGGTTGAAGTAAATGTTTATCAGAAAGAAACTTTTCAAGTGTCAAACTTGTTTGAAGAAATGTCACAGTTAATCTACCCTAGTATTGTAGATTTTGATGTTAACATCTTCTCTAACATCGATAAAGAGATTTTAATTGAAGCTAATAAAGAAGAAATAAAACAAGTGCTTCTTAATATAATGATTAACTCAATTGATGCATTAAAGCAAAAAGAAAAACCTCGAAGGCTCATTGTTTCAACATTTATTGAAAATAGTAAAACTATAATTGAAATATCCAATAATGGACCAGAAATTCCTGCTACTTCATTAAATACAATTTTTGAACCTTTTTATACAACAAAAAAGCTCGGTACAGGTATCGGTCTATATGTATGTAAAAAAATTATTGAGAATCACTACGGGACTATCACTTGTCAATCAAACCAAGAATCAACAACCTTTAGAATTACGCTCCCAATTTAAACCAGAAGTGGCTTTAAACAAAACAGCCAACTTTGGCAAACAATTAGTATAAAGAATTAAGAATGAATAACTTCTGCAACTTCTAGTTGTAGAAGTTTTTTATTTTATACCCTGCATTTTATTGGAAGGTTTGTAAATAATAAAAAAGTAATTTACAAATATTTGTTCTAGGAGTGCATCAGGTGAATCAAATCCCCCCTTATCGTCGAAATAGAGCATATATTACTCAATCCACATCTACACAGCTCCACTTACGCAACCCTTATGTTGTAGCATTCTTTTCATTTGCCTATCCTGGATTTGGCCATTTGTTGCAACATAAGTATTTAGCTGCATTTATTCTTATTTTATGGGAGCTTTTTATTAATAATCTTGCAAATGTAAATCTTTGTATCCACTACTCAATGATTGGTGATTTTGAAACAGCAAAAGAAGTTGTTAACGAAAGATGGCTTATACTTTACGTTAGTATTTATATGCTTGGGATTTGGGATAGTTACCGGACTACAGTGGAGCTAAACAGGCAATATATTTTAGCCGATCGTGAGGATGCTCCTGTTCTTCCTATAGTTCTTGGGAGTTTAGGAATAAATTACTTGGATAAGCGTAAGCCTTGGATTGCTTTAGTTTGGTCAGCTCTAGTACCTGGTTTAGGTCATTTATACATCCATCGCACGATCACTGGCTTTTTTATATTTGGATACACGGTTGCCATTCTTTATTATGGCCAAATACCACTCGGAATTAAGTATTCGATGTTAGGTGACTTTGACAAAACAAAAGAGGTTTTGAACATTCAATGGTTATTGTACCTTCCTTCAATTTACCTTTTTATCATATATGATGCTTATACTTCGTGTGTTGAGTTAAATAAATTAGCTGAAAAAGAAACATCTAAGTTTTTACGCAAGCATTATCAACATCCAAATTTTGAATTCCCCGTGAAAGACTAGGAGTGTATTAGTATGATGGTAATTGCTACATTCGAAAATTCAATCTATATTGAATTGGCCATATCCGCCTTAGAGCAAAAAGGAATCCCTAAAGACAAAATATTTGCTGTTCCTCTTGATAAAAGACAAGAGCCTAAACAAATTTTTGATACAATTCACCAATCAGATGGAGTTAGCATTTTTGATGCAGGGGCCATTTTAGGAACATGTTTCATGCTTTTAGGGGCAATTTATGGACAAGTCTTAGCTTGGGGCCCAATAATTTGGGGAATTATTGGGGCTGTTTCGGGGATTGTACTAGGCATAGGTATTAAATTATTTATCTTTAGAAAAAAGCAGTTCAGTCGAAAAAAAATCGTATCTGAAGTTGTCTTAATGATCCGCTGTGATTCTCATCAATGGGATGTAGTTGAAAGAATTCTCTGGGAGAATACTGCTATAGGTCTTACGAGGGTGAAATAAAATTAAAAAAAGCTGTATAATTAACAGCCTTTTTACAATGTTTATTTAGAAAATACTGGTGATTTTCGATGTTTTGTTGCTTGTTCAAAGCTATAACCTAATTTAAGTAAAAGCCCCTCACTAAAAGCGCTAGCTGCTAAGGTAATCCCAAAAGGTCTACCGTTTTCCATATAGCCAGCAGGTAGTGCAATCGATGGATAACCCGCTTTTGCACAAATAGTTGAGCCTATATAGGATGGGAATAAAATTGCATCGAGGTTATACTTTTGTAACGCATAATCAATGCCCTGCTCCTGTGAAAAATATAAATCATCTACTCTTGCTTTTAAATAGCCCGGACTTCTGAACGCATCCGTTAACGATTCTCTATACTCTAATTTGTCCTGTCCATATTTTAAGGCCTTTTCATGATGGTCTTTATTAAATTGAACAAGCTCACTAAACGTATGAACAGGAAGATAACTAGGTAAGTTTGCTAGATAATTTCCAAGACTTATCTTTAGTTCATTGATATTCACATCCCAGCTCCACTCTCGATGGAAGGAAGGAATTTCGATATCTTCAATGATGGTAGCTCCCGCTTTTTCTATGGATTGAATTGCTTCTCTAAATAGGCGTTCATCATACTCTCCTGATTCGAAGTACTCTTTATCTGCCTGATTGAAAACGCCAATTCTAGCACCCGTTAACCCGTGTAAATCCAGGAATTGTGTATAGTCAACCTCTGCTCTACCTTCACTTTTAATCGTGGCTGGGTCATTTTGATCAACTCCTGTTAGTAATCCGAGTGCTACTGCTACATCCTCAACAGTTCTTGCAATTGGTCCGGCCGTATCCTGAGTGATCGTAAACGGTATGATTCCAGACCTGCTTATCAATCCTACTGTCGGCTTTAAACCGACAACAGAACTTTGAATAGCCGGGCTTAAAATGGAAGCATCGGTCTCCGTTCCTATCGCTAATACTGTTAAGTTTGCTGAGACAGCAACCGCTGAACCTGTACTCGATCCACCAACAAAAAATTCTCCAGGACCATAGGGGTTAACAACTTGTCCCCCACGAGAGCTATACCCTGCCCACATTTCTGATGACATCCCATTCGCAAATTCTGTCATATTTGTTTTACCTAGAATAACAGCCCCTGCTTCACGTAGCTTTTCTACTAAAAAAGCATCCTTTGAAGCTAAATGATTTTCAAGAGCAATCGATCCTGCACTCGTATGGGTATGGTCATTTGTTTCGATATTGTCCTTAAGTAGGACAGGAATTCCGTGTAATGGACCTCTTATTCCCATTGTCACTCTTTCGTGGTCTAAACCTTCAGCAATAAAAATTGCATCAGGGTTCACTTCAAGAATTGAATTTAACTTTGGTCCATCCTGATCATATTGTGCCATTCTATATAAATAATACATAACTAGCTCTTTGGAGGTTAGTTTCCCAAATTCAATTAATTCTTGTAATTCTCGAACAGTTAGTTCCTCATTTAAGTACTCATTAAATTTAATTCCCATTTTCTTTTCCTCTTATTCTATATGATTACCAAACACTTGATATTATAGCATTAACTTCCATATTAGGGTGCAATTTCTTACAATTTAAAGGAACTTGACTTTAAATGTTAACATCATAGTATAATTGATAAAAAGATTTTTAAATGAGGAGATTACAAGTAATGAATCCAGTGTATAAAAGAAATGAAGGATTCCGATTAACCTTTAAAAACCCGGTTCCCGGAACGTTTTTAATCTTAATGATACAAGGTAAAAGTGCCGGAGCTAATAAAGGAATGCTAACCATTATTGATATGAGTTTAAAAGGCGCAAAAGTGTTCTCAACACTCCAAATTCCTACTCCTAACACCCAAATTAAAATGGAGACAACGATAAATGATCAACCAATTACCATTGATGGGGAATTGATCTGGAGTAGAAAAACCAGTACTGGTTATACATATGGAGTGTCGTTTGACCCGCATTCCTATTCGGAGCAACAACTTCTTTCTCAACTAAAAGCTTATGTGGCTAATACTAAATAACCGAGTGCAAAGTTAAGCTGACGACCCAACTGATTGTCAGTTTTTTACTTTTTTATCAGACGTTATTAAAAAAGTGGTACAATAAAAGATATTATGGCTTGTTAGGAGGATTAGAAATGCCGGATTGGTCCTATCATGTCTTATTTAAACCTATACTATCTAGATTATCACCAACAGTTTCAAGGGAATTTATCCATCGTGGAATGAACCGTATCGCTTCCGCTCCAGGAGGACATCATTTTATAAATTTCCTTGGAAGAGAAGAATCTTCTCCTGCCTTGAGGACGGAAGTCAATGGATTACCACTAAGTAATGTAGTTGGTTTTTCAGGGAAAATTGACCCGCTCCTTTCAGGAACAACAGCCTTTTCAAATCTTGGCTTTGGTTTTTTAGAAGTTGGCCCAGTTACAGTAGAGGCAACTTCAATAACTCCGCCAACCATTAGGAAAGATGAGAAAAAAATAGAGTTTACCCCATTCATCGAGTCTCTAGGTTTAACTAAAACAGTTGATAAACTAGAAAACTTCCGAAAAAAGCAACCTGTTGTTGTTAGACTTGCAGGTAACACAGATGAAATCGAGATTATGATACAAGAAATTGACCCTTTCGCAGATGCCTATATTATCGATACCCGGAAACAGATTGAAGATTTGGTACGTATTCCTACCCTATCTACAAAACCTATCTTTATCGGGATTAAAAGCAATCAGATTGAAAATATAGTAATCGAGGTACTCGATCATTTTAGCGGAATTGTGTTAGATGAGGATGAAGCGGAGATTGATTCTATTAATCTCAAAAATCATCTTGAGGCAATATCCTACCTTCGTGAAAAAAAGTTTGCCAAAACGGTCATCACAGTTGGTGGCATTATAGAGCCTAGTGATGCACTTAGTTTACAAGATGCAACAGCTGATTTAATGATGGTTTCCGGGGGCTATGTTTTCTCTGGGCCAGGACTACCAAAAAGGATTAAAGAAGCACAGTTAGCTAGAATTCAAGAAAAACTTGTACTTGAGGAAAAGGGTTGGGGCTGGTATTTTCTATTTGGACTTTCCATTTTAATAGGTGGACTTCTCGCTTTATTAATAAGCATCACATCGATTATTTTGCCATATGATGAATATTTTCTTAACATGACGAAAGAAACACTAGATAACTTCAACAACCATATTTTATTCTTTATGGCACATGACCGAATGACTCTCGCTGGAACCATGATTTCCGGGGGAATGGTTTATATAGCCCTTGCCTATTATGGTATTCGTAAAGGTCTACTTTGGGCTAAACAAGCTACCGATGTTGCAGCTATTACTGGCTTTTTAGGGATACTAATGTTTATTGGTTACGGTTATTTGGATTGGCTTCACCTGATCTTTTGGATTATATTAGCTCCTTTTTATGTAATTGGGTTTATAAAAACAAAGCATCTTAAAGGCACACCTTCTTCTACAAATAGAACGAACCATTCTATATGGAGACATAGTTTACTAGGTCAATTTTTATTTGTCTTTCTTGGTTTCTCTCTCACACTAGGCGGAATTGTTATTTCTTACATTGGGGTCACTTCCGTATTTATACCAACAGATATTTCTTATATTTGTATGCCACCAGAAATGCTGAGTGAATTTAATGATAAGTTAATACCTGTGATTGCTCATGATCGGGCAGGTTTTGGAAGTGCACTTATTAGTGTTGGATTATTAATACTAATGCTTAGTTTATGGGGCTTTCAACAGGGAAACAAGTGGGTTTGGTGGACTTTACTCATTGGTGGAATTCCTGCTTTTATTTGCGGAATAGCTGTCCATTTCGCCATTGGCTACACTACATTTATTCACCTACTTCCTGCTTACTTTGCTTTAGCACTATTTGTTCTTGGTTTACTATATAGCTTTCGTTTTTTTCATTACAACGAAAAGGCCTGAGCCCGTCACGTTATCACTTTAACGCGCCGGGGGTCAGGCCCCAAAATAGGATAGTTGATTTTTGCCGTTTTGTTTAGATTGATATAGGGAATTGTCTGCTTGACGGAGTACTTGGTTTAAGTCCTTATCGTCATTTGGCCACATAGCAGCACCTATACTGCATCCAATTTGAACACTGTTTCCTTCAATTTTAATCGGAGAATTAAGTGTCTGGATAATTCGTTTTCCTATAATGTCACTCTCTACTTTGTTGTTCAGTTCAAGTAAGACAACAAATTCATCTCCACCCAGCCTAAAAACAGCTTCTTTGTTCTGAACAGAGTTCTTCAGTCTTTGAGCAACCTCTTTTAATAATAAATCCCCATGATGATGACCATAGGTATCATTTACAATTTTGAAACCGTCTAAGTCTAGATAAAAGACTACGACTTGCGAAGGACTCTTCTTGGATTCAAGTAATCTATCAATATACTGATCGAGTGCTAGTCGATTAGGCAATCCGGTTAAGCTATCTAGTAAAGCCATCGATTCCATTTTATCCAAGCTAGATTCTGTTTTAGTTAGTGTTCTAACCAAATCTCTTAATGAAATAGATAGAGTCTCAATGTCTTTAATACCCCTAATAATTGGTACCTCTACCCTCTCTCCATCACGTAAAAGCTGCGAAGAATGTACTAATTTTCTTATTGGGTTGGAAACAACACCTGCTAATATCCATCCAATGACTGAAAAGATAATTAAAAATAACAGACCTTGGAATATTATTCTATCCCTCATTGCTTCAACTGCTTTAAAAGCAATCTTTTCAGGCTGGCGAACAAGTACGGTCCACTCTAACCCCGGATATTGTAAAAAGCCATCAGAAAGTGCATAACCCGTTAAATATCTAGTACCATCTGGCCATTTTTCAATTGTCCAATTGTTTTCTCCTACTTGAGCTTTTTCGATGGCATTCAACTGTAGTTGTTGACCAACCATCTCTTTGGGACCTAAAAGTACGGTATTGTTATTCTTGCTAATGATAAAAACATCTAGTTGATCTTCCACTTCCTTTTGGATGGGCTTAATCACTGCCTGTTCGACCTCTTTTGCCCACTGCCAGCTTAGGTGAGCGGCTAACACTCCAACAAATTGACCTTTATCATTTACGACAGGAGAGCTTATATCAACAAATTTAATTGGTTCTCCAGTAGGATTAGGCAAAAGCTTAGCCAGTAGAACAGCTTCATGAACATCACCAACAAATGTTTCTTTTGTCGCTTCAGTGTAGACCGGTCGTTCGGAAATATCTTTTCCTACTAATATATCATCCGTAGCTGCTTTTACAATTCCATTCTTATCAGTAAAACCGATCCATGAATAAGCGGGAATATTCGCTTTTAATTCATTTAGTAACCCACTAATTCTTTCAGCATCATCACTCTTTTGAAAGGTTTCTAGCTTACTAAGAAGTGTGACTTCACCATAACGAGACCACATGAAATGATCTAATTGATATGATAATTGAAATGCTTTTTCTGTCAGAGAATTACTAATCTCCTTCTCTACACTTTTGCTCGTTTCTTTACTAACTGTCGAGCTTAAAATGGCAGTAAAAACGGTTATAAAAATAATAAAAATTAAAATGAAATAGGTTCTTAAGTTTACTGACATACTTGTTTACCCCTTGTGAACGACTTAGCTCCTTGCAAACTTTGTCGAAATATCATTCATTGCCATTATAGTTGAAAATCTCCTCTAAGAAAAGACTATCTTTCTAACCAACCTAACACGTTACCACTTTAACACACTGGGGGTCAGGCCCAATGTCAACAACTTAAGGTTCCATATAAAAGTAAGTAACTCTTCAACACTACACTTTGAACATTGCCCGTTCCTTTGCGCTCCAGGCACTTGCTTTCCGCGGGGAGGAAGTCGAGCCTCCTCAACGTTCCGTTTGCGGGGTCTCGACCTTTCCTCAATTCCCGCAGGAGTCAAGTGCCTTCCGCTCCAATCCACTCTAAATTATAATTATGCGGCTATATTCTGCACAAAAACTTGATGATTTAAGTTTGATAGAATAGATGTCCAAGGGGATTTTAGAGAATTGAAATATCTATCCCGTTATCCTATTGTTGTATTAGAAAAGATCAAAGTTTAATAGTTCTTAGAATTAATCCCTTTAAATTCCAAAATTCACAGTGCTAAGTTATACGCTAAAATCCACGAGACTCCTGCGGGGGTGAGAGGCAGACGAGACCCCGCAGTGAGGGACGAACGAGGAGGCTCGGCGGCTCGCCCGCGGAAAGCGAGTGGATTTTAGCGAATAACGGCTTTTATACCAAACCAAGCCTAAGTTTAACTTAACTAACTAATGTATTTTTTTGTAATCTTAGCTTAAAGACATTGGGGTCAGGCCCCACTAATCTATTTCTTTTTCTAAAATTTTATGTTAATAATGGTACGAGAGCAACGGATGTCTACATATCTGTTCTAGGAATAAGTTGAAATGAGAACCTCGAAAGGAAGTTTGTTTATCTATGGCATTAGAAGTCTTAAAAAAATTAAACTTCAAAGACAAAGGACAACCAGTCTTAATACTTAATGCACCAACCTCATATCATGAGGTTATGAAAGCTTTTGAAGGCGAAGTACACACAGATCCAGTAGCAGAAAACTATGATTTCATTCAAATATTTGGCACTTCAAATGAGGGAATCCAAACTGCAGCCCGAAATGCTGTGAGTTATCTAGTAGAAGATGGGTTATTATGGCTTTGTTATCCTAAAAAGTCTTCGAAAACCTATAAGGGTTCTGATTGTAGCCGTGAAACAGTTGCAGGAATATTAGCAGCAGAGGGATATGAACCTGTGAGACAAGTTGCGGTTGACGAAGACTGGTCCGCTTTACGTTTCAGAAGACCTGATAAAATCAAAAAGATGGTACGAACCTTCGCTGTTACTGAAGAAGGAAAAAAACGTACAGAAAAAGAGTAACAAAAAAATCGCCTAATTTTAAAATTAGGTATTGACGTAAAGGAATTGGATACACTATAATCCAACTTAACAAATTAAACCAAATTTTTACTAATGCTTTGAAAAGGACACGAATCATACATTAAATCTTTTCCAGAGAACAGGGTCGCCGGCTGAAAGCCCTTAAAAGAGTTATGTTTGATTTACCACCTTTGAGCAAATATGGGGAATTGTATTCGTATTACATGAAACCGTATTCGGGATTAACCCCGTTATCCATTATGAGCGTATTGACCATTTATGTGTCTGTACGGAATTAGGGTGGCACCACGACCGCACTCGTCCCTTGTTTAGGGATGAGTGCGTTTTTTATTTTCAAAAAACTAAACAAACCTTGCTATGAAAAGGACACGAATCACTTGGATCACATCTTTTACAGAGAATAGGGTCACCGGCTGAAAGCCCTTAAAGATACCATTTGATTTACCACCTTCGAGCAACTATGGGGAATTGCAAATGACTGCATGAAACCATATTCGGGATAAACCCCGTTATCCATTATGAGCGTACTAACACAATCATGTTTCGTACGGAATTAGGGTGGCACCACGACCGCACTCGTCCCTTGCTTGGGATGGGTGCGTTTTTTTATTCAAATTTTTAATTAAACTTTAGGAGGAATAAAACATGTCATATGAAGTTGAAGTCGAAAAAAGAAATCACCGTGTATTAGGTCAGGAACTAGAATTATTTATGTCAATGGAAGAGGCTCCAGGAATGCCATTTTTCCTACCAAAGGGAATGATAATTCGAAATGAGCTAGAAAATCTGTGGAGGAAAAAACACCAAAGAGCTGGTTATCAAGAAATCAAAACTCCCATTATGATGAAACAGGAGCTTTGGGAACAGTCAGGACATTGGGATCATTATCATGAAAACATGTATTTCTCAAATGTCGATGATCAAAATTATGCGATCAAACCAATGAATTGCCCTGGTGCAGTTTTACTATTTAACAGTAAACGAAGAAGCTATCGAGAATTACCTGTACGATTTGCAGAACTAGGGTTAGTTCACAGACATGAGCTTTCAGGATCATTAAATGGACTACTACGTGTTCGATCTTTTACTCAAGACGATGCACACCTATTTGTTAGAGAAGACCAAATTGAATCTGAAATTGATAAAGTACTTGATTTAATTAATGAGATTTACTCAGAGTTTGGCTTTAGCTATAAAATTGAACTCTCTACTCGACCTGAAAACTTTATGGGGTCTGAGGAACTATGGGATAAAGCGGAACAATCTCTAGAGGCTGTCTTAGCTTCAAAGAAAATTGATTATGTTATCAACCCAGGTGATGGTGCGTTTTATGGTCCAAAGATTGATTTTCACATTTTAGACTCTTTAGGACGCAGCTGGCAATGTGGAACTGTACAACTCGACTTTCAAATGCCTGAAAAATTTGACTGTAGTTACATCGGGGAGGACAACTTGCCACATCGTCCGATAATTATTCACAGAGCAATTTATGGTTCCATTGAAAGATTCATGGCTATTTTAATTGAACATTTTGCTGGTGAATTCCCTGTTTGGCTAGCCCCTGTACAAGCAAAAGTAGTACCTATCGCTGAAGTCCATCATTTGTTCGCAAGAGAAATTGAAGAACAATTGATATCAGCTGGAATACGCGTTGAATTGGATGATCGTAATGAAAAGTTTGGCTTAAAAATTCGAGAAGCTGAACTGAAAAAGATTCCTTACATGGTTGTTATTGGTGACAAAGAGTTGGCTGACAATTCGATTTCCATTCGAAAACGTAAAGTTGGGAATATAGGTGTCATGGATGTTCAAGCGTTTGTTCAACATCTGAAAAAGGATAATTAGAGGGAAAATCACCTAAAGAGTTGAATCAATAAAGTACTCACGCTTAAGGGGTTGAACGAAATGACAACTATTCACGAACAGATAAATGCACTTGAACAAGAGATATTTCAAAAAAAGAAGCAGCTTTTAGAATTACGAAAGTCTGTTGGAGAAAGATTAGTTCCAAATTATGAATTTCTTACATCTTCAAATCAACAAACGACATTACTTGATTTGTTTGGTGATAAAAATGAATTATTTGTCATTCATAACATGGGTAGAGGCTGTTCTTACTGTACAATGTGGGCTGATGGATTTAATGGAGTATATCATCATTTAGTTGCAAAAGCCGGGTTCGTCCTTGCATCTCCAGATGAACCTTCTGTTCAAGAAGATTTTGCCGCTGAACGAAAATGGCAATTTCCGATGATATCAGTAAAAGAGAACTCGTTTACTGACGATGTAGGCTTCATTATCGAAAAACAACATTACCCTGGTGTTTCGACATTTCGAAAGGATGAGGATAATAACATTCACCTATACGCTCAAGCTTTCTTTGGACCTGGTGATGATTATTGTGTTCCTTGGCATTTATTTGACCTTCTTCCTTCAGGATCTGAAAATGTTCAAGCTAAAAGAAACCTTAACAGCCAGTCATCTTTTCAGCTCACTAACAATATTGCCATTGGCGTGAAGGATTATGAAAATGCGCTTGCTTTTTACACGGATGTCATCGGGATGAAGGTCGAACAAATCTTTGAAAATGAAACTAAACTTACTATAAGTGGTACTACTTTCTTTATTGAAAATAGTCCAGCAAACAACGTTCACTTTGAGTTTGCAGTTGAGGATATTGAAACAGCTAAAAACCTTCTATTAGAAAAAGGATGTCATATTACAAAAGAACATTCGTCAAAAAGCGTGATGATAGAAGATTCATTTGGATTGAAATTTCACTTATTCGAGTCAAAAAAATAAGAGAGAAAAAACGCTTGGGTATACACAACTTACCCAAGCGTCATTTTTATTTCTTACGTATTTCGTGTAATTCTAGTGGTGTAATCGTTCCTTGGTGGAAATACAACTGCCACCTACCATCAATCATCTTCCAGATGGAGCTACGTAACGTATTTCGATCTCTCGTCTCATCTCGAATATAGTAGGTGGAGAGTACTATCCCCTCAGCTAAAGGGTAAATTTCATAATTATGTAGATTCATCTCCGTAAATACTACACCCATTTGAAGGCATTCTTTCTTATTATACATATACCCTGAGCTTCCAATTTCAAAAAATTCATCAGCTAGTATTTTATCAAGCTCTTCCCTGCTCTTACGAATCTCTAAATTCGTATGTCGCTCTTCTAATTCTTTTAGATGAGCTTTCAATTCTTCCATCATATGTCACCTCTTATTATTAGATTGAATCAAGTTCAGTTACTGTTCTTTCATTCACTTGGTCACCTGTATTAAGTGTTGATTTTGGTTCAAGTAAAAGTACGTGAACTTCCTCTTCTGCTACCGGTAAGTGCTCTACTCCTTTTGGTACAATGATAAATTCTCCTTCATTAACGAGAACATCTTTATCTCTAAATTTCAACAGCAAAGTCCCTTTTACAACCAAAAACATCTCATCTTCATGTTCATGACTGTGCCAAAAAAATTCTCCTTTTAATTTTGCAAACTTAACATGCGTATCGTTAATTTCCCCAGCAATTTTAGGGCTCCAATGCTCATTAAAAAGAGAAAACTTTTCATTGATATTTACCTTTTCCATTCGTAACATTCCTCCAATAAAATAGAACATGATTAGCCAACCATATTTTTACATATTCATCTATACTTAAACCAATATTTCGATTATTATAACACTATTACACTATTTATGAACGGAGAAAGCTTCATGAAAACACCTTCAAGAAATACCGGTTTGTTTCTCGTAATTACGGGATCTTTATTTTGGGGAATTTGTGGTACTGTTGCTCAAAAGCTTTTTCAGGAATTTTCAGTTGATGTAAATTGGCTCGTTACCATGCGCTTACTTATTGCCGGAATATTACTCTTAGCTGTTCAATTTTTCATAAAAGACCGTACACAAATACTAGGAGTTTGGAAGAATAAGAGGATAGCCATTCAATTAGTCATTTTTGGGTTACTCGGTATGCTTGCCGTGCAGTACACCTATATGGCTTCCATCCATCATGGAAATGCAGCCGTTGCCACCTTATTACAATATACAGCTCCAGCAATGGTTATTGTCTACTTAGTATTACGTAAACTTACTATCCTTACAAAAATCGATATTACCACAGTTACCCTGGCGATCTTTGGCTGCTTTTTTCTTTTAACGAATGGATCACTCTCTCAACTATCTGTCCCAACAATAGCAATTATCTGGGGACTATTATCAGGGGTTGCATTAGCTTTTTATACACTTTATGCTGTACCATTGCTAAAACAATTTGATTCACTAGTTATTGTTGGATGGGCCATGATCATTGGCGGAATAGCCTTAAGTTTCATTCATCCACCATGGAAAATGGATTATACTATTTTAACAGTCGAGGCGCACTTATACCTTATCTTTGTTATCGTTTTTGGGACAATGATCGCCTTTTGGTTTTACATCGAAAGTCTGCAAAGCCTTTCTCCAAAAGAAACAAGTTTATTAAGTAGTATTGAACCACTAGCAGCGGTTCTAACAACTGTGGTTTGGTTACATGAGCCTTATGGTTTTTACCAATGGGTCGGAACGGCATTTATTTTTGGAATGATTGTATTACTAGCTTTTTCTAAAAAATCCACTAACACTGCTTCTGAGGTCAAAAATAAAAGTAAACCTAAAAAGCCCCTAAGAGTTAGTTAAACTCAGGAGGGGCTTTCTTTGTTTATTTTATAGGAATCCATAACTCTGAATAACAATCAGGACTTGTTGGGTCATCCTCTGTGTACATCTCAAACTCCGGTGTTCCTGCATGCAGGTAACCACTTGTTGGAAACCATTCTGAAAAGATTTGCTTCCATGCGCTTTGCATCGCATTTGGCATTGCACCACGCACTTCAAATATTACCCATTTCGAAGCTGGAATTTCTAGGCTTTCGTACCCTTCAGGTGTTTCACCAATATGTTCCGTAGCTACCCAATATTCCATAGTCTGGTTGGAATTAGCTTCCCTGTTATCCACACAAACTCCAAGAATACCTTTTATTCTTCCATTATTCGATTTTGCCAGAAACCTGCAAGTACCATCCGAGTTAACTTCATCCCACATTTTAGGAATTCCTTTTAAGTTCTCTCCATTTAGTAAGGAAAATTCCCGTTTTTTTCCTATAACTCTAATTGAATCTCTTTCTACAATATTAAACTTCATTGGTTCTGCTCCTTTCAAAGTTACCTGGATGACCAGACGCTCATAGAATGTCAGCTTTCCAACAAACTTTCTCGCCTCACTAGGCACAATTCCGTGCTGCCTACGAAAAGCTTTTGTAAAAGCCTCGGGAGTGTCATAACCATATTTATAGGCGACATCAATCACTTTACAGCTAGTCGTTATTAGTTCTTGAGCAGCTAGGGTCAGTCGACGTCTTCTCACGTATTCTCCGATTGAAATATCAGTTAAAAGAGTAAATGTTCGTTGAAAGTGAAAAGCCGATGCGTTTGCCTGCTTAGAAATCTGCTCAATTGTCATCTCTTCTAATAAATTTTTTTCTATAAAGTTAATTGCTTTCTGTATTGATTCAACCCATGCCATATGTCTCACTCCTTAGTTCTATCTTAACAATTCTTCAAAAGGTCCTCCTGTCAATTTATGCTTAATGGTGACAGGTAAACCGCTTATGGAACTAAGTTATAATTCTAGTATTATTGGTCAATCCCTTTTTAGATTTAAACTTAGTAATGTAGGGTAAAAAGAGATTGACCGAATTCTATCATGGTTGGACCGAAAACTAGCTATCACTGACCGATAAGTAGCGGTGTTTAACCGATATCTTGCTAGGTTAGACCGAAAAACTTCAACCGTATAAACACAAACCTAATAAGGAGGATAGTAATAATAGACAAAAGACTCAACCTGCACATAAATTAGACATAATAACGTAAAAAAGCAGTAACTTCAGGAGAGAAGTCACTGCTTTATTGTTACTATTATACATTTTGCACATATCTTTCATCAGGAATTTTATTTAACATCACGTAAAGACTCGTATTTTCTTCTCCTCCTGCAACAAATGAAAAATTAGACTCTCCACCGCATACAACAACATCATCTTTAGTTACCTTTACTTCGTTTCCATCAATCATAAATGTTCCTTCACCATTTAGTACTAAAAGATACACATTAGTACCTGGATGTTTATGAGTAGGTAGCGCTTGGCCCGGTTTAAAGTTCAAGGCAAAAACAGTGCTCTCACCCTCTTTAAAAATAATTCTTTTCGTAAATCTTTCTGTACTATATTCAATAAATTCTTGAAGATTTGCATGCTTCATCTAAAGTCACATCCTATTTATTATTGGTCTTACTACCTATATGATAGTTCTTCTCAATTAACAATGGTGTGACTTATATCACGAAATATAAGTGATGTTTGTTCTATAGTAAACAGTATAGTTGAAATTAAAAATACAAAGAGCAATTAAACAAAAGAATATTGCTTTAAGATAAATCAGGAGGTCACAATCATGTTATCTGGAAAAGTTATATCTGTAATATCTGGAAAAGGTGGAGTTGGGAAGTCTACCGTTTCTGCAAACTTAGCCTTGTCACTAGCGAAATTAGGCAAATCAGTTGCATTAATAGATGTTGATATTTATGGAAGTAGTATACCGAATATGTTGGGCATTAACTATGGTCCAAAAACCATGAATGGTAAAATCGTTCCTGTAGAGTCACACGGAGTAAAGGTAATATCAATGGGGTTTATCGTAAAAAATAATGATCCTGTCGTGTTACGTGGACCAATGCTTGGTAAAGTAATCGAACAATTTATTAATGATGTTCTATGGGGAGAATTAGATTATGTTGTCATCGATATGCCTCCTGGAACTGGAGATGTCGCTCTAGATGTTAATCGTCTGATTCCAAGCTCATATCAAATTCTAGTAACAACACCACATCCAACAGCATCTCATGTTGCCGAGAGAGCAGGTAAAATGGCTACAAACAATAACCATCAAATTCTTGGTGTTGTTGAAAATATGGCCTTCTTTCAACCACCGGAAACAGACACTAAATATTACATTTTCGGACAAGGTGAGTCTGGCAAACTAGCTGATTCACTTGGAACACAGTTGATTGCTCAACTTCCAATTGTTCCTCCGGTTAAAGGAGATCTTGAACCCTCTATTTATCGTGAAGATACAACTCTTTATGAGAAGTATATGGAACTAGCACAAAAGGTTGAAGATTTAATAGGGTAAAAAAAATGCTCAGGACTTTCCTGAGCATTTCTCCTTTTATAAAAAACTTTAGTTCCTAACCTGTGAAGATTTCTTCTTCGGGGTACTTAATTGGTGATTTCTTTGGCCTAGCCAAGGTAAATGCTAGAGTTAGAGGTCCAATCCTACCAATAAACATCATAATGATAATCACCTGTTTACCCACAGCAGTTAGCTCAGGAGTCAAACCCATTGACAAGCCAACTGTACCAAAGGCCGAAACTACCTCAAAAAGTATTTCTAGGAAAGGTGCCTTTTCTGTTATCGTTAAGATAAATAACACAAAGAAGGTAACAGTAAGGCTTATCACAATAATTGCCAATGATTTTATAATCGTTTGAAGTTTGATCGTTCGATTGAATACCATTGTTTCACTTCTTCCCCTAAGGAAGGTAATGGTGGCTAATACCATCACGATAAAAGTGGTTACTTTAATTCCACTAGCAGTTGAAGCACTTCCTCCACCAATGAACATAAGTAGAATCATAAGTAATAGCGCTGGAGTTGTCATTGCTCCTATATCTATTGAGTTAAACCCAGCTGTTCTTGGAGTTACTGCCTGGAAATAAGCTCCCCATAACTTATCTGATAAGGGTAGTGAGCCTAGAGTCGCCGGATTAGCATACTCTAAAACAAAGATAAGAAGAAAAGCCAGAATATTAATTGAAAACGTACCAACAATCATGATTTTAGAGTGTAGTGTTAAACGCTTGAAATTCTTCTTTGACCATAGGTCTGCAAGAACGGTAAACCCAATTCCTCCTGTTATAAACAAACTTGTAATGACGATGTTTACAATTGGGTCACCAACATAGGAAGTCAGTCCGTTAGACCATAATGAAAAGCCTGCATTATTATAGGCAGAAATTGTATGGAACAAACTTTGATACAAGCCTTCTCCCCAACCGAACTCCGGTACCCATCTTATGGATAACAGAACAAAGGCAATACTTTCAAGTAAAAGTGTAAAAACCAATAAAATCTTAATTAAACGTACAAGGCCTCCCAAAGAGGTTTGGTTAAATGATTCTTGTATAAGTATTCTTTGTTGTAGGCCTATTTTCTTCCCAAGCATCATGACAATTAGAACGGCAAATGTCATCAATCCTAAACCACCTAGTTGAATAAGACACATAATGACGATTTGACCAAAAACAGAATAGACCGTACCAGTATCCACAACGACCAATCCTGTTACTGTAATTGCAGAAGTAGCTGTAAAAATAGCATCTAACCAAGAGATTGATGATATCGTAGCAACTGGAAGCTTCAGTAAAACAGCACCAATAAAAATAAAGGCTATAAACCCTAATGCTAATACTTGTGGTGGGCTAAGATGAATAACTCTGCCTTTCCATTTATTTGTGGAAATTAGTTTGCGCATTATCATTACACACCTTTTTCTTCAAAACGTCTGATATCACTGTTATGTCCCATTACGACTAGAATGTCTTTCAACAACACTGTATCTGTTGGCAATGGTGATATATTGACTTCTTCTCCTCTTTTTACCGCTAAGATCGTACATCCAAACTTTGCTCTTACATCCATTTCTACAAGCGTTTGATTTGCATTTCTTTCTGTTGCTACTAACTCTACGATACTATAATCATCTGATAGCTCAATGTAATCTATAATTTTTTCAGAGTCTAGATGATGCGCTACCCTTATCCCCATATCTTGCTCAGGACGTACAATCCGATCTGCACCAATCTTCTCAAGAACTTTATGGTGGTAATCATTTTGGGCTTTTACCCATACGTTAGAGATTCCCATTTCTTTTAATAACATTGTACATAGAATACTAGATTGAATGTTATCACCAATTGCCACAATGACATAGTCAAAGTTTCGAATACCTAGTGCTTTTAATGCACTTTCATCTGTTGCGTTAGAAATGGCTGAATGAGTTGAATGATGAGCAATGGCATTTACCCGATCCTCTACCTGGTCAACTGCTAATACATCGTGTCCTAATCGGTATAGTTCCTTGCAAACACTACTTCCAAAACGTCCTAATCCAATAACTGCAAATTGTTTCTTCATGTTGTTTCTTCTCCTTTTTCACCTTACACCATAGAAAAAAGACCATCGCAAATAGAATGGTCTTAGGTTCAAACCTATGACCTTTCTCTCGGAAAGATACAATTAACGCTTACGGAGTTAGCTGTCGGATTAGGGACTGAGAGTATCCCCTCTTACAAAGTAAGACTCACCCCAAGGCAGTTTTTATATGCCATATAAGTGGTTCCCCCGCTCTATAATAGATTCAGCGATTAAAAGGTGCTAGGTATTATTTTTTTGATTTATGGAGATTAATTTACTCCTGTTTTTAACGTATGTCAACGGTTTTTTTGTAAAGATTTTTTAAGAATATCAGACTTTTTATAAGGCACTTAATTCATCCATTCTCTTAGAGTTCTATTATTCTAACATATTAATTATTGACCATTTTTTATTTGGAAAGTCAAAGAACCAGTTTGCCTTAATCATTGTTGTGTAACCTAAGATTAAATTCATAGGTATTTCTGTTGATGCATTAACATGTGAAAGGTCCACACCGACAACAAGGTGAGATGGAAATTCAATGTCTCCTATTGTTACATCTTTCATAAGATACATTGGTGTTTCTCTTGTTGTTCCAGTAGCATCAGTGCCTATTGAAGTACCACGCTCTTGAAAATGATGAGGAAATTTATCAATAAATGTTAAATCCACAACGGTCATTCCAGCTCCTGTATCCCATACAGCACTTGCTTTTTCAGTTCCAAAATAAACATCAACATACGGGTGATATTTCTTTCCAAGAATTAATTCCTTAAGCTTATTAACGGTATTTAAGTCATCATCAACGATAACTCTATTTTTATCAAAATAAAAATGAAATCGATGATCTTTCAGGAAATCCATCCCTATGAGATTCTTAGTTAAGGGGGAAGTTTCTTGCGTACGAGACATAGCAAAATCCTTCTTTTTTATCGGACCCACTTCTAGATTGGGTACAGTTATTTTTTCTTCTTCAAACGATGAAAACACTCCATTCCCTTTCACATTTCCAATACTAGAAAATGACGATATGAATTCATCTGATTTTATTGTAGATTTTCCAGAGCCAGTATCTAAGAGAAAACAATACTTGTTACCATCTATTATTCCATCTACAAGAACTTCTGCACTTCCATCTTCATCTGTAATTAGCTTTATATGAATTTCTTGCATCTATTTGTTCCTCTCAATCTATAAAATGTCGTATGGAAACAATGAATATATTCCCATAGTCTTTTGTAAACCGATTTTCATTTAAATATAAATAAAATCTGGGATAACTAAATTACCTAAAGTATAACATTAAAGATTTATAAACCATTACCACAATCATAGTGAAAGTCTGTAAATAAGAGTCATTCAGTTAGTTTGCGAACGAATGTTCTTTACTTATGATGTAAAATTACTTATTATGGGAATATAGAAAAAGGAGATTGGAGTGATCATTATGTTAAAAAAACAAACAACACCATACTTATCCTTCGTAGATAATGCTAGAGAAGCTCTTGAATACTATAAGGAAGTATTTCAAGGAGAAATTTTGAATATACAAACTTTCGGGGAAGCAGACTACCCAACCCCTCCTGAGATTAGTGATCGCATTATGCATGCACAATTTAAAAAGGACGATCTCTATCTAATGTTTTCAGATTCTTTCCCAGGTCACACCATCGAAATTGGCAACAATATTTCTCTAGTATTAGACTTTGAAAATGAGGATGATATTAAGAAAATTTATAGTAAATTAAGTGAAACTGGAACTGTTTATATGGAATTACAAGATACGTTTTGGGGAGCAACATTTGCAAAAGTAAAGGATAGGTTTGGAGTTACTTGGGATTTAAATTTTCAAAAGAATGAAGGATTGATTGTATAATATAAACCCTGCTTTCAGTAGGCAAAACCTTTTCGAAAGGAGAATTGCCCTTTGTATGAACTAAAAACGAAGGAAACAGAAAATAGCGTAATTGAATTTATAGAAAAGGTTGAAAACCAGAAAAAACGTGAAGATGCATACAAGCTATTAGACATATTTACAGAAACGACCATGTATCCTGCAAAAATGTGGGGGCCAAGTATTATTGGGTTTGGGTCTTATCATTATAAATATGCATCTGGACATGAAGGTGATGCGCCGCTTGTCGGTTTTTCACCTCGTAAAGCAAAGATAAGTCTTTATTTTGCAACTGGCGATACAGAGCGAGCTGAATTACTAAATCATTTCGGAAAGCATACCTCTGGAAAGGCCTGTGTTTATATCAATAAGGTTGAAGATATTGACGTGGATGTATTAAAAAAGCTTATAAGACAATCCGTTACATATCTACAAAGAACTTATGGCTAGATTCAATATACTGTCATAGTTTTTCCAACCAACCTTTTTATTGAAAACAAGGACAGATTGTTTTTGGGATGTATGCTCTATCCTTAGAAATTTATTTAATGATATAGATTTCGGTAATATAGGAAAGTTAAAAATAACCATTGAACTTATAGCCAATAACATGTAAGATAACAATACAAGCTGCGTTGTACGTAATTTTAATTAAGTTTTAACCTTTAAGCTGTAATAGGGAGTTTAACATCGAGCTGGAATGTCATGCCTCATCATGTGCTGGAGGAAGACAGGAAGGTTTCTGCAAACACCCACTTTGAGAAGTGGTGGTTTAAAACTTTCTTATGCGGGTTACGGCAAATGTGGCTTACTACCTATAATAACTCCAATCCAGTCTCTAATAAGGGATTGGATTTTTTATTTTCCTTCTATATCTTTTCCCATAAATGCTTTAGTTGTTGATTAATTGCTGTTCTTAGTTCGTCATTTCCAATCTTATTACTACCTAATACATACTCAACTGGTGCCTCTCCAACTGCTTTCCTACAAACTGGGTAAAAATACGAAGATTCACCGATATCGATGATCTTTTCTAAGATGATTTCATGCTGCCAATAGTTCCCGAAATCATAAATATATCGACATGTATCCTTCTCTTTTGTTAACCAATTTTCTATTATGCTATCTACTCCTGGATAAGTAACTTCCTCTGTCAAAAGGTCGATAGGGCCAATTGTAACCCCATGGCTTTTGATTATTATTCCATCAGACCGAGTAACTTCAAATAAATATAAATGCTCTCCTTCCCATTCAAATAAAACCTGAAGAATGTCATGTAAATGAGCAAAACTCATTCTACTGCTAACTTGAAGCCTCCGCCACACAACGGGAATTGTGTTAGTCAATGTAATTTTCAATTGGTAAATCATTAATTAACCCCTTTCTTAGTTAATGAAAATGGACAAAAATTCGTAGGTTGTATGAACTGTATATGAATGTGAAGTTTAAAATCATGGCAACAGTTGAATGATAGATTGGAGTGCGAGGGTAGACCAAGATTAGGCAATAAAATGGTCTTATGGACAATGTTAATAGAGCGGAAGAAACAAATGAATAGTAAACGCTACTGTAAATGTAAATGCAGTCGTTCGGTGAAACTTTTTTCGGAGTCCAGATGATTTTTGATGTCGTAGATAACCAGCAACGAGCGTTATCACTAAGAATAGAATCGAAATATATCCACTTACTAACTTGCCGTGAAAAAATCCAATGCGACTACCTAGTTCTACAAGCATGATGATCGCATGAATTGTTACAAAAGCTGTTCCAACGATCGCGATTGGAATATGAGCTTTCATCATTTTTCTTGAAAGCTTGGCTAAGGTTGTTCTAAGCTTACGGATTTTCGCTTTACGAATTACAAGAAATATAAAGTACATATTAACATTCACTAAAAACAATAGAATTCCAGCTTGTGCCAGTAACTGCCCTGTGATTACCGATACCGACAAATCATCATGAAACAGCCAGATATAAATCCCTGAGCCAACAACAAACAGCACGTTGAAGACAATCCAAGCATAATAAGACATCCAAAACATCTCCCTTACTTACACATTATACCAAAACCATCTCCCCCTGCAGTGTTCTCCATCACAGTTTGGGGCCTGACCCCCAGTACGTTAAAGCTTTAACGCACTGGGGGTCAGGCCCCAAATGAAACAATTGTTAACTATTTGTCTGCCATGAGGCAATGTATTCGTAATTGGAGTTTGGGGTATCCAGTTCAGGGTCTTTCACTAGCCATTTCCCTTCAAGACTTAATTCTTTACATGCCATATCAAATTGAGCCATCGCAATGCCCATGTCCAAGAGTTGCATATCATAACCTAAACTACTACTATAATTTGGTGTATGCTCTATATACAAATGAGTGCTCTTCCGATCAGCTGAAACGACAAGTCTCCATGGTTGTTTATTGGATGCTGAGGGGCCTAACCTTACCATTTCTATCGGGATAGCAAGGGACCCAGCCTCCTCCTGTAACAGTGGTTTACTAAAAGCAGTATCGAAGAACAGCTTCTCCCACGCTTTTTTGTTATCTGCTTTTACAACTACCCTTACAGCTTTATCAAATATTCTTTCTTTCTCTTTCGGATAGCCAATTGGCGTGATACATGGGATAAATTCTCCATCTTTGATTGAAGAGAGCTCCTGTTCAAATGAGTTTCGACTAAATGTTCCACCCATCCAACACGTTCCCAAACCTATCCCCGTCGCAAATAAAGCTAATTTATGAAAGCTATAAGCAAAATCAACTAATGAATACTTATTTTTTTCAGTAATACCTACCAGATAAGCTGCTGGGTTCTTGATAAAACCATACGTACCAAGCTTAATTCCTTTATCTGTTACATTCTTGTTTACTCGAACTAATTCAACCTTACCTTGTCTACCGAAAGGTCCACTAAAACTTCCTGCTCTTTGTATGTATTCAATAATAGCTTGATAATCGCCTTCTGATATGTTTTCGGTTTTATATGTTCTAATTGATTTTCGATTTTTCATCACATCAATCATGGATCTGTTACTAGTCATTGCCTCTCACGCTCCTCTGACCACGTTACTTATACCTTTATCATATCACAAGCAAGTTACCTCTCCCATTCCACAAATTCATGCCTATTTCATAGAAAGTCTAATAATTGTAAAATATAAATAGTTAAAAAGCAGTTACAATCAATTATAATATAAAGTGGTTTTCTTGATTTGTAGGAGGATGTTTAATTGAAGAAGTTACAGATATACATTTACATAATATTAATGCTAGTTATTAATACTGGATGTTCTAATCTTGAAACAGATAACGAGCAGCAAGTTAAAGATATCCAAGTAGAACTAACCATCTCAGCGGCAGCAAGTTTAACTGATGCCTTGAACGCGATTAAATCTAAATTTGAAGCAGAGTATCCAGATATTAAAATCACATATAACTTTGGGAGCTCAGGCACCTTGCAGCAGCAAATTATTCATGGTGCTCCAGTTGATTTATTTTTTTCAGCAGCGGAGGACAAGTTTAATGATTTAGTTAAAAAAGGGTTCATTACACCTGATAGAGGAGTCAATTTAGTCGGAAATTCATTAGTTTTAATAACCCCTAAAGAGAACATCAAGGTAATAAAAATGTTTGAGGATCTAACATCTCAAGCAGAAACAATTTCGATTGGTACACCAGAGACTGTTCCTGCCGGTAAATATGCTAAAGAAGTATTAGTGAAAGTAGGAATCTGGGATAGCCTTAAACAAAAAATTGTTTTTGCAAAAGATGTACGACAGGTCCTAACATATGTTGAAACAGGAAATGTAGATGCAGGAATTGTTTATCACACAGATGCTCTTGCGTCAGCTAAAGTTGAAATTCAAGAGATAGCTAAGGAAGATACACATTCACCTATTATATACCCTTTAGGCATTTTAAAAGAGAGTAAAAATCCAGATGAAGCCAAGGTATTCTTCGATTTTATGCAATCAGAAGAAGCTCTTTCTATTCTTGAAAGCTACGGATTTGTGGGTCTTTTAAAATGATAAATGACATAATCTGGAGCCCTGTAAAACTCTCTTTACAAATAGCTTCGTTTTCTTTACTTGTTGTCTTAATTTTAGGTGTACTGATTGCTCGTTTAATGGCAAATCGAAAATTCAAAGGTAAGTCAATTGTTGATACATTGCTACTATTACCTTTAGTTTTACCTCCGTCTGTCGTTGGATTTTTATTAATCGTGATTTTTGGTAAAAACTCATACATTGGTCAGTTTATTGAATGGTTGTTTAATCAACCGATTATTTTCACATGGTGGGCTGCTGTTATTGCTGCCATTGTTGTTGCATTTCCACTGATGTATCAATCGGTTCTAATTGGATTCGAATCCATTGATAAAGACATAGAAGATGCATCTAGAATTGATGGAGCAAGTGAGTGGAACGTATTTTTACGGATTACTGTTCCACTGGCATCCAAAGCAATCATTACTGGGGGAATTTTAAGCTTTGCCCGTGCTCTAGGGGAATTTGGTGCTACACTTATGTTTGCTGGGAATATACCTGGGAAAACGCAAACAATACCCACAGCCATTTATGTTGCAATGGATGCAGGAAACATGAGCCTGGCATGGACTTTAGTTATCATCATACTCGCTATATCATTTTTAATGCTGATTTCAATTAACCTTATAAAAAAACGGTATTAAATAAGCATTTCTACATCTGGTAGAGATGCTTTTTCTCTAAAAAAAATAACACCCAGAAATTAATCTGAGCGTTACCTTGTGTTTAGAATTTATTATTTTGAAACTCCACCGATTGATTCTTTTTGTTTAACTAAACGAGGAGAAGTTACTAGTAAAAGCACTAAAACGATTGAGCATAAAATGAATGCTCCTAGTGCTGTTCCACCGTTAACAAATAGAGAGTAAATGACTGGTGACATATCTTCTGGCGCATAGTCTCCCCAGAAAACAACACCTGCTAGGAAGTGCCAGAAATAGCGTGCAACTGTTCCTACTAATACAGCAACAATTACCCAAAGCGCAATAGCACCCTTATTATTTTCCTTAACTGCTTTTTGAATAGCAGGATATAATAGTCCAGCAAATCCAACAAATGCAAAAGCAATAAAATACTCAATCGCAAATTGAAGTGGTGTTAAAAAGTAGGCATCCCCAGTTACTACCTGAAGCAGTCCCCATAGAAAACCAGCTACTACGCTCACTCTGAAACCCCAACGTAATGCTAAAATAAAAATTGGAACCATCGCAACTGAAATGGACATCCATGGTCCTAGTTGAATGGAAGGTAAAAAATCAAGAATTAGTGCAAATGCAGCGAAGATTGAAGCTTCAATCATTGCTTGCAAGTTCATTTTCTTCATAAAAAAATCTCCCCTTTGTTCGTTATTCGTAACCTCAAGGGGAGATTTCATAAGTATTACAAAAATACCTATGTCTCTATTTCACATTCCTGCGCTAGCATTATCTAACAGGTTCGAAGGGTCAGAACAGAGAAAACTGTTCACTCTCAGCATAAAGCTCCCCTTGTGGTATACAAGTTATTAAGTTCATAGTTGATTATAACCGAATTATATATTTGTTTAAAGTGTTAAATGTTAATTATTTGATTTAGTTGCTAGAGCTGAACTAAATTGAATACTCTACACTATAAATCTTACTGACTATAACCCTTTTAACGCCTCATGCACAGGTGTTTTGCCGTTCACCAGATCGAACCCCTTATTGAACGTGTTTTCCTCAGAAAGTGACTCCATTACAACCTTTGCAACATCCGCCCGAGTAACAGATCCTCGATCAAGTCTAGATCCTACAGTCACCTTTCCTGTTCCATCTTCTTTTAGAAGGCCACCTGGCCTTACAATTGTATAGTTCAACCCACTTTGAACAAGTGCTCTGTCTGCATAGTGCTTCGCAACATAATACGGCCTTAGCTTCTCATTCCAATTATCACGTGTATTCGCCCCAAGCGCACTTACCATCACAAAGCGGTTAACATTCACCTGCTCTGCTGCCTCTACTGTTTTTACCGCACCATCAAGATCAATTAAAAGAGTTTGATCATAACCAGTTTGCCCACCAGATCCAGCTGTAAATACAACCGCATCACAGCCTCTAATTGCCTTAGCAACTTGGTCAACTCCATCTACGAGACTAGCTACAACCGTTTCTACACCTTTGGACTTAAAGAACTCAACCTGTTCGTTCTTTCGGACCATCGCTCTAACTGTATATGCCTCACTATCCTGCAGGAGGTCTACAAGTAACCTTCCAATTTGACCATTCGCTCCCACTACACAAACCTTCATCCAATCAAACTCCTTTCTTCTTTTCTACATCTATTATTGCATCTTAAGAAACTCCCTTCAAAGGTTATGCTTTTATCTTGTAAACTAGAATCCATTCCATTGGAATATATGCCTTAGAATTGAATTCTGAATTTTAAGACTTATCATTTCACAAAACGGATTTATCGCTTATATAATAAAAATAACTTTTCACTGTTAAAATATTCTTTTAAGGTGGTGCCCACTTGGAACTCATCGAATATTTATATCCCACTACATGGACAGGAGCAACTGTATTTTTACTTGGTAGTTTACTAACAGTCTACCTACACTTGAAAGTATACAAGCTTGAAGAATAATAATATTTGATCACCTTTGGTACATTCCCACAAAAAATACCGGTGCGAATCCGCCCGGTATTTTTATAGTTTAACCCTCTTTGTTTCCAAATCGTACCATTTTACCCAGCGAACAGTACCCACTCCGTTTTGTTCATCAATTTTCACTTTAAAATTGTGCTTTCTATAAAAATTCCTCAAGCCTTCTGGATTATCTGAAATATCTCCAACAATTTCTATAATCCCTTCTGAAAGGCAATAGGACTTTAAATATTTTATAAGAATGGATCCAAGACCGCGATTATGCTTATGCCCACGAATATCCCCAATATGTATACACTTATTGTTATAAACCTGTGATTTTGCTTCAAACGTTAAAATTGCTGCATCACATGAAAACGGGTCATTCCATTGATTCTTTCCTTCTTTTTTATACATTGCAAAAATACAATAGTTATCCCTACTTTTAAACTTGTAAACAATAACTTTATTATTCGAGTTGTCCAATTCTGTTCCTAAAAAAACTAGGTCGTGCTGTTCCAATGTGTTAATTATTTTTTCCATAATTATCACCTCATCCTAGTTTATGCTTGTATTAGTTGATTAAGAAGAAAAAATTAAACAGTTGTTTAGGAAAGATGTCACATGTCTAAACTCTCTCTTAATCTATAGGTAAAATTTACTCTTTTCCACCTTTTGCGAACATACGTTCTAAAAATAATAGAATTTTTTACCACTTGGTGCTAATATTAAACTAGTATCTATACAAGCAGGTGGGTGGTTCACCATTTCCCTTGAAGGCAGGTGGTAAGATGACGACGTTCGAGGCAATCACTGTAGCACTTCAATCTAATCTCGTATTGGTAGGTGTATTAACAATTGCTGTAATGTTAATCGTCGAAAACAAAAAGAAATAGCCTCCCCGCCTGACCTAGGTAACGGGTAGCTACTTCTTCTGAGTAAATACTTATTATACTTGGTGGCCGCTCACTTCGCGGCTGTAGATGCTATTGATCAGATGTTCGCAGCATCTGATCTTTTTTAGTTAGTTCAATTATAAAATAAATTATACAGACGAATCAAGAAGTTATACAGAAAAACAAAATGCCTTTCAGTTGCTATACTAAAAACCATCCCCTGTTATGTAAACTTACAATCAAGGAATGGTTTTTAAAAATTAATCTTTTAATTTTACTGGTGTAACAACAGCATACAAGTTTTGAGATGAATCTTTTACATTCACTTCTACTACTTTATACCCTGTACCCTTGTTATCTTTATTTGTAATCACAGTATTTAGTTGATTTACATACATCTTATAATCATCCTTTCAATATTACTCACACAAGAACTACTATATTCAGGAGATTCAAAAATGTGACTACTTTTTTGTGAAATTTTTTTAAGTTGCTTTTTTATAAAGGAAGCACCATTAGTTCCTCATCAAAATATTGATCTGCTAATCTTAATGCTCGTTTATCGACCCCATATGTTTTAAAACCAAGTGATAGGTACAACCTTTTAGCTGGCTCGTTACTTCCATTAACCGTTAAGTATATTTGTTCAATTTCATCCAATTTCTTTGCCTCATCAATTGCGGCAACCATTAGTTTCTTTCCTACCCCAAGTTTGCGGTAGTCAGGGGTGACATACATTGCAAAAATATTTGCTCGATGCTTTATTTTTTGCCTCGTTTCCAGTACTAACGAAACCACTCCAACTAGCGTATTGTCTTTAAACGCACCAAAAGTAAAAGAAGAGCTATCATCTAAGCGACTTGCTGTTCTTTCAAGAGGAAACTCAATTTCTTCTTCATAACTTGAAGAAAAAGCCTCCGGATTGCCTTGTAGTGCATTTAACCTTACTTTTCTATAAGCTTCTGCATCACTTGAATTCAAGATTCTAACTTCCATGTGGTTTCCTCCTTTTATAAAAAAGAGCTGCACTAGGCAACTCCTAAAAAATAAATACTATAGTACATTGCAGCCACTGCTTTTAAAAGCATCTGATTCTTGTCTGACGATAATTCCAATTAGGACAACACTAATATAAGAAGAGATGCTACCCTTCCTTTGTACAATATTCGAAAGTGCACTTAACACTTCGGACTTTTCTGAATAGGTAAGATTTGCTTCAATTGCTTGAATGATTTTGTATCGATTGTATAGGTATATCTTTTTTCCAAGCTTGACTCTTATTTGCAGTTCAGGCAGGTCACATAATTTTTCAATTGTGCCCCATGTGACCTCAGAAGTAGTATTTTTAGTAGAAATCGTATGTAAACTCATGGTGTATAGTTCCTCCTTGGTAACCTGGCAATCATAGTGTTTTCCTCACGTTAGACCCATAGCTTTGCGTCCTTACCTTTCGATAAGTTTGCTATTTAACTAGAATCAAAATTCCCTTACTAAATAGCGTACTATAAAATGGACAATCTTTCATTACTAATTTTTTAGCAAAGTAGTCAATACGAAACACAAAAAAAGAGTGGAATTCCTCCACTCCTAATTAAACAGCCTCAATTGTATTTTTATTATCCTTGAAACTAGTTAAATAATTAATAGCTATCTCATTAAATTTCTCAGGTTGGTCGACATTACAAACATGTCCACTGTCTTCAATAATTTCGAGTTTTGCATTTGGACTTTTCTTAACTGTTTCTTCCACAGGAAGTAAGAACATGTAATCTTCTTTCCCCATGATATAAAGAGTCGGTGTTGTGATTTTATTTTCTTCAAAATGAACCAATAATGGAGCAACATCTGTTGTAAGCTTGAACCACTTAATAAATTCTTTTTGACATAGTTTTTTTGCTTGATTAACAAATAATAACCTAGATTCTACATGTCGCTTTTTAGGCATTAAACACCACGCAAAAAATTTATATAACCACATATATGGGATTAGCTTCTTACCTAAATTACCTAACGCTATGAGTGTTTTCACACGAGTATTTAAGCGAATCACGGCTCCACCTAATACCATCGATTTCACCTTAGAAGGATCAATCTCAGCAATATTACGAATTAAGATTGTTCCAAGTGAAATTCCAATAAAGTGGGCAGATTTAATTTGCAAATGATTAATAACCTCTAAAATATCTAGGCTTACTTCTTTAAAAGAATAGTTTTTGCCTAGCATCTTTTGGTCCTTTGATTTTCCATGTCCTCTTAAATCAATTAACAGTATATTAAAATGTTTTTTAAATTCTCTCAACTGTTTATACCAAATGGACGAACTTCCACCAGCTCCATGGATAAATACAACCCAGTCCTGTTTAGCACTTAGTTCATATGTTTTATAATAAAGCATCTTGTCCTCCTGAATGCACTAGTTGATGAGAAAATTTTTTTCTCGTAATTATTCATTATAAAAAGACCTTATCAATACAGGATTGATAAAGGTCTCGCTAACAATTAATTTTGCCAACAAGGCCGGGAGGTATACTCCGTAATGACGATCCTTGCCGTAAAAGCTACTCCCCTTTAGGAGGTCTCTATTCACTTATATACAGGATACTATAAAATGAACTTTTTTGCATTATTTAATAACAGGAAATTATCTAGGAAAACTTACATATTTTTTTCGACTAGTTCTGATTGAGGTGTTCCTGATTTTAGGATCCCGTAGCCTATAATTAATGCTGGAACTGTTATTAGCAGTCCAGAAAGCAACGCCATTTGTTCAGGTGCTATTTTTGCGAGCAAAGCTCCAGTTAGAATCATTGCATTATCCAGACTTCGATTCTGCGCTTGTGCGAGTTGAAGTCCGAATCCATGCATTATCCAGACTTCGATTCTGCGTTTGTACGAGTTGAAGTCCGAATTCATACCTCATTCAGACTTCGAAAACGAGCTACCTAGTGGCAACCCTTTCACACATTTCCCTTTATTTATACTCCAAATGCTTATGTTCAAAAATAGACTCATTTGAATCTCTAACTAAAACAAAGTGACTAATATTATCTAGTCCATGTAAATTGCAGTTGTGGTGTGCAATGATTTGCTCAGCAGATAATACTTTATTATCAGTAGTTGAATGACCATCCGCAACTAACGTAACATCAAATCCAAGGACCGTTGCACTTCTTGATGTTGTATCTACACAATACTCCGTCTTACATCCAACAATCACTAAATGTTCAACATCTAACTCTTTTAGGGTTTCTGTGAGAGTAGTCATATAAAAGGCATTGGTTGCTGTCTTTTGAATGACCAATTCTGATTCTAAAGGAGCAATGGTTGGATGGATCTCTTGCTCTGCAGGAATGTCAGCTCCTACATCTAAATCTTGTACATAAATTACAGGTACATTTTTTTCTCTTGCTCTTTCAATTACATTTTTCATCACCCCAAGGACTTGTACCTTTTTAAAAACAGGTCCAATCGAGGGGCCTTCAATGATGCCTACTTGTGCATCAATCACAAGAACAGCTGTTTTTGACATACTCTCTTCCTCCCTAAAAGAAAACCTTACTTTATCTATTAATACAGGATATTATAAAATTCCACGGAAATGTACCAATTCCTACCATCTCATAAAATAAAAAAATCCCTTAATAAAGGGATAATAGTATAGATAAAGTATGTTAAGTTTGCCTCTTAGATAACCGAGTAGTACTGTTCATATCTTGGATTACAATAGTACGGCGGCCTAAAACCGATTTTAGAAATTTTAAAATAATAAGGGTTTGCATTATATAAAATAACTTCTTTTTCATTCGATTGGTTGAGTAGCATTAGTTTTACTTCCCAATTCAGTTGATAACCAGCGGCTTGCATACGAATCCCCCTCTGACTTAATTTCCTTCCTACAATATTCAATCTTTTCATCTTTTGACACTTTTGCTCGGCCAGGCACTTCATTAGCCCATGTTACATAATGTAATTCGGAATGAACTTTTCTAGGAGGATACCGAATGTCCAAAGACAAAAGCAATCAGAATCATCAAGAGTATCCGATGTACCCGAATTATGGAAAAATCACTAAGTATGAAGAAGTTGCTCTAACTGTTCCTGAACAGCGTCAAGTTCGTCAACCAGGAGCAGAGAGCCTAATGGTCCCTCGACCAATCATCGAAAATCCAAATTATACAGGTAGTGGAAAACTAAAAGGGAAAGTGGCGCTTATAACAGGTGGAGATAGTGGTATGGGTGCTGCAGTTGCCATTGCATTTGCTAAAGAAGGTGCAGATATAGCGATTGCATATTTGGATGAGCACGAGGATGCAACCCGGACGAAGAACCGGATAGAAGAACTAGGTAAGAGATGTCTATTGCTGCCTGGTGATTTAAGACAGAAAAAGCAATGTGTAGATATAGTTGAAAAAACAATCCAAGCTTTTGGAAAGTTGGATGTGTTATGTAACCATGTTGGTATCCAGTTTCAACAATTAAGCCTTCTTGATATAACAGATGAGCAGTTTGACGACACATTTAAGGTTAACATTTATTCACATTTTTACACTACTAGAGCAGCACTTAAATACTTAAAAGCAGGTAGTTCTATCATTAATACCGCTTCAGTTGTGGCTTATGTTGGATATGAACAATTAATTGATTACACAGCAACAAAGGCAGCAAACGTAGGATTTACTCGGGCATTGGCCAACAACTTAGTGAAGGATGGAATTCGTGTGAATGCAGTTGCACCCGGGAAGTTCTGGACCCCACTCATCCCTTCCAGTTTCTCTGCTGACCAAGTACCACTTGCTGGAAATCCGATGGATCGTCAGGGTCAACCTTTTGAGATAGCCCCTACTTTTGTTTACCTTGCTTCGGATGATTCACGCTTCGTAACGGGGCAGACACTTCATGTTAATGGTGGTCAATTCACCGCTTCTTAATATAATTCCCCCTACGAACTATGAAGTTACCGTAGGGGGATTATCCGTTGTTAGCAGCCTCCCCATTCACTCTGGTTTGAAATCAGCCAATCAATTACAAGTTCTTGAACAATCTCCCGTTTCTCAATCGGCAGCATGTGACCAGCCCGGTCTAAAATAATATTTGATGAGTGTGTAAATTTTTCAATGAGTGTTAATTGATCCTTATAACCACAAATGGCATCTTGTTTACCGACAATAATAAGCATAGACTGAGGCATATTATCCTCCTGTATAAAAGGAGGGTCTGATAAGAAGTATCCCCAATCTCTCCAGTTTGAAGCTAAAAACGTCCTGTTCGCAAGTAGTCTTCCTGGCTGAACCTCTTCAACGAAACGGTTAAGAGTTAGTTCATTCTGAACAACCATAAGTAGTTCATATGCAGCTCTAACTTCAGCATCCAAATGATCAAGGAAGTGATTGCACGAACGAAATACCTTCTTTTCAGGTAAGGTTCTTTCCTTAATATGCAAGGCTGGTGCTATTAGACATATACCTTTAACTTGATGTGATCTCCTATGAACAATCCCTTGTGCTAAATATCCTCCGTAGGAGTGGCCGATGATTGAGTATTCATTAAAATCCATCTGATCAATGAAGTCTAGTACACTAGCAAGGATATCCTCCGTTGACTTCACAGTATCATCAATTTTGCTTCCTCCATGTGCTGGAATATCTACATAAACTCTTTTAAAGCCATCTAATCGGGTGAATATTGGCTCTAGCCATGCCTTCATTGAACGGTAATCTGTTCCCATAGCATGTAATATGATAAGTGGAAAGCCTTCTCCATAGACTTTATAATGAATACTTCCTTTATTAGTGATGATTTCCATACTTAATTTCTCCCTATTGGTATTTTGTATCACATCATCTTAATCATTTCTAATACAACAGCTGCTGATTGATTGGCTGCTAGTTCCTCAAAATGTTCATACAACATCGCTGCATCTTCATCAGCTTGATCTGAAATGCATCTGAGAATTAGAAACGGAATATTGTTTATAAAAGCCACATGCCCAATTGCAGAGCCTTCCATTTCTACACATGCAGGTGAGTAATCATTTATTAACTTATCTTTTAATCTAGTATCGCTTACAAAACCCTCACCACTAACAATTCTTCCAAAATGGTAATTAGGTTTTACATCTAACATTTCACAAGCCTTCTTAGCAAGTTCTACCAAACTATTATTTGCAATAAACGATTCTTTGAAAGGGAATAAATTTTTCATTTGGGCTTTTCTAACGTCATGATGTGTGACATCTGAAGAAATAACTAAGTCTAGAATTTTAATCTCACTTTTTAAGCTTCCTGCTATTCCAGTGTTTATAATACATTCCACATTAAAGCGGTCAATTAAGACTTGTGTACATGCTGCTGAATTGACCTTACCAACTCCACATCGTGTTAGAACAATATTTTTTCCAAATAACGTCCCCGTATAGAATGGAAATCCTGCAATAGTAAACTCCTCATAAGTTTTCATTCTAGCAATTAATAAATCTATTTCAACTTGCATTGCTCCTATAATACCTATCTTCTTCATTTTTACGTTTTCCTCTCTACTTAATTAGTATCTAACTTTAATTCGACTAATAATTAATTTTTCCTTTTCATAAAGTTTCATAGATTGTGTTATGATAAATGTGTTAACTATACACAAAGTTTAGTTAACGTTAAAACATACCTTTGAAAAAGGGGGATAATTATGTATAAACTACGAGGTCATCATTTATTTTGCCTTCTCGGCTATCGTGGTATGGGTTATTCAGAAGAGTATGTGGAGAATATGACTCGCTTACACCAAAACTTAAGAGAAAATCCCAAAACGTTGGTTCAACTGGTAGAAGGCCCTGATCAATTGTGTGAAAGATACCCTGATTCTGACCCTGATACATACCATTGTGAAGATGATAATATTTATGTCAGAGATGCTGCTATTTTAGAAAAAATGGGACTAAAACTTGGACAAATTTTGAAATGGGAGGAAATTGAATCAAGCATTCAAAAGCATGTCATACCCTCCGATATCCAACATGTATGTGAAACCTGTAACTGGCGTTCATATGGAGTTTGTGAAGAAGGAATTCAAGACATCCTTGAAGGAAAGGGCTTAAGAGAGGTTAATTAACCAAGACATAAAATCCAGCGGCAATTACCTACTTAGAGATAATTGCCTTTTTACCATTTAGTTTATAGTGATAAGGAATAGTTACCTACCCCATAATCTTTCAACATCTAAGGGCACATACACTTTAGAACCATTTATTTGTTTATGAATAATTGGTTTCGAAAAAGAGTCAAAATCAGGCTCAACGTCATTTCTTGAACGCGCCCTAACATCTACTCCAAGAATACTCTTCACATAATCTTTTTCACGTTTCATTTTTTTCTTTCATACTCCCTTTTCTAAATCTAAATTGTAAATGTTTCTGGACTAAACTTACTTTTTCCTGGAACATACTTTTAAATGTAAAGTATTTTTCGTTTTCTTTCGACATTTTTCGATTTTAAAAAAAGCATAAAATTTCATGGTTACCTGAAATTCTATGCTTTCATAAGCCAATATTCTATTTATTGTTTTCAGTGCTTTTGTCTACTTCCTCGTCCATAATCCCTTTTGTTGCTCTTTTAAATTCACTTAACGTTTTACCCGCTGCCTTACCGAGTTCTGGTAGTTTCTTTGGGCCAAATAGAAGCAATGCAACGAATACAATTAAAGCAATTTCCCCAAAACCTAAATTCATATGACTCAGCTCTCCCTTTGTCTGTTAGACAATAACATCATGTTGACTATCAAGCTAATCATACTTCGTTTTCTGTCAAATTGATATAGAAGTAATCTTAGCTTTTTTTCATTCAATAACTACTAAAATGGCTTCCTGTTCTTCAGCTGCTTTTTTGTAAAACGCTACTAGAAATTCATAATTCTCTAGTAAATAATCCTTATCTTCTTGACTCCATTTACGATACATCGGATAAATATTGTTTTCACTAAATTTCTTTACATCAAAACGCTCAGAGAGATCAGTCAAAGATACTTTTTGTAATTCATGATAGAGATTCTGGACATCTGTTGGCTCATGATAACGCATGGGTCCATACCCAAAATCCTCACCAACTTCTGTCCCCCCGAGGATGGCTTCTCCAACAAAAGAAGCAATCGGTTGATCTATATCTGGTTCACCTGTTAAAAGAAAATAAATACCATGCCAAGCTTTATCTAAATCTAGTGCTGTATCTTGAACTTCATCTGAATCCAATACTAGTACTTCAATATGATCTGGTTCTGCTTTGATCAAGTTCAATAGTGTGTTCGGCACCCTAAAAAATGTTGCAATCATTCCCATCCTCTTTCCTCCATTACTCTATACTTACCTCATAAGATAACCTAAGAACATCTCAATAAACAAAGTGAATGTCAAAAAACTCTCTACACTTTATAATCAACAAGCCAACTTAAACGTTCCGCTAGTTTACTTGATGGAATCGTTTGAAACACTCGATTCCTTACTTTTATCGCTATAGGATTTTCCATCTGAACAAGTCTAGCCATTCGTCTTGATTGGACGATAATTCTGCTTGTACGCGGTATTCTTTTTTCTTCAAAGATTCGTAATGATTCAGCAACTGAATTAGAAGTAGACAAACAGTTAGCCAGAACAACTGCATCTTCCATTGCCTGTGCTCCGCCTTGCCCTAAGTTTGGAAGCATTGGGTGGGCAGCATCTCCCACCAATGTTATTTTTCCTTTACTCCATTTTACTATTGGTTTGCGGTCAAAGATATCGTGATGCAATATAGCTGACTCTTCGGTGGCTTTTATAACAGTTTCGATTGGGTTATACCAGCCTTCAAAAGTTTGTAAAGCTACCTTTTTCCTCTCACCTTTTGGGATTTCTATACCTTGAGGCATGTTTATCGCTGCAAACCAAAACACCTTCCCTTGACCGATATGTGAGAAACCGAACCTTTTTCCAGGACCCCAAGCCTCGAAACCGCCACCGTGCTCTGTTGTGTAATTTGAATCCGTAAAATCGCAAATCCCTCTTAAAGCTGTATATCCGCCATATCTAGGTTCGCCTACTCCAAATAATTGCTCTCTTACCACTGAATGAAAGCCGTCCGCACCGATAAGCACATCCCCGACTACCTTATTTCCATTAGAGAGAACCGCTTCAACTTTCTCATCGTTTTGATTTATGGTTACGAGAGACGTGTTTAACTGAATAGATGTCCCTTCTTGTAATGAATCCAATAAAATCTGTTGTAGTATTCCTCTATTGATAAGATAACTTTCAGTATGCTCTGCTGTGGAAAAGTCAACTAGCATTTCTCCCTTCCATGTACGAATTTCTGCTCGCCCAACAGAGGCTCCTCTTTTCCTAACTAGGTCGCCAACCCCGAGTCTAGCAAGAGCATGTAGAGCATTAGCTGCCAATACAATCCCCGCACCTACTTCACTCAGTGCAGTAGCCTTGTCAAAAATAGAAATCTCCCAACCTTTATTTTGTAAAGCGATAGCAGTACATAAGCCACCGATTCCTGCACCGATTACAATTGCTTTCTTTTTCAAGCCATCAACCTCCCCTTTTAAGAAATCTATCTATTTTGACGGTTTGCTATAAATATCTTTAGCAAATTGCTTAAAAGAATGTTAGTCAATACTGCAAAATTATAAAATATAAATGAATAACGAGTATTCCACTCCTTATATTGAAAAAGATTGAAATAATGAACGGAAATCCATTCTAGTCCAGAAAGGATACAAGCACATAAAAGAGTGTAGATAACTATGCTAGGCTTGTACTTACGATAATAATGTATCAAAATAAGTATTGGTAAAGGATAGACACAAAGCTGCAAAATGATGTCAAAAAACTCACCATGGCCATAATCAAGCGTGTCATAAAAGTCGAGAGGTGGCTCTGCTAGTATCCGATCTCCAACCGTAGCAAATAATACATTAAAAATATAGATGCATACAATCTCTGTTAATAGTAACCGCCGTTGTTTCTTATGAATTATAAAAAATAACATCCATATAAATAGCATGATAGCAATTACGTATACTTCATTTTTATCAAAGGTTTCTGGCGTCATTGGTTCTAATAACTCAAGATATTTCATCAATGAACAATCCTCTCTTTTCTTAGTAAAGAATGAAACTTCCTAACGAAGAAAGAAGACAAGATGATAATACCCAATGAAATACCCAAATCGACGGTTGGATACCAAGAATCTGAATTAGATTCTAATACCCCCATCATTATATAAAAGTATTTAGAGAGAATATCAAGCCCAATCCAAAGAGATGTAAACAAACCTTTAATAAACCATGTTAACTGAAGTCTAAAAGCATACAGTATCCATATTAAAATAACTGGTAGAATGACCCCGAAGTGTAAATAACTGACCAATCTTGGGAACAATTCCTGAACTACTGATAGTCTATCGTAGGCAGAAAATATCTTAAAGTTAATGTGCTGACAGATAAATGAACAAAACAGAAAGAGGAAGAAACTCTCAAATGTATCTTCTTTCCTTAGAAATCTCCAGAGAGTCAACAGCATAACGATTGAAAGAAAGAATACCAGTAGGAAAACAAACATAGTCATCACCTCAGGTACCTATTGTTTCCAATACGTTTTACACCTATGTACTAACCAATTTCTGTTGCCTATAGTTAATCCTTATCCAAATCATTATCAAAAACAGAAGGCTTTCGAACATCCTTAATCCTTAATTCTCTTTTAATATCAGCTAATTCTTTTAAAATCGTTCGTGTATTTAACCATCCAGCAATTGAACCTATAATTGCTAATACTAGAACTACCAACAAAATGATATTAAGCCCCATCTTTTTATTCCTCCACGTGAATTCTTTGAAATAATAAGTATTAAAACTCATTTTAAAGTTTATCAGGTATTAAGATACACATCATCTATTTGTTATAATCTTCCTAATTTGGAACTATACATCAGAAAAAAAGTCTGATATGATTAGTAGAAATTTGTCGATTTTTTTACATATTTGAGGAGTATTTTACCATGCAAAGAACTAAAGGTATTAAGCTACACCTAGCCATCAGTATGCTAATTATCACAACCATTACTCTTACGATTATTGTCAATTTGTACTCATCTGCACAAGCACTAAAAGCCTCATTAACAGAAAATTTTTTAGAGAGCAATCAAAAATATGCTACCAAGCTATCACTTAGTACCACTGATTTACTTAACCATATGCAAGGAAACATTAATGCACTTGCAAAAATTAGTAGCCAACAACAATTGTCCCAGGCTGACCTAGACCACTGGCGTACAGCAAATACAAACCTCTTTAACTCAATATTTCTCGTCAATCAGGATGGGGTCATAAAAACAATAAGTCCTGAAATTGTTGAATATAACAAGAAGGTTCTAGCAGGTACGAAACTTCAATCGAAGACCATGTTACATGCTTTAGCAATAAAAAAGCCATTTATTTCTGAACCTTATCATGGTACATCAGGGCAATTAATTGTACTAATATCTTCACCTGTATTCAATGAGGTAGGAATTTATAAAGGGCTTGTTGCAGGGACCATCTATTTAGAAAGCGAAAATGCAATTAATCACATGTTAAACAACCATGAACTAGGTAATAGTTCTTATGTATACGTTGTCGACTCTGCCGGTAGAATTTTGTTCCATCCTGACAAAAACCGAATTAGTGAAGATGTCACTGAAAATAAGGTTATCCAAAACATTCTTCGCGGAGAAAATGGAGCTTCTGAGGTAACAAACACCAAAGGCAAAAATTACTTTGCAGGCTATGCATCGATCGATAGTACAGGCTGGGGTATCATATCTCAAACCCCAATCTCAGCAGTTGATCGTCCCATTAAAGAATTGATGCAAAAAGTTATCCTTCAGTCACTGCCTTTACTACTAATCATTCTTTTACTAGCATGGATACTAACGCGAAATCTTGCAAAACCACTTAGCACTCTAGCTAAATATTCAGAGGCTGCCATAACACAGAAAAAACTACCTACCCCTCTGCAAAATAATATGTCTAGCATTTACGAAGTACGTCAGCTATATCATCATCTTTTTAATCATATTAATCTATTAAACTCACAAATCCAACTAGATGGACTAACTGGCTTAGCCAACCGAAGAAGCTTTGATATCGAGATACGATCTTTAATTGAACATCACCATTCATTTTCAATCATTATGATTGATATTGATAAATTCAAACTTGTGAACGATACATTTGGACATTTAGTTGGTGATGACGTATTAAAATATCTAGCCACTATGATGAACTTGCACTCAAGTGAAAATAGCTTCTGCTTTCGGTACGGTGGAGAAGAATTTGGAATGCTCATTAAGAACAGTAGTTTGGAAGATACCGTGCAGATTGCTGAAAAACTAAGGAAGACGGTTGCTAATACCCCAAGTCCAACAGGGAAACCCATTACCATTTCACTTGGTATCTCACAATATTATGGAAGTGATCAGCATCCAGAATCGATTATAAAAAGGGCTGACTCTGCACTTTATCAGTCTAAACAGAATGGAAGAAATCGAACAACAGTGTATGAGGAGAAGAAAATACTGAAATCAGTTTAATTGGAAAGAGCTTGGTCCTCAAGCTCTTGATAGCCTATAAAAAAATACAGGGATTCTACGCGAATACCCTGTATTTACCCAAAAATTTACACTTCAATAATAATCGGCAAAATCATCGGTTTCCTCTTAGTATGTTGGAATAAGTACTGACCGACTGTTTTTTTCAATTGGTGTTTAATGTCACCCCATTGACGTTTTTTCTCATGTTCGAGCCCATTCATGGTGTTAGTGATAAGTCGGTTTACATCCCGTAATAATTCCTCTGAATCCCTTGCATATACGAAACCACGCGTAATTGTATCAGGATTTGAAATCAATTTACCACTTCTTTTACTCATTGTTAAAATGATAACAAGCATTCCATCTTCCGAAAGCTGCTTACGGTCACGTAACACAACTTCTCCAACATCTCCAACACCTATTCCATCCACGTACGTATTACCAGCATGAACTTCTCTTGTTTGGCGAGCAATACCATCATTGATATCGACAACATCTCCATTGCCCATAACAAAAGTGTTTTCTTGTTCCACCCCGACAGACTCAGCAAGCAAACGGTGATGATGAAGCATACGATATTCACCGTGAATTGGAATAAAGTACTTTGGCTGAATCAAGGTTAACATGAGCTTTAAATCCTCCTGGTAGCCATGCCCTGACACGTGCATCCCTTTACCTGATCCGTAAATAACATTGGCTCTTAGAGTATATAAATTATCTATTACTTGCGAAACATTCTTTTCATTACCTGGAATTGGACCTGCTGCCAAAATTACTGTATCCTCAGGTAAAACTTCGACCCCGCGGAAATTTCCTGTAGATAATCGTGCCAATGCTGCCATTGGCTCTCCTTGGCTACCAGTACATAAAATGGCTACTTTTTCAGGAGGAAGCTCATTAATCTCATTTTGATCGATGAGCATTCCTTCTGGCACATCTAAATAACCACGCTCCATCGCAACATCAACTACATTCACCATGCTCCGTCCTAAAAGCGCAAGTTTTCGATTTGTTTTTATACAAGCATCTACAACCTGCTGAACGCGATTAATATTTGAGGCAAAGGTTGATAAAAACACTTTTCGTGTAGCCTTTAAAAAAGCTTCCTCGATATGGGCACCAACATTCTTCTCAGATGGAGTCGACCCCGACCGTTCTGCATTTGTACTCTCAGATAATAGAAGCAGGACTCCCTTTCTACCGATTTCAGCCATCTTATGAATATCCGAATATTGATTATTCACAGGTGTCAGGTCAAATTTAAAGTCCCCACTATGTACAATAACTCCTTCAGGTGTGTCGAATACAATTCCTAGGCAATCAGGAATACTGTGATTCACCTTAAAAAAGCTAACATTAATTTTACCAAAAGATAAATTGGATTCTGAGTTGATTTCTTTAAGCTCTGTCTCTCTTGAGAGCTTATGTTCACCTAGTTTTAACTCAATCAATCCTAGAGTAAACCGAGTACCATACACAGGAACATTGATTTTCTTTAAGAAATAAGGAATACCACCAATATGATCCTCATGTCCATGGGTAACGAGTAATCCTTTAACCTTCTCACGGTTATCTTCTAAGTAAGTCATATCAGGAATAATTAAATCAATCCCTAATAAGCTTTCATCAGGAAACTTATTCCCACAGTCAATTACAAGAATTTCGTTATTACATTCGATAGCATACATATTCTTACCAACTTCATTTAATCCACCTAGAGCATAAATCGATAATGCATTTTCGTTCTTACTCACAAAATCCCCTCCAAGCATACTTAATATGCTTAGTATGACCTTAATTAAGAAAAAAATTGATATTTTTATAATACAGTGAAGATATTAAATACATAACAAAATAGGTTAGTTAACTAACTCAGGACATCCAGATTTTAAGGCAAATGAAAAAGGAGCACGCTCCAACAAGCGCCTCCTCTTCTTTACATTATAATAATTTCACATTAATCGGATACAAATAAGGTTCTTCTGGCTCACTGATTTTCTCCCAGTGGGTGATTTTCAGTACAGGCATTTCAACACCATTATAAGTAGTGACCTCTAAGACGCCTTCTGCCTCAATCCAAGTATCGACCTCAATACTAGAAGCCTCAGGCAATTCCGATAAAAATCCGACAATGCTTGCGTCTGCCACACAGTGTGTGATTAAAAATCTTGCTAATACTAATTGATCCGAAGAAAATCCTTCTTCTTTATAGACAAATCCATTCAACTTCATTTTTTTACCTTTGTAATGGTCTAAGTCACTACTTATTTCTTCATAATATGTGCTATACACATAATCATCCATTATGATATCAGGACTCTTCCGAAGCTCCTCAATCATCTTTTCATACTCATCATTAGAGATTGTCTCACCCATAGTAATCGGTTCAGCGGCCTCATGGTCATAAAGTGAGTCCTCACCAATTACCGTTTCATCCGATGCCTCCTCCAATTCACTAGATTTCAATGATTCAGCCTTATCCTTTTGCGCAGATTGTTGCTGACTAGATAGTAACACCATTGCCCCTTTTTTACTTGCAATAGAAGCATCAAGGACCTTTGCAGGAAAGACGAAACCTGTGAGAATTGGAGTCACAAGAATACAGTAAGAAATAAATTTCTTCATCGAGAAAGAAGAGGTACCATGGTCGTGAGAACAATGGTGGTCTTCGTGACTACAAGTATGATGATTATCTTCTTCTTTTACAGACCAAACCCTAGCCAACTGAATCAAAAACAAAATAAAAAATAAGACTGCAGCCGACTGACTTAAAAAGTCATATTTAGGATTAATATACTTAGTAATATCTCCTGTCAAATGAAGTTTAACGATCATGGCGGAGAATGCTACTAAAATCAATGCTCTAAGAGCTTGTTGAAAATGAAATTGCATACATATCTCCTTCCTCTACAGAATACTTTGGACAACCATCAACGTTATAAATACCATAGACGATATTAATGCAAGCATCCCCATTACAAATTTAAAACGGAAGACACTTAACATGATTAATGTATTTTTCAAATCAAGCATTGGGCCAAGAATTAAGAAACCTAAAATAGAATGTTGAGGAAACAAGTTACTGAAAGAAGCACCTATAAATGCGTCGGCTTCAGAACATAACGATAAAATAAACCCAAGTCCCATCATAACTAATAACGAAGTAACTGGTCCACTACCAGCCTCTAACAAACCTTTTGCTGGCATATAGGTTTGTAAAACAGCTGCTAAAAACGCTCCAATTACAAGAAACTTCCCCATATCAAAGAATTCATCAATTGAATGTGTTAACATTGACCAAAGTTTATCACCAAACGATTTTTTAGGTCCGTGACTATGTTGATGAGTTACTTGCATCTCAATAGATTTCTTAAATTGAGTTCCTTTAAAAATCCAACCTACAACTAATGCAATAAGTATAGCGATAAAAAATCCTAATCCCATCCTTAAAGCTGCAATTTCAATATTATTTCCAAAAGCCATATAAGTAGATGCTATAACAACAGGATTGATCAGTGGTCCTGTCAACATAAAACCCATTGCTGCATAGATCGGTACACCTTTTGAGATAAGTCTTCGCACGATAGGTATAATCCCACATTCACAAGCAGGAAATAGTGCCCCAACTACACAACTCATTACAACAGCCATATATTTATTTTTTGGAATGAAGCGTTGTATATGTTCTTCTGTTATGAAGATTTGAATTAAACCTGCAATTAACACACCGATTAGAACGAATGGCAAGGCTTCTATTAATATACTAAGAAAAATCATATTTAAGTTTAGTATTGAAGGTGGTATGGCTAATGAGCTTGACCCACCAACCCCCGGAGCAAACATGAGCAAGACAAAAACGATAATTAGAACACCTGTAATATCAATTATGCTACCGCGAAGTGTGCGTTTCATGGATTCCTCCTATATAGTTTCATATTTTCGAAGACGTCAACTTTATGTACAAAGTTTTATTAAATTCCAGTAGATTTCTCTTGAATTTAGGAGTCGTCTTAGCTTATGATAGTCTTTGTGATTCGTAATTCAATCGTAATTATTACGTTTTATATTTTAAAGCATACATGCTCCAATGTAAATAAAAGCCTAACAGTTTAGAAGAAAAATTACTACTTGTAATTACTTCTAAATTGTTTTAATATATATTCTGTAAATCGAAACAATTACGATATATACAAATTTAACTACTCTATTTTAAAAAATAATCCCGGGTCATAAAACGTAATCATTCCGAAAATATTGAGAGGAGAAACAAATGAAAAACAACAAGCATACGATAAAACTTACCATTCTATTACTTATCATTTCTATGTTTTTATACGGATGTGGAAATGAAGTAGCAACAACAACTAAAGAACAAGAGGATACAACAAAAAGTGAGACAAGTGACGTAACTCCCCTAACCATCTATACGACCATTTTTCCACTATATGATTTTGTGATGAAAATAGGTGGCGAACATGTAAAAGTTGAAAATGTATACCCACCAAATGTAGATGCACACTCATATGAGCCAACCGCAAAGACCATGACTAATATTGCAAGCTCAGATGCACTTATTTATAGTGGTGCTGGAATTGAAGGATTTGTTGATGCTGCCTCTGAGGTTTTTGAAAAAGAAAAAGTGAAACTGGTAAAAGCTGTCGATGGTATTGAATTACTTGCACATGGGGAACATGCTGATGAGCATGGGCATGATGACCATGGCCATGATGAACATGGGCACGATGATCACAGTCACGATGATCACGCTGATGAGCATAAAGATGAGCACGCTTCTGAAGAAGGTCACGATGACCACAATCACGGAGATACAGATCCACATGTATGGCTTGATCCAATGTATGCAATCAAAATGGCTGAAAACATTAAAAATGCTTTAGTTGAATTAAAACCGGAAGCAAAAGATGAGTTTGAACAGAACTTCCTGACTGTAAAAGCTGAACTAGAAAAGTTAGATACTGAATTTAGTAGTGTAATCAACGAGGCATCTCAAAAGAAAATCCTCGTTGCACATGCAGCTTACGGCTACTGGGAAGCACGCTATGGAATTGAACAAATTGCTGTTAGTGGTTTATCACCAACACAAGAACCATCACAAAAACAATTAACAAAAATTATTGAAACAGCAAAAGCTAACAATTTAAACTATATTATCTTTGAACAAAATGTAACTAGTAAAATATCAGAAGTTGTTAAAAATGAAATTGGAGCAGATGTTCTTTATCTCAATAACCTTGAATCTATTTCTGAAGACGACATAAAGAACAACGAAGATTACTTTAGTTTAATGAGAAGAAATATTGAAACTCTGAAAACGGCTCTAAATTAGATGATTAAAAGCCCGCATACTTAGTATGTGGGCTTTGTTTTTTTAGGTAAGATTAGATTGCTCTTGTTTTATCTCGCGTAGATTTTCTCAATTTATTTTTTAATGCTGGAAGAATCCAGTTATCTAAACCCAATTTTCCGGCATTTGCACCAGCTACTAAAATGAAAATCGTTAGTAATACCATTTGTGGATTCGTGCTCGTTGTACCAGAGAACAAGAATGCAAAGTTCATTAATATACCCATTAATGCCGCAAACGTTGTAAATGTACCAAGTAATAGTGCAATACCTACTAATAATTCGCCCCATGAAACGAGTATATTAAAAAGACCTACATTTGGAATTGCTACATTTTCTAAAAACACAGCCCACCATCCTTGAACTGCTGGATGTTCCCCTGTTGCTTTACCTACTGCTCCTTGTAAATAACCAGCTGCATCAAAATTCCCTGTTACTTTTCCCCAACCTGCAACCATCCATGACCACCCTAGATATAATCTTAAAACCAGCAAAATACCAGAAGCAATGCGATTATTTCTTAAGAAATCAACAACCATTTAAATCACCTTTTCTTTAAGTTTGTAAGGTTTTCCCTTAGTTAAAGAATAGATGAAATATGGGTTAGTAAATGTGAGATTTATCACATAAATAAGCCTAATTTTGGTATGTTTTTCCTGATTTTTCAGTAGGGGAAAATGGTATTTTTCATCGGGATATAAGTAGTTCATTTAAAGTGAGGCTGAATTCTTAAGCTTAGGGATTGGAGGTTCATTCGTTCGTAATCAGTGATAATGTGTTCTTAATTAAGTATTTTACCTTTTTAGGAAAGTATTAAGGTGTTTTAGTTAAGTATTTCATTTATGTTGTTAAGTAATCTATGCCTAAAAGAAAGAATTTTATAGGTATAGGTAAGTATTACCAGTTAGTTGGCATTAACCTCCCCTCTAAAGCAAACCAGTTGCCTTTACAAGGCCGAACAAGACGAGTAATAACCCCAAATAAAACAATGAGGCCTGACTTCCTACTGAAATCAGAACAAAAAAGAGCGTTACGAACCACCGCTTCCCCTTACTCTTGCTATCCTCTGCTTCTTTATAGTGATATCTTATGTTAAATAACATGATTATTGATCCAAGCAGTGATACTAGTAGCCACGCCAAAGTCATCACCTCAAATAAAAGTGTTGTTTAGTGATTATTGTTTTACAAGAACCTCCTCATAATTCTTAACTAAAAAAGTAATCCCCAAATTAAGTTTTGGTGATTACTTCTTCACTGTCTTAGTATATTGCAAATAAAGATCACGGTGATTTAATGCACCCGTTTTCAACTTTACTAGTACATCGTTTTTACCAACCGTTGGTATTGCTACTTCCTTTAACATAAGTGAATTTTTCTCTCTTGGATTTACTGTTATCGCTAACATTGAAACCACTCCTCATAACATAACAGTAGAATATTATATTAAGTTCTATAAAAATAGAACAAACACTTGCTATTTTCTAATTATATGGGTAATTTTACAAATTGCAAGCAAAATATTTCTTTTTTATTAAAATAGGGCCTGACCCCCAGCGCGTTAAAGCTTTAACGCACCGGGGGTCAGGCCCCAAAAGACATAATTTAAGATCCTGTGCTCGAGTAGTTACGTATGCCAAAGTTCCACACACGCAAAGCAATGAACCATAGTGCTACAGCAATCCCTGGTGTTAGCAAGCTCATCATGATTGGTCCTTTATCCAAGAAAAATCCTGCTGGATAATAGCTTGCGAAGGCATATGGAATTAGCCATGTTAACAGAATACCAATCGCCTTGTGATAAATTCCTAGTGGATACAGTGCGAACTCTGATAACGAAAATGTACTCCACATGAACATATTGCTCTCAACAAACCAAAAGCTGGTCGTCGTCGTAATTAAATTAATTGCAGCAAATATCATGCCACCGCTTATCACAAACACCAGCATCATGAAGAAATCCAAAACTGTAAATCCAATCCCTAACTCCATCACTGATTTCGTCACAAGTATAATTCCAATCACTAAGTTTCCAAACCCATCTTGTTGAATCTTATCAGCCACTAAATGAAACAGAGGTGAAATCGGTCGTAACAACAAAACATCAAACTTGCCCTGCCTCACATACTGCTGACCTAGCACCCACAGATTATCAAAGAAAATATGATTGATACTTTTTGCAAGTGTTAGCATTCCGTATATTAATGTAACCTCATAAAACGTCCAACCCTGTATGTCACCAATGTTGTCAAAAATAACCCATATGAAAAAGATTCCACCGACCTGGAGTAAGAAGGTCGAGAAAAAACCGATTAAAAAATCCGCTCGATATTCAAGCATAACTTTAAAATTTTGCTTCACAAATTCAAAATACAATTTTATATATCTCATAATAGATCTCACTTCTTACCCTCCTTGAACCACAATCTTTTTCAATGCATGCTTAAAGAACATTCGTGAGAGAATCCACAGAACAACTACCCATAACAACTGAAACAGAAGCGACTCAACCATTTCCTGTCCCTCAACAAAGCCTAGATAGATGGAAATTGGGGTATAGACCATATCCTTAAATGGCAAGAAGCTGACAATATCTCGTAACACCCCTGGAAAAAACACCAGTGGGACAATTGCCCCTGAAAAAAAGTTCATAATTGCCTCTTTCAATACCTGTAATCCCCAGCCATTTGTTGTGTAAAACGAAAGTAACCCTACGATAAACTCTATAAAGAAAGCAATCGTAATGGCCATAAAAATACTTATAACAAAAAACATACCCGAACTTATTCCCGCTGGCCCAAGTAATCCAAACATGAATGCTGATATAATCAGAACCGGTGCACCATTTAACACCGTAAACATCAAAAAGTCACCAACCCTCGTAGAGTACATCGCGAACTGATAGTCCACTGGTCGCAGTAGTTCCATCGATATCTGTCCTGTTTGAATTTGGTGTGCAATCCAATTGTTCACACCCCAACTAATCGCAATAAACAAGATTCTTGAAAGAATGACATATGTAATTATTTCTTGAAAGGTTATTCCTTTTAATACTTCTTTGTCACTGTATACTGCTGTCCAAATATAATAAAATACAATGATTTGCAAAATGTTTACAAAAACCGATGCCCATACTGAAGCAACATATGCTAGAGTGGTCTTCATACCCATTGCACCAAGTGTAGCCATTTTACGCAATGTCCACATGTTTACCACCTCTTATTTATATAAACTCTTTACAATCGTTTCAATTGAAACCTCTTGAATTGATAAATCAACAACTTCACAATATGGAGAAACGATATTGATGACTTGTGTTGCAGTAACGGTTTCTCTATTAAACTGAATTTCTAGTGTATCTTCAGTTTCTTTTAAAAGAGACAAGCCTTCACTCTTTTCAATCACATCATATAATTCTTCACTTTTGGATTTCACGTTAAATACAACAGTTCTTGTTTTACCAAGTACATTTTTAACACTCTCAAGGTCACCATCATAAATGACTTTTCCATAATCAACAAACATCACTCTTGAACACACTTCTTCAATATCTTGCATGTCGTGTGTGGTAAGGATAACGGTAACTTTTCTCTCTTTATTAACTGTTTTAATAAACTCTCGAATTTTTTCTTTAACCATAACGTCTAATCCAATTGTAGGTTCATCTAAATACACAACCCTTGGATTATGCAAAAATGCAGCTGCAATTTCGCATCGCATTTTTTGACCTAGGCTTAGTTGTCGTACTGGAGTTTTTAATAATTCATCCAACTCTAGTAACTCTCTGAACCGATTCAAGTTTTCTTCGAAAATATCTTTTGGTATTTCATAGATATTTTGCAAAAGGTTATAAGACTCAATTACTGGCAAATCCCACCAAAGTTGCGTTCTTTGGCCAAATACTGTTCCTATTTGTTTATTATTTCTCACACGATTCTTTTGTGGAACCAAACCATTTATAAGAACCTCACCATTTGTTGGTGTTAAAATGCCTGTTAGCATTTTTATAGTGGTCGACTTACCAGCTCCATTCGCACCAATATACCCAACAACTTCACCCTCAGCAATCGAGAAACTTATATCATCCACTGCCGTTTTCGTTCTGAACTTAGGACGAAATACGTTTTTAATTGCGCCAATCAATCCAACGTCTTTCTCACTGATTTTATACTCTTTACGTAAATTTTTGACCTCGATGACACTCACGAGCTATTACCTCCATTAAAACAACATGATATTGCTTCGCTTTGTAGAAAACGCCTAATTTTACAATATTTTCTACCCTAAGCACAATACTTAAAATGTAAATTTATAAAAAAATACAAACGATTGCACATTAAAGCCTGACTCCCACGCGTTAAAGCTTTAACGCGCCGGGGGTCAGGCCCCAGAATGGTTCCAGAATTAGAACTGTGGCAGGTTATCTAAGTTATTTTCTTTGACTCCATCGGGTTCGCTTCGTAGGATGTCTCGTCCATATTTGTGAAAGACGTCAACGTGGGCAAGCTTTCCATCTTTTGCTTCGTTCAATGCCGTGACATAATCTAATTCACGGCCGCTGCTTGTTTTAAAGGCAATCAGATCACCATCATCATTCTTGCGAACTGCTACGATTTCCTCAGCTCCTGATGAAACATTCTGGGGAGCCTCTACTCTTGCTTGCTCTTCTCCTTGATGCTTGTACTCATTGAAAATTTGTTGATAATCTTTATTATCCATAAAAAAACACCTCCGAACATACGTTTAGTATGAACGGAAGGTGATGTTTTTATAGCATCAATTCACTCTTTGTTAGTAAATGCCTGACAAAACTAACTGGTAAACATTAACGTTTTTTTTATGATTAAAAGTTATTAGACGTAAACACCCTATTATATAGGAGGTGTTCGAATGGCTAGATTAATCAACCCAGTTGAACCAAGTAAGAGAAACAAACCAGGTATTGACGGCCAGCTTCATGGAGGAACAATGGAGGAAGTTGATCAAATGTCAAATGCAATTGCGGAAACGGTAGAGAACATGACTAAGGATGACGAAGATAAAAAATAGACGAATTGAGGAAAGCACAGTTTACATGCTAGCTTGGCTCTGCGCCAGGCTAGCTTCTTATCATCTTTTCATATTTATTATGCCCATCCTTGGTACCTACCAATTCAAACCCATTTTCTTTATAAAAACGATTTAATCTACGATTCTCTGAAACACAATCTAATCGGATATACTCTTTATCGTATCGGTTGGATTGAATCCAGTTCAATAAACTCCTACCTAAACCTATGTTCATAAAAGAAGGAATTAAAGCTAACCTATGTAAGTAAAGTCCATCAATGGAAGCATCTTCTCCCCAAACATACCTATCCCATTCACTAGGTACCTCTAAAATCGTAAAGGTACCAACTAGTTCAGTGTCTTTAATAACAAGGTACGTCTCACCACTTAAAATAGATTGTTCTATTTCTTTGTCATCTCCACCTTCTAACAGATAACCCCATTGCTTGATTTCGTTTTCTCTCATCCACATCGCCAAATCCTTTAACATGGAAATGATTTGGTCACTATCTTCAGTTGTGGCCACTTTAATCTGAAATCCTTCCAACTTGGTCATCCTTTTACCTCCTAGCTTTTACTGCATTGGTTTTTCATAGTTATTAATAAATAATTTTATTTCGTCGCCCTTTCTAATTATACCAGGTTTTTCCACACTACAGACAATTCCTCGACGTTTTCTCCCTGCTAGTATAAATGTTTTATCGAGATTCGGAATGTCTGGAAATGCTTTTTGAATTTCCTGTCCAGGTAATTTGCATGGTAAGTTTTCACCATTACAAATAAGGCCTGTCCCATCAGGAAAAAGCAAACGAGAACCCATTGTTAATTTTGTAAAGTCTGATATCCCACTTACCAATAGATTTGCACCTAACCATTCAGGTTTAACTTCTGGTACACCCAGGTGTTCCGCAATAAGATTGCAATCCTCCACCGATACAATGGTAACTTGTCGTCTATTAAGAATCTCCGTTCCACGCTCATACATAGGCTGACGAACATCTGCTGGTCTAGTCAGACCAAAGTGTCGGTCACCTGGCAATCCTCCAAACTCAACATTAACCTCGTTCACTCGATCTGTAACAAAAGTTTCAGGATCAAATGCTACTAAAATCGCTTCTACCTTTAATACTTCTTTTTTCAAATTTCTCTCTCCTCATGCTTATGTCAATTATCAACTATTATTTCCATCCTTCTTTCATTATCCGCAGCTAACCATTAATAAATTGCTTAGCGGTGTGATTATTTTTTATCATGGGATACTTTTTCCACGTTTATGCTACTATACATGTCATTGATAGACAAATTGGTGTGCCGTTTTATTTTTATCAAGAGGTCTATTTATTTTTTTACATAAATGGTAATATATGTTCGTCTATATACTATTTGAGGTGAATTATGGAAAAGGACTTTTCTTCATTAACGCGACAATACGATTTAGATTGGATTCGTGTAATTGCAACACTCGCTGTCTTTCTTTACCACTGTACAATGTTTGTGAACCCATTTCCATGGCACGTTAAAAACAACGTACTGGATTCAGAAGCCATTTTAGTCTTTTCACTTTTTGTAGGAGCATGGATTATGCCCTTATTTTTCGTCATCTCTGGTATGAGTGTCGCCTATGCTCTGAAAAGCAGAACAATGTCTGGGTATGTGAAGGAACGCTTTATTAAATTAGGAGTACCCCTAGCATTTGGTGTTTTGATTCTAACTCCTCATCAAATATATATTGAGAGAATAACAAACGGACAATACGATGGCTCATTCTTATCCTTTCTCCCTCATTTTTTTGACGGACTTTATTTAGACATTGGTGGTTCCGGAAATTTCGCTTTTTTTGGTTTACATTTATGGTACTTGCTTGTATTACTTGTATTTTCACTACTAACTTTACCATTATTCCAAAAAGTGGGAATGAAAAATTTCAAAACCCATCATTTTTATATACTACCTATTTTCCTATTTCTATCAAACATCATTAAAACACAAGGATTAGGTGGCTGGGATCTAATTTTTTATTTAATCATGTTTATGTATGGCTTCTATTTTCTTTCAGCTCCATCATTAAAATCTGCTCTAAAAGAAACAAGTAAAATTCACATATTTATAGCTATAACCACTTCAATCAGTTATATCATTTGGTTTATGATTGGCTTTCCACAACCTGGAACGATTGAAAGTTGGATCTATTTTGCAGTAAGAACCATTAACTGTTGGAGCCTCCTATTGTGTATTCTTTATTTAGCAAATCGATATCTAACCTACTCCAACAAATTTTTAGCCTACACAAGCGAAGCTTCAATGCCATTTTACGTATTACATCAACCAGTCATTGTATTGATCGCCTATTTCTTGCATGATCTATCATGGCCTATCTATGCAAAATTGCTATTCCTTGCTGTAGTCTCATTCTTTATCATTATGTTAATTTATCATATTATCATTCGAAGATTTAATAGTTTACGATTTTTACTTGGCATGAAAGCGCATAAAAAAGTGAAGAGCGAATCGACTTATTCTCCATTCACCACTAATTAACGTAGTAAGGACAGTGTTGTTGAACTGTCCTATTTTATTACAAAAGAATTAACAAATAATTCAACCCTATTAAGTTCTGTCCTTACACCTCAAAAGGCCAAAGAAATAACTACAGGGTATAAAAAGGTACACATGATTATGTACATCTTTACACCCTATCTTTCTATCTCGCAGCCCAAGTCTCTACTTCCACCTTAATCTCCGGTCTTGCCAAGGCAGCAGCATATGCGAGAGTAGTAGCAGGTGCTGACTGATTGTGAAATTCACTCCACTTTTCATTGTAATACTCTCTGTCGATTTTTTCAGTTAACCATATATTAATTTTAAATACATGACTTGTATCCAGGTTTTCACTTTTTAAAATTTTTTTTATGTTATCTAATGCATTTGCAAATTGTGTTTCAATATCTTCTGGCAGATAACCGTCTTTGTCATTGCCTATTTGCCCGGATAAAACAACCAGTTCTGCGTCTCTTGGAATAACAACAACATGACTATATTGTGCAATTGGTGGTGCAAGGATTTGATTTTTTAAAACTCATCTCGATTTCCCCCTTTTGTAAGTTATTAAATGTTCTTCCGGTATGACCTTTATTCCATTCCCCGGAACGTAAACGTAAAGTAAACCTATTTCTTTTCAAGCTCCAACTATTTCATCTTCATGTCTAATCCGCCCCGATAGCCTGTTAATGCACCGTTTTGCCGACTACACAAACACCGATTATATAATATTCCACACAAAAAAAGAGCCATTAGGCTCTATTTTCTTAATGTAAGTGCTCTGGATTTGGAGGGTAATTTGTTTGCGTTAGTTCATCAAAAAGATTCGTGTTTGTTGTAACAGATGGTTGTTGTTGAGGAAAAGTATGACCCAGTTGCGACATCAACTTTTTAAACTCTCCAACAGTAAGGGGCTGTGCATCAGGAATAAATTCATAGCCGACCTGACCATTTGGTTCCATCGTTGCTGTTTTTACATCGGAAATTTTTGTAACCCCTTTTTGGCGTAGCTGCATTTCAAGCTTATCAACAGTCAAACGCATTTTCTTTAATGTATTTTCTTGTATCTCTCCATTTTGAATCACAACTTTCGCTTTTCCAGTTACCAGTTTTTCAAAACCATTAAATTTCATACCCAGGTATTCTACTACTGTTAAGAATAAGATAAATACTCCTGTTGCTAAGATAGCGTTAAGGATACTATTGTCAATCAACGGCTGAATAATAAGCGAGCCTACAGAAATCAATACAACTGTAGTGGCGATAGTCATTTGAGATACAGACTTCCTACCTACAAACCTTAGAAATAAAAATCCAATTGCAACCATGACAACTGCTTTCCATATAATTTCAAGATCCATACCAATACCTCCTGTTAATTACCTAATTATTATTATTAGGAAAGCATGGTAGATTATTCACCTTGCTGGAGGTAAAAATAGAGGCATATTGAAATATGCCCCTTGTTATAGGGTTAAAGTTACCATCTTGGTATCTGGAAATCATCCCTACTTCTGCTATTTATTAATTTAAACCTTGTAGAATTGCTTATCAAAGGAAGCACTATAATAAAGGAATATCCAGCTCTTTACAATGCTTCAAAATCTCCTCATTCCAAACCGAAGCATGAACCTCACCAATATGAGCTTTCTTAAGTAAAAACATACATAATCTCGATTGACCAATGCCACCACCAATTGAACAAGGAAGTTGATTTTTTATAATCATTTGATGGTATTCTAGTTCTTGTCTATCTTGATTTCCTGAGAAATGCAATTGGCGTAACAATGTCTTTCGATCTACTCGAATTCCCATAGAAGATATCTCAATAGAGCATCCTAGCGTTGGATACCATAGAATAAGGTCTCCATTTAATGTCCAATCATCATAATCTGGAGAACGTCCGTCATGTTTTTCTCCGGAGATTAATTCTCCACCAATTTGCATGATAAAAACTGCACCATGTTTCTCAGCAATTTTTTCTTCTCTTTCCTTAGCAGTTAATGTAGGGTATAGATTTTCAAGCTCTTGAGTTGTGATGAATTGAATTTCATCTGGCAAAATTGGTTCAAGTACTGGATATAGTTTGAACAAGTAGGACTCAGTATCTTTTATAGCCTTATAAATAGCTTTCACTTCGTCCATTAACGTACGATTGGTCCTTTGTTCAGCAGTTATCACTTTTTCCCAATCCCATTGATCCACGTAAAAAGAGTGTAAACGATCTAACTCCTCATCTCTTCTTATCGCCTTCATATCCGTACAAAGGCCATGCCCTGCTATAAACCCATACCTTTTCAATGCTATTCTTTTCCATTTCGCAAGTGATTGAACGATTTCTAATTTTTCTTTTATATTAGAAGCTTCGAAAGAGACAATTCGTTCAATCCCATTTAAGTTATCGTTAATCCCCTTACCCTCTTCTACAAATAATGGTGCTGATATCCTTGTTAAATTCAATGTATCACACAATTGTTTTTCAAAAAAATCCTTAAGCTTTTTACTAGCAATCTCTGATTGAATCAACTCGAGTTTACTTTTATATTTCGTTTTCATTACTTTTTCTTTAGACAAGTAGACTCATCCTCCAGTTCCACGATAATTAATTTACTGTATGATATCGTACTGGAGATGTGACTAGATTATGCGTTTAAGGATTGGTCTTTTAGATAGATAATTAGTGAAGCGATAAATCCGTTAACAGATATGGTAACTAAAGATAAGATAATCCCTGAATTCGTCAAGATTGGGGAAGCTAGTAGAATGATAATAAAATCGAAAAAAAAGACTATAATTCCAACATTATAATTAGTTAAAAAAGCAACCAGTTGAGCTAATAAATCAATACTGTCTGTACTAATATCCACTAGAAAAAGAATGCCAATTCCCAGTCCAACAAATAAACCTCCAAGTATTGAACCTAGTAATGGGTGATAATATTGTCCGACAAAAGCAAAAAGAGAAAATTCAATTAAGATTCCTGTTATGACCATCCCAATCAAACTATTAAAACAATAACGTTTATGGTACATCCAAACCACCAAGAAAATAGGTGTACTAAGTACTATAAAGCTCATTCCTATATTGAAACCCCATTTATAATTCAATACTAAAGCAATTCCGATCATTCCACCGTCAATGATGTTATTCGGCATAATAAAACCATTTACGCCTGCACTTATCAATAAGGCACTAACGAATATAACAGATATTCTTTTTAAGACACTCATAATCCCCCTCGTCCCATTAGCATGTAATAGAATATGCCCAATGAATTTTCATTATGATTATCTAGAGAAAATCTATGATTTTTTAAGTATTATAATAAACAGATATTGCTATTGACATAACCCTAGTAATCATTTAGTTTAAGTATGTCAAGTTAATAGAATCGTTAGGTGAGGCTCCTGTGCCGGAGACAAGCTACTGCCCAGAAACGTCCAAAGACGCCAATGGGTCAACAGAAATCATCGAATTAAGGTGTTTTTTAATGTAGCTGGATTATTCCTATGCCGCACAGTGCTAAAGCTCTACGAATGAGGGAATATTTCTTTATGTTGTAAACAACCAATACACCTTCATTCATTGAAGGTGTATTTTTATATAAGGGGGTGGTTTGACTTTGGATAGTTGTCCTGATACCTATCGATGTTCCATAAGTTGTTACGTAAAATTAATAAGGAAAAAGTTCATTTCAAATCACCCAAGTGGCGTAACTCTTGGTTCTTCTTTTTAATGGACGCGCTTTCCTTTAAGGAAGGTGAGTAATATGGTTAAAAACTTAAGTCAAACTGAACTAACACTACATGTCATCAAATATCTCAAAGAGGCTAAAAAAGTTGAACTACAACTATTAATCGATGAGCTACATCCATATGATATCGCTCAAATCTATGAATCTCTTCCTTCAAAACATCAACAACGTTTTTTATCAATTCTTGATACAGCACGGTTAGCCAATATACTAGAGGAATTAGAATGGGAACAACAACAGAGTGTTCTTAGTAAACTAAGTGTAGAAAAAGTTTCAAAAGTAATGGATAAAATGGATAACGATGATTTGGCTAACTTACTAGACGAGTTACCTCCAGAAAACCAAGAGACTTTTCTAGCAGTTATGAAAAAAGAAGAGTCGATAGTTGTACAGAGTCTAATGAATTACGAGCCAGAGACTGCTGGAAGACTCATGACAAATCGGTTCGTTTGGATACCTCATCATTTTACCGTTCGAGATGTTGTCAACAAATTAAGGCACTACGCAGAAATTGCTGAAACTATTAACTATCTTTATGTAATTGATAGCAATAAGAAACTTATTGGTGTTGTTTCATATCGTGATTTGATTCTATCTGATCCAGATGAGCCTATAAAAAATATAATGTTTGAACGTGTTATTTCTGTAACTGTAGACACTGATCAGGAAGAAGCAGCTCAACTCATTCAGAGATATGACTTTCTAGCAGTCCCTGTTGTTGATCATGATCAAGTTTTAGTGGGGATCTTAACTATAGATGATATGATTGACGTTGTTGTAAGGGAAGCCACAGAGGACATTGAAAAGTTATCGGCGTCTGGTAAAAACATCGACTTTGATACAAAAGCGGTTATTGCAGCTTACCGCCGCCTACCTTGGTTAATCTTATTATTATTTATAGGCCTAGTTGCAGGAACGATTGTTAGTACATTTGAGGCGACCATAGAGAAAGCCGTTGCACTTGCTTTCTTTATGCCTATGATAGCCGGTATGACGGGGAATACAGGAACTCAATCTCTAGCTGTTGTTGTTAGAGGTCTAATAACTCGTGACATTAATAAGGGAGTTGTGATTAAGTTAATTTTGAGGGAATTTAGCGTAGGGGTCATGATTGGTTTTACTTGTGGTATCCTGATTGCAATTATTGCTTATTTTTGGCAGGGAAACCCCATTCTTGGTCTTGTTATCGGTAGTACACTCATCATAACTTTAATTATTGGAACATTAGCAGGCACAATTGTTCCATTAATTCTTCACAGATTTAAAATTGACCCTGCCGTTGCCTCAGGCCCGCTCATTACTACTTTAAATGACGTGTTATCTTTGTTCATCTATTTTGGTATTGCTACCCTTTTCATTAATCGATTAATGTAACAAAATAAAACGCGGTGATCAGTATATCACCGCGTTCTAGATTTATCCCCCATCTAGAAAGGAATATTATGATGTTGAACAGTAATCATCTTCTCAAAAAATTCATGAAATACAGTCTTGTCGGTATTTTATGTACTTCTATTTATTTTCTCTCGATGTTTATTTGTGTTGAAAAACTTAACATAGAACCAGTTGGCGCATCCATCTTCTCGTTTATTATCATGACCCTTTTTTCTTACTTCCTTAATAAAAGATATACCTTTGGAGGGAGCTACTCTCATTCACAATTAGTAAAGTTTGCAATTGTCGCCTCGATTGGCTTTTTATTAAATTTTGGCATTATGTATACTATTGTTTCCGTCTTCTTATTACACTACTTTATTGGAGAACTATTTACAGTACTTATTATTCCTATTGTGAATTTCCTATTAAATAATTTTTGGACATTTAGTAACTTAAGATGATGCTTTACCTTCCTGAGATAGCTTACCTGAACCAAATAAAACTGTTAAGCCCAGACCTAATAAAAATGTAAAAATACACATAATTATTGTTGTAAAAGGAACTGTTAGACCGGGGAAAACAACAAAAATGGACCCAATAATTAATCCTATAATGACTGCATATGTCATATGAGGTATATGGGTAAGTGCGTACCTTATCCCCTTGCTGCTAATGATAAAACCTACAATAACACCCGCTCCTATCACAGTAATAATTGGAAGGTTTAAAGTAGAAAGAGCATTGATAGCTGTTGAATACACTCCTAATAACAACAGGATAAATGAACCACTAATTCCAGGTAGAAGCATAGCCATACTTGCTAGCCAACCTGAAAAGAATAAACCTATTATTGATACTAAGTTTAAAGATGTAATTGGCTCTATGGATTTGTCAGGATTCATAAAAGCCATAGATGCCACGGCAAACCCAGCAACAACTAGTACTAAATAATGTTTCATTGAAAAATTCTTTTTCACATCTGCCTGTTTTATCATAAATGGAATAACTCCTATAATTAATCCAATGAAAAAGAATTGCGTAGGTTCATAATGATGGTGCAATAAATATTCAATTAATCTGCTTAACAATAATAAAGCTGAGCCAATACCAATTCCCAACGGAATTAAAAATCCTAATTGCTGTTTATATTCTCTACTAAAAAATTTACTGATTGCTTCAAGTAGCCGATCATATATTCCGAGGATAACAGCAATTGTTCCTCCACTAACGCCTGGGATTAAATCACTAATCCCCATAATAAAACCCCGATAAATATTTTTCCATTCCACGTTCAATTTTCACCCTTTTTATAATTAGTCCTTTCATACTGTTCTACGATGGTGCCATTAGTTAACACTTATTACTTAATAAAACAAGTACTTTTTCCACTATACCATAAAAGTCTAAGTTTTCCTCACCTCAATTAACCCTAAACATATGATATGATGACCAAATATTATAGGATGTGATATGGTATGACCAAGTTAAACCCTAGTAAACTGTCAGTGGAATATAGAACTGGGGCAACTCCCCTCTTCCCCGTCTGTCACCGCCGCCACACTCTCACACATTCAGATGATACAGGTGAGTTATTCTTAGCGATTGGCACACAATTTGCTTATAATAAGATAAATAAAACAATGAGAGATGAAGTGCTTGGTGAATGGTTAAATGTAAATGGTGAATGGGTGTATTACATTCATTTATATGTAGACGGTGGTGAATTCGATCAGAATACTGTGAAAATAAGAAATACCATTTTCAGACGTGAACTACCACTTGCAATAGAGGCCATTCGCTACGGTGATCAAACCTTCTTCCATGTCTACCCGTGGCTAGAATTCTCACCCATTATTGTTCATTTCCAATCTACTAGTTCAGAATACAACAAGGTTGAATATTGGGGTCAGTTTTCAAATTATCGTATTAAATAACATTTTGAGTTGGAGGTAAAAGAGAAGTAAAATAATCATGTCTCCAATTCGTTTACTTATGAATATTTCTTTTTAAGTAGCACTTCATCTACTAGCCATTTTATTAATATCGCTTTTAAAACATAGATGGGTAATGAAAAAGTGTATGTCCAATTCTCAAGCTTGTATATGCCTAACCATACTGTAATTGGTTCAAAAATATAGCTAAAAATGATGGCCATAATAATATTAGCGACAACAAAGCTCTTCCAACTCTTATAAAACTGATATAAAAACATATGGAAAACAATGATAATACCTTGGTCAATCGGAATAAGTCGCGGCATAAGACTTAATAACTGATAAGGATAAGACCAAAGATGAAGCTCCACTCCTAGATCATCAAGCATAATGACTAAATTTGTTAATAACATACCAAATAAAAGTATTTCATAAATTCTCTTCTTCTCAACATACACCCACCATATTAACCACGGTACAATAAAAACAACTAACAGTATCCACCATTGAAAAGAAAACAAATCATTATGTAGCCAATTTTCTATTCTCATTTGAACTAACACTTCGTGAAGCTCTCTTATTTCCTCATAGGATTGGCTATTATGCATAGGTAACTTCCTTTATAGACTTAGAAATTTTTTTGCTCTTTTAGGTTCTCTTAATTATGTGTTTTTCATTCTATTGAAAATACACCTTATCGTATATCCATTTGAAGAAGGTACCAAACATATATTTCGGATAGCAACTGTTCACCTGTAAACTCTATACATAAACTTTGTATCTTCAGCAAACGATATAGTTAAATTAATAAACCTACTCGACAAAAATGGAACTTAATATTATTGGCTCACTCTGTATATTAAAAGGTTTTAACATAAAAATAATTTCGATAGGATACAAAATAAGGAGAATTCCCCATGCACGAAGTACTGGATATATTTATTGCAAATATCACATTAATAATTTCATTTATGTATGTTGCTTTAAAATTAAAAGAGTACTTAATACTTAGATTGCAAAAAATTAGTAACATCATTTGGATTGTTTCATTAGTTATTAGTTTATTAAGTATATGGATTATGCACCATCCATTGTTACATGAAGGAATGCGGATTGATTTAAGGGGAATCCCTATCTATTTTATTTCTTATTTAGGTGGATGGAAGCTTGGATTGATTGCAACCATTTTACCCTCATGGTATCGTTATGAATTAGGTGGTCCTTCTGTTATTCAGGGTATTACGCAAGCACTTCTCCTTCCCTTTGCGATTGGTGCAATCTTTCACAAAAGAAAAGCATTTAATCCTCCATTAACAATCCTAAACCTAAAGCATATGTTTTTAGGCTTTGGCACTTATTCAATCATAAAATCATTCCTAATGATTTTGACTACCCCAGCTACCCTCACGACAACTTTAATTATGCTTATATTTGAGGGAATCAGCTTGTTAATTATTGGACTAATCAACAATGATGTTAATCAAAATTTGTTATATAAAAATGAATTGGAGTTTCATTCAAGACATGACAACATGACAAATTTGTATAATCTAAGGTATTTTAGAAGTAGAGTCAATTCAATAACGGAAAATTCCACACCTTATGTTATTGCAATGTTCGACGTAGATCACTTTAAAAATTATAATGATACACATGGGCACCCAGCAGGTGATGCTGCACTAAGAACCATTGGACAACTTTTAAATGATAGCATGAGAAAAGAAGATGTGTTTGCCAGATACGGTGGAGAGGAATTTATCATTTGCTTTACGAACGTAAACAAAACAACCAGTTTTTCGATAGCTGAGCGGTTTAGGAAACTTGTTGAAACCTACCCGTTTTATGGAGAAGAACAACAGCCTTCTGGAAAATTAACCATATCGATGGGAATTAGCAGCACTTCTACTAACAAAAATCTAGATATGCTGATTGAGGAAGCCGATCAAGCCCTATATACCGCTAAAAATTCGGGCAGAAATAAAGTCCATCTATATATGCTTAACTAAAGAAGACAGAAAAAAAAGTCATTGGAATATTCCAATGACTTTTCACTTTGTTTTGTTTTATACTTTAAATCTACTAATTAATGCCTGTAATTCTTCAGCCGTTTTAGATAGTCAGTCATTTTTGAATTAGTCTCGGCAACAATGTGCTTTGCTTCCAATTCTTTAATAATGAAGCTAGGCTTTGATTTTTGTAGTGTATCCTCACTAGAACAGTTCTTTTGTTAACCAAACCTTTAAGAGCAACCCTAGTATTAAATAAGCAACTACATACTTCCAGTCCACAATTAATTTATCATTTCTTTTCCTTACAATCCCTAATCCAATTACCCACCAAAACAGAATTGAATCTGTTAATCTCTTTTTTCTTGTTAGATTGGTTCCTGCTTCTAATTCCCTTTTCCTATTTTCATGACGTGCCCACCAGATAACAATTACGATATCTAAGATCGCCCCAATTGAAATGGCTGTCAGGATGAATCCTGGTGAAGGAGTCCACTTGTCTGGGTCTTCTGACTCCTTCTTCATCTCAAGTCTTTTCTCTTCCGCTTTTAGCGCTTCATTGAAGGCATGTTTTACTTCATTTTGACTAGTCAATTTATCTTCGTGTGTAGAATAATAAATTCCTATACCAACTGCGAGTAGTATAAATAAACAATACCCTAACGTAAATAAAATCCCTTTTTTCACTATTTCCACCTTCAAGTACGTATTTAGAGACTACCTTTTATCCTTGCTTAAAAGTCATCTTTATTCCGCTCTCACTTGTTTCTAACATCCATTTAATGTTCATTTCTTTTGTCATCATTGAAATGATCGTTAGTCCTATTCCTGTACCCTTTGGTGCATTAGTTGCCCCGTCCATTCCAGGTCCTTTATCTTCTATAATTAGGATTTCCTCTCTTATAGCGATTCTTACGAACTTGCCGTCTCTCGCATGTCTCAACACATTTTGAAGAACGTTATCCAATATTCGTTTCAACCACTTTTCATCTATCACCCAATATAGTGCTTGTTCAGGTAAGTCTATATCAATCTCGAACCCTTCATCTTCCAAAACTGAATACCAAGTAGCAATATGGTTACGTACTAGTCGAACAATGTTTATTTGCTGAGGCTCATACGGATATTTTCCAGATGACAGTAATGTGTAAGACAAAAGATTTTCAATTAAATCTGCGATATAACTAATTTTGTCATCCATCGTTTCAACTAGCTCTATCGACTTTTCAGATTGTATTTCTTTTTTCAAGCTATATAAATTACCTCGTAAAACAGTTAAAGGAGTTCTCAAATCATGTGAGAGGTTAGCAATGAGTTGCTGTCTAAGCTTTAACTCCTTTTGCTCTTTTTTCCTACTGTCTTGTAGTGCAGATACCATATCATTAAATGACTCTTCTAATCTTCCTATTTCATCTTCTTTACTCAGCTTTATAGGGTTCGGTATGGATGAATGAATTGGTATCGACATTGCTTCCTGAAGACGAACTAGTCTTTTACGAATTCCCTTAAAAAACAACCAGGATATAAGCAGAAAACAAGAAAGTAAAACCACAAATGTTAAGATATAGATGTAACTATATTGATCTCGCAAACGGACCAATGGAGGTTCCATATATTTTTTCGGCATTTGAAAAACCATAAAACCTTGATTTCTGTCTTTACCTATAAAAGCGACAACTGTAAACGGATCTCCACCAAAGCTTTTTTTCATAAAAGAAATACTATCTGAAGCTGACCACCTCTTAGGAATCGTTCCAAATGGATCAATTACCTCCTGTGTGACTCCAACCTGATTAACCCAAAACATACCCGCTTTTTGGTATTGAGACTTTACCTTTAGTAAAGCTTTGGTAATCTCCTCTCTCCCTTTACCTTCTAACTGCTCAGCCTCTTCATGCCACATGGTTTCAAGTTCATTAGCCTGATAAACATGTCCATACTCGTCTTGTGATACATAGATAAAAGGTAGAAAAACAACCATTGATAAAATCGTAAGTAGAAAAGGAATGGCTAAAATGGCTCCTACAATTAATAACAGATATTTTGTTTGTAGCGACATTTTCAACTTCATTTTTTCACCCTATACCCTATCCCACGTATCGTTTCAAGGATTGTTGGATTGCTAGGATCAATTTCTATTTTTTCTCGTAAATGTCGGATATGGACCATCAATGACTTGTCCCCTTCAATCAAGGACTCATTCCATATCCCCTCATAAATTTGTTCTTTCGTTAATATTTGATTCAAGTGTTTTAAAAGATAAAAGAAAATATGATACTGCTTGCCAGTCAAGATAATCTCCTCATTTGTTCGTGTATCAAGAATCCGGCTTTCCTCTATATTAACCTCAAGATGCCTCAAGTGTACTAGCTTTTCCTGATATTTGTTATATCTTCTTAAAAGCACCTCTAGTCTGGCGATAATCTCTTTTGGGTGAAACGGTTTAGTCACATAATCATCTGCAAAGGTTAACCCTTGTACCTTGTCTTCTACTGCTATTCTTGCTGAAAGCATTAAAATAGGAGTCTCTGGGTATTCACGCTTAAAACGCTGTCCCAATGAAAATCCATCTAATCCAGGAAGCATCACATCTAGTATGATAAGATCTGTACTTTCTAGATATTCCATTGCTCCATCCCCAGATGTTAACCAGGTAACTTCATATCCATTGGTCTCTAATTCTTCTTTTACCCATGCCCCAATATCTTTTTCATCTTCTATATATAGAATGCTTTTCAAAATTTTCTCAGCTCCAATTATTAATCTCCAACCTTATCGTAAACAATCTGCTATCATTTGAAAACAAAATTTTCCAAGTTTAATCAAAACAGATGCTAGATTTAAACAAAACTTAAACTTCATATTCCTCGGATTTTAACCTTTGCTGTTTATACTAAGTTTCGAGGTGATAAAATCATGAATTATTTTATTGAAACGAAAAATCTAACTAAAAAGTATGGACGTCAGCAGCAATATGTTGTTAACGCAGTTAATTTGAAAATTGAGAAAGGACAGATTTATGGATTTTTGGGTCCAAATGGTGCTGGTAAAACAACGACGATTCGTATGCTTTTGGGTTTAATAACGCCAACCTATGGTGATATATCGTTCTTTGGCAAAAGTTTCAAAAAGAGTAAAATGGAGATTTTACGGAAAATTGGATCCTTAGTTGAGTCGCCATCTTATTATGGACACTTAAATGCAATTGAAAATCTCGAAGTATATCGAAAAATACTAGGTGTAAACAAAACGCGAATTGAGGAAGTATTAGAAATCGTTGGATTAACATCTGCTGCCACAAAAAAGGTGAAAGAATTTTCATTAGGAATGAAGCAACGCTTGGGAATTGCTACAGCTTTACTTGGAAATCCAGAGATCTTAATTCTGGATGAGCCAACCAATGGTCTAGATCCTTCAGGTATCCAAGAGATTCGTAACCTTTTGAAGCAACTTGCTTCTGAAAGTGGATTAACAATTATTGTATCTAGTCATCTACTAAGTGAAATTGATCAGATGGCTACACATGTAGGAATTATCTCGAAAGGGCAACTTATTTTCCAAGATTCCATTGAAGAGTTACGTAAAAATTCAAGAAGTTCGATTCGATTAGAAGTGGGGCAAACACGAACGGCTTGGAACTTACTACTCGCAAAAGGATTAGAGTGTGAACAAAAGGACGACTCTATTTACTTACACAACGCAGACCATACTACGGTTGCCATGGTAGTTGAGTCTCTTGTAAAAAATCATATACCGGTCTATCGGGTTGAAGGGCACACATCCTCACTTGAAGAGATATTCTTAAAAATTATTGAGGAGGATAATGGTCATGTTGCATCATCTACTAGCAGCTGAATTTTTAAAGCTTAAGCGCAAGTGGGCCTGGTTCCTCATTTTCCTCGGTCCCTTCGGAGTGGTAGCTCTTCAAGCTTTGAACTTCGGAGTTCGTTATGAATACTTAACGAAACGATACGAGGATAACCTTTGGGGAGGCTTAATAGGGAATGTTCAATCATTATTGCCTGCAGTTTTAATTATGGGAATGGCGATCATTACATCCATTGTCGCCCAGGTTGATCACGAAAATCGTTCATGGAAGCATTTGCTTTCATTACCGATAAACAAGCATTCATTATTATTAGCAAAATTTATTGTCAGTATTGTACTGTTAGGGACTGCTAGTTTACTACTTGTTGTAGGAACGGTTATCTTAGGAGTTTCTTTAGGATTTGGGGTAGATTCTATCCCTTTGGTAGACATAGCGAAAATGGCACTCTTCTCTTATTTAGCTGCATTACCTATTTTGGCTTTACAGCTTTGGATAGCAGTTGTTTATAGTCATCAAGGGGCAGCTATCACGATCGGTATTTTAGGAGCGTTATTTTCAACCTACTCTTTTAAAATGCCAGATTGGGTGATTTGGAAATGGCCTTCGTTACTAAATAATTGGGAGGTACCCGTATATAGTGCGTATTTAGGAATGGGCACAGGACTTGTTATTTTCCTCATGGCCACCATTCATTTTAAAAAGAGGGATGTGGAAGAATGAATGTATTTGTTAATACCTTGCGTTCAGAGTTTTTAAAAATAAGAAGAACAAAAATTACTCAGTTAATCATTGTAAGTCCATTGATATGTACCATCATCGCCTTTAGTGGTGGTTTTGCTGTATCTGATAATGAATGGCTAAATTCCTATTATGCAATGGTTTTTACACATGGCACGTTATTTCTTCCAATGATTACAGGCGTTTTTGCTAGTTTTGTTTGTCGTTATGAACATTTAGATGGTGGATGGAAGCAGATGCTAACACTCCCGCTACCTCGTTACCAACTTTATCTTGCAAAGTTTACAATGATTATGTTATTGATTGGTATCATGCAGCTCCTTCTCCTCCCGGGTCTATTTTTAGCCGGTACAGTAAAAGGAATGTCCGGATCTTTTCCTTTAGAGCTTGTGTTGATGAGTCTGTTAGGCGGATGGATCGCAACATTCCCATTAGTTGCATTACAACTTTGGGTTTCAACGGCTTGGAGGAGCTTTGCAGCACCTATGGCCATTAATGTTATTTTCACCTTCCCTAGTATTCTAGCTGTGAACTCAGAAAAGTTCGGTCCGTATTATCCATGGGCTCAGCCTTTTTTTGGCATGATCCCGATGGAAGGAACAGACAGTATGTTTTTTTTCAGTATTCAAACTCTTGTTTTTGTGATTTTAGGTAGTTTCCTGGTCTTCTTTTTTGGTGGGTTGAGGATGTTTGTGAGGAGAGTGTATTGAGAGTGTTTTATGTGACCTCGGGTCGGGGATTTCTGGATTTGGGTGCTCATAAATCTGTTTATGTGACCTCGGATTGGGGTTTTGTGATTTTGAGGGCTCATAAATCTGTTTATGTGACCTCGGATTGCCGGTTTCGTGATTTTGAGGGCTCATAAATCTGTTTATGTGACCTCAGATTACGGGTTTCGTGGTTTTCAGGGCTCATAAATCTGTTTATGTGACCTCGGATTGCGGGTTTCGTGATTTTGAGGGCTCATAAATTCATTTATGTGACCTCGGATTGCGGGTTTCATGATTTTGAGGGCTCATAAATTCATTTATGTGACCTCAGATTGCGGGTTTCGTGGTTTTCAGGGCTCATAAATCCGTTTACGTGACCCTCTTTTCCCGAAAATCAATTATTTCGGACACCTAAATCCCCTCATCCTTATGAAACTCCAAACAAAACTATTACTAGAAATGATCCTAATATCAATATAGACCCTAGCCACTCATGATAATAAGCTTTCTTCTCCCGGTTTGTAACCCATTCCTCAATTCCACTAACAATACTTTGAAGAAAAATCGCAGCAAACAAAGGACTTGTTTTTACAACAGATGAGTAATTTTCTGAGCCAGGTTCAAAATTCAGCTGAAACATACCAAATAAAAACAATACAAAGATACTAGAATAAACAATCCTGAAAACAGGTTTTCTTTTATCAGAAAACATCCAAACCCATTCTCTAGTTTTAATGCCAAGATGCTTCTTTAAGTAATGACTAATTAAGAAAAATAGCCCGAACAAAATAAGCCAGCCAATAATCACATTGACATTCATGCAATCACTCTCCGTTTCCATCGCCCTCTAGTAGAGTTATAATCTATAAGTATTATTTTTCCAAAAAACAGATAAAGCTATTGTACCATGAATAGATACTTACTTTGAAATAATTAAATAAAAATGGAACCAAAAAGAAATAGCGTCGTCTAACGTTTATGTAAGACCGGTCTTATAAACTAAATAGCCTTTTAAAAACAGAAAGGGGGCACTACATACATGCATGTAAAAGCCATACAAATCAACTCCACCTCCCTCTCTGATGTTAATCATTTGTCTAAAGAAGCTAAGCTTGAATGGTTAATGGAAGAGTATGGAGATATGGTCATGAGACTTGCTTATACGTACGTGAAACAAAAGCAGCTTGCAGAAGATATTTCCCAGGAGGTCTTTATTAGCTGCTACAAAAATCTAGATGGATTTCAAAACAAGTCCTCTTATAAAACTTGGATTTATCGAATAACGGTGAACAAATGTAAAGATGCCATTGGTAGTTGGTCATCTAGAAACATCCATTATAAAGATATCCTTAGCTCACTTTTTACAAGTGGCACCAAATCAACAGAGGATAGCCTTATAGAATTTGAAGAGAATGAGGAAGTTTTTCATAGAGTGTTAGAGCTACCTGTTAACTACAGAGAGGTAATTATTCTGTATTACTATGAAGAACTTACAATAGAAGAGATTTCGGTGTTACTCCGTATTAAGATGAATACCGTAAAATCAAGACTTCATCGGGCCAGAGCTGCACTAAAAGCTCAATAAAGGAGGAGATATAGTATGAAAAACAAATGGGATTACCCAGAACAAGAAAAAAATAATCTCCGATTTGAACAAACACATAAGCAATTTGTTTTACAGAATGTAAAGAATCTTAAAGATACAAGTACACAAAGTGAACCTAATCGCCTAGGAAGGTTTGCAACAAGAATTTCTTTTACCGGAATAACCCTAGCTGCATTGGTCTTCCTATTAATTGGTTCAACATATGTCTCACCAGCTATGGCAAAGGTTGTGTCTACGATTCCGTATCTTAGCCAATTTATTAAACAAGAAGAACACAAGACTGAATTGTTCGATACCGTTTATGGTGTAATAAGAGAGAATGAGTATAAACTTGGAGATATTGAAATTAAGAATAACAAAATCATTGTTTCTATAGCTGGTTCAAAAGAAGAAGTTAAGAACATAGAAGACGAAGTAATCTCGAATCTAACTACAGCATTACAATCTAAAGACCTCGGGAAATTTGAAATTAAAGTAAAAGATGTGAAAGAGCAACTAGCTTCTCTTTATGAGCCAAGTCCTGATGAGATAGAAAAAGAAAAGAAAGCTAAAGAACTTGAAGGAAAAATTACACATTTGCTTGAGGAGCTTAACCATGAGCTAGCCTTCCCATTAGAGGTGCGCTTTACCGATAATTTCATGTATGTTTCTGTATACAAAACCGAAAAAGGTACGAAAGAATTAAAAGCACGATTAAAAGAGATATCCGCAGAACATGGGGAATTTAGGATGAGAGTAACACAGATTGATAGAAGAGCCCGTGAGCAAGAACTAAGGTTTCAAGGCATAGTTCACATTATTGGTCATGGATTAATGGAGAATAAGGATTTTAAGGTTACTACCTTTTCATATTCTTTCCATCCTTATCCATTGCAACTTACATTAAAAACGTCAATAAAATCATCTGATCCTGATGCAAAAGATTATGTCGAACGTATCGAAAAAGAAATCACCGATTTCATCAAATTGGATGAGAGAACAAAGGATGTTCGAAATGAAGAGTATGAGTTAACGATTTTAAGTAAGGATAAAAAGAAGCTTAACTAAAAAGAAAACCTCTCTCCCACTGTCTTAAGACTTGGAAAGAGAGGTTTTTAATTCCTATCTAGCTAAACTAAAATGTTTCTTTGTTATCTCTATTGCTTCTATTGAGAAACAAGCCAGTTCTTCTGGAAGATTTGATAGATTGAACCAGCGAACATCTTGTAACTTATCTGGCTCCATGTTTTTCAACGTGCCTTGTACATTTTTAGTACTATAAACGATGGACACATAATGCTCATTTGTACTTTTATCAATTGTTTCAGCAGTACATAGCAATTTATCAATTTCGATATCTAGATTAACTTCTTCTTTAATTTCTCGAATAGTTGCATCAGCTAACGATTCGAATAACTCAACTTTCCCCCCAGGAATACTCCATTTGTTTTGTTCGGGAGCTTTTCCACGTAGAGCTAACAATACTTCATTCTTGTCGTTTAAGATAACTGCTCCAATTCCGATGGTAATGTAAGGTTGCATTCTTTTTTCTCCTCTAACCCAATAAAGTTTCTTCTGTATGACAGCTTAGGGTAGTTTTTCCTGATAAAAATAGTTAGGTTTTACGATATCATTCTTATATGGTTTATGGTAGATATGGGTTGTTGCCGGTGAGAGCGGAGGAATTAGCCAAGCCCAATTTCCAGTTACGTTCCTCCCTACTTGATTTTCTTTCTCCTCGAAAAGTTTAAATTGTTGAGCAGCTGTATGATGATCTACAATGCTTACTCCGTCTTCTTTGAAAGAATGTAACACCGCGGTATTTAGTTCAACAAGAGTTCGATCTTTCCATAAAGAACTGCTACTCCTATTCTCTATGCCCATTAAATCAGCAATTCTAGGAAGCATATTGTACCTAGAAGTATCGGCTAAGTTTCTAGCTCCAATTTCGGTGCCCATATACCAACCATTGAATGGTGCAGCAGTATACGTTATTCCTCCGATTTCTAGACTCATATCCGAGACCATTGGAACTGCATACCATTTCAACTGCAAATCTTCAAACCAACGAAAATCCGGATGGCGAATAGGAACTTCCAAAATTAATTCATCAGGAATTTCAAAAAATTTTGGATGATTATTATTTATTTGAATGACAACTGGTAATACATCAAAGTTTCCAAATTTCGGTTCCCATCCTAGTTTAATACAGGCTTCTGTTAGTCTTACAGAATGAGGATCTCCTATAATTCCTCTTTCCGTTTCATATCCTGCATAACGGATTAGTTGATGATTCCATATCCTTATAGCTCGATCCGAACTTTTTTGAGGAAAAATACTGATAGTTGGACGTATCTTCCCTTTATTTGTTGAATAGTCAATATGTTGGCAGACGGCCTTGAAAAGCTCTTCCTCACTAGATGCTTTTCTATGGTCAAATACGTGTAGTTGGTCCCAAAATAATCTTCCTATACAACGATTACTATTGCGCCAGGCGACTTTCGCGCCATATTCTAGCTCTTGATATGTATGATTATAAGTCCCGTGGCCTTTTATTTGGTCATTAATTTGTGTTAACCGATTATCTAGTTCTTGTTTTGATTTATTTAATTCGTTATAGCAGGTAGTAACAAACTCCCTGGCTTCGAATAGCAAATCTGTTTTCAACATACATCCTCCTAAAAATCCTATCACCTCAATTATAACCTAGTGAAACTAATATATCCTCTTACCAGGTTAATAACTCATCACTCTTATGTTTAATGTTAATCCTAAACACCTAACAAAGGAAAAAAATAATTGATTTATACCAACTAAAAAACCTCTCTCTTAAATGAAATACGCTAAGAAAGAGGTTGCTTTAATATTAATATGAATTCTGTCATTCCTATTTCAACTAAGAAACCTCAACAGGTTGTTTAAATGACACGACACAATTTCTTCCATTCTGTTTAGCTACATAAAGAGCCTGATCTGCCTGACTTATAAGAGCTTGCACGGAAAGTTCCCTTTCAGTGAAAGCTGTATTTGTAACTCCAAAACTAGATGTTACTGAGATACAATGACCACTAACGACAGTAGGCATCTGTTGAATACTTTCCTTGATCGAATGTGCTACGTTCATAGCTTCATCTATTGTTCCAGCTAAACAAATAAGAAACTCTTCACCACCGAATCTACCGAATAGATCCTCTTCTCTTAAACAACTCTTTACAATTTCGACCACATTACAAAGGACCGCATCCCCAGATACATGACCATATGTATCATTTACTTTCTTAAAATGATCAATATCAAACATAATCACTGAAATGGGTGTACCTATATTAAGATATTCCTCGGCTGATTTCACAAAAAAAGCACGATTGTAGATGTTGGTTAAGCCGTCTGTACTTGCCAACCTTTTAAGTTGTTCCTCAAGTAACACTCGCTTAGTTACATCCGTAAAGGTCATTATTTTACCAATAAGTATGTTTTTACTATTCAATACTGGAGTAAATTTGACTTGGTAATAGTGTGAGTTTCCCTCACCAGTATAGTGATAATCTGTTTCTGTCTCGTTCATTGCTAGTGATAAGAAAGTTGAATCTATAACATTAATAGTATCTAATTTCTGACCGATATAACTAGGTTTTAACACTGGTAACACATTTATCATGGCTTGATTATAGTCAACAATAATATTGTTTTGATTTAATACTAATACACCTTCATCAATGCTCTCAAAAATCCTTTCCCTAGCAATAGGAGTAATATCAAACATTTTATAAGATAACAGTGCAATACCATGAAACACAAACGAAAAGCACATTGATACTGGACCAATATCTACACCATTTGGACTTAAACCTGTAATATAAAAGACACTAGCAATGATCGGAATTAACACTCCAGTGATCATTAACAAGATTTGTTGTTTAAGTTTAGAGGATAATGTTCTAAGTTCCAATAGTAGTACAACAACACTAACTGCAACTACCCCATATAAAAAGACAGAATGAATAACAAACCCAAATCCAGGCTCTAGCTCTACGATAGGGTATGGACTATCTATTTTCAATGATACAGATGAATAGTAAAGATGATGAAAATCATTTGTAAGATGAAGTGTCATCGTAACAAATGGTATTCCAAATAGGACAAATGTAAAGATTCGATTAAGCTTCTTTCCAACATAGTCAAGACACATTAATAAAATAAAGACAGGTATTAATGGAAGGGCTAGGTATTCCATCCTTACCCAAAACTTTATTTGTTCTAAATCATAGCTGAGTAGTTCAAATCCGTATGAGAATGTAAAGAAGGAAGCCAAGAGTGTAGCTACTATATAATACTTACCACCTGGTGTATTCTTTATATTTAAATACGCGTATATACATAAAATAAGGCTCAGTATTCCTCCTAAAAAAGTGAGCACGACAAATCCAAAAAGTTCATTATTCATTATAGTTAGCTCCGACGGTAGGTTTATAGTTTCAATTTATTATATAGTAGCTAAACTAAAGTTACTAGCAAGAAAGAAACCATTGGTAAACTTTATTTAGTTACCTATAAAACTTTACAGATTAATATACCCCTCTAAGTATGCAACTGCTTCCCCAGACATTTTCACCATATCTCCTAAGTCTTCGCAATAAAGCTTTCCGCCTCTTTCAGATAATTGCAATGCCACAAAATCACTCTTTCCTAATACCTTCTTCCAATATGGTACTAGGGTACAATGGGCTGATCCAGTTACAGGATCTTCATTGATTCCAATTTTTGGGGCGAAGAATCTTGATACGAAATCAACTTCATTTCCTTTTGCAGTAACGATAACCCCTACCCCATCTAGTTTCTTCAATTCCTCCATATTTGGAGCAAGATCTAAAATGTCCTGTTCAGATTCAAACACAGCTAAATAATCTCTGGACTTATAGACTTCTTTTGGATGTTTACCTAGTGCCTTGATTAGTAATTCGGGAACCTCACCGCATATAACCCCTTCTCTTGATGGAAAAATTAAAGTAAGTAAACCGTCATCCTTTGTCACCTTCAGAATTCCACTTTTAGTATGAAACCTTATCTCTTCTCTATCATTTTCTAAGTATGTAAAGATAACAAAAGCAGAAGCTAATGTGGCATGCCCACACAAATCAATCTCACCTGTTGGAGTAAACCATCTCAGCTCGTAATCGTTTTCTTTTTTTACAAAAAAGGCCGTTTCAGCTAAATTGTTTTCTGCAGCAATATTTTGCATTACCTCATCCTGGGTCCACTCATTCAGTGGACAAACTGCTGCAGAATTCCCCTTAAATAATTCATTTGTAAAAGCATCAATTTGATAAATGGGTATTCTCATTTGTTATATCTCCTCGTACTTGTTTTTCTTTAGTATAACTGACCTTTATCATTTTGAAAAAAGAAAACCGCTCACAAGAAGCGGCCTCCCATAACTATTGAATCACTCTTTTTGAAAATAAATAGTTCTTACCCCAGTAAGGGTTAGCTAGCACATTTGGTGTGATAATAACTCCTTTTGAAGCAGACGCATGAATCATGCTTCCATTAGCCATGTAAATTCCAACATGCCCCACTCTTCCATCTGAATATAAGTTACTATCTGTAAAGAATAATAAATCCCCTTCTTGAAGTTCTTTTACATAAGTTCCTATACTTGCTTGGTCCCTAGAAACCCTAGGAATCGATATCCCATTATTTCTAAATACCAACTGAGTATAGGAAGAGCAATCAAATAGTCTTGGCGCCTCCGCTAATGTAGCTCCGAACTTATAGCCAGCACCAAGGTAATTTTTTGCCTCATTAATAATATTTCTTCTTTTTTCTTGCAGAGTCGAACCCTTACTACTTTTTACGGGTTGTTTTTCACGAATTGGCTCAAGTTCATGTGTTCTATCTCTTGGTGGAATTCTTAAAACCTGATCATTGTAAATTACATTGGATGTTAATTTGTTAACAGATTTTAGCGCACTGACCGTTGTATGGTGAGCTCTTGCAATGGTCCATAATGAATCTCCACTTTGAACGATATACAACTGAGCTGGTTTTTGAATTTGGAAGGATCCATTGCTAGGTTCAAAGGAAATATATACATTAAACAATGAACTACCCGCATGAAGCGATACATAAGCTGTTTTATTAATCCATCTTGGAGGATCGATGTTAATGTATTCATTACTTTTCTTAGCTCTTGTTCCCCCCATTGTTGTTCGTATCGTGGTAGATCCATCTGTTATCTGAAAGGTTGATGTACTCTGGAAGAACTGAATATTGTTATAGCCAAGAATTTTCGATAATGGTACCAATGGAAGATAGTAGGTGTTACCAATTAATACTGGATTAATTCCATTTACCATCTTACCATTAATTGCTACACCGCTGGTTGGTACATTTTTATACTGTGCATGTACCCCAATTGGCCCACTTATGGAAAATACAAGGATTAAACAAGTAATAATTGCGCATTGCAGTCTTTTACTATGTCTTTTTACCATCGCAATTTTGCTCCTTTGCTAAGATATTCCCATCGATAATAGGTTCCGTTGGAGCATATTGTTTTATTCTTTGTATATTCTGGAATGGTACATACGTTCTATTTCTCAGGAAATGATTGTAGAAATATGTCGAAAGAAGTGGAGTTGATTACATATCCATAAACTTTCAATCATACTTCATTCACTTTAAGTAAACAGTAATAGTTGAGGAGTAAAAGCATCAAAATCTGTTTAAAGGTGTGATTATAATGAACAACATAACCAATATACTTTTGAATTTAATAAAAAACCAAGACTTATTAAGTATGTTTGGACGAAAAAAGGATTCTAAAGGATGGCTTTGGGGTTCAATAATTGGTATTGGAATTGGTGCTGCTTTAGTTAGTTTAGGAAAAAATCGAAATATGATGGACTCCATCAAAAATATGACCAATAATGTTAACCTTGATCAAAAAGGCTCAATGCCAAATTTTAACCTAGCAGCTCTTACAGAGTTTTCAAAAGAATTGACCCCGAAACAAAATAACATGTAATAGACTCTCTTTTTATGGATACCCATTTTATATGGGTGTCCTCATTAAAATAAAAAAACCATTAGCTTGGCAACTAATGGTGTCTTCGTATTGTTAAATTGTTAATTTAGCAACTTTCTCCATAATGTTGGTTCAAACTAGCTACTCAATATGAAGGATGGAGCCTTCCCATTATAATCGTATTATAATAGTTACCATCAGATAATAGCTTATCTCTTCTTAAGATCCCCTCTACTTCAAAACCATATCTTTTATAAAGTTTGATTGCTTTCTCATTTGTTTCAAGTACGCTCAGGGTTATTTTCTTTAATCCATTATTGTCTGCCCACTTTATAGATTCCTTTAAAAGGTTTTCTCCAATTCCATGCCCCCAAAATTCCTGTAAAACACAAACGCCAAATTCTACCTTGTGACATAACCTTTTCAGGGTACTTCCTTCACATCTTGAAAAACCAACAATTCTACTATTCACTTCTGCTACTAAAAATACGTTAGTTAATCTGGCAGTATCTACTTTTATGATCTCTTTAAAACCCATCTCATCTATAAATGCCTCTCCTTTTTCGCGGTCCATGTTTTCTGTTTCACCATCAATTTGCAATCTAACTTCAGATAACTGCCTAGCATCAGATTCCATCGCTGAACGTATTACATACTGCAGATCTTTTATTTTGTATTCTGTTTGAGTCACTATCACCTACTATCTCCTTCCCACCTTTTTAGCATTGGTCACAAATTAATTCAATGTTACAAGGCCTATTTCTTTAATACATCCTCACCTTATTTTCTTGTGATTTATGTCACATAAAATAATTTAAAAATCTAGTAAGCTAAGGTTAACTTACCATTTATAAGGGGGAAATAACATGATTTTAGCTTGGATTATTACATTTAGTCTTATTTTACTTTGTTTATCTGCTACAGTTTTGATTATGAATGGAGTTAAACAAACTGACGAGCAAGAATTAGTAGACTTACATTTAAATTTTAAAAATATTGCTGTCAAACCTAACTTTAAAAAGGTTAGCTAAACAACACAAAAGGAATAGTTAAACAGAAATCCATTCTGTAACAACTATCCCTTTTTTATATTCTTTTTACTGAAGGGACCCTTGTTGAACTTATAGTTCTTCCTGATAAAACTATAGTAATACTCACCGACTAGCAAGTTCGATAAATGAATTGGTATGAGTAAATATAAACTTTTCGAATTAGCCGGACGAATCACCTTATATTTAAACAAAAGCTGATCAATTAAATGAAAGGCTGCTATACCAGCCAATTTTACCTTTCGATTTAAATGCAATGTAGTCATAGTACCAATGAACCCTGAAACGAAAGTATAAATTGGCACAAGAATAAAATGCTCCCAATATTTATCTTTTAATAAACCTATTCTAAACCTGTAATTATTAAATAGAGCTAAACTAAAAAAAAGGACATTAGTATAATTCACCCAGTAAGTGAAAAAGACGGAGAGATAGATGATTACCTTATTCCCTTTTTGTACAGCAACCCACCACTTTGATAAGATAAAGAAATAAAAAGGCATTGCAGTGACTGTGTAAGCTGTACTCCATTTTCTATTTTTATAAACACCCAACTTGGTGAAAATTCGTTCTACCATAGCGAAGGTGATAGAAACTCCTACTCTCCATTTCCACCCTTTATTAAATAAAGTTAACATTGTTCCAGCTAAAGGTACAAACAGTGACTGAGACATGAAGGCACCAAATACTGAATCAACCCAGTTATTTTTAAAAAACTTAGGAAAGTACCAATACATTCTAAAGATATTCAAAACGAAATACTCAAATACATAAGCTATTCCTATACTAATCATAAGCAAAGGGTAAGTTTTTTTACCTTTACGATATAATGTAAAAATTAGAAGAAATGTATGTATTATTGCTAATAGTATAAAAGGAATTCGATTTTTCATAAATGGAGTTTCCTTTCTCGAACTGCATCCAATCATGATGATAAAAATATCACTTGCATATACAAATGGTTTCTTTAGTATTCTTAGTTGTTGCGTCAAATATGTATAATGTAAAGTTCTATAAGTTCAACGCTCGTAATAAAAAACATTAACCCCATTTGAGGTTAATGCCTGATTAACAATATATATATCTTAATAATGCCGGTAAATCTTCCCATTATAAATATCCTCAATATCTATATCATGTTGAGAGTTGATTGAATGCTCAACGACTTTAGATAGCAGATTCTCTTCAATCATAGAATCAATATGGATAGTATGTATCTTAACATCTTCAGTCTCTTCAATCTCTTCGTAAGAATTTAACTTGTAAAAATCAATTGCTTTTCTGATTAATCCTCGAATACACTCTCTACTACGGGAGTCAAACCCTATTGTATCCTCAATTGTTTCATTTACAAAAGTATATATATTTTTATTCATAAAAATCCCTCCAAACAGAGAAATGATTCTCCTCTTAGCGTAGTCTATTTAAATAGAAATATCCCTGACAACACTTCAATATGTAGTAACTTAAGAGGAAATAAAAAAGATCCTATATTACACCAGTCACCCTATTTGAATGTCCGTGAGTAAATATAAGATCTTATAGTTATAATTTAAGTGATATTCTATGTATATAATCTGGCGGAGAAGGAGGGATTTGAACCCTCGCGCCGCTTACACGACCTACACCCTTAGCAGGGGCGCCTCTTCAGCCTCTTGAGTACTTCCCCAATTAAGCAAAAATGGTGGGCCTAAATGGACTCGAACCATCGACCTCACGCTTATCAGGCGTGCGCTCTAACCAGCTGAGCTATAGGCCCATTTAAAAACAATTGGAGCGGGTGATGAGAATCGAACTCACGACATCAGCTTGGAAGGCTGAGGTTTTACCATTAAACTACACCCGCATAATTTATTGTGACTTATTTTAATTTATTCACGATATATAGAGCCTTACATGCCCCTTCCTCTTCCAGACAATTCATTGAAGTAAATGTGTCGGGGCAACTCGACGTTTAATCAATGAAGTAATGCTCGTGGCTGAGGTTTTACCATTAAACTACACCCGCATAATATGCTAATTATAAAGCAATGGCTGGGCTAGCTGGATTCGAACCAACGCATGACGGAGTCAAAGTCCGTTGCCTTACCGCTTGGCTATAGCCCATTGAGAAGCAAACATGAATCATCCTCTTCGGATAATCTTCATGATTCCGCACCGCAAGAGGATATTTTGAAATATTTCTGAAGGAAATATCACGAAATGTCGTCGACATTGATGTACTTTTGGATACTTAATTAAATAAATGGGGCGACTGATGGGAATCGAACCCACGAATGTCGGAACCACAATCCGATGCGTTAACCACTTCGCCACAACCGCCAAACAAAATTAAATGCCATAATAAATAATGGCGGAGGAAGAGGGATTCGAACCCCCGCGGGCTTTAACACCCCTGTCGGTTTTCAAGACCGATCCCTTCAGCCGGACTTGGGTATTCCTCCATTAATATGGAGCCTAGCGGGATCGAACCGCTGACCTCCTGCGTGCAAGGCAGGCGCTCTCCCAGCTGAGCTAAGGCCCCATAATAGTATTAAAAACTGGTCGGGAAGACAGGATTCGAACCTGCGACCCCTTGGTCCCAAACCAAGTGCTCTACCAAGCTGAGCTACTCCCCGTGTATCTAAATGGCGCGCCCGAAAGGAGTCGAACCCATAACCTTCTGATCCGTAGTCAGACGCTCTATCCAATTGAGCTACGGGCGCATAAAATTAACATAATTACCTGGTCACTTTAAGGAAGTTCTTTTCGCTATGTGATGTTTCAGAAAGTTGTTTTTCTCTACTTCGTTACGAAAAAAACTTTGGTGCCGAGGACCGGAATCGAACCGGTACGGTAGTCACCTACCGCAGGATTTTAAGTCCTGTGCGTCTGCCAGTTCCGCCACCCCGGCACATAAAGAAAGCAGACTGTTTTTTGGAGCGGAAGACGAGGCTCGAACTCGCGACCCCCACCTTGGCAAGGTGGTGTTCTACCACTGAACTACTTCCGCAACACATATGAATTGTTATTTTGATGACGCAGAAAACATTGGTGCGGGTGAAGGGACTCGAACCCCCACGTCATGGACACTAGATCCTAAGTCTAGCGCGTCTGCCAATTCCGCCACACCCGCAAATATAGAATGTTATTTTGCTAGCGCAAAAAAACAATGGTGAGCCATGAAGGATTCGAACCTTCGACCCTCTGATTAAAAGTCAGATGCTCTACCAACTGAGCTAATGGCTCGTACAAAGTGGTGCCGGCGAAAGGAGTCGAACCCTCGACCTACTGATTACAAGTCAGTTGCTCTACCAACTGAGCTACACCGGCATAATAAGAAAATAAAAGTACAAAGTTATTTTTTTAAAAGGAAAGTTATTTTCACTTCACTACGTTACGTGAAAAAACTATGGTGGAGGATGACGGGATCGAACCGCCGACCCCCTGCTTGTAAGGCAGGTGCTCTCCCAGCTGAGCTAATCCTCCGAAATTACAATCTAGTATTATACACTTTACAGTGTCCAAAACTAGAGAGCCTGGCAACGTCCTACTCTCACAGGGGGAAACCCCCAACTACCATCGGCGCTGAAGAGCTTAACTTCCGTGTTCGGCATGGGAA